>NZ_JANQAH010000010.1:0-140000 GCF_024707125.1 Devosia sp.
GAACAACAAGACCAGCGCCGACACCGCGACCATCACAACATTATCGAAACTGGCAATCTGCTCCGGCACCTGAGATGGCGCAATTATTGCCGTCACAATCGCCGATACCCAAAATATTGTAGATGTTGGACCCGATGATGTTGCCAAACGCGACATCAGCCTCGCGCCGGACGGCGGCGATAAGGGGACGTCACCAATTCTGGCATCGACGTGCCTACTGCCACTATGGTGAGGCCAATCACGGTCTCGGAAATGCCTGCCGACCGAGCAAGGTCCACAGCGCCATTGACGAGAAAAGTATCCCCCAAGGACGACTATCGCCAAACCTGTCAGTGACGTTGCAAGCGGTAGAAGGACAGAGCTGCCGGGAGATTTCTGCGGAACAAGTGCAGTATCTGCATTCTGGGCTGCGAGGCTCTTGTCATAGACGGCACCATGAGCGGGTGTTGCTGCCGCTTCCTGACGAATTGCGATGTAGATGTATGCTCCCAAAGCGGCCACGAACATGGGCCAACCAGTCGCCCCAGTGGAAACAGCGGCGAAAGAAGTGCGAATACAATGGCCACCGCCACCATCAGCACGGCGTCTCGGCGCAGCGCTGACGATTGCACCACAATCGGGGTGAGCATAGCCGATGCACCCAGGATCAGCAGCAGGTTGGCGATGCTGGAGCCCACAATATTGCCGAAGGCGATCCAGGAGAACCGTTTACCGCCGCCTGCACCGAGGTGACCAGTTCGGGCGTCGAGGTGCCGAAGCCGACCAGCGTCAGCCCTATGATCAACGGGGATACCCCTAACTGGCTCGCGACCCGCACGGCGCCTCGCACCAGAAGCTCGCCGCCAACCAGAAGTAGGGCCAACCCCCGATGATCATAAGCCAAGTCATACCTAACAAACCTCCCAATCAAACTCGCTAACAGCGCAAGTCAGCAGAGGTTGCGAGGTTCCCGCATTCCCCTGGCGGACGCCTGACCCCGGTGCCGCATTGGTCCGTTCGGTCGGCTCTTAGGCGCGTCGGCTCCACGGAAGGACGGCACCGAAGAAAGGAACAATAGCAGATCGTGACCTCGTTAGAAAACGAAAGCTAATGGCACCTTAGAGCATCCCACCATGGTATTTTACGGCTGCTTCCAGGGCGGTTTGTCAGACCAGTCAGCGACTAGTTTGGGGTCGGGATCTGCCGCTGATAAGCCTGCCATATTCGTTCTCTTCATGGCCGCTTCGGCCAGAGGAGAAATGTGATGGGTATCTCACAGTACGACCCTGCTGCTGCAGGAAGACCTGCTTGGAATGCCGGTAGGCAGGTTGGCGCCAAACGTGCGTTGAAGGTCAGACAAATCTGGTCAATTCGCTTCTTCCTTGACCGAGAGGGAAGGATGAGGGACCGAGCACTTTTTGACTTGGCTATCGACAGCAAGCTTCGAGGCTGCGATCTGGTGAAGATCAAGATCGGCACGCTCGTGGCGGGACCTGCCATTCGAACTCGGTCGATGGTAATCCAGCAGAAGACAGGCAGACCCGTCCAATTCGAGATCGCCGCTGACACAAGGGCCAGCCTGCTTGCTTGGCTTGAGCGACGCGGAGGGACGGTCGATGACTACGCCTTTCCAAGCCGTGTAGTGCACGATGGTCATCTGAGCACCCGTCAATACGCCAGGCTGGTGGACGAGTGGGTCACTGCAATCGGGCTGACACCTGAGGAATATGGCACCCATTCGCTGCGCCGTACAAAGGCGTCGCTCATTTACAAAGCCACAGGCAACCTTCGGGCCATCCAGATACTTCTTGGCCATAGCAAGATCGAGAACACAGTTCGTTACCTTGGCGTGGATGTCGACGACGCTTTGTCGTTGTCAGAGGCAACCGAAATCTGAGCAAGCGACTTCGCCGGCAGCCGGTTGTGCTTCGTCGGCGAAGCGCCCCTTTCTGGCCGTTCGACTGCCGCTTGCGGCGTCCCGAAAGCATAGGTAATCGGGCTCGCTCTGAGCATGAGGCGAGCTCCCTGATATAGTCGCTGGTCTTTGGACCACCGCGAAGCAGGGAGACTATGATGGGACATTATGTTGGTGTTGACGTTGGCCTGCGGTCATCGTCGCTTTGCATTATCGACGAGCAGGGCAAGGTATGCCTTGAGCGTGAAGTTGCCTCGGAGATCGATGAGATTGCCGACGCGATAGGAGGCTTTTCTGAGCATGTCGATGGCGTTGCGCTGGAGACCGGCAACCTTACGCCATGGCTGACGGCGGGTCTGCGGGCAGAAGGTTTCCGGGTTGTCGTTATGGAGGCTCGCCAGGTGAAGACGACCCTGTCGAGCCTGCGTAACAAGACCGACCGGAACGATGCACGCGGCATTGCCCAAATCCTGCGCACCGGTTGGTACCGCGAGGTGCATGTGAAGAGCCTTGAGAGCCAGAGGCTGAAGACGCTGTTGGCAGCACGCAGAGCTTTGCTCCGGCGGCGGATAGACCTCGAGAACGAGGTCCGTGGACTACTCAAGGTCTACGGCTTCAAGCTGCCAGCACAGATCTATCATGCCCGGTTCGAGGATATGTCGCGCCAGGCCGTTATGGCCGATCCAGCACTTGCCGAAGCGCTTGGTCCGCTGCTGGATGCCCGCGGTCATCTTTACCGCGCGTTTCTCGAGATCGATAAGCGTGTCAGGTCCATCGCGCATGATGAAGGCGCGGACATGTTCCCGCCGATAGCCGCCCTTTCCAAGCCGGAGGCGAGTGCGAGCTTCGCTTGCCAGTTCCGGCACGGCCGCTTTGGCGTGAATCTAAATTCAAACAGCAAAGCGCCCGATGGGTTGCACCGGGCACTTCTTTCTCAAGTCACCTCGAGATTACTTGGTAGCGAGGATTTCGAAATTGTGGACGTTTGCCACCACACCGTCGTCCCATCCACCTGAGATCAATTCTGAAGCCTTTTCATTCAGGAGTCCGGCGACTTGTCCGGCAAAGTGCGCTTCGCGGCCAGAGTTGTCGGCAAAGATGTCGAAGATGGCGAAGTTGGTCTCGTCAATCTGCAGCGCCGCCCAGAACAATGTTTTGGGTTCAGTTTCTGCGACGATGGGGCCGGCGGCGGTCAGCAAGGCTGCCAATTCGGGGCCTTTACCTGGAGCAGCTTTGAGCTTGATGTAAGTTGCGGTCGTTGCCGTGGAGAGATCAACCGGCGCCTTGACCGACAGGACATCGGAGTTGTTGATATTCGCGACAACACCGTCGTCCCATCCGCCGTAGACCAGCGCGTCGGCGTTTTGGTTCAAAGCCGCCGCAACCGCTCCTGAGAAGTGAGCGTCGCGTGCTTCTTCGTCTGCGAAGATGTCAAAGATTGCGAGCGTGTCATCGGCTTGCAGAGCAAACCAAAGGACGGTGCCCGGCTCTGTGTCCCGCACGATCGCTGCGGCACCAGCCAGAAACTCCGCGAAAGCTCCGGTCTGGCCTTCGGCGGCCGGCATGGCGATGTAGCTGGCTGTATGATTTACCATTGGGTTGTCCTGTGCAGTTGCAGAAGTTGTGATCAGCGCCAGTGCGGCGACTGTCTGAAGGATTTGCGTTTTCATGGTCGTCTCCTGATTTGAAGTGCTTCAGGTTTGGTTTCGATGCACTTTTGTCCCATGCCGAATGCGCCCGAACCCAATTCCGAAATTCTATTCTTTGATAGACATTGACTATTGAAGTTGGTTTGATGGTGTGGCTGAAGATGTAACGGAGAATGCGGCGATGGAAATGAACCAGATCAGGTATTTTCTCGCTGTCTGCGAGCACCGAAACTTCACCCACGCAGCCAGCGCCTCCAATGTCTCCCAGCCTTCCTTGACGACTGCGATCAAGAAACTTGAAGACGAGCTTGGAGGTGACCTGTTTGTCAGGGACCGTGCGGGATGCAGGCTGACGACGCTGGGAAAACTCATGCAGCCAAGATTGCAGAAGGCTCATGATGAGACGAGACAGGCGAAGGCGGAGGCTGTCCGTCATATGCGCTTGGAGCGGGTGCCAATCTCTGTCGGTGTCGGAGAAACGATTGGCCACAACAGGATTTCGGCAGCTATGGAGCGTACTCGTACGCGATTGCCGCAAGCCGAAATAGAATTGATCGTTGCGCCAACCCCCGAGCTTCTTGCCGGGTTACGAGATGGTGAATTTGACGTTGTAGTCACCGCAGAGAAGGTCAGTGAAGACCTCTATCGTATAGACCATCTCTATGAAGAGGACTACAAGGTCGTGGTGTCAAAGTCGCATCCGTTGTCTGAACTAAGTGCGATCTCTCTTTCGACTCTTGCTAAAACTGACATGCTTGACCGCCTAAATTGCGAAATGCGGGATGTTTTGCATGGGACCTGCGCGGATCATGGTCACGAACTCTACGCGGCCTATCGGTCAAATCGGGTGGATTGGTTAGTTGAACTTGCTCGGCAAGGGTCAGGTGCGGTGATCCTGCCAGCCACCGCTATTCCTTCGGACATGGGCCTGGTGTCGAAACCCATCGATGGTCTTGAAATATCAAGAACTGTTTTGGCCCTTCGATATCGGCACCAAACGACGAGACCAGAGACAAATGATCTGATCCGTGAGATGACGCGCACGCTGGCGTAGTGAGGTCGGTAATCGACATTCGCCCATCGTGCAGCAATCGTCACTTTGGGCTCAGACCAGACTTTCGCGGCATCACGCTCGAACGTCCGTTCTACTTTTCTTCGAGACCTCGCCAGCAATCCGCCACTTAGCGCTGGAGAAATTGCGCCAGATTGCGGTGAAGGTCACAGCGAACCACACCCATTGTGTGCGGTGATAGTCGTCGGTGACGAGGCCGTACTCTTCAAGAAGCCACCGCGCCGCGTGAGGCGACCTTCGGCGCGGGTAACAGTGGGTGGGTTCTTTTCAATCTTGAGGAGCCGCTTGTGACCTGATGACCTCTTCAGCAGACGTCCCCGACTTTGCCGTCGGGTGGAAGTGAATGAACGGCAGATTTCGGGCGCCGAACGCGGCGCTCCGAACGGATACAATGGGGTCGGATGCCGCACGTCGGCTTTCTCAAATTCCTCGCCGAAACCGGACAGTCCGGAACCGGCCCCATTGCCGCCGTTCAAACCATGCCCGAAGCGGCAAACCAGGGCACGGAAGCGTGACCGCATCCAACAACTGCTCGCAGCGTTGAAAACCCCAAAAGCTCGCGTAAGATGAAACGATGAGAACATTTCCTTACTTAAGGGCACACCGACGGAAAGCGCGGAAACACGTTTTCCTTCGTTTTGGATTGGACGAGCTTTCTGCTGAAACTCTCCGAATGGAAGAAGTGCGTCTCCGCCGGCGCAGAAAAGCAGCGCGGTTAGAGGCGGCCACCGACTGGATTCGAACCCGTGAGGCTCGGTTCGCTCTGCGCAGAATCCAACTTCACAAGGCGACAGTTCTTGACCGTGTCGCCAATCGATTCACCAGTCGCTCCGCCGTCGAGGAATGGTTCTCGCAGGGACGCATCCCAGGATTCGGGGACGCTACGCCCCGCGAGATCGTTGCCCGAGGAGAAATCAATCGTATTCTCCGAGCGATTGATGCAATTGAAGCAGGAGTGCACGCATAGCGTGCAGAGAATGCACACCTTCAAACGCCGGTTCAATTGAACCGGAGAGGCAAGTCTGCCATGCAAGACAGCTCATACAATAATGAATGATATCATATAGTTAGATGGTGGGTGCGACAGGGATTGAACCTGTGACCCCTGCCGTGTGAAGGCAGTGCTCTCCCGCTGAGCTACGCACCCGCTGCCCTTGGCAGGGAAGAAAGAAGAGATGGTGGGCGTAACAAGGATCGAACTTGTGACCCCTACGATGTCAACGTAGTGCTCTCCCGCTGAGCTATACGCCCATCTCTCCGGGCCGGTTCAGCATTCGCCGTTCCGGTGGCGCGGATAAACCATGAAGCGACCAAAGGGTCAAGAGGCTCATTTCCGCGCCTGTGGATTTCTTCGTCACGCATGCCTCGCAAAAGTGGAAACCGGTTTTGCGGCAAAGGCATGCGCAGGCAATCATGCAGCCAGGAGCCGCTCCACTTCCGAGACGAGATCCTTGAGGTGGAAAGGTTTCGACAGCACCGAGGCATCCTTGGGCGCGTCGCTGTCGGGGTTGAGCGCCACGGCGGCAAAGCCGGTGATGAACATGACCTTCAAATCCGGATCGAGTTCCGTCGCGCGGCGCGCCAGTTCGATTCCGTCCATTTCCGGCATCACGATATCCGAAAGCAGCAGCGAAAACGGTTCTTCGCGCAAGCGCTCGTAGGCGGAAAGCCCGTTGTCGAACGACACCACCTCATAGCCCGCATTCTTGAGCGCGCGCGTGAGAAACTGGCGCATGTCGTTATCGTCTTCGGCGAGCAGAATTCGCTTCATCAAAAACCTTCTTTCGGGGCCAGTCCGGCAGTGAGTCGTATTGAGTCGATGTTTAATTCAGATTTGCCGCAACGCAAACGGCCTCGCGCCGCCAAGGCGTCTTTTTGCAATCAACTGGACAAGTTGACCGTGTCGCGCGACACTTGGGTGACAGCAAATCACTCGACCGCGCGCCCAGCGCGGCCCCCGTGGAGGCAGCGTGCGATCCGACTATTGGGATCAACCGGCATTCGAAACCATACGGCCCCGCCGCATGGTCGCACCGCTAGTGTTCAATTCGCCCCATTCCGGCCGGAGCTATCCCGACCGCTTCCTTGCCATGACCCGGCTCGACCATCTGTCGATCCGCCAGTCCGAGGACGCCTTTGTCGATGAGCTCTTTGCGCGTGCGCCGCATCTGGGCGCGCCGCTCTTGAGGGCGCATTTCCCGCGCGCCTATCTCGACGTCAATCGCGAACCCTGGGAACTCGATCCCACCATGTTCGTCGATCCCCTGTCCGATCGGTTCAACACCACATCGCCCCGCGTTGCCGCCGGTCTTGGCACGCTCGCCCGCGTCGTCGCCGAAAACAAGCCGATCTACCGCGAAAAGCTCACCTTCGAGGATGCGCGCATGCGCATCGAGGGCATCTACCACCCCTATCACGCCGCCCTCCAAAACCTGCTCACCGAAGCCGCCACCAGTTTTGGCGTTGCCGTGCTCATCGATTGCCATTCCATGCCGCGGCTCGGGCGCCATGGCGAGCGGGCAACCCCCGACATCGTCCTCGGCGATCGCTATGGCACCACCTGCTCGCCGGCTCTGGTCGATCTCGTTGAAACCGGCTTCATCGCTGCCGGGCTGAAAGTGGCGCGCAATCGCCCCTATGCCGGCGGCTTCTGCACCCGCGCCTATGGCCGGCCGCAGCACGGCGTCCATGCCCTGCAGATCGAGGTCAGCCGGCATCTTTATATGAATGAAGCGACGCTCGAAAAGAATGCGGGCTTCGAACCCCTGCGCCAGCTCGTCGATGGCATGATCCACGCCCTGATCGGGCTGGATCTCCTGGCGCTCGCAGCACCCGCCGCCGCGCCCGAACGCGCCGCCGCAGAATAGCGCTTTCGAAAAGGAAATCCCTTCACAAACAAGGGCCGCCCCGAAAGGCGGCCCAGTCAAGGGAGGAACGATGCGCTTCGACCAGACGCAGAGTGGCTATGCCGGTCAAAATGCACATCATGCCCCTCTGGCTTGAACCCATTTTCACTCCCATACAAGGCTCATCGCGTCCTCCGCTGCGGTTCGAAAGCGCTTGTTGCAAAAATGAATCATGACGGTTCGACGAAATTTCGGCCCCGCAACGCGCCCAGCGCCTGCCCTGGAAAGCATAAAGGTCTGACACGGGCCGGCATTTGTCCGCTTGCCCCGCGCCGCGCCGCCTCCTAAACCTCCTCAGCCCGCTGCTGGAGGATTTTTTCATGGCCACGACCATCGACTTTGCCCGTATCGAAGCGACCCTGCTCGCCGCCGCCGATGCCGCAGCGGCCCATACCCTCCCCTGTTCCGCTCCGGCCTTGCCGTCGACAACAAGCTGACATCAGGCTTTGATCCGGTCACCGAGGCCGACAAGGGGGCCGAAAAGGTCATCCGCGCCATCATCGCCGACGCTTTCCCGGACCACGCCGTGATCGGCGAGGAATGGGGCACAACCGGGGAAAGCCGCTATACCTGGATCATCGATCCGGTGGACGGCACCCGCGCCTTCATTTCCGGCGCCCCGGTCTGGGGCACGCTGATCGGCTTTGCCGTCGATGGTGTCGCCAAGGCCGGCATCATGAGCCAGCCCTTTATCGGCGAGGCCTTTGTCGCCGTGCCCGGCCATTCGCGCTATGAGCGCGGCGGCCTCACCCAGGCCAATCGCGTGAGCGGCCTCACCGACCTCGCCCCGGCCCGCGTCTTCACCACCACGCCAAAACTCTTCAACACGCCGGATCTCTTGGCCAAGTGGCACGCCGTCGAAGCATCCACACGCCTGCAGCGTTTCGGCATGGATTGCTACGGCTATGCCCTGCTCGCGGCCGGCCATGCCGACCTCGTCATCGAGCCCTATCTCAACACCTATGACATCGCCGCCCTCGTGCCGATCATCCGTGAAGCGGGCGGCGCCATTGCCTGCTGGGACGGTTCGGAGCCGACCGGCGGCGGCAATGTTGTCGCGGCGGCGAGCCAGGAACTGCTCGACAAGACGCTCGATCTGATCGCCACCGCCTGAAACGACCCGTAAAGTCTTCAGGGTGCACTAAAATTTAACGCCGGCGCGACATGTTGCGGTACGTACATCCCCTTTTGTCAGCGCCCCATGCACCACAGAGCAGCAGCACGTATGTTTGGCGATTCCTCCGGGAGCGTCGCCATCATTTTCGGGCTGCTCTTGCCCTGCCTTCTGGGCTTTGCGGCGCTCGCCATCGAGGTCGGCTATTGGTACAGCGAGAAAAACAAGCTCCAGATCGCTGCCGATACGGCCGCCTATAGCGCGCTGGTTGCCTATGGCATCGATGCGGATCTGGACAAGGCCATTGCCGTAGGCATCGCCCAGGCCAGGGCCTCCGGATTTTCCGGATCAAGCGACCAGATCGAAATCCTCATTCCGTCTCAGGACGAGGCGCTCGGGCCGAATTCATCCCGCGCCAACCTGTCCGTAAACACCAAGCTTTTCCTCTCGAGCCTGTTCCTCGATACCGGCACGGTCGATATCGGCGTGAACGCCTTTGCCAGCATGGACGAAGTCCTCGAAGCCTTGCCCTGCATGCTGGCGCTCAAGCCGAACCAGTCGCGCTCCATTGTCCTTGCCGCCAGCGTCCAGGCCAATATGGATTGCGTGGTCGCGACCAATTCGGCGAGCAATGACGCAATCTGGGCGGAAGGCTCGGCCAGCCTCACCGCCACCTGCGCCAGGACGCCAGGCACCATCGGCACCAATGGCGGCGCCTGGGTCAACCTGACCGAGTGCGAGGATGGCCACGACCGCGAGACTTCCACCGACCCCATGGCCTCGACCCCCTTCTGGGGCAGCTCGGCCATTCCCGACACCGGCTTTTTCGTTGACCAGTCGATATCGCAAGGCCGCTATGGCGCAGGCATGCCCGGCGGCAATATCCTCAAGCCAGGCAAATACGGCAAGCAGGTGGAAATCGATGGCACGGTCACCCTGCTTCCGGGCATCTACTATTTCACTGCAGGCTTCCGGGCCGCGCCGGGAAGCCGGATCATCGGCGATGGCGTCACCATCTATCTCGACCAGAGCAAGGTGCTCGACATCGCCCAGAACGTCGCCTGGGATCTGAAAGCCCCGACCAGTGGCCCCAGCCAGGGCATGGCCATCATGGGCGACCCATCCAAATCCGGCGGCTCGGTGCGCCTTATCGGCGTCCTCGGCAATGTCGAAGGCGGCATCTACTTTCCCAATCAGACCCTTCTTACCGAAAGCGGCCCGAACCTGGCCTCGGCACGCTGCACCCGGATCGTTGCGAGCACCATCGACATTCGCGGCAGCGGCACCATCAACAATGATTGCTCATCGACGACGAGCGGCAGAGGCGGCGGAGCCGGCCGCGTCCGCCTCGCCAAGGGGTCTGCATGATCGCCCGGGCCAGGTCACTCCTGCACTCTTGCTGGCACGATTGCCGCGCCAATGCGGCTGTCGAATTTGCCCTGCTGGCCCCTTTCCTGCTCCTGCTTATTGCCGGCACCATCGATCTTGGCCTCGGTTTTCAGGCAAAGGTGAAACTGCAATCGGCCCTCAATTCCGGCATGCAGCATGTCATGCAGACCCAGGGCGCCGATATCGCCACCTCCCGCGAGGTCATTGCCTATAGCCTCGGGGCCAATAGCGCGGCCGATATCGAGATGGAAACCTTCTGCGGCTGCGCCAGCAAGAAGGCCGGATGCCAGGCCAGTTGTGCTTCCGGGCTCGATCGTTTTGCCAGCGGCAGTGTCTTCCTGCCCTATAGGACCGCCATCTTCGCCCAGGACATGACCATCAGCGCCAATTTCGAGCTCTATCTGGGTGAGGTGGAATGAACAGGCGCCCGGACAAGAGCCTCGCAGACTTCCTGCGGCAAGAGCGGGGCAGCGCGGCCGTCGAATTCGCCATCGTCATCCCGGTCTTCCTGGTCTGCATCATGGCTCTGTTCCAGGTCGGGTTCGGCGTCTATGCCCATTCGACGATCTCGCGTCTGGCCGAGGACGGCCTGCGTCACCTGCTCTTCCAGCCCGACGATGAAAACGGCGCCCGGGACGCCATTTTCGCGGCCATGAGCCATACGGCGCTCGATCCCACCCAGCTGACCATTTCCATGCAGAACCAGACCGAGCCCTATGATCACATAGAGCTCCGGCTCGACTATCTCTTCCAGGTGCTCGGTCCCTTCCCGCTGCCCGAAAGGGTGCCCCTTCACGCCGTAGCCATGGTTCCGCTGGCGGGTGACTAGCGGCGCACGCTGCGCTAGCGCGTCTGATTGGTGATGAAGGCGTCGAACGCCGCCAGCACCTGACCGCGGATCGGATCGGTCTCGATGAACAGCTCGTGCTTGGCCCCGGCAATGACCACATGCCGCCCATTGCGCAACCTGAGACCCAATTGCTCCAGCGCCGGCGTCGACACGATCGTATCGCGCGCTGCCGCCAGCACCAGCAGCGGAATCTGCAGCCGCCCGGCAAAATCCTCGCGATTGGCTTCCACCATCGCCTTCATCGAGGCCGCCAGCCACCGAAAGCTGGGCGAGCCGATATAGAGCCCGTCATCGGCCCTGATGGTTTCCACCATGCGCATATAGCGCAGCATGTCCGAAGTCAGCGGATTGTCGAGAAAGCTCGCTTCGCTCGGCCGCCGGTCTCCCTTGCGCTTGAGCGGCACCGCGCCCAGCCCCAGAAAACTCAGCGTTTCGGCAAAGGCGCCAAAGCCCCCAATGCTGTGCTCCATGCCATGCAGGCACACCATGGGCGCCGAGAGGAAGACGCGGTCGAACATCATCCGGTCGCGCGTCGTCGCATAGAGCGACGCAAGCCCCCCCATGGAATGGCCCACGAGATAGAAAGGCGGCGGACAATCGGGCAGCAGGATTTCGGCATGAAAGGTCCTGAGATCAGTCCAATAGTCGTCGAACCGATCGACATAGCCCACCGTGCGATTGCCGATCAGCCGGTCCGAGCCGCCCTGCCCGCGCCAGTCAAAAGTCGCGACGGCAAAGCCGCGCGCCTGAAAGTCCGCGATGGTCTCAAAATACTTCTCGATATATTCCGTGCGCCCCTGCACGAGGCACACCGTGCCCCGATGCGGCCCGGCCGATCTGGGCCAGATGGCATAGCGCAGTTTCACCCGGTCAGGCGTCGTCACATAGCCGACCCGCACGCCAGCCGGCACGGGATTGGACGGAACAATGGCAAGCTTCGGGCCAGTGGGATCAACCAATGCGGTCAAGACGCGCCTCCACGATTTTGCCATGAGGATAGCCTCGTGAAGTAAAGAAAGGCCAGCATTCCGGGCCGAGGAATGCTGGCCTTTTTCATGGGCGGGCCCGTGCGGGGGGCGGATGACGGGTCCCGCCTGACAAGGCAGCGGCGGCGGCCTTGTCCTCACGTTATCGGCCACGACGCCTGAACAGGCCCGGACCACACCATTCATATTCGGTTCATTTTGGTCCCGTTGCAGCCACCCCTTGAAGCTGCAAAACCCCACCCTAAATATGATTGGTCCGCCGGAAAGCCGGGGACACCGGCCCTGCCGACAGGACGCTCGCCACATCTGGGAGCACCGCGGGAGGCACCGTAATTTCAATCCACGTTGCTCAACTGGAGAATGTGAAAATGCAGACCATCGATTTTTCCCCCTTCTATCGCTCCACCGTCGGTTTCGACCGCCTGTTCAACCGCCTCGACACCTTGGGCACCCAGGAAACCAAGTCCTACCCGCCCTATAATATCGAGCGCACTGGCGAAGACACCTATCGCATCTCCATCGCCGTGGCCGGCTTCTCCAATGGCGACATCGCCATCGAGACCAAGGAAAACAGCCTCGTCGTGAAGGGCGCCAAGCCCGCCGAGACCGCCGACACCAAGCGCGAATTCCTCCATCGCGGCATTGCCGAGCGCGCCTTCGAGCTGCGCTTCCAGCTTGCCGACTATGTCGAAGTCCAGGGCGCTGCCCTCGAAAACGGCCTCCTCCATCTCGAACTGAAGCGCGAACTGCCCGAAAGCAAGAAACCGCGCACCATTGCGATCAATGGCGGCACCGCCACCATCGAGGACAAGTCGGTCAACTAATCTCGATCCTCCTCCCGGAGACGATGAAGGCGCGGTCCCAAAAGGGGCCGCGCTTTTTGTTTGCGGCCCCGGTCGCGAGAACGTTCAGACTTCGTTGCCAGCGGGCTCCATCTGTCCTCGTCTGGCACAGGGCGAACCGCCTTTCCCCAAGAACTCCTATTGCACCCACACACCGAAAATAGGACAATCGCCTGCATCGGACCCGAAAGTAGGACTTTCGCACAAAATTCGCGCACACTGCTCACAATTTGAGCATTTTGACACCAGAAATCCTACAATTCCTATGCCACAAAACAGGCATTCCTATTTTTTCGTACCAAGTCCAACCTTACCGCTTGTACCTAGTTTTGAATTATGCAAATGTGGAGCTGTTAGGGCAGTGCTTCTGTCCTATCTGACGCGTCGCCCCGCTCTCCGCGGCAAGCAGCGCACGCTGGTTCGGCTGGACCGCTAGACGATAGCGGAAACGAACAGGCGGAGCTAAGATAGCTCGAATATGAGCGGCCATTTGGATGCAGCGCCGCTCCCCACGCATGGATGCACTTGTTCATCCGAGCCGTACCAAACGTACGACCCGATTGAGAAGTGCGCCCACTGAGGACCAAGACTGCATCCAGCGGGCCGGCACCGGCACCATCAGGATGCACACGACATAGCGAACCAAGCCCGGCAACGGGTACGATCAGACAGCGAGGATTAAGATATGGCCCCCCAGCAGAACGGACAATTTTCTCCGGTTGCAGCGAAAGCCAATACTCGCAAAACCACTCTGATCGAAAACGGTAGAATCGTCGCCGGTCGCCCCGAAGCCCAGGGTTTCTACGATCCCATGCAGGAACATGACGCCTGCGGCATCGGCATGATCGCCAACATCAAGAACAAGCCCAGCCACGAAGTGGTCGAAAAGGGTCTCGAAATCCTCGAGAACCTCGAACACCGCGGTGCCGTGGGTGCCGATCCCCTGATGGGCGACGGCGCCGGCATCCTGGTGCAGACCCCGCACGCCTTCTTCCAGAAGGTGCTGCCCTTCGCCCTCCCGGAAAAGCACCACTACGCCGTGGTGATGGTCTTCTACCCCAACATCGTCGAACTGCGCGATCGTTGCGCTGCTTCTGTCCGCGCCTGCCTCGAAAAGGAAGGTGTCACCCTCCTTGGCGAGCGCGTTGTCCCCACCGACAACAAGAAGCTGTCCACCGGCGTCATCGCCACCCAGCCGATCATCGAGCAGATGGTCATCGCCCGCCCCGAAGGCCTGACCCTCGACGAGTTCGAGCGCAAGCTGCTCATCGTGCGCAAGGTGATCTCCAACACCGTCTATGCAGAGGTTCCCGAGAGCAACGGCGACAACGGCTTCTATGTCGTCTCCATGTCGGCGCGCACGCTCGTCTATAAGGGCATGTTCCTTGCCGACCAGCTCGGCGCCTTCTATCCCGACCTCCACGACGAAGACTTTGAAAGCGCCATTGCCCTCGTGCACCAGCGCTTCTCGACCAACACTTTCCCGTCATGGAAGCTGGCCCACCCCTACCGCATGACCACGCACAATGGTGAAATCAACACCATCCGCGGCAACGTCAACTGGATGGCGGCCCGCCAGGCTTCCGTGCACTCGAAGTATTTCGGCGACGACATCTCAAAAATCTGGCCGATCTCCTACGAAGGCCAGTCGGATACGGCCTGCTTTGACAACGCGCTCGAATTCCTCGTGCGCGGCGGCTATCCGCTGCCCCACGCAGCCATGATGCTGATCCCGGAAGCCTGGGCCGGCAATCCGCTGATGGATGAAAAGCGCCGCGCCTTCTACCAGTACCATGCTTCCCTCATGGAACCCTGGGATGGCCCCGCCGCCATGTCCCTTTCCGACGGCCGCTATGTCGTCGCGACCCTCGACCGCAACGGCCTCCGTCCGGCGCGCTATCTCGTCACCAAGGAAGGCCATGTGGTCCTCGCCTCGGAATCGGGCGTCCTGACCATTCCCGACGAAGACATTGTCGAGCGTTGGCGCCTGCAGCCGGGCCGCATGCTGCTCATCGATCTTGAGCAGGGCCGCATCATCTCCGATGAAGAGATCAAGGCAACGCTTGCGACCGCCAATCCCTATGCCGATTGGCTCGCCCGCACCCAGATCGTGCTCGAAGACCTGCCCGCCGTTGCCCCCAAGGCACCGGAACCGACCGAGGCCCTCCTCGATCGTATGCAGGCCTTTGGCTATACCCAGGAAGACATCAAGCTCCTGATGGCGCCCATGGCCACCACCGGCCAGGAAGCCGTCGGCTCGATGGGCACGGACACGCCGATCTCGGCGCTCTCCAACAAGTCCAAGCTCCTCTATACCTATTTCAAGCAGAACTTCGCGCAGGTCACGAACCCGCCCATCGATCCGATCCGCGAGGAATCGGTGATGAGCCTCGTCTCCTTCATCGGTCCGCGCCCCAACCTCTTCGATCTCGAAGGTCTGTCGACGGTCAAGCGCCTCGAAGTGCGCCAGCCGATCCTGACCAACGAGGATCTCGAAAAGATCCGCGGCATCGGCGACATCGAAGACAACCAGTTCAAGACCAAGACGCTGGACATTACCTACCCCGCCGCCAACGGCGCGGCAGGCATGGAAGCGGCTATCGAGGCCCTTTGCCAGGCAGCGGAAGCCGCCGTGCGCGGCGAATACAACATCATCATCCTCTCCGATCGCCTGATCGCAGCGGATCGTCTGGATATCCCGACGCTCCTGGCCCTCGCCGCCGTGCACCACCACCTCATCCGCAAGGGTCTCCGCACCTCGACGGGTCTTGTGGTCGAAACCGGCGAAGCCCGCGAAATCCACCACTTCGCCATGCTGGCCGGCTACGGCGCCGAAGCCATCAACCCCTACCTTGCCTTCGAAGCCCTGCAGGCCCTCCACGCCGAAGGCAACTACCCCGAAGAGGTCTCGGCCGACGAAGTCGTCTACCGCTACATCAAGTCGGTGGGTAAGGGCCTCCTCAAGGTCATGTCCAAGATGGGCATTTCGACCTACCAGTCCTATTGCGGCGCCCAGATTTTCGACGCGGTCGGCCTCAACTCCGATTTCGTGAAGAAGTACTTCTTCGGCACTGCAACCTCGATCGAGGGCGTTGGCCTCTCTGAAGTCGCCGAGGAAACCCTGCGCCGTCATGCCGAAGCCTTTGGCGACGATGCAGTGCTCAAGAAGTCGCTCGATGTCGGTGGCGAATATGCCTATCGCATCCGTGGCGAAAAGCATGCCTGGAGCCCGGATGTCGTTGCCGACCTCCAGCACGCCGTCCGCACTTTCGAGGAAAGCCCCGAAACCGCGCAGGACCGCTACAACAGCTTTGCAGAACGCGTAAACTCGGGCGAAAACGGCTATCTCGCCATTCGCCACCTCTTCGACATCAAGCCCCTCGGGCCTGAAGTTCCGCTCGAAGAAGTCGAAAGCGCCGCCACCATCGTCAAGCGCTTCGTCACCGGCGCCATGTCCTTCGGCTCGATCAGCCGCGAGGCGCATACGACGCTGGCCATCGCCATGAACCGCATCGGCGGCAAGTCGAACACCGGCGAAGGCGGCGAAGAGCCCGATCGCTACAAGCCCCTGGCCGATGGTTCGCAGAACCCGCTGCGCTCCGCCATCAAGCAGGTCGCTTCCGGCCGCTTCGGCGTCACAACCGAATATCTGGTCAATTCCGACCAGATCCAGATCAAGGTCGCGCAGGGTGCAAAGCCCGGCGAAGGCGGTCAGTTGCCCGGCCACAAGGTCGACTGGGTCGTCGCCAAGACACGCCACTCGACCCCTGGCGTGGGCCTCATCTCCCCGCCGCCGCACCACGACATCTATTCGATCGAAGATCTCGCCCAGCTCATTTACGATCTCAAGAACGTCAACGAGCAGGCCGACATCTCGGTCAAGCTGGTCTCGGAAATGGGCGTCGGCACGGTTGCGGCCGGCGTTGCCAAGGCACGCGCCGACCACATCACCATCTCCGGCTACGATGGCGGCACGGGCGCTTCGCCCCTGACCTCGCTCAAGCATGCCGGCGGTCCCTGGGAAATCGGCCTTGCCGAAACCCATCAAACCTTGGTCCTGAACCGCCTGCGCAGCCGTGTAAAGCTGCAGGTTGATGGTGGTCTGAAGACCGGTCGCGACGTGCTCATCGGTGCCCTCCTCGGCGCCGACGAATTCGGCTTCTCGACCGCGCCGCTGATCGCGGCCGGCTGCATCATGATGCGCAAGTGCCACCTCAACACCTGCCCGGTTGGCGTCGCCACCCAGGACCCGGTGCTGCGCAAGCGCTTCAAGGGCACGCCCGAACACGTCATCAACTACTTCTTCTTCATCGCCGAAGAACTGCGTGGCCTGATGGCTGAGATGGGTGCACGCACGCTCAACGAACTGGTCGGCCGTTCCGACCTCCTCGATCAGCGCCGCGCCGAAGGCCAGTGGAAGAGCGAAGGCATTGATCTGAGCAAGGTCTTCTACAAGCCCGAGCCGATTGGGGGCGACACGCTCTATCACTCGGAACTGCAGAACCATCACCTCGAAGCCGTGCTCGACCGCAAGCTCGTCGAATTGGCCAAGCCCGCTCTCGAAGAAGGCAAGCCGGTGCAGATCGAATTGCCGATCCGTAGCCGCGACCGCTCGGCCGGTGCCATGCTTTCGGGCGCCCTCGCCAAGAAGTATGGCCATGAAGGCCTGCCGGAAGACACGGTCTCGATCACCCTCCGCGGTACGGCTGGCCAGGCATTCGGCGCCTTCCTTGCCAAGGGCATCTCGATCGACATGATCGGCGACGCCAATGACTATGTCGGCAAGGGGCTCTCGGGTGGCCGCATCGTCGTGCGTCCGTCCGACAAGGTGTCCTTCGATCCGACCAAGTCGATCATCGTCGGCAATACCGTTCTCTACGGCGCCATCAAGGGCGAAGCCTATTTCCGCGGCATCGCCGGCGAACGCTTCGCCGTGCGCAATTCCGGTGCCATCGCCGTTGTCGAAGGCACGGGCGACCACGGCTGCGAATACATGACCGGCGGTCTCGTCGTCGTCATCGGCCAGACCGGCCGCAATTTCGCAGCCGGCATGTCGGGCGGCGTGGCCTATGTCCTCGACGAGGACGAGACCTTCCGGTCGCGCTGCAACCTCGCCATGGTCGATCTCGAACCGGTGCAGGAAGAAGAAGAACTGATGCAAAAGCTCCACCACCATGGTGGGGACCTGGAATGGCATGGCCGTGTCGACATTTCGGGCGACATGACCAAGCACGACGACGAGCGCCTGCACCAGCTGATCTCGAACCACCTGCACTATACCGGTTCGACCAAGGCCAAGCAGATTCTCGACAACTGGGTCGAGATGCGCCCGAAATTCGTAAAAGTCATGCCGGTCGAATATCGTCGCGCCATCCTCGAGATGGAACGCAAGCGCTCGTCTGGCGCACACGTGGCTGCTGAGTAAGGAGAGAGCAAATGGGTAAGGTAACAGGCTTTCTCGAGATCGAACGCGAAGAACCGCGCTACGAACCGGCTTCCGACCGCATCCGTCACTTCGGCGAATTCACCATTCCGATGACGGAAGGTCGCATCGTCGACCAGGCGGCGCGCTGCATGGATTGCGGCATTCCGTTCTGCCATGGCGATACCGGCTGCCCGGTCCACAACCAGATCCCGGACTGGAACGACCTCGTCTACAACAACGATTGGGAAGAGGCGGCGCGCAACCTCCACTCGACCAATAATTTTCCGGAATTCACCGGCCGCATCTGCCCCGCCCCCTGCGAGGAAGCCTGCACGCTGAACCTGGAAGACGTCCCGGTCGCCATCAAGACGGTCGAGCAGGCCATTGCCGACAAGGCGATCCGTTCCGGCTGGATCAAGCCGCAACTGCCCGCAGTCAAGACCGGCAAGAAGGTCGCCGTCGTGGGCTCCGGCCCGGCCGGCATGGCCGCGGCCCAGCAGCTGGCCCGCGCCGGTCACGAGGTTCACCTCTTCGAGCGTGAACCCAAGGCCGGTGGTCTGCTCCGTTACGGCATTCCTGACTTCAAGATGGAAAAGGAACACATCGACTTCCGCACCACCCAGATGGAAGCCGAAGGCGTCACCTTCCACTATGGCGCCAATATCGGCGTCAACGTGCCGCTCTCCGACCTGCAGCGCGACCACGACGCCGTGCTGCTCTGCGGCGGTTCCGAACGTCCGCGTGAAGTCGACGTCGAAGGTCAGCAATTCAACGGCGTCCACTACGCCATGCCCTTCCTCGTGCAGCAGAACCGTCGCGTCGGCTACGAAGACGTTTCCCACGAAGTCCAGCTCACCGCCGCCGGCAAGCATGTCGTCGTCGTCGGTGGTGGCGATACCGCCAGCGATTGCGTCGGCACCTCGTTCCGTCAGGGCGCCATCGCCGTGACCCAGCTCGACGTCCGCCCGATGCCGCCGGAACTGGAAAACAAGCTGACCAACTGGCCCAACTGGGCGGTCAAGATGCGCACCTCGTCCTCCCAGGCCGAAGGCGCCATCCGCGAGTTTTCCGCCGGCACCATGAAGATCATCGGCAATGCCGCCGGCGACGTCATCGGCGTCGAATGCGCCCGCGTCGACCGCAAGCGCCAGCCGATCCCCGGCTCGGAATTCATCATCAAGGCCGACCTCGTGCTCCTCGCCATCGGCTTTGCCGGCCCGGTGCACGAAGGCATGCTGAGCGAACTCGGCGCCGACTACGACAAGCGCGGGAACCTGTTTGCCGACACCATGACCTACCGCACGACCAAGCCCAAGGTTTACGCCGCCGGCGACATGCGTCGCGGTCAGTCGCTCGTCGTCTGGGCCATCCGCGAAGGCCGCCAGGCCGCCCGCTCCATCGATTTCGATCTGATGGGCAAGACGGACCTGCCGCGCTGAGAAGCGCACCAAAGGCAAGATCGCTCCGGTGGAGCGATCTTCGCCGCGCAGGCCATGCTCGAATGGCGCCCTACCCCAAGCGCCACCCTCGGGCTCGACCCGAGGGCTCTGCACTTAGGCCGTCCCCAGAAGATAGTCTGCAGTAGACAGCCGCCACAAACACCGACGCCCTCGGGTCCGATCCGAGGGCCCTGCGCTTAAGCTATCTCCTGCAGATAGTCTCCAGCGGACAGTCTCCAGCAGACAGCCTCCACAGACTCCGACGCCCTTGGAGCCAATCCGAGGGCTAACCCTCAAAAGTGGCAGCAGCAAACACCGATGCCCTCGGATCACCTCCGGGGGCGTCGTCGTTCTGTGACCTATTCCGCCAGCCGCTACCCTCGATGCCAACAGTCTGCTAACAGTCTCGCGCTTGCGCTACTCGGACTCGCCATGACCCAAAAGCCCTACATCGTCGACGAACTGATCTCCGCAAAGGCCATCGCCGCCCGCGTCGAAGCCCTCGCAAAAGAGATCTCCACCCACTTCGCCGACACCGACAAACTCGTCGTCGTCGGGCTTTTGCGCGGCTCCTTCATCTTCATCGCCGATCTCGTCCGCGAACTCGACCTCCCCGTCGAAGTCGATTTCCTCGAAGCTTCTTCCTATGGAAATTCCATGGAATCGAGCCGGGAAGTGCGCATCCTCAAGGACTTGCGCGGCGAGATCGCCGGCCGCGATGTCCTTGTTGTAGAAGACATTATCGACACCGGCCACACGCTGAAACACGTCCTCGAGATCCTCGAAACCCGCCATCCCCGCCGCATGGAAGTCTGCGCCCTGCTCAGTAAGCCGAGCCGCCGCGAAACCGACATCGAGGCCAAATGGCTGGGCTTTGAAATCCCCGACCGCTTCGTTGTCGGCTATGGCATCGACTACGCCCAGCGCAACCGCAACCTCCCCCATATCGGCGCAGTCCGCTTCACCGAAGAAAATTCCTGAAGCCGCGGGACTAAATCTCTCCCCCCGGTGTTTGTCTCTATGCAGGCGCATCAAGCGCCCTGCTGCGAGGAGACCAAACATGATGCTTCGTTCGCTTCTAGCCGGCGCAACCGCGCTGGCACTCATCGTCGCGCCGGCCTTTGCGGTCGACTATCTCGGCGGCGCCGTCAAATCCACTGATATCGGCGGCAAGATGGTGCTGACCGATGCCAATGGCATGACACTCTACATCTTCGACAAGGACACGGCCGGCGTCACCAATTGTTACGACGACTGCGCCGTAAAGTGGCCGCCACTCTTTGCCGATGCTGCGGCAACGCCCGAAGGTGACTTTACCCTGGTCGAGCGCACCGACGGCACCAAAATGTGGGCCTACAAGAGCATGCCGCTTTACTACTGGTACGAGGACAAGGCCCCCGGCGACATCTCGGGTGACGGCGTCGGCGACGTCTGGCATCTTGCCATCGAATAGAACCGAGGCCTGATTGATCGATATCCTGCACGAGATCGAGGCCGCGGTGCCGGCACTCAGGCGTTATGCGCGCGCGCTGACGCGTGACCTCGATCGTGCAGATGACCTCGTTCAGGACTGTCTCGAACGCGCCATCGCCAGACGCAGCCTCTTCCGGCCCAAGGGCCCCGTTCGCGCCTGGCTTTTCACCATCCTCGTCAACCTGCACCGCAACAACCTGCGCGGTGCTCGGCGGCGAGGCGATGTGGTAGACATCGAATCCATTCCTGAGCCATCCGTGCCGCCGCAGCAGCCCGGCCATCTGGCGCTGGCCGAGCTTGACCGCGCCATCGGCACCCTGCCGCTCGAACAGAAGGAGGCCCTGCTGCTGGTAACTCTCGAAGGTCTTCCCTATGCCGAGGCAGCAACCATCCTCGACATTCCGCTCGGCACGCTGATGAGCCGGCTGGGCCGCGCCCGCGCCGCGCTCAGGACGCTCACCGGCATTCCCTCCGAACCGCATTTGAGAACCGTCAAATGAGCGATGTGACCCGCGACCAGCTGATGGCCCATGCCGATGGCTCCCTCTCTGCAGAAGAGAGCGCGGCAATGGATGCCTGGCTTGCCGAGCGCCCGGAGGCGGCCGCCGAGGTCGCCCGCATGCAGCGCCAGACGGACGCCATTCGCACCCTCTATGCGCCCGTTGCAGCCGAGCCGATACCGCCGCGCCTGTCCGTCGAGCGATTGCGCCAATCCGGCGAAAAGCGCCGCGGCCGCCTGTGGATCAACGCTGCTGCCGCCGTCTTCCTGATCGGTCTTGGCCTTGGCGCGGGCTGGCTGCTGCGCGGCCAGATGGAGACATCAGGCATTGCCGATCGCCTCATCGCCGACGCCGTCAGCGCCCATACCGTCTATGTGCTGGAAAACCGCCACGCCGTGGAAGTGAATGGCGCCGATAGCGAGCACCTGTCCTCCTGGCTTTCGAACCGCTTGCAGACGACGCTCGCCATGCCCGACCTCAGCGCCTCGGGCCTCAACTTCCTCGGGGGGCGCCTGCTGCCCGCCCCCAATGTGCCGGGCGGACGCGCCGCCCAGCTCATGTATGAGGACGCGGCCGGCGCCCGTTTGACGCTTTACGTGACGCCCTCGCCCGGCCCCGATACGCCAAGCTACGAACTGGCCAATCTCGGCCTCGATACGGCGCTCTTCTGGGCTGACGCTGCAATCAGTTGCACCATCACCGCCCCCTATCCGGCCGAAAAGCTGCAATCCATTGCCCGCACGGTCTTTTCGCAGCTCAATCCTACCTTGACGGACTACCGCACCTGAAAAGCAAAAGGCCGGGTCACCCCGGCCTTTCGTTTCTTATGCCGCCTTGGCAGCAGCCTTGCGCAGGCGTCGCCGCTCTTCGCGGCGTTCCATTTCCACCTTGGGATCGGGCACCGGCACCGAAGCGATCAGGCGCTTGGTGTAGTCGTGGTGCGGGTCCATGGTCACCTGCTCGGCTTCGCCGATCTCAACCACTTCGCCGAAATAGAGCACCATGATGCGCTGGGCGATGTGCCGGACGACGGCGATGTCGTGCGAAATGAACAGCAGCGAAATGCCCAGTTCCTTCTGCAGGTCCATCAGCAAATTGACCACCTGCGCGCGGATCGACACGTCGAGCGCCGACACGGCCTCGTCGCAGATGATCAGCTTGGGATTGGTGATCAGCGCCCGTGCAATGCCGATACGCTGGCACTGCCCGCCCGAAAATTCGTGCGGATACTTGTTGATCATGGTGGGCAGGAGGCCAACCTTCTGCATCATCTCGGCGACCCGAACCGCCCGCTCGGCCTTGCCGATATTGGGCATATGGATCTTGAGCGGCTCGGCAATGATATCGCCGGCCGTCATGCGCGGATTGAGCGAAGCCAGAGGATCCTGAAAGATCATCTGGATATCCTTGCGCAGGTCCAGAAGCTCGTTCGAGTTCATCTTCTGGATATCGCGCCCGAGCCACACAGCTTCGCCCGCGGTCGCCGGCAACAGCCGGATGATCGCACGCGACAGCGTGGACTTGCCACAACCGCTCTCGCCCACAATGCCCAGCGTCTCGCCCTGATAGAGGTCGAAGGACACGCCCTTGACCGCACGCAGGATCTTCTTGCCGCCAAAAAGACCATTCGAGCCGAGGGTGAATTCCACGGCCAGGTCACGGACTTTGAGAATGGGTTCTCTTGTCTCGATCATGCTTCACCCTTTGCGGCCATGAATTCGTAGGAAACGGTCGAGAGGCGGTCCACCTTCTTGTCGAGGCGCGGCACCGCCGCGAGCAACCCTTGCGTATAGGGATGTTCGGGCTTGTCGAAGATGTCGGCGGTCTTGCGATATTCCATCACGCGTCCGTCGAACATCACGAGCGTGTCTTCGCAGGTGCCCGCCACAATTCCGAGATCGTGGGTGATGAGGATGATCGCGGTGTTGAAATCTTCCTGCAGGTCGACGAGCAGATCGATGATCTCGGCCTGAACCGTCACGTCGAGTGCCGTCGTCGGTTCGTCGGCTATAAGCAGTTCGGGGCTGCAAAGCAGCGCCATGGCGATCATCACGCGCTGGCGCATACCGCCCGAAAACTCGTGCGGATACATATGCACGCGGTTTTTCGCATCGGGAATGCGCACCGCGTCGAGCATGCGGATGCTCTCGGCCAAAGCCGCGCTGTTGCTCATGCCACGGTGCAGTTCCAGCACTTCCGTCATCTGGCGCGAAATGCGCAGATACGGATTGAGCGAGGTCATCGGGTCCTGGAAAATGATCCCGATGCGCTCGGCGCGATAGGACCTCAGCTCCCTGGTCGGGAGATTGAGGATTTCCTTGCCGTCGAACATGACCGAGCCCGAGGCACGGCCGTTCTTGGGCAAGAGCCCCATCAGCGCGAAAGCACCCTGGGTCTTGCCCGAGCCGCTTTCGCCCACGATGGCGAGCGTCTTGCCCTTTTCGAGCGTGTAGCTGAGATCCTTCACGGCATGGACGGGGCCGTCATGCGTGAGGAAGTCGATCTTGAGATTTTTGACTTCTAGCAATGCCATGTCTGGCCTCCTTACCGGTCTTTCGGGTCAAGCGCGTCGCGCAGACCGTCGCCGATATAGGTGAGGCAGAGCAGCAGCGTGACGAGCACGGCTGCCGGTCCCAACAGCATCCAGGGCAGCACTTCCGCCACCGGCGCACCGGCGGAGATCAGCGTACCCAGGGACGTCTGCGGTTCCTGCACACCAAGGCCAAGATAGGAGAGGAAGCTCTCCGCGATGATAATCTCGGGGATCGTCAAAGTGGCATAGATCACGACGGGCCCTGAGAGATTGGGCACGATGTGGCGCATGATGATGGCAAAGGGCTTTGCCCCGCTGGCACGCGCCGCTTCGATGAACTCCTTCTCCTTGATGGAGAGGGTTTGCCCGCGCACGATACGCGCCATGGTCAGCCATTCGATGGCACCGATACCAACGAAGAGCAGCACCGGATTGCGCCCGAACATCACCACGAGAATGATGACGAAGAGGATGTAGGGCAGAGCATACATGACGTCGACGAAGCGCATCATCAGCGAGTCGACACGACCGCCAAAATAGCCCGATACGGCGCCATAGACGACGCCAATGGTGACCGAAACTACGGTGGCCACCGCCGCCACGATCAGGCTCATCTGCGTGCCCTGCAGCACGCGGGCGAGCATGTCGCGACCGTTCTGGTCGGTGCCGAGATAATGGCCCTTGTCGAAATCAGGCGGCTTGCGGATGGAGGTCCAATCGACTTCCGAATAGCCCCACGGCACAAAATAGGGGCCGATGAAAGCAACGAGGATGATCAGGACGACAATCCCGATCGAAACGACCGCGGCCTTGTTCTTGGAGAGGCGCCGCAAGGCGTCCTGGGTCAGCGAACGGCCCTTGGGCGCGTCGAGCACAGCCAGCTTGTTGGCGTAGTCCGTCAGGACCTGGTCTTTACCGGTAAGGCCGGGCATCAGCGATACCTCACCTTGGGATCGAGCCAGGCATAGACGAGGTCGACGAGGAGATTGAGGGCGAGAATGATGAACATGTAGAGGATCGTCGTGCCGAGCACGATGCCATAGTCGCGGTTGAGCGCGGCGGTCACGAAGTACTTGCCGATACCGGGCAGGCCAAAGATCTGCTCAACGGCGAGCGAGCCGGTGAGGAGATAGGAAAGGCCTGGTCCGAGATAGGAAACGACGGGCAGAAGCGCGGGCTTGATCGCGTGACGCGCCAGAACCAGCCGTTCGCCAAGCCCCTTGGCACGTGCCGTGCGCACATAGTTGGAACCCAAGACTTCGATCATCGAGCCGCGCATGAGCCGGCTGATACGCGCCGCGTGCGGCCAGGCGAGCACTGTCACCGGCAGGATCAGATGGGCAATCGACCCAGAAACCCAGCCACCCGCCGGCAGCCAGCGCAGATGCACGGCAAAGCCGAGCTGCAGCAGGGCGGCATTGAGGAAGTTGGGAATGACCACGCCGATCATCACGATCAGCACCAGCACGTAATCGGGCCACTTGTTCTGGTTCACCGCGGCAATGATGCCGGCGACGATACCGATGGCCGTGGCGATCACGAAGGCATAGAGCGCCAGGGTCAGCGTGAACGGGAAGCCGATGCGGATCAGGTCCGCCACGCGGAAGCCGTCGATCACCATCGAGGGACCCAGATCCCCCTGCAGCAGCCGCCCCACATAGATGAAGTACTGCATGATCAGTGGCTGATCGAGATTGTAATGGGCGCGCAGGTTGGCCAGCACGGTCGGCGGCAGGGCGCGTTCGCCATCGAAGGGGCCACCGGGCGCCAGGCGAAGAATGAAGAAACAGACTGTAACGGCGATCAGTGCAATCGGAATAGCCGAAAGCACGCGCCGGAAGGCATAGGCCAACATGTGTTAGGACTCCTAGGCCGAAGCGCCGGAAACGGAAAGGCCGGAGGGCGCTATACGGCAAAAGAACCGTGGGGGCTCAGGGCCCCCACGATCTCATTCTATCCGCTTATTCCGACTTCGAGAGCCAGCGGGTACGGAAGATGTTCTTGGCGTTCTCTTCGAAGCCCGAGATCTTCGGCGACACGACGTCCTTGGACACGTACCAGTAGATCGGGATCGCAGCGAATTCGTCCATGGCGATCTTTTCGGCCTGGGCGAGGAGTTCACCGCGGGCAGCCAGATCGAGCTCGGTCGAAGCCTGGGTCATCAGGCCGTCGAACTCTTCGTTCGAGTAACGGCCGTAGTTGTTGCCCCAGTTCATCGTACCGGCCTGGTCGACACCGGTCTTCAAGAGGTCGAGCGTGTTGGACGGATCCGAGTAGTCGAGCAGCCAGCCGGCACGGCCGACCTGGAAGTCACCGGCGCGCAGTGCGTCGTAGTGCACGGCGGTTTCGGCGTTGAACAGCTCAACCTTCACACCAAGCGGTTCCCACATGGCGGCGATCGCCACGGCGATACGCTGGTGGTTGTCATTGGTGTTGTAGCGCAGCTGCAGGGTCAGCGGCTTGTCCGGACCATAACCAGCTTCGGTCATGAGTTCCTTGGCATGGGCAACACGGTCTTCATAGGGAATAGAAGCCCATTCCGGCGCATAGGCGCTGTCGACATAGTTGTTGGTGCCCGGCGGGACCCAGCCATAGGCTGGCAGTTCGCCGGTGCCCAGGATATCGGGCCCGATGACTTCGCGCACGATGGTGGTCGAGAGCGCTTCGCGGATACGGATATCGGCGAGCGGCTGACCTTCTTCCTGGTTCATCACGTAGTAGTAGACGCCGAGGAACGGCACCACGTGAGCTTCGCCCGGCAGGTTGTCCTGCAGCCACTGATACTGGTCAGCGGGGAAGTCGGTCAGGATGTCGAATTCACCGGCGCGGTAGCGATTGAGCGCTGCGGCCTGATCTTCGAGCACGTGGTAGAAGACTTCGTCGATCTTGACGTTGGCGGCATCGTAATAGTCAGCGTTCTTTTCCGAACGGACATAGGAGCCCGGCAGCCATTCCTTGATCAGGTAGGGGCCGTTGCCGACGATGTTTTCCACCTTGGTCCACTCGTCGCCGAGCTTTTCAACCAGATGCTTCGGAACCGGATAAGCGGTGTAGTGGGTCAGCGCGTCGAGGAAGAACGGGGTCGGCGCTTCGAGGGTGATTTCGAGCGTCGTGTCGTCGATGGCCTTGACGCCGAGTTCGTTGAGATCGGTGATCTCGCCGGCATTGATAGCGGCCGAGTTCTTGATCGGGAACTGCAGGTAAGCGTAGTCGGCAGCAGTCTTGGGATCAAACAGGCGCTGGAAGGCAAAGACGAAGTCGCCGGCGGTCACCGGAGTGCCATCGGACCACTGAATGCCATCACGCAGCTTGAAGGTGTAGACCGTACCGTCTTCCGAAATTTCCCAGCTTTCAGCCTGGCCCGGAATGGCTTCAGCCTTGGCGTTCTCCGTAAGAAGACCCTCGATATAGTCGCCGATAACGCGGTTTTCCCAGTCGCCGGAGGCCTTGTGCGGATCCAGCGTACCCGGATCGCCACCATTGTGGAGCTGCAGCGTCACGGCGGAGGCCGCCGTCGACATCATCAGCGCCATGGCGCCGGCAGTCGCAATCGCCTTAAAGGCTGTGGTGAACTTCATTCTCGTCCCATCTCCTTGTGGAATTCTTGAGCTTGTTGACCCGCATGTTTGCCCATGCGGCCCCACCCCTTACGCAAAGGGTTTGTCCCTTCGGTCAAGATTGCTGGACGGTATCTTGCAAAAGCGTCCACTGACAAGCAAAACATTGACCTAAGCGTAAACGTGCGACCTTTTGTTAACATCTCGGAAGGGATGGCAAGGCTTTCCACTTCACATTTGTTTGGCAGCAGCACTTTCCCCAAACCAGCCGCCAGACGAAAAAGCACCGCTGCGTGGGACGCAGCGATGCCTGTGAATTGTTCGTGGGGCGAATTGGCGCAGGCCGTCAGCCCATAAGGCCGGCTTGCTGGACGAAATAAATAACCAGCGCCAGACCCAGCAGCACCGCAAAGGGCAGCCAGTTCGGCATCGGCCCTCTTGGCGGCTTGGGCTGTGGCGGTTCGGGCTTTTTCGGGGGGACCCGGAATTTTACGACATTGTCACTCATGCCGCACTTTCTACCAGCGCCGCGACGCCCATGCCACCCGCCGTGCACACAGAAATCAGCGCTCTTTTGTTTGCCTGTTCGGACAGCAGTTTTGCCGTGACGCCCAGAATGCGCGCGCCGGTCGCCGCAAAGGGATGTCCATAAGCAAGGCTCGACCCTTTCACGTTAATCTTGGCAGGATCGATCTCGCCCAAGACGGCATCGCGCCCCAGCACATCCTTGCAGTAGGTCGGGTCCTTCCACGCTTTCAGTGTGCACAGAACCTGGGCGGCAAAAGCCTCGTGCAGCTCAAAGTAGTCGATATCGGCAAAGCCGAGTCCTGCGCGCTGAAGCATTTCCGACACTGCAATAGTCGGCGCCATGAGCAGACCTTCACCATGCGCAAAATCATTGCCGGCAACGCGACCAACCGTCAGATAAGCCAGGATCGGCAAGCCGCGGGCCTTGGCCCATTCTTCGCTCGCCAGCAGCACGCTCGAAGCGCCATCGGTCAGCGGCGTCGAATTGCCTGCTGTCAGCGTGCCATGACCCGAAGACTTGTCGAAAGCGGGCTTGAGCGTCGACATCTTGTCGAGATTGCTGTCGGCACGAACATTGTTGTCCCGCACCAGACCTGCGCACTGGACGAGCAGGTCATCATGGAAACCCTCGTCATAGGCTTTTGCCGCATTCTGATGGCTCGCCACCGCCAGCTCGTCCTGCGCCCGACGCGAAATGCCCCATTCGCGGGCCATCAATTCGCAATGCTGGCCCATGGACATGCCAGTGCGCGGCTCATTGACCGAAGGCGCCACCGGCGTCAGCTCGCCAAAGGAAAAACCCTTGGTAAAAGCCTGCAATTTGCCACCCGTCGTCTTGGCCGCATTGGCATCGAGCAGACGATGCTGGAATTTCGAGCCAAAGACGATGGGACTATCCGAAACCGTATCGGACCCCGCGGCAATGCCGCTATCGATCTGCCCCGAAGCAATCTTGCCGGCCAGCACCAAAGCCGCCTGCAGGCTCGTGCCGCACGCAATCTGCAGCGTCGTCCCCGGCGTGCGCGGCGAAAAACCGGCATCGAGCAGGGCTTCGCGGGCAATGTTGAAATCACGCGAATGGTTGATCACCGCCCCGGCAATCACCTCATCCACTTTTTCTCCCTTGAGCCCATACTTGTCCGCAAGCCCCCCGAGGGTCGTCGCCAGCATGGAGAGATTGGTTTCATCCACATAGGCCGTGCCGCCACGGGCAAAGGGAATGCGAGCCGAGCCGACAATGGCAACGCGCTTGAGTTCAGTCATTTGTCTATTCTCCCCTCAAGCCCGGCCGTCGGCTCGTGCGCGCATTGGCCCGCCGAGGAATGGCGCAAAGCCCGTACCCATGATGACGCCGATATCGGCAAGATCGGCATTGGCGACGACGCCCTCGCTCAGCACCACCTCGGTCATATCGACCAGCGGCTTCACCAGCTCACGGCCGAGCGCCACAAGATCGGCATGGGGCGGCGTCGAGCCTTTGACGGCCTTGCCATTCTCCCACTTGTAAAAGCCCTCATTGGTCTTGCGGCCCAATTTGCCCTCGGCAATCAGCCGGGCAAACTTGCTATCCGACGTCACGGCATGACCCAATTCGGTCGCCACCGACTTGCCGACGTCGAGCCCAACCGTGTCCATGAGTTCAATCGGCCCCATGGGCATGCCGAAGGCCACCGCCGCCGCATCGAGCAATTCCTTGCTCTCGCCGCGCTCTACTCGCTCCACGGCGCCGAGCATGTAGGGCATGAGCACGCGATTGACCAAAAAGCCCGGCGCCGATTTCACCACTACCGGCGACTTGCCAATGGCCAGCGCAAAACTCGCGCCCTTGCCGATGGCCTCGTCCGAATTGAATTTCGACTTGATCACCTCAACCAGCGGCAGCTGTGCCACCGGGTTGAAGAAATGGAGCCCGATCAACCGCCCCGGTTCCTTCAGCGCCTCTGCAATGCGCTCCAACTCGATGGAAGACGTATTGGTGGCAAGGATCGCACCGGGTTTGAGCTTGGCTTCGACCCCGGAAAAGATCGACTGCTTCACTTCGAGCTTTTCGACCACTGCCTCGATGATCACATCGGCCCGCGGCACGCCATTGCCCTGCGGGTCCGGCGTCAACCGCAGCATGGCGGCATCGACTTCATGCTTCTTCTTGTAGCGCTTCTGGAACAGCTTTTTGGCCCGATCGAGCGCCGGCTGAATGCGCGCCATATCGAGATCCTGCAGCGTGACGCTCATGCCACGATAAGCGCACCAGGCCGCGATATCGCCGCCCATGACACCCGCGCCGATCACATGCACCCGCGAAAACTTCGCGCCCTTCAGCCCCTGCTTCTTGAGCCCCTCGGACATGAAGAACACGCGCCGCAAGTTGGTGGCCGTCGGCGAGCCCATCAGCGGCACGAAGGCATCGACCTCGCCCCGCACCATGGCCTGCCAGTCATTGCCATGCTGCTCGAACAGCTCGATCAGCGCATAAGGCGCCGGGTAGTTGACGCGATTGGCCTTCTTGCCGACCTCTTCGCGCATCTTGTTGGCGACATAGTCGCGCAAGAGCGGCCCAGCCATGGCCCGCTTCACAAAACCGGCCGGCTGCGACTTGCGATTCTGCAGCACAGCCTTGCGGCCTTCCCAGCGCAGCATGTCACGATGCCTTACGAGCTTGTCGACGAGATTGAGCCCCCGCGCCGCCCCCGCCTTGAGCATCTTGCCCGTCAGCATGATCTGCATGGCATCGACCGGCCCAGCCTGACGGATCGACCGCCCAGTGCCGCCAAAGCCCGGGAAAATCCCCAGATTGACCTCGGGGAAGCCGATACGCGTTTTGTCGTCGTTGACCGCAATGCGGTAGTGGCAGGCCAAAGCCAGTTCGAGCCCGCCGCCCAGGCAGAACCCGTGGATGCCGGCAACGAACGGAATTTTGAGATTCTCGATCCGCGCGAACAGCGCATGCGTCCGCCGTAGCGCCTCGGGCAGCACCGAAAAATCGCTCATCGCGTCGAATTCGGAAACGTCGGCCCCGGCGATGAACCCACTCTCCTTGCCCGAGAGCAGCACCACGCCGACCAGTTCCTTGCTATTGGCAAGGTCCTCGAACCGCGCCACCAGCGTTTCAAGTTCCATGATCGCTTCGCGGCTCAAGGTATTTACCGAGCCGCCCGGCGAATTGATGGTGAGCCAACCGATATTCTCGATATCGGTATGAAAACTCCAGTGCTTGGTCTCGGTTACCTGTGGGGCGATCATGCTTGCTCCTCGATATTCCCTGTCGATCCGCCGGCTTCTTATTCGGCTGCCGCGCGCGGCTCGGTCTGTTTCAGGATGTCCTTGTCGAAATCATCGACATGCACAGCCCGTTCCGTCGCCTCATCCGCCGCCCGCATGATCCCGGCCTCGTTGTCATTGATGACCCCGGCCTTGACCGCGTCGACGATGGCATCCCGATCGAGCCGCCGTTCGAACACGCCGCGGCGCGACGCCTTGATGAACCGTGCCTCGATATCCTCGGCCTCCGTCACCTTGATGAAGGCATCTTCGAGAACGCCTGTGACATCATTTGGGTCCGTCGTCACATAAACTCCCGTCGTCAACCGGTCGCGGAAGGCACCCGGCCGCAGCACGGCGCGCACGAAGCGATAATTGACCCGGTCGCTGGCGCGCTTGGCATGGCGCCCCAGCGGGAAGCAGAGAATGCGCATGGCCCAGGCAAAGAAGGGATTGGGGAAGTTATCAAAGACTTCGCCAAAGCTCTTTTCGATGGAGGCGATCCGGTCGGCCATGATGGCTTCAACGAGTTCCTTATCCTCGGCAATCCGCCCCTCTTCGTCAAAACGCTTCAGCGTTGCCGACATGAGGTAAAGGTCGCCCAGAAGATCGGCCATGCGGCCCGAAAGCTTCTGCTTGCGCTTCAGCGCGCCGCCCAGAACCACCGTGGTCCAGTCAGCCACCAGCGCAAAATCCTGCGAATAGCGATGGAGCTTTCGATACCACCCAGCCATCGGCCCATCATTGGGCGATGAGGCAAAGGCGCCATTGGTGAGGCCATGCAGAAAACTCGCCACGATATTGCGCAGCATGAAGGCCGTATGCCCGCCAAAGGCCTTGTCGAAAGCGTCAATGCCAGCCTTGCGATCCCGATTCTGCGCCGCCTCAACTTCCTTGAGCAGATAAGGATGCGCACGCAGCACGCCCTGCGCAAAGGTCATCAGCGTGCGCGTCAGGATATTCGCGCCTTCCACGGTGATCGCCACCGGCAGCGCCTGATAGGCGCCGAAGAGATAGTTGCCCGGACCATCCTGAATGGCGCGGCCACCCTGGATATCGAAGGCATCGTCCATGCTGTCGCGCATGGCTTCCGTCGTCGTGTATTTCAGGAGGCCCGCAATCACCGCCGGCCGCTGGCCTTCATCAACCATCGACGCCGTCAGCCGCCGCGCCGCCTCAAAGCTATAGGCGCGCTTGATCATTTCGCCGAGCGGCTCGGCCACGCCTTCCATGATCCCGACCGGAATACCGAACTGCCGGCGCACACGGGCATAGGCCGAAGTCGCACGCAGCGTCGCCTTGATCGAGATCGAGCCGATGGCCGGCAGCGAAATAGCGCGGCCCGTCGCCAGACACTCCATCAGCATGCGCCAACCCTGGCCGGCATAGTCGGTGCCACCGATGAGATAATCGATCGGCACGAACATATTGGTGCCGCGCACCGGACCATTCATGAAGGCCTGCCGCGCCGGATAGTGCCGGCGGCCGATATCAAGCCCCTGATGATCGCTGGGAATGAGCGCCAGCGTAATGCCGATATCCTCGCCGCGCCCAAGCAGATTGTCCGGGTCCTTGAGGATGAAGGCGAGACCGACCAGCGTCGCAATCGGTGCCAGCGTAATATAGCGCTTGTCGAAGGTCAGGTTGACACCAAGCACTTCCTGCCCGTTCCACATGCCCTTGGTGACGATACCGATATCGCGCATGCCGCCAGCATCGGACCCCGAATGCACGCCGGTCAGCGCAAAGCACGGAATGTCCTTACCGGTCGCCAGGCGATGCAGATATTTTTCCTTCTGCGCCGGCGTGCCGTATTTTTCGAGCAGTTCACCCGGCCCGAGCGAATTGGGCACCATGACGGTAATACCCGCCGCCACCGAGCGGCTGGCGATCTTCGACACGATCATCGACTGTGCCTGCGCGGTAAAACCGAGGCCACCATGCTCCTTGCCGATGAGCATGCCCAAAAAACCCTTGTCGCGCAGGAACTGCCAGAGTTCGGGCGAGAGATCAGCGCGGTTATGGCGGATATCCCAGTCGTCGATCATCTTGCAGGCGGTTTCGGTCTCGTTATCGAGAAAGGCCTGCTCTTCCGCTGAAAGTGTCAGCGGCCGGATTTTGGTCAGCTTGTCCCAGTCCGGACGCCCCGAAAACAGTTCCGCATCCCAGCCGACAGTACCGGCATCGAGCGCCTCCTGCTCCGTGCGGCTCACCTTGGGCAGGATCGATTTGACGGCCCCAAAGATCGGCGTGATCAGCACGGCCTTGCGTATCGGCTCAAGGCTGAGCGCCAGCATGACGACGCCGAGGACGATAAGTACCCAGCTCCCAAAGCCCAGGCCGTAGGTCGCTCCGCTGGTCGCAAACTGCACGCCCGACAGGAGACCAATAGCGATTGCCGCGGCGCCCCATTGCCAGAGCGGGCTCTCGCGCATGGCCAGCGTGGCGAACACCGCAACGGCAATCAAGATAAGCAATAGGGTCACTGCACTGTCCTCCTCGAACGGCGCGACACCAAGATTGGAGGCGTCGCCCGCCATGCCAAACCGCCGGACCGATCTCAACGGAACCAGCCCTTATGCCTCACGTCACCCTAGACCATGACGCAGCATTTGTTGACCGCACTCTAGCAAGCTTTACGTAAACGTCAACTAAACGCCGCAAACGTCCACTTTGGGCCGATGCGAGGCCTATTCCAGGCTCAGCATGCGCCTTGGTTCTTTAGGCGAGGTTTCCCACCGCAGCATTGGCGTTAAATCGTTCGCGATAGGCCCCGACCCCGAGCCCGGTAATGCGCTGGAACACCCGCCTGAACGCGGCAGGGTCCTTGTACCCGACATCCCAGGCGATCTGTTCCACCGAGTCCCGGCTGAATTCGAGTTTTTCGCGGGCCAGCGCCACGCGCAGGTCCTGCACATATTCGGTCGGCCTGACCCCGGTCGCCTTTTGAAACCGGCGCAAAAACGTCCGCGTTTCGAGCCCAGCCTCAGCGGACATGGCCTCCACCGACACTTCCTTGCCGGCCCGTCCCTGCAGCCAGTGCTGCACCTTCAGGATCGCCTTGTCGCCATGCGTCAGATTGGGCGCAAAGCGCGAATAGTGCCGCTGCTCCCGCCCAGCAGGATCGACCAGCAAAAACTTCGCCGTATCCGCCATCACCGTCGGTCCGAGAATCCGGTGCACCAGCCGCAGGCCGAGATCGGTCCAGGCGAGCATGCCGCCGGCAGTGATGATGTCGCCGTCTTCGACGATGATGTCGCCCGGGGTCATATCGACATCGGGAAAGGCGGCCCGAAAGGCATCGGCATAAAGCCAGTGCGTCGTCGCCCGGCGGCCCGAGAGGAGCCCCGCATGGCCGAGCATGAACGCCCCTCCGCAGATGGAAGCCAGGGTCGAGCCGGCCTTGTGACGCTCATGGATCCAGGGCACGAAATCGGTGACCTCGTCGGCTCGAAGGGCATCGGCGAGACGGCCAGGAATAATGACGATCACCGGTTGCCCCCCGGCCTCCGGTGCGCTGTCAAAAATGCGCGAAAAGCCCCCTTCGCCCAGCTTCCAGTGCGTGGTCCTGATGCGCTCGGGCCCGCCATGCTGGCGCGCATAGTCGTTGGCGACCTCGAAGGCATCGGTGAGGCCGTGGACAGATGCCATGGCGCAGCCGGGGTAAAGCATGAGGCCAATTTCGGTGTGTCGAATGGCGTCCAGTTTCTTTGTCACTTCCGGACCTGATTCTGTCACTTGCGACAATCGTCGCTCGCCTTGGACCACTCTAAGTTCAACTCATCACAGCGAACAAGGGGTTCGCCAAACACTGAGGAGACTAAAATGACCAACACGATCGTTCTTATCCATGGCGCCTGGCTCAATGCTCTTTCCTGGGAAAAGGTGAAGGCCCGCTACGAAGCCCAGGGTTTTAATGTCATCGCCCCCGACTGGCCGTTTGACAATCGCACCCCCCGCCCAGCTCCGCGCCGCCCCGGCCAAGGAACTCGCCACCCTGAGCCAGAGCCAAATCCTCGACCACTACGAAGCCATCATCCGCGCTCTTCCCGAAAAGCCGATCCTGATCGGTCACTCGCTCGGCGGTGTCTTCGTGCAGCATCTGCTGTCCCGCGGTCTCGGTGTTGCCGGCGTCGCCATCAACCCCGCCCCGACCCCCGGCGTGCCGCTCGGACCCCAGGCCATCGTCTCGGCCCTGCCGGTCTTCTCTGACATCTTCTCGTGGAAGAAGGCCAAGGTGATGAGCCGCGACTTCTTCGCCAGCCGCTTCGCCCAGACCCAGGATATCGCCGATGTCGATGCCAACTACGATCGCTACGTCGTCCCGACCCCCGGCCGGGTCTACTGGAACGGCGTCGTCAACCCGATCAAGATCGACTGGGCCAAGCAGAACCGTGCCCCGCTCCTCCTGATCGGCGGCGGCAAGGACCTGATCGCCGATGCCTCGATGACCCGCGCCATCTACAACAAGCAGCGCAAGGCCAAGACGCAGACCGACCTTCATATCTTCGAGGATCGTTCGCACTGGACGCTGATGGACAAGGGTTGGGAACAGGTCGCCGACATTGCCCTCAACTGGGCCGTGGCCCAGGCTGCCGAAGGCAAGCCGCAGCTCCGCGCCGTTGCCTGAGGCTTTCCCTCATGCAATCAGCAGGTTAAGGGCCCCGCTCCGGCGGGGCCTTTTGCCGTCAGGCCGGCCCCACGACCATGACGATCTCCAGCACGCCACTCTCGGGAATGGAGATTTTCTTGCGCACCGCATCCTTGAGCGGCAGAAGATAGCCGCCCTCCTTGGGAAAGAGCGAAGTGCGGAACGTGACCTCGCCGATCACCGCCTCGACCGGAATGACGCCCCAGCCATAGGACACAGCCTTGGCCATCTCCCCGACTTGCCGCGCCACCTCTTCCGGCAGCCGCGCAAAGTAGAACGGCGCCGGCCCGCACCAGTGGATGACTTCGGCCTCGAAACGAAATTCCGACACGTTTTGCCTTCCCTCTGCATTGCTCAGATCAGTGGGGAACGCAGGTACCCCAAAGGCAGTTGTTTGACGCTAACGTAAAGCCGTGAAATAGTTCTTCCTGCATGCTGGCGGAGGAAGCGACGGAACATACCGCGCTGCCGGCATCACGAGGAGGAAACAAGGCATGTCGACCGAGACTCATTCGCCCGACCGCGTTCGTCCCTGGCTCGCCAGCTACCCCGAAGGGATCGAGTGGCAAACCGAGATCGACACGACCCCGGTGCATGAACAGGTTCTGGCCGCCTGTGCGCGCAACCCCTCGGCCGTGGCCCTCGACTTCCTCGGTGGCACCACCACTTTCGGCGACCTCGCCAAGAAGATCGTCGCCTTTGCCGGCGCCCTCCAGTCCCAATATGGCGTCAAGAAGGGCAGTCGCGTCGCGCTCATGCTGCCCAATACGCCCTTTTATCCCATCGCCTACTATGGCGTGCTCCGCGCCGGCGGCACGGTGGTCAATTGCAACCCGCTCTATACCGTTCCGGAGCTGAGCCACATCACCAAGAATGCCGGCGCCGATATTCTGATCACGCTCGATCTCAAGCTGATCTTTGAAAAGGCCGAGGCCCTGCTCACCGCCGGCCACGTCAAATCGCTGGTCGTCTGCCATTTCCCCGACGCACTGCCGCTGGCGAAAAAGGTCCTGTTCTCGCTCTTCAAGCGCAAGGACCTCTCCAATCCCTCGCGGTCCGTGCATGTTGGAAAAATCCGCGCCTTCGATGACCTGATTGCGGCGAAGGAGACCCCGAGCGCCGTCCACATCGACGCCAGGACTGACATCGCCGTGCAGCAATATACCGGCGGCACCACCGGCATCCCCAAGGGCGCGCTGCTGACCCATGCCAATATCGCGGCCAATATGAGCCAGATCGACAAATGGGGCTGCGGGCTCTTCTATCCGCCCTCGAAGGTGGTCGCTGTCCTGCCCTTCTTCCACATCTTCGCCATGACCGTCTGCATGAACGTGCCGCTCTGCAATGGCACGCAGGTGGTCATGCTGCCGCGCTTCGAATTGAAGGCTCTGCTCGACCTTCTCATGCGCACCAAGGCAAACGTCCTGCCTGCCGTGCCGACCCTGCTCAATGCCATCGCCCGCGCCGACACGGCCACAGCCGAACACCTGGCAAGCCTCGAAGTCGCCATTTCCGGCGGCGCGGCGCTGCCCGATGAAGTCCGCCACGCCTTCGCAAAAAAATCGAAAGCCATCCTCGCCGAAGGCTATGGCCTCACCGAGGCCTCGCCCGTCGTCTGCTGTGCAGCCCTGCGCGTCCCCTCAAAACCCATGTCCATCGGCCTGCCCCTGCCGGGCACCGATATCCGCTTTGTCGATGTCGACAAGCACAAGGAAGTGGGCATCGGCGAGAACGGCGAATTGCAGGTCAAGGGCGCCCAGGTCATGTCGGGCTACTACAACAATCCCGAAGCATCGGCCGAAGCTTTTGACGACGGCTGGCTGCGCACCGGCGATGTCGGCCATGTCGATGAAGACGGCTATGTCTTCCTCGTCGACCGCATCAAGGACCTGATCATCTGTTCCGGCTTCAACGTTTATCCGCGCACCATCGAGGAAGCGCTGATGACCCATGAAGCGGTCGAGGAAACCAATGTCATCGGCGTGCCCGACGACTATCGCGGCGAGGCGCCGGTCGCCTATGTCAAACTTCGCGAAGGCAAAACGGTCAGCGAAGCCGACCTCAAACATTTCCTTGGCGACAAGCTCAACAAGATCGAGATGCCCAAGGAAATCATCTTCAAGGACGCGCTCCCCAAGACGCTGATCGGCAAACTCAGCAAGAAAGAGCTGCGCGAAGAATATGCCCAGAAGAAAGCCAAAAAGCAGTGACTTCCTCCGACGCCGATAGCCCGGATCTCTATTCCATCGCCGATCTCGCCCGCGAATTCGGCATCTCGACCCGGGCCATCCGCTTCTATGAAAGCAAGGGCCTGATCGCGCCCGAGCGGCTGGGCGCCACCCGCGTCTTCCGCCGCCGCGATCGCGCCCGGCTGATCCTGATCCTGCGCGGCAAGCGCCTCGGCTTCTCGCTGCGCGATATTTCCGACTATCTCGCGCTCTACGACGCCGACCGTGGCCAGCAGGTCAACCTTCTCGCCGAAAAGGTCGACGAGCGTCTAAAATTGCTTGAACAACAATTGGCAGACCTGCAAACCACGATTGCCGAACTGCAAGAAATCCGCAAACTTGCCCGGACACGAGTCTCTTCTGCGAGTTAGGTCATGTCAGAATTGTTCGCGTCCCTGACAGACGGTATCGGCCATCCCAATCGCTGGCCCTGCGCCATGCTGGTCTGCAGCCAGACCGAAGCCCGCCGCAATGGCGTCGAATGGGCCCCGAGCCACATCATCTCCATCTATGGCCCGGAAAGCCGCTATCTCGGCCTGCCCGATTTCGATCAGACCCGCCAGCTCCATGCCCGCTTCGAGGACGTCGCCGATCCCGCCGCCCCGGGCGCCCCGACCCGCGCCCATATCGAAGAGATCATGGCCTTCGTCGATGGTCTGCCAAAAGATGCGCGTCTGATGATCCACTGCCTGCAAGGCAGCACTCGCGGCGCCGCTACCGCGCTCGGCATTCTCTCGCGCTATCTGCCCGCCGATAAAGCGGGCCAAGCCATCTTCAAGACGTTTCCAAACGTCGCGCCCAGCCCACTCGTCATCGCGCTCTGGGACAAGGTCCTGGGCCTCGATGGCAAGCTGATCAAGGCCGGCCGGAAATTCCCCACCTCGGGCCTCCGCCGCGCCGTCGCCTGAACCAGACCGTTCAGGCCGTCATCGAAAAAGAGATTGCCCGACGCCGCCTGGCCCGCCCCAATGCTGGCCATATAGGCACCGCGCGCCTGATCGAGACGCCGCACGGCACTCTCGATCTTGTCGCCGGTCAACGCTTCCTCGCTCCCCAGCATCGTCAGGATGGTCGAGATGCCTTCGGTGACGCGCAGACCCACTGCGCCGCTGGCGCTCAGGTCCTTTTGCGCGGCCGTGACGAGCTTGGCCAGCGTCTGCCTTAGTGAAACCTGCTTGGTGCGCAGTTCAAGATTGTCGGCCGCGCCCGCCAAAACCACACGATCATAGCCAACGATCACGGACTCAAAGCCATCCTCAACCAGTTGCGAACCGTTGACATAGCTTTGCTTGCCGGTCTCAACCTGTTCGGAACCCACCTTCACGCGCTCGCTGCCCACCACGACCGTTTCGGTGCCCGTTAGCACCTCTTCGGTGCCGGTCTGTTCGGAAACCGTACCGGTCTGCTGCGCGGTCGTTTGTCCGGCGACAAAGCCAAGCTTATCGAGCGCGGTGCCCGATACATCGAGAAAGCCATTGGGCACTTCGGCCAGCGTCAGGCTCTGGGCATTGTCGGTCGACAGGATGAGCTTTCCGCCCGCCCCGATCTGCGCCTCGACATGGTCGATACTGCCCAGCGCCGAAGTCAGTGCCGTCTGGAACGATCCGGCCATGGCGGTATAGGCAAAATTCTGCGTCACCCCATTGGAGGTCACCGCAATATTGGTTCCGGTGAATTTTACCGTGGAAGCGGCCGCGCCATCGACCTGCACCGAAAAGTCGGCTTTTTCATCAAGCCCGGCCGTAGCCGCCGATGCGAAGCCGCTGATGTCTCGCGTGCCTGTCACCTTGGTTTCATAGACCGGGCGCTGCGTATAGACCGGCCGCGTCTCATAGACATTGCGCTCTTCCGTAACGTCCCGATCCTCGAACCGGTCGCGCGTCACATAGATTGGGCGGCTGGCATAGAGCGGCTGGCTGGAATACTTGATGCGCGAGCCATAGCGCGCCTCAAAGCTCACCTCTTCGCGCGCCGCAGGCTGCTGCACCACGGTTTTCAGCGCCAACAGGCCCTGCCGAGCGGATTGAAACCGCGACGGTACGCTTGGCTGGTTGTAGCTGGCAGCGGTAATGGCCATGAGGATCCCCGATCTCGATCCTCTAGCCCGGCGCTCGCTAAACGAGCCCCAAGAACTTGCCCCGTATTTTATCGATCGACACCGTCACCCATCCGGTACGCCAACGAAGGCATCCATGTCCTCGAGCCGCGCCGCCTCCTGCGCCGGCTTGTCCCACCGGATCCTGCTTATCCGCGGGAACCGCAGCGCCACGCCAGATTTGTGCCGCCCGCTCTTTTGCGCCGAGTCAAACGCCACCTCGAAAACCAGCTCCTTCTTCACCTCGCGCACCGGCCCGAAACTGCCCGTAGTATTGGCGCGGATCCACTTGTCGAGCTGCTTGAGCTCCTCATCGGTAAAGCCGAAATAGGCTTTTCCGATCGGCACGATCTCGTTCCCTTTCCAGACCCCAAACGTGTAGTCCGAATAATAGGAACTGCGCTTGCCATGCCCACGCTGCGCATACATCAGCACCGCGTCGACGACATTGGGATCGCGCTTCCACTTGAACCAGAACCCCTTGGGCCGCCCCGGCACATAGGGCGCCGTCCTGAGTTTGATCATCACCCCTTCATGGCCATGCTCGTCGGCGCCCTGCCGGCGCAACCTTCCGAGATCATCCCAATCCCCAAATGGCAGCACTTCGGAGAGATCGAGCCGCGTCTGCGGATTCCTCTGAAACCACGCTTCCAGCCGCGCCCGCCGCTCTTCCCAGCCGAGCGCGCGAACATCCTCCTCGCCATCAAAGAGCATGTCATAGACGCGCACAAAGGCCGGCAGCTCCTGCATCTGCTTGGCCTGGGCCACCTTGCGGTTCAGCCGCTGCTGCAGGTCGTTGAAACTCCTCGCATCAAAGTCATGCCCGACCAGCAATTCGCCATCGAGCACCGCCCGGCCCATGACATTGTCCACGACATCGGGAAACGAGGCGCTGATCTCGTCGCCCGTACGCGAAAACATCGACACACCCTGCGCACCCAATACCAGCTGCACACGGATCCCATCCCATTTCCACTCGGCGGAAAAATCCCGGGGATCGAGTTTTTCAAAATCCTTGTCCTCGATTGGGTTGGACAGCATCAGCGGATGAAACCGCGCCGCATTGTCGATATCCGGCCGCCCCGCCTTGCCCTCGAGCCAGGCAAAAAGATTGGCATAGGGCGGCTTCAGCCCATGCCAGACCTCCTCAATGTCCTGCAGTTCCACCCCGCTCATCTCCGCCAGCGCGGTCTTGGCCAACCGCGCCGAAACGCCAATGCGCAGCGCCCCGGTCGCGAGCTTTACCAGCGCCCAGCGCTCATGAATGGCGGCCTGACTAAGGAGCCCACCAATCACCCTCGGCAACTCCGCCTTGCTGGTGTGATTGAGGAGATCAACAAGCTCGGAAAGCCGCGGCAATTCCCCCTCGGCCTTATGCGGCCAGATCAGTGCAATGGTTTCGCCGAGATCGCCGACATAGTCATAGCTCAGCGCAAACAGCGTCTCGTCGACCTCCGCCAGCACCGTCTCGCGCAGCAGCGCCGGCTTCACATTGCGGATGTCCATCTCGCTTGTAAGAACTGCCAGCGCGATGCCGCGATCCGGGTCCGGCACCTCGACAAAATACCGCTTCAGTGCCTCCAGTTTTCGCGTGCGCGACGGCGTCAAAGCGAGCAGTTCCAGGAGGTCGGCAAAACGCTTCATTCCCCGCCCTCCCCGCCATCGTCATCGAGCCCCGGCAGGGCCAGCGGCTCGGCCTTGAGCCCCTGCTTCTTGCACCAATAGACCAGCGCATCCTCGCGGCCATGCGTCACCCAGACGGTCTCAGCCCCGCTTTCGAGGATCGAGACATTGAGTTCGCCCCAGTCGCAATGGTCCGAAATCACCAGCGGCAGTTCCGCCAGCGCCTGTCGCGCCCGCTGTTTCACGCTCATCCAGCCCGAAGCCTGGCACACGACCGGATCGGGAAAACGCCGGCTCCAGCGATCGCGAATGGCCGCAGGCGGCGCAATGACGATCTGCCCCATCATCTCCGCCTTGCCCATGCCCGTCGCCGGCAAGAGTTCCCCGAGCTCCACCCCCAGCGCCTGATAAAGCTCGCAGAGCCTGATCATCGCGCCATGGAGATAAATCGGCCTGTCCCACCCGGCATCGCGCAACAGCGCAATCACCCGCTGCGCCTTGCCCAGCGCATAGCAGCCAATGAGATGGCTCCGCTCCGGCTGCGCCGCGACCGATTTCAGCAGTCGCGCAATCTCATCCTTGGGGTCAGGATGCTGAAAGACCGGTAGCCCAAAGGTGGCCTCGGTAATAAGCAGGTCACAAGCAACCGGCTCATAGGGCTGTGCCGTCCGATCCCGCAGCCGCTTGTAGTCGCCAGTGACCACCGCCCGCTGCCCCTCGGCCTCGATAAGCACCTGTGCCGAACCCAGAATGTGCCCCGCCGGAAACAACGTGACCGTCGCCCCATCAATCGTCAGCGGGTCATGAAAATCCAGCGCCTCAAACCGCCCGGCGCAATCCTCGCCATAGCGCACCTTCATGATCTCGATCGTATCGGGCGTCGCCAACACCGCCCCATGGCCCGAACGGGCGTGGTCGGCATGCCCATGAGTAATAATCGCCCGCGCCTTCGGCTCGGACGGATCAATCCAGGCGTCGATTGCGGGCACATAGAGATTGCGGTCGATAACTGGCTTGTCCATCAGACTCTCCACAACGGCAAAATCAGCCACCCGGTTCAGACAACACGGCAATTTCGGCACGGCAGGTTCTGCCGCGAGGCAACGCCAGCGCCCGCCAACCCACAAAATCCCCAGGAGTCACGGCCTCCCGGCACTGGCAAGCTCCTTGCATTGATTGAGACACCATCCCTCCTGTCATGGTCTGTCATGATCACCTCCGCCTTGAGCTCCATCTCCCTCATCAACTCCCCGCTCAGCATGAGTTCGGGCAAGGTCACCAATCCGATCAAGCCCAGTGCCGAGGAAGAATTCCTCGAAATCGCCCGCATGTCCCCGGCCGAACGCCTGCGCATGCAGATTCTGGAAAGCATGGGCATGAGCGAAGACTCCGTCGCCTCAATGGATCCAGAGGCCCGCGATGCCATCGAGGACGAAATCAGCCGCCGCATGATGCAAGCGCTGACCGGCAAGGACGATGCCGAACCCGGCTCGCTCGTCGACATGATGGCCTAAAACCTTGCCAAGCCGGACGCCAACCGGCAAACCGGGGGCCAGGCCAACATTCGGGAACACGCCATGCGCCGCACGACCCACGCCCCCGGCACCGTCCATCGCTTGACCATCGACAGCAAGGCCCTCGCCGGCAATCGCCTCGGCGACCCGACAGAGCGTCTTGTCGACGTCTACATTCCCGCCGGCCATACCGGTGAAGGCCTGCCGCTGCTGGTCGATCTCGTCGGCTACACCGCCGGCGGCCCCGCCCACACGGCCTGGAAGAATTTCGGCGAAAACGTCCCCGAGCGCCTCGATCGCCTGATCGGCGACAAGAAAATGCCGCCCGTCGTCGTCGCCTTCCCCGATTGTTTTTCCCGCCTCGGCGGCAATCAATATGTGAACAGCCCCATTCTCGGAAATTATGAGGACTTCCTCACCGCCGAAATGGTCCCCTTCGTGGAACAAAAGTTCGCCTGCGGCGGCAGTGGCAAGCGCGGCGTCTTCGGCAAATCCTCAGGCGGCTTCGGCTCGCTGGTCCATGCCATGCTGCACGCCGATTTCTGGTCTGCCGCCGCCAGCCATTCGGGCGATGCCGGCTTTGAAAATCTCTATATCCCGGAATTCCCCAACAGCCTGCGGGCGCTGGCGAAATCAGACAATTCCATCGAAATCTGGATGCGCGCCTTTGAAGCCAAGGAGAAGATCGACGGCAAGGACACGCTCCTGCTCATGATCCTCGCCCAGGCCGCCAGCTTTGACCCCGATCCGGAACCGAGCACCTTCCTCGGCCTGCGCCTGCCCGTCACTCTGGACACTTGCGAACTGATCGAAGAGCGCTGGGCCAATTGGCTGAAATGGGACCCGGCCCGGATGGTCGAAACCCACGCAAAATCCATCGCCAAACTGAAGGGCTTTTATTTCGATTGCGGCACCGAGGATCAGTACAACATCCTCTACGGCTCCCGCCGCATCCACCGCACGCTCGACCAGAAGGGCATCGCCCACCGCTACGAGGAATTCCCGGACAATCATTCCAGCGTCGATTACCGCATGGATATCAGCCTGCCATTCCTCGCAGAAACGCTGAGCCGCTAGAACTCAGTAATGCGGCGGTGGCTTTTCGCTTGATGGATCAGCGATATAGCCGCCGCTGCGCACCTGCTCTTCCATGACCTCGATCTTGCGCCGCAGCTGCTCGATCACGGTCCACTGCTCGGTGATGACGGCGTTGAGATCCTCGATGGTCTGGTCCTGGAAAGCCACACGGCTTTCGAGGCGCTCAAGCCGCTCGTTCTGATCCTGATCTGCCATGGCCGCTTCCTTGCAAAGACCGGCCCCAGATAGTCCTCGCCACCGTCCTCCGCAAGTTATCCCTACACGGGAGAGTGTTAACCCAATGGGGAACCTCTCACCCTCCAGAGCCATTGACTCCCGACAATGAACAGTGGGAGCCGCAAATGGCGACCTTGACGGCGAAAGAAAATAGCCTGCATCCGACCGCCCACGCGGTCGATTTCGGCGCCCTGGCACGCCTGGCGCTCTCAGCCGTTCTGCCGCTTGCTGCCTTTGGCGCCGCCAATTTCCTGGCCGAAGCTGCCGGCCTCCAGCCGCACTTCTTCTCGCCTGCCGGACTTCCCGGCTGGGCCGGTGCCGCCATTCATCTCGTCCTGCTGTTTTCCGTCGGTCTCGCCATTGGCCTTGCCGCGAACAAGAACGGCAATGTCCTTCCCTGGGGCATCGCGCTCGTCGCAGCCATGATCGCATTTCCTTTCCCCGCTGCCGCGCTCGATTCCCTTGCTCTGGCGCTGGTCATGACCACGGTCCTGCTCCTCGCCCTGGCCACGAGCCTGCGTGTCGCCACGGCCTCCCGTCTTGGCGGCTGGTTGATGCTGCCGGTCCTTGTTTGGGTCGGCTTTGGCGCCGCTCTCGGCCTTGCTGTCGCTGCCGCCTGGAGCCCGCCCTTCGCCTTGATCAACGCTCAAAATCCGGCACCAGCAGCAAGCTAGGCCAGTTACCGCAAAGTGCCTTCTTGCGAGCCGCGCCTCTGCGTTCCATGTGAGGGCAATCTCATCTACTGGAGCGCAAGATGGCTCGCTTGCTCAAGATCGATGTCTTTACCGATGTCGTATGCCCCTGGTGCCTCGTCGGCTCGGCCCGTCTGGACCAGGCCCTCGCCAAACTCCCCGAAGACGTTGAAGTGGTCGTTGAAAACCACCCCTTCTATCTCGACCCCACCGTTCCGCCCGAAGGCGTCGATGTCGGCGAAATGCTGAAGGCCAAGTATGGCCGCGACCCCAAGGAAATGTGGGCGCGCGTTGAAGGCGAAGCCAAGAAGGCCGGCATCGATCTCGACCTCTCCCAGCAGCCGCGCATGTTCAATACTGCCAAGGCGCACACCATTACCCGGCTCTCAAAGCCCAATGGCAATCAGCACGAACTCGCCAATGCCATTGCCGAGGCCTATTTCCTCGACCACCAGCAGATCAACGACGACAATACGCTGGCCGATGTCGCGGTGAAATTCGGCTGGGACCGCGGCGACGCGCTCGACGCCATGAACGACGCCAACGAGCTCTCGATCACCGAACAGCTCGCGACCTCCGCCGCCCAGCAGGGCATTCGCGGCGTTCCCTTCTTCGTCTTCGGCGAGAAATACGCCCTGTCAGGCGCCCAGCCCGACGAGGTCTTTGCCCAGGCGCTCGACAAGACGATTTCCGAACTGTGACCCCAGGCATGTCTCCCGAAAGTGGCCACTGGTTTCGGGACAAAGACATGCTCAAAGACGTCGGGCCTGCTATAGGCTAGGCAAAAGTCTGTTCGGGAACACGCCGGTGAAACTCATCCGCATCGGGGCCATTGCCCTCGTCCTCCTGGTCCTCGTGGTTTACACGGGGGCCGTGGGCTTCATGTATTTCAACCAGCGCGCCCTGCAATATGAGGCGACGGGCGAAATAACGCCCCTCGCCGAAGCGCTCCTTCCCAACGCCGAGGAAATTTCCATCCCCGTCGATGGCGCCGTCATCAATGGGTGGTACCAGCCGCCCCAGCCCGGCAAGCCGCTGATCGTCTACTACAAGGGCAATTCCGGCAGTTTTTCTGGCGAACACGTCCGCTACGAACGCTTCGTCTCGGAGGGCTTTGGCTTTCTCGCCTTCGATTATCGCGGTTTTCCCATGTCTCCCGGCACCATCACCGAAGCCGGCATTTTGGCCGACGCCATCGCCGCCTATGACTGGGCCGCGACGCAAAACGTTCCCATCGTCATCTGGGGCCGCTCGCTCGGTACGGGCCCGGCGACCTATGTCGCCAGCGAGCGGGACGCCAAAGCGCTGCTGCTCGAAACGCCCTTCCTTTCCGCCGTCACGGTCGCCGCCGAGCGCTATCCCATTCTTCCGGTGAACTGGGTCATGCTCGACCAGTTCCGCTCCAATGAGTGGATCGCCGATGTTACCGAGCCCGTCATGGTCGCCCACGGCACCGGTGACCGCACCATCGACGTCTCCAATGGCGAACGCCTCTATGCCCTCGCCCCCAATCCCGACGAACTCTGGATCGTCCCCGACGCCGGCCATTCCGACCTCTGGAAAGCCGGCATCTGGGACAAGGCCAGGGCCTTCTTCATCCGCGCGGGCGCAGTGAACTGACAAAGCCTATCTAGACCAATGACCGACCAGACCAGCACAGTTTCACCCGCCATGTCCGGTCGCCGCACGGCCATCATCGGCGGCCTCATGGTGGCAACGGGCCCCCTGAGCCTCACGCTCTACGCCCCGGCCCTCCCTTCCCTCGTCACCGATCTCGGCACCAATGATGCCGGCGGCAAGCTGACCCTCACGGTCTATTTCGCCGCCTTCGCGCTCGCCCAGCTCATCTGTGGCCCGCTCTCCGATCGCTTCGGCCGCCGCGCCACCGGCATCGCCTTCTTCGCCATCTACGTCCTCGGCGGTCTTGTCGCCACCTTCGCCCCGAGCCTCGAAGTCCTGCTCCTCGGCCGCGTGCTGCAAGGCTTTGGCGTCTCCGCCGGCGTCGCCCTGTCGCGCGCCATGGTGCGCGATCTCTTTGTCGGACGCGAAGCCATCGGCATCCTCACCCTGATCAATCTCGTGCTGACCGTCGCGCCCGCCGTCGCCCCGACCCTCGGCAGCGTCATCATGCTCGTCGGCACATGGCACGTCATGTTCGTGGTCATGGCGGGCTTCGGCCTCGCCATCATCGCCCTGCTCGGCTTTTCCGCCCGCGAAACCCTGCCCGAAGATCGGCGCGTCCCGCTAAAACCGTCCACCATCATCGGCAATTACGGCCGCCTGCTCCGCGCCCCGGCCTTCCTCCTGCCCGCCGGCACCCTCGCCGCTGCCTTCGGTGGCTTCTATGCCTCCGCCGCCCTGCTGCCCTTCGTGCTCATCGACCAGATCGGCCTGACGCCCTTCCAGTTCGCCATGGCCATGCTGATCCAGACCGGCTCCTTCATCACCGGCAACCTCATTGCCGCGCGCCTCTCCAAGCATCTCGATGGCTGGCAACTGGTCGCCATAGGGCTCGTGCTGATCGCCCTCGCCGGCCTCGGCTACGCCGCGGGTCCGCGCCTCTGGCCCAATGAGGTCCTGGCCGTAATGATCCCGGTCGGCTTCTGGATGCTCTCGCTCGCTTGCCTCAGCCCCAGCGCCACGGCCGCCGCCATGTCCGGCTTCGGCGAAATCGCCGGCTCTGCCGGTGCGCTGACCGGCTTCTTCCAGATGGGCGGCGGCTTTCTGGCGTCCCTCGCCCGCACGCTCTTCTTCCCCGAAGCCCGCACGGCCCTCGTCACACTCATGCCCGGCCTTGCCGCCCTCGCGATCGTTCTCGCGCTGACCGACCTCTGGCGCCTGCGCCGGGCCTAGAGCCAGCGCCCATCGCCCCTGTCCCCTCCATCGTCATTGCCGGGCTTGTCCCGGCAATCCATCTCGCCTCCGCTGGGGACCACCGGGACAAGCCCGGTGGTGACGATCGTGGGGAAATACAAAACCCCAAAACAAAAACGCCGCCCCGAAGGACGGCGTTTTCAAATTTTTCGACGCTTCGCGCTGACTAGCTGCGCGGCGCCGGAGCGGCGATCAAGCCTTCGCGCTGTGCGCGCTTGCGAGCCAGCTTGCGGGCGCGACGAACGGCCTCGGCCTTCTGGCGAGCCTTCTTCTCAGAGGGCTTTTCGTAGTAGTTGCGCAGCTTCATTTCGCGGAAGACGCCTTCGCGCTGCAGCTTCTTCTTCAGGGCGCGCAGCGCCTGGTCTACATTGTTATCGCGAACGACTACTTGCAAAGGTCAACTGCCCCTTCAAAGCTTTGGCAAATTGTTTTGGATAGGAGCGAAACAGCCATAACAACCACTTCGCCGACCAGCCGAGCCGGTCACCGTGGCGCGCTATATAGCTCGCCTCTTGCGACTTGTCCACATGCGAGTCAGGAAATTCGGCGTATTGCCTGAATTTCCGAAGCGGTCTACCGCTTCTTTACTGCTCTCAAGAGGTTGGACCCGTGCTCACCCCCATCGTCCTCCTGCCTGGTCTGCTCTGCGATGCCCGCCTCTGGCGCGACGTTGTCCTGCCCCTGCGGGACACCATCGCGCCCATGGTCGCCGATCTCACGCTCGATGAATCCGTCGCCGCCATGGCAAGCCGCACTCTTGCGGCAGCACCGCCCAAATTCGCGCTGGCCGGCCTTTCCATGGGCGGCTATGTCGCGCTCGAAATCATGCGCCAGGCGCCCGACCGCGTCACCCACCTTGCCCTTCTCGACACCTCCGCCCGCCCCGACAGCGACGAGCGCCGCGAGGCCCGGCGCAAGGGCATCGAAAACGTCAAACTCGGAAAATTCATCGGCGTCTCGCGCAGCCTGCTTCCAAGCCTTGTCGCCAAGCGCAATCTCAACACGCCGCTCGCCGAGGAAGTGCAGGCCATGGCTGAACGCCTCGGCCAGGACGCCTATATCCGCCAGCAGCAGGCCATTTTGGGCCGTCCCGATTCCCGCCCCGACCTCGCTGGCATCAAGATCCCGACCCTGATCGGCGTCGGCACCGAAGACGTCCTCACGCCCATGGAGCTGGCCGAGGAAATGGCCGCAACCGTCCCCCATGCCGACATCGTCCGCTTCGCCAAAAGCGCCCACCTGCCGACCATGGAAAACCCCAAAGCCGTCGCCGACGCTTTCGGAAACTGGCTCGCCCGCTAGTTAGTCAGGCCGCACGATGCGGTTGATGTGCCCCATCTTCCGCCCCGGCCGCGCTTCCGCCTTGCCGTAAAGATGCGGCTGGGTATCGCCGTCGATGCCATCCGGCACGACGTCCACTTCGTCTCCGACGAGATTCTGCATCACCACATCAGCATAGCGCTTGGGATCGCCAAGTGGCCAGCCGGCCACCGCCCGCATATGCTGCTCGAACTGATCGGTAAGGCAAACTGCCTCCGTCCAGTGCCCCGAATTATGCACGCGCGGTGCAATCTCATTGACCACCAGACTTGGCCGCTCTCCGCCAAGCACGAAGAATTCGACGCCAAGAACCCCGACATAGTCCAGCGCCACGACAATCACCTTGGCGAGCATTGCAGCATGCTTGGCAATACCCGGCGCAATATCGCCCGGCACCGTCGAAGTGTAGAGAATATGGTTCCGGTGCACATTCTCGGCCGGATCGAACGCCCTAACCGAGCCATCGGCCCCGCGCGCCACGACCACCGAAATTTCCTTCTCAAAAGGCACAAACCCTTCCAGCACCAGCGGATGCGGTTTTAGCTCGACAAACGCCGCCTCGGCATCGCCCGGCTCGCGCAGCACCCGCTGCCCCTTGCCGTCATAGCCAAGCCGCGTCGTCTTCAGCACCGCCGGCAGTCCCAGCTCCGCCACCGCCGCCTTCAGATCATCCAGCGAATGCACCGCGCGATAAGGCGCCACCGGAATATTCTTGGAAGCCAGGAATCCCTTCTCGGCCAACCGGTCCTGCGAGATCGCCAGTGCATTGGCGCCCGGCCGCAGCGGCTTCAGGGCGCCCAAGATTTCCGCCGTCGCCGCCGGCACATTCTCGAATTCATAGGTGATGACGTCGACCTCAGCCGCGAACTTCCGCAGCGCCGCTTCGTCATCATATGCCGCCACCGTCTTGAACGGCGTCACATCAAAAGCCGGGCTCTGCGGGTCCGGGCAATAGATATGGCTCTTCAAACCGAGCTTGGCGCCGGCCAAAGCCAGCATACGACCAAGCTGCCCGCCCCCCAGAATACCGATGGTGGAACCAGGACGCAGCGAGACGGGTGAATCGGACAAGGCTCTACTCGGTATCGGAAGGAAATTGCGGGACGGAGGCAGTCTGCCGCGCGCGATGCGCATCGAGCCGATCGGCCAGTTCTTCATCGTTGAGAGCGAGGACGGCAGCGGCCAGCAGCGCCGCATTGATTGCGCCCGGCTCGCCAATGGCCAGCGTCCCCACGGGCACGCCTCCCGGCATCTGCACGATGGAATAGAGACTATCCATGCCGCTGAGCGCCTTGGAGCGCACCGGCACGCCGAACACCGGCAGCGGCGTCAGCGCCGCGATCATGCCCGGCAGGTGCGCCGCGCCCCCGGCCCCGGCAATGATGATCTTAAAGCCCTCGGCCTTGGCGTTCATGGCGAAATCGACCATCCGCTCGGGCGTACGATGCGCCGAGACGATCCGCGCCTCATATTCGACTTCGAGATTTTCGAGGGTTTCGGCGGCCAGCCGCATGGTGGGCCAGTCCGATTGGCTGCCCATGACAATGGCAACAGGTGGCTTGAGCATGGCGAGTTCTCCCCCTGCCGCTCCGCAAAGCGCGCATCTAGCCTAAAATGCGGCAGCGCTCAAGGCGTGAGCCGCCAAAAGCGTCAGGCGATAATGTCTGGAAGCAGGAAGCTTTCAAGCTGCACGATGCGATCTTTCAGCGCCAGCTTGCGCTTCTTGAGCCGCTGCACCAGCATCCGGTCGGCAAATTGCGATTGCGTCAAGGTATGGATGGCGGCATCGAGATCCGCATGTTCCTGGCGCTTTGTCGCCAGCTCCAGCCCAAACTGGGCTTCCTGTTCCTTGTCGAGCTGCAACATCCACGAAACCGGCTAGTCGTGCATCAAGTCACACTTGGTTAACGCATCGCATCACGATTTGCATCTCAATTCGATCACCCCCTTTTGAGGCGGTCGACAAAGCGTGAAAGATTTGTGACTATGCCTTCGTCCACGATGTCGAAGGAGTTGTCTATGACCACTGAAGGCCACATCGCAGCGCTGGAAAGGCGCCACCAGGAACTGGACCGGCAGATTCAGGCAGAGATGCAGAATCGCCAATATGATGACCTGATGGTCTCCACGCTGAAACGCAAAAAGCTGGAAGTAAAAGACGAAATCACCCGCTACAATGTGATGGAGCGGAACTAGTCTGGTTGGACGACCAAAGGTTCTGAACTCAGGGGGTCACGGAATTTTCCGCGGCCCTTTTTATTTGCCCTGCCGCGCGCGGCAGCGCAGACCAATTCATTAGGATTAACACCCTCTTAAGTCCCTTTCCTCATTCTCTCCCAAAACGGCACACCCGATTCGTGCCGAGCAACGAAATGAACTTGGGATAGGCATGACGCGCGTTCTTGTGGTCGACGACGATCCGGTGCAGCTGCGCCTGACGGCTGAAATTGCTAACCGTGCCGGCTTCAAGCCGCTGACCGCCACCGGCGGCGAACAGGCGCTCGCCATTCTGCGCGACGACCGCCAGATTGGCGCCATGATCCTCGATCTCGTCATGCCCGATCTCGACGGCATGGGTGTGATGGCCGCCATGCGCGCCGAGGGCCTGACGACCCCCGTCATCATCCAGACGGCCAACTCTTCGCTCGAGACGGTCATCTCCGCCATGCGCCAGGGCGCGGCCGACTATTTCGTCAAACCGGTCTCGCCGGAACGCCTCGTCGTCTCGCTGCGCAATGCCCTCAAGCTCGACACGCTCGAAGCCGCCATTCGCTCCGAACACGCCCGCCGCTCGGGCACGTTTTCGCCGTCAGACATGATCGCCAGCGCCCCGGCCATGGCCCGCGTGCTCTCGCTTTCTGCAAAAGCGGCCAAGAGCCCGATCCCCGTCCTCATCGAGGGCGAAACCGGCGTCGGCAAGGAACTGGTCGCCCGCATCATCCAGGGCGGCTCGGACCGCGCCGGCAAACCCTTCATCACCGTCAACTGCGGCGCCATCCCGCCCAATCTCGTCGAGTCCGTCCTCTTCGGCCACAAGAAGGGTGCCTTCACCGGCGCCATTGCCGATCAGCCGGGCAAATTCGCCGAAGCCCACAATGGCACCCTCTTCCTCGACGAGGTCGGCGAGCTGCCCCTCGAAACGCAGGTGAAACTCCTGCGCGCACTCCAGGAAGGCGAGATCGAACCGGTCGGCGCCACCCGCCCCGAAAAGGTCAATGTCCGCCTGATCTCGGCCACCAATCGGCGCCTCCTCAACCTCGCCAAATCAGGCGAGTTCCGCGAGGACCTGTTCTATCGCCTCAACGTCTTCCCCATCTACGTGCCGCCCCTGCGCGAGCGCCTTGAAGACCTGACCGCCCTCACGTCCCATTTCATCGCCCGCTTCGCCGCCGAAGCCGGCAAGCGCGTCCTGGGCCTCACGCCCACGGCACTCGACCTGCTCGCGTCCTATGACTGGCCGGGTAATGTCCGCCAGCTTGAAAATGCCTGCTACCGTGCCGTCGTCCTTGCCGACGCGGCTTTCCTCGAAGTCGAGGATTTCCCGCAGATCCTCGCCCAATCCGCTGGCCGCGAAGAAGCCGTCCGCGCCACCGAACAGGCCGCGGTCCTCGCCGCACCGATCCACATCGATAGCGCCCCCGCGCGCCTCCGCGCCGAACCCGCGCCCCAGACCATGCAGGATCGTTTCCTCAATGCGTCGGGCGACCTGCAAGCCCTCTCCGATATCGAGCGCGAGGCCATTGCCTTCGCCATCGACTACCACGGCGGCCGCATGTCCCGCGTCGCCCGCGCCCTCGGCATCGGCCGCTCGACGCTCTACCGGAAGCTCCACGAATACGGCATGGCCGAAGGCCTCATCAACGACGCCGCCTGACGCTTTTGCCTTTTGGCATAGCCGATGTGCCCGCGCGACGCTTGCGCCGCGCGGAGGACAATGCTTTAGGGGCGGCTCGTCTCAATTGAGCGGGCAGCCAGACCAGACGCCCCACCCTCGATTGTCACGCCGGCGAAGGTCGGCATGACAAACGTTGCAGTGGCAGCGGCACGGATGCCCGCGTGTCTGAAAGCCCAAAAAATGATCCGCCTCGAAAGCATCGGCAAGCAAAACGGCAAGCAGATTGTCTTCATCGAGGCATCTGCAACGCTGCTCAAGGGCGAAAAAGATCGGCCTCGTCGGTCCCAATGGCGCCGGCAAGACCACGCTTTTTCGCATGATTACCGGCGAAGAACAGCCTGACGAAGGCCAGGTCTCGGTCGAGCGCGGCACCACTATCGGCTATTTCAGCCAGGACGTCGGCGAAATGTCCGGCCGCAGCGCCGTCACCGAAGTCATGGACGGCGCCGGCCCCGTCAGCGCCATCGTCGTCGAAATGCGCGCCCTCGAAGCCGATATGGGCAATCCCGACAAGGCCGATGAGATGGACGCCATCATCGAGCGCTATGGCGAAATCCAGCATCAGTTCGAAGAACTCGACGGCTACTCCCTCGATGGTCGCGCCCGCGAAGTGCTTGATGGCCTCGGCTTCTCCCAGGAAATGATGGACGGCGATGTCGGCGCCCTATCAGGCGGCTGGAAGATGCGCGTGGCCCTCGCCAAAATCCTCCTCATGCGCCCCGACGCGCTCCTCCTCGACGAACCCTCCAACCACCTCGACCTCGAAAGCCTCATCTGGCTCGAAGCCTTCCTGCAGAATTATCAAGGCGCCCTGTTCATGACCTCGCACGACCGCGAATTCATGAATCGCATCTGCACGAAAATCGTCGAAATCGACGCCGGCTCGCTGACCACCTATTCCGGCAACTACGAATTTTATCAGCAGCAGCGCGCCATCGCCGAAAAGAACCAGCAGGCCCAGTTCGAGCGCCAACAGGCAATGCTGGCGAAAGAGCTCGATTTCATCGCCCGCTTCAAGGCCCGCGCCTCCCACGCTGCCCAGGTGCAGAGCCGCGTCAAGAAGATCGAAAAGATCGACCGCGTCGAACCGCCCAAGCGCCGCCAGACCGTCGAGTTCGAATTCCGCCCCGCCCCCCGCTCGGGCGAAGATGTTGCCCTACTTAAGGGTGTCTCCAAAAGCTACGGCTCGCGCTCCATCTATGACGGCTTGGATTTCCATGTCCGCCGCCGTGAACGCTGGGCCATCATGGGCATCAACGGCGCCGGCAAATCGACTCTTTTGAAACTGGTCACCGGCACCACCGAACCCGACCAAGGCACGGTCTCGCGCGGCCCTTCAGTAAAAATGGCCTATTTCGCCCAGCACGCCATGGATGTGCTCGATGGCGACCTGACCGTCTTCCAGCAGCTCGAATATTCCTTCCCGCAGGCGGGCCAAGCCCCGCTCCGCGCCCTTGCCGGTTGCTTTGGCTTCTCCGGCGATGAAATCGAAAAAAAGTGCCGCGTCCTCTCGGGTGGCGAAAAGGCCCGTCTGGTCATGGCCATGATGCTCTTCGATCCGCCGAACTTTTTGGTCCTCGACGAACCGACCAACCACCTCGACATCGCCACCAAGGAAATGCTGATCACGGCGCTGAGCCAATATGAAGGCACCATGCTCTTCGTCAGCCACGACCGCCACTTCCTCGCCGCGCTCTCCAACCGGGTGCTCGAGCTGACCCCCGAAGGCGTCCACGCCTATGGCGGCGGCTACACCGAATACGTCGCCTCCACCGGCCGCGAGGCCCCGGGCCTGCATAGCTGAGCTAACACCCCTTTGCGCCACCCACCGGGCGGCGTCTCAAGTGCCATATCAGCCATCGTCACCACCGGGCTTGTCCCGGTGGTCCACGCCATCCGCAGGATGGCAGGCCTCCCCGAGATGGATTGCCGGGACAAGCCCAGCAATGACGACGAATTGAAAAAGCCGGAAAGCCTTGGACTCCCTAACGCCACCTTTCACAAATCGATAAAACCCGGTGCGTTAACCTTATTCCTTACCCGATCATTAAGACCTTGAGACGATTTTGGCCTCATGTTTAGGCGCATATCGACGAGGCCAAAAATGAAGCGTTCCGCCATTGTGATTTCTGCTCTCCTGACGCTGACGGCGTCGGCAGGAGCCGCCGATCTGGGCTGGAACAGCGCCCCGGCCACTTCCCCCATGTATTCGTCCACCTCGGTGGTCGACTGGAACGGCTTCTATGCCGGCGTCAACGGCGGCTATACCTGGGGTACGACGACGGTCAACCCGGCCATCGTCAACACCAACAATAACAGCTCGGGCTGGACCGCTGGTGCCCAGGCCGGTTTCAATGCCGATATGGGCGGCCTCGTGATCGGCGCCGAAGGCGACTTGCAATGGGCGAACCTCGCCTATAGCGAGCCCAACAACCCGGCCCCGGGCACCTTTGAAGCCAAGCTCGACATGTTCGGCACCGTCCGTGCCCGCGCCGGCGGCACTTTTGGCCAGGTCATGCCCTATGTGACCCTCGGCGCCGCCTTCGGTCGCGGCACCGCGCAAATCGTCAATGGCGGCGTCACCACCTCGCAGTCGGCCACCCATTTCGGCTGGACCGCCGGTCTCGGCATCGAAGCCAAGGCCACCGACAATATCTCGGTCAAGGCCGAATACCTCTATGTCGACCTCGGCAGCCAGAACTATAATGGCCCCGGCATCGGCCGCGACATCGGCCACAAGTTCAGCGTCATCCGCGCCGGCGTGAACTACAGCTTCTAAGGTTTCGGCCGCAAGGCCACCTTCTCAAAGCAAGAGGCCCCGTTCCACATCGGACGGGGCCTTTGGCTTATCCGCACTGGCGCAGCACTTTGCCGATAGCCGCATTCGACCCCCGGGCGCCAAATTCGTGCCCGTCGAAAACTTCCAGTCCGCCCTGCGCCTTGTGCCGCACGAATCCGACGCGGATCAGGTCGGCAGCGCCTTGCGCGATCGCAGCCCATTGCCGGGCGACCGGCCCACGAACCAGGATCGAGCTGCCATCGCTGTGGATGAGTGGAAAATCCTGCGCGAAAATCGTGCCGCCAGTTGCGGCAAGGCTGCCGGATGCCGTTCCGCTGGCATTGATCGCGAGGCTCAAGGTCGCCGCCCCGGCCACTTCCTTGCTCGGCTTGCGCACCCAATAGGCCATGGCGAGGTCACCGCCGCGGCAGGCGAACTGGAATTGCGCATCGCCATTATCGAAATAGGCGATGGGCACATTGCCGCCTTCATATTTCCAGTCCGCGGCGAAGCTGGGCGTTGCCAACAACAGGCACAGCGCAATGGAAAAGGGTCTCAGCATCGCGCTTTCAGCCTCGCCTCAAGAGAACGTCACGCAGCTTTCGCTGCGCCGCCACCTTGAGGCGCGTTGGTAAACGCGTCCCTAACTCGTCCCTATGCCTTGGGCCCCATGCCCGCAAAAGCCGCCTCGTCGCAGAACACGGTCACGTGAGCATGCTGCTGCAAGGCAGAGGCCGGGCAATCCACATCCATCGGCGCCAGAAAGGCCCGTGCCAAAGCCTCGGCCTTGGCTGCCCCCGTCGCCACCAGCACGATGGCGTGCGCATCAAGGATCGTACCAATCCCCATGGTGATCGCTTCAGGCGGCGGCACCTCGCCCGGCGGAAAATCGCTGGTATTGGCAGCAATCGTCGATGGCGTCAGCCTGGCCACCTGGGTGCGTCCATCAAAGGCCGAACCGGGTTCATTGAAGCCAATGTGCCCATTGCGGCCGATGCCGAGAAGTTGCACATCCACGCCCCCGCGCGCTGCAATCGCCGCCTCATAGGCAGAGCAAGCCGCTTCCGCATCGTCACCGGCCTCGGGCAGCAAGGCCCGATCCGCCGGCAAATCGACATGGCGGAAGAAATGCTCCTCCATATAGCGCCGGAACGAGGCCGAATGGCCCACGGGCAGCCCGACATATTCATCGAGATTAAAGCTCGACGCCTCGGCAAAGGAGAGGCCGGTCTCGGCGCTCACCCGCACCAGTGCCTCATAGATCGACACAAACGTCTTGCCGGTGGCAAGGCCAAGCACCGTTTGCGGGCGCGCCCGAACCACCTCCGCGATATGGGACGCAACCGCCTGGGCAACGAACTCCGGCGACGAAAAAACCTGAAACTGAGCTTTGGTCATGGGTCTCTATGTAGAAAAGATCAGCTCGCGCTGCGAATGCTGCCGGTACCGCCCGAAGCTTGCACCGAGCGGGTGCCAGCCTCGATCGCCGCCGTCAAGGCCGTGCGATTGTCCGCGCCATCGAGCCAGGCGTGGATGAAACCGGCATTGAAGGCATCGCCCGCCCCGGTCGTATCCACCACTTCGACCCGCGCGCTCGGCAGGTCGATGATCTCGTCGCCCGCTGCCAGAATAGCGCCCTCGCCACCCCGCTTCAGTGCCACGACGGGAAAGTGCCGCTGCAGCACTGCCAGCGCGGCGCCCGGATCGGTCTTGCCGGTCAGTGCCTCTGCTTCTTCCATATTGGGCAGGAAGACATCGGTCCCCGTCGTCCGTTCGAAGAATAGCGGATCCCGGATAAGGTCCGCGTCCCAGCTCGGATCGAGCGACACCGTCAGCCCATGGCTTTTGGCCTTAGCAATGGCATCGGGCATTTCGTGCAGCGTCGCATATTCCGCAATGTGCAGATGCGCGACGTCAGGCGAAGCCAGTGCCGCCTCGAACCCGGCCGGCCGCGCATGGCCAGCCCGGCGCGACAGGAAGGCGCGATCCCCATCATGCACCATGACCACGGTCAGCTGCGGCCCCGCCGTCTCGTGCCGATCGAGAAACTGCAGGTCGAGCCCCAGTTCATCGATCTGCTCGGACAGCGCCGAAGACAGCGCATCGGTGCCAAACCGCGCCAGGAGCGCCGAGTGGCGCCCCAGCGCCGCCAGATGCGCGGCGGTAATGAGCGCGCCGCCGCCCGGCGTCAGGGCGAATTCGCGGGCAAAAAGCTCGCGCCCCAATTGGGGCATGCCGTCGAGCCCGCGAAACACCATGTCGCAATAGATGCGGCCGAGATTGAGCACAGCCCCGGCGCGTGGAATAGAAGATGTCATGCGCGGCCCAGAGCCTTTTCGCTGACGGCATCGAAGAGGTAGAGCGAGCCGGCCCCGGCATGCACCGACACCGTGCTGCCGATGGCAGGAACGACGCGACCAGGCGCCGTCGCAATAACCTGCGCCTTGCCGACATTGAGATGCACCAGCGTTTCGGAACCCAGCGGCTCCACCGCCTCGACCGTGCCGCTCGCCGAAAGCCCCGCGCCCGTAGCTTCGCCGACCACCAGGTCATGCGGACGCACGCCGATCAGCGCCTTGCCCTCATGCGCCGGCAAAGCCAGCCCCGAAATCGTGGCCCCATCCACGCTCAGATTGCCGCCAGAAATCGTGCCCTCAACCATGTTCATCGACGGGCTGCCGATAAACCGCGCGGTAAAGACATCGACCGGGTTTTCGTAGAGATCGGTCGGCGAGCCCACCTGCAGGATATTGCCGTCGCGCATGACGACGATCTTGTCAGCCATGGTCATGGCTTCAACCTGATCATGCGTCACATAGACGATCGTGGTCCCAAGCCGGCGATGGAGGCTCTTGATCTCCATGCGCATCTGCGAGCGCAGCTGCGCATCGAGATTGGATAGCGGTTCGTCAAAGAGGAAAGCCGCGGGATCACGCACCATGGCGCGCCCAATGGCAACGCGTTGGCGCTGGCCACCGGACAGAGCCGCCGGCCGCCGATCGAGCAGCTTTTCGAGCCCCAGGATCTTGCCGGTTTCCTCGATCCGCTTCTGCTTCTCGGCCTTCGACAGCTTGGACGTATAAAGCCCAAAACCGATATTCTGGCCCACGGTCATGTGCGGATAGATGGCGTAGTTCTGGAACACCATGGCGATATTGCGCTGCTTGGGCTCGCGCTGGTTCACCACTTCCCCGCCAATCAGCAGATTGCCGCCCGAAATATCTTCGAGCCCAGCAATCATGCGCAGCGTCGTCGATTTACCGCAGCCCGAGGGGCCGACAAACACGACGAATTCCCCATCTTCGATAGTGAGGTCAATGCCATGCACGGCGCGGGTCTTGCCGTATTCCTTGACCAGTTTCTGCAGTTCGATCTTGGCCATTAGACGGTTCCCTTCAATGCGCCAAAGCGCTCTTTCAGCATGGCGCGCGGCATCAGCCTGGCGGCGCAGTATTTTTCCATTGATGTCAGCAAGCCGCTCAGCGTCGTGCCGATAACCGGCGATGGCGGCGTTGAGCGGCTCGGGCGCCGGACCGCCAAAGCGGGTGCGCACCGAGACGAAATATTCCGGCGAGACGATTTCCGCGAAGCTGGTTTCATCAAGCGCCGAACGCCGTCCGGTCGCCTTCTCGAAAGCAGCAGTGAACGGCGCATATCCATCGCTGACGAGATCGCCACCCATGGCGACCACCGCCTTGGCGACGGACGCCGCAATCTCATGCCCCTCGCGGAAGGACAGCCCTTCCCGGCGCACGAGCGAGTCAGCCAGCTCCGTAATGGTGATGCACGAGCGCGAAATATTGTCCCGCACCCGCTTGGGATCGATACGGATCTGCTGCACCAGCGCCGCCAAGAGATCGAGCACGCGATAGGCTGAGGCAAAGGCCTGGTAGCCCATGGCCTGCGTTTCGCCCTCGCTGTCATTCATGTCGGTAAAGGGCGTGTTGTGCATCACCGTGAGCATGGAATGCGCCCGCCCAGCCGTCTGGCTCGCCAAATGGCGAAGATGCTCGATCGGCACCGGATTGCGCTTTTGCGGCATGATCGACGAGATCTGCACGAGGCTATTGGGCACATAAATCTGCCCCACCTCGAAGCTGGTCCAGACCTGAAAATCCTGGATCGGGCGCCCCAGGTGCAGGAACATCAGTTCCAAGGCCGAATAGGTCGAGGTGATGTAGTCCACCCCGGCAATGCAGGAATAGGAGTTCTGCAACGGCGCCGCAAAACCCAGAAGCTCCGCCACCCGGGCCCGATCCGTCGGGAAACCTGTCGTCGTGATCGCGGCCGCGCCCATGGGCGAAAGCTCGACGATCCGATAGGCCTCAAACAGCCGCTCGATATCGCGCCCAACGAACTCAACGATGGCCGAGAGATAGTGCCCAAACGTCGTCGGCTGCGCCGGCTGCCCATGCGTATAGGCAACGATCAGCGTGTCCTTCTCGCGCTCCGCCGCATCGATCAGCGTCGCATGCAGCTTCAGTGCCTTCTCAATAAGAACATTGAGCCGCTCGCGAAGACCGAGCTTGAAGAGCGTATGGTCGATATCATTGCGCGAGCGCGCCGTGTGCAGCCGCCCACCAAGATCGGGCCCAACGCGCTTCTTCAGTTCCTTCTCGATGAGGAAGAAGAAGTCCTCCACCTCACCCGTGTAGACGAGCTTCGACGGCTCAATTTCCGCATCGATGCTGTCGAGCGCCACGGCAATATCGCGCGCCTGAGCGGCATCCAGAATGCCGGTCTCGGTGAGCATCACCAGATGCGCACGGTCGATGGCCTTAAAGCCTTCGACATGGTGGTCCTTGGCGCCATCGAACAGTGGCGCCAGGACGGTTTCCTTATAGACCGGATCGGGAAAGACCGACTGATCGGAAGAACGGGGATCGGTCATGGCTTAACCCTTGAGACCGGCCAGCATCACGCCACGGACGATGTAGCGCTGCAAAGCGAGGAAGACGAGAAGCGTCGGGATGGTGCCGATGGCGGCGCCGGTCATGATCAGCTCCCATTGAATGGAAGCCTCCGCCGAGAAGCTCGAAATGCCGACAGGCAGCGTATAGAGCTCCTTGGAGGTCGTGACGATCAGCGGCCAGAAGAAGGCCGTCCAGTTGCCGAGGAAGGTGAAGATGGCGAGCGCCGAGATAGCCGGCACCACCATGGGCATGGCGATCTTCCACCAGATGGTGAATTCGTTGAGCCCGTCCACACGCGCCGCTTCCAGGAAGTCGTTCGGCACGCCCTCAAAGAACTGCTTCATCAGGAAGGTGCCAAAGGCCGTCATCATGCCCGGGAACATGATGCCCCAGTAGGAGTTCAGCCAACCGAGCTGGCTCGACATCAGATACCACGGGATGACAAGCATTTCGGTGGGGATCATCAGGGTCGAGAGGATCGCGAGGAAGATGAAATAGCGGCCCCGGAACTCGAATTTCGCCAGCGTATAGCCCACGAGACTATCGAAGAAGACATTCGACAGCGTCACGGTCAGCGCGATCAGGGTCGAGTTGAAGAACCACTGCATGAAGCGGCCATCACCGAGCACCTTGATATAATTGTCGAGCGTCGGCGCGGCCGGAATCAGCCGGAGGTCATAGACCTGCCCCGACGTCTTCAGCGAGGTCGAGAACATGAAAAGCAGCGGGGTGATCATGATCAACCCGCCGATCAGCAGCAGGGTCCAGGTGATGATGCGCCCGGGGCGAATATCGCGGCGATTGGCCGCCAGCTCTTTGGTCGAGGCCATGGTCATTTCTTTTCCCTCAGCACATAGAGCTGGAGCAGGGACACGATGAGCAGGATGGTGAAGAGAACCACGGTCTGCGCTGCGGCATAGCCCATCTGGTAGGACGAAAAGGCGGTCTGGTAGATCATGAGCACCAGCGGCTTGGTCGCATTGAGCGGCCCGCCGGGATCATTGGTGGTCATGTTGTAGACCTGGTCGAAAATGCGCAGGAAGCCGATGGAAGAGAACACGACGAGGAACACCGTGGTCGGCTTCAGGAGCGGAATGGTGATCTTGCGAAGGATCGCCCATTCCCCGAGCCCGTCGATGCGTGCAGCTTCATAGAACGTGCCGGGAATGGCGCGGAGGCCCGCCATGAAGATGATGATCTGGAACCCAAGGCCCGCCCAGATCGCCGGGATCAGGACCGAGAACAGCGCCTGATCGACCGAGCGCAGGAACGGCTGCTGCGCAATGCCGATGGACGACAGAAAGCCATTGATCACCCCGATCGGCACCGGCTGGTAGAACCAGCGCCAGACCCAGCCCATGGCCGCGGCCGTGGTGAGAAACGGCAGGAAATAGAGGGCACGGATAAAGCCGTGCATGATGCGGACGCGATCGAGATAGTAGGCGATCACGAAGGAAACCACGAGGCTCACCGGCGTGCCGATGATCAGGTAGAGGAACGTGTTCTGGAACACTTTCCAGAAGATCGGATCGGCGAACATTTTCTGATAGTTCGCAAAGCCGATGAACTGGGCCGGCCGCAACAGGTCCCAATTGGTCAGGGACAGCCAGAAAGCCTGGAATGTCGGATAGAACCGGATGCCGGCGTAAAAGATGATGGGCACGGCGAGAAACGCCCAGGCCCAGATGACCCGCTTGGTGCTGATATTCAGGCGGTCCCAGAAGCGAACCGGGCCTGTCTGTGGAAGTGCGTTCGCCGACGCCATGTTCGCTCCTCATGCTTCGCATATGGCCGGCGGCGATGCTATCGCCGCCGGCCACGTCGAAACTAGTCCTGTGCGGTCCGACAGAAGTGGGCGTCACTTCTTTGCGTCGGAGCCGCGACCAATATGATGATTACTGACGGCCCTGATCGATGATCGCCTGTTCGGCCGCAGCCGCCTGGGCGATCGAGTCTTCGATCGACTGACCTTCGAGCAGCACGCGGTTGACCATGTCGATCGAGGTCTGGCGCTGTGCGGCTTCATCATAGAACTGGGTGGTGTGAGCGTATTCGAGACCCTTGAGGAACGGTCCGCGGATCGGATCCGCCAGATTTGCCTCGGTCAGGGCCACGTCACGACGTGCCGGCAGTTCGCCGACCGTGCTCAGCCAGATTTCCATCGCTTCGGGCGAAGAGATGTACTGGAGGAACTTCTGGGCAGCGGCGAGTTCTTCGCCCGTCGAAGTCGCGCCGATACCGTTGGCGAAGTAGCTCGAATAGTTCGAGCGCATTCCATTGGCGTCAGCCGGCAGTTCCACCACGCCCCATTCGAAGGGGTTGTCGGCAAAAGCACCGAGACGGAAGGTGCCGTCGATGGTCATGGCAGCCATGCCAGCGCGGAACGCGGCCTGACCTTCATCCATGAAGCCTACGAGGCCAACATTCTTTTCAGTCTGCAGGTCCGTGTAGAACTTCAGCGCAGCAGCGCCGGCAGCATCGTTGTAAGCAACATTGCCTTCGGCGTCATAGGGCACGCCACCGTTCTGGCGGATCAGCACTTCGCGCCACCAGTGGTGGTCCTGGCCAGCCATGTCCATGGTGATGCCGGCGGTCGTGATATTGCCGCTGCCATCGCGCTTGGTGGTGGCTTCGGCAGCCGCCAGCAGCTCTTCAAGGTTGGTCGGCGGCTCGATGCCGGCTTCAGCAAAGATCGCCTTGTTGTAGAACAGGGCCAGCGAACGCACGGCGGTCGGCAGGCCATAATAGCTGTCGCCGCGCTTCATCGCCGAAACGATCGGGAAGAAGTCGGATTCGATTTCGGCATGCGGGAACACGGCCGGATCGAGCGGCTGGATCAGACCACCGTTCACGAACTGGTCGGTCCAGCCGTAGAACAGCTGCACCACGTCCGGCCCCTGGCCGGCAACCTTGGCGGCGACAACGCGCGTCTGGTAGTCGGCATAGGGGAAAGTGGTCTGCTTGACGGTGATATCCGGGTTTGCGGCTTCGAATTTCTCGATCAGCTGGTCCATGGCCTGGACGCGGCTGTCGAAGACATACTGCCAATATTCGATTTCCACGGCCTGGGCAGCGCCCATTGCGATGAAGCTGATGCCGGCTGCAAGCCCGGCCACATATGCCTTACGCATAAAGTCCCTCCATTGGAGCGTCGACCCTCCGACAGCTCTCTCATGTCAAAAACACGGCCCACGCCGCCTGACAGGTCTCCAACGTCCAATATGTGACAGTGGCTTGTCAATAACATAATCTACTTGCGTTATCTTGTTCCCCGGCTAGTCTCCTCCTCCATTGCCGTGCTAGCCAGACATATGGGGGAGGCGACGAATTGAACGGCCGCAGCAAGAAAGAGCTTCGTCAGCGTGTCGCCATCGGGTCCAACCCCGAGCGCAACCGCGCGCATAACCGGCGCGTGGTGCTCGAAGTCATTCGCTTCCACGAACATCTCGGCCGCACCGAGATCGCCCGCCGCGCCCAGCTCACGCCCCAGGCCGTCGCCAATATCGTCGATGAACTGCTCGAAGAAGGCCTTCTCGTCGAACTGGGCCGCCTCCGCTCCGGCCGCGGCCAGCCGCCCATCCAGTTCGCCGTCAATCCCAACGGCCCGCTGACCGCCGGCGTCGAAATCGCTGCCGACCACATGGTCACGGCCCTGCTCGACCTTTCAGGCGGCGTCCGCGCCAAATCCATCCTGCCATTGGAAGCCACTGGCCCCGATACCGTACCCGACAAGGTGACCGCCGAAGTCCAGCGCCTTCAGGCCTCGCTCGGCGCCGACCGCAGCAAACTGCTTGGCATCGGCGTCGTCATGCCCGGCCCCTTCGAAGTCGAAGGCATGAGCTCGGTCGGCCCCGCCACCCTCCCGGGCTGGACAGGCGTCGATGCCGCCGCGCTCTTTGCCAAGGCCACCGGCCAGCATGTGGTTGTGGAAAACGACGCCACCGCCGCCGTCGTCGGTGAGCGCCTCTACGGCGCCGGCCGCCAGCTCGGCAGCTTTTGCTACCTCTATTTCGGCGTCGGCCTCGGCCTCGGCGTCATCCAGGAAGGCCGGCCCCTCCGCGGCGCCTTCGGCAATGCCGGCGAAATCGGCCATGTCGGCCTCGTCCCGCGTAAGGGCAAGGTCCACTACGGCCCCGCCGGCGCCCTCGAACGCTTCGTCTCGGTCTTTGCCCTGCGCGAACGCCTCGCCATGGCCGGCATCTATGCCGCAACCGTCGAAGACATCCAAAAGCTCCACGACGAGGCCAATCCGACCCTTGCCGAATGGATCGAGATGGCGGCCGACTATCTCGCACCCACCGTCGCCATGCTCGAAAACATTTTCGATCCTGAAACCGTCATCTTCGGCGGCGGCCTCCCCGATTCCGTCCTCGAAGCGGTCATCTCGGCGCTCGACCCGCTCCCCGTTTCCGTCGCCACACGGCAAAAACGCACGCTTCCCCGCGCCATTCGCGGCCAGACCGGCCAGCTAACAGCCGCCCTCGGCGCCGCCGCCCTGCCGCTCCTCGACACGGTCTCCCCCCATCTCAGCGTCTCCGACCCCGTCGCCTGAGGCGCTTTGCCATGCACGCATTCGCCGGCGCCTTCCTCATCCCACCGTGTCATTCCCGCGAAAGCGGGAATCCCTGTTTTGGAGCCGAGATTCCCGCTTTCGCGGGAATGACACCCTGAGTGTGGAGAGGCCGAAAACAACCGCCGTCGACACACATCGCCAAACGCCTACACAACTGGACTTGCCATGCTTACCGCCCCCGAACGCCTGCGCCGTCGCGCGGCACAACCGCGTCTCGTCACCCTCGCCCGCGCCCTCAGCCGCCTAAAATCCACCGTGACGGTGATGAACACCGGCGCCCACCCCGATGACGAGCACAATGAAATGCTCGCCACCATGCGCCACGAGATGGGCATGCGCATCGTCGTTGCCTGCTCAACCCGCGGCGAGGGCGGCCAGAACACTCTCGGCCCCGAACGCGGCGGCGCCCTTGGCGTCCTGCGCTCCCGCGAAATGGAAGAAGCCGCCCGCGCCCTCGATGCCGATATCGCCTGGCTCGGCCACGGCCCCGATGACCCGGTCCACGATTTCGGCTTCTCCAAATCCGGCCCCGACACGCTGTCGCGCTGGGGCGAAGACCGCACCATTGACCGCCTCGTCCGCGCCTATCGCGAATTCCGCCCCGACGTCGTCATCCCCACCTTCCTCGACGTCCCCGGCCAGCACGGTCACCACCGCGCCATGACCGAGGCCGCCGAACGCGCCCTCGCTCTCGCCGCTGACCCTGCTTACGAAACCGACGGCCTCGCGCCCTGGACAGTCACAAAATTCTGCCTTCCTGCCTGGTCCGGCGGCGGCGACACCTATGACGACGAAGTCCCGCCCCCGCCGGCCAATATCACCGTCCGCGCCACCGGCAACGACTTCGCCACCGGCATGCCCTTCTGGCAGCTCGGCGAAGTTTCTCGTGCTTTCCACGCCAGCCAGAACATGGGCCACTGGCGCCATCCCGGCGAAACGCAGTGGCAACTCCACCGCGTCGGCGCCAATGCGCAAAGCGAACTCCTCGACGACCTGCCAAGAACCCTGGTCGACCTCGGCCCCTCGCCCTATCTCGCTGCCGCCGACGCCGCCCTGGCGCAGGCCGTGGCCGCCTTCCCCAATAGCGCAGCCATTCTCCCCGCCCTCAGCATCGCCCGCCGCGCCATTCGTGGAGCACAGCAGGGCATCGCCCCCGAACACGCCCACCGCCTCACGCGAAAACTCGAAGAACTCGACGCCGCCACGGCCATTGCCGCCGGCATTGAAATCTACCCCTCGGTCTCTTCGGCCAGCGTCGCCCCCGGCGAAACAGTCGACCTCATCGTTGAGGTCGAACGCGGTACCGCCCAAACTATCCGCGTAACACCAATCACCTCAGCCGCCTTCGCCCCCACCGATTCGGTAGAAATCTCAGGCGACCGCGCGACCATCCAACTCACCGCCCACCCCGACGCCAAAATCGAAAACGCCTTCCGCCCCGATTGGGAAAACCTCGGCAATAACGGCAACGTCTCGCTCCTCATCGAAGCCGAAGTGAACGGCGAACTGATTCGCTTCAGTCGCGACAGCGAAGAAGACCTCCAGCTCGCCCCCGCCTACACGGTCGCGATCAACCCCGACGCGCTGATTCTTCCCCTGTCGGCCCCGGTGACCAAAACCGTAGCAATCAAAGCCGACATCACCCTCGATCGCATCGCCATCCCGAGCGCCCCCAGCCTGACCATCGAGCGTCGCGAAAATACCTTCGCCGTCACTTCCGACGTGCTCCTCACCGCCGGCCGCCACAGCCTGCCCCTTCGCGTCGATGGCGCCCCCGCCTACGGCATCACCCCCATCGCCTATCCCCATATCGGCCGCACCCGTTTTGCCCGCCCCCTGTCGCTCGACATCCTGGCGTTGAACCTCACGGTCCCCGATACCAAGATCGGCTATGTCGGCGGCGGTTCCGACCGCGTCGGCCTCTGGCTCCACCGCATGGGCGCTGACGTCACCGAACTCGACGCCGAAGCCCTCGCCGGCGATCTCTCAACCTACGACACGATCGTCATCGGCATCTTCGCCTTCGGCCTCCGCCCCGACCTCAAGGCCGCCACCCAAAAACTCCACCACTGGGTCGAAGCCGGCGGCCACCTCGTCACCCTCTACCATCGCCCCAGCGATGGCTGGACACCCGACACCACTCCGCCCCGCCCCATCACCATCGGCAGCCCGTCGCTGCGCTGGCGCACCACCAATCCCGCGGCCGAGGTGACATTCCTCGATCCCCACCATCAACTCTTTACCGGCCCCAACCGCATCACCGCGGAAGACTTCGCCGGCTGGGACAAAGAACGCGGTCTCTATTTCGCCTCCGCCTGGGACAGCGCCTATGCTCCCCCTCCTCGCCATGAGCGACGCCGGCGAAAAGCCCCTCACAGGCTCCCTGCTCTCGGCAAAGATCGGGGCGGGCCGCCACACCCACACGAGCCTTGTCCTCCACCACCAGCTCGACAAGCTCGTCCCCGGCGCCTTCCGCCTGATGGCAAACCTCCTGCAGTCCGCCTGACATGCAGACCACACAATCGCGAGCCGGCTTTGCCTGGCTCGCGGGCGACATGGTGCTCGTCACCCTGATGACCGTGTTGGTAAAACTCGGCGGCGCCAGCTATCCCGCCGTGCAGATGGTGTTCATCCGCTCGCTGATCGGCCTTGCCAGCGTCCTCCCCCTCGCCTGGCGCCATCGCCAGGCGCTGCGAGAGACAAAGCAATGGGGCCGTCACAGTTTCCGCGTGCTTTGCAACACGCTCGCCCTCAATACCAATTTCGCCGCGCTCACCGCCCTGCCCCTGGCCCTCGCCAATGCCATCGGCTTCATGCGCCCGCTCGTCGTCCTGGCGCTGGCAACCGTCCTCCTCGGCGAACGCTCCGGCCCCTGGCGCTGGATCGGCGCCACGATCGGCTTTGCCGGCGTCCTTGTCATGGTCGCCCCCGGCGAAGTCACCTGGAACGTCGGCATCCTCGCCGCCCTCGGCTCCGTCCTCTTCGGCTCCCTCGCCACCGTCCAGACCCGCGCTCTGGCCAAGGAAAACACCACCGTCCTGATGGTCTTTTACACCGTCGGCCTCACGCTCTTCACCGCCATCCCCGCCGCCTTCTCCTGGCAGCCGGTCGCCTCAGCCGATTGGCCACTGCTCCTTGCCATCGGCGTCCTCGCCCAGATCGGCCAATATTGTTTCCTCCGGGCCTATCAATCGACCCCGGCCAATCTCCTCGCCCCGATCGGCTATCTCTCCATCGTCCTCGCCACAACAGCCGGCTTCCTGGCCTTTGGCGAAGTGCCCGCGCCCACAACGCTCATCGGCACCGCCATCATCATCGGCGCCCTCATCCTGACGACCCGCCTCGACCGCCCGAAGCGCTGAACACCATTCCCCCTCCTTCGTCATTGCCGGGCCTGTCCCGGCAATCCATCTCGCCTCCGCATAGACCACCGGGACAAACCCGGTGGTGACGACGGTGCGGAGGAACAAAAGCCCAAAAAAAGACCCTCGGCCGGGCATGGCCGAGGGCTTCGCCGCATCAGGAGGTTGCGGCAACGGCTCGCGTTGGGAGTTCACGCGAGCCGGATGTTTTGGCCTTAGCGCTTGGCCTTCTGGATCAGGTTGGCCATGATGCGGAAGGCACCTGGCGTCAGCTTGTCGAGCTGGTGATGCAGCACGAGGCTGGTATGGGTGTGCCGACCTTCGCCGATTTCGGCCGAGAGCAGCGAACCCGTCAGCGGCTCTTCGCCGGCATCGGCCATGGCGAGCAGCGGCACATAGGCCTCGTCCCATTCCGACGCGAAATAGAGCCCGCGCTCCTTGTCCCAATTGTCCCAGTCTTCCTGGGTAATGGCATTGGGGTAGTTGAGGAGCGGGTGATCAGGCTCGAGCACGTCCACCGCCGACTTGGCATCGGTCACGCGGTAGCGGATCGAGGGCGAACCGATCTTGAGGAAGGCCAGCGGCGTGGTTTCCGGCGTCCAGCCATCCGAAGGACGGTGGTAGAGCGTCACGAGATGCCCGCCGTTCTTGACCCACTCATGCACGCCCGGCAGCGCCGCGACGAGATCCTGCCGGCGACCGAACGAGAAGATACCCACGACCAGCGTATCGAGATCGCGATAGGCACCTGCCTCCATATCGGCCGGGGTCAGTTCCTTGAGATCGACGCCGAGGCGCTTGAGCCAGATGGCGACATTGTCATTGCCACCACCGATATAGCCGATCTTGCCTTCGGGAATGACCGCACCAACCGACTGCACCGGCACCGCCACTTCCGTCGGCACCACCGATCGCCCGATATGGGGATAGGTGAAGACGTTGATGGCATAGGCTTCTTTGCCCAGCAGCGTCGGCGCAATGGTGATGCGCTCGGTACCAAGGTCTGCCGGCGGGGTCAGTTCGAACGTGCCCGCTTCGAGGCCCGTGTCGCCCTTGGCCGCCATCAACCAGCCCTCGGGCAGTTTGAAGTCGAGATCGGCCGTCGTGCCGCCCGAAACCACGGCAGTGAAGGCCACCGGCGAAATCTCGCTTTCGGTGTTGAACACCACCGCATCCGGCTTCAGTTCAAGCGAAGCTTCCGGCAGCACGCGCAGCGCGTCTTCGAGGTCAACGTCGAGCACGGCCTTGTGGCCGGCAATCGTCGCCGTCAGGCGCACGAACGCATCGCCATTGCCACCCAGCGGATCGAACTGCTCGGTCAGCGGATTGGTCAGCGCCGCATCTGCAGCCACGCTTACCTTGACGCCATCCTCGGCCGTTTCGCCGGTAATGCCATTGCGGGCAATCACCTCGACCGAGTCCACGGTGATCGTGTCCGGCGCATCGACCATTGCCTTGACGATAATGTCCTGGCCCGGATGCAGATCGGTACCGTCGGTATAGGCACGCACCTGCATGCCCGCCGCCGTCGCCAGCGCCAGATCGACTTCCCTAATCTTGCGATCAAGGCGATGCGCCACCTGATCTTCCAGTTCCGCCGGCAGCGTCGAGCGGGCTTCCGCCACAGCCTTGCCGATCTCGACCAGACGCTTCACCACTTCAACCGGATCGCCATAGTCAGCCAGCGCTTCGTCGATCAGCCCCTGCGCATTGCGCAGCGCGTCGGCCGAAGCCGCAGGCATGCCGTCGAGTTCGGCAATGTGGCCAACCGTGGCGATGAGACCATCGCGAATGTCGTTCTCGGCCTTGCCGGCTTCGCCATTGGCGGCCCAGGACAGGTTGATCGGCCATTCGGTCTGCGGCTTCGGCTGCCAGCGGCCCATGCCCTGCGTCAGATGGCAGGAACGCGACCATTCGCCCATCTGCGGGAAGGTGGCGCCCGAAATCGGATCGCGCTCGGGTGCACGCACCACCAGCGTCGTCGGCGGGGGCGGAGTTTCGTCGTCATAGACGCCGCCGCCGCCGCCCCATGCGGGCTGATAAATCTTCGGCACAGTCCAGGTCTTCAAACCGGCAGCGATCTGGTCCGGGAATTCCTCGGCATTGCCCGAGATGCCGGCCACGATAAACGTCGCCACATTCGCCGCACGGTGGTGGCCATGCTGCCCGCCCACATCGAGGAAGCAGTTCATGATCACGTCGGGCTTGTACTGGCGCACGGCCCAGGTCATGCGCTCAATCACGCGGTCGCGGCCCCAGCGATCGATCGTCTGGTTCGGGTCCTTGGAGAACCCGAAGTCGTGCATATTGTCGTGGTGGCCCTGGCTACCAAAGGCCAGCGACGCATCAAGTGAACGCGAAGCCTCGGTGATTTCGCGCGTACGCAGCACGCCCAGCACTGAACCGCGCTCCGGCCCGATGGCATTCTGCCCGCCTTCGCCGCGCGTGATGCAGTAGAGCACCGGACGAATACCATAGACATGGCGCAGGGCCGCCAGCATGCCGCTCGGCTCGTCGTCGGGATGCGCGCCGGTGGTCATGAAAGTGACCGTCGAGGTCAGGCGCTCGAGCTGGCGATAGAGTTTTACAATTGCCGGCTCACCTTTCTGCGCCGCAATCAGCTCCAGATCGGAGGCGGGAGCCGCCCAGGCGGGAATCTGCGTGGCAGCCAGCAGCGGCGGCACCGACGCAATGAAAGTTCGACGGGTCAAACGTGGCATAAACTAAGGTCCTCTCCTTGATCTGTCCTCGTCACCGACCCCTCCGGCCGGCCGATATGACAGCTTCAAGACAGGACTATGTGAGCCCGATTAACTTAACTCAAGTGTGTTAATCGAGATTTTTGGAACGAATTTTTGATGAAGCTGCGTGCTTTAGGATGCACTCGCGCCATGGGACGGTGTCACCGGGCTCCGCAAATGGCAGCCTTAAGCCTTCAGCGCAGTGGGCGCGCCTGAATCTAAAATTGACCATCATGAAAGAACACCGTACCATTATCAGAACATCCCATGGCAATTTGTTCCTCAAATGACGAATCATTTAGAACGCAAAGAATCCTGGACCAGTCGAGCCATTCGCATGCTCGACGCCGATGCCCAGCGCTCTGCCGATTCCCATCTCATCCCCGTGGCACTGCCCGGCTTTCCCGCCGTGGATTTTTACTTCAAGGACGAGTCCTGCCACCCCACGGGCAGCCTGAAACATCGCCTGGCGCGTTCGCTCATCCTTTATGGTCTCTGCAACGGCGTCATCGGCCCGGATACGGCCCTGGTGGAAGCCTCTTCCGGCTCCACGGCCGTCAGCGAAGCCTATTACGCCCGTCTCCTCGGCCTCAAATTCTACGCCGTGCTGCCGCGCACGACCTCCTGCACCAAAATTGAAGCCATCGAGCAATATGGCGGCGAGTGCGTCTTCGTCGATGAACCCTCGGCCATCTATGACGAGGCCAAAAACCTCGCCGCCCGCACCGGTGGTCACTATCTCGACCAGTTCACCTTCGCCGAGCGCGCCACCGACTGGCGCGGCAACAACAATATCGCCGAGTCGATCTTCCGCCAGATGGCCATGGAGCGTCACCCCATCCCCCGCTGGGTGGTGATGAGCCCCGGCACCGGCGGCACCTCGGCCACCATCGGCCGCTACATTCTCTACAAGAGTTTTGAGACCGAACTCTGCGTGCCCGACCCCGAATTTTCCGCCTTCTACGAAGGCTGGACCCAAACGGACACGGCCTGTCGCTGCAAGCGCGGCAGCCGCATCGAAGGCATCGGCCGCCCCCGCATGGAAGCCTCCTTCGTGCCCAACGTCGTAGACGCGATGCTCAAAGTCCCCGATTCCGCCTCGATCGCCGCCACCCGCGTCCTCTCAAAACGCCTCAGCCGCCGCGTTGGCGGTTCGACGGGCACCAATTTCATCGGCCTTTTGTGGGCCGCGTCAGAAATGGCGCGAAACAACGAAGCCGGCTCCATCGTCACCCTGATCTGCGACAGCGGCGAACGCTACGCCCAGACCTATTTTTCCGATGAATGGCTGGCACAGCAGGACATCGACATCACCGCAGACATGGCCCGCATCGAGAATGTCATTGCGACGGGTGTGTTTGATCCAGACCTGCTCATCGCCGGACAGCGCAGGGACCGGGTCTAGACACCCTTCCCACCCACAGTGTCATCCCCGCGAAAGCGGGGATCTCTGTTTCAAGCCCGGGATTCCCGCTTTCGCGGGAATGACATCGAGTGAGGGAAAACTCCACCTCACACTCGATGCAACACCGCCCCCTTGATGGGGGAGGATGGGAGGGGGTGGAGCCACACCCACCCAGCCGTGGCAGCCTTAGGCCCGCGCCACCCGCGAAAACTTCACCGGCACCTCCGGATGATCGCTCTCGGCCGCAGCCTTCGCAAAAATCCGCCGCACCGTATCCTCACCCTCGGTCACCTGCCCAAAGGCCGCAAAACCCTGCCCATCCGCATTGCGCTTGCCGCCAAAATCCAGCTCGGGCTGATCACCAATACAGATGAAAAATTCCGAAGCCGCCGAGCCCGGTGCAAAGCGCGCCATCGAGACGGTCATGTTCTTGTGCTTGATCCCGGTCTTGTCATTGGTCTCGTGCGCAATCGGGGCAAATGGCGTCGGCTTCTCATCCGAAACCCCAAAACCCCACTGAACTACCTCGATCTTGATCGGCTTCTGCGGCTCGTTGGTGTCGGTCACGATGCGATAGGCCGTCGCGTCGTTGAGATAGCCGCCATCGACATAGGCGAGGAAATTGGCAGCCGTGATCGGCGCGTTCTTTTCGTCGACTGCGATGGTGAAATTGCCGAGTTCGGTTTCGAGAATGACAGGGATGGTCACGTTAAAAGTCCAGACATGAAAGAGAGCTCCCGCCGGACAACCCGGCGGGAGCGATTCAACTATTCTGCGATCTGAGCGTCGCGGAAATAAGGCACGTTGAGCGGCGAACGCCAGAAGCCGGTCACTTCCGGGCTCATCATCATGTAGTTGTAGCGGTGGTACTGCGGCAGGATGACGTGGTCATTCATCAGGATCGCCTCGGCCTTGCGCATCTCATCGCGCGAGGTCGCTTCGTCGCTCGCAGCCTTCGCCGCTTCGATGGCCGCGTCATAGTCAGCATTCGACCAGTTCGCGAGATTATTGGCGCTGCCGGTGACAAAATTGTCGAGGAAGGTCATCGGGTGCGGATAGTCGGCGCCCCAGCCCATCTGCGCAATCTGGTACTCGACCTTCTGCACTTCGGGATAGAAGACCTGCCATTCGGTGGCCTGGATCTCAACGTCGATATTGAGATTTTCCTTCCACATCTGCTGAATGGCTTCGAGCAGCTTTTCGATCGGCGGGGAGGAATAGGTCACATAGACGGTAGACGGGAAACCCTCGCCATCGGGGTAACCGGCCTCGGCCAGTTCCGCCTTAGCGCCTTCAACATCAGCCGTTTCGGAGAGACCAAAGGTATCGCGCCCCTCGGTGAAATCTTCACCAGCCAGGCTCATGCCGGGCGGCACGAGGCCCAGAGCCGGCGTATCAGCCGATTGCAGCACGAATTCGATGATTTCCGAGCGGTCGATCGCCATGGACAGCGCCTTGCGCACATGGAGATTGTCGAGCGGAGCCTGGTGCGGGTTGAAGAAACCATAGGTCGTGCCCAGAGCCGGCACGATCATGAAGCCAGGGGACTCGACCGAGAGACGCGGAATTTCCGGCGCCGGCACCGCTTCGATACCGTCCACGTCGCCCGCTTCAAACGCGGCCAGCGCCGTCGCGGGATCGGGGATAAGACGGAAGGTGAGCTTGTCGAGGCTGACGGCGTCGGCGTCATAATAATTCGGGTTCTTTTCGAAGACGACCGACTCGCCCTGGTTGAACGCCGTCACGCGGAACGGGCCCGTGCCGATAAAGGTCGCGGGGTTGCGCGTCCAGCCTTCAGGATCAGCCGAAACCACATCCTCACGCACCGGATAGAAGGTCGGGTAGTTGAGGAGCTGCAGCATATAGGGCACGCGCTGCTTGAGCGTGAATGTCAGCGTCTTGTCATCAGTCGCCGACACGGCAATCGCCGAGGCATCGCCACCGCCAAAAGCCTCTTCGGCGCCAACGATGTGATAGAGCATCTGCGAGTTCATCGCGCCGGTCGCCGGATCAAGCACGCGCTTCCAGGCATAGACGAAGTCCGACGCCTTGACCGGCTCGCCATCCGACCATTTCGCATCGCGCAGGTGGAACGTATAGGTCAGGCCATCCTCGGAGATATCCCAGCTTTCGGCCAGCGCCGGCACGACTTCGCCCTCGGGGCTCAGGCGCACGAGGCCTTCAAAGGTGTTGCCGATGATGGGGGAAGCAAAGGTCTCGGCGGTGGTGCCGGGATCGTACTTGGCGCTTTCATTGTTGACCACATAGGTCAGTTCACCTGCGGCAAAGGCCGAGCCGGCCGAAGCCAGCAGCGCCGCGGTTATGAGCGGCAGAACCAGTCTCTTCATTGCACTCTCTCCTGTAGCGGGGCCCTTACCCCGTTTGCTTGTTGCGCCAGTTCCCCGGCGAAGTGACAGGCGGCCAGATGCCCCCCACCAATATCGGTCAGCTGCGGCTCCACTTTCGCGCAAAGCTCGGTGGCGAGCGGACAGCGCGTGCGGAAGCGGCAGCCAGATGGAATGTCGATCGGGCTCGGAATTTCTCCCTGCATCGGCTCCACGGCTCGCGCCGCTTCCGGGTCCGGCACCGGAATGGCCGAGAGCAAGGCGCGGGTATAGGGGTGCGAGGGCCGATGATAGAGATCGGCGCTGCTGGCCAGCTCGACGATTTTCCCGAGATACATCACCCCAATCCGGTCCGAGATATGCCGGACCATGGAAAGGTCATGGGTGATGAACAGATAGGTCAGCCCCAGATCAGCCTGCAGGTCCTCAAGCATGTTGACGACCTGAGCCTGCACCGAAACGTCGAGCGCCGAAATCGGCTCGTCGCAAATGACAAGATCGGGCTCCAGCGCAATCGCCCGCGCAATCCCGATACGCTGCCGCTGCCCGCCGGAAAATTCATGCGCAAAGCGCTGCGCGGAATCGCTCGGCAGGCCCACGCGATCAAGCAGACCCGCCACCTTCTTCCGCCGCTCTGCCGGCGTTCCCACCCCGGCAATTTCGAGCGGCTCGGCAATCAGATCGCCCACGCTCATCCGCGGATTAAGCGAGGCATAGGGGTCCTGAAAAATCATCTGCACCCGCCGCCGGAAATTGCCCAGCAACCCCTCCGGCGCTTTTCCAACCTCTTGCCCGTCAAAGACGATACTGCCCGAAGTCGGCTCATGGAGGCGAATAACCGTCCGCGCCAGCGTCGACTTTCCGCATCCGGATTCGCCCACCAACCCCAGCGTCTCGCCCTTCATCAGATCCAGATCGACCCCATCCACCGCCCGCAAAATCGGCTTCGGCGCAAAGGGCGCGGCCGGCAGCCGGAAATGCTTGTGAAGGTCGCGCAGTTGCAGAAGAGGCTGGGTCATGCCGCCACCTCATGCACCGCATCCACCTTCGGCGCCTCGGGATGCTGCAACCAGCACCGCGACTGGTGAGATGCACCAAACAGCGGCGGCAGCGCCGCCATGCATTGGCTCATGGCATGCGGACAGCGCGGCGCAAAAGGACATCCCGGCGGCGGCGCCAACATATTCGGCGGGCTCCCCGGAATAGGCGTCAGCCGCCGATGCGTATCATCGCGCAAATCGGGCACCGCTCCCAAGAGCCCCACCGTATAAGGATGCGCCGGCCGGGCGAAGAGATCACGCACCGGCGCCGTCTCCATGATCAGCCCGCCATAAAGCACCAGCACCCGATCGGTCACCTCAGCGATCACGCCGAGATCATGCGTAATCAAAATAACGGACATGCCGAGCCGCCGCTGCAAGTCCTTCAGCAGCGCCAGGATCTGCCGCTGAATGGTCACATCCAGCGCCGTCGTCGGCTCATCGGCAATCAGCAATTTCGGATCGCAGGCCAGCGCCATGGCAATCATCACACGCTGCCGCATGCCGCCCGAAAATTCATGCGGATAGGAATCGAGGCGTTTTGCTGCCGACGGAATCCGCACCAGCTCGAACAGCTCCACCGCCCGCGCCCGCGCTTCCGCCGCGCTCGCCTTTCGATGCCGCCGCACCGCTTCCATCACCTGCTCGCCCACCGTCAATGTGGGGTTGAGCGAAGTCATCGGGTCCTGGAAAATCACCCCGATCCGATTGCCCCGCAGGTCCGACAGCGCATCCTCATCGAGCGAGAGAATATCGGTCCCCTCAAAGGTCGCCGAGCCCGCCTTGATTGTTCCGCCTGCCTTCAACAGCCGCAACACCGACATGCAGGTGATCGATTTCCCCGAGCCGCTCTCGCCCACGAGCCCGAGCATTTCGCCTTCGTGCACGTCAAAACTGACGCCACGCACCGCCTGCACTTCGCCGCGCCGCGTGAAGAACGAGGTCGTCAAATCCCGAACCGAAAGAATTGGCTGGTTCATCGCCCAACCCTCGGATCAAGCGCATCGCGCAACCCATCGCCCAGGAAATTGAAGGCAAACATGGTCAGCGAAATCGCCGCCGCCGGGAAAAACAGCTGGTGCGGATAGGCGCGCAACGTCTCCACCGCCTCCGAAGTCAGCGAACCCCAAGAGGCCAACGGCGGGGTCACGCCAAGCCCGATAAAACTCATAAAGCTCTCGATGAAGATTGCCGAGGGGATCAGCATAGTCAGGGTAACAATGATCGGCCCAATGGAATTGGGCAGCAGATGACGGGTAAGAATTCGCGCCGGCGAAGCCCCCATGGTCCGCGCCGCGGCCACATAGTCCTGGCTTTTCAAACTCAGAATCTGACCTCGCACGATCCGCGCCATATCCACCCAGAACACCGAGCCGATGGCGACGATGATGGACAGCAGGCCGGAGTCAAAAACCACCATCAGCAGCACGACATAGAGCGTCAGCGGAATGGTCGAAATGATTTCGACAAAGCGCATCATCACCGCATCAACCTTGCCGCCCATGTACCCCGCGATCCCGCCATAAAACACGCCAATGAAAAAATTGACGAGCGTCGCCACAAAGGCCACGGTCAGCGAAATCTGCGCCCCATAAAGCTGGCGCACCAGGATATCGCGACCCAATTGATCGGTGCCGAAAAGATAGGTCCGGTTCCAGCTCCAGCCGCTCGGTCGCACTTCGCTGCCATCTTCGAGCAACAGCCGCACCGGCAGCTTTGAATAGTCGAGCGTCAGCGTCTGGTCGCCAAATTCATAGGGCTGGCTCTTCTTGATCATGTCCTTGCGGCCACCGCGCAGGAGCCCGAGCATGTTTCCCTCGGCATCGACCTCATAGAGGTTGAAGTTCGACGCATTGAGGAAGAACCGCGTCGTCTCCCCGGCCCCATCCGTCACCGCATAGGTCTCGAAGAACGGCGGAATATTCGCGAGTTTCAGGTCCTGCTTGAAATAGGTGTGCGGCGAAAGATACGGCCCGAAGAACGCCGCGATCACCAAGAGAACAATGAAGACAATGCTGACCACAGCCGGCTTGTTGGCCCAGAGCCGCCGCCGCACTTCCTGCCCATAGGTCGGCGCGGGTGGCGGAATAGGCGCTGCCTTCTCCCCGGCCGGCACCTTGGCCCACATTTCCGGCGATATATCGGTCATGCGGCAGCCTTGGTCAGTTTGATGCGCGGGTCGAGCCACACATAGAGAAGGTCAACGATCAGGATCATCACCATCAGGATCGCGGCATAGAAAATGGTGATGCCCATGATGGCGGTATAGTCGCGATTGGTGATCGACAGCACGAATTGCCGCCCGATCCCCGGCAGGGCAAAAATCTGCTCGATGACAAAGGACCCGGTGATCAGGTTCGCCACCACTGGCCCCAGGACGGTCACCACCGGCAGCAGCGAATTGCGCAACCCATGCTTGAAAAGGATTTGCCCTTTTCGCAATCCTTTGGCCCGCGCCGTCACCATATAATCCTGCTCCAGCGTTTCGAGCAGCGACGAACGCGTCAGCCGCGAAACAAAGGAAATCCAGAACCCCGACAGTGCAAAGACCGGCAGGAAATAACCGCGCCAGTCATCCAGCCCGAAAGTCGGCACCCAGCCGAGCCGCAGCGCAAAAACGTAGATAGAAACCGTCGCGATCACATAGCTCGGAATAGCCACGCCAAGCGTTGCGATAAACATCACCGTCGTATCGGGCCAGCGATTGCGATTGAGCGCGGCAATCACCCCCAGCGGCACACCAAGCGCCACAACGCAGATCACCGCCAGTAGCCCCGTCTGCAGCGTCACCGGCAAGCCCGCCGCGATCATCGAATTGATCGACACGCCCGGATACTTGAACGAGGGCCCGAGGTCGAAGGTCAGAATCCGCCCGAGATAATTGAGATACTGCTGCCAGATCGGCAGGTTCAGCCCATATTTGGCATTGAGCGCCGCCGCGATCTCAGGCGCCAGCATGCGCTCGGAAACGAACGGCCCGCCCGGCACCGCATGCATGAGGAAAAAGGTCAGCGTCACGATCGCCCATAGGGTGACGAGCATCATGCCCAGACGATTGAGGATATAGGTAAACATCAGCTACGCCGCCTCAGGAAAGCCGTGCTGAAGATCGACGCGGTTTCGAAACATAAGTCTATTGCATCACCAAAATGACGCAATATCAATCCGATAGAGGCGAGATCATAGGGCATATTTGCTAAGCTTCAGCCGAAATGAAGGGCGACGGTGAAGCCGCCCTTCATCCTGAACCTATTTCAGGCTCTCGGCAAAGAAGTCGGCAAAGGTCGTGTCGACAAGCGTCGTCACGTCAGGCTGGTCGCTATAAAATCCATAGCCATGATCCGCCTCCGGCACCACCACCAGGCTCGCCTCCGGATAGGCCGCAATCACCGCTTCATTGACCGCAGCCGGCACGACAACATCCTTGTCGCCATGCACCACGATCATCGGGCCCTGATAGCTGCCCGCCAGCTCCAGCGGCTTCGACGCGATCATATCATCAAACCACTGGCGGCTCAGCTGCTGCACCTGCCCCCATTGGGTCGTGAACTCGGCATAACCCTTGTCCCCACCAGATTCCGCATAGAGCCGGTCGTACTCGGCCTGCCCGCCAAGGAACCCCACCATCATCTCCTGCCCCCAGTCGGCCGAAGGCGCGAGCAGCCCGATGGCCTTATAGGGATTGTCACTTCCCGCCCCAATGGTCAGCGCAATGCGCCCGCCCATGCTGTAGCCAAAGATGCCAAGCCGATCCTCATCGACCGCATAGTTCTCGAGAATATAGCCAAGGCTCGCATTGGAATCCGAGATCATGTTGGTGAGATAGCCCTCGGTGAACGGCTCCTTGCTGTCGCCCGATCCGGCAAAATCCATGCGAATGGTGAGAATGCCCTTGTCAGCCAGCGCCTTGGCAATACGGCCAAAGCCGCCATTCTCCTGCCGTCCGCCGCCATGCCCATGATTCATCACCACGGCCGGAAACGGCCCTTCCCCATCGGGCACCACCACCGTCGCCGGCACGGCCCGGGCGCCGTTCTGCACCGTCACCTCATTCACCGTCTCTGCCCTCACAGCGACACTTGCAGCAAAAATCGCGACGCCGGCCACAAGCAGCGACGATCCCAAACGTCTGGCTTTCATATTTTTACCCTCTACCGGTGATGACCGCAGGGGCCGCCACCCAAGATCGCCCAACCGCGATCATGACGAGTGTATGACGCGCATCGCCCTTGTCCATAGCCTCTCGCATCCCCAGAGCGGAGCGCCCCGGCCAATCACGAGACCGGCGAAAAAGCCTCTCCCCTGGCCGCGATCTCGTCGACCACGAAGTCGACAAAGGCGCGGATCTTGGGCGAAAGCTGGCGGTTGCTCGGCCAGACCAGTGCCAGCGAACCGAGCGGCACCATATGAGCGGTGAGCACGGGCACCAGCGACCCGTCCTCTATATGCGGCCTCGCGACATAGACGGGCAGATGGGCAAGACCCAGGCCGTCGCGCGCCGCCCGCAATCCGGCATCGGTATTGTTGAAGGCAATGGTGCGCGGCAGCAGCATCCGGTCATGCGGCGGCGCAAATGCCCACTGCGCCAATTGCCCGCTTGAAGGATATTTGAAGCGGATACAGGCATGCCCAAGCAGGTCGTCCGGCGCCTTCGGCACGCCTCTTTCCGCAAGATAGCTGGGGCTCGCGCATACTACAAAATGCTGCCGCCCGATCTGGCGGGCGATCAGCCGGGCATCGGTGAGCTCGCCGCTCCGCACCACGACATCAAACCCCTCGGCCACGATATCGACCACCCGGTCTTCAAATTCGAGATCGAGTTCGATCTCGGGATAGCGCGCCATGAAGGCGGGCAAGCGCGGCATGAACAGGTGATGCCCGACTATATGGGGCAGCGACACGCGCAATCGTCCCCTCGGCGCGGCGCGGCTGTTCAGAATGGAGGTCTCGGCGTCCCTGACGTCATCGAGAATGCGCCGATACCGCTCATAGAGCATCGTGCCTTCCTCGGTGAGGCTGATGCTGCGCGTTGTGCGGTTCATCAGCCGCGCCCCCAGCCGACTCTCCAGCCGATGGATCGCCTTGCCGATCGCCGAGGGCGACACACCCACGATCCGGGCCGCGCCGACAAAACTCTGCTGCTCCACGGCATGAACAAAGGCGGCAATGCTGGCGAAGCTTTCCATGCCCGCTTATTGCAGATTTTTTGTCCGTAATGAAGCGATATCGGCCGCAATTGTCCGCCTCTCAGGATCCCATATCTTCAAACGTACGGGTTCAGTGCACACAGGCGGCCCGCCGTCCGGGGAAGCGATCATGAGCGACTACACCAGAAATCTGCCGGCGGCCGACATCTGCCATCTCGGGCCAAACGACCTCTTCGTCGAACTCCATCGCGGCAAGCGATCGGCCGACGAGCATAGCAATCGCCCACCCCTTCTCTTCGTCCACGGCGCCTTCACGGGCAGCTGGATGTGGGCCAAATACATTCCCCACTTCATCGCGCACGGCTCGGACGCCTTCTATCTCAACCTGCGCGGCCATTACAAAAGCCGCTCGGTCGATCTCTCGCGCGTGGTCTTTGCCGATTATCTCGCCGACATCGAGCTCGCCATCGACACCATCATCGATGGCTACCAGGTCGCTCCAATCCTCGTGGGTTTCAGCATGGGCGGGCTTCTCAGCCTGAAAACAGCGGAAAGCACGTCCCTTTCGGGCCTGGTTCTCATCGATTCCAGCATTCCGAGCCAGGTGCACACCATGGCGCCCTACGCTCACCCGCCCGCCCCGATTACCGGGCTGGTGGTTCCCGCGCCCCTCCGCCCGGAAAACAGCAGCCTCGACGAAACGCTTGAGGACATCGCCTTCCAGCGCAAATACCTTTCGCTCGAAGCGGCAAACGTCTTCCGCAATCTTGCTCGCCCCTATGGCGAAACCGGCATCTCCGTGGCGGGCGAAAATATCACCTGTCCCTCCCTCGTCATCAGCGCCATCAGCCATCCCGACGACGACCTGCGCGGCCAGGCTCTCGCCCTGCACACGCGCAGCGAATATTTTGGCCTGCCCGGAACCACCCATACCGGCCTTCTGGTCGGCCAGCGATATGGCGAAGTCGTCACCCGGATTTTGGCATGGCTGGACAGCCGGCCCACCTGAACGGTGGGACTTTTCGCTCTGGACTCATCTTGTCAAAGCGTCCAAAGCACCGCGAATAGCTCAAGGCGAACACTCCCCACCAAGGGGAGGAACGCACTTGCCTCGACGACACGGCTCCTTCGTCTCCCTCCCCCTTGTGGGGAGGGATTAAGGGTGGGGGTAGCGACGCGTCGTAAGTGCACTGCCCCCGACAAGCTTCAAAGGGATCAAGGGGCAAATTTGACATGTGCATATGCACGACCTAAATCAGCGCCCATGGAGTACGCGCTCAACGACTGCCTGATCATGAACACGCGCAAGGCAGCCCGCGCGCTGACCCGCCGCGCCGATCACCAGTTGCGCGCCGTCGGCATCACCGCCGCCCAGTTCAACATCCTCGGCACACTGAGCACCAATTCCGCCGCCTCGATCACCGAAATGGCGAACTTTCTCGCCGTAGACCGCACGACCCTGTCGCGAAACCTCGCCGTGCTGGAACGCCGCAAACTGGTCTCCGCGGGCCCCGGCGACCTCGCCCGCATGCGCCGCATCACCCTCACCCCCGACGGCCGAAAGGCCTTCGACGCCGCCGTGCCCATTTGGCGCCAGGCCCAGGACGAACTGCGTTCCCTGCTCGCCGACCCCGATTTCCAAACGACACTCACCGGCCTCCGGCACCTCGCCAAACTCTAGGCCCAAGACCCTCAATTCGCCCCAATTGCACATCAAATCGTGCATATACACAGGAGACAAAGACATGCTGCGCCCCGATCCCCAGGACCCCATCGTCGTTACCGGCATGGGAGTGGTGAGCCCTCTCGGCGTCGGCGTCGAAACCAATTGGCAGCGTCTCCTCGCCGGCCGCAGCGGCGTCGTCCGCAACGACCGCTTCGACACCACCGATTTTGTGTCCCACATTGCCGGGCTCGTCCCGTCCAAGGCCAATGATGAGGCCGGGTTTGATCCCGCCGATCATATCGACGGCAAGGACATCAAGAAGATGGACGTCTTCATCCAATATTCCATCGCCGCCACCGCCGAGGCTCTCAATCAGGCCAACTGGCACCCCGAAAGCCCGGCGGACCAAGCCGCCACCGCCACCATCATCGGCTCCGGCGTCGGCGGTTCCCCCGTCATGGCCCGCGCCGTTGAAACCATCAACACCAAGGGCCCGCGCCGTCTCTCGCCCTTCACCGTTCCCTCGTTCCTCGCCAATCTTGCCGCTGGCTGGCTCTCGATCATCCATAGTTTCCGCGGCCCCATCGGCACCCCGGTCACCGCCTGCGCCGCCTCGGCCCAGGCCATCGGCGATGGCATGCGCCTGATCATGACCGGCGAAGCCGAGATCGCCGTCGTCGGCGGCGCCGAAGGCTCGGTCGACCCCATCTCCCTCGGCGGCTTCGGCGCCTCCCGGGCCCTCTCGGCATCCCATGCCGATAATCCGGCCAAGGCCTCGCGCCCCTTCGACAAGGGTCACGACGGCTTCATCCTCTCCGAAGGCGCCGCCACAATCGTCATCGAAAAGCTCAGCCACGCCCGCGCCCGCGGCGCCAAGCCGCTCGCCGTCCTTGCCGGCTACGGCACCTCGGCTGACGCCTATCACCTGACCGCCGGCGCACCCGACGGCGCCGGCGCCCAGGTCGCCATCCGCAACGCGCTCTCCATGGCCGGCCTCGACCAGTCTCAGATCGGCTATGTCAACGCCCACGCCACGTCCACGGCCGTCGGCGATCAAGCCGAAATCGCGGCGCTGGCCGCCGTCTTCACCGGCCGCGGCAAGGATCTTTCCATCTCCTCGACCAAGTCGGCGACCGGCCACCTCCTCGGCGCTGCCGGCGCGCTTGAAGCGGTCTTCTCCATCAAGGCGCTCGAAACCGGCCAGCTCCCGCCCACCATCAATCTCGAAGACCCGATCGAAGAAGCCGCCCCCTTCGACCTCGTCCCCAACCAGCCGCGCGCCAAGGCGCTCGACTATGCTCTCTCCAATTCCTTCGGTTTTGGCGGCGTCAACGCCGCGCTGATCTTCGGCAAGGCCCCGAGGGAATAGAACGAGCCGGGCGCTTGCGCTGAACGTCATCCTCGGGCTTGACCCGAGAACACTTCACTTCGCTATTGCGCAGCGAATGGAGAGCTCCCGGGTCAGGCCCGAGGGTGACGATCTGCAAGGACGAACCCAACAAGACGACCAGCCAAAATGTCCGTCCACATGGGCGCAGGCTGCCCTGTTCTATCGCGGCAGCCCCCGCCTTTCCCACGAACCCACGACAAAACAAGGGCTTGGAGAAAGCTCGCTCCCACACCCCTTCCGCCCGCGCGTTGCCTCTCGGCCACAGATGAACATCACGTTTATGGGAGCGATTGCTCCCGTTAAGGTTTCATGAGTAATGAATTTACTCCAGTTGCGCCCGAATCTCTTGGATTCGCAGGCGTTTCCGGCGTGGTTAGGAGCGAAGATGCGTAAGCTATTGGTCAGTCTCGTTGCAGTGCTTGCTGCGACCTCTATTGGCCATTCGGCAATCGGCCAGGAAGTGGCCGCCCTTGCCATTCAGCCCGTGGTCATCGCTCCGCCGCAAAACGATCTGGCCCGCACCATCAAGACCGGCCTCTCCTCTGCCTATGGCTCCGCCAAGACCGGTTCGCGCGCCTATGAAGAAGCGCAAAAGCTCTATTTCCTCTATGGCGAACGCCACTTCGAGCCGATCTGGCTCAGCGAAACCGCCGGTGGCAAGGTCACCTTCTCGCCTGCCGCCCAGAAGATCATCGCCCTCTTTGAACAGGCCGAAGCCGAAGGCCTGCGCCCCAGCGATTATCTGACGCCTGATATCGACCTCGCGCGCGCCAGCAGCACCGACCCGCTTGCCCTTGCCGGCCTCGAAACCGCCTTTTCCGGCGCCGTCCTGCGCTATGCCAACCATCTCTACAATGGTCGCATCCGTCCCCAGTCGGTCAGCGAAAACCTCGACATCCAGCCAAAAACCCTCGACCAGGCAGCCCTTCTGGAGCGCCTCGCCCAGAGCCAGGACCCGGCCCCGATCCTTGCCGAGCTTGAGCCAAAACATCCCGAATTCCTGGCCCTCAAGGCCGCCCTTGCCAATTTCGAGGCCAGCACCACGGCCCGCCCCGCGCCCATCGGCGATGGCCCGGTGCTGCGTCCCGGCGGCACCGATGCCCGCGTCCACGCCATCCGCGCGCGGCTCGAACTGCCCGCAGGGGCTTCAACCCTTTATGACGATGCCCTCGTCACCGCCGTCGAAACCTTCCAGGAAGGTGTCGGCCTCGAAGTCGATGGCATTATCGGGCCGGCAACCATCGCCGCCTTCAATGGCGGCAATGCCACGCGCCGCGAAGACATTCTGGCCAATATGGAACGCTGGCGCTGGATGCCGGCCGACCTCGGCCAGTTCAACGTCTTCGTCAACATCCCCGAATTCCGCCTCTCCATTCAGCGCAATGGCGTCGAGGAATACGGCACCCGCGTCGTCGTCGGCACCACCAAGAACCAGACCCCGATTTTTTCGGACAATATCCGGCACCTGGTCGTGAACCCCTATTGGAACGTCCCGTCCTCGATCATCAAGGGCGAGATCGCCCCGGCCGTTTTGCGCAATCCGGGCTATACCGATAGCCACAATATGGATCTGCTCTATAACGGCACGCCGGTCAGCCCCTGGCAGGTGGATTGGTCGCAGGTTTCCACGTCCTACTTCCCCTTCAAGGTCCGCCAGCGCCCCGGCGCCGGCAATGCCCTTGGCCAGATCAAGTTCCTCTTCCCCAACAAGCACGACGTTTATCTGCACGATACGCCGTCCAAGTCGCTCTTCGCCCGCTCCTTCCGCGCCTTCAGCCATGGCTGCATCCGCGTCGAAAACCCGTTCGAATTTGCCGATGCGCTGATGGCCAATGAGGCCAAGATCAGCCGCGCCTCGCTCGAAGCCATGTTCGGCCCCTCCGAGCGCTGGGTGAACCCGGAAACCCAGATTCCGGTGCACCTCGCCTATTTCACCCTGCGCGTCGGCACCGACGGGGCGATCCGCAACTTTGGCGACGTCTACGGTCACAATGAAAAGCTGATCGAAGCCATGGGCCTTGCCAATTCCGCCCCGCCCACCATCGTGGCCGAGGTCGAAAACGTCCCCGAAGAACTCTCTCCGTAACCAAATGTGTCCGCGGCTGCGCTCGACGGTAACAGTCTGTTAGCATTTTCGCCTTGGTTGCGCCCGCTTTTGCCCTTAAATAACGAAGGCGTGAGGGGGCCTACGGTCGGTTCACAACTGGTTAGCGTTAATAAAATCGAGCGATTTTTGCGCTAGCGTCGAACGATACTGGCATTGAACCGGGCAGAGTTAGGCGTGACGGGGATTTCCTTTTTGCAGCGTGGTGTTTTTCTGCGTTTTGTCGCAGCGACGCTTGTAACTATTTGTTTGGCCGGCATTTTTGCCGTGCAACCGGCGCTGGCCGCGACCGAGCGCGCGCTCTATCTCTACTATACGCACACCAAGGAAACCTCGCGCATCGTCTTCAAGCGCAATGGTCAATATGTGCAATCGGGCCTTAACGAGCTCAACCAGTTCCTGCGCGACTGGCGCCGCAACGAACCCACCAAGATGGACCCCCGCCTCTTCGACCTGATTTGGGAGGTTTATCAAGAGGTTGGCGGCTCGCAGCCGATCAACGTCGTCTCCGCTTACCGCTCCCCCGCCACCAATGCCATGCTGGCGGACAAGTCTTCGGGCGTCGCCGACAATTCCCAGCACATGCGCGGCACTGCGATGGATTTCTTCATCCCCGGCGTGCCGCTGGCAAAATTGCGTGCCGTGGCAATGAGTAAGCAGGTCGGCGGCGTCGGTTTCTACCCCACCTCGGGCAGCCCCTTCGTTCATCTTGACGTCGGCTCGGTCCGCGCCTGGCCGCGCATGACCCGCGCACAGTTGAAAGAAATCTTCCCCGACGGCCGCACCATGCACCTGCCGACCGACGGCAAGCCGCTCTCGCAGGAAGGCTACAACATCGCCCTCGCCGAGTGGAAACAGTGCCACGCCTATCCCTGCAACGGCCGCGGTTCGTCAGGCACCATGGTTGCCGATGCCGGCGGCGGTAATGGCAAGACGCTGATGGACGTACTGTTTGGCGGCAAGCCGGGCAGCGCCCCCGCCCCCGTCGCTGCAGCAGCCCCTGCCCCGGTGCAGGTTGCCGCCGTGGCGCCGCAAGCTGCTACCTCCGACCTTGCTCCCGTTCCCGCTCCGCGCCCGGCCAGCATGATGGTTGCTGCGGCCGCACCGCAGGCGGCCGCCGTGGCCCCGATCCCGGCCGATCCCGCTTTCATGCCCTTTTCGACCGTCGGCAGCGCGCCGCTCGATGCAGCGGAATTGACGACGCCCGTGATGGCGCCGATCCCGGCGATGAAGTCCGAAACCCTGCGCGTCGCCACGGCCTCGGCTTTGCCGGCCGGTGATGCGGTAACGGCCCTCGCCGCGCTCACTGAACCGCCGACGCCCATGCCGCCGCTCCGCGCGGCCGAGCCTGAAGTCACGCTTACGGCCTATGCGGCTGCCCCCACCGGCCTCGGTCGTCCGGTGATCGCCTCGCTCGGCCCCACCGTGACCGGCTCCATCCCGGCAACGCCCGCCGCCTCGCGCTCCGTTCTGGCTTCCGTCGGCACCCCAATGCCGACCGAACTGACGGCGCTGCCGCCCTCCCAGAACGAAATGGCGAACCTCTTCTCCGGCACCTTCACCGCTGCCGAAGCGGCCCAGGAAGCCGACCTCGTCGCGGCCCTCACCAGTCATGTCTCGCGCCCGGTTGCCGATGGCATGCGCAAGCCCGACCTCGTCGCCCCCGATTTCGAACACGTCGCCGACGTTTTCGCCGCGCCAGCCAGCCTCAGCTCGAACCATTTCGCCGTGATCTTTGATCGCGACGAGGCCGATTTCGACCCGACCCCGGAAATGGGCCGCTATGTCATCGTCATGGGTGCCGGCGAAGACACGACCATGGGCGGAAATCGCCGTTTCGCACCGGCGACCAACTAAAACGCGGCCAGGTGCCGCATCCGCGCCACTTTCTTTGATTTCAAGCGTTTGATGTGACCGGCGCCGCGTGGTGCCGGTCCTTGCATTGGCACAGGCACGCGCCTAAAGAACTCGTGTTGCCGCCGCTTCCCAAGGAGCCCCCGCTTGGCCGAAAAGCCGCAAACTCCGTTGCTCGACACGGTCCAATCGCCCGCCGACCTGCGCGCCCTTCCTCGCGAGCAGCTGCGCCAGCTTGCCGATGAACTGCGCACCGAAATGGTCGATGCGGTTTCCGTCACCGGCGGCCATCTCGGCGCCGGCCTCGGCGTGGTTGAACTGACGGTCGCCCTGCACGCGGTTTTCGACACGCCGCATGATCGCATCATCTGGGACGTCGGCCACCAGGCCTATCCGCACAAGATTCTGACTGGTCGTCGCGACCGTATCCGCACCCTGCGCCAGAAGGATGGCCTTTCCGGCTTCACCCGCCGCGCCGAAAGCGAATACGACCCCTTTGGCGCCGGCCATTCTTCGACCTCGATTTCGGCCGGCCTCGGCATGGCCGTCGCCAGCGAGCATCTCGGCACGCCGCGCAATGTCGTCGCCGTTATCGGCGATGGCGCCATGTCCGCTGGCATGGCCTATGAAGCCATGAACAATGCCGGAGACATGGACGCCCGCCTCGTTGTGATCCTCAACGACAATGACATGTCGATCGCGCCGCCGACCGGCGCGCTCCGGGCCTATCTCGCCCAGCTCGTCTCGAGCCCGGCCTATCGCGGTACGCGCGATGCGGCAAAGTCTATCGTCAGCAAGCTACCAAAACCGCTGCACGAGCCGGCCCGCAAAACCGAAGAATTCGCCCGCTCGTTCTTTACCGGCGGCACGCTCTTTGAAGAGCTCGGCTTCTACTATGTCGGCCCCATCGACGGGCACAATCTCGACCACCTGCTTCCGGTGCTCGACAATGTGCGCGAGATGGAAAAGGGCCCTGTGCTGATCCATGTCGTGACCAAGAAGGGCAAGGGCTATGCCCCGGCCGAAAACTCGGCCGACAAATATCACGGCGTCTCAAAATTCAACGTCATCACCGGCGCCCAGACCAAGGCACCGTCCAATGCGCCCTCCTATACCTCGGTCTTTGCGTCGAGTCTCATTCAGGAGGCCGAGACCGACAAGCGCGTCGTTGCCGTCACCGCCGCCATGCCCAACGGCACCGGCCTCGACAAGTTCGCTGAACTCTTCCCCACGCGCATCTACGACGTCGGCATTGCCGAGCAGCACGCCGTCACCTTTGCGGCCGGCCTTGCCAGCGAAGGTATGCGCCCCTTCTGCGCCATCTATTCGACCTTCCTGCAGCGCGCCTATGACCAGGTGATCCACGACGTGGCCATCCAGGGCCTGCCGGTGCGCTTCGCCATCGACCGCGCCGGCTTTGTCGGCGCCGATGGCCCGACCCATGCCGGCAACTATGACAATGCCTATCTCGGTGCCATTCCCGGCATCGTGCAGATGGCCGCATCTGACGAAGCCGAACTCCGCCATATGGTTGCGACCGCCGCCGCCTATGACGCCGGCCCGATCAGCTTCCGCTATCCGCGCGGCGACGGCATGGGCGTCGATATGCCCGTCCGTGGCGAGATCCTGCCCATCGGCAAAGGCCGCATCGTGCGCCAAGGCAGCACCATTGCCCTTCTCTCCTATGGCACGCGCCTGGGCGAAGTCATGGCCGCTGCTGATAAGCTGGCCGCCCTCGGCCTCAACCCGACCATCGCCGATGCGCGCTTCCTAAAACCGCTCGACGAAGAACTGACCGCCCACCTCGCCCAGACCCACGACGTGCTGATCACGACCGAAGAAGGTGGCCTCGGCGGGTTTGGCAGCCATGTCGCGACCTTCCTCGCCTCGAACGGCTTCCTCGACGGCAAGGTGCGCTTCCGTCCGCTGATGATCCCGGATCGCTTTGACGAGCATTCGAGCCAGTCCGACATGTACGCCGCTGCCGGCCTCGATCGCCACGGCATCGTCCAGACCGCGCTGACCGCCCTCGGCTACGACGAAGCCGCCATGAAGGCGGCCCTCGCACAGGCCTAGTCCGGTCCCAAAAAGCGCATAAAAAAATCCCCGCTCGCGCGGGGATTTTTGTTTGGGGTGATGCCCTGCCTTACTTCCAGGTAAAGGCGCGGGTCACGGCATAGTTGAACACCGAGCTCATGATCGCGCCCGAGAGGCCGGCGACAAAGGTCTGGTGATCCCACTGGTAGATCGCATTGGCGACCGAAATATTGGCAATGCCGCCGAGCGCGCAGATGGCGCAGAAGCTCAAAAAGCCCGTGACCAGACGCGTGCCCTTCAGCTTGCGGTCAGCATAGGTCAGGTTGTTGTTGAGCACGAAATTCCAGCCCATCGCGATCAGCGTCGCCGCGATCTGCGACACCACAAAGCCCTGACCAAAGATCGAGGTGAAGAGCGCCAGCGCCGCAAGGTGAACGACGACACCCGTGCCCCCCACGAGACCGAACAGCAGGAAGCTGGGCGGCAGCGCGCCAGCCGTCATCTTCGACACCCAGAGGCCGAGATACTGGATCACGATCAGCGGGTTCATCTTGCTCTCGCCCGCATGGCGCGGACGGAACGTATAGGGCACTTCGGCTATTCTGAGCGGCTTGCCCATGCGGGCCGAGGTGACGATCAGATCGATGAGAATCTTGAACCCGTCACTCGCGAGCTTCGGCGCCGCTTCCAGTGCCGCCTCGCGGCGCATCAGGAAAAAGCCGCTCATCGGATCGCTGACGGCCTGCCCCGCAATCATGCCGGCAAGGCGATTGGCAAGATTGCTGCCCGAAAGGCGCGTGGCGCTGAGGCCATCGCCGGCCGAACCGCCCTCGGCAAAGCGCGAACCGACGACGAGATCAGCGCCATTGATCGCCTTGGCCAGCATCTTGGGAAGGATGGTTTCGTCATGCTGGTGGTCGGCATCGATGACAGCCACATAGGGCGCCGCGGTAACGGCCATGCCTTCGACACAGGCCGAAGCCAGACCCCGACGACCAAAGCGCCGGACGCAGCGGATATTGGCATAGACCCGGCTCAGCTCATTGACGACGTCAGCCGTCCCGTCGGGGCTATTGTCGTCGACGACGATCATTTCCCAGGGCGTGTCGCCCAGCGCCAGCGCGACTTTTTCGTAAAGCAACTCGATATTGCCCCGCTCATTATAGGAGGGGACGATGACGGCAAGCTGCGGGGGACGGAAATTGGTATGAAGTGCGACGCTGGCTTCTTGGATGGGGCCGTTCGACATTTTTTCTTGAGCACTCTGGCTGCGGGGCATTTCCCTTAAAAGCACGCCGCGCACTTAAAGTTGCGTGGGATAGATTTCATAGCAGGGTTGCGCCCAGCGCAGATGTGGCCCGCCACGCTTTGTGCCAATCCACACATTCCCCTCATGGCTGGAGGCGCCGTGCATTCCCCCAGTACCGATTTCAGGCAGGACCGGCCCACTGCGATAGTCCTGCTTTTGCCGCTCATTTTCGTGCTGAGCGGCACGCTGATCCGCTTCCTCGCCTTCCGCTATGCTGAGCCCGATACCGAATGGACGCAGTATTTCGACGCACTCTGCCGTTGGGATTGCACCTGGTACATCCGCATGGCCGAAACCGGCTATGACACTTTCCCGGTGCCTTCGCGTGTCTCCGCCGGCAATTGGGCCTTCTTTCCGTTCTACCCGATCCTCGTCGGACTGATCGGCAAGCTTATCCCGCTACCCACCATCGTGCTGGCAAGCCTGCTCTCGATCGCCACCGCCTATGCCGCTGTCATCGTCGCCTGGCCGCTTCTGGGCCGAAACATCAGGGCCTACACGCTCTACGCGGCCTTCGTGCTGTCCGGCCCCCTGTCGTTCTATTTCACCACCTTCTTCACCGAGGTGATGTTCGTCCTCCTGACGACCCTGGTCTTCCGCTTCCTCGGCCGCTCCGACTATCTCGGCGCTGCCGCCTCCGCAGCCCTGCTCTCTGGCACGCGCATCGTCGGCGTCTTCGCCTCGCTCTCCATCGGCGTGAAAGCGCTGATGGATTACCGACAGGACAAGGGGACGTGGCGCGGCATAGTGGGCGGCCTTCTCGGGCAACCGAAACTGGTCCTTGCCATCTTCATCTCGCCGCTCGGCTTTTTCACCTATGCGGCCTTCCTCAATTACTGGATCGGCGATGGCCTCGCCTTCAGCCACACCCAGCGCGCCTGGGGCCGCCAGATTGCCAATCCCGCGACCTATCTGTGGGAAGGTCTCGTCAATTGGCCGAATGGCGGCGCCCTGCTGAGCAATTCCCAGATCCTCGCCCTCGCCGCCGTCACCGGCCTCGTCATCACCGGCGTCCTCGCCTGGCGCAAGCAGTGGCCCGCCGTGGTCTTCTGCCTCTTCTGCATCATCATTCCGCTCGCGGCCGGCCTTGCCTCCATGCTGCGGTTCATGGCCGGCATGGCGCCGATCACCATCACGGCGGCAACGATCCTGGGCAAAAACCGCGTGATTTTCGCCATCAGCCTCATCGGCCTGATCATCGGCGCCTGGTTCGTCACCCTTGCTTGGCTGGGAGGCAATGTTGCGCTTGTCTGATCGCTCGCCGCTGACCCTCGGCGCCTATGCCCTCGCGGCCATCCTCGCCCTCTTCGAGCTCGCCGTCCTCTGGCAGGCGCTGCACCCCAATGTCTCAGCCGACTATCGCGCCTACTATATCGACCGCACCACCACCTGCCTGCCGCAGCCGGTTACGGGAGAATATGTGCTGGGTACGGAACTGAATTTCCGCTCCGAAGGCGACGAAACGCGCGAACTTCGCCCCTGCGGGTGGACCGGCCCGGCCGGTGACGGCACCCATTCGGTCGGCGAAACCTCGCGCCTGCGCTTTGCTGTCGACGCACAGGGCCCGCTGACCCTGATGCTGGAATTGACCGGCGTCACCCTGCCGGGCCCAGCCCAACAGCGCGTCCTCATTTCCGCCAACGGTCATGACATCGGGGAAATCGCCGTAACGCCCGACAAGGCCGAGCGCTTTGTCATTTCAATCCCGGCAAGTGCTTTGGATGATGATGGCTTTGTCGACCTGAAATTCGACTATCCCGATGCCATCTCGCCGGGAAAGCGGGTTTCGAACACCTATTGGCGCTCGATAAAACTCACCACTGCGTCGCTCAGCCCGGCTTGACCGGGCTGAGCCGCAAAAGCCTTAGTGGTCGGAAGCGCCTTCGATCATGCCGAGCGCCGACATGTAGAGCTCGAGTATGGCTTCCTGCTCCATACGCTCATTGGCGTCCTGCTTGCGGATCGTGACGATCTTGCGCAGGATTTTCGTATCAAAGCCGTTGCCCTTGGCTTCGGCGTAGATTTCCTTGATGTCAGCCGCGATGGCGGCCTTTTCTTCTTCCATCCGCTCGATGCGCTCGATAAAGGCGCGGAGCTGGTCCTGGGCGACGCTGTCTTCGACGGCCATCGTAAACCTCTTTTTGTTCTGGCTGTCTTGAACCCCATGGGCTCGCGCGGTTCAAGCCCTTGACTGGCCGATTCTCTACAGATCACCGCATTGCATGCCCGCAATTCCGTCAAATCCCGTCATTAGCCATTGACCCGACTTGTCGCATCGGCTCAAACACTCCCGGTATCTCCCATGACCAATGGCCCGCTCTTGCACCGCTTCTGCCTCGGCTCGACGCTTTTGCCGCTTCTTGCGGGTGGCTTTTTTCTAAGCCCGGTCGCGCCGGCCTATGCGGACCTTCGCATCTGCAACGAGACCGCCAATATCCTCTCCGTGGCCCTTGGCTATCGCGCCGAACGTGGCTGGATGAGTGAAGGCTGGTGGCAAACCCCGCCCGGCGATTGCCGCACCCTCTATCAAGGCGACCTGCAACGGCGCTTTTATTACCTCTATGCCGTCGACGATATTGGCGGCGGCGCCTGGGACGGCCAGGTGTTCATGTGCACGCGTGATGAAACCTTCACAATATTCGGGGTTGAGGATTGCCTCGCGCGGGGCTATGAGCGCACCGGGTTCTTTGAAATCGATACCCAGAACCGGACGGACTGGACGCTGCAGCTGACCGAAAGCGCGGGCGCGCCCAATGTGGTCGGTCCGGACGCCGGTGAAGATCTCGAAGAGCCAGCCTTCCTGGTTGACCCCGAAAATGCCGATCAGGTGGTACCCCTTCCGCCACCACCACCAGACAGACAGAGCACGGATACGCAATGAGACGGATCAGACGCGCAAAGATCCTCGCCACCCTCGGGCCCGCAAGCAACGAGGAAAAGATGATCGAGGAACTGGCAAAGGCCGGTGCGGACGTATTCCGCATCAATATGAGCCATGCCAGCCACGAGCTTCTGCATCAGACCGTTGCGCGCATCCGCAATGTCGAAGCGCGCCTGAAGCACCCGCTCGGCGTGCTGGTCGACCTGCAGGGCCCAAAGCTCCGCGTCTGGAAGTTTGCCGAGGGCTCGGTCAACCTGGTCCAGGGCCAGAAATTCACGCTCGACAGCGACAAGAACGACAACGGCAATTCCGAGCGCGTCTACCTGCCGCATCCGGAAATCATCGAAAGCGTCTCTGTCGGAGACCGTCTCCTTTTGGACGATGGCAAGCTGCAGCTCAAGGCGACTAAAGTCGGAGGCGGCGTCATCGAGACCGAAGTCATCTATGGTGGCAAGCTCTCGGACAAGAAGGGCGTTTCCCTGCCCGATACGCTGCTCCCGACCGGTGCTCTCACCGAAAAGGACCATGCCGACCTCTTGGAAGGCCTCAAGGCCGAGGCCGACTGGATCGCCCTCTCCTTCGTGCAGCGTCCTGAAGACATCATCGACGTGCGCAAGATCGTCCAGGGCCGCGCCGGCGTCATGGCCAAGATCGAAAAGCCCCAGGCCATCGATCGCCTCGAAGAGATCGTGAAGCTTTCCGACGCCATCATGGTCGCCCGCGGCGACCTCGGCGTCGAACTGCCGCTCGAAACCGTTCCGGGTCTGCAGAAGCGCATGATCCGCATGTCTCGCCGCTATGGCAAGCCGGTGGTCGTGGCAACGCAGATGCTCGAATCCATGATCACTGCGCCCGTCCCGACCCGTGCCGAAGTCTCGGACGTGTCCATCGCCGTCTTCGAAGGCGCCGATGCCGTCATGCTCTCGGCGGAGTCCGCTTCGGGCCAGTACCCGATCGAAGCCGTCGCGACCATGAACAAGGTGGCCGTTGCCGTCGAAAGCGACGCCAACTACCGCAACATCATCCGCGCCGCCCAGACCGAACCGGAAGCAACCGCTGCCGACGCCATTTCGGCTGCAACGCGCCAGGTTGCCGAAACGCTCGATCTTGCTGCCATCGTCACCTACACGGCCTCGGGCTCGACCGGCATCCGCGCCGCCCGCGAGCGTCCCAGCAAGCCCATCATCGTGCTCTCGCCCAATATGCGTACCATCCGCCGCATGTCGGTGGTGTGGGGCGTCCATTGCGTGCAGACCGAAGATGCGGTCTCGCTCGAAGACATGGTCGATCGCGCCTGCGTCATCGCCTATCAGGAAGGCTTTGCCCGCCCCGGCGACCGCATCGCCATCACCGCCGGCATTCCACTCGGCACCCCTGGCGCGACCAACATGCTCCGCATCGCCTTCGTCCGCCAAGACGGCGCCGGTTCGAGCTAAGGCGCGATCCCGCACGAGACTCCACAAAGGCCCCGAAAAGATCGGGGCCTTTTCTGTTTTGGGGGATCTGCCTCCGCCACCGTCTCGCCTCTCGACTTGGTTTACACTTGGTATAAAATCATCTCCACGTGATGGGATCCTGGCTGCAGATGCAGACCTTCGCATCCTGCGGCCGCCTTCTCGGTGGAGGGCCAGATGCTGCGGGAACGCGAACTCTTCTTCAGTCAGACGCTGCTCCGAGGGTTGCGTCACTTGGGTCTGCTCCTGCTGATTGCCGGCGCCGGACTGGCGCAGGGGGCCGCTCAGGACCTGTCTGGCGCCAAGACCAAGCCAGGCGCTGACACTTCCGGTGAGACTGGAGACTTTTGGGACCTCATTCCCCATCAGGTGATCGTCGACATTGTCGAAGGGCGAATAGACACCCATGTCGACCTGCCCGAGCGCCACCCCGCCGCCTATGCACTCCGTCATGAATTTCTGGACACGCTCGGGCGCACTTGCGAGCTGCCGGATCAGTTCGACAACCTGGTGCTCGAACGCGAGCTGATGGACCAGATCATGTTCTCAGAAGCGCTCTACGACACCGAGAGCCTCGGTGACCTGTCCGGTGCAAGCCTCGAAGAGGCAACGCTGCGCTTCATGGCCAATCCCATTGGCAAGCTCGGCCCCGCCCATCTGGTCCGGCTCGCCATTGCCGAGGATCCCGAGGCCGCGGTTCGCCAGGTGGTCATGATGCTGGGCGGCTGCGACGCGCCCATGGTCGAAAGGCTCAAGTTCAACCTCGACGCCATTGCCGTGATGGGACCGCTGATGTCCGACCGCGCCACCCTGCTCTCTGCCGAGGTCAGCGCCGACGGCGACCAACTCAATTGCTATTACCCCGATCCCGAACGGGAGAACTACCGGCGTTTCCAGCCCTATCAGACCACGACACTGGTAAATGTCACCGAATACCTGCCACCCTTTTTTCCCCTATAGGGGAAAGGATCGCTTCTTCGTCCGATCCAATTGCCCCGCAGTACCCGATCCGGCCTTCGCACTGCTTGAATATCGCATACATGCCGAGCCGGACCTGGCGAGCCTGCCGCAGGGCGATGTGGCCGAAAAGATCGCCGCCGCCTTTCTCGATCAATACATCCCCGAATATGTGCAGCGGCAGGACGGGTCGCCCGTAACCCTGTCTCCCGAACTGCGCAGCCGTTACTTCGCCGAGATCGTCAAGTTTGAACGCATTCCCGTATCGCAAGAGGACATAGAGCGCGTGCGTCAGGAACGGGCGGGCAGCATGCAGCGTCTCGACGATGTGTCCATCGCCATGGATATCCGGCTTGAACTCTATACCGCCCAGCATGGCCGCGAATTGTGGGCGATCATCGAGGAAGTCGCGGCCGAAACGGGCAGCCGCGGTGCCGACTATATCGGCGTGCGCCCCAATACCGAATTCTTTGACGAGTTGGACTAACCGCGGCGCCGCAGGCGCCTGGGAGAACCATCATGACGACAGAGGAAGAGTGGCGCCGCATAGAAGCCCAGCGTGCCATGGGCCGAAACGGCGCGGGAACGGGCACCGCCGACAATGCGCGTGAACTCGAGGCGCTTCATGAAGCCCGGCGCTTGAAGGAAGCCGCAGAGACCTGGCGACGCCACGACGAAGCCATGGGCAAGGGCATTCCTGCGCCAGATCCGGTTGGCGGCCCGGAAACCGGCACCAGGACCCGCACCGAGCCCAAACCGAATATCTGGGCGATCATCATCCCCATAGCGGTGATGACCGGCCTCGTCTGGGTCCTCAGCGCAAACCTCATCCTGACCGGAGGCACACTTGTCGTCCTGGTCGCGGTCTGCCTGTGGGTCAAGTCGGGGCTGGGGGCATTATCGAGCATGCACATCGAAGCCACCGCCTGGCTCATGGGCCTGCTGCTGGTCGCAACCTCAATAGCGGCCGCAGCCTATCTCTTTGCCGGGCCGGAAGGACTGTTGATCGCACTGGCGGGGATGGCAGGACTGGTAGCTCTCAAGGCCCTGACGATTTTCATCGCGGACATGTGGGAGCGCTTCTCCAGGTCCCGGACGGGTCAGATCCTGCTACTGATGCTGCAGATCGGCATCTGGGCCGGACTTCTTGGAGGCATTGCCTATGCCTGGATGGTCTTGTCCTAGACCGCAGCTCCGTCCGTCCAGAAACAACAAGGCCCGCATTCGCATGCGGGCCTTGTCGAAACTTTGCAAAGCGTGAAACGCTTAGCCCTGGCGGGCCTTGAAGCGCTTGTCCACCTTGTTGATGATGTAGACACGACCGCGACGGCGGACGAGCTTGTTCGCGCGGTGGCGCGTCATCAACGCCTTCAGCGAGTTGGTTACCTTCATCGGTCTAATTCCCTGGTCAAACAAAAGGGGCGCCAAGGCGCCCGAAAACTGCGCTCTTCATAGGGAAAAGGCTGGGCTCTGTCAACGCGCCTGAGCAAGAGTTTTCCCCGTTTCGACGCCCGGCCTTACAGGGCTCCGTTAACCGGCAGGTCAGCCTTATCAGGCTAGAGTTTCCGCCGGTTCCAGGGGGCTGGGAATGGATAAAATCGTCAAGCACGGCGTCGTGATCGCCGATCCGGTGGAAAACATGGCCTCGCTTATCGCGGCCATGGTGCGAGGCCTCGGCCATCGCATGGTTCTGGAAATTACGAACCCGCGCGAGCTCAAAGCCGTGCTCGACAGCCGTTCCTATAGCCTCATCATCCTCGATGACATGATGGGGCCACCGGACGCTGTCGAAATGGTGCGCCAGATGCGGACCGATGTCGACAGCCCCAACCGCACCACATCCGTCATCATGATGTCTTCAGCACCCGACATCGCGCGCATTGCCGAAGCCCGCGATGCCGGCGTCAGCGAGTTCCTCAAAAAGCCGTTCTCGGCCACCGACCTGCAAAAGCGCATCGCCGGCCTCGACATCAAACCGCGCGAATTCATCGAGGCCCCGGAATATGCGGGGCCCGACCGGCGGCGGCGCAAGCTTACCGCCGGCATTGCTGATCAGCGCACAGTCTCTGAAACTGAGACCTAAGCGCGCGGCTTGGGCGCATTCCGCGGCGGCATGTCGTTCGAATAGATATTGTGCAGGCCGACATTGAGAATGTCGCGCTCGCCGCACAGCGCCATGGTCGTATCGAGTTCCTTGCGGATGATTTCGAGCACGCGCGTCACGCCCGCTTCCCCGCCCGCACCAAGCCCATAAAGCATGGGCCGGCCAATAAAGGTCGCCTTGGCGCCATAGGCCAGCGCCTTGATCACGTCCTGGCCCATGCGGATGCCGCTATCGAGATAAACCTCGGTTTTGTGCCCGACCTTGTCGACGATCTCGGGCAGAACCCGAATGGTCGACGGCGCGCCATCGAGCTGGCGACCGCCATGGTTAGACACAACGATCGCATCGGCGCCATTGTCGATGGCCGCCTGCGCATCATCGGCATCGAGCACGCCCTTGACGATCACCGGACCACCAAAGCGCTCCTTGATCCAGCGCACGTCGCCCCAGTTGAGCGTCGGGTCGAACTGGCTGGCCGTCCAGGCCGAGAGCGAAGCCAGGTCATGGTCGCCGCTGACATGGCCGACGATATTGCGGAAGGTATGGCGCTTGGTGCCCAGCATGCGCGCACACCAGAGCGGATGCTGCATCATCTGCCAGATCGAATAGGGCGTGAACTTTGGCGGCGTCGACAGCCCGTTCTTGATGTCCTTGTGGCGCTGCCCAAGGATCTGCAGGTCCATCGTAAGAACCAGCGCCGAACACTTGGCCGCCTTGGCGCGGTCGATCAGGCGATTGATGAAGTCGCGATCGCGCATCACATAGAGCTGGAACCAGAACGGCGCCGTGGTGTTCTCGGCAATGTCTTCGATCGAGCACACGCTCATGGTCGAGAGCGAAAAGGGAATGCCGAACTTTTCGGCCGCCTTGGCCGCCTTGATCTCACCATCGGCCGTCTGCATGCCCCCGGTCGCGGCCGGCGCGATCGCGACGGGCATGGTGATTTCCTTGCCCAGCATCTTGGTCTTGAGGTTGCGCCCCTCAAGATTGACCGCCACCTTCTGGTTGAGCTTGATCTTGTTGAAATCGCTCTCGTTCTCGCGATAGGTGCCCTCGGTATAGGAACCGCTATCGGCATATTCGAAGAACATTTTTGGCACGCGCCGGCGCGCCACCCGCATCATTTCGTCAACGGTGAGAATCTTGTCGATGGCGGTCATGGCCGAGGCTCCGGAAGCGCGTTCGACCTGCCCTAGCAACTAACATGTTAGTAGTCAATGTGACTAGAAAACGGTCTACGAGATTGGCTGGGCTACCTTGCGCCCCAGCACAAGCGTCGAGAAAATCACAAGGAACGCAAAAGCCACCATGCACCCGGCCACGACATGCGCCTTTTCCCATTCGAGCCGCTCGACAAAGTCATAGATGGCAATGGACAACACCTTGGTCTGTCCCGGAATATTGCCCCCGATCATCAGCACCACGCCGAACTCGCCCATCGTATGGGCGAAGGCCATGATCGAGCCAACGAGATAGCCGGGCATGGCGAGCGGCAGCGCCACGCGCACAAAGCGCTGCCTTGCCGAAGCCCCCAGCGTATCGGCGGCCTCCATCACGTCTTCATCGATAGCGGCAAAGGCGTTGCGCAGGGGCTGCACCATGAAGGGCAGCGAGGCAATGGCGGCCCCGATGACGAGGCCCCCAAAGGAAAAGGCCAGGGTACGCGCGCCCCAAAGCCCGGCAATTGCGCCGCCCGGACCATTCGGCCCGAGCGCCAGCAACAGATAAAAGCCAAGCACGGTCGGCGGCAGCACCAGCGGCAGCGAGACGACGGCACCCACCACTTCCTTGCCCCGCCATTGGCTGCGCGCCAACCACCAGGCGAGAGGCGACCCGACCACCAGCAGGGCCCCAGTGACACTGGCGGCCAGCGCCAGCGTCAGCAGAACGGCCGAGAGAAGCGGGTCGCCACCGATCATGGCACCGAATAGCCAGAGGCTTCGATCACCGCGACGGCTTCATCGGACTTGAGGAAATCAAGGAAGGCCAAAGCGGCCGGATTGGTCTCGCCGGTCTTGAGCAGCACCGCGCCCTGGGCGATCGGCTCATGCAGTTCTGCCGGCACCAGCCACTGGTCGGCCTTCCCGAGCACCTGGCTTGCCGCAACAAAGCCCAGTTCGGCATTGCCGCTTTCGACAAATTGCAGCGTCTGGGAAATGTTCTCGCCCTGCACCAGTTTCGGCGTCAGCGTTTCAAGCAGACCAAGCGCTGTCAAGGTTTCCACCGCCGCCTTGCCGTAGGGCGCGGCCGCCGGATCGGCAATGGCGAGCTTGTTGAAGTCGCCCTTGAGTGCCGCCTCACCATCGCTCACGTCGCGACCCGGCGCATAAAGCACCAGCCGGCCCTCGGCATAGATGAAAAAGGTCCCATCGACCGCAAAACCCTCGTCGATTGCCTTTTGCGGACGGGCATCATCGGCTGCAAGGAAAATGCCGAAGGGCGCCGCCTGTGTGATCTGGGTGTAAAGCTGGCCGGTTGCGCCAAAGCTCAACTCGACCTGATGCTCGCCCTTGGCCTCAAAGATTTCGGCCAGTTGTTCCGCAACCGCGGTGAAATTGGCGGCCACGGCGACATTGACGGTTTCGGCAAAGGCCGGACTGGCCGTGGCAGCGACGACGGCGAGAGAAAGCAGCAGACGGGACAAGGAAGCCTCCGATATGTTTGATCGACCATATCGATGGCCGAAAGCCATTTGCCACGCAAGCGATATGTTTACCTGGATATATCGGAAATCAGCCCCCGCAGAAGCGCCACATCATCGGCGATAGCAGCCTCTGTCGCCGTCTGCATGGCGCGATAGCGGGCCAGCACTTCTTCCCCGAGCGGAGTAAGAAACGCCCCGCCCTGAGCCGCCCCACCCCGTGCCGTCTCCACCAGCGGCCGCCCAAAGCCTTCATTGAGCGCCTGCACGAGCCCCCACGCCCGCTTGTAACTCATGCCCATATCCTTGCCGGCGGCGGAAATGGACCCGGTCCGGGCGATTCCCTCCAGCAGATCGGCACGGCCGGGCCCGACATAGGCCTTGTCGTTGAGGACGATCCGCAGATGGCCGAGGCCGGAAGGGGGCGCAGGCTTGTTCATGAAACTAACCCAGCCCCCAGATGCTTTAGCCGCGCAGCGCGCTCGCTTCCTTGGCCAGCGCTTCGATGCGGGCGAAATCGCCGCTCGCCAGCGCGTCGGCCGGCATGATCCAGCTGCCCCCCACGCAGATGACATTGGGCAGGCTCAGATAGGTCTTGGCCTTGACCACGTCGATGCCACCGGTCGGGCAGAAGGTGATATCAGGCAGCGGCGAGGCAAAGGCCTTCAAGACCGGCGCGCCACCCAGCGCTTCGGCCGGGAAGAATTTCAGGAACGAATAACCCCGCTCGGCCGCGGCCATGGCTTCGGTCGGGGTACCAATCCCCGGCAGCAGCGGAATGGCGACGTCGTCCGCCGCATCGAGGAGGCGCGGCGAAGCACCGGGCGACACTATGAAGCGGCAACCGGCATCCACCGATGCCTTCATATGCGCGGCATGCCGCACCGTGCCCGAGCCAACGATGGCGCCAGTCACCTTGGCCATCTCTTCCATGACCTTGAGTGCATTGGGCGTGCGCAGCGTCACTTCCAGCACTGGCAAACCGCCAGCCACCAGCGCCTCGGCCAAGGGCCGCGCCTGAGAAACGTCATCGAGAATGATGACGGGCACGACGGGCGCCAGCGAGAGAATGGAACGAATGGCGTTTGCGTCCTGCGGCATGAGCATCACTTCCAAAAAGGCTGCGGAAAACTTCGTCGAAGGGTTAGGCCCAAGCCCTCTTTCCTGCAAGCCCGCCGCGCAAAAAAGCGCACCGAGACCATGCAAGGTTGCCTATGTCGCTGAGCGACCGTACATATTGCCGGGCCCGCAAGAGGAGATCGCATCATGGAATTCGACGGCTTCACTCTCGATGGCCTCAGCGTCACGCTGATCGGCCTCGGCATCCTGCTTATCCTGGTGCTGTTTGCCGGCGCCAAGACCATCCCGCAGGGCTACAATTACACCGTCGAACGCTTCGGCAAATATACCCGCACCCTCAAGCCGGGCCTTAACCTGATCATTCCCTTCATCGACACGATCGGCAAGAAGATCAACGTCATGGAACAGGTGCTCGACGTCCCCCACCAGGAAGTCATCACCCGCGACAACGCCACGGTGACCGCCAATGGCGTGACCTTCTACCAGATCCTCGATGCTGCAGCGGCCGCCTATGAGGTGACCAATCTCGAAAACGCCATTCTCAATCTCACCATGACCAATATCCGTACGGTCATGGGTTCGATGGACCTCGACGAACTTTTGAGCCATCGCGACGAGATCAACGAACGCTTGCTGCGCGTCGTCGATACGGCCGTTTCGCCCTGGGGCGTGAAAATCACCCGCATCGAGATCAAGGACATCGATCCACCCAAGGATCTCGTTGAATCCATGGGCCGGCAGATGAAGGCCGAGCGCGAAAAGCGCGCCACCATTCTCGAAGCCGAAGGCAGCCGCCAGGCCGCCATTCTCAAGGCCGAAGGCGAAAAGCAGGCCCAGGTGCTCGAAGCCGAAGGCCGCAAGGAAGCCGCCTTCCGCGATGCCGAGGCGCGCGAACGCTCCGCCGAGGCGGAAGCCCGGGCCACCCAGATGGTTTCCGACGCCATCGCCTCGGGCAATGTCCAGGCCATCAACTATTTCGTCGCCAATAACTACATTGAGGCACTGGGCAAGATCGCGACCTCCCCCAACCAGAAGGTGCTGATGCTGCCGGTCGAGGCATCGAGCGTCATCGGCGCTATTAGCGGCATTGGCGAAATCGCCCGCGAGGCTTTTGGCGGCGGCGGCCCGACGGCAGCAGCCCGCCCGACGTCGCGTCCGCCTACGGCAGGCCAGCCGCCGCGCGAACCCGGCCAGTTCTAGCCGAGGGGCGATCCATGGTGCTCATCGAGTTCCTCGCCGCCAATGCCCCCCTGGGCCTGGATCATCGCCGGGCTCATTCTCCTCTCGCTCGAACTCTTCGTGCCCGGAGGCTACCTCCTCTGGTTGGGCATCGCCGGGCTGATCACCGGGCTGGTGGTCCTGTTCCAGCCCATTGCCTGGCCCTTCCAGTGGCTCATGTTCGGTGTCCTGGCTCTGGTCGCCATCGTCCTCTGGACGCGCTGGAGTCGCAGCCGTCCCCGCCAGTCCGACCGCCCCTATCTCAACCGCCGCGGCGACAGTTTCATCGGCCACGAAGCCGTGCTCGAACAACCCATTGCCGGGGGCTTCGGCCGCCTGACCCTGGGCGACACCATCTGGCGCATTTCTGGCCCCGACCTGCCGGCGGGACAACGCATCCGCATCGTCGGTAGCGAAGGTGCGGTCCTGCTTGTCGAAGCGATTTGAAACACAAGGCAAGCATTCGTTAACCATAAGCTGAAAGGATCGCGCGCGGGGCTCCTGTCCGCCCCTGTCCTTTCGGAGCGCGGTTTGCCTTTGTCGCAGCACACCATGAGCCTGGCCCTGGGCCTGGTTGTCGGCCTCATGGCCGGCACGGCTTTTGCTGCGCCCGCCTTGGTTGCGACCGATCCGGTTGACGAGACCACCACCGCCAGCGTCACCGCGCCCACGCGCCAGACCGTTTCCGACCCGACCCTGGCCAATGCCCGCCTCCGCCCAGGCGTTTACCCGGCCCAGCCCGTCCCGCCCGAATTTGCAGTGGGCCCCGAAACGAGCGAAAGCGCCCCGCTAGACTGGTCCGTCGGCCTGCGCGGCACCTATCTCAATTCCAACGGCACGGGCAGTTTCGTCACCCACGTCTTGCCGCGCTTCAGCTATACCCATGCCGGTGGCATCGCCACCATCGTGGTCGATGGCAGCGCCGATATCGCCAAGACCGGCGGCCAGAACCTGCCGACCCTCGCCTCGGGTACCCTGTCCATTTCGGGCTCCGCGCCGATCGATTCGGTCACCACCGCCTCGGCCTCCGCCAATATTGGCCTCACCCAGGACCTGCCGGGCACTGCAGGTCTCTCGCCAGCGATCATCACCCCGCCGCAGGTCTTCACCGGCGGCGCCGAAGTCGGCGTCACGCGCCAGTTCGGAAGGTTCAATCTCGGGCTCGGCGCCGGCGTGCAGCGCACCTCCTATGGCCCGACCAACCGCACCGATACCGGCCTCACCGACAATTCCGAGCAGAACTACTGGGCCGCCAGCGCCAATCTCCGGCTCGGCTACCAGATCACGCCCATTCTCGAAGTTTTTGGGGAAGGCGAAGTGCAGCGCGACATTTTCGATTCGCCGACGGCCAGCCTCGGTACCTATCCCAACGCCACCAACCGCTCGCTGCGCGCCGGTGTCGCCGGCCAGTGGAACAATATCTGGTCGGCCAATGCCTCGGTCGGCATCGGCGAACGCGTCTTTGACGAAGCCACGCTCGGCGCCATCCGCGCCCAGCTCTATGGCGCTGAAATCAGCTATACGCCTGATTCAACGGTGACAGTGACTGCCGGCCTCGAAACCGCGCTGGCCCCGGCCGGCGCCGACAATCCGGGCAATGCCCGCATCCAGTACACCGCATCCACCAGTGCCCAATACACGGTCAACACCTGGCTGCGGCTGCGTGCCTCGGCCAATTGGAGCCAGTCCGAACTCGTCGGCACCGGCACCACCGAACGCCGCCTCGGCCTCGGCGCGGGCGCCGACTATGTCTTCAATGCCCATACAAGCCTGAATGCCGATTACGGCTACGGCAATACCGACAATTCCAACGGCAACACCCAGACCCATCAGGTGAGCCTGGGCGTCACGATCGCGCGTTGATCGCGCTCAGAGCTGCTCTTCGAGGTCGAGCTTGCGCAGTTCCCGAATAAAGCCGGGACGAATATCGTCACGCTCCAGCGCATAGACGACGTTTGCCGTCAGGAAGCCGATCTTCGAACCGCAGTCAAAGCTCTTGCCGACATATTTGACGCCGGTAAAACTCTGCTGGTGCATCAGGGTTTGCATGGCGTCGGTGAGCTGGATTTCCCCGCCTGCGCCCTTGGTCTGTTCGGCGAGCAGCGAGAAGATTTCCGGCTGCAGGATATAGCGGCCCGAAATGATCAGGTTTGAGGGCGCGTCTTCCTTCTTGGGCTTCTCCACCATTTCCGTCAGGTTGAAACCCGTATCTGGCCCCTCGCCACGCCCGATGACGCCATAGGACGAAACCTCGTCATGCGGCACTTCTTCCACCGCAATGACATTGCCGCCGGTTTCCTCATAGGCATCCATCATTTGCTTCAAAACACCCGGCTCACCCTTGAAGAGCATATCCGGCAGCAGCAGCGCGAAGGGATTGTCCCCAACGATATCCCTGGCACACCAGACGGCGTGCCCCAGGCCAAGCGGCTCCTGCTGGCGGGTAAAGCTGGTGCGTCCGGCAGAAGGCAGATCCTTCTGGAGTTCGCGCAGGGCTTCGTCCTTGCCGCGCACTTCCAGCGTCGTTTCCAGCTCGAACTGACGATCGAAATGGTCCTCGATGACGCCCTTGTTGCGGCCGGTGACGAAAACGAAATGCTCGATACCTGCCTCACGCGCCTCATCCACCGCATACTGGATCAGCGGCCGGTCCACCACGGTCAGCATCTCCTTCGGCATCGCCTTGGTGGCAGGCAGGAAACGGGTTCCCAGGCCGGCGACAGGAAAGACGGCAGTGCGGACGCGTTTGGACACGGATTATTCCCTTGCTTGGTTATTCGGAACTTAGGCGTAGACCTAAATCGACATCTGTTACATATCCTTGCACAACAAAAGGGCTTTTGCGGCGGGAGTACGGCCAATGACGGTTTTGGTCACAGGTGGAGCAGGTTACATCGGCAGCCACATGGTTCTCAATCTGGCCGATGCCGGACAGGACGTGGTTGTCCTCGACAATCTGGTCACGGGCTTCGACTGGGCCATAGACGGCCGGGCGCAATTTGTACAAGGCAATGCAGGCGATATCGACTTCGTCGTCAGCCTTATCGAAAAATACGGCATCACCGAAATCATTCATTTCGCAGGTTCGATTGTCGTTCCTGAATCGGTAACCAATCCGCTAAAATATTACGCCAACAACACCGCCACCTCGCGCAATCTCATCGAGGCAGCCGTTAAGGGCGGCGTCAAGCACTTCATCTTCTCCTCGACCGCCGCCGTTTACGGCATGACCGGCCTCGCGCCCGTGGTGGAAGATACGCCCCTCAACCCGATGTCGCCCTATGGCCGCTCCAAACTCATGACCGAGTGGATGCTGGCTGACGTCGCTGCGGCACACCCCATCACCTTTGGCGTGCTGCGCTATTTCAACGTCGCCGGCGCCGACCCACAAAAGCGTTCGGGCCAGTCGACCCCGCTCGCCACCCATCTCATCAAGGTCGCCTGCCAGACCGCGCTCGGCCAGCGCGAAAAGATGGACATCTTTGGCACCGACTATGAAACGCCCGACGGCACCTGCGTGCGCGATTATATCCACGTCACCGACCTGATCGCTGCCCACGCCCTCTTGCTCAACCATTTGCGAAAAGGCGGCGAAAGCACCACGCTCAACTGCGCCTACGGCCAGGGCTATTCCGTGCGCGAAGTGGTCGAGACCGTGCGAAAAGTCTCGGGCATCAATTTCCGCGCCGACGAAGGCCCGCGCCGCGCCGGCGACCCCGCCTCGATCACCGCCACCGGCCAAAAGGTCCGCGCTCTCCTTGGCTGGAAGCCCCAGCATGACGATCTCAACGAAATCGTCGAAACCGCCTATGCCTGGGAACGCCACCTGATGACCCGCAACCGCTGAGGTTTGCTTACCATGCGCCGCTTCGCCGCCCTGCTCGTCTTGCTGATGACCAGCCCGGCACTGGCGCAATCAGACTTTTCCGGTTTTCTGGCCAGCCTCAAACCCGAGGCTGTCGCATCAGGCGTCAGCGCCTCCGCCTATGACGCGCTGACAACGGGCCTCACGCCCGATCCGCGCGTCCCAAAACTCGTCGAAACCCAGCCCGAGTTCACCACCCCGGTCTGGGACTATATCGAAACCCGCGTCAATTCCGGCCGCATCTCCCGCGGCCTGGCCGCCCTCGAGCGCAACGCCCAGCTCTTTTCAACCATTGGCCAGCACTTTGGCGTCGATCCCTATTTGCTCGGCGCCATCTGGGGCATCGAGACCGATTATGGCGCCGTGCTCGGCAATGCCGACCTGATCCGCCCCATCGTCCGCTCGCTGGCCACAGTCACCTTCCAGCGCCGCACCCGCTATGCCGAAGACAAGGCCGACTTCTTCGCCGCCCTGCGCCTCGCCGAAAGCAATGGCGGCACGTCCCCCATCGGCTCCTGGGCCGGCGCCATCGGTCACCTCCAGGTCAATCCCACCAATGTCATCGCTCATGGCGCCGACGGAGATGGCGACGGCCGCGTCGACCTCCACAATTCCCTCGCCGATGCGCTCGCCACCTCAGCCAAATTCCTGCTCGACCTCGGCTATCAGCCCGGCATGGATTGGGGTTTTGAGGTGGAAGTCCCGCAAAACTTCGACTACCTCCTCGCCACCCGCGACCAGCTCCGCCCCATCAGCTTCTTCGCCGAACGCGGCATAACCCGCGTCTCCGGTCGCCCCTTTTCAAATCCCAACACACCGGTCTTCCTCTACGTCCCGACCGGCCATAACGGCCCCAAATTCCTGATGACTGGCAATTATCTGGTCCTGAAGGGCTATAATTTCTCAGACAGCTACGCCATGGCCGTGGCCCACCTGACCGACCGCCTCAAGGGCGGCGGCGGTTATGTCACGCCCTGGCCGCGCGACACCGCCTTCCCCAATATTGCCCAGCGCCAGTCGATCCAGCAGTCGCTCAAGGCACTCGGGCTCTATGACGGCGCCGTTGATGGCCGTCTCGGCCCGATCACCCAGGCCGCCTATGCCCGTTTCCAGGCCGCGCGCGGCGAGATCGCCGACGGTTTTATTACGCGCGCCGCCGCCGAAGCCCTCTCCAGCGCCACACGGTAACGCCATGGCGAGCGCATGGTTTTGTTGACCTCTGTCTGTTAGGGTTTGGAGGGTTTCACGTCAGGACGAGGCGAAAGCGTCGGTTTTCGAGAACCGGCGCGCAGCGTACGTTTGGTACGTGAGCACCGGAAGCGCAGAAAACCGGCGTTTGCAGCCCGTCATCACGTGAAATACTCAAACCCTAGACCGAAAGAAGATTTCGGACCGAGCCATGAAGCGTATTTTTGCCCTTTTGCTGATTGCCCTCTTCGCCACGGTGGAAGTGGCGCCGGCTTTCGCGCAGGCAGAAACCCGCATCGAGGTCGCCCAACAGCAGAAGCGCCGCACCCTGTTCGACGTTCTCTTCGGAGACGAACCTCAGCAGGCTCCACCCCCGGTGCAGCAGACCCAGCCGCGCCAGGCCGCCCCCGCTGCCCTGCCCCCGCCAAAGCCGCAGGTCGAAAAGGCCGAGAACGCCACGCGTCTCGCCGTCTTCGGCGATTCCCTCGCCGTTGACCTCGCCAAGGCGCTCGAACGCTTTTACGCCGAAGACCCCAATCTCCTGGTCCTCAACCAAGGCGTCGGCTCCTCGGGCTTCGTGCGCGACGACTATTTCAATTGGAACAAGACCATCGGCGAGCAGATCGCCGCCGACAGTTTTGACCTCGCCATTGTCATCATCGGCGTCAACGACCGGCAGGAAATCCGCGTCGACGGACAGTCCTACAATTCGTTGACCCCGCAATGGACGGCGGCCTATCAGGCCCGCCTCAACGATTTCCTCGGCCAGCTCCGCGCCGCCCGAAAGCCGGTGATCTGGGTCGGCCTGCCACCCATGTCGAAATCGGAATATTCCGCCGCCATGAGCCAGATCAGCGCCCTCTTCAAGATGGCCGCCTTTTCGGGCGGCGCCGAATATCTCGATATCTACGAGCGTTTTCTAGGCGAAGACGGCAAATATTCGTCCCAAGGCCCCGACGTGAACGGCCAGAACGCCCGCATGCGCAAAGATGACGGCATTCACTTCTCGACCGCCGGCGCCGACAAGCTGGCCTTCTATATCAGCCAGTCCATCCGCACCTTCTATCGCGGCGGTGGTATCACGGTTGCCGTGGCCGACCCACTTCTCGGCACCGATGCCGCAGCCATGCTCCGCCCGCCCTATCAGGGCCAGGGCCAGACGCGCCTTCTCGAAGTTGCTGGCGCTGTCGTCCCGATCAGCCGCGCCCCGCAGCGCGCCGCCGACCTGCTTGTGGCCGCGCCGCAGCCAGCTTCCGACACCGGTTTTCCCCTCGAAGAACTGATGGCCGCCCCAATCGGCCGCGTCGACGCTTTTGGGGTGGGCATCGACCCGAGCGCCGAACCAGCGAACGAAGGCGAGCAGTAGCTCGCCACCCACTCGGCGTCATTCCCGCGAAAGCGGGAATCTCTCTTTGATCGTCCGTAACGGAGATTCCCGCTTTCGCGGGAATGACACCGTGATGGAGTAGGCTATCGGGTAAGGACGGGGCCCTACATCACCGCCCCAACCTGCCAGGGCACAAACTCATTGTCCCCATAACCGAGCTTTTCCGACTTGGTCTGCTCGCCCGAGGCCACGCGCAGCATGAGATCAAAAATCTCCTGCCCCTTGTCCTCGATGGAAACGCCCTCGACGATATCCCCGCAATTGACGTCCATATCGTCAGTCATGCGGCCATAAAGCTCTGAATTGGTTGCGAGCTTGATCGACGGCACCGGCTTGCAGCCATAGGCCGAGCCGCGGCCCGTCGTGAACGCCAGGATATTGGCACCACCCGCCACCTGGCCCGTCGCCGAAACCGGATCGAAGCCGGGCGTATCCATGAACACAAAGCCCTTCTCATTGACCGGCTCGGCATATTCATAAACCGCCGTCAGCGGCGAGGTGCCACCCTTGGCCGCCGCACCCAGTGACTTTTCAAGGATCGTGGTCAACCCGCCCGCCTTGTTGCCCGGCGAGGGATTGTTGTTCATCTCGCCACCATTGCGCTGGGTATAATCCTCCCACCACTTGATACGCGAAATCAGCTTTTCGCCCACTTCGCGATTGACCGCGCGGCGGGTAAGCAAATGCTCGGCGCCATAAATCTCCGGCGTTTCCGACAGGATCGCCGTGCCGCCATTGCGCACCAGAATATCGGCGGCAACACCGAGCGCCGGATTGGCGGTGATCCCCGAATAGCCATCGGACCCGCCGCACTGCAGCGCCAGCGTCAGTTCCGAAGCCGGAATTGTTTCGCGCCGTGCCTTGGCGGCAATCGGCAGCATTTCCTTGATTTTTTTCGACACCCCACTCGATCATCTTGGCCGTGCCGCCGATCTCCTGAATGGTCATGGTGCGGAACGTATCCGTTTCCGTCATGCCATAGGACTGCTTCATCCGCTCGATCTGGAACACTTCGCAGCCGAGGCCCACCAGCAGCGCCGCCCCGAGATTTGGATTGGCCGTATAACCCCACTGCGTGCGCCGCAGGATCTGATAGCCCTCACCCTGGTTGTCCATGGCGCAACCGGTGCCATGCACGAACGGAATGATGCCGTCGATCTCGGGATAGTCGTCCAAAACGCCCGAATTATTGATCGCCTGCGCCATGAATTTTGCCACGGTCGCCGAACAATTCACCGAGGTCAGGATACCGATATAGTTGCGCGTCCCCACCTTGCCGTTGGACCGGCGGAAACCCTGGAACGTCGCCTGATTGGCGCCAGTCAGAAACTCGACCGGCACCACGCCCTGGGCAAAAGCATAGTCATGCTCCAGCGTGCCGTCCGGCCCGCCCATGCCGCAATTATGCTCATGCACCCAATCGCCGGCCGGAATGCCTTCCTTGGCAAAGCCGATGATCTGCCCAAATTTGACAATCGCCTCGCCCGCAGCAATCGGACGCACAGAAAACTTGTGCCCTCGCGGCACGCGGCGAACGATAGAAACGCCCTGTGCCGTTTCGGTGCCGACATCGAGATTGGCCAGCGCCACGGCGATATTGTCAGCGCTATTGAGCGTCAGGGTCTTGCCTTGCGGGCGGGTCATGGTCTCGGACATCGGCGTCATTCCGGCGGTATGGGGTCTCAACTCGTGCTTTACGCCGTTCCGCATCGCAGTCAGATTGGGGCCATTGCGGTACGGCTGCACACTAACTAACATGTTAGCATGAACAACCATACAAGTTCCTATTCTTTTTTGACACGGCCTCCGACCCTGACGCGCGGCAATGTGACCGCCGAGGTCACGCAGGCCCTGCGTCAGGCCATCGTCACCCTGGCCTTGCCCCCCGGAGCGGTCCTCGACAAGTCGGCCATCTGCGCCCAGTTCGAAGTGTCCCGCTTCCCGGTCAGCGAAGCCTTTGCCCGCCTCGCCGAAGAAGGCCTTGTCGACATCGCCCCCCAGCGCGGCTCGACCGTGTCGCTCGTAAAGATTGCCGATGTCCGCGAATACATGCTGATCCGCAAGGGCCTAGAAAGCGAAGCCCTGCGCGTCCTCATCGGCAAGCACGATGCCGAGGTGATCGAGGCGCTACACGCCAATATGGCCGAGCAGCGCGATGCCGCCGCCCGCGACGATGCCGAAACCTTCCACCAGATCGACGTCGCCTTCCATGACATCATCTTCCGCACCATGCGCATGACCAAGGTCAAGGCGATCATCGACAAGGCCCGCGCCAATCTCGACCGCGCCCGCCGCATGATCATCACTCCACGCCGCCTCGCTTTGACCATCGCCGAACACCAGGCGATTCTCGACGGCATCGTCGCCGGCAACACGCCCCAGGCCATTGCCGCCATCCGCGCCCATATCGACGCCGTCATGGTCGAGCTTTTTGCATTCGCCCAGGACAATCCCGGCATCTTTGCCGACGGCGCCGAAACAGTACTCGACGCCGATTATTTCCCCTTCGGCTGAGCGGTTCGAACAATGCCTCAGGCGCCGTCACGATCTCGATTGTCGCCCCGGCGAGTGATCGACGCGCCAAACAACAAAGACTTTTGGAGACCAAAATGCTGAAAAACATTCCGCCGCTACTCGGCCCGGAACTGCTCGCCACCCTGCGCGCCATGGGCCATGGGGACGAGATCGTCATCGCCGACGCCAATTTCCCCGCTGAATTCCTTGGGCCCCAGGTCCACCGCGCCGACGGCATTTCGGCCACCGACCTGCTCGATGCCGTCCTCACCGTCATGCCGCTCGACGATTTTGTCGACCAGGCCGCCATCGGCATGGCCGTCGTCGGCGATCCCCACGCCCGCCAGCCCATCTACGACGACTTTCAAGAGATCATCACGCGCCACGAGCCGGCCATGCACTTTTCGACCGTGGAGCGCTTTGCCTTCTACGATCGCGCCAAAAAGGCCGCCGCCGTCATCCAGTCCGGCGAAACCCGGCTCTACGGCAATATCCTGCTCAAGAAGGGCATCATCCGCCCAAAATCCTGACAAACGAACGGGATCGGCGAAAGTCGCACTCGACAGACTAACATGTTAGCCTCTATCAGCGAGGCCAGAGAAAGAGGAGCCCTGCCCCATGAAACTGCTTCGCGTTGGCCCAAAAGGGTCGGAAAAGCCCGCCATCATCGCTAGGGACGGCTCGATTCGTGACCTTTCCGGCGTCGTCGCCGATATCGGCGGCTCGACCCTTCTTCCCGAAGGCCTCGCCAAGATCGCTGCGACCGACATCGACCTCCTGCCCAAGCTGGACGCGTCCGAGCGCATCGGACCCTGCGTCGCCAATGTCGGCAAATTCATCTGCATCGGCCTCAACTATGCCGACCACGCCGCCGAAACCGGCGCACCGATCCCGGCCGAACCGATCATCTTCATGAAGGCCACCAGCGCCATCATCGGCCCCAATGACGATGTCATCATCCCCAAGAACGCCATCAAGCCGGACTGGGAAGTCGAACTCGCCATCGTCATCGGCAAGGAAGCCCGTTATGTCGAAGAGGCCGATGCCTTCGACCACGTGGCCGGCTATTGCGTCTGCAACGACGTCTCCGAACGCCACTTCCAGACCGAGCGCGGCGGCACCTGGGACAAGGGCAAGGGTGCCGACACTTTTGGGCCCATCGGCCCCTGGCTCGTCACCAAGGACGAGGTCGCGGACCCGCAGAACCTCTCCATGTGGCTCGAAGTCGACGGCCACCGCTACCAGAACGGCTCCACCAAGACGATGATCTTTGGCGTCGCCAAGGTCGTCTCCTATGTCAGCCAGTTCATGAGCCTGCAGCCCGGTGACGTCATCACCACCGGCACCCCCCAGGCGTCGGCATGGGCATCAAGCCTGAGCCCGTCTGGCTCAAGCCCGGCAACGTCATGCACCTGGGCATCGAAGGCCTCGGCGAGCAAAAACAGAACGTGAAGGCCTACAGCGCCTGAGAGACAGAAGAGGCGGGCCAAGCAGCCCGCCTCTTCTTTGAGCACCCTCTGACCTTGTCAGCAACACCCTCCGATCCTATCATAAATTGATAATTTCGGAGTAAGAGCCATGCCATCCAGCTATTCCCTCGGCGACCACTACGAAGCCTTTGCCAAGAAGCTCGTCGCTTCCGGCCGCTATGCCAGCATCAGCGAAGTCCTGCGCGACGGCCTGCGCCTTATGGAAGAGCGCGAAGCCCTGCGGGAATGGAAGCTCGCTGAGCTGAAGAAGGCTATCCAGGAAGGCATCGACAGCGGCGATGCAGGGCCGATGGATATCGAGGAGATTAAAGCGGAAGGTCGTCGAATCCTCGCCGAGCGCGCGAAATCAAATGCCGCTTGAGGTCCGCGAGAGTTTTGCAGCCAAACAGGACCGACAGGACATCTGGCTCTACATAGCCAACGACAGCATCCGCGCAGCGGACAGACTGCTCGACGCCATCCTGGCGGTCGGCCAACGGGCCGGTGAGTTTCCAGAATCGGGCCAATTGCGACCGGAACTCGGTGACGGCATCAGGGCCATCCCACTCGACAATTATGTCATCTACTATCGGCTCACACCGGACGCAGTTTACGTTCTGCGCGTCCTACATTCTGCCCGCAACGCCAGAGCTGAGTTCGAGGGTCAGTAGCCTCACTCCGCCATCAGATACGTCGCCACCGCATTCAGATCCTCGTCCGTCCAGAACGAGGTTGAATCTGCAATCACCTCGCCCATCGGCCCGCCGAGCACGTCAAACCCCGGCGTAAAGCCGTCCTTCAGCGTCTGCGCCAGCATCGCCACGTCATAACCCTCTGCGACCAGTGCTTCGCGCGTCAATGGCGGAGCCTTGCCACCCGTGCCCCCGGGCGAGCCAGCAAAGGCCCGATCCCATTCGAGCGCCCCAAGCGCATTGCGCGGCGTATGGCAGGCAACGCAATGCGCCGGCCCCATGGCGAGATATTTGCCGCGATTATAGACCTCGTCCTTCCCCGCTTCGGGCTCGAACCGCCGCGGCGAGAAAAAGAGATTCTTCCACCCCGCCATGATCAACCGCACATTGAACGGAAACGGCACCGAACTTTCGGCTGCCGGGGCCGGAGACGGCTGGGTCTTCATCAGCGCCGCATAGAGATCGACCACATCCTGGTCGCTCATCAGTGCATAGTTTTCATAAGGGAAGGCAGGATAGAGATGCCCCTGCGGCCCCATGCCGTTGCTGAGCGCGTCCGAAAACTGCTCCAGCGTCCAGGTGCCGATACCGGCCTTCGGGTCGGAAGTAATATTGGGCGGCACGAAGGTGCCAAAAGCCGTTTCGAGCCCTGCCCCGCCGGCTAGTTCAATTCCGCCGGCCGCGGCATCGGTGTGGCAGGCAACACAACCTGCCAAACGCATCACATAGTCGCCGCGCGTCGCATCGCCCACCAGCGTCAGGTCCCGCTCGGGGCCCGCCACCGGCTTGAGGAAATAGACCGCCGTCGCCGCGCCCACCAGGGCGACAACGACCAAACCAATCCAACGCTTCTTCATCACACTTCCCCGACTGGCGCGGCGCGATCACACCAGAGCCAGCAGGAAACCGCAACGCCGGAACCGGTCAACTGCTTGCGAGGACGGCATCCACCTGGGCACGCGTGGGGGGCTTGCAGCCCTTTTCGGCACAATTGAGCCCGGCCACCACGGCGCCAAAGCGCAGCGTTGTTCGCAGCGCCGCCGCATCGAGCGTGCCCAGCTTTCCAAGTTTTAGCGCCCCGGTTTCGTTGAGCCAGGTGAGAATGCCGGCCATCAGGCTATCGCCCGCGCCCACCGTGTCCCCAAACACCGGCGGCGCATAAATGCCCGCCTGCGCATTGGCCACATTGGAAAAAGCGCGCGAGCCATGCTCGCCCAGCGTCACCACCACCAACTCGCAATTGGGCCGATCGAGCAGCAGCTGTGCATGCTCCTCAATGGTCACGCCCGGCTCGAGCCATTCATGATCTTCTTCGGAAAGCTTGATGACATGGGCCAGGTCGAGAAAGTCCGAGAGGCGCTGGCGATAGCCATCCTCATCGTCCACCAGCTTTTCGCGCACATTGATGTCGATGGAAATGGTCGCGCCGCGCCCGATGGCAGCCTTCACCACCGCCATCCACTTTTCCGCATCTTCAGGAAGAATCGGGGCAAAGCCACCGACCTGATAAAGCTCCACCTGCCCCGGCAGCGCGGAAAGCAGGCCCTCGCGCGTAAAGGCGTGATCCGCCCCGCGCTCGAACACATAGCTTGCCTGCATCTTCTCGTTGAAGGTGACGATCGCCTTGGTCGTCGGCTCCGGCACGCGCTCCTTGAGCAGCACGTCCACACCGGCCGCCTGGAGCGGCGCCAGCAGCAGGTCGCCATGTTCGTCCTGGCTGATCGGGCACAGGAACCCGGTGGGATTGCCCAGCTTTGCCAGAGCGATCGCACAATTGAACGGCGAACCGCCGGCAATCGCCTGGCGCTCGGCGCCCGGAGCCGACGAAACCGGCACCAGATCGATCAGGCTTTCCCCACCGACAACGAACATGCTTTTCTCCCTCGCTGTTCCGGGTGAGCCCTTAGCATTTTCGTGCCCCCGCCCGCCAGCCGTGCGGGCGCTTTACTCGCAAGTCGCTGCGTGTATTGTTTCATTTAGGGCTGGCAGGAGGATAGCCGGCCCCATTGAGGGAGAATCATTTTGGATCGTCGGAAATTCTTTTCCAAGGCCGGTGCCGTCGGCGCCGGCGCCGTTGCTGCGTCGACCGGTCTGGCCATGCCGGCCATTGCCCAAAGCCAACCCAAGATCACCTGGCGCCTGGCTTCATCCTTCCCGCCCGGCCTCGACACCATCTATGGCGGCGGCGAAACGCTGGCCAAATATGTAAGCGAAGCCTCGGACGGCAATTTCACCATCGACGTCTTCGCTGCAGGCGAACTGGTCCCTGCCTTCGAAGTGGTCGATCCGGTTTCCGAAGGCTCGATCGAAATGGCCCATACGGTGGGCTACTATTTCTCGGGCAAGGATGTCGCCTGGGCCGCCATGGCCGCTATTCCCTTCTCGCTCAATGCCCGCGGCATGAGCGCCTGGTACTATTATGGCGGCGGCCTCGACATCACCAACGCGTTCCTTTCCAATTACAACATCGTCGGCTTCCCCTGCGGCAATACCGCAGCCCAGATGGGCGGCTGGTTCCGCAAGGAAATCAACTCCGTCGCCGACCTGCAGGGCCTCAAAATGCGCGTCGGCTTTGCCGGCACGATTCTCTCCAAGCTTGGCGTTATCCCGACCCCCATGCCGGGCGGGGAAATCTACAATGCGCTCGAAAAGGGCACGATCGACGCGGCCGAATGGGTCGGCCCCTATGACGACGAAAAGCTCGGCTTCCAGAAGGTCGCGCCCTACTACTACTATCCCGGCTGGTGGGAAGGTGGCCCGACCGTCCATGCCCTGATCAACAAGACCAAGTTCGAAGAGCTTCCGGCCAATTACCAGTCGCTGCTGAAAACCGCCTGCCAGGCCACCAGCGCCGACATGCTCGCCAAGTACGACTATGTGAACCCCACCGCCATCAAGAAGCTGGTAGCAGCAGGCGCACAACTCCGTCCCTTCAGCCCTGAAATCATGGAAGCCAGCTTCAAGGCCGCCCACGAAACCTATGCTGAACTGTCGGCCTCAAGCCCGCACTTCAAGACGATCTGGGATTCGATCACCGCGTTCCGCAAGGACCACTATCTCTGGAACCAGATCGCCGAACTCAACTACGACGCCTTCATGCAATCCCAGCAGCGCGCCAACGCGCTCTAACGCAGGACCCTAAGTCAGGACTCCTCCCCCGCCAGCGGGGGAGGGGGACCGCCGTCAGGCGGTGGAGGGGGGGAGCCGCACGCACAATAGTCTCCAACACAGCGGCAGGCCTACGCTCGACCTCCTCGGCGCTAAACCGCAAAACCCGCACCCCTTCCTTCGCCAACCAATCCATCCGACGCTGATCGTATTCCACACGCTCGGCATGACTCGGCCCATCCACCTCGACGCAAAGCCTCGCCGCCGCACAATAGAAATCTAGTATGTACGGCCCGATCGGATGCTGCCGCCGAAAATGCAGCCCCAACTGATCACGCCTAAGCATCGCCCAGAGCGTCCGCTCGGGCTGTGTCATTGCCCGACGCAGAGTCTTGGCCCTCTCGCGGATAAAGTCCGGCGCTCTCACTCTGCTGCACCCCTCTCCACCGCGCGACGCGCGGTCCCCCTCTCCCGCAGGCGGGAGAGGAAAGCAGGCCGAGCCATCAATTAAAACTCGGCGCCGGTGGTGTCTCAAACGTCGGCGCAGGCGGCGCGCCAAAACTCGGAGGCGGCGGTGCGGTGAAACTCGGCGTCGTCACCTCGCCCCCGCCAACCGGCGGCAGCACGATCTCTACCGAATTGATATCCACCTCTGGCCCCTTGTCGAGGAAGAAGGTCACCAGTTCCGGGAAGGCGATCAGGAGACCCACCAGAATCAACTGCAACACCAGCCATGGGATCGCGCCCATATAGATATCGGTCGTCTTCACCTTGTCGCGCGGCACGATGCCCCGCAGGTAAAAGAGCGCAAAGCCAAACGGCGGATGCATAAAACTCGTCTGCATATTGGCGCAGATCATCACGCCGAACCACACAAGGTCGATCCCGAGCGAATCCGCCACCGGGGCCAGCAGTGGAATGACGATGAAGGCGATCTCGAAGAAGTCGAGAAAGAAGGCGAGGATAAAAACGAAGATATTGACGAAGATCAGGAAGCCCACGACCCCGCCGGGCAGGTTGGACAAAAGCTCCTCGATCCAGTGACCACCGCCCACGCCCTGGAACACCAGGGTAAAGACGCGAGCACCCAGCAGAATGAAAACCACCATGGCCGTCAGACGCATGGTGGACACCATGCCATCCCAGGTCACTTTCCAGCGCAGGCGTCCGTTCATCCAGGCCAGCAGCATGGCGCCCACAACGCCCATGGCCCCGGCTTCCGTCGGCGTCACCAGCCCGAGGAGGATCGTGCCGAGCACGATAAAAATCAGCGCCAGCGACGGCACGGTGCCGCGGATGATCTTGGCCCAGAGCGGCCAGCCGCGCAGCGTCCGTGCCTCGGGCGGCAGCGCCGGCACATGCTCGGGCCGGATGATGGAGAGGATAAAGACCCAGCCCATAAAGAGCAGAACCTGGACGATCGAAGCACCCGTCGCCCCGATATACATTTCGCCCGGAGAGCGCTGCAGCTGATCGGCCAGAACGATCAGCACCAGCGAAGGCGGAATGAGCTGGGTAATGGTGCCCGAGGCCGCAATAACGCCGGTCGCGTGCCTGACATTATAGCCATAGCGCATCATCACCGGCAGCGAGATCAGGCCCATGGCGATCACCGAAGCCGCCACCGTGCCGGTAATGGCCCCCAGGATCGCGCCGACAATGATCACGGCATAGGAAAGCCCGCCGCGAATACCGCCAAAGAGCTGCCCGAACCCATCGAGCAGATCTTCGGCCAGCCCACTCTTTTCGAGAATGACACCCATGAAGGTGAAGAACGGAATGGCCAGCAGCAGCTCATTCGAGAGCACGCCATAGAGCTGATAGGTGAGGTTACCGAGGAAAGTGGGGGCAATCAGCCCCAGCTCAATGGCAACGAGCCCACCAAAAAGCCCCACCGCTGCCAGAGAAAAGGCGGCGGGATAGCCGATGAGCAGGAACAGCACCAGCCCGCCAAACAGGATCGGCGCCATGTTCTCGCGAATAAGATCGATCATTGGACGGGTTTCTCGTAGGCGAATTCGCGGACGTAATTGGTGGTCAGCGCCAGGATGCATTTGATGATCTCGGCAATGCCCTGCAGCATCAGCACGGCAAAACCAACCGGCAGCATCAGCCGCACCGGCCAGCGCGGCAGACCGCCCGCGGCATTGGAGGTGATGTTCTGCACCCAGGCCTGCACGAACCATGGCCAGGTGAAATAGATCAGCAGAATGCAGAGCGGCATCAGGAAAAAGAGCCCGCCCAGCAGGTCGATCCAGGTGCGCGTGCGTTCGCTCACCGCGCCATAGAGCAGGTCGACGCGCACATGCTCGTTCATCTTCAGCGTCCAGGCGCCGCCGAGCATCACCATGCCGCCGAACATGTACCAGACGCTCTCGGAGAGCACGTTGGAATAGTTGGTATAGATCCAGACCATGCCGCCAAAAACGCCGCCGCCAATGCTGCGCTCAAGCGAGATCATGGCGCTAACCGAATAGCGGAAAACGGCGTTGAAGGCGCTGACCAGGGCCGAGAACAGCACCAGCCACACCGCGACCAGTCCCACCCTTCGGCTGATCTCGTCGATCACCCTCGTGACACGCAAGGCAAATGACACGCCCGACCCTCCCCTGTCGTTCGTAAGCGCGTCAGTTGAGCGCAGTTCGCCTTAATTTGGCAAGAACCGAATTATCACCCGGCCCGGCTTCCAACAGATGCCTCTGCAGGAACAGGCCCGCGTACCGGGCTAGGGCCGCCGCGCCACGAGGTCGATTTCGACCAGCGCACCCACCGCCAGCCCGGTGACGCCCACCGTCGTGCGCGCCGGCAGCTTGCCGGGCTCGAAGAAACTGGGCCAGATGGCGTTGAGCGCGGCATAGTCACGGTCGAAATGGGTGAGGTAGATGCGCGCCATGGTGATGTCGCCGAGCCCAAGGCCAATTCCGCCCAGCACCACTTTCAGATTGTCGATCACCCGCCGCGTCTGCGCTTCGACACCCTCGGGGAGCGGCGCATCCGGAGCCAGGGGGTCGGTGGGCATCTGCCCGGTTACGAAGACGAAACCACCCGCCTCTACCGCATGACTGAAAGGCGCCACCGGCCGCGGGCCGGAGGAGACCATGTGGTAGATCAGATCATTCATCGCTTCGCTTTCCCATAGAATCTTCGCCGGCCAAACATGACGAGCATGTCACCGCTGTCAATCTCGCTCAGGCTTGCCGCCACACACAGAAGGCGTAAGCTCTTCTCATGCGCCCCTTTGTCCGCCCTCTGCTTGCCGCCTTGCTGCTGGCCGCGACGCCGGCCCAGATGGTGCTGGCCCAATCAAGCTTCTGGAGCGCCGACGAACAGGCAAGTTTTGACATCCTCTTCGAGCATCTCAAATCCGCGCCCGACGAAGCCACGGCCCGCGCCATTGCTGAGGAAATCTGGGCGCTCTGGACTGAACCTGACGACAAGGTCGTCGCCGCCCGCTTCGCCGCAATCCTCAACCAATTCGCTCTCGGCGGTCCCACCGCGCAAATGCACCTCATCGACGCGTTGATCGCCGATTACCCCGACTATCCCGAGGGCTGGAACCTGCGCGCCACCGCAAAATTCTTCAGCGGCGACTATGAGGGCTCCCTGGCCGACATCACCGAGACCCTGGCCCGCGAACCCAGACACTTCGGCGCCCTCGCCGGCCGCGTCCTCATCTTCCACACAATGGGCCGCAGGGAAGAAGCCCTGACCGCGATCAGGGCCGCCCTCGAGGTCCATCCGTTCCTTTCCGAACGTGGCCTCTTCCCCGAACTGTCGCGCTAGTAGCGGAAGAAATCCGAATCCTTGGAAATGTAGGGCGCCAGCTTTTCAAGGCTGATCCGCGCCGTCGGCGCCCCATAGGCATAGGCCGACACTTCATAGGGCTGGAATTGCAGGATCAGCGCATAGGGATCGGACAGATCCCAACGCTCGGGATCAACGACGGAATCGGCGATGTATTTGGTGTCGTCGAGCATCAGGGCATCGCCATGCTCGGCTTCGAGCGCCTCGACGGCCAGATCGAGCAGCGCGGCCTGCCAGCGCTTGCCCGTAAAAATATCGCGTGCCGCCAGCGCCCGATCTTCCTGGACGAGATAGTGCAGGTAGCTCTTAGACCAGTTTCCATGCGCTGCCCCATGCCCATACCAATAGGTCCCAACATTGAGGTCTATCCGGCTGCCATTGGCCTCGGCAACGCTGATCGAATTGCTGGTATCGCTCGATCCATCCTCAAGCACATCCGTCGGCCCGCCCTGCGCGCCGAAAATATTGGACAGCTTCAGCGCCTCCGCCTCGACATAGGCATTGAATGCCCCGGCAAAGGGTTCGGTCGAATCGAGCTGCACATAGCTCAGCTCATGCTGGGCCACGGCCCAATAGGAATCGGCCTCGGCTTCCGGATCCGGCATGGAAGCAAACCGCGCCCGGGTATAAAAGCGCATGCCATTGATCATGCGGCTGTCTTCGAGCGTGGAACTGCGGCTGTTGAAAAGGTTGATGAGGCAGCGCGTGCGATCTTCGTCGTAGCTGCCGCTCGTCATCGGCTTGGCCTCGGGTGCGCAGGCGCGCCCCGCAAAGTCGAGCCAGGCCCGCTGATCCCCCCGCACCGCAGCCAGTGCATTTTCGGAAAGCCCGCCAATGGCCGTCTGATAGGTCTTGGCCAGCCGATCATCAGCCGCCGAAAGCTCCGGGCTGTCACAGATCGCATGCTCGAAGGGCGTTCCGGCCTTGGCGCAGTCAAAACTCGCCGCCGCAGCAGGCAGGCTCAGACTCGTGAAGAAGGCCAGAACGAACAGCAAGGCGAAGCGAAACATCTCTCATCCCTTCAAAATTCGGAATTGCCCGATTGGCCTCAATCAGGACTCGGCCGTCAAGCTTTGATGGATATGTGCAAAGGTCAGGCGACGTTGCGACGCGGGTCCGGTCGCATGTCCTTGTCAAAGATCACGACCCGGCCACGCCCTGCCTGCTTGGCGGTATAGAGCGCGGCGTCAGCCATGTCGGTCGCCACTTCGAGCTTGTCCCCGCCTTCGGCCAGACACGCCCCGATGCTGAGCGACACGACAATCGATCGTCCCGGCGCCGTCGCAATCGGCTCGCCAATCGCCGCGCGCATGATGTCATGCGCACGAGCCCGCAGTTCCTTGGGCCCGCATTCGGGCAGAAGCACGATGAACTCGTCGCCACCCCAGCGCGCACAGGCGCCCTCGGCACCCATCGTTTCCTGGATACGTCGCGCCACAGCGACAATGACCAGATCGCCGGCCGCATGGCCATGGCTGTCATTGATCTGCTTGAAATGGTCGACATCGACGAGAAGGATGCCATAGCCGGCGCCGCTGGCCGCAATATCGCCATGCGCCACCGCAAAACCGCGGCGATTGAGAATGCCCGATTGCCCGTCGCGGAACGCCAGGCTTTCGAGTTCCTGCGTGCGCTCGCGCACCCGGGTTTCGAGAAGCCGCGTATGGTCGTCGACGCTCGCCGCCATCTGCGTCAGCGCCGAGGACAGCCGCCCGATCTCATCCTGCCGGCCCGCGCCCATGCTCAGGGCCGGACCATAGTCGCCTGCGCGCGCCTTGCGCACCACATGTTCAAGCCTGGTCAGCCGGTCGAGCACCTGATTCCTGAACATCAGCACCAGCACCACCGCGACCACCACCATCATGGTGGCCAAGAGGAACCCGATGGGCACAAACAGCCGCCGGTCGATAATGGTATCGACGTCCATGAAGGTGACATTGTACCAGCCGAGCTTGTCGAGATAGCCGATGCCCACCAGCGTCTCTTTGCCATTGACCGTGACAAAGGCGGAATCGGCGAGCATGTCGCCCCCGGTCACATCGTCGAACAGCCGGCGCAGCGTTGCCGCGTCGCCCGACCCCGATACCAGCGAAAAGACCGAGCGCTTGCTATCGAGCCCATCGCCGAAATTAGCCAGGCTCACCAGCGTCTCGTCGCGATGCGCCTGGATCATGCCCTGCCGGTCGACAAACATGGAGGTGACGCCGCGCTGCGGCACATTCACCACTTCCTGGATGAAGGAGGTGAGGTCGATCCCGGTCCCCAACAGCCCCAGAACCTCGCGTCCCTCGCGGATCACGCAGTTCATCCAGACTTTGGTGACCTTCAGATTGGCGTCATTGTTGACGTTGAGATGGCACCCCTCGCCCAGGGCCAGGGTCGAATAATACCAGGCATCATCAGGGTTTTCCTGGTTCAGCCTGTAACGATACTGATTGCCCGCATAGGCATTGGCGCTGTCGTTGAAATAGTAATTGCCCGAAGCCGCCACGACGAAGAAATAGGAGCCATCGGCGAAATAGCGCCGATAATGCTCGAGTTCGGCAATGCCGCGCGCCCTGCGTTCCGGGTTGGTCTCGTCCAGCGCCCAGTCGCGGATCGCCTGGCTGCCCGCCAGCGCCTCGGCCAGCGACACCTCGCGCACCAGCGTGCCCAGCCCGCGATGCCGGTCATAAAGCACCTGCTTTTCGGCAAAGAGCGTGCCCAATTGCACGACGGTGGAATTGACCACCCACTGAAATGCAAAAAAGGCCGGCACGGCGACGCTGGCAAAACCGAGCAGCACCAGCAGCAGCACGCGGGCGCGCAAACTGTCGGTGAAGAGGCGAAGAAGCGACATATGCGGCGACCCATGGCGGCAGAAGGGCAGAGGCCCACCCCCGCCACTATCGGGGCGCGGGCCTCTAGACTTCGTTAATAGGCCAATAGGACAGGAAAAAACAAATCGTTAAGCGGAAAGAAAGGCCCGCGCCGCCAGGAGCTCTTCCTGCCGGATTTCGTGGCCACCATTGTGCCAGACAAGCTCTGCAACCGCTCCATTGGCACTAAAATAGTCAGCCAGCGCCTGGCTCGACCCGGCAGGTGCTATGGGATCATATTGCCCCGCCGTCACCAGTACTTTCCGTCCACCGAACGCGGCCGCCGGCGGCGCAAAGGGAATGAGCGGATGCATCAGCACGGTCGCGTCGAACAGCTCGGGCGCGCCGAACTGCACCGAGGCCAGGATGTTGGCGCCATTGGAATAACCCAGCCCCAGCACCTTTGAGGGCTGCCGCCTGGCCACTTCGGCGCGCAAAAAATCCGTCATTGCCGCGGTGCGCTGTTTCAGGTCCGCCATGTCATAGACGCCCTCCGCGGTGCGGCGGAAATAGCGCAAGGCACCGTGCTCGCTGACATCACCGCGCGGGGCGACGCGCGTCGCCCCGGGTGCCAGTTCTGCTGCGAGGTCAAAGAACTGGTTTTCGTCCCCACCCGTCCCGTGAAACAGGAAGATCAGCGGGGCATTGGCACCCGCGCCCTCGGCAGAACGGAATTGATATGAGGCCATAACTCATCTCCTTGCGCTTGATCCCAGCGATATCGGCATGCCCCATGCAAAGGCAATCGCTCATCCCCGCCACGCTCTGTTGCCAGTTTTGAAACAATGCCGAGAGGCCAGTTTGCAGCCCGCCTCATGCTCGCTATGATGGGGCATGTTCCTGTCTGTCTTTGACGTCTTCAAGATCGGTATCGGACCATCGAGTTCCCACACCATGGGCCCGATGTCGGCAGCCGGCCGTTTCCTCGATGAATTGCGCGCCGGCACCTGGCCGCGCGCCCGCCAGGCCCAGCCTGCAGCGATCACCGCCAGCCTTCATGGCTCGCTCGCCTATACCGGCATCGGCCATGGCAGCGACCGCGCCGTGATCCTCGGCCTTGCCGGCGAAAATCCGCGCGATATCGATCCCGACCAGATGGATCCGATCGTCGAAAAAATCCGCGAGACCGGCCGCATCGAGCCGCCCGGCCACCCGGCGTATCGCTTCCGCCCCGCTGTCGATCTCGTCCTCGACACCAGAACACCCCTGCCCGGCCATCCCAATGGCATGCAGTTCTGCGCCTGGGATGGCGACGGCCAATTGCTGCTGCGCCGGGTCTATTTCTCCATTGGCGGCGGCTTCGTTGTCAGTCAGGACGAGTTGACTGCCCTCAAGGATGCCCCCTCAATCAAGCAGGACGTGCCCTGGCCCTTCGCCAATGCCGCCGAAATGCTCGACATGGCCAAGCGCTCCGGTCTTTCCATCGCCGCGATGAAGCGCGCCAATGAGGAAGTGCGTCTTTCCCGCCAGAAACTCGACCGGGACCTCGACGAGGTCTGGACCGCCATGTCCGGCTGCATCGATCGCGGCCTCACCCAGGACGGGCAACTGCCTGGTGGCTTAAAGGTTCGCCGCCGCGCCAAGGCGCTCCACGAACACCTGGCCGAAAAATGGCGTCGCAACGAGATCGACCCCTTGAGCGGCAATGACTGGCTCAGCCTCTTTGCCATGGCGGTCAACGAGGAGAACGCCGCCGGCGGCCGCGTCGTCACCGCGCCCACCAATGGCGCAGCCGGGGTCATTCCATCAGTCCTGCGCTATGCCACGCAATTCCTGCCCGGCATGGGCCGCGCCGCCGTGCACGATTTCCTCCTCACCGCCGCCGCCATCGGCGGCATTCTCAAGCATAACGCGTCAATTTCCGGCGCCGAAATGGGCTGCCAGGGCGAAGTCGGCTCCGCCTCGTCCATGGCCGCCGCCGGCCTCTGCGCCATTCAGGGCGGCACGCCCGAACAGGTCGAAAACGCCGCCGAAATCGCGCTCGAACATCACCTGGGCATGACTTGCGACCCCGTCGGGGGCCTCGTGCAGATCCCCTGCATCGAGCGCAACGCCTTTGGCGCCGTCAAAGCCGTCACCGCCGCCTCGCTGGCCCTCAAGGGCGACGGCATCCACGCCGTCCCGCTCGACGCGTGCATCGAAACCATGCGCCAGACCGGCAATGACATGAGCGAAAAATACAAGGAAACGAGCCAGGGCGGGCTGGCGGTCAACGTGGTGGCCTGCTGAAGCGCGGCATCAGCGCTTCCCATTTTCCACGGTGTCATTCCCGCGAAAGCGGGAATCCCTGTTTCACAAACGAAGATCCCCGCTTTCGCGGGGATGACGCTGTGTTTGGAAATCAACGTGGTGGAGCTGATCAGCTCCGCCCGAACTCATCCTCGATCCGGATGATATCGTCTTCCCCGAGATAAGACCCGGTCTGCACCTCGATCAGCTCCAGCTCGATCTTGCCCGGATTGGCGAGGCGATGCGTGCAACCGAGCGGCAGGTAGATCGACTGATTCTCGGTCAGCATGGTCACCTGACCATCCACCGTCACCTCGGCCGTACCCCGCACCACGATCCAATGTTCAGACCGGTGATGGTGCTTCTGCAAACTCAGCTTCTTGCCCGGCTTCACGAAGAGCTTCTTCACCTGGAACCGGTCGCCCATGAGAATGGACGAATACCCGCCCCAGGGCCGATATGACGTCTTGTGCGTCTCGGTCAGTGCCCGCGTCGCGGCATCCGCCTTCAGCGACTTGGCGATCGCCCCGACATTCTGTGCCTGGCTCAGCCGCCCGACAAAAACCGCGTCTTCGGTAGCGATAACAGCCACATCGTCGAGCCCATCGACCACCACATGCGCTGTCTCGGTCACGATGAGCGAATTGGTCGAGTTGGAAATCATCGCCGGCCCGGAAACGGCATTCCCAGCCGCGTCCCGGTTCTGCCCCTTCCACACCGCATCCCAGGCGCCGAGGTCAGACCATTCGAACGACACGGGCAGCACGGCGGCCTTGTCGGTCCGCTCGAAAATCGCATAGTCGACCGAGATATTGGGCGAAGCTGCAAAAGCTGCCTCATCGAGCCGGATGAAATCGAGATCCCGCTTGGCCCCGGCCACCGCGCCCCGCGCCGCGTCAAAAACCTCCGGCGCCAGCTTTTCGCATTCAGCGAGGAACAGTTTTGCCGGCAGCATGAACATGCCCGAATTCCAGGCGAAGCCGCCCTGCGCCAGCATGGCCTCGGCCTTTTCAAGATTGGGCTTTTCGACAAAAGCCCCAACCCTGTGCGCGCCATGGCGCAAGGCATCCCCGATGGCAATATAGCCATAGCCGGTTTCCGGGCGGTCAGGCGTGATCCCGAAGGTCACGAGATGCCCATCTCGCGCGGCAAGCGCCGCATTGTCCACCGCACCAAAATATTCGGCACTGGCCGGGATCAAATGGTCCGAGGCCAGCACATGAATGACGGCATTCTCGTCCTGGCTCACCGCCACCTGCGCCGCCGCAGCAATCGCCGCCGCCGTATTCCGCGCCACGGGCTCCAGCAAGATCGCCCCCAGCGCAATGCCCCGCTCCTGCGCCTGTTCGGCGATAAGGAAACGATATTCGGCATTGGTGATGACGATCGGCGCCTCGTAGCGCCCGGCATCCTTTACCCGCTCCAGGCTCTGCTGGAAGAGACTGCTCTCCCCCACGAGATCAATGAACTGCTTGGGCCGCGCCGAACGCGACTTCGGCCACAAACGGGTCCCCTGACCCCCGGCGAGAATGACAGGAACAATGGATGACAAGGAACTGACCCGCGCTAGCACTCGAGATTATTCATCCCTTAGCCGAAGCAACCGGGCTTTGCCACAGATCCGCGAAAGCAAAGACCAAAAAGGTAAAGGCCCACAAGACGAATAGTCTTATGGGCCTTTATTGGTTGCGGGAGCAGGATTTGAACCTGCGACCTTCAGGTTATGAGCCTGACGAGCTACCGGGCTGCTCCATCCCGCGTCAATCACTGCGCCTCGGCGCGGTGTGAGGGGTATATAGGGGGTAGTGCCGAAGACCTCAACCCCCAAAGCGGCGCGGGTGACGGTTTTTTGACATCCGACGCCAACATCAGGAAAATCAGGGCTTTGCGGCGCAAGGCATGTGGAAAACTTCGTCTGAAGCCGTTCCCGTCTTTTCCCCTTCGTGTCGAACGGTCTACCGTCCGGCGCGCTGGACTGTCTACTGTCCGGCCCGCTGGAATTTGAGGATTTGGGGCGCCCACCATGGAAATGAAGAAACTCGGCCGCACGGGCATTGAGGTCACCGACATCTGCCTCGGCACCATGACCTGGGGCAGCCAGAACACTCAGGATGAAGGCCACGCCCAGATCGCCATGGCCCGCGATGCCGGCATCAATTTCATGGACACCGCCGAACTCTACGCCGTGCCCGGCAGCCCTGAAACCTCCGGCCGCACCGAGGAAATCATCGGCAACTGGTTCGCCACGCACAAGGACCGCGAAAACTGGGTCCTTGCCAGCAAGATCGGCGGCGGCGGCAACGCGTTTCTCCGCGAAGGCAAGCGCGCCGATGGCGCCTCGATCCGCGTAGCGGTCGACGGCAGCCTGAAGCGTCTCAAGACCGACTATATCGACCTCTACCAGATCCACTGGGCCAGCCGCGGCCACTACCATTTCGAGAATTACTGGCGCTACGCCCCGCACAAGCAGGACACCGCCGACATCCTCGCCAATCTCGAGGACATGCTCGAAACCCTCGGCGACCTGATCAGCCAAGGAAAAATCCGCGCCATCGGCGTCTCCAACGAAACCACCTGGGGCATCACCCAGTGGCTCCGCATCGCCGAAGCCAAGGGCTTTCCGCGCCTCGCTTCCGTGCAGAACGAATACAACTTCCTACGCCGCCTCTTCGACCACGACCTGGCTGAACTCAGCCACCACGAAGACGTCGGCCTCCTCGCCTATTCGCCGCTCGCCGCCGGCATGCTGACGGGCAAATATCTCGATGGCGCGACGCCCAAGGGCAGCCGCAAGGACTACCAGAAGGGCTTCTGGCGCCAGAACGAGTTCTCCGAAGCCGCCACCCGCGACTACCTGGCCCTCGCCAAAAAGCACGGCCTCGACCCCGCCCAGATGGCCATTGCCTTCTGCCGCACCCGCCCCTTCATGACCTCGACCATCATCGGCGCCACCAGCACCGAGCAACTGGCCGTCGATCTCGGCGCCGTAGACCTGACGCTCTCGCCCGAAGTCCTCGGCGAGATCGACGCGCTCTTCCGCCGCCACCCGCGCCCGCTATAAGTTGAAATGGAACGCTTCGGGGGCCCGGCATGACGGCAACGCTTTTCACTTCGCTTTTCCCGCTCGTCGCCTACTACGTCTATAATCTCACCGTGCCGCTGATCGAGCGCCGCCGTCCCTCGCTCTCGACCATCATGAACATGCAGCGCCGTCGCTGGGTCACCAATGCGACGCGCCGCGAAAGCCCGTTCGATGCCATTCTGTCGGGCAATATCATGGGCTCGGTGAGTTTTCTGGCCTCGACCTCGGTCCTCTTGGTCCTGGCGGTCTTTGCCGTCTTCGGCCAATTGCCGACCCTGATGGACACGCTGGGCACGATCTCGGTCGATAGTACGTTCACGATTGCCGACGTGCAGATCCATCTCATCGTCATGCTGGCCATGTTCGTGATCGCCTTCTTCGCCTTCACCCTGTCGCTGCGCCAGTTCAATCACTATTGCATCATGCTCGGCGCGCTCGAGCACGACCGGGTCACCTCGGAAGAAGAAATCGACGCCATCACCCGCATGAACGCGCTCGGCGCCAAGAACTTCAATTCCGGCATCCGCGCCTATTACTTTTCGGTCGCAACCGTCGCCTGGTTCATTTCCGAATGGCTGGCGGTCGCCACCTGCCTTGCCACCATCCTCGTCGTCGCCCATCGCGAGTTCTTCTCGACCGCGCACCGCACCGCCGCCTCCGCCGCCGTCATCGCCGCGCGGCACCGGAAGAAGCTGGCTGAAAGCGACGTGAAAAAAGAAGAGGGCCCCGGCGAGTTCTAGCCAGGGCCCTCTCTCGATTTCTGCAAAAGCCTATTTCGACTTGGTCTTGCCGCCGGTCGAGCTGCTGCCGCCATTGTTGAGCCGCGCCAGGTTATCGACGGCGAGCTGGTAGCCCAGATCCGCCGACTGCTGATAGTAGCTCTTGGCCAGCTCAAGATCGACGTCGACCCCCAGCCCATTCTCGTAGATATGGCCCATATTGTTGAGCCCGATCGGCTGGTTCTCCTCGGCCGCCATCTCGGTCCACTTCAGGGCCTCGACATAATCGACCTCGGTTCCGAGCCCATCCATGTAGAGGAGGCCGAGATTGACCGCGGCGCGCATCTCCCCGCCCTCGGCGGCTTCCTTGTAGAGCTCCAGCGCCTTGGCATAATCCTGCTTCACGCCGCGCCCGTCTTCATAGAGCAGGGCCAGATTGTGCTTGGCGAGCGCCATGCCCTGGTCGGCGGCGAGCTCATAGAGCTCAGCCGCTTCCGCCACGTCCTGTTCTACGCCCTCGCCGTTTTCGAGCAGGAAGGCGAGATTGTTCTGCCCATACATGTCGCCCTGGTCGGCGGCGAGCCGATAGAGTTCGACGGCACGCTCCATGTCAACGTCCTGGCCCAGTCCGTCCTGCAGCACCTTGCCCAGGTTCACCTGCGCCGACACATCGCCCTGCGCCACGGCCTTTTCGAACCAGGCCGCCGCCGCCACATAGTCGAGCGGCACCCCGAGCCCTTCCTGATACATCAGCCCCAGATTGGACTGCGCCTTGGCCATGCCCTGCTCGGCCGCCGCGCGATACCAGCGTGCCGCTTCGTTATAGTCCTGCTCGACGCCCTCGCCGAAATCATAGGAAAGCCCAATGGAGTTCTGCGCCAGGGCAAAGCCGGCTTCGGCGCCCTCAAGCAGCAATTGCGCGCCGCGCTCCATGTCGGTCTCGACCCCGTCGCCGGTCGTCAGCATGTCGCCATAGATGGCAAGCGCGATCACATGCCCGCCCTCGGCCGCCTCCTCAAAGAGCGGCACGGCGGTCTCGGTATCGCCATCGGCAAAATAGGCGCGCGCCAGCCAGCCCTTGAGCTGGACGGAATCGGGTTCTTCCTTCAGCGCTTCGCTACAGGCCTTGATCGCGGCTGCCGTGTCGATGTCCCAGGTTTCCCGGCCGATCGATTCAAACCCCACCTCATACTGGCTCGCGGCCTCCGCGGCGCAGGCGTCAAAGGCCGGCCCCGCCCAGGCTGGCACCGCCGGCAGAGCCAGAACCGAGGTGGCGGATGCCATGACCAATACGGCTCGTCTCGATGAACGGATCGGTTTCATTGCTCTCTCCCAAAAGACTGCACATTGAGGCCGCAGACCGATGTTACCCCAGCCTTTGCAACCAACAAAAGACTTGCAGCAAACAAATGCTTGAGCGTGGTCAACGCCGCAGCGATTGCCGAGCCCAGGCCCCTCGACTATCACTGCGCCATGGCCCGCCTCATCCTTCTCAACAAGCCGTTCAACGTGCTCTCGCAATTTTCCAGCGGGGAGCCGGGCGAAACGCTCGCCGATTTCGTCAAAGTGCCCGAGGTCTATCCCGCCGGAAGGCTCGACAAGGATAGCGAGGGGCTGCTGCTGCTCACGGACGATGGGCGCCTGCAGGCCGAGATTTCCTCGCCCCGCTTCAAATTGCCCAAAACCTATCTGGTTCAGGTCGAGGGCATTCCCACCGAAGAGGCTCTCAAGAAGCTCCGCAACGGCGTCACCCTCAACGACGGCCCCACCCGCCCCGCCGAGGCAAAGCTGATCGATCCACCCGAGCTTTGGGAACGCAATCCGCCGGTGCGGTTTCGCAAAAGCGTGCCCGATAGCTGGATTTCCCTCACCATCACCGAAGGCCGCAACCGCCAGGTCCGCCGCATGACCGCCGCCGTCGGCTTTCCCACCCTGCGCCTTGTCCGCTGGCAGATCGGGGACTGGACCGTGGATGGCCTCGCCCCCGGCGAGTGGCGAGACGCCCCTCTCTCCCGCCGCCGGAGCTGAACACCAGCATTTGCCCCGCCCCGTGGGCCTCTGCGGCAATTTATGATGTTGACATTCAACTATGGTGAGCGTTTATTGCCGCCCGTTGAGACGACTTTCCGGCCCGCCAATGCTTGTCTGCCAGTGCAATATGATCACCTCGCAAGAGATCGAGGACATTGTTCTGGATCTTCTCAAGGCAGACCCCTGGCAATTGGTGGTTCCCGCGAAGGTCTATTCTGAGCTCAACCGACGTGCGAAATGCGCGGGCTGTGTGCCGAATGTGGTGGACATTATCGTCCAGGTCACAGAGAATTATCACGCCCAGCATGCCCATCCGCCTGGGGACGTTCTGACGTTCCAGACTGGGCTGGAGAAGCTTAAGCAGCAACGCAGTGGAGTACGTCGTGAAAGGCGAAGCACAAGTCATCGAGCGGCTTAACGAAGCCCTTTTTCTCGAACTCGGCGCCGTCAACCAGTATTGGGTGCATTTCCGCCTGCTGGATGATTGGGGCTATAAAAAGCTTGCAGCCAAGGAACGCGCTGAATCCATCGAAGAGATGCATCACGCCGACCGGCTGATCGAGCGCATCATTTTCCTTGAAGGTCATCCCAATTTGCAGCGCGTGGCCCCGCTGCGAATCGGCCAGACCATCAAGGAAGTTCTGGAAGCCGACCTTGCCGGCGAATATGACGCCCGCGCCGCCTACAAGGCGAGCCGCGAGCTCTGCGAACAGCTTGGCGACTATGTCTCCAAGAACCTGTTCGAGGCCCTGCTCACCGACGAGGAAGGTCACATCGACTTCCTCGAAACCCAGCTCGATCTTCTCGAAAAGATCGGCCCGGAAAAGTACGGCCAGCTCAATTCGGCCTCGGCCGACGAAGCCGAATAGTTTTTTGCCCCATAGGCATCGCGGAAAAGTGGAAACCGGTTTTCCCCTCAGCGATGCCCAACATGCCCCTGGAACGCCCGGCTCGTCCGGGCGTTTTGCTGTCCGGCACCAGTCGCGGCCCACGCGCGATTGTCACCCCGGCGAAGGCCGCGGCCCATCTTGAGATCAACCGGATGGCACTGGCGCACTAGGTTCGCCAATGCCTCGCCAGAACGAATGGATAAAAGATGGCTTTCCACACCGGCCGCTTGATCGACCATGTGCACCTCAGGGCACATGATTTCGAGAAAACCCTCAAATTCTACAAGGCCGTGTTGGCCGTCCTCGACGTTCCCATTACCGCCTCGGGCAAGAACTGGTTCCAGGTCGATGAGCTGTTTGTCGACGAGACCGAGGAGGACATTCTCCCCAGCCACGTCCATCTCGCCTTTCAGGCCAAGGACCGGGCCACCGTCGACGCCTTCTACGCGGCAGCCCTCGCCGCCGGTGGCAAGGACAATGGCGCCCCCGGCGAGCGCGATTATCACCCCGGCTACTACGCCGCCTTCGTCACCGACCCCGATGGCAACAATATCGAAGCCGTCTTCCACGGCCCTGCCAAGCGCTCGGCGGCCTCTGTTGTCATAGAACCCCAGACTTAGGCGAGCGGCCCGAGCTTCAGCCGAATTGCCAAGTTTCCACCACCGGCCTAGCATCGGCCATGGGTGAGCTATCGCCGGGGGGATGAAATGAACGCAATTCCGATCAACTACTGGGCCGTGCTCGTGGCGGCAGCGCTCCGCATGGCCGTCGGCTTCGTCTGGTATTCGCCACCGGTCCTGCTCAAGCCCTGGCAGGCGCTGACGGGGATAACGCCGGAAACCATGCGTGCAGGACTGACCAGGGCCATGGTGGTCGACGTCATCGCCTCGCTGATCATGGCTTTCGCCCTCGCCAATATCATCGGCGCTTCCGGCATCACCGATTGGCTCAATGGCGCCCTGGCCGGCTTCTGGGTCTGGCTCGGTTTCATCGCCACCGTGCTGGTTTCGCTCTGGGGCTATGAAAACCGCTCGCTCAAACTCATCGGCATCAATCTGGGCAACAATCTCATAGCCCTGTTGCTCATGGGCGCGCTGCTCGCCTCCTGGCGCTGAACCCACCACCACCCGCCGCCTGCGCCTTTCGCGCAGGCGACTACGCCTCGCGGCTCAGTCCTCGATCGGCTGGAACATCGAATTGAGTTGCGACACGATCTGGTCCATCGGCGCAATCGCCTCCGGCAATTGCTCCGGCGCTTCCGGCGTCGCGACGAGATAGGGCACCCCGCTCGGGAAAGCCCCAAAGCGCTGGAAGAAGCCCACCATGTCCTCGAGCACCGGCATGCGCCAGCGCCAGAGCGCGCCCATGGCGATCACCGGCTCCATATGCCCAAAGCCCTCATAATACTGCGTCGTCACCCACACGCCCTGTGCCCGCAGGCGCTCGGCAAAGTGATTGGTGTTTTGCACGCGCACGATCGGATCGGTGGTGCCGCTCGCCAGATACATGGGCGGGGCGGAAGAGGTGATCAGGTTGATCGGCTGCGTGCCCTCAGGGTTCGGCGCGCTCCCAAACGCGTCCTTCACCTCTCCATATTCAAACGGATAAAAATCATAGGGCCCCGAAAGCGCCGCGACAGCCAGGATCGGCATGGTGACGCCAAACTCCTGCCGGTATGACGGATCGAGCGCCAGCATCACCGCATTATAGGCACCGGCCGAATGCCCGGCGAGAAACAGCCGGTTCGGGTCGCCGCCATAATTGGCGATATTGTCCTGAACCCAGCGCATCGCTGCAGCGCTGTCATAGAGGAAATCGGGAAACCGCACTTCCGGCACGAGGCGATAGTCGGCGATGACGGTAATAAACCCGCGCGAAGCCAGTGCCCGGCCAACGAACTGATAGTCGCTGCGCTCGCCCCTGTTCCAGCCGCCGCCATAGATGAAGAACACCACCGGCGCCGGAGTACCGCGCTGCTCGGGTCCATAGATGTCGAGCTTGTGCCGCGGCCCATCGGCATAGGCAATGCCATCCCCGATCTTGGACGTACCGGCATCCATGGATGTCGGCAGGTTGAACGGGTCCATCATCGACAGCGCGAAGGCCGGCACCGGCAGGAGCGAAACGAGAACCGCTAGGGCGGCAAAAATACGAAGTCTGGTCATTGCGGAACTGATGATGGTTGGGAGGGTGCGGGCACTATGGGGAGCAATGCCGGACAATTTGTGACGTGACGTACCAGGTGCCCAGAATGGGCGAGGGCAGGCGCACCGTTGTGGCGCTGGCCTGCCCTCTACTTAAGCGCCCCGAGTCTGCTCCCCCGGAGGTTAACAATAAGTTAACGCACAATCACGCTTTTGAGCGTTCCCCGGCCGGCCTCAGCGCTTCAATCGATCGAGCAGCAGCCCCGAAACATGGCCGTCGGCAGGCAATCCGGCACGCGCCTGAAAGGCCATCACCGCAGCCCGCGTCTTCGGCCCGACGACGCCGTCCAGCGTCCCCACATCATAGCCGGCGCGAGACAACAGGCTCTGCAATTCCGTCCGCTGCGCCTTGCTCAGCGCATAGTCCCCAGCCGGCCATGGCGTCGCAAAATCGCCGCCACCGATGATCCGGTCCGCCAGATGCCCGACGGCCAGAGCATAGCTGTCCGAATTATTGTAGCGCTTGATCACATCGAAATTGGGCAGCAGCAAAAAGGCCGGGCCCGAAGCGCCCGCCGGCATATAGAGCCGCGCCACATCCCCCGCCCGCGGAAAAGCCCGGCCGGACACGCGCGAAATCCCCATCTGCTGCCACTGGCTCAGCGGCGCCTTTTCTATCTGTCCGGCCTGCGCAAAATCGAAGCCGGACGGGATCTTGACCTCATAGCCCCAGGTTTCGCCCGGCCGCCAGCCAAAGGCGTTGAGATAATTGGCCGTCGAGCCCAGCGCATCCGGCACCGAGTTCCAGATATCCTTGCGCCCGTCGCCATTGTAGTCGATCGCGTAGCGCATAAAGCTCGAAGGCATGAACTGCGTATGCCCCATGGCCCCGGCCCACGAGCCGACCATCTGGTTGGGCGCAATATGGCCGTCCGAAACGATGCGCAGCGCGGTAAGCAGTTCCTTGCGGAAGAAGTCGGCGCGATAGCCGTTCTCCGTCAGCGTCGCCAGCGCGTGGATGGTATTATTGCCCCCCATGAAGCCGCCGAAATTGGTTTCCATGCCCCAGATGGCCAGCACCACTTCCGGCTGCACGCCAAAGCGCTGCTGCGCGCCGCCCAGCGTCTGCGCCCATTCCCCGCGCATCGCCGCGCCCTTGCTGGCCTGGGCCGCGGTGACGCGCTTGTCGATATATTGCTGCACGGTCTGGGAGAATTCAGGCTGCTTTCGCGTCAGCTCCATCACCTTGGAGATCGGCGAGTAGGATGCAAAAGACGCATCGAACGCCTGGCGGCTCACCCCGATGGCCTGTGCATCGGGCCACAGGCCGCGCACGAAATCGGCGCTATTGGCATGGGCTGGCACAGCCAGGCCCATAACAAGGGAAAGAGCCACAATGGCTTTGCCAAAGGCAAAAAGTCCGCTGGATCGGATCATGTCGAGCCTCGTGATACGCGCTACCTGAAAGTCACGAGCGCGCCGGCTGAACAGCATCGGGCGCGCGTATCAAATAATTAACGCACCCGATTAAGATCACCTTAAGGCAAAGGCCTTGGTCCGATCACGATGATTTCATGCGGGCTCGTCACCCATTGGCGGCAGCTCCGGCAGCGTTTTCCCGTCCTTGCCCGGCACATAGCGCATCTTTGGCGTCGGCGTTTCAATGCCGCGCTCGCCAAAAAGCCGCATCAGCGTTTCGCTATAATATCGTCCCGCGCCCCACTGCTTGCCCGCCAGCGTTTTTATGCGCGAGCGCAAGGTCACGGAAGCCGGCGTAATCGCGATCAGCCCCTGCAGGTCAAGGTCGTCGAGAATGACGTTCTTATAGTCCGGATGCTCCATCACCACGGCAAAAGCATCGCGCATGGCCTGCTTGGCGCCCTCGATATCGCTGTCATAGGCAATCTCCACCTCCGACACATAGAAGGAAAAGCCGCGCATCATGTTAGAAACCTGATCGACCGACGAGAACGGGATCAGATGCACCGTCCCCGTCATGTCCCGAATGGTCACCGACCGGATCGTCAGCTTTTCGACGACGCCCGTACGCCCGGCCGCCTCGACGACATCGCCCTCGTTCATCACATTCTCGAACTGAATGAAAATGCCGGTGATAATGTCCTGCACCAGCTTTTGCGCACCAAAACCGATGGCAAGACCAACCACACCGGCACCGGCCAGGAGCGGGGCGATATTCACCCCGATCTGCGCCAGCGCCAGCATCACCCCAAAGATCACTAGCGCCACGGTAAAAGCGTTCTTGAACAGATTGAGCAGCGTCTTTTTCGCGCGGCGTCGGCGCCTTGCCCGAGCTCGAACTCAGCCGATATTCCACCCAGGACGCCACGACGACATGCAGCACGATCGCGATGAGCACGATCAGCGCCGCCGACACCACAGAGCCGGCCACACCCAGCCCCTCGTCGCTGCCGATCCAGCTGGCAAAATCGAACAGCTCCCAGGCCTGGCCGACGGAAATGACCACCCCGGCGATCACGACCCAGCGCACCACGGCCATGACAGCCGGCACAAAAGCCTGCAGCCGGTGTTCAAGCAGCGGCAGCCGCTGGCTGATATCGGGCGGCAGCCGCAGGCCGACATTGACGAAGCGGCTGATGAAACCAACGATCAGCGACCCGATCACTATGGCCAGCAACGATTGCACCGTCGCCCCCAGCATGAAGGGCAGCGCCTCCTCGGGATTGGCGAACCAGACCACCAGCAGCGCAAAGAGATAAACGATCGCCAAGACATGCCACTGCTGCCCCACGGCCGCCAGCACGCGCCAAAGCCCGGCATTGCCCCGCCGCACCGCCAGTTCCGAAAGCCAGACCCGCACGTCGTCCTTGTTCTGCAGCACAATGATCACGCCCACGGTCACCGCCGTGATCATGATCAGCACCTGAACGGCAGTCGCCGCCGCCGGCGAGATCGCCGAGGCGAGCATCGGCGAGACGAACATGAACGTATAGCCGAGCAGCGACACCAGCCGCGCCAGCCAGAACGACCAATAGGCCGCGTTGTCATCAGTGACGGGCAGGAAACGCAGGCTCGTATGCCGCGGCGCCAGCAGCACCCGCACACCCAACTTGCACAATTCCACCACGAGGAAGGCATTGAGCAGCAGGCTCTGATTGATCCCCATTTCGCCGCGCGGCGTGGTGCCAAAGTTGAGCGCCAGCACATAGCCAAACGCCCAGGCCACGATCACGCTCAGCGTATCAACCAGCGTCCCCGCCGCGATAATCCCGAGCTTTTGCCAGATATTGCGATTGGCCGCCCCCCGCGAGATGCGCGCCAGGAGCGGCTGCGTCAGCAATCGCAACAGCCAGAAACTTCCGAACAGCCCCGCAAGCACAATCCCCAGATTAAGCGCAAGCGCACCCAGAACGTCGTAGT
>NZ_JANQAH010000012.1 GCF_024707125.1 Devosia sp.
GCGCGCTCAGTTCCACGGCGGCCTTGAGGGCTTCGTCCGTGTACTTGATCTTGTGGAATTCCTCGAAGTAAGGGCGCAGGCCCTTCACGATCTCGATGGCGTCCGGAACGGTCGGCTCGTTGACGTCGATCTTCTGGAAGCGACGGACGAGGGCGCGGTCCTTTTCGAAGAACTGGCGATATTCCTTGTAGGTGGTCGAGCCGATGCAACGGATCGCGCCTGATGCCAGAGCGGGCTTCAGGAGATTCGAGGCATCGAGCGCGCCGCCGGAAGTAGCGCCGGCGCCGATCATGGTGTGGATCTCGTCGATGAAGAGTACCGCATTCGGCATCTTCTCGAGTTCCTTCATGACGGACTTCAGACGTTCTTCGAAGTCACCACGGTAGCGGGTGCCGGCGAGGAGCGAGCCCATGTCGAGGGCGTAGATGACCGCTTCCTTGAGCACTTCGGGCACGTCGCCTTCGATGATCTTGCGAGCTAGGCCCTCGGCGATGGCGGTCTTGCCGACGCCGGCGTCACCCACATAGAGCGGGTTGTTCTTGGAACGGCGGCAGAGTACCTGGATGGTGCGGCGCAGTTCGCTGTCGCGACCGATCAGGGGATCGATCTTGCCGGCGCGGGCCTTCTCGTTGAGGTTGACGCAGAAATCGGCCAAAGCCGAGCTCTTCTTGCCTTCGGCAGCGCCACCTTCCCCATTGCCTTCACCTTCTTCGGTGCCGCGGACCTTGCGGTCTTCGGCGGGGCCGGACTTGGTGATGCCATGGGAGATGAAGTTGACGGCGTCGAGCCGGCTCATGTCCTGCTGTTCGAGGAAATAGGCGGCATGGCTCTCGCGCTCGGCGAAGATCGCAACGAGCACGTTGGCGCCGGTCACTTCCTCGCGGCCGGATGATTGGACGTGGATAACGGCGCGCTGGATGACGCGCTGGAATGCGGCTGTCGGGCGCGCATCCTGGCCGTTCTGGACGACAAGGCTGTCCAGTTCCTCATTGATGAAGTCTTCAAGATCGCTCTTGAGCGCGTCGATATCGACATCGCAGCCATTGAGCACGGCGATCGTTTCGCGGTCGTCGGTCAGGGCCAGCAAGAGGTGCTCAAGCGTGGCGAACTCATGGTTCCGCTCGCGCGCCAGGTTCATCGCCTGATGCAGAGCCTTTTCGAGTCCGCGAGAGAATGAGGGCATATGATGTTCCTATTGCTTTTCCATCACGCATTGCAGCGGATGCTGGTTCTTGCGTGCCGTATCCATGACGCGGGTCACCTTGGTTTCGGCAACCTCGTATGGATATACGCCGCACTCACCGACCCCCTTCTGGTGAACGTGCAGCATGATCTGCATGGCGTCTTCGCGTGATTTGTTGAAGACGTCCTGCAGGACCAGAACGACGAATTCCATCGGCGTGTAGTCGTCGTTGAGCAGCAGAACCCGATAAAGGTTCGGCCGTTTGGTTTTGGGACGAGTTTTTGTGACAGTCCCGGTCTCGAAGCTGTTTCCGCCGTCTCCCTTACGTCCGCCATCATCGTCCTTCGGGCCGCCCACAAGCTTTCCGAGGGGCAGCTCGAAGCCTTTGGCGGGACGGTCAGACGGCGAATGGCTGGTGGAACGTGTCATATTCATAGCGGCATTTCTGGGAGGAACCGAAGCAGCTCTTCGGACCCATTATGTAGGCAAAAAGGTCCCCGTGTTAAGGGGCACATGATCCCGAAAAGTTGAGCGCCATTATCCGGGCTTCGCCAAGAGCTTGCCGCACGGGCAAGAGAGAAGGTCGGGCGTGACCGGATTGCGACTCTGAGACAGAAATCGATGGCATTTTACGGAATGGTAACGGGGTGGGCCTATTCTGCATCAATGGCATGGATCGGGCGGGGGCCTCGATCTGCGGGCCGTGTTTCAGTTGCGTACGGGCAGTTTAGCCCGATGAGTAAAGTTGGAGTTCCGGGTTGACCTTCCAGGCCATGACCCCTTGGCGCGCTTCGTTTGTCCGCGCCATCGCTGCGATTGCCCTCGTGCTGGGCCTTTCCCTGCACCTTGCGGCCCCGGCGCACGCCATCGAAAATCTCAGGAAATATGCCGGCATCGTGGTCGACGCCAAATCGGGCGAAGTCCTCTATGAGGAAGCCGGCGATTCCAAGCGTTACCCGGCCTCGGTTGCCAAGGTGATGACGCTCTATGTGCTCTTCCAGGAATTGAGCGCGGGCAATCTCAGCCTTTCCACCAAGATGACGGTTTCCAAGCACGCGGCTTCGGCCGTGCCGACCAAGCTCGGCCTGCGTGCTGGTTCGACCATTGCCGTGGAAGATGCGATCAAATCGCTGGTGACCCTGTCGGCCAATGACATGGCCCGCGTGATCGCCGAACATATTTCGGGTACCGAGAGCAAGTTTGCCGAGCGCATGACGGCTACGGCCCGCGCCATGGGCATGCGCAACACCACCTATCGCAATGCTTCGGGCCTGCCCGATGGCGGCCAGGTGACGACGGTGCGCGACCAGGCCATTCTCGGTATCGCGATCTATCAGCACTTCCCGCAATACTACGAATTCTTCCAGACCACGGCCTTCCGCTACAACGGCAAGACCTATGGCAACCACAACCGCGTGCTGGGCTATATGGGTGCCGTCGATGGCATCAAGACCGGCTATATCAATGCCGCCGGTTCGAACCTTCTTACAGCCGCGCGCAAGGACAATCGCCACATCGTCATCGTCGCCTTCGGCTTCAACTCGGCCGGCGCCCGCGACGAAAAGGTGCGTCAGCTCGTTGCCAACTACCTGCCCAAGGGCCGTCGCGGCGACTATCTGCAGACCGCCATGGTTCCCCAGCCGGGTCGCCAGGGCAATTCGAATGTGCAGGTTGCCGTCGCCCAGCCGACGCAGCCGGTTTTCGTGATGCCCATGCCCCTGCCCGGCTTCCGCCTTGCCGAACTCGCCGCAGCGCAGAATGGTATTGCGCAGCCGCAGGTGGTCGTGGCTTCGGCAGCGCCGGTTCCGGCTGCTGCGCCCGCCGATATCGGCCTCCAGCCGGCTGTACAGGCTGCCGCGGTGCTTGCAGCGCCGACGCAGGCGCCGACCCCGGCTTATCCCAGCCAGGACATTATCGGCGCCTGGCTGAGCGACACCTATAATCTCGGCGCGCCGCCGGCTGCGCTTGGCTCGACCCGTCCTTCCGCGCCGCTGGCTCCGCCCAGCGATGTCGGTACCGGTGCGGCTCCCGCCCCGGCAGAACAGCCGATCGACCTCATGACCAGCGGCACCGTCGAAACGGCCGGCCTCGTCAATGGGGCGTGGATCGTGCAGATCGGCGCCGGCCCCTCTGAGGACAGCGCTCGCTCGATGCTTTCGGACGCAGCCGGCAAGGTCGGTGGTCTTGGTGACTTCCGCTCCTATGTCGAGCGCTTCGAAAAGAACGGCCAGGTTTTCTATCGCGCCCGCTTCGTCGGTTTTGGTGACCGTGACGATGCGACGGCCATGTGCAACCGCCTCAAGGACGCCAACATGGCGTGCCTGGCGATGCAGGGCTGATGCCCTGACGGATAGTGATGCGACGGGCCGTTCGCCTGCCGCCTCTTGTGTAAGCAGTTTGGTGCCTGTGTTTGGAGTAGCCCAATGAGCGAACGCAATTCCCTGGTGGAACTGGCCAATTTTATCGGCCGCTCCCCCCTCGCCTCGCCCGATATGAGCGCGCGCAACAAAGCGCTGTCGGGCATGACGGAACGCCTGCTGCCCAGGCAGCGGCGCTCGGTGGGCGACCTGATGAACGTGGTTCTGACCTTGTCGGCCCGTACGCGCCGCATGGTGCAGGAGCCGGTCAATATCGACCTCGACGTGTTTGCCCCGGGGGGCAAGCGCGCGCTGGTCATGCGTCTGGGCGACAAGTAGGGCGCAATCCCTGCTTATGCCTGGCAAGACCCTCTTTCTTCCCGGCGCGGGTGGCAGTGCCTCGTTCTGGCGTCCCGTGGCGGATCGCTTGGGGATCGAGGGCACGTTCTTTTCCTGGCCGGGACTCGGAAATGAAGCGCCCGACCCGGCTATCACCAGCCTCGACGATCTCGTGGCGATGGTGATCGAGCACATAGACGGTCCGGTCAATTTGGTTGCCCAATCGATGGGCGGCGTCGTGGCGATACGCGCGGCACTCGCCAAGCCGGAGTTCATTCAGAAGCTGGTACTGGCTGTCACTTCGGGCGGGTTGCCGCTTGCCGATTTTGGGGCGGCGGACTGGCGTGGTGACTACTACCGGGCCTTCCCATCGGCGGCTCGCTGGATAGGTGCGCAGGGCCTCGACCTCTCCGAGGAAATCAAAACGATCAAGGCGCCGACTCTCTTGCTGTGGGGCGATAACGATCCGATCAGCCCGGTCGCGGTCGGGGAACGGCTCAGCAAATTGCTGGCGGGATCGGAATTGCATGTGATTGCAGGCGCGGGACACGACTTGGCCCAGACGCATGTGCCTGATGTTGCCGACCTGATAGGCGCGCACCTGCGGAGCTAGGCGAAAGGGCGCCGAAGCGCCCTCCCTTGGCGCTCAGACGAGCGCGACGATCTTCTTTTTCTTCCAGACGAAGTGATACCAGGCAGCCTGCATGATCATCATGCCGGTGAAGCTGGCCGCATAGGCCACCCAGATGCCCGAGAGGCCGAGGCTGGTCTGGCTGAGCCAGACGGCGCCGGGCAGCTCGATGAGCAGGATGCCGGCCAGGGCGAGGAGCATGGGCGCATAAACCATGCCGCTGGCGCGCATCATGCCCGAGAACACCACGCCGAAGCCGAAGGGCACGATGGCCCAGAGCACGATGTGCAGGAGGTGCTGGGTCAGTTCGATGACTTCAGGATCGGTGATGAACAAAGACACCAGCCAGCCGCTCGCGAGATAGGCGATCAGCACGAGGCCGCCGGTGATGACGAGGTTCATCATCAGTGCGGTGCGGGTGATCGCCTGGAGCTGATCGATGCGGCGGGCTCCGATGGCCTGGGCCCCGAAGATAGAGGTGGCGATGCCGATCGACATGGCGGGGAACTGGACATAGTTCAGCACCTGGTTGAGCGCGCCATAGGCCGCGGTGGCGTTGGAGCCGAAGCGGTTGACGAGACCCACGATGACGATGCCGGCGACCGAGGCCACGACCATCTGCAGGCCGGCGGGGACGCCGAGCTTGAGGATGAGCTTCAAGAGACCGAAATCGGGCTTGAGGGCACGCAGCAGGTCCATGTCCGGCGCCAGCGGCAGTTTGCGGGCGCGCATATAGAAGAACAGGAAGACCAGCACGACGACGAAGCCGGCGATGAAGGCCCAGGCGGCGGCGTTGACGCCCAGCTGTGGCAGGCCCCACCAGCCCTGGATGAGGGCGGGTGTGAGGATCACACCGACGATCATCGAGAGCACCAGCGAGAAGAGCGGCGTGATGGTATCGCCGACGCCGCGCATGATCGAGGTCACGATCAGGAACAGGAAGAAGCCCGGCATGCCGAGGAACATGATGCGGCCGTAGTCGACCGCGGTCTGGCGGATGTTTTCCGGCGCCCCGAGCACGGACATGATGTCCTCGATCCAGAGGCCGCCGATGATGGCGACGACGAGGCCGAGCACGATAGCCGTGGTCATGGTGGTGCCGGTGACCTGCTTGACGCGGACAAGATTGCGCGCGCCCCAGGCCTGACCGATCAGAATGGTCGAGCCGGCTGAAAGGCCGATGATGAAGCTGATGAGGAAGAACAGAATCGGGAAGAAGGTGGCGAGCGAAGCGAGGGCTTCGACACCGATCATCTGGCCGATGAAAATGGAATTGAACGTTCCCGAAAGGGCCTGAAGGATGTTCGAGGCCATGAGGGGAAGCAGAAAGATGGCGAACCGCTGCCAGAGGGGGCGGGTGGAATGGGGATCCATAGGAACGCTCCAGGAGAACACGTCATTTGGCTATCGTCACGGCGGCAGGCCCCGAACCGGCGGAACTGAACAAATCAGATGGCCGGAGGGACCAATTCACACCCCAAAAACGAGGTGCCGGCTGGACGGGCGCTGGAGGCTTGGCAATGACACGCAGGTTGTCTACGCCGCCGCGTCAGGAGCGTCAACGCCGCGATGAGCGCCGTGTGATCAAAGATGGCGATAGGAGTCATCAGGACTTGTCATCGATGTCCCCGCACACCTCCGTGCTAGAGAATGGCGCATGACAGATATTGCAGCCAGCCCCGATTCCCGGATGGATCAGTTTCTCGCAGGCGCCCGCGCCTGCGTGCCCGTCGCCATTTCCGTGGCGGCCTATGGCCTGGTCTGGGGCGTGCTGGCGCGGGGCGCCGGCCTCAGCCTCTTCGAAGTCATCATGATGAGCGCACTGGTTTTTGCCGGCTCAGCGCAATTCGTGGCGCTCGATCTCTGGACGACGGCGCCGGCTGCGTTGCCGATCGGCGCGCTGGTGCTGGCAGCCCTGATCGTCAACCTGCGCTATCTGCTGCTGACGGCGACGCTGCGGCCACTCTATCCGGCCAAGGGCCTTCTGGGTGGCGCGTTCAGCATGTATCTGGTGACCGACGAAAACTGGGCCATGACAGTTGCCGCCATGGCGCGTGGACAGGGTTCGGTTGCCTTTCTGATGGGCGGCGGTGCGCTCGCCTGGATGGCCTGGATGTGCACCAATCTCGTCGGCTACGGGCTCGGATCGGCTATTGACGATCCGGCGCGATGGGGGCTCGACTTTGCCTTTACGGCGACGTTCCTGGCACTGCTGCTGGGCATGTGGAAGGGGCGCGGCGACCTCGTGCCGTGGCTTGTGGCGGCGCTGGCGGCCATTGTGACGTCGTGGCTTGTCGAGGGAAGCTGGCACATTTTGGTGGGTGGCGTGGTCGGCAGCCTTGTCGGCGCCTTCCTGGAGACGCGGAAAAATGCTCACAAGTCCTGAGGCCGTCGCGGCCATTCTCGGCATGGCTCTGGTGACCATGGCGATCAAGGCCAGCGGCTTTTTGCTAGCCGACCGCCTGCCCCGGGACGGCTTTGCGGCCGCCTGGCTGCGGCACATTCCCGGCGCGGTACTGGCGGCGTTGGTGGCGCCGGCCGTGGTGACCGGCGGCGTGGCCGAGGCCATTGCTGCGGCAGCGACGGCAGCGGTCTTCATCGTCTCGAAAAACCTCTTTGCGGCCATGGCGACGGGCGTTGCCACGGTTTACGTCGTGCGCTTGCTGGTCGCTGGATAAACACGACCAGGCAGTTGCCAGCCGCACCGCTCTAGGCTAGGAACCGTGCCCGTGCCCCTCTGGCGGAATGGTAGACGCAGAGGACTCAAAATCCTCCGCCGCGAGGCGTGCCGGTTCGAGTCCGGCGGGGGGCACCATTTCACTCCTACATCGCTGCCAGTACTACGCTTTCGGTCCATGGTCCCCGGCGTTCACTTTCTTTTGAGCGACCCGTTGGCCGGTTGAAGCTCTTGCGATAACAGACTCTCCGCGCGGCCGCGTCTGGCCCGGAGATTTCCCATTATGACCACCCCCAAAAGGCGTTCAATTCGTGCGCGCCTGAGCTACGAGTTTGACAAATCCATGTCGGCGGGCCCCGTAGCCCTGATCGGCTGGCTGGCCCTGCTGTCGCTGGTGGTGATCATCGTGGCCTCGGTCGTGCTCGTGCTGTTCCAACTGGCGCCCGAGGGCGGGCAGCCGGTGGACTTCCTCGAGGCCGCCTGGGAATCGCTGATGCGCTCGATGGACGCCGGTACCGTCGCGGGCGACACGGGCTGGAGCTTCCGGATGGTGGGGCTCTTGGTCACCATTGCCGGCATTTTCATCTTCTCGACGCTCATCGGCGTGCTGTCTTCGGGCATCGAGGGCAAGCTCGACGAGTTGCGCAAGGGGCGCAGCCAGGTGCTCGAGAAGGACCACACGATCATTCTCAACTGGAGCCCGTCGATCTTCGACGTGATCTCCGAACTTGTCGTGGCCAATCGCAGCCGGCATCGGCCGCGCATCGTCATCATGGCCAATCGCGACAAGGTGGAGATGGAAGACGAGATATCGGCCAAGGTGGCCGATCTCGGGAATACGCGCATCATCTGCCGTAGTGGCGACCCGACGGACCTTTACGATCTTTCGCTGGTGACGCCGCAATCGGCGCGATCGATCGTCATTCTTTCGCCCGAGGGCGAGGATGGCAGCATGGATGATGCCGATAGCAGCGTCATCAAGACGATCCTGGCGCTGGTGCATGACCCGCGCCGCCGGGCGGAGCCGTATCGCATCGCCGCGGAAATTCGCGATACGGCGAATGTCGAGGTGGCACGCGTGGTTGGCGGGCGCGAGGCGCAGCTGGTGCTGGCGGACGAGTTGATTGGCCGCATCGTCGTGCATTCGAGCCGGCAGGCCGGCCTCTCGGCGGTCTATTCCGAACTGCTCGATTTCGAAGGGTGCGAGATTTACACGCTCGAGCAGGCAGGGCTGGTCGGCAAGACCTTTGGCGAGAGCCTGATGGTCTATGACACTTCCACGCTGATCGGCATTGTCGCGGCGGATGGGTCGGTGGAGCTCAATCCACCCATGGCGCGGCGTATCGTGGCCGGTGATCGTGCCGTGATCATTGCGGAAGACGACGCGGCCATCCAGATCAAGGCGCCGGGCGCCCTGCCCGACCAGACGCAGATGCGGTCTTCGACCCGTGCCGCTGCGCAGCCGGAGCGCGTGCTACTGTTGGGCTGGAATCGGCGCGCGCCGATCATTGCCTATGAACTCAGCCGCTATGTCGAGCCGGGTTCGGTGCTGACCATTGCTGCGGATACGCCGACGCTGGAAGACGATGTCGCGGCGCTTTCGGTAGCCAATACCAATCTGCAGATCTTTTTTGGCCGCACGGATATCACCAGCCGCAAGGCGCTGGAGGGGCTCGATATCGCCAGCTATGACCATGTGCTGGTGCTGGGCTATTCGGACCTGCTGGCGCCGCAGCCAACCGATACGCGCACGCTGGTTACACTGCTGCATTTGCGAAAAATCGCCGAGACGACCGGGCGCCGCGTGAAGGTGGTTTCGGAGATGGTGGATGTGCGCAATCGCGAGCTGGCTGAGGTCACGAGGGCGGACGATTTCGTGGTGTCCAACAAGCTCGTCAGTCTGATGCTGGCGCAGGCTTCGGAGAACGACGCACTGACGGCTATCTTTGACGATCTTCTGGATGAAGAAGGATCGGAACTCTATATGCGCCCGGCCGGCGACTATGTGGCGTTGGGCGTGCCGGTGAGCTTCTATACGATAACCGAGGCGGCCCGGTTGAGGGGCGAAGTGGCGATTGGCTATCACCGGCCGCGGCCGGATGCAGCGGCCAATGGCATTCTCATCAATCCTGCGAAGTCGGCTGCCGAAGTCTATTCGGAGCAGGATCGGCTTATCATCCTGGCGCGCGAGTGACGCGCCAGGATTTTTAGGCGAGGCTTAGTCTGCCTGCACCGTCATGAAGGTGTCGACGATGTAGTCCCAGCTCGCATCGTAGCGGGCGAATTCCTGCGGGCAGCGCAATGCGCGGGCGGCTGGCAGGATGTTCAGGGCGTCGGTTTTCTTGAGCCAGTCCATGACCTTATCCTGATCGAAGGCCTCCGGGTTCTTGTCGATGGTCTCGAAGACCATGACCATGCCGGGGGCCAGGATGGGTGCGTAGGTATCCATGTCGGAACCAAGGACCAGGCACATGACGTCGTAGTAGCGCTGCTGGCCGAGGCTGTGCTCATTGGCCAGAATGGAGCGCGAGATGTCTTCGGGTGCGAAGGAAAGCTGCTTGAAGAAATAGGCGCCAAGAAGCGCGATGCGGGAGGGGCGATCCTCGAAGGCATCGCCCTCCTCGTCGGCCCCGATCAGGGTGAGCGCTGCGAACTGATCGACTGCATCTTCCTCGCGGCCGGTGATCGGCAGATCATAGAGCGCCGTCAGCCCATGGCCGAGTTCGTGGAGGAGCACGAAAAGAGTCGTCCCGCTGAGAACGGTTTCCTGGTCGGCCCAGCGGAAAAACTCGCCATCCTGGCCTTCGAGGTATTCGTAGGACTGGTTGTAGTCGGCGATCAGCTCGTAGCAGAAGGTGATGCTCTGCTCGCTGGGGCTCCAATATGCATTCGAATAGCCGCAATCGGTGAAGGTGACCGGGACATCAACCGGCAGCGCGATCTGGTCGGCGAGTTCATCGAGAACGTCGGCGAAAAGCCCGTCCTTCTCGAACTTGGTACGGACGAGGCCGATCTCGCGAATATTGCTCGGCTCAAAGGTAAGGACGAAGCGATGTTCACCGAGGACTGGTCCGGCGGCTGCGCCTGGCGTCAGCGCTTCGACCTCCACGTCTTGCGGAAACGCAACGATGTCCTGCGCGAGCGCCGGGGTAGCAACCAGGCCAGTCAGCAGGCTGAAAAGTGTTAGTGAACGCAAAGTACGCCCCTCTTCCTAAAATCTACGGGCGCACCATAGGGATGGACCGAGGGATGAAAAGGGAAAGCCGGGGTCAGCGTGAAGGCTTTCTTTATGAGGCGGCACAAAGGTTTAGATCGCCTGGCGGGCGGACCGGACCAGTTTGCCTAGAAAACCGGGGTGACAGGCTTGGGGAAGTTGAGCTGATCAAAGCGGCGCTGGAGCTGGATGTCGTCGATCTTCCGCTCGATCGTGTTGATTTCGACCTTGTACTGATACTGCTCGGCCGTCTGCGCCAGCTCGCGCTGCATGCAGATCAGCCTCTGCTGGTTGGCTTGCAAGGCGGCCGCGGTGTCGCCCGCCATCGGCGCCGGGCAAGCGGCCGAGGCCGGCACGATGGCGCAGGCGGCAAGCAGGATGGCGAGGGGCAGGCGTTTCGTTTTCATGACCTCAAGATGGGCGCTTGGTGTGTCGGGTGCAAATCACGACAGAGGGACTGTGCGCTCTAGTTGCCCGACAGACTTTGCGCTGCGCCCAGGCTTGGATCGAGGAACTGGCCATTGCTGCTGGGCTGGGTGACGACGGCGCCACCATATTGCTGCTGCATCTGCATCTGGCGCTGTGCTGCGTCATAGCCCTCGACATCGACACCGATGACCGAGGTCATGAGGTTGGGGCCGGTGCCGGGCTTGAAGGCTTCCTGGATGCCGGCTTCGCCTTCGAAGGCTTGCACGCCGGAACTTGGATTGATCCAGGCGGTGGTCATGCCGGCGGGCGTGTTGAACGGCGTCGGCGGTTTGCCGGCCATGGCCTTGGCCATGAAATTGGTGAAGATCGGCACTGACATGCCGCCGCCGGTCGAGGCCGAGCCCATGGAGCGCGGCTGGTCGTAGCCGATATAGATGCCGACTGCCAATTCGGGGGTGAAGCCGACGAACCAGGCGTCCTTGTAATCATTGGTGGTGCCGGTCTTGCCGGCGACCGGACGATTGAGGGCGCGGGCGGCGGTGCCGGTGCCGCGCTGGACGACGCCTTCCATCATGGAGGTGATCTGATAGGCGGTCATCGGATCGAGAACCTGGGGGCGGTTGTCGAGGATGCGGGGTTCGCCCTGCCCGTGCCAATCCTCGGCGGAGCAACCTTCGCAGATGCGCTCGTCGTGGCGATAGACCGTGTTGCCGTAGCGATCCTGGATGCGGTCGATGAGGGTGGGCACGATCTTGCGGCCGCCATTGGCGATGGTCGCATAGGCCGAGGTCATGCGCATATTGGTGGTTTCGCCAGCGCCGAGGGACATGGCGAGGACCGGCTGCATGTCGTCGTAAATGCCGAACATGCGGGCGTATTCGGCAATCAGGGGCATGCCGATATCGCGGGCTAGGCGCACGGTCATGACATTTCGGCTGCGCTCGATGCCGCGGCGGAGAGTCTGGGGACCGTAGAATTCCTGGGCGTAGTTTTCGGGGCGCCAGATGGAGCCGTCGCCATTGCGGATTTCGACCGGTGCGTCGAGGACGACGGAGGCCGGGGTGTAGCCGTTGTCGAGCGCGGCGGCATAGACGATGGGCTTGAAGGACGAGCCGGGCTGGCGCAGGGCCTGGGTGGCGCGGTTGAACTCGGATTCGGCAAAGGAGAAGCCGCCGACCATGGCGAGGACGCGGCCGGTGCGCGGGTCCATGGCGACGAGCGAGCCTTCGACTTCGGGCACTTGTTCGAGGGTAAAGATGCCGTCCTTGCCCGCGACCGGGGAGACGTAGACGACGTCGCCGACCTTGACGAGGTCCTGCACGGGCTTTGACAGCCAGCGGATTTCGGGGCCGGACAATGTGCCTTCGACGCGTGCGGGGCTAGAGGCACCGTCGACGTCGTTTTCGGGGCGGAGGCCAATGCGGGCTTCGTTACCGGAGACGGCGAGCACGACGGCGAGCTGCCATTCGGGCACGTCGCTCAGCGGCTTGATCTTGGCGACGTCGAGACCCCAATCCTCGCCCAGCTCGATGCTGGCGACGGGGCCGCGGAAGCCGCGGGTGTGGTCGTATTCGATCAGGCCATCCATGAGGGCGCGGCGGGCGTATTCCTGGAGGCGCGGCTCAAGCGTGGTGCGGACCGAGAGGCCGCCACCATAGAGCTGGTCTTCGCCATAGAGCTTTGCCAGCTCGCGGCGCACGTCTTCGGTGAAGTATTCGGCGGCGTAGACCCGGCTGCCGGAGGCGCGCGGGATGACGTTGAGGGGGGCTTCCTTGGCGGCAGCGGCTTCCTCTGGGGTCGCATAGCCGTTTTCGACCATGCGATCGATCACCCAGTTGCGGCGCTCAATGGCGGCCTGCGGGCGACGGAAGGGGTGGTAATTGTTCGGGCCCTTGGGGAGCGCGGCGATGTAGGCGGCTTCGGGCAGTGTGAGCTGATAGAGCGCCTTATCGAAATAGTTCAGGGCCGCGGCGGCGACGCCGTAGGAATTGAGGCCGAGGAAGATTTCGTTGAGGTAGAGCTCGAGGATCTTGTCCTTGGTGAAGGTCGACTCGATGCGGATCGCAAGGATCGCTTCCTGGATCTTTCGATCCCAGGTCTGCTCCGAAGTCAGCAGGAAGTTCTTGGCGACCTGCTGGGTGATGCTGGAGCCGCCGCCCTGGATGGAGCTGTTGCCGTCCATGCGGGCAAGGAGATTGTCGCGCAGGGCGCGGACGATACCGTCGATGGCGATGCCGTTGTGGGAGTAGAAGTCCTTGTCTTCGGCCGAAAGGAAGGCGTGGACGAGGAGCGGCGGGACGGTTTCGATCGGCTGGAAGAGGCGACGTTCCCTAGCGTATTCGGCAAGGAGCGTACCGTCTGCCGCGTGGACGCGAGTGGTCACTGGCGGCTGGTAGTCCTTGAGGACCGTGTAGTCAGGCAATTGCGCGGAGACGGCGGCAAGGTACACGGCGGCAGCGGCGACGCCGCCAAGCGCCACGAACATGCCGAAACCGAATAGCCAGCCAAGCAGACGAAACATACGATCAGATACTCCACGCCATGAGGGGGCGGTGTGCCCTGCCCCGATTCACGACGGTATTTTCAACAATAGCAGAGCGGGCGCGGGCGCTTAATCACTTTGCTTAGGGCTCGGCTTCGACGCTGTCGAAATAGGTGGAAATGCCGCGGGCAATGGCTTCGGCGGTACGGTTCTGCCAATCGGACTGGGTCAGGTTGGTGATGTCGTCGACATTGGAGAGGAAACCCAATTCGATGAGCACCGAGGGCACATCGGGAGCTTGCAGCACGAAGAAATCGGCCTGGCGCACCGGGAAGCGGCGCAGGGCGACGCTGGGCTCGAGCTGGTGCACGATGGATTGCGCGGCGACATAGGACTGCTTGCGCATTTCGCGGCGCATCAGATCGAGGAGGATGTCTACGACCTCGGGCGCCATTTGCGGCATGGCAAAGCCGGCGATGACGTCGGACTTGTTTTCGGTGTCGGCGAGAACCTTGTCGAGCACATCTGTGGCGTTCTCATCGCGTGTATAGACGCTGGCGCCGCGAATCTCGGGCTGCTGAAAACTGTCGGCGTGAATGGAGAGGAAGATATCGGCCTTGTTGGTGCGGGCGAGATCGACGCGCTCTTCGAGGCGGAGATAGGTGTCGTCTTCGCGCGTAAGGGCGACGTCGAAACGGCCGGATTCGACGAGAAGCTCCTGCAGGCGCAGAGAGAAGGCGAGGACGATGTCCTTTTCGCGCACGCCATTGGGGGCTTCGGCGCCGCTATCGATACCGCCATGGCCGGGGTCGATGACGACGAGCGGGCGGGTAGCGATGGGGAGCTCGGAGCCGCCGGCCGGGGTGGACTCGGCTGTCGTTTCGGCGACCACTGCCGAGGTTTCCTTATCGCGCTCGACATTGGCGGCGAAGGTTTCGGCGTCGGCGGGGATGATGTCGACGACGAGGCGGGCGGGCTGGTCTTCGAAGGGATCGAGGACATAGGCCTGCTGCACCTGGGCGGGCGCCGACAGCGTGAGGGTGGTGCGGATGCGGTCGGAGGCGGCCTGCTCTACGAGGTAGGACTCGATAAGCGTTGTCTCGGACGGGGCGCCGCTCGGCTCGGGCACCGAGAAGGTACCGGCGCGCACATCGATGGCGAGGCGATTGGGCTCGGACAGCGAAACGAAGGAGAATTCGGTTTTCGAGGCGAGATCGATGACGAGGCGCGCGCGGTCTTCACCAACGGTGACGCGCACATCGATGACGTTGGGCAGGCCGACCGGAATGGCGGCGGGCGCGGCTTCCTGCGCGTGGAGCGTAGGGGCCGAGGCAAAAGCCAGGAAGAGCCCAAGGACGAGCGAGCGGATGACGCGTAGATTCAAAACTGGTCGGGCCCCATGCGTATGGCAAAACCGTGTCACATGCCCTTCGGGCGATTCTGCGGCATTTTCGGCTTATGCGATGATTTGCAACAGGGCGCAAAGAATGGCACCCGGCAAAAAGCCCGATATTCCTCACATTTAGACTTTCCTGTTGCCAATCTGGCGCAACCACCATACACGCTTATATGAAGGCGCAGGAGTTTCGCGAGCGCCAGCGAGAGGGTTCAGAATTGCCCTTCGCGCCGCTGCGGACCCCCAGCCGGCCAGTGTGCCACACAAGCACCTGCCCGGAATGAAAGCGGCGATTTTCAGCGCCTTCGCAAACGAATTTCGGTCCCTCACAGGGATCGGACGGTGGCGGGTCTTTGGGACCGGCCATCCAATAGGAAGAGGTCATATGGCCCGCAGGCGGACAAAGCGCGACGCGATCGATACGAACGATTGCCGTTTTGCTTCGCCCTTTCTCCCGGCCATGACCGAATTTGCCGGTGCGCAGAACGTGAGAGGTTCGCGCCCGATTGTTTTCAACACATTCGCCCCGCAACGCGCCGAGCCAGGTTCTCCGGTTCGCCGGCTGACGCCCTTTGGCGCGCGGGTGCGCGGAGTTTACTATGGCAACCAAGAGAATGCTGGTGGATGCCATCCACCCGGAAGAAACACGGATTGTTGTTACAGCCGGTAATCGGCTGGAAGAGTTCGACTTTGAATCGGCGTCCCGCCGCCAGTTGCGGGGAAATATCTTCCTCGCCAAGGTGACGCGCGTCGAGCCGTCGCTACAGGCGGCCTTCGTCGAGTATGGCGGCAATCGCCACGGGTTCCTCGCTTTCAGCGAAATCCACCCGGACTACTACCAGATCCCCGTCGCCGACCGCGAAGCCCTGCTGCGCGATGAAGAGCACGAGGAAGACCACCACGAGGAAACGGAAGACGCTGTCTCCGTGCCTGAAGGTGTGGCTGAAACGGAAGCAGAGGCAGATCCTCAGGACACCGAGGAAGAGAGCCATATCGAGCAGGCTCCGGCCAATACCGAACCGGTCGAGTCGATCGGCGGGGCGGATACGCTCGAGGAAGTGCCGGAGCGTCGCCAGCGCAGCCAGCAGCGTCGTCACCAGTACAAGATCCAGGAAGTGATCAAGCGCCGGCAGGTGATGCTGGTGCAGGTGGTCAAGGAAGAGCGCGGCAACAAGGGCGCAGCTCTCACCACCTATCTGTCGCTCGCCGGCCGCTATTCGGTGCTGATGCCCAATACCGCTCGTGGCGGTGGCATTTCGCGCAAGATCACCAATGCTGCTGATCGCAAGCGTCTGAAAGAAATCACCTCGGACCTGGAAGTGCCGCAGGGCATGGGCGTGATCCTTCGTACCGCGGGCGCGACGCGCACCAAGGCCGAAGTGAAGCGCGATTTCGAATATCTGATGCGCCTGTGGGAAAGCGTGCGCACGCTGACCCTGCAGAGCCAGGCCCCGTGCCTCGTCTATGAAGAAGGCTCGCTGATCAAGCGGACCATTCGCGATCTCTATAACAAGGACATCGACGAAGTGTTGGTGGCTGGCGACGCGGCTTATCGCGAAGCCAAGGACTTCATGAAGATGATCATGCCGTCCCACGCCAAGAACGTGAAGCCGTATGGCGAAGAGCAGCCGCTGTTCTCCAAGTATGGCATCGAGTCCCAGCTCGACCAGATGTTCTCGCCGGTCGTCACCCTGCCCTCCGGCGGCTATATCGTCATCAACCCGACCGAAGCGCTGGTTTCGATCGACGTGAACTCGGGCCGCTCCACCAAGGAGCACAATATCGAGGACACGGCGCTCCAGACCAACCTCGAAGCTGCCGATGAAGTGTCGCGCCAGCTTCGCCTGCGCGATCTGGCCGGCCTGATCGTCATCGACTTCATCGACATGATGGAGAACCGCTCCAATCGTGCCGTCGAGCGTCGCCTCAAGGACGCGCTGAAGGACGATCGCGCCCGCATCCAGGTGGGCCGTATCTCGCATTTCGGCCTCATGGAAATGAGCCGCCAGCGCATTCGCTTCGGCGTTGTCGAAAGCTCGACCCACAAGTGCCCGATCTGCGACGGCACGGGTCTGGTGCGTTCGACGGAAAGCCTGGCGCTGATGATCATGCGCCACGTGGAAGACCATGTGCTGCGCAAGCAGGGCCAGTCGATCAATGTGCGCGTGCCGACCGACGTGGCGCTCTATGTACTCAACTACAAGCGCGACACGCTGACTGCGCTCGAAGCGCGTAATTCGCTTTCGATCACCATCACGGCCGACAGCAAGCTGACCGGACACCAGTTCTCGATCGAGAAGGGTGAGACCCGCGTCTCGTCCTATGTCGACCAGCGCGCCGCCAGCCATGTGCGTGTCGACAGCGCCGTGATCGAAGAAATCGACGAGGAAATCGTCGAGGAAGAAGAGATCGAAGAAGAAGCCACCGAAGCCCGGCAGGACAATGCTGGCGAAGGTGACGGCAATGGCCGTCGCCGTCGTCGCCGTCGTCGCCGTGGCGGCGCCAATGGCGAGCGCAACGAGGAACGGGCGCCGGTTCAGGCACGCGAGAGCGATGCCGAGGCTGGTGACGAAGACAGTTCTGACGAAGGTGGCGAGGCCGAGGGCGAAGACGCGCCGACCGCTGACGCTGATGGCGAAACCCGCCGTCGCCGTCGCCGTGGCCGCCGCGGTGGTCGCCGCAACCGTCGGGACCAGGAAGGCGAAGTCGCAGCCGATGGCGGCGAGGCCGCTGCACCGGCGGCTGGTGATGCCGAGCAGGTTGCCGTCGTTGAGGCGGTGCTGGCTCAGGCTGAGGTTGCCGAGGAAGCTGCGCCTGTAGCTGAGGCAGTGGAAGCCGCGGCGGAAGAAGCTGTGGCCGAAAAGCCGAAGCGCAAGCCGCGTGCTCGTAAGGCGAAGACGGCTGATGCCGAAACGCCGGTGGAAGTGACGGCTGAAGCTCCGGCGGTGGAAGCACCGGTCGCTGAAGAGGCTGCCGAGAAGCCCAAGCGCAAACCGCGCACGCGGAAGAAGGCTGAGCCTGTGGCGGAAGAAGCTGCAGCGGTCGTCGAGGCTCCGGCCGTAGCGGCACCAGAGGCCCCTGCCCCGGTGGCAGAGCCGGTAGCCGCCGAAGCTTCGGAGGCGCGTCCGAAGCGCCAGAAGAAGGAGCTGCCCCCGGAAGGCGTGGTGGTTTCTTCGAGCGCGAAGCCGGCTGAAGAGGCTGCGCCCGCCGAAGGCGAAGGCGAAGCTGAGCCGGACAAGAAGAAGAAGGTCGGCTGGTGGCAGCGGCGCCTCGGTCTCGGCTAGGATTTTTGAGGGCGGCCTTCGGGCCGCCCTTTTCGTCTCATGTCCCGCGCCGCTCGCCTGCTCGATCTCCTGCAATTGCTTAGAAACCGCCACCAGCCGGTGGCGGGACCGACCTGGCGCGTGAGTTAGGCGTGTCTATCCGAACGCTCTATCGCGATATCGCGACCTTGCAGGCGCAGGGGGCCGATATTCAGGGCGAGCCGGGGCTGGGCTATGTGCTGCGGCCGGGATTTACGCTGCCGCCGCTGATGTTTTCAGCCGATGAGATCGAGGCGATTGTGTTGGGATCGCGCTGGGTTGCGGCGCGGGCGGATGACAACAGGCTTAGCGCTTCGGCGAAGCAGGCGATGAGCAAGATATTGGCCGTATTGCCGGCTGATCTGCGCGATCGTGCCGAGGCGACGAACCTGCTGGTGGCGCGGATCGGGCTGGAGCCGGCGCAGGTGGATGCCGGACAGATACGACTTGCCATTCGAAACGAGCGCAAGCTGGTCATTCGCTATGATGACCTCAATGGCGCGGCGACGGAGCGGGTGATCTGGCCGTTCATGATCGGCTTTTTCGAGAAGGTGCGGATTGTTGCTGCCTGGTGCGAGATGCGGCGGGATTTTCGCAGTTTTCGGGTGGATCGGATCAGCGCTATGACGGTGTCCGAGGAGCGTTATCCGAAGCGGCGGGCGGTGATGCTGAAAGAGTGGCGGGAGCGCGAGGGAATTGCGCCGCCGTGAGCCACTGCCGGAAACTGGCAGTCCCGGCTGTTAGGTTTTCTCCATCAAAAGGAGAACGCCATGCGCACCCTCAATTACATCCTGTTGGCCGTCGCTGACCCTGCTGCAAGCAAGCAGTTCTATTCAAACCTGCTGGGGCTCGAACCGGTTCAGAACTCGCCGACCTTCGTGCTCTATGTGTTGCCCAATGGCATGAAACTGGGGCTCTGGATCAAGGACGAGATCGAGCCAAGACCGCTGCCGGTGGGCGGGGTCGAGGTGACGTTCAGCGAGGATGACGACGCAGCGGTTCAAGCGACCTATGCGGACTGGTCGGGCAAGGCGAAGGTGCTGCAGGAGCCGGTGGCAATGGATTTCGGGTTCACCTTCGTGGTGGAAGACCCCGATGGGCACCGGATCAGGGTTTTCGCGCGAGCCGCAGACCCACGGTGAATTTCTTGGGCGCGGCTTTGGCCGCGCCTATTTTGTTGGACGGTAGCGGTAGACCACGTCACCTTCGTCTTGCAGCGGGGCGTTGTCGTCGCGGGTGCCGCCGAGGCGGGCGGAGACGGCCATGGAACGGTGGTTATCCGGATCGAAGTAGCTGACGAGGGTCGGCAGGTTCAGCGTTGAAAAGGCCCAGTCGCGCAGGGCTTCTGCGGCTTCGGTGGCGTAGCCGTGGCCTTCGAAGCCGTCATAGAGGAGCCAGCCGAGTTCCTTTTCGGGGAAGAGCGGGCCGTGATTAATGCCGACCTGGCCGACGCAAATGCCGGTTTCCTTGACGTCGATCATCAGGGCGCCGTGGCCGTAGAGGGACCAGAGGGCCACATCGTGGCAGAACAGGCCCCAGGCGACGCGGTGATCGAATGGGCCGCCCATGTAGATGGAGCGAGGCGAGGCCATGAGGGTGGCGTAGGCCGGGAAATCGTCCATGCGCGGGGCGCGGAGGATGAGGCGTGGTGTTTCGAGCGTCGGGATGATCATGATCCGGCTGCCAGGAAGGTTTTAAGGCGGTCGAGGGCGAGATCGACCGTGTCGCGTGTGCCGGCATAGCTGAAGCGGACGAAGCCGTGTCCGTTGACGCGGTCGAAGTCGACGCCGGGGGTAGCGGCGATGCCGGCCTGCTCCAGCATCGATTCACAAAAAGCCAGGGAGTCGTTGGAAAACCTTGATATTCCGGCATAGGCGTAGAAGGCGCCATCGGCTGGTGAGGCGATGTCAAAGCCGAGATTTTGGAGGCCGGCGGTCAGGGCGGCACGGTTGGCGGCGTAGCTGGCTTTTTGCTCTTCGGAATAGTCGCGCTCGTTGAGCGCTGCGGTCGCGGCGATCTGGCTAAGGGTTGGGGCGGAGATGAAAAGGTTCTGCTGCAGGATTTCGGCGCGGCGGATGAGGGCTTCGGGGAGCACCATCCAGCCGATGCGCCAGCCGGTCATGCAGTAGTATTTGGAAAAGCTATTGATGACGATGGCGTCCGAAGTCAGTTCAAGCGCCGACACCGAGGGGCCGCGATAATCGAGGCCATGGTAGATTTCGTCGGATATCAGGGTGACGCCGAGGCGGCGGCAGGTGTCGATGACGTCGGCGAGGCCGGCACGATCGATGGCGGCGCCGGTGGGATTGGCGGGGCTGGCGAAGAGGAGCCCTTCGAAGGGCTTTTCGCGATAGGCGGATTCGATGTCGGCGCCCGTAAGATGCCAGTTATTGGCCGCGGTGACGGGGATTTCGGCATATTCGAAGCCGAGGCCGATGAGGGTGTTGATGTAGGCGGGGTAGCCCGGGCGGGTGATGGCGATGCGGGCGCCGGGGCGGAAGGCGGTGTGAAAGGCGAGGATGAAGCCGGCCGACGAACCCATTGTGGCCAGAATCATTTCCGGATTCACGGAGACGCCGTGCTGCTCGGCGTAGTAGTGCGAAAGGCCCTCGCGGAGATCTAGGCGACCCTTGGCGCTGGTGTAGCCTTGCGGATCGGGCAAGGCGTAGGCGACGGCCTCGATGACTTTTGGTGCAGGCGGGTGGCCGGGTTCGCCCAGTTCCAGATGGCAGATGGTGCGCCCCTGCCCTTCGAGCACCTTGGAACGGTTGAGAATGTCCATGGCGAGAAACGGCATGAGGCCGTCGGCTGCGGGGGTCATAGGCGGCTCCTGTTGGTCCATCGGGACTAGCCGGAAGCGTGGGTTCACTCAACAACAATTGAAGCAGCGCTTTAGACTGCGGCAATTGTCCGGTGCCAGATTGGGCGGAGGTCTGCTAGAAGGCCCATGCGCAGAATCTCTGGGAGCATCCGTCCGATGAATCGTCTGTCTATCGTGCTGGCCGCCGTGGCGGGAATTCTCGCGGGGGCGTTGGGCTATTCCCAGCTCAACCGGCCGGAGCCGCAGACAGATACGGTCGCGGTGCGCGCCATCGTCGAGAGCGTTCTCTCCGAGCACGAAGCGACTGCCAGCGCTGCGCCGCAGGCGGTGGCAGCGATCGACCCGGCGGTGCTCAATCCGATGATCGAAGATTTTCTGATGAGCGACCCCAAGCTGCTCCAGCGGCTGTCGGTGGCGCTTGATGAAACGCTGCGCACCGAGGAAAGCGCCAAGGCGCAGGTCGCGATCACCGAAATGCGGGACAAGATCTTCAATGATCCCGGCCAGGTGGTCTTGGGCAATCCGGACGGCGATGTGACGCTGGTCGAGTTCTTTGACTACAATTGCGGCTATTGCCGCGCGGCGCTGCCGGATCTGGCAACGCTCTTGGCGGAAGATCCGAACCTGCGGGTCATTCTCAAGGAATTCCCCATTCTCTCGAATGAATCCATTGATGCGGCGCGCGTGGGCGTGCTCGTCGGGGAAGCCGATGTCGATTACTGGGCTTTCCATGAGACGCTGTTTTCGAGCCGCGGCAAGGTGGACAAGGCCGTGGCGCTGGACGCCGCTGGTGCGCTGGGCTTGAGCAAGGTTGATCTGGAGCTGAAGATGGGTGAGCCGAGCGTGGCCAAGACTATCCAGACTTCCTACGAGATCGCGCAGGCGCTGGGGATTACCGGGACGCCGACCTATATCATCGGCAATGAGATCATTCCGGGTGCCATTGGTGTCGATGATCTGCGGACGCGCATTGCGAATATGCGGGCCTGCGGCCAGTCGGTGTGTAGCTAAGGTCCCTTTTCTCGAACTCTCAGTCTGTCGTCACCACCGGGCTTGTCCCGGTGGTCCATGCGGAGGTGAGATGGATTGCCGGGACAAGCCCGGCAATGACGACGAACACGAGAGCTGGAGTATCGGCAGCCAGCTGACCGCCCGAATCTCGCCCGACTCTGTCGCTAGACGCGCGGAAAGCACCGAGGAGGCTCGCCTTTTCGGTGCAATTCGTGTAACCGCCCTTGCACCGCCGGAAAGAGCCGGTGCACAACGAAAAGACTATGGCAAAGCACGTTCTCGTCCTCAACGGCCCGAACCTCAACATGCTCGGCAAGCGCGAGCCCGGAATCTACGGCGCTCAAACCCTGGCCGATGTGGAGGCCATTTGTAGGGCCGCCGGCGACGAATTCGGCCTTTCCATTGATTTCCGCCAATCCAATCACGAAGGCGAACTGGTCACCTGGATCCAGGAAGCGCTCGGCACGGCCGACGGCATCCTGATCAATCCCGGCGCCTATTCGCACACTTCGGTGGCAATCTATGACGCCTTCAAGGCCGTCTCGTTGCCCGTGGCGGAAGTTCATATCAGCAACATTCATCAACGCGAGGCCTTCCGACACCACTCTTACGTGTCGGCAGTCGCCTTCGGCGTCATTTGCGGCTTTGGTACGCTGGGGTATAGATTGGCCCTGGAAGCCATGGCTCAGAAACTCGCATAACGCTTCGACTGGAAGCCGGGAGACCGACAAGAATGACCAAGTCATCGCAGGTGGATCAGGACCTGATCCGCGCCATCGCCGAACTGCTCAACAAGGAAAATCTCGCCGAGATCGAGATCGAGCAGGAGGACCTCCGGGTCCGCGTCACCCGCTCCTATCCGGTTGAAGCACCGGCCTATGCCCCTGCCCCGCAGTATTATGCGCCGCCCGCCGCGCCGGCTGCTCCTGCTGCCCCCGCTTCGGTCGTTCCGGCTGCCGCTCCTGCGAGCAAGGAAGACCTGACCTCCAACCCCGGCACCCTGACCTCGCCGATGGTTGGCACCGCTTATCGTTCGCCTGAGCCAGGCAAGCCGGTTTTCGTCGATGTCGGCACCAAGGTCACCGAAGGCCAGACGGTCCTCATCATCGAAGCGATGAAGACCATGAACCAGATTCCGGCGCATCGCTCGGGCACGGTGACCCGTGTTCTCGTGAACGACGCGCAGCCGGTCGAATATGGCGAGCCGCTCGTCGTCATCGAGTAAGGGGGACTTTCACGTGTTCCAGAAAGTCCTGATCGCCAATCGCGGCGAAATCGCCCTGCGCATCCTGCGCGCCTGCAAGGAACTGGGTATCCAGACCGTTGCGGTGCACTCGACGGCTGACGCCAATGCCATGCATGTGCGCCTTGCCGACGAAAGCGTCTGCATTGGCCCGAATGCGGCCAAGGACAGCTATCTCAATATCCCCTCGATCCTCGCGGCCTGCGAGATCACCGGGGCGGATGCCGTGCATCCGGGCTATGGTTTCCTCTCGGAAAACGCCCGGTTTGCCAAGATTCTCGGCGAGCACAATGTGACCTTCATCGGTCCTTCGGCGCACCACATCGAAATCATGGGTGACAAGATCACCGCCAAGAAGACGGCGGTTGAGCTGGGCATTCCCGTGGTTCCGGGTTCGGCCGGGGCGGTCGAAACCGAAGCCGACGCGCTCAAGACCGCCAAGGAAATCGGCTATCCGGTGCTGATCAAGGCGACGGCCGGTGGCGGTGGTCGCGGCATGAAGGTGGCGCACAGCGAGAAGGACGTGCTGGTCGCATGGTCGACCGCGCGCTCGGAAGCCAAGGCGGCCTTCGGCAACGATTCCGTCTATATGGAAAAGTACCTCGGCAAGCCGCGCCATATCGAAGTGCAGGTGCTCGGCGATGGCCAGGGCAATGCCGTGCACCTCGGCGTGCGCGACTGCTCGTTGCAGCGTCGGCACCAGAAGGTTTGGGAAGAGGCCGGCGGCCCGACCATTACCGTGGAAGAGCGTGATCGCATCGGCGAAATCTGCGCCGCGGCCATGCGCAAGCTGAGCTATTCGGGCGCAGGCACGATCGAGTTCCTCTACGAAAACGGCGAGTTCTATTTCATCGAAATGAACACCCGCCTGCAGGTGGAGCACCCGGTCACCGAGCGCATCACCGGCATCGACATCGTCTATGAGCAGATCCGCGTCGCCTCCGGCGAAGCGCTCTCGATGACGCAGGACAAGGTGCAGTTCTATGGCCATGCCATCGAAGTGCGCATCAATGCCGAAGACCCGCAGACCTTTGCGCCCTCGCCGGGCACGATCACCTTCTACCACCCGGCTGGTGGTGTCGGCGTGCGCGTCGATTCCGCGGTCTATCAGGGCTACAAGATCCCGCCCTATTATGACTCGCTGATCGGCAAGCTGATCGTTTATGGCCGTACGCGCGAGGAATGCCTCAAGCGCCTGAGCCGTGCGATCGACGAATTCGTGGTGGATGGGGTGAAGACCACCCTTCCCCTGTTCCAGCGGTTGATCAAGCAGCCCGATATCATTGCCGGCAACTATGATATTCACTGGCTGGAAAAGTTCCTGGCCGAGAACAAGGCCTGACAATTTAAAGGGGCGCTTTGCGCCCCTTTTTCATTTTGCTGACTGAGCATGGCCCGCCCTACCGATCCCTTTGACATCGAGGTGACGCCCGAGCTGATCGTTCGGGCTTATCGCGCCGGCATCTTTCCCATGGCGGAAGATGCGGCGGATGAGGACCTGTTCTGGGTGAGCCCGGAAATGCGCGGGATCATGCCGCTCGACGGCTTTCATGCGTCGAAGAGCCTGCGCAAGGCCATGCGGAAATCGGGTTGGGATATTCGCGTCGATACCGATTGGGACGGGATCATCGAGGGCTGCGCGACCGTTGGCGAGGATCGTTCCACCACCTGGATCAATGGGACGATCCGGGCGGTCTATGGCGAGCTCTTCCGGCGCGGGGTGGCGCATACTGTGGAAGCCTGGGACGGGGCCGATCTCGTGGGCGGGCTTTATGGCCTGGCCATTGGCGGGGCGTTCTTTGGGGAATCCATGTTTCATCGGCGGACCGATGCCAGCAAGATGGCCATGGCGCATCTGGTGGAGCGGTTGAATGCCGGCGGGTTCCAGCTGCTCGATACGCAGTTTGTGACGCCGCACCTGGCCTCGCTTGGGGGTATCGAGATCGAGCGCGCGGATTATGAGGACCGGCTGGCGCAAGCGCTGGCGGTCAAAGGGAATTGGGGAGCTTGGGATGAATCCGCGTGAGCGACTGCCACTGCAATTGAAGGCTTTGCAGGCGCGGGAGTGGGAGCCGATCACTATCGGGGAGTCACAGGCCTCGGTGTGGCGTATTCCGATGGGTGAGAGTGCGCTGTTTCTGAAGGCCGAGCCGACGCAGGGGCCGACCGAGCTGGCGGACGAATTGCTGCGGCTCGACTATCTCGCAGAGATGGGTTTTCCGGCGCCGCGCGTGGTCGATCATGTCATGGCCGACGACTTCAACTGGCTTCTCATGACCGCGGTAAAAGGCAGGGATTTGACCCACCTCGGGGATGAACCTCAGGTTTTGATTCAGGTGCTTGCGGATGGTTTGAAGCGACTGCATGCGCTTGATCCGGCAAATTGTCCTTTCGATCATAATCTTACGAAGCGGCTGGCTGATGCCGAAGCCAATGTCTTGGCGGGGCGGATCGACGAGACGGATTTTGACGATGAGCGCGATGGCTGGACGGCGCAGCAGGTGTTCGACTGGCTCGCGAACAATCGGCCAGACGAGACCAATCGGGTGGTGACGCATGGCGATGCTTGCCTACCGAATTTCCTGGCGGATGGGACGCGGTTCGGCGGTGTGGTCGATTGCGCGAGGCTGGGCGTATCGGATCGCTGGCAGGACCTGGCGCTGGCGTGCCGGAGCATGGAGTTCAATGGCGGCGAGAACTACGTTGCCGATTTCCTCGCCGCCTATGGGGCGGAGTTCGATGCGGAGCGCTACGCGTTTTATTGCGCGATGGACGAGCTGTTTTAGGGCAATGCTAGAGGCTCTCGATCTGTCCTAAATCTCGATGTCATCCCCGCGAAAGCGGGGATCTCTGTTTGCGACGGGTCCCAAAACGGAGGTTCCCGCTTTCGCGGGAATGACACCGTGGTGGGGTCTAGATTTCGCGCACCTAGTCTTTCAGCTTGAAGGCCAGGGTCGTCACCCAGTCTTCCATGTTTGGCACCTCGGCCGGGTCGGATTCGTAGATTTCGAGCCGGCAGGCGAAGTGGTCGCCGTCGGGCTTTTCTTCCATGTCGAATTTCTGCTGCGTCAGGTTTGCCCAGCCGATCAGCATGCCGGTGACGGTGATCAGCTTGTCGGGGTGGCCGGTCCAGCTCAGGCCGATGAAATTGCCGGCGGGGAGCGTGCCGTTCTTCACCTGCCCCTCTTCGGGGCCAAGGGATTCGACGGCGATGCCCGCTTCGACATCGAGGGTGTCTTCCATGTTGATGCGGCGATAGTTGTAAAAGGCCTCGCCAGTGGGCTTGAGTCCGTGCTTTTCGAGGTGTGCGAAGAGCTGCGGAAAGCCTTCGCGGGCCGGCTTCTGCATCTGCTGCATGGTCACCGTGAAGGGCACGTAGATATAGGGCTGCGCGGCGCGCTGCTCGGTTTTGGGCAGGGTCAGCATGGGCGGTTCTCCTGTTCTGCGTTCAATCGACCTGGGCGCCGCCGGTTGCATTGGCGAGGGTGGCGGTCATGCTGGAGGCGAGGTCGCTGGCGAGCAGGACCACCGCGTCGGCCACCTGCCCCAGCGAGGAGATGCGGCGCAGCGGGGTATCCTTGGCGACTTCGGCGTGCATTTCCTCGAAAGTGATGCCCTTTTCGCGGGCGTGGATCAGCCAGGCCTCGCGCACGCCGGCAGCGTCGGGCGAACCGGGGGAACGGACCCAGCAACAGCGGACGCCCTTTGGGCCGTTCTCGGCGGCGAGATGGCGGAGGTAGTGTTCCACCGCAGCGCAGGCGATGCCGAAGCCGCCCATTTCGGTATAGGCCTCGCGTGCGGCATTGGCGGTGATGCCGAGAATGGCGCCGCCGCCGTTCTCGCCCATGTGCCGGGCCGTGGTGGCGCCGATATTGAACCAGGATTTCAGGCCCCGCTCGACCGGCATGATGAAGCGATCGTATTCGAGATCGATGATCGGCGTGCCTTGCGCATCGCCCCAATCGATGGCGCTGAAGACGACGTTGACGGGGCCACCTTTGCCGATTGCGTCTTGTAGATGCGCTTCAACCGAGGCGCGATCCAACGCGTCTACGGTGCCGACGTGAACGGTGCCGCCTTTGGCGCGCAGCTCTTCGGCAAATGCCTCCAGCCGTTCGCGGCCGCGGGCGGCCAGATGGACCACCGCCCCCTCGCGGACGAAGGCGCTTGCCACCGCGCCACCGACGGCGCCGCTGCCGCCATAGACGATGGCGGTCTTTCCCTTGAGCAGCATAAATTGTCCCTCCCATGCGCAGCCGCAGCCGCCTCCTGCCACGACGGGCGAGGAAGGGAGATTTAGACAGGCTTTTGGAGAATTATCGCTGGTCGGGCGGCGGGACGTTGGTGCTGGTTTTGCACTCGATCAGCCAGACGTCGTAAACGGGGTGATCGACGGCGTTGAGGGCCGGGCTATCGGCGAACATCCAGCCGGTGAAAATGCGCTTGGCGGTGCCGTCCAGCGAGCGCTGGTCGACTTCGAGGAAGGCCGAGGTGCGCTGCAGGGTGTCGGTGGCGGGGCGGTCGTAGCAGGCGCGTGGCGTTATCTCGAGGGCGCCGAAGAGGACGGTTTCGTCGATATAGACGTCAAAGCGCGTGATGCGGCCGGTGATCTTGTCGAGGCCGGCTAGGGTCGCGACGGGATGAGCCATGGGTTGCGCGCTGGCGGGCGCAACAGCAAGCGCCAGCCCGAGGAAGGCCAGCGCAGCAAAAAGGCGGGAGAGGAAGCGCAGAGGCATGGGCCCTTATTCGGGCGACCAGGCCTGATAATCGCCGGTGACGCGCGGACGCTCGCCGCTCTTGAGCAGGCTGCCATCGGGGCGATAGGCTTCCGCCGTGCCGGTGAGATTGGCCTGATGCGGCTTTTCCCAGGCGCGCGGCTTGTAGTTTGCGTCGGTTGGGACAACGTCGGTGCGGTAGTGCATCCAGCCGTGCCAGCCGGGCGGAATGGCCGACGCGTCAGCGTAACCGGCATAGGTTACGTAGCGGCGGTTGGCCTTCTTGTCCTGATAGTAGCGGTTGCCGAATTCGTCGGAGCCGACATAGTTGCCGAAGCGCTTGATCCAGAGGCGCGTTCCCCAGGTCTGGCCGCGCCACCAGGCGAAGATTTCGGTGAGGAATTGCTTGGTATCAGACTTGGCCACGAGACGATTCCGCTCAACAGGAACGATTTGTCTGGCGGTTTATCATGCTCGCCGCGAGGAGCCTAGACCAAAGCGACGCATTTTGGCTGCAACTTGGCGCGAGCGCGGGCGGGAATGGCACGGGAGGAGAATGGGGTGAGGCTTTCTGCTTTTCTCAGAGTCTATTACGCCTATGCCTTCCTGTTCGACTTCATCTTTGCCTATGCCGTCTATACGGCGCTGTTTTCGCTCGAAGGGCTGAGCACGAGTGAGATCGGCGTGCTGCTGGCCTTCTGGTCGGCTTCGGCGATCGTGCTGGAAATGCCGTCGGGGGCGCTGTCGGATCATTTTGACCGGCGGGTGTTATTGGTGTTCGCGCCGCTGGCGAAGGCCGGGACTTTTGTGCTTTGGGGGCTCGCACAGGGCGATTTCTGGATCTACGGCGCAGGCTTTCTGCTCTGGAGCCTTGGGCAGGCGCTGCAATCAGGTTCGCGCGAGGCGCTGCTCTATGAGCGGATGGCGGCCGAGGGACGGACAGACGAATTCGACAAGGTGCTGGGGCGGGACAATGCCGCCGAAGGGCTGGGCATTGGGCTTGGCACGCTGTTTGGCGGGTTTGTCGCCTATTGGAGCTTTGAGTGGGCCATCTGGCTCTCTATTCCCCCGCTGTTGGTTGCTGCCATTCTGGCTTTCTGGCTGGAGGATGTGCGGCGCAATGGGGTCGCCGAGGACGATGGCGATGTGGAGGGGGGCTACTTCACTCATTTCGTCCACGCCTGGCGCGAGTTCCGCGAGCGGGCGGAGTTGCGCTTTGTCACCACCTATATAGCGACCGGCCTGCTGGTCTTTGAGGTGCTCGAAGAGTTTGACGAGCTTTACTATCTCGCCGTGTCGCTGCCGGTCTGGGCCTGGGGCATCGTGGCGGCGGGCGTCGAGGCCATTTTTGCGCTGGCCAGCATTCATGCCTATCGACTGGCGGGGCGTCCCTGGCTCGCCTGGACACTGCCGGCTCTGGGCGGGGTTTTGCTGATAGCGGCTTCGCAGGGACGGACAGCGCCTTATGTACTGCTTCTTGCCGCCGGCTACATCGTGGTTGCGCCAGTGACGGTGCTGGCCGAGGCGCGCTTTCAGAAGATCATGGAAGGCAAGAGCCGGGCGACGACGACTTCGGCACTGGTGATGGCCGAGAATGTCGTGGGCATCGTGGCGACGCTGGTGTTTGGGTTTCTGGCGGATTGGGTCGGCATCCTCCCGGCCTATGGATGGGCCGGACTGGTCATGGCGCCTTTTGTGTTCTGGGTGATTGCGCGGCAGAGGCGGGGTTTTCGGGCGACGGATTAGCCACCTATTTCCCGTCACAAGACAGGTTTAGGCTGGGCCATCGGCCAGCGAGAGGAGACAGCCATGACCGTACGTCTCAATCCCTATATCAACTTCCGCAACAATGCCCGCGAAGCGCTTGCCTTCTATCACTCGATCTTTGGTGGCGAGCTGAACCTGTCGACCTATGCCGAGGGCGGCATGCCGCATGATCCGGCCGAGGCGCAGAAGATCATGCATGGGCAGCTCGACGCGCCCAATGGCATGACGCTGATGATTTCGGATGCACCGGCCAGCATGCCAATCCCCGACGAGAGCAATATTTCGGTGTCGTTGAGCGGGGACGACGAAGCCACCTTGCGCGGCTACTGGAACGGTCTTTCAGCCGGCGGGCAGCCTATGATGCCGCTCGAAAAGGCGCCGTGGGGTGATACGTTCGGCATGCTGGTCGACAAGTTCGGCGTGAGCTGGATGGTCAATATCGCCGGCCAGCCGGGCTGAGCACGCAAGGCGGGCCTTCGGGCCCGCCCTTCCCCAGATCACATTTCATCACGCAGGCGAACTCGCGCACTGCCGAGGCGTTGTGCCGTCATCTCGCACAGATAGGGAGACGAGAAATGGCGCAGATGCATCACCGCGGCGGGCTGGTGCCGCAGGAAACCAATTTTGACAATGCCGACCAGGCAGGCATTGCCCAACCCTATAGCCAGAGCGAAATCGAAGACCTGCTCTATGGCGACGACCGGCCGGTCGACGAACGGTTGGCGCGGCTTCGCGAGATGCGCGAAGAAACGGCCATTCGCGAAAGCGGCGACTGGGGGGATGAAGACCCCGCGGCCATGCTGGAGGAAATCGATCGGGCCATTGAGGAACTGAGCGGAGACCGCGAAGCCAGCGATGCCAATTTCGGCATCGAGGACACGATGCTGGATGACCCGTCAAATCACTCCCATGCCCTTTCGCCCGATGACGAGGATGCGCTGCGGGAGCTTTCCGGCGAAGCGCAGGACGATGGCGAAGACAGCTTTTACGAGGAAGACGAAGACGGCCCAGCAGATGATGACCACTGGGCCGGCAGCGAAGAATTCCGGCACTAGAGCGCATGTCCTTGTCCTGACGTCGGCGACCTCAGGAGACTGCTCTAGGGCGTCTGGACACCCTTTGTAGCGAGATAGATTGAGTAGACCGAGGTGGTGGCGGTGATGAAGAGCCGGTTGCCCCTCGGACCGCCAAAGGTGAGATTGGCGACGCCTTCCGGGACGTTGATGCGGCCGAGCAGCGTGCCGTCCGGGGCGTAGCAGTGAACGGCGGGGCCGCCGCTGGTCCACACGTTGCCGTGGACGTCCACACGCATACCGTCTGGAATGCCGCTCGCGAGCGTGCAGAACTCGCGGCCATTGGCGAGGGTTTTGCCGTCGATCACATCAAAAACGCGGATGATGCGCGGGTGGTCCAGCTTATGGCTGGAGCCGGAGTCGGCGACGTAAAGCCGCTTTTCGTCGGGCGAGAAGGCCAAGCCATTGGGTTGCAGGAAGTCTGTCGCGACGGCGGTCAGGGTGCCGCTGTCTGGATCGAGGCGGTAGACGTTGTGCGTTGCCTGTTCGGGCTCGGCCTGGAAACCTTCATAGTCCGAGAGGATGCCGTAGGTGGGGTCGGTGAACCAGACGCTGCCGCTTGAATGCACCACGACATCGTTGGGCGAATTGAGGCGCTTGCCCTCAAAACGGTCGGCGAGGACGGTGATTGTGCCATCGTATTCGGTGCGCGTGACGCGGCGTTGGCCGTGTTCGCAGGAAACGAGGCGGCCCTGACGATCGCGAGTATTGCCGTTGGAAAAGTTGGAATCGGCACGATAGACGGAAACCGTGCCGTCGGGCTGGTAGCGCATCATCCGATGATTGGGGATGTCGCTCCAGAGGAGATAGTCGCCATCTTTGAACCAGATCGGCCCTTCGGCCCAGCGGCAGCCGGTATAAAGCTGCTCAAGTTGGGCACTGCGGATGATGAGATCGCGAAAGCGCTCATCGATGACTTCGTGGACCGAGCCCGACATTTTCTTCCCCTCCAGCGGCAGGAAAGATGTGCCCTGCCAAGACCCTGCCGCAAATGTGGCGGACAAGGCAGGGGCGACCATAATTGGGGGTTTTGCGCGCGGCAATGCCGAAGCAGAGCGGATTAACCTCACATCAGGCTCGCCGTGAGACTTTGGCGGCAATCGGCCCCACGAGCCCAAAAAGGATTCCAATGAAAACCTCGTTTCTTCGTATCGCCGCCATCGGTGTTGCCCTATCAGCCACGATTGCCATCGCCGGATGCTCGATGATGGGTGGCGGCGCCGCGCCGACGGCCCTTGCCTCGGGCCTGACGGCCCGCATGGACCAGCCGAACGCGCGCCTTGATCGGGCGCAGGCCATCAATCTCGTCAATGCCTATCGCTCGACGCGTGGCGTGCCCGCGCTGGCGGCAGATGCCGGTCTCGATGGGACGGCGCAGGCGCTGGCCAATCAGTATGCGCAGACTGGTACTGCTCCGGCGACGCCGGCTGGCATGACCGTGATGAAGCTCAGCGCGGGGTATGCGACCTTCGCGGATACGTTCTCGGGCTGGCGCAATAGCCCCGCCGATGCAGCGGGTCTCGTGGCGCAGGGCAGCAAGGCGGGCCTTGGCGTGGCCTACAATGCTGCATCCAGCTACGGGGTCTATTGGGTGCTCGTCGTTGCCAACTGAGCCCGAACTGATCGACGCCAGGGGGCTGAAATGCCCCCTGCCCGTTCTGAAGTTGGAAAAGAAGCTGGAAGGATTGGCGCAGGGCAGCCTGCTTAGCGTTCTCGCGACCGATCCGATGGCTGCGATTGATATTCCACTCTACTGCCGGCAGCGCGGGCATGCCTGCGAGGCCAGCACGGAGGGCGAGGTGCTGCGGTTCGAGATCGTGGCTGGGTAGAGCCCCTACCGTCCAACTTTGCGCAGTGTCATCCCCGCGAAAGCGGGGATCTTTGTTTCAAGTCAGGGATTCCCGCTTTTCGCGGGAATGACGCCGTGACAGAGTGGGCAACTGACGCGATGCCTCAAGATTACCTGAACACCGGCCGGGGGCGCGGATAGGGAATGCCGGGGTTTCCCGCCAGTTCGAGGCCGGGACGGAGGCTGGCTTCGGTGGCGGTGTTTTCCGCGACGTCCTGAACCGGGAAGGCCGGGATGTGGGCCGGACGCGGGCGCGGCAGGACGATGCCGGTGCGCATGCGGCCAAGATCGGTGGCGACGTGCTCCACCGCGGCAATGGTGTCGGTGAGATAGCTCGGCTGGCCCTTGAGCCCCATGGGGAAGACTGCTTCCTGGGCTTTCACATATTCTGCTGCGCCCTTGCCGCAGATATTGGGGCGCATATCGACCGGCGCGGCGCCGACGGCGTTGGCAAGAGCAAGGACGTTCTGGCCGGTGCCCGATGCGGAGCCCGAAAGGCCCTTGAGGAGGAGTTCGGCGGCGCGCTCGTTGCGATCGCGGCCCGAGGAGCCGCCGAGAACCACCGCCATGAGGCGGCGGCCGTTGCGGTCGACATCGGCGACGAGGTTCAGGCCCGAAGCACAGACATAGCCGGTCTTCATGCCGATGGCGCCGGCGAAGGTTGTCAGGATTTCGTTCTGCGATTCCAGCTTCTGGCCGTTGATGCGAACGACGCTGGTGCGGAACATCTGCATGTATTGCGGAAAGCTCTGCTCGATATAGAGCGAGAGAATGGCGAGGTCGCGGGCCGTCGTCACCTGGCGCGGGTCGTGCAGGCCGTTGGAGTTGACGAAATGGGTTGCGGTGAGGCCCATGCGCTGGGCGACGTCGTTCATCTTGGCGACGAAGCTGGCTTCATTGCCACCGATGGTTTCGGCAATGGCAACGGCCATGTCGTTGGCCGACTTGACGATGAGAATGTAGAGCGCGTCTTCGAGCGAGACGGAGGTGTCGACCTTGAGACCGGAGCGGCTTGGGGCCTGGCTCAGCGCATATTTGGAGAGCGTGACCGGCGTTTCCAGCGTCACCGTGCCCTTGGCGATCTCCTCGAAGGCAACATAGGCGGTCATCAGCTTGGTGAGCGAGGCCGGGTGCCAAGGCTGGCCGGCATCCTCGGCGTAGAGAACCTGCAGGGTATCGCGATCGACGAGGAGGAGCGGGGTCGCCCATGCCGGCACCAGGCTTGCGCAGCTCAGGACAAGGGCAATGGCGATACGACGCAACAACAGCACGGGGAATCTCTTAAGCAGGTCTTACGGGGGCGCGGCCACTCTTAGCAGCGTCCTTCTGAAGCCTCAAGAAATGGGGCAAAGTTTGACACGACCGTGAATGGGCTGCTGACGCAGATTGTCGCGGAGAAGCGAAATCGTGAGGCTCGAACCACTAAGGGATTACGCCATGACCACTTTCGTTACCATTCTCACGCCCGGCTATGCCGATTGGGAAACCGCGCTGCTCAATGCCGCAGCCCGCAGCTACTATGGGATTAACACGCTTTTCGCGACGCCGGACGGCGAGGAAGTCGTGTCCTCGGGCGGGCTGAAGGTGACGCCGCATATGGCGGTGGCGGATATCAATGTCGAAGAAATCGATGCGCTGCTGGTGAATGGCGGCACGATCTGGAGCACGCCTTGTGCGCCGGATATTGCCGATGTGTTGCGAAAGGCACACGCCGCCGGCAAGACGGTGGGCGGGATTTGTGACGGGACACTGGCGCTGGCGCGGGCGGGGTTGCTCGACGAGGTGGCGCATACGTCCAACGGGCCGGAGAGCTTGCCGGATACGGGCTACAAGGGCGTGGAGCACTATCGGGATCAGCCGCAAGCGGTTTTGGCCGGCAAGATCATTACGGCGCCGGGCACCGCGCCCGTCAGTTTCATGGGCGCGGTGTTTGAATCGCTCGGGATGCGCAATGGCGATATGGATTTTTATCTCGGGCTTTATGGCACCGAGCATAAGGCGGCGTAGAGGCCAACTTGAGTGACGTTCTCTCGGCTGGCGTCACCACCGGGCTTGTCCCGGTGGTCCCCAGCGGAGGCGAGATGGATTGCCGGGACAAGCCCGGCAATGACGATGGAGGGGAGAGTGACACTCCCTCGCCTTCTTAGACGGCCAGCATCAGGATCGTGTCGCGTTTGATCGTCGCCGTCAGCGGCAGGTCGGAGGAGGACTGGCCGACGCGGAGGGTGAAGTCGCCGGATTCGACCAGCCAGTGCTTTGCTTCAGTGCGGAAGAAGGCGAAGGAGCGGGCGTCGAGGGTGAGCGTAACCTGGCGGCTCTCCCCGGGTGCGAGGGCAACCTTGGCGAAGGCTTTCAGTTCCTTGGCGGGACGGGGCGACGAGGATTCTGTGTCGGAGACATAGAGCTGGACGACGGTGGAGCCGGCACGGGCGCCGGTATTGGTGAGTGTCACTGTCGCGGTAACGTTGCCGTCGGCTTCGAAAGCGCTGTCGTCGACGGTGAGGTCGCTGACAGAGAAGGTCGTGTAGCCCAGCCCAAAGCCGAAGGGGTAGAGCGGGGTCATGCCGAGGCGGTCGTAGTGGCGATAGCCGACGAAAATGCCTTCTTCGTAGCGCACCTTGCCTTCGAGGCCGGGATAGACTTCGCGGTCCTGGCTGTGAGCCGGGTTGTCGGACCAGCGCACCGGAAAAGTCTGCGGCAGGCGGCCGCCGGGTTCGGCGGCGCCGGTGAGGACGTCGGCGATGGCGTTGCCGGCTTCCTGGCCCGGGTACCAGGCCTGGAGAACGGCGCGGACCGAGTTGATCCAGGGCATTTCGATGGGGCCGCCGGTCTGGAGGACTACGACGGTGTTCGGGTTGGCCTGGGCGACGGCGGCGACAAGTTCGTTCTGGCGACCGGGGAGTTCGATGCCGGGGAGATCGCTGCCTTCTGTGTCCCACTCGCCATTGCGGCCGATGAAGACAACAGCGACATCCGAGTTGCGGGCGGCGCGGACGGCTTCGGCAATGTCGGCGTCGCCGAGCGGCAGGCCGATGCCGCAGGCGAAGGCGGCGAGGCCGAGGGTGGCAAAGTCCTTGGTGGCGAATTCGATCGTCACGTTGTAGTTGCGGCCGGCTTCCAGGTCGATGGTGCCGACGACTTCGTCGCAGCCCTCTTCGAAGAAGGTGCGGCCCTTGGTCCAGTTGGTCCAGGCATCGGCGACAAGCTTGCCGTCCACGAAAACCTTGGCGAAGCCGGCGGAGTAGATGCCGACGCGGTGGGTGCCGGATTTTTCTGGCGTGTAGGTGGCGCGGACGCGGGCGGAGAAATGCAAGGGGTCGACCTTGCCGTCGGCGACGTTGCCGATCCAGAAGGCCTGGGCGTCTTCCTGGGTGCCGATATGGACGGGCTCCCCGGCGAGCTTTTCATTGGCGAAGTATTCGACGGTGAGCGTGCCGCGGAGGAGCGGTTCGAAGCGGTCATTGCCGCAGCCGACTGCGTAGGTCAGCTGGTCCTCGCCGAGCTGGGCGACGAGGCCCTCCCATGGCGAGACGCGATAGTGAGCGTTTAGCTGGGCGCTGCCGCCGCCCATGATCTGGGCGCGCTTGGCATTGGGGCCAATGACGGCGATGCGGCTTTCGGGCTTTAGCGGCAGGGCGCCGTTGTTCTTGAGGAGAACGGCGGCCTCGGCGCCGGCGCGGCGGATCAGGGCGCGGTGCTCGGGGCGGTCGTTGGCCTGTTCCTGATGGGGGCGGTGATCATCGAGCGAGCCGACGCGCTCCATCAGGCGCAACATGGCGGTTACGCGTTTGTCGAGCGTTTCGGCTGAGACTTCGCCTGAGTTTACGACATCGATGAGCTTTTGGCCGCGGTCGCGGGCTGGGCCGGGCATCTCGAGGTCGAGGCCGGCATTGACGGTTTCGGCGGTCGAGTGTGAGCCGAACCAGTCGGACATGACGATGCCGTCATAGCCCCATTCGTTGCGGAGGACGGTGGAGAGGAGCCAGTTGTGCTCGGAGGTGAAGGTGCCGTTGAGGCGGTTGTAGGAGCTCATCACGCCCCAGGTGCCGGCCTTCTTCACCGCCCATTCGAAGGGGATCAGATAGATTTCGCGCAGAGAGCGCTCGTCGATCTCGCTCGACATGGTCGTGCGCTCGATCTCGCTTTCATTGCCGACGAAATGCTTGATGGTGGCGCCGATCCCCTGCCCTTGCAGGCCCCTGATGTAGCCCACTGCCAGTTCGGCGGAGAGGAAGGGGTCTTCGGAATAGCACTCGAAATTGCGGCCATTGGTGACCGAGCGGTGGATGTTGACCGTGGGCGCAAGCAGCATATGCGCGCCCTTGGATTTGACTTCGTCGGCGAGGGCAGCGCCGATTTCCTCGACCAGTGGAACATTCCAGGTGGCGCCGATGGCGATGCCGACCGGGAAGCTGGCAGATTTGACGCCGCCGATCAGCGAGCCACCACCGCGGGCGCCGTTGGGGCCATCGGTAACGCGCAGCTTGCCGATGCCGAGGCGCGCGATGGCGGGAACGGACCAGAAATCCTCGCCGGAGAGAATGGACACCTTCTCCTCAAGCGTCATTTCGGACAAAAGCTGCTCGATGCGATTGGTCACCGTATTCTCCTCCGGGCGCACTCTTGGCGCGAAGAAAGACAGGCCCCGCGTGGGCCTGTCAACCGTTCTACCTGTGATAAATCTACTCAGCGCGGCGCGATTGGCGCTTTTCGCAGGCGGCCCCAGAGGACGAAGAGCGAGAGGGCCAGCAGCACGAGATTAACCGGCAGAACCTGGAATTCGCCGCGCATGCTGTGAAGGCCGATGGCGAGAACCTGGATGGCGGAAAAGCCGAGAGCGGCGAGTGGCGTCAGGAATGGCGCGATGCGCGTCGCGGCAGGGAGGATGATGCCGATGGCGCCTGCTACTTCCATGGTGCCGATGAAGCGGGTGAGCAATTCGGGATAGTCGCCGGCATAGGACATGCCCGAGGCGACCAGAGCATCGATTGGCTGGGTGAGCTTCATGAAGCCAGCCATGATGTAGACGGCTGCCAGAACAGCCTGGGCCACCCAGAGCCCGATATTCCATTTGTTCATAGGTCGTTTCCCCCTGCGGACGACGTGTCGCACTAGTCACAACTAGTAACTGTGTTTATATTAGTGCCCAAGTACCCGACACAAGGAGGCACAGCCATGTCACTGACCGATACATCCAAGCACGCAAACTGCTCTGCGATGTCCGATGTGCTGAGCCGCATTGGCGACAAGTGGAGCGTGATGGTTGTGGGTATGTTGAGCCGCAACGGCACGCTGCGCTTCAACGAACTCAAGCGCATGATCAATGGCGTTTCGCAGCGCATGCTGACGCTGACGCTGCGCAATCTCGAGCGCGATGGGCTCGTGAGCCGCACGATCTATCCCGAGGTGCCGCCGCGGGTGGAATATAGCCTGACCGAAATGGGCAAGACCCTGCAGGAGCCGATCAACGCGCTCTGGGACTGGACGGCGGAAAACCACCACTCCATCATCGATGCGCGTGATATCTATGATCAGCGGCAGCATGCCGTTGAAGCGGCGGAGCCACGCAAGATTGCCTATGCTCGCGGGCAGTAGGTAGCGGGCTAGCTTCCCAACCTCACAACACACCGTCATTGCCGGGCTTGCCCCGGCAATCCATTTGGCATGCGCGTGTGGCGGCATGGCCCTAGGCTATTCCAGAAATCAGCTTTCGGACGGCGCCATGTGCACGAAGCGATTGGCGTCGTTCCCGCGCGTTCCGGCTTCGAGCACTTCGCGGCGCGCTTCGGCGCGGCGGCTGAAAGGCAGGTTCAGGGCGGCGACAAGCGCGCGGTATTCCTGGCGGGCGCTCGTGTGAGACATGGACGGGACGCCACCGAGCAGTTCGTCGTCCAGGGGATCGAATACGGTCATGCCGGTCGCAAAGAGCGAGCGGAAGATGACGCGCTCGGCGATGCCATCGGAGACGCGGCAGCCGAGGCGCATGGCGATGCGCTCGAGCATGGTTTGCACCTGCCGCATGTTTCGCGACGAGAGCATGGAAATGCGGTTGCGGACCAAGACCCAGTCGATGGTGCGGCCGTCGATTGCGAGGCGCTCGGAACGGGCGCGCTGCACGAGACGAGCATAGTGGCTGAGTTCGCGCGGCTCGCCAGTCACCGGATCGACATGGGCCATGACGTTGAGGTCGATGAGGCTGTCATTGACCGGGGTCACCAGCGTATCGGCCAGCGAATGAGCGAGGCGCGTCAGGTTCGTGTCGAAGCCCGGCGTGTCGATGACGATGAATTCGCTCGACTGCTCAACCTCGGCAATGGCCTGGCGGAAAAGGTCGAATTCGACGCGGTTGTTTTCCTTGAGGGAATCGCCGCGGGCCAAAGGCAGGTGGAAATGGGTCGTGTGCGGCAGGCTGAGGCCGCGCTGGCGGGCCCAGTCACGCCGATTGCGCACATAGTGGGTCAGCGTCTGCTGGCGGCTGTCGACGTCGATCGAGGCAACCTTGTAGCCCTGGTAGAGCAGGTAGATAGCCAGATGAAAGGCCGTGGTCGATTTGCCCGACCCACCCTTCTCATTGCCAACGACGATAACATGCGCCGCCTGCCGAACCATCACGCCCCCAAATCAGTCGTCGGATTCTCGACTCTTCACGCCTTATGCACAAGTGGGGCGAAGATTAACAATCGTTAAACGATTAATGCAGCGCGATTGCAGGTTTACAACAGGCCGAGGCGAGCCAGTTCCGCAGCGATCTCGACGGAGTTCTCGACGTCATTGGCCGCGATATCGGGCGGGGCATCCTTGGGCTCAAGGTAGCGCCAGCCCTGGAATGGACGCTTGGGGTATGGAATCGTGCGGATGAGCTCGGGCGACATGATGATGTCGCAGTAGTTCTTGCCCTCAGCGTCGGTAAAGGGCGCCAGGCGCTGAATCACCTGCCGGCAGACGATGGACCCGGCGATCACCCAGTAGATCGACCCCTTGCCTTCCATTTCAGCGACGCGCTTGGGCATCATGCGGGTGCGATGCACATGCACGTCCTCGCCGTAATCGGCATCCCACCAATGGGCGCGTTCGTCGCGGTAGCTTTCCAGTTCTTCGAAGCTGGAAACGCCGACGCAGAGTTTGACCATGTGGATCATGCGATAGTTCCGGGGGCAATACGGCCCTGAATGACGTCGATCTCGTCGTTGTCGACGATCCACGGCTCGTGCCGGGCCAATGCGAGCCAATCCTGAAAGGCGGGCAGGCTGTAGATGGCTTCGACATAGCCGGCGGCCGTGTCGGAAATGGGCAGTGCATAGGTGCGAATGCGCGTCGCGACCGGGGCAAACATGGCATCGGCGGCGGAAAAACTGCCGAAAAGGAACGGGCCGCCGGAGCGCGACAGAAACTCACCCCACAGCTGCTCGATTCGGTGCAGGTCCTGGCGCACGAGGTCGGAATCGACCTTGCCGGGATGGGACGAGCGCAGGTTCATCGGGGCATTGCTGCGCAGGGCCGTGAAGCTGGCATGCATTTCGGAGGCTGCGGAACGCGCCAGGGCCCGATCGCGACGGTCGGCCGGCCAGATCTGTTTTTCGGGGAACTTGTCCGCCAGATATTCGATGATGGCGAGGGTCTCGGGAATGACGAGATCCTCGTCGATCAGAACCGGCACTTTTCCGGTGGGTGAGCGGGCCGCGAGCACATCGCGCCAGCCCTCGCCGGAGAGCATCAACACCTCGTCTTCAAAGGGCAGATCGAAGTGGCGCAGCACCAGCCAGGGGCGTAGCGACCAGGAGGAATAGTTGCGGTTTCCAATGAGCAGCTTCATGCGAAAAACCTTACTGCAAAAGGAAGGGCGCCCTGTGGCAAAGGGCGCCCTTCCCTAAATCTTTTCGGTGCAGAATGCCAGCTAGACGCCGGCGACCACCGAGATAACGAGCCCCATCGAGAGAAGAGCTACGAGGGCCCAGCTAATGGAATGCCAGGCCAGGGTCTTCGGTTGACTGCGCATTTTGCCGCTCCTTGTCAGCCGTCCATTCCGACCCGCTCAGGACGCTGCGAGGGGCCAGTCAGCAAGCGTTAACTGTGTCACGTAACCTTTGCAAGTGACCCATCTGCAACAGTGCACAACCGGTTTTGGATCCTAGAAAAGTCCGAACCAGAGGCCAGCAATGCCCAAAAACGCGAAGAATCCAATGACATCGGTGATGGTCGTGACGAAGACCGCTGAGGCGATGGCGGGATCCGCCTTGAAGCGATCGAGGGTGAGCGGAATTAATATTCCTGCGGTGCCGGCAACGACGAGATTGATGATCATGGCCATGGCGATGACCGCGCCGAGCTGCACATTGTTGTAGCGCACCCAGGTGACGAGGCCGATGAGAATGGCGAAAATGACGCCATTGAAAAAGCCGACCACCATTTCGCGGCGAATGAGGCGGCGAAGGCGACCGCCCTCGAGTTCGCGCATGGCGATGGCGCGCACGGTGACGGTCATGGTCTGGGCGCCGGCATTGCCGCCCATGGAGGCGACGATGGGCATGAGCACGGCGAGTTCCACCATGTGCTCGATGGTGCCGTTGAAAAGGCCTATGACGAGGGAAACCAGAACGGCGGTGACGAGATTGACGGCGAGCCAGGGGCGCGGCTGCGGACGGTATCCAAGGTGGTGTCGGACACGTCTTCGTCGCCCACACCGGCGAGGAGTTTGATGTCCTCGTCGGCTTCTTCGGTGATGACGTCGACCATGTCGTCGATGGTGAGGACGCCCACGAGGCGCCCGTTTTCATCCACGACGCCGACTTCCACGAGGTCATAGCGTTCGAAGGCGCGGGCGGCCTCTTCCTGGTCCTCGTCGGCTCCGACCAGGACCAGATTGGTATTCATGATCGATTCGATCCTGGTGGCGCGTTGCGCGCGCAGCACCCGATCGAGCGGCAGCGTACCGAGAACTTTGTAGCCGGCATCAACCACGTAGAGCTGGAAGAACTCGTCCGGCAGGTCGCGTTCGGCGCGCAGGTAGTCGATCATCTGTCCCACCGTCCAGAAGGGCGGGATGGCGATGAATTCGGTCTGCATCCGCCGGCCGGCGGAATCCTCGGGAAAATCGAGGCTGCGCTTGAGGCTCAGGCGCTCGAAGGTCGGCAGGGCCGAGAGAATCTCGTTCTGGTCTTCCTCTTCGAGGTCCTCCAGAATCGCCACCGCGTCATCGCTGTCGAGACCGGAAACGCCGCGGGCGATTTCAGCGTTAGGCAGCGCCTCCATCAGTTCGAGGCGGATGCTCTCATCGACCTCGGTCAGCGCGGAATAATCGAATTCATCCCCAAGCAGGCGCACCAGGGCCAGGCGCTCGTCGTGATCGAGCAATTCGAGCACGTCGCCGACGTCGGCCGTATGCAGGGGCTCCATGACCAGAGCCACGTCTTCTGAGCGACCGGCGGCAAGGAAGGCCCGTAAGCGTTCGAGCCAAAGCGAACTGATGCGATCGTCCGCATCGCGGAACGCGCTGGGGTCCATCTCGGCCTCCGTGCCGAGTTCGGTCTCGAAATCGCTGCTCATAGGGAGCCCTTTGTGTGTCCTGGGGGTTTCAGGGGCAAGGCAAGCAGTAGCCAATCAGCAATAAAGGCGCCAGACTGCGTCTGCGAAGTTTTCTTCCAATTTTGCAACGGGCAAGACGATGCTGCCGGTGCGACCAAGGGATGGAGATGGTCATGTCGAGCCAGGACGCTTTCGATGCCGCCTTCGACCGGTTAGTGGCGCTAGCGGAGGCCAGGGGTCTGGCGCGTGTCGCCCGGTCGACGAGCTATGGCACCCCTGCCCTCAAAGTCGAGGACCGAACCTTCGTGCGGCTGCTCGACGAAGAGACCATCGTTCTGCAGTGTCCCCTCGAACAGAAGGTGCTGCTGATGGAGATTTCTCCGGCAATCTATTTCGAGACCGACCACTATGTCGGCTATGACGCGGTGCTGGTGCGGCTGGCAGCCATCGACGACGAAGAACTGAGCCTGCGGCTGGAAGATGCCTGGCAGTTCAAGGCACCAATGGGCCGGAAACCGCCCGAGAAGAAGGACACCTAGCCGATGACAAGCACGACTCATCTGACCTGCGCCTGCGGGAAGCTCGAAATTGTTGTTACCGGCGAGCCCTTCATCACCACGGAATGTCACTGCAACAGTTGCCGTGACGCGGGTGAGCGCATGGCAAAGCTCCCTTTGGCGAGGCCCATGATGGAGGAGAACGGGGGTACGCGTTTCGTGCTCTATCGCAAGGACCGATCCGAAATCACCAGGGGCAAGGACCTGCTGCGTGGCTATCGGCTGAGTTCGACGGCCCCGACGCGCCGCGTAGTCGCGGCATGCTGCAACAGCCCGCTCTTTCTCGAATTCAAGGGCGGGCACTGGCTCAGCCTCTATTCGAGCCTCTGGCCGGAAGGACAGGCGCCAAAACCAGAAATCCGGACTGTCACAGGCGACCGCGGCGCGGATGTCGTGCTGGACAACGCGATTCCGTCCGGCACCTGGCAGACCATGGGTTTTTACGGGAAGCTCCTCACGGCCTGGATCGCCATGGGTTTCAAGGTGCCCAATATCGAGATCAAGGAAGAAGCGGTGATCTGAGGCCCAGAAAACAAAAAAGCCGCCCGCAGGCAGCTTTTTGTTTCTCCCCCGGAGGGAGAATGGTGCGGTCGAGAAGACTCGAACTTCCACGCCTCGCGGCACAGCGACCTCAACGCTGCGCGTCTACCAATTCCGCCACGACCGCACATCTGTGGTAGAAGCTTCAATCGCCGAAGCGCCTGAAGCGAGTGGGGATGTAGCAAAGGACTTGGCGAACCTCAAGCACCTAAATCGAGATTTCTTTCAAGCCTGTGGAGAGACGCAAAAAATCAGCCGTGCTTGTAGACCTTTTCCGTGACGAGCACGCGAAGCTGCCCATCCTCGACATTCACTTCGCCGCGGGCGATGAGCGTATGGTTGGCATAGATGGAGAGCGGATCGTTCTCGCCCTGCTCCAATTCGATCACAGCACCGCGACCCATGCGCAACAGGTGGTGGATCGGCATGGTGGTTGCACCGAGTTCAACGGTGATATCGACTTCAATATTGTCGAGGGTGTTCATAAATAAGGGTCTTATGACAGGGCCGCTCGCGGAATGCCGGGGGCTTCGTGAATTAAGGATTGCTCAGGCTTGGTTATGGAAGTCTTAACAACGGCCAATGAGGCGTGCCAAATTCGTTCGAAATTGCATCGAGCCGATCGGAAACCGGTCGATTGGGTGCAGTTCGAAGGGCTCATGGACTACGAGAGCACGCTCGCCGCGATGGAGAATCGCGCGGCTCTCGTTGCCGCAGGTGAAGCGCCCGAGGCGGTGTGGCTGCTCGAGCATCCACCGCTCTATACGGGCGGCACGTCGGCGCAGCCTGAAGACCTCATCGATCCACGCTTTCCCGTCTACCCGGCAGGACGCGGCGGACAATATACCTATCATGGCCCTGGCCAGCGCGTGGCCTATGTCATGCTCGACCTGACCCAGCGCGGGCGTGATATCCGCTGTCTCGTGAAAGGGCTGGAGCAGTGGGTGATCGACACGCTTGAGGCGCACAATATCAAGGGGAGAGCGGCGCGAGGGTCGCGTCGGGGTGTGGGTGCAGCGGCCTGACAAGGGCTTTGGGCGCGAGGACAAGATCGCGGCCATCGGCGTGCGGGTGCGCAAGTGGGTGACCTTCCACGGCATTTCGCTCAATGTGGACCCGGATCTCGGGCACTATGATGGGATCGTGCCCTGCGGCATTACCGATCAGGGCGTGACCAGCTTTGAAGATCTGGGGCAGCTCGTTTCCATGGCGGAGGTCGATTCCGTGATGCGCAGCACGTTCGAGACCATTTTCGGCCCCACTACCTATGCGTCCGCTGCACTTGCCAGCGTCGCATGAGCCTCTAATTCTGAGCAAATCCCGAATCGAGGAGCCCGGCATGACCACGGACGACCTGAAACGCCTTCTCACCCGCCAGACGCTGTTCCGGCTCGACGCCATCCTGTCGCCCCGCCTCGTGCCGATTCTCTATGCGCTGGGCCTGGCTTCCATCCTGCTCTGGGCCGTCAGCCATTTCTTCTTCCGCTTCGGCAGCAGTTTTGGCGATGGGCTCTGGGGCCTGCTTGAAATTGCCGTGTTCGGGCTTGCCGGCATTGTAGCGCTGCGCATCGGCTGCGAAGCGTTGCTGGTTTGGTTCAAAGCTCATGAAGCGGCCGGGGAAACCGTCAACCGTTCGCGCTATTCGGCTTCGCTGCTCGACGAAGTGCGCGACGCTATTCGCGACCTTGCCGAGCATGGCGAGGAAACGGACTATGCCGAGGCTGATGAGTATTACACCCCTGCGACCGAGCCACCGCCGCAGATCACGCCCGAAGGCGACAGCGTGAGGCGCGAGCCCTCCAGCACGGCGGGTGAGCCCTTCAAGCCAAAGCGGACCGCAAAACGGACGCCGCCGACTTCGCCAATCACCTGAAACAAAAAGGCCGCCCGGATCACTCCAGGCGGCCTTTTTGTTACTCGGTGAGCAATCAGCTCTTGTTGACGCTCCAGGCGCCCGGACCGGCAAAGATCAGGTAGAGGAAGACGAAGCAGAACAGGATTGCTGCGTCGCCGCCATTGTTGGCGGGGAAGAAATTGACCGGGGCGTGCGCCATCCAATAGGCGACGGCCATGGTGCCGGAGGCGAGGAACGCGGCAGGACGGGTGAAGAAACCGATGGCGATCAGCACGCCAGTGACGATTTCGATCAGGCCGGAAATCCAGAAGATCGAGAAGGCGGGCGGTGCGAATTCGGCAGCGGGGAAGCCCAGGAGCTTCTGCGTGCCATGGGCGAGGAACAGCAGGGCAGTCATGATGCGCAGCACGGCGAGGGCCTGCGGCGCGTAGGCGGAGAGACGATCGGACATTTAAACACTCCCGTGTGCGGCGCCGAACTGACGCCAGAAGGAGACGCCTAACTCAGACTTCCGGTTCCAAAAAGTGAACATTTGGTAACGCACTGTTCGCTGTTTGTGATGTTCAAGAGTGCGTGTCCACCGCCTGGCGAAGGTCTGCCAAGCCCCGCGCGAGGGTCAGTCACATTGCGTAACCGTCAAACTTTCTGTATGACGCGCCATCCAACGCAATTCCGGACCTTCGCACGCGCATGACTCAGGCGCCCAAAATCGGTTTAGTCAGCCTCGGCTGCCCCAAGGCGCTCGTCGACAGCGAACGCATCATGACGACCCTGCGCGCGCAGGGCTATTCGTTCAGTCGCGACTATGCCGGCGCCGATATCGTGCTGGTCAATACCTGTGGTTTCCTCGACAGCGCCAAGAAGGAAAGCCTTGAGGCGATCGGCGAAGCGCTCAACGAAAACGGTCGCGTGATCGTTACCGGTTGCCTCGGCGTAGAAGAAAGCATGATCCGCGAGACGCACCCGAACGTGCTCGCGATCACCGGCCCACATCAGTATGAAGACGTCGTCTCGGCCGTGCATGACCACCTGCCGCCGGTGCCGAACAAGTTTGTCGACCTCGTGCCGGAGAGCGGGCTGAAGCTGACGCCGCGGCACTATGCCTATTTGAAGATTTCCGAAGGCTGCAACAATCGCTGCTCGTTCTGCATCATTCCGCAGATCCGTGGCGATCTGGCATCGCGCCCGGCCGCCGGCATTCTCTCCGAAGCCGAAGGGCTGATCCGTTCGGGCGCCAAGGAACTGCTGGTGATCTCGCAGGACACCAGCGCGTACGGTCTCGACCTCAAGTATGCGACCTCGAAGTATCGTGGCCGCGATGTGAAGGCGAAGTTCTACGACCTCGCCAAGGAACTGGGCGAGCTGGGTGCCTGGGTGCGTCTGCACTATGTCTACCCCTACCCCCATGTCGATCCGGTGATGGAACTGATGGCCGAAGGCCTCGTCCTGCCCTACCTCGACATTCCGTTCCAGCATGCTTCGCCGAATGTGCTCAAGGCCATGCGCCGCCCGGCACATCAGGAAAAGACGCTCAATCGCATTCTCGACTGGAAGCGCCAGGTTCCTGACCTGACCGTTCGCTCCAACTTCATCGTCGGCTTCCCGGGCGAGACCGAGGAAGATTTCGAAATGCTGCTCGATTTCATCGAGGAAGCCGAAATCGACCGTGCCGGCTGCTTCAAGTATGAGCCCGTCACCGGCGCCACCGCCAATGAACTCGAAGGCGTCGTGCCCGACGAGGTCAAGGAAGAGCGCTTTGCCCAGCTGATGGAAGTGGCGCAGAACGTCTCGTTCCACCAGCTGCAGAAGAAGGTCGGCCGGACCATCGACGTGATCGTCGATGACGTGCAACCCGAGCAGAACCGCGCCATCGCCCGCTCCAAGTGGGATGCGCCTGAGATCGACGGCCAGGTGATCGTCGACAATGCCACCGGCATCAAGATCGGCGATATCGTCTCGGTCACCGTGACCGACAACGACGAATACGATCTCTTCGCCGAGCCGGCGAAGGCCTGATCCACCGCGACCTCCACAACATCCCCGCGAAAGCGGGGATTCTTTGCGTGACGTCATGGAACTGAGCACAGCGACGAGCGGCGGGACAAAGTCCCGTTGGGGAACGGCCGGCGGCGTTGCGGCCGTGTTCATCTGGTCGATGACGGCGCCGATCGTCGCTTCCGCTGTTGGTGTTGATCCGTTCCTCTATGTCGGGCTCGGCGATGGCGTCGGCGCGCTGGTGTTCATCGCCATGTGGATTCTGCGCCGCCAGAATCCGCTGCCCGAGCTCAGGACGGTTCCCGTCTGGCTCTATGCGCTGGGTGTCATCGGCATTGGTGGCCACAACCTGACCTGGGTGGCCGCGCTGCAGCAGGCGCCACCGCTCGAGGCGACGCTGATCATCTATACCTGGCCGCTGCTGGTGGTCATTCTCACCACCATCTCGCTGGGACAGCGGTTCCGCTGGTTCCACGCGGTTGCGGGTGTCTTGGGGCTAGCGGGTATTGTCACGCTGCTGCTCGGCAAAGGGCTCTCCGTCGGAGGCTTCCACCTGATGCCGGGGCATTTCTGGGCCGTCATTTCGGCGGTCACCTGGGCAGTGTTTTCGGCCATGGCGGCGCGCTATCCGGCGAGCAGCAGCAATTTCCTTGGCGTCATCTTCGGTGCGAGTGCCCTCATCAACGGTGCGGTCTGGCTCTTCGCCCTTGGGGCGCCGCCGGCGCCGGTTTCGAGCGTCCTCATCGTGGCGTCGGCCTCGATCTTCTTCGCGCTGGCCTATGCGATGTGGGATTTTGGGATGAAGCAGGGCAATGCGCAGCTGATCGGCGTGGTCAGTTTTCTCACCCCGGTGTTGACGGCAGTCTATCTCGTTGCGCTCGGGATCGCCGATCTGACGCCCTATCTCGTGCTGTCGCTGCTGCTGGTGGTTTCAGGCATCGGCGTTGCCAAATATGGCGAGAAGCTGCGTCCTGGGGCCTGAGGCGCCGAAACAAAATCGCGCCTTAGCGGCGGGGAGCGCAACGGCTTTCCCCTGCTTTCCCAGCCTGTAAATTAGTCATCCGAGCCAATCATTTAGCGCTTTACGACCAAAAAGCGACGTCGCATCACCTGTGACCAATGCCTTCGCTTTCACGGAAATAGCGTCACAATGAACAAGCTTCTCCTGTCTGCCGTTGCGGCGCTCGCTCTTGCCAGCGGCCCGGTTCTGGCCCAGCCCACCGACATTCTCAACGCCTCCTACGACATCGCTCGCGAACTGTTCGAAGCCGAGAACGCTGCCTATGCGGCGACCGGTGCGACCGTGACGATCAACCAGTCGCATGCCGGCTCCTCGGCCCAGGCCCGCGCCGTTCTGGAAGGCCTGCAGGCCGACGTCGTCACCTTCAACCAGGTGACTGACGTGCAGAAGCTGGTCGAAGGCGGTTACGTCTCGGAAGACTGGACCAGCGACTTCCCGAACAATGCCGCACCCTTCTATTCCTTCCCGTCCTTCCTCGTGCGTTCGGGCAATCCCAAGGCCATCAAGGATTGGGGCGATCTCGCCGCTGAAGGCGTGCAGGTGATCTTCCCGAACCCCAAGACTTCGGGCAACGGCCGCTACACCTATCTCGCCGCCCGCGCCTGGGCGACCGAGGCCTATGCCGGCGACGAAGCCAAGATCGAGGAATTCCTCACCAAGCTTTTCGCCAACGTTCCGGTCTTCGAAACCGGCGGCCGCGCCGCTACCACTGCCTTCACCGAGCGCCAGCTGGGCGACGTTCTGGTGACTTTCGAGGCCGAAACCCTGGCCGTGGTGAAGCAGCTTGGCGCCGACAAGTATGAAGCCGTCGTTCCCTCGGTCAGCTTCCTGTCAGAATTCCCGGTGGCGGTCGTCGACAAGGTCGTCGATGCCCGCGGCAGCCGTGATCTCGCCAAGGCCTATCTTGATTTCCTCTTCACGCCAGAAGGCCAGGAAGTGGCTGCTGCCAACTTCCACCGCCCGCAGGACGCAACTGTTGCCGCAGCCCACGCCGCGACCTTCCCGGAAATCCGTCTCGTGACCGTCGAAGACGCCTTTGGCGGCTGGGACAAGGTTGCGGCCGACCACTTCGCTGACGGTGGCCTGCTCGACAAGGTTTTCGTGAACCAGTAACGGCCCCGGCCAAACCAGTTTTTGCGGCGCGACTTCGGTCGCGCCGTATCGTATTTCGAGGAACGCATGGCACAGCATCGCAGCAAACACCTGCTGCCCGGTTTCGGGCTGTCCATGGGCATTTCGCTGTTCTATCTCACGCTCATCATCCTGCTGCCGCTCGCTGCCATGTTGCTCAAGGTTGCGGGCATGGGCTTTCCCGAGTTCTGGCGGATCGTCAGCTCGAACCGGGCGCTGGCGGCCTATCGGGTGACATTCAGCTCGGCCTTCATTGCCACGATCATCAACGGCGTGGTCGGGCTGCTGCTGGCCTGGGTGCTTACGCGCTACCGCTTTCCGGGGCGGCGGATTCTCGATGCGCTGGTCGATCTGCCTTTTGCCTTGCCGACAGCGGTGGCGGGGCTCGTGCTGGTGACACTCTTTGCTGATACCGGCTGGTATGGGCAGTTCCTTGAGCCCAATGGCATCAAGGTCAACTACACCCAGCTTGGCATCATCGCTGCCATGACTTTTACCTCCATTCCCTTCGTGGTGCGGGCCGTGCAGCCGGTGCTGGAAGAGGTCGATGTGGACTTCGAAAGCGTGGCTACGACGCTGGGCGCTTCGCGCTGGCAGGTTTTCACGCGGATCATCTGGCCGACCATCCTGCCCGCGTTCATTGGCGGCTGCGTGCTCTCCTTTGCGCGCTCGCTGGGCGAGTTTGGCGCCGTCGTTTTCATCGCCGGCAACCTGCCGGGGCTGACGGAAATCGTCTCGCTGCTGATCTTCATCCGGCTCGAAGAGTACAATTATGAAGGCGCGGCGGCGCTTGCCTTCGTGCTGCTGGTGGTGGCCTTCCTGACGCTGATCGCCACTAACCTGCTCGCCGCCTGGCAGGTACGCTATGTCGAGAGGCAGACCTGATGAGCCTCTCGGCCCAGCGCAGTATCGGCGCAAATGTCCTTATCGGGCTTTCCTTTGTCTTTGTGGCCCTCGCACTGGTCGTGCCTCTGGCGCTGATCTTCAGCTTCGCGCTGCGCGAAGGTCTCGGCGCCTATTTCGACGCCATCCTGAAGCCCGATACGCTGCATGCGATCTTTCTTACGGTGATCACCGCGGTAATCGTCGTGCCGATCAACATGGTGGTTGGCGCGGCGCTGGCGTGGCTCGTGACTCGCTTCAAGTTTCGCGGGCAACAATTGCTGGTCGCGATTATCGAGCTGCCGGCCGCCGTCAGCCCTATCGTGGCGGGCATTGTCTACCTGTTTCTCTATGGCAATCAGGGGCTGTTGGGGCCGCTGCTGCAATCGATCGGGTTGCAGATCATGTTCACCCCGCTCGCCATCGTGCTGGTCAGCCTCTTCGTGACGGCGCCGTATGTGGCACGCGAATTGGTGCCGCTGATGCGGCAGCAGGGGACGGATGACGAGGAAGCGGCTCTGTCGCTGGGCGCCAATGGCTGGCAGATGTTTTTGCGCGTCACGCTGCCCAATATCCGCTGGGGACTCGTCTACGGCGCTGTGCTGACCAATGCGCGCGTGATGGGCGAATTCGGCGCCGTTTCGGTGGTTTCCGGTTCGATCCGCGGGCAAACCAATACCTTGCCGCTGCAGATCAACCTGCTCTTCAACGATTTCAATATCGCCGGCTCCTTCGCGGCCGCCTCGACGCTGGCGCTGATCGCGGTGATCACGCTGGTGCTGAAATCAATGCTTGAGAGCTGGGAACGCCGCTAGCGGCTTTGACGCTGGTTCTGATAGGTTTTGAGGACAGACGCGGAGCGGCGCGCGCTGCCCGGCAAGAATACGCTTGAGCCGAAGCCTTGGCGCCCCTAAGCGAGGGGCAGGATTTGCAATGCACACGACTCATATCGTTCCCCTGCCCCATCGCCCTGCCCTGGAACTGGGCCCGCGCCCGCTCATCATGGGCATCCTCAACGTCACGCCGGACAGCTTTTCGGATGGCGGGCTGCACAACACGCTCGACCAGGCAGTGACCCATGCCCGCGCCATGCTGGACGAAGGTGCAGATATCATCGACATCGGTGGCGAAAGCACGCGGCCGGGCTCGGAAACCGTGGCGGTGCAGGAGGAGTTGGATCGCGTCATCCCTGTGATTGATGCGCTGCGCGGCGCTGGGATCACGGCGCCGATTTCCATCGACACGTACAAGCCGCTGGTGGCCGACCAAGCCATTCAGGCCGGGGCCGATATCATCAATGATGTCTATGGGTTGCAGGGGCCGCCAGAGATGGCGGAGGTGGCTGCGCTTTATGGCGCGCCGGTGATCGCCATGCACTGGGACAAGAGCTGGGACGCGCAGACGCTGCCGCTGCCGGCGATGGTCGACTATTTTGCGAGGACGCTTGCCATTGCTGATGCAGCGGGGCTGGCGCGGACACAGCTGATCCTCGATCCGGGCTTCGGGTTTTCCAAGACGCTGGCGCAGAATTATCAGATCCTGCGGCTGCTGCCGGAGCTGGTGGAGGCCTATCCCGAGCATGTCGTGCTCGTTGGCACATCGCGAAAATCGATGATCGGCAAGCTGTTGAACAATGAACCGGGCGAGCGGCTGCCGGGGACAATTGCCACCACCGTGCAGGGCTATGAGCGCGGCGGGCATATCTTTCGCGTGCATGACGTTGCCGCCAATCGCGATGCCTTGCGCGTGGCGCAGGCGACTCTTTACGGCCCCTAAATCTTAGGACCATCTCAATGACCGCACCTTTTACGGGCGACCGCATCATTCTTCGCGATCTCGGCTTTTACGGCTTCCATGGCTTCTTTGCCGAAGAGGAGCGGCTGGGCCAGCGCTTTTTCGTTGATCTCGAATGTGGGGTCGACCTGACCGCGCCGGGCGAGACCGACGCCATCGGGCACACGGTTTCCTATGCCGACATCTACGATGTGGTGAAAGCGACCTTTGAAGGCCAGCGGACCAAGCTGATCGAGGCACTGGGGCAGAACATCGTCACGGCGCTGTTCGCGCGTTTTGACGATATCAACTGGATCATCATCCGCATTCGCAAGCCCGAGGCCCCCATCGCCATGGTACGGGGCGAAGCGGCGGTCGAACTGCATCGCGTGAGGCCGGCGTGATGGCGAAGGCGTGGCTTAGTCTTGGCGCCAATATCGGCGATCCGCCGGCGCAGCTCGCCGAAGCCATTCGGCTGCTCGATGCGCATCCGAATATTGAAGTGGTCAAGCAATCGTCGGTGATTGCGACAAAGCCCTGGGGTAAGACCGATCAGCCGGATTTCGCCAATATGGCGGCCGAGGTCGAGACCGATCTCGAGCCTATCGACCTGCTGCATGTGGCGCTCGATACCGAGCGCGAAATGGGGCGGGTGCGGCACGAGGTTTGGGGACCGCGGCTGATCGATGTCGATATCATCGCCTATGAACGGGTGGAGATGCAGACGGGGCGGCTGACCCTGCCCCATCCGCACGCGCATGCGCGCGATTTTGTGCTGGTGCCGCTGCGCGAGATTTCGCCCGAGACGGCGGAGTGGATCGCGACGCGGGCTTAGGCCCGCAGCGCGTCCACGACAGCAACGGCAGTGTCGAATTCCACGCGGCGCTTGGCGCGGCGGGTCATGGCTTCTTCGTCTTCGCCCCAGAGGCGAATCTGGTGGTCTTCATCGACATGGGCGGCGGTCCAGACCTGCTCGGCGCTAAGCAGCTGATGCAGCAGGGCGATGGCGAGGAGGCCGGAACCGGTGATGCCGGTGATGGAGACGAGAGCCGTCAGCGAGAGAAGCCCCTGCCGTTCGAGCGCAGTGTCGAGCTTGGTCAGCGTCGCGACCGGCTGGGGCTGGTGGATGATGCCGATAGTGGGCTGGAAGGCAACGTCGAAATGGCGGGCCAGCGTCACCAATGCGCCATCCCAGTGCAGTTCCTGGTCGTCGACCAGTTCCTGCGGGGTATCGGCGCGGTAGAGCAGCAGGTCGTTGCCGGCGAATTTGCCGATCTCGGCGCGGAAGGCCGGGACGTTTTCGTCGCCGCTTTCGACTGCTGAGTTGATCAGGCGCACCATGGGCATGGTGGTGGGGTCGATGTACTTTTCCTGCGCAGCCCATTCGCCGGCCATGGCCTGGGCGATGGAGAGCGCGGGGACGATCACAGGCAGCTTGCGGCCCGGCGTGCGGGTCTGCTTGCCGTCGAGCGTAACGGCATAGCCGCCTTCGACGCGGGCGACGTCGACTTCCTTGTAGAAGCGCTTGGGCAGTTCGACCTGATTGATGTGTTGCGCCTGACCGTAGCCAAACTCCTGATTTTTCAGGGCATCTTCCAGCTGATCGCGCATGTCAGTGTTCCAGTACTTTCTTGATGGCGAGAGGCAGGGCGGCATAGGTGTCGACCAGCAGATCCGCGCCGGCAGCAAGCAATTCATGGGGATCGTGGTGGCCCCAGGTGACGCCGATAGCCTTGGTGCCGGCGGACTTTCCCATCTCGATATCAAAGGTGGTGTCGCCGATGATGACAGTGTCACGGGCTTCGGCGCCCGTCTCGGCCATGGCGCGGAGCATCATGCCGGGATGGGGTTTTGACGGGTTATGATCCGGCGTCTGCAAGGTGACAAAGTGCCCGGCGATACCGTGGAGCTGGGTCAGGCGATGGACGCCATTGAGGCCCTTGCCGGTGGCGATGCCGAGCAGGGTATCGGGCCAGGTGGCAAGGAAATCGAGGGCTTCGCGGGCGCCGGGAAAGAGGCCTTCGCGGCCTTCGGCCTGCACAAGCGAGGCGCGGTAGCGGCTGCGGTAGTCGTCGGCCAGCTTTTCGGCCAGCGGAGTTACTTCGGTGCCGAGCAAGGTGGCGATGGCGACCGGTAGCGACAGGCCGATGACACGGCGCGATTGCGCCGTGGTCGGAGGTGTCAAACCGGCGGCCTCAAAAGTCGTGGTCATGTGTTCGACGATCAGGGCCTCTGTGTCGATCAGCGTCCCGTCCATGTCGAACATGATCAGCTTCATGCATTGTCCTCAGGGTCGGTATCCTGCACGTCGAAGCGTTCAGCATCGAAGCCCAGGGCATCCCAGCTTTCGCGCATGTGCGGCGGCAAAGGCGCTGAAATATCAAGGCGTTTGCCATTGCGCAGCGGCAGGGCAATGCGGCGGGCGTGGAGGTGTAGGCCCTCGCCGAGGCCGGGTGCCGGCATCCAGTTTTCGATGTTGAAGTAGCGGGGGTCGCCGATGATCGGCGTGCCGAGCTGGGCCATGTGGACGCGGAGCTGATGCGTGCGGCCGGTGACGGGCTTCAGCGTAACCCACGCAAAGCGGCGGCTGGCGGTGTCGGTGGTCGAATAGTAGCTCGACGAGTGGACCGCGCCGGGGGCACCGTTTTTCACCACGACCATCTGCTCGCCATCTTCGGTGGCGCGCTTGGCGAGGAAGCAGGAGATTTCGCCCTGGCGCGGCGTAGGATTGCCGGCGACGAGGGCCCAGTAGATCTTGCGGGCCGAGCGCGACATGAAGACCTTGCCGAAATGCGTTGCCGCAGCGGCGGTCTTGGCGACGACGAGACAGCCGGAGGTATCGCGGTCGAGGCGGTGCACGAGGCGCGGGGCTTCGCCGAGCTTGTTGGGCAGGCTCTTAAGAAGGCCATCGAGGTGGCGCACGGTGCCGCTACCGCCCTGCACGGCAAGGCCGTGGGGCTTGTTGAAGACGTAGAGATCATCATCCTCATAGAGGATTACGTCCTTGAGAAATCTCGCATCTTCCTGATTGACCTTGACCGGGCGAACGGTGCCGGGATCATCGACGGGCGGAATGCGGATGGCCTGGCCCGCGGCAAGGCGCGTGCTGGTCTCGACCTTGGCTTTGTCGACGCGCACTTCGCCATTGCGGATAAGCTTTTGCAGGCGACCGAAACCGACCTGCGGGAAATGCCGGGCAAACCAGCGATCGAGACGCATGCCGTCTTCGTCTGCTGTGACTTCCCGATGTTGAACGCCACTCATGCGGGGCTGCCTCTGGTTATCAAAAGGCCGAGATATAGGCCTATGAGACAAACTACAACTGACAAGGCGACATAGGTGACCGCCTGAATGAGTTCGCCGCGTTCTATCAGCACGATTGTGTCGAGGGAGAAGGAGGAGAAAGTGGTGAAGCCGCCGAAAATTCCGACGGCGACAAAGAGCCTTAGCTCCTCCTGATTGGCGGGGAGAAGTTTTGCCATGAAGCCGACGAAAAGGCCCATGGCTATGGAGCCGATGATGTTGATGAGGAGTGTCGCGAGCGGAAACGTCGTTGGCCAGAGGCGGGCGACAAGAACGGCGAAGCCGTAGCGGGCCATGGCACCCAGGGCGCCGCCGGCACCGACGAGGAGGAAGCCGTTCATGGCTGGTCCGATCTGAGGCAAGAATAGCACGACGACGGGGACACGGGGATTACTCGTCCAAGCCATTGCGATTGCGGGACTTTTCGGCGCGAAGGCGGGCGAAATAGTCCATGCGCTTCTTCAGATCGCGTTCGAAACCGCGCTCTACGGGGTGATAAAACTGTTGTCTGCCAAGCTTTTCCGGGAAGTACTCCTGGCCGGAGAAGGCGTCGGGAACGTCGTGGTCGTATTGGTAGCCGTCGCCATAGCCTTCACCCTTCATGAGCTTGGTGGGGGCGTTGAGGATGACCATGGGCGGCATGGGCGAACCGGTTGATTTCGCTAGTGAAATCGCGGCCTTGAAGGCGGTGTAGACGGCGTTCGATTTTGGTGCGAGGGCGAGATAGACGACGACTTGCGCGAGCGAGAGTTCGCCTTCGGGGGAGCCGAGCATCTGGTAGGCGTCGCGGCCGGCGATGGCGAGGGGGAGAGCTTGCGGATCGGCGTTGCCGATGTCCTCGGAAGCCATACGAATCAAGCGTCTAGCAAGGAAAAGCGGGTCTTCGCCGGCGTCGATCATGCGGGCGAAATAGTAGAGCGCCGCGTCGGGATCAGAGCCGCGGATGGTTTTGTGCAGGGCCGAAATCAGGTTGTAGTGGCCGTCCTGCGCCTTGTCGTAAATCGGCGCTCTGCGCTGCACTACGGTTAGCAGACTGTTAGCATCGAGCGTCTCATCGGAGCGGGCAGATGCCAAAATCTCTTCGACGAGGCCCAAAAGGGCGCGACCGTCGCCATCGGCAAGGCCGAGGAGTGTCGCTCGCGCTTCGTCGGTGAGGGGCAGCGAGGAGCCGAGGAGGGTTTCGGCGCGCTGGAGGAGCAGTTCGAGATCGGGCTGGACGAGCGACTCGAAACGCAGGACCTGACTGCGGGACAAAAGCGCGGCGTTGAGCTCGAAGGATGGGTTTTCGGTGGTGGCGCCGACGAGGACGACGGTGCCGTCTTCCATGACCGGCAGGAAGCTATCCTGCTGGGCGCGGTTGAAGCGATGGATCTCGTCGACGAAGAGAAGGGTGCGGTGACCGGAGAGGCGTTCGAAGCGGGCTTTCTCGAAGACCTTCTTGAGGTCGGCGACGCCGGAGAAAATGGCCGATATTTGCTCGAAGCGGAAGCCGATCTGGTCGGCGAGGAGACGCGCCACGGTGGTCTTGCCGGTGCCGGGTGGGCCCCAGAGAATGAGCGAGCCGAGGCGGCCGGAGGCGAGCATGCGGGTGAGCGTGCCGTCGGGGCCGAGGAGATGGGTCTGGCCGATCACTTCATCGAGGGCGCGCGGGCGCAACTGGTCCGCAAGCGGACGGGCCTTGTCGGTTTCGTTGGGATCGGCGGCGAAGAGATCGGACATGGGGGCTCAATAGCAAATTGTGCGGCGCGTCGCACCCGCTTCGTGACGGTTCAGTTGCCGTTCAGCGGGCGGAGGATAGTTGCCGCATCGCGCTGTTGCCATGGGTCGGGCGACGGGTTCAACTGTGCCTGGAGAAGAGGGATTGCACATGCTTGGTCGTTTGGTTGCCGCTGTGGCGCTGGTTTGTCTGTCGGGGTCGGTTGTGATGGCGCAGGAGGATGCGGGGGGAGCGCCGGGGCCGTTTGTGCTTGAGGGGGAGAGTTTTGAACTCGCATGGACGAGCCACCCGACGGACACGTTCTACAAGCAGGAATATGTGCCCGCGGGGCAGAGCGTGGAAGCCTATGAGCAGATGTTCATGGTGGATGTGCTGGCCAATGGGATTTCGGTGCGGGACGCGGCCGGGACCATGGTCGATGGGCTTAAGCAGCGGCAGGCGAGTGATCCGGTGGTGAATTTTGCGCTGATAGAAAATGAGATGACGGGGGAGATCATTCTGGATTTTCTGCTGAGCGATGACAGCAGCGGGAGGGTGATCGTGGAGTGGAATGCGTATCGATACGTGCCGCTGGAGGATGGGGTGGCGATGTTTGGGATCAGCCGGCGGGGGTATGACGAGGGGGCGAGTGAGTTGCTGAGGGGATTGAAGGGCTGGCGGATGGGGACGATTGAGGCGCTGGCGGTGATGGAATTGCCGGAAGTGGTGGTGGAGTAAGGGCTGAGGATTCAGTGGGTTGGGGCCTTGGATTGAGAGATTGATTCAGAGCGTGCGGCCCCACCCCCTCCCGTCCTCCCCCATCTAGGGGGAGGTGTCGCATCGCGCGTGGTGCACAATCCTGCCCGAGCCACTGTCCCTTCACCTCCCCCTAGATGGGGGAGGCCGGGAGGGGGGGCACCCACTGGCTTTCAAACAGAGATTCCAGCTTTCGCGGGAATGACACGGTGGGTGTGGGGAGCGCTGCGCCATCGGCCGTCATCCTCGGGCTTGACCCGAGGAGACTTCACTTGCGGGAAGTGTAGAGCCCTCGGGTCAAGCCCGAGGGTGACGACTTTCGGGGACGATGCGCGCCGGCCTATCCGCTGACGATGGCCCTGCTCACCCGACCATCCCGCTGCAAAATAATCTGCCACGTCCTGACCCGCTGCGATGCTGTGGTGCTGAACGTCTGGGCGTCTTTGATGTCGGTGTCGTTGAGCTGGAGGATCACGTCGTCCACCTGGAGGCCCATGGCTTCGGCGGGGGAGTTGGGGGCTATGGCGGTGATGAGGACGCCAGTGGCGTCGTAGGGGAGGTTTTTGCTCTCTGACAAAGCCGGGTCGAGCTGGCGGACGGTGACGCCGGAGAAGCGGGAGTCGGCCGAGATGGTGGCGATGGCGCTGTCGGCTGGTGCCGGGGCGGCTTCGACGGGGAAGTCGAGCGTGTCCGTTGCGGTGCCGCGCAGGCGTTCTAGCTTGGTTGTTTGGCCGATCGGTTTTGTCGCGAGGCGGAAGTTGAAGGCGCTGGGGTCGTCTATGCGCTGGCCGTCGACCGAGAGGATAACGTCGCCGGACTGGAAGCCGGCGCGGGCAGCGGGGCCATTGGGGGCGACGTCGGTGATGAGGGCGCCGTGGGGGGCGTCCATGCCGAGGCTGTTGGCGATGTCGGAATCGACGGCCTGCATTTTGGCGCCGAACCAGGGGCGGACGATTTCGCCACCATTGACGCCGGCATCGGCGACGAGCTTGGCCATGTTGGCGGGAATGGCGAAGCCAATGCCGACGGAGCCGCCGGTTTGGGAATAGATGGCGGTGTTGATGCCGACCAGACGCCCCTGCATGTCGACCAAGGCGCCGCCGGAATTGCCGGGATTGATGGCGGCATCGGTCTGGATGAAGAATTCGTAGTCGGAGCTTTCAACGCCGGTGCGGGCGAGAGCGGAGACGATGCCTGAGGTGACAGTCTGGCCGACACCGAAGGGATTGCCGATGGCGAGGACGAGATCGCCCACGAGTAGCGCGTCGCTATCGGCGAAGGTGATGGCCGGGAAGGTGACGCCGCGGGTGTCGCGGACGCGAAGGACGGCGAGATCGGTCTGCTTGTCTTCGACGACGACATCCACGGCGAACTCACGGCCGTCGCTCAAAGCGATGCGGACGTCGGTGGCGCCGTTGATGACGTGGGAATTGGTGAGGATCACCCCTGCCCCATCGACCACGACGCCGGAACCCAGCGAGCGGGATTCGCGCGGGCGGGTCTGAAAGTATTGATCGCCGAAGAAGCGGGAAAAGAAGGGGTCATTGGCGAAAGGCGACGTGGCCTGGGATTCGATGCGGGTGGCATAGACATTGACCACCGAAGGCGAGACGGCCTGGACGATGGGGGCGAAGCTGAGCTGAACCTGCGGCTGACTGGTGGGCACGGTTCGCGTCGCGGCGGCGAGCGGGGGCGCTTCGGCCTGCGTCTGAGCTGTTTGAACCTGAGCCTGCCCCGGTGCGTTCCAAGGGGAGAAGGCCAGTGTGCCGCCGATGGCGATGACCGCTACGGCGAGACCCGAAAAGACGAGCGTTCGCAGAGACATGGGTAAACCTTTGGCTACGGGAATCCGGTCATTTGACCGTCCGAATGCGACGCGAGCAGAACGCCCGGAATCTGTCATGAAAATGACGTTCGAACATTGTTGTTTCCATGGGCAAATAAACGTTTGCGCGAGGGGGCACACGGCCCTATATGCAGCGCTCAATTTCGCGTCGTTTACGAACCGGAAAGATCTAGACGCCGCGAGTTTCCTTCCCTCTCCAGCCCCGAAAGGCCTGTTGTCCAATGACTGACGAGCCGAAGACCGTTTACGCCAATACCTCCGCGCTGATCGCGGCAGAGGCGCCGGACTTTCCCTCCTTCCTCTTCTCTGAGAAGGAGTTCCATAGGGCCGTGAAGGTTTTCAAGAAGGGCTTTGACGGCCTGCTCACCTATGCGGTGAAGTGCAATCCGTCGCCGCACATCATTGCGCAGCTGCACAAGGAAGGCCTCAAGGCGTTCGACGTGGCTTCGAACACCGAAATGGAACTGGTGCGCGACTATGCGCCCGGCGCCGTGATGCACTACAACAACCCGATCAAGAACAAGCGCGAGATCGAGCGCGCTTACGAAGAGTTCGGCGTTCGCTCGTTCACCATCGACCACCCGCAGCAGCTCGACCAGCTCGCCGCCGTGGTTTCGCCGTCACGTGACGTCGAGGTTACCACTCGTTTCAAGGCCGGCAAGGCGCTGAAGTCTTATGACTTCGGCATCAAGTTTGGCGTGATGGAACAGGGTGCGGCCGAAATCGTGCAGGCCGTGGAAAAGATGGGCTATACGCCCAGCCTTTGCTTCCACGTCGGTTCGCAGTGCGAAGACGCTTATGCCTATGAGCGCCACATCGCTGCGGCGGCACGTATCGTCGAAGAGAGCGGCATCGAACTCAAGCGCCTCAATATCGGTGGTGGCTATCCGGCCCCCTACCCGACCAGCGAAGCGCCGCCGATGGACTATTACTTCGAGACCATCTCGCAGGCCGTTACCGACCACTTTGGCGACAAGAACAGGCCGGAGCTGATCATCGAGCCGGGCCGTGCGCTCGTGACCTCGTCGACCTCGCTGCTGCTGCGCGTGAAGCATCAGCGCGGCGGGCAGTCGGTTTATGTCAATGACGGCGCCTACGGCTCGCTGATGGAAGTGAAGTTCATGCACTTCACCCCGCCGGTGCGCGTGTGGCGCGGTCCGCGCGTGCACGACAATAACCAGGAATTCTCGGAGTTCACCATCTGGGGTCCGACTTGCGACAGCTATGACGTGCTGCCGCAGGTGTTCACCCTGCCGGCCGATATCGATGAAGACGACTGGATCGAATTCGGCCTGATGGGAGCGTACACGCAGGCTTCGCTGACGCCGTTCAACGGGTTTGATCGTCGCGATCAGTATTGGGTAGACGAGGTTTACACCGGCAAGGATATGGCGCCGGCCGAGTGAGGGTTTTTGCCTCCTGAATGATTGGGCCCGTCCTGGTGAGAGCTGGGGCGGGTCTTTTGTTTTTTAGGGACTGGGCGACGAAGAAACTTGTTCGCCGGTCACACCGATGTGTCCACTTGCACTACGACGGGCATCGCCTAAATAGTCGGTTACCATTTGTAACCATTGAGCCTGCCATGACCGATTATGGGCACGAGCTGAAGTTCGGCACTTTTATCACGCCGAGCGCGCAGCAAGCCGATGACGTGGTCGCCCTGGCGCAGCTGACTGAGGCTGCGGGGCTAGACCTCGCCACGTTTCAAGACCATCCCTATCAGAGCAATTTCCTCGACGCGTGGACATTGCTGAGCTTTGTGGCGGCCAAGACCGAGCGCATCAGCCTTGCCGGCAATGTGCTGAACCTGCCGCTGCGGCAGCCCGCCGTTTTGGCGCGGGCGGTGGCGAGCCTTGACCTCCTCTCGCATGGGCGCGCGGAGCTGGGGCTGGGCGCCGGCGCCTTCTGGGACGGCATCAAGGGCATGGGCGGCGAGGAATTGACGCCGGGCCAGGCCGTGGATGCGTTGGAAGAGGCGATCGATGTCATTCGCGGCATCTGGGATGCCGGGAAATCGGGCGGCGTGCGGGTTGATGGGAAGTATCACAGGGCGGCCGGCGCGCGGCGTGGGCCCCTGCCCGCGCATGGCGTCAGCATCTGGCTCGGGGCGCTAAAGCCGCGCATGCTAAAACTGATCGGGCGGAAGGCGGACGGCTGGCTGCCGTCGATGAGCTACATCAAATCGCCCACGATTGCAGAGAGCAATGCGATCATTGATGCGGCAGCGATTGAGGCTGGGCGTGATCCGCGGGAAATCCGGCGGCTGATCAATGTCGGCGGGCGGTTGGCGACGCCAGAGGATGTCGAGGCGCTGGTCGAGCAATTGACTACGCTGGCGCTCGAGCATGGGTTTTCGACCTTTATCCTGCCGGCCGATGCGCCTGGAGCGATCGAGACTTTCGGCAAGGAGGTCGCGCCGGCGGTGCGGGCGCGGGTCGAGACGGCGCGGAAGGCCGCGGGGACACGGACCGGCCCGGTGCGGAGTGCACGGGCGCTGGCGGCGCGGCGCGATGGGATCGACTATGATGGCGTGCCGGCGGCGTTGGGGCAGCGCGTGGTTGAGCCGGGCGATCATGATTTTTCAAAACATCGCTCGACCTATATTCACAAGGGCAATCCGGGGCTGGTTCTGCGGCCTACGACGGTTGAAGAGGTGCAGGAGGCTATCACCTATGCCGCGCGGCAGGATGTGCCGCTGGCGGTGCGGAGCGGCGGGCATGGCATATCGGGGCGGTCGACCAATGATGGTGGGCTGGTGCTCGATGTGGGGCAGCTCAATTCGATCCGGCTGATGGACGAGAAGACGGGGCTGTTCCGGGTTGGGCCGGGGGCGCGCTGGGGCGAAGTGGCCACGGCGCTGGCGCCGCATGGGCTGGGCATGAGTTCGGGCGATTATGGCGATGTGGGCGTGGGTGGTCTCGCGACGGCCGGCGGGATCGGGTATTTCGCGCGAAAGCATGGGCTGACGCTTGATCATGTGCAGGCGGCCGAGGTGGTGTTGGCCGATGGCTCGTTCGTGCGGGCGGATCGGGAGAACCACGCCGATCTCTTCTGGGCGCTGCGTGGCGCGGGCGGCAATTTTGGCGTGGTGACGGCGCTGGAACTGGATGCCTATCCGGTCGGGAATGTCGTCTTTGCGCAGCTCACTTATGATCTTTCGGATGCAGAGAGCGTTTTGCCGCGATGGGCGGAGACGGTGATCGCGGCGCCGCGGGAGCTGACGAGTTTTCTGACCATGGTACCGGGACGTTCGGGCAGCGGGCCGATTGCGCAGGCGAGCGTTGTCATCATGAGCGATGATCCGAAGGTGGCGGAGCCCATGTTGCAGCCGTTCCTGCAGGTCGGGCCGATGCTGGGGAGCCAGGCCTATATCATTCCCTATACGGCGCTGGTGGAGAGCCACTTCTCGGGGCATGACGGGGCTGGCGGGCTGGTGTCGCGGGCGGGGCTGGTGACTGGTCTGACGCCGGCTTTGGCCGAGGGGATGGCGGAGCTGCTGGCGGCGGGCGCGACCAATATGATGCAACTGCGGGCCGTGGGTGGGGCGGTGAACGATGTGGGGGCCGATGAGACGGCCTACGCGCATCGGCACCAGAACTTCTCGCTCAATGCGGGCGCTTATGGCGATGCAATGGCGCGGCGGCTGGATGCGATCTGGCCCTCGGTGTCGAAGGAGCTGGATGGGCTCTATCTCAATTTCGAGACGGGGACCGAGCCGCACTTGCTTGAAAAAGGCATTTCCGGGCAAAACGCTCGCCCGCCTGCGGCAGCTCAAGGCCAAGTACGATCCCGGCGGGCTGTTCAATTCGAATTTCCCCATTCCGCCGGCTTCCGAAGAGGCCGCTGCCTAGGAGCGACGATCATGGACGATCTGCCGGAACTTTCCACTTTGGGCCGGCGGATCATGATCGTGGGGCCCACCAATGCGGGGAAATCCACGCTGGCGGTGGCGATCGGGGCAAAGCTCGGGATTCCGGCGCAGCACGTGGACCTGTTTCGGCATGCGCCGAGGACGGATTGGGTGCAGCGGCCGGATGAGGAGTTCGAGGCGCTGCATGAAGCAGCGATTGCCGAGCCGGAATGGGTGATGGACGGGAATTACTCCGCCATCATGCCAGCGCGATTGCAGCGGGCGACGGGGATCATTTCGCTCGATGATGCGCTCTGGCGGCGGTATTGGCGCTATTTCCGGCGGACGCTGGGAGTACGGCGGGCCGGGGCGCTGGAGGGCAATCGGGATTCTATCAAGTGGGCGATGATCCACTGGCTCTGGCATACCCGCCGCTCGGGCGCGAAATTGCGGGCCATGGCCGAGGGCACCGGGTTGCCGGTGGCCGTGTGTCGGAACGAGCGCGAGCTGGACCGGCTCTATCGGGCCTGGGGGCTTACTTTGCCTTTGGCTTGATGAGGTTGAAGCGGATCAGGCTTTCGGCGGCGCTGAGGACGGCTTCTTCTGCGGTGTGATAGGCGCGGCCGAGGAGCTTTTCGCCCTTTCGGCCGTCAAAGTGCTTTTGGTTGCCGATGTCGTTGATGATCTGGCGGACGGGACCGCCCATCAGGGCGAGGATGCGCATTAGCCAGTCGGGGACGGTTTTGAGGGTCACCGGGTACTCGGGATAGGCCTTGCGGAGGATCGTCGCGACGTCCTCAAAACTTTGATAGGGGCCGGTGCAGAGGTAGCGCTGGCCGATGCTCTCCGGGTTCTTCAGAGCGGCGAGGTGCATGGCGGCGACGTCGCGGACGTCGCTGATGGCAAAGCCTATGCGGGGCATGGCGGGGGTGGAGCCGTCGAGGAGACCGCCCACGAGGCCGAGGGAAATACTGGTTTCCGGGTCGCTGGCGGGGCCGAGGATGGCGCCGGGGTGGACGGTGGTCAGCTGCATGCCCTGGCCATTGGCGAAGGCCCAGGCGGCCTGCTCGGCGCGGGTCTTGCCGATGCAATAGGCCCAGGGGCGGCGCATCTTGGTCAGGTCGGTGAAATCGGTCTCGGTATAGGTGCGCGGGCCGGCTTCATGGCCGTGGCCATAGCCGACGGTGGCGATGGAGGAGGTCATGATGATGCGGCGGACGCCTTCGGCGCGGGCGAAGCGCAGGATGCGCTCGGTGCCTTCGACGGCGGGGCGGATGACAGTGGACGGGTCCTTGGGTTCTTCGGCTGATATGACCGTCGCGACATGCATGACTGCCTGCACGTCTTCCATGGCATAGGCCCAGCCGGCATCGTCGAGCAGGTCGGCTTCGACGATTTCCAGGCGATCTTCGGTGCCCGGCGCGAGGAGGTCCATGGCGGCCTGAATCGAGGTCAGCTTGCGGCGGTTGCGCACTGTGCCACGGACGCGAAAACCGGCGCGCAGGAGTTCGCCAATGACGTGCTTGGCCACGAAGCCTGAGGCTCCGGTGACGAGGATGCGGTCCATGAATCTACCCCAACTAGACTGCCCTGCCCTACACGCTCAGGCAGACTCGCGGAAGCGGCATTTGGTTTGTCCGGGGGACATTGGAAAAGGCGGCGACAAGAAAATGGGATAAATTAGTCTGAGTTCCGTCGCACCACTCGTCTAGGTGTGACGGCGGGAATGGCCTGCCGGTTTCGAGAGGAGACTAAAATGCAATTCCTGGTCGCAATTCACCTGCCTGACGACTACGACCCGTCCAAGGAAGACGCGGGCCTGATCAAGGATATTTCCGATCTCAATGAGGAGATGATCGCCAAGGGGGTGCGGGTTTTCGTTGGGGGCCTGCAGACGGCGACGCGCGCAAAGACGATCCGGGCGCGGAACAATGGTGGCATGGTGGTTACCGATGGTCCGTTCGTCGAGGCCAAGGAGCATGTCGGCGGGTTCTGGGTGCTCAAATGCGCGAGCGAAGAAGAGGCGCTTGAGTGGGGGAAGAAGGCGACGGTGGCATGCCGGGCGCCGGTGGAGGTGCGGCAGTTTATGCAGGTGCCGCCGGAGAGGTTGAAGGCTCGGGCGGAGGCTGAGGCGCGGGCGGGGCAATAAGATACTCCCACCCTCATTCCCTCCCCACAAGGGGGAGGGAGGCGCCGAGGGCGAGATCGAGCCCTTGACCCAAGCATCATGGAGAATAGGTCATGAAAGTCGAAGGCTCTTGTCATTGCGGGGCAATTCGCTTTGAGGCGGAGATTGATCCGGACAAGGTTCGGGTCTGTCACTGTACCGATTGCCAGCAGCTTTCGGGGACGGCGTTCAGGGTGGTGGCGCCCTGCCCCGAGCAGCGGTTTCGTCTGCTGCAGGGGACTCCGAAGATTTACGTCAAGGTGGCGGAGAGCGGTCGGCATCGGCAGCAGGCGTTCTGTGCGGATTGCGGTTCGGCGCTTTATGCGACGTCGGACGAGCCGGCCGGGGAGCGGAGTTTTGGGCTTCGGGTCGGGGTTTTGGCGCAGAGGCGGGAGTTGGAGCCGAAGCGGCAGTTTTGGGTGAAGTCGGCGCTGCCGTGGTTGCCGGCGCTTCCGGGGGGTGCGGTGGAGGATAATGGGTAGGGAGACGAGGCCCCCGGGCCTACGTAGGTTCAAATTTGCTGAGACTTTTTATCGGTCGTCACCACCGGGCTTGTCCCGGTGGTCCATGCCGCCCAGAGATGGATTGCCGGGACGAGCCCGGCAATGACGATGGAGGGGGAGATTTGAGCTTGCGCTGGGGTAGCCGCAGGTAGAGCCAAAACGGAGTGAGATTCCCGCTTTCGCGGGAATGACGCCGTGGGTGGACGGGAATGAGCGGGACGGCGCTGTGATCTCGCGCCGAAAAGCAAAAAGGGCGGCCACTGGGGCCGCCCTTTGAATTTGGTCGAAGCGACGCTTACGCGGCTTCGGATTCTTCTTCGTTGTACTGGACCGGACCGGAGTCGAGGCCCTTGGCGTTGACGTCGCGATCGACGAACTCGATCACGGCCATCGGCGCGTTGTCGCCATAGCGGAAGCCGGCCTTCAGGATGCGGATGTAGCCGCCCTGACGTTCAGCATAGCGCGGGCCGAGAACGGCAAACAGCTTTGCAACCTGGCCTTCGTCGCGGATCTGCGCGATGGCCTGGCGGCGAGCGTGCAGGTCGCCGCGCTTGCCGAGGGTGATCAGCTTCTCGACGATCGGACGGAGGTCCTTGGCCTTGGGAAGCGTGGTAACGATCTGCTCGTGCTTGATCAGCGCGGCGGACATGTTGGCGAACATCGCCTTACGGTGGGAAGCGGTACGGCTGAGTTTGCGGCCGCGATTACCGTGTCGCATGGGTATCTCCTAAAAATCTTGGCAGCGCGCGATCAATAATGATCTTCGTAGCGCTTAGCGAGGTCATCGATATTCTCGGGCGGCCAATTGGCCACGTCCATCCCGAGATGAAGCCCCATCTGTGCCAGGACTTCCTTGATTTCATTGAGCGACTTGCGGCCGAAATTCGGGGTCCGCAGCATCTCGGCTTCCGTCTTCTGGATAAGGTCGCCGATGTAGACGATGTTGTCGTTCTTGAGGCAGTTGGCCGAACGGACAGACAGTTCGAGCTCGTCGACCTTCTTGAGCAGCGCCGGGTTGAAGGCGAGTTCCGGGACAGCGTCCTGGGCCTTTTCCTTGGTGGGCTCTTCGAAATTGACGAAGACCGAAAGCTGGTCCTGAAGAATACGCGCAGCATAAGCCACGGCATCTTCCGGCGAAATACCGCCATTGGTCTCAACGGACAGCGTCAGCTTGTCCTTGTCGAGGCTTTCGCCAGCACGGGTCGCATCAACCTTGTAGCTGACACGGCGCACAGGCGAGAACAGGGCGTCGACCGGAATATAGCCAATCGGCGCGTCTTCCGGACGGTTCTTGTCGGCCGGGACATAGCCCTTGCCGGTATTGACGGTGAACTCGATGTTGATCTCGGCACCATCATCGAGATGGCAGATCACGAGCTCGGGGTTCAGAACTTCGATATCGCCGGAGACCTTGATGTCGCCAGCGGTCACGGCGCCCGGACCCTGCTTGGAGAGAGTAAGACGCTTCGGGCCTTCGCCACCCATCTTGATGGCGATTTCCTTGACGTTCAGCACGAGGTCGGTGATGTCTTCCCGAACGCCGGGAAGCGACGAGAATTCGTGCAGAATGCCATCGATCTGGATAGCGGTTACCGCCGCGCCCTGAAGCGACGACAGCAAGACGCGACGCAAGGCGTTGCCAAGGGTCAAGCCATAGCCGCGTTCCAGCGGCTCGGCGATAACCGAAGCATGACGCGAGTCAGCGCCATCCGAAACAATCTCCAGCTTGGTCGGCTTGATAAGTTCCTGCCAGTTCCTCTGGATCGTCACGGTATTGTCCTTTCAAATTCGCGGCCTCGGAGGCCGCACCGCCGCAAACACAATAGAACCCCTGGCCCCGGGGCCAGGAGTTTACCAAGTGGTCTAGTCTTTAGACGCGGCGCCGCTTGCGCGGACGGCAACCGTTGTGCGGAATCGAGGTCACGTCGCGGATCGAGGTGACGTTGAAACCAGCAGCCTGAAGAGCGCGGAGCGCAGATTCACGGCCCGAACCGGGACCACGCACTTCGACCTCAAGGGTCTTCATGCCATGTTCCTGAGCCTTCTTGGCAGCATCTTCGGCAGCAACCTGGGCAGCATAGGGGGTCGACTTGCGCGAGCCCTTGAAGCCCATAACGCCCGACGAGGACCACGAAATCGTGTTGCCCTGCATGTCGGCGATGGTGATCATGGTGTTGTTGAAGGAGGCGTTCACGTGTGCAACGCCCGAGGTAATGTTCTTGCGCTCCTTGCGGCGGATGCGCGTGGTATCAGTCTTTGCCATTCAGGTCCTCTTGGGTATCGGCGCTGCCGTAATGCCAGCAGCTCCACCACGGAAGAAGCGGATCTGAAATTTGGCCTTCCCCTCACGGAGTAGCCAATCTCGATCCGCCGCTTCCAAATCAAAATGCCAGCCTGCACATGCAGGCGTGGAATCACTTCTTCTTGCCAGCGATCGGCTTTGCCGGGCCCTTGCGGGTGCGGGCATTGGTGTGGGTACGCTGACCGCGGACCGGCAGGCCACGACGGTGGCGCAGGCCACGATAGTTGCCGAGGTCCATCAAGCGCTTGATGTTCATCGCAACGTTACGGCGAAGGTCACCTTCCACGACGTAGTCGCGGTCGATTGCTTCACGGATCTGGATCACTTCAGCGTCGGTCAGTTCGTTGACGCGACGGTCAGCCGGAATACCGACCTTGGTAGTGATATCATTGGCGAACTTTTCGCCGATCCCGTGAATGTACTGCAACGCGATTACAACGCGCTTGTTCGTCGGGATATTGACGCCAGCAATACGAGCCACGTCTGCTCTCCTTCATTCAACACGCGCCATCGCGGCGGGTGTCATTCAAACAACAAGGGACCGGATCTCGATCCCCACCTAATGTGAGAAACCGAACCCAGCCCAATAATCCATGAGACTGGTGCGGTTCTTTAAGGATTCGACAAGGCGAAGTCAACAGTCTCGCCTTGACGAAGATTAGTTAGCGAGGGCCGCCTTTATGGCCGCCGTCACCGTTTCGACCGCTTCCATGCCGTCGACCGTCTTCACCAGGCCCTGCCGGCTGTAATAGTCGACGAGGGGGGCGGTGCTGGTCTGATAGACATCGAGGCGCTTGCGGATGACCTCTGGGTTGTCATCCGGGCGATTGCTGTCCTTGGAGCGCTGAATCACGCGGCGCACCAGTTCGTCGGCATCGGCAGTCAGCTCGATAACGGCATCGAGCTTGATTCCCTTGGCCTTGAGCATGTCATCGAGGGCCTGGGCCTGCGCAATGGTGCGCGGGAAGCCATCGAGGATAAAGCCGGGCTTGCAGTCTTCGGCATCGATGCGTTCAGACACGATGCCGTTGACGATAGCGTCCGAGACGAGATCGCCCCGATCCATGATCGCCTTTGCTTCGAGCCCAAGGGGCGTCTGAGCGGCGATAGCGGCCCGCAGGATGTCACCAGTGGACAATTGCGGGATGCCGTAGGCCTCAACCAGAATCTTTGCCTGCGTGCCCTTCCCCGCCCCTGGCGGTCCCAACAGGATCAGTCTCATCGGCGCTTGCCCCCTCCAAGGCGAGATTTCTTCAACAGCCCTTCATATTGCTGGGCCACGAGATGGCTCTGGATCTGGCTGACCGTATCGAGGGTCACCGTCACCATGATCAGCAGCGACGTACCGCCAATGAACTGGCTGACCGCCAGCTGGCTGAACATCACTTCGGGAATCAGAGCCACAACAGTGAGATAGAGTGCACCGATAACCGTGATGCGCGTCAACACATAGTCGATGTGCTGGGCGGTGCGTTCACCAGGCCGAATGCCCGGAATGAAGCCGCCGGAACGCTTCAGGTTGTCGGCCGTCTCCGTCGGATTGAACACGATGGCCGTGTAGAAGAAGGCGAAGAAGATGATGAAGAAGGCGAACAGCGCCAGATAGAGCGGCTGGCCGCGGCCGAGGAGCGCGGTCACCGTGGTGAGCCAGCCCGGCGCGTTACCCTGGGCAGCAAACGACGCGATGGTCGCGGGCAGCAGCAGGAGCGAGGAGCCGAAGATCACCGGGATAACGCCCGACGTGTTGAGCTTGAGTGGCAGGTGCGACGACTCGCCCTGGAACATCTTGTTGCCCACCTGGCGCTTCGGATACTGGATCAGCAGCCGGCGCTGGGCGCGCTCGAAGAAGACGATGGCGGCGATCACCACCAGAGCCAGGACGATCATGCCGAGAGCAGCAAAGCCGGGAATCGCGCCGGTACGGCTGAGTTCCAGGGTCTGGGCGATGGTCGAGGGCAGGTTTGCCACGATACCGGCGAAGATGATCAGCGAGATACCGTTGCCGACGCCGCGCGAGGTGATCTGCTCACCCAGCCACATCAGGAACATGGTACCGCCGACCAGCGTGATCACGGTCGAGAGGCGGAAGAACCAGCCGGGATTGAGAACCACGCCCTGGCTGCCTTCAAGACCCACGGCAATGCCGTATGCCTGGACGGCGCAGAACACGACCGCCAGGTAGCGGGTGTACTGATTCATCTTGCGGCGACCGGCTTCACCCTCTTTCTTGAGGGCTTCGAGGCGCGGCGAGGCCGTGGCGATCACCTGCACGACGATGGACGCCGTAATGTAGGGAATCAGGTTGAGCGCGAAGATGGCCATACGTTCCACGGCGCCGCCGGAGAACATGTTGAACATCCCGATGATGCCCTGCTGGCTCTGCTCGAAAGTCGCGCGGAACGCATCGGGGTCGATGCCCGGAACCGGAATGAAGGTGCCCAAACGATAAACAAGCAGCGCGCCCAGTGTGAACCAGATGCGCTGCTGCAGGGCTTTCGCCTTGGAAAAGGTCGAGAATGAGAGATTGCGAGCTAGCTGCTCGGCTGCGGACGCCATACTTCGCTCCCTAGAGCCTGATATGAGCTGAACGCGTCAAATCGTCGGCTCTAAAATTTCGTTGCCGCAGGGATCTTTGCGAAAAACGGCTGGCGTTTCCCACCCCCTGCTCCGTGGCTTTGAGGCCAGGCGCGCTCGGAGCGCCCAAGGAGCATATAGGACTGCCACCCTGACGCAACAAACCAAAAAAGCGCACCCGACCGCAGGGCCGGGTGCGCAAAGCCAAATTACTTGGCAGCGTACGGAGTCTTCTTCCAGGTTTCCTTGACGGGGATCACGTCAACCTTGCCGCCGGCAGCTTCGATAGCAGCCGCAGCACCCTTGGAAACGTGATCAACCTTGAAGGTCACCTTCTTGGCCGTGAAGCCTTCCGAACCGATCAGACGCACGCCGTCCTTGGGACGACGGATCACGCCGGCAGCGACGAGCGCTGCTGCGTCAACCACGCCCTTAACGTCCAGCTTGCCGCTGTCGATATAGGCCTGGATGCGATCGATGCGAACCTGGTTCCAATCCTTGGGGTTCCAAGCATTGAAGCCACGCTTCGGCATACGCATGTGAAGGGGCATCTGGCCGCCTTCAAAGCCGTTGATCGCGACACCAGCGCGAGCCGTCTGGCCCTTGCCACCACGACCACCGGTCTTGCCAACGCCGGAGCCGATACCACGGCCAACGCGAACGCGGACCTTAGTCGAACCGGGGTTGTCGCGAAGTTCGTTCAAACGAGTCATTTGTCGAGCCTTCCCTCTTACTCGCCGAGTACACGGACGAGGTGCGGGACCTTGTTGATCATGCCACGGACTTCGGGCGTATCAATCAGCTCGCGCTCTCTGTTCATCTTGTTCAGCCCGAGACCGATCAGGGTCGCGCGCTGGCTCTTTTCGCGGCGGATCGGCGAACCGATCTGCTTCACGGTGATAGTTTTCTTGTCAGCCATTGTGCTTCTCCGTTCCTACGGGGCTCAGGCTTCGACAGCAGTCTCGCCGCGGCGAGCTTGCAGTTCGGAGACCTTGAGGCCGCGGCGGGCAGCCACGGCGCGGGGGCTATCGACGTTCTTGAGAGCGTCGAAAGTCGCGCGGACCATGTTGTACGGGTTCGAAGTACCGGTGGACTTGGCGACGATGTCGTTGATGCCCAGGGTTTCGAAGACGGCGCGCATCGGACCACCGGCGATGATGCCGGTACCCGGAACGGCTGCACGCAGCACGACCTTGCCGGCGCCGTGGCGGCCGGTGATGTCGTGGTGCAGCGTGCGGGCGTCGCGCAGCGGCACGCGGATCATCTGGCGCTTGGCCTGTTCCGTTGCCTTGCGGATTGCCTCGGGAACTTCACGGGCCTTACCGTGACCGAAACCGACGCGACCCTTCTGGTCACCCACAACGACGAGGGCTGCGAAGCCAAAGCGCTTACCGCCCTTCACAACCTTGGCCACACGGTTGATGTGGACCAGGCGATCGACGAACTCGCTTTCGCGCTCTTGAACGTCTCTGCTCATAATGTTTTTCCTCGCCGCTGTTAGAACTGCAGACCGCCCTCACGGGCAGCATCTGCAAGGGCCTTAACGCGGCCGTGATAAATGTAAGCGCCGCGATCGAAGATCACTTCGGCAACACCAGCCTTCACACCGCGCTCCGCGATCAGCTTGCCAACGACGGCAGCTGCCTCGGAAGTGCCGCCGCTCTTGAGCGAGCCACGCACGTCCTTCTCGAGGGTGGAAGCCGCTGCCAGCGTACGACCGTTCGCGTCGTCGATGATCTGGGCGTAGATATTCTTGTCCGAGCGGAAAACGCTGAGACGGGCGCGACCAAAGGCACGAGCCTTGAGCGCCTTGCGGACACGAGCCTTGCGGCGGTCTGCACCTTTTGCACTGATAGCCATAGGTGGCGCTCCTTACTTCTTCTTGCCTTCTTTGCGGAAGACCTGCTCGCCGGCGTAACGCACGCCCTTGCCCTTGTAGGGCTCGGGGGGACGCCAGCCGCGGATCTCCGCAGCGACCTGACCGACCTGCTGCTTATCAATGCCGGTGATGACGATCTCAGTCGGAGCCGGCACGGCCAGGGTGATACCCTTGGGAGCCGGATAGATCACTTCGTGGCTGAAACCGAGCGAGAGCTTGACGTCCTTGCCCTGCAGTGCGGCGCGGTAACCGACGCCCTGGATGGCCAGCTTCTTCTCGAAACCAGCGCTCACCCCGGTGACCATGTTCTGGATCAGCGCGCGGGTGGTGCCCCAAGCTGCACGAGCTTCACGGGTGTCGTTAGCGGGGGTAATGACGATGCCATCCGAACCCTGCTCAATGTTGACGATATCCATGAGCGTGAGGCTCAGTTCGCCCTTCGGGCCCTTGGCGGAGACGACACGACCATTGATCGTGACCGTAACGCCATTAACCGGGGCCACCGGTTTCTTGCCAGTACGTGACATTCTATATCCTTGAGTAATCGTCTTACCGCGCAGCCAATGCGCGTGAAAGTGCCCGAAAACGGAGCCGACCAGCGTTTCCGAGAAACGTTGATCGCGCTCCTATCAGTTTTTGCCGCACATTCAACAGGAAAGTGGAATCCACTCACCCTCGAAGTGCTTCAATGAGCTTCGGGCCCACACGCATTAGAAGACGCGGCAGAGTACCTCGCCACCAACGTTAGCGGCCTTGGCTTCGTGGTCGGCCATCACACCCTTGGGGGTGGAGAGGATCGAAACACCGAGGCCGTTAGCCACCTGAGGAATATTCTTAACCGACGCGTACACGCGGCGGCCAGGACGGGAAACGCGCTCGATGGTGCGGATCACGCCTTCATTGTCCGAATACTTCAGTTCGATTTCGTATTCGGCAGCGCCGTTCTCGAACTTGGTCTCCGAGTAGCCGCGGATGAAACCCTCGGACTGGAGAACATCCAGCACGCGACCACGAAGGGTCGATGCCGGAGTCGAAACGGTATTCTTGCGACGCTCCTGAGCGTTGCGGATGCGGGTCAGCATATCGCCGATGGGATCGGAAAAGCTCATCTGTGTCTCTCCTTACCAGCTCGACTTAACGAGACCCGGGATCTGACCCAGGTTGCCCAGCTGACGCAGGGCGATACGGCTCAGCTTGAGCTTGCGATAGTAGCCACGCGGACGACCGGAGACTTCGCAACGGTTGCGAACGCGAACCTTTGCGGAGTTGCGCGGCAGTTCGGCCAGCTTGAGGGTCGCCTTGAAGCGTTCCTCAATCGGCAGATTCTGGTCCTTGACGGTTGCCTTGAGCTCGGCGCGCTTGCCAGCATACTGCTTGGCGAGCGCAGCGCGCTTATTGTTCTTTTCGATGGAGCTGGTCTTTGCCATGTCCTGATCCTTTATCCCTTCCCTGCCCGCTTACTGGCGGAACGGGAAGTTGAAAGCGCGCAGCAGAGCACGAGCTTCATCATCCGTCTTGGCAGTCGTGGCAATCACGATATCCATACCCCAGACCTGATCGATCTGATCATAGTTGATCTCGGGGAAAATGATGTGTTCCTTGATGCCCATGGCGTAGTTGCCACGGCCGTCGAAGGAGTTCGGGTTCAGGCCACGGAAGTCGCGGACGCGCGGCAGTGCGATGTTCACCAGACGATCCAGGAACTCGTACATGCGGGTCTTGCGCAGCGTGACCTTCACGCCGAGCGGCATTTCTTCACGGACCTTGAAGCCGGCGATCGACTTGCGGGCATGAGTGATAACCGGCTTCTGGCCAGCGATCTTCTCAAGCTCGGCGGCAGCCGACTTGACCTTCTTGGTGTCGTTGACGGCTTCGCCAACGCCCATGTTCAGGACGATCTTGTCGAGCTTGGGCAGCTCCATGACGTTCTTGTACTCGAACTGCTTGGTGAGTTCGGCACGAATGGTCTCGTCATAGTAGGTGCGCAGGCGCGGAATGTAGACGGTCTCAGCCATCGATCTGGTCTCCGGTCGACTTGGCGACGCGGGTCTTCACGCCGTCCTTGATCTGGAAACCGACGCGAGTCGGCTTGCCAGCCTTGTCAGCAACGGCCAGGTTCGACAGGTGGATCGGCGCTTCCTTGGTGAAGATACCGGCGTCCTGCGAGGCAGTCTGCTTCTGATGCTTGCGCACAAGGTTGATACCCTGGACAAGCGCCTTGGTTTCGGTTGGGATGACAGACAGGACCTGACCGGTCTTGCCCTTGTCCTTGCCAGCCAGGACGACGACTTTATCGCCCTTCTTGATCTTGGAGGCCATTACAGCACCTCTGGGGCGAGCGAGATGATCTTCATGTGGTTGCGAGCGCGGAGTTCGCGCGGAACCGGTCCGAAGATACGGGTGCCGATCGGCTCTTTCTGATTGTTAATCAGAACCGCGGCGTTCTTGTCAAAACGGATGACGGTGCCATCGGGGCGACGGATGTCAGTCGCGGTGCGAACCACCACGGCCTTCATTACCTGGCCCTTCTTAACGCGGCCACGCGGAATAGCGTCCTTGACCGAAACGACAATAATGTCGCCGACCGAGGCGTATTTGCGATGCGAACCGCCCAGCACCTTGATGCACATGACACGACGAGCGCCGGAGTTGTCCGCGACGTCGAGATTGGACTGCATCTGGATCATAACTGGATGCCTTCTAGTTGAACCGGCTGCACCGTCATCCGGCTCGCCGACCTAATTTCAATTTCTCTTACGCAGACGGAACAAGCGTCCAGCGCTTGTTCTTGCTGATCGGCGCGGTCTCTTCGATCCACACCACGTCACCGACTTTAGCCACATTAGCTTCATCGTGGGCGTGGTACTTCTTGGAACGACGCACTGTCTTCTTCAGAAGGGGGTGCGTGAAACGGCGCTCGACGCGGACGACGATCGTCTTTTCGTTAGCGTCGGAGACAACAGTCCCCTGCAAAACGCGCTTTGGCATGGGTTTTATTCCTTACTTAGCTGCGTTCTGTTGGCCGAGGATCGTCTTGATCCGCGCGATATCGCGGCGGACTTCCTTGACCCGGGCCGGCTTTTCCAACTGCTGAGTAGCGCGCTGGAAACGCAGGTTAAACTGTTCTTTCTTCAGGTCGACGAGCTGATCTTTCAGTTCGTCTGCGGTTTTGCTCCGCACATCACTGGCTTTCATGCTCGTGTTCCTTAGTCGACAATGCGCGTAACGATGCGCGTGGTGATCGGCAACTTCATTGCTCCGAGGCGAAGCGCCTCCTTTGCAACGTCTTCGGGTACGCCGTCAATCTCAAAAACGATGCGACCCGGCTTTACGCGCGCCGCCCAGTACTCCACGGAACCCTTACCCTTACCCATTCGGACTTCGGTAGGCTTCTTGGAAACCGGCAGATCCGGGAAAATCCGGATCCAAACACGACCCTGACGCTTCATCTCACGAGTGATAGCGCGACGGGCCGCTTCGATCTGGCGGGCAGTAACACGTTCCGGCTCGGTGGCCTTGAGTGCATACTGGCCGAATGCCAGATCGGTACCACCCTTGGCCAGGCCATGGATGCGGCCCTTATGGGCCTTACGGAACTTAGTACGTTTCGGTTGCAGCATAGTCGTTCAACCTTCTTATGCGCGTTCGCGATCGCGGTCGCCGCGTTCACGACGCGGTTCGCGCTCAGAACGCTGGCCACCTTCACCACCACCTTCGGTGGCGCGACGCTCATGGGCGGACGGATCATGCTCAAGGACTTCGCCCTTGAAGACCCAGACCTTGATGCCGATGATGCCATACGTGGTTTCAGCTTCAGCCGTGCCGTAGTCG
>NZ_JANQAH010000006.1 GCF_024707125.1 Devosia sp.
CGCCCAGCGGCTGCGACAAATTACTGCGGGTGCGATAGGTTGCACTCCGCGGTCTCGCATCCGATTTTCTGTTCTCCGTTTTTGGTCTCTTCAGGTCCCCCATGCGCCTCACTCAATTTACCGATTACGCGCTGAGAATCCTGATTTTCGCGGCGACCCACAGCGATCGACTGATCACTATCGAGCAGACCGCCGACGCCTATGGCATTTCGCGCAATCACCTGATGAAGGTGGCTAACCACCTGACTCGCGAAGGGTATCTGAAAGCCGTTCGCGGCCGTTCGGGTGGGCTGACCCTCGCGAAACCGCCGGCTGAAATCGGCCTTGGCGTGGTTATCCGCACCACCGAACCGGACTTCGCGATTGTCGAGTGCTTTGGCGAAGAGAGCTCTTGTCGCCTGACGCCATCGTGTCGGCTGAAAGGAATCGTCGGCCGCGCGCTGGCGGCGTTTCTGGCCGAAATGGACCAGTACACACTCGCCGACCTTACCGTTGATCCCACCCAATTCGGCATCGAACGCCCCGCTGCTTGAGCGGCCGCGACAAATTGGCAGCGAGCCGATTTAAAACATGAGTTTGCAATACATCTTTTTGGTGTATAGACGGAGTCGAGCCGCAAAGCGGTCCTGACATCTCTGGAATTTCCCTCATGCCTGCTGCATTTGCTGCGGACGGTGCGTCATGACTGACGCTGCCGTGTCGCTTTCGCGCGCCCCGATTGTCCCTCTGAAGATGGTGCTGACCATCGGCCTTATCGTGTTGCCGATCGTTCTGGCAGTGGTGGCGCTGTGTCTTGGTCGCTACATGGTTGCGCCGGGCAATGCCCTCTCGATCCTTCTCAATCAGGTGCTGCCGATCGAGCCCCATTGGGAAGCGGTCGAAGAAACCGTGGTGCTCAACATCCGTCTGCCGCGTGTGCTCATGGCGCTGCTGATTGGGGGCGGGCTCGCGGTTTCGGGGGCAGCATTCCAGGGGCTCTTCGGCAATCCCCTGGTCAGCCCGCACATCCTCGGCGTTTCTTCCGGCGCCGGTTTCGGTGCGGCGCTGACCATTCTTATCTTCCGACACATGACCTTCGTGCCGGCCGGCGCGCTGGTGTTCGGTATCGCCGCGATGATGGTGGCGTTGTGGATTTCACGTCGCGGCGGCCGCTCTTCGCTGTTCATGCTGATCCTGGGTGGTGTCATCACCGCGGCCATGTTCGAGGCGCTGCTGTCGCTGCTGAAATACGTCGCCGATCCCAACGATACGCTGCCTACCATCGTCTATTGGCTTATGGGCAGCCTCACCTCGTCCTCCTATGACATGCTCGCCTGGGGCGTGCCGCTGATCGCCATTGGCAGCTCGGTGCTCTGGGCCCTGCGCTGGCGGCTCAACATCATGTCGCTTTCGGAAGTCGAGGCACGTTCGCTGGGGACCGACGTGCAGAAAATGCGCTGGGTAGTTATCGTCGCTGCCACGCTGGTGACGGCCACTACGGTCTCACTCGCCGGCATCATCGGCTGGGTCGGGCTGGTCATCCCGCATGTGGCGCGCATGCTGGTCGGATCCAATCATTCGGCGTTGATCCCGGCCTCGATTTCCATCGGCGCCATGTATCTCCTGGTTATCGACACGGTGGCGCGCACAGCCACCAGCGCCGAAATTCCGCTCTCAATCCTGACCGCTATTATTGGCGCACCGTTCTTCGCCTACCTCCTGAAACGCGCCAAGGGAGGCTGGTCATGAGCTTGGTCATCCGCTCGGCTAGCTATGGCCACAAAAAGGGCGAGCCCTTGTTCTCTGACCTCGACTTCGCGCTTTCGTCCGGCGAGATCATGGCTGTTCTCGGTCCCAATGGTGCGGGTAAAACCACGCTGCTCAATACCATCACCGGCATGATGGCGTGGCAGAACGGCCAGACGGAAATTCATGGGAAACCGCTCGCCGCCTATGGTGAGCGCGAGCTCTGGCGCCATATCGGCTATGTGCCGCAAGCGCGCGCCAATGCTTTTGCCTATACCGTGCTCGACATGGTGCTACTCGGCCGCTCTGCGCATCTGGGCACCTTTGCCCGGCCGGGCGAGGACGACGTGAAAATCGCCCGCCGCGTGCTCGATCGGCTCGAGATCGGGCATTTGGGAAAGAGCTACTGCAACGCCATCAGCGGTGGTGAACTGCAGCTGGTGTTCATCGCCCGCGCGCTCGCCGGCGAACCAACGATCCTCTTCCTCGACGAACCGGAATCGCATCTCGATTTCAAGAAGCAGCTGATCATCCTCGATATCATCGAGCGTCTGGCTCATGAGGACCGGATGATCTGCGTGATGAACACGCATTTCCCCAATCACGCGCTGCGCATCGCCGATCAGGTCCTGATGTTGGGATCGGACGGAACCCATCGCTTCGGTCCGACCGGCCAGGTGCTCACCGAAGATGCGATCCGAAGTTGTTTTGGTGTGAATGCTCGCATCGACACACTCGAGGCCGATGGCCGCGCCCTACGCGCCATCTACCCCGTCTCACTCGCCTCCCAAGCCTTCGTTCCTCACTCGGAAACTTGATTCATGATCAAACCCGTTCTTTTAGCCGCCCTGTTAGCGTCGGTGTCGCTTCTCGCCACAGTCGTACAAGCGCAAGAAACTCATACCGTCACCGATCGCGCCGACCGTCAGGTCGAAATCCCTGTCTCGCCAGAGCGCATTGTGACCAATTTCCTGCCTTTCCCCTCGGCCTATTACATTTCGACCGGGTCAGTGGATGAACTCGTTGGCATTGCCGAGGACTCGCGGAATATGGCCGAGCGCTCCGTGTTCGGTCGCATCGTGCCCGACCTGCTCAACAAGGCGACCGGCTTTGCCGCCGGCAATAGCGTCAATGTCGAGGAAGTTCTAAAGCTCTCGCCGGACCTCTTCGTCACCTACGAAAACAATCCCGCGCTCGCCGATATCGAAAAGATCGACCTTCCGGTTCTGGTGCTCGACGTCCTGTCGCGTTCCAAGGGTAATGTGCTTGAAACCTTCGAGGGCTGGATGACCCTGCTCGGCCAGGTGACGGCTCAGCAAGATCGCACCAGCGAAATCATTGCCTTTGCCCATGCAACGCTCGATGACACCCGCGGTCGCGTCGCCGATCTCACCGACGAGGAAAAGCCCGGTGCGCTGTTCTTTGCCCGGCTCGAAGAAAAATCGCTCAAGGTGAATGGCGCCGGTCACTTCGGCAATTTCTGGCTCACTGAATCGGGTGCCCAAAACCTCGCTCCGGCCGATTTCGCGCCTCTGGCCGATATCGACATGGAACAGGTCTATGCTCTCAATCCTGAGGTGATCTTCATCTCCAACTTCTCGGCCACCAAACCCGAGGATCTCTACCAGAACCGCGTGCCCGGCCAAGACTGGAGCCACGTCAAGGCAGTCGCCGATCGCCGTGTCTATAAGATCCCCGAAGGCGTGTTCCAGTGGTACCCGCCCAGTGCCGATGCGCCGCTGATGCTCAAGTGGATGGCACAGAAGAACCAGCCCCAACTCTTTGCGCATTACAGCATCGAGGCCGAGATCAAGGCCTACTACAGCCGCTTCTATGGCTACGAACTCAGCGATGCAGATGTCGCGTCCATTCTCGATCCGCAGTTCTAAGGGCTTTCCCATGTTCAATTTCGTTTCGCCCATCGCCCTTGCCGTGACGATCAGTCTCGTTTCGGGCAGCGCCTTTGCCCAGGAAACCCATATCGTACGAGACGGTATCGACAGGGAAGTAACCCTGCCGGTCGAGGTCAACCGGATCGTCGCCGGCTTCTTTCCTTTCCCGTCCGCTTTTTTCATAGCGACCGGGTCGCTCGACAAACTCGTGGCGATCAGCTCGGATTCCCGCCACGCGGCCGAGCGGTCGATCTTCAGCAAGATCGCTCCCGGCATTCTCGATCTGCCGACCAGTCATATCGAAGGCGGCGTTCTCAATGCCGAAGAGCTGCTCAAGCTCAATCCGGACGTCTACGTCACCCATGAAGGCAATGCCTCGCTCGAAGTTGCCGAGCGCGCCGGCGTTCCGGTTCTCGCGCTCGACGTTTTGTCCAAGGGGCAGGGCAACACCATCCAGACCTTCGAAAACTGGATGAAGATCATCGGCCAGGTCACGGGCGACACCGTGCGTACCGATGAGCTGATCGCCTATGCCAACAAGACGCTAGAGGAGACCCGCGCGGTCATGTCTGGTCTTGGCGAGGAGGACAAGCCTAAGGCGCTGTTCTTCGCCCGTCTCCACGAGAACGAGCTCAAAATCAATGGCCCCGGCCATTTCGGCCATTTCTGGATCACCGAAGCGGGCGGCATCAACCTTGCCGAAAAGGACTTTCCGTCCTTCTCCGAGATCAGCATGGAACAGATCTATGCGCTCAACCCCGAAGTGATCTTCATCACCAACCTGTCCCCGACCAAGCCCGAGGACCTCTATGAGAACCGGGTGCCCGGTCAGGACTGGAGCCATGTCAGTGCCGTTCAGAACAAGCGTGTCTTCAAGCTGCCAGAAGGCGTGTTCCAGTGGTATGTGCCCAATGGCGACGTGCCGCTGATGCTGAAGTGGGCGGCCCAGAGCATGCATCCCGAGCTCTATGCCGACTGCGATTTTGCCGCCGAGATGAAGGCCTACTACCAGCGCTTCTACGACTACGCGCTGAGTAATGATGAGGTCGCCTCCATCCTGGATCCCACATTCTGACCCCTTCTGCCGCTGGCTTGCGCCCGCGGCTTCTCCATCTTGAGGCTATCATGACCCTACCTCAATTTTTCGACGACGCGCCCACCCTCAAAATGCGTGATCCTTTGGCTGCCTTTCTCGGGGCCGCAGAAGACGGCGTGATCGAGTACCGCTATGCCGATGCGGTTCGGCTTGCGGGGCATTCCTGCCCGGCGGTGGCTGGCGCCTATCTGATGGTGCTCAACGGGCTTTCGGCGCTTTACGACGATGAGATTCCGGAGCGCGGCGGCATCGAGGTGTTCATGCGCAATGAACGCGATCATGCGACAACCGGCGTTCTCGCTTCGGTTGCAACCCTGCTTACAGGCGCCGCGCCCGAAAGCGGATTTCAGGGCATCGGCCCGGCCAAGCGCTTTGCGCGCAAGGATCTCCTCAGCTTCGAGACCGATATCGACGGCACGCTGGCGCTGCGCCGCAGTGACACAGGCAAAGGCGTGGTGGTCGATATCAACACCGACCACGTGCCGCACGAGCTGATCATGAGTCAACTCATGCCCAAGGCTGTATCTGGCAAGGCGAATGCCGAGGAACTGGCCGAATTCGCCCGTCTTTGGCAGGACCGTGTCCGCCGTATGCTGGTCGAGCATGCCGACGATCCCAAGCTGGTTCACATCTACGACTGGGATGGTGCCTGATGGTTGATATCGACCGTCGTTGGCCCGATGGGCTCGTCGCCTATAAGCGCACGCCGGAATTTACCGAAATGACGGTCCCGGCGGGCCTGCTGCGCAGCCACTCCACCAAAGCTGGGGTATGGGCGAAAATCCATGTCCTTTCCGGGCGGCTGCGCTTTGCTGACCTGGTGCTGGGCACGCAGCAGGACCTAGGCCCCGGCATTCATGCCGTTGTCCATCCGCAAGCCGAGCATGAGGTGGCCCCGGAGGGGGCGGTTCGCTTTTTCGTGGAGTTTCATTCGGCGCCGTAGCCACCCAATCCTGGACACCCTTTGCAGTCGCGAGATCAGCGCCACGCACGCTTATTTACTGGACTGTCGCCCTACCAAGTTGCATTTCAGAATTCGGCGCTCGATCGCACTAGCTCCCTCTGCCAGGTCGTTCAGCATCTCGGCTCCCTGCCATCCCAGGTCGTAGTAGGGCAGGGCCACTGTTGTGAGTTCGGGCTTTAGAGCCAGGGACACAGTCCTGAAATCGTCGAAGCCGACGATCGTGATGTCGTCTGGTATGCGAAGGCCGAGAGACAGAGCCGCGAGGTAGGCCTGAAGCGCCATTTCATCATTGCCGCACACAAGCGCCGTAGGGCGGTTGGGCATCGACAGGATGCTGAGGGCCTCCCGATAGACATAGTTCGTTTCTGCGCCGATTGGCCCTTCCATCCCCAGTCGGACAATGATGTCGTTTTCGGCAATGCCACCTGCCTGTGTCGCAGCAAGGAAGGCGTCGAGCCGTTGATTGGCGCCGAGAAGCAGGGGGTTGAGCCTGATATAGCCTATGCGGCGGTGGCCGAGCTCGACGAGATGTTGCGTCAAGGCATAGGAGCCACCGAAGTCGTCCGGCTCGATGGATGAGTAGGTGAGCCCTGCTTCGGCGTGAGAGTTCACCAGAACCGTCGGGATCGATACGTCGCCCGACGCCGGAGCAACGGTGCGGTGATACATGGCGACATAGAGAACGCCATCGATCCTATGCGCCTTGAAGGTTCGCCAGATATTGGCCTCGCGTTCGGCGTTGCCGTCGGTATTGGCGAGCAGCACCGTGCGGCCATTGGCACCCGCCCAGTCCTGCACGCCCCTGACGATGTCGCCGGAATAGGGGGTGGTCGAAATATAGTCTGTGATGATGCCGATGATATTGGTGCGGCTGGAGCGAATGCTTCGGGCGGCAAGGTTGGGAATATAGCCCAGCGCGTCGATGGCTGACTGCACCTTTTCAATCGTGTCCTGCGTCACATTGGGTTCGCGGTTGACGACGCGCGATACTGTCTTGTCCGAGACACCAGCGATGCGCGCGACATCCTTGATACTGACCATGCAATTCCTCCAATGCGGGAAGGACACTATCTCGCTCGTTCTTACGCTGCAATCGACAACGTCGACATATCGAATGTCGACGTCGTCATTTCAATTGACGACGTCGACATTGCCTTTTATGGTCCGAGGTGCAGCGGGTTGATCGCCTGCTAAAAAAACGACCGGAGGAGACATGAACAAGACACTTTACTGCTCGGTGGCGGTACTGGCCCTGATGACCTCGGTGGCCCGTGCCGAAGCTATTACCGTGCTGGTAGAAGGTGGCGGCCACTCGCTTCAGCAGGCTGCCGCCGATGCTTTCACCAAGGAGACCGGCATCGAGGTCAATTTTGTCGAGGTGCCCTATCAGGGCGTGTACGACAAGTTGTCGGCCGAGATCGCCTCGGGTACCTCGAACTACGACGTCGCCACCATCGACGTAGTGTGGAACGCGGCCTTTGCCGATCATGTCGAGGACTTGAGCGACCTCTTCACCGACGCCGTCAGGGCCGATATGCCGCCGGCCCTCGTGGCCGATGCTACTGTCGGTGGCAAGATGATCGGTATGCCTGCCTGGGCCAATGCCGAGATCGTCTTCTACCGCAAGGACCTCTGGGAAGACCCCGCCAATCAGGCCGCGTTCAAGGAAAAATACGGCTACGATCTCGTGCCGCCGGCGACCTGGCAGCAGTGGCGCGATATGGCTGCTTTCTTCACCAAGGACGGCATCTACGGCACGGTGGTGATCGGCGGCACGTCTGAGGAATGGATGGCCGAGGTGTTGCAGGCCGGTTCGCCCGGCGTGATCCTTGATGATGCGGGTCAGGTCATTCTCGACAACCAGGCCCATATCGATGCGCTGGAAAACTATCGCGCGCCGCTGTGCCTGGATAAGTCCGTGCCCGACAATGCGCTCGAGATCAGCTGGGGCGAGGCGCAGAACCTGTTCTATCAGGGCCAGGCGGCCATGATGAAATTCTGGGCCCATGCCTACAAGATGACCCCGGAAGACAGCCAAATTGCCGGAAAGGTCGGCGTCGCGCCGATGATCGCGGGCTCTGCCGGGATCGCGGCCATTCCGGGGCCCTGGTACAATGTCATTCCGTCGACGTCGCAGCACAAGGATGCGGCGCGGCAGTTCATTGCCTATCTCGAAGCGCATAACGCGCTGGGGATCGAAGCGCCTCTCGGGCTGGCCGCGACCAATTCGGCCTATCAGAGCTATATGGGCAAGCCTGGCTACGAGCATTTCGGACCCTTGATTGAGACGCTGTCGGCGCCCGCAACCAAGGGCCGGCCGCTCAACAAGGACTACCAGGAACTCGTGGATGAAGCCGTCATGCCCGCCTTCCAGGGCGCGCTGGAATGCGAGGACAATGTCGCCGAACTTCTTCAGGATGCGGCGGAGACCGCGCGCGACATCCTGGGCCAATAGGGTCTGAATGCATCAAGCCGGAGCGGTGCCAGGCCGCTCCGGTATCCGGTCAAACGGGAGGGGGATATGTCCGAACGCAGGTTCGTGCTTCTTATGCTGGCGCCTGCAGTGTTGTTCCTGGGATTGCTCGTCGCCTACCCGGTCGCCCTGCTGGTCTATAATTCATTCTTCGAAGTCGAGTTGATCAACCCGTCGGCCCGAGTCTGGGTGGGGTTAGCCAACTATGCCGACGCCCTGACGTCCAAGCGCATTCTAGAAACCGCCCTGCGGACATTGCAGTATTCGGCTTTCGCTCTCTGCTTCGAATTCATCTTCGGCTTTGGCGCGGCGCTGCTGTTTTCGGCCATATCAGGCAAGTCCAACTGGCACCGCACCATCTTTGCCTTGCCGCTGATGATCTCGCCGATCGTTGCTGGCCTGCTTTGGCGATTTCTTCTTGTCGGCGATATCGGCATCCTCAATTACGGCCTGTCCGCACTGGGCATCATCCCCAATCCCAAGGCCATCAACTGGCTGTCGGACCCCGATATCGTGATCTATTCGGTTGCCTTTGCCGACATCTGGCTGACCACGTCCTTCGTCGCCCTGGTCAGCTATGCCGGCCTCACCAACATTCCCAAGGATTTACTCGAAGCCGCGCGGATCGATGGCGCCAATGCGCTCAAGCGCTTCTGGCATGTAACCCTGCCGCTGATGCGCCCGGTCATCGCCGTCGTCGTTATCGTGCGCGGCATCGACGCGCTCAAGACCTTCGACCTCATCTGGATCCAGACCCAAGGCGGTCCGCGCCAGGCGAGCGAAGTGTTCTCCATGAACATCTATCAACGCATGGTCCGATATGGCGACCTTGGCGAGGCTTCGGCATCGGCCACCCTGTTCCTGGCCTTCATGATTGTGCTCGCCGCCTTCGCCTACTGGAAAATCTGGAGGACCGACAATGGCTGACCGTCCGTCGCCTGACTTTGGCAAGACCGTCATCAACCTGGCGGCCCTCGTCCTGGTCCTCTCCTATGCCCTGCCGTATGTTTATCTCGTCTCCACTTCGCTGAAACCCCCGGCCGATGTGCAGCAGATTCCGCCGTCCTTTTTCCCAGGTCGGGTGTCGCTGGAAAATTTCGCTACCGTCATCGGGACGGCGGGGCTGCCCAATGCCTTCGTGAATTCGACCGTGGTAGCGGTGCTGACGACCCTTCTGTCGCTGCTGATCGCCGTTCCAGCCGCCTATGTCTCCGCGCTCTATCGAAGGCGGATCACGGTCATCTTCCTGCTGTTCGCACTGGTCACTCGCATGGTGCCCGCCGTGTCGCTCGGTGTGCCGCTCTTCCAGGTGATGAAGACGCTGGGCCTGTTGGACACAACACTTGGCCTCGTGCTCGCCCATACCTCGACGGCCGTGCCGCTCGCGCTGCTGCTGATGTCGGCCTTTTTCGAGGGTGTGCCCAAGGAACTGGAGGAGGCGGCGCGCATGGATGGGTGCACCCGTTTTGGCGCATTCGTACATATCATCCTGCCCCTGATGCCGAGCGGCCTGGCGATCACCGCACTCTTCAGCTTCATCGCGAGCTGGAATGAGTTCCTGTTTGCCTTGCTGCTGACCTCGCAGAACAGCAAGACCGCCCCCATCGTCATCGCTGAATTCAACTCGGTCTATGGCCTCGCCTGGGGCCCGATGACTGCTGCGGCGGTGCTCTATTCGCTTCCCGTCATTCTCGTCACCCTGCTGCTGCAAAAGCAGATTGTGGGCGGACTGACCTTCGGCGCCGTGAAAGGCTAGTCAAATGGCACGCATCAAACTGGACAGGATCCACAAGGTCTATGGCGACCGCTATCCCGCCATTCACGACCTGAGCTTCGAAATCGAGGACGGCGAATTCATGGTCTTTGTCGGCCCCTCCGGCTGCGGCAAGTCCACGGCATTGCGGATGATCGCGGGCCTCGAAACCATCAGCGCCGGCGAATTGATCATTGGCGATGAGGTCGTCAACCATGTCGATCCCAAGGATCGTGACATCGCCATGGTGTTCCAGTCCTACGCGCTCTACCCGCACAAGACCGTGCGTGAAAACATCGCCTTTCCGCTCCGCATGGCTGGGGTCGCCAAGGACGAGATCGAACGGCGCGTCAACGAAGCGGCGCGTATTCTCGAACTCACCCCGCATCTCGACCGCAAGCCGGGCAAGCTTTCTGGCGGACAGCGGCAGCGTGTGGCCATGGGCCGCGCCATTGTCCGCCGGCCCCGCGCCTTCCTGATGGATGAACCCCTCTCCAATCTCGACGCCAAGTTGCGCGTGCAGATGCGCGCCGAGATCGTCAAGCTCCAGCGTGCGCTGGGGGTGACGACGGTCTATGTCACGCACGACCAGGTCGAGGCCATGACCATGGGCGACCGCGTGACCGTGCTCAAGGCCGGGCGCCTGCAGCAGATCGACACGCCGCAGAACCTCTATCAGCGGCCCGCAAATGTCTTCGTTGCCGCCTTCATCGGCTCGCCATCGATGAATCTTTATCAGGCGACGCTCGCCGGCTCGCAATTGACGCTGGGCAGCCAGAGTATCGCTCTGCCCGAGGCGGTCTTTGCCGCGCGCCCGGGGCTCGGTGCCTATTCGGGCCGCAGCCTGATCGTGGGTATCCGACCTGAGGATATCGACGATGCCGCCGTCACCGACAAGCGCGACTATGCCGAGATTTCTGCGCCGGTGACGCTGGTCGAAGCGCTGGGCGCCGAAACCATGGTGCATTTGGCGCTCGATGCCACCTGGGTTGATGCTGAGGATCCCGATATCGCCGCTGCCGAGACCATGAGCCGAACTGCCGTGGGACGTTTTTCGCCACGCACCCAGTTGCGCGCCGGTGATCGGGCGCGCCTCGCGATTACCCCGCACAACCTCCACTTCTTCGACCCAGACACCCGCGAAAGCATCTGGTGACCGACATGCAGAACCTGCAGCAGGCCCCTGTGTCGGGCGGCCAGAACACATTTCAAGTTGAGAAAGACCTCTCCATGACCAGCCCCAATGCCTACGATGTCACCCGCTGGCCAGCGGGTGATCCGAGTAAGGATATTGGTGCGGTCATCAACAGCATCATCGCCGATATCAAAAATCGGCAGGCAGATCGCGATATGCGGGACGGTGGCAAACCGGGCGCGGTGATCTACATCCCGCCGGGTGACTACCGCCTGGCTACCCAGGTTCTTATCGATATCAGCTATCTCAGAATTGTTGGTTCCGGCCACGGCTTCACCTCGTCGAGCATCCGTTTCAACACGCCCGCCGATGAAATCAGGAACTGGCACGAGATTTGGCCAGGAGGCAGCCGTGTGCTGGTCGACCTGCCTGCCGATATGGCGGGCGACGATGTCCGCGCCGCCTTCCTCGTCAAACGCGACGGCAATCCGCGTCTCAGCTCGATCGAGTTCGCCGATTTCTGCATCGACGGCCTGCATTTTGAAGGCCGTGTCCCGGATGGCGATCCCGAGAATTCCTACCGCAATGGCAAGACGGGTATTCATATCGCCAGCGCCAATGACTCGTTCCGCATTAGCGGCATGGGGCTCATCTATCTCGAGCACGGCATTGTCGCGCATCACTCAGATGCGCTGACGGTCGATAACAACTTCATCGCCGAATGCGGCAATTGCCTCGAATTGCGGGGTATGGGGCAGGCCTCGAAGATTTCGAACAATCTTATCGGCGCTGGCTATGATGGCCATTCGATCTTCGCCGAGAACTTTGGTGGTCTGCTGGTCAGCGGCAATAACGTGTTTCCGCGCGGCAGAAGCAGTGTGCATTTCTCGGGCGTGGCACGCTCTTCCATTACCGGGAACAGGCTCCATTCCTTTTATCCGGGTATGCTGATCTTTTCGGAGAACTGCTCGGAAAACCTGGTCTCATCAAATCATTTCCTCCGGGATCGCGAGCCCTGGGCGCCGATGAAGGGCTATGACAACGGACTCGATGATCAGTTCGGGCTTCTGCATATCAATGGCGACAACAATTCGGTGATCGCCAACCACATTTCGGAGTCGATTGATGCGCGGTTCCTCAAGCCCGCTGGCCAGAAGCCTGTCATCATCCGACTGGTGTCCGGGGGCGGAAACTATGTCGCCAACAATCACGTCGTTGCCACAACTGAGCCGGCGCAGGAGGACGATGCACCCAACAGCGCCTGTTTTGCCACGCAGGTCGAGGCCATACTCTCAACAGGCAGCCTGACCCGCCTCGACGTGGTGGCCGTCAAGGTCGAATCCGGCTCGACCCAGAACGTCATTCTCGACTCCGGCAGCGAAGCACAGGTTGAGATCGATCGGGCGGTCAACGCCTTCCGCGGCACGCCGGTGCCCGGCGGCCAAGGCGCTACGGAAGCAAGGCCCTGACCGTGCAAGCAAATGTTACCCTTGCCGCAGGCTATCGGCTCGAATTCTGGGCCGAGGGGCCGGGAACCATTCGCATCACCGAAGGCGAGGCGCTGCTCTGGCGGGTTCCTGCCTTGGCGGCGCATCCGGAGTTTTTCAGCTACCAGCATCGCGAAGCCTCGTCGATTACCCTCGACTGCGATAGGCCCGAGGCCATTCTCTGGGCCTATGGCTATGACCCCAATACAGTCGAACACGCGGGCATCACTGTCTGGGAGTTTGGCGCCGATGGCGTGGTTCTGCGCAGCGGTTCCGAAATCCACGACTGGATGGCGTCCGACCCTTTGCGTCCGACCCTGCATTTCTCGCCGATCCGCCAATGGATGAACGATCCCAACGGGTTGTGCCGGATCGGGGACACATGGCACATGTTCTACCAGTTCCATCCGGCTGGCACCGATTGGGGGCCAATGCACTGGGGTCATGCGGTCAGCAAGGACCTCTTCAACTGGACCCACATGCCGGTCTTCCTGCATCCCGACCAGAATCTCTGGCGGCTCGGCGCTACCGGCGGTGCCTTTTCGGGCAATGCCTTCCGGGATCGGAATGGTAGCCAGATATTCTTCTATACCGAGCGCCTCCCGGCCTACGATCTCTTCACCGGCTACCGGGAAATCCAGAAGCTGGGGCGACCGGACCGGAGCATGCTGTACCTGTCGGATGCCGAAACCATTCTCGATACCCGACCGGTCGACGAGGGCGTTGAACACGACTTTCGCGACCCGAAAGTGTGGTGGGACGAGGGGGCAGGGGCCTATCGCATGGTGCTGGGCGCGGCGCTGCATGGCGATCCCGCCGTGTTGCTCTACGGCTCGCCCAACCTGACGGACTGGACCTATCTCGGTCCGCTCTATCGCGCCCCGGCCCATTATCGCCAGAACGGCGCCCGTGCCGTCGAATGCCCCGATTTCTTCCCGCTCGATGGCAAGTGGGTGATGATCATGGGATTTGTCGGCTATACCGAGCCGGAGAGTGGTCGCCATAACCTGCTGTTCGCAATAGTCGGCGACTTTCGGAACGACACATTCGTTCCGAGTACCGGCGACCTGCAGATCCTCGACTTCGGCACTGACTACTACGCCATGCAGAGTTTTGCCGCGGACGAGCGGCAGATCGCCTTTGCCTGGCTCTTCAACTGGGAATATCGCAAGCCGCCGGGTTCTCCCTATTCGGGCGAGATGTCCCTGCCGCGCGAACTTGCCCTCGATCCGTCAGGGCGGCTGCTGATGCGGCCTGCTCGGGAACTCGACAAAGCTTGGCCCACGCGTCTGCTACCCCCGGAGTTGGACGGGAGCTTTGCGCTGGGCGATGTTCCAACCGAAATACGTCTGAAGGGAGCGCTCGAGGGTACCAGGATCATGGCAATGTCGGGGTCTGCCCTTTCCTTTGAGGTCACCATTTTGAACGGCCGACTCTCGATACGCTTGCCGCAAGATGATGGAAAGATCCGCTACGATGCGGCCCTCGAGTCAGCCACGGACCTTCTCGTATTCCACGACCGCGGCATCCTCGAGGTGTTCGGAGAAGGGGGCGCCGTTTGCGGCACACGGCGCAGCTACACGAACATCACGCCGGACAGAATTGTGGTCACGTCGGCCGCTGAGGTGTGTGTGTTTGAGCGCAAGAGTGCATCTGCCAGCTAGTGATAGCCTGATAGCAAACAGAACCAGGCGAGACATGATCTTGCCGACAGGACTGGCACAAACCCGAGCGCGGAACGCATGATCTCGAACTTTGCTTAATGGGGCACCGGATCGCCTACGCGAGTGTTTGCCCTTGCCAGACTCGAGCTTGCCCGGTCAGATCGAATGAAGTGACGCCTCGGCCGTATTTCGGCCGAGGTTCGTTCTGCGACAGGTGCCAGAATATGCTTATTCGCGAAGGTGATCAGCGAACTGTCGATATCGATCTGAAGCTGGCCACCTTGCTGGCAGGTGTGGCAGGCGCACTCAATGGGGCCGGGTTCCAGGCAGCGGGCTTCTTCTCCGCCAACATGACGGGCAACGTCTCTAGTCTGTCCGATCATCTTGCCCTGGGCCGGCTGGACACCGCCGCATTGTTCGCGGCGATGATCGTGTCCTTCATTTTGGGAGCTTGCTGTTCAGGATTCATGATTGAAATCGGTCGGCAGCGAGGCGTGCGGGGTATTTATGCCTATAGCGTGCTGCTCGAGGCTGGTCTGCTGCTGCTGCTTGGACCCATAGCACTGTTCTTTCGTGGCTTTCAGACAGGTCTTGTTATCTGCCTTAGCTTCATCATGGGCGTGCAGAACGCAGCGACGACGCGCATCAGCGATGCACGCGTTCGAACGACGCATGTGTCGGGCATGGCCACAGATATCGGACTAGGTCTGGCCGCCCTGGTGCGCGGTCAACCGGCGCCCCGTTTCCGGCTGTCCCTCTTTACGCTCACGGCATTTCTTGCCGGCGGCGTCCTTGGCGTTTTCGCTTACTTGCTCATCGACGGATGGCTGCTGATTATCGCAGGGATAGCCCTATTGGCGATCGGGATACCAGAGGCACATAGAGCTAGAGGCGGCGCCTAGATACGGGTAGTGCCTCTCTTCTGCATCGCACCCATTCTCGGCCACTATCGCTGCGCGCACTCTAGGGCCGCATACGCCCTATCGCGGGCATTCAGATCGCCTAGGCGATTTCGGAAGCAGACAAACCTTGGTGGCCGAGACCTATACCACCCATTGCAATTGCCGTCCGAGCGGCCTATGTGGGCCCTGCTCGGCCATGTAGGTCGGGCAGACGTTCTCAGGGCGGGGTGCAATTCCCCACCGGCGGTGTTTGCATCGAAAGATGCATCAGCCCGCGAGCGCTCTTTCCGTAAGGAGAGAGGTCAGCAGACTCGGTTCAACTCCGAGGCCGACGGTATAGTCCGGATGGAAGAGAACACATGACTGTCTAGCAAGCGACCATTCCGCGCCGGAATGGGCGCCACTCGTCGTCATGCGCCCTGAGCTTCGTCGTCACCAAGGACGAAGCATGGGTACTGAGCCAGAACAATCTCCCTCCCCAGACGCCGTTGCACTGGCGTTTCGCCTGGCACTGGACGCTGCCCGGGCCTTCGTGGGCGCTACTGCGCCCAACCCGCCGGTCGGCTGCGCGATCCTCGACGCATCTGGCAACGTGCTGGCGGTTGCCGCGCATCAACGGGCCGGCACGGGCCACTCCGAGGCTTTGGCAATCGCGGAGTGCCGGGCAAAAGGTCTTGGCAGGGCGATCCACACGATCGTCGTCACGCTCGAACCCTGCAATCATTTCGGGCGCACACCGCCCTGCTCTGAAGCCATCCTGAGCACAACGGCAAAGGCCGTCTGGATCGGTGTCGCTGATCCCAATCCCGCCGTAGTTGGAGGCGGCGCTGAACGTCTGCGGGCGGCAGGGCTGACCGTCCGAAGCATCGGCGAACTTGACCACGGTCTTGCCGGTAGTGCTCGGCGCCTGATTGCCCCCTTTGCCAAGCGCGCACGAACGGGCCTTCCGTGGGTAACCGTCAAGCAGGCGGTGGACGGTAGCGGGTCCATGATTCCACCCCGCGGGCAGAAGACGTTCACCTCCCAAGACTCGCTGAAACTGGCTCACGAGCTGCGCCGTCGGGCGGACGCCGTGCTCACCGGTTCCGGCACCATTCTCGCAGACGCACCCGAGTTCACAGTGCGTCATGTGCCTGATTTTGTGAGCAGAAACCGCCACCTGGCCGTCTTGGACCGACGCAGACGCGTCTCCACCGACTATTTCGACGCCGCGACGGCGCGCGGATTTCGCGTCCTGTTCCCTCACTCCCTCGCCGACGCGTTGCAGCAATTGGGAGAGGTCGGCGCTCTCGAAGTGCTGGTCGAAGCGGGTCCGCTGCTCACCGAGAGCGTGCTCGTCAGCCCGTTCTGGGACGAGCACGTCCGCATCACCACCGACGAAGACGGCCCTGATCGCGTCGAGGTGCTTTCCCAACCCCATTCATTCTCCCTGACAGAAAGGACCTAGATGTTTTCCGGCATTATTGAACGCCTCGCCAAGGTGGAGGTCGCCGAGCCAGTCGGTGCAAGCCTGAGACTGGCGATCACGACGGGCTACCCCGACCTTGAGCTTGGAGAAAGTGTCGCCGTCAACGGCGTCTGCCTCACCGTCACTTCGCTTGAGATCGGCGGAAAGGCCGAGTTTTTCCTCAGTCCCGAGACGTTGGCGCGCAGCACGCTCGGTACCATCGAGGTTGGCGATGCCGTCAACCTCGAACGCTCGGTTCGCCTGGAAACGCGGCTCTCGGGGCATCTGGTCCAGGGTCATGTCGATGGCCGGGCCACACTGGTCTCGGCGACCGAGGAGGCCGGCGCCTATCGGCTCGCCTTCGATGTGGACGCGGAATTGGCCCGCTATTGCGTCGCCAAAGGCTCGATTGCGCTCAACGGCATCAGCCTGACCATCAATTCCATTTCGCAAGCCGACGTGCGGTTCCAGGTCGGGGTGATGATCATCCCTCACACCTGGACCCACACTAACCTGCACGCCCTCGCCGTGGGCGACCAGGTCAATGTCGAAGTCGATGTTATCGCCAAGTATGTGGAGCGGCTATGCCTGCCCTATCTGAAGCCCTGAGCGCCCTGAAAGAGGGGCGTATGATCGTCCTCGTCGATGACGAGGATCGTGAGAACGAAGGCGACCTCGTCCTGCCGGCGCAATTTGCCACGGCAGAGGCAGTCAATTTCATGGCCATGCATGGCCGTGGATTGGTCTGCCTCGCGCTCACCGGCGCGCAGGTCGATCATCTCGGTCTACGCCCCATGGTGCGTGACAATCGCACGCGTCGGTCGACGGCCTTCACCGTGTCGATAGAGGCTCGCGAGGGTATCACCACCGGTATTTCAGCGGCCGATCGCGCCCACACGATGCGACTGGCGGCGTCGTCGAAGTGACGCCGGACGATATCGTCTCGCCGGGGCATGTCTTCCCGCTGCGGGCGGTGGACGGCGGCGTCCTGGCCCGCAACGGGCATACGGAGGGCGCAGTGGATCTCGTTCGCCTTGCCGGGCTCGAGCCCGGTGCTGTCATTTGCGAAATCATGCGGGACGATGGGCAGATGGCAAGGCGTGAGGACCTGCTTGCCTTCGCCAGAAAGCATGGCCTCGTCATGCTCAGCGTTCGCGAGCTTGCCGAGCATCGGATCAGGACTGAAACGCTGGTCGAGGAGATCGCCAGCACCGACCTGCCTTCGGCATTCGCAAGCGAAGTGCTGCGGCTGCATGCGTTTCGCAATAGCATCGACGGGATCGAGCATATCGCGGCGGTCAAGCGCGGAGAGACAGAGACGCCGCTCGTGCGACTGCATTCGGAATGCCTCACGGGTGACGCTCTCGGGTCGCTACGCTGCGATTGCGGCGCGCAATTGCAGGATGCCATGCGCAGGATTTCCGAGAGCGACGGCGGCGCCTTGCTCTACCTGCGCGGCCACGAAGGCCGTGGCATCGGCCTTGGCAACAAGATCAAAGCCTATGCCCTGCAGGATCAGGGTCACGACACGGTGATGGCCAACCAGATGCTTGGCCATCCGGTCGATGCTCGCGACTATGGGGTCGCGGCGCAGATCCTGAAAGCGCTTGGCTATTCCCGCATTCGCCTCCTGACCAACAATCTTGAAAAGGCGCGGGCACTCGAACGCTACGGATAGGCGTCGTCAACGGAAGGTCGACGAGGAGCGGGACCGATTTAGCAGGCGGTTCGGACTGGCGATCCACGGCACGCTGCAGGTTCTCGACACACTGCCGGGCCGTAAGGTCGGGTCGAATGACGCTGAGGATGATGTCGATGTTGAGCTTCGTCATTTCCGCGGTGATGCCGCGGGCTGTCCCCTTCGTCACGCGGCGAATGATCTTGCGCATCGGTCCGGCCGACATCGGTGCAACCTTGATCGTCGCATCTGAGGCAGCGATCACGGCCTCGTCGAGAAGGTTTTCTGGATCTTGGCTGATGAAGGCGGTGCTGAAGCCTTTTTGAACAATTTCGAGCCCATCGACGCCAGCACGGTCGAGGACACCGTTTCGCTTTTCAAGCGCGGTCACCACCCGCAAAGTCAGCATTGTGCCGAGACTGCGCACAGCGCGATGGAAGTGTTTGGACCAGTTTTCGTCCGGCAAGTGCAGAATGTAGATCCCGTTATCCCGCTTGAGAAGTTTGCGCGTCTGGCGAGTCAGAGCGGTGTTCAACGCTTCGGTGGCGAAAACGTGCGCGGCCTGTTCGCGCTGGGTCTTGGGCTTCAGCATGGCGTTATCGACGTTCTCGTTCTCGTTCTCGGTTTCGTTATCGTCATCGATGTCGTCGAAGTTGAGGGCCTGGCTCGTGTCGGGAAGTATCGGCATGACAAATCTCCGCGCGCTGGACCGGCATCTACCGGTCCAGGCGGATCAAAGGAAAATGGGGTGGCGAAGGTGCTGATCAGACCGGGATAGGCGGTGTGTGATCGGCATCGATACCCTGACCGGCGTCGATGGCGCGCCAGGCCCAAAGACCGAGACCCTTGGCACCAGAACAGAACTGCGCCGCAGCGCTACCGCTTCCGAAAACCAGGTCGCGCTGGGTCATGTAACTGCGATGGTCGGGCGCAAGCTCAAGCAGACCTGCATGGACCCACGCGGCGCGCAAAAACTGGTCGAGCAGGTTGCGCTGGGCACTGGCGTCAGGCGGATATCCGACCCCGAGAGCAACACCCATTTGTCGGCCGACTGGCGCGCCGCCAGAGCCACCAGCCCATCGCCGAAATTGAGCTCGAAGATGCTGCCGCCGGGCAGGTGATTAAACCGACGGATCTTTCCAACGCGCTCTGGTTCGCTGCGTGGACCTGCATGGATGGAGCGAGCGCTTCCGCTCGTGAACAGAAGGTCTTCGTGGCGAATGGCAAGGCACGCGTGAGCGACGAAGGTATCCAATTCGCTAAAGCGCTGGACGTCCACCACAGCTCCATCCGGCACGCCGTTGATCATCTCACGCTCGCCAGTCCCAGCCAGACGCGACCAGAGGATTCGCTCGATGACCTTGGCATCTTCCAGGTCAGGGCATTGTTGTCATCAACAACGGCAATGATCGTCTCGATATTCTCGATCGGCTGCTGGCCACCTGCCACGCGATGCCCGACGTCGCCACCGACGCCAACGTACGCCGATGTCTCGCTGAGGGAGAATGTAGACGCGAGGACGACGCAGCTCATCGGCGCGGCAAAAATCGCGACGATCGTCTCCCGATCCAGAAATAATCTTGGGAATGAAAGGTGAACCGGCAACGACAGCAAGGCTGGCGGGGATATGTGCCGGCGGGACAGAGGCGGGGGGGCGCCGTCATCGCGGCCCTGTGTGCGCTCCGACCGCGGCGTGCGTGAAACGAGGGTATTTTCGTCGAGCACCATGCTCGCGTCCTTGTCGAGCACGCCAGCTGCGACGAGGGCGGAAATTGCTGACACTGCTTGGTCGTGACCGGGCGGTTCCGCGACAATATCGCAATAGTCCCTTTTGCCGTGGCTTCGTTCAGTGCTCGGGATCTGCACCTGGTCACTCGGCGACAGGGCTTAGGGTTGCTGCACAGGACCATTGATGAGATGGGGGAAAGTCTCGACGGGAAAGCGTGCGAAGACGACTTGCCCTGCCGCAGCGTCGGTAGAAGAAATAGACAGCCATTTTAATTCCCTGTTTCCGCAGGGATTGATTTAGTCAGGCTGACGGCGGGTTTGCAGACCTTCCGTCGGCCGCTTCTTGCAGGAAGCAGTGCCTGACATCAGACCAT
>NZ_JANQAH010000004.1 GCF_024707125.1 Devosia sp.
ATGGCCGATACCGAACTCGCAGCCCGCATCAAAGCCGCCCTGAACGCCGTCGAAATCCCCGGCGGCGGTGACCTCGCGAGTTTTTCCGGCCTTTCAGAAATCATCGTCACCCCCAGCGCCGTCGCCTTTGCCGTCGGCGTGCCGCAGGGCATGGAAGCCGCCTTCGGCCCCGCTCGCGAAGCGGCCATCGAAGCGGTGAAAACCCTCTCCGGCACCCGCAAGGTGATGGTCTCCATCACCTCGGAAAAGCAGGCGGGCCCCAAATTCTCCCACGGCTCCCCCAGCCGCAGGGCAAGACCCGCGTGAAGGGCGTCCGCCGCATCATCGCCGTCGGCTCGGGCAAGGGCGGCGTCGGCAAGTCGACCACCTCAGTCAATCTCGCCCTGTCTCTCGTCGCGGAAGGCCTGAGAGTCGGCATGCTCGACGCCGATCTCTACGGCCCTTCCATTCCCAAACTGCTGGGTATCGAAGGCCGCACCGCCCTGCGCGACGACGGCATTTTTGCGCCGCACGAGGCCTTTGGCCTGAAGGTCATGTCGATCGGCTCGATGCTCGTCCCCGGCCAGGCCGTCGTCTGGCGCGGCCCCATGGCGACCTCCGGCCTCCGCCAACTGCTGCGCGAAACCGATTGGGGCGATCTCGATGTCCTCGTCATCGACCTGCCGCCCGGCACCGGCGACATCCATATCGGCCTTTTCCAGCAGACCATCGTTGATGGCGTCGTCATCGTCTCGACCCCGCAGGACCTGGCGCTAATAGACGCCCAAAAGGCCATCGACATGCTCCGCCGCATGTCTGTGCCCATCCTGGGGCTCATTGAAAACATGAGCTATTTCATCGCCCCGGATACCGGCAACCGCTACGACATCTTTGGCACCGGCGGCGCCGAAAAGGCGGCTGCGCGTCTGGAGGTACCCTTCCTCGGCGCCATCCCGCTGGTCATGTCGATCCGCGAAAATTCCGACGCGGGTGTGCCGCCCGTATCGGTGGACCCGCAGGGAGCGGAGGCGTCGGCCTATCGCCTGATTGCGCAAAGGCTGGTTGCTGGCATGCCAGTCAGCAAGGCGCCGTTCTAGGCGGATTCTTGCACCGAAATCGATTGCTGAAATCGATTGCATGACTTTTCCGAACAGGCTATCCGGCTAGTCCAACAAGGGCGCAGCGCCCGGCGGAGGGCTTATGTTTTCGATAGATCGTAAGGATTTTGGTCCGGACTTCACCTTTGGCGTCGCTACGGCCGCCTATCAGATCGAAGGCGGTCAGCGCGATGGTCGCGGCACCTCGATCTGGGACACGTTCTCGGCGACCCCGGGCAATGTTCACAATGGCGATACGGGCCTCAACGCCTGCAATCACTACGAACTCTGGCCGCAGGACCTCGATCTGATCCGCGATGGCGGCTTTGACGCCTATCGCTTTTCGCTGTCCTGGCCGCGCCTGATCCCCGAAGGCACCGGCGCCATCAACCAGGCCGGTCTCGACTTCTACGATCGCCTGATCGACGGCATGCTCGAGCGGGGCCTCAAGCCATACGCGACGCTCTACCACTGGGACCTGCCCTCGGCCCTGCAGGACCGCGGCGGCTGGATGAACCGCGACATCGCCAACTGGTTTGGCGACTACGCGACGCTGGTCGGCGAAAAGTTCGGCGACCGACTTGCCGCCACGGCAACTATCAACGAACCCTGGTGCGTCGCTTTCCTTAGCCATTTCCTCGGCATTCACGCTCCGGGCTATCGCGATATGCGCGCCGCCGCGCGCGCCATGCACCACGTGCTCTTTGCCCATGGCACCGCCATCGACGCGCTGCGTGCCACCGGTACCAAAAACCTCGGTATCGTGCTCAATCTCGAAAAATCCGAGCCTGCGACCGACAGCGAAGCAGACAAGGCCGCCTGCAATATCGGCGATGCGCTGTTCAATCGCTGGTATCTCGGCGGCGTCCTCAAGGGCCAGTATCCCACTGAACTGACCGAATGGCTCGCGCCCTATCTGCCGGCCAATTATCAGGCCGACATGTCTGTCGTGTCGCGTCCGCTCGATTGGCTGGGGATCAACTACTATACCCGCGGCCTCTATAAGGCCGCCACCGAACCCGGCCGTCCCTTCGCCCAGATCAAGGGCCAACTCGAACAGACCGATATCGGCTGGGAAATCTACCCCAAGGGCCTGTCGGACCTCCTGGTGCGCGTCTCAAACGAATACACCAAGATCCCGCTCTACGTGACCGAGAACGGCATGGCCGAGGTCGAAGGCGACGACGATCCGCGCCGCGTAAAATACTATGATGAGCACCTCAAGGCGGTGCTCGCTGCCCGCGAAGCGGGCGCCGACGTGCGCGGCTATTTCGCCTGGTCGCTGCTCGACAATTACGAATGGGCCGAGGGCTACAACAAGCGCTTCGGTCTCGTGCATGTCGACTATGAGACGCAGCAGCGCACGCCCAAGGCGAGCTATCGTTCTTTCCAGGGCATGCTGCACAACACGCGCTAGACGTGTATAGGTCCGCATCTCTTTAATGCGATGCGGACCGTAAACTGCCATGACCTCTGAACTCACCGACCTGCCGGAATCCCTGGTTCGCCTCGAAGACCTGCTGGCCGAGGCCGGCGACGAGGCCATGCTGCTTTCCGAGCTTGATGGCTTCCTGTGCTGTCTGGCCGTGGGGCCCGAGCCGATTGTCCGCGAAGAATGGTGGCCGTTCGACTGGCTGGCTGATGAGCGCGACGGCGCCAAGCCCGGCACCGGGGAGCTGGAAGCGTTGATCGTGGCACGTCTTGCCGAGATCGAGGGCGAACTCAGCGCTGGCGAATATGCGCCGCTCTACGAGGTGGACGAAGAGACCGACGAGGTCGTCTGGCAGGTCTGGATGGCGGGCTTCCAGCAAGCCATGCTGCTGCGCTTCGACTACTGGGACGAGTTTCTGCGCGAAACCAGCGACGACGCCCGCGGCGAGGCCGCCATGCTGCTCGCTTCAGGCCTGATGCTGTCTTCGCCCGATACCAAGCCTGACGATACGGCGGGCGAGGAGGAATGGGCCGAGTATGACGAAGTAATCGAGGCAATGCCCGAAAACCTCGCCGTGGCAGCCGTGCTGCTCCATCAGCTGCACAAGGCCGACTAGGCCGCGACGTCGGGCAGGCGAGCTTGCATCAGGGCCCTGGTCAGCCGGTGCTGCGGCGCTGCGAACAGGGCTGCGGGCTTGCCCTCTTCGACGATCTTTCCTGCCTCCATCACCAGCACACGATCTGCCATGGCGGCGACCATGTCGAGGTCGTGGCTGATGATGATGTAGGTGAGGCCAAACTGGTTCTGCAGTTGGGCCAGCAGATCAAGCACATCGCCACGCACCGAAACATCGAGCGCCGATACCGGCTCATCGAGCACGACGAGACTGGGGCGCGTTACAAGGGCGCGCGCGATGGCGAGGCGCTGCCGCTGGCCGCCGGAAAATTCATGTGGGAAGCGGGCGAGCATGCCTCGCTCGAGCCCGACAGATTCTATCGCATCAACAAGCCGCTGTTCGTGTTCGCCATGGTCGAGGCCCGGTACGAGCCGCAGGGGCTCCCCAAGCGACTGGGCAATGCTCAACCGCGGATTGAAACTGCCGAACGGGTCCTGGAACACCAGCGAGAGATCGGCGCGGCGAGCCGGCGGCAGATCGCTGCCGCGATAGGACGTGCCTTCGAGGTGCACCTGACCCGAGGTGGCGCTGTCGAGGCCGACGATCATGCGGGCGAGCGTGGTCTTGCCGCAGCCGGATGGGCCAACCAAAGCAAGGCATTCGCCCGCGGAAACGCGGAAGCTGACATTGTTCACTGCCAGCAATGGCTGCTGCCCCCAGCGCCAAAAACCGCCTTGCGAGAAAGCCCGCGTCAGATGGTCGACCTCTAGCAAGGTCTTGTCGGCCACGTGCGGTTCGCCCTGGCGCGGCGCCATGCGCGTCGCCGCAACCAGTTTTTGCGTATAGGCCTCAGCCGGCCGTGACAGCACCTCTTTTATCGCGCCGCTTTCGACAAGCTTGCCACCGCGCAACACGGCAATCCGATCGCAGAGAGCGGCGACGGCGCGCATGTCGTGACTGATGAAGATCAGCGTCATCTGCCGCCGGTCGCAGATTTCCCTGATGAGATCGAGCACCATGCGCTGCGTGATGACGTCGAGGGCCGAGGTGGGTTCGTCGGCAATCATCAGGTCTGGTGCGCTGGCGAGCGCCATGGCGATCATCACGCGCTGGCGCTGCCCGCCCGAGAGCTGATGCGGAAAACGCTCGGCATGGCGCGCTTCGAGCCCGACCTCTTCGAGGAGGCCGGCAACGGCGCTGTCACCATCATGGCCGGTCAGCTTGAGCGCTTCCTCGATCTGGTCGCCAACCCGCATCAGCGGATTGAGCGCCGTCATCGGTTCCTGAAAGACCATGCCGATGCGCTGGCCGCGCAGCCGCGCCATGGCCTTTTCGTCTTGCGGCAGGGGAGCACCATCGAAGAGGATGGCGCCGGATACTTCAGCATTTTCAGGCAGGAGGCCGGTGATGGCCAAGGCTGTCAGCGACTTGCCCGAGCCGCTCTCGCCGATGACGCCGAAACGGTCGCCCTTGTTGATGGTCAGGGATAGGTCCGAGATCGCCGGCTTGCCGCCAAAACTGATCGTGAGTCCTGTGATTTCAACCAGCGACATTGGCCAACCCTCGATTGCGCAGGCGCGGGTCGAGCGCATCGCGAAGGCCGTCGCCAGCAATGTTGAGCGCGATCACGATGACGACGATGGCGAGCCCCGGCGCGAGGCTGAGCCAGGGATGGATCAGGAACAGGCTTTGTGCATCGCGCAACATCAGCCCCAGACTCGTGGCAGGTGGCTGTGTGCCGAGGCCGATATAGGAGAGGCCGGCTTCAGCGAGAATGCCGAGGGAGAGCTGGATCGTGCCCTGCACGATAATGAGGCTAGCGATATTGGGCAGCAGGTGCCGCAGAGCGATCATTGGCCTGCTGAGGCCGGCTAGTCGCGCGGCGGCCACGAAATCGAGCGTCGAAATGGCCAATGCGCCGCCGCGGGCCACTTGGGCAAAAACCGGCACATTGAAAATGCCAATGGCGATCACCGCATTGCTGGCGCCGGGCCCCATCAGCGTGGCGATGAGAATAGCGATGACCACGGCCGGGAAAGCGAAGGCGAGATCGGAGAAGCGCAGCACGACCCATTCGACCGGCCCGCCATAAATGGCTGCAGCAAGCCCCAGCGGCACACCGATACCGGCCCCGATGAGGACGGCCATGGCGCCGACGGTAAAACTCGTCAGTGTGCCGGACATGATCAGCGAGAGCATGTCGCGGCCCAGTTGGTCCGTGCCCAGCCAATGCTCCGGTCCCGGCGTCGCAAAGCGCCGGGCGATGGAGATGTCGGCGATAGGGTAGGGCGTCCAGATGAGCGAGAGCAACGCGAGAATCGCGAAAAGCACTGTGGCGCTGAGCCCGATGACAAGGCCGGGATGTTTCAACATGTTGCGCCAGCTCATATCCGCCGCTCCCGCAAACGCGGATCGACAAGGCCATAGGCGAGATCGACAACGAGCATGGTGAAGCTGACGACGAGCACGAGAATGATCGTGGCGCTGCGCACCAGCACGAGATCACGCTCAGAAATAGCGGTGAAGATCAGCCTGCCGAGGCCCGGCAGGTAGAAGACGTTTTCGACGATGATCGTACCGGCGATGAGGAAGGCGAATTGTAGCCCGAGAATGGTCAGCACCGGCAAGAGCGCGTTGCGCACGCCATGGCGCCACAGCGCCTCACCAAAGGTCATGCCCTTGGCGCGGGCAGTGCGGATGAAATCCTGTGTCGAAACATCGACCAGGGCCGTGCGCATGACGCGCGCCAGAATGGCGGCCTGGGGCAGGGCGAGCGCGAGGCTGGGCAGCACCAGACCGCGGAGCGAGGCCCAGGCGTCTTCATTCCAGGGCGTAAAGCCGCCCGGCGGCAGCCAGCGCAGGGTGACAGCGAAGAGCAGCGTGAGCAGCATGCCGAACCAGAAATTGGGTATGGCGACGCCCGTCTGCGCGAGCACCATGAGCGCGGTATCGATGAGCTTGCCGCGATGGCGCGCGGCCAGAATGCCGAGCGGCAGACCGATGGCGACGGAAATCACCATGGCAAAAAGTGTCAGCGGCAGGGTGACGGACATACGCTCGGCGATGAGGCCAGCTACCGGCAATTTCTGCGTCTGCGAAAGACCAAAGTCGCCGCGCAGCATGCCGAAAAGCCAATTGCTGAAGCGAACGATGGCTGGGTCATCGAGCCCCATCTGCAGGCGCAGCGCGGCGACCGCTTCGGGCGTGGCATTGATGCCGAGGATGAAACGCGCGGGATCGCCGGGGAGGAGATCGAGCAGGAGGAAGATGACGGCAGCGGCGATCAGCAGCGTGACGAGGAAGCCGAAAACGCGGCGGAGGATATAGAGGGTCATGGGGTGCGAGCCCCACATGCCGCGGCTCCCGCCCCCTCCCCAGCCCTCCCCGCAAGGGGGAGGGTGACCGGCCGGTGGCTTTGATCAAATAGTGCCAAAAACTGGAAGCGGCACCTCCCCCTTGACGGGGGAGGTTGGGAGGGGGTGCTGGCAGGCCGGAAATGTCCAGTATGCCCTCGGCGTCGAAGTTTCTATTCAACCCAATGGACGTCGCGCAGCACCACACCTTCGACGGGTGCGTTCTGCCACATGCCTTCGAGCTTGGCGTTCCAGACGCCCGTCTGGGCGAGTTCGAACAGGAAGCCGTTGACCGCATCCTGGGCGATGATGGTCTGCATCTGTTGTGCCAGCTCCTTGCGCTTGGCCTCGTCGGTCGTGGCATTGAGCGTCTCGTTGAGGGCCTGCACTTCAGGATTGTTGTAGCCAAAATAGTAGTCGGGATTGGCATAGATGCCAATGTCGAAGGGTTCGACATGGCTGATGATGGTCAGGTCGAAGTCCTTGTTGGCAAAGACGTCTTCCAGCCACTGTGCCCATTCCATGTTGATCAGCTCGAGCTTGATGCCAACCTTGGCGAATTCGCTGGCAATGATCTGGCCGGACACGCGGGCATAGTTGACCGGCGGCAGCTTTAGGGTTGCCGAGAAACCATCGGGATAACCGGCCTCGGCCAGCAGTTCCCGCGCCTTGTCGAGGTCATAGGGATAGGTATTGGTCAGGTCGACATAATAGGGATGGTGCGGGGCGAAATGGCTGCCGATCGGCACGCCATAGCCATAGGTCGCGCCATCGATGATGTCCTGGCGATTGAGGGCATGCGCCATGGCTTGGCGCACTTCGAGCTTGTCGAAGGGCGACTTGGCGTTGTTGGTCGAAAGGATCGTCTCGCCCTCGGTCGAACCAACCAGAACCTTGAACTGCGGATTGCCGTCAAACACCGGCAGGGCTTCGGCGGCAAAATTGTAGGTGCCGTCGACATCGCCGGCGAGCAGCGCATTGGTCATCGTGGCGGTATCGCCGATGAACACATAGGTCGCCTTGGTCAGCGCCGGCTTCTCGCCCCAATAGGGACCGTACTGCTCGAGAATGACGCGGCTGCCGCGATCCCACTGCACGAAGGCGAAGGGGCCGGTGCCGATCGGGTCGGTCGCGTTATTAGCGGCACTTTCGGGGGCAACGATGACGGCATCACCGCGGCCGATATTGAAAAGGAAGAGACCATCCGGGCGCGACAGGGTGAATTCCACGGTCAGCGGATCAACAACGGTGACGGCCGAAATGGCTTCATAGAGCGCCTTCTGCGCATTGACGCTGTCTTCGGCCAGAATGCGTTCAAAAGTGAATTTCACGTCTTCTGCGTCGAAGGCGGTGCCGTCGTGGAAGGTGACGCCGTCATTGAGCGTGAAGCGATAGGTGAGCCCGTCCTCGCTGACGGTCCATTCGGACGCCAGACCCGGCTGCACTGCGCCGGTTTGATCGATACGGGTCAGCCCCTCGAAGACATTTTGATAGACGACGACGTCGATGGCCTCGGCGGCGCCGGCCGTCGGGTCGAGCGCTGGCGGCTCAAGCGGGGCGCCGACGCGGATTTCGGTCGATTGCGCGAACGCAAGGCTGGTGGCCAAAAGCAAACCGGCACTGGCCAGCGCGAAAGACTTGGTCACTCTCATATCTGTCTCCCAGAAGTCGGCGCGGCTCGGCGCCTTTCGCTAGGTATAGGCAAAGTTGCGCGCTGGTGCACCCGCATTGGGCGCTAAACTTTTCGCCTAAGCGTCTATCCGGTGGGAAGAAAGACCTTCCGCTAGTCGGTCGGCAGGTTGTCCACGAGATCGGCAGGAATTCGGAGCGAAAAGAGCACACCATTTTGGCCGGCCGGATCGACCGACAGCGAGACTGCATTGACCGCGAGGAGTGAGCGGGTGAGCGCGAGACCAACGCTCGAGCGAACCGGTGCCAGCGCCTGGCCGGTCTTGCTCAGACCATCACGGAACACCACGAAGCGTTCGGCCATGTCCACGGCGTGATTGGAGCTGTCGCGCACATGGATGGCGATGCCGCCATCGTCGAGCAGCTGCGCCGAAATGACGACCGTGCTGCCCACCGGGCTCTGGTCGATGGCGCTGGCGAGCAGGTTAAGCACGGCCTGCGCCAGCGAGGCACGATCGGCCGTCACGCGCGGCAGGGTTTCGGAAATGGCATTGCGCACGATGATCCGCCCGGCATTGGCCTGGTTGCGGATGCGCAGCACGCAGGTTTCGAGCAGTTCGGTCAGGTCGAGGCTGGCGCGTTCGGCGAGGTATTTTCCTTCACGCAAGCGCGCATAGTCTTCGAGCTCGTCCACCAGCGCCGCAATGTCATTGCCGGCGGCGGCAATGTCCTCGGCATAGGCCTCATAGCGCTCGTCGCCCAGTTCGCCAAAGGCCTTGCTGCGCAGCAGTTCGGCAAAGCCGATAATGGTGTTGAGCGGTCGCCTGACGCCGCGGCCGATGCGGGCGAGTAGCGCCGGGTCGGCATCCGGCGCGCCAAGGGCACGGCGCGGCGCGAGATTGCGCGGTCGCACCATGGCGAAATAACCGCTGACGATTCCGGCCTGTCCCTGGGCGAAAAGCACGATCTCGGACTTGTTGTCGAGCGAGCGCAGGATGATGGCGGGGCGCTCTGTCTCCGCAAAGCGACCGGGACGTTCGAGGAAGCCGCGAAGCGCAAAACCATCCTCGGACGAAATCAGTGCCGAGAGCGGTTTGCCAAGAATGGTGTTGCCGCCGCCGAGTGCCGCCGAGGCCGACGAATCGGCTAACCGAACCACCCCGGTGCGGCTCAATTCGACAAAGCCGTCGCCACGCAGTTCGGCAAAGGCCTGGGCAAAGGCGCGTACCGCATCTTCGTGACCGGTGCGGACTTCTGTCGTGCTGGCCGAAAGCATCAGCGCCGGCCGGCCCTGCCAGGAGGTCGACTGCAGGCGGGCGGTCACCGGCACGAGCGTACCATCACGCTGCACCAGATGATTGACCGGGCCAGCATCCTGTTCCCCGTTGCTGGCCGGGAAAATGGCAGTAAGCCCCGCCTGCCGCAGGGACTCCACGGACTCATAGCCAACCATTTCGGTAATGGCGCGATTGGCAAAGAGGATCTGCTGATCGCGGAAGACCAGAATGCCGAGCGGCAGGCGATTGAGTACCAGGGTCTCGCCGCCGAGACTGACCAGCGACCCGCCCGCCTTTTCAGGGCCGGCTTCTACAGTGGCCGGTATTGTGGGCGACGCTGCACCCTGCAGGCCAACGCGGTCGTTGAGAATGCGCGACAACTCGTCGAAATTGTAGCGCGAAACGCGCTCCACCAGATCGTGGCTGACTTCCGGCTCGCTTCCGGCCGGGAAGAGCGAATCGTCCTCCGGACGCTCTTCGACCACCTCGGGCAGCACGGTTGTGCGAAAGCCTCGGCCGGTGATCTTGAAAAGCCTCGGCGTGATTTCGTCCGACTGTGCAGGTTCTTCGGCAGCGGCCGACTGCGGGACTTCGTCATCCGCTTCATTGAGAGGCGTATAGAGGTCTTCGTCGGCCGCGAGACGATCCACTAGCGCGCTTAGGCTGCGGTAGAGCGGGCGTTCGTCGTTTTCCTCCGGCGCTACAGGGGGCGCCTCGTCTTCTTCGTCGAGGTCCGAAGCGTCTACCTCGTCGGTGAACACGGTCGGCTCCGCGGCGGGGGCATAGACCGTTTCAGGATCCGCATCCTGCCAATCGTGCAGCTCGCGGCTGTACGAGTCATCGGGCGCGATGGTGGCTTGAGGCGCACCGGCAATTTCGTCTTCGGGCTCGCTTTCGCTCTCGGAAAGCACCTCGATTGCCGCAGTCTCTTCAGGAGCCGGAGCGCTTGGCTCTTCGATGACCTGGTCAATCGCTGCCGCTACGTCATCCTGCGGTGATGCAGGGTCGTTCGGCGCGACTTCTGGGGAGGCTGGATCTGCCGACGATGACTCGGGTGCTGCGCTATCCGGCGACGTGCCGGCGGCGGCAAGAATTTCGGGATCGATGGGATCGACCGAGACGATGAGGAGATAGGCTTCCTCGCCTTCGAGCAGCAATGGCGTCGTGGCGCAGGTCGCCGAAGCCGGTTTGTCACCGGCATTGAACTGGAAGCGCGCGAGGCTCGTGCGGCCGGGCGAACCGAGGCGGATGGTGCGCGCCACCTGTCCCTTGAGCGGCACCGCAAGCGGGGCAAGCTTCAATCCGCTTTTCTTGAGCTTGGCCAGAAACAGGCCTGCGGCCGGGTTCGACCAGATCAGCCTTTGCCCATCCTGCGACCATAGCCAAGCCGGCCGCGCGTCTTGCGCGTGCTGCAGCACCCGGCGGGCATTCGGCGATGTGGTCCACTCGGCATTCATAGACAGCGTGTTGAGGCCATTTGTGTTTGTGCCAGAACGACACAAATTTCAGAAAGTTCTTTAAGTGTTCTTCATTATCGTGCCGCTGAAAACGAATCCAGCCCGCGGCACACATCCCGCCCATTCAATCGTCGCCATGGTTAAATGCGAGGTCCTAAGGAATGGTCACAAGGCCCACTGCAATTGGTTGAACGCGCGCTTCGCGGCGTCTGTCCACAGGGTCAAAATCGGTGCTTGTCATTGTGACGATCTCGACCTATGTTCCGCCCGCTTTCGGCAGCCACCCTTGGCGCCGTCGCGGTATGCCGCCTTAGCTCAGTTGGTTAGAGCGCTAGATTGTGGATCTAGAGGTCCCCCGTTCGATCCGGGGAGGCGGTACCACCTTCCCCCAGAAAAGTTTGAACCTCGTACGTGACCCAGGAACAGTCTGCGTCCGGCTCAGCGCGCCAGAACCTGGGGCGGGCGTCATAAGCTGCGCCCCTCGGCGCCGTGCCATAGGCTGAATCGACGTCGACTTCGCCTGTCAGTGTTCATTTTTCGCTTTCTGCGGTGGCGGGTCGTCTCGGTGGCTCCCAACCCGTCTGGCGACCTGCTCATTTTGACAAGGGAGGACACGTTTACAGGGTGAGGCGGAGCGTCTGGATGCTTTCGGCAATGTCAATAAACGCCTGCCTGAGCGCAGCGCCATTCTCAGCAAGATAGGCATGCTCGGAGCTGGTCGCGCAGCTGGACATGAAGTTGCGGGCGGCAGCGCTGTCGATGATCTGAAAGCCCACAGTGTACACGGTTATGCCGGCGGCCTTCATCGACGCGCAATACTGATTTGCCTGATAGTAGGGGTTGCCGTTGGGCGCGTTGCAATTGATATGATCAGAGGCATTGCCGCTGCCCGACGTCGAGTCCTGGCTGATGACTCCGTCGCAGTACACGCTGTTGTATTCGCCATCGGTCATGATGATGGCCATCTTGGCCACCTGCGGGTCGCCGTAGGACCCCGGGCGGTTGTCGGCGGACGGCCAGATATCACCGAAATTCGGTGACAGCATGTACCAGGTCCAGGCGACGCCCAGATGGCCGCCTGTGGATCCGCCTGCCGCGAGCGCGTTGATGCGTGTCTCCAGCAGCCCGCCGTCGTCGGTAAGCGGCGTGACGGACTGGAGTGAGCACGGGTTGCCGGAAGCAGCATAGTTGCGGCCGAGATAGGCCGTGCTGGGCGCCGCATCGGTGAAAGGCATGGCAGTACGCTCGCTGACACAAGTGCTTACCTCGAAAAAGCGCATGTTTCCTTGCATATTGCGGAAGTAATAGTAACGGCAGCCCGAGAGAACGCAGTAGGCTTCGCCGCCCGAGGTATAGTTGCTGTAGTTGGGGCCGAATGTCCCCGAAAGCGCGAAGCTGGCTCCCGTTACGGAACTGAGTTGGTAAAGCCTGTTGTTGATCTGGCTCATGCCGCCAACGTCCTTAAGGTAGACGTTTTGGCCTGTGGCGAAGTTGTGCCCGCTTGCGGTAACGACAACTTCGCATCCCGAGGCCGCGCAGGGGCGGACGGTTCCGCCGCTCGAATAGGTACCATAGGAGCGTCCGTCTACGCCTTGCAGGGTAAAGCGGTTGGTTGAGACGCTCGTAACCGTGAAGGCCTTGCCGTTGAGCTGCGTCATCCCCGCAACACCGCTGATATAGACGGAGCTGCCATTGGTCAGTCCGTGGGCCGGCGCCGTTACCACCACTGGCTGGGCCTTCGTAGCTCCCGTTATCGGCACCCCTGCACGGCTCGCCCAATAGGCGGCCGACATGGGATGTGCCGGTTCAATCGGCCCACGCGCCTGTACAGCCTGGGCGCCAAGATTGACACCGACGGAATAGGGCACCAGCGCGATACGACTCCGGCTTCCCGGCTCCACATCGGCCATAATGATGTCCACGAGTTCGTTGGCGGCCACCTTGAGGTCGGCCACCCGCTGGCCTGCCATGGACCCGGTGACATCGAGCGCCACGGCGATTTCGATATCGGTGTTGCCGCGTGCTGCCTCGGAATTGATCGCGGCCCCGAGTTGATGCACGCCGAGGAGGGCGACGAAGATAGTCGGCACCTCGGCCTGTGCGGTCAAGGTAATCGAGCCCCGCGCAAGGTCGAGGGTGGCAGACAACACGTCTACTGTAGCGGACCCGCTGACCTGACGCCTTACCAGGGCCTCGGCCTGCTGCCTTAGAGTTTTTTCATCAGGAAGGGGATCGGCATAGACGCTTGGCTGCAACGCCAGCGCGGCCGCGTCCAGTGCGACCTGCGCTTGCGAACGGGTACGCTCCAGTTCCACGAAATCGACAACCGCCCCTCCGAAGGCGACGAGCACGATCGCCATGACGCCGAACATGACGGCGAAGGCGCCGCGCTCATCGGCGAGAAAACGCCGGAACGGCGAGCGAAGAGTCAGTTTTGGCGCCATGCTGCAGCTCCCTCAAACGGGTGCACGGAGTTTTGCCGCCAAATCCTTGCTAAAGAACCACCACTTTTGTGTTCAATTGCACACGACCGTAAAGATCGATCACGTCTTCGTTGGTCATGCGGATGCAGCCGGACGAAACGTTCTGGCCGATGCTCCAGGGCTCATTGGTGCCGTGGATGCGATAAAGGGTCGAACCGAGATAAAGCGCGCGAGCGCCGAGCGGATTGTTCGGGCCGCCTTCCATGTGGGCAGGCAGGCCCGGCTGGCGCTTGCGCATTTCGGCCGGCGGGGTCCAGCCCGGCCATTCGGCCTTTCGTGAAACGCGGTGCGTGCCGCTCCATTCAAAGCCGTTGCGGGCAACGCCGATGCCGTAGCGCAGCGCTCGGCCGTCGCCGAGAACGAAGTAGAGAAAATGCGCGCCGGAATCGACCACGATCGTGCCGGAGCGTTCGCCGGTTGGATAAGGAACGACCTGTCGCAGATAGACCGGCTGGACCTGGCCGCTGGCCTGCAGCGCCAGGGCATGGCGTGGGCGCTGGTTGGTGAGGGTCACGCCGGGCGGCGGCGCGAAGCGCCAGCCTGGCTGGAAACGGGAATCTGCAAAGCCGGGCGCGACCTGGGACAGCACCATTGCCGCCGCTGCAAAGCCCAAACCAACCAACCGCATCGTCTTGACCATGATCATCGAGCCCCCTTTGGCACCGGGCGCAATTGTGCCTCGCAAGCCCCAAGGACCGGTCAACCGGCATGGTAAAGGAAGCGATAGAAGTGAGGGTTAGCAGGCGGTTAAGTCGCCAGCCGCCCTGTTGCTTCGGAGCAACACGAACGCGGCCTGCGACAGACTGTCTCACTTTGCCCTTGCCGATCACGGAGCCGCGATCTAGAAGCGCAACGTCCGCATCTGCCAACCGAGGGAGGCACTTTACATGAAAGCCATGTTTGTCCGCCGTTCGGGGAATTGGCATCATCTTACCCGTACCAACCGACATCCGGTACAGGGCTAACAAAGCCTTCGGTAAGTCTTTCGGGTTCTTTGCCCGCGGATCGTCCAACTCCTGCTGAAGCGTAGACCGACTCGTACTGCGTCCGCTCTCCGCTTTTTCCTTCCTTCATAACCAATGAGGCCGGCAGGGTTGCCCCTTGCCGGAGCAAAAATGTCTTCAAACGCGCTTTCCGAGCGCAGCGTCGTGCTGCGTCTTGAATTCTCCATCGCCGATGCCGTGCACCAGCGCGGTCTCGTCCCTGTCCTTGCCGCTGCACTCGCTGCCTGGTGGAACCGGCCCCGCGTGCCGTCCGAGCTGCCCGCTTACCTGCGGGAAGATGTCGGCCTGCCGCCGGTTGCAGAACCCGTCCAGTGGCACACTCTTCCTACGGCCTCTCTGATTCCGCATCGCAAAGGCCGGAGGGTGACGTGAGGCCCCTTGGCGGCCGGGGTCCTCCCCGGCCGCTGCCCGCACCAATAGCTGCCCAACCTGTTGTTTCCCCAAAACCGATGGGCTAGAGCAGGGGTCCCGAAGGGGGAAAGGTTTTGGCGCGCTTTGCGTGCGCAAAACCTTAGCCTGCGCCCGCCTCCCAGAGTTGTTCCGATGACCGAAAAGACCAAGCTGATAAATCCCCGCCTGCCGCGCGGTTTTGAAGACCGCACGCCCGGCGATATCGCTGCCGTCGGCCAGATGATCGAGACGATCCGCAAGGTCTATGAGCGCTATGGCTTCGACCCCGTCGAAACGCCGCTCTTCGAATTCACCGAAACGCTCGGCAAATTCCTGCCCGATACCGACCGGCCCAATGCCGGCGTCTTTTCGCTGCAGGACGATGACGAGCAGTGGATGAGCCTCCGCTACGATCTCACCGCTCCGCTCGCCCGCTATTTTGCGGAGAATTTCGAGACGCTGCCAAAGCCCTATCGCTCCTATCGGCAGGGCTATGTGTTCCGCAACGAAAAGCCGGGCCCGGGTCGCTTCCGCCAGTTCATGCAGTTTGACGCCGACACAGTTGGCGCACCGGGCGCCGAAGCCGACGCCGAAATGTGCATGATGATGGCCGACGTCATGGATGCGCTCGGTCTTGGCGGCAAATACATTGTCCGCGTCAATAATCGCAAGGTGCTGGACGGTGTGCTTGATGCCATCGGATTGGCAGACGACCCCGCTCGTCGGTTGGTCGTGATGCGAGCGATCGATAAGTTGGATCGGCTAGGCCCAGATGGTGTGCGCCTTCTGCTGGGCACCGGCCGAAAAGACGAGAGCGGCGACTTCACTGACGGCGCTGGCCTCAGCTCGGAGCAAGCAGAGTTTATCCTCGGCGTCTTGTTCTCTAACATCGCATCTGAAGAGAATACCAACAGGATTGGGGGGCCTGAAGCTGCGAGGGCATTGAGACCAAACGCCCGTTTCCCCGTGAACGATTATATCAACAATGTCAGCCCGTCTTTCACTGAGGGGATCGCCGAGCTCAGCCGAATGAAAAGTCTCTTTTATTCGGGTGGTTACGGTCCTGAACGCATCAAGATCGATCCATCCGTGGTCCGCGGCCTCGAATATTATACCGGCCCGGTTTTCGAGATCGAACTGACCTTCAAGGTGCAGAACGAAAAGGGCCAGGACGTTGTCTTCGGCTCCGTCGGTGGCGGTGGCCGTTATGACGGCCTCGTCTCCCGCTTCCGCCGCGAGCCCGTTCCGGCGACCGGCTTTTCCATTGGCGTTTCGCGCCTTGCCAATGCCCTAAAACTGACCGGCAACCTCGGCGCGAAGGAGCCCGTGGGCCCCGTCGTCGTCCTCGTCATGGACAAGGACCAGACGGCTCGCTACCAGGCCATGGTCTCTGAATTGCGAAAAGCCGGCATTCGCGCCGAAATGTTCCTGGGTTCGACCAAGAACTTTGGCAAGCAGGTCTCCTACGCCGACAAGCGCAACGCGCCGGCCGTGGTCATCGAAGGCAGTCAGGAGCGTGAGCTGGGAATTCTGCAGATCAAGGATCTGGTCGCCGGCAAGCAGGCCGCCGAAGGCATTACCGACAATGCCGAATGGAAAGCCGCGCGCCCCGGCCAGTTCGAGGTCAAGCGCGAAGACCTGGTTTCGGCCATCCAGAAACTCTTGAGCGAGCAGTGATGCTTTTTCGGCAGGGGCAAGAGCCATGACTAACGCCGCGATGCGACGGGCCCAGCTCGAAGCCCTTGTCGAAGCCCAGGGTGGCTGCCGCGCCACGCCGCCGCTCTTGCTGCCGGCCGATCCTTACTTTGATCTTGCTGGCGAGGAATTCGGCCGCCGTCTGCTGCTCACCAGCGATCTGACCGGCGCCGAGCATTGCCTGCGGCCTGAATTCACCCTGCCGATCGTGCGTGATTACATCGCCGATGGCACGCGCCAGCCGGCCGCCTTCACCTATCTCGGTCCCATTTTCCGCCAGCGCGAAACCGGTCCCGTTGAATTCGATCAGGCCGGCATCGAACTGCTCGCACAGCCCGATGGCGAAGTGGCGCTCGACCAGGTCTTTACCTTCGCTCGTGCTGCCCTCTCCATCTATGGCCTGCCTGCCCGCGTTCGTCTTGGCGGTGTTGGTCTCTTCGAGGCGCTCTTGGTGCAGGCCGATATGCCTGCCGCCTGGCGCCCACGCATTCGCCACCGTTTTGGCCACACCGAAGCCATGGAGCGCCTGCTGGCACGCCTTGAGGCGGCGCCCGACGCGCCGCGGCAGGAGCAACCCTCGCGCGATGTGCTGATCGAGGACGTTACGGCCCGCATGGTGTCATCAGGCCTCAGCCTCTCCGAAGGCCGCACGCCCGAGGAAATCGCTGATCGCTATCTCGAACAGCAGGCATTGGATGCCGCGCATGTTCCGGCCAAGACGCTGAAACTGCTGCGTGATTATCTCGCCATATCAGGCGATGTGCTCTCGGCCCTGCGTCAGATCGAGGCTTTGGCCGATAGCCACAAGCTCATTCTCGGCGCGCCCATCCGCGCCATTCGCCGTCACCTCGACAAGCTCGGCGAAGCGCGTGTGGACTTCGACGCCGGTTTCTCGCCGCGGCTCGATTACTATACCGGCATCGTCTTTGAAATGACCGGCCGTAATGGCGACGTCCTGGCTTCCGGCGGACAATATGATCGCCTGCTGGAGCGCCTCGGTGCCACGGCGCCCATCGCCGCCTCAGGCTGTGCGCTCTGGGTCGATCGCCTCGAAGCGGAGATATCGGCATGACCGGCATCACTCTCGCCGTGCCCTCCAAGGGGCGCCTGGAAGAACTGACGCGCGAGTGGTTCGCCGCGCGCGGCCTCACCATTTCCCGTCCCGGCGGCGCGCGTTCCTATCTCGGTGTCATGGAAGGCGAACCCGACGTGACGGTGCGCTTCTTCCCCGCTTCGGAAATTGCCCGCGAACTGATCCGCGGCAATATCGATATCGGCGTCACTGGCCGCGATCTCATCCACGAGACCAGCGAAACCGGCCCGGACAGCGTGCACTTTGCCCGCTCGCTCGAATTCGGCCATGCCGATGTGGTCATTGCCGTGCCTGAAGCCTGGATCGATGTCACGCATCTGCATGACCTAGCCGATGTCGCTTCGGACTTCCGCAGTCGGCACAAGCGCTGGCTGCGGATCGCGACGAAGTACATCACCATCACCCGCCAGCACTTTGCCCGCGCCGGCATTGCAGAATATCGGATCGTCGAAAGCCTTGGCGCGACCGAAGCCGCACCTGCTTCCGGCGTGGCCGATATCGTCGTGGACATTACCTCGACGGGCTCGACCCTCGCGGCCAATGGCCTGCGCGTGCTCGATGATGGCATCATGCTCAAGAGCGAGGCCAATCTCATTGTATCGCGCACCGCTGACTGGCCGGACGAGAAAAAGCGCAAGCTCAATTCTCTGCTCGCCCAGCTTGCCGCTGATCCGCTTTAGCCCGGCCCGATAGATGCTCGATCCCTTGACCCTAGTCGCCCTTGGGGGCGTCGGCCTTCTCGCCGGCTTCGTCGATGCCGTTGCCGGCGGCGGCGGCATGCTGACCATTCCGGCTCTGCTCTCGGCCGGCCTGCCGCCCATTGCCGCACTCGCCACCAACAAGATGCAGTCGGTCATCGGCACCGCCATGGCGACCTATACCTATTGGCGCAAAGGCTTCGTCTCGTTCAAGCTTCTGATACCATCGATTGCCGTGACCTATGCGGGCAGCTTTCTCGGCGCCCTCACGGTCAAGCAGATCGATACGTCATTGCTCAACCTCGTCGTGCCCTTCGCGCTGATCGGCGTCGCGCTATACTTCCTCTTTGCGCCCAATCTCTCCGACGCCGATCGGGCGGCGCGCCTCGATTTTCCCAAATGGGTGCCGCTTCTCGGCTTTGCCATCGGCTTTTATGATGGCCTTTTTGGTCCGGGCACCGGCTCGTTCTTCACCATCGGTTTCGTGCTGCTTTTCGGCCTCGGCGTGACCCGCGCCGCAGGCAATACCAAGCTGCTCAACCTGACATCGAACCTCGCCGCGTTGACTATCTTCATTCCGAGCGGCGACGTCGTCTGGCCGGCCGTGATGTGCATGGCCGTCGGGCAGATCATCGGCGGCTATGTCGGCGCGCATGCCGGCATTCGCTTCGGCGCCAAGCTGATCCGCCCACTGGTCGTGGTGATTTCCATCGCAATGGCGATCAAGCTGATCTTCTGGCCCTGAGGGCAGCGGTCTAGAGTTCGCTGCCGAAGGCAGCTTCCACTGCACGCATGGTCTGTGGCCCGAAACTGCCGTCGATCGTGCCCTTGTAAAAACCGTCGCTCTTGAGATGTTCCTGGATGCGGCGGCGGAAATTGGGCGAGGTCTCGGCCGAGCCGATTTCCTTGAGTTCATCGAGGGCAAGATCGAGCCCATTGACGAGCGCCAGATAGGCGAGATCGCCGGCCTTGCGCGAATCCATGGCAACGCCATCCCCATAGAGATAGCGCAGCGCCAGGGCCCAATGGCCGTTGGGCTCGCCTGCGTCTGAAGCACGCTGGTACCAGGCGGCGGCTTCCGTCGCATCCTTGGCCACCCCATGACCGCCGAGATAAAGCTCGCCAATGGCGTAGAGCGCGTAGGAATAGTCGTTGTCCGCTGCCTTGCGGAACCAGTTCATGGCTTCGTCATAGTCTTGGCCGACGCCTTCGCCGAGCCGGTACATGCTGGCGACATTGCTCATGGCGGCGGGAAGGCCGGCCTCTGCGGCTTTCATGTACCAATCGAAAGCCTCGAAGAAATCCTGCTCGACATGCTCGCCGCGGTCATACATCAGCGCCAGCCGGTTCATCGAATAGGCATCGCCCGCATTGGCGGCCAGCGAATACATCTCGAAGGCATAGGCATAGTCCGGATCGCCGCCATTGTCGGCGAAATAGGCTTCATCCGCCTCGGCGACGATTTCGGCGAGATCGTCGGGATCGTTGGGGTCGAGATTGGTCGTCTGGGTCTGTTCGGTCGTGGACTTGGTTTTCGTCTTCTGCGCCAGGGCCGCAGAACTGCCGCCAAAGACCAGCGCCAGCAGTGTGATTGCCATGACCAGAAAACGCATCGGAACCTCCCAAGCCCTAGATGCCTGAGAATGAAACGGCGCGGGCTTTTCTGTCAAACCACTCGGCGGTGAAAATACGCCTCGTGACCTGACGACAAAAGAAAAAGGCGCGATGTTGCCACCGCGCCTTTCCACGAAGTTCGTGACTGGGAAGAAACGAGCTTCGAAGCTACTTGGGTCGGACTTCTTAGAAGTCCATGCCGCCCATGCCGCCCATGCCGCCGCCGCCCGGCATTGCCGGTGCTGCGTCCTTGGGGGCTTCGACGATGGTGGCTTCGGTGGTGATCAGGAGCGATGCAACCGAGGCAGCGTCTTCGAGAGCGGTGCGGACGACCTTGACCGGGTCGATAACGCCCAGGGCAACGAGGTCACCATATTCGCCGGTCGCGGCGTTGTAGCCGAACGAAGCCGAAGAGTTCTCGAGGATCTTGCCAACGACGACGGAGCCTTCGGCACCGGCATTGTTCGCAATGGTGCGCACCGGTTCCTGGAGGGCGCGGCGCACGATGGCGATACCGGCTTCCTGGTCGGCGTTTGCACCCTTGACGGTGATGGCAGCAGCGGCGCGGAGGAGGGCAACGCCACCACCCGGCACGATGCCTTCTTCAACGGCAGCGCGGGTTGCGTTGAGCGCGTCGTCGACGCGGTCCTTGCGTTCCTTGACTTCCACTTCGGTCGAACCACCGACCTTGATCACGGCAACGCCACCGGCGAGCTTGGCAAGACGTTCCTGCAGCTTCTCGCGGTCGTAGTCCGAGGTGGTTTCCTCGATCTGTGCCTTGATCTGGCCAACGCGGCCCTGGATGTCGTCGGCCGAACCGGCGCCGTCGACGATCGTGGTGTTTTCCTTGGTGATTTCAACGCGCTTGGCAGTGCCGAGCATGTCGAGGGTCACGTTCTCGAGCTTGATGCCGAGATCTTCGGAGATCACCTGGCCACCGGTCAGGATGGCGATGTCTTCAAGCATGGCCTTGCGGCGGTCGCCAAAGCCCGGGGCCTTGACGGCAGCAACCTTGAGGCCACCGCGGAGACGGTTGACGACGAGGGTCGCGAGAGCTTCGCCTTCGATGTCTTCAGCAATGATCAGCAGCGGGCGCTGCGACTGAACGACGGCTTCGAGGATCGGCAGGATAGCCTGCAGGTTCGAGAGCTTCTTTTCGTGCAGCAGGATGATCGGGTCCTCGAGGACGGCGGTCATCTTCTCAGCATTGGTGACGAAGTAGGGCGAGAGGTAGCCACGGTCGAACTGCATGCCTTCGACGACATCGAGTTCGGTCTCGGCGGTCTTGGCTTCTTCGACGGTGATGACACCCTCGTTGCCGACCTTCTGCATGGCTTCCGAGATCATTTCGCCGATGGCGGTTTCGCCATTGGCAGAGATCGTGCCGACCTGCGAGATTTCCGAGGTCGAGGTGATCTTCTTGGCCGAACCCTTGAGCGAGCCGACGACTTCGGCAACAGCCAGGTCGATACCGCGCTTCAGATCCATCGGGTTGAAGCCGGCAGCGACGGCCTTGACGCCTTCGACGACGATGGCCTGGCCCAGAACGGTCGCAGTGGTGGTGCCGTCACCGGCAATGTCGTTGGTCTTGGAAGCGACCGAACGCAGGAGCTGCGCGCCGAGGTTTTCGAACTTGTCTTCGAGTTCGATTTCCTTGGCAACCGAGACGCCGTCCTTGGTGATGCGCGGGGCGCCGAAGGACTTTTCGATGACGACGTTACGACCCTTGGGGCCGAGGGTAACCTTCACCGCATTGGCGAGGATGTTGACGCCGCGCAGCATCTTTTCGCGGGCGTCGGTCGAGAACTTTACTTCTTTAGCGGCCATGTGAGGCGCTCCTTAGAATGGGTTGAACGACAAAAGGGCGAGAGGCTTAGGCCTCGATCACGCCCATGATGTCGCTTTCCTTCATGATGATCAGGTCTTCGCCGTTGAGCTTCACCTCGGTGCCGCTCCACTTGCCGAAGAGCACGCGATCACCGGCCTTGACGTCGAGGGCGGCAACCTTGCCGTTCTCGTCGCGGGCGCCGGGGCCAACGGAAACGATGATGCCCTCGGAGGGCTTTTCCTTGGCGGTGTCGGGGATGATGATCCCGCCCTTGGTCTTTTCTTCACTGTCGACGCGACGGACGACCACGCGGTCATGCAGGGGACGGAAGCCCATGATTTTTTCCTCTTGGCATCATTTCTGAATGCAATTTCGGGCCTGTTAGCACTCGAAGTGGCTGAGTGCTAGCAGGGTGCCCGGATATAGGGATGCGGCGGCGAGAGAGTCAAGGTTGGGTGAACGGAGATTTTGCTCATGCGTTAACACCGTCAGATGAACCTCATGCAAAGGAGGCTGCTGTGGCCGCCGACGAGACGACTTCCATTGTGAGCCCGATTGCCGGACGGGTGCATATCTTCTTCGACGATGGCGAAATAGCGAGCACGCTCAAGGCTTTGCGCTTGGAGGAGCCGGGCCGGAAACCACAGATTTTCGTGCCCCTCGATGCCGTGCATCCCGGGATTCTGGAGCTCTCGGAAACCCGGCGCAAGGAGCCGGGAAAGGGCGAGGCACATTACTATACGATCAAGACCCTGACCGCCGACGGGCCCGATGAAGCCTGGTACTATCCCTATGCCGACGGCGCCTATGGGCCGATCCGCGACCTCATCACCTTTGGTGGCAAGCGCGTCAAAGTCAGCGTTTCGGACGTCTAGGTGTTAGCATACTGTTAGCATCGAGACTGACGCGGGGGCGGATAAGGGCAACGGGACGCCATTTCCGCCCCACTTTCCGCTTTCTTCCGCGGCACAGGTGCTGCATAAGGCGAGACATGAGCGAACAATCTTCCTACCAGATCAAGCTGCGCCTCAAGGGCGGCAGCGGTCCCAATGCCAACTGGCACTGGGAAATCCATGATGCCGACGGCAAGGTCGTCAAGACCGGCAGCGCCGTGGGCCCCGAGCACAAGGCCTTCGCCACGGCGCGGATCGCCAAAGAGAAGCTGGAAAAAACCCAGTCCAAATAGGCCGGTCGTCCGGCCCGGATAGCGTCCCATGTCCGCCCCCGACAAAATTTCTGCCCAAGCTCTGCCCGCGCGTGCGACCAATCCCATGCGCGGCATCATGCTCAAGGTGGTGTCGGTCTTCTTCTTCGTGGGCATGGCCACCATGCTCAAGGCGACCCAGACGGTACCATCGGGACAGATGGTATTCTTCCGCTCCTTCTTCGCGCTTTTGCCGGTTCTGGCCTATCTCGGCTGGAAGGGACGGCTGGGCAATGCCTTCGCGACCAAGCGGCCCTTCGGGCATATCCTGCGTGGGCTTGTTGGCGTTGCGTCGATGAGCCTGGGGTTTTTCGCCCTGACGCGCCTGCCGCTGCCCGAGGCGACGGCGATTTCCTATGCCACCCCGCTCCTGATCGTCATCTTTTCGGCTGTGCTGCTCAATGAGCGCGTGCATTTCTTTCGCTGGACGGCTGTTGTTGTCGGGCTCGTCGGTGTCGTCATCATTCTCTGGCCGCGCCTGACCGTTTTTTCGGGCGGTGCGGCACTCGGTGATGCCGAGGCGGTGGGCGCGCTCGCGGCTCTACTGGCGGCGGTGCTCTCCGCCTTTGCGATGATGGCGGTGCGCAATCTCGTTCACACCGAGCGGACCGAAACGATCGTCACCTATTTCTTCGTCAGCGCCAGCGTGCTCTCGCTGCTGACGCTGCCCTTTGGCTGGATCTGGCCGACGCCCGAACAGACGGCTCTGCTGATTGGCGCCGGGTTCTTTGGCGGCATCGGGCAATTGCTGATGACCTCGTCCTATCGCCATGCCGATATGTCGGTGATCGCGCCCTTCGAATATGTGTCGCTGATCCTCACCATCGTGCTGGGCTATTTCATCTTCGCCGATGTGCCGACGCTGACCATGATTATTGGGGCGTTGATCATCATCGGTTCGGGCATCGCGGTGATCCTGCGCGAACATCGGCTGGGGCTTGATCGGGTCAAGTCCAAGGAAGCCAACACGCCTTGATCGCGCCGCCCACAGACCTATCTTAGGGCGACACGGGCAGGGGGCATCAATGGCAGCGACGGCAGCCGTCATCTTTTCAGCCGTGATCATTGGGCTTGCGCTGTTTCAGGCCAATCTCGCCGCCGGCGCACCCTGGGGCCGTCTTGCCTGGGGCGGGCAATATCAGCGCTTGCCTCTGGGTCTGCGCATCGGCAGCGCGGTTTCAATCCTGATTTATGTAGGCTTTGCCGCGATAGTGCTGGGGAAGGCCGGGCTCGTGGCCGTGAGCGGCGACTGGCTTGGGCCGGCGACCTGGGCCATCGCGGCTTTTCTGGCCCTAGGGACGGTGATGAACGCTATTTCGCGGAGCATGCCCGAGCGGCTGGTGATGACGCCGGTAGCCGCGGTGCTGTGCGGTGCCGCGGTGATTGTGGCGCTGGGGTAGTAGGTCCGCCCACTCCCCCAACTGTCGTCGCCACCGGGCTTGTCCCGGTGGTCCATGCTTGAGGCGAAATGGATTGCCGGGACGAGCCCGGCAATGACGATGGAGAAGGTGATTGGGTGTGGAGCCGCGCTAGCGCTTCACCCGATAGTGCGACTGGACGAGGCCGGAGGGGAAGGATTTGGTCTCGATGTGTTCGAGCGCGATGTCCTCTACCAGTGGACCGAAGAGCGGAATGCCCTCTCCGAGGAGGATGGGGATGCGGCTGATGATCATGTCTTCGATGAAGCCGGCGCGCAGGAAGGACTGGATAAGCTGGCCGCCATCGGCATAGACGCGTTGCCAGCCGCGTGAGGCGGCAAGGTCCATGGCCTCTGCGGGCGTTGCCGCAAGGACTTCCACCTTGTCCCTGAGATTGTCGGGAACTGACGCCGGGTCGAGGCTGCGGCTCAACACCAGAACCGGCTTTTCATAATACCACTGATCAAAGGTCAGCACTTTTTCATAGGTGCCGCGACCCATGATGATGCCGTCCATCCTGGCGATATGGGTGTTGTAGCCATGGTCTTCGCCAAGGCTGGAAAAGTGCGTCAGCCAGTCGATGTCGTCATTCTTGCGAGCGATATAGCCGTCGAGACTGGTGGCGATGAAGACATGGGCTGATGGCATCGGGCGCTCCTGTGAATGCACGAGATTAGGCGCGCGACGTGTCAGGGGGTGGCAGGAGCGGGCGGATAAGTGGGGTGGTGTTGGTTCGGCCCTAGGCGCCGAATCCGCAGCTATGCAATAAGGGACTTCCTTAATAGTGCCGATAAGTGGAGAGGGCGGTGACTGGAGAGACATTTCATCCAATCGTTCAGAAAGTCTCGGGTCAAGTCGCTGAGAAGCTGGGGGCGCAGGTCGCCGAGACCGTCGAGCGTTGCCTCATGGATATGCTGACGAGAACAGTCACTTATTTGCCCGATGGAACGGCATTCGTCATTACGGGCGACATTCCGGCAATGTGGCTCCGTGACTCGACTGCACAACTGGCGCCGTTCCTGCACCTTGCGCACCAGGATTCCGGGTTGGCCGATCTGATTGCGGCGGTATCGAAACGCCAGCTCGATTATGTGCTGCTCGATCCCTATGCCAATGCCTTCAACGCCAGCGGCAATGCCGCAGGGCACAAGGACGTATTTCCGCAGTCGGCCTGGGTGTGGGAGCGCAAATACGAGATCGACTCGCTCGCCTATACGATCCAGCTGGCCTATGACCTGTGGGCAACAACCCGCCGAACCGACCATCTGCAAAGCTTCGTGGATGTGGCCAAGGTCGTCATCCAAACATGGCGGACCGAGCAGGACCATGAGCGCAAGTCGACTTATCGTTTTGACCGTCTCGACTGTCCTCCGAGCGACACGCTGACGCGCGAGGGGCTGGGGCCGATCACTGGCCATACCGGCATGACCTGGGCTGGGTTCAGGCCCAGCGATGATGCATGCGTCTATGGCTACAACATTCCCGGCAACGCCTTTGCTGTGGTGGCGCTGCGATACATCGCCGAACTGGCGGTGGAGGTTTTTGACGACCGCGCCCTCGCTCAGGACGCTGATCGACTGCGCGAGGACATCGAACAGGGAATCGAGCGCTTCGGGCTGGTCGATGTCGATGGCCAAGACCCGGTCTACGCCTATGAGGTCGACGGGCTTGGCAACAGCTTTTTCGCCGACGACGCCAATGTGCCGAGCCTTCTTTCGCTCCCCATGCTGGGCTGGTGCACGGCAGCGGACCCGATCTACCAGGCGACTCGCGCCCGCATTCTGAGCAAGGCAAACCCCTACTTCTACGCCGGGACGGCTGCGTCGGGTGTCGGCAGTCCGCACACGCCGCCGGACCATGTCTGGCCGATTGCCCTGGCGGTGCAGGGGCTGACCAGCGATGATCCCGCCGAAAAGCGTGCCTTGCTGGACCTGTTACTGGCCACTGACGGTGGAACCGGGCTCATGCACGAGTCCTTCCACGTCGATGATCCCGCAAAGTTCACGCGACCATGGTTCTCCTGGGCCAATGCCATGTTTTGCGAGCTGGCGCTTGATGTTGCAGGCTTGCGCAGTTACCGCCGCGCCGCGGTCCGCAGCTAGGTAGCGGGAAGCCCATTGCGCCGAAACGGAGATTCCCGCTTTCGCGGGAATGACACCGTGGGTGTGGAGGCGTTATGGCTGGTTTCAACCCGCCTTCTGCATCTCCGCCCAGCTTTGACGCTTGCGATAGATGGTGGATGGGCTGATTTCGAGCGCCGCGGCGGCCATGGAAATATTGCCGGCGAAGGCGGCGATGGCGTCTTCGATGATTTTTTGTTCCTGCTGCCACATGGGCAGGATAGCGCGGCGGGTCTCGGCGCGCGGGGCAGGGGCTTCGACCGGCGCAAAGGCCTGGGATTCGATGTCGGCGGCATTGAGCATGCCGATATCGATATCCCCACCATCGAACATGACGACGATGCGGCGCACGAGGTTCTGCAATTGCCGGACATTGCCGGGCCAATCGGCGGCGGTCAGCTGCTGGGAGGCTTCATTGGAGAAGCCGCCAAAAACCTTGTGCTCTTCGCGCGCATAGCGCTCGAGGAAGTGGCGGGCCAGGACCATGATATCAGTCGGGCGCTGGCGCAGCGGCGGCAGGTGGATCGGCAGGACGTGCAGGCGGTAGAACAGGTCCTCGCGAAATTTCCGCTCGGTGATCATCTGCAGGGGATTGCGATTGGTGGCGCAGATGACGCGCACGTCCACCTTGCGCATGTTTGCTTCGCCGACGCGGGAAATGGTGCCGGTCTGGAGGAAGCGGAGGAGTTTTGACTGCAGGGAAAGATCCATTTCCCCGATTTCGTCGAGGAAGAGCGTGCCACCATCGGCGAGTTCCGCTGCGCCCTTGCGGTCTTCATGCGCGCCGGTAAAAGCGCCGCGGGCGACGCCAAAAAGCTCGCTTTCCATCAGGTCGCGCGGAATGGCGGCGCAATTGATGGCGACAAAACGCTTGCCCGAACGCGGGCCTTGGCTGTGGAGGGCTTCGGCGCAGACATCCTTGCCGGTGCCGCTTTCGCCGGTGATGAAGACCGGGGCGGACGACGTCGCGACGCGCCCGATCTGTTCATAGATGAACTGCATGGCGTTCGACGCACCGACAAAGCCGGCAAAATCGGGGACGGCCTGCGGCAGGCTCGTGTCGAGCCCGAGCGAGCGCGGGCGGCCGTGACGCTGGGCCAGTTCGCCGATGCGGGTGGCAAGGGTTGGGCCGGCAATGGGCTTGGTGACATAGTCATGCGCACCGGCGCGCATGGCGCCGACGGCAGCGGTTACGGAAGCGCCGCCAGCCATGGCGACAACGAGCGCGCCTTCGGCATGGCGCACGACGCGGCCCATGCCTTCATCGTCGCGCTCGGCAATGTCATTCAGGCTCGGCATATCGGCCAGAATGATGTCGAATCGGTTGGCGCGCAGCATGTCGAGGGCCTCGCGGCCGGACTTTGCGAGGGTAACGGAGGGCGTGCAGAGCAGGGCCTGGCTCAACGATTCGCCAATCTGAGAGGCCGCTTCCGCGTCGCTGTCGATCAGCAGAAGCCGTCCGCTCAGCGCGTTGTCGAGGCCGGAAATCATTGCCATTACGCCCAAATCCTAGTGTTTCGCCATGCGTCCGACCGGTGCCGGACAGCCATGACGTCTGCGGGGATTGTTGACGAACAGGGTAAATAATCCGTTCTTTACCTGTAGGATCGCGTCTCAGCGCTTTTTCCATAGCAGAGGCAATGATATGACTTGCATGTCGAATCTAGCCACAATCTGAACCTGGGACGCTATGCAGGCTCTGGTCTATCTCTTTATCGCGCTTGCTGGTTTTGCGATTGGCGCAATGACCTATTTCGCCTTGTCGTTCACGCTTGCCGAAGCGATCCTGGTTGCGCTGGTCGTTGCTTGCATTGCCACCCTGGTTACCGAACGCCGTTTGCGGCTGCGTGCGGAAAAACGCCTCGAACGCGGTATCGAGGATCTCTCCAGACTTCTGGCAACCGACGCGCAGGCCGGCTCAGTGCTCGGCCGCCGCATCAACGCCCTCTCCGAACTCAATCCCGGCCAGCGCCTCGAAACCATCGAGGCTGATATTTCCGTGCTGGGCACGGTGATCCGTCAGGTGGCTGAGGCCGTTGCCGAAATCGAGGAAAAGGGTGCCGCGCCGGCAGCCATTCCCGCCAGCGATCGATTTGTAAGCGAGGCGCCGCGGCCCGTTGCTGCGCCGCCGCGGCAAGACGAGATCGAGCCGATCATCCCCCTCGAAATGGTCCGTCAGGCGCTGGGCAACCAGCGCCTTGTCTATCATATCCAGCCCGTTGCGCGCCTGCCGCAGCGTCGTCCCGCCGGCTATGACCTCATTCCGCGCCTGATGCTGGAAGATGGCGACCTGGCAGAGCCGGTCGATTTCCTGCCGCGCCATGGCGGGGAGGATGTGCTGCAGCGGATCGATGGCACTGCGCTCAACGAGGCCGTGGCGATTGCCCGCCGCGCCCGTACCGGCGGTCAGGCGATTTCGCTCTACATTCCGCTCTCCAGTGCGACTTTGCGCGACAGCGCCGCAGTCGAGCAGTTGCTGGCCATTCTCGATGCCAACCGCGTCATTGCCACCGGCCTGATCTTCACCATTGCCGAAGTCGAATTCCAGGAACTGATGCAGACGGCGCGCACGGCGCTGCAGGCGATCCAGCGGCGCGGGGCTGGCTTCTCGCTCTCCGACACCTCCTCGCTGCGGCTCAATTTTGCCGATTTGTCTGAACTCGGCGTGCGCACGATCCGGGTTGGCGCCGGCCGGCTGATCAATTCATCAGAGACCTATACCGACTTCCACCTCTCCGATATTGCCAGCTATGTGGGTCGCTTCGACATCACCCTGCTCGCCACCGGGGTGACCGACGAGCGCCAGATCGTCGAACTTCTGGACAATGAGATTACGCTGGTGCAGGGCAATCACGTTGCCCCGGCCGGCCCTGTGCGTCCCGACCTGCTGCTCGAGCCGACCCGCACTGTGGCGCCGCCGGCCCCGCAGCGCCCGGAGGCCGCGCGCCGTCGCGCCGAGCTCTGAAATCAGCAGTTCCATCGGTTTCGGGCTTGATCGCCCGGACCGAACTGCCACATAGCAGCCTGAGACATTTTTAGACGGGAACTGACCCATGTCCGCAGCCGCGCCCCTGCCCATCATTTCCGGCCTTGCCGAACTCGCGGGGCGCTATGATGCGGTGCTGAGCGATGTCTGGGGCGTCATCCACAATGGCGTCTCGGCCTTTCCCGAGGCTGTCGAGGCGCTGGTGAACTATCGCCGTGCCGGCGGCAAGGTGGTGCTGATTACCAATGCGCCGCGGCCGTCTCCGCCCATCGTTGCCATGCTTGATCGGCTCAACGTGCCGCGCGAGGCCTATGATGCCATCGTCTCCTCGGGGGACGCGACGCGGACGATGATTTCGAAATATCGCGGGCGGGCCATTCACCACGTCGGTCCGGCAACCGAAGACGACGCGCTTTACGACGGGTTCGACCTCAAGCGCACCGGGCCTGAAGAGGCCGAAGTGGTGGTGGTGACCGATCTCGACACCGACGACGACACCCCCGAAATGTATCGCGAACGCGCCAAGTTCTGGCTTTCGCGAAAACTGCCGATGATCTGCGCCAATCCTGACAGGGTGGTCGAGCATGGCGACCAGATCATTTATTGCGGCGGCGCGCTGGGCGATCTTTATGCCGCCATGGGCGGCATGGTGCTGATGGCAGGAAAGCCCTATCAGCCGATCTATGAAGAGGCGTTCCGCCTCGGCGAACTGGCCGCGGGCAAGACGCTCGACAAGAGCCGGGTGCTGGCCATTGGCGACAGCGTGCGCACCGATGCGACGGGCGCGGCGCAATTTGGGATTGATCTTCTCTTCATTACCGGTTCGATCCATGCGGCCGAGCTTGATGCGTTCGGCAAGCCCGATCCGCAGGCGATTGCCGACCTGATCGCGCCGAGCCGGGCCCATGTCGCCGGTTTCCTGCCGCGTCTTGCCTGGGCGTCCTGAATTGAGCGATTTCGTGCGTCTTTCCGGTTTTTCGGAGCTCCCCGCGGCGCTCAGGGGGGCCTATATCGCCATCGGCAATTTCGATGGCATGCATCGGGGCCATCAGCGCGTCATTGCGGAACTGCGCGAGCGGGCACATGCCGCGGGCGTACCGGCGCTGGTTCTGACCTTCGAGCCGCATCCGCGCGACGTCTTTGCGCCGACGCCCTTCATCTTCCGTCTGACGCTGGGCGATGCCAAGGCGACCATGGCCGAGGCCCTGGGGCTTGATGGGATCATTATCCTACCCTTCGACACAGCGTTTTCGCAGATCGAGGCGGAACGGTTTGTCGCCGATTTTCTCGTCGGGGCGCTCGGGGTAAAAGGCGTTATCATCGGCTCCGATTTCCATTTCGGCCGGCAGCGGCGCGGCACGCCGAGTTTCCTGCGCGAAAAGGGCGCCGAGCTTGGTTTTGCGGTGGAAACGTTGGATCTGGTCGATGAGGGCGACGAGGTCATTTCGTCCTCGCGTATTCGCGCGGCGCTATCCGAAGGCGCGGTCACGGCGGCAAATCGGCTCCTGGGCTATCACTGGTTTTTTGAAGGCTGCGTGGTCAAGGGCGACCAGCGCGGGCGGGACCTGGGCTATCCCACGGCCAATACGATGACGCAGACGGGCTTCCAGCTCGCCCAGGGCGTCTATGCCGTGCGGGCCAAGGTCGGCGGGAAGCTGCTCGACGGCGTGGCTGCCTATGGCAAGCCCATGTTCGACAATCAGCGCCCGCCCTTTGAGACGCATCTCTTCGATTTTGACGCCGATATTTATGGGCAGACCATTTCGGTGGCGCTGATCGGCCATATCCGCGGGCAGGAAGTGTTCAAGGGGCTCGACGATCTCATCGCCGCCATGGATCGCGACAGCCGCAAGGCGCGCGCCATGATCGCCGAAGCGCGGCCGATTGGGGCGCTGGACGAGAAGCTGGGCTTTTTCGGCTAGCGCATTTCGCGCTTCATTCGGCACACTTACCCACTCGATTGCCACCTATCGAGATCTCAGGATGGGCCCCGGCCTTCGCGGGGTGACAGCCAGTGGGTGCGGGCTCTAGTCCTCGGCCAGGAGCAGCCGCATGAGGTCGGTCTGCTTGCGGACGCCGGTTTTGTCGAAAATGCTGGTCAATTGGGCACGGGCGGTTGCGTCGGAAACGCCGCGCTGGTCGGCGGCGGCTTTGCGGCTGCCGGTTTCGACCAGGGCCAGAGCCAGTGCCATCTCGGCCGCGGTCAGCCCGTAGCGCTGCTGCAATCGCGCGAACCGGCGACGCAGGCGGCTCTGCGGGTCGGAAATAATGATGATGACCGCGGGCCGGCGCCCGGCGGGATAGAGCAGACCGCCGGGATAGGGCGCGCAATGGACGCCCAACGTGCCCTCGGGTGTCGCGATCTGCATGCGACCGCCGGAGGTGTGGTCGGGCGCCTGCAGGCAGACCGCGATGAGGCGCGCCAATTGCCGGTTCGTTGCCGGGTCGTCGCAGGAGATACGGCCGTGGCGCTGGCGCAGCCGGCCGTCCTCAAAGAGCTGTCTGGCGCTCTCATTGCAGTCGAGCAGGGTGCCGCGGGCATCGAGCAGAATGGCGCCTTGTCCGGCGAGTTCGAGCACATCGAGGCTGGAGCGCGCCATGCCGCTGAACTGGCCGATGAGCTTGTTGATCTCGAGTGCGCGGGTCAGAGTCGGGAGAATGGCCTCGAAGCGGGCGATCTGGTCGGATTCGATGGCGCGCGACGCATTGACCATGAGAGCGCCATGCCAGCCGGTGCTGGTGGCAAGCCGCACTCCGAAGGCGCGGTTGTAGCGCTGGGGCACGCACCATTCGTTGTAGAAGGTATCGCGCTGAAAATCGGCAAACTGGGACAGGGACTCGTCGACGACGATTGCGCCGGGGGCATGCCCCATCATGTCGCGCATCAGCGCATTGCGATCGTGGAACGTGGTGAAATAGCGCTCGATTTCGGCGGGGTTGGTTCTCGGTGACAGCATCTGTGGGAGCGAACCGGGGGCGCCGCCGCCAAGGGTTGCCTCGACGCTGCCCAGGTAATCGGCGAGGCGCATCAACATGTCCGGCCAGGACGCGTCGTCCTCTGCCGCCTGCCGGATCGTACCGAGGATATCCTCGAAGCGTCCCATCGCCTGGCCCACATCGCGCACCGGGCGCGTGTCCCCCATCGAACATGTGTTCGATGCTGGCCCCAGCATGAGCCAGTAAAAAATCCCGGTCAATCCAGAGGGTTGGTGCCATCTCGATCACTTTTTCTTTGGCACTGTCCCGATCAGGGGAATTTCGTATGCCCGTTCGCTTCGTTGCCCTGTCCCATCGCCGACGACGGGCCCTGACGATCGGCCTGCTCCGCGGCGCCTGCCATGCCGGTTGAGACCAATCGGCCGCGTATTCTTCTGGCCTGGGAAGGTGGGGCCGGGCGGGGGCACGTGATGACCCTCAGGGACATTGCCGAGGCCCTTGGGGTCGATGCCATCTGTGACGCTGCGCTCTGCCGCATGGAGCATGCAAAGGAGCTGGAGCCCCATTGCGACACCGTATTTCAGGGCGCCCGGCTTTCGACCAATCGCGCGCGGCGCGAGGCGGCGGGCAATCCGCATGTTGCGACCTGGGGGATTTTCTCGGCGATCTCAATTTCTGGAATCCGCAATTCCTGATCGCCCAGATCAAGTGGTGGCTGGAGACGATCAAGGCGCGAAAGAGCCGGCTGCTCATCGCCGACTTTGCGCCCTGCGCGCAATTGGCGGCGCAGATCGCCGGAATTCCATCTGTTGCGGTGGGCACGGGCTATTCGGTGCCGCCTGCCGGGCTCGACAGCTTTCCCATTCTCCTGCCCGAATATTCCGAGCGGGTTTTTGCCGAGGATGAACTGTTGCGGGCGGTCAACATGGCAATGGCTTATTTTGGTGGCCGACCGCTGGCAAGACTGTCCGACATCTATGCCCAAAGCACGGCAATGCCGCGCACCATTGCCGGCCTCGACCCCTATCGGGACTGGCGACAGGCGCCGCTGCTGCCCCCGCTCAATGAAAGGCTGCCCCGTCCCGATGGCAGCGGCGACGAGATCTTCTTTTACTTCTCGACCAGCGAGACCGAAAATCACGCGCTCGTCGACGCGCTCATCGGCCTCGACCTGCCCATGCGCGCTTTCATACCCGGGGCCACGGCCAATATCAGGGAGCTTTTCGTCGAAGCCGGCGTGACCGTGGAGACGCGGCCGGTTCCCTTTGCAGAGATCAACCGGCGGTCGCGCCTGCTGCTCCATTCCGGCCAGCACGGCACGCTCTGCATGGGGCTGAGCATGGGGATCGGGCAGGTCGCCTTTCCCCAGCATCTCGAACATCTCTTCCATGCGCGGCGCGCGGCCGAACTGGCGCCCGTGCGGATCGTCAATTCCGGAACGAGGGACGCCGATGAAATCAGCGCCACGATCATGGAAGCCTATGAAATCGGCGGGGGCGATGCGGCGGCGGCAGAAAAACTGCGTCCGGACCTTTTCGGCGATGCCGGCGCCATTGCGCGCGGACGGATCCTGCCGCTCATTCAATAGGCTGCAATGCGCGGTTCGGCGTTGCCGATGGCCCTCGCCGTGGATGGCGTGGCAAAATCAACCTTTGCCCCCTTTGTCCTCACTTGCTAAAAGGCGGCCCAATCTTCCAAAACCGATTGCCGTTCCATGACCGATACCGCTGCAAGCGCGACCGAAAAAGACTATTCGGCCACGCTCTTCCTGCCCGAAACCGAGTTTCCGATGCGCGCGGGCCTGCCCGACCGCGAGCCGATCTGGCTCAAGCGCTGGCAGGACATGGATATTTACGAGCGTCAGCGCGAGCAGGCCAAGGATCGGCCGCTGTTTACGCTGCATGACGGCCCGCCCTATGCCAATGGCAATATCCATATCGGCCATGCGCTGAACAAGACGCTGAAGGACCTGGTGAGCCGGTCCATGCAGATGCTTGGCCACAACGCTGCCTATATCCCCGGCTGGGATTGTCACGGCCTGCCCATCGAATGGAAGATCGAAGAGCAGTACCGCGCCAAGGGCAAGGACAAGAATGAGGTTCCGGTGGTCGAATTCCGCCAGGAATGCCGCGCCTTTGCCGAAAGCTGGGTCGATATCCAGCGCGAGGAATTCAAGCGCCTGGGCATCCTCGGCGAATGGGACAATCCCTATCTCACCATGAGCTTTGACGCCGAAGCGCAGATCGCGCGCGAGCTGATGAAGGTGTCCATGTCTGGGCAGCTTTATCGCGGCTCCAAGCCCGTGATGTGGTCGGTGGTCGAGCGCACGGCGCTGGCCGAAGCTGAAATCGAATATGCCGATTATGAGAGCGACACGATCTGGGTGAAATTCCCGGTCAGCCGGTTTGGTGGGGTCGAGCCGGCTGAGGGAAGCAAGCTTGTTCGGCCGAGCGTGGTGATCTGGACGACCACCCCCTGGACCATCCCGGCTAACCGGGCCATCTCGTTTTCCAGCAAGATCGCTTACAGCCTTTACCGCGTGACCGCGGCCCCCGATGGGAATTGGGCGGCGGTTGGAGACCAGTACATCGTCGCGGACAACTTGGCTGAAGACGTGATGAAGAAGGCCAAGGTCGAAGCGTACGAAAAGGTCTTCCCCGTCAGTTCGGAAATGCTCGCCGGTGCGCTGGCCGAGCATCCGCTGCGCGGCCTTGCCGATGGCTACAACTTTGACGTGCCGCTGCTCGACGGTGAACATGTCACCGACGATGCCGGTACCGGCTTCGTGCACACAGCCCCGGGCCATGGTCTCGATGACTTTGGAATCTGGATGGATTCAACGCGCCTGCTGCAGGATCGCGGCATCGATCCGTCCATCCCCTATGTTGTGGGCGACGACGGCTTCTACACGTCCGAAGCGCCCGGTTTTGATGGCGCGCGCGTCATCGACGACAATGGCAAGAAGGGCGATGCGAACAATCGCGTTATCGCCGCTCTCGCCGAGCACGGCAATATCATCGCCCGTGGCCGCGTGAAGCATCAGTATCCGCATTCCTGGCGCTCCAAGAAGCCGGTGATCTATCGCAACACGCCGCAATGGTTTGTCTATATGGACAAGGCCATCGAGGGTGTGGAGGGCGATACGCTGCGTCACCGCGCGCTCAACGCGATCGATGCGACAAAGTTCTACCCCGCTGCCGGCCAGAACCGGTTGCGCGCCATGATTGCGGACCGTCCCGATTGGGTGCTGAGCCGTCAGCGCGCCTGGGGCGTGCCGATCACGGTTTTCGTGCACAAGGAAAGCGGCGAAATCCTTCGCGATGAGCTGGTCAATCACCGCATTGCCCAGAGCTTTGAGGAAGAGGGTGCCGACGCCTGGTACAAGGCCGGTGCTGCGGAGCGCTATCTCGGGGAGGGCCACAAGGCCGCTGACTACGAGATGGTGACAGACGTTCTCGACGTCTGGTTCGATTCCGGTTCGACCCACGCCTTTGTGCTGCGCAACAAGCAGAAGTGGCCGCACCTGAAATTCCCGGCCTCGATGTATCTCGAAGGCTCGGATCAGCATCGCGGCTGGTTCCATTCGTCGCTGCTCGAAAGCTGCGCGACCAATGGCTACGCGCCCTATGACAGCGTTCTCACCCATGGCTTTACCATGGATGGCGAAGGCAAGAAGATGAGCAAGTCGCTCGGCAATACCGTTGCCCCGCAGGACATCATCAAGCAGTACGGCGCCGATATCCTGCGCCTTTGGGTGGCTTCGTCGGACTATTCGGAAGACCTGCGCCTCGGCAAGGAAATCATCCAGACGACGGTGGATGCGTACCGAAAACTGCGCAATACGCTGCGCTGGCTGCTGGGCAATCTTGCCCACTTCAAGGCTGACGATGTCGTTGATTTCCGCGACATGCCCGAGCTTGAGCGTCTGATGCTGCACCGTCTGGCGCAGCTCGATGCCGGCGTGCGCTCGGCCTACAAGGAATATGACTACCGCAAGGTCGTCTCGCTCTTGTCGAACTTCATGAACATCGAGCTTTCGGCGTTCTACTTCGACATCCGCAAGGACACGCTCTATTGCGATCCGATCTCGTCGGCAAAACGCCGTTCTGCGCTGACCGTGCTCGACCATCTGTTCAACGCGCTGACCGCCTGGCTGGCGCCGATCCTGGTCTTCACCATGGAAGAGTGCTGGCTGGAACGGCATCCGGGCGAGAACGAGTCGGTCCATCTGCGGCTCTTCCCGGACATTCCGGCGGAATGGCTTGATGACGATCTCGCCGACAAGTGGCAGCTCATCCGCGGCGTGCGTCGCGTGGTGACCGGGGCGCTCGAAATCGAGCGTCGCGAAAAGCGCATCGGTTCGTCGCTGGAAGCGGCGCCGAAGGTGTTCGTCTCGGACGCGCGCTATATCGAGGCGCTCGAAGGGCAGGACCTGGCCGAGATCGCCATCACCTCGGCGATTGCCGTGTCGCAGGGCGAAGGCCCGGCCGAAGCGTTCAAGCTTGACGATGTGCCGGGTGTTTCCGTGGAGCCGGCTCTGGCCGAAGGCAGGCGCTGCGCCCGTTCGTGGAAGGTGCTGCCCGAAGTCGGATCCGATCCCGAATATCCGGACGTGACCTTGCGCGACGCTCAGGCGCTGCGTGAGCGTGCGGCGGCCGGGCTCTAACCCGGTGGCCGTCACGAGGGCAGCTTCGCCCGCCATTTACACCTCGCTTGTCGCGGCCGTGCTCGCCTTTGGGCTCGACCGCGCGCAAAAGGGCTATCATATCGCGGCCGAATGCTATGGCATCGGGCAGGCGAACTGCGTCGAGATCTTCACCAACTACGTCCCGTTCTCGATGACCGGCTGGCGGGGTGGCGAAATCGTGCCGGTGACCTCGTTCTTCGACTATGTGCTCGTTTGGAATACCGGGATTTCGTACGGCCTGCTCGATGGCCTGCCGGTGTGGACCTTGGGCGCGATCATGATGGTGGCGATCATCGGGCTTTCGGTCTGGTGGTGGCGAGCCGATGCGCCGCTGGTGCGGCTGGGTCTGGCCTTTGCCATAGGCGGAGCGCTCTCCAATGCGCTCGACCGGCTGATTTTTGGCGCAGTCGCCGACTTCTTCCATTTTCATTGGGGAAGCTGGTCATTCTACATCTTCAACATCGCCGATATGGCGATCACGCTGGGGGTGATCCTGTTGCTGATCGACCTTGTTGGCTTCGGGAAAAGCAAGCCAAAGCCGGCCGATTGAGGCTCGCGCACCATTGTGCTGCCCGAATCTGGCCTTAGGGCCTCAAATGCGCTATAAGCGCCGCCATTATCGTAAGGGACGTTTCATGCGTATTGGATTGACCGGCCACAATGGCCGTATTTCGGCCGCGGCGCGTGCAGTGCTGGCAGGGCTGGCCTTGGCGGCGACTTTGGCCCTGGGCGCCTGCACCACGGTCGAAGGCACCAATGCGCTGACCGATTTCGGCACCTTTGAACGCGACGTGTTGAACACGACCGCGCGCGGTGTTGGTCTTATCCCTGGCGAAGCACCTAAGGAAGATTTGACCGCGGCCCGCGCTCCGCTGGTGCTGCCGCGATCGGGCAACAACCTGCCGGCACCGAGCACGCAGGTCGCTGCGGCGCAGCTGCCGGCTGACAGCAATACCGTGCAGATCGATACCTCCAATCTTAGCGAGGCCGATATCCAGCGCCTGCGCAATGCCAAGGTCGTTGACCTGCGTTCGCTTTCCGGCCGTCCGCTGACGCCGGAAGAAGCCCGCGCCCTGACCGCTCGCATGAGCGCAGCAGGCATGCAGGTGACGGGAACCGCTGGCCGGCCGCTCTATCTGCCGCCGGATGAATATTTTACCCGCGTGGGTAGTGCTGATCTCGTTTGCCGGGCCGCCAGCGGCGAGCTCGTTCCGCTCAGCGATGCGCGTTGCCCAGAGGAAGTGCGCCGTGCTCTGCGAGCGCAAGGTCCGAGCAGCACGATGCTGAGCGGTGGCGCCAGCGCCAAGCTGACCACGAACGAAGTTACCAACCAGTAGTACCAGATCTACTGGAGCTGACCCCTGTTTGGCGGCCGGATGATCCGGCCGCCTTTCGCTTTCTCCGCGCCGCCCAAAATGGGTCCCGCATGACATGGAAGTCCTGTTCGCATGAGCGACACACCAAAACCCGAAACCGCTGATCGTCTCGCCAAGGTCATGGCCCGCGCCGGCCTCTGCTCCCGCCGCGATGCCGAAGGCTGGATTGCCGCCGGCCGCGTCATGGTCAATGGCAAGAAGGTCATTACCCCGGCCTTCAACGTCACGAGCCGCGACAAGATCACGGTAGACGGACAGCCGCTGGCCGAGCGCCAGGGTACCCGCATCTGGCTCTACCACAAGCCCGCCGGGCTGGTGGTGACCGAGAAGGACCCGGAGGGTCGCCCGACGATTTTTGAGGCTCTCGAAGAGCAGGGCCTGCCGCGCGTCGTTACCGTGGGCCGTCTCGATATCAATACCGAGGGCCTGTTGCTCCTCACCAATGATGGTGGGCTCAAGCGCGTGCTTGAATTGCCGTCTACCGGCTGGCTGCGCCGCTATCGCGTGCGGGCCTATGGTTTTGTGACCCAGGCGCAGCTCGACGCGCTCAAGGACGGCATCACCGTCGAGGGTATCAATTATGGCCCCATCGAAGCCACGCTCGAACGCGAGCAGGGGCACAATGTCTGGATCGTCGTGGGTCTGCGCGAAGGCAAGAACCGCGAAGTCAAGAATGTGCTCGGGGCGCTGGGTCTTGAAGTGAACCGCCTGATCCGCGTTTCCTATGGTCCGTTCCAGCTCGGCGACCTCAAGGAAGGTCAGATCGAGGTGGTGAAGGCCAAGATGCTCAAGGACCAGCTTGGCAAGAAGCTGGCCGAGGCGGCCAATGTCGATTTCGACAGCGATATGCCCGAAGGTCTGTTCCCGCCCCCACGGCCCAGCAGCGAATCGCCGCGTGGCCGCTCGCCCCGCGGTGCCCCGGCCGGTGGCGGGCGCTTTGATTCTCGCGGTGGGTCCGATGACCGCCGCTCGTTCCGCGACGATGATCGTCCGGTGCGGCCGCGCCGCATTCATTTTGACGACGATGGCCGCGCGCCGGAAGAATATGAACCCAAGGGTCCGGGCCGTCCGGCGCGTGCGCGCGTTGACGCTGACGACCAGCCGGCGAGCAATTATGGCCGTCCGCCGATCCGGGCGCCGCGGCCGGATCGTGCCGATCGCCCGGCGGGTGACCGCAAATCGTTTGGCGACAAGAAGCCTTACGGGGATAAGAAGCCGTATGGGGACAAGAAGCCTTACGGCGAGCGCGATCGCAAGCCCTATGGTGACAAATCGTTCGGTGACCGGCCGCAGCGCAGCCGTCGTCCGGATGGCGATGAGCGTCCAGCCCGCAGCTTTAACGATCGTCCGCCGCGTCGCGATGATGACCGTCGCGGTGGTGGCGAGCGCCCGCAGCGCGGCTTTGGTGACAAGCCAGCGCGTAGCTTCGGCGATCGTCCGGCGCGCGGTGGTGATCGTCCGTTCGGAGACAAGCCGGGTCGTGGTTTTGGTGACCGTCCATCTCGTGGTGGTGGCGAACGTCCCGCACGCCCGTTTGGCGACAAGCCGGGCCGCAGCTTTGGCGATCGTCCGGCCCGTGGCGGCGAGCGCCCGGCACGTTCGTTTGGTGACAAGCCCGGCCGTAGCTTCGGTGATCGCCCGGACCGCGGCGACCGTCCCTCGCGTCCGTTCGGCGACAAGCCCTCGCGTGGCCCCCGCTCGGATCGTCCGCAGCGTGCTTTTGACGATAGCCGGCCACAGCGCCGCGATGATCGCCCGGGTCAGGGCCGCCCGCAGGGTGGTCGCCCCGGTGGCCGACCCGAAGGAGGCCGCCCCGGCGGTCGGCCCGAAGGCGGACGTCCCGGCGGCGCGCGCCCGACGGGTGGTCGCCCCGGCGGACGCCCAGAGGGCGGCAAGCCATTTGGTGGCAAGCCGAGCGGCGGTGGTCGTCCTTCCGGCCCGCGCAAGCCGCGCGGCTAAGCCATGCGGATTGTCGCCGGTAAGTTTCGCGGCAAGCAGCTCAATTCGCCGTCGGACGATTCCATTCGCCCGACGGCAGACCGCGTGCGCGAGAGCATGTTCAATATATTGGGGTCACGGCTCGGGCCGGTGCTGGAGGGCAAGCGGGTGCTTGACCTTTTTGCCGGCACCGGGGCGCTGGGGCTCGAAGCCCTGTCGCGCGGTGCGTCCCATGTCACCTTTGTCGATGTCGGTGCGGAATCGCGCGGGCTGATCCGCGATCACATCCAGGCTTTTGGCGTGGCGGGGATTACCAAGCTGCTGCGTCGTGACGCGACGGGGCTGGGGACGCCGGGCACGTTCGGGCAGTTCGATCTTGTTTTTCTTGATCCGCCCTATGGGCAGGGTCTTGGCGAGAAGGCGCTGGCTGAATTGGCCGGCAATGGCTGGCTGAAACCCGGCGCGACGCTGGTCTGGGAAGAGAGCGTCGATGTGCCGGTGACGGTGCCAGAAGGCTTTACGCTCGATGACGAGCGCGAATATGGCGCTGCAGCGGTGCGGTTTCTGACGTTTGGAGAGGCGGCCTAGTTCAGGCCGCCTTTTTGAGGCAATCCGCGCAGCGGCCGCGGATTTCCATAGTGGTGCGTTCCACCTTGAAGCCGCCCGTGCGGGCCCATGAGCCCAGCCGCTCTTCGATCACTTCATCGGCGAATTCATCAACCTTGCCGCAGCTTTCGCAGATGGCGAAGGCGATGAGGCCCTTGCGATGGCAATGCATGTCGGCGCAGGCGACGAAGGCGTTGAGCGATTCAAGCCGATGGGCGAGGCCCCGGTCCACGAGCTTGTCGAGCGCGCGATAGACCTGCAGTGGCGCGCGCAGGCCATCGCCACGCAGCTTGTCCAAAATGTCATAGGCGCTGAGCGGGCCCATCGAGGCCGTCAGCGTGCCTAGCACGAGTTCCTGATTGCGGGTGAGGTCCGTCGGAATGTCGTGACTATGCGCCATGGCTTTCTCTCCTGCCGAACAATCTTGCGGTCGGTACCGTGAGCGAGACGAGGAAGATCAGCAGCGCCGCGACGACAATGGACGGTCCTGAAGCGGTATCCCAGGTGAGCGAGCCGTACAAGCCAGCGATGACGGATGCGGCACCAAGAACTGCTGCCACCAGCGCCATGATTTCAGGCGTGGCGCTGAGGCGGCGGGCGGTGGCGGCGGGAATGATCAGGAGCGAGGTGATGAGGAGGACGCCGACGAGCTTCATGGCAATGGCAATGACCGAGGCCATGAGCAGCATGAGGAGGATGCGGCTGACCTCCGGCTTCAGCCCTTCGGCTTCGGCGAGCTCGGGGCTGACCGTGGCGGCGAGAAGCGGGCGCCAGTTGAGCGCGAGGATCGCGAGGATGGCGATGCCGCCGCCATAGATGATGTAAATATCCTCCATCGAGACGGCGAGGATGTCGCCGAAGAGGAAGCCCATGAGGTCGATGCGGACCTGCGTGAGAAAGCCCACAAGCACGAGGCCGACGGCGAGGGAGGAGTGGCTGAGGATGCCGAGGAGGGCGTCGGTGGAGAGCGTGTTCTGGCGTTGTAGGAGGAGCAGCGCACCGGCGACGAGGGCGGCGACGGCGAAGACGCCAAGGGTCATGTTGATCGAGAGCAGGATCGAGATGGCGACGCCGAGCAGGGCCGAATGGGCCATGGTGTCGCCAAAATAGGCCATGCGGCGCCAGACGACGAAACAGCCCAGCGGGCCGGTGACGGCGGCGAGGCCGATGCCGGCGACAAGGGCGCGGGAGAAGAAATCACCGAGCATGGTCGTGCTCCGAGTGATCGTGATGCACATGCCCGTGCGGGTGCTCGTGCTCGCCATGCTTGCCGACGAGGCAGCCGTCGTCGTGGTGTTCGTGATCGTGATGATGCTCGTAGATGGCGAGCGTGTCGGCGGCGCGGGCGCCGAACAGGGCGAGGTATTCCGGGCTGCGCTTGACGGCGGCGGGGGTGCCGCGGCAGCAGACGTGGCCGTTGAGGCAGATGACAGTATCGGTTTCGGCCATGACGACGTGGAGATCGTGGCTGATCATCAGGATGCCGGCCTGGGTGGTGTCGCGGATGCTGCGGACCAGCTCGTAAAGCGCCACTTCGCCGGAGAAATCGACGCCCTGCACCGGCTCATCGAGGACAAGGAGATCGGGCTTGCGGATCATGGCGCGGGCAAAGAGCACGCGCTGGAATTCGCCGCCAGAAAGCTCCTGCACGGCGGCGTGAAGCAGGCGACCGGCACCGACGGCGGCGAGGGCAGCTTCGATCTCAGGGCGGGAGAACCGGCCGGTCAGGTTCATCAGGCGCTCGACCGTCAGCGGGAGCGTCCAGTCGATGCTGAGCTTTTGCGGCACATAGCCGATCTTGAGGCCGGGTTTTCTCGATACCGTACCGGTCGAGGGCTTCAGGACACCCGTCGCCATTTTGGCGGTGGTCGATTTTCCCGAGCCATTGGGGCCGATGAGCGTGACGATTTCGCCGCGCGCGATGGAGAGGTCCACGCCCTCGACGAGGACGCGGCCGCCACTGCGAACCCCGGCATTGGTGAGCGTGATGAGCGTTTCGCCCTTCATGCGCATGTCCATGAATGTTTCCACAAGTGCACTTGACGCTGTCATTTACGTTATAGCATAACACTGCCGCAAGCGTAATAACATAACATATCGTTCGCGATATGGAGCAGACAAGAGGTGCCTTCATGAACCGGCTGATCCCCTTTGCCACACTCGCAGGCCTTTTGCTGACCGGCACGGCCATGGCGGCGCCCAATGTGGTGGCCTCGACAAAGCCTGTGCATTCACTGGTTTCGGCTGTGATGGCCGGGGTGGGCGAACCCAGCCTGATCGTCAAGGGCGCGGCCTCGCCACACACCTATTCGCTGCGGCCTTCCGATGCCTCGGCGCTCGAAAATGCCGATATCGTGTTCTGGACCGGGCATGGCATGGAACTGTTCCTTGCCGATGCGCTGGAGACGCTGTCGACCAAGGCGCAGACGGTGGAGCTGGCGGAATCGGAGGGGGATTGAGCTGCTGCCCATGCGCGAGGGCGGGGCATTCGAGGCGCATTCGCATGGCGATGAGGATCATGCTCACGAAGGGCACAGCCATGACGATCATGGCGGAGACCACGCGCATGAACACGAAGAAGGCGACATGCATTTCTGGCTCGATCCGGAAAATGCCAAGCTGATGGTGGCGAACATTGCCCAGGTGCTAAGCGCGGCTGACCCAGAGAACGAGGCGACCTATCAGGCCAATGCCGAAGTCGAAATCGAAGCGCTGGGTGCGCTCGAAAACGAGATTTCGCGGACGCTGGACGGGGTCAAGGACAAGCCCTTCATCGTCTTCCACGATGCCTACCAGTACTTCGAGAGCCGCTTTGGGCTTGAAGTGGCGGGGACGATCACCGTTTCGCCTGAGGCCATGCCGGGCGCGGCGCGGGTCGATGAACTGCGCAAGAAGGTGAGCGAGCTGGGCGCCACATGCGTGTTTGCCGAGCCCAATTTCGAGCCGGCGATTGTCAGCACGATCGTGGAGGGCACCGAGGCCAAGGCCGGGGTGCTTGATCCTGAGGGAAGTGCGCTGGCGGAAGGGCCCGGGCTTTATGGTGATCTGCTGCGGGGTATCGCGGCGGGGCTGGTGGACTGCCTGGGGTAGGACGGTTCCCGCGAAAGCGGGAAGCTCCCAACGCCAAAACAGAGATTCCCGCTTTCGCGGGAATAACGCGGTGGGCTTGAAGGCCTGATAGCGACCCGGAATGGACGCTGCCCTTTGACGGGGAATGCCTTTGCTCGCCCAAATTTTCGCCTTTCAACGTAACGTTCTAACATATCGGAGCATCTATGCGTCATATCCTTACGTCTCTTCTTCTTGCCACGGCGCTGACTGTGCCGGCCATGGCCGATGATGTCACTGCGTGGCGGCTGTTCGTCAGTGATCATGCCGAGGGTAAGGTGACTGCCCTCGATGCAGTCAGCGGCGATGTCCTGGGCAGTTTTGCCCTGAAAAGTCCGGCTTCGCTCGTTGCCAGTGAATCGGGCGAGGCGGTGTTTGCCGTGCAGGGCGCGGGCAATCAGGTTTCGGCCATTCGCTCGGGCATTGCCGTGGATGATCATGGCGATCACGGCGATATCGAGGTTTCCGAACCGACCCTGGTCGACGCCGTACTCGAAGGCGAAAAGCCGGCGCATTTTGTCCAGCATGATGGCAAGGTCGCGCTGTTCTTTGACGGGTCGGGCAAGGTCGATCTCTTCAGCCCGCATGAATGGGCGGATGAGGGCAAGATCACAGCCACCCAGCTCGACAGCGGCACGCCGCATCACGGGCTTGCCGTGCCGTGGGGTGATTTCACGCTGGTTTCGACGGCCAATGCCGAAGACGAGAAGAAGCCACGGATCGGGCTCAATGTGATCGACGCGGCGGGCAATCTGGTGGGTGAGACCCATGCCTGCCCCGATCTTCATGGCGAGGCTGCCTCGGGCAATCTGCTTATCGTTGGTTGCGGCGATGGCGTGCTGATTGTTTCAGGCTCAGGCGAACCGCAGGTGACCAAGCTCGACTATGCCGGCCTGCCGGAGGGCAAGACCACGACGCTCATCGGCGGCAAGGGGATGCAGTATTTCCTCGGCAATTATGGAGCCGACAAGGTGGTGATCATCGATCCTGCCGAGGCCGCGCCCTATCGTCTCGTCGACCTGCCGACGCGGCGCGTGCATTTCGTCGCCGATTCTGTGCGGCCGAAATTTGCCTACATTTTCACCGAGGACGGCTTTTTGCGGCAACTCGATGTGGTGAGTGGGGAACTGGTGCAATCGGTCAAGGTGACCGAGCCCTATTCCATGGATGGCGAATGGAGCCTGCCGCGGCCGCGCATTGCGGTGGCGGGCGACAAGGTTGCGGTGACCGATCCGCTGAAGGGTGTGGTGCATATGGTGGACGTGACTGATTTTGCCCTCGCGGGTGAAATCGCGGTCGACGGCGCGCCCTACAATATCGTCGCCGTCGGTGGCTCGGGCAGCCAGCACTGATCCCAAGCAGGAGGGGCCGCTACTTTAGCGGCCCCTTGAAGATGAAGAAGGCGCCGAGTGCGATGAGCGCGAAGCCGATGCCATGGTTCCAGGTGAACTTTTCGCCCAAATAGAAGACGGCAAAGAGCACGAAGACCGAGAGGGAAATGACCTCCTGAATGGTCTTGAGCTCGGCGCCCGAATAGACGCCATAGCCGATGCGATTGGCGGGGACGGCGAGCCAGTATTCGAAGAAGGCAATGCCCCAGCTGATGAGCACGACGGTCCAGAGCGTGGCGCTCGGGAACTTGAGATGCCCATACCAGGCAAAGGTCATGAAGACATTGGACGCGATCAGCAGGCCGATCGGTGCCAGCGTGGCAAAGTTGAAGCCCAAGGCTTCCTCCAGCAAGAGCAGATGATTCCGGGGCTCCTCATAGCATTGCCGCGGCGTGCCAGGCCCCAAGAATTTCGCTTAGCTACCAGGCGAAATAGAACATGGATTTGGCGAGAATCACGATCAGCACCATGTGGATGAAGACGCTGATATGGGTGAGCCGGAACCGCTCGGAGGTCATGCAGCCGGTTGAGGCCGCCCGCATGGCAGTGATGAAGTGGACGAGGACGCTGAGGGCCAGCGTAATCTTGATGGCCAGGAGCACCGAGAAGGAATTGTTCCAGTGAAGGCCCGAGGACGAAAACTGCTCGTAGCCTAGGTAGAAGCCGCTGAGGAACAGCGTCCCCACGACCCATGGCATGATCTGGCGGGCGCGGCGCACGAGGCTGGTTTCGACCGCCTCCATGGTGGCATGGCCCAGATGAGGGCGCATGCCTTCGAGAATAAAGACCTCGAAGAACACCACGCCGATAAAGGCGGTGGCGCATAGAAGGTGGATGATGACCGCATAGGGATAGAGCATGGCCGGCCCCAGATAAGCTGATTATCTGAGTAGGGTTTGGCCGGCCACGCCGTCAAGCACGCCCCTAGCGCAGATGCTTGGTGGGTTGCTCCAGCGCAAAGATCTCGTCGGAGAGGCTTTCCACCTGCTTGCGGATCAACGCCTGCGCGTCATAGAGGCCGCGATTATAGTAATAGGCGCCCATCTTGTCGGCGAAGAACTGCATCAGCATTTCGGCCGGAATGGCACCGATGGACTGATCCAGCTCCAGGCGAAAATAGTCCTGAATCTCGCCGACAATGGCCTTGGTCTCTTCACGGTCGAACTTGATCGGTTTCATGGAAAAACTCCTTCAGCACCGGTTCATAGCGCGAGTCGCCAATTGTCGGCACGCGCAAGCTCGGCCAGAATGCCGCAGCTTGAGGAGGACATTTTCATGATCGCCCGCATTTCGCTGCTTGCCCTGAGCCTTGCTCTTGTTGCCGTGCCCGCCGTGGCCAAGGACAAGGCGAAAACAGCGCCGGCCGCGCCAGTCGCTGTGACCTGCGATGGCGTTTTCGGGCCGAAGAGTTCGGATACGCTGGTGCGGGAAACCTTTGGCGAGGACAATGTCGAGACGGGCATGGTCTATGGTGTTGAAGGCATCGAGTTCATGGCGACGACTGTCTTTCCCAACGAACCCGACCGCGTCATGCAGTTCAGCTGGTGGGACGAGGAAAAGCTCGAATATCTCAGTTCTCTCGAATTGGCGCCAAGTCAGGAAACCCCGACCGGCATCAAGATCGGCATGAGCGTCAAGGAAGTGGAGGCCATCAATGGTGAGCCTTTCACCATTGGCGGTTTCTGGTGGGACTATGGTGGCGGTGCCGTGTTCGAAACGGGGGCGCTGGCCAATCCCGAGGCTGGCTGCGGCTTTTGGTTCCGCTTTGCGCCGACGGACGACTATTCTGAGGACGTGGATGTGACGCCCGTCTCCGGCGAAGTGACGGTGCCGTCGTCAGAGCCGCTGCTGGAAACGCTCGATGTGCGCGTGCAATCGATCAACTTGGGCTATCCATGGCCTGAGGAACTTCCGCAACCGGACTATTGAGGCGGGAACGGCATGCACAACACGATCATCTATCTTATCGGCCACTATGGCGTGGGCAAGCTCACGGTCGCCAAGCGGATTGCCGCGACGACCGGTGCGCGGCTGTTCGACAATCACCTGGCCAATAACGTCATCTTTTCGCTGATCCGCGAGGACGGAAGGACAAAGATCCCTGACGGCGCCTGGGACCTGATCATGACCATCCGACGCCAGGCGCTGACCGCAATGGCCGAGATCGCTTCGGCCGAGGCGAGTTTCGTGCTCACCAACGCCCTGATGGGGGACGATCCGCTGGATCGTCTGATTTATGACGAAGTGGTAGCGACCGCGGCGCGGCGGGGCAGTGTTTTCGTGCCGGTATTTCTGTCGGCCTCGGCGGCCGCCCATGCCGTCCGCATCCCTTCGGCCGAGCGCGAAGAGCGGCTGAAAATGACCGATGAGGCGGGCGCCGCCCATGTGCGCAAGATGCGGCCGCTATTGGCTGTAGACCATCCTCACCGGATCGATCTTGAAACCACCGACCTGCCGCCGGAGGAAGTCGCACGGCGCATCATCGCCCATGCAGAGCACTGTGCTCAGCAGATCGCGACCAGCGAGGCGGTCAGCTGATCGACCAGAGGATCGAGTTTTGGCCGGTCTGACTGAGCATAGTCGAGCCGGAGCGCGGCATAGCTCTGGCCATCGCAAAGCGCGATCATGCGCTGGTGCAGCACGCGGCCAGATTTGGTCGCCGACCAGATGGCCCAGGTGGGTGTGGTTGACTGCGCGGTGAGGCCCCAGCCGGCGCCGGTGTCTTCGGCCAGGCGGGCATGGGCCTCGGATTCAAAATCCGGCTCGGTGACGAAATAGCCGCCCCAGACCGTCAGGCGCGCAACGCGGCCATCGAAGAGGAACACCTGGCCATCACCATTGGTGCTTTCGCCTTGGCCTTCGAAACCGGGCGGGATGTCGATGCCATAGGCGTAGCGCGCGTTTTCATAATAGCCCCAGATGGCCTGGGCCATGGCTGGCATGGCGAGGGCAAGGGCGGCGATAGCGGCGAGAACGAAGCGCATGGCGCGATTCTGACTGCGTCGCGAGCGAGCGGCAAGGGGGCAACGACCCAATCGTTTGCCGCCGCTTCCCCAAAACGCGATTGTCCCTCCGGCGAAGGTCGGGGTGACATCCGGGGACTAGAAACCGGGCAAGGCGATCGTCGCTAAACCACCACGATCCCGGCATGCTTGGCCTTGTTTTCCGGCTCGACATGGATGGTGATCTGCACGTCCTTCACGGCCTCGCGCAGTTTCGCTTCGATGCAATCGCAGATGGTGTGGGCGGCTTCGACGGTCATGGCGCCGGGAACGACGAGGTGAAAGTCGATAAAGGTCAGCTTGCCGGCCTGGCGGGTGCGAATGTCGTGGGCCTCGATGGCGCCATCGGCATTCTGCGAGATCACCTCGCGGATGGTTTTCTGCGTTTCCGGGGGCAGGGCGACGTCCATCAGGCCGCCGACGCTTTCGCGGATCACGGCCCAACCGGACCAGAGGATGTTGAGCGCGACGAGCGCCGCGAGCACCGAGTCGAGAATGGCAAGGCCGGTGGCGTAGACAAGCGCAAGGCCGACCAGAACGCCAAACGTTGAAACCACGTCGGTCATCAGGTGCTTGGCATCGGCCTCAAGGGCAGGCGAGCGGACGCGGCGGCTATGGCGCCGCAGGACCACGGCCCAGACCAGATTGATGATGGTTGCGACGACGCTGACGGCAATACCCTGGACGCCGGCCTCGGGCAGTTCGGGGGCAATGAAGCCGAAATAGGCTTCGCGCAGGATCAGGATGGCGGCGACGATGATCATGACGCCGACAAGCACGGCCGAGAAATATTCGGCCTTGTGATAGCCATATTGCAGCGCGGCATCGGCAGGGCGCTGCGCCAGCCGCACGGCGATCAGCGCGGCGATGGATGTCACCACATTGACGATCGATTCGAGCGCATCGGAATAAAGCGCGATCGAGCCTGTCAGATACCAGGCGAGAAATTTCAGGCCCAGCACGGCAAGGCCTATGCCCAGACTGGCCACGGCAATGGCGAGTGTGCGGTCGGTGATGGCCATGGGGAGCTCCGCAATGGATTGCCACCCGCCATAGCGGTAATGGTGGAGTCTCGCAAGTCGTTGTATTTGCGAGTGATTTTCAGAAGCATTTGTATCTAAGCCGCGCCCGGGCAAGCCCTTGATTGCGCAGACTCTTCCGCTGGGCGCCTTAAGTCGGCGCCGCGCCCTTCATGGTCAGTGGCAGGCCGGCGGCGACGAAATAGACGTCGTCGCACACTTCGGCCAGGCGTTGGTGGGCGGAGCCGGCGAGATCGCGAAATGTGCGGGTCATGGCATTTTCGGGCTCGATGCCGAGGCCGACCTCGTGGCTGATGAGGATCACCTTGGCCTCGCGGAATTCCATCAGCGTAGCGCAAAGCTCGCCGACCGCGGTGGCGACGTCTTCGTTGGCCATCAAGAGGTTGGTGATCCAGAGCGACAGGCAATCGACGAGTACGGCATCGTGTTCCTGGCCGGCTTCGATAAGCGCACGGGAGAGCAGAAGTGGCTCTTCACGGGTGGCAAAACGGCCGGTCCGGCCGGTGCGGTGGCTCTCGACGCGCTCGCGCATGTCGCCGTCCAGAGCCTTGGTCATGGCCAGATAAAGGGGTCTCTTGCCCGAATGGAGGGCGAGCCGTTCGCCAAAGGCGGTCTTGCCTGAGCGCGCGCCGCCCAGAACCAGTGCGTGGCGCATGGATTTTCATCCTCCGAAAGCCGTCGCTGTGGCGATAAAACCCATCGGCAGGCCAAGGCGTTCCAGCCTCAAGCGCATTTGCGTGAACCTGCCATGCGAAACCTGGCCTTGGCTGGTCGATTTTGTCCGATATGCTACTTTCGTCTTAGCTTCTTTCGCATTATGGTCCGCGCCGAAACGACACCTTAGGGTGTGGCTCTGCGTCGGGTAGGGCAAGGTCCAATCCGGCGATTCCCGTAGCCCATCCCCCTTATGGAGAGACTGCGTGCCCCGATATTATCTTGGCGTCGACGGCGGTGGCACCAATTGCCGCGTGCGTTTGGCCGACGAGAATCTGGTGACGCTGGCCGAAGTGAAGAACGGCCGTTCCAATCTGCAGATTGATGCCGGCGATCCCGCCTATAAGGCGATCAGCGACGGCACGCGCGATGTGTTCAAGGCGGCCGGTGTCGATTTCGCCGAAACCGCCAATACCTATGCCTGCTTCGGCATGGCGGGCGGCCGCATGGACACGGCCCGCGCGGAGTTTGCCGCGCGGCCCTGGCCCTTTGCGGGCGCAAAAGTCTATGACGATATCGACATCGCCCATGCCGGCGCGCTGGGTGGCGGCGAGGGTGGCGTTGTCATCATCGGCACCGGTTCGGCGGCCATGTCGATCGTTAATGGTACGCGCTATCAAGCCGGCGGCTGGGGCTTTCACATCGGCGACCAGATGTCGGGCGCTATCCTTGGTCGGGAACTGGCACGTTACACGGTCGAGGCCGAAGATGGCCTTGCCGAAGGTTCGCCCCTGACCAAGGCGGTGGCCAATGCGCTCGGCGGCGACAATCAGGGCATCATGACATGGTCGTTTGCGACGGCCATGGACCTGAAGCTCTTGAGCGACGATGGATCCGAAGGGTGCGACGACGCGCTGATCGGCCGGGCGCCGGGCGAATATGGCAAGCTGATGCCGCTCTGGTTCGACTATCTCGAGCAGAACGACCCAGTTGCGCTCAAATTGCTCGACGTGCAGATGGGCTATATCGACACCTATGTGCGCTGGTTCAAAAGCCACGGCGCCGAGGTGATGGCCATTGTCGGCGGTCTCGGCCAGCGGCTCTTCCCGCGGCTGACCGAGCGCTACGGCAATTTTGTCGCCCTGCCGCAATTCGAACCCCTGCATGGCGCTGTTATTCTCGCCAAGCAAAACTTCGCCTCAAACTAGGGACTACGCCTCGTGTCCAGCCGCATCATTCCTGTTCCCGCTTTCGACTATGTGGTGTTCGGCGCCACCGGCGACCTGACCAAGCGTAAGCTCATTCCGGCGCTCTACCACCGTTTCAAGGACGGCCAGTTCGACGAGAACAGCCGCATCATCGGCGCGTCGCGCTCGAAACTCACCGAGGCCGATTTCCAGAAGACGGCGCGCGAGGCCATCCAGCAGTTCGTCGAGAGGGAATATCAGGACCAGGCGGTGATCGACCGCTTCATCAAGATATTCACCTATGTGCCGGTCGATGCCAGCAAGCCTGAGGAATCGGGCGATCTCGGCGCGGCGCTGCGCGATGATCCCGCGATTGTCCGCGCCTTCTATCTTGCCGTGGCGCCCGATCTCTTCGAGCCCATCGCCGAATATCTCGATGCCAAGAAGCTCTATCGCCGTGATGCCCGCGTCGTGATCGAAAAGCCGCTCGGCCACGATCTCGAATCGTCCATCGCGATCAATGACGGCGTGTCGAAAATCTTCCAGGAAGATCAGGTCTACCGCATTGACCACTATCTCGGCAAAGAGACGGTGCAGAACCTCTTGGCGCTGCGCTTTGCCAATACGCTGTTCGAGCCAGTCTGGAACTCGGCCCATATCGACCACGTGCAGCTGACCGTCGCTGAAAGCGTCGGCGCCGGCACGCGCGGCTACTATGACGAATCCGGCGCTCTGCGCGACATGATCCAGAACCACATGCTGCAGCTCCTGTGCCTTGTGGCCATGGAGCCGCCCGCCAGCGACGACGCCAATGCGCTGCGCGACGAAAAGCTCAAGGTCCTGCGGGCCCTGCGCCGCATCACCAATGGCGACGTGGCCAAGAACACCGTGCGCGGCCAGTATCGCGGCGTGAAGTCGGAAACCGTATCGGTCGCCGGCTATCAGGATGAACTGCCCGAGGACAAGAAGGGCAGCCGCACCGAGACTTTTGTGGCGCTGAAGGCCGAAATCGAAAACTGGCGCTGGTCCGGCGTGCCGTTCTACCTGCGCACCGGCAAGCGCATGGCCGAGCGCGTCTCGGAAATCTGCATCCAGTTCAAGCCTATTCCGCACTCGATCTTCGACCATGCCGAAGGCGCGCCGCGGCCCAACAAGCTCATCATCCGCCTGCAGCCCGACGAGGGCGTCAAGCTCATGCTGATGAACAAGGATCCGGGTCCGGGCGGCATGCGCCTGCGCGAAGTGGCGCTGAACCTCTCCTTTGCCCAGGCTTTCAACGAACGTACGCCGGAGGCCTATGAGCGCCTGCTGATGGACGTGGTGCGCGGCAGCCAGACGCTGTTCATGCGTCGCGACGAACTGGAAGCGGCCTGGATGTGGGTCGACCCGATCCGTGAAGCCTGGGACCGTTCGAGCGAACCGCCGCAGAGCTATACCGCCGGCACCTGGGGCCCAAGCGGCGCCGTGGCCCTGATCGAGCGCGATGGCCGCTCCTGGTATGAGGGCCCCCTCTCGTGAGCATCGACCGCCGCAGCTTTGCCGACAAGCCGACTCTCGCCAAGGAACTGGCCGAAGCCATTGCCGACCGCATCCGCCATGCCATTGCGGAGCGCGGCGAGGCTGCCATTGCGGTAAGCGGCGGTTCGACGCCCGGAAAATTCTTCATGGCGCTCGGCAAGATGCGGGATATCGACTGGACCAAGGTCATCGTCACCCTCGTCGACGAGCGCTGGGTCGATGAGACCAGCGACCGCTCCAATGCTCTGCTGGTCAACGAGAAGATGCTGCAGGGTCCCGCGGCCGTGGCGCGTTTCTTCCCGCTCTATTCGGGTGGCGACGAACCCACCGCGGAACAGGTAGCCAAGACCAATGCGCTGGTCTCGACGCTGCCAAAACCCTTTGCGGCCGTGATCCTCGGCATGGGTAATGACGGGCATACGGCGAGCTTCTTTCCGGGCGGCGACACGCTCGAGGAGGCTCTGACAGCGCAGGGCCCGACCCTTGCCATTCGCGCCCCAGGCGCGGGCGAGCCACGCATTACCTTTACGCTGCCGCGTCTGATCGAGACCGACGGCCTCTATCTCCACATCGAAGGCGACGAAAAAGCCGCGGTGCTGGACAAGGCGCTGGGCGATGGTCCCGTCGAGGACATGCCCATTCGCGCCGTGCTGCGCTCGGATGCGCCGCTAGCTGTTTACTGGTGTCCGTAAAACCCCTGGGGCGGTCCCCAATCGACCGCCCTGGCCGTTGAACGCACCAGTCATCGTTGCAAGGAATACCGCGCCAGCGGCCCCCTTTGGCGCGCCCTTGCCCTATAGGAGCGTAGAACCATGACCGTCCGCCAGGCAATCCAGGACGTGACCGACCGCATTGCGGCCCGCAGCCGCGACACGCGCCGCGACTATCTCAATCGCCTCGACGCCGCGCGCGAAGCCGGCGTTTATCGATCGACGCTCTCCTGTGGCAATCTCGCCCATGGCTTTGCCGCCTGTACGCCTTCGGAAAAGGCGGCGCTCGCCGGCAACAAGACGCTCAATCTCGGCATCGTCACCAGCTACAACGACATGCTGAGCGCCCATCAGCCCTATCAGTTCTATCCCGACATCATCAAACAGGCGGCGCGCGAAATCGGTGCTACGGCCCAGGTGGCGGGTGGTGTACCGGCCATGTGCGATGGCGTGACCCAGGGCATGCCGGGCATGGACCTGAGCCTGTTCTCGCGCGATGTGATCGCCATGGCGACGGCCATTGCGCTCTCGCACAACATGTTCGACGCGGCCGTCTATCTTGGTATCTGCGACAAGATCGTGCCCGGTCTGGTCATCGGTGCGCTGAGCTTTGGCCACCTGCCTGCCGTGTTCATTCCCGCCGGGCCCATGCCCTCGGGCCTGCCGAACGACGAGAAGAGCAAGATCCGCCAGCTCTATGCCGAGGGCAAGGTTGGTCGCGCCGAACTCCTCGAAGCCGAAAGCAAGTCCTATCACTCGGCCGGTACGTGCACGTTTTACGGCACCGCCAATTCGAACCAGATGCTCATGGAAATCATGGGCCTCCACCTGCCGGGCGCCAGCTTCGTCAATCCCGGTACGCCGCTGCGCGATGCGCTGACCCGCGAGGCGACCAAGCGCGCGCTGTCGCTGACCGCGCAGGGCAATGACTATACGCCCATCGGCCACATCATGGACGAGAAGGCCTTCGTGAATGGTCTCGTCGGCCTTCATGCCACGGGCGGCTCGACCAACCACACCATGCACCTGATCGCCATGGCCGCCGCTGCCGGCCTGCAGGTGACCTGGGACGATATGAGCGACCTCAGCGATGCGACCCCGCTCCTCGCTCGCGTCTATCCCAATGGCGTAGCCGACGTGAACCATTTCCACGCGGCCGGCGGCATGGGCTTCCTCATGCGCGAACTGCTCGATGACGGTTATCTGCATGACGATGTGAAAACCGTCTGGGGCAATGGGCTGCATAATTACACGGTTGAAGCCAAGCTGATCGAAGACAAGCTGGCGTTTGAACCGGCTCCCGCCGAAAGCGCGCTGCCGAAAGTGCTGACCAGTACCAAGACGCCGTTCCAGACGACGGGCGGGCTAAAACTGCTCACCGGCAATCTCGGCCGCTCCGTGATCAAAGTGTCGGCGGTGAAGCCTGAGCATCGCGTGGTGGAAGCGCCGGCGCGCGTTTTCCATAGCCAGGATGGGCTGCAGGCGGCGTTCAAGGCGGGCGAACTGACCGGCGATTTCATTGCCGTGGTGCGTTTCTCCGGCCCCAAGGCCATCGGCATGCCGGAACTGCACAAGCTGACGCCGTCGCTCGGCATCATGCAGGATCGCGGTTTCAAGGTGGCGCTTCTCACCGATGGCCGCATGTCGGGTGCTTCCGGAAAAGTGCCGGCGGCGATCCATATGACGCCGGAAGCCAATGATGGCGGCCCCATCAGCAAGATCCGCGATGGCGACATGATCCGGCTCGATGCCAATGAAGGCACGTTGACCTTCCTTGGCGACGAGAAGGAGTTCTTCTCGCGCACTCCGGCCAGCGAAGACCTACGTCCCTCGCACTACGGCATGGGCCGCGAACTCTTTGCTGGGTTCCGTAGCCTGGTGGGTGTCGCCGATCGCGGGGCGAGCGTTTTTAACTAGGCAGGTCGCCGACATAGCGGGCGCGCGGCCTGATCAGCGCGCCCGTTTCAATTTGCTCCAGCGCATGGGCGAGCCAGCCGACGCAGCGCGCCAGGGCAAAAATCTGCAGCGGCGCATCGTCGGGCAGGTCATGCGCAGCGACGAGGGCGGAGAGGGCGAAGTCGATATTCGGCTTTTCGCCGCTGAGCCTTTCGCCGGTTTCGGCCAATTCAGCAAAGAGCGCGGGAACGGCGAAGGTCGCCATCAGGGCCGGGGCGCGCACGTCGTGGTCGGGATAAAGCCGGTGCCCGAAACAGGGCAGGGGGCGGCCCTGTCGCAATAGGCTGGAGATGGCGGTTTCGACGCCGTAGCGCTTTGCGTCGCGCACAAGGGCGCCCATGCTGAGGCTGGCTGTGCCGTGGAGCGGTCCGGACAGGGCGGCAAGGCCAGCGAGCACGGCGGCGGCCAGTGGGGCGCCGGTGGATGCGGTGACGCGGGCTGCAAATGTGGAAGCATTCAATTCATGCTCGGCCAAGAGGACGAGGGCGCAGCGCAGGGCGTTGGCGGCCTCGGGGCGCTGCCACTGGGCGGCTAAGCGCTCGTGGACCGGGCCGGTTCGCGCGCCGGTAATGGCGGAGGCGACGAGGGACACGACAAGCGTAGAATCCTTGATGAGGACACTGCGCGCCCGTCCCGAGGGCGGCATCTGGGTGGCAGCGAGTTCCGCCACTTGCCGATAGGCGGCGATGAGGCCGGTATCGGCGCCCGTTGTGGTCATGGTGCCGAAATCGACCGGAGCGGATGTGCTCCAGAGCAGTTTTGCCATGTCTTCGAGCGTCGCCGTCTTGGCAAGCTCCGCGGCGTCCTGGCCCCGGATGTAGAAGTGGCCGTTGGCAACCGTGGAAATGGCGGTGGAGAGAACCGGCTCGCCCCAGGCGATGCTTTCGGCGGCCACTGTCGTCGCCGGGCGGCGGCCTTTCTGGCGGGCGGCGAGGCGTTCGACATCGTCCTGCCGATAAAGGCTGCGGCGCGGGTCTTCCGGATCGGGACGGGCGGCGATGCGGCCGCGGCTGACATTGGCATAGAGCGTCTGCGGCTTGGTGCCGAGAAGGGCAAGGGCGGCTTCCGCGGATATCCAGCTCATGGCATCTCACATTGATCAATTGCATCAAGATTGACGTCAATCTTGATGTGGCCAATCTAGCGGTAAAGACGAAGGAGACGCAACATGTCTGGACTGGATGATGTCATTGCCGCTGAAACCACGCTGTCGGAAGTCGACGGCGCCAACGGCCGGCTGGTGATCTGCGGATACCGGCTCGACGAACTGGCCGGGTCAAAGTCCTATGAGGAGGTTTTGGCGCTGCTTGCGGGCGAAGTGCTGCCGCGTGGCGCGGCGCTCAAAACCCGGCTGGGCATGGCGCGGCTGCGCGCCTTTGCCGAAGTTGCCTGGCTCGACGAGGCCATTCTGGCGCTATCAATCACCGAGGGGCTGCGGGCGCTGATGGCGCGGCTGCCCGATGGCGAGGATGCCGATACCGCGCTGCTGCTGGTGGCGGCCCCGGCGGTGTTCGTGCCGGCTTTGGTGCGGCGTAAGGCGGGGCAGGCGGCGATTGCGCCGGATCCGGCGCTGGGTCATGCCGCGGATATGCTGGCCATGCTCAAGGGCAAGGCGCCGAGCAAGGCGGAGGTTGATGCGCTCGATACCTATCTCGTGACCGTGAGCGATCATGGGCTCAATGCGTCCACCTTCGCCGCGCGGGTCGTGGCTTCGACGCGGGCCGGCTATACTTCGGCCGCGCTCGCGGCGCTGGGGGCGCTGAAGGGCCCCCTGCATGGAGGCGCGCCGGGGCCGGTGCTCGATATGCTCGATGCGGTGGGAACGCCTGAACGGGCCAGTTCCTGGCTGACGGGCGAACTGGCGCGCGGCGAGCGGTTGATGGGCTTTGGGCATCGCATCTATCGCGTGCGCGATCCGCGGGCCGATGCGCTGAAGGGCGCGCTGACGCGATTGGGTGCGGCAGGCGATATGGATGCGGAGCGGATAAAGCTCGCCGAGGCGGTGGAGCGCGAGGCGCTGGCGCTGCTGCGGCTCAGGAAGCCGGACCGGGCGCTCGATACCAATGTGGAATTCTTCACCGCCTTGCTGCTCGAAGCGCTGGGCTTTCCTCGCGATGCCTTTACCGGCGTTTTTGCCGCGGGCCGCGTCGGCGGCTGGCTGGCCCATGCGCATGAGCAGGTGGCGAACGGGCGGCTGATCCGCCCGCAATCGCGCTATGTGGGGCCCAAGGCCGCCTGATCCCGGAGCCATTCGGCAATACTCGGCGCATCCTCTGCGCCGAGCCCGTGGCCGGCAGCGAGCACGCGGACAGATACCGTTGCGCCATTGGCGCGCATGGCTTCGGCGAGCTTTTCGCCCTGACCACGGAAGGCGTCGGTTTCGCCGAGGAGGATGAGGACGCTGGTGCCGCTGAGATCGGTCTGCGGGACTTCGTCGAGCACCATGGCCGGGCGGATGAGCACGGCGCGGCGGACGAAGCCTGGATGCAGGAGCAAGGCGGCGGCGAGGAGATTGGCGCCGTTGGAATAGCCGAGGGCGGCGAGCTTTTCCGGGTCTGGCCTATAGGCGGTGTTTACCTCGCCGAAGAAGGCTTCAAGGGCGCCGGATTCGAAACGGATGTCCTTCTGGTCGAAGATCGACGGGCCAAAGCTGCGGAACCAGCGCTGCACGCCGCTTTCGGTGCTGCGGCCGCGCATGCCGAGCAGCGTCGCGTTTGGCGCGGCGCGGTGTGCCAGCGGCATCAGGTCGGTTTCGTTGCCGCCGGTGCCGTGGAGAAGGGCGATGGTCGTGCCATCCGGATTTTCGGGCGTAAAGAAGCGGTGCTTGTAGATGAGGTCGCGATAGACGACGCGCTCTTCGCCGGGGAGGCCAAACTGGGGCAGCATGACTTTTACCGCCTCGGGATCGGGCGTGTCGGGCGGCATGAACAGGGTGTGGCCGAGCTTTTCCAGCGTCTCGTCGAGCGTGAAGCCGGGACCGTCGCTGGCCATCTCGATCAGAACATTCCCGGGCTCGCGCACATAGAGCGAGGTGAAATATTGTCGGTCGTGGAGATTGGTCATGCTCGAATTGAGTTTTCGCAACTCGCGCTCGACGGCCTCAACTTCTGCCTCATCCTTGGCGCGAACGGCGACATGGTCGGCTGTGCCAGTGCCCGGAGCGCCGGGCCAGAAGCCGGCGGCGTCGCGGATGTCGAGGACGTCACCCACATCGGAGACGAGGCGTTGGATCGGGCCTTCGACGGGGCCGGTGCGGAAGCCGAAATTGCGGGTGAGGAAGGCGGTGGTTTCTTCCTGCACTTCTGAGAGCAGAGTGACGCCCCGAATGCGGCGGATCGCGTGTTCGGCGGGAATGTCGGTTTCGGGCATGGTCAGCGCGGGCAGATTGGCGCTGACGAGTTTTATGACGACGCCATCGGGATCACGCAGGCGGAGGACGGTTTCGCCGAATTCCTGCGCTGTGCCCTCGACCTTGACCTGATGGGTCAGGGCGCGCTCGAGCCAATAGCCGATCGAGCCCTGGGGAATGGCGAGGGAGAGTTCGCTGACCTGGCCGGCACCGGCCTGGCCCGATGAGCCGCCCTGCCAGACGAGGAAAGTGATGAGCGAGCCGGGACTGGCGGCGTAATCGCCGTAGAAGAGATGCAGCTGGCGGGCGTCTTCATAGCCGCCGGTGCGCTTGACCAAGCGGAGGCCGAGGAAGCCGACATAGAAATCGACATTGGCCTGCACGTCTCCGGTGATGAGGGTGACGTGGTGGATGCCGGAGGTCATGGGGCGCTCTCTCTTGGTCTGGTGCCTGCCGATACCCCCACCCTTAATCCCTCCCCACAAGGGGGAGGGAGACGAAGGAACCGCGAGATCGAGGCAACCGCCTCCCTCCCCTTGATGGGGAGGGAATGAGGGTGGGGTGGGGCCACAAACTCGATGCCAGACGTCACCGGCTGCGTCCAAACAACCGCTCGATGTCGCCCTTTTTCAGTTCGACATAGGTCGGGCGGCCATGGATGCATTGGCCGGAATGAGGCGTCGATTCCATGTCGCGGAGGAGGGCGTTCATTTCGTCGACGCGCAGGCGCCTTCCGGAGCGGACGGAACCGTGACAGGCCATGCGGCCGATAATGGCCTCCATGCGGTCGGTCAGCGCAGCAGCGCTTTCCCACTCGGCGAGCCCATCGGCGAGATCGCGGATGAGGCTGTCCACGTCGCTATTGCCCAGGATTGCCGGGGTCTCGCGCACGGCAATGGCGCGGGGGCCGAAGCGGTCGAGATAGAGGCCGAATTGTTCGAGCTCAGGCGCTGCTTCTTCGAGGAGCGTGCACTCCTCCTCGGGCAGTTCGATAATGATCGGGATGAGCTGGGCCTGGCTCGCGACCGGGCCGGCGGCGAGCTGGGCCTTGAAACGCTCATAGACGAGGCGCTCATGGGCGGCGTGCTGATCGACCAGCAGAAGGCCCTTGTCGCTTTGCGCGATGATGTAATTGTCGAACATCTGGGCGCGGGCGGTGCCGAGGGGGTAGTCGATGATCTCGGGTGTTTCCGGCACGGTCTCGACGCGGGCGCGGGGCTCGGTGAAACCACTGAAGCGGCCGGGAGAGCGGTCGAGATTGAGTGGGGCTGTGCTTGGCGCGTAGCCGTAGCTTATCGGGCGCGGCGGGGCCAAGGTCGGCGTATAGCCGATAGGCTCGGGAGCCGGGGCCATTTCGGGGGCGGTGAAGGCGCCGAGGATATCTTCGGCGACGCTACTGGAGGCCTTGAAGCCGGCAGCGGCGAGGGCGACGCCAATGGCGCGGATGACGGCGCCGCGGATGGCGCCCTGATCCTGGAAGCGCAGTTCGGCCTTGGCCGGGTGCACGTTGACGTCGACCTCTGCCGGATCGATGGCGACGTAAAGGGCGACGACGGGGAAGCGGTCGCGGAAGACATAGTCGGCATAGGCGGCGCGGATGGCGCCGACCAGCACCTTGTCGCGCACCGAGCGGCCATTGACGAAGTAGAACTGCGACAGGGAATTGGCGCGGGTATAGGTGGGGAGGCCCGCCATGCCGGCGACGACGACGCCGTGGCGCGCCATGGCGAGGGGCACGGCATTGTCGACGAAATCGGCGCCCATGACCTGGCCGAGACGGGCGGCAAGCGCGCCCTCGCCGGTGATGGCTGGCCAGTTCGACATCATCCGGTCCGAGCCTTCGAGGATGAAGTGGATTTCGGGATTGGCCATAGCGAGGCGCTTGACCACGTCGGTGATCGCGGCGGTTTCGGAGCGGGTGCTTTTGAGGAATTTGCGGCGTGCTGGGACCTGCGCAAAGAGATCGCGCATCTCGATCACGGTGCCGCGGTTCATCGCCTGCGGCATGGGTCCGGTACGACGGCCATTGTCGACGACGACGGCGAGGCCGGTTTCTGCTTCGGCGGGTCGAGAGGCGACCGAGAGGCGCGAGACGGAGCCGATGGAGGCCGGGGCCTCACCGCGGAAGCCGAGGGTGCGGATATCGTCGAGATCGTCTGCGCTGAGTTTGGAGGTCGCGTGGCGCTCGACCGAAAGCATCAGGTCGTCGCGATCCATGCCGTGGCCATCATCGGTGATGCGGATGAGATCCATGCCGCCATTGGCCGTGGCAATGGTGATGCGGCGAGCGCCGGCGTCGATGGAGTTTTCGACCAGTTCCTTGACGACGCTGGCGGGGCGTTCGACCACTTCGCCGGCGGCGATGCGGTTGATCAGGTCTTCGGGTAGCTGGCGAATGGGCAAGGCGATTCTCCTTGCCCACAATATAGGGGAGGCCGCGCCGCTTTCCGACCCGGAATGGCATTTGTGCCCAGACGGGCCGAACTAGTCGAGCACGACCACCGCCTCGACCTCGAACAGCATGGGATCGATGGCCAGTTTCGGCACGGGCACCAGGGTCTGCGCCGGCAGGTTGGCGCCGAACATTTCGACGACGTTCTGGGTCAGCACGCCGAGCTTGGACATGTCGTGGTCGACGACATAGACGGTGAGCTTGGCGACCTGATCGGGGCTGGCGCCGATCCCCTCGAGCGCGGCGCCGAGATTGGCATAGGCCTGTTTGACCTGGGTGGCGAAATCGGGCGAGAGGCCGCCGGTGCTGTCCTGGCCGCCCTGGCCTGAAATATAGGCGATGCGGGCATTGGGCGCCACGATCACTGCCGTGCTGTAGCCATTGGGTGCGGGGTCGCCGAGATTGGGCGGGTTGACGATGGTCAGCTTGTTCTCGGCCGCGTTGGCCGGTGCTGCAAATGCTGCGGTCATGATGATGGTTCCTCCGATGATGAGACGCGTGATGGCGTTTGGCATGATGATCTCGTGGCTTGGCGGATCGCGGGGCATGGCCGGTTTCCGGCACGATTGAACTTTGTCGCGGATGTCGTTAGGCAAGACTCGTACAGTGTACGAATTTATTGCATCGTACGTTGTACGAGTCAATCGCCGGCCATGGACAAGGCTTGTGCTCGTGGTCAGAATTGAGCGGAAACGGGGACGTGGATGGCAGACAAGGTAGCCGGTCGGCGCGGCAGGCGCCTGCAGGGGCAGGGGGCAGAAGCGCAGGGGAATGAACCGGGGCTGACGCGTGAGCGGATCGCTGCGACGGCCGTGGGCATGCTGGACGCGAACGGCCTTAACGGTTTGACCATGCGGGGACTGGCCGAGGCGTTGGGGTCAGGCGTCATGAGTCTTTACTGGCACGTCCAGAACAAGGAGGACGTGTTCGACCTGGCGCTCGATAGTGTGCTCGAATATCGCGGTCCGACGGCGCTGCAGGATTGGCGGGGCGATATCGTGCACGTGCTGGAGGATTGGCGCGCCACCATGCTGCGTCACCCCTGGTCGGCATCGTTGCTGCCGCGCCGGGCGCTTGGTCCGAATATTCTTGTGCGCCTTGAGCGGCTGAGCAAATGCCTCTCGGCTGGTGGCGTGTCGGACACTGATGTGAATGCCGCCATCTGGTCGCTGTGGAACTATGTGATGGGGGCGACGGTCACGCGGGCCGGCTTTGGACCTTCGGACGAGGACCGGGCTGCCTCCCAACAGCGTTTGGCGGAACTCGGTGCCCTCTACCCCTCGATCGAGCACTCGCGTCTACTGCTCGATGATGATTGGGACGGCACGTTCCGCAGGGGTCTCGACTTCCTGCTCGATGGCATTGCGCCGAAGCGATGAGGCGCTGCGGTTACCGCCTATCCTGAGGTAGAGGATATCCATGCGCATCATCGTGCTGACAGTTCTGGCTCTGGTGGCCTTTGCGGCCAATTCCGTATTGGCGCGCCTGGCGCTTGCCTCGCCGGCCATTGACGCGGCCGGTTTTACCGGCGTGAGGCTGGCATCGGGAGCCGTGGTTCTCGGTCTGCTGCTCTGGTTCAGGAATGGCTCGCCGCGAGCGTTGGTGCAGTTGACCGGTACCTGGGCACAATCGGCTGCGCTCTTTGGCTACGCCATCTGTTTTTCCTTCGCCTACAACCTGCTCGGGGCCAGCATGGGGGCGCTGATCCTGTTTGCCAGCGTGCAGATCGGCATGGTGGCGCGGGCCGTCTCGGCCGGCGATCGGCCTGCGCCTCTTGAATGGATCGGCCTCGTGGCAGCAGCGGGTGCCTTTGTCTATCTGGTGTCACCGGGCCTTGCCGCGCCGCACCCGCTGGGCGCTGCGCTCATGATCCTGGCGGGATTGTGCTGGGCCGGCTATTCGCTCCTGGGGCGCGGTTCGAGCCAGCCGCTCTCCGATACCGCGGGCAACTTTATGCGCTGCCTCCCGCTGGCCGTGCTGTTGATCATTGTGGGCGTGTGGACCGGGGCGCCGCGCCTTGAGGGGATAATCCTGGCTGTGGCCTCGGGCGCCCTCGCTTCCGGCCTCGGCTATGCCATCTGGTACGCGGCCCTGCCGCACCTGAGCCGGACCCGCGCCGCGGTCGTGCAATTGAGCGTTCCGGTCATCGCCGGTTTTGGAGCGGTGGTCTTTATCGGCGAGGCTTTGACGCCGCGTTTGCTCATCGCCTCGGCGGTCATTCTTGGCGGCATTGCTGTTGCTATCGTTATGGCCGGACGGCGTCGCAGTGCCTGACCTCTTGCCGCTCACGCATTGCCCGTTTAGGACACGGCAATGACCCAATCCCTCGCCCCCATGGATCTCGCGCTGCGCCTTGCCCAAGAGGCGGCGGCGCTTGGCGAGGCACCTGTGGGCGCGGTGGTGATGGAGGGTGAGCGCGTGCTTGCCGCAACGCGCAATCAGATGCAGGCCCTGGGTGACCCGACGGCACATGCGGAAATGCTGGCCATTCGCGAGGCGTTGAAAGTGCGCGGCACCGGGCGGCTTGATGGCTGCGATCTCTATGTGACGCTCGAACCCTGCGCCATGTGCGCGGGGGCCATAGCCCATACCCGCCTGCGCCGGGTCTATTTCGCGGCCGAGGATATCAAGGCGGGAGCGGTGGAGAACGGGGTCCGGCTGTTCGACCAGCCCACCTGCCACCACAAGCCTGAGGTGATCGGCGGGGTTTCGGCCTCGCGCGCCGAGGCCATGCTGGTGGACTTCTTCCGCAAGCTGCGAAGCTAGCCGCTAGCGCTGATTGCTCTGGATCGGCTCGACCTTGTTCTGGATATAGTCTTCGATCTTGCGCGTCAGCATGTGCTTGAAGCGGTCTTTTTCCGATTCCACATGGGTGATGATCTCGCGCACCCGCCAGAATTCCATGGCGCCGAAATTGGCAACATGGGGCCGGATATAGATATCGGGCGGGTAGGCGGCCATGGAATGGGCGATCAGGGAATGCATCATGATCTGCGCCGAGCCGAACCAGATGTCGAGCGGGCGATGGTCGGTCTTGTTGATGCCCACTGATGGGTCGCCATTGACGTCGATGCCGATGAGAAAGTCGGTGCCGATATCGGCCTGGTCGAGGGGCAACGGATTGACCACGGCACCATCGACCAGGATGTGGCCGTTGTGGACGATCGGCTTGAAAATGCTCGGCATAGAGATGGAGCCGGCAATAGCGGGGCGGAGGGGGCCCGAATTGAACACGACCTGATGCCAGGACTGGAAGTCGGTTGCCACGACATAGAGCGGAATCTTGAGATCGCTGAAGTCGTTGGGGAAGTTCGGCGGCGTGAAGGCATCGACGATATGGGTGGCGTCGAGCTGCATGGAGATGCCGTTGCGCAGCAATCCGCCGAGGCCCTTGATCTGCGTCGACCAGAGTTTTGTGGCAATGGTGCGCAGGGTGCCCAGCACTTCAAAGGAATGTTCGCGCAGTTCCTTGCCGGTCATGCCGGCCGCCCAGCCGGAACCGATCAGCGCGCCGATGGACGTGCCTGAGATGACCGAGGGCCTGATGCCGAGCTCGTCCATCGCCTCGATATAGGGGATATGGGTGAGGCCACGGGCGGACCCGCCGCCCAGGGCAACGCCGATCTTGGGGCCAGATGCAATGCTCATTCCGCTTCGCTCCCTTCCCTTGGAGCGCAGCCGGTCCACCAGCACCTTGCCTCGCATTTGCAGCGGGGTCAGCTTGCGATCCGGCGGCGTCTCGTCGAAGACGGTCCGACGGGAGTGTAGGCCCGCAAGATTGAGGAAAGGTTCAGGTCTGTTCCCTGGCGATTTCACGCCAGCCGATATCTCTTCGGGAGAAGCCTTCTGGCCAATCCACTGCGTCAACGCCTCGATAAGCACGGTTCTGTGCCTCTCTCACCGAATTACCGAGCGCCGTGATATTGAGCACGCGCCCACCATTGGCGAGTAAACGGCCCCCGTCGCGCTTCGTTCCGGCGTGGAACACGGTCAAATCATCCGTATCGAGGCCGTCGGCGCCGTTGATCTCGCTGCCTTTGCCATAGTCACCCGGATAACCCTTGGTCGCCATGATAACCGTCAACGCATAGGCGTCTTTCCAGATCACATCATGACCCCCAAGGGTGCCGGTCGCGGTGGCATGGAGGAGGGGCAGCAGGTCGCTTTCCATGCGCATCATCATCACCTGCGTCTCGGGATCGCCGAAGCGCGCATTGTATTCGACGAGTTTTGGACCATCCTCGGTGAGCATGAGGCCGGCATAGAGAACGCCCTGATAGGGCGTGCCGCGTTTGGCAAGGCCCCGGGCGGTGGGTTCGACGATGTACTGCATCGCGAACTCGTACTGTTCGCGGGTCATGACGGGGGCGGGGGAATAGGCGCCCATACCGCCGGTATTGGGGCCGGTATCGCCGTCGAAGGCGCGCTTGTGATCCTGGGCGGTGGTGAGGGGCAGGAGCGTTTCACCATCGCAGAGGACGAAGAGGCTAACTTCCTCGCCTTCCATGAATTCTTCGATGACGACGGCGGCGCCGGAAGCGCCAAAGGCGCCGGAGAAGCAGTCGATGATGGCTTCCTCGGCTTCCTCGACGCTCATGGCGACGGTGACGCCTTTGCCGGCGGCAAGGCCATCGGCCTTGATCACGATGGGTGCGCCCTGGGTGTAGATATAGCCAAGGGCGGAAGCCTCATCCTCGAAGCGGGCATAGCCGGCCGTTGGGATATCAAACTCGTCGCAGAGGGCTTTGGTGAAGCTCTTCGAGCCTTCCAATTGGCCGGCGGCCTTTGAGGGGCAGAAGCAGGTGAAGCCTGCGGCACGGACGTCGTCGCCAAGACCGGCAACGACCTGCGCATCGGGGCCGACGACGACGAAGTCGATGTTTTGCGCCTTGGCTGCGGCAATCACCGCGGCGTGGTCGGTGATGTCGACGGAGAGGTTTTCGGCAATGGCTTCAGTGCCGCCATTGCCGGGCATGACGAAGAGCTTGGTCAGCTTTGGCGACTGGGCGATTTTCCATGCGAGGGCATGCTCGCGCCCACCAGAACCGATGACCAGAACCCGCATCTCGTGCCTCCATGCCGTGTTGCGGGCGTGATGCACGAGAGTGACGGGAAGGGCAAGAAAAAGCTGGTCGGTCGACCCTACATCTCGGCTTCTTTGAAGATCGGCGTCACGTCGCCGTTCCACTCGTTGCGGAACTTGTCGAGCCAGCGGCCGGCCTGGGATTTTCCGGTGCGCACCGTCTCTTCGAGGCAGGCGAGGTGGATGGTCTCGTCCTGGCCCTTGGCATTGAGGCGGTTGCGGCGCACGAGGCCGGCTTCGGCAATGCCGACGGCCTGGGCGGCGGCATCAAAAATGCTGGAACGGTCGAAGGGCGTGGTGAGGCCAAGGCGCGGGACTTCGCGGCGGAGATAGTCGCGATCTTCCTGCGTCCAGTTGCGCGTCAATTCCCGGGCAGCTTCGAGCGAGACTTCATCATAGAGAAGGCCGGTCCAGAAGGCGGAGAGGGCCGTGACATGGGCTTCATCGCCCATATCGGCGCCGCGCATTTCGAGGAACTGTTTTAGGCGCACTTCCGGGAACAGGGTGGAAAGGTGGTCTTCCCAATCTTTCACCGTGGGCTTTTCGCCGGGCAGCTGGGGAAGCTCACCCTTCAAAAAGGCGCGGAAACTTTCGCCGGCGACGTTCACGTACTGGCCGTTGCGGATGACAAAGTACATCGGCACGTCGAGCGCGTGGTCGGCATATTGCTCGAAGCCAAAGCCTTCGTCGAAGGCGAAGGGCAGCATGCCGGTGCGGGCATTGTCGGTGTTGAGCCAGATATGGCTGCGGAAGCTGAGATAGCCGGTGTCGCGGCCATCGGCGAAGGGCGAATTGGCAAAGAGCGCGGTGGCGATGGGCTGCAGCGCCAGGCTGACGCGCAGCTTCTTGACCATGTCGGCTTCATCGGAGAAGTCGAGATTGGTCTGGACGGTACAGGAACGGTACATCATCGAGGTACCGAGGGTGCCGACCTTGTCCATATAGGGCGTCATGATGCCATAGCGCGACTTGGGCATGACTTCGATTTCATTGACCGCCCAGAGCGGGGTGACCCCGAGCCCGAGGAAATGAATATCGAGCGGCGCGGCCACTTTTTTGGCAACGCGCATATGCTCGGCCATTTCGTCGGCCGTGCCGTGGAGGGTTTCCATCGGCGCGCCGGAAAGTTCGAACTGGCCACCGGGCTCAAGGGAAATGCCGCCGGCAACTTCATTGTTGCGAAGGCCGATGGGGTTTTCGCCATCGTAGAACGGATGCCAGCCGGTTTCCTTCTCGATCCCGTTAAGGAGGGCACGAATGCCGTTTTCGCCCTCGTAGGCGACGGGGCGCAGGGGATCGGTGTGGAAGACGTGTTTTTCGTGCTCGGTGCCGATTCGCCATTCGGAAGCGGGTTTACTACCGCGTTCCATCGCTTCGATCAGGTCTGCGCGCGATTCAATCAGAGGCGAAGCAGTGTCGGCGCCGGCCATGTGATCCTCGTCTAAAGGGTGAGGTCTAAATTGGGCCGGCACCATAACGAGCGCAAGCCGGAATGCAATCGGCTTTTATCGCCAATCACCGATGATAGCTTGAATGACGGCCATTGCAGCGACGGCCGCCGTGTCGGCACGCAGGATCCGCGGGCCGAGGCTGATGGGTACGACGAAGGGAAGCGAGCGGAGTTTTTCGCGCTCGGTATCCGAAAATCCGCCTTCGGGGCCGATGAGGAGGCCGATTTTTTGGTCCTTGAGGGTGGCGAGCGCCTCGACGGGCGAGGATGAGGCTTCGCCTTCGTCAGCAAAGATCAGCTTGCGGCTTTCGTGGATCTTGGGCCAGTCGGAGAGCAGGCGATCAAGGGTGATTTCATCGGCAATCGTGGGAACGGAGAGCACTTCGCACTGCTCGGCGGCTTCCACGGCATTGGCGTGGAGGCGCTCGGTCTTGAGGCGGTGGACCTGGGTATATTGGGTCATCACCGGCTGGATCGTGCCGGCGCCCATTTCGACGGCCTTCTGGATCACATAGTCGAGACGTTCGTTCTTGAGCGGGGCAAAACCATACCAGAGGTCGGGTTTTTCGGTCTGGCGCGCGACTTCTGCGACGACGGTGAGCGTGACGGATTTTTTCGAATCGCTGGTCAGCCGGCAGAGCCAGGCGCCATCGCGGCCGTTGAAGAGCACCACTTCATCGCCGACGCTCTTGCGCAGCACGGCGGCGAGATAAAGCGACTGGTCCTTGTTGAGTGCGACTTCGGCGCCCTTGGCGAGATCGGCATCAACGAAAAGGCGGGGCAGGCTGGCGTGGCTACGAGGCATTTTTCTTGGGACGCGGCAGCGTGCCGCGCCCTCCTCTTTGGATGGGCTTGGCATCAGGTCTACTTTGTCTCAAGCGATTGGAGTAGACCTCTGGTGAGTCGAACCGCGAGGTCATGGCACCATGTCCGATATTCATTCCGCACCCGTTGCTGACGCCCAGAGGGACAATTGGGTCGATCGCCATGCGCCCGATTGGCTGAAACCCTATGCGCGGCTGGCGCGCTGGGATCGCCCGATCGGCTTCTGGCTGCTGTTCTGGCCCTGTGCCTGGGGTCTGGCACTGGCGGCGGTGGAAATTCCGGAGCGCGGCTTTGGCTGGGTCTCGGTCATTCTCATGTTCATCGGTGCAGTGCTGATGCGGGGCGCGGGCTGTACCTTTAACGACATCGTTGACCGCGACATCGACATGAAGGTGGCGCGTACGCGGCTCCGGCCAATCCCTTCTGGCCAGGTGACCTCGCAACAGGCCCTGGCTTTTCTGGTTGCCCAGGCGCTGCTTGGGGCGATCATTCTCTTCCAGTTCAATCGCTTCACGGTCTGGGCGGGCGTTGCCTCGCTGGCGCTAGTGGCGATCTATCCGTTCATGAAGCGGATCACCTGGTGGCCGCAGTTTTTCCTCGGTCTCGCTTTTTCCTACGGTGCGCTGATCGGCTGGACCAGCGAAACCGGTGGGCTCTCCTGGCCGCCGATCCTGCTCTATCTTGGCACCATCCTCTGGGTGATCGGCTATGACACCATCTATGCGCTGCAGGATGTCGAGGATGATGCGCTGGTTGGCGTCAAATCGACGGCGCGGCTGTTCGGTGCCAATGTGAAGCCGGCGGTCTCGGCGCTTTATGTCGGGGCGGTGATCTTGTGGCTGATGGCGGCGCTGTCGGCGGGAGGCGGATTTATCGCCGTCGCGCTGATGCTGGTGCCGGCGGCGCTGCTGACCTGGCAGGTCTATACGCTTGACGTCGACGTGGTTGAAAACCCGCTCGTGCGGTTCAAGAACAATCACTATGTGGGGATTGCGCTGACGCTGGCACTGCTGGCCGATTGGGCGTGGTAGCAGCGCAGGCGACCCATCCCAGTACCGTCACCCTCGGGCTTGACCCGAGGGCTCTGTACTTACCGCGGCAAGTGAAGTGTCCTCGGGTCAAGCCCGAGGATGACGTTCAGTGGTGCCCCTGAAAACGCCAAAGGGACCAGCCGCACCACCAGCTGATCCCATCGACGTTGCCCTTGGAGGGGGATTTCTTAGTTGTGCTCGACCTCGCCGGGCTTCCGGCGATTGAGGAAGCGCGGGCGGCGCGCTGCGTCGGCTGCAAGCTTGCGGCGGGGCGCAGTCTCGCCGACCATCACGCCATCAACCTGCTGGCTATAGGGGAGATAGGAGCCGTCGCCGGCCTTGATGAAGAGCGGCAGGCGGAGCTTCTTGCCCCAGTTCTGCCATTCGGCCACGACGTTGTGGTTCCCTTCTTCTTCGAAAACCTTGTAGGTCAGCTCGCCATCGGGATGGACGAGTTCGATCGCGCTTGTGAGCACGCCTTCTTCGGAAATTCGGGTGGCTACGGCCACGCCGATGAATTCAGTAACCGGCACCTTGATCTTGATGGCAACGCCGCTCTGTTCGAGCTGCTTGCGCACTGTCACGGTCTTGACCGGATCGCGGGGCCCATTGTCGTTTGCCGCAACGAAGCGGCGTTCCGCCAGTACGGGCTTACCGAAAGCAAGGACGACTGACGATCCTTCCATCGCAACGCCATGAACCATTTTCTAGCCTTCCTGTAACTTCGAGAGCTGTTTTTTGCGCTCCGTTTGTGAGGGCAATCTACCGCGTCCCCTTACCCAGCGCCTTAATGGGTTCGGTTAAGTTTATCTTGTCTTGGGAGGGTGGTTAGCAGGGTGTTGCACAGTGCAACGAGCAGTTTACCCAATCGCGTTGGGTCTTGTTTACCCTGCCATATTTGGGGGTTTCTCCATCAGACAATGGGCCATCGCCGTGCGGGCCTTGTCCAAAAGTCGTACGAGGCATAAAAGCCGCCTATGCCGGCTTTCGCCCCACCTTATCAGGACGATCTAGAACTGCTTCGCGCCACTGCCGTGGCTGCGGGCATCATTGCCTCGGGCTATTTTCGCCGCGACATAAAGAGCTGGACCAAGGGCAATGCCTCCCCGGTGAGCGAAGCCGATATCATTGTCGACCGCTATCTTGCCGCGAGCCTTCTTACCGCGCGCCCGGCCTATGGCTGGCTCAGCGAGGAAACCGCTGACAATCCCAGCCGCCTTGATTGCGATCGCGTCTTTATTGTCGATCCCATCGACGGCACGCGCGCTTTTCTCCAAGGCGAGGATTGCTGGACGGTGTGCCTGGCGGTGGTCGAAAAGGGCGTGCCGGTGGCCGGCGTCGTTTATGCCCCGGCGCGCAATGAAATGTATGAGGCGTGCCTGGGTGGAGGTGCACGGCTCAACGGCGAGCCGCTGGTGCGCAACCGCCGGGCCGGAGCGCCGCCGCTGATCCCCGCGCCGGGCGCTGTGCATCAGGAATTGCAGGAAGGCGGGCTCAACTATACGCGCGGGCCCATGTATCCCTCGCTTGCCTATCGCCTCTTGCAGGTGGCGACCGGGAAACTCGATGCGGCTGTGGCGCGGCGCGGCAGTCAGGATTGGGATATTGCGGCGGCGGCCGTGATCCTGAAGGAAGCCGGGCTTGATCTGGCCGATGTGTGCAGCGGCTTCCCACAATTTAACAGACGAGATGTGCGCCATGGGGCGCTTGCGGCGCTTTCCGACATGAGCCTAAAACCTCTCGTCCATGCGGCGCTGATCAAGGTCTATGGCTGTCCGGCCGAGCCCTTGGCAGAGGCCGAGATTTCCTCCTCCTCCCAACTCAGTGGACCCTTGAGCGATGGCTGACAGCAAAGCGACTGACAAGCAACTTCTTCACCTGGTGATCGGCGGCGAACTTTCGAGCATCGAGCACGTCACCTTTGCCGATCTCGACAAGGTCGATATTGTCGGCCTCTATCCCAATTATGCTTCGGCACTGGTGGCCTGGCGGCAGAAGGCCCAGCTGACGGTGGACAGCGCGCAGACGCGCTATTTCATCGTTCACCTGCATCGCCTGCTGGACCCAGAAGCGACCGGCGTCTAGTTTTCTGCCGTGGCCGGGGTTGTGATCTCGGCCACGATTGCCTCCATCGCGCCGGGTCCGCCAATGCGAGACCGGCCGATTTCGGCAAGGCGCATGCGCTCGGACATATTGGTCAGAAGGCCATAGAGGGCCGCTGACACATCGGAGGCCTTGGCTTCGGTGACGATGCGCGCTTCCCCAAAAAGGTTCTGCTCGTCATTAAAGCGCGAGCGCCTATCGCGCGGATTAATGAAAGTGATGGCAGGGCGGCCGAGGCCGAGCGACTGGATGGTCGCGGTGCCGGCCTGGCTGAGGACCACATCCGAGGCTTCGACGAGATTGCCCATGGCGACGCCGCGGGCCATGTGGACGGTGAGATTGCCGTCGCTCAATTCACCGAGATCGTCGGATTCGGTGCTGAGCAGCGAGGTTCGGCGCAGGCTTGCGGCCTTGGCCAGTTCCTCGACATTGACGCTGCCGGCGACGGCAAGAAAAACGTCGGGACGTTCTTCTTCCGGGATCAGGCGCAGGGCGCCGATCTGCAGGGCAAAACTTTCGGCCGTCAGGGCGCGGCTGCCGGGAAGGAGGGTGACGGCGAGCGGAGCGCGGCGGCGGGCCCGGGCGTCATAGTCGCCGTGGGGAATGGCATCCATCATGATATTGCCCACGCAGCGCGCATCGACGCCGGCCGTACGAAGCTTTTCGCTGAGGCTGTCGCTGCGGCAGAACACGGTGCGGCAGGTCTGCTTGATGGCCCAGGTCTCGGCTGATGAATAGAGACGGGCGGCGCCGGTCTTGTAGACGTCGAGATAGACGAGATCGCGCAGGCCCGTCGGCAGGGCGGCGAGAATGCCGACCATGTCGCCGATGACGATGATCTTGTCATAGTGCCCGCGCACCGAGCGCAGGAATTTCAGCGCCGGCGGCACAGTAAGAAGGCCACCGCTGACGACATCGCGGCGCAGCGAGCCCTTTACATTGCGCCAGCCTTCCGAGGCGAGCGTGGCACGGGGGCCGACAATGCGGCAGGCGCCCTCATAGGACTTGCCGCTGCCGATCATGGGATAGGCTTCGACATGGGCTTGTCCGGTAAGGCGCCGGACCAGGGCCGCGCCGATGGCATCTTCTCCATGACCATTGGAAATGACGAGGTAGCGTTGACGCGTCGCTGCCTCCATCACGCTCAGTTGCCTCGGCCGTAGCGGACAAAGGCCTCGTGGGCGGTCGATGCATCGGCATAGGCTTCCTGCCGGTCGACGCTCCAATAAAAGAGCTCATCGAGAGGAATGGGCTTGCCGCTGATGGCGCAACGCACGAACGTCCCCTGCTTGAGGACGACATAGTCCCCATCAAGGTAGCGCACCGTCGCTTCGGAGGGTGAAAACCCCTTGTCGAAGATATTCATCGTCCGTGTCCTTCCGAATTATTCCGATATAGAGCGGAAAGCGGACAATCAAAAGAGACTTTCCTGTGACCCGTCGTCCGATGGTGAACGCGGTGCCTTGCGCTTTTGCGCCGGAGCGCCGGCAACATTGGCGCCGACTTCGCCATCGGCAAAGGTCAGCTTGATCGCATCGCCGGGTTTGAGGCCCGAGGCGCTGCTGATCACGTCGCCTGTTTCGTCCTGCACCAGGGCATAGCCGCGGGCTAGAACGCTTCGATAGCTCAGGGTTTTCAGCAGTTTTTCCAGCTGTCCCAGTTTTTGCCGGCGCTCGACGGTGATGCGGTCTGGCGTTTGGGCGAGACGCTGGGTGAGCGGACCAAGTTGGCCCCGCAACTGACGCAGTTCGGCGCGCAACGGTTGCGGCGAGAGGCGCGGGGCGAGACGCACGAACTGGGTGCGTTTGCGTTCGAGCGCCTGGCCGACCGAGCCCATGAGACGCGCAGCACGCGGATCGAAGGTGAGCCGGGCGCGCTCGGTGGTCTTGTGGAGACCGGCGAGGGCGCGGTGGTCGAGATTGTCGATGCGGCTCAGGAGTTCCGCGTGGCGCTGGCGTACGAGGCGCGGCTGGATGGCACCGGCAAGGCGCGAAAAGGCGAGACGCCGATCTTGCACGAAATGACGAAGGCCGCCGGAGAGACGGGTTCCCGCCATATCGAGGCTTTGACGCTGCGTGGCGATGAGATCGGCAGGGCGCGGCAGGCCGGCGCTGGCGGCGCGCAGGCGATCCTTGAGGCTGAGAAGACTGCGGCGGGCGGCCTGGCGCTGGCGGCTTCCCTGATCATCGACATAGGCGATGAGTTCGGCGCGCACCGGGACGGCGGCTTCCGCGGCGGCGGTCGGGGTCGGGGCGCGCATGTCCGAGGCATAGTCGATCAGCGTCGTATCGGTTTCGTGGCCGACGGCGGAGATGACGGGAATGCCGGAGGCGGCGACGGCGCGCACCACGGCCTCTTCGTTGAAGCCCCAAAGATCTTCGATGGAACCGCCGCCGCGAGCGACGATGAGGATATCGGGGCGCGGAATGGGGCCATTGGGGAGAAAGGCATTAAAGCCTTCGATGGCGTTGACGACCTCGGGGGCGCAGGTTTCGCCCTGCACGCGCACGGGCCAGACGAGGACATGGCTGGGGAAGCGGTCATCGAGGCGATGGAGAATGTCGCGGATGACCGCGCCGGTGGGCGAGGTGATGACGCCGATAACCCTGGGCAGATAGGGCAGGGGGCGCTTGCGCTCGCGCGCGAACAGGCCCTCGGCGAGGAGCTTCTTGCGACGCTCTTCGAGCAGGGCCATGAGCGCACCGGCGCCGGCCGGCTCGATCTGCTCGATGACGATTTGATATTTTGACGAGCGCGGGAAGGTCGTCAGCCGCCCGGTGGCGATGACTTCGAGTCCTTCGGCGGGCTTGAAAGCGAGGCGGCCATAGCTGCCCTTCCAGATGACGGCGTCTATGGAAGCAGCGTCATCCTTGAGGGTGAAATAGGCGTGGCCGGAGGAATGCTGGCCGCGAAAACCGGAGATTTCGCCGCGCACGCGGACGTGGCCGAACTCATCTTCGACCGTTCGCTTCACCGCCTGGGCGATTTCGGAAACGGTAAATTCGGCAGCGTTGGTCAGGACTTCTGGCATGGTGACTTGGTGCGGGAAATGCCGCGCCGGGTCAAGACCGGCGGTACTCGAAGTCGGTAAAGCCGTCTTCGTCTTCCTCACCTTCCACAAAGCCGCAGCGCAGCATCAATGCGGCACTGGCGACATTGCCGCGTTCGATGCCGGCGAAGAAGCGGGTGATCTGAGAGTAGGCCGGCTCTGCCATGAAGGCGGATAGAATGGCACGCCCGATACCGCGGTTGCGCATTTCCGGTGCGGTGACCACGGCGAAACTGGCGCTGTTGTCGGGATAGGTCTCGCAGTCGAGAAGGCCAACCGGGGTGGTTTCATCGAGAGCGAGATAGAGCTGGCGATCAGGCCCCTGCAACCGGAAACCCAGCGCGGGCCACTCGCGCCCGCCCAGCCAACGCTGCGTTTCCGCGTCGTCGAACCAGGGCTCGACGATCGGTAGATCACTTGCATCTAGCGGCTTCAGGCGCAGCAAATCTATTCTGCGGCCTCCGCCTGATGCGGATGTTCCAGATTGCCCATGGACTGCACGATGTGGTTGGCGAGCGCATCATAGATGCCGCCATAGGCGTGGCTGGCGCGCATCAGTGCCATTTGAGCGTCGGGGAGGTGGGGCAGGCCGTGTTCGTCGGAAACGACGCGCATGCCCGGCTGCAGGGCGCTTTCGGGCAGGAAGCCGATAGCAAGATCGGAGAGCACGGCTGAGGAAATGGCCGTGGCATTAGAAGACGTATAGGCGATGCGATAATCGGTGCCGGTGCGGTCGAGCGCATCCATCGCGTCCTTGCGCCAGATGCAATACTGCGGCCCGCAGGCAATGGCGACCGGTTCGCTGGCAAGGGCGCGTCCGCCGTGGCTCGCGACCCAGAACATCTTTTCGGTGCGGAACAGCTCACCAAAGTTCTGCTCGGTGCCCTGTGTGAAAACGATCAGATCGTAGCGGCCCGAACGCATGCCTTCGAGCAGATGCTCCGATGCCATGCAGGACACGTCGACCACGATTTTGGGATGGGTGCGCTGGAAGCTCGACAGGATTACGGGCAAGAGGCGCACGGCATAGTCGTCCGGCACGCCGAAGCGGATCGAGCCGGCAAGATCGCCATCAGAAAAATGGTCAAGAATCTCGGCATTGGTGCGCAGCATTTTGCGCGCGCGCTCATAGAGCACTTCGCCATGGTGAGTGAGGGTGACGGTGCGGCCATCGCGGGAGAGCAAAGCGTGGCCCAGCCGCTCTTCGAGGCGCTTGATCTGCATCGAGACGGCGGACTGCGTCTTGTTCACGCGGCGGGCGGCCTCGGTGAAACTGCCGCAATCGGCAATGGCGCAAAAACTCTGCAATTGGTCGAGATCGAGTGGAGCGGCCATCGCGGATCTCCCATCACTCATTTTGATTGAATGGATGAAATCTATTTGTTGGACGAATGGAAGTCCAGCGGGTTATCTCATCATCATCGCCCGAAAAGGCGTCCCTCCTGCCGACCTCCCTTCGGCACAACAACATTTTGGAGATTTGAGATGGCTCTCTCGCTGCCCGGCGAGCGGTCAGTTTCGGCCGCCATGCCGACTACCCCCTTGCGCGCTTTTTTTGCTTTTGTCGCGAAGGTGAATGCTGATCGTCAACGCCGGACCGTGCTGAAAAGCCTGCTCGATCTCGACTCGGATCGCCTGCGCGATCTTGGTCTCTCCCATGCCGATATTCACGACGCCATGTCAGCGCAGTCTGCGCGTGCCTCCACCATGGTGCTCAACACAGCCCGAGCCCGCCAGGCTCTGCGCTAAACTATTCGTCTACGCTCCTCGGGCGTGGACGTCTCCCTTGGACCGATCACGATGTGCTCGTTCCATCTCCCGGGCCAGTTTTGCCGCTGGTCCCGTTTCCTGAAAACTTAACCGGGCTTGTGCTTGCACTCGCCCGGTTTTTTTCATTTTGGGGTTTGGGTGGCGGCCTAGAGAAACCGCACACCGAGTTCGGTTTCGGTATGCCAGATCGTTTCGCAATCGAAATTGCGGCCATCGATCATGGATAGCCGAAACCGGTGTGGCAGGCCAACAATGCTGGTCACGACCAGCTTGGCGCCCTCTTCGGAAAGATTTCGCACCGTGCAATCGAAGGTCGAGTGCCCGTCATTGGTCACGATCTCGCCCGCCCTTGAGCGTGCGGCTACGATGCGATTTGCGGCGATCGTCTTCCATACTCTGTCCTGGGTCAGGGCAGGGCGGCAAAGCCTTCGGAGAATCCTTCGAGCGACACCGGAATGCCGACGCCTTCTTCGGGGGTCTTGAAGACGACGAAGATGGCGCTCGTGCCCTTGGAAAGCACGTCGATCAGGCCGTCATCGAGCTCGACTTCGGCAACGCAGCCATTGGGCAGGCACCGCACGAAGGCGACGCGGCCCATATCGGTGCCATCGACATTAAGGCCAAGGCCGTTGGGCAGCAGCACGCCGAGCGGCGCGAGGACGCGGAGGAGCCGGGCTTCACGATCGGCCGTGCGCAGCACGATGACCGAGAGGCCGACATTGGGCTGGTCTTCGGCCATGACATTCTGAATGATGGCGCATTGTTCGGAGCTGGCGCCGGGCGGGGTATCGCAGCTCATCTGCCAGTCGCCATATTCGCCACGGACAGTGCCCTGCGCCATGGCCGGCGTGGCGCCTGCAAATGCGGTTAGCGCCAGAGCCAGGCCCATCAGCCGCTTCGAAAATTCCATCACTCTTGTTCGTCTCCTGCCGATTTGCGGGCGCGGGGCGTTTGGGACCTGTTTGGGTTATCCGCAAAGGCCTGTCAACCAAAGGCGTGTTTGAAGCGATCTGGCAGCGAAACTGCGGCACGCTTGAGGCAAAGGCGTCCGATTTTGTCCAGTTTTAAACAGTCGGAAGTGTGCGATGCCCCGATAGACTCGGTCCGAGCAATGTGATTTAGGTCGAACCAGAGTTTTACGCTCCGAGGTTGAGTCGGGGCGGCGTGAGCTATGCCGCTGTTTTCCTCTCTCTTTCTCGGTGCACGCCACCAGAATTGGTTAACAGGGGGTTTATGGTGACCGGTCAGTTCGTGAGGAAGTTGGGTGCCGCCGCGACGGCCATGCTGGCGCTAATGCCCGCTTTCGCTTCCGCCCAGGAAATCGGTAAGGGCCATCCGGAGCCGGGCCAGTTCCACCTGCAGCAATCGGTTACGCCGATCATGGATTCGATCGTGGCATTCCACGACGGTCCGCTGATGTGGACGATTACGCTTATCGTGCTCTTCGTGCTTGCACTGCTTATTGTCATCGTGCTGCGCTTCAACGCCAAGGCCAATCCAGTGCCGGCGCGTTTCACGCACAATACGCTGATCGAAGTGATCTGGACGGTCTTGCCGATCGTCGTTCTGATCATCATCGCCATCCCGTCCTTCGGCGTGCTGTCCGACCAGCTCACCGTGCCCGATGGCGAGCGCAAATTCCTTGGAGCCAACATCTTCTCGTTCGGCGAAGTCGAGGTGCCGGCCGCTTCTCTCACCATCAAGGCCTCGGGTGAGCAGTGGTACTGGAACTACGAATATGTCGACGACGGCGTTGCCTTTGACTCCAATATTCTTGGCGCTGCCGTTGACGGCTATGTCCAGACGGTCAAGCCGAACCAGCCGCGCCTCCTGGCTGTGGACAATGAACTCATCGTGCCGGTCGATACCACCGTGCGCATGCAGGTGACGGCGAGCCCCTCGGGCGTGATCCACGCCTTTGCCGTCCCGTCCTTCGGTATCAAGATCGACGCCGTGCCGGGCCGTCTCAATGAAACCTGGTTCAACTCGCGCGAAACCGGCATTTTCTATGGTCAGTGCTCGGAACTGTGCGGCAAGGACCATGCCTTCATGCCGATCGCCGTGCGCGTCGTCACCGCCGAAGAATATCAAGCCTTTATCACGGCCTTCAAGGAAAGCCGTGACTATGCCAGCGCCGTCGCCGTGCTGCCGGCTATTCAGTAATAGGGTCAGGGGAGACCACAATGTCAGAAGCAGCACACCTCGAGGCCCATGCCACCGGGCATGACCACGCCGCGCACGACCACCACACACCCACGGGTTGGCGTCGTTGGGTCCTGTCGACCAATCACAAGGACATCGGGATCATGTATCTCGTGTTCTCGATCGTCGCCGGTATCGTCGGCGGCCTGCTCTCGGGCTTTATGCGCATGGAGCTGCAGGAGCCGGGCATCCAGATTTTCCATGGCCTTGCCTCCATGGTCTATGGCATCTCCGACCCCTCCGGCTCGATCGACGCCGGCAAGCAGATGTTCAACGTCTTCACCACCGCCCACGCCCTGATCATGGTGTTCTTCATGGTCATGCCGGCGACCATGGGTGGCTTTGCCAACTATTTCGCCCCGCTGATGGTGGGTGCGCCGGATACCGCTTTCCCGCGCATCAACAATATCGCCTTCTGGCTGCTGCCGGTGGCATTCATCCTCCTGCTGATGAGCCTTTTCTTTGAAGGCGCTTCGGGCTCGACCGGTTTTGGTGGCGGCTGGACCGTCTATCCGCCGCTCTCGACCGCCGGCCACCCTGGCCCTGCCATGGATTTCGCCATTCTCTCGCTGCACGTTGCCGGCGTGAGCTCGATCCTGGGCGCGATCAACCTGATCACCACGATCCTGAACATGCGCGCCCCGGGCATGACCATCCACAAGATGCCGCTCTTTGCCTGGTCGGTGCTTGTGACGGGCTTCCTGCTGCTGCTGGCCCTGCCGGTTCTGGCCGGCGCCATCACCATGCTGCTCACGGACCGCAATTTCGGCACCACCTTCTTCGCGCCCGAAGGCGGCGGTGACCCGGTTCTGTTCCAGCACCTGTTCTGGTTCTTCGGTCATCCCGAAGTGTACATCATGATCCTGCCGGGCTTCGGCATCGTGTCGCACATCGTCTCGACCTTCAGCCGCAAGCCGATCTTCGGCTACATGGCCATGGCCTACGCAATGGTCGCCATCGGCTTTGTCGGCTTCGTCGTGTGGGCCCACCACATGTACACCACCGGCATGAGCCTTGACGTGCAGCGCTACTTCGTTGCCGCCACCATGGTCATCGCCGTGCCGACCGGTGTGAAGATCTTCTCCTGGATCGCCACCATGTGGGGCGGCTCCATCACCTTCCGCCTGCCCATGCTATGGGCCATCGGCTTCATCTTCCTGTTCACCGTTGGCGGTGTGACCGGTGTGGTGCTCGCCAATGCCGGTGCGGACCGTGCCCTGCATGACACCTACTACGTCGTGGCGCACTTCCACTACGTGCTCTCGCTCGGCGCCGTGTTCTCGATCTTCGCTGGCTGGTACTACTGGTACCCCAAGATGTTCGGCTACATGTACAACGAGTTCCTGGGCAAGCTGCACTTCTGGACCATGTTCGTCGGCGTGAACCTGATCTTCTTCCCGCAGCACTTCCTCGGCCTTGCCGGCATGCCGCGTCGTTACATCGACTATCCGGATGCCTTCACGCTGTGGAACCGCGTCTCTTCCGTCGGCTACTACGTGACCTTCGTTGCAATGATCATCTTCTTCTATGCAACCTGGGAAGCCAGCCGCAAGAAGCGCCCAGCCGGTGACAATCCGTGGGGCGATGGTGCAACGACGCTGGAATGGACGCTGAGCTCCCCGCCGCCGTTCCACCAGTTCTCGACGCTGCCCAAGATCGACTCGACCAACGCGCACTAAGTCGCGGCGACAAAGCAGGCGGATCGCGCTAGGTGCGGTCCGCGCAAGAAGGAAAAATCCAGTGACCTATATCGACGACAGCAAGGGGATGCCCGCCATGGCGGGCGAAGCGCGGGTGGAAGACTACCTCGCGCTCTTGAAACCCCGTGTCATGTCGCTGGTGGTGTTCACTGCGCTCGTCGGCATGCTGATTGCGCCGGGTGGCATCAATCCGGTCATTGGTCTCATTGCCATCGTCTGCATCGCCATCGGCGGCGGCGCCTCGGGCGCGCTCAATATGTGGTACGATGCAGATATCGACGCCATCATGAGCCGCACGCAGAACCGGCCCATCCCGGCGGGTCGGATTTCGTCCGGTGAGGCACTGAGCTTTGGCCTGATCCTCTCCGGTTTCTCGGTGGCCCTGCTCGGTCTTGCGACCAATTGGGTCGCCGGCGGCCTCCTGGCCTTTACGATCTTCTTCTACGCTGTGATCTACACGATCTGGCTGAAGCGCTCGACGCCGCAGAACATCGTCATCGGTGGCGCAGCCGGCGCTTTCCCCACCATGATCGGCTGGGCCGCCGTGACCGGTACGATCACCTGGGAAAGCCTCGCGCTCTTCCTCATCGTCTTCCTCTGGACCCCGCCGCATTTCTGGGCGCTGGCGCTCTATAAGCAGGGCGACTACGCCGCCGCCGGCATTCCGATGATGCCCAACGTGGCCGGCGAAGCCTCCACCAAGCGTCAGATTTTCGTCTATTCGGTCATTCTTGCCGTCTCCGCCTTCCTGCCGGTCTATCTCGGCACCGGCGGCTGGATCTATGGCGCGGTCGCTGCCATTACCGGCATCAGCTTCGTTTATCTGGCCGTGCGCCTGCTGCGTGCGCCGACCAATGTCGACATGCGCAAGGCCGCGCGTCGCCTCTTTACCTATTCGCTGAGCTATCTCTTCGTGCTGTTCCTCGGCCTTCTTACCGACAGCTTCATTGCGCGTCTCGGAGGGTTCTGGTCATGACCGCGAAAAACCAGGCGCTTGAAACCATGACCGCCGAAGACAAGGCCGCCGAAACGCTGAAGCGCGTTCGCCGCCGCCGCTCCATCGCGCTGGCCGGCGCCCTCGCGCTCTTCGCGCTGACCTTTTATGTGCTGACCATCGTCAAGATGGGCCCGGCGCTGTTCGACCGGGGGCTCTGATGACGCTCGCGGTCGAGACCAATGCCAATGCCGGAAAGCGCAATCGCCGCCTCGGCCTGACGCTCCTGGGTGTCGCTGCCGGCATGGTGGGTCTCGCTTTCGCGTCCGTGCCGCTATACCAGCTCTTCTGCCAGGTGACCGGCTTTGGCGGCACCACGCAGGTGGCCGAGGCCAATCCGAAGGGCGTCATCGCCCGCGAGATGAAGGTGCGTTTCGACGTTAATGTCGATCATGCCCTCAACTGGACCGTGAAGCCTGCCGCTTCGATCACCGACCAGATCGGTCGCGTCGATACGGTCAACTACATCGCGACCAACAATTCCGACAAGCCGCTCACCGGGCAGGCGATCTTCAACGTCGTGCCCGAAAAGGCCGGCGTCTATTTCAACAAGATCGAATGCTTCTGCTTCACCGAGCAGACCCTTGCGCCGGGCGAAACGGTGGAAATGCCGATCGTCTTCTTTGTCGATCCCGATATCGACGAGAACCACGAACTGAAAACAATCAAAGAGATTACGCTCTCTTATACCTTCTACGCTTCAGACAATGAGGGAAGCTGAACATGGCCGCCATTGAAAAGAACCATGACTACCACATGGTAGAGCCGTCACCCTGGCCATTCGTGATGTCGGCCGCGGTGCTGGTCATGATGGTGGGCGCCGTCTTTTTCATGAAGCAGTGGACCCCCTGGCTGTTCTTCATCGGCCTCGCCGCCGTGATCTATTCCTTCTACGCCTGGTGGGCGGATGTGGTGAAGGAAGCCAATGACGGCGTCAGCCATACCCCGGTCGTGCAGATGCACCACCGCTATGGCATGATCCTGTTCATCGCCTCGGAAGTGATGTTCTTTGTCGCCTGGTTCTGGGCCTATTTCGATGGCTTCTTCCGCTTCGACGACGTCGAGCAATATGCCCGCGTGGCCTTCACCGGCGGTCACTGGCCTCCGGCCGGCATCGAGCTCTTCGACCCGTTCCACCTGCCGCTCTTTAACACGCTGATCCTGCTCACTTCGGGCACGACCGTGACCTGGGCGCACCATGCGCTGCTCGAAAACGATCGCCAGGGCCTGCGCTGGGGCCTCGCCCTCACCGTGGCGCTCGGCGTGCTGTTCTCTTATGTGCAGTTCCTCGAATACACCCATGCCGGGTTCTCGTTCTCGGGCAACCTCTATGGCGCCACCTTCTTCATGGCGACCGGCTTCCATGGTTTCCACGTCATCATCGGCACCATTTTCCTCGCGGTCTGCCTGATCCGCGCCGAACGTGGTGATTTCACCCCGCAGCGTCACCTGGGCTTCGAATTCGCCGCCTGGTACTGGCACTTCGTGGACGTGGTCTGGCTCTTCCTCTTTGCCTCGATCTATGTCTGGGGCAGCTGGGGCGTATCCCTGAGCCACTAGGCACAGGGATAGTGAATATGGGGCGCGGCATGGCTGCGCCCCTTTTTGCTTCTCGGGATCTTATGAGCCAGCCAAATCCTGTTCTTGCCGGTCTTTTCTGCCGCTGCCCGCGTTGCGGCGAGGGCAAGCTGTTTTCCGGCTATCTCAAGCTTGCGCAGCGCTGCGACAAGTGCGGGCTCGATCTCAAATTTGCCGATAGCGGCGATGGTCCGGCAGTTTTCGTGATCTTTCTCGTGGCGCCAGTCGTCGTCATTCTGGCCCTGGTCACCGGCGCCCTGGTGCCGATTGCGCCGTGGATGCATCTGGTTCTCTGGATTCCGACAACGCTGCTGCTGTCCCTAGCCCTCTTGCCGCCCTTCAAGGGCGTGCTGGTCAATCTCCAATATCGCCACGACGCTCATGAGGGGCATCAATGAACCCCTTTGCGCGGCTGCGCCTCAGCGACTGGATTTTTGCCGTTCTCATGCTGGCGCTGGCCGCGGTTTGCGTCTTTCTCGGCTCCTGGCAGATGCAGCGCCTCGCCGAAAAGGACGCGCTGGTCGCCGCCGTCGATGCCCGGCTCAACGCGGCGCCCATCCCTGTTCCGGCGCCGGAAAGCTGGGGCACGCTCAATGTCGAGGAAATGGTATACCAGCCTGTCGAACTGACCGGGGCCTATCGCTACACCCAGACCGCGACCGTCTTCACCAGCCTCTCCGACCCCAAGGGGCAGTATTCCGGCCCTGGCTATTGGGTGATGACGCCCTTCGAATTGCAGGGCGGCGGCACGGTTTTCGTCAATCGCGGTTTCGTGCCGCAGCAATATCAGGAAGCGGCAGCGCTCGGTGATCTCCATGGCGAAGATCCGGGCGCGGTGACCATTTCGGGCGTGTTGCGCACACCCGAAGCTGCGGGTTTCATGACTCCCGAAGCCGATATGTCCAATCGGATCGAGTGGGTGCGCGATCCCGCCCGGCTCGCGAAGATGGCCGATCCGGCATTGGCGCCGATCGCGCCATTCTACGTCGACCTGCCCGCCGGCCCTGCCGGTGAACTGCCGCAGGCCGGGGAGACGGTGGTCAGCTTCCCCAACAATCATTTCGGCTATGCCCTGACCTGGTACGGCTTTGCCATTGTCGCCGTGGTCATGCTCGGCTTCTGGCTCACCCGACAGGCTCGGCGACCGACCACCGGCCCCTAATGGCGGGCCGCGGCAAAACCTTGCGGTCAGCCGCCGCATTCACTAGGTTGCAACAATTCTAGAAGGGCCTTCCCCTCCGATGCAGTTTGTTTCGACGCGCGGCCAGGCGCCGGCGCTTGGCTTCTCCGATGCGGTCCTCGCGGGCCTGGCCTCCGATGGTGGCCTCTATGTTCCGCAGGCCTGGCCGCAGCTCAACCACGATGAGATCGCCGCCCTTGCCGGCAAGCCTTATGCCCACGTCGCCTATGAGATCATTTCGCGCTTTACCGGCGACGAAATTCCGGCGGCCAAGCTGCGTGCTATCATCGATGGCGCCTATCAGAGTTTCCGCCACCCCTCGGTGACCCCGCTCGTCGAGATCGAAACCAACCATTTCGTGCTCGAACTCTTCCATGGCCCGACGCTCGCCTTCAAGGACGTGGCGATGCAGTTCCTGAGCCGTACCATGGACCACATTCTTACAGAGCGTGGTCTGCGTGCGACGATTGTTGGCGCGACATCGGGCGATACGGGGTCGGCCGCTATCGAAGCCTTCCGCGGCCGCGACACGACCGACATCTTCATCCTGCACCCGCTCGGGCGCACCTCGGAAGTGCAGCGCCGGCAGATGACGACCGTGCTCGATGCCAATGTGCATAACATTGCGCTCGAAGGCACGTTCGACGATTGCCAGGACGCGGTGAAGGCCATGTTCAACAATCATGCCTTCCGCGATTCCGTGCGCCTGTCCGGCGTCAATTCGATCAATTGGGGCCGTATCGTCGCCCAGATCGTCTATTATTTCGTGGCTGCGGTGTCGCTCGGCGCCCCGCATCGCAAGGTGAGCTTCACCGTCCCCACCGGCAATTTTGGCGATATTTTTGCCGGCTACTGCGCCAAGCGCATGGGCCTGCCGATCGAGAAATTGGTAATCGCAACCAATGCCAACGACATCCTGCGGCGCACGCTCGATACGGGCCGCTACGAAATGTCCGGCGTGGCGCCGACCATCAGCCCGTCGATGGATATCCAGATTTCCTCCAATTTCGAGCGCCTGCTGTTCGAAAGCGCCGGACGCGATGCGGCTGCCGTTTCGCGCATGATGGCCGCGCTGAAGCAGTCCCGCGGCTTCGACCTGCCCGAAAAATCCATTGCCGCCATTCGCGCCGAATTTGCCGCCGGCACCTCGGGCGAAGAGGCGACGAGTTCCACCATTGCGCAAACCTGGGCCAAGTCGGCCTATCTGCTCGATCCGCATACGGCGGTGGGCGTCAGTGTGGCGCGCAATCTCTCGCGCGGTTCCGAGCCGATGATTACACTGGCGACGGCGCATCCAGCCAAATTCCCGGCGGCCGTGAAGGCGGCATCGGGCATCGAACCGGCTCTGCCGCACTGGCTCGAAGATCTTTATCAGCGGCCCGAACGGGTCGACGTGTTGGCCAATGACCAGCGCGTCCTGGAAAACTTCATCGGGTCGCGCAGCCGCGCGGCCTGAAGACGAAACGGGCCTGGGCGGAAGGGGTGAACAAACCCCGCCCTCGGTTCAGGAGGACGAGTGTGACGGTACAAACGACGACTCTTGAGAACGGCATGGTGGTGCTGACCGATGACATGCCGCATCTGGAGAGTGCCTCCATCGGTGTCTGGGTCAAGGCCGGTGCGCGCTCCGAGCGCAAGGCCGAACACGGCATTTCCCATCTTCTCGAACACATGGCCTTCAAGGGCACCAAGACGCGCACTGCGCTTGAAATCGCCGAAGCCATCGAAAATGTCGGCGGCGATCTCAACGCGGCGACCTCCATCGAGCATACCGGCTACTTTGCCCGCGTGCTCAAGGACGACGTGGTTCTCGCAGCTGATATTCTCTCCGACATTTTGCAGAATTCGACCTTCGACGAAGGCGAGATGACGCGCGAAAAGCAGGTCATCGTGCAGGAGATCGGCGCGGCGCGGGACAATCCCGACGACCACGTCTTCGATCTCTTCCAGCAGGCCGCCTATCCGACCCAGCCCATCGGCCGCACCATTCTGGGCACCGTCGATTCGGTCCGCGCCTTCTCGCCGGAAATGGTCGGCAAATATATGCGCCGCAACTATGTGGGCGACCACATGGTCATGGCCGCAGCGGGCAATGTCGATCACGATGGCCTGGTGCAGGTCGCGCGGGAACGCTTTGCCGATCTCGCCCCGAGCGGCGCCCCGGCGCCGCAGCGCGCCGAATATCAGGGTGGACAGGAGCGGCTGGTTTCCGATCACGAGCAGGCCCATATCGTCCTCGGTTTCGAGGGCCGCGCTTACAATTCCGACGGCTTTTACGCCGCGCAGGTGCTGGCTTCGGTTCTCGGCGGCGGTATGAGCTCGCGGCTGTTCCAGGAAGTGCGCGAGAAGCGCGGCCTCTGCTATTCGGTCTATGCCTTCCACTGGGCCTTCGCCGATAGCGGCGTGTTCGGCGTCGCGGCGGCAACGGGCGAGGACGAGGTCTCCGAACTGGTGCCGGTGGTGCTCGACGAGCTTCTGCGCGCTGCAGAGACCGTCACTGACGAAGAAGTGACCCGTGTGCGCAACCAGATCCGCGCCGGTCTCCTCATGTCGCTCGAGAGCCCATCTGCCCGCGCTGGCCAGCTGGCGCGCCAGCAGATCCTCTGGGGCCGCCCCATCCCCATGGCCGAGACCGTGGAGCGCATTAACCGCATCACCGCCCAGCGCGTGCGCGATGTGGCCGAGCAGATTTTTACCAATTCCAAGCCGACCTTGGCCGGTATCGGCCCGATCAGCCGGCTGGCCGATGTCGAAAGCATCGGCGAGACGCTGCAGCGCTAAACCATGCTCTGGCCCTGGTCGTCGCCAGAACAGCTGATCCATCTCCGGGGGCGCCGCATTTCCCTGCGCCTGCCGCAGATGCGGGATTACGCTGCCTGGTATGAGCTTCGGCGCCAGAGCCACGAGTTCCTGAAGCCTTTCGAGCCGCGCTGGACCGAAGCCGATCTGGGTCGTCGCGTCTATTCCATGCGCGTGCGCCGCGCCCGGCAGGAAGCCGAGCAAGGCACGGACTATACGTTTTTCGTCTTCCTCAATGACGGTACGGAAACGCTGGTGGGCGGCATCACGCTCTCCAATATCCGCCGGCGTGCGGCGCAATTCGTCAATCTCGGCTATTGGATGGGCCAGCCCTATGCCGGGCAGGGGCTGATGACGGAGGGCGTCGAAATAGCCCTGCGCTTCATCTTCGAGACGCTGGACCTCCATCGCGCCCACGCCGCTTTCCTGCCGCACAACATGGCCTCGCGCCGCGTGCTCGAAAAGAACGGCTTCATCGAAGAGGGCTTTGCCGAGCGCTATCTGCAGATCGATGGACGTTGGGAAGACCATGTGCTGATGGGCCTGACGCGCGAGCGCTGGGACAGTTTTCGCCTCAGCCGGCACAATCGGATCGTTTGAAAAGGCCTTGTAAGCGGCACGATTTCACATCGGTCTGCGTCGCCCGGCTTGCCGCAAGCGTCAATCTCCCTTACCAAGAGTGCGCCCCTTCGGAGGTTGCCAACGACAATGGCTTGTCCGCCTGGCTTTTGAACAGGCTGACTGCCGCCACAATGAAGCCTTGTGTGGGAATTAGCTGCTCTTGATGCGTCCCTTTTTTGCTCTCGCAATCTTGCTTGCGCTCGCTTTTTTGCAGCCCGCCCAGGCGTTCGAAGTTATTTCCGTCCCCGAGGACGTGAATGCCGTCAACCTATCCGATGTCATCGAAATCGTTGGTGGAACCGACGGACGCGTGCAGTTGTCCACTGCGCCTGACGCCGACGGCATCATTCGCCGCATCGAGGTGCTGGCAAGCGAGCAGGGGACCAATCCCTCCTTTGCGCTCTTTGCCCTGCGTAACGATTCCGACCAGCAGATCGAGCGCCTGCTCGTCGCGCCCTTTTTCCGTCTGCCGGGCTCCGGCGTGTTCCAGCCAGACCTGGGCGACGCGCGCATCACAGCGGTGACGCCGAGCGCCGGCATTCGGCCGGTCAAACTGACGGACCCGGAAGCCGACGTCTTCGAGGTCACCCTCGACCCCGGCGCCACGGTGACGCTGATCGCCGAACTATCCTCGGGCGCGCTGCCCGAACTCTATCTCTGGCAACCGAACGCCTATCGCGACTACGTCAACTCCTTCACGCTGTTCCGCGGCGTGGTGCTGGGTGTGGCCTCGCTGGCTGCCGTGTTCCTGACCATCATGTTCGTGGTCAAGGGGCGCGGCGTCTTCCCGGCCACGGCGGCCTTTGCCTGGGCGGTTCTGGCCTATCTCCTCGTCGATTTCGGCATTCTCGGGCGCCTCTTTGGTCTCTCGGCCGGTGGGCTGGCGCCGCTGCGCGCGGCGGCGGAGGCGGGCATAGCGACGACCCTTGCCGGGTTCCTGTTCATTTACTTGAACCTCCATCGTTGGCACCTGCGCTTCATCCATCTGGCTTTGGGGCTCTCGGCACTGTTCCTTGCGCTCTTTGGCTTTGCCTTCTTCCAGCCCGAGATCGCCGCGACCATTTCGCGCCTCGTGCTGGCGCTGCTGGGGCTTTCGGGCTTCTTCCTGATCCTGCTGCTGGCGCTGCGTGGCTATGATCGCGCGGTGCTGCTGGTGCCGACCTGGATCATCTTCATTGCCTGGCTGTTCTATTCCTGGCTGGTGATTTCCGGCCAGGTTTCCAACGATGTGGCGCAGCCCGCCGTGGGTGGCGGCCTCGTGCTCGTCGTCATGCTGCTTGGCTTCACGGCCGTGCAGCACGCCTTCTCCGAGGGGCAAGTGACCATCGGCACCCTAAGCGAGGTCGAGCGCCGCGCGCTGGCGCTGACGGGCTCGGGTGACTTTGTCTTTGACTGGAATATCGATCGCGACCGCGTCAGCGTTGGCGACGAGCTTTCCACCCGCCTTGGCGAGAAACGCGGCGCGCTGCGTGGCGCCATCAAGCGCTGGTTGGATCGCGTGCATCCCGATGATCGCGATCGCTTCCGCACCGCTTTCGATACGCTGGTTGAGCTGCGCCGCGGCAAGGTTTCGGCCGATATGCGCATCGCCGGCCATGACGGCAATTACCGCACCTTCCGCATGCGCGTAAAACCCGTTCTCGGCGGCGATGGCCAGGTCAACCGCATCGTCGGTACCCTGCAGGACGTCACTGAGGATCGTGCCGCCCGCGAACGCCTGCTGCACGACGCCGTGCACGACAGTCTCACTGGCCTCCCCAATCGCCAGCTGCTGCTCGATCGGCTGAGCCGCGCCTTGGTGCGTGCCCGCCAGCCGGGTGGCGTCAAGCCGGCCGTGTTCCTCATCGATATCGACCGGTTCATGGAGCTCGAAGAGCGCATCGGCCATTCCGCTGCGGATTCTGTGCTGCTCGCTATTTCGCGTCGCATTGCCCGCGTCATGCGTCCGCTTGATACCGTGGCGCGCATTTCAGGCGATCAGTTCGCGGTGATCCTTGCTTCCGAACAGACCGCCGGCAAGATTGCCGAAAATGCCGAACAGATCCGCAAGGCTCTGAAGGCGCCGTTCAATTTCGGCGACCGCGACCTCACTATTTCCGCTTCGATCGGCGTCACCATCTATGATGGCAACCCGGCGGAAGCCGCCGACGTGCTGCGCGATGCGGAACTGGCCATGTATTACGCCAAGCGTCTTGGCGGCGACCGCATCGAAGCCTATCGCGCCTCGGCCCGTTCCATCGCCAATTACAACCGCGCCAGCGAGGAAGACCTCGAACGCGGCATGCGCCAGGGCGAGCTGCATGTGCAATATCAGCCGGTGATGAACATCACCTCGGGCCAGATCATCGGCGCCGAAGCGCTGATGCGCTGGAACCACCCGACGCGCGGCGTGGTCAATCCCGACGAATTCGTGCCCTTGGCCGAACGCTCCGGCCAGATCGAAAAGCTCGGCCGCCTTGCCTTCGAACAGGCGGCGGCGCAGGCCAAGGACTGGATGACGACCATCGGCCTGCCCGAGGATTTCTTCATCTCGGTCAATCTCTCGCCTAGCCAATTGGCGACTGAAACCCTGCTCAACGACATGCGCAACCTCGTTTCGCAGGACAAGACGCTGGCGGGGCATTTGAAGCTCGAAATCACCGAGGGCCAGGTGATGAGCAATCCCGAGCATTCCGCCTATATGCTCGAAGCCCTGCGCAGCCTCGGCCTTGGTCTCGCGCTCGATGATTTCGGCACCGGCAGCTCGTCGCTGAGCTACCTGCATCGCTTCCCCTTCGACACGATCAAGATTCCTGCAGCTTTCGTGAAGATGGGCACAGAGACTGGTATTCCGCACACGCAGACCCCGATTATCCGCGCCATTGTCGGGCTTGCCGAAGATCTGGATCTGATGGTGGTGGCGGAAGGCGTCGAAACGCTCGACGAAATTGAACGCCTGCGTCAGCTCAATTGCCGCTTCGCCCAGGGCTTTGCATTCGGCTCGGCCATGACTGGGCAGGAAATGGCGAAGAAGCTGCTGGCGCAGTTGGGACGGTAGGCGCTCTTCACCTCTCCCTTGAGGGGCAGGTGAAGTGGCCCTCAGGCATGTCCGGCGTCGGAACTCAGCGTTGCGCGAGTGATGTGAAGGCTCTCGAGAGCCTTCTCATAGCGCTGTTCCACCGGCACATCGAACAGGAGCGCGCGGTCGAATGGCACGGTGAGCCAGCCGTTCTCGGCAATTTCGCGCTCAAGTTGGCCAGGGCTCCAGCCGCAACACCCGAGCGCGAAGAGCGATGCCTTGGGCGCCGGGCCAAAGGCCATGGCCTTGAGCACATCCAGCGTTGCCGTCAGCCCTATCTCTTCGGTGACCTTGTAGGTATTGCCGCTACTGTAATCCGCCGTGTGCAGCACGAAGCCGCGGCTCTTTTCCACTGGGCCCCCGCGCAGCACCGAGCGGTCGCGGATGCGGTCGGGCAGGCGGATGACGGCGTCGGGATCGCCGAGGTCGAGTTCGTCGAGAATATCGGCAAAGGTGAGATTGGCGAGTTCCTGATTGACCACCAGGCCCATGGCGCCTTCGTCGCCATGGCCCACGAGCAGGATGACGCTTTCGGCGAAGCGCTCGTCCTCCATGCCCGGCATGGCCACCAGAAACTGTCCTTCAAGAGTGTTCATGCCGGTGATTTTAGGCTCATAGCGCCAACCTGCCAAGCGCTTGCAGGGCGAGAGGTGGCACGCGGCCTTCACGAAGGCCTGAACTGGCGTCAGCTATTCCTTCATCCTCTCCTGCGCTAATGGCTTGCTCATGCGTAATCTTGCCCTCGCCACCATCGTCTCCTTGGCCCTCGTTTCCGCGCCCCTCGCAGGCGAAACGGAATGGCAGGAGGTTGTGCCCGGCGTAAAACTGCGACTGGTGAGTTCGGGCCAGGTCAGGGCCGACGGGGCGACCCTGTTCGGCCTCGAAATCGAAATGCCGGAAAACACCAAAACCTATTGGCGTGTGCCCGGGGAAACTGGCTTTCCGGCCGAACTCGATTTTGCCGGCTCGGACGGGGTCAAGTCGGCAGAAATCGTCTGGCCGCATCCACAGCTCGATACCAGTTCCGGCTATGTCGATTTCGCCTATTTTGGCGACACAATGCTGCCCATCGCCGTGAAGGCCGGCGATCCCGCAGGCAATGTCATGGTTTCGGCCATGCTCGGCATCTGTTCCGACATCTGCCTGCCGGCCCAGGCCAATTTCACTCTGCCGTTGACCGACGCCGAGCCCGACCGGCCGAATGCGCTCAGGATCAAGCAGGCGCTGTCCGAAGCGCCCATTCCCTGGAATGAGGGCGAGGAGCCCATCGGCAGGATCGAATATCGCGCCGAGGACAAGGCCCTGGCCGTTTGGCTCAACGACGATACGGTTGATATCTCGACGCTGATCGTTGCCACCGAAACGGGCACGCCGCTCTTCGGCGTGCCGCAAAAAAGCCCGCAAGACGGCCTAGTCCTGCTTCCCATTCTGACGAAAACTGACAATAGTGACCTCGAAGGCGAGGACGTTCAGGTGTCGTTCATGACCGGTATGGGAGCGTTCGAGCTTTCGCGAACCATTAGTGCTGGTCCGACGAGCAATTAATCCCCAACAGGCCTTTGGGCTTGTAACGTGCGGCCAAGCCGCCTATCGCGGGATAGCGTTTTGGAGTATGGCGATCGCAAGTCGCCAATGGGCATGGGGCAAATCCTCTTATGATTGAGCGTGGCAATGCGATCCCTTCGGTTGGGATCAAGCTGGTGAATGCGTCCGGCGTAGCCGAAACCACCAGCGATGCCGTCCTTGGCTCGGGCACCGTAGTGCTCTTCTCCGTGCCGGGGGCTTTTACGCCCACCTGTCACGTCAACCACCTGCCGGGTTTTATGGCCAATGCCGTCAAGCTCAAGGCCAAGGGCGTCGATCGCATCATCTGTGTTGCCGCCAATGATGCCCATGTCATGAAGGCCTGGGCAGAGGCGTCCGATGCGCTGGGCCAAGTGGAATTCATCGCCGACGGCAATGCCGACCTCGCCAAGGCCCTGGGCCTTGCCAAGGACTTTTCGGCCAGCGGCATGGGCACGCGTTATGCGCGCGCCGCCATGATTGTGCGGAACGGCGCGGTGAGCGATATTTTTGTGGAGGACGCCCCCGGCGTCAACGCCAGCGGTGCCCCTGCCATCCTGATGGCGCTAGAAACGGCCCAAGCATGATGAGCCGGGAGAAAACCATGACCAAGCCGACCTTTACCCGACTTGTCGCAATGGCCGGTCTCAGCGTCGCCCTTGCCGGTTGCTCGATGGGCAGCATGTTTGGCGGCGGCACCAGTTCCAATGCTAACCTGCAGAACGCGACCGCGACGCCTCAGGCTGTGGCGCAGGCGCAGACCAATGCGCTGCCGGCTATTGCCACCGAATGCCCGCCGATCAAGGTGCGCGTTGGCGGCGAGGCCATGTACTATTATGGCGGCGGCCGCACCGGCGACGCCAAGGCCCTGCAGTATCAGGGTGTCATTGATGAAGTGACGCGCAACTGCGTCGTTTCGAATGGCCTCATCACCGTCAATATGGGCGCTTCCGGCCGCGTATTGCTCGGGCCCGCCGGCAACCAGTCTTCGGTCAATGCTCCGATCCGCTTTGCCGTCGAGCGCGATGGCCAGGCCGTGTTCTCGGAAAAGTACACCATTCCGGTAGCGATCGCCGCGCCGGCTCAATCGGCCGAGTTCGTCAAAGTGGTCGAGAATGTCGCCATCCCGTATCTGGGCGGCGAGAGCATCACTATCTGGGTTGGTTTCGATACCCGCGGCTAAGGTTTTGCGGTTCTGGAATTGAAAAAGGGCGGCCTCTCGGCCGCCCTTTCTTTATTCGGCTGCCTGCGGCAGGTCCGCGGGCTTTTCCCACTTCAGCACCGGCTGGCGGGCCGCGCGGGTCTCGTCGAGACGACGGCGCGGAGCCTTGGTCGGAGCCGAGGTGAAACGTTCCTTGTTCCCAGCGATGGCGTCGGTCGCCAGTTCCGCCATGACGTCGCAGAAGCGGTCGAGCGTCTGCTTGCTTTCGCTTTCGGTGGGTTCGATCAGCATGGCGCCATGCACGACCAGCGGGAAGTACATGGTCATGGGATGGAAGCCCTCATCGATCAGCGCCTTGGCGAAATCGAGGGTCGAGACGCCTGAATCCCTAAGGAAGCTGTCGTCGAAGAGCGCTTCGTGCATGGTCGGATAATCGGGGAAGGGCACCGAGAAGATGTGCTGCAGGCGAGCCTTGATGTAGTTCGCGTTGAGCACCGCATCCTGCGCCGCCTGAGCGAGGCCATCGTCGCCGTGGCTGAGCATATAGGTCAGCGCGCGGACATACATGCCCATCTGGCCGTGGAAGGCCGTAACGCGGCCGAGGGCGTCGCCCTCGATGTGCTCGACGAGTTCGAGGCCATTGGCAGTCTTGCGCACGAAGGGGACAGGCGCGAAGGGCGCCAGCGCTTCGGACAGCACGACCGGACCCGCACCCGGACCGCCGCCGCCATGGGGCGTCGAGAAGGTCTTGTGGAGGTTGATGTGCATGGCGTCGATGCCGAGGTCGCCCGGACGGACGACGCCCATGATGGCGTTGAAATTGGCGCCATCGCAGTAGAAGAACGCGCCCGCATCGTGCACCGCCTTGGCAATCTCAATGACCTGAGGCTCGAAGAGGCCGCAGGTATTGGGATTGGTCAGCATGATCGCGGCGACGTCGGGTGAGAGGGCGGCCTTGACCGCTTCGACGTCGACGGTGCCGTCGTCCTTGGCGGGCACCGGTTTCACCGTGTAGCCGAGGAAGGCAGCGGTCGCGGGATTAGTGCCATGGGCGCTTTCGGGCACGAGCACGACGGTGCGGTGCGCCTCGCCCTTGGCTTCCTGCGCCGCCTTGATGGCCATCATGCCCAGCAGCTCACCATGCGCGCCAGCCTTGGGCGAGAGCGCCACGGCGGCCGTATTGGTCAGGGTAAGCAGCCAGTGGCTGAGCTGGTTCATCATTTCCAGCGCGCCCTGCACAGTGGACACCGGCTGCAGCGGGTGGATGTCCGAGAAACCTGGCAAGCGGGCCATTTTCTCGTTGAGGCGCGGATTGTGCTTCATCGTGCATGAACCGAGCGGATACATGCCGCTGTCGATCGAGTGGTTCATGCGCGAAAGGCGCACGTAGTGGCGCATCGCTTCCGGTTCAGTGAGACCGGCGAGGTCGAGCTTGGACTTGCGGGCAAAACCGCCGAGGCGATCGCCGCTGAAAGTGACGTCGGGCAGGTCGACGCCGGAATGCTCGGTGTCGCCGATTTCGAACAGCAGCGGTTCATCGGGGATGAGCGCCGAGCCCGAAGCGCCGGTACCGACAGTGCCCACGCCGGTAGGGCGGCCTTGCGTATTCATGCTCATGCCAGTTCCTCCGTCAGGGCGGCCGCGAGGGCCGATATATCGGCGTCGGTGGTCAATTCCGTCGCCGCGAGGATGATGAGGTTGTCGACGCTGCGGTCATTGGGCAGCAGGCGGCTGGCCGGGACACCGGCCAGGATGCCGCGACGGGCGAGGCGTTCGACGAGACCCGCGGCTGGCTGGGGCGTGCGGATGGTCATCTCGTTGAAGAAGGTCTTGTTGAGCACGGTCACGCCGGGAACGCCTTCGAGGGCGTCGGCCAGCTTGATGGCGTTGAAGTGGTTAAGACGGGCGAGGCGGACGAAGCCGGCTTCACCGAGCAGACCCATATGGATCGAGAAGGCGAGGGCGCAGAGGCCGGAATTGGTGCAGATATTGCTCGTCGCCTTTTCGCGGCGGATGTGTTGCTCGCGGGTCGAGAGCGTCAGCACGAAGCCTCGGTTGCCATCGGCATCGACGGTTTCGCCGCAGAGACGGCCCGGCATCTGGCGGATGAATTCCTTCCGCGTCGCCATGAGGCCGAGATAGGGTCCACCGAAATTGAGCGCATTGCCGATCGACTGGCCCTCGGCCACGACGATATCGGCGCCAAGTGCTCCGGGAGCCTCAAGGAGGCCCAAGGAGACGACTTCCGTGACCACGACAATCAGCAGCGCGCCCTGGGCGTGGGCGGCTTCGGCTGCGGATTTGAGATCGCGCAGGTGGCCGTAGAAATCGGGGGTCTGGATGACGATGGCGGCGGTGTTGCCGTCGATCTGCTGCAGGATATCGCCCTGGCCCTCGGGGGAGGGGGAGAGACAGACGAGATCCGGATCGTCCTTGAGATAGGCTTTCACCACGTCGCGATAATGCGGGTGGAGGCCGCCGGAAAGGACGATCTTGTTTTTGCGGGTCAGGCGGCGGGCCATCAGGACGGCTTCGGCGGTGCCGGTGGAGCCGTCATAGAGCGAGGCGTTCGCCACATCCATGCCCATGATCTTGGCGACCTGGGTCTGGAATTCGAACAGCATCTGCAGGGTGCCCTGCGAGATTTCCGGCTGATAGGGCGTATAGGCCGTAAGCCATTCGGAACGCTGGATTAAATGGTCGACCGTGGCCGGAACGTGGTGCCGATAGGCGCCGGCGCCGACGAAGAACGGGCCATCGCCGGCTGCGTGGTTCTTGCTCGCGAGGGCGCGCATATGGGCTTCGACGAGGAATTCCGGCTGGTGCGCGGGAAGGCCGAGGTCGAAGCTTTTGAGGGCAGACTTGGGAACGGCTGAGAATAGCGCGTCGATATCGGCGGCGCCGATAACGCCGAGCATGTCGGCGCGTTCATGGGCAGAATGGGGAAGATAGCGCATGGTCAGAGGGTCAGTTCCGCATAGCCGTCGGCGTCGAGGAGGGTGTCGAGTTCGCTTGCATCGGAGATGGCGATCTTGAACATCCAGCCTGCGCCCTCGGAATCCGAGTTCACCAACCCGGGCTCATTGGTTAGCAGACTGTTAACCTCGACGATGGTTCCGGTTACCGGCGCGTAGATCTCCGAAGCGGCTTTCACCGATTCGACGACGGCGGCTTCGTCGCCCTTCTTGAGTGCCTTGCCGACGGCGGGGAGTTCGACGAAGACGATGTCGCCGAGCTGCTCCTGTGCATAGGGCGTGATGCCGACAATGCCGGTCGAACCCTCGACGCGGATATATTCGTGGTCGGGCGTGAATTTCGTGGTCATGGCTGGGGCCTCAGACTGATTTGCGGAAATAGCGATGGGGAACGAAGGGTGTCGGCACGACTTCGGCCGGCTGCGAGCGGCCGCGAACCGAAACCTGGAGCTTTGTGCCAATGGCGGTGTGCTCGGGCGACACGAAGCCTAGGGCGATGGCCTTGCCGAGCGAGGGGGCGAAGCCGCCGCTGGTGACGACGCCAATGGGAGTGTCGGATGCATCGAGGATCTCGGCGCCTTCGCGGGCCGGGGCGCCTTCGATGAGAAGGCCGACGCGCTTGCGGGTCAGCTTGCCGTCGCGCTCGGCGAGGATGCGCTGGGCGCCGGGGAAGTCGGCAGCCTCGCGGCGGCGTTTTGAGACGGCAAAGCCGAGATCGGCTTCGATGGGGGAGACGGTTTCGTCGAGGTCGTGCCCATAGAGCGGGAGGCCAGCTTCGAGGCGGAGACTGTCGCGGGCGCCGAGGCCCATGGGTTTTACGCGCGGGTCGACCAGCAGTTCGTCCCAAAGGGCGACGGACATATGGGCGGGGGCGAGAATCTCAAAACCGTCTTCGCCGGTATAGCCGGAGCGGGAGACGGTGACGGGGATGCCGTTCCAGTCGAACTCGCCGAATTGCATGAAGCCGAGATCGGCGGCTTGCGGGATGAGCGCGGCCATGACGTTGACGGCTTCCGGGCCCTGAAGGGCGAGGAGGGCGCCATCGTCTGCGCGCTTCAAAGTGGCCTTGTCGCCGGCAGCGGCGGCGATGCGGGCAAAATCGCCTTCCTTGGTGCCGGCATTGACGACGACGAAGAGCGTGCCCGGCGTGGTCGAACGGGCGACCATCAGGTCGTCGATGGTGCCGCCCTGGTCATTGAGGAGTAGGGTGTAGCGGATCTGGCCGGGTTTCAGGTTCAGAATATCGCCGCAGATCAGCGGTTCAATGATGGCCGCGATCGCGGCGTGGTCGGCGTCGGCATCGCCGCTCGGCGTGTTGAGAGTGAGAAAACTCGGGCCCATATGGCTGACGTCGAAGAGGCCGGCATTTTCGCGCGTCCACTTGTGCTCGGTCATGATGCCGGTGGGATATTGCACGGGCAGGGCATAGCCGCCGAACGGGACGATACGGCCGCCGGCAGTGACGTGGCGCTCATAGAGCGGGGTGTGCTTGAGGTCTTCTGTGGGCACTTCGGCCATGGGCACTCTCTGGTTCAAGGCGACACGACAAGGCTCCGCCAAACGGCGGGAATGCGTGCCCCCTCTGTCCTTGCCCTGAGAGATTTCCCGGCTGAGCGCCGGTTGCTACCTTCGGGGAGGCTGCATGCAGCCTGCTTTCCAGAGTTGTGACCTGACTGCGGTCCTTTTGCCTGAGAGTTTCCGGGGCGGTTGCTCCTTCGGCGCTG
>NZ_JANQAH010000009.1 GCF_024707125.1 Devosia sp.
AGTGAACCAGAGTTCCTTGTCAACACCGCTTTTCAGAATTTCGGTAGAACCGAATTTCTAGGTCACTTAATTGTCGAATTTTTCGTTCGTTTTCAGTGACTTGCTTCTGTGCCCGCCGCCGTTTGGCGCCGCGCTCTTCAGCGATGAGCGGGTTATAGGGGCGACCCGTTTTCCTGTAAACCCCCTCCCTGACAAAAACGACATTTTCCGATTTTGGCGCCCGCCGCTTTGTGGAAAACACGACTGGATCACCAGAGATTTCAGGCGCCTCCGGCCATTTGCGTTTTCGGCAGATTTTTCAGCGCCTTCTCCCCTTTATGGGGACAAGCATGACCCTGAGTGAGCCGACCTCCCAAAACTCCGCGCTTTCGCCGCATTTGCGGAAGATATGACGGCCATTGAAATCATTGGCCTCTCTCCTTAGGCTGCGCCCACGCTAAGCCTATATATAGAGAAGAGGCCGGTCGCTTCGGCCCTTAGGGGGAAGACCCATTCAATATCGAAGGACGGCGCGTTGAACGCTGCGCAACGAAATCGCCACGCTTCCCTGCTGCGCGCCAGCGGGTTTGAAGATGGCCCGGCTCTGACAGTTCAGTCGACCGACGGTGAAATCCCGCAGGGTCGCGAGCTGAGCTTTGCCTGGTTGAGCGGCACGGTGATGACCGGCCTGACCTCTGTGCTGCTGATGGGCGCCGCTCTCTATGTGTCCTTCCAGGGACAGGACACCTTTTCGACAGCCTATAAGGCACTGCAGCTCGCCGCCCCGCGGCTCGAGCAACCGTTCGCCACCGACATCACGGCAAAATCCTCGCGCATCCGTCCGGTTGCCGCGACCCGCTCGGATCTCGAAACCATCGAGGCCTCCATCCGTCAGGTGGTCGATGGCCGCGAGATCCTGCGCAACCAGCCCTTCACCCGCCTTCGCGCGACGCTCGCGACCACGGCCACCTCGCTCTCTGCCGATGCTCCCGCCTATGATCCCGTAGCCATTCTCAATGCGACCCAACCCCTGCAGGCCGTGTCGCTCGATCTCAATGCCGACGTCTATGGCACCGATGTCGATGGCGAAGTCGCGGTGCGCCAGGCCGAGATGCCGGCAAGCTTTATTCCCGCGCGCGCCATCAGCGATGAAGTGGCCGCCGATTTCGTCCGCGGTTCGGCCGAAGCCACCTTCTATACGGAAGATGCGCCCCCGACCCTGGCCTATGCAGCGCTCGGCCCCAGCCTTGATGCGCTCGCCAGGGAAAGCACACCCACGTCTCCCAATGGTATTGCCGAAAATGTGACGGTCGTTCCCAAGACGACGCTTGCCGCCAATAACGGCCCTGGCCGCACCGAGCGCTTTCTGACGGTGCGCGAGATCGGCCCGCTATCGGCGACCCTCGTGCGCAATGGCTTTACGGTGGCCCAGGTCTCCATGGTGGAAAACACCCTGGCCAATCTCATGCCTTCGGGCGGCCTGCCGGCTGGCATTCGCCTGCGCATTCTTTATGGTCCGCTGACCAGCGATACCAACAGCCTCGTGCCCTATCGCATGTCGATCTATCGCCCCGAAGGCATGCAGGGCGATCCGCATATCGCCACCGTCGCCCTTAGCGACAACGGCCAATATGTCGTCGGCCTGCAGCCCGACTGGGTCGACTTCCCAGAGGAAGACATCGAGCAGATCAATGTGGGCAACCTGCCCACCGTCTATCGCTCGATCTGGGAAACCGGTCGCAAGCACGATCTCGACGACGAGACCATCCAGCGCATCGTCGGCATGTTCGCCTATGACGTCGACATGACCAAGCGCATCTCGGCCGGCGACACGATCGAAATTCTCGAGACCCAGGACACGCCGGACGCCAAGCCCGAACTGCTCTATGTCTCGCTCAATCTTTCGGGCACCAAGCGCCAGCTCTACCGTTTCGCTACCGAAGACGGCACCGTCGATTTCTATGACCCCGATGGCGAAACCGGCAAGCGCTTCCTCAATCGCCGCCCGCTCGAAGGCGGCGGCACCCTGCGCTCGCGCTTCGGCTATCGCATCCACCCCATCTTCAAGACGCGAAAACTGCATACCGGCGTCGATCTCGCCGCCCGCTCCGGCACCCCGATCTATGCGGCCGGTGACGGCACGATCCAGTATTATCGCTGGCAGTCCGGCTACGGCAACAAGATCGAGATCCAGCACGTCAACGGCTACGAGACTGCCTATGGCCACCTCTCTCGTTTCGTCGACGGGCTCGGCGTCGGCTCAAAAGTCCGCCAGGGCCAGCTCATCGGCTATGTCGGCTCCACCGGCCAGTCGACCGGCCCGCACCTTCACTTCGAAATCCTCATCAACGGCAATCTCGTCGATCCCCTGAGCGTGAAACTGCCCAAGGACAATGTGCTGGCCCCGCAATATCGCGACGCCTTTGCCCAGGCCATGACCCAGATCGACGACCTGCTGGCCCGCGAAGGCGCCCCGACCCAGGTCGCCGCCGCCACGACGCCGTAAAACCTATTCCGCGCGCGAAACCCAGACGGCAAGCTCATTGCCGCCGGGCTCGCGGAAATGGAAACGCCGCCCGCCCGGAAAATCGAACTGTTCGCGCGTGATCACGCCGCCGGCGGCGATCACGCGCTTTTCCGCATCATCGAGATCTTCTGTCCGCACGATCGCCATGGTCGCCGCAACGCGGCCTTCCGCCTGATCGACGCCGCCGTCAATCCCTGCATTTTCGAGTCCGTCGTAGTCCGGCCCATAGCTGGTGCGGCCCCAGCCAAACGCCGCCTCGAAAAAGGCGCTGCTCTTGGCCCGGTCCGTCGAGGGGAATTCGATATAGTCGATCTTGTCAGCCATTTTCTCGCGCCTTTCGTTCTTGTTATGTTCTAGTTCAGCATGGCCAAAAATACAAGGCCTCACGTCGCCAGATCGGCGCTGATCACAAAACCCGGCAATCCGGCCAGATGCTCGACCAGCACCGCGCGAAAGGCGCGCACATTGGGCGTGTCCTTCAGATGCGCACGATGCGCGAAGTAAAGCGGCTTTAGCGCAGGCGCGTATCCTGGAAGCACCTCCTCCACCGTACCAGCGTCCAGCCGCTCGCGCATATGAAACAGCGGCGCCTTGGCGAAGCCGATGCCGCTGAGCACCGCATGCAGGGTCAGATCGGGATGCTGGGCGGAAAAGGCCACCGAAACGGGTGCGGATAAAGCCGCCCCGCCATGGACCAGCGCCAAATGATGCTCCTCCGGATCGTCGCGATACTGAATATAGCTCAGGCGCTGCAGATCCTCCGGCCCGGCCGGCCGCCCCACAGAATCGAGATAGGCAGGCGAGGCGACCAGCACGCCCTCCATGGCCCCGATGCGCCGCACCAGCCCCGGCCCATCCCCAGGCCGGCCGCCGCGCACGGCAATGTCGACGCCCTCCGCTTCAAGATCGATCACCACGTCGCTGGTGATGACATCGACGCGCAAGCCGGGATGGCGCGCCCGCAGCAGGGCGAGCACGGGCCCCATCACAGCCTGCCCGAACAGCATGTTGACGGTGACGCGCAGCTTGCCGGCAACCTGTCCGCGCAGATCCTCCAAGCCCGATTGCATCTCGGCAAGCGAGGCCAGCACACGCAATCCATGCGTATTTACCAGCAGCCCCGCCTCGGTCGGCCGCACGCCATGGCGCGAGCGCACCAACAATTGCTGGCCGAGGTCGGCCTCGAGGCCGGCGATTTTCTGGCTGACCGCCGGCTGGCTCACGCCCAGCCGCCGCGCCGCCCCTGTCAGCGATCCGGTTTCAATGGCAAGCGCCAGGCAGCGAAAGGTGAGACCATCCATAATGAACCCTTATGGCAGCCCTAACAGGAGACCGACTGAATACGCCATTCGCTTATACCCACCTGATGCCCCGTTGTCATCGACACTGGAGGTTCATCATGACGCAACCCGCTCTCTCCCGCCGCAGCCTGCTCGCCTCACTGGCCGCCGCCCCGGCCCTGCTTGCTTTGCCAAGCCTTATCCGCTCGAGCAGCGCCGAAGCCGCCGAAGGCGCGCCGGCCAACAAGCAAAGCGCCGTGATCCGCCGCCGCGTCGGCGATATCGAGCTTTTTGCCCTGGCCGATGGCTTTTCCACCCTGCCGGGTCAGGTCCTACTCGGCCTTGAGGACGAGGCTGCCCAGGAAGCCGCCCGCATCGCCCACAAGCCACACGACCCGGCCGCGCTCACCATCTCCATCAACACCTATCTGATCCGCTCCGGCGATCGCCTCATCGCCGTTGATACCGGCGCTACATCCGCCATGGCCCCAACCCTCGGCGCCTGGCGCGACAGTCTCGCCGAGGCGGGCATCGCCCCTCAAGACGTGGACACGCTCTTTCTCACCCATGCCCATGCCGACCATGTCGGCGGCATGACCGATGCGTCGGGCGCCCGCCTATTGCCCAATGCACAATTGGTGCTCGCCGATGCCGAATGGGCCTTTACCCATGACGACGCGCTCTTTGCTTCACTCCCAGCCGACATCCAGGGCAATTTCCGCTTCTCGCGCGCCCAGCTTGCGCCCTATGCCGAGGGCCGCAAGGAACTGGCCATGGCAAGGGAAAGCGAAATCACCCCCGGCGTCACCGCCCTGCCCATGCCCGGACACACGCCGGGCCATATGGGCCTCCGCCTCGACAGCCAGGGCGAGGTCCTGCTGATCTGGGGCGACGTCGTCCATGCGCCGGCCTATCAGTTCTCCCGCCCCGATTGGTCGATCGCCTTCGACGCCGATATCCCCGCCGCCATCGCCACCCGCCAGCGTTTCTTTGACATGGCGGCGACTGACGATGTGATGGTCGCCGGCATGCATCTCGATTTCCCCGCCCTCGGCTTTGTCGAGCGCCACGGCAATGCCTATCGCTACCTCGCCGCCCCGCCCGATTTCCGCGCCTGAGGCAAACAAAAAGGGCGCCGTCACCGGCGCCCTTTCCCAAATCTCTCTTCGCTTATTCGGCGGCTCTGCTTTCGGCATGACCGCCGGGCAAAAGCACAATGCCTTCATCGCCGGCATCGACCACCACGCGGTCGCCGTCCGAAACCTTGCCCGACAGGATTTCCTCGGCAAGGCCATCCTGCACTTCGCGCTGGATGACGCGCTTCAGCGGCCGCGCACCATAGGCCGGATCATAGCCTTCATTGGCGAGCCACTCCCGCGCCTTCGGCGTCAGTTCAAGGCTGATGTCGCGATCCCTGAGAAGCTTTTCGAGCCGCCCGAACTGGATGTCGACAATGGACCCCATATGTTCGCGACCAAGGCGATGGAACAGCAGGATCTCGTCGATACGGTTCAAAAATTCCGGCCGGAATGCCGCCTTCACCGCATCGAGCACTTTGCCGCGCACCAGTTCCACCGGCTCGCCATCCTTGAGATCGACCAGGTATTCAGCACCCAGGTTCGAGGTGAGGATGACAACCGTATTGCGGAAATCGACCGTGCGCCCCTGCCCGTCCGTCAGCCGCCCATCATCGAGCACCTGCAAGAGGACATTGAACACATCCGGATGCGCCTTTTCGATCTCGTCGAACAGCACAACCTGATAGGGCCGACGCCGCACGGCTTCCGTGAGGACGCCACCTTCGTCATAGCCGACATAGCCCGGAGGCGCGCCGATCAGCCGCGCCACGGAGTGTTTTTCCATGAACTCGGACATATCGAGCCGCACCATGGCGGTTTCATCATCGAAGAGGAACTGCGCCAAGGCCTTGGTCAGCTCGGTCTTGCCCACGCCCGTTGGCCCCAGGAACATGAACGAGCCGATCGGCCGGTTCGGATCCTGCAGGCCGGCGCGTGACCGCCGCACGGCCTTGGCCACCGCCGCCACCGCTTCCGCCTGCCCGATGACCCGAGCGCCAAGCGACGTCTCCATATGGAGCAGCTTTTCGCGTTCACCTTCCATCATCCGGTCGACCGGAATGCCGGTCCAGCGCGACACCACCTGGGCAATGTCGGTCGGTTCCACGGTTTCCTTGGCCATGACCGCGTCGGGCTTGCCGTCGCCATCCGGATCGTCAGCCGCCTTCAGCCGCTTTTCGAGATCGGGAATGACGCCATAGGCCAGCTCACCGGCCTTGGCGAGATCGCCCTGGCGCTGCGCGATTTCGAGCTGGCTGCGTGCCGCATCAAGCTCTTCCTTGAGTTTTGTGGACCCCTGCAGCCTCTCTTTTTCCGCCAGCCATTTTGAAGACAGAACCTGTGCCTGTTCCTCAAGCCCGGAAAGCTCATGCTCCAGCCGATCGAGACGTGTCTTCGACCCGTCATCGGTTTCCTTCTTCAGCGCCTCGCGCTCGATCTTCAGCTGCATGATGCGCCGATCAAGCTCGTCCAGCGCCTCAGGCTTGCTGTCTACTGCCATGCGCAGCCGCGCCGCCGCCTCGTCCATCAGGTCGATGGCCTTGTCGGGCAAAAACCGGTCGGTGATGTAGCGATTGGAAAGCGTCGCCGCACTCACCAGCGCCGAGTCGGCAATGCGAATGCCGTGATGCAGCTCGTACTTTTCCTTCAAGCCACGCAGGATCGAGATCGTGTCCTCAACGGTCGGCTCGGACACAAACACCGGCTGGAAACGCCGCGCCAGCGCCGGGTCCTTTTCGACATGCTTACGATATTCATCAAGCGTCGTCGCGCCCACGCAGTGCAGTTCACCGCGCGCCAAAGCCGGCTTCAGGAGATTGGACGCATCCATGGCGCCATCGCTCTTGCCGGCGCCGACCAGCGTGTGCATTTCGTCGATGAACAGAATGATCTGCCCCTCGGCCGAGGTCACTTCATTGAGCACGCTCTTCAGCCGCTCTTCAAACTCGCCCCGATATTTCGCGCCGGCAATCAGCGCGCCCATGTCGAGCGCAAGCAGGCTCTTGTTCTTGAGCGATTCCGGCACATCGCCATTGACGATGCGAATGGCGAGGCCCTCGGCAATCGCCGTCTTGCCCACGCCGGGTTCACCGATCAGCACCGGATTGTTCTTGGTCCGGCGGCTCAGCACCTGAATGGTGCGACGGATTTCCTCGTCACGCCCGATGACAGGGTCAAGCTTGCCCTCACGCACATCCTGCGTCAGGTCCCGCGCATACTTTTTGAGCGCATCATAGGCATTTTCGGCCGAAGCCGAGTCAGCCGTGCGCCCCTTGCGAATTTCCTCAATGGCCGTATTCAGCCCCTGCGGCGTCACCCCGGCCGAAGCCAGGATCTTGCCCGCATCAGTGTCTTTTTCAACCGTCAGCGCCAAGAGCAGCCGCTCGGCCGTCACATAGCTATCGCCAGCCTTCTGCGCTGCGCTCTCGGCGGTGTCGAAAACACGCGCCAGTTCGCGGCTGAGATAAAGCTGCCCGGCATCGCCAGAAACTTTTGGAATCTTGTTGAGCGCCGCTTCCACGCCGGCCCGCGCCGCCTTGGCGTCGCCACCCGCACGTTCGATCAGACCCGAGGCAAGCCCCTGGTCATCATCGAGCAGCACTTTAAGTAGATGGACCGGCGCAAACTGCTGATGGCCCTTGCCCAGCGCTGCCGTCTGCGCGCTCTGGATAAAGCCGCGCGAGCGCTCGGTATATTTTTCGATATTCATTCAACTCTCCTTGTCTCGCTCGCCACCCAGCCCTCGATAGGCACCGGCATGACGACGGAAGCGTCGTGTGCAAAACGCCCGGCAACCCGGCGCGCTCCGTCACACGACGATATATGGGGAGGTTTTTGGAACGAGCAATGCCGCGGCGGGACTAAATCGGATACGGTTCATTTGATGGGGCCGTCTGTGAGACGTGGCTGCTTGGTCTGTTAGCACAACGCTGGCAACGGCGGACATTCTCTGGACGCACGGTGCGAATATCAGGTTCTTCGCACCAGTTTTGGCCTCGAAGTGCGTTGATCGCCGTCTAGTCGCTAGGGCGCTCTGATACCGCTGCCATGAAACGCAATCCCGATGGCGTTAACCGGATGTGGTGCTTCGCTCGAATTCCGATCTGGCGGTTGGAAGTGTCAGCTAGTGGTTCTTGATTTCCAATCTGAGGCACACCTGCCAGGCCCAAGACCCCCAACCGTTCCATATAGAAGTCCGCATTCTTGGGAAAAACGAGCAAATCCCTTGGCAGGTCGTCGACTTCGACGACGCGGTTGGAAAACATGTTGGTGGCTTGGTCGAAGTCCATCTTCCACTGAAAGTTAAGATACGCTCCGCTCAATTCGCGTGCGTAGAATGCCTGCAGCAGGATGGCTTCGTCCGTCGACAGTTGACGTATCAGCGCCGGATAGGAAGGGTGCGCCTCACTGACATGTTCTCGGTCGAAAGCACGGCTCAGAAGCTGCGAGAACATGTCGGACAGGGGAGTATCAGCGCTCTCGTATTTCACTCCCTCCAATACCGGCCCGAGGATCTGTGGTGGTGGAGAGATACGCTGTTCATCTGGAACGCGCCGGACCGACCGGTTTAGGAAATTTACGTAGCGATCCTGCAATGCCGCCGTGTACTGCAACGGGGCCAGCGCGAGTCTTATTGTCTTCGCTAGATCCTCAACCAAGCCTCCCGCTTGCTTGGCGGCCGGAGAGAGGATGTCACCGTAGGCGTCCTTGATGGGAAGTTGCTTCGCAACTTCCACAGCTACAGCAGTGGTCAGGTCAGTACCCGCCATCGAATCGTCCCCCAAGTAGCCTGCCATCGGCGGGTAAGTTACTGACCTTCCTAAATTATCTCGATCTTGTCGATCCGGATTCCGCCACTAAACGACCCAGTTACGTGCCTAGGTCCCTTAGGTATCGATTTCGGGCATTTTGAAGTCTGGCTAAGGAGGTCGCTAGTATCGGAGCTCACCCATGTTATCGAGCCGTGGGTCTAGTTCAGCTCTTTGCACCTCGCGTCATGCTGCCAATTGGCAGCATGAGTTGAGCTCCGCCTATCGCCTACGCTCGCCTAATCCCGCAAAAATTCAGTCGCGAACTGAAACACCGCCGGCGCCCCAATTATGTTGTAGTGATTGGTTCCCGGAACCACCGCCAACTGATTGGGAGAGCGCAACGACCCATCGATACCCGCATCCCTCTGTCCCCCGCCGAGCAGTTTATAAAACTCGGCGATATGCTCAGGCCGAACATAGTCAGCATCGGCGAAAACAAGCAGTGTCTGCGCCTTGATGCCCTTGATCCCTTCGGACCAATCATGGTCCTGCAAACCGAGCGCGCCGGATTTGCGCATGAGTACCGGCCAATCGACGTCCGGATAGAGTTCCGCCAGGGGCGATTGGGCGATGCTGTTGCCGATCGCATCGGCCATGGCAGGCATTTGCTCGAAAGCGGCCCTGACTTCCGGATATTCCCCGCCCCTGGAATATCCGGTCGACACGATCACCAGCTTGTCGAGCATATCGGGATGCCGGATCGCGAATTGCAGCGCGATCTTGCCGCCGAACGAATAGCCCATGACGCTGGCCTTTTCGATGCCGCGATCCCTGAGCACCGCGGCAACATCGTCGGCGGCCCTCTCGATCGACCAGGGCGCGTCGCTATCCCGGCTCAGCCCATGCCCACGGGCGTGAATGGCGATCACCTTGAAAGTTCCGGCCATTTCCGCCAGCGGCGCGCCAAACACCTGGGAAGGGTCCACCCCACCATGCAACATGACCAGGGGTTCCCCCTGTCCATGGATTTCGTAATAGAGCTCGGTTCCCTCAACCGCCGCATATCCGCTCTCGATCGCCTGCGACATGGTGTTTTCCCCTCCTGATTGCGCCATGACTTTTGTGGGTGCTGCCAGCACGACGAGCACAAAAAGCACCCCGATGATTGGTTTGAGCATCGTTTCCTCCTTGAGCGCCGAAAACCCTCGCCAGACCCCGGCTTTAGCCTAGTCCCGTCACTCCTCTATCGCCAGGAAGTCGATGACGGCCTGGGCGAACCGGGGATCGGTATTGATGTTGTAGTGCGTGGCGCTGGGAATGACGGCAAAACGGTTTGGCGTCATACCTTCGCCGGCCCATCCACCATCAGCCTGGCCACCGCCCAAAAGTTCGAAGAAGTGGGCAGCGTGGCTGATGCGCACGGCGTCATAATCGGCAACGACAACCAGGGTCGGGGTCTTGATCTCCCCGATTTCGGAAGACCAGTCAAAGTCATTGCCGATAAAGGCGCCCATCTGCTCGAGAAGTTTTGAGAAATTGGCGGGGTCAGGCGCTATCGCCTTATAGGCCTCGTAGAGCGGGGTCTGCATCATGCCCTCTGCCAGATGCGCGCCGATGCCCCGCATGCCTTGGGCATTGTAGTCGTGCCAGCCGGCATAGGCATAGGGCGCCGAGGCGACCACCAGCCGGTCCAGCACTTCGGGGTGGTCGATGGCGAGCCGAATGCCGGTGATCCCACCCATGGAATAGCCCACGACATCGGCACGGTCATGCCCCAGCCATTTGATCAGCTCAGCGACATCGGTCGCGAAGGCTTCAAAACTCATTGGGCGGTCGAAGGGCAAGGTGCGGCCATGCGCCTGGAAATCGACGGCGATCACCTGGTGGTCCCGCGCCAGTTCGGTGAGCACGGGACCAAAATCGTCCATGGTCTGCAGTCCGCCATGCAGCAGAACAAGCGGTTCGCCCGCGCCGAAAACGGCATAGGCCAGTTCGATCCCGTTGACGGGCGCATAGCCTGACTTGGTCGGGGTGGGCAGGGACATGCCGGCCTCCTGGGCCTGAATGGATGGAATGGCGAAGACGAAGGCTGTCGCCGCAAGAAAACGGGCTAAGGGTTTCATCATGGTCATTCCCTCTGTTGCAGATACCAGGGCGACGAATGACGGGCGGCGTTTTCGACAGCGGAGCCAAACAAACTGTTTCGGCCGGGACGTCGCTCTCGTGCCGCAGCCATGGCCGCATAGATTTAGAGTGGCACGGCGTCCGATTTCGGCGGCATGCCCAAAACGTTGAACGGCGGAACGGAAAGGAAAGGAAGGGGCCCTCGGGCCTGACCCGAGAGCCACTCACCCCCGACACAAGCTAGGCGGCTCCCGCACTGGCCCTCGGATCAAGTCCGAGGGCAGCATTGTGGAGGTGGGGACCTCACAGATGGACCAACCGCTCAAAATAGACACTCTCTCGAAGGACGGGGCCCATGATGGCCCCGGTCCAAAGCCGGCAGTGTTCACTTGGAGCTTATTCTCGGTGTTGCCCTCGAAAGCCTCACGGCGACACGATGCGTCCAGAGTGCACACTTCCTCTGAAATCCGGGGCCCCAAAACAAAAAGGCCGGGCATTTCGCCCGGCCCTTTCTTCAAAATTCTTACTCCGCTGCCGGAGCCGTACCTGCCGTCAGGAATGCCGGCAATTCGCCGACATCGGGCTGCGGCGCATTGGCCGGATCGACATTGCCTTCCCCGCCAGCCGGACGACGGCGGCGCGGACGACGTTCGCGCGGCTTGCGGGCAGGCTGTTCGCCGCCTTCGGCAGCAACCGGCTGGGGCGAGGCTTCGCCGCCTTCTGCCGCAACCGGCTCGCCGCTTTCGGCGACCGCGGCCACGACACCGGGCTGTTCATCATTGGCCTCATGGCCATTGTTGACCTGCACCGGCTGGGGCGAGGAGAAGCGCGAGTTCATTTCCGAGACATCGTCATCGAACTCGTTATCGTCCTGGTTCTGGCCGTCACGCTGGCCGTTCATGGCCTGCTGGGCGGAAGAGACGATGCGGAAATAGTGTTCTGCGTGCTGGAGATAATTCTCCGCCATCACCGAGTCACCGGACGACTGGGCATCGCGCGCCAGCTGCAGGTATTTTTCGGCGACATGAGCCGCATTGCCACGGACCTTTACGTCCGGACCGTTGCTCTCATAGTTGCGCGACAACGGATTGACGTGCTTGCGTCCACCGTTCCGGCCACGCTGCCGGTTCTTGTTCTGGTTTGGTCTCATCGGGTCGCTTTGTCTAACTCTAGATCGTTAAGCGTCACATCTGGGCGGACCGGACTTTTGGCCGGTCTGGCCCCACATCCCGCGAACTTCGCACAAGGATGGGGTTATACTGGTTTCATGAAGACCGTATGCTTTCGTGCAGCGCCCTCGGAAAATCCGCCCTTCTCATCCCGCTTCATTCCAAAAGGAATGGAGCACGGCCCCTGCCGCAAGATTTGGATATAGGGTGTGGTCGCCGCGGCGCCCATGATGCGCCATTGACAGCAAGATCAAACTAGCGGCTTTCGCCGATCTTGACCAGCACAAAGTATTCTATGCCGGGTTTGTGCTGTTTGACACGCTAGATGTGGTGCGCCGAAACCACACGATCAAGCCCGGCAAGGTCCTTCTCGACCACGATTTGCGAAAAACCAGCCGCCGCAAAGAGTTTTGCCACCGCCTCCCCCTGGTCATAGCCGATCTCGACCAGTACCTGCCCGCCAGGTTTCAACCAGTCCGCCGCCTTCGCCGCAATGACCCGGTAAGGCCCCAGCCCATCCGGCCCACCATCCAGCGCCAGCCGCGGATCGAAATCCCTAACCTCGGGGGAGAGTGTTTCAACCACAGCAGACGAGATATAAGGCGGGTTGGAGAGAATGAGATCAAAACCCTCTTCACCTCTCCCTTCGGGGGAGAGGTCGGCGCGCAGCGCCGGGTGAGGGGGCCTTCCAGCAAGTGCCCCAAACCAATCCCCCTGCCGCAACTCCAGCCGCCCACTCACCCCATTCCGCTCAGCATTGCGCCCGGCCATCTCCAGCGCCCGCGGATTGATATCGCTCGCCACCCCGCGTGCATCCGGACGATTGGCCAAAACCGAAATCGGAATGCACCCAGACCCGGTCCCCAGATCAACAAACCGCCCACCCTGAGGCAGCGCCTTCAGCGCCAGGTCGACCAGCAGTTCCGTATCGGGTCGCGGTTCCAGCGTTGCCTCGTTGAGCTCAAATTCGAGCCCATAAAATTCCTTGTGCCCGATGATCCGCGCCACCGATTCACCCGTCAGCCGCCTTCCCAGCAACTCGGCGGCATCAGATGCTAACAGTCTGCTAACCAACTCGCTCTCGCGCGTCGCCAATTGCAGCGCACCAAAACCGAGCGCGTGCCCCACCAAGAGCTTGGCGTCCAGCGTCGCCGTCGCAAAGCCACGCTGGCTTAGTTCGTCCCGCCACCGCCGCCAAAGCGCGCCGACAGTAACCACCTCGCTCAGTTGGAACTCTCCATCGCGGCCAGCTGCGCCGCCTGGTTTTCGGTGATCAGAGCCTCGATCAACTCGTCCAGCGCTTCGCCCGCTATCACCTTGTCGAGCTTATATAAAGTCAGGTTGATCCGGTGATCGGTAACGCGCCCCTGCGGGAAATTATAGGTCCGGATACGCTCCGAGCGATCCCCCGACCCCACCTGCCCCTTGCGCTCCGCCGAGCGGGCGCTATCTCGCTCTTCGCGCTGCATTTCATAAAGCCGCGCCCTGAGCACCACCATGGCCTGCGCCCGGTTCTGGTGCTGCGACTTCAGCGCCGAGGTGACGACAATCCCGGTCGGCAAATGGGTGATGCGAACCGCCGAGTCGGTGGTGTTGACGTGCTGTCCGCCGGCACCCGAAGCACGCATCGTATCGATGCGGATATCTTCATTTTTGATATCAATATCAATGTCTTCGACCTCGGGCAGCACCGCCACCGTCGCCGCCGAAGTATGAATGCGCCCTGAGCCCTCCGTCGCCGGCACACGCTGCACGCGGTGCACGCCGGACTCATATTTCATCCGCGCATAAACGCCCTTGCCCGACACATTGGCGATGACTTCCTTGTAGCCACCCATTTCGCCCGGGCTCTCTTCCATCAGCGTGACCTTCCAGCCGCGCAGCGCCGCATAGCGCTCATACATGCGGAAGAGATCGCCCGCGAACAAAGCCGCCTCGTCGCCGCCCGTACCGCCGCGGATTTCAAGGATGATCGACTTTTCGTCGGCCTCATCCTTGGGCAGCAGCATGACGCGGATCGATTGGGTAAGAAGCTCAATCTTTTCATCGAGTTCTTCGATTTCCGCTGCGGCCATTTCGGCCATGTCCTTGTCCGGCCCCTTGGCAAGAGACTCGGCTTCAGCGCGGTCGCGCTGCGCTTTCTGATAGGCATTGATTTCGCCCACGATCGGGCTGAGATCGGAATGCTCCTTGGAGAGTTTTGCCAGCTCGTCCGGGCTCGCGCCGCCGGAAAGGGCAGCTTCGATATATTGGAAACGGGTGGCAAGCGCGTCGAGCTTGTCCTCAGGCAAAGCGGGCATTCGGGATCTTTCCGGAGCTATCGGGGCTCTGGATAATCGCCATCCCCGCCAATCGCAAGCAGAACTAGCCCATTGGCAGGTTCTGCTTCTCTACCCATTCCTTGAGAAGATCGCGGATGGCAACGCCATCGGCGCCAACGCTCAGCGCCGCCGCAACCGAATCCTGGATCGGCTTGAGGTCGACATTGAGCACCAATTCCTTGATCGGCCCGATCGAGGCCGGCCCCATGGAAAGCCGTGTCATGCCGATCGCCATCAGCGCCAGGGCCTCCATCGGCTTGCCCGCCAATTCGCCACACATGGTCACCGGCTTGTTGTGCCGGCGTGCCGCATCAACGACCAGCCGCATGGCGCGCAGCCGCGGCAAAGCGATGGCATCATAATTCTTGGAGACACGCGGATTGGCCCGGTCGGCAGCCGTCAGGAACTGCACGAGATCGTTCGAACCAATGGAAACGAAATCCGCCTCAGGCATGATCTGATCGAGCTCGAAGAGAAGCGATGGCACTTCCACCATGGCGCCCAGCTCAAGCCGCGACGGCACGGGTTCACCCGCGCGACGCAGGCGCTCCATTTCCTTGGCGACCACGAGCTTGGTCTGACGGAACTCAAAAGTCTCCGTCACCATGGGCACGAGAATCTTGAGCGGCCGTCCCTTGGCCGCCATCAGCAGGGCCCGGACCTGGGTCCGCAACAGGCCTGGCCGGTCTAGGCCAAGACGGATCGAGCGATAGCCCATGGCCGGATTCTCTTCCGCCATGGAGCGCAGGTAAGGCACGACCTTGTCGCCGCCGATGTCGAGCAGGCGGAACACGATGGGTCGTTCGCCGGCAATCGCCATGGCTTCGGCGTAAAGATCCACCTGCTCCTGCAATCGCGGCAGCTTGCTCGCGATCATGAACTGCAGCTCGGTTCGGAAAAGCCCAACCCCCTTGGCGCCCGTATCGTCGAGCATGGGCAGGTCAGCCACGAGCCCCGAATTGTGCAGCAGCGTGATGTCGATGCCGTCCTTGGTCACGCTCGGCTTGTTCTTGAGCGCGGCATAATGCGCCCGGCGCTTGGCGGAAACGCGAACCTTGTCGACATAGGTCTGTTCGACGTCAGGCGTCGGCCGCAGATGCACCTGCCCCGCGGGACCATCGATGATGATGTCATCACCGCTTTCGCACATCGAGACGATCGAATCGGCCTGCCCCACCGCCACAAGCCCGAGCGAACGGGCAACAATGGCAACGTGCGCTGTCGCCCCGCCCTCTTCGAGCACCAGGCCACGCAGCTTCTTGCGGTCATATTCAAGCAATTCCGCCGGCCCCATATTGCGGGCGACGAGAATGGCATTTTCCGGCAATTCGCGATGCGCCGGCTGGCTCGTATTGGTCAGCACGCGCAGCAGGCGATTGGCGAGATCGTCGAGATCATGCAGCCGGTCACGAATATAGGGATCGGTCTGGCGCAACATGCGGGCTCGGGTATCGTTCTGCACCCGCTCCACCGCCGCCTCGGCCGAAAGCCCATTGTCGATCGCCTCGGTCAGCCGGTTCACCCAGCCCCGGTCATTGGCGAACATGCGATAGGTCTCGAGAATCTCTCGATGGTCCGAACTGGGCTGCATGTCGCCATGGTCGAGCATGGCGTCGATCGAGACGCGCATGCTGGCCAGGGCCTTGTCGAGCCGCGCCTTTTCCGCCTCGGTATCGTCCGCGATGAAGTTGACGACCACAACGCGCGGATCGTGCAGCACCACGGTGCCGAGCGCGATGCCGTCGGTAAAGCTAACGCCGTTGAACATGCGGGGACGCCTGAGATCGATATCGGACCCCGGCTTGATCAGATTGTCGAAATCCGAGGTCGCGATCATCTCGGCGAGGATTGTGGCCGTAGTCAGCATGGCCTCGGTTTCATCCTCGCCATAGTGGCGCCGCTCGGCGTTCTGGACGACCAGAACCCCCAGGGTTTGCCCGGCTCTGAGGACCGGCACGCCGAGGAATGAATTATATTTGTCCTCGCCCGTTTCGGGGCGATAGGCAAAACCGGGATGGCTTGGCGCGTCGTCGAGGCTGAGGGGTTCGGCCTCCGAGGCGATGAGGCCGACCAAGCCCTCGCCAAGACGCAGCGTGGTCATGTGGACCGATTCGGCCTTGAGGCCTCTGGTGGCGAAAAGTTCGAGCGCGCCATCATCGCGCAGCACGTAGAACGAGCACACATCGGCCCGCATATTGTCGGCAATCAGGCCCACGATCTTGTCGAGCCGCGCCTGCGAAGCCAGAGGCTCCGCCATGGTTTCGCGCAATTGCCGCAGCAGCACCCTTGGGCCGCCTATGGTCGTGACCATCCCGTTATCGGCGGCCCCGCCGAGCCGCCCCCCTTGATCGGACGCGGCTCCTTTCCCCTCGAAACGAGATCAGGCGTCCTTCTTGTCCAAACCGTAATAGGTGTGCAGCGCGCGAACCGCAAGCTCAGCATATTCTTCATCGATCAGGACCGAGGTCTTGATTTCCGAAGTGGTGATCAGCTGGATATTGATGCCCTTGTCGGCCAGGGCCTTGAACATCGAGCTCGCGACGCCCGCATGGCTGCGCATGCCCACACCCACGACCGAGACCTTTGCCCCGCCCTTGGAGCCGGACAGGCGCGCATATTCAAACTTGCCGCCATTGTTTTCGAGCGCCTTGACCGCCTTGTCATATTCGCTGTCGGGCACGGTAAAGGTGATGTCGGTGGTCGCGCCATCATCGGCAATGTTCTGCACGATCATGTCGACGATGATGCCTTCGTCAGCCAGCTGGCCGAAAATGGCGGCGGCAACGCCGGGCTTGTCCTTGACGTCGCGCAGGGTGATCTTGGCCTCGGCCTTGGCGAGCGTCACGCCCGAAACGATCTGCTTTTCCATGATCTCATCCTCATCGCAAACGAGCGTGCCGGGGACACCGGGCTTTCCATCGGGCGCAATCTGGGGCGCATTGGGGTCATCAAAACTGGAGCGCACCAGGAGGCGCACCTTGTGGGCCATGGCCATTTCCACGGAGCGGATCATCAGCACCTTGGCGCCGAGCGAGGCCATCTCCAGCATTTCCTCGAAGGAAATCTTGGTCATGCGCTGCGCCTTGGGCACGATGCGCGGGTCCGTCGTGTAAACGCCGTCCACATCGGTATAGATATCGCAACGATCAGCGCCCACGGCAGCGGCAACAGCCACGGCCGAGGTATCCGAACCACCGCGACCCAGCGTCGTCACCCGGCCATGGGGCGAAATGCCCTGGAAGCCGGTGATGACAGGCACCCAGCCATCCGTGAGGCGCTTGTTGAGTTCGGTCGGATCGATCTCGGTGATGCGCGCCGCGCCATGAGAATCGTCGGTATGGATCGGCACCTGCCAGCCGGCGAACGAGCGCGACTGGATGCCCATTTCGCTCAGGACAATCGCCATGAGGCCGGCCGTGACCTGTTCGCCCGAAGCCACCACGGCGTCATATTCGCGCGCGTCGTGGAATTTGCTGGCCTCGTTGACCCAGCCAACCAGTTCATTGGTTTTGCCCGACATGGCGGAAACGACGACGGCCACTTCATTGCCGGCTTCGACTTCGCGCTTCACATGCAGAGCGGAATGGCGGATGCGTTCGATATTGGCCATCGAAGTGCCACCGAACTTGACGACGATACGGGCCACGTTCTTCCCCGACTAGAGCGCTGCCAGCAAAGTGGTCTCACTTTGCGGTCGGCAGCGCGACAATCCAAAGCAGTTTCGCCGAACCCGGCGGTACGCTTCATTAGCGCGGGGAAATGCCACAAAGCCGCGCCGGGATCAACTGGGATCGCACTCAGCGTCACCTGTGATCGCGCCCCTGCGTCACCCCGCGCCTTGAACCGCCCCTGCAAGCTGGGCCATATGAGCATCACAAGGAGCAAGCAATGTCCCAGACCACGATCAACGACGCCGAGATCGCCAAATTCACGGCCATGGCCGAGGAATGGTGGGACCCCAAGGGCAAGTTCAAGCCGCTCCACAAATTCAACCCGGTGCGCCTGAGCTATATCCGCGACAATCTGGTTCTGCATTTCGGCCGCGACCCATCGGTCATGCGCCCCCTCGAAGGGCTGAAGATCGTCGATATCGGCTGTGGCGGGGGCCTTCTTTGTGAACCCCTTACCCGGCTTGGCGCCACCGTGACCGGTGTCGATGCTGCCGAACGCAATATCAGCATTGCCAGGATCCACGCGGATAAGTCGGGGCTCGATATCGATTATCGCGTGACTACGTCCGAGGCGCTGGTCGAGGCAGGCGAAAAATACGATGTCGTGCTCAACATGGAAGTGGTGGAGCATGTCGACAATGTGCCGCTCTATATGAAGAGCTGCGCCGACCTCGTCGCGCCGGGCGGGTTGATGTTCACCGCCACGCTCAACCGCACCGCCCGCGCCTATGCCCTCGCCATTCTCGGGGCCGAATATGTGCTGCGCTGGCTGCCCAGGGGCACGCATGACTGGAAGAAGTTTCTTACGCCCGACGAAATCCGTAGCCTGCTCAGGCGCAATGGGTTGAAAGTGACCGACGGCAAGGGCGTTACTTTCAATCCCATAGCCGACGAGTGGCGCCTCTCCTCCGATATGGCAGTCAACTACATGCTGCTCGCGGAACGCCCCGCCGCCTGATCCTCATTTTCCGCGCTTGAGCCATTCGGCGCGTTCTTCCGCGGAAAAATGCTCGATGGCGTAGCGCAGCGCGACGCGCGGCATGGTGTCGGCATGCCGATCGAGAAAGGCGCGCAATCGCTCCGGCGCCGTGCGCTCGGTTTCGCGCAGCACGCCGCCAACCACCTTGTTGATCAGATCCTGAGGATCGTGAACGAGGATTTCGGCGATGGCAAAGACATCGTCGAGATCGCCCTTTCGGGCAAAGGCCATGGTCGCGAACATGGCCGTGCGCCGCTCCCAGAGATTTTTGGAGCCGGCCAGGGTGTAGAGCACCGAACGATCCCGGTCGCGCAGCCAGACGCCGACGATCTGCGGCGCGCCGAGATCGACCAGGTCCCAATTGTTGATCCGGTCATGACGGCGCAGATAAAGCGCGGCCAATTCGCCGCGCCGCTCCGGCGCGGTTTTCTTGAGGCCAAATTGCTTGGCCATGATCGAAACTGCGCCAGCGCGTGCTTCGTGGATATCGCTTTCGAGCAGCTTTTCGATCTCATCGAGCGGCATCAGCACATGCTCTTTGGCGAGCGCGAAGACCGTGCCCATGCGCACGCCGATAAAGCGGTCGCCTTCGCCGTAGTCGCCTTTGCCGGATTTGAAATAGCGCCCGATCTTGGCCAGTTCATCGTCAGACTGGTTCGCCCAAAGCGCGGCAAGGAATGCCTCGGCGGTCAGCGTGATTTCCGTCATGGATGCTCCCCCTGAGCCTGTTTTAGGCGATGGTGCTCCGAAACAATAGGCACCCACCGCGCATTCCCTCGCCCCTTGCGGGAGAGGGACTGACTTCTCGCGTCCAGCGAAAAGTCAGGGTGAGGGGTTCTCTCCGCAGAGGAGCCTGTGACGAAGTCCCATACCCCTCTCGTCGTCATTGCCGGGCCCGTCCCGGCAATCCATCTCCCCTCCCTCCATCACCGCGTCATTCCCGCGAAAGCGGGAATCTCCCTGCCCCAAAACAGAGATCCCCGCTTTCGCGGGGATGACACCGTGGTTGGAGGTGGACAAAGGTTATCCATCTTATCCCCGTCCCCAACTATGCCCTCATACTACCCCCATCCAACCTCGCATGGACGGTCTGCAGACGACAGTAGCGAGGGGGCCCGGCTGGGGATCGTCTCCCATGCACGTTCGGGGCTGGCCGCTTGCGACGAGCGATCAAAAGTCGCCGATAGTTCCCGCCCGAAAAGAGGGCACTCCGGAGCGGTATCCGCTTCAACTACAAAAAACTTCGAGGCGAATGCCGCTCCGGGGTCCGTCCATCTTCCCAACACGATAGCAGCTCGTCATCCGGCCTCGCAGACCAACCGTACCGTACGGTACGGTACGGAAAATCCTTGAAGCTGCCCTGGAATGGGTCTAAAGAAAAGGGAACTCCGGCCCCACCGGCGACAACGTATTGAGGAAACCGCCATGCCTGTCTATCGCTCCCGCACAACCACTCATGGCCGCAACATGGCCGGCGCGCGTGGCCTGTGGCGCGCAACCGGCATGAAGGACGGCGATTTCGGCAAGCCCATTATCGCAGTGGTGAATTCCTTCACCCAGTTCGTGCCCGGTCACGTGCATTTGAAGGATCTCGGCCAGCTCGTTGCCCGTGAAATCGAGGCGGCCGGTGGCGTTGCCAAGGAATTCAACACCATCGCCGTGGACGATGGCATCGCCATGGGTCACGACGGCATGCTCTATTCGCTGCCGAGCCGCGACATCATCGCCGACAGCGTCGAATATATGGTCAACGCGCATACCGCCGACGCCATGGTCTGCATTTCCAATTGCGACAAGATCACGCCCGGCATGCTGAACGCTGCCATGCGCCTCAACATCCCGGTGGTCTTCGTTTCCGGCGGCCCGATGGAAGCCGGCAAGGCCATCGTCAAGGGCAAGCTGCAGGCACTCGACCTCGTCGATGCCATGGTGATGGCTGCCGACGACCACTATACCGACGAGGAAGTGCAGGCCGTCGAAGAAGCCGCCTGCCCCACCTGCGGCTCCTGCTCAGGCATGTTCACCGCCAATTCGATGAACTGCCTCACCGAAGCCCTGGGCCTGTCGCTGCCGGGCAATGGCTCAACGCTCGCGACCCACTCGGACCGCAAGCGCCTGTTCCAGGAAGCCGGTCACCTGATCGTCGACCTCGCCCGCCGCTATTATGAGCAGGACGACGAAACCGTGTTGCCGCGCTCCATTGCGACCAAGCAGGCCTTCGAAAACGCCATGGCGCTCGATATCGCCATGGGCGGCTCGACCAATACCGTGCTGCACATTCTGGCCGCGGCCCATGAAGGCGGCGTCGACTTCACCATGGACGACATCGACGCCCTGTCGCGTCGCGTTCCCGTGCTCTCAAAAGTCGCGCCGGCCAAGAACGACGTGCATATGGAAGACGTCCACCGCGCCGGCGGCATTTTTGCGATTTTGGGTCAGCTCGATCGCGGCGGCCTGATCAACCGCAAGGAGCCGACGGTTCACGCCGCGACCATGGGCGATGCCATCGACAAGTGGGACATCTCTCGTACCAATTCCGAATCCGTGCGCAATTTCTACATGGCCGCTCCCGGCGGCGTGCGGACGACGGAAGCCTTCTCCCAGTCCAACCGCTGGACCGATCTCGACACCGACCGCACCAATGGCGTCATCCGCTCACCGGAAAACCCCTTCTCCAAGGACGGCGGTCTCGCCGTCTTGAAGGGCAATATCGCGCTCGATGGCTGCATCGTGAAGACGGCAGGCGTCGATGAATCGATCCTGAAATTCACCGGCCCGGCCCGCGTCTTCGAAAGCCAGGATTCGACCGTCAAGGCGATCCTCTCCAACGAGATCAAGCCCGGCGACGTTTTGGTGATCCGCTATGAAGGCCCCAAGGGCGGTCCCGGCATGCAGGAAATGCTCTATCCCACGAGCTACCTGAAATCGAAGGGTCTCGGCAAAGCCTGTGCGCTCCTCACCGACGGCCGCTTCTCGGGCGGCACCTCGGGCCTTTCCATCGGCCACGCTTCCCCTGAAGCGGCCGAAGGCGGCGCCATTGGTCTGGTGCGTGAAGGCGACATCATCGAGATCGACATCCCCAACCGCACGGTCAACGTGCTGGTTTCGGACGCCGAAATGGCCAACCGCCGCGCCGAACAGGACAAGCTCGGCTGGAAGCCGGCCCACCCGCGCAAGCGCAAGGTGACCACCGCCCTGAAGGCCTATGCCGCCCTCGTGACCTCCGCCGCCAAGGGCGCCGTGCGCGACACCAAGGCCATCGACAAGCTCTGGAACTAAGGCGCGAGGCCGATACGACGGCCTGTGAATTTGCGACAAGAGCGTGACAAGCACGAAGAGCGGTGCTAAAGCCCCGCTCAGCCACTCAGCGGTCTGCCAAGACAGCTGAACTGGTCAGGCCCGATAGCGGGGATTCCACCCTCCCTATTGGGCCGACCCTAACCTCCCCAAATTACTGACAGGCCTTGCGGCTCTCTGGGTAGAGCAGGAATACCGTATCATCGGTTTCGCTGAGGTCGATGACGTCGACTGCGCTTTCCGCCCATAGGCCCAGCTGCGCATCGACATCGAGCCGGACGCCATCATTACTGGACTTGAGCGTGAAGGCACCACCATCTCCTTCGACGCCACACCGACTGTCATTGCAGATGGCAACACCCTCGTAGTCGCGCCCATTGCGGGTCGAGAAACCGAATTTCAAGGTCAACTCGCCCACCGGGTCCTGCCAGTCGCCGTGATGGCTGAGATAGAAAGTCTCGACCATCTGCCGCGGATGATCGCGCAGATGCGCCTCATCGTATTTTCGCGCATAGCAATCGCCGGGATTGCCTAGATAGGGATCAAGGACGCTCGCCGACTGCAAAGGCGCGGCGGACAATAAAGTCAAAACGGCACCAGTCAGAAGCTTTTTCACGTACCCCTCCCACGGGCTCTGTGGCGTTAAGGTTCAACGACCGGCTCATTCGGTCAAGCCCGGCGTTTGCACCGGCCGAACGCTGCGTTCGCTGGTGGCGATTGCGGAACACGCATCCGTGTCGTTTCCCGGGCTCAAGGGCATGCTAGCCAAGCGCAAAAGCCCCGGAGAGAGCCATGACGATCACCCGCCGCCACCTTCTGCGCCTTGCCGGCGCTGCCACCGCCACGGCGGCCCTCACAGGCGCCCTGCGGGCCGAAGGCGGCAGTTTTTCGATCCTGCCTGAATATGACGGGCTCTTTGCCACCTCGACGCCGCTCCACGTGCGCGATGTGACGCTGCGAGTGCGCGATCCCGAATTGATGACGCGGTTCTATTCCGAGATTCTGGGCCTCTCGGTGCTGGAAAGCACGGCAGAAACGACGCGGCTCGGTGTCGATGGCATTACCCTCGTTACCTTCGAGCATCGCCCCGATGCGCCGGTTGAGCCGCCCAGCGAGGCGGGGCTCTATCACACGGCCTTCCTGATGCCCTCGCGCGCCGAACTGGCGCGCTGGCTGGTGCACACGGCCATGGCGCAGTACCAGTTTACCGGCTTTGCCGATCATCGTGTCAGCGAGGCGGTCTATCTCGACGACCCAGAGGGTAATGGCATCGAGGTCTACGCCGATCGGGCGCCCGAGCTCTGGAGCTGGAACGGCGACACCGTCATCATGGGCACCGAGGCTATCGACTTCGATAGCCTCCTCGCGCTCACCGATACCGAGAATGACACCTTTGCCGGCGCCCCAACCGGCACGCGCATCGGCCATATCCACCTGCGCGCCGGCAATATCGAGGACGCCCGCGCCTTCTATGCAGCCGCGCTTGGGCTCGACATCACCAGCGGTCGGGCGGATGCCGTGTTCCTGTCCTCGGGGCGCTACCACCACCATGTTGCGCTCAACACATGGCAGAGTGCCGGGGCGGGCCGGCGCAATCCGGCAGCCACGGGCCTTGCCGGCTTCAACCTCCTTGCCTCCGACCAGGCGATTCTGGATGGAGCGAAGGCGCGGCTGTCGGCAGCTGGCATCGAGATAAAAGAAGGGGCCGAAGACATTTCGGTCTCCGACCCTTGGGGTACTGGCCTTGGTATCGTGCTGGCCGTTTAGCGGCCGGCGATCCCGTCCAGCGTCGCAAAATCCTCGTCGCTGAGGTTTACCGCCGCAGCAGCGACATTGTCTTCGAGATGCTTCACCTTGCCGGTGCCCGGAATGGGCAGCATGACCGGCGAGCGCTTGAGGAGCCAGGCAAGCGCAATCTGGCTGCCCGATGCATTGTGCTTCTGGAGGATCGCCTTGGCGTCGTCATGGCCTTCGACGAGATCGCCGCCGGCCAGTGGGAACCACGGAATGAAGCCGATGCCGTTCTGCTCGCAATAGTCGAGCACGGCTTCGCTCTTGCGATTGGCGAAATTGTAGAGGTTCTGAACGGTCGCGACCTTAAAGTACTTTTGGGCTTCCTCGATGTCGGCAACGCTGACTTCGGAGAGGCCGACATGGCGGATAAGGCCTTCCTTCTGCATGGCGGCGATGACTTCGAACTGGTCGGCGCGTGGTGTCTTGGCGTCGATGCGGTGCAACTGCCAGAGATCGAGCCGTTCGAGCTTCAGGCGGCGAAGGCTGGTCATGACGCCCTGGCGCAGGAATTCGGGGCGGCCGACGTGGTGCCACTCATCCGGACCGGTGCGGGTGAGGCCGCTCTTGGTGGCAACGATCGTGCCCTGCGCATAGGGCGCCAGGGCCTCGGCGATGAGATCTTCGCTGATATAGGGACCGTAGCTTTCGGCAGTATCGATGAAATCGACATTGAGTTCCGGCAGCCGCTTCAGCACGCGGATGGCTTCGTCGTGATTTTCCGGCGGTCCCCAGATGCCCTTGCCGGTGATGCGCATGGCACCAAAGCCAAGGCGGTTGACCTTCAGGTCTCCGCCGATAGCAAAGCTGCCCGACAGGCTTGCGTCGAGTTTGGTCATCTCAATCACTCCATAGATGGGTGCGAAAGGCAGCGGCCTGAAGACAGGCAACGACCCCACACATAGGATTTTGAATGTCTTTCAGCCCTCGAGGATACCGAGCTCGGCCCGCAGCTTTTTGGTCAGCCCTTTGGCAACCAGAGCATGCGAGCGCCCGATATAGGCGAGAAGGTCATTGGCACTGAGGGGCGAGCCCTCAGTCACCGAAACCCATTGGCGCTTGGCGAAATGGGCAGCCTGCTCGACACCTTCAAGGGCTGTCAGAATATCAAAGCTGTCTTCGCCGCATTTAAACACCAGACGCAGCGGCGGCGCGTCGGAGAGAAGGCAAAAAACCTTGCCGCCAACCTTGGCGACGCGCGCATCCCATTGATCGACAAAGGTTACACCCGGAAGGGCGGCCAAAACCTTGTCGTATTGGGTGCGGTCGTAGAGGTTCAATTATGTTCCTCGGGAACGTCGGGCAGCGGCAGGAAATCGACGCCGTCTTCAAGGAGGGCTGCAACTTCGTCGCGCGTGGCCTCACCATAAATGCCGCGGGCTTCGACTTCCTCGAAGTGGATTTTTCGAGCCTCCTCGGCAAAGCGATCGCCGACGTAGTCGGCCTCGGTCGTCACCTTGTTCCGATACTCGCGCAGCATCTCGCGAAACTTCTTGGCGTCAGGATGGGCAGCGGAGAGGGGCACGCGTTCGTTGTCGGTGCGCGCCACGGCGGGGGCCATCGGCGCCTTTTCGACATGGGCTTCGCCACACACGGCGCAGGTAACAATGCCGCGGGCCTGCTGCTCGTCATAGGCGGCAGCGCTTTTGAACCAGGCGTCGTAGCGATGCCCGTTCGAACACTGGAGTGCGTACTGGATCACGATTCTGTCGTTTCTTGTCCGGCGCTAAGAAGCGCGCCTTTCTCCTAGCATATAGGAGCCAGGCTCATCCGTGCAAACCCGGCTTGGCGAAGTCACGGGCGTTGGCGAGCGCCGGAATGCGCTGGCGTGCTTCTACCACCGCTTGCGGATCGATCTCGGCCACCAGCACGCCCGGCTCGTCGTGATCGAGCTCGGCAATGACCTTGCCCCATGGATCAATGATGAGCGAGTGGCCATAGGTCGACCGCCCATTTGCATGGGTGCCACCCTGTGCTGCGGCGATGACATAGGAGCCGGTTTCGATGGCCCGGGCGCGCAGCAGAACGTGCCAATGCGCCTGGCCCGTCGGCACGGTGAATGCCGCCGGCACAGCGATCAGGTTGGCGCCGGCATGGGCAAGTGTGTTGTAGAGTTTTGGAAAACGCATGTCGTAGCAGATGGAAAAGCCCAGGGTGAATGGGCCGAGCGGCGCGGTGACAGCGTCTTCGCCACCCTTATAGGTCGCGCTTTCGCGATAGGCATTGAGCCCGGCAATGTCGGCATCGAAGAGATGGATCTTGTCATAGGTCGCGATCCTCTCGCCCGTCGGCGCGAACAGCACCGAGCGATTGGCAAAGCGCCCGTCTTCGAGCGGAATGGGCAGCGAGCCGATATGCACGTGGATGCCCAGCCGCTTTGCAAGTTCGCCGACCTTGGCAAGCTGGGGATGCCCTTCAAAGGGCGCCGCCACCGAGCGCAGCTGATCCCGGTTTTCCGGAAAGATCATCGTCACTTCCGGGGTGAGGGCATAGTCGACGCCCTGCGCCGCCGCCTCGGTGAGGAGCGGTTCGAGCGCAGCAAGATTGGCTTCCGGATCAAGGCCCGAACGCATCTGGATGGCGGCGATTTTCATTCTTTGGAACCTGGAAGGATTTTACTGAGCCAGCAAGGGATCGAGTCCGCCGGCGCGGTCGAGAGCCGACATGTCGTCATAGCCGCCGACATGGGTTTCGCCGATAAAAATCTGCGGCACGGTGCGGCGGCCATTGGCGCGGTGCGTCATGGCCTCGCGCAGTGCCGGATCGAGCACGGTGATTTCGGTGAAATCGACGCCCTTGTCCTCGAGCAGTGCCTTGGCGGCGTGGCAATAGGGGCAGGTTGGGGTCGTGTAGATTTCAACTATGGCCATGGATCTGGGGCTCCAAAAATCAGGTTCGTTCTTATATGGGCACTTCTTCGCCGCTGACAACGCGGGCGAAGGTCAGAACATCAACTTCGCTCGCCCCACTGCGCAATAAGACACGCGTGACGGCCTTTGCGGTCGCTCCGGTCGTATAGACGTCGTCCACCAGCACCACGCGCCGCCCCCTGATACGCACCAGTGCGTCGGGATGGGCAGAGAATGCGCCCTGCACGTTGCGCGCCCGACCATCGCCCGAAAGCCCGATCTGCGAACGGGTCTTTTTGTGCCGTCTTACGAGGAACGGATCGACATCGAGACCGAGTTGACGGCCGAGCGCCTTTGCGAGGAGGTAAGACTGGTTGTAGCGGCGAAAACGCAACCGGCTCGGGTGCAGCGGTACGGGCACGAGCAGCGGCCGCGCGCTCCAGAAGTCGTGGCCGGCGCCCGCCATCAACCGAGCGCAAAACTGGGCCAGTTCGATCCGGTCGCCATATTTGAGCCGTGTCACCAGCGCCTGTGCTATCTCGCCATAGCGCACGGCGGCGCGAGCACGGGAAAAGGGCGGCGGATCGGCCAAAGCCTCGGCACTGAGCGCGTCAGGGCCCAGCGCCACCTCGAAAGGCAGGCCGAGCACGGGGCAAAGCGGCGCCGTGATCGGCACAAGCCCGGCAAAGCACTTAGAGCAAAGGCCAACACCCTCGGCGATAGGCGTGCCACAAGCGGCGCAGGCGGGCGGGTAGAGTTGGTCAAGCAGCGCCAGGGCAAGGCGCCGCGGGCCCTGCAGCAGAAGGCCTCCAAAACCCCCGCCTTTGACTTCGCGCGCCCCGCTCTCCATAAGGACCATAGTGCTTCAAGGCCGCTGCATCGGCCAGTTCTTTTGAGAAGTTTCGGTTTTGTCCCAGCCGCCCCGCCTGTTTGATCCCGCCCAGCTCGCCAGCAATCTGAAGCGACGCCCATCGCGCGAGAATTTCGTGCGCGATCTGGTGTTTGACGATCTCGCGGACAGGCTTGGCGCACACATGCGCAATTTCGCCGACGCAGTGCTGATTGCCCCCGATGTCGACCTGCTGCCCCAAGAGGTTGCCACCGCATCGGGCACGGTCAGCTTCCACAAGGTGGAAGCCTTTGCCGGTGACGACGACTTCCCGAACCTGCCTGACGGCGATTTTGATCTCGTCGTCTCCCTGCTCCATCTGCAAGCCGTCAATGACGTGCCCGGCCATATGGCCCGCCTGCGGGCCCGGCTGCGGCCGGATGGCCTGTTGCTGGTCGCGATGATCGGCGGCGAAAGCCTTTCGGAACTGCGTGAGGCCTTTTTGGCCGCCGATCTTGCCGTTACCGGCGGCGCGTCGGCCCGCGTCGCGCCCATGGCGCAGGTGCGCGATGCGGGGGCCCTGCTGCAGCGCGCCGGCTTCGCCCTGCCGGTGGCCGATGTCGAAACCCACCGCGTCCGCTATGCCAATGCCTTTGCGCTGATGGCGGAGCTGAAAGCCCTCGGAGCTGCCAATCCCCTGACCGACCGGCCCCGGCGCTTTGCGACCAAGAACCTGCTCACGCAGGCGGCGGCGGCCTACCAGGAGGCCTCTGCCGATGACGATGGCCGCGTGCGGGCGACGCTGGAAGTGATCTGGCTCGCCGGATGGGTGCCGCATGAGAGTCAACAGAAACCGTTGCGTCCGGGCAGCGCCAAGGTCAGCCTCGGCGATATTCTGAAGAAGGGCTAAATATGCTCGATCTTGCCGGCCATATCGCCATTATTTCGGGATCGCCCGGCTCGGGCAAAACCACCGTCGCCGACGCCCTGGCGCATCTGCCGGGCGTGCCAAAAGTGCATGTCCACTCCGACGATTTCTGGGGCAATATCAAGCACGGCCATATCCCGCCGTGGTTGCCCGAATCGGACGATCAGAACCGCGTGGTCATGCAGATCGCCGCCGATGTCTCCGGTGGCTATGCGCGCCACGGCTATCTTGTTGCGCTTGATGGAGTTGTGCGCCCCTGGTGGCTGCCGGCCTTCGAGGCGCTCGGCCTGCCGCTCCACTACCTGGTCCTGCGTCCGCCGGTCGAAGAGGCCATTGCCCGCTGCACGGCGCGGGGTGGCGACAGCCTCACCGACCCCGCTGTCGTTGCCGATCTTCATGGCCAGTTCGCCGATCTCGGGGCCTATGCAGGCCATGTGCTCGACACCTCCGGGCTCGACCGCGCCAAAACCCTCGATGCCGTCATTGCCGCGCTCGAAAGCGGAGCCTATCGTCTCAACTGACAGGGAGGGACGAAAATGAAAGAATGCAAGGTCATCCGGGGCAGCCTGAGCTTTCACGGCAAGCAGGGCATGGACTATTTTTCCGGCATTTCGGCCGAGAGCGCCGGCTCGACCGGCATTTGCCTGCACATGCTGGTGCTGCCGCCCGGCGGCAAGGCCAAGCCGCATTTTCACGAGAACCACGAGACGGCGATCTACCAGCTCGAAGGCTCGACCTCGTTCTATCACGGGCCCAATCTCGAATTTCTGGATGAGGTCCACCAGGGCGACTATGTCTATATCCCGGCCGGCGTGCCGCATCAGCCGTTCAACCCGACCGACAGCATTGCCCGCGCTCTGATCGCCCGGACCGATCCCAATGAGCAGGAAAGCGTTGTGCTGCTGCCCGAAAGCGCCAGCCGGCTTTGAGGTGATGTCTGCGCCCACGTGCCGGCAGAACCGGCGCAGCACGGGCCGCTTACGGAAAATTATCCAAGATTGGGTAATGGGAAAACCAAGGCCCGAAGGGCTTTTGGGGGGAGATGTGTTTCACTCGGGTCCGCAGGAGCGGACACAGGAGCCCTATGTCCCTCAAGCATATGCCCATTCTCCAGAAATTCTTGCTCACCATCGTGGTCATGGCCGCCGCAGCCGTGATTCTCGGCACGGTGAGCTGGCGCGAGATCACCAGTCTCAAGGACACCATGCTGACCGTCGGCGCCAAGGAAGAGGCGGCGCGCGAGGCCATGGACCTGCGCATGGACATCATCGCCATTTCGCGCATGACCTATCAGTTGGCCATGGCGCCGGAACGCTCGGCAGACTTTGTCGCTGAAGCCGCCCGCCGCAGCGAAGAAATGCTTGGCCGCTTTCCCAAGATTGAAGCCGCGGCGGACGCCGAAGAGCGTCGCCTGCTCGAAGACATCAAGCCGGTCATGACCGGATATTTTGGCAAGATCGATGCCATGCTGGCAGTGACCCCGAGCGGAGATATCATCCGCATTCGTGCAGCGCTCGATGAAGCGCTGGCGGCCCAGAAGGTCGTGACCGATACCGTAAAACTCTACAGCACCTATTCGGGTGAACTGATGGGGTCCATGCGCGCCGACGCGGAAGCCCGCGCCAATACCGCGCTCGTCGTCGTCGTGGCGACCGCCGCGGCGGGCATTCTGCTGGGCCTCGTCCTCTCCATCCTGATTGGCCGTCGCGCCATCGTTGCGCCAGTCCGCGCTCTCACTGACAAGATGGCCCTCCTCGCCGACGGCCAGCTCGACATCAGCATCGAGGAAGCCGGCCGCCGCGACGAAATCGGCAATATGGGCCGCGCCGTGGAAATCTTCCGCGAAAATGCCCGCCAGATCGCCGCGCTCAGCGCCGAGGAGGCCGAGCGGGCCCGCGCCCTCGTCACCCGCGCCGAGGTCATGGACCGTATGGCAACCGAAGTGCACACCGTGGTGGAAGCCGCCAGCCGTGGCGACTTCACCTATCGCGTTTCCGGCAATTTTGGTGACGAAGGCCTCAACGCCATCGCATCGAGCCTCAATGGCCTCGTTGAAACCGTCGATCGCGGCCTCAATGAGAGCGGCGAAGTGCTGTCGGCTCTCGCCGACGCCAACCTCAACAAGCGCGTCGAGGGCCATTATGAGGGCGCCTTCGCCCGCCTCAAGACCAATACCAATGCCGTGGGCGACCGCCTGACCGAAATCGTCGGCCGCCTGCGCAACACCTCGCGGGCTCTGAAAACCGCGACGGGCGAAATCCTCTCCGGCACCAATGATCTTGCCGAGCGCACCACCCGCCAGGCCGCGACGATCGAAGAGACATCGGCTGCCATGGAGCAGCTTGCCTCGACGGTGCAGCAGAACGCCGAACGCGCCCATGAGGCCAGCAAGGCTTCCGGCGCCCTGACCACTGCTGCCGAAGAGGGTGGCGCGGTGATGAGCGACACCACGGCTGCGATGGAACGCATCTCGGCCTCTTCGGCCAGCATTTCCAACATCATTGGGCTGATCGACGACATCGCCTTCCAGACCAACCTTCTCGCGCTCAACGCTTCGGTGGAAGCCGCGCGTGCCGGGGAGGCCGGCAAGGGTTTTGCCGTGGTGGCCGTCGAGGTCCGCCGCCTTGCCCAGTCGACCGCCGAAGCCTCGCGCGACGTCAAACAACTGGTCGAGCAGAGCGGCCGGGAAGTCGCCAGCGGTTCGCAGCTCGTCATTGAAGCGGCCAAGAAGCTCAACATGATGCTCGACATGGCCCGCTCCAGCAATTCACTGATGGACGGCATTGCCCGCGACAGCCGCGAACAGGCTTCGGCCATCGACGAAGTTGCTGTCGCGGTGCGCCAGATGGACGAAATGACCCAGCACAATGCTGCGCTGGTGGAAGAGACCAATGCGGCCATCGAGCAGACCGAAGGCCAGGCCAGCGAACTCGACAGCGTAGTTGAGATTTTCAGGCTCGACGGTGGTGCCGTCGCGCGACCGGCCGCGCCGTGGGCCAAGCCCGTTGCCGCTGCAAAGCCTGCTGCAGCCCGCTATCTGTCGCAGGGCAATGCAGCGATTTCGGAAGACTGGAGCGAATTCTAAGCTCGGGCGCCCTCGCCCCTTGCCATCCTCCCCCACCAAGGGGGAGGTGTCGGGCCGATGGTTGAGAAAACCAAAAACAGAAAGGCCGGCATCACTGCCGGCCTTTCTTCATTCTCGTTGGACGAAACCGCTTACGCAGCTTCCTCGTCGCTTTCCGATTCAGCGGCATCCGCCTTAGTGCGCTTCGGGCTCTTGGCGAGCTGCTTTTCGATGAGCTGCACGGCTTCGGTCAGCGTCAGCTTGTTGACGGCGCTGATTTCGCGGCTCATGCGGTCCATGGCCTGCTCGAAGAGCTGGCGTTCGGAATAGGACTGCTCGGGCTGATCGTCGGAGCGATAGAGATCGCGCACGACTTCGGAAATGGCGATCAGGTCGCCCGAATTGATCTTTGCTTCATATTCCTGGGCGCGGCGCGACCACATGGTGCGCTTGACGCGAGCACGGCCCGTAACGGTTTCGAGGGCCTTCTTGACTTCGTCTTCTTCGGCAAGCTTGCGCATGCCGACGGACTTGATCTTGGCAACGGGAACGCGAAGGGTCAGCTTGTCTTGCTCGAAGCTGATCACGAACAGTTCGAGAGTGAGGCCTGCGACCTCCTGCTCTTCGATGTTGACGATCAGACCGACGCCATGGGCCGGATAGACGACGTACTCACCCGTCTTGAAACCGAGCCGCTGCTGAGACTTCTTGGCTACCATATGCTGGAACTCCTTGTTGACGCCCCAGAATGGCCAGTTCCTTGCGGGAAGGACTGTCCATCCAAACTACTTCGCCCGCTTCAACGGGCCCTTTTACAGTACGAACACCCACGGTCTTCGGTTCCGCTTTGTTCCGAAGCGCCATGCAACAGGGAATGTTGTGTCAAAAAAATCGTGCCTTGCGGCACGGTCTGGGTGAAGGGCTGAACTGCATTTACAAAGACCATAGCACAAAAATTCAGCAAAATCAAAAGGAACGAATCGCCTCCGCGACTCGTCCCTTCCGCGTCCTCGTCTGCCCGTGACAGAGCGATGACAAATCCTTGCTAATGCTTAACTTCTCGGCACCAGTAGAAGCGCCGGAGCCATCAGTCGCCTTCGCCGGGCTCTTCGGAGAAGTACTTTTCAAGCTTGCCGGTCTCGCCATCACGCTCTTTTGCCTCAGGCAGGGCATCGCGGCGCTCGGTCAGATTGGGCCATGCGGCAGCATATTTGCGGTTGAGTTCGAGCCAGTTGTCGAGACCGCTCTCGGTGTCGGGCCGGATGGCCTCGGCCGGACATTCCGGCTCGCAGACGCCGCAATCGATGCATTCATCGGGATGAATGACCAACATGTTCTCGCCTTCGTAGAAACAGTCCACCGGACAGACTTCCACGCAGTCCGTATATTTGCAGGCGATGCAATTATCAGTGACGATATAGGTCATAGAGAGGGCAGTCCTTGGCGTGCGCCGCGGCTTGGGGGCTGGCGCGGCGGCAGTCTCAACGCGTTTGGTGCTAAACTCTTTTCAGTTTTCGGGCAAGGCGGTAGCGCGGGACGGATTGGCGCAGAATCAGGCTGTGCTGAAATTGTGTGCCTGCCGAACGGCTCAACGGTTCGGAACAAGGGCAGACCTAGTCGTCCTCGCCCCTCAGCGCATCTGTTTCCCGCCGCTCCTTCTTCGTCGGCCTGCCGGCGCCGGCAGAGCGCTCGGCAATGGCCGCCTCATAGGGCGAACGCTCGGCCCTGGGCAGAGAAGGCGGCGAAATGTCTTCGTAAAGCCCCTGGGCCTCGCTGGCGGGCCCCCGCCGCGTCCCAGCATCAAGGATGCGCCAGACCAGGATCCGGCCGTGCAGCGACATGGTCAGCACATCGCCCGCACCCACCTTGTGGTCTGTACGGTCCGTCCGTTCGGAATTGACCCTGATGGCACCGGTTTCGATGAGTTTTTGCGCCAGGGTGCGTGATTTGACGGCGCGCGAGAAGAAAAGGAACCGGTCGAGCCGCTCCTTGCGAAGCGTTTCGCCCGGCCCCGTCAAATCCTACTCCGTCTTGCCGCGCAGGGCGGCAAGGGCAGCGAAGGGGCTATCGGGATCGAAAGCCACCTTGCGTTCTTCGCGCGGCGGACGGCGATCGCCACGGTCCGGACGCTCGTTCTTGTGGTCAGGACGCGGACGATCTTCATTGCGAGGGCGCGTATTGGCCGGCCGACCATTGCCAGCGGGACGCGCGGCAGCGGCTTCGCCTTCGGGACGACGCGGGCCCTTGGGACGCGAGCGATCCGGACGGGCACGGCCTTCGGTCTTAGCTTCTCCACCCTCGGCATTGTCGCGACGGCGATTTTCCGAACGGCGGTTTCCGTGGTGATTGTTCTCGTTGTGGCGACGACCACCCGGGAACCAGATTTCGTCGAATTCCGGCTCGGCTGGCGCTGCAGGCTCGGCAGCCTTGGCCTCATCGACAACACCCTCGGCGGCAACCGTGGCTTCCGTTGCGACTGCCGTTTCGGCAACAGCCTCGATGGCCGGCGCGTCTTCGGCCGGAGCATCGACCTCTGCCGGACTGTCAGCCAGGAGCGTATCGAGTGCCGGCGCTTCCGCACTGGCTTCCGCGGCAGGGGCCGCCGCCTTGGGCGTGCGGCGCACGCGGTAGCCGAGGGAGGAAAGAATCGAGGCGAAATCTTCGCCCGAGCAACCAAGCAGGCTCGTCATTTCCACGGTGACGCGGAAACCATTGCCTTCGGCGGCACCGGCCGGCGGCTCGCCCTGGAAACGGGCGGGGTCGATGGCGATCAGCGGGCGGATAATGTCGGCGAGGCGTTCGAGAATATCGACGCGGACGGCACGCTTGCCGGCGACCTTGAAGCCAGCGATCTCATAAAGACGCGGATCGACTTCCGGATCGACGAGGAACGAGGTGCGGCCCGAGAGCACGATATGGGGAATATCGGTGACACCCGGCTGACGAATGCCGCCATTGCGGAGCGCAAACAGAATAAGGGCCAGTTCGCGCGGCGCGGGCTTCAGGGAAAGCGGCAGGTAGATGTGATAGGCGCCGAACTTGATGCCAAGCTTGCGCATCTTGCCGCGCACGTCCTGGTCGAGGTTCTTGACCTCGTCGGAAACCTGGCCGCGGGGCAAAAGACCCAGATGTTCAAACAGCTGGAAGGCGATGCCGCGAGCGGGACCCTCGACATCAGCCGGGGCTTCGAGCGCCATGACCTGTTCGAGCGTCGTGTTGATGTGGTGGCGCAGCCAGAGCGCCAGTCGATCCTGCACGCGCTCGAGATCGACGCCGGTCAGCGATTCGTCGGCGAGGATGATGATGCGCGGCCGATAGAGGCTGTCGCCTTCGGCAAGTTCGGCAACCACATCGCCGCGCCAGCGCAGACGACCATCGGTTGCGAGAACAAATTCCTCATTGGGCGCGCCGGCAAGGCGATCGGCGCGATTGCGGATCTCCGGCGCCACGACCTGGTCCGCTGCAGTGCGGGTGCCCTTGGCGTCTAGCTCTCCATCGGAGCGCGCCAGGGTGAAGCGGAAGCCTTCGAGCGTGCCGAGAAGGTGGCCTTCCAGCCTTACTTCGCCGCGCTCATTGATCTCGGGAGATACCATACGTTTGTCTTTCAGGTGGCGGAGCAGCACTGTGCCGTCGAGAATCTCTGGGGGGGCTCTGGGTTTTTTTTTGGGTTTTTGCCGGTGGGTGGGGGTTGGGGGGGGGCCTCGGCGGCCCGGGCTCGGGGGGGCCCGCGGGCGGGGGGGGGCGGGGGGGGCCGGGGGGGCGGGCGGGGGTGGGGGGGGGGAAACCGAGCGGACGGGGGGGGGAAGAAGAGAAAAGAAAAAAAAGAGAGAGAAAAGAGGGAAAAAAAGAACCACCCAGGGCGGAGCCGGCGGCCCCCCCCCAAAATGGCCTTGACCGACTGGGAGGAGAAAGAAGTCATCGCCCCTCTATTTAGGGTGCCGAACCTGCCATGGCGAGGGGCGAGAACATTTGTCCCACGAAAGCACGCCTTTTTGTGACACTGCCCGCTCGTTTTAAGATTTGGAACGGAAAAAGAACGAACAGGGACAGAATCGGTTGCGACTCATGAATCTCGGTTTGTTCTCATCCACATGTCGTAGGTGTGAGCACGCTCAACACACAAGACGACTGAAAGCTTTGCGGGGCCTGCCCGTTTTGGTCGCCTTTGCTGTTTAGATTGCTTACCAAGCCGCTAATTTCTTGAAGAATCAACTCTTTTTGAAGAAGTGCCTAATGCCGCGTGGCGCAAAATTTCCGCCGCATTAATTTCTTGCTGCCCGGTTTGACGGGGTTTGGCGATGCAAAATTATCAATTCTCTCGTTGACGTGCCGGACTGGTACGGAGGCTTGGCGAAAAAAACTGCGATTTTGCTGGGACAGACAGCCGAGCACCAGAGAATACCGCTTTGACACAGTTTTGGTGACTTGGGGACCGCCGGATTAACCTCTGGGCCAAAACCGGAACGAACAGGGTGGGAATCACGACCGCCCCCTAAATCCTGCTTTGTTCTCCACGATAGATAGGCATCCCGACCCCACGTCCGCACTAGGCGGTCGCGGATCGTCCCAAATCGGCTGAAAACGCATTCACAAGCATAAACAAGGGCTTAAAAACCACGTCCAACGCGGCTTTCCTGCCGACCTGTTACCGAAACAAAAAAGGACGCCGCAGCGCCCTTAATTTCAAAATCCCGGAAATCCGGGACATAAAAATGCAAAGTTGAGAAAAAAGCCTTTGACCGTATCGACTTGGGACAGCGGGTCAGAACTCGGCTTTGGTCAGCACCATGGAGAGATCGCCCATGGAAGTGCCAAGAAGCACGCGATAGGGAATGAAGTAGCCACTGTCGCCCAGCGGCATATACCAGACGAGGATGCGGCTCTCGTCGGCGAGGTAATTGGTGATCTCGTTGTTCTCGTAGTGACCGGAAACCGGCTCGTAGGCAATCGAGCAGAGAACAACCGGCCCCTGATAGCCGGTGCGCGGCGAGGTGGCGTTGTCATCGCTGACAAAGCTCATATCGAGGTTGAAGCGCTCGACGCCGGTAAAGATGCGCATGCGGCGATCGCAAAGACCCTTGTCGAGCGCATTGCCCTTGAGGACGAAAGCCGAGACGAAGTCGCCCACCCCTGCGAGATGGCTGCGCTCGATCGGTATGCGGTCGTAATCGCTGACCGGCGGCTCGACCTTGAAGGATGAGACATTCTGGCCGGCATAGCCGACATCGACGGTAAAGCGCTCGCCATTGGCCCTGGTTTCGAGCGCAAAGCTTTCCGAACGGAGCGCCCCACCCGATGATCTGCCCTTGGCGGTAACATTGGCCGTGCCGCTGGCCACCACCGCGCCCAGCCCAGCCACATTGGCCTTGACGCCCAGCGTATAGGAACTGCCATCGTCATCGAGGTCGATATGCATCATGGCGACATTGATGCCGCCGAGTGTGAGCACATAGCTGGCTGTCGCATCGACCGGCGCGGCTTGCGCCTGGGAGAGGCCTAGAAGAAGGGCGGAGGCAGCAAGGCTGGTTCGGATCAAGATAGTGTCTCGTCTCGTGCGGCATGGGCCCCAAAGGAGCGCGCTCGCGAATCACCGATAAAGGTTCAAGGTGCCGCCCTCTTATGGTACTGGCAAGGCACTCGCGGGTGTTTGAGGCCCGCGCAGCTTGACGGATGGGGCCGTTTTCTCTAAGACGCCCGCAGATTTCATCACAATCGAGGCCCGTAGCGGGATTTCCCGCCACGCAGGACCTTTACACAAATAGGATATCTACTATGGCACGTCGCTGCGAACTGACCGGTAAGGGCGTTTTGGTGGGCAACACCGTTTCGCACGCTCTCAACCGTCACCGTCGTCGTTTTCTCCCGAACCTGATCAACGTTACCCTGATCTCCGACGCTCTGCAGCGTCCGATCAAGCTGCGCATTTCTGCTGCGGCTCTGCGTTCGGTCGAGCACCGCGGTGGCCTCGATGCCTTCCTGATCAAGCAGGATGATGCCGACCTGTCCCCGGTCGCCCTGGGCATCAAGAAGGAAGTGCGCGCCGCCCTCGCCGGCTAATCGCGCTTCTGCTAGAATTTGAGCCGCGCGTGCCCCTGGCCGCGCGGCTTTTGCTTTTTATGTAAGTCTCATTCCCGCACCGGTCTCCTGCCGGCCAGCGGACAAAAGAGGTGCATTCTGATGCTGTCTCGTTTCCTGGCGGCCGTGGCCGCCATGGTCGTGGTCGTTGCCGCGTCCAATATCCTGGTGCTCTATCCCTTTCAGGTTCAGCTCGGCTCGGTCAATCTCGCCGACCTCCTGACCTGGGGCGCCTTCACCTTCCCCTTCGCCTTCCTCATCACCGATCTCACCAATCGCTATGATGGCCCCAGCAATGCGCGCCGCGTCGTGCTGGTCGGCTTTCTGGTCGGTTTGGCGGTGTCGTTCTACCTGAGCTTCAATCCCCTGCCCTGGAACGCCGGTGGCACGCCGGCAACGACGCAGCGCATCGCGCTTGCCTCGGCAGCAGCCTTCGTCACCGGCCAATTGCTCGATATCAGCATCTTCTCGCGCCTGCGTGCATCGCGAGCTTGGTTCCTGCCGCCGCTGCTGGCCTCGCTGTTCGGCTCCATGATCGACACGGCGATCTTCTTTACCGTTGCCTTCGCGCCCGCCCTGGCCGGTATCGATGCGCTCTTCGGCCTTCAGGACGGCTCCCTGGCCTTTCCCGCGCCTTTCCTCGGCATTGGCCCGGAAGTCCCGCTCTGGACCTCGCTTGCCGCCGGTGATTTCCTCGTAAAATTCCTGGCCGCTTTGGTGCTGCTCGCGCCCTATCGCGCGCTGATGGGCAAGTTCAAGCCGCTGCCGCCACTGAGAAGCACGACGCTTGCCTAACAGGTGACGCGGATCTCGGCAAAACCGGTGGTGGCCTCGTCACCGCCGGAGGTGACCGCGATCATGCAGGCCGTTCCCGGCAACGGCACGGTTCCGCCCGAGGGCACGGTGGTGCCGTCGGTCAGCGAAATATAGCCATTGTTGACATTCATCACTTCGATCGTCGTCTCGGTGCCGCAGACGGGGTAGGAATCCCCCGCGGCAACGAGCAGCCGCATGCCCGAGGGCAGGCAATCGCCGTCGCTCTCCGCGGAGACCGCTGGACCATTGGGCGAAGGCGTCGCTTGCGGTGCTGTTTCGGCCGCCGCCGCAACACCGCGCCAGTTCTGTTCAAGAATCGCGAGGCGGCTTTCGAGCGCCGCGAGGGCTTCCGCATCCGGCGCTTCGGTGGAAGTCGCCGCAGCCGGCGTCGCGGCCGCACTCCGCTGAACATAGAGATCAAGGCTCAGGCGCAACTGGGCAATCTCGGTCGAGACCCGCACCATTTCCCGGCGCATGTCCGTATAGATCCAGGCACTGGCTGCGAGCGAGCCGAGACCAATGATCGAGGCGCAGACGCTGAAGATCAGGCTTTTCTTGAGGCGCCGCCGCGGCCGCCGGCGCGCGGTGAGAACGGAAGACTCGATATCTCCCACCAGGACGTCGGGGGCTTCCCCAACGCTCTTGCTCTCCGGCGACGGCTTTTCGCTCGGCTTTTCGTCCACGCCGCTTAGCTCCTCGTTCACTCGGATTCCGCTCCGAGGTCACATCAAACTGGGGCCGAACTAAGGACCAGTACTATTGCGCAGGCGTTGCAGCGACGGCCGCGGCCTGCTGCTGATTGCCCGTAATCATATTGCCGATGCCCGAAAAGAAGCCCGACACAGCCTCGCTTCGTTCCTTGAGCACCGCTTCATTGGCAGCCTGACGCTCGATCCCGGCCGCTACGTCGGAGAGCGCCTTGGCATCGGCGACCTTGCGGGCTTCGACTTCGGCATTCTGGTAAGTCGCAGGGCACGGTCCCATGGCATCAAGGCCCGACGAAGTCGGATTAAAGATATAGCGCTGCTCGCACACATCCCAGGCCGGCGGCGTCTTGGTCAGATCAAAATAGTCGTAGCCTTCCTTGATGTTCTTCCAGAAGTCGATGTGCTGGTTCTGCGCGTTCTGCACCAGGCTCGACGTGGTCATGCGGAAGGGGAAGATCTGGACCTGGAAGCTGGGATTGCCGCCCTTGAAACTTTCGCGGGCAAGGGCATAGATCTCGGCAATGCCGGCATCGGTCATGGCATAGCAGCCGACCGACTTGCAGTCGCCATGCACCATCAGGTTCGAGCCCGAGCGCCCATGGGCACGGTCGAACTTGTTCGGAAAGCCGGTATTGAAGGCGAGGTAATAGTTCGACTTCGGGTTCATCAGGCCCGGCGTGATCGTATAAAACCCTTCCGGGCTCTGATAATCGCCTTCCCTGAATTTCGGGCCGAGATCGCCGGAATAGGAGCAGATCTCGTAGGTCTTGAACATCTTGTACTGGCCCGAGCTCGTGCGCTTCCACACCTCGAGCTGCTCTTCACGCTTGAAGATGCGCACGACCATGCCCTCGGCCGGCGAGGACCCCATGTCATAGAGCGCCTTCACCGTAGCCGCAGCCAGGGGAATGTTGTGCCTGTTATCGCCGCCCTTGACGAAATTGGAACAGGCGGCGAGCCCGAACCCCAGCCACAGGATGATGACGACAGCTGCGATGCGATGAAAGAGATTGGCAGTCACGTACAGGGCCCGAAAAATCCGCCCCCGGGGGGCAATGGTTAGCGCAGCATGACTAGGCTGGGTGAAGGAAGCCTTATCACGCCGCCCACGGAGCCGAAAAGCTCCCCACTTTCACGCAATAGTGTGGATGCCGGAAGCAAGCATTGACGCCATGACAGATGCCGTCAAACCGGCTAGAAAGCCTGCAGCGGCCTGAAGGCGGCCCGCAGCTCGCACCTGATTTCAGGCATGGCAAATGCCTTCCTCTTTCGACACGCGCTTTCCCTTTCCTTCCGGGCGACGCCGTCGGCAATGCGAGCGCTGACCACGACGTTTCGCCCATGTGGAGACGGAACCATGCGCGATTTTCGCGATGCAAAAGCCATGGCCAAGGCACTAAAGCTGGCCCTCGAACAGGACGGCACCGAGATTGCTCATACACGGGCGCTCGAGATCGTGGCGCGACAGTTCGATTTTCCGAGCTGGAACGTGCTCTCAAGCAAGATCGAGAAAGCGGAAGAAACGCCCGCCATCGCCTTCGAACAGGCCGTGCCCATCGTGCGCATCTTCGACCTCGCCAAAACCCAGGAATTCTACTTTGACTTCCTGGGCTTCTCGCTCGACTGGGAGCACCGCTACGGCGAAAATTTTCCGGTCTATATGCAGGTCTCCCGCGCCGGGCTGCGGCTGCACCTCTCCGAACATGCCGGCGACGCGACGCCCGGCGGCAATATGTGCGTCTACATGAAAGGCATCCGCGCCTTTCATGCCGAACTGATCGGCAAGAACTATCGCTACATGAAGCCGGGACTGGAGAAGAGCGATGACCGGCTGGAAGTGACCGTTACCGATCCCTTCAACAACCATATCCGCTTCATGGAAATCGTGGGGTACTAATCCCAGGAGAAGTATCCACCGTCATGGCGGGAACCATGACGGTGGATGAGAGCTTCAGGTGCTCGCTGCCTTGGCATTGGCCTCGGCCACCAGTTCGTCGGGAATATCGTCGAAGCTGGCATAGTTCATGTTGTAGAGGCGCGAATAGAGCCCGCCCAATTCCATGAGCTGGTCGTGGTTGCCCTCCTCGATCTTTTCGCCGCTCTGCAGCACGATGATCCGATCCGCCCCACGAATGGTGGCGAGGCGGTGTGCGATAACAAGGCCCGTCCGGCCCTTGAGGAGGATTTCGAGCGCCTTCTGGATCTGCCGCTCGGTGTAGGAATCGATGTTCGCAGTAGCTTCATCGAGCACCAGGATCTTTGCGTCGGCAACGAGTGCACGAGCAAAGCTGAGAAGCTGGCGCTGGCCCAGCGACAGGTTGGAACCGCGCTGTTCCAGCCGGCTGTCGTAGCCGCCCGGCAGACGCTCGATGAATTCATGCGCGCCAACCGCCTTGGCCGCCGCAATGACATCTTCGCGGGTCGCCGAAGCCTTGTTGTACTTGATGTTGTCGAACACCGTGCCGGTGAAGAGGAACGGCTCCTGCAGCACCATGGCGACCTGCTCGCCCAAGCTCTCCTGGGTGACATTGCGCACATCGTGGCCGCCAACCAAAACCGCGCCGCCCTGCACTTCATAGAAGCGATGAACGAGCGCCATGGCACTGGTCTTGCCCGAACCGGTCGGCCCGACAAGCGCCACTGTTTCACCGGGATTGACGCGGAACGACACGTTCTTGAGCACCGGCCGCGCGGGATCATAGCCAAAGACCACATCGTGGAAGGCAACCGAGCCATCCATGTCCCCAGTCAGCGTCAGGGCATCAGGCTTGTCGGTAATGGTGACCGGCAGATCCAGGACTTCAGTGATACGGCGACCCGAGGTCATGGCGCGCTGCATGATCGAATATTGCATGGTTAGCGAGCGGATCGGGTCGAAGAAGCGCTGGATGTAGAAGAGGAACGCGACGATGACGCCGACCTGCAGCGTGCCGTTGAGCACCAAGGAACCGCCGACCAGCACCACGGTCGCCATGGCGATGCCGGTGAGGCTGTCGACGATGGGGACCATAACCTGCGCATATTTGCTACCAGTGAGCTGGGTTTCGAGGTTGTGATAGGCCTTGTCGTCATAGAGGTCGAAATTGACCTGCTGGCGTTCGAGGTTCTGCACCGTGCGCACGCCATTGATGCCTTCGGCCATGGCGCCATTGGTCAGCGAGTTCGTCTCATGCGCCGCCCAGAAGGCGCGCTTGGCCGGCGGCAGCCAGAAGATACGGACGATGAACAGCACCGGCATGGTGACGAGCGTCAGCAGGCCCAGCCACGGATCGAGTGTCAGCAGGACGGCAACAATGCCGAAGAGCAGCACGATATCGCCCACGGAAATGACGGAGGTTTCCAGGAATTCCTGCATGGAATTGACGTCGCCCTGGAGGCGACTCATCAACCGGCCGACTTCGGTCTTGTCCATGAAGCTCAGGGACACACGCTGCAATTGCGCGAACATGGCGCGGCGCATGTCGAAGAGGACGTTTTCTGCGACCTGGCCAACCTGGGTTTCCTGCACATAGGAGGCGACGAAATTGAAAAGCACGGCGACCGCAAAGGCGACCACGGCCCAGGTCAGGTTATTGGCGTTGCCGCCCGCTACCATGGCGCCGTCAATGGCCCAGCCAATGATCAGCGGAATGGCAAGCTGGGTCGCCGTGAAGACCAGCACGGCGGCTACCGAAAGGTAGATCTTCATCCGATAGGGTTTTACGAAAGCCCAGATGCGGCGCACCGTCTTGGGGTCATAGGCCTTGCCAAAGACCTCTTCCTCGATGCGATGGCTGCCCACCGACGCGCGCGGCGGCCGCTGGCCCGGAAAGCTTGCGACGTCTCGTTCGTCGTCCTCGACCACGCTCATTGGGCGGCCCTTTCTACGTCGATATCCTCGGTCGGTCGGGTCTGGAGATCATAGAGCGCCGAATAGCGCCCACCCAGAGCCAAGAGTTCGGCGTGACTGCCGCGCTCGACGATCTCCCCATCTTCGAGGAAGAGAATTGTATCGGCATGCATCAGCGATGAGAGGCGATGCGCGATAATGATGGTGACGCGATCGCTGGCATAGGCGCGGATGGCCGAGCGGATGCGATGCTCGGTGCCGGCATCGATAGCCGCCGTTGAGTCGTCGAACACCATGACGGCGGGACGCATGACGAGACTACGCGCAATGGCGAGGCGCTGGCGCTGGCCGCCCGAGAGCGACACCCCGCGCTCGCCCACCACTGTGTCATAATCGGTCGGCAGGCCCATGATGTAGTTGTGGAGCTGCGCGCTTTCCGCCGCCTTCTCGATCTTGGTTTCCTTGGCCCGGGGATCGCCATAGGCGATATTGTTCTCGATCGTGGTGGTGAAGAGGAAGGAATCCTGCTGCACCACACCGACCTGCCGGCGCAGCGACTCGATGGTCACGTCGCGCACATCCTGCCCATCAATGGTCACGCGGCCCGAGGTGACATCGTAAAAGCGCGGGATGAGATGGGCGATAGTCGACTTGCCGCTACCCGGCGCGCCGACAATGCCGATGGTCTCGCCGGTCCGGCCTTCAAAACTGATGCCCTTGAGGGTCGGATGCGTGGCACCGGGATAGGTGAAATGCACGTCTTCGAAGCGCAGCGTGCCCTCGCCCAATTGCAACGGCACTGCGCCGGGCTTGTCCTCGATTTCGATGGCCTGATCGATGAACGCATAAAAGCGTTCGCCGCAGGTATCGGCGCGGGCGAAGGAATTAACCATCAGGCCAAGCTGACGCACCGGCATCTGCAGGATGGTCATGAAGGTGAGGAAGCTCGCCAGCGTGCCGACGCTCATCTCCCCACCGATGACCTTGTTGCCGCCGACCCAGAGCACCAGGCCCATGGCGGCAAAGAAGGAGAACGTCATCATGGAGGTGTTCTTGACGCGGATCAGCACGCGATCATGCGCCAGTTCGAGCGCCGACTTCGACGCCTTGTCGAATTTGGCAAGCTCGAAGAGCTGGCCCGAAAAGGCGCGCACCACGCGGATACCGCCAAGGTTCTCTTCCATGACGCGGGTCATGATCGAGAGGCGTTCCTGCAGCACGACCCAGGTGGCGCGCAACATCAATTGCGCTACCGAGGAGCGCCAGGCAACGAAGGGCACGAAGCTCAGGGCAAGAAGGCCCAGGACCACATCGGTGCTCAGCAGCATATAGGCGCCGACCCCGATCAGCACGGTGAGCAGGATCGTGCGCACGAAGCCGGTCGAAAAGAACATGCGCACGCCATCGAGATCGAGCAGGCCCAGGGTGATGAGGTCGCCCGAATGCACGCGGTCATGGTAGGAATAGGAGAGCTTTTGCACCTTGTCGTAGAAGGCGAGGCGCAGCTCGTAGCCGACATGGTGGCCGACCGATTCCGAATAATAGTTCTGCACCAGGGTGAAGAGACCGCGCGCCACCGAGACGAGGAGCAGCGTCACCGCGCTCCACAGCAATGCCTGCTGGGCCCCCTCCGCCGCCGTGCTCAGCACGTTTTGTGCCTGATCGACCGCATGGCCGAGCAGGCGCGGGATCATCAATTGCAACACCGAGGCGATGATTGTTGCACCAATGGCCAGGCTCGCCTGCCAATAGTGCCGCAGGGAGAAGAAGGTGATGCGCAACAACGGGCTTCGGCCTTTGCCGGCATATACGGCGGCCAAGTGAGCCCGAGCATCGCCGCGTGAACGTTCGCGGCCAGCCTTGAGGGTAGGCAAGGGACTATCCAGACTTTAAAAAGTGGAGCCCGAAGGGGGAGGCGGGGATCCGTCGACCGGGATCGGGCAAATCAATGCCTGCCTATAAAAGTCGCATTGCGCGTACCATTCAAGGTGCAAATTGCGCAAATTTCGCAAAGTTTTTGGCGCCTCGCCGAGCAAGACGCCAAAACGGGCGATGAGATCGGCATCCCGCTTGGCGTCACCCTCGGGCTTGACCCGAGGGCTCTGCACTTTTGGCGTCATCGCTAAGTAAAGCATCCTCGGTTCAAGCGCGAGGATGACGATGGAGTTTGAACCCTACTCCAGCCGCACCAGCAGATCCTTGGCGTCGATCTGATCGCCCGGACGGATGAGCAGTTCCGCCACCACGCCATCGACCTCGGCATGGATTGCCGTTTCCATCTTCATGGCTTCGATCGAGCACAGGACGTCCCCGGCCTCGACCTTCTGGCCCTCCTTGACGGCAAGGGTCGAGATCACGCCCGGCATTGGCGCGCCGACCTGCTTGGGGTCGCCGGCCACGGCCTTGGCCCGAACCTTGACTTCGCCAGCCTTCAACCGGTCCGGCACCACGATTGTGCGCGGCTGGCCGTTGAGATCGAAGAAGACGCGAACTTCGCCCTTTTCATTGGTCGGGGCGCGGCCGAGATAGTTGACGACCAGCGTCTTGCCCTTTTCGATATCGACAAGCAGCTCGTCGCCTTCCTCAAGGCCATAGAAGTAGACCGGAGTCGGCAAGGCTTCGGTCGGGCCATAGCGATCCCGGGTCTTTTCGAAATCCGAATAGACTTTTGGGTACATCAGGTAGGAGGCCAACCGGAAGTCGTCGACCGGCACACCGACTTCGCCCGAAATCTTCTTGCGCTCGGCTTCGAGGTCGACGTCCTTCAAATAAGAACCTGGGCGCTCGGTGAGCGGCGTGCGGCCCTTGAGCACCTTCTTCTGCAGCGCCTGCGGGAAACCACCCGGTGGCTGGCCAAGATCGCCGGCAAAGAAGCCAACCACGGAATCGGGGAAGGCGATGTCCTTGTCCGGATTTTCGACATCCGTACGGGTAATGCCGGCCGAGACCATGGCCAAAGCCATGTCGCCGACGACCTTGGAAGACGGGGTCACCTTGACGATATCGCCAAACATCTTGTTGACGTCGGCATAGGTCTGGGCGACTTCGTGCCAGCGGGTTTCAAGACCGAGCGAACGGGCCTGTTCCTTGAGATTGGTGAACTGGCCGCCCGGCATTTCATGCAGATAGACTTCCGAGGCGCCGCCCTTGAGATCGCTCTCAAAGGCCCGGTACTGCGTGCGCACGGCTTCCCAATAGAAGGAAATCTGACGGATCGCCTTGGAATCGAGCTGCGGATCGCGTTCGGAACCATCGAGGGCGGCAACCAGCGAACCGAGCGTTGGCTGTGAGGTGGTCGAGGACAGGGCATCCATGGCCGCGTCGACCGCATCCACACCGGCTTCCACCGCCGCCAGCACCGTCGCCGCCGAAGCGCCCGAGGTGTCATGGGTGTGGAGATGGATCGGCAGATCCGTTTCGTTACGCAGTGTCGAAATCAGCTTCTTGGCAGCAGCAGGTTTGAGGAGGCCCGCCATGTCCTTGATTCCCAGAACATGGACGCCAGCGGCCTCCAGTTCCTTGGCAAGGCCGACATAGTATTTCAGGTCATACTTGGAGCGATCGGGATCGAAGAGGTCGCCAGTGTAGCAGATGGCGCCTTCCGCCACCTTGCCCTCGGCGGCCACGGCATCGATCGAGACGCGCATGTTTTCGACCCAGTTGAGGCAGTCGAAAATGCGGAAAACGTCGACACCGCCCCGAGCCGCCTGCTTGACGAAGAATTTGACGACATTGTCGGGATAGTTCGTGTAGCCGACGCCATTGGAGCCGCGCAGCAGCATCTGGGTCAGAATATTTGGCGCGCCTTCGCGCACCTTGGCTAGGCGCTCCCACGGGTCCTCGTTGAGGAAGCGCATGGACACGTCAAAGGTCGCGCCACCCCAGCATTCGAGGCTGAAGAGGTTCGGCAGGCCGCGCGAATAGGCCTGGGCAATGCGCGTGATGTCGAAAGAGCGCATGCGCGTTGCCAGCAGCGACTGATGCGCGTCGCGCATGGTCGTGTCGGTAAAGAGCACGCGGCCCTGGCGCTTCATCCACTTGGCAAGACCCACCGGACCATCGCGATCCAATACCTGACGGCTGCCTTCGATGACGATCAGCGGATCGAATTCGGGCACGAAGGGCGCCGCGGCATCGGAAGGCGGACGCGGACGGTCGCGCACTTCGGGATGCCCGTTCACGGTCACGTCGGCGATGTAGCTCAGGAGCTTGGTCGCACGGTCGCGACGCGGCTTGAAGTTGAACAGTTCCGGCGTCGTATCGATGAAGCGCGTGGTGTAGCGGTTCTCGACAAAGTCCGGATGCGTGATGATGTTTTCAAGGAATGCGAGATTGGTCGCCACGCCGCGAATGCGGAACTCGCGCAAGGCGCGATGCATACGCGCAATCGCCTCTTCGGCCGACGGCGCCCAGCAGGTGACTTTTTCGAGCAGCGGATCGTAGTAGCGGGTGATCACAGCGCCAGAATAGGCCGTGCCGCCATCGAGCCGCACGCCAAAGCCGGTCGCGCCACGATAGGCGGTGATACGGCCATAGTCGGGAATGAAGTTCTGTTCCGGATCTTCCGTGGTCACGCGGCACTGGATGGCATTGCCGTTGAGCCGGATATTTTCCTGCAGGGGAACGCCCGATTCCGGTGTGCCGATCACGGCGCCATCGAGCAGGTGAATCTGCGCCTTGACGATATCGATCCCCGTCACTTCTTCGGTGACGGTGTGCTCGACCTGAATGCGCGGGTTCACTTCGATGAAGTAGAACTTGTCGGTATCGGCATCCATCAAAAATTCAACCGTACCGGCACCGCGATAGTTCGCGGCATTGCCGAGACGCACGGCGGCGTCGGTCAGATCCTTGCGGACAGCATCGGAGAGATAGGGCGCTGGCGCGCGCTCGACCACCTTCTGGTTGCGGCGCTGCACCGAGCAATCGCGCTCATAAAGGTGCACGAGATTGCCGTGATCGTCGCCGATCAGCTGCACTTCGACGTGGCGGGCGCGCTCGATCAGCTTTTCGAGATACATCTCGTCCTTGCCGAAAGCCGCCTTGGCCTCGCGCTTGCCTTCCGAAACTTCCGAAAGCAGCGTCTTTTCATCCATGATGCGGCGCATGCCGCGGCCACCACCGCCCCACGAGGCTTTCAGCATCAGCGGATAGCCGATCTCGGCAGCGAGTTTTTTTATTGCCTCCGGATCGTCCGGCAGCGCCTCCGTCGCCGGCACAACCGGCACCTTTGAGGCAATCGCCATATTGCGCGCGGCCACCTTGTTGCCGAGATCGCGCATGGTCTGGGCCCGCGGGCCGATGAAGATGATGCCGGCATCATCGCAGGCATCGACGAATTCCGGGCTTTCCGACAGCAGGCCATAGCCGGGATGGATCGCGTCGGCGCCGGAAATGCGGGCGATGCGGATATATTCTTCGATCTGCAGGTAGGCCTCGACCGGCCCCTTGCCCTTGCCGATCAGATAGGCCTCGTCGGCCTTGAAGCGGTGCAGCGCCAGCTTGTCTTCTTCGGCATAGACCGCGACGGTTTTCAGCCCCAGTTCGTTGGCGGCGCGAAACACGCGGATGGCGATTTCGCTGCGATTGGCGACGAGGATTTTCTTGATTGGCATCGATTTAAATTCCGAGCAGGAGAGGTTGAGGACCCGTTTGCCCGGGTCCGGCTCAGCAATGTCGGTAGAATGGATGGCGGGCCATCCACGCCGCCAAGTTGGTTATGTCAGCTTCTCGAAAGAATGCCGGCCAGATGGCTCATGTCGTAGCCGGCTTCCGCCGCCTGCGAGATGATTTCCGAGGCATCCATTTCACCGGCCTGGCTCAGCGCCCAAAGCGTGGTCGAGCGCGTACCGGAACGGCAGAAGCAGAATACAGGGCCGTCGCTCCCCTCGATGACGGCCTTGGTCTTCTCGACGAGATCGGCATTGACGCCCTCTCGCCCCAGCGGAATGGCGTGGTAGGCAAGCCCGGCCGCCTTGGCGGCAGCCTCGATTTCATCACCCGCCGGCTGGTCAAGCGATTCACCGTCTGGACGGTTGTTGACGATGGCAACGAAACCCAGGGATTTGAGCGTGGCGACATCTTCGGGGCTGATCTGCCCAGAAACACTGACGTGATCGTTGATCCGCTTCAAGTCCAAGTCGCTACTCCCCGAATTCGCCCATTGGCTTCCCGCCCCCCTTATATCCACCGGGCGGCAAGCCATGCAACTGTCGGTTAGTCGAAGTGTACTAAGAGTTACGGTTAGGCCGCATTGGCAACCGAAAGGCCCTTCAGCGGTGCCGGCCGTCCGAGGAGATACCCCTGGAAAGCGCTGCACCCGGCCCGGCGCAGCATATCGAGTTGCGCTTCGGTCTCGACGCCCTCGGCAATGACATCAACCTTGAGAGAGCGGGCAATATCGCAGATGGCCCCGACGATCATGGCGTCGATGCGACTGTCGCCGAGATTGGCGATATAGGTGCGGTCGATCTTGATGATGTCGAAGGCAAAGCCGCGCAGATATTGCAGGCTCGCATGCCCTGCCCCGAAATCATCGATGGCGACTTTCAGCCCAAAGGCCCGGATCGCATCGAGATTGGCCTGCTCTACTGCACCCGCCACCATGGGCACGGTCTCGGTAACCTCGACGATCAGCATGCCGGGGTCGACGCCCATTTCCTCGACCACAAGACCCAATTGCTTGGCAAAATCGCTGCGGCGCAATTGTGCCGGCGACACATTGACCGCCACGGGCGTACCCAGCACTTCAAGGTCGGCACAGGCCCGGCGCAACACCCAGTCGCCGAGCTTGTCGATCAGGTCGCTTTCCTCGGCAATGCCGATGAACTGCGCCGGCGGGATCATGCCGCGCACCGTATGCCGCCAGCGCAGCAGCGCCTCATGCGAGCGCACACGCATATCTGCGCCATAGACCGGCTGATAATGCAGTTCGAGCTCGTCCATCAGCAAAGCGGCGCGCAGTTCGCGCTCGATGAAACGGCGATGGCGCTCATCGCCCAGCATGTCGGGATCGAAAGCCACGACCTGCCGCCGCCCGGCCTTCTTGCCCTTGTAGAGCGCGAGATCCGCCTTGGCGATGAGATCGTCGACATCGGTGGCATCGGCCGGCGCCAGTGCCATGCCGATGGTCGCCGAGAGGCGCGTCGGGCGTCCTGCGACATTGACCGGCTGGTCGAGCCGGCGCAGCAATTCTTCCCCAAGCCGCCGCAGCGCGCCGCGATTGTCGCAATCGGGAATGGCGATGCCGAACTCATCGCCCCCCAGACGCCCGACAACCGCGCCCGGCATCACCGCGCCGATGGTCTTGGCAAGATGGGTCAGGGCCGCATCTCCTGCCGCATGGCCAGCTCCATCATTGAGGACTTTCAGATTGTCCATATCGAGCAGCAGATAGCCCAGCGACTTGTCCGAGCCGTGATGCACGTCATTGCGCAGCGCCTCCATGAAATAGGAGCGCGTGAAAACGCCGGTCAGTGCATCGCGATGTACCGAAGCCATGACTGCCCGCGTGGCCCGGGCGGAGTGCAGGAGGTCACGGCGGATCATGCGATGACCGGCAACAAGCCCGGCAATCCCCAGGGTAGAAAGCGCGATGGCGACAAGAACCATCAGTGGCTCAAGCCGATCCGCGGAACGGCCGGCCAGCAGCAGGACCGAGCCAACGGCACCCAAAAAGCAGAGGCCCACCAGAGCCGCTATGGCGCGATAGCCCGAGAGTATGCGCACGAACTGGTCGACCTGACGAATGTCCTGGTCACCCGCGCTGGTTTTGCGAAAGGCACGGCCCGATCGGGAAATACCACGAGCAAGCATCGCTCGGCTCCGCTCTCTTAACGAAAGATTCATAAACAGTTCAGGGGCTTAAAGGCGCATTTGGGAGCACCTTACGTCACCGGGCGGCACGCCGAATGACGGTTCGATGACAAATCATCGCCGCCAGAACTTATGGTATATGGCGTGTAAACCCTTCAGGGCGTTGCGCCGAGCCAGGCACCCCAGAGGTCGCGGCGCGCCACGACGAACCGCTCTGCGACGCTCTCGACCGTGGCGCCGGGCTCATTGAGCTGGCCAAGCAGCGCATTCATTTCCGCAATCGGCAAAGTGGCCCGCTGGAAATAGGAGGCGACCGTAGGCGCGTCCGCAAAAACCCACTCGGCCAGCGCAATAACAACCGTTTCCGCCGGAAAGGCAGAAGGCGTGGGCGTGGCACAGGCCAGGCGCGCAAGGCACTTCATCGCCTCTTCATCATAGGCGCCCATATCAAGCGCCCGGAAATCGAGCTGCGCCAGGACCGCATTCGGCTGCCAATAGTAGAGAATGAAATTCTCCTGCCGGCTGACCGCCTCGGCAATCAGCGCATCCATTTCGAAGCGATTGGCCGGCTCGACCACTTGAACGAGGCTGCCAAGGCCATAGGCCGCAATGAGATTGCGATTGATAACCGAACAGGCCCAGTCCGCCGGGCAGGAAATGAAGCGGACGGGCATTTCACTGGTCTGGGTCGAGAGCAGTGGCTGCAGGGCCGCCGCACTTGGCGTTCCGCCAAAGGCGCCTTCCATATAGGCCGGGATGAACCAGCCCTCCATTGTCGCTTCGGCAAAGCTCGGGGCAATGCTGCGCACCATCTGCGTTTCGACCGCGCCATTCCAGACATCGGCAATGCGCGTTACCCACATTTCCGGGGCCACGGCAGGCTGGCCGGTCGAGCCCATGGACGAGGCCGTCGCTGCCAGGTCTCCGGGCACCACCTGGGCCTCGCAGGCAAATTCGGCATTGAGAATACGGGCATGAATATCGGCCAGGAGCGCCGCAGACGGCCAGCTCATGCGCGCAATGGTCATCGGCTGAGTGCCGCAAGGAGGTGGTGGTGCAGCGGGCGTCTCAACCGCTTGGGCCTCTGGCGCCGCGGGCACGGCCCCCTGTGGCTGATCCTGGGCGCTGTCGAGCACAGTGATCTGCGCCAGGGCGGGCCCCACCAGAAAGGCCAGCATCAAGCCGGCAATGACAGGCCGCCGAAATCGCATGCGCATCCTCATTCCACCGGCGCCAGTCTATGCGCAATCGGCTTGCCTTAAGCAACCGCGAGCGTTCACCATTTTGCCCAAGACCCCCGGTGACTCCCTACACGAAAATGTGCAACAGTCCCCATCAGCGGGGCGCGTGAGGCGCCCCCCGGTATTCGTTGTGTCGCTGCAAGGAGGAGGCTGGCAAGGCCACCCGGCACACAACGGCAACAGAGGGACGTCCATGTTCAAGAAAACCCTGACCCTGGCGGTCGCCGCCACTGCTCTGTCCATCGCCGCTCCGGCGCTGGCCCAGGACACCGGCGCCACCATCGGCTTTATCGGTGGCTTCACCGGCCCGATTGAATCGCTCACCCCGCCGATCTTTGGCGGCGCTGAACTGGTCGTGAAGCAGATCAACGAGCAGGGCGGCGTTCTGGGCGGCGAGCTCAAGCTCATCTCCGCCGACGGCGCCTGCGACGCGACGGCCGCTGCCGCCGCTGCCGACAAGCTCATCAACACCGACAATGTCACTGGCGTCGTCGGCGCGCTCTGCACCGGTGAAACCATCGGCGCCTTCAACGGCTCGGGTCTCTCGGGTGGCGTGGTCTTCATCTCGCCGGCTTCCTCGGCTCCGGCCCTGACCACGCTCGAAGACAATGACCTTGTCTATCGCACCACCCCGTCCGACGCGCTCCAGGGCGTGAAGCTGGCTGACCTGCTGCTCGCCAAGGGCGTCAACGATATCGCCATCACCTATGTGAACAATGACTACGGCAAGGGCTTTGCCGATGCTCTGGCTGCCGCCTACACCGCCGGCGGCGGCACGGTTGCTGCCAACCTCGCACACGAAGAAGGCAAGGCCGACTACCGCGCCGAGCTCGGCAACCTCGTTGCCTCGCAGAACCTCGTGATCCTCGCCTATGCCAACGCTTCGGGTAACACCGTGCTGCGTCAGGCTGTGGAATCGGGCAACTTCACCACCTTCGTTGGCGGCGACGGCATGGTCGGCGATGACCTCCTCAACGGCATCGACGCTGCTGCCGTCGAAGGCCTGATCGCGACCCGCGCCGGCGCCCCGACGGGCGAAGCCGTTGACATCTACAACGCCTTCACCGGTGAGGGCTTTACCGCCAACGCCACCTACGCTCCGCAGGCCTATGACGCCGCCTTCCTCCTGGCTCTCGCCATCGAGAAGAACGGTTCGGCCGGCCGTGAAGGTCTCGCCGCCGCCCTGCGCGACGTGTCCTCGGCTCCGGGCGAAAAGATCCTGCCCGGCGAATGGACCAAGGCTGTCGAGCTGATCAAGGCCGGCACCGACATCGACTATGAAGGCGCCGGTGGCGCGCTCGACTTCGACGCCGCTGGCGACGTTGACGGCATCATCGTCGAGCTCGCCGTCGAAGGCGGCGCTTTCGTCGAAAAGGGCCCGATCCAGTAATTTGGCCACACGGCTTCGATCGATAAAGTCTCAGGCTCGGGAGCAATCCCGGGCCTTTTTGTTGGAGAATGCCTGATGGCCGACGATCCGACGCTGCGCTTTTACGCCGAGAACGCCGCTGTCTATGCCGAACATGTCATGACGCCCACGGGCGCACGCCTCAACGCGTTCCTGGCTCTGGTTCCTGCCGGCGGCAAGATCCTCGAACTCGGTTGCGGCAATGGACGGGACGCTGCGCATATGCTGTCCCTCGGCTTTGATGTCGATGCGACAGACGGCACGCCGGAACTGGCTGCGGAAGCCGAAAGGCGCATCGGGCGTCCGGTCCGCATCCTGCGCTTCGAACACCTCGACGCCAACGCCACCTATGACGGTGTCTGGGCCTGTGCCAGCCTGCTGCACGCCCCCGCATCCAGCCTCGTCGACATCCTCGGCCGTATCCATCGCGCCCTGCGGCCCGGTGGCGTTTTCACCGCCAGCTTCAAGGCGGGCAATGGCGAGGGTCACGACAGCCTCGGTCGCTATTTCAACTATCCCAGTGCCGAGCGTCTTCTAGCCGACTATGCCTCGGCCGGTTGGCGCGACGTCGCGATCGAAACGCAGATGGGCAGCGGCTATGACGCAAAGCCCACAGAATGGCTCTGGGTCACGGCGCGGCGGATGTTCTAGACGCTATTGCGACAGTGTCTCCACCTCGATGGCGGGCCCGTCGGTGCGCACCATCACCGAAAGGTGCTGCGCCTGGGTCACATCGAGCACCTTGCTCGGCCGATAGGCGCAGATGGCGATCCCGCCCGTAAAACGCAGGCTATCGTAGACGATGCCGTCTTCACCCGCGGCCCGCTGCTGTTCGCCAAAGGCCTGGCTTGCCGCATAGTCCTGCCGATCATAGAGCGCTGGTTCGTCAGCCCCGCGGAGATCGACAAAGGCGCCCTCCAGCCGGGCAACATAGACACGAAAGCAGCGTGTGGCACTCACCTGTCGACGAGCAAAGGCCTCGCGCCGGAGGTGATGGGCCACTTCGGCAAGGCTCGTCTCGATCCTGTCCGCTGCATACCAGGCACCAAGGTCTGCGCCTGAGAAGCGCCCGCCCCCCGGTGCTGCGTGGAGAAATGCCGCCATGACGATGGAGGAATTGGCCCGGCCAAATACCCATTCGTCCCGAGGCAGCCGGGCAATGCGTTCGGCAACCAGCCGGTCATTGGTCCAGCCCGCCAATTCCATCACCGCATAGAGATCGGCGGCGCGCGACACCGTGTCGAAAAGCCCGATGGGTGGAAATTGCGACGGGATCAGCCGGAAACTCGGTTGCGGGGCCGGTGGGTGCCGCGTCTCTAGCGCCACACGATATCTCCCGCCGTCGTCGCCGGGAAATCGGCATCGAGCCCGTTGGGCGGCATATAGAGCCCACCCCGCGCCGCATCGAGGAAGCGCCGCACCAGCACGATGCCATCCAACGACCCAGACGTGATCAGGTTCAGCGGCTTTTGGCCCCCAAAGAGCGGCGCATCATGCGGCCCTCTGAGCCAGCCCAACTGTTCTTGCGCATCGGCAAACAGCACGCCCAGGGCCTGATGAATGCCGAACACGCCCGACAGGCGCATCAGCGCATCGACGTCGAGCGTCACCTCACCCTGCTCGCGGGCGATTTTCATCCAGTTCTGATAGGTCGAGCGGCTCGGATAGCCCAGCACCAGTCGGCGCTGTTCCTCATTGAGCCCCCAGAGGTCGGCAATAGCTGCAAAGCTGCGCAGCGCCGGTGCGCTCAGCCGCCGCCGATTAGGGGGCTCGAAGCGTTCAATACCGAGAACTTGAGCGTGATCCGCAAAGACAGCCTGCGGCACTTCACCAAATCCAAACGTGGACATCTCAATCTCCTTCGAGATCAAAATTGTCTATATTTGGACATTTGTCAAGTATTGGACGAATTAGCTCTCGCGTTTGACCACTTCGGGAATGAGACCCTTGGGTGCAAACCGCAGCGCAATGGTGATGACCAGGCCGAGCACGAAGACGCGCATCTGAGCCGAACGCGCCTCGATTTCCGGGATGGCGCCCCAGCCGAATTGCGTCGACCATGTGCTGACGAATTCGAATACGGCCTTGGACAGCGGCTCCGATACCACCCATATCAGCCAGAGCAGCACGGCCCCAAACAGGGCGCCCCAATTGTTGCCCGCGCCGCCGACAATCACCATGACCCAGATGAGGAAGGTGTGGTTGATTGGCTGATAGCTCGAGGGATCGAAAATCTGCACGAAGCTGACCAGCATGGCGCCGCCAATGCCCATCAGCACCGAGCCGAAAACGAAAATTTCGAGCTGGCGGGCGGTGACGTTCTTGCCCATGGAGGTCGCGGCAATGTGGTTGTCACGGATGGCCCGCATCATGCGGCCCCAGGGCCCGGCATAGGCGCGCGAAATCAGCCAGAGCACGACGCCGAGCACAACCAAGGCGAGCAAGAGGTAACCAGCGCGTGCGGCAAGCAGCGACGTGGCGATGTTCATGCCACCAGCCTGGAAATCCTGCGGCAGCGGCGTCGGCCATGGGATCGGCGACACGGTCAATGTGCCGCGCGTCAGCCAGTCCATGTTCTTGATCAGCGCGCGGATGATTTCGGAAATGCCGATGGTCGCGATGGCGAGATAGTCGGTCCTGAGGCCAAGGCAGATTTTGCCAACCACATAGGCGATACCAGCAGCAAGAATGCCACCAAAAACCCAGCCCAGGATCGGGTGGCCGCCAAGACCACCGACCCATCCGCCACCGGCCGCCGATTCGATATAGGCGGCCGCCGGATCAAGCTGGCTGCGATAGAGCACATAGGCGACGAACCAGGCGAGAACGGTCAGCGCGGCCTTCCACTTGCCGGTAATGCCGATGCGATCAGCCTTGCGCGCGGCTAGGACGATCAGGGCCCCGCCCGCAAAGGCCAGCAGTGCCCGCCCGAGCATGGCCGGGCCTTCACTGCCCCAGAAGACCGGATTGACCGGATAGGAAATGAAGGTGACGGCAGCGCCGCCCACCATGAGAAAACCCATGATGCCGAAATTGAACAGCCCGCCATAGCCCCACTGAATATTGAGCCCAAGCGCGATCAGCGCATAGGCGGCAGCTTCGACGAGGCGCGAAGAGGTAAAGGGCGCACCCATCACCCAACCCATGAGCAGGATGAGAACGAAAAGGCCGCCGAAAAGCGTCAGGGAACGCTGGATCATGACGAGGCTCCCTTGAAAATGCCGGTCGGTCGCACGAGCAGGGTGACGACGAGAATGACGAAGGCGACGGTAAGCTTATATTCGGTGGGCACCAGAGCCAGCGTCGGCGGCAATTGCATCCAATCGGGCAGGATCGCATTGAGCGGCCGGAGCAGCATGGTCCAGTTGAACACGGCCAGCGTTTCGGCAAAGCCGATCAGCAGGCCCCCGGCAATTGCACCATAGGCCTGGCCGAGGCCACCGACGATGGCGGCCGCAAAGATCGGCAGGATGATGTTGAAGGCGAGATCCGGTTTCAGCGTCACGTCCAGTGCCAGCATCGTGCCTGCCATGCAGCCCAGCGCGCCAGCTATGATCCAGGTCACGCGCACGACGAGCGCTGTGTTGATGCCCGAAACCTGAGCGAGGTCGGCATTGTCGGCCATGGCTCGCATGGCCTTACCCAGCCGCGACCGCGTCAGGAAGAAATGCAGCGCCAGCACCGACACCAGGGTGACGAGGATCATCAGCACCTGCGGCTCGGTGATCACCAGCGGCCTGGTCGAGCCTATGCTGGTCATGTCCATGCGGAACACTTCCTTGGGCTCGGTCTCGAAGAAGGAATAAGAGCCCGCACCAAAGAACAGACGGATAAGCCCCTGGATCATCAGCGTCACGCCGATCGAGGCAATCAGCAGCGTCACCGGCTTGGCGCCGCGCTTGCGCAGCGGCGCATAAAAACCCTTGTCGATCCCCAGGGCGAGGATGGCGGCCAGAACCATGGCGATGGGCAGGACGACAAAGCCGGTGGGGATCGGCGTCACGATGCCCCAGGCGGCAAAAAGGCTCGCCAGCAGGAAGGCGATGAACGCGCCGCCGGTCATGAGTTCGGAATGGGCAAAGTGTGCGAAGCGCAGAATGCCGAAGACCAGGGTGATACCGATAGCGCCCAGGGCGTAGATGCAGCCGAGAACGAGACCGGAAATGACCACCTGATTGGTGAAGAAAATGAGTTCGGTCACGGCTCAGCCCCCAGGAAACTCTTGGCGACTTCCGGATCGGCGATCAGCTCCGCCCCGGTGCCGGTGAAGCGGTTCTGCCCGCTGGCAAGCACGAAACCCTTGGAGGCAAAGGCCAGGGCCTGTCTTGCATTCTGCTCGACCATGAGAATGCCAACGCCTTCCTTATTGACGCGCTGGATAGTCTCAAAAATCTCAATGACATAGCGCGGCGAAAGACCCGCCGACGGCTCGTCGAGCATCAGCAGCGTCGGCTTGCTCATCAGCGCGCGGCCCATCGCCACCATCTGCCGCTGGCCGCCCGAAAGCTCGCCCGCCGGCTGCCGGCGCTTCTCGCGCAGCACCGGGAACATCTCGTAGACCCATTCCATGGTGCTCGAAAAATCGTCGGTGCGCGTAAAGGCGCCCATTTCGAGATTTTCTTCGACCGACATCGAGGTGAAAACGTTCTTTTCCTGCGGCACGAAGCTCAGCCCCTTGGGCACGAGCTTGTCGGGCAGGGAATTGGCGATGTTCTCGCCACCGAAATCGATGGTGCCGCCGGTGACTTTCAGCAGGCCAAAGATGGCCTTGAGCGTCGTCGACTTGCCGGCGCCATTGGGGCCGACGATGACGCCGATATCGCTTTTCTCGATGGCGATATTGACGCCGTTCAAGATCGGCGCGCCACCATAGCCGCCAACGACATGTTTCAGCTCAATAAGCGGCATCAGACAGCTACCTCGGCAGGCGAGCCGAAATAGGCTTCGACGATTTGGGGATTGGCGCGGATTTCGGCCATCGGGCCCTCGGCGATCTTTTCGCCCTGCGCCATGACGATGACGGGATCGCAGAGCCGGCCGATTAGGTCCATGTCATGCTCGATGACGAAGAACGTATAGCCAAGCTCGCGATTCATGCGCTCGATATTGCTGGCCAGATCATTGAGGAGGCTCTTGTTGACGCCGGCCGCGACTTCATCGAGCAGCACAACCTTGGCGTCGACCATCATGGTGCGGCCAAGTTCGAGCAGTTTTTTCTGACCGCCCGAAAGGTTCCCGGCCAGTTCGTTGCGCACATGGCCGAGTTTCAAAAAGTCGATGACGTCGAGCGCCTTCTTGCGGACGTCGGTCTCGCGGCTTTTCACCAGCCCGGGCCGAAACCAGGTCGAGAGCAGATGCTCGCCCGGCTGGTCGCCCGGCACCATCATCAGGTTTTCGAGCGCAGTCATCTGGCTGAATTCGTGCGCGATCTGGAAGGTGCGCAACATGCCGATGCGGAAAAGCTGGTAGGGCTTCATACCAGTGACATCGGCGCCATCGAAGATGACCTGGCCGCTATCGGGCGTGATATTGCCAGCGACCATGTTGAACAGGGTCGACTTGCCCGCGCCATTGGGCCCGATGAGCCCGGTGATCGATCCGCGCCGGACCGAGAGCGAGCAATTGTTGACGGCCGTGAGGCCGCCAAATCTTTTGGAGACGTTGCGAACGTCTATAACCAAATCGGTGGTCACTAAGCGCCCCGAATTTCCTGAATGCCATGCCGCCCGGTTAAATCCGGGCAATTTTGGGGCATCTGCTCACAAGCAGGAGTTATGGTCAACGCCACTGCGCGGCCCCTGGGGACAAAAAGGCCCGGTGAAATCGATTTTTGAATAGATATCAGAGGCTCAGACGGCCGCGAGAACCGCGTCCGCCGTGGAGCGATTGTTGGCAAGCGGCACATCGTAGAGCGTTGCGAGGCGCGTCAGCGCCTTCACATCGACATCATGCGGCTGGGCCGAGAGCGGATCGATGAAGAAGATCAGCACGTCGAGCCGGCCTTCACAGATCATCGCACCAAGCTGCTGGTCGCCTCCCAAAGGTCCGCTCTTGAGTAGGGAAACCTCAAGCCCCGTCGCCGCCATGACGCGGCTCCCGGTCGTTCCTGTGCCCCAAAGCTCATGCTGGACAAGCTTGTGCCGATGCCGTTCGGCCCAGGCACAAAGGTCATCCTTCTTGTCGTCATGCGCCACAAGGCCAATGCGAGCCATGCTTGTCTCCCTAACCGGTTCTCTTCAAGCACGGCTCAGGCGAAAAGCGCAATGGCCTCGCTGACCAGCACATAGATGGCCGCCTCCGGAATCGGCGCACCGGGGTAGAGCCGCAGGAATCGCCCCTTCTTCAGTTCTTCGCCCATCAGCAGTCCCTCGGGGTCGGCCAGCACCCGCCCGTGCTCGAAATAGAGCGAGACCCTGTCGGCATGGGGAAAAACCGCACAGACATGTCCGGCCCTGGCGTGACGGAAATTGACCGAGCGCCAGCCGCGCATGACTTTCCCCGTCAATCCCGGCATGCCCCTCACCAGTCCGATCAGGTCGCGCGCCAGGGCGCCGATCTCTTCGGGTAGTGGATCGAGCAGATCACCGAGACCAGGAAGATCCTGCATCGCGCCATCCAAAAGCAAAGCGCCGCCTCATGGGCGACGCCTTGTTTTCACCGCTTGCGATGACAGGTGCTGTCAGCAGGCCTCAGAACTCGTCCCAATCCTGCGCCAGGGCCGTATTGCCATGGCTCTTGGGCACGGGCTTTGCGGCGGGTTTTGCCACGGCCTTGGGCTGGCGGACAGAAACGGGCGCTGCCGCAAGACGCTGGTGGCCCTCGATGCGGAACACATCGACGATCTTGTCGAGTTCGCTGGCCTGGGCTTCGGTCTGTTCGATGGCGGCATTGGTCTCTTCCACCAGCGCCGCATTGTGCTGGGTCATTTCGTCCATCTGCCGCACGGCGACGGTCACTTCCTCAAGCGCCGCGGACTGGGTGCGATTGGCCTGCGCGATCGTATCGATCAAGGTCGCGCTCTCCTGGGCACCGGCCAGAATATCGAGCAGCACTTCGGCGGCGCGGGCGACCAATTGCGTGCCGCTACGCACTTCGGCAGCGCTGGTTTCGATCAGCGCCTTCACTTCCGAGGAGGCATTGGCAGCCGACTGTGCCAACCGTCGCACTTCCACGGCGACGACGGCAAAGCCCTTGCCTGCTTCGCCGGCGCGCGCCGCTTCCACCGAAGCGTTCAGGGCAAGCAGGTTGGTCTGGAAGGCGATGTCATCGATCAGACCGATGATGTTGGAAATCTTGGCCGAAGAGGTTTCGATTGCACCCATGGCGCCATTAGCGGCGGTGATCGCCTCCCCGCCGGTCGTCGCGCTTTCCGCCACGCTACGCGCCTTGTCGCTGGCGGTCGCCGCGCGCTTGGCGTTCTCCACCACAGCTGTCGAGAGCTGTTCGATCGCCGCCGTGGTCTCTTCGATCGTCGCCGCCTGGCGGGTCGTGCGGTCGGCCAGGTCATTGGTGCCCGACAGAATCTCGCTCGTCGCCACCTTCATCTGGCGCGAGGTCTGCTGCAATTGCGCGACAATGGTGCTGAGCCGCTCGGCCACGGCATTGGTATCGTGCTTGATCTGGTCGAATTCGGGCTCGAGCTCGGCCGTCACGCGCGTCGTCAGGTCGCCCCGCGCCACATCCTGCAGCACCGCGCCGGCGGCGGACACAGCAGCCTCGATCTTGGCCTTGGCCGCATCGTCGGCTTTCTTGGTATCTTCATTGAGCTTTTCGAAATAGGCCGAGACGCCGATATCGATGTCGAGCAGGACCGCCTTGAGTACCGAAACCAGCGAGCCGGTCAGCACTTCAACGTCCTTCATGATCTCCTTGGGATCGCGCGGCACCGAACGCCCGAACGCACCCTTGGTGGGGGTCAGCGCCGTAGCCATGTAATCGGTGATGATACCGGTCACCAGCGTTTCGATGATGAGACTGTATCCACCAATATGCCAGCGCGGTTCGAGCCCGATCAGCGCATGTCGAAGGCCGACGCGCGTGCTCGCTTCAAAGTAGTTGGCATCGAGTTGGCCCGAGGCAATGGCGCTCCAATGGCCGACCTGCTTGCCCTGGGCGCGGTTCATCTGCGGCTTGCCATCGAAGAAGCGCGCCACGGCCGGAACGGTCGCGATATGGCCATAGAACCGCTCGAGCGCCGGCACGAGATGGGCTTCGATCAGCGGCCGGATACGCACGAGGCGCGACCGGGCCTCCTCATCGAGTTGAACGAAATCCAGCCGCGACTGCAGCAGCTCGTGAGAAGATTTAGACATGACCGGCCTTTGACGAACGTCGGGATTACTTGGCTTGAACCGCGCGCAAGTTCCCAATCTTGGTCACGATCAACCCCAGAACCCTATGGCACTCTTGGTAAATTTCCGGTTTACCGGTTCAAAATTGCCCAAAGAAAAGGCAGTTGTAGCTAGGCCGCCGAGCGCTCCTGCCGTGTGCTCCTTGGCTCCTGGCGGAAGACATCGACAATGCTGTCAAGCTTGGCCGCCTGGGCTTCGGTCTGTTCGATGGCCGCATTGGTCTGTTCCACCAGCGCCGCATTGTGCTGCGTCATTTCGTCCATTTGCCGAACGGCGGTTGCCACCTCATTGAGCGCGCTCGACTGTTCGCGGCTGGCCTTGGCCATCTCCCCGATCAATCCAAAACTGTCCTCAGCCCCGTGCAGGATGTCGTCCAGTTTTCGTGCCGCCTGTTCGACGAGCTGGGCGCCGGTCCTCACTTCGCCGGCGCTGGTCTCAATCAGGGCCTTGACGTCGGCCGAAGCCTGCGCCGCCGATTGCGCAAGGCGCCGCACTTCCACCGCCACCACCGCAAAACCCTTGCCCGCATCGCCCGCCCGCGCCGCTTCTACCGAAGCGTTGAGGGCAAGGAGGTTAGTCTGAAAGGCAATATCGTCGATCAACCCGATGATGTTTGAAATCTTGCCCGACGAGGCCTCGATGGCCGCCATGGCTGCGGTCGCGTCTCCCATCACCATGCCGCCCTTGGTCGCGTCTTCGGCCAAGCTACGAGCCTTTTCGCTGGCTGTCGCCGCCCGCGTTGCATTGTCGGCAACGGTCCCGGCAAGCTGCTCGACGGCGGCCGAGGTTTCCTCGATGGTTGCCGCCTGGCGCGTCGTGCGCTGCGACAGATCATTGGCCCCAGCCAGGATTTCGGCGGTCGCGGTCTTGAGTGAACCCGACGCATTGCGCAGGCCACCAACAATGGTTTCGAGTTGGCTCAGCGACTGGTTGAAGGCCTGCCGGAGCTGCTCGTATTGCCCGGTAAAGCTGGTATCGATCCGCCCGCCAAGGTCCCCGTTGGACATGCGCGCAAGGCTCTGCGTCAGCAGCGCAATAATGCCTTCGGCCCGCTTGCGTTCGGAAATATCGGTGGCGAACTTGACGACCTTTACCACCTTGCCGGCGGCATCGAAAATGGGGTTGTAGGAGGCCTGGATCCAGATCTCCTTGCCGCCCTTGCCAAAACGCTGGAACTCAGCCGAGATATATTCGCCCGCCCCCAATCTTTGCCAGAAGGAGCGGTATTCAGCGCTTGCGGCAAAGTCCTTGTCGCAGAACATGGAATGATGCCGCCCGACGATTTCTTCGAGGCGATAGCCTAGGGTGGCGAGAAAGTTCTGGTTCGCCTCCATGATCGTACCATCGAGCTTGAACGCAATGACGGCCTGGACGCGTGAAATCGCTTCCACCTGCGCCTTGTGATCGGCCGCCCGGCTTACCTGCTCGGTAATGTCGGTGGCAAACTTGATGACCTTTACCGGCTTGCCGGACTTGTCCATGACCGGGTTGTAGCTCGCCTGGATCCAGATTTCGCGCCCGCCCTTGGCAAGCCGCCGATAGGCCGCGGACTGAAATGAACCGCGCCGGAGCTCGGCCCAGAAATTCCTGTACTCTTCGCTCGTCGCAAAGGCAGGATCGCAGAACATCGAATGGTGCTTGCCGACGATTTCGTCGAGGCGATATCCCATCGCGCCGAGAAAGTTCTCGTTGGCCGTTATGATCTTGCCTTCAAGGGTGAATTCGATGACTGCCTGGCTACGCGATATGGCCGCACACTTGGCCTCGAGATCACGTATCGAAGCACCCTGCCCAAAGCCCAGCGCTCGCATTTTTTGGCCTCTTGTCTGGGACGACAGCCGCCTATCGTCCTCTTTATGAGGCTGCGCCCCGAGGGTTAACAAAGGCTTTCTTGCCAAGTAGAATGTTTTTCGTATTTTACGAACCGCATGTAAAAAAGACATGCGTCGAATTAATATGACAAAATCCGTCAGTAGATAATTCGACTATACTCTACGTACGAATGCGCATTCGCGATTGCATCTATCGTTACTAAATCTTGGGCGATGATAAGCGCGCCTTTATTGAGGGCACTCTGTCCCGGCGAATAACGAGGGGCGCCATCTCGGCGCCCCTTTGCTTTCAGTGCTTGGCGAACTAGTCGTCCGCGCCGTGGTCTCGATCAGAACTCGTCCCAGTCCGCCGAGATGGCAGCGCTGCCCTGGCTGAGATAGGCCTTGGCCGCTTTCTGGCTTGCAACCGGTCGTGGTGCCGGGCGGTGAGACCTGGACACTGCCGGCTGGGGCGCGGCAGATCGATCGTCGGTGTGGAACACCGCCACGATCCGATCGAGCTCGCTCGCCTGGGCTTCGGTCTGCTCGATGGCGGCATTGGTTTGTTCCACCAGCGCCGCATTGTGCTGGGTCATCTCGTCCATCTGACGGACGGCAACAGTCACTTCCTCGATCGCCGCGGCCTGCTCGCGGCTGTCGCGGGCCATGCCTTCCATCAGCGCCGAATTGGAGCGCGCCGCCTCAAGCATGGCGGCGAGTTTTGCCGCCGCTTCCGCCACGAGCTTGGTACCGGCCCCGACTTCACCCGAGGACGCCTCGATCAAGGCTTTGACGTCCGAGGAGGCCTGGGCGGCCGACTGGGCAAGCCGCCGCACTTCCACGGCCACCACGGCAAAACCCTTGCCGGCATCGCCAGCACGCGCCGCTTCCACAGAAGCGTTGAGGGCCAGCAGGTTGGTCTGGAAGGCGATATCGTCGATGAGGCCAATAATGTTGGAGATCTTGCCCGAGGAGGTGGAAATCTGCTCCATGGCCTTGGTGGCGCGGCTCATCACTTCGCCGCCCTCTTCGGCCGTGCGGCTCACCAATTGCGCATCGGCATTGGCATCGCGCGCCCGGTCGGCATTCTGCAGCACGGTATGAGCCAGCTGCTCCATGGCCGCCGAGGTTTCCTCGATGGTCGCCGCCTGCTTGGTCGTGCGTTCGCTGAGATCATTGGCGCCCGAGAGGATTTCCCCGGTTGCCGTCTTGATCGAGCGCGAGGTGTGCTTGAGCTGGCCGACGACATCACTCAACGTCTCGGCCACGGCATTGGCGTCGTTCTTCAACTTGGCAAAGGCGCCACTGAAATTGCCCTGCATGCGAACTGTGAGGTCAGTCTGCGCCAGGGCCCCGAGCACGATACCGGTTTCCGACACGCCACTATCGACCGTCTCGACCAGCGAATTGACGCTGCGCGCGAGGCTGTTGAGTTCGGCATCGGGGAATTCGGCATGGACGCGCTTGGTGAAATCGCCGGCAATGGCGGCATCCACCACTTCGCCGAAAGCGGCCTGCAGGTCCGTCATCATGGCGCGGCGCTGCTGTTCGTCCGCCACGATGCGCGCAGCCTCCGCCTCGGTCATCTGGCTGATCTTGAGCCCGTTTTCGCGGAACACTTCCACGGCCCGCGCCATATTGCCGATCTCGTCCTTGCCCTGCTGATAGGGCACTTCGAGGTCATATTTGCCCTGCGCCAGCTCGCGCATGATGGCGGTCATCTTCTGGATCGGACCGGAGATGAAACCTGCGCCGAACCACACCAGACCCAGCGCGACCAGCGCCAGGATCGCCGCGGCGCCGATGGCGAGATTGCGGGTATTATCGACGCCGGCATAGATCGTTGCCAGCGGCACCTGCATGATCATGGTCCACTGCTCGGGCACGCCCGGGAACTGCATCTGCGTGGTCACGGCGAACTGCTGCACGCCATCGGCATCAGCATAGGCCATGCCCTGTTCCATGCGCGCGGTGTCCTGCAGCGCCGCGGCGACATCGGGCGCCACCGCCGTACCGGCCAGCGCCGGATCGGGATTGACGATCCAGAGGCCGTTATTGCTGATGATCTGCACTGTGCCCACGCCAAACGGCTTGAGCTGACCGATCACGCCGGCGATCGTGTCGAGCGTCAGGTCCGAGGTCAGGATGCCGATTGGCTTTTCGTTCTTGCGGATCACGACGCTGACCGTGGTCATCAGCACCGTCTTGCCGCCCACGGTGTAGCTATAGGGCGGCACCAGCGTATTGCGGTTTTCCTTGATCGGCAGGTCATACCATTCGCCGGTTCCGGCCTCCGGCGACATATCGAGCTGTTCGACGATCAGTTCGCCATTGGGCCGGGCAAAATAGGGAACAAAGCGACCCGCCTGGTCTGAATAGGCATGGCCAATGAATTCTGCGTCGCGGCCGTCGGGCTGGTTCGGCTCGAAAGCCAGCGTCATGCCCATCAGTGTCGGCCGCGCTTCGATCGCCTGGGTGACGATGCGGCCCAATTGATCGCGGTCGATCACCGGACCCTGAATGGCGCCTTCGATCGCAGCACCCACGCCTTGGGTCATGTTGACGATGCCACCGAGCTGGCCGGAAGCCATCTGCGAATAGGAGGCAACGAGCGCCCTAGCGCGCTCCTGCGCTTCGGTGCCCGCCGTCTGGTACATCAGGGCGATGCCGCCCGCGATGAGCCCGGCCATGCTTACCGCAAACAAAACCCCGGCGCCCGTTACCAGCTTGGCGCGAATGGAAAGATCGGAAAACTTCATTTCAACGCAATTGCCTCCACGCCCTTCTGGGCGGAATCCCCTCGCACAGGCCACTGCCGTCCCCCGGCCAAGCCAAGAGAAAGCGCCTATGAGAGGGCTGTCTGGTGGCCGCCGAAGCGGACCATGATTTGCAATGTCTGCGTCCGAATGTAGCAATGCATGATTTGGGTTAAGTGCCGGTAAAGCATATCGGCAAATGAAGACGGCGCCCAAAGGGGCGCCGTCTTGATGCTTCGATCTGAGAACCAAAAGGTCAGAACTCGTCCCAGTCGGGCGACAACGCCGCATTGCCCTTGGACTTGAAGACGGGCGCTGTCGGACGCCGCGATTGCACTGCAGGCTCGGCCCGGCTTTCATCGACGGTAAAGATATCGACGACCCGGTCGAGCTCGGCCGCCTGAGACTCGGTCTGCTCGATCGCCGCGTTGGTCTCTTCCACCAGCGCCGCATTGTGCTGGGTCATCTCGTCCATCACCCGCACCGACGTGCCCACTTCCTCGATGGCCTGGGCTTGCTCCCGGCTCGCCTTGGCGATGGTCTGCATCACCTCGGCATTGCGCACCACAGCGTCGAGCATGCTTTCGAGCTTTTTCGCCGCAGTGGAGACGAGGCGCGAGCCGCCGCTCACCTCCGTGGCACTCTTCTCGATCAGTTCCTTGACCTCCGCCGAGGCCTGCGCCGCCGATTGCGCGAGGCGCCGCACCTCGACCGCAACCACGGCAAAGCCCTTGCCCGCCTCGCCCGCCCGCGCTGCTTCCACCGAAGCGTTGAGAGCCAGCAGATTCGTCTGGAAAGCGATGTCGTCGATCATGCCGATGATATTGGAAATCTTGGCAGAGGATTGGGTGATGCGCTCCATGGCCTCATTGGCCTCGCCCATCACCACCCCTGTTGCCTCGGCTTCGCGCGACACATTTTCGGCATCGGCTCCCGCCTTGCCCGCCAGTTCCGCATTGCTGGCAACGGTCGAGGCAAGCTGCTCCATGGCGGCCGAGGTTTCTTCGATCGTCGCCGCCTGCTTGGTGGTCCGCTCGGAAAGGTCGTTGGCGCCGGAGAGGATTTCTCCTGTCGCCATTTTCAGCGCCCGCGAGGTCACGCGCAATTGGCCGATGACATCGCATAGCTTGTCCGCGACGCCATTGGTATCGCCGCTGAGCTTGGCAAAGGCCCCCTGATAGTTCCCCGCCATGCGGTGCGTCAGGTCGGCCTCGGCAAGCCGGGACAGCACCTCCCCGGTCTCGCTCAATCCGCGGTCGACGGTTTCCACCAGCCGATTGACGCTGCCCGCGAGACTGTTGAGTTCGGGATCAGCAAACTGGGCATGCACGCGCTTGGAAAAATCGCCGGCAATCGCAGCATCGACCACTTCCCCGAAGGCTGCCTGCAAGGCAACCATCATGTCGGTGCGCTCAATGCGCCGACGCTGCGAGGCAAGCCGTTCTTCCTCGGTCATCTCCGTCATCTTGAGGCCATTGGCGCGGAACACTTCGACGGACTTGGCCATGGCGCCCACTTCGTTGTTGCGGGCGACATAGGGAACGACGGCGTCGTAGTCGCCGCCCGAAATGGTCTCCATGACCTTGGCCAGCCGCGGCACGGGCGCCAGCAGTAGCCGCGCGACGAAGAAGCCGAAGACACCGAGAACAACCAGCACGCCACCACCAACCGCCAGCAGCAATTGCAGCAATTGCTGGATCGTTCCGTCAACCCTTGCCCGGTCGACGCCGACATAGAGCACGCCAAGCGTCTTGCCGCCCTGATCGACGATCGGCTGATAGGCCGTGTAATAGGGCCGCCCAACGATGGTCGCCTCACCGAAATAGGCCGTGCCTGCCGCAACCGAGTCATAGGCCGGACTGGTCTTGCCCAGAACCGTGCCGAGAATACGCTCGCCCTTTTCATCGACGATCGTCGTCGTCATGCGCACGAAATCCTGCTGCGCCTCGTCCCAGCCGAAGATCGTGGCGGATTCTCCCGTCAGCCGCACGATCGAGTCGACAAGGTCATGATTGAGGAACTGGCGCGGCATGGCCCAGGCAACCAGACCATCGAGATCCCCGGTCTCGCTCCACTTGGCCTCGGAACCCGGCAGATTGCCGGAAAGGATCGTCGCCGCCGTCTTGAGGTTGGCATGCTGTTGTTCGATCGCCTGCTCCCGAAGAGCCGTGCCGAGGCTTGAATAGACTGCAAATGTCACGGCGCTGATCGACAGAATAATCGTCACCACGACCAGACAAACAATGGCAGAGGTAACTTTGACATCGGCAACGAAGGCCGAAATTCGGCTGAACATGAAATACCCCCCTCAAGCGCTCGATTAAGACGAGTTTGCGCACTATCAGGGAATGTTAGCACCCCGCTATTAACCAGATATTATTGCTGATCTTCAGACAAGAACCCCGACCCGCACGCAGCAAGTCGGGGTCAATATTGAACACAAATGCCTGTTATTACTTAGAATTCATCCCAGTCAGCAGCCAAAGCAGTATTTCCCGCGCTGCGCACCGTGGGCGGGGTCCGCCGCGGCGACGCTGAAACGCTCCGCTTTTCCGCCGGGACTGCCGCAGAGGCACCGCGATCATCGAGCCGGAAAATATCAACGATCCGGTCCAGTTCGCTCGCCTGGGCTTCAGTCTGTTCGATCGCAGCATTGGTTTGTTCCACCAGCGCCGCATTGTGCTGCGTCATCTCGTCCATCTGCCGCACGGCGGTCGAAATTTCCTCGATGGCGCCGGCCTGCTCACGGCTGGCGCGGGCAATGGCCTCGAGCGAGACGGTATTGTCGCGGATGGCACCCAGCACCGAAGCAAGCTTGCTCGCGGCCTCCTCCACGAGCCGCGATCCTGAAGCCACTTCCCCCGCGCTTTGCTCGATAAGGACCTTCACCTCAGCCGAGGCCTGAGCCGCCGATTGCGCCAGGCGCCGCACTTCCACCGCCACGACCGCAAAACCCTTGCCGGCGTCACCCGCTCGCGCCGCTTCCACCGAGGCGTTGAGCGCAAGCAGGTTCGTCTGGAACGCAACATCGTCGATCATGCCGATGATGTTGGAAATCTTGGCCGAAGACTGCGTGATCCTCTCCATAGCCTCAGTCGCATCCTGCATGGCGAGGCCGCCATGCTCGGCCGTCTGGGTGACCTGCGCAGCATTGGCGCTCGCATCCCTGGCGCGGGCCGCATTGCCCATCACGGTCGATGTCAACTGCTCCATGGCTGCCGAGGTTTCCTCGATGGTCGCGGCCTGCCTCGTCGTGCGCTCGGAAAGATCATTGGCGCCGGAAAGGATTTCGCCGGTCGCCGCCTTCAGGGCCCCCGAGGTGGAGCGGAACTGCGTCACGATATCGGTCAGTTTTTCGGCCACCGCATTGATGTCAGCCTTGAGTTTGGCAAAGGCACCGCGATGCTCGCCCTGCATGCGCTGGGTCAGGTCAGTATTGGCCAGGGCATTTAGCACGGCCCCAGTCTCGCCGAGCCCACGATCGACGCTGCCCACCAACGTATTGACCGACTTGGCGAGACCATTGAGCTCGGCATCGGGAAACTGCTCGGGCACACGACGAGAAAAATCCCCGTCGATGGCCGCATCGACCACATCGCCAAAGGCGCGTTGCAGCTCGATCATCATGGCCTGACGATCCTCGGAATCGCGAATGATGCGCGCCGCCTCCGCTTCGGTCATCTGCGCAACTTTCAGTCCGCTCTCGCGGAAAACTTCTACGGCGCGGGCCATGGCGCCGACCTCATTGCCGCGCTGGACATAGGGAACATCGGTCTCAAACCGCCCCTCGGCAATCGCTCCCATGGCCGCCGCAATGCGGGGCAGCGGACGCGTGATGACAAGGCTCAGGAGGTAGCCGAGAACACCCAGCACCAGCGTCGTCACCATCGCAATGGTCAGCATAAGCACCATCATGCCCTGCACCGATTGCTCAATGGCCTCAAGCGTTTCCCCGACGAGGATCGCGCCGGCCACCGCCCCGTCCTCTCGGACCACCGGGTGATAGGCAGCATAATAGGTTTCGCCGCCGATCGTCTCTTCACCCAGCCATGAGCGCCCTTCCTTCATCGCTGTCATGACGGCACCCTGCGGATCCATGATCTGACCCTTGAGGCTCGCACCAGCCTCATCCACCAAGGTGGTGGTATTGATCACCAGGTCCTTGGTGTCCTTGTCGGCGATATAGATCGCCGTTTCGCCGCCCGTGACGCGGGAGATGCCATCGACCAGTTCGGTATCGAAGAAGGGCAGCAGCGCCCACAACGTTACCTGCCCCAGCGCACCATCGTCTCCCCAATTGACAACGGTCCCGCCGGCCTTGTTGGTCGCCGCGGCAAAGATGGTGGCGGCCGTACGCAGGTTCGCCTCCTGCCGGTCGCGGCCCTGCTGCATCATCGTGCTGGAGAAGTTGAGGTAGATGCCGATCGCAACGACGGTAATCGACACGACGATGGCAGCGGTCACCACAGTCGCAATAATAAATCTCAGGCTTAGACGCCCGAAAAAGGCGGATATAGACCGTGCCATTCTTGTCCCTCGGATGAGCAGCGTGGCGCGAATCTTAGAGGAGTTGAATTTAATCAAGTATTACAATGATTTAGATCGACATCATTTTCATTTTTGCACCTCCGCATTGAAAATGCTCTCAATGAAATCGACATCGATACCCGGCTTTTTCAGTACGGGCTCCCCAGACGAAAATGGGGAAGGCCCGCTTCCGAGCCTTCCCCAGTTCTAATGAAGGAGTTGAGCGGAGTTTTACCTAGAACTCGCTCCAGTCGTCAGCCTTCACCGCGGCATTGCCGTGGCTGAGATAGGCTTTGGCGACCGACTTGAGTTTTTGCTGGATACCACGTGCACCCTGCGGTTCTGCGGGTGCCGCCGAAACCACCTTCCGCCCGTCGGTCGCAAAGATGTCGACGATCTGATCGAGCTTGGTGGCCTGTGCCTCCGTCTGCTCGATAGCCGCATTCATCTCTTCAACCAGCGCCGCATTGTGCTGGGTCATTTCGTCCATCTGCCGGACCGCTGCATTGACTTCCTCGATAGAGGACGCCTGCTCGCGGCTCTCGCGGGCAATGCCGGTCATCAGGTCATTGGAGGACCGCGCTGCTTCCAACATGGCCGCGAGCTTCGAGGCGGCGTCGCTGACGAGACGAGTGCCCCCCTTCACTTCGGTCGCGCTCTGCTCGATCAGCTGCTTCACATCCGAAGACGCACTGGCCGCACTTTGTGCCAGGCGCCGCACTTCCACGGCCACCACGGCAAAACCCTTGCCCGCCTCACCGGCCCGCGCGGCTTCCACGGAGGCATTGAGCGCAAGCAGGTTGGTCTGGAAGGCGATGTCGTCGATCATCCCGATGATGTTCGAGATTTTCGCCGAAGACTGGGTAATCCTCTCCATGGCCTCGGTCGCCTGCGCCATCACCTGACCGCCGACTTCCGCCGAACTTGTCACATCGCCTGCCGCCGCGCTCGCCTCCTGCGCCCGCTGCGCATTCTGCAAAACCGTCGCCGCAAGCTGCTCCATCGCCGCCGACGTTTCTTCGATCGTCGCCGCCTGCTTTGTGGTGCGTTCGGAGAGATCATTGGCCCCGGAGAGAATTTCTCCCGTTGCCGTCTTCAGCGTGCCCGAAGTTGCCCGCAACTCTCCAACCACATCGGTCAGGCGATCTGCCACTGCATTGACGTCCGACTTCAACCGCGCAAAGGCGCCTTGATATTCGCCTTCCATGCGGTGGGTCAGGTCAGTATTGGCCAGCGCCGAAAGCACCACGCCCGTCTCGCCAACCCCACGATCCACCGTCTCGACAAGCCCATTGACCGAACGCGCCAGCGCATTGAGTTCGTCATCCGGGAAATCGGCTTCTACCCGGCGCGAAAAATCGCCCGATATCGCCGCATCCACCACATGCCCGAACGAGCGCTGCAGATCGGTCATCATCTGCTGGCGGCTTTCCTGTTCCGACAGGATGCGCGCCGCCTCCGCCTCGGTCATCTGGCTGACGCGCAGGCCGTTCTCGCGGAAGACTTCCACCGCCCGCGCCATGGCGCCGATCTCATTGCGACGATCGACATAGAGCACCTCGGTATCAAAATTCCCCTCGGCAATCGCCTGCATGGTCGCGGCGAGTTTTGGCACAGGCTTGGTCAATTGCCGCGAAACGATCAGCGCCAGCGCCCCCATCACGGTCAACAGCACGCCACCGATCACCAGCATGCCCGGAATCGACGCACGCGCCGACGCTTCCGCCGCGCCGAGATCCGCACCGACCCAGAAAGCACCGAGCAAGGTATTGTCGAGCTTGAGCACGGGGAAGAACTCACCCCAATAGGTTTTGCCCAGCAGCTCTACTTCGCCCTCATAGGGCAACGATTGCGACAGGGCTGCATGGGCTGGACTCTGCGGATCAACGGCAAAGTCGATGGCCCGCTCATCGCCCTCGCCGACAAAACTCGACGTCTTGGCCAAGAACTGCCCGGTCGCCGGGTCGATCGCAAAAACCACGGCCTCTCCGCCGGTCACGCGGGTGATCGAGTCCACCGTGCCATTGTCGTAAAAGCGCGGGATGGAATAGGTCTGGAAGGCGCCGACATTATTGTCCTCGGCCCAGGTCACCACGGAACTCGCGAGACGCTTTTCGAGGATGGTCGCGGCGGTCTTGAGGTCGGTCCGCTGCTGGAGCTGGGCCTGCTGCAATGCCTGCTGATGCAGTCCCATGTAATTGCTGACCGAATAGGCGATGATCGTCACGACGATGCTACCCAGAACCAGTCCGGAAATAGCCGTTGTCAGCTTGATGCTGCCAAGCGCGGAAAAAAGTCTCATGCGTCCCCCTGAGCACCCTGCCCGGTGCCGTCACCTCAAATCTGTCCGCGCGCATCCTAGAGAACGGGGGGTTAATGCAGTGTTTCTTGTATGGTAGGACAGAACAAGAAAAAGGGCGCCAGTGGCGCCCTTTTTTGTCGAGGTGACAATGATCTAGAACTCGCTCCAGTCGTCGGCCTTAACCGCAGCATTGCCGTGGCTGAGATAGGCTTTGGCGACAGACTTGAGTTTTTGCTGGATGCCACGTGCACCCTGCGGCTCTGCGGGTGCGGCCGAAGCCACCTTCCGCCCGTCGGTCGCAAAGATATCGACGATCTGATCGAGCTTGGTGGCCTGTGCCTCCGTCTGCTCGATGGCCGCGTTCATCTCTTCAACCAGCGCCGCATTGTGCTGGGTCATCTCGTCCATCTGCCGGACCGCTGCATTAACCTCCTCGATGGAAGACGCCTGCTCGCGGCTCTCGCGGGCGATGCCAGTCATCAGGTCATTGGAGGACCGCGCTGCTTCAAGCATGGCCGCGAGCTTCGACGCCGCATCGCTGACAAGACGAGTGCCACCCTTTACTTCGGTCGCGCTCTGCTCGATGAGCTGCTTCACGTCCGAAGATGCGCTGGCCGCACTTTGCGCCAGGCGCCGCACTTCCACGGCGACCACCGCAAAACCCTTGCCCGCCTCGCCGGCCCGCGCCGCTTCCACAGAGGCATTGAGGGCAAGCAGGTTGGTCTGGAAGGCGATGTCGTCGATCATGCCGATGATGTTCGATATCTTGGCCGAGGACTGGGTGATCTTCTCCATGGCCTCGGTCGCCTGCGCCATCACCTGCCCGCCGACTTCAGCCGAACTCGTCACATCGCCTGCCGCCGCGCTCGCCTCCTGCGCCCGCTGCGCATTCTGCAAAACCGTCGCCGCAAGCTGCTCCATTGCCGCTGAAGTCTCTTCGATGGTTGCCGCCTGCTTGGTGGTGCGTTCGGAGAGATCATTGGCCCCCGAAAGAATTTCTCCCGTCGCCGTCTTCAGTGTCCCCGACGTTGTCCGCAGCTCGCCAACGACGTCTGTGAGACGATCGGCCACCGCATTGACGTCCGACTTCAACCGCGCAAAGGCGCCTTGATACTCGCCTTCCATGCGGTGGGTCAGGTCGGTATTGGCCAGCGCCGACAGCACCACGCCCGTCTCGCCAACCCCGCGATCCACCGTCTCGACGAGCCCATTGACCGAACGCGCCAGCGCGTTGAGTTCGTCATCCGGAAAGTCGGCTTCCACCCGGCGCGAGAAATCGCCTGATATCGCCGCATCCACCACATGCCCGAACGAGCGCTGCAATTGCTGCATCATGGCCGCGCGATCGGCCTGACCGCGAATGATGGAGGCAGCTTCCGCCTCGGTCATCTCAGCCATGCGCAGGCCATTCTGCCGGAACACTTCCACGGCCCGGGCCATGGCGCCGATTTCATCGCCGCGCGCCCCGCCCAAAACTTCCACCGAAAGGTCGCCTTCGGCCAATGTCTCCATCGTGTGGGTCAGGCGGGAGATTGGCCGGCTGATGGAACGAGCAAAGAAGAAGCCCAGGACAGCCGCAATGGCCAGCAAGACACCACCCACCAGCAGCGTCATGTTGCGCATGCTGACAACAGGGGCAAAGGCTTCTTCTTCCGGCTGCACGGCCGTGACCGCCCAGGTGACGCCGCCCACGCTGACAGGTTCGGCCCGCACCACCATGGGCGCACCGCGATAGTCCGTGCTCATCCCCTCGCCGACCTGGCCGGAAAAGGCTGCAGTCACGACATCGGAGGTCAGCGTCGTGACGAGAACGTCGTCGGCCGCGGTCTTGGGTGACTCGCTGCGAAGCAGGCCATCGGCCCCCACAACGATCACTTCGCCACTCTTGCCCATGCCAGACAGGGCGGACACCCGGGCACTCATCGCCGCCGGCGAGATTGCCAGCACCATGACGCCCGTTTTCTCGTCCTTGTCATAGACCGGCATGGCCATGAAACTCTGCGGCGCGCCGGCCGGTCCATAGACGGCAAAGTCGACAAAGGCAGCCGAGCCGTCCGCAAGGTCCTTGGCCGCGACAAAGGCCTGACCAAGCCCGGATACAGCAAGAGCGGGGTCGGCAACGACATTGCCGGCAAAGTCCATGTTCTTTGAAACCGAATAGACCACATCCCCGGTGGCGCTGATCAGCAACACGTCGGAATAGCCGCGCTCGACCTGCAAGGTTCGGAAGCCGGGATGGAAACGCTTGTGCGGTGCATCATAGGTGGCGCCCTTGGCGCCGACGCTATCGACCGCGGCGCGGTCCGCCGGATTGGGGTTTTCGGTGACATAGGCAGCCTGCAATTGCAGCGCTGCACGTTCCTTGAGCCCCATGCGCAATTCCTCGAGCGCACGAGTGAGGTTCTTCATCGCCGTAACAGTGTCGGAGCGCTGCACGAAGAGCCGGAGATCAACCTCGGCGCTCGAAAAATACTCGCTGACCAGCGTCGTCGCCGTATTGAGCGAAGCCTGCATGGATTGGTTGCGCTGTTCCTCGACCGTGCCGAGGCCGATGAAATAGCTGGCAATGCCAACCCCGGCACTCACCACCAGCGCCGAACCAACCAAAGCCAGCGGCAGCTTCTGCGCGATGCGCAGTTGCGGAAATATCCTCACCCTCGTCCCCCTGAGCCTGCCCGATCCCCGGCCCTCCAGCCAGACCGCCTCCCGGCCGGCGAAACGCCTCACAGGATCGAACGAATTGCGTCCTGCAATCGATACACATTTAGGTTTAACTACTTATTACGCCCAAAGCGGCGCCCCAAAAGGCGAAGCGCCCGCAACCGGCCGGTTGCGAGCGCTTCAGCAATTGGTTCTGTTCTCAGGCGATCAGGTCAGCGCTCCGATCACGGCCTCGATGCGCTTTTTCATGGTCGAAACGTCGAACGGCTTGATGATGTAATTGTTGACGCCGGCCGAAATCGCTTCCTTCACCTGCTCGGCGTCGGAACGCCCGGTCGCCATGATGAAGGGCATCGCCTGGGTGCGCGGATGCTTGCGGATCACCTTGAGCAGGGTCAGCCCGTCGATATCGTCCATGTTCCAGTCGGAAATGATGAGATCGACATTCGCCCCTTCGAGCTTGCCCAATGCATCGCGGCCAGACTTGGCCTCGATGATGTCCTTGAAGCCGAGCTGATTGAGAATGTACTTGCAGATGCCACGCATGGACTGCTGGTCATCAACGATCAGGACGCTGACAGCACTGGCTTTAGGCATGGACTCTATCTACCTCTTACGCGCCGGAGCCTGAGCCCCGGTATTCAAGTTCATCCTAGGTGGGAGAGGTTACAATTCTCTCAATTGCACCGGACGGATTGCATGCTCGGCGTTAAGCCGCCGAGCGCAAACGAACGAGCGCATTGGCAAGCTTGCCGGCCACCTGCTCGAGCGGCGCCTGCTCGACGACCGCGCCTTCCTCGAAGGCAACGCGCGGCATGCCATAGACGAGAGCCGAAGCCTGGCTCTGGCCCACCGTATAGGCGCCGGCATCGCGCATCAGTTTGAGACCCCGCGCCCCATCCCGGCCCATGCCGGTGAGGATGGCGCCGACCGCCATATGCCCAACCGCCTTGGCCACCGATTCAAACAGCACGTCCACGCTCGGACGATGGCCGCTGGTCAGCTCATCCTGGCTCAACCGGCATTTCAGCTGCCCCGAAGAGCGCTCGACGCGCAGGTGATAGTCACCGCGCGCCACATAGGCATGGCCGCGCTCAAGCACCATGCGGTCCTCAGCTTCCACCACCTTGATGGCACAGAGCTCATCGAGGCGCGCTGCAAAGCGGCCGGTAAAGCCGGCCGGCATGTGCTGGGCAATGACCACCGGCGGGCAATCGGCCGGCATGTTTGTGAGGACAGCACGGATCGCCTCGACGCCGCCAGTCGAAGCGCCGATGGCAATGAGCGCGCCATCGGGAGCGGCTGCCGTCTTAACCGATGTCTTGGGCGCCTCGATGCGCGTTGCTGCACCGCGCACATCGGTGCGAGCCGCATCGCGGATCTTGTCGCGCAGGCTGGCGCCAAAGGCATCGAGCCCACCGGCAAATTCGGCACTGGGCTTGGCCACAAAGTCGATGGCACCCAGTTCCAGTGCCAGCAGCGTCTCGCTCGCGCCCTTCTTGGTGAGGGTCGACACCATCACCACCGGCATGGGCCGCAGGCGCATCAGCTTTTCGAGGAAATCCAGCCCGTTCATATTGGGCATTTCGATATCGAGCGTCACCACATCGGGATTGAGCTGCTTGATCTTCTCGCGCGCTTCGATCGGGTCCGTTGCCGTGCCGACGACGGTGATGTCGCCGTCGCGCGTCAACATGCGGGTGAGCACCTCGCGAATGAGGGCCGAGTCATCGACGACCAGAACCTTGATAGTCATGCTGCTTCTCGTTTGTTCATCCGCTTGGATTGGTAGATGGTCTTGCCCACGAGGCGGAAACCTTCCCCGCCCGAACCCAGATTTTCCGAGTGGCCGATGTAGAGGAAGGCTTCGGGGGCCAGGAGCTTGCCGAAGCGGCCAAAGACGGCCCCTTGCGTCGGCTTGTCGAAATAGATCGCCACATTGCGGCAGAAGATGGCATCGAACGGGCCCTTCATCGGCCATTCGGCGATCAGGTTGAGCGGCTTGAACGAGACCAGTTCGCGCGCTGCCTGCGGTACCTGCACGGTGCCGTCATTGAGTTTCTGGAATGGCCGGGCGCGTTCCCCGCTGAGGCCCGAAAGCTCGTTCTCAGGATAGATGCCGCGCGCCGCCTTGGCGATCACAGCCGTATCGATATCCGTTGCGAGGATCTTGAAATCCCAGCGCTTGAGTTCGGGAAAGGCATTGAGCAGATCCATGCCGATCGTATAGGGCTCCTGCCCTGTCGAACAACCTGCCGACCAGATGCGCAGTTTTTGGCCGCGCGGCCTCTCGCTGATCAGGCCACCGACATAGGTCTTGAGGTGATCGAAATGGTGGTCTTCGCGATAAAAGCGCGTCAGATTGGTGGTGAGGGCGTTGACGAAGTCCTGCCCGTCGCTCGCCGAGGCGCCCTTTTCGAGATAGTCGACATAGTCGTCAAAACTGGCGAGTTCGAGCGCCCGAACGATCTTTGACAGGCGCGACACCACCAGGGTCCGCTTGGCGTCGCTGAGGGAAATGCCGGCGACCTTATAGACGCGGCTTTTGATGCGCGAAAACTCGCGCTCGCTGAGGGAAATTTCTCCCTGTTCCATGAAACCTTCCCCGACTGCCCCAGGCCCCACCGCAAAGCGGCAAGTCACCGTTACGCCCGCATGATCGCGACATCAGCGCCATGCTGTTGAGCGAAAGTCATAGTGGCCGGTGCATTCCTTAGATTGCGTAAATTCCGCCCGGAACACCGGGCAATATTTGCGCGAAGAGGCCTAGAAAAGTTCGATATCGTCGACCGGCGCTGGCACCACGACACGGCGCTTGGCGAGCGCCAGTTCTTCCTTGGCAACATTGGCGCCGACATCGCTGTCGAGCCGCTTTACGAAGGCACGGCCGGAATGGGGCTTGAACAGCACGCGCCGGGCAAACATGCCCCCGAGGTCTTCGCTCGAGGCCATATAGCCTTCATCGGCGAGGAACTGGCGTACGAATTCGATGTTCTTGGCCCCGACATCGTCGAGCGCCGAATTGATCTTGCCGCCGCCAAAGACCTTGATCTCGAGATTGGACTTCTTGCCCGAGCCCTGCGAGAGCACCTTGTTGATCAACTGTTCCATGGCAAAGGCGCCGTAACGGGCCGAAGCGCCGTAGCGATCCTTGGCCGAACCGGATTGTTCGGCGAGGAGGAAATGGTTCATCCCGCCGACATTGGCGACGCGGTCCCTTACGCAGGCCGAGATGCACGACCCCAGCACGGTCGAAAACGTGACATCCTGCGCCGAAGAAACGTGGCAATCACCCTGATGGACCGTGGTGACGATACCTCTGTCGAATTCAGGAGGCAGGGAGCTATTCTGGCCCATTTGTCTACGAATACCCGTCGAGTCCATTTGCTTCCGACCTTAGCTTTAACTCGTTAGCCAAACGCTAACCACGCTACGCGGGGAGTCCCGATCTGGCTGTCGCAGCAAGAAGCGGTTTAGAAATATTCGGATAGTGTGGGCTGGTAGACCTGAGGTTATGCGTATGTCATTGCAGAAGCTGGCAAGAGAGCTCGACGAGACAGCCCGTCAGTCCGCCGCAATGTTGGAAGGGATTACCGAAGCCCTCGATCTTCTGACCGACTCTTCGGCCGGCAAGGACGCTTCCGTGCGCCAGGCCATGATGATGATCATCACTGCCCTTCAGGGCCAGGACCGTATCGAGCAGCGCTGCCGCAACATGGCACTTGCCGCCCGCCAGTTCTCGCTGCTTCCGCCGACCGCGCCTGAAAGCGTCTATGACGAAATCTGGCAGAGCCTGACCCTCGACGAGCTGCGCGTCCCTGCCCTCTCGGGCGTCGCCGCCAACCAGCCGCACGGCGAGATCGAGCTGTTCTAGGCAGAAGGCTCTTCGACGGCTTTCGACCCCATTCTCGCCGTTGGTGCCTCGCTCGCAGTTTCCTATGGGCGGACACAGGCGATCATCCGCAAGAGTGGGCTTCTAACGAAATTGCGGACTTTCCTGCCGCGCGTCATGCGTCTAGCCTTGCGCCATGACAAAAAGCATCCTCAGGTTCTTTTTCGATTATGGCGCGGGTGGTTGCCTCTGGGCGGGTGACAACGAGACCCGTGAAGAATTGGGACTAGGCCCAGTGGACGAGAAATTGTTCGTTTCGAAGCCTGCTTGTGATCTGCGGGTCCAGCTTGACTTCGAGCATTCCGGCTATCTGAACCCGCTGTATCCGCCCGATCCGAGCCTGTGGACACAAACGCTTTGTGATCGCTTCAATGCTGGGGTGGACACGCTACTTGGGCTTTTGCGGCATGAATTGGGCGCAAGCTATGACATTGTGGATGAGCAACAGCTCTATTGCGAGGATCCCCGCTTGGGCGAGTATCTTGAGAACAATGCAGGCCTTGCTGCACTCAACGAAGTTGACGCGCCAACCGTAGGCTAAAGCATCGCACACGCGCCTCGACTTGCACCGACCTGGCATATTCTGGTGGCGTGCGTTTCTGGCAAATGCCTAACCCGTCATATCTAACTCATTCGGAGATGCAGGTCGGCTTTCGCAGAGCCTGCCTCAAAAGCAGACTGTCGGCTCCCCACCCCGAGTCAGACAGCATTCCGCGCCCCAAAACTAAGAAGGGCGCCTTGCAGCGCCCTCCTTGACTCACGCTTGCAGGCCTTAGCCGTCGAGCTTGGCACCATTGACCACGGCGTGGAGGTCGATGAGACCCACCATGCGGCTGTCATGGGTGATGATGCCGTTGAGGAGTTCCGTATCGATGGCATTGCCTTCGGGCACATTGTGAATGTCTTCGCGGCTCACGGTCAGAATGTCGCTGACAGCGTCGACCAGGATGCCGACCCACTTGTCGCCGACGCTCATCACCACCACGACGTGGTTTTTGGTGGGCGAGGTCTGGCCATCGCCAAAGCGGGCGCGCAGATCGAAGATCGGCACGATAGTGCCGCGCAGGTTGATCACGCCGCGCACGAAGTCGCGCGTGTTCGGCAGCGGGGTCGCACCGTTCCAGGCGCGAATTTCGCGCACCGTGGTGATCTCAACGCCATAGGTCTGCTCGCCGATGGAGAAGGCGATAAGTTGCAGGGTGTTCTGGCCAACGACGGCCGTTTTATCCCCATTGTCTTCGCGGAGGCTGAGCGCTTCCATTTTCCTGGCCTTTCTGCCGCCCTTCTGGGCCGGTTACACACTGTGAGCGGCTGATAAGCCGCGCTTTACTCGTATTCCGGCGCGACGTCGCCGCCGCGCCACTTGGCCAACTAGGCCGCGTTCTGGTGAATCTGGTGGACCCGCAGGCCTTGCACGTCGACGATCAGCGCGACATTGCCGTCGCCCAGGATCGTGCCGCCGGCAATGCCTTCGACCTGCTCGAAGTTTTCTTCGAGCGATTTGATGACGACCTGCTGCTGGCCGATGATGTCGTCGACAACGAGCGCCACCTTCTGGCTACCCTCGCTTTCGCACAGCACCACGAAGCGATCGTCCGGCGCCTTGTTCGAATGCATGCCGAAGCGCTGGGCCACATCGATGACCTGCACATATTCGCCACGCACCTGCAGCACCTGGCCGCCGGAGGGGACGCGCTCGAAAATAGCGCCCGAGCACTGCATGGTTTCAACGATCGAGGAGAGCGGCACCACATAGGGGCTTTCGCCGACCTTGACGAGCATGACGTCGAGCACGGCCAGCGTCAGCGGCAGGCGCAGCGTCACGCGAGAACCCTTGCCGGTCCAGGAGCGGACATGCACGGAGCCGCCGATCTTCTTGATATTGGAGAGCACCACGTCCATGCCGACGCCGCGGCCGGAAATGTCGCTGACCGCATCGGCCGTCGAGAAGCCCGGGGCAAAGATGAGCTGGTCGATCTGCTCGTCGGTCGGGGTGATATCGGGGGCAACCAGACCCTTGTCGCGGGCCAGCTGCAGCACGCGCTCGCGGTTGATGCCGTTGCCGTCATCTTCGACAATGATGAGAATATTGCCGCCGGCCTGCTCGGCCGAAAGGCGGATGGTGCCGATTTCGGACTTGCCGCGCGACTTGCGCTTTTCTGGATCCTCGATGCCATGGTCGGCCGAGTTGCGGATCATGTGGGTCAGCGGATCGGACAACTGCTCGATGACGGTCTTGTCGATTTCGGTGTTTTCACCGATCGTCTCGAGCTTGATCTTTTTGCCGGTCTTGGTGGCGAGTTCGCGCACCAGGCGCGGCATGCGCGAGAACACCGATTTGACCGGCTGGGCGCGGATGGCCATGACCGAGTCCTGCAGGCCGCGCGTCGTCTGGGCCAGAACCTCAAGGCCGCGAACGAGCTCGGTATAGCGGGCACGCAGATTTTCATCCATCTGCTGGGTCAGCATGGACTGGGTGATCACCAGCTCGCTGACCATGTTGACGACACGGTCGACCTTATCGAGATCGACGCGGATCGACTGCACGCCAACGGCGCGATTGCCGCCCTCTTCGCCACCTTCCCCGCCGGCAGCGGGTTTGGGTGCGGCAGCGGGCTTGGGCGCAGCGGCCTGCGGCACGGGCCGCGGCGGCGCAGAAGCCGAGATTTCATTGGCGAGATCGGCAAAGCTGAGAGCCGGTTCTTCGGCCACAGGCTCTGCGGCAACAGGGGCGGACGGAGCTTCGGCAACGAGACGCACGGGAGCGGCAGCCACTTCGTCTTCAGTCAGCGCCATGAGGTTCTCGTCGGCTTTGGCAGGTTGTACGACCGCGACAGGCGCAGGAGCCGGCGCGGCCGCGGGCGGCACCACATGGCCGAGCGGCACGACTTCGATACTGCAATCGCCATCGACGAATTCGAAGACTTCGCGGATCGCGGATTCCGTCAGGTCAGGCGCAAAGAGCGAGATTTCCCATGAGCAATAGACGCCAAACGGCTCGAAGTCGCTCAGGGCCGGAATGTCGGTGAGAATGGCACGGACATTGATCTCGCCCAGGGCTGCCAGTTCGCGGAACAGCAGCAGCGGATCATTGGCGCGCGAATAGAGCTGGCGATAGGGCGTGAAGCGCACTTCCCAGTGGCCCGGCTCGACCGGCATGGGCGGGGCGTCGAACGTATCGGGCTCGGCAGCAACCGGAGCTTCAACGGCTTCGACGACGTCGCCATCATCGACAGCAAGCTCGACGCGCACCGGCGTGAATTCGATATCGAATTCCTCGATGATCTCGCCGCTCCACTCGTCTTCGTCACCGCCGCGCTGGCCGCGGGCAATGGCGTCGAAGCGCTGCTTTTCTTCCTGGCCGTAATCAGCAGCCAGCTCTTCGCCGCTCTGGGCGGCATTGATGTAGTCGCCAACGATGTCATTGGCGCGGATGCAGAGGCTGACCACGTCATCGGTCATCTCCACACGACCATCGCGGACATAGTCGAGCAATGTCTCATAGGCATGGGCAAAGCCCACGAGCCCGGAGAAGCCGAAAGCACCGGCACCGCCCTTGATCGAGTGAATGGCGCGGAAAACAGCATTGAGCCGGTCGGCGTCGCGCTCGCCCCCTTCGATCGCTGCGAACTGTTCTTCGAGCTCGTTCATCAGCTCGGAACATTCGTCGAAATAGGTGGCCTTGAAGTCGTCTAGGTCGCTCATGGCGCCGTACCAGCCTTAGAAGGTAGTGTTAGTGGACCACGCGATGGATGACGCTGATCAGCTTGTCGGGGTCGAAGGGTTTCACGATCCAGCCCGTGCCGCCCGCGGCCTTGCCTTGGTCGCGCTTGTCCTGGCTCGTTTCAGTCGTGAGAATGAGGATCGGCAGGCTTTGGTACTGGCCGCTGGCCCGCACATTCTTGATGAACTCGATACCGTCCATGACAGGCATGTTGATGTCGGTGATGACGACGTCGATGTCGTGGCTCATCAGCACATCCAGGCCCTGCTTGCCGTCTTCGGCCTGCAGCACCTCGAAACCGGCATTGCTCAGCGTATGGTGCAACATGGCCAGGATGGTTCTGGAATCATCCACAGTCAGTACGCGCAATGTCATGGTCTCATCATCCCTGAAAATTGTGCGCCAAGGCCCAATCGATCGATCGCGGCCAACATGGCGGCGCTCGGCGCGTCGACAGCAAATTCATTATGGTTGCGACGGGCGCTTTCGGCAGCGCTGATCAACATCAGCAGACCATTGGTCGACACGCGTTGCACCGCGCTTGCGACCACGGTCACCGCACCATCTTCGACAGCGTCGATCAGCTTGTCACGAATCGCGTCCAGCGCGTCGAGGTCGATGACCTCTGGCAAGGCAATCGCGCTTGCTTCCTGATGTGCCATTTCGTGGCCAGCCCCCGGAGTTCTCTCCTTCGCCATATTCATCTGGAACGGTTTAAGAAGTGCTAATCGCCCGGATGCCGGGGCTTAGCGTCGTGCGACCTCCAGCGCGCTTGCCGCCGCGGGCAAGTGGCTGTAACGAGGCGGCAGTATCAGGACAATTGCCATGACCACCAAGATCGCCCTGACCGGGCTCGCCCGTGACCTTGCCGCCCGCGCCGATGCGGGCAAGCCCATTCGCGTCGGCGTTATCGGCTCGGGCGAGATGGGCACCGATCTCGTCACCCAGATGAGCCTGATGAAGGGCGTCGAAATGGCGGCGATCGCCACAAGGCGTCCCCATACGGCGCTGGCCGCCATGACCATTGCCTATGGCGACGACAGCCATGGCAAGGTGGTCGATTCCCCGGCTGCCGCCACCGCCGCCATCGAACAGGGCAAGATCGCCGTCACCTCGGCCGAAACTCTCGTCACCACGCCCAATATCGATGTCGTCATCGACGCCACCGGCAAGCCGGGCGTTGCCGCCGATTTTTCCCTCACCGCCATGGAGCATGGCAAGCATCTCGTCATGATGAACGTCGAGGCTGATGTCACCATCGGACCCTATCTGAAGGCCCAGGCCGACCGCCTCGGTGTCGTCTATTCCGTCGGCGCCGGCGACGAGCCCTCGTCCTGCATGGAGCTGATCGAATTCGTCACCGCGCTTGGTCTTGATGTGGTTGCGGCCGGCAAGGGCAAGAATAATCCCCTCAAGCACGACGCGGTCCCCGACGATTATCGCGAGGAAGCCGACCGGCGGAACATGAATCCGCGCATGCTGGTGGAGTTCGTCGATGGGTCGAAGACCGCGGTCGAGATGACCGCCATTGCCAATGCCACCGGCCTCATGCCCGATATTCCGGGCATGCACGGACCCAAGGCCGACCGTGACGACATGGCCAAGGTGCTGATTCCCAAGGCCGATGGCGGGATTCTGAATTCCTCCGGCGTCGTCGACTTCACCATCGGCAAGGGCGTCGCCCCGGGCGTCTTCGTCATCGTCAAGGCGGAGCATCCGCGCATCATCGAACGCATGGACGATCTCCACATCGGCCATGGGCCCTACTATGCCTTCTTCCGGCCCTATCACCTGACGAGCCTTGAAGTGCCGCTGACCTGCGCGCGTATCATGCTCACCGGCAAGCCGGACATGGTCCCCCTGCCCCGGCCCGTCGCCGAAGTCTGCGCCGTCGCCAAGCGCGACCTACTGCCCGGCGAACCGCTCGATGCGATCGGCGAGACCTGCTACCGCTCCTATGCCATGAGGGCCGACGATGCCCGCGCGGCAGGCGCCGTGCCGGTCGGCCTCCTCGAAGGCGGCAAGGTCACGGCACCGATTGCCAAGGGCGCGCTTCTTACGGCGGCCAACAGCCAGCCCGATTCTTCGACGCGACTGTTCGCCCTGCGGCGCGAGCAGGATCGGATGCTCGGCTACACCTCGTAGGCAGGGGCGGGGGAGCCTTAGCTCCCCTTGATGGCGATCTTGCCCTTGCGGCCCGGTTCGCCGCTGGCCCGCACGGCTTCCGCCACGTCAGTGATCGGATAGGCGGCCTCGATATCGAGCACCAGCTTGCCGGCGGCCGCATCCCGGATCAGTTCACCCAGCAGTTCGCCAATGCGCTCGGGCTTGACCGGCGGCTTGGCGCCCCAGAATCCCTTGACCGAAATATTGCGGAACAGCAGTTCGCCGGCCGAAATTTTCAGCGGCCGGCCGGTCATCGCGCCAAAGCTGATCAGTTGCGCGCCATCGGCCAGAATGCCGGAAAGCTGTGCCGCGCCGTCCCCACCAAGCGACTCGATGCCGCGAATGATCGGCGCCCCGCCGGTGATCGTGCGGACTTTTTCCTGCCAATCTTCGCCTTCGGTCGCGACGACAGTCTTGAACCCGAGCGCTGCCATTTCGTCGACGGCAGCATCGCGCCGGACGAGGCCGAGGACGTTGACGCCCTTTTCGGCACCATACTGGGCAAGCAGCTTGCCCACCGCGCCATTGGCCGCATTGATCGCGATCCAGTCGCCGGCACCAACCTCGAGCGTATCGAGCAGCATCTTGGCCGAGAGCGGCATGGAGACCAGCTGGCAGGCGGTCTCGTCGCTGACGCTGTCGGGCACCGGCACGAGCCGCGCCGCGGTCGCAAGATAATATTCGGCCCAAGTCTTTTCCGCGCCGCCGGCGACGCGCTGCCCCTGCTTGAGATGGGTAACGCCCTCACCCAGTGCTTCAACCACGCCGACCGCTTCCGTGCCTGGCACGGCCGGCAGAGCGGGCTTGAACCCATAATGACCGGCAATGGTCATCAGGTCATGGTTATGGACCGGCGACAGCACCATCTTGACCAGGACCTGGCCGGGTCCGGGTTGCGGGCGCTCCACCTCCTTGGTCTGTAGAACTTTTTCCGGCGTGCCGAATTCGGAATAAATGGCGGTCTTCATCACCGGCTCCTGTAAATTACTATGCGGCAAAGATATGTCTCGCGCTTTGGTGTTCAAGCCCCGCTTGCCATCCCCCAAGGCATGAAATAATTGCTGAGCGTGTTATTCAGGATTTAAGCCATGTCGACCGAAGCTCTCGATCCCCGCGCGCCGCAGCGCGTTCGCCACGACACCCGTCTGCGTTTGCTGACCGTGACTGCCGTCACCGACATTACCCCGCTCATGCGCCGGGTTCGACTCACCGGCGACATGGAAGGCTTCGTTTCTCCCGGCCATGCCGATCATATCAAGGCTTTCTTCTTTCCTGAAGGCGTAACGCCACTCCTGCCGGTTGTCGGGCCCAATGGCGCCGAATTCGAACCCGGCACCCGCCCCGAAATGCGCGACTACACGCCCCGCTATTGGGATGTCGCGCAGGGCTGGATCGAACTCGATTTTGTGTTGCATGGCGATGGCCCTGCCTCGAGCTGGGCGGCAGCTGCCGCGCCGGGCAAGACCCTCGTCATCGGTGGTCCGCGTGGTTCGGTGGTCGTGCCCGCGACCTATGACTGGTATCTGCTGGTCGGCGACGAAACCGCCCTGCCCGCCATCGGCCGCCGCATCGAGGAATTGCCCGCAGGCGCCATCGTCGTCGCCGTTGTCGAAGTCGACTCTGCCGCCGAAGAGCAGGGTTTTGAGAGCAAGGCCGATGTCGACCTCGTCTATGTCCACCGCAATGGCGCTCCGGCTGGCACCACCACGCTGCTCATCGACACGGTCAGGACGTTGGACCTGCCCAAGGGCGATGCCTATGCCTATATCGCGGGCGAGAGCGGCATGAGCAAAGCGGTTCGCCAGCACCTCACCGAAGAGCGCGGTTTCAGTTCCGAATGGGTCAAGGCAGCCGGTTACTGGTTGCTCGGCACCGCAGACGCCCACGAACCGCACTAGCGCCAAGCCGGCCCGCAAGGGCCGGCACTCACCGGTTACTTGGTTTTGGTCTTGCCCGAAGTCGGCGCATTAGCCTCGGCCTGCAACCGGTCCATCAGCGCGCGCCATTCTTCATAGGCCACGTCCTGGTCCGGCAGCGCCTCGCGCGAGCCGCCGCGTTCAACCAGTTCGCTCAACACAGCTTCAACGTCGGGACCTTTTTCCTCGCAGGTCCCGGCTTCATCGAGCGCATTGAAGGCGGGGGTGTAATAATTGGTGTCGTAGTCGTCGGTACTGAGCTTGAGCTGGCCATAGGCAAGGAGGTCAGCGGAATCGGTCAGCAGCGACCATTCCTCGTCCGTCACCTCATGGCCCCCGCAATTGCTTGACACGACATTGGCGAGGACGACGCGCTCTAGAAACGCCGCGGCCTCCGCTCCCGAATAGGAGGTCAGGTCGGGCAGTTGCACGAAAATCTTGCCGTCAGCGGCGGCCTGCTGCACTCCCACCGCCAGGAGAAGTCCGGTCACCAGAGCTTTCTTGAGCATTTGCATCCCTCACAATTCGCTTGCCCCGAAGGTACTGACCCTAATGGAGAAATAACGGCAATAGGACTACTTCGGTTGACCGCCGACGAATTGCACCGCCCGAGCGCCATTGGCGATACCGCGCTCAAGACACGCCTCGACCGACTGCCCCTCCGTGAGCGCAGCAATAAAGCCCGCCGCGAAGGCATCGCCTGCCCCGGTTGAATCGACTACTTTCACGATCGGCGCCGGACGGCTGAGATCGACACCCTGCGCCCCACCGACTGCAGCGCCGAACCGCCCGCGCTTGATGACGACATGTCGGAATTGCGCCCCAAGAATCCGCACCTGGTCCTCAAAGCCGGCGACACCCGCCAGCATTTCCGCTTCGCTCTCATTGGCAAAGAGCCAGTCGGCCGCGCCAACCCAGGCCAGGAAGGTTTGCGGCCCGACCTCTTCGAGAAAGCCGATCGAGGCCGGATCGATGGCTATCGGGATATTGCGCTTGCGGGCCCGACCCAGCAGCGACTGCACGGCAGCGCGCGGCCCCGGCGCAAAGAAGCTGTAGCCCGAGACCAGCACCAGTCCCGTGCCATCGAGGAGGCTGTCGGGCAGGTCGTCGGCGCACAGGTTGAGATTGGCCCCGCGATCGGTAAGGAAGCTGCGCTCGCCGCTCGGATCGAGCAGAGTCACGAGCACGCCCGAGCCGAGCTGCGCATCGCCCGCCAGCATGGGCGTCACGCCGCGCAGGCGGAAATGCCCTTCATGGCTCGCCTTGTCGACCATCCCGACACGGGCAGCAAACACTACATCGGCGCCGGCCGCGCCAAGCCACACGGCCTGATTGGCCCCCGAACCACCGGCACGGCTTTCGATCGCCGCGCGCCGGTCGGAACCGAACACGATCGGCCCCTCGGGCTTGACGATGACGTCGGTCATCACGTCGCCGACGACGAGGACTTTTTTGCTCATGCGCGGCGAACGGGTGCCTTGCCGGCCTGAAGATGCGCCAGGGCCACGGCGATCTGGCCAGCCACAAGCGCATTGTTCTTCACGAGCGCAATATTGGACACCAGCGACTTGCCGCCCGTCAGCTCAAAGATGCGCTGCAGCAGGAAGGGCGTCATCGCCTTGCCTTTCACCCCTTTGGCGTCAGCGTCGGCCAGAGCCTGGGTGATAAAGCCTTCGATGGCGCTGGCTTCCCAGGCATCGGCTTCAGGAATGGGGTTGGCGATCAGCACGCCGCCCATTTCGAGATCGGACTGGATGGCCAGCATCTTGGCGACGCCCTCGGCATCGTCAAAGCGGTGATCGACGCTGAAGCCGCTTTCGCGGGCCCAGAAGGCCGGGAAGTGGTCGGTACCGAAACCGAGGACCGGCACGCCATTGGTCTCAAGCACTTCGAGGGTCTTGGCAATATCGAGGATCGACTTGGCGCCTGCGCAGACGACGGTAACCGGCGTCTTGCCCAGTTCTTCAAGATCAGCCGAAATATCAAAGCTGTCCTCGGCGCCGCGATGCACCCCGCCGATGCCGCCGGTCGCAAAGACCTTGATGCCGGCAAGCGCGGCGATCTGCATGGTCGTTGCAACCGTCGTTCCGGCCGTGGTCCCGCTCGCAAGGAGCGCCGCGACGTCACGACGGCTCGCCTTGGCAGCCTTGTGGCCTTCGAGGGCAAGGCGTTCAAGGTCTTCACCGGCAAGACCCACGCAAAGCCTTCCGTCCATGATGGCGATGGTCGCCGGCACAGCGCCGGTTGCCCGCACCACGTCCTCGACTTCGTTGGCCATTGCCAGGTTCTGCGGATAGGGCATGCCATGGGTGATGATGGTGGATTCAAGCGCCACCACGGCCTTGCCGGCAGCCAGCGCCGCCTTCACGTCTGCCGATACTGAGAGATAGGCCTTGCCGCTCATCCATGCCTCTTGGGAACTGTTCGGGGGCGCATAAGCTCTGCCCCAGGTTGCCAGCGCTTTTGCGCCTGGGTTGTTCTCTGGTCAACCCCCGCAAAAACTTCTGTTTGTCAGTCTTGTCGCTCTGAAAAAATGGCTTTAGTTTGCCCGTGATCAGAGAGGGAAAGGGCACTTCGCTGACCAGGTCTTTTGTTGATGGCGCGCGTGCCGCGCATCGATATTCGCCCGTCTCCGGGCCGATCGCAGCGACAGTCCCGGGCGCCCTTCGGCGTCCCCTAGAGACGTGTTCCCAATTGTTCACCAATTCTGCGCCGGGCACTCAAAGATGAGCGCCCGGGCCTGAGCGCGGCTTGCCGCAAAAGCCTGCCGCTTGCCGGCACCTAACCGCCCCTTCGCAAGAGGGGCAATGCCCCCGAATTATTACTAGGAGCTTCCACGTTATGAACAAGACGCTCGCCCTCGCCTTTGGCGCCCTGGTGGCCGCAAGCCCCGCTTTGGCCCAGGAGGAACCGGTCCTCAACGTCTACAATTGGTCCGACTATATTGCCGAAGATACCATCGCCAATTTCGAGGCGGAGACCGGCATCAAGGTCAACTACGACGTCTATGACAATAACGAGATCGTCGACGCCAAGCTTCTCGCCGGCAATTCCGGCTATGACATCGTCGTTCCCTCGGGCAATTTCCTCGAGCGCCAGATTCTTGCCGGCCTGATCCTGCCGCTCGACAAGTCCAAGCTGACTAATCTGGGCAATCTCGACCCGGCCGTGATGGCAACTGCCGCGAGCCAAGACCCGGACAACGCCCATGGCGTGCCCTATATGATCAACACGATCGGGCTCGGCTACAACGTCGCCAAGGTCACCGAAGCTCTCGGCCCCGATGCCGATCTTGAAAGCTGGGACCTGCTGTTCAAGCCCGAAGTCGTCTCCAAGCTCGCCGGTTGCGGCGTTGCCGTGCTCGACAGCCCCTCTGAGGTCACTGGCATTGCGCTCCACTACCTCGGCCTTGATCCGAACTCGGAAAGCGAAGAGGACCTCGCCAAGGCCGAGGAACTGCTGAACTCGGTCAAATCCTCGATCCGCTACTTCCATTCGAGCCAGTACATCGACGACCTGGGCAATGGCGAAATCTGCCTGGCGCTCGGTTATTCCGGCGACATCTTCATCGCTTCCGACGCTGCCGCACAGGCCGGCCAGGGCAATGAAGTGACCTACCTGATCCCCAAGGAAGGCGCCGCGACGCTGTTTGACTTCCTGGCGATCCCGATCGATGCCCCGCATCCGGAAAACGCCCATAAGTTCATCGATTATATTTTGAAGCCCGAAGTCGTGGCAGCGATCACCAACTACGTGTTCTACGCCAACCCCAACCTGCCGGCGCTCGAATTTGTCGACGAGGAAGTCAAGTCGAACCCGGGCATCTACCCGCCCGCCGAGACCATCGCCAAGGCATTCGTCATGAAGGCGCACTCGCCTGAATTCGAAGAGGTCTTGACCCGCACCTGGACCCGCATCAAAACCGGCCAGTAATATCTTCATAGGGGCGGCTTTTCCTGCCGCCCCTTCACTCTCCTCGGATGCCGCCATGAAGAAGTCCCAGCAGCTCGCCGTCGATACTCGGCCGTGGCGCGATACGGCCAATAACAAGCCCTTTGTCCGCATCAAGAACGTGACCAAAAAGTTCGGCGATGTGCTGGCCGTGCACGATGTCTCGCTCGACATCTACAAGTCCGAACTCTTCTGCCTGCTCGGCGGTTCGGGCTCGGGCAAGTCGACCCTGCTGCGCATGCTGGCCGGCTTCGAGCAGCCGACCTCGGGCACCATCGAAATCGATGGCCAGGACATGACCGAAGTCCCGCCCTACAATCGTCCGGTCAACATGATGTTCCAGTCCTATGCACTCTTCCCGCATATGTCTGTCGAGCAGAACATTGCCTATGGCCTCAAGCGCGACAATCTCCCCAAGGGCGAGATCAATGACCGCGTCGCCGAACTCCTCAGCCTCGTCAAACTGCAGGACTATGGCCGCCGCAAGCCGCACCAGCTTTCCGGTGGCCAGCGCCAGCGCGTGGCCCTGGCGCGCGCGCTCGCCAAACGCCCAAAACTCCTGCTCCTCGACGAGCCCTTGGGCGCATTGGACAAAAAACTGCGCGAGGAAACCCAGTTCGAACTGGTGAAAATCCAGGAGAGCCTGGGCGTCACCTTCATCGTCGTGACCCACGACCAGGAAGAGGCGATGACCCTTGCCACCCGCATCGGCGTCATGAACCTTGGTGAAATCGCCATGGTGGGCGAACCCACCGACATTTACGAATTCCCCAATTCCCGCTTCGTTGCCGGCTTCATCGGTTCAGCCAATATGGTGGAAGGCATCGTCACCGAGGACGAGCCGGGCCATGTGCGCATCCGTTCGAGTGAACTGGGCTGCGACATCTATGTCGGCCACGGCGTCGATTGCGCGCCCGAACAGATTCTGTGGTGGGCTATCCGCCCCGAAAAATGTCGCTCAGCCGTGAAAAACCCCAGACGCCCCATGATGCCAATGTCACTTCGGGCATTGTAGAAGAGATCGCCTATCTCGGGGATATCTCTTTGTATCAGGTGGCTCTGGAGAGCGGGAAACGCATCCGTGTCAGCCAGACCAACTCGGTTCGCGGCAATCCCGATGCCATCACCTGGGACGAGAAGGTGTTTGTCACCTGGAGCGACAGCTCTGGTTCGGTGCTGACAGTATGACCGCCGCCCATTCCCCCACCATTCCGCCGCCAAGACGCTTGAAGCCGTGGAACGCGGTCGAGCGTGGCCTTGCCAAGGTCGGCATTTCCGGCCGCATGCTGGTGCTTGCCGCCCCGGTCCTGTGGCTGCTGGTCTTCTTCCTCATTCCGCTGGCCGTGGTTTTCGGCATTTCGCTCGCCACAAAACAGTTCGGCCGCCCGCCCTATTCGCCGCTCCTCACCACCGAGGAAGGCACGGTGCAACTGACCCTGCACCTCAACAATTACATCCGCCTCTTCACCGACAATCTCTATATCGCGGCCTATCTGTCCTCGATCCGCATCGCCTTCATCTCGACGGTGATCACGCTGTTTGTCGGCTACCCAATGGCCTATGCCATTGCCCGGGCTCCCGATCGCTGGCGCAATATCTTGCTTATGCTGGTGATCCTGCCCTTCTTCACCTCGTTCCTGCTGCGCGTCTATGCGCTCACCGGCTTCATGCGCGGCAATGGCGTCATCAACCAGTTTTTGGGCCTTTTTGGTATCGAACCGCTGGTGATGATGCAGACCGACTTCGCCGTCTATGTCGGCATTGTCTACACCTACCTGCCCTTCATGATCCTGCCGCTCTATACGACGCTGGTGAAACTCGACGTATCGCTCTTCGAAGCCTCGGCCGATCTCGGCGCTCGCCCGCTGCGCACCTTCCTGTCGGTGACGCTGCCGCTCTCGCTGCCGGGCATCATTGCCGGCTCCATGCTGGTCTTCATTCCGGCCATTGGCGAATACGTTATCCCCTCGCTGCTCGGAGGCCCCGAAACCCTGATGATCGGCCGCGTGCTCTGGGACGAATTCTTCACCGCCGCCAACTGGCCGCGTGCGGCCGCCGTGGCGGTCGCCATGCTCCTGGCCGTGGTGGTTCCGATCATGCTGTTGCAGCGCGCGCAAAGCGCCGTGGTGGAGAGATAAGATGCGCCGTGGCTGGTTCCTCCCCATCGCAGCGGCCCTCGGGTTCTCGTTCCTTTACGCGCCCATCGTTTCGCTCGTTATCTTCTCCTTTAACGAGAGTCGTCTCGTTACCGTCTGGTCGGGCTTTTCGACCAAGTGGTATGGCGAATTGTTCCGCGATCCGCAGATGCTGGGCGCTGCCTGGCTGAGCCTGCAGATCGCCGCCATCGCCGCGACCATTGCCCTGGTCCTCGGGACACTTGCCGCCGTGGCCCTCGTGCGCTTCCGGCGCTTCAAGGGCCGCACGCTGTTTTCTGGCATGGTTTCGGCCCCGCTCGTCATGCCCGACGTGATCACCGGCCTTTCCCTGCTGCTGCTCTTTGTCGCGATGGAAGGGTTTTGGGCTGGCCGCGCGGCCGCGGCATGCTGACCATCGTCATCGCCCACGCCACCTTCTGCACCGCCTATGTCTGCGTCGTGGTGCAATCGCGCCTCTCCGACTTTGATCGCAGCCTCGAAGAAGCGGCCATGGACCTTGGCGCGAGCCCGGTCCGCACCTTTTTCGATATCACCCTGCCGATCATTGCCCCGGCCCTGGTTTCGGGCTGGCTGCTGGGCTTTACGCTCTCGCTCGACGATCTCGTTATCGCCAGCTTCGTCTCGGGGCCGGGTTCGTCGACGCTGCCTATGGTGATTTTCTCAAAGGTGCGTCTCGGCGTGTCGCCTGACGTCAATGCGCTGGCGACCATCATCATCGGTCTCGTGGCAACGGGTGTGCTCATTGCCACCATCATCCAGCTGCGCTCGAAGCCCAAAAAGGCCAAGGCATAAGACCTTTTGGGCGGGGCCAAGGCGCCGCCCAGCACCAGTATCCGCGCTGCCTGGCGGCGCACGGTCGCGACGCCCTTTGGGCGCACGGTGAAAAGCGGCTTTCGCCCCGAAAATTGGTAGTAAAAAAGAGGCGAAAGCCGCTTCCCACGATCGGGATTTCTTGCGCATGCCTCGAGCGGCCCCCTTTTGGGGTTTTGCGGTCCAGATCGCCGTCGGAAGCATCACGCGATGCAACGGGGGCTCACTGCCGCTTGGCCGGTGGTCGGCATCCACGCATCCGCCTGAGCGACCTCAAGCAGCCCGTCTTCCCACCCGGCACTTCGTCGGTACCGCGTGTTGCGGTGGGAACGGGGAGATCATGGCACGATTTTTCGTCGCGGGGATAAGATGGATAGATCAGGACGCTGGCTGGTGCACCAGCCAGCCATCCTCGCGCGGACCATCCGGATCGCTATGGGCGCGCCGGAAGGCGGCAAGGCCTGTCTCTGCATCGTCGAGGGCTCGGTGCAACTGCACCAGTTCGATTTCCGCGCCCGCCGGCAGGCGGAGCAATGCCCTGCCCCCAGGCTCGCGCGAGATCAGGCGATAGATATCGGCCATGAGCCGCCGGACTGCGACTGCCATGAGCCCGGCGACCGGACCAGTATCCGGACGCAAGGACAGCTCGAACCGCAAATCTTCGAGCGTTTCGATGAGGCACTGGTGTTCAGAGACCTGATGGCCGGGAATGGCACTTTTGTGAATGAGGCGGGTGGTGCTGGACATCTCTTGGAATCCCCTGTTTGAGGGGGAGTGTGCGGCCGGCAGTCGGGGGCGGGGATAAACTTGGGTTTGTGATGCAACACCGGAACGGGCGCGAAGCCCGTGAAGGTTTTGTGACTAGACAGGTCCGGCGAACGGGCGCAAGCTTCCCTCATGTTCAACCAACGAGAAGGAGGTGTTCCAGTGTCTTTTGAGAATTTGGTGCTCGAAGAAAGTCTGGGAAATGTGGTGATGCGCGGAGGTTGCTCCAGCTAAACCACGACCTCCCGGGCCTCTCGAGGCCTGTGACTCAGGGAAGGGCTGCTCCAGGCGAGCGGCCCTTTTCCTTTTGGGCAGCGCCGTTTAACGGCAACTTTTCGGGCCAGGGGACGCGACAGGCGCAAGCAAGGCTTGACGGAAATGCTGGAGCCATTGATACCGCTGGCTGCATCTTTCTCCGGAGGCCCGCCTTGTCCTCGGCCAATTTCGTCCTGACCCTCTCCTGCACCGACCGTCCCGGCATTGTTGCCGCCGTGACCACGGAGCTGGCGGCGCTCAACGCCAATATCGCGGAATCCAACCAGTTCTGGGACAAGGAAACCGGTCGCTTCTTCATGCGCCTCGCCTTCACCGCGCCCGAGGGCGTGGGCCGGGAGAAAATCGAAAAGGCGCTGAAGTCGCCGATCGAGCGCTTTGACATGAAGACCGCGCTCAGCGATGAAAGCCGCCGCAAGCAAATCGTTATCCTGGTCTCAAAATTCGACCACACGCTGCTGCATCTGCTTTACCAGATCCGCGTCGGCTGGCTCGACGCAGAAGTCGCGGCGGTGATTTCCAACCACGAAGACGCCCGCAAGATTGCCGAGGACGCCGGCATCCCCTTCCACTACCTGCCGGTGACCAAGGACACCAAGGCGGCGCAGGAAGCCCAGGTGCTCGATATCGTCAAGGCGGTCGGCGCTGACCTCGTTGTGCTCGCCCGCTATATGCAGGTGCTGTCGGACAATCTTTCGACGCGCCTTTTCGGCCAGGTGATCAATATTCACCACTCATTCCTGCCCAGTTTCAAGGGCGCAAAACCCTATCATCAGGCGCATGAGCGCGGTGTCAAGATCATCGGCGCGACGGCGCATTATGTGACGCCCGACCTCGACGAAGGTCCGATCATCGAGCAGGAAACGGCGCGCGTGACCCATGCGCTGAGCCCGGACGATCTCGTCGCCGCCGGCCGCGACATCGAAAGCCGCGTGCTGGCGCGGGCGGTAAAGCTGCACCTGGAAAGCCGGGTCATGCTCAACGGCAAGAAGACGGTGGTTTTCGGATAAGGGTTCTCCCCCTGCTCAGCAGACCGTCACCCTCGGGCTCGACCCGAGGGTGACGCGTTGTGGGCGACATCATGGGCGAAGGACCAAAAATACTCAGGCGACTTCGTCTATCGGCAGGTCTTCGAGATTGAGCGAGTCGGCCAGGCTCGTGCTGTCGAGCACGGCGCGGGTGGCGAGGGTCACCCGCTCGAAGACGTGGCGGATTTCGCAGGAACTCTCGTCCTTGCAGTCTTCGCATTTGCGATAGGCGATTTTTGAGAGACACGGCAAAGGCGCGATCGGCCCGTCGATCAGGCGCAGCACTTCGCCATACATGATCTCTTCAGGCGCCTTGACCAGCTCATAGCCACCCATGCGGCCGCGGCGGCTGGAAACGAGGCCGGCGCGTTTGAGTTCGAGCAGGATCTGTTCGAGGAACTTTTTCGGGATCGCCTGGTCGCGGGAAATCTCGCCGATCATGCGGCTTTCGCCACGGCCGGCCCGGGCCAGGGCCACAAGGGCCCTCAACGCATATTTGGCCTTTTGCGACATCATGGCCCGGCCTACTCCCTCGGCTCCGGCTTGACCACCGGTACATCCGGTTCGGTTTCCTTGGCCTCTTCGGCCACCTGCCCGGATGTATCTTCGTCGGCTTCGACCGGCTCCGCAACAAGTGCCTCATCGACCGTCTCGGCATCGTCAGCAGGCTCTGCGATATCGTCCGCCACGATCGCTTCGGTTTCAGCCACGGCGGGCCCTTCTTCGGACTTTGTCTCCGGCGGCAGGACGATGACCTCGTCGATGGCCGGTGGGGCCTCACCGATGGACGGGGTATCCTCTGCCCTGGTTTCCACCTCTACCTCGCCTTCGCTCGGTTCAAGCACGACCAGCTCTGCGGGTGGAATTTCTGCCGCCTCGGGCTCCGGCGCAGGCGGGGGCAATTCGATGACTGCGGATGCCTCGACGACCGGGATCGCTTCGATGGGCTCGACCGGCGCTTCGGGCTCCACGGGGGCTTCGGGTTCTACGGGTGTCTCGGCCGCAACGACCGGCATAGGAATGACCGGCTCCGCCACGGCGACAATGGCCGCGGCCTGGGCCAGGATATTTTCGCTCGGCGGCAGCGGACCGGCAGGCTCCGCGGGCTTGGCCGAAGCCTCGTCGCGCAAAAGGTCCAAAATGCCCTTGCCAATTTCGCGCTCACCGCGAATGACGATGGAAGCGCCAAGGCCGCGAAGAAAGTCTTCTTCTTCTTCCGAATAGGCGCGGGCGATGATGCTGATCTCGGGGTTGAGCTTTCGGCCGCTCTCGCAGACCGTGCCTGCCTCAAAGGCGTTGGAAATGGCCACCAGCAGGTTTTTCGCCCCACCGAGATTGGCGAGTTTCAGCGTCTTCTGGCTCGCCGCATTGCCATAGATGACCTCGAGCCCGGCGACGCGCGCGGCAGCGACGTCATGATCGGAATCCTCGATCACGACGATATCGCGGCCGGCAGCCTTGAGGCCATCGGCCACGATGCGTCCGACCTGGCCATAGCCGACGAGAACCGTGTGGCCGGTAAGCGTCAGCGGCTCGACGACATCGTCATCCGCTCCCGGTGCCCCACGCTCGATAGCGGCATCGCGCGGAATATCGGTGGTGGCCGGGCCCATCGAGGCGGCAGAAAGCTCGCCCGGCTCGACGCGGGTTTCGGGCGTGGCGGCAGCGGCGCGGCCACCAAAGCGGGCTTCGACGCGCGGGCGCAAAAATTCGAGGATGAAGAAGACGATGGGGTTGAGGACGATGGAGATCAGCGCGCCGGCAAGGATCAGGTCCTGGCCCTCCTCGGGCAGGATGGCGAGGCTGACGCCCATGCTGGCGAGGATGAAGGAGAACTCGCCGATCTGCGCCAGGCTCGCCGAAATGGTCAGCGCCGTACCGGCCGGACGACGGAACAGTAGCACGATGCCGAAGGCGGCGAGCGATTTGCCGACGACGATGATGAAGACCGTGCCCAGCACCGGCAAGGGATCGGTGAGGATGATCGAAGGGTCGAACAGCATGCCGACCGAGACGAAGAACAGCACCGCGAAAGCGTCGCGCAGCGGTAGTGTTTCATTGGCGGCACGATGGCTGAGTTCGCTTTCGGAGAGGATCATGCCGGCAAAGAAGGCGCCGAGCGCCAGGGACACGCCGAAGAGCACCGAAGAGCCCAAAGCCACGCCCAGCGCGATGGAGAGCACGGCCAGGCGGAACAGCTCGCGGCTACCGGTATGGGCGGTGAAATGCAGCGCCCAGGGGATGACGCGGCGGCCGACGATCAGCATGAAACCGACAAAGGCGGCGATCTTGATCAGGGTGATGGCGAGGACGCCCCAGATACCGACATCGGCATTGAGAATACGTTCGACGAAGGACACGAAGGGATCGTGAAGCCCGGTATCGGTGCCATTGAGCCCGGCAAAGGCGGGGATCAGCACCAGGGCCAGCACCATGGCGAGGTCTTCGACGATGAGCCAGCCGACAGCGATGCGCCCGCGCTCGCTTTCGATCAGGCGCCGGTCCTGCAGGGCTTTCAACAGCACGACCGTCGAGGCAACTGAGAGCGCCAGACCAAAGAGCAGCGACCCACCAAGATCCCAGCCGAGCATCAGCCCAAGGCCGGCGCCCAGCGCCGTCGCCACTGCGATCTGGGCGATGGCGCCCGGAATGGCGAGGGCCCGAACGCTCATCAGATCCTTGAGCGAGAAGTGCAAACCCACGCCGAACATGAGGAGGATAACGCCGAGTTCGGCCAGCTCCGCGCCCAGCGCCTGATCGGCGACGAAACCGGGCGTATAGGGGCCGGCGAGAACACCGGCAAAGAGATAACCGACGAGGGGCGGCAAGCGCAGCTTATTGGCCAGCATGCCAAAGATATAGGCCAGCACCAAACCCGCGACGATCGTGGTGATCAGGGGGGTCTCGTGGGGCATGGACGGTCCTCATTTCTAGGGCAATCTCGATAACGATGATGGGGTATCACCGTGTCAGGCGCAAGAAGCAAAGACCCCGAAAGATCAATCCCTTGGCCGCGCCTGATGAGAAACTCTAGAGAGAGGGCAAACTTGGCTGAACTGTGACTTCAGCTGATGATGGTGATGCGCTCAGCAGCACGGGTAATGCCGGTATAGAGCCAGCGCGCCCGCTCCTCGCGAAAAACAAAACTCTCGTCGAAAAGATAGACATTGTCCCACTGGCTGCCCTGCGCCTTGTGCACCGTGAGGCAATAGCCAAAGGTGAACTCGTCGAACTGGCGTCGCTCGGTCCAGGCCATGCTTTCCTCTTCGCCCGAGAAGAAGGCCTTGTGCGTAAGCACCTTGGCTTCGCCCTTGCCTTCGTCGTCGGCCAGCACCAGGGACCACTTGCCATTCGAGCGCCGCGTTGCGTCGGTGACGATCCAGATCTGGCCGTTGAGGAGGCGCTTTCTGGGATTGTTGCGGAGGCACACCATGCGGTCGCCTATGACTGGCTCGTGGAAGGGCAGGCCCTTCAGCTCGCGCAAACGGTCATTGTAGGTGAGGCGCGTCTTGTTGCGGCCGACCAGTACCTGATCGGCTTCGAGCACGGCATCGCGGTCAACCTTGTCGCGGCCGACGACAATGCTTTCGCCATAGCGGCCATGTTCGAGAAAGCCGCCTTCGCGCACGGCCATGGAGAGCTGGATGATCGGATTATCGGCCGCCTGGCGGTGAATTTCGGTGAGCATGACATCGGGCTCTTCGGTGGTGAAGAAACCCGCGCCCTGCACCGGCGGTAGCTGGAATGGATCGCCGAGCACCAGGACTTTTACGCCGAAGGAGAGGAGATCGGCGCCCAATTGCTCGTCGACCATGGAAACTTCATCGATGACGATGAGATCGGCATCGGCCGCCGGGCTTTCAGGATCGAGCACGAAGCGCGGCTCGCCTTCCTTCTCGGACACCAGTGTATAGATCAGCGAGTGGATGGTCTGCGCGCCCTTGCAGCCGCGCTTTCGCATGACGAGCGCGGCCTTGCCGGTAAAGGCGGCATATTTGACCGAGCGGATATCCTGCGCCAGATGCACGGCAAGCGTCGACTTGCCGGTGCCGGCCCAGCCGAACAGGCGGAAGACCTGCGGACCATTCTTGTCCTTGAGCCACTTGGACACGGCAATCAGCGCCGCGTCCTGCTGTCCCGACCAGACCGGTGTCGTCATCAGTCGATCACCGTCCTGACAGTCCCAACACCCTCGATCCGCCCCTCGATCACGTCTCCTGATACAACCGCAGCAACCCCGGCCGGCGTGCCGGTCATGATGATGTCACCCGCCTTGAGGGTTACGAATTGGCTGAGATAGGCGATGGTTTCGGCAACGCTCCAGATCTGGTCGCCGAGATCGCCGCTTTGCCGTTCGGCACCATTGACCGAGAGCGAGATTTTGCCCGATTGCGGATGGCCGATGGCGCTGGCCGGCTCGATCGTGCCGATGGGGGCGGACTGGTCAAAACCCTTGGCCATTTCCCATGGGCGGCCGGCCTTCTTGGCAATCGCCTGAAGATCGCGCCGGGTCATGTCGAGGCCGCAGGCATAACCATAGACGTGGTCGAGCGCATTCTCGACTGTGATGTCAGCGCCGTCCTTGCCGATGGCGACCACCAGCTCCACCTCGTGATGGAAATCCTCGGTCTGGGGTGGATAGGGAATGGCAGCGCCACCGACCACGACCGCATCTGCGGGCTTGGCAAAGAAGAACGGCGGATCGCGCACATCATTGCCCATTTCCTTGATGTGCTCGGCATAATTGCGGCCCACGCAATAGACCCGGCGCACGGCAAAGAGCCCGCCGCGGGCGATGGGAATGGACACAGGCGCATGCGGCTCGAACAGAAAATCAGCCACGCGAAAACTCCTCGGCATAGGGTCCGATCAGGTCGAGATCGACAGGGCTCAACCGGTCCTGTGCACTAAACGACTGGTGCCAATATGGATAGAGCAGCGGCGGGCGGCTGACATCGTCAAGACGCTTCCGCTCCTCGGCTGTGAGCTTGAAACTGGCGGCCGCGATATTGTCGCGGAACTGGCTTTCGTTGCGCCCGCCAATGATGACGGAGGTGACGCCCGGCCGACCGAGCAGCCAGGAGAGCGCCACCTGCGCGCCGGACACGCCGCGCGCTTCGGCAATGGCCACGAGCGTATCGATGACCGAATAGAGCTTTTCCCAATCATAGACCGGCGGCTCGCGGAAACCGCCGACATGGCGGCCGCTCTCGGGCTCACTATCCCTGCGATACTTTCCGGACAGCAGCCCGCCGGCCAGCGGCGACCAGACGAGAATACCAAGGCCCTGATCCTGCGAAACCGGCACGAGTTCGTATTCGGCGTCGCGGCTATGCAGCGAATAATGGATCTGCTGGGAAACGAAACGCTGGCCACCGCGCTTTTCTGCGGCCATCAGCGCCTTCATCATGTGCCAGCCCGAATAGTTGGAACAGCCGATATAGCGCACATGACCATGACGAACGAGCGTATCGAGCGCCTCCATCGTCTCTTCGATGGGCGTTTTGCCGTCCCATTCATGCACCTGATAGAGGTCGATCACGTCGGTCTTGAGGCGTTTCAAACTCGCCTTGCACTGCTCGATGATGTGATGGCGGGAGAGGCCGATGTCGTTGGGCCCATCGCCCATCTTGAAGCGGACCTTCGTCGCGATCAGCGCTTTCTGGCGGCGGCCGTTTTCCTTGAGCACATCGCCCAGAATTTCTTCCGACACACCGGCATTGTAGACATTGGCGGTGTCATAGAGGTTGATGCCGGCTTCGAGGCAGAGGTCGACCTGCCGCGCCGCATCGGAGGGGCTGGTATTGCCGATCTTCTCGCTGCCGCCAAAAGTCATGGTTCCCATGGTGAGGACCGAGACTTTGAGGCCCGAGCGTCCGAGATAGCGATATTCCATCGGCATTCCTCCTTTGTTCTCGGTCAACAGGGCTAAAGAATTGCGGGAGTCGGGTCAATCTTGCTCTGCGCGATTTGCCTTGTCTCGCGCGCGCCGAAACGGCTAAGCAGCAGCATCAAACGGGGGCCAGACACCATGCCAAATGCAGCAGAGGACGTCCTTGCCACCTGCCATTGTGGTGCCGTCTCGATCCGACTGCCCAAGGCGCCCGCCGAAATCACCCACTGCAATTGCAGCCTCTGCCGGCGCTATGGCGTGCTCTGGGCCTATTATGCCATTGCCGAAGTGATGATCGAAACCAAGATCCCGACCGACACCTATGCCTGGGGCGGCAAGAACGTCGATTTCCACCGCTGCTCTGGCTGCGGCTGTGTCACCCATTGGTATCCGCGCAAGGCCGGCCGGGAAAACCTCGGTATCAATGCGCGGCTGCTCGATCCAAAACTCCTCGCGGCGGCCAATGTGCGCTACAAGGATTCGGCTGATACCGGGCTCTTCCATTGACTAAGCCTATTTCCTGAAAGCCTTTCGCCGTGCGGCCCCAATCCATTCTTGTTCCTGTTCTTCTCGTCGCTCTCGGCATGGTCTTTACCCAGACCGGCGCGAGCTTTGCCAAAATGCTGTTTCCGCTGGTCGGCGCCAATGGCGCGACGGCGCTGCGCCTGACCCTTGCGGCGATTGTGCTGGTCATCGTCTTCCGGCCTTGGCGCTACAAGCTGGGCCGCGCGCAATGGCGGGCCGTGCTGCTTTATGGCGCGGTCATGGGCGCCATGAATCTCTTCTTTTATGCCGCGCTCGAGCACATTCCCCTCGGGATCGCCGTGGCGCTCGAATTCACCGGCCCCCTGGCCGTGGCGCTGTTCGGCGCGCGAAAACCACTCGATTTCGTCTGGATTGCCCTCGCCGTCTGCGGCTTTGCCATGCTGCTGCCCTGGACCGGTTTTGCCGGCGATATTTCTCCGCTGGGCATTGGCCTCGCCCTCTGCGCCGGCGCCTGCTGGGCAGGCTATATCATTTTTGGCCAGAAGGCCGGCACAGGCGGCGGCGCCCATATCGCGGCGCTCGGCGTCGCCACCGCCGCTCTTCTCGCCCTGCCCTTCGGCCTTGCCAGCGCCGGCCCGGCTCTGTTCGATCCGGCGATCCTGCCGTTGGGCCTTGCGGTTGCCCTGCTTTCAAGCGCCATTCCCTACGCGCTCGACATGGTCGCCCTGCCCCACATTCCGGCGCGGCTCTTCGGCATTTTGATGAGCGGCCAGCCGGCATTGGCAGCGCTGTCCGGCCTTGTCATCCTGGGCGAAAAACTGACGCCAGGACAGGTCGCAGGCATGGCGGCTATCATCATCGCCTCGATTGGCGCGACCGCGACCATTGCCCGGCCGGTGCAGGAACCGCAGCCCTAAAGACTGGATTTTCGTCTCGCGATGGGCATAGTGCGTCCCTCGGGGAGAGGAAGGTGCAACATGCTCTACGCCGTATTGTGCTATAATGACGAGAAGGCCGTTTCCACCTGGACCAAGGAAGAAGACGCCGCCTGTATGGTCAGGCTCGGCAAGGTTCAGGACGAATTGCGCGACGAGGGCCGGCTCGGCCCGGTCGTGCGCCTGCAAAACACCACCGAGGCCAAGACGCTGCGCAAGGCCAATGGCGAACACGTGGTCTTTGACGGCCCCTTTGCCGAAACCAAGGAACAGTTTCTGGGCTTTTACGTCGCCGATGTCGACACGATCGACGAAGCGGTAGAATTCGCCAAGAAACTGGCGGTCGCCAACCCGGGCCTCGGCTCCTACGAAATCCGCCCGCTCCGCATCTATCTGCCGAGCGCCTTGCAGAATGACACGGTCATCGCCGAGCCGGCCGAATAGGCAGACCCCCTACGCAACAAGCAAGGGCGGCAGGTGCAGATAGCGCGTCGCCACCCGCTTTCTTTCGATGTCGGCCCAGACAGCTTCGAGCTGGGCATGGGTCAATCCGGCCGCAGCGGCGACTTCGGCGGCCGGCAGACCGTGATTGAGGCCATAAAGGCAAAGGTCCATGCGGTCATAGGGCAAGGAGAAGTAAAACTCCTCCTGGCTCTGCGCCATTGACCAGGTATCGGTAGTCGGCGGCCGCCGGCAGATCGTTTCAGGCACGCCGAGATGTCGCGCCAGCTGGTAAACCTGCGATTTATAGAGATGGGCGATGGGCTTGAGGTCGGCCGCCCCATCGCCGTTCTTCACAAAGAATCCTTGATCGTATTCGAGCCGGTTCGGCGTGCCGATGACGGCGAAATTGAGCCGGTCGGCATGAAAATACTCGAGCTGCTTGCGCGTGCGCTGCTTCATATTGGTCGCAGCAATGATGCCCTGATAGACCTCGGCCGTCAGCCGGATTTTTTGCTGTTCGCCGCCCGGTGGCTGCACCACGAGCGAAGAGACGGCGAGGCCCAGGCCTTCGAGGGGATTGGCGATAACCACCTTGCACACCCAGCCCACGCCATAGCCCGGCACCAGCTGGCGAATGAAGGCATCACGCCTCTCGTAGCAGCCCATGGCTGAAAGGGCCGGGCCGATATCTTCGATCTCGGCGGCAAAGCCAAAAGTTCCAGCGACCGATTGGCCGAGCGCCAGGCTTTCCGGGTCGGAATCATTTTCCGGCATATAGAGCCCAAAGACGCGCTCGGCACCCACGGCCCGAACGGCAAGGGCGGCGCAGACGCTTGAATCGATGCCACCGGAAAGGCCGAGCACGAGGCCGCGGCGCTTGAGGTCGGCGCGCAGCAGTCGGCGCATTTCCGTGACGATGCGCTCGACCTCTGCCTCCGCATCGAGGACCAGCGTCGCAGCAGAAAATCGGCTCATCAACTCTTCTCCAGGCTTTCCGCGGCGAGACGCCGGCTTACCTTGCCCGTATCAGTCTTGGGCAGGCTATCGCGGAATTCTACGGATTTGGGCACCATGAAATCTTCAAGGTGCTGGGCACAGTGGCGAATGACCTCGCGCTCGGAGAGCGCGGGGTTGCCCCGCACCACAATGGCGTGGATGGCGTGGCCCAGAACCGGATCGGGTTTGCCCACGACCACGGCCTCGACAATGCCCGGACAGGCGCTGAGCACGGCCTCGACTTCCTTGGGCGCGACTTTTTCACCGCGCGTCTTGATGATGTCATCGCTGCGGCCGACAAAATACAAAAAGCCCTCGGCATCGGCATAGAACAGATCGCCGGTGTAAAGCACCTTTTCCCAGGGTTTGGGGCCGGGGCGCAGCGCCTTGGCGGTGGCCTCGGGATTTTCCCAATAGCCTTGCATGACATGCGGCCCGCGAATGACCAATTGGCCCACAATGCCCGGCGGCACTTGTTGGCCCATATCGTCGACGACAAAGGCCTCGGTATTGGGAATGGCGATGCCCACCGAACCCGGCCGATCATCGAGCCGACTGGGCGGCAGATAGGTGCAGCGCTTGCACTCGGTCAGGCCATACATCGAAAAAATGGTCGTGCCCGGCAGGAGCATGCGCAGGCGCTCGATATGGGCTGGCGGCAGAGCCGCGGCCGTATTGGTGACATAGCGCAGGTCCGGAAAGCTGCCCGGCTCCAAGTCCTTCATATTGAGGATCATCGCCGCCATGGTGGGCACCAGGGGCAGGCCGGTCACCCGCTCGCGCCGCATGGTTTCAAATATGGCCGCGGGAAAGGCGAATGACTTTTCCAGCACCAGCGTCGCGCCGACTTTTACCGCCATCAAGAGTTGATAGAGCCCATAATCGAAGGCCAGCGGCAGAACGTTGAGAATGATGTCGTCGGCAGTGTTTTCGAGATAGGTGGTGATCGACCCGGCCGCGGCCTCGATATTGCGGTGCGACATCATCACGCCCTTGGGGCGGCCAGTCGAACCGGAGGTATAGATCAGCATGGCCAGATCGCTATCGATCCCACCATGCGCGACAGGTGGGAACACTCCCTCCAGCAGTTCTGTCAGCAAAACCGCTCCCGGAAGCATGATCGGCTGACCGGCGCTGACGATCAAAGATAGGGGCGCTCCGTCTGCCTGGGCTTCGACGACAACCTGGGCGAAACGCGAATGGGTAATGATGGTGCGCGCCTGACAATTGGCGGCTATGAAGGCCAGTTTGTCCGACTTGGTCGAGGGATTGATGGGGCTGAAGGTGGCGCCAGCCTTGAGCACGCCGAAAATGGCGACAGCGGCCTCCCAGCTATTGTCGAGCAGGATCAGCACGCGATCGTCGCGGCGCACGCCGTGGGCGGCGAGCCCGGCGGCAAGCCGGTCGCTCAAACCATCGAGCTCTGCAAAGGTCAGGCGCTTTTCTCCCGCCACAAGGGCAGTTTTTTCGGAGAAGCGCCCAGCGCTATCAGACAGAAAACTCTCGACCCGCATCGGCACACCTATCCGTCAGGCAGCCGCGCTTTGCTGTTTGCCCACGACATAGGCAGCAATCGCACCAATACTGTCGAGATTGGCCGGCACGATCTCGCTATCGGCAACCTTGATGCCAAACGTCTGCTCGAGGAACATGACGAGCTCGAGGACACCGGTGGAATCCACATAGCCATTGTCGATCAGCGAGGTCGCGTCCTCGATCACCTGGCTCGTATCGCCGAACAGGAAATTCTCGACGATGAAATTGCGGATATTGGTCTTGATAGCGTCAGTCATACAGTAGTCTCCCAAAATTGGTGTCATTCCGCGGCGACGGCGGTCGCACTACTCGTTCGGGTAAAAGTCTGGTGCCAGATTTGCGTCGAGAGGACACCAATATAGGCAGTGTTGTCCCGAAAACCGTCGACGCCACTGGCTCCGGCCTTGGCAACGAGCTTGGCCACGGCCTGGGGATTGAAGAGGCCGGTGGCAGCGATGCTTGCGGGTGCCAGCATGTCAGCCACATAGGCGGGCGCATCAGCAGCCGCAAAAGCCTGACTGTCAGGCGCGCGGTAGGGCTGCTTGGTCCGTGTCGCAATGCTTTGCGGCAAGAGATCGCGGGTAGCACGACGCAGGATGTGTTTTTCCGTCAGCCCCTTGAGAGAGAGGCGCGGCGGCAGGCACGAGGCCAGCTCAATGAGCCGGTAGTCGAGGAATGGGAAGCGCCCCTCGATGCCATGAGCCATCGCCATCCGGTCGCCCTGGGATGAGAGGATATAGCCTGGCAGGAGAAAGCGGCTTTCAAGATATTGCGCCTGATGCTGCGGATGCCAGCGCCCAAAGCGTTCGGGTAACATGTCGGCCATGATCCCGGCTGCATCATAGCCCTGCAGCTGGGCGCGCAGGTCACCCGAGAAAAACACCTTGGCCGCGGAGGTCGAGCGGAAACGCGGTCGGTGGGAGGCCAGCGGATCGTGCAACAGATCCGGCGTCACCCCGAAAAAGGCCGTGAGGTATTCCGCCGATTGCCCCTGCAGGTTCGGCAAATAGGGATAAAGACGCTTGAAGAGAAGCGGCCGGCTTGTCGAGCCCGGCTGGCGGGCAGCGAAGCGCCGGACCTTGTCTTCCTTGAAAAGATCGTAGCCGGCAAAAACCTCGTCGGCGCCCTCGCCGGTAAGAACCACCTTGATGCCGTTCCGTCGCACGAGATCGGATAGCAGGAAGAGCGGTGCCGGCGCCGTTCTGACAATGGGACGCTCGGTATGCGCGATGACCTGCGGAAAAATCGCAGCGATATCGCCATTCCGGCAGGTCACGGCAGCGTGGTTCGTGCCCAACGCCTCCGCCATGATGCGCTGAAAGCCGGTTTCATCGTGTTCCACGCTTTCGAAGCCGACCGAGAAGGTCGAGAGCTGCTTCGGCGTGTGCCGCACGGCCAGCGCTGTCGTAATCGAGGAATCGAGCCCGCCCGAAAGATAGGCGCCAACCGGTACATCGGCGCGCATGCGGATGCGAGTGGCATCATCGAGGAGAGCGAGGACTTCCTCGGCCAATTCGTCCTCGGAGCGCGGATCATAGCCATCGACAGCATCGGGAAAATCGAAATCCCAATAGCGCGAGATCTTTGCGACGCCGTCCCGAACGATCATAAAGTGACCGGGCGGCAATTCCAGGATGTCCTTAAAGCCGGTACGGGGGGCAATCGGCGCCCAAAGGGTAAAAATCTCGTCGAGCGCGAAGGGGTCGATTTCCGCTTCGATCCCCGGAACCGTCAGGAGTGCCTTGATTTCGGAGGCGAAGTAGAAGCCGCCGCCTTGCATGGCGTAAAAGAGCGGACGCACCCCGACACGATCGCGGGCCAGAAGCATTTGCCGCTTTCGGCCATCCCAGAGCGCGAAGGCGAAATCGCCATTCAGCTTGCCGAGGGCAGCCTCGCCCATTTCCTCGTAGAGATGAAGTATGACCTCGGTATCGCTACCGGTGCGGAAGCGTCGCCCCCTGGCTTCGAGGTCGCGCCGTAGTTCGACAAAATTGAAAATCTCGCCATTGTAGACGAGCACCAGATCACCCTGCACGGAAAGCATGGGCTGCTGCCCATCGGCAAGCCCGACGATCGAGAGTCGCCGGTGACCCAGCCCGACACCCGGCGCCAACCAGATCCCATCGGCATCGGGTCCCCGATGCGCAATGGCACCGGTCATGGCGCGCAACAATTCGCGCCCCTGACCTGGCTCCGATCCTGCTAAACTATATCCGACAAGGCCGCACACAAAATGCCTCGCAACGCTGACATGAGGCCAACATAGCGCCTAAACCCCTCAGCCCGCTAATTAACGTTCCGAACGGCACGCCACTATCTGGATTTATCATTAACGGATGTCAGGCAGGTCGACCGGCATCGGCACTACTGTTCAAAGGCTTTGCCCACCGCCTTGTCACGCCAACCGCGCAGAATAACCCATTTGAGTGGACGAATTTTCTGCCACAGCGAGGTGGCAACCAGCCGCTCGCGAAGGCCCCGCCAGAGCAAGGACAACCTGCCCCGCAATGTCTGAGCTTCCACCATCATGGACAGCGGAATCGTCACATCGCAGACCGACTGCTTCCAAGCCTCGTTGCCAATGCCAAGATCGAGGCACACGAAGCCGGTCGCATTAAGGTGCTGCAACAACAGATAATGCAGGACACGGCCAGGCGAATATTTTGACCATTCGCCGGACTCGTTGCCAATGAACAGGCCGTAATAGTGGCCGCCATGCACCAAGCCCCAGTAGGTTGCCAGCATCTTGCCATCGAGCACGAGAGCCGACAGATGCAAGGCTCCGGCCCTCGCCATGATCTCCGTCCCCAAGGTGAAAAAGGCACGCTTTTCCGGGTGTTCGTCAAAGCCCGGAACACGGGTCTCTTCAAAGCGCCGCTGCTTTTGGGCCAGAAGGGTTTCAAGCATTTGGCCCCTCTGCTCCGCCGTCTGGGCAATCACCAGGTCGCAGGCCCCCAAACGTTGCAATGCCCTGGTACGGTTGCGCAGGTTCTTGACGCCCTGAAGCTGCTTTTCGACCTCTGGCCATGGACGGCCGAGCTGGGTGAGATGGCAGGATTCGGGGTTGATCCTGTCTGCCAATAGGTAAAGCGGATTGATCAGAGAGCCCACCTTTTCCGGCATTTTGTCGAGTAGAACCAGATCGAAGGCCGGCAGAAGAGCTGTGATTTCCGTCCAAAGGCGCCGCGCTCCGGCGATGGTCCAGGCATGCTCGACCGGAAAGAGGACGGGGGCGTTATAGTCTGCGGCGCCCAAATCGGCGAATCCCAATACGCGGCCGCTTCTTGATCGGTGAACGATGAACGGCACCATGAGTACGGGCCGGCCGACAGCATCGCGGACCTCGACCAGGCAAAAGTCAATGTCGTCCGACTGCCCATAGCTGGCCTGCCAGGTCTCGAGAAAGGCTAGAGTCTGAAAGGCGTGACACTGGGCCGTCCCGCTGGCTCCCCGCGGCCAATCGGGCGAAACGTCGGCAGGATCGGAAAACACCTCGATCCGCCAAGAGGAGGCCAGGGAGGCCCCTATTGGGCCGGCGGCAGCATCCTCGCTGCGGACCGTCTGCGAATCCATCATCGGAGCCTATCTCCATTGAGGCGCGTCCAGAATTCTCCAACCAGCCCGCCGATTACGGCGTTGCCGCTCCGTACTGCAGCCAGAACATCAGGGTCGGTTGCCCCGAAAACGCAGCGATAGGCACTCGAAAGGGTTGCGCGGCGATCCAACAGAGCCTCGATCAACCGGGGTTGGGCACGGCCGCCAATGGCCACCGCCCCACGCTCATAGGCATCAAGAAGCAGGACATCGAGCACGGGGCCCGTCATTGCCCGCGTCGAAAGCACATGAAGAACCTGAGCAATGCCATGCACCGGAAGATAGTAAATGTAGGCGCCCACCGACCGTCCCGAGGCGTCTTCGACCACCTGCATGACCGTCTGTCCGAGTTCGCGCTTTTGCCCCGCCTGGGCAAGGAGCGCCTCAATCCCCGCATCGGACCAGAGCGGATGCAAGAGGTCCTCGGCAACCAGTGTCCGAATAGCCGGGATGAGGGTACCGGCATCGGTATCCTTGCGCCTCAGCCCCCTGGGACGGAGAGGCGGCTGCGGCGCCTCGATAACGTCACGCCCGCGTCGGCGCGCCAGACCGGCAGCAACATGATCGAGCCCCCTGACCAGGGGTAGGGTTGGACCAATCAGGCGTAAGCGCCGGCGAAGTCTGAATGTGGCCGCTTCGAGAGGACGCAGAACGCGCATCCAGTCGAGACTGTAGAGCGGAAGCACATCGCCCCCCATGCCGCGCCACAGGGCAACCGAGGTCGCATTGGATCGATCGCTGATCGTGATATCCTGGGGCCCCTGGAAGAAACTGCGGCAAAGCCGCGCTCCGGCCGTGGGATCGGATGCATCGCGTTCGACCGCAAGGGAATTTCCGATAGCCGCACGCAGCGTTCTTCCACCAATGGACATGGACTGAGTAAAGACCCCCATGAACCCAGCAATACGCCCCTTCTCCCGCTCGTAAACGAGCGAATGGATGTCCGAAGCCTTGTCGGGCAGATCGAGCAGAAGCTGGCCGAGGTAGTCGGCCATTTCCGGCGAGGCTTCATCCTCACGGCCCTGAAAGGTACGCACCAGCAAATTCGCCACCTTTGTCAGGTCGCTCCGCTCCAGCGGACGTATCGTGCTCATGGCTCTTCTCGGTAGAAATCCGAAATCAGACGGCTCCAGACTTCTCCGGCAAAGCCTTCGACGGAAATCTGATTGCTGGGCACTGGCAAATCCCTGCTTGCTGTTTCCGACGTGCTCAGTGGGTCTTCCCCCAACATATCCTACCCTCGGCGATCCTTATGCGCCTCAATAGCATAGCGCTGCCGAGCACGGGCATGGATCGCGCGGGGCGGTTAACAAAGATCGCTTAACTACCTTGGCCAAAAGGCGCTGAGTTCACGCCTTGAGTGACTTATAAGGGCAATAGAGGATCCCAGGGACGGCCACTGTTCATGTATCAGACGCTCAAACCCACTAGGCCTGCAGCAACGGCGCCGGCGGGGACAATCCATACGCTTGGACTGCAAAACGACTACCAGGGTTCCGAGCGGCGTCATGCACCCGATGCAACACAGGCAGGGCTGTTTGAAGCGGTTACGGCCGGGCTCATTGTGGGTTGGCTGGTTCGGTTCTGGATCAGCATTCTGGTCATCGCGCTGCTCGGGGCGCTCTTGGGCCTGGCCAGCGGCGCCCTCGTCAAGCCACGCTATACCAGCTATTCCGATATTCTGCTCGACCCCAGCAATTTGCGGGTCGTCGCCGACGATCTCTATACCAGCAATGTCCAGGGCGACGCCCAATTGCTCGATGTCGAGAGCAAGATGCGGGTGCTGGGTTCGACCAATGTGCTCGCCCGCGTCGTCAGGGAACTTGGCCTCGAAAATGACCCGGACCTGATGGAGCCTGACTTCTCGCTCTTTGCCGCATTCCTGCCGGCCGACAGTCCTGAAGACCGTTTCACCACTGCCATGCGAGCCTTGTCGGAACGGATTCGGGTGCGCCGCGAGGAGCGTTCCTATGTCGTCACGGCTTCTGTCTGGGCGCGCAGCCCCGAACGTTCGGCAATTTTGACCAATGCGGTAGTGTCGGCTTTTCTGGCAGAGCTCGCCGACGCCGAGGCGCAAGGGGCCCGAAATGCCTCGGCTGGCCTGAACCAAAGGTTGGACGAACTGCGCGCCGACGCCGAATTGGCGGAGGCGGCCGTAGCGAACTATCGACGCGACCACGGCCTGCAGATGATAGGCACCGATCAACTGAGCACCCAGGCCGCGGTCCAGCTGAACACGCAGATCGCCACGGCCCGCGAGAGCCTGATCGATGCCGAGGCTCGCTATGCCAGTCTCACCGCCACAAGCGGGGAAGGAGCGCTCAATGCAGCGTCCCTGGAGTCAACTGTACTGGCCAATATGCGCACGCAATATGCAACCACGCGCCAGCAGGTCGACTCCCTTTCGGCAACCCTGGGGCCACGACATCCGGGCCTGACGACCGCTCGTGCCCAACTGGCTTCACTCGAGGCCGAAATCGACCGGGAAACCGGCCGAATCGTGGAAACCGCGCGTCGCGACCTCGAACGGGCCCGGAGCGTGTTCGACCAGCTCAACCTGGCGGCCGGCCAGCAGGAAGCCGCCGTCTTCAGTGACGATCAATCCCAGCTCGAACTGCGCCAACTCGAGCGCGCCGCGACGGCGAAGGTTACTATCTACGAGGCCTATCTCGAGCGTGCCCAACAGATCGCCGAGCGCAGCGAACTCAGCACCAATAATGTTCGGGTGATTTCTCCGGCAATTGCCCCGCTCAGCCGGAGCTATCCGCCGCGCACAGTTCTGCTGATCGGGATGGGCTTTGCCGGCGGAGCCATCCTGGCGGCATTTGGCGTGGTCCTCTTCAATCTGCTTGTGATGACAAAGAAGTCGCGCGCCAAGCCAGCAGGAGCCAATGCCCAATAGCGCCTCCTCCCCCGTGCTCGACAAGTTGCGCCTTGGCCTCGCCGGCGCAATCTTGCTCTACTTCTGGATCGGTCCGCAGCCGTTTCGTGACCTGTCGAGCCTTGCGGACAGTGGCGCCTTGCTGGCGCAGGTCATACTTCTCCTGGTCACGGCATCGGCCGTTTGCACGCACCTGTTGAGCTCAAGCCATCCCGTGCTGGGGCTGGGCTCCATTGCCTTGGTCGGAGGGTGGCTGATTTTGTCGAGCCTGTTGGCCGCCGACCAGAGCCAGGCTCTGCGCAATACCGTGTTTCAGCTGCTGGTCATGGCCAACGCCTATCTTGTGCTTACCCTGCCCAGAAGCGAGCGTGACTTCGCAGCCCTATTCGGTTGGACCACGTTCGGTGCCGTTGCCCTGTCCTATCTGGGTATTGTCGCCTTGCCCCAGATCGCTATTCATCAGGTTGGCGATATCGCCGAACCGATGCTGGCCGGCCTGTGGCGCGGGCATTTCCTGCACAAGAACTTCACGTCTTCGGCAATGGTCGTTGCGGTATTCTGCGCCTTCTACATGCACAGCCAGGGCTGGCGTTGGCGTGCCTATCTGCTTGGAATTGGTGCTGCCGTTTTCCTCTTCAATACGGGCGGAAAGACCGCGCTTGCCTCCTTGCCGGTAATCATCACGGTCTGCTGGGTGATTGAGCGCTTCCCTCCGATCCGCTGGCCCCTCGTCCTCCTGGGCCTTCTCGCCTTCAATGCCGTAGTTATTGGGGTAACTCTTTCCGCCGATTTCGCCGAAATCATTGCCTCGCTCGGGATCGATGCCACCTTCACCAACAGAGTCGACATCTGGCGCATTGCGCTGGGCAAAATGTCGGAATCCTCATTTGCCGGGCTGGGCATCAATACATTCTGGGGCTCCTATGGAAATCTCTATGGAGGCTGGGAAATAGAAAGCTGGGCCTATGGCGCCGGTTCAGCCCACAATGGCTATATAGATCTTCTCCTCAATATCGGACTGGGGGGCACGATTGTCTTTATATTGGCGTTCATCATCCTGCCATTGCGCGACATCAAGCCCGCCTTCAACAACAACAACAATCCAGACCTGACCCGCCTCTTCCTTCGAATATGGCTCTTTGGTCTCGTCAATGCCTGCATGGAAAGCGTCTTTTTCGGGCGAACGGGCCTTATGTGGTTCGCCTTCGTGGTGGCGTGCTGCGGGCTGCATTTCCAGGCGAGAGCGATGCTGGTCAGATCCGAAAGCCGGGCTACCCGCGCAAACCCTATGGCCCTGTCCAATGCCTGACCCCATCCAAGTGATCGACAATCTTGCAGGTCGCGTGACCAACCGGCTGCTGACCCGTTTTCCTGGGCCTATGGTCGAGGTCAGGACCGACACACCCATAGTCAGTTTCACGTTCGACGACGTTCCCGATACTGCCCTCAGCAAGGGGGCAGGGATACTCGAGGCTCATGGAGGCCGCGGCACCTTCTATATCGCGGCGGGCATGCTGGGACGCGAGGAGGAGGCGCGCAATCTTATCGATGCGGCTGGTTGCGCCGAGCTTGTGGCGCGAGGACACGAAATCGGCTGCCATACCCATTCACACATCAACCTGCGGCACGCCTCGCGAAGGCAGCTATACAACGATCTCAGTCACAATGCCGACGCACTGGCGGCCATCTCCCCCAATCTCCAGCCACGCAATTTCGCCTTCCCCTATAATTCGGGATCCTTCAGGCAGCGGGCCGAACTGGCGCGGCGCTACCGCTCCAGTCGTGGCGGCCTTCCAGGCATCAATCGCGGCATGACCGACCGCAGCTTCCTGCGCAGCTACGCGCTACAGCAACCGGATGAAAGCGTAGTGGGAATGCGCGGCCTGATCGACGAAGTCGTGTCCAATCCGGGCTGGCTGATTTTCTTCGGCCACGACCTTTCACCCAATCCAACGCCCTATGGCTGCACGCCTGAGAGTTTTGAGGGCCTGGTCCGCCATGCCCGCGAACGCGGCTGTGCGCTTCTCACGGTCAATCAGGCACTTGACCATTTTGAGGCGACGACATGACCCGACCGGGGCGTCGCCTTCTGGCGATCAACAATTACCACTATCGCCGCGGCGGCGCGGAGGCGGTGTTCCTCGACCACATGTCCATGTTCAGCCAGGCTGGCTGGGACGTGGCACCCTTCGCCATGCAGTCCGAGCGAAACCTTGCCTCACCCTGGTCGCGCTACTTCGTTTCCGAGATCGAATTCGGTCAACAGCCCGGTTTTTTGACCAAGCTCAACCATGCCGGCAAAATCATTTATTCGCACGAGGCCCAACGCGGCATTGCAGCTTTGGTGGAAGAATTTCGCCCAGCAATCGCCCATGCGCACAATGTCTATCACCATCTGTCGCCGGCCATTTTCCGCACGCTCAAGGCTGCCGGTATTCCCACGGTCATGACCGCCCACGACCTCAAGATCGCATGCCCCGCCTACAAGATGCTCTCGCATGGGCAAGTCTGCGAGAAGTGCCGGAACGGCAATATCGCGCAGGTTGTGCTGAACCGCTGCGCCAAGGATTCCGTGGCGCTCAGCGGATTGATGCTGCTCGAGACGGCGGTGCACCGCGCCCTGGGCCTCTATCGGAACACGCTCGACCGCATTGTCGTGCCCAGCCGCTTCTATCGCGACAAGCTCATTGAATGGGGCTGGCCCGCCGAGCTTCTGGTTTACATTCCCAATTTCGTCGACCCCGCCTTTCTCGCCGGCGAACGTCAGAGCGAGGGCGACTATTATCTTTTCGCCGGACGTCTGGCGCCGGAAAAGGGCGTCAAGACGCTGATCCATGCTGCAGTGCAGGCCCGAGTGCGGCTGGTTATCGCCGGCACCGGACCCGACGAGAGGGAACTGCGCGCTCTGGCTGAGACCGTTTCGGCCGATATCGACTTTGTCGGCCATGTGAGCGGTGATCGGTTGCAGCAGCTCATTGGGGCGGCAAAAGCCCTGGTACTGCCCTCGGAATGGTACGAAAACGCTCCGGTCAGCGTACTCGAGGCCTATGGTCTGGGCCGGCCGGTCATCGGTACCGATATCGGTGGCATTCCCGAATTGATCGAGGCCGAGCACACCGGGTTGATCGCCCTCCCGGCCAACGCCGACAGTCTGGCAACGCAACTGGCGCGCATGGAGGCCATGGGCGCAGACGGACGAAGCGCCCTCGGTCGTGCTGGCCACGGCTGGGTCAGTGAAAATTTCTCGGCCGGCGCCTACCAGGCGCGCATGCTTGCACTCTATGCCGAATTGGGGGTCCAATGACGGAGCGCCGCCGCCGTAAAAGCTCGGTTGTCATGCTCGGCCTGCGCGGCATCAACGGTCCGCAGGGGGGCGTAGAAACCCATGTCGGCGCGCTGGCGCCGCTGCTCGTAGAACGCGGTTGGAGCATCGATGTACTGGCGCGCCAGGCTTATATGCCGGGCGGGCGCCAGAGCTTCCGGGGGGTCGGCATCGAACCGATCTGGTCGCCGCGTTCAAGCAAGTTCGAGGCCCTTGTCCATACCGGCCTGGGCGTGGGATTGGCCGCACTACGGCGACCGGACATCGTGCACATCCATGCCGTCGGGCCGGCCCTCTTGACGCCGGCAGCGCGCCTGGCGGGGCTCAAGACGCTCGTTACGCATCATGGCTATGATTATGATCGCGACAAATGGGGCCGCATAGCCAAGGAAATTCTTCGCCTCGGCGAAAAAATGGGCATGCACTGGGCCGATGCGGCGGTTGCGGTCGCCGAAAATGTCGCGCGTGACATGGAGGCGCGCTACGGCCGCCGGGTCCATTTCCAGCCCAATGGAGTCTTCATGCCAGGCGGTCCCATGGGATCCGACATTCTCCACCAGTTCGACCTTCAGCCCGGCCGCTATGTGCTCAATGTCTCGCGCCTCGTGCCGGAAAAGCGGCAGCTTGACCTCGTCGCCGCCTATTCGAGACTTGTATCCCCCGATTTCAAGCTGGTTCTGGTTGGCGGAGCCGATCACCGCTCCGACTATGAGACACGCTTGCGTCAGGCCGCGACGGCGGTGCCCGGCATCGTCATGACCGGCTATCAAAAGGGTGCAGCACTCAACGACCTTTTCGCGCATGCCGGACTTTTCGTCCTGCCATCCAGCCACGAAGGCATGCCGATTGCCCTTCTTGAAGGCCTTAGCCACGGGACGCCGGTTCTGGCCAGCGATATCGCGGCCAATCTCGGTGTCGGGCTGGAGGCCCGCCATTACTTTCCATTAGGGGATATTGAGGGCCTGGCGCAGCGCATGGCGCACATCATGTCCGCGGCCCCGTTGCCGGTTGAGCGAATGGCGCAGATCGAGATGGTTCGGCACCGCTTTTCCTGGGACGGCGTTGCCGACGATCTCAGCGCTCTCTATGCCGCGATGATGCGGCGAGGGCCCAGTAGAGGCCCTCTGCTCATCCGCGCCGCTCAATCGCGTTCGATCACGAAATAGGTCGTCGGCCCGGAAGGCGGGACATTGTCGAGCCGGACCTGCAGGTCACCCGCGCCTCGGGCAAGTATCTCGTGCACGACACCGTCGAGTCCAACCGGCGCCAACGTCCAGTGTCCGCTGCCCCGCAAAACCAGCGAGACCGAAGCGGGGCGGATACGGACCGGCAAGGTACCAAAATCGACAATTTCGCGTTGCGCGGCGTCCGCAAAGCGCATGCCGGTATTCTGGGCATCGCTTGCAAAAACGACGAGGATACGCCGGCTTTCTTCCAGCTCACTGCCATCAAGGGATGCAAGGCCAAGCAAGGCGGGACCAGAAGGATCGGCAAAAGTGGCTGGCCCGATCACCAGTGGCGCTTCCAGCTGCGAGAACGCCACCGCAACCGTCTGCGGCGTTTCGACGACCATTCGCGCCCGATCAGGTGTGATGGTAATTTCGCCGGTATCGCTGGCATAGCTTCCCTGCCCTGCCAGTGTCACTTGCTCATCCGACAGCGCGCTGGCCGCTACCAGCGGGGCGAAAAAGTCAGTGGTGACATGGTCCGCCCGTTGGACGGGCAGCGAAGCGGTGGCAATGTCCTGAACCGGGGCCAATCCGATGGCGCTGAAGGCCGCAAGCGCCGTGGCGCTTTCCGGCTCGCCTGCAAACATCAGGGGACCGAGCGCTGAAGTGCCGTCGATGGGGAAAGCGATTGTTGCTCGCGCAGGGCTAACGTCGCCACGTCGAAACAGCAGGGCTGCCAATGTTTCGCCGGCGCGAGCGACCGGGTCGAGGGCTATGGCATAGGGCAACATCTGCCGCTTGTGCGGCACGTCTTCCCCGTAGCGAAGCGCAATAGGCCCGTGCCCATGGCGACAAAGACCATCCCATCCCTGCAGCGCGGCGAGCGCCGGAACGGCGATGCCCGCCTCATAGCGATAGCTGTTCCAGAACAAATGGTCATATTCGGTCAGCACGAAGGGACGGCCAAGCCAACGCGTTCCCGCCGCGGCGCGCAGATAGTCGAGCCCCTCGCGCAGTGAACTGCTCTGCTCGATCCGCGTCCCGGGCGCGTAGCCCGAAACCCAGTCGAAATATGTATTCATCGTTACGACATCGAGCGAGGCGCGACTGATCGATGCCTGTCGGCTGGGCCAGTTATTGTAGTTGCTGACGGCCCCTTCATATCCCATGGCCCGCAAGTATTCGCTCATGACCCTGGTCCCCTCCCGCTCCACCTCCACGAAGAAGAGTTGCAGATCGCGCATTCTGCCATTGGGGGCCCACCGGTCGGTGGGTAAGGTAATTGAGCCATCTGCGAGACTCTCGCCGGGGGCAATTCCCCCCCAGGCTTTGCTCAAGGCATCCTCATCAGCGTAACGTTGCTGTAGCCAAACATTGAATTGGCGCCGCACCGGTTCGGAATAGGCCGGTTCGCCCCGATTGGCGCCAAGGAGCGATTCGAACTCGAGGCTGCCCTCATTGACAAGCACGATCAGAGCCAGTGCCGGATCGGCAATCGGCGCGAGCCCTGTGTAGGGATTGACCGCGCCAAGGATGGCATCCTGCAGCCTTTGCCAATGCGCCATGCCCTCCTCGCTCAGCAGCAAATTCTGCTTGAGGCTACCGAAACCATCCCACCGGTCATCATAGCCGCCGGCACCACCGCGGCCCGAGGTCAGTCCATCCATGACCCAGGAAATGCCCTCACGCTTGAGGGCGGCAAGGAGATAGTGAAAGCGGTCGAGTGCTTCGGGCGAGAAATCGAAATCCCTCTCACGCTCGAACATCAGCAAGGATTCGACAAAGTGGAATCGCGCCAGATTATAGCCGTGGCGCGCCAATTGCTCGGCATAGCGGTCGGCCATCGCGTGATCCGGCAGGCCCCCGGAGGCCGGGCTCCAGGCAAGGGAAGCACAGAGCAAGCGCGTCGGCTCGTCCGGCGCGTCGGAGAAGGCAAAGCGACCGCCGGCCACAACCAGATGCCGAGCCGTCGAAATCGTGCCATTCGGCAGAATCTGGGAGAAATCAATGGGCTTCCGGGCGCAACCTCCAACCCCTGCTCACGCACCGCCGGCCAGGTTTGGGCGAGCGCTGGCAGGGCAAGCACGGCCAGCCAGAAGATGACGGCGCTAAGTGCGCGCATCGTGCACGACCTGACTTTCAATCCAGGCCGCGGGGTCCCGGCGCGGCGCGAAAAAGCCCAGGGGCAGAGCTGCCGCCATGAACAGCCACGCTGTAACCGCGTAAAAGCCGAGCTTGAAGCTGTGGTGTTTGGCGCTCATGGCCAGCACGACGCCGGCAATCGCTCCGAGGCAGATGCAAATCGCAAGAACCTTGTCGGGCACGATCCAAAGGATCGCCAACAACAACACAAGGCCGACATAGACCGCGCCCCAAAGACGGAGTTCGCGAATATCGCGCCAGAGAGCGTTCCAATGGCTCTTGCCGAGACCGGCCCGCAACACTTCGCCAACGCCGCGCAGGTATTTGCTCCGCCAACGGCGCAGTAGCAGGGCATAGGCGTTCATGCGATAGCCGAAATGCTGCACGAACGGTATGTCCAGCCGATGCAGCGACCAGCCCAGCGCCCGCAGGCGCACGCCAAGGTCGAATTCTTCATAACCATGCAGGTTGCGGTCGGACAGATAGCCCGCCTCGGCAATGGCCGTCCGCCGGTAAAGCCCGCCGCCATTGAGGCGATCGACGGTACCGGATGCCAGCTCCTTGCCGCCGCGTGACTTGCGCCGGGCAAATTCGAGGTTTTCCAGGTTCATTTCCACGACATGCCCGCCGACCCCGGCAACCTTGGGATTGTCGAGGAGAAAGGCCTGCGCCTTTCCGAGAAATTCCCGGTCCAACCGCATGTCGCCATCCATCAGGCAGAGGTAGTCGCCCCTGCTATATTGAAAGGCCAGTTGTGGCCCCAGACCGCAGCTCGGCTTTTCCCCCTCGGCTATCCGGACAACGGCCACGCGATAGCGTGCCGCAATTTCGACAGTACCGTCGGTCGAGCCACTATCGGCCACGATAATCTCGTCGTCGGGTCCGATCGCCGCGAGCACGCTTTCAATGGTCGCCGCAATATTCTCCGCCTCGTTCAGAGTTTTGATCAGAACCGAAACGCTCATTTCGAATGCACCGGTGCAAGAGTTTCCGTTTTGGGCAGGCTGTGTCGATCCCGGTCGGCAAGCCTGAGCAGCACCAGCCAAGCGGCCACCGCCGTCGCGAGTTCGGTCGCATAAATGGCGAAGAAAGCCCCGCTTGTGCCTTCAAGCCAGGTAGCCAGGGCGATGCCCACCCCACCCAGGACCACGGCGCCATTGAAGATCATGGCGCGTTCCAGATGATGGCCGCTCGAGCCGAGCGCCTCCTGCGCGGTCGCCCAGGCAGCCATCAGAACGATGGTCGGGGCCAGAATCTGGGTAAAGCCGGGCAGGGAAACATATTCGGCGCCGAAGAGGAGCGGCAGAAGCGGCGCCCCGCAGACAAGCACGAGGGCAGCCACAACAGCTATGCCGATTGATACCGCCAAGACCTTGCGAAAGCGACCAAGCGCCTGATGCAAGCCATCGCGCGTCGCAGCGGCCGAACCGGGGTAAAGCAGTCGATTAAGCGCTTCTACGGAAAGATAGCCGCTATCAACGATTCGCCGCGCCACGGCATAGCTTGCCACTCCTTCTGCACTGGTGAGAGCCGAAAGCAGCAGCAGATCAACATTTTGCCGCAAGGCACGCAGGATGAAAGGCGTCGAAAACAGTATCCCGTTTCGCATCTCATCCCAGTGAAACACCCAGCTGGGCCGACCAAGCGGGCTTGCCGACCGGATGGAGAGAACGGCGATCGCGGCATGGGCGACGAATGCCCAGACTATCCACTCCGCCAGGGTATCGGCGCCAAAGACGAGGCAGCCCAGCACCGCTGCGGCCAGCCTGCCGAGTGCAAAAAAGATGACATTGCGATTGGCAGCGGCAAAGTTGGAATGGGCGATGAATATCTGCTCAACCAGCAGAATGACCCGCGCCAGGACAATGTTGGTAACGAGCACGACGAAGAGCAGCGTCAGATTGATGAGTGGGTCGGCCGAGAGGGTAAAGACCTGCGGCAGGATGACGACGCCCAGCACCACGAGAACCAACCCGCTAATTCCCGATATCAGGATGTTGTGGCCGAGAAAGCGTGGATAGAGCGCGGGCTCGCGGGCAACCCTCCGCACCAGCGCCTCCTGAGCGCCAAGACCACAAATCTGGATCGCAACAGCCGTAATCGCCGTCAAGGCGATAAAGATACTGAACTCCTCGACGCCCAGGCACCGTGCCAGAATGGCGAAGGTCAACAGCTGCGCAGCGCTGGAAACAATCAGGCTGCCCCCCGAGGCCGCGTAGGAAAGCCCCATCGGCAACAAAGCGCGCAGGCGCGACGAAACAGGCATGAGACCAGCCAATTCAGGATCCGTTCGCGGGGATTATCGCATAGTCACGTTCCCACAGGCGCCGCGAAGCCGAAATGGCGTTAACGTGCTGTTGCATCACGGAACGGCGGTGAGCTGAGCACAGGCCACACGCGGATTGCCCAAGGCATCATTGGAAAACTGGATTTCGCCATAGTGGCCATCGCGCCTGAGCAACATGGCAACCTGCCGGTCCTGGCCAAGGCCGAATTCGAAGGCAAGCCAGCCCCCTGGTCGCAGAACGCTTGGGGTGTCGGTAATGAGCCGTTGGTGTATCGAAATGCCATAGGCACCGCCGTCAAAGGCCTCTCGTGGTTCGTTCACGAGCAGATGCGCGGCCTCCCCGGCCAACTTGCCGGTGGAAATATAGGGCGGATTGCAGACCACCAGATCCACCTTTTCGCCTGACAGCAAAGGCTCGACCCCGGAAAACATGTCTCCCTGCCCAATGGCCACGCGTTCCTCAAGTCCGAGCCGCTTTGCATTGTCCCTGGCGTGACCGACCGTTTCTGCCGTCAGGTCGCTGAGAAACACACGCGCATCCGGCCTCTCATGCGCGATGGCGAGGCCAAGATTTCCTGACCCGCAACACATATCGACAACCCGCGGCGCCGCGAAACCAGCAAGCAATCCGATACAAACCCGACCGAGAAGTTCGGTCTCCGCACGCGGCCTGAGGACACCTGGACCTGCCAATAGCGAGATCGACAAGAATTTATGAAAATTGTCAGAATTATTGATCATGCCGGAACCCCGACTTTAGTTCGCAGAACGTGTATTTCATTTGCACGAGCGCGAAACCGAAACGTGGTCTTATCGTTAAAATTTGCATCCCCCTTAAACCTATTAACCCAATGAAGCGAAACTGGAGCACTGCCAGACCTTTGATGTTAGATATTGCGCGAATGAAAGGCAGCAGTTCCCGACATGACCCTGCCCGTGGCACAGTCTGAAGCGCGGCGCCGTCGGCGCATCCAGCTTCCAAGCCGAGTCACTTTGGCCAATGGCATTGCCTTGGTCGAAGGACTGGCCGCCACGATTCTGAGTCTTATCCTCGCCGTCGTGCATCCGCCCTGGCTGGTCATCGGCGTTGCCGTGACCACGGGTCTTGTCTATGGCGCGCTGTCGAGCCAGGCCGCTCAGAAATTCCTTCCGCTTGCCGACCTGCGCCAGCCCTTCGCCCTGCACGCGGCATTCAGCTGGATTCCGACCGCAGCGCTTGCTCTTTTGGTCGCGCTTGCGACATCGCGTTGGAGCCTGTCATGGGGGCGCACTTTTGGTGCTTGGCTGGTTGTTTCGCCCATTGTGCTCGTTGCCCTTCGCGTCACAATCTATCGCCAACTTGCCAAGATGCTGGCGCGCGGCCAGTTGCAAGTCGAACGGTTCGGCCTGATTGGCGACGCGGACTCGATCGCGCGCCTCAGGGCAGACCCCCACATCTGGCAACAGGGCGGTCAAATCGTTACCAGCCTGACGCTGCCCGAAGGGCTATCGTCCCCTTTGCCCGGCCCCGACATAATCGCCGACTTTGCCAGAAGCTGCGTCGAGAAGAACTGCCAGCACGTGCTTCTCATCGGCGATCTTGAGAGTATCGAGGCCCTGAGCAATCTGGTCGCGCCCTGCCGCCCCTATGCACTCAATGTACTGCTCTACCCCCGCAGCGTCGTGCAAAACGGCAAGATCAGCCTGGTCGACACCGTGCCCTTGGGCTCCGTGAATTCCTTGCGCCTGCTGAGCACCCCACTGAACGACACCGGCCGCTTCCTCAAGCGAAGCTTCGACGTTGGGGCGGGAGCGTTGGCCCTGCTTCTGCTTTCGCCTCTCCTGGTCGCGGTGGCGCTTACCATCCGCCTCACCAGCCCTGGCCCCGCGCTGTTCCGCCAAGAGCGTCGCGGTTTTAATGGCCGGAATTTCTACATCCTGAAATTCCGCTCCATGCGGGTGATGGAGAACGGCCGCAACATGCGCCAGGCCCAGGTCAATGATCCCCGCATCACACCGATCGGCCGTTTCATCCGCCGCACCAGCATCGATGAATTGCCCCAGCTCATCAATGTCCTGCGCGGCGAGATGAGCCTTGTGGGACCGCGTCCCCATGCCATCTCCCATGACGACGAGCTGTCGGGGAAATTTGAGCTTTACGCGCAGCGTCAGCGCATCAAGCCCGGCATTACCGGCTGGGCCCAGGTCAATGGCCATCGCGGCGATACGTCTACGCAGGACAAGATCGAAGCGCGCACGCTGCATGATCTCTACTATGCGGAAAACTGGTCGATCCTGCTCGATTTCTGGATCGTGCTCCTGACCATTTTCTCCCCGCGCACGCGGCAGAACGCCCACTGATCGAGAGGTCACACTTGCATTTTGCAGGTGGATTTGGGGAATATTAACCACGTTGCGTCATCGTGTTTCCGAACGGAAATGGCGATGACCAACAAAATCATGCAGCAGGCTACGCCCCTGATTGAAGGGGGCAAGTTCCTCGTGGCGCTGGCGCCGCGCCTGCCGCGCATGGCTGGTGCGACGGCCGTGCTCATGTTCATCGCCTTCGCCGCCATTCAGTTCACCCCGCAGACGTTTGAGGCGAGCCTCGCGCTGCGTGTGCCGGTCGGCAGCGAGCCGGCCCTTGAAGCGGCAAAACTGACCGACCAACAGTATCTGGGCGACGTCGTTTCCCGGCTGACACCCGATATTGTCGCCGAACTGCGCGGCGATGGCAGCGGGGTACTCGACACGACGGCATTGTTGAGCAAGCGCCTTACGCTCAAGCCGGATGCTGGTGGCACCAGGCTTGAACTTTCGGCCAAAGCCGGAACGCCGGCGCGGGCAAAGGCCATCGTCGCCGCGATCGCGGAAAGCTATGTGACCCTGGCTGGACTGCCGCCCGCGCTGTCCGAGGCCCAGCCGGAAAAAGCGGCATCGGCGGCACCAGAAACCATTCCGCCCGGTATTCCCGGCAATGACGACCAGACCCAGTTGCTGCAGAAAAAGCTGAGCCTAGCCTGGGAAGACCGGATCAGGCTTGAAAGCCGCGCGCAGCGCATCCAGTCCCTTGTTGCCGATGGCAATTATGCCATGCTGGCGCTCGATGCCGAAAACCTGCCCAGTCTTGGCCGGCAGATTGACGAACTGGCAATGCTCGAAGTCGAACGCGACAAGCTGGCGGTCGACCTCCTGCCCAACCACCCGCGCATGCGCGTACTGCTCGAAGAGATCGATCAGCTTTCTGCCGGCCTCGATGAGGGCATGCAGCAGCTGGCCAGCCTCGTCATCGCCGACCGCGATGCGGCGCGTCGCCTCGAAGACGGGCTACGCGACGAGCTTATCGCCGCCACGACGCCAGTTGTGGCCGATGCCAGCGTGACGACCGGCGCCATTGGCGATCGGCCGGAACCCAAGGTAACCGCCCTTCCCCGTCCAGTCCGGACTGATCTGGTTCTGGCCCTTTCGGGCGGCCTCGCCTTTTTTGGCCAGATCGGTCTTTTTGCCTTTTTGCGCTCACGTCAACGGGCATCGGACGCCATCGAAGAAGCCGAACTCGCTATCGAGCCGGAAGACGATCAGGCCTATGCGCCGGTCGAAGAGCCGGAGTTCGCCGACGCGAGCGCTGAGAACTGGCTCGATGCGCCGGACGCACCCGACGTCAACATGGAAGCGGACGAGCCTCCTGCGCCGGATACCATCAATCCGGTAGCTGAAGAGGAGACCGCCGTAGCCCCACCCCCGGCGACCGCCAAAGGGTTGGACGATGTCCGTATCGTGGCCATTCGCTGCCGGGGCGATATGGGCGCTGCGGCGCGCCGGCTGCTCGGTCAATATGAGCGGCAAGGCAAGCGCGTGGTTCTCGTGGATGCCGCCAGCCGCCACCGCGGACGCGCGGCTGGTATCAGCGATCTCTCGCAAGGTCTTGCGTCCTTTGCGGACATTATCCACGGCAGCGGATCGCACGAAGCCGCTCTCGTGCCCTGGGGCCGGCAGGCACAGCTCGATCCCGGTGCCAAATCCGTCCGCATCCTCATTCAGGCGCTGGCCGAACTCTATGACGTGGTCATCCTGACGCTCGACAGCGACAACCTCATAGCGTGTAAACCGCTACTCGCTTTGGCGGATCTTGCCGTGGATGCAGCGGATATTCCCGGTCCGACCAGGGCTGCCGCCTAGCCGAACATCAGGTGCCTGATCTGGGTGTAGTCGAGCAGCGACTGCATGGAGAGGTCGGAGCCGTAGCCGGAATTCTTCATGCCGCCATGCGGCATTTCCGTTGCCATGACGCCGTGGGTATTGAGCCAGGTGACGCCATATTCGAGCGCATCGGCCATGGCCAGAGCCTGTTCGGCATTGCGGGACCAGACCGAAGAGCCAAGGCCATATTCGGAAGCATTGGCCCAATCGACGGCGGTCTGGATGGTGTCGAAGGGCGTGATGCTGACGACGGGACCAAAGACTTCCTTCTGCACGATCTCGGCCACGATGGGCGCGGCGACGAGCGTCGGGGCGAAGAAGAAACCATCCTGGTCCGCGGCGCGGCCTTGCATGACGTCGGCGCCACTACTTTTGGCGCGATCGACAAACCCCGCCACGCGCTCGCGCTGCCGCGCACTGATCACGGGGCCGAATTCGACATCACCGCGTTCGGGCTTTCCATAGACGAGCGAGCCAACCATGGTTTCAAGCCGGTCGGTCAGTGACTCGGCAATGCTCTTGTCGGCAAAGATGCGGCAGGCGGCTGTGCAGTCCTGTCCGGCATTGTAAAAGCTCGCCTCACGCAAGGTTTCGACCAGCTTGTCGAGATCGGCATCGGCCGCGACGATAACAGGCGCCTTGCCGCCGAGCTCAAGATGGGTGCGCTTGATCATCGGCCCAGCAGCGGCTTGCAGCACGGCACGACCGGTGCGCACGTCGCCGGTCAGCGAGATCATCCGCACCAGATCATGCGAAATCAGCTTTTGGCCGACATCGGGTCCATTACCGCAGATGATGTTGATGACGCCGGGCGGCAGCACCTCGGCGAAAATCTTGCCCAGCGCGAGCAGGCTCAGCGGGGTCAGTTCCGAGGGTTTTATGACCACGGTATTCCCTGCCGCGATGGCCGGTGCGATTTTCCAGGCGGCCATGAGCAGCGGATAGTTCCAGGGCGCGATCTGGGCGATTACCCCGATGGGGTCGCGGCGCACGAGGCTCAGGCGATTGGGCGAGCGGTAATTGCCCGCTGCGGGGGCGGGCATATTGCGCACCGCCGTCGCAAAGAAGCGGAAGACATCGACGACATTGCCGATTTCCCCGCCCTGCGCGTAGCGCAGCGGCTTGCCGGCATTGCGCGATTCAATTGTCCCGAGCGCTTCGGCCGAGGCCTCGATCTTTTCCGCAATAGCCAGCAAGGCCGCGCTGCGTTCGCGCGGCGTGGTTTTGGACCAGATGGCGAAGGCCTTATGTGCCGCACGGACAGCGAGATCGACTTGATCGGGGCTGGCCGAAGCCACCTGGGCGAGCATGATCCCAAGCGCGGGCTCAAATACTGTTTCCATCGCGCCCTGACCGGCAACGAAATCGCCATTGATGAACAGACGCGTTTCGAAAGCGGTCATGCATTTTTCTCCAACTGAGCCGCCGGCAGATAATCGGCACGCGCCGCTTCGCCGAGATAGTTCCAGAATGCCAGGTCATGCGCCCGCCCTTCGGGGCGCCATTCGGGGTGCCACTGCACGGCAAAGACCGGCGCCGTCGTACCGGTTGCGGAAATGGCCTCTATGACCCCTTCGGGGCCGGTGGCGTTGACCGCCAGCCCATCGCCCAAGCGGTCGATGGCCTGATAGTGGACGCTGTTGACCTCAAGAGCCTCGCTGCCCGAGAAGCGCTGCAGCATGCTGCCGGCCACCACTTCGACCTTGTGACCATAGCCAAAGGTGTCGCCGAGATCCGCCTCGGCAGGCGCATGGTGTTTTTGCGCGAGATCGGCCGCCCGCAGATCGCGAAGGGTTCCGCCGAGGGCCACATTGATTTCCTGCAAGCCGCGGCAGATGCCGAAGACCGGTTTGCCGGCGTCGATAGCCGCGCGGATCAGCGCATGGCCGAAGAGATCGCGACCGTGGTCGGTCGGCGCCTGCGCCGGTGCCGAAGAACCATAGCGGACAGGTTCGATATTGGAGCCGCTGCCGGTGAGCAGCAGGGCATCGAGCCGCCCGACGATTTCGGCCGCATTGGCCTCCGCCTGGTTGGTCGGGATGATGACGGGAACCGCGTTGGCGAGCCGCTCGACACCCTCGAGATAGCGATGCTTGACCGCCTGGGCGGGCTCACCCTCGACCTGACGCTCGCAGGCGATGACGCCGATAAGAGGCCGTTGCTGCATGATTTTCTTTCAACCCCGGCGAAAATGCCTTGCTGCCTTCCCCTCGGGTGAAGGCTCCTGCTAGGGTAACGCTGGAACGCACCAAAAGTCGACGGACGAGGCATGAGCATCGAAGCGACAGTGAATACCGACATCGTAAGTTGGCTCGAACAGAACCCGCAGATCGAAGTGCTGCACACGGCTGTGTGCGACCTTAACGGCATCATGCGGGGCAAGCGCATCCCCATCGACCAGGCCCGACGGATCGGCGAAAATGGCATCCGCATGCCGTTGTCCATCGTCGGGGTGGACGTGTGGGGCGAGGATATCGTGGGCAATCCCATGGTCTATTCGAGCGGCGACGTCGACGGCATCTGTAGCCCGACCGGCCGCGGCGCCCTGCCGATCAACTGGACGACGCGCCCGAGCGCCATGATCCCGCTCTGGCTGTTCCAGGACACGCGTACCCCTTTCCTCGGCGATCCGCGTCAGGCGCTCGCCCATGTGCTGCGGCGCTATTCCGAGATCGGCCTCAAGCCGGTGGTTGCTACCGAGCTTGAATTCTATCTCGTCGATCCCGACGCCGATTCAGCCACACCGCCGATTTCGCCGTATACGGGAAAACGTCTCGATTCCGACGCCATTCTCTCGCTCGACGAGCTGGAGGATTTTGGCGAGTTTTTCCGCGACGTTTATCTGCAATGCGAGCAGCAGAACGTGCCGGCCGATACGGCCGTGGCCGAAAACGGCGTCGGCCAGTTCGAGATCAATCTGCTGCACACCGACGGATTGAAGGCCGCCGATGACGCGGTGCTGTTCAAACGCATCGTCAAGGGCGTGGCGCGCAAGCACAAACTCGTCGCGACCTTTATGGCAAAACCCTATGGCATGCGTTCGGGCAATGGCTTTCACGTGCATTTCAGCCTCAATGACGCGGCGGGCAACAACGTTTTCGATGACGGCACCGAGACCGGTTCGGACGTGATGCTGCATGCCGTTGGCGGGCTCCTGGCCGGCATGGCGGAATCAACGCTCCTCTTTGCGCCGCATTTCAATTCCTATCGGCGCCTGCGGCCTGACACACATGCGCCGAGCGCGATTTCCTGGGGCTATGAGAACCGCACCACGGCCCTGCGCATCCCCGGCGGCAATCCCAAGGCGCGCCGCATCGAGCATCGCGTTGCCGGGGCCGATGCCAATCCCTATCTCGTGCTCGCCGGCATTTTGGGCGCGGCCCTCGTCGGTATCGAGGATAGCCTCAAACCGCCAAAACCTTTCAAGGGTCGCGCCTATTCCGAGCGCCTGCCGAAACTGCCGGCCGACTGGGCCTCGGCGGTCAACGCCTTTGAAGACGGCGACATGATCCCGCGCATTTTCGATACGACGCTGCATTCCATGTTCGTCGCCTGCAAACGGCAGGAGATCGCCGGCTTTGCCTCGCAGGTGACCGATCTCGAATTCTCGGCCTATCTCGAGGTGGTGTGATGGCCGAAGTTCCGAATGCCAATTCGCCCTATCCGCCGAGCTATTATGCAGCTTCGCGCAACATCATCCGTGAGACAAAGAAACTCGAAGGCGAGGTGACCGCCGATATCGTCGTCGTCGGCGCCGGTTATTCGGGCATGTCGACGGCCATTCACCTGGCCGAGAGCGGATTGAAGGTCGTCGTCGTTGAAGCCGCCGAAGTCGGCTGGGGCGCGTCGGGGCGCAATGGCGGGCAGGTGGTCAACGGGCTCAATGCCAGCCTTGCCACCATCGGCAAGCGCTATGGCGAAAAGACAGCCAATTTTGTCGGCGGTCTCGTGCAGGAAGGCGCCGGGATCATCTATGACTGGGTGGCGCGCTACGGCATCGAGTGCGACCTCAAGCGCGGCAATATCTATGCTGCCTATACAGAACAGCACATGCGCGATCTCGAGGCCAAGAAGGCCCTATGGCAGAGCCATGGCATGGACGATCACGAACTGCTCGACCGCGAGGCGGTCCGCAAGCATATCGGCTCGGACGTCTATGCCGGCGGCATGATCGATCATTCCGGCGCGCATATGCATCCGCTCAACCTTGTGCTCGGCGAAGCCAAGGCATTTGAGGGGCTGGGCGGGGTCATTTATGAGCATTCCCCGGTGACCAAGGTCAGCCAGAGCGCGGACAGCGCCGTGGTGGAGACCGCCGCTGGCCGGGTGACGGCCAAGACCGCCGTCGTCTGCGGCAATGCGTATCTGGGCAATGTCGTGCCCCAGCTCACCGCCCGCGTCATGCCGGTTTCGACCCAGATGATGGCGACAGCCCCGCTCGGCAGGGAACGCGCCGAGGCACTGCTCCCCACCGGCATGTGCGTCGAAGACGTGCGCTACATTCTCGATTATTTCCGCATCAGCGCCGACTATCGCCTGATCTTTGGCGGCGGCGTCGTCTATGGCGGCACCGACCCGGCGGACGTGGTGGCAAAGCTGCGGCCGAACATGGAAAAGGTATTTCCCCAGCTCAAGGGAGAGCGCGTGGACTTCGCCTGGAGCGGCAATTTCGCGCTCTCGTTCTCACGCGTGCCGCAGATGGGGCGCCTGGGCAATCGCATCTATTTCGCCCATGGCTATTCGGGCCATGGCGTCACCGGCTCGCACCTTTTCGGGCGCATTCTCTCCGAAGCCATCAAGGGCGATTTCACCCGCTTCGCCGTCTTTGCCGACTTGCCCTGGATTCCGTTCCCCGGCGGGCGCCTGTTCCGCGCGCAATATTCGACGATCGGCTCGTGGTGGTACGAGTTCAAGGACCGGTTTGGGCTCTAGGGGGAGGCTGAAGTCTCGGTCTTTTCCGGCCGCTGGGGCACGCCGGCATTACCCTCGACGCGATCGCGGAACAAGGTGGCGCGCGCCAAGAGCATCAGTGTCACCGGCGTCGTCAGCGTCACGAAGAGGAAGATGACCAGCTCGTGCACCACCAGCCGCTCGCGCGTCACGGTGAAATAGATGGCGGAGGCGAGAAGGATCAGCCCGCCCCCATGCTGGTGCCCATGGTTGGGCCGTGGATGCGCAGGTAAAAGCTCTTGAGGCGAATGAGGCCGAAGCAGCCGGCCATGGTCAGCAAGGCGCCGAGCACCACGAATGCCGAGACGAGGATCGAGAGCCAGAGCGGCAGATCTGATATCATTCGATCACCTCGCCGCGCATGAGGAACTTTGCCAGCGCCACGGTGCCGACAAAACCCAAGAGGCCCATGAGCATGGCCAATTCGAAATAGACCTGCGAATTGGTGCGAATACCAAGCGTGATCAGCAGCAAGAGCGCGACGACATAGAGCGCGTCGAGGGCGAGGATACGATCCTGCGCGCGGGGGCCGACGACCATGCGGTAGAGCGTTGCCAGCATGCCCAAGCCGAGCATGATCTGGGCTGCCAGCAGGCTCCATTCGAGGATGGCTACGCTCATGGGAAAATCTCCAGCAACAGGGCCTCGTAGCGCTTCTTGACCGTGGCCACCCAGGCGTCTTCGTCAACGAGATCGAAGACATGGATGAGAACGGTGCTGCGCTCGCGGTCATATTCGAGCCAGGCGCTGCCCGGCGTCGCGGTCAGGATCACGGCAAGAATGGCCAAAGCGAAGGGATTTTTGAGGGTCAGGTCCATCTCGATGAACCCGGCCGTCGGGTTGGGGCGCGGATGGAACAGCACCGACATGACCGCCAGGTTCGAGCGTATGATGTCGAGCCCGGCGACGACGATGAGTTGGATGAATTTCAGCGGTCGCCGAATGGTGATGCGTTCCGGGATGATGGCACTCGCGGCCATGGAGACGGCAATGGCGATCACGCCACCGAAGAGGATGTGTCCCAGGCCCGCCGATTGCTGCAGGACCAGCCAGAGAACGAGCAGGAAACCGGCCAGGACCGGATGCGGCAGGAGACGTCTCATGGCGTGTCTTCCTGGGGCAGGACCAGATCGATATAGTTTTGGGGCGCGTGGATGAACGCGGCCGTATCGGCAAAGTAGCTCAGCGCCGGACCAGCGAACACCGCCATCAGCACGCATAACGCCAGCAGCACCATGATCGGACCGATCTCGAGCGGGCGCAGCGCCAGGCCCCCATCATCGGGCAGCGAGGTCCAGAAGATGTTGATGCCGTTGCGTACCATGGCGATAAGCACGAAAAGGCCGGAGACGATCAGCGCCCCGGTGATCCACCATGTGGCGGCCGTCGGTGCATTGTCCGCACCAAAGGCCGCGGACAGCATGGCGAATTTCGAGAGGAAACCCGAGAGCGGTGGGAGGCCGGCCATGACCAGGGCGGCAATGGCGAAGCACCAGCTCAAAAGGGTCGCAGCAGCCGGAAAACTGCGGCTGACTTCCTGGTCCTCGTCGAGCACCTCTTCCTCGTCGCCATAGAATTCGAGCGACACGGCAAGGATCTGCGCTTCGGCCGGAAGGACCTGGTCGATGACATCCTTGAGGAGGAAGAGCGCTCCTGCCGCGAGGGTTGCGACGACAACATAGTAGAGCGCGCCGGTGGTGACCCCCGGCACGTTGTAGGCCACCGCGAGGAGCAGCGTGCCGGCCGAAACGAGGATCAGATAGCTCGCCAGCCGGTCAAGGGCCTTGCTCGAGAGGGCACCGACGCTGCCATAGGCGACCGTCGCAATGCCGAGAACGAAGAGCACGTTCTGCCCGAAGGCCAGTTCCGGGCCGGTCTGATTGGCAAAGACGAGGGTCCAGAGGCGCAGGATGGCGTAAAAGCCGACCTTGGTCATGACCGCAAAGAGTGCGGCCACCGGCGGTGCGGCCGAGGAATAGGTATTGGGCAGCCAAAAGTGCAGCGGCCAGGAGCCAGCCTTGATCAGGAAGGCAATGCCGAGGACGGCAACGCCGGCTTCGAAGAGACCGAGATCATCCGCAGCGATATGCGGCACGGCGCGGGCAATGTCGGCCATGTTGAGCGTGCCGGTGGTGCCATAGATCAGCGCCACGCCGATCAGGAACAGGAAGGACGCAACGAGGTTGATGACGATGTAGTGCATCGCCGCGCGCACGCGATTGCGTCCACCGCCATGCAACGCCAGGCCATAGGACGCGGCCAAAAGCAGCTCGAAGAAGACGAACAGATTGAAAAGGTCGCCGGTGAGGAAGGCGCCGTTGAGCCCCATGACCAGCGCATGGAAGAGGGGGAAGAAATTGGTACCGCGGCTGTGCCAGCGGGCCGAGGCGAAGATGAGCGCGGCCAGCGACAGGATGGAGGTGGTGAGAACCATCACCGCGGCCAATCGATCGGCGACGAGGACAATACCGAAAGGCACTGGCCAATTGCCGAGCGGATAGACCGCAGCGGCAGCCGTGCTCGATTGGGCGAGGACCGTCAGCAACAGGATCGAGACCAGCAACAACAACACGCTGAACCCGATATTGATGCCGATGATGCGGCGATTGCTGCGTCCATCGCCCACGAGCAGGTTGAAAACCATCGCCGCCATGGGAATGAGGATCGGCAGGATGGCGATGTGGTTCATGCCAGTCATCTCAATCCCCCTTTCCATCAACATGGTCGGAGCCGCTGAGCCCGCGGGCGGCGAGCAGCACGACAAGGAACAGGGCCGTCATGGCAAAGCCGATGACGATGGCGGTGAGAACCAGCGCCTGCGGCACTGGGTCGGCATAGTCGGCAATATTGGCATCGGCGCCGGAGAGGATCGGCGCCGCATCCATGCGCAACCGCCCCATTGAGAGAATGAAGAGATTGACCGCATAGGAAACGAGAGACAGGCCGATGATCACCTGGAAGGTACGCGGACGCAGCAAGAGGTAGACGCCGGAAGCGGAGAGCACGCCGATGGCGATGGCGAGGGTCAGTTCCATTTGTCTGCTCCCACACGCTGCTTGGGCTTGTTGGAGCCCGCGACTTTTGGTCGACGAATGGATTGGTGCGCCAGGGCGATCAACATCAGCACAGTCGCGCCGACGACAAGGGCAAAGACGCCAAGATCGAAGATCAGCGCCGTGGCCATCGGCACCTTACCGATCAGCGGAATGTCGGCATAGGCGAAGGCCGAGGTGAGGAAGGGCGCGCCGAGCACCATGGCGCCAAGACCGGTGAGGAGGGCGAGGAGAAGACCCCAGCCGATCCAGAGCAGCGGCAGGATGCGCAGGCGCTCTTCGACCCAGCGTGTGCCCCCGGCGAGATACTGGAGAATAAAGGCCAGCGACATGATGATGCCGGCGATAAAGCCGCCGCCCGGCAGGTCGTGGCCGCGCATCAGCATATAGATGGCGACGACGACGACGACCGGGAACATCCAGTTCATGATCAGTGCCGGTATGCGCAGGAAATCGTCGGCGACGTTATCGCCGGAGCCGGGCGCATAGTCGTCGAGTACGCGCTGTTGCTCGGGCCGCTCGGCGCTGTCCGAAGCCGGGCGGAAGCGACGCAGGAGGCCGAAAACGGTCAGCGCAACGACGCCGAGCACCGTGATTTCGCCCATGGTGTCAAAGCCGCGGAAATCGACCAGCATGACATTGACGACATTGGTACCGCCGCCTTCCTTGTAGGCATTGGCAAGGAAGAAGTCGGAAATGCCCTCGGGCGCCGAGCGCGTCATGATGGCGTAGCTCGCAAGCGCCGTGGCGAGCCCGACCAGCCCGGCGAGGCTCACGTCGCGATAGCGGCGCAGCCGTGCGACGAGCGGCGTGCCTTCGGGCACGGGGCTGCGCTTGGGCAGCCAGCGCAGGCCAAGGAGGATCAGAACGGTCGTGGCGATTTCGGCGAGGAGCTGGGTCAGCGCCAGGTCGGGGGCGGAGAACCATGCAAAGGTGAGACAGGTCGCAAGCCCGGCGCCGCCCATGAGGATCATGGAGGCGAGGCGATGGAACTTTGCCTGCTGCGCCGCCGCAACGGCGCTGATGCCGCCGAGGAGCCAGACGAGCCCGAGAACCGGATCAAAACTGTCGGGCAGCGGCAGATTGCCCATGCGCGTCCAGCCCGCGGCAATGCCGGCTGCCAGCGCAAGGAAGATGACGACGAAAATCTGCGGTTGCAGGCGTTGCGTGCCGAAGGCGCCGACAAGATGGCGGGCCCAGCGATTGGTGGCGGTGACGAGGAGGCGCTCGAAGACGCGCTGGCCGACAAGACCGCGCGTCAAAGGCACGCCATCGACATTCAGCAGGCGCCGGTAGTAGGGCACATAGATGACGGCGCCACCCACCATGGCGATGATGCTCATGATCAGGGGCAGATTAAAGCCGTGCCAGACCGAGAGGCTGTAATAGGGCGTTTCGGCGCCCAGAACCGAACGCACGGCCGCGGCGAGATAGGGCCCGATGGTGATGCCGGGAATGATGCCGACGGCGAGACAGATCAGCACCAGGATTTCGATGGGGCGGCGCATCAGCGCCGGGGGCTCGTGCGGCACTTTTTCAAGCTCTGTCGGCGGCGGCCCGAAGAAGACGCCGTGCACGAATTTTATCGAATAGGCGACGCTGAGCATGCCGGCGAGCGTGGCGCCAATCGGCAGGGAGAGATTGACGAAGACGTTGGGATCGAACTCGGCCGTCTCGGTGAAGAACATTTCCTTCGAAAGGAAGCCGTTGAGCAGCGGCACGCCGGCCATGGCGGCGCTGGCGATGATGGCGAGGGTCGCCGTGAACGGCATGTATTTCCGAAGACCACTCAGCTTGCGCACGTCGCGCGTGCCGGTCTCGTGGTCGATGATGCCCACCGCCATGAAGAGCGACGCCTTGAAGGTGGCGTGATTGGCGATGTGGAAGATGGCGGCAACGGCCGCGAGGGGCGTGCCCATCCCTAAAAGCGTGGTGATGAGCCCGAGATGGGAAATGGTCGAATAGGCGAGCAGCCCCTTGAGGTCGCGCTGGAACAGCGCGGTATAGGCCCCGAAGATGAGCGTCGCGAGCCCTGTATAAGTGACGATCCAGAACCAGAGCTGGTGGTCATGCATGACCGGCCAGAAGCGGGTGAGGATGAAGACGCCCGCCTTCACCATGGTCGCTGAATGGAGATACGCCGAAACCGGGGTCGGCGCGGTCATGGCATTGGGCAGCCAGAACTGGAACGGGAACTGCGCCGACTTGGTGAAGGCGCCGAGCAGGAACAGGATCAGCGCCACCGGATAGAGCGGGCTTTCAACGATCAGCGAGCCCGAGGCCAGGACATCGTCGAGCTCATAGCTGCCGACGATCCGGCCGATGATCAGCATGGACACAAAGAGCGCGAGACCACCGGTGCCGGTGATGATGAGCGCCATGCGCGCGCCGTCGCGGGCATCGCCGCGGTGATACCAGTAACCGATGAGGAGGAACGAGACGAGGCTGGTCAGCTCCCAGAAGATGGCAAGCTGGATGATATTACCCGACATGACGAGGCCGAGCATGGCGCCCATGAAGGCCAGCAGCAGCGCGTGGAAGCGCGCGATGGGATCCTTGGGCGACATGTAGTAGCGCGCATAAAGCACCACCAGAAAGCCGATGCAGGTGATGAGCACGGCAAAGAGCCAGGCAAGCCCATCGAGGCGCAGGGTCAGGTTGAGCCCAAGCTGCGGTATCCATTCGATGCGGCTGATCAGCACTTCGCCATTGGCGATGGAAGGAAAGAGCGCGAGGGACAAAAGACTGAGAATGGCCGCAACGACCGCCGTCACCCAGGCCGCGCCCCGGTATTTTTCACCCGGAGCAGCCAATACAAACACGCTTGCCAGAAATGGCAGAATGCAGAGAAGGGGAAGGGCGAAGTCGGTCGGTATTGAAGGCAGGGGGCCAGTCCTCAGGCTCGAATCTATTGCCAAGGTATAGGGATGCTCACGCCTCCTGAGAAGACCACTTTGGGCTTAACTTGCACGCTGATGTCGTCACATGAAATTCATAGTCCCGCGGCGGGCAGAAATTCTGCCCGCTTCAGGTCAATTTGGCGCGGATGCGACGGGATATCGCATCGATGATCGAAACGGTGACGAGGATCAGCAGGATGATGAAAGCGGCTTCCTGCCAGTTGTTGATGCGCATGCGATCGGACAGTTGCAGGCCAATGCCCCCCGCCCCGACAATGCCGAGAATGGTGGCCGAACGGACATTGGATTCGAAGAAATAGAGCACGTGGCTCATCATCACCGGAAAGACCTGCGGAAAGACACCGAGCCGCATGACATGAAGGCCGGAGCCGCCTGAGGCGCGCACGCCATCGACCGGCTTCTTGTCGACATTCTCGATGGCCTCGGCAAAGAGTTTTCCCAAAACCATGACGTCGCCGACGGCGATGGCGAGGACACCGGCAAAGGGGCCAAGCCCCACGGCCGAGACGAAGATAAGCGCCCAGACGAGACCGTCGATGCCGCGGAATGCGTCGAAGAAGCGACGCAGGCCAAAATGGAAGAACCAGTTGGGCACGATGTTCTTGGCGCCAAGGAACCCCAGCGGCACGGCAAGCACGGCGGCAATGACGGTGCCGAGGAACGCCATGGCAAGCGTTTCGAGCATGGCGCGCAGATAGTCCCAAAGGCCGTCGCCGGGCCAGGGCGGGATCATTAGCACGACCAGCATGCCGAGCTTGTTCAGCCCATTGATGATCCGCATGGGGGAGGCGTCGATCCACCAGAGCCCGAAAGCAAAAACGGCGAGAAAAGCGGTCCAGAGGCCCCAACCGCGAACGCGCTCCACGAGCGGCCGGCTAAAAATCTCGGGATTGGAGCGGCGAAGGCGGGAAATGTCGGCGTGCTGAGCGGTGTTCATGGCTTAGGCACTCGCTGCAAGATCGTGGCCGATAAGGCGATGGCGGATGGTTTCGCAGATGATGTCGATTACCGAGGTCGTCAGGATCAAAAGCAGCATGATGGCCGAGATGTCGGTATATTCGAACTGGCGGATGGCGACATAGAGGTCTTCGCCGATGCCGCCGGCGCCGACGAGGCCGAGAGCCGAGGCGCCGCGTACATTGATTTCGAGGCGCAGCAGCAGGTAGCTGGCATAATTGGGCAGGGCCTGCGGCACGACGCCCAGACGCATGATCATCGGCCAATTGCCGCCCGAAGCGCGTACGCCTTCGATGGGACGCGGATCGACGTTTTCATTGACCTCGGCAAAGAGCTTTCCAAGCGAGCCGGCCGTGTGCACCGCAATGGCCAAAACGCCGGCAAAGGGACCAAGACCGAAGGCGAAGACAAAGATCAGCGCAAAGACCAGTTCGGGCACAGTGCGGCAGAATTCGAGGGTGCGGCGCGCGGCAAAATAGATGACGGTATTTTCAACGAGGTTCCGCGAGGCCGGAAAACAGAGCGCCAGCGCGAGGACGCCGCCAAGGACAGTGCCGACAAAGCCCATGAGAATGGTTTCAACGAGCAGCCGCAGCCAGAAGCGCAGGCCCCAATACCATTCGGCAAGATCGCCCCAGAGATTTTCCAGCGTCAGCTTTGGCAACGTGCCCGCGATATAGTTCCAGGCCATGGGCAGGCCTTTTATGAGGCCGGGAATGCTGAAATCGCTGACGGCAATGGAGCCAATGAGCGCGGCGAGGAACAGCGCGCCATAAAACAGGGTCCAGTTGCGGCGGGTAAACTGCTGCTGGCGATAGCGCCCTTCGAACGAGAGGAGGCGCTCCTCACGCGTCGTCGATGACAGCAGGCCATTGGTGGGGGTCAAAGTGGACACGGGGGCCCTCTCAAATGAAAAAGACCGGCGCACGGGACGCGCGCCGGTCAGTTGGAAAGCGATCAGTTGCCGTTCTTGCGGCGCTGTTCGGCGTTGAATTCGGTGATGGCGACGACGTCGAGATAGTCTTCGTGCTTGGCTTCGACATAGCCGCTCGAGGTACCGTTGCTGTAGGTCGCAAAGCCTTCCGGGTCCTTTTCCGGGAAGGCCATCAGGGCGGCCTTGAACTCGTCTTGCAGTTCCTGGGGGAGCGTCGTGTTGATCATCACCGGGGTGTTGGGGATGACGGGCGAGGTCCAGATGATGCGGGTCGAACCGGGCTGGATCAGGCCCTTCTTTTCCATGGTCTGGATATTGCCGGCCGTCTCGTTGCGCCAGTGGGTAGCGACAGCTTCAAAAGTGCCGTTGACCAGCGCCATGACGCTCTGCTCGTGGCCGCCGGAGAAGGCGACTTCGCTGAAATAGTCGTCGGCCGAGGTCTTGAGCTCGGTCGAGAGATAATAGGAGGGGACGGCATAGCCCGAGGTCGAGTTCGGGTCGGCAAAGGCGAAGGACTTGCCCTTGATGTCTTCAAGAGTCTGGTAGGGGCTGTCGGCGCGCACCGCGATGACGGAGTAGTAGCCGAGGTTGCCATCCTGATCGAGCGTCACGGCAACGGGCGCAATTTCGTCGCCCATGACCTTGCGCGCCAGCGCATAGGCAGCCGGGCCGACCGACGCGATCTGCACGTGACCAGAACGCATGGCTTCGATGACGGCGGCATAGTCCGTGCCGCGGATCATTTTCACCGGCACGCCCAGCTCGCGGCTGAGATAGTCGGCATAGGGCTGGTTGCGGGCGATGGCATCGGTTTCGTTTTCGCCCGAGGAGATACCGATGGTCAGCTCGGGATATTCCGAGCGCCAGTCCTGCGCGAGGACCGGGGAAACGAGGGCGAGCGAAACCAGCGCAGCCGCAAGGCCGCGACGCGTCAAGGTGAGCATTGGTGAAACTCCGGGTTGGGAAAGAAAGGGGCTCTAGTGAGCCACCTCCATCTGTCGTCCTGCGGGACTGGTTCCAGCCATTGTGGAAGTCAGGTTTTCGTCCACGGCTGTTTCGGTATCGTCACCGTAGATCTCCTGAATCACGGAAGAGGTGAGCTGGCTCGGCGTGCCGTCAAAGACGACCCGGCCCTGCGCCATGCCTACGATGCGGTCGCAATAGGCGCGGGCGGCATCGAGCGTGTGGAGATTGGTGATGACGGTAATCTTGTCCTGGCGGTTGATGGTGCGCAGCGCGTCCATCACCAGGCGCGCATTGCGCGGGTCGAGCGAGGCAATCGGCTCGTCGGCCAGAATGAGGCTCGGCTTCTGCATCAGGGCGCGGGCAATGGCGACACGCTGCTGCTGGCCGCCCGAGAGCGTATCGGCGCGCTGCAGCGCCTGGGATAAAAGGTCCAGCCGATCGAGCGCCATGGCGGCATTGGCCCGATCCTCGACTGGAAAGCGTTTTAACATGACCGGCAGTGTCGCCGCAGTGCCGATGCGGCCGATCATGACGTTGGTGAGCACGTCGAGACGGTTCACGAGATTGAACTGCTGAAAAATCATGGCGCAGCGGGCACGCCAGGCCCGCAATGCCTTGCCTTCAAGGGCGCCGACATCGGTGTCGCCAAAACTGATGCGGCCCTCGCTGACGCCTGCGAGGCGGTTGATGAGACGGAGAAGGGTCGACTTGCCGGCGCCCGAGCGCCCGATAATACCGACCATCTGGCCCGGGGCGAAGGAGAGCGACACATTGTTGACGGCAATCGTGTCGCCAAAAACCTTGGTGACCTTCTTCAGTTCCAGCATGACGCACCCTGCCGTGTTTCCAGCAATTTCACCGACACAGTGAAATTGGCCTCAACTCTTGCTCTATGCTTAGGACTCTAACCCGCCTCAATGACACGATTAACTCATTCGAATGACTGTCTCGTGACGCGTGGAAACGCCTGAAATCGCCAACGTGCCATCGGAATGGACGAACCGGCCGCGCGACAGAGTGGCATGGACGCGACCGACGCCGGTATCGCTGGCGACGAGGAGATCGGCGCGGAGGCCAACACGGATTTCGCCGCGATCTTCGAGGCCGAGCGCGCGGGCCGGATTGAGCGAGGTGAGTTTTGCCGCGCCCGGCAAGCCATTGGGATCGGTCTTGCCCAGCACCAGCACGGCCGGGAGCATGGCCGAGGGATGGTAATCGGCGGCGAGGAGGTCGAGCACGCCGGCTTCGTGCGCTTCGCGCGCCGAGAGATTGCCGGAATAGGACTGGCCGCGCAGCGCGTTCGGCGCGCCCATAGCATTGAGCATGCCCCGGCGATTTGCTTCCTTCGCGGCCTCGAGCGTCACCGGAAACTCGGAAATATTGGCGCCGAGGGAATCCATCAGCTCCACTTTTTCGACCGTGTCGTCATCGTGGCTCGCCACCGGCACGCCATGCAGCGCGCAATATTGGGTAATGGCGCGGAGAGTCGCGGTCATGTCGCCGGCCGTTTCCTGGCGATCCCTGATGCGCTGCTGCAATTGTTCGGCCGCAGCTTCGAGCGAAATGCCCTTGTTCTTGGAGATGTTGGCGGCCTGCAATTCGAGGTTGCGATACTGACCCTGCCCCGGCGTGTGATCGCAGAGCGAGACGAGATCGACCGAGCCCTCGCCGACCAGTTCCTTCACGACGGACAAGGCGGCCGGAAAAGTCACTTCAAACCGTGCATGCACGCGATGGTCGATGAGGAGGTTCGGCCGCGCCGCGACGACGGCGCGGATCATCTCGCTCGTGAAATCATAGGAGCGCATATGGCCATAGGTGGAGCCCGGCGCGAAGGAGAGCGAGGCATAGGCCGTGGTGATGCCTGCAGTTGCGAGCTTCATGTCGAGATCGCGGAGGCCCATTTCCATCGGCATGCGCACGCCCGGGCGCGGCTCGATTTCGCGCTCGATCATGTCGCCATGCATATCGATCATGCCCGGCATCAGGAGGAGGCCGTGACCGTCCACGTCGGCATTGGCAACCGGCGTTTCGCTGATTTCTGCGATGACGCCATCTTCGATTTTGACGGCACCGTTTTCGATGACGCGGTCGGCGAGGACGATACGGAAATTAGAGAGCCACATTTTCTTCTTCCTCGCTCTGGTCGGCAACGACACGAGTATTGAGATTGATTTCGCGGGTGATCAACTGGGCGACATCGCCCGGATGGTGGAACACGCCGATGATGGCGACGCCCTGCCCCTTCAAATCCGAGAGCCGGCGCACGAGCGCGGCGCGGGCGCCAACGTCGAGCGAAGCTGTCGGCTCGTCCAGCAGCAGCAGTTTTTGCGGCAGGATGAGCGCACGGGCCAAATTGACCTTCTGCTGCTCGCCACCCGAAAAGGTCGAGGGATAGGCGCGCCAGAGTTCTGGACGCACGCCGAACTGGTCGAGCCAGTGCCGGGCTTGATCCAGCGCCTCGGCCTGCGATGTGCCGGCGAGAAGCAGCGGCTCGGCGACGATATCCTGGGCCGCAACGCGCGGACGGGCGTTGAGGAACTGCGTCACAAAGCCGATTTCCTCGCGGCGAAGCAGCGCGATATCGACATCGGCCGCATTGGCGAGGTCGATTTCGCCATGGTTGGACCGGTACCAGACATGACCGCCGACCGGCAGATAGCTGCGCCAGATGGTGCGCAGCAGCGTCGACTTGCCGGCGCCGTTGTGCCCGCGCAGCAGCAGGAATTCGCCTTCATGAAGGTCAAAGCTGACCCCTTCAAAGGCATGCAGCATGCTGTCGAGGTGATACATGCGAAAAGTCTTGGTCAGGCCGTCGACACGCAGGAGGGGAGTGGAAGTCATGGCCTGTCCTCAGAGCTTTGCGTGTACGAGTTGCTGGGTATAGGGGTGCTGCGGGTCCTGGAACACCTGATCGGCAAGACCCTGCTCCACCACCTCGCCGTGGCGCATGACCATGACGCGGTCGGCCATCGTGCGGATGACGCCCAGATCGTGGCTGACCAGCACCATGGTGATCTTCCGGTCGCGCTGCAGGCGCTTTAGCGTATCGAGCACCAGCGCCTGCACGGAAACGTCGAGACCGGTGGTCGGCTCGTCGAGCAGCAGCAGGGCCGGTTCGAGCGCGATGGCCTTGGCCAATTGCACGCGTTGCTGCATGCCGCCGGAAAGTTCGATCGGGCGGGCGTCCATGCGCGAAAGCGGAAATTCGGAAGCATCGAGAGCTTCGCGCGCCTTGGCGCGGAGCACCTCAAAGCTGCGTTCGCCGGCGATGAGCAGACGCTCAGCGACATTGCCGCTCGAGGAGTGCTTCATCAGCAGGCCCAGATGCGGGTTCTGGTAGACGATGCCGATATGGCGCGCGCAGAGCATGCGTCGCTCATAGCGCGTCAGGTCGAAGAGATTGCCGTCATCGCGGTTGGGGAGGCGCAGGGTGTAGTCGCCGTGATCAGGCGTATCCTCGAGGTTCATCATCCGCAGCAGCGTCGATTTTCCCGAGCCGCTTTCCCCGACAATGCCCATGACTTCGCCAGGATAGACCGTGGCGTCGACATGGCGCAGGGCGCGGACATCACCGTAGGTTTTGGAAATGTCGCGCATGGTGAGAAGCGGTTCAGCCCGCATCAGGCGCGGTTCGGCGCGGGTCAGCGCCGCGGGGCTCATATCGAGGCTCATGCCGAAAACTCCCCATTGCGATACCAGGTTTTGCCGATCTCGACCGGCGCGCCTTCCGCCTGCTGAATGGCCTTGATGCCAAGATTGCTGTCGGACACTTCAAAGGCCGAACCGCCGCCATCGACGGGCAATTCGTTCATGAAATAGCCCGAGACGCCGGAGCGTCGGCAGGTGAGGTCGGCATGGTGCTCGACCTGATAGGGGCGATCCGAAAAGACCAGCGGCTCGACGCGGGTAAAGGGCGGCACGGCGAACAGCCGCTTTTCCCGGCCCGCAGAGAGGAAGGTGAGGTGCTTGGCCATGTTGAGCTTTGGTACGTCCCAGCGCGGAATGGGCGAGGGTGTCATCACGTGGCGGCCATTGACCATGGAGGGGTAGCCGGCACCCTGCATGATCCTGCCCTTGCGAACGATCTGCTCGTAAAGCGTCAGCCAGAGTTTTCCGTAGTCGGCATCGGCATGCATCTGCCGGGCGATGGAAATGTTGGGCTCGACCCCGCGCAGCGGCTCGGGATTGGGCACCTGCAGCACGAGGATCTGGTCCTCGCGCATCACCTCTTCGGGCACGCGGTGACGCGACTGCACAATGGAGGCGGCGAGGGTGTCCCAGGTTTCCCCGGCGCCCGAAACGCGCGAAATGAAGCGGCGGATCGAGGCGGCGTTGACGCCATCATCGGCACCCTGGTCGATCACTTTCACCACCGAAGTCGGGTTGACCAGCGTGAGGGTCACCTGCAACCCGCCCGTGCCCCAGCCACGGGCCATCGGCACTTCACGGCTGGCATAGGGCATCTGGCAGCCGGGCACGGCGATGGCCTTGAGCATTTTTCGACGCAGCTCGCGCTTGGCCGAGGCATCGAGGAAGCCATAGCTGGTCGCAGACCAGGGTTTTGTCAGGGATGAAAGACTCATTCTGCGGGCTCCGTCTGGCGCTCGACAGCGCCCTTCTGTTCGGCTGCTGCCTTCTGGGCCTTGGCATCGCGCATGGCGTCGAGCGTCGACTGGAAGGTCACGTAGTGCGGCAGCTTGAAGTGGATGCAGAAGCCCGAGGCCTCTACGCTTTCGGTGTGATACAGATAAAATTCTTCGTGGACGGGCGAGCCAACCGGGGCTTCGGCGGAGTTGAGATCGAGCGTTGCCGCCGCGATCACCTTTACTTCGTTCCAGCCGAAGGTCGCGGCAAAGCCAAGATCGAGGAACCCGCCCTTTTCCTTCGACGTCACTTCGGCCTGGCTGACGCGCACGCGCCCGGCGGAAAACTCGGTGCCGCGCGGATGGCGCACCACCACTTCGGCTTCGCCCAAGCGCAGTTCATTGACCGTCGGATGGGCATTGCCGTAGCCGCGCATGGCCGAATAGCCGAGGGCAAGCACGCCACCGGTTTCGGCACGCGCCAGGCTTTGCAGGCGATGCGCACGCGAGGCCGGAAAGAGGAGCGGTTCACGCGTCAGGTCCGGGATGTCTTCTAAGGCCACATCGGCTTCGCTCGTAGGAGCAAGCAGCCCTTGCTGGCGCTGCCAATCGGCGAGCGACGGCTGTTGGGCCGGTGCCGGTTTTGCCGCTGCATCAACGGCCGGCGGCGCATAGGGTTTTCCTTCGAGCACGTCGGTCGCGAGCACGCGGTGCGAGTAGTCGAGGGTCGGTCCCAGAATCTGGCCGCCGGGAATATCCTTGAACGCTGCCGAAATGCGGCGCTGCGTGAGAATTTCGTCCTGCTGCACCGGGCGGGCGATGGTGATGCGCGGCTGGGTCGTGCGCCAGGCGCGCAGCACCAGCACGGCTTCCGACAGTTCGCCGCCGGTCTGGGCCAGAGCTAGCGCCGCGAGTTCCTCGCTATAGAGCGAGGCTTCGCCCATCACGCGGTCGATGAGATAGGGCATGGTCTGCTTGATGGTCTCGACGCGGTTTGCATCGATCGTGCCCAGATCCTGTCGGAAGAGGCGCTCGGCCTGTTCGATGGCCTTTTCGCCACCGCGGGTTGCTACATATGCCATTACAGCACCTCCACCAGGGTCGAGCGCGGAATGCCGATGGCCGAACGGCCATCAACGAGGAGCATGTCAAAGCCTTCGGGATAGGCGCAGAGCATGGCGCGCATGGCCCAGAAACCTGACGAAACGCCGAGGGAAAGTTCCAAAAACCCATCGACACCCGGGCCGGAAAGCCGCACGCGCTGGCCCACGCCATGGCGGACTTGGGCAACCAGCGTCGCCCCGTCATCGGGATAAAGCGCGCTACCGCAGCGGAGGGCGACAAGCCGAGCTTCGGCGCCCTCGAGCGAGGAGAGGAACACATGGTCGGCCTCAGAAATATCGTCGGCCTGAAGCGCGCCGGTCGCCGCGATCTGCGCCCGGAGGGCCGGATCGTCCGAAAAGACGGTGCATTCTAGATCGACCAGCGTTTCGGCGATGGCGGCGAGGCCGGCTTCGGGCAGTTCTCTGATATCCCCGGGGCGCGAAAGGGCCCACATCAGCGCCTCAAAAGTGGCGTTGGCGCGCATTTCAATGGCGTCGGGAGGAGCAACGGTCAGCATCAGAACGTCTCCATTTCAACGCGCGTGGCTTCCACCTGCCGCATGCGGGCAGTGTCTTCAGCGGCCTGATGCGCGCGTTCTTCGGCGAGAAAGGTCGTTATGGCCGGTTGTTCGCCGGTCGCGGCAAGGCGCAGGTCGACGACGGCCATGGCCATGGCGCGTTCGAGATCGCGCCCGGTCACCATGCCATAGCCGACATAGCCGGCGGCATCGGCGATATGCGCCTCGCTGACCAGCACTTCGCCGAGGTGAAAATCGACATTTTCGACCGTGTCGCGCATTGGGACCATGACGAGCCCGGTGCGATTGGTGATGACCGAAATCTCGCCCACGCCCTCAAGCAAGGTTTCGGCTAGCGCTTTCAGAAGTGCCGGCCGCGCCCGCGCCAGAATGTCGAGCGTCGCTCCGTGAGTGGAGCCACCCGATGGTGTCTCGTTAAACATCATTGTCTCTTTCGGTGGTAAGCACGGTCGGCTGGTCGGTTTCGAAGGTGAACTGCACCCGGTCGCCCGCCCACACAGCCTCGGAAAATCCAATCGGTCGCCCATCGAGATCGGCGTCGACCTTTTGCACCACGAGCACCGACTGGCCGGCGCGCAGCATCAACATGCTCGCCTCGCTTTCGGAGGCGAGGCGCGTGAAGACAGTGGTGCGCAGGCGCCGGTAATCGATGATGCCGTAGGAATGATAGACTTTTGTGATCGACGACAGTTCCCGCCGCCGCTCCGGCAGGTCGGGGAAGCGGGTGGTGTCGTGATAGGCCCAGCCGATGCTGATCGGCAGGTCATTGGCAAAGCCGCGCCAGGAGCGGGCAAAAACCTTGGCCTCGGGCTCGATGCCCAATGCCGAGGCGACGCGCTTGCTCGCCGGAATGGTCATTTCCGCAAGCGTTTCGCCCGACGCGGTCAAACCCTGCGACATCAGGTTTTCGTGGAAACGCGTGCGCGAACCGATGACGTAGTTGAGGAGCGGCGCGCGCTCGACAAAGGTGCCGCGGCCATGTTCGACGCGCAGCTTGCCTTCGCTGACGAGGGCCGCCAGCGCCTTGCGCAGCGAGTGGCGTCGCGTGCCATAGAGCAGGCAAAGCTCGGGCTCGGACGGCAGGCGCGCATCCGGCGCAAGACGTCCCGTGGTAATTTCTTCGCTGATCCGATCCCGGGTTTCCTCCCAGGAATGGCCTTGATTCCGCATTGCACCAACTCATTCGAATGAGCTGGTTTTAGTCGGGGTCAATGACACGCGCGTGACACGGCGCGGACCAACCATGCGACGGTCCGGCTTTAGCAGCGCCATTCGAAAAACCGATGACGCCTTAGCTCTGCATGCGCTTGAGAAGGTCCGTCAGGTCCTTTGCATGGGGGCTGGACTGCACGCGATCTGCAGCCAGATGTGGTCTGTGGGCCCTGACATCGGAGGGGCTGTAGGCAAATTCACGCCGGAAGGCGCGGCTGAATTCTGCAGCATCGTTGAAGCAGAAATCTTCTGCCACTTCGAAGATGCGCCGCCCGCTCAGGGGGTCGGCCAGCACCTTGTGCGCTGCCAGCAGCCGTCGCTTCTGGATATAGTGCATGATGCCGCCCGAGGCCTCGAAAAGTCGGTAGAGGCGGGAGCGGGAAACGCCCAGCCCGCGCAGGATGAAATTCACATCGAGCGCCGGATTTTGCAGATTATCCTGCACGCACTGTCGGGCGCGTTCGAGGAGGGCGTGGTTGATCAGCGCCCCGGCCTCTTCGAGGCGATCGGGCGACGGCGTAATCGCCGCAAGCAGCAGCGCGCGCGTGGCTGCGAAAAGCTCGGCGAGGTCCCCCGGCTGCAGCTGCGACATGCGGCTTTCCAGGCTCAGCATATAGTCGGCAAAAATGCCGCCCATGCCGTCTTGCAGCAGCGTGAGCGAGGCGGCGTCGAGGAGGTGGGCGGCGTCGCGGCAGGTATCGCGCGGGACATAGAGCAGATGCGCCTTGCCCGCCGTGACCTGGCCATGGAAGGGGTCGACGAGGGAGGTAAGCTGCGGAATTCCTGAAACATTTTCGAGAAGGACCCTGGAGCCCTCGATCGTGCATCGACCGGTGACGAAGAGCGAAACGACCCAATGATCCAATGGATCGCGCTTGGATTGCTCGGCGAGACTGGCAAAGCGCAGGCTGTCGGTCTCGATGGTCTGGAAGGCCATGCTGCCCAGATCCCAGGTGCGATGCCGGGCGCGAAAATTCCTGTTGTCCTGGCTCGGAAAGATGTCGAAGGCGGCGGAATGGACATCACGCCAGGCGTCGAACCGATCCGCGACAGGCACTTCACTGGTTGAAAAATCTATAGGCCTCAGACCGATAGCTTCGTCATTCGGCGAATCCATCAGCGGCACAACCGGCTGATATCGCGGACGAATACTGGACGCATGGTACATTCTGACGCTCCCCCTCAGAGTTTCCCGACCGAAGGCGGAAAACTGCTGGCCGCGGGACCGCGCCACGCGGCCCGTCTGGCCCCAAAAGGGACTGGCCGCAACGGTGCGCGGCCAAGCCACACACAAACAGAAGGCAAGAAGCCAAAGCGCCAAAAGCCAGGCGCTTCAGAGGTTTGGATAGTCGTCTGCCGGGGGGCCGCCAAAGTGCCCTCGGGTTCCCGAACGCTCCTCCGGCGCTGGCGATGGCTGCGACGAGCAACCAGTCTAGCGTCGAACGAGAAGTTGAAAAAGCCAAACAGGCAGAATGACTATGCGAGAACTTTATCCGAATATTGCCGCCGCCGACAAGCTGCTTGCCCCGAATGGCCAGAGACACGCAATTTGCTGAGTGAGAGTATCATATACTTCCGCGAACGGATGTGCATTCCGTCCCAGACCTTGTCTCTGCGTTCCTATCTGGCCGATCCATCGCCGCGCGTTGGCGTCTATTGGCTAACAGACTGTTACCCTCGATAGACGCAAACGCGCGAACAGGTGAAGATGGGCGGGATCTGACAGGCTCTATGGCTGGTCGCCGGTTATGTCCTTGTAGATCACCCCATCCTTCATGATGATGAGGAAGTTGTTTGCCGGATCGGCAACCAGGGTCAGGTCTTCGAGCGGATTGCCGTCAACGAGCAGCAGATCGGCATAGGCGCCTTCCTCGATGAGGCCGATACGCCCGGGATAGGGATTGCGCTCGCCCGAGAGCAGGAGCAGCTCGCCATTGGTGCCCGTGGCCATCTGCAGCGCTTCGACCGGGGTGTACCATTCGAGCAGGTTGAGCAGCATGTTGTTCTGGCCGCGGGCCAGAATGGGCGAGAACAGGATGTCTGTGCCCCAGGCCGTCTTGAGGTCGTACTTCTTGGCAAATTCGTAGACATTGCTGGTGCCGTGCAGCACCTCGTGGAATTTGTCCATGGAGGTGGGCGGCAGGCCCGCGCCGGCATTTTCGTCAAAAGGCTGGGTGCTGAGCCAGATGCCCTTCTCCGCCATCAGCTGCGCCGTCTCGTCATCGATCAGATGCGCATGCTCGATGACTTTTACGCCAGCATTGATCGCCGTCTGTACCGCCTGCGGCGTATAGGCATGGACGCCGACATAGGTGCCCCAGTTTGAGGCGGCTTGCACCGCAGCCTCGATCTCCACATCGATAAAGGTCGACGCATCGAGCGGGCTGAAGGGCGAGGCCACCCCACCGCCCGCCGTCAGCTTGATCTGGGAGGCGCCCTGCATCAATTGCTCGCGGGTGCGCATGCGGACTTCGTCGGGGCTGTCGACCACCATGGCCATGCCAGCCTCTTCCATCGGGGTCAGCTCACCGATCTTGCGCGGCAGATCGGCAAAGGTCCGGAAATCGCCGTGCCCGCTGGTAATGGTCAGCATCGCACCAGACGGATAGATACGCGGCCCGGGAATGAGGCCCTGGTCGATGATCTTCTTGAGCCCGAAGGCCGGACCGCCCAGATCACGCACCGTGGTAAAGCCGCGCATCAGTGTCGCTGTCGCCTCGACGCCGGCAACGAGATGCGTATAGCCCATATCGGCAAGGCCGGTATCGGGGGTGACCCCGATCAGCATGGTGTGCCAATGCGCGTCGATCAGGCCCGGCATCAGCACCTTGCCCTCGCCATCGATCACCGTGGCGCCGTCTTCGCTGATTGCAGCTGTCGAAATGCCGGCGATCTTGCCGTCCTTGACCAGAACATTGGATGGGCCACTCAGCGCATCCGACTGCCCATCAAAAATCATGACATTTTCGAACACGACCGGGGTTTTTGCCGTCTGGGCAAGGACTGCCGGCGCCGCCGCCAGCAGAGCCGCGGCCGCAACAGCCGGACCAACAAAAAACAACGACACCAGTGACTTGGCCTTAGAGACACTCATGGCACGCAGAGCTCCTTACACTTCCGGGAGGCAAAGCTTAGCCGGATGAGGGGGCCCAACAATCGCACAAAATCCCAAACTGCAGCCTGCCGTCCCAACTGTGGCTGGACAGGTCACGGGCGCTGGGCAGTTCACTGCATCTCAATGGCGGTGCTGCCCTCGGTCAGGCCCGAGGGCAGCCCAGTGTTTTCGGGCTCACGGGGGGCTGGGACAGTGGCAGGATCGCTGCCAGTGCCCATTACCAGACCTTGACCGAGGCGATCGCCCCCTGCAGTTGCCGGCTCAGGTTCGACATGTCGCGCCGTATCGAAGTGCAATTGCGGAAATCCCGGGCCGTGCAGAGATCGACGCTGAGCGAATTGCCGTGGATGGCGACCGAGGCGATCCGGTTGCGCCAATTGCCCAGATTGGCATTGCCGTTGCCGGGCCGCAGGCAAAAGCTGTCACCGCGGAAATTGGGGCGATCGTAGAAACAGGCGCGCGCCGGACCAGCGTCAAAATCGAAATCGGGCCAGGGCATGGGCGGCGGCGGTGCAGCAATGAGGCGCATCACATAGGATTGGGAGAGCCAGCCGGTATCGCGCCCGGCATTGACGAGGCACCAATTGCGTTCGCAACGGACGATCGTCACCTCTTCCCCCGAGCGTACCACGCGGATCACGGCATGGTTCGTGCCCGGCCCGTTGCGCAAATTGACATTGGCAACCGTGACCGCCGGCCCGAACATCTGGGCCAGGGCCGGCAGGGACAGCACCAAGACGGCAAAGGCCGCCATGGCAAACCGGACAAGCGTTCTAATCATAGTGAGACCTCCAATCGGACGCGGATCACTTGCTGCTTGTGCCGTCAAACCGGCTTCCTGACGAGCAAACCTGACCGCGCCTGCACAAATCCAAAATAGTAAATTTCGATTTGACTGACGCTATCACAGACAAAAAGCCGGACAACGCCACATGAAGATGGATCCTGAAAAGATGGACGGAATGCCAAGAATGTGGACTGCCGGACAAGAGTTTCAATTACTTCTCTATTGATCGAATTGCTTGCATGCGTGCTGAAGTTACACGGCCCGCTTTAGCGGAACGCTGGGCTCGTTATGCGGGGAGTGTCTGGGCACGCTGCCGAACCGCTGATCGGTGGATGGGATGAAAGCGTACAGGTGAGCGCCTTCTCCTCAAGGGAGCGGAGACAAGAGGTCTCGGCCGCCGTCTCAGTCCTCCAGCAAGCGGGAGCGGTTACTTTGGCGCCTTGTGGCTCCCCACCCCACCCTCATTCCCTCCCCACAAAGGGGAGGGGAGGCGCTTGCCTCAATGACACTGCTCTTTCGTCTCCCTCCCCCTTGTGGGGAGGGATTAAGGGGGGCCGATGCGTCACAAGTGAGTCCGATGCGTCACAAGTGAACAGTTCCCGCGACGGGGCCAAGGGAGTGTCCGCTCTGGATGCATCTTGTTGCCGTGACGCCTTCTAAGACACGGTGCGTGGGGCGAAAGCGCCCTGACCAAAGCCTTCCCTTGACGGGGCGGTTGGGAGGAGGCGCGGGTGGCGCAATGCTATGGCCCGCCCCATCAAGGGTAGACGGGCGCATGGTGCGCGAATGACGGAGAGCGCGAAAACCCTCAGCCGGCGGGACCACAAACGGCCAAAGCCCAAAACTACGACCGGCATTTTCGCGGGCAACGAAAGTTGGAAAGCGGGACGCCAAGCCTAGTGTGGGGACGCCTCGCCATTCTCCTCACGCCCCTGTGAGCGCTAGCCTCATCCGGCTCCAAAGAGGATTTGTGTTTTGTTGGAGCCAGTTAGGGGGCGGCGGTATGGCGGGAACTGACAAGGGGAAACTATCGCTCAATGCGCTGACGGCGATGGTCATAGGGTCCATGATCGGGGCCGGCATCTTTAACCTGCCGGGGCGCTTTGCGACCGCAACGGGACCTTTTGGCGCCATCACCGCCTGGGCCATTGCCGGCACCGGCATGTATATGCTGGCCCGCGTTTTCCAGTCGCTCGCGACCCGAAGACCCGACATCGATTCCGGCGTTTTCGCTTATGCCAAGGCCGGTTTCGGCGACTATATGGGGTTCCTCTCTGCCTTTGGCTATTGGCTCGGGAGCTGTCTCGGCAACGTCTTTTACTGGGTTCTTATCGGCTCGACACTGGGACGTTTCTTCCCTGAGCTCTTTGGCGATGGCAGCAGTCCCATTGCCATCATCGTGTCGCTGGCCGGCATCTGGGCCTTCCATTTCATGATCCTGCGCGGCGTCGAACAGGCCGCCTTCATCAATACCGTCGTGACCATCGCCAAGATCGTGCCGATCGTGGTGGCGGTCCTGATCTTCATTTTCTTCTTCAACTACAACCAGTTCTCCGAAAACTTCTTCGGCGGCCTCAACATGCCGGAAAAGAGCCTGGTGGCGCAGGTGCGCGACACCATGCTCATCACCGTCTTCGTCTTCCTCGGCATCGAAGGGGCCAGCGTGTATTCGCGCTTTGCCAAGAAGCGCGAGGATGTCGGCAGCGCCACGGTGCTGGGCTTTGTCGCCGTGACTGGCCTGATGGTCGCAGTCACCCTCCTGCCCTTTGCGACCGCCCCGCGCGCCGAAATTGCCGGGGTGGCGAACCCCTCCCTTGCCGGGGCGCTCGAACTGGTCGTGGGCCATTGGGGTGCCGTGTTCATTTCCATCGGTGTGCTGGTTTCGGTGCTCGGCGCCTATCTTGCCTGGTCGCTGATCTGCGCCGAGGTGATGTTCGCTGCGGCCAAGTCGCAGGACATGCCAAAAGATGTTCGCGGCGCAGAACGACAATGGCGTGCCGGCCAATGCGCTCTGGCTGACCAATATCGTGGTCTCGCTCTTTGTCATCTCGACCTATTGGTCGGCTGACGCCTTCAACTTCATGCTCGACATGACCAGCGTCACCGCGCTCCTGCCCTATCTGCTGGTGGCCGGCTATGGCGTCATCGTTGCCCGACGCGGCATCGGCTATGAGCCCAATGACAGCGAAAGGGGCATGGATCAGATCATCGCCTGGATCGCCGTCGTCTACACGCTCTTCATGTTCGTGGCCGCGGGGCTGAAATATGTCCTGCTCGTCGCCGTGCTCTTCGTTCCCGGAACCCTGATCCTCTATTTCTGGGCCCGCCGCGAGCAGCGCGCCAAATTCTTTACTCCGGTCGAACTGATCGTCTTCGGCGTCACCGTGCTGGCAGGCATTGCGGGCACGATCGGCCTTTTGACCGGCACCATTACCCCCTGATCGAGGAGCTTGAAGCATGGAAACCAGTTTTGGCGTCCATTCCGAAGTCGGCCAATTGCGCAAGGTCATGGTTTGCGCCCCCGGCCGGGCGCATCAGCGGCTGACGCCTTCCAACTGCGACGACCTGCTGTTTGACGACGTGCTTTGGGTCGATGTGGCCAAGCGCGACCATTTCGACTTCATGAACAAGCTGCGCGAGCGCGGCGTCGATGTCGTGGAAATGCACAATCTGCTCGAGGAAACCGTGGCGCTGCCCGAGGCGAGGGCCTGGATTCTCGACAACCAGATCGCGCCCAACAAGGTCGGCCCCGATCTCGTCGACGATGTCCGCTCCTATCTCGATGGCCTTTCCAACCGCCAGCTGGCCGAAACCCTGATCGGGGGACTCTCCACCTATGAGTTTCCCGATGATATCGGCGGGGAGCGCATGAACCTGGTGCGGGACGCCGCCGGGGTGAACGAATATCTCCTGCCCCCGCTGCCCAATACGCTCTACACCCGCGACACCACCTGCTGGATCTATGGCGGGGTGACGCTCAACCCGCTCTATTGGCCGGCGCGACACGAGGAAACGCTCCTCACCAGCTCCATCTACAAGTTCCATCCCGACTTTGCCGGCAAGGTGAATGTCTGGTGGGGCGATCCGACCAAGGAATGGGACCTGGCGACGCTCGAAGGCGGCGACGTTATGCCCATCGGCAAGGGCAACGTCTTGATCGGCATGAGCGAGCGCACCTCGCGCCAGGCAATCGCCCAGCTGGCGAAAACCCTCTTTGAAAAGGGCGCGGTGGAACGCGTCATCGTGGCCGCCATGCCAAAACTGCGCGCCGCCATGCATCTCGACACGGTCTTCACCTTCGCCGACCGCGACTGCGTGCTGATCTATCCAGATATCGTCAATCCCATCGAGTGCTTCTCCTATCGGCCCGATGGCAAAGGCGGGCTGGAGCTCAGCAAGGACAAGGGCGGGCTGGTCGAAACCGTACGCGAGGCGCTGGGGCTCTCAGCCATTCGCGTCGTCGAGACGGCCGGCAATGATTATACCCGCGAGCGCACCCAATGGGACAGCGGCGCCAATCTCGTCTGCGCCTCGCCCGGCGTCGTCTTCGCCTATGACCGCAACACCTATGTCAACACGCTGCTGCGCAAGGCGGGCATCGAGGTCATTACCATCTCGGGCTCCGAGCTGGGTCGCGGCCGTGGCGGCGGCCATTGCATGACCTGCCCGATCATCCGCGACGCCGTCGACTACTGACCGGTTCCAAGACACTCAATCCGAGGTGCAACATGTCTAGCAATTTCTGGGAAGTTCTCTGGCTGATCCTCTCCACCTTCTTCCTCATCACCTATCTCATCGTGCTGTTCCAGATCATCATCGACCTGTTCCGCGACCGCGAGATCGGCGGCTTTGCGCGGGCCATCTGGGTGATCGCACTGATCTTCGTGCCCATGCTGACGGCGCTGTTCTATCTGCTCATCCGCGGCAGCGGCATGGGGCGGCGGCAGATCCAGGCCAGTCAGGAGGCAAGGGCGGAGGCCGAAACCTATATCCGCAATGTCGCCGGCACCTCGCCGGCCGAACAGATCGCCCGGGCCAATGGCCTCCTGAAGGACGGGGTGATCTCCGAGGCCGAGTTCAACGCGCTCAAGGCCAAGGCGCTGGCATGAGCGAGACGGGTCGAGATGGCTCAACGGGAGTTCATGCCGGCATGACCGACAAGGGCCCGGGCCATGATCATGATCATGATCATGATCGAGATCACGACCCGATCATCCCGATTGTCGATGTCATCGTCGCGCAGTTGCGCGAACGGGCGGGGCGGCCCGATGCCGCCCTGACCTGCGCGGACCTGTTAGGGATGGTCGGCGAGCGTTCGCATGTGCTGGCGATCATGCTCTTTGCGCTGCTCAACCTCCTGCCCGGCCCGCCCGGTTACAACTTCCTTATGGCCGTGGCCATGTTCGCGGTCGGCATATCCATGCTGCTGCGCCAGCCACTGAGCTTTGGCAGCTGGTTTGGCCGCATGCCGCTGCCGCTCAAAGTCATCAAGAAGCTGCTCGAGGCGCTGGCCATGATCGTGCGCTGGGTCGCAAAGATTTCAGCGCCCCGCTGGCGCGGGCTGACCGGACCGGGCGCCATGCCCTTCGTGGCCGTGATCGCCATCGTCCTGGCGCTGGTCAACATGGCCCCGGTGCCGTTCATGAATCTCATTCCTTCGGCGGGGCTGGCCGTCATCTGCATGGGCGTCCTCAACCAGGACGGCATCGCTGTCCTCGCGGGCGTCGCCATCGGCGCCCTGGGCACTCTGGTGGCGCTGGTCGCCATCTGGCTGATCTTCGTGCTCGCCTTCGCCCTGGGCGATATCGTCGAGCATGTGGTGGAGGGGGATGACCCCTGACGGGATAGGCCGGTCGCCTCCGGGTGCGCGGCAGAGCATGAAAACCGGCCCGCGGGCCAGAACGACACACAAGTGCAAGGAGTTACCAAATGGCGGCGTCTTCCAAGCGTTGGGCGGTTACGTTCAGCCTGTTGCGCGGCGCGCTACTGCTGATCGGTGGGCTTGTCGCCATGTTTCTCCCCGACTACGCGCTGAAGGTCGTGGTGGTGGTCGGCGGCACGGTGCTGCTGGTCGATGGCGTGCTGGGGGCCCTGGCGAGCCAGAATTACGGCATTGAATCGAGCTGGCCGTTCTGGCTGAGCCTGGTGCGCGGCGGCCTCGCCGCGCTGGCCGGCATAATGCTGCTCCTGAGCCCTTTCCTTGCAGGCATGCTGACCCCCGAAGTCCTCTCCTGGGTGATCGGGCTCGGCGCCATTGCCGTAGGCCTGACGGAAGCCTTCATCCTGATCCGCTACCGCAAGAATTCTCCGCCGGTCTGGACCTCGGTTGCCGGCGCCGCGATCTACATCGTGCTCGGCGCCCTGCTCATCGCCCTGCCGATGACCGGCGCACTCCTCCTGATGCAGATCGGGGGCGGCCTCGTTGCCCTTTTTGGCCTGATACAGATCGTGCGCAGCTGGGGTGCGGCCAAGGAACGGCTGGCGCGGGGCTGAACGTTTGCCGTTTCCGAGGAGCGCCACCAAATGCAGCCATCAGCGCCACCCAGAACCATCAAAGAGCCCTCGCTTGTCGACGCGCTGATCCCGCTCGCCGTGCTGGCGGTGCTGATTTCGGCGGCGGTCTATCTCTTCGGTAACGACGCCATGGAAGGGCCGCTGCAGGTGGCGCTGATCTTTTCAGCGCTCACCGCCGCCCTCATCGTGCTCAAGAATGGTCACTCCTGGGAGGAGGTGGCAGAGGCCGGGCGCAAGGGCGTCTCCTCGGTAGTCAGCGCCATCTTCATCCTCTTTGCCATCGGCGCGCTGATCGGCGCCTGGAACATGGCCGGCACCATCCCGACCCTGGTCTATTATGGCATCATGGTGATGAACCCCGACTGGTTCTACCCGGCCGCCTTCCTCATCTGCGCGCTCATCTCCTTCGGCATTGGCAGCTCCTGGACCACTGCCGGGACCATTGGCGTCGGCCTGGTCGGCCTCTCCATCATGGTGGGTGTCTCCGTGCCGATCACGGCGGGCGCCGTGATTTCCGGCGCCTATGTGGGGGAAAAAATGTCCCCGCTCTCGGAAACCGCCATCCTCGCCGCACAACTGACCGATACGCCGATCCATACCCATTTGCGGGCCCAGGCCTGGAGTTCCATCCCCGCTTTGCTCATCGCGCTTACGGGCTTCATCCTCTTCGGGGCCTTTGACGGCACGTCCGGCGCCAGCGACGCGCTGATCGATTCCGAATTGGCCGCCCTGTCGCAGCTGTTTTCGATCACGCCATGGACCTTGCTCCCGGTGGTCCTGCTCGTCGCGCTTTCGGCGCTAAAAGTTCCAGCTTCCCTCGCCATCGCCTCCTCCGCGCTGGCCGCCGCCATCCTGGCGCCCTTCCTGCAATCCGACGCGGTGCTGCGTTTCGTCAATGCGCCCGACCTGCCCCCGATCGTGGCCCATATCAAGGCTGGCTGGCAGGTGATGGCGACGGGGTTCGAGGCCCGATCCGGTCTCGAACAGGTGGATAGCCTGCTCTCGCGCGGCGGCATGGCGAGCATGCTTCTCACCATCTGGCTCATTCTGGGGGCGCTGGTCTTCGGGTCGCTCCTCGACGAATTCGGGCTGCTGCTCAAGCTCGTGACCCCGCTGATCTCGCGGGCCAAAACCACCGGCTCGCTTGTTGCCACTGTCGTCGGCTCGGCTCTGGGGCTCAATGTCGTGGCGGGGGACCAATATGTGGCCGTTGTCCTGCCGGCGCGAATTTTCAGCGCCGAGTTCAAAAAACGCGGCCTTGCCTCAAGCAATCTCTCCCGTGCGGTGGCCGATGGCGGTAGCGTCACCTCGCCGCTGATCCCCTGGAATTCCTGCGGCGCCTATATGGCGGCCGTGCTGGGCGTGCCGGCGCTGGTCTATCTGCCGTTTTGCCTCTTCAATATTGCCAGCCCCCTCATGACCCTTCTTATTGGGGCGACAGGCTGGCGGGTGGTAAAGCTCGGCAAAGAAGAAGCGCGTCCGGACGCCATTGCCGGCTAAGCGCTTCGCAATTTCCAGGTTTTCACCAAAACCGCAGCCAGTATGAGCGACGTTTTGTCCGAGCCAGGAGGCGAATAAACTAGGCCAGTGCGGAGAGGAGTTCGGCCAGATGGGTGACCGTGGCCGGCCGCTTGCCGACCGGGCGCACCGGGATCAATCGCCCCTCATGCCGTGCTTCGCTGGGGCTATAGCCAAAATGGCGCTTGAAGGCGCGGCTGAATTCCGAGGGTTCGAGAAAGCCACGCTCGGCCGCGATCTCGTAAATGGAACGCATATCGGTGCCGGAAGACAGGGCGCGATGGGCATCCTGCAGCCGGGCCGCGCGAATATAGTGCACGACACCGCCCAGTGGCTCGAAGAGGCGATAGAGCGCGGTTCTGGACATGCCCAAATGGCGACAAAGCTCCCGGACACCAAGCCGGGCCGAGAGCAGGTTCTGTCGGATGAAGCGTTTGGCGCGCTCCAGCTGCGTCGCCTGCAGCACCGGCATGGCTTCGGCCAGTGTATCGGGGCCCGGCGCGGTGCAGGCAATCAGCATGGCCCGCGTTGCCGCGACGACAGCAGGCAGATGTTCCGCGCCGAGCCGCGGCAATTGCCGCTCCAGCGAATGCATGTAATCGGCCAGGAGCCCGCCGAGCTGGGAGGCGACGTGGCGCTCATGCAGTGCATCGAGGCCCCGCGCCCCCGCCGGACAGAAATCGCGCGGCACCACCAGGGCCACGGCATCGAAATCGGTCGTTGAACCGGCGCTAACGCGGTGCATGGATCGCACATAGCAGAGCCCCGCGCCCGCCCTGTGCCCGGCTTCCGAACGCATGCTGCCCCGCCTTGGGGCAACCAGAAGCCAGTGATCCACCGCATCAGCCCGCAAACGGATTGCATCGCGGCGAAAATCGAGAGCGGGCATTGTCGTGTGGGTCAGGGCCAGAGGTCCCAGATCCCAGGCCAGCGACCGCGCGGAAAAGCCCCTTTCAACAGGGCTGTGCGGGGTCATCGCCACGAGCGGCCGCATGATTGAAAGCCAGGCATCGAACTGGTGCTCCCGCTCGACACTTGCCGTGGTAAAGACATAACTCGGAACACGTTCGGCCGTGGCTGCCTCATCCATAGCCCAACTCCCGGAAAACTGCCGCACCGCAGGTCATCTGGCACCATCCAAGCGCTGGACGGGCACGGACCCTTGCAGGGTCAACGCCCTGCCGCCGCACAAACTTTGATGGCGCACTGCCCGAAACGGCCGGAAAATGCCAACGGGCGAGCCTAAAGCGCGTCGCGATCTCAAGGATTCGCTCCCGGCGCTTTAGGTCCTTGTTGTTGCGCAGGTCTTTGTCCCGAAACCGGTGTTCGCTTTCGGGAGACAGGTTTTAGAAGCGGTTCGCCGTGAACGTACGCCGGGAGACGCCGGCAACGGTCGGATGATAGGTGCAGCGCAGGGCCCTGATGCTCAGCATGTCGCCGGCAAAGGCGCCGCTGATCGCGCCCATAAAGTTCGCCGTGGGCCGGCAATCGACCGCCGCAGCTTCCCAGGCCCGGCGGTTGCCGCAGGACGTGCGATGCAGATCCATGAAAATGTCCCGACCCGAAACGTGCCAATCCATGCGGCCATCGCAGCGGGCGCCGCCGCCGCGAACAGTATAGGTGCCGCGGCGTTCGAAGCAGAAGGTCAGCCGATAGGGGCCAAAGAGGGTTTCATTGGCCCGGAAGCAGCCATTGACCGCGACGCCCCCGGGATGGTCAGGCACCATGACCATGGGCGCTATGTCTTGCCCGAACGTCGGAGAAGCGAGGCCGGCCAACATCGTTGCAGCCGCGAAAAGTAATTTGAAACCGATGCCTTTCACGAGAACGCACTCCTCCAAGCGTCGAGCGGTCAGTCCTGCTCAAGGCAAGTCTAGCCAATGCATGGGGTGGTTTTGATGTGCATGGCGTCCCGCAACTTTACCCCGTGTCCCTATTTGCAGAGCTGCCGGGAGCGATCCTTTCCCCAGCGCTCATTCTTGGATTAGCTAAATCCCTGCCGTGCATTTCAAGAAGAGAGAATTCATGACCAAGGATCACGAAGAGGGTTTTGATCGGCGCGACTTCATGATCGCCTCCCTGGGGGCCGTCAGCGCCGCCGCGGCGCTGATGACAAGCCCGGCCATGGCACAGGACGCCGCGGCGCCGAAAACCGAAGGCGGCACCGTTTTTACCGGCGATATCATCAGCGGCAAGCAGGTGATCTCGGCGCTCGATATCGAGACGCTCGAACCGGGAAAGCACTTTTTCTATTTCCAGGGCGTGCAGATGCCCACCGGCCAGCACTGGTATGTGTCCGTTGCCGTGACCAAGGGCGAAAAACCGGGCAAGCGCGTGGGCCTGATCAGCGGCGTGCACGGGGATGAAATGAGCCCCATTCACACCATTCAGAAGGTGCTGGCCGAGCTCGATCCCGCGCAGATGTCGGGCAGCGTGCTGGCCGTGTTCGACCTGTCGCGGCCCGCCGTCGAAGACATGACCCGCCGCTGGCACAATTCGGGGCGCGGCATGGACCTGATCGACATGAACCGCCTGTTCCCCGGCAATGAAAACGCGCCCGATGCTCCGGTGCGTCATGCCGGCCTCGTCTTCAACCGGCTGCTGCGCAATAATCTCGACTATGCCATCGACTTCCACACGGCCGCCACCGGCATGGACGCCACATCGTTTCACCTGGCGCGCATGGACCTTCCCGAAGTACGCGCCATGGCCGAGCTCTATCCAATCGACCACATCTTCGACAACATCGCCTATCCCGGCATTTTGCCTAATGCGCTGATCGATGCGGGCATTCCTTCCTTCACGCCCGAAATCGGCCGCCCGCGCATCTTTGATCACGAGATGATCCCCCTCTTCGTCGAAGGGACGATGAATGTGCTTAAATATCACGGCGTGATTGCCGGGGAGATCGGGCGGACGGGGAAGGATAGCGGCGTCTTCATCGGCGATGCCATGGCGCCTGTTATCACCACCCATGGTGGCTTCGTCGAACTGCTGGTCGAACTCAACGAGGCCGTCGAGGCCGGGCAGAAGGTTGCCATCCAGCGCAATACATTTGGCGAAGTGGTCGCCGAATATACCGCGCCGCGCAGCGGCGAAGTGCTGGCGCGCCGGACCGACGCCACCTGCGAAGAAGGAATGATCATCCTCTCCTTCCTCTTCGACAGCACCGTGCCGGAAGGCGGCGACCAGATCGTCGAATGAGCTTTTTGGGGTCGGGCAATGTCCGGCCCCTTTCCATCAATCTGACTTTCGGGAGTTAGTCTCATGACGAACGGATTTCATCGCTTTTTCAGGGGATCGCTGCTGGCGGTTGTGCCGCTGATGCTCGTCGGCGCGGCGGAGGCCGCAGGCTGGACGGCGCGCGGCAATGAGCCGGGATGGCATGTCGAAGTCAGCGATACCGCGATCAGTTTCTCCAGCATGGAGGGCGAGACTTTTTCCATCGAGCCGGTGCCGGAGCCGGTGCGCGCGGAAGATATTGAAGTCTATACGGGCGCGGCCGGCGATGAGGCCTTTACGCTCGTTGCCATCGACAAGATCTGTACCGACAATATGTCAGGCATGCCTTTCCCCAAGGCCGTGGTGGTGACGATCGGCGAACGAGCGCTGGTCGGCTGCGGCGGCGATCCGCTGAGCCTGCTGGTCGGGGACTGGAAGGTCGAGGAAATTTCGGGCGAGGCGGTCATCGCCAACTCGGAAACCTCCCTCGCCTTCGATCTCGACGGCAGCATCCACGGCAATGCCTCGTGCAACCGCTTCTTTGGCGGTTTTACTCTGACCGGCGAAGGCCTGACCCTGTCGCCCGGCGGCGCCACCATGATGGCCTGCGATCAGGGCCTGATGGAGCAGGAACAGAAATTCCTGGCCGCGCTTGAGAATGTTAACCGCTTCGAGAGTCTGCCGGATGGCGGGTTGCGGCTGGTGGATGTGGAAGGCAATACGGTTCTTGCCCTCCGCCAATAGCGAGCGAAGTCAGGCCCGCGCCTGCTTCCAGACATAGCGCCGGTAAAGGGTCGAGCGATCGACCCCGAGGGCCCGCGCCGCCGCCGACAGGTTGCCATTGTGCCGCGCGATGGCACGGCGCATGGCCACTTCGGTTATGTTTTCGATGTCGCCATCGGGCAGGGATGGTTCCGGTGGCTTTTCTGTCATGGCGGGGAGCGATGCAGCAGTGATCGGCTCGCCCGGATCGTTGAGGGCGGCCATGGCGCGCAGGCACCCGACGAGCTCGCGAAAATTGCCTGGCCAGTGATAGGCGGCGAGCTGTTCGAGCACCGGTTTTGGCAATTTGCCGTGGCGCTGGGCGACCTGCGACCACAGCGCTTCGATGAGCGCGGGGCGGTCGCTGCGCTCGGCGAGCGATTGCAGCGTGATCGTATATTGGGCGATGCGAAAATAGAGATCGGCGCGAAAAGTGCCGGCTTCGACCATCGCCTGCAGATCGCGATTGGTCGCGGCTATGGGCACGAAATCGGCCTTTTGCGGAGCGCCGCCGCCGAGCGGGGCGACTTCCTTGTCCTGCAGGACGCGGAGGAGGCGCGACTGCAAAGCGAGCGGCATGTCGCCGATTTCGTCGAGAAAGAGAATGCCGCCTTCGGCCTGTTGCACTAGACCCCTCGCGCCCGACTTCTTGGCGCCGGTAAAGGCGCCGGCTTCGTAGCCGAAAAGCTCGGCTTCGATCAGGCTTTCAGGCAGCGCGGCGCAATTGATGGCGATGAAGGGTTTTCCCACGCGGTTGGTTTTGGCGTGGAGATGCCGGGCGAAGACTTCCTTGCCCGCACCGGTTTCCCCGGCGATGAGCAAGGGGATTTCGGCATTGACGAGGCGAATGCCTTTGGTGAGATCGGCCTTGGCTTCGGGCGAGAGAATGGGGCCGTCGTGCCGAATGCGGGTATCGCGGGCAATGGTGCCGGAGACCCGCAGCGGGGTGGCGCGTGGTTGGGTGACGGCGGCGAAGAAGCGTTCGCCATTGCGGCTGCGGAGGACGCCATTGTCGACCGCGAGCGCGGCTTCGGCGAAGATTTCTTCGCTTGTGGCTTTGCGCAGCGCCTTGCGATCGAGCCCGACCAGATGCAGCGCGCGGCGATTGCCGGCGACCAGTTTTTCACCATCGAAGACCAGCACGCCCTCGCGGGCCGTGCCCAGGAGATCGGCGGAGCGATGGAACCGGACGACGGTCATTTCCTCAAAGGCGCGATTGAAGAAGCGGTGTTCGATCTGCTCAACCGCGAGGCGGACGAGGCCCATGGCATGGGTATGCTCGGCCGAGGCATGGCCCGACATGTCGAGCACGCCGGCGAGCTTGCCATATGGATCGAAGATGGGAGAGGCCGCGCAATGGAGGATGCCGTGTGGCTCGAAGAAATGTTCGGCGCCGTGAACTTCGATGGCGCGGCGTTCGGCCAGCGCCGTGCCGATGGCATTGGTGCCGGTGGAAGTTTCGGACCAGGCGACGCCGGGGCGTAGCGCCACCTGGGCGGCGCGGCCGGCGAATTCGGGACTGCCGGCGGTGTCGAGCACGAGGCCCTTGGCATCGGTGAGGATGACGACGCTATCGGTGAGCTTGGCTTCCATGCGCAGCGAGACGAGTTCGGAGCGCGACAGGAGGCGCAGGGTTTCGTTCTGCTCGTGAAGGCCCCGCAATTCGGCGGCACTCATGGGTTCGGCGAGCACGGCGCTGCCGGCATCAAGCCCCTGTTCGGCACAGCGTTGCCAGGAGCGCAGGATGGGCGCCGGGACCAGACCTTCGGGTAGGTCCAATCCGGAGAAGAATTTTTCGCGAGCAGCGGCCAGAGCCACCTCGGACGCAGTGTTCATCCTCGTTTCCTCCCAGTTGTGGCAGTTTGCAACAGGTGTTGCATCTGCCATCGCCTCTGGTTGTGGCAAAGTGTTGCATCCGGAAATTCCATTCGTCCAGCCAATTGCGCATCACGAAAACTTCGACTGCTGCGCCAATGACTTGGCCAATGCTGGCATGGCGGTTGCAATGAGGCAGGCATCCAAAAAGGGAGGATGCCATGAACAAACCGGAATTCGTCGGCCAGCGGACCAAGTCTCCGTACAAGGCCAAATATGGCAATTACATCGGTGGGCAATGGGTCGGTGCCGTCGACGGCGAGACGTTTGAAAATACCTCGCCCGTGACCGGCCAGGTCATCTGCGAAGTTGCGCGCTCCAAGGCGGCCGATGTCGAAAAGGCGCTCGATGCCGCGCACAAGGCGGCGCCGGCATGGGGCCGCACCTCGGTGGCGCAGCGCGCCGTGATGCTCAACAAGATCGCCGACCGGATGGAGGAGCATCTGGACGAAATCGCCCTGGCCGAGACCTGGGACAATGGCAAGCCGATCCGCGAAACGACGGCCGCCGATATTCCGCTCGCCATCGACCATTTCCGTTATTTCGCCGGCGCCATTCGTGCGCAGGAAGGCGGGATTTCGGAAATCGACCACGATACCGTGGCCTATCATTTCCATGAGCCGCTGGGGGTCGTCGGGCAGATCATTCCGTGGAATTTTCCGATCCTGATGGCCGTCTGGAAACTGGCCCCTGCCCTCGCGGCCGGCAATGCCGTGGTGCTCAAGCCTGCCGAGCAGACGCCGGCCTCGATCCTCTATCTCATGGAGCTGATCGAGGACATTCTGCCCCCGGGCGTCGTCAATATCGTCAATGGCTTTGGGCTCGAAGCGGGCAAGCCGCTGGCTTCGTCCAACCGCATCGCCAAGATCGCCTTTACCGGCGAGACGACGACGGGACGGCTGATCATGCAATATGCCAGCCAGAACCTCATTCCGGTGACGCTCGAACTTGGTGGCAAATCGCCGAACATCTTCTTCTCGGACGTGGTCAACGAAGATGATGATTTCTTCGACAAGGCGCTCGAAGGCTTCGCCATGTTCTCGCTCAACCAGGGCGAAGTCTGCACCTGCCCCAGCCGCGCCCTGATCCAGGAAAATGTCTATGACCGCTTCATGGAGCGGGCGATCAAGCGCGTGGAGGCCATCAAGCAGGGTTCGCCCTTCGAGATGTCGACCATGATCGGTGCACAGGCATCGAGCGAGCAGCTCGAAAAAATCCTGAGCTACCTTGATATCGGCAAGCAGGAAGGCGCCAAGGTGCTTACCGGCGGCGAGCGCAACAATCTCGAGGGCGAACTGGCCGGCGGTTATTATGTGAAGCCGACGGTCTTTGCCGGCACCAACAAGATGCGCATTTTCCAGGAAGAGATCTTTGGGCCGGTGGTTTCGGTGACGACCTTCAAGGACGATGCCGAAGCGCTCGAAATCGCCAATGACACGCTCTATGGCCTCGGCGCCGGCATCTGGACCCGCGATGGCAACCGGGCCTATCGCTTCGGTCGCGCCATTCAGGCCGGTCGCGTCTGGACCAATTGCTACCACGCCTATCCCGCCCATGCGGCCTTCGGCGGCTATAAGCAATCGGGTATCGGCCGCGAAAACCACCGCATGATGCTCGACCATTACCAGCAGACCAAGAACATGCTGGTTTCCTACTCCCCCAAGAAGCTCGGCTTCTTCTGAAGCCATACCGTTGCGCTCCTCCCAAGGCGCAGCCCCCGGGGGATCACCCCTGGGGGCATCCACGGGAGGATCAAAGTTCGTTCCGGCAGGTGGGCCTGACCACCCCCCCAACTCTCCCCCCACGGCGGGCCGGCCTGTCGGAACGAAATCTCTTTTTTGCGGGAGAGGGAAATGACCGATTTTGTGGACCGCGTGGTGGCGACTTCAGCGGCTTTGGACTTGATACACGACATCGAGGCGCGCCACGGCAAGGTGATGTTTCACCAGTCTGGCGGCTGCTGCGATGGCTCTTCGCCCATGTGCTACCCCATAGGCGACTTTATCCTCGGCGATCGCGATGTGCAGATGGGCGAAATCGGCGGCGCGCCCTTCTACATGTCGCCCAGCCAGTTCGAATATTGGCAACATACCCAGCTCATCATCGACGCCATTCCTGGGCGGGGTGGCATGTTCAGCCTGGACAATGGGACGGAGCGGCGGTTTCTCACTCGGTCGCGGGTGTTTTCGGATGAGGAGCATGCGCGGAGACGGCCGATTGCGGTGCAGTGAAGGGGCGTAAGAACGCCCCTCCCCGTCGTCATTGCCGGGCTTGTCCCGGCAATCCATCTCGCCAAGGCATGGACCACCGGGACAAGCCCGGTGGTGACGAGTGACGAGACGTTGCGATCTCAATGAAACTGAGCCGTCTCCGTCGATTCCCCCATCGCCGTCGTGGCGCTCTTGCCTTCGCTCACGGCCAATGAGACTGCGTCGAAATAGCTGGTGCCCACTTCGCGCTGGTGGCGAACCGCCGAAAAACCATGGGCTTCGGCGGCGAATTCGGCTTGTTGCAGGCGGGAATAGCCGGCCATGCCGTCGGCCTTGTAGGCGCGGGCCAGTTCGAATGTGGTGAGGCTGAGATTGTGGAAGCCGGCCAGGGTGATGAACTGGTATTTGTAGCCCATGGCGGCGATTTCGCGCTGAAAACTGGCCATGGCGGTCTCGTCCATATGCCGCGCCCAATTAAAACTCGGCGAGCAATTATAGGCCAGCATCTGCTCCGGATGGACCTTGCGGACGGCCTCGGCGAACTTTTTGGCCTCGGCGAGATCGGGCTTGCTGGTTTCGCACCAGATGAGATCGGCATAGGGCGCATAGGCAATACCCCTCGCGATGGCGGCGTCGATGCCGCCCTTGAGGCGATAGAATCCTTCGGGTGTGCGCTCGTCGGTCACGAAGGGCCGGTCATATTCATCGATATCCGAGGTGATGAGACGCGCTGCTTCCGCATCAGTGCGGGCCATGATCAATGTGGGAACATCTATGACGTCGGCGGCGAGACGCGCGGCGTTGAGGGTGCGGATGAATTGGCTGGTGGGCACCAGCACCTTGCCGCCAAGATGCCCGCACTTCTTTTCCGAAGCCAATTGATCCTCGAAATGCACGGCAGCGGCGCCGGCCTCGATCATGGCTTTCATCAGTTCAAAGGCATTGAGCGCGCCGCCAAAGCCGGCTTCGGCATCGGCGATGATGGGGACGAAGAAGTCGAGGTCGGTGGTCGCGATCCCGTCGGCCTGTTCCATGCTCTGGATCTGGTCGGCGCGCTGCAGCGCCTTGTTGATGCGGCGGACCACGGCGGGAACGCTGTCGACGGGGTAAAGCGACTGGTCGGGATACATATTGCCCGAGGAATTGGCGTCGGCGGCGACCTGCCAGCCCGAGAGATAAATGGCCTGTAAGCCGGCTTTCACCTGCTGCACCGCCTGGTTACCCGTAAAAGTGCCGAGAGTGGGCACGAAATCCTGACTGTGCAGCAGTTCCCACAGGCGGCGGGCGCCGTTCTCGGCCAGCGTGTGGCGGATCGGCAGGGAGCCGGAGAGGCGCGCGACATCGGCGCGAGAAAAGGTGCGGGAAATGGTCTTCCAGCGATCGGGCGCATAGTCGGGCGCCGGAAACTGTTCGGGTTGGCTGGGCTTGTCGAGCATGTCGGGTCTCCTCAATTGGACATGGCTTCGCCGGTCCCGCCCGGAGGCGGGATCAGGCATTTTGCTGAGAAAGGCGGGGTGTTAGGCGGGGACCTTGCGGCTAAAGGTGGCGGCGAACATGCCACCGCCGGAGAACAGTTCTGTGCTGTCGGCGCCGCTGACCAGGGCAAACTGGTGACGGCCGATCTTGCCGGCAATGGCATAGCCCTGTTCGTCGAGGCCGCGCGCCTTGAACTGGGCCATGGCTTCGTGGGCGCTGGGGGCGATGATGGTCAGATATTCTTCGCGTTCGCTGATGCTGGGGCTCATCTCCGGAACTCCTCTTGGCTGGATGATGTAAAGATTTGACAATTCTGCGCAGAAGGCAAGAATAGATCGGAAATCAGCCAGTAAAGCTGTCAATCGCAGTCAATTTTGACGCTGTGAATTGTAAAGTCTGTAAAGACTGGCACGGAGGAGACGATGGTTGCCGAAGCCGAAATGCAGATCGGCGGCCGCATCAAGCGGCTGCGACGGCAGAAGAAAGTGTCGCAGGCGGACCTGGCCCAGGCACTGGGTATTTCTGCCAGCTATCTGAACCTGATCGAGCACAATCGCCGCAAGGTGACGGTGCCCCTGTTGTTTTCGCTGGCCGGGCAATTGGGCGTTGAGCCCGGCGAATTGGTGGACAGCGACGAGGGGCGGCTGGTTGGCGACCTGATGGAGGCTTTTGGCGATGACCTTTTTGCCGATAGCGACATCACCAATCTCGAAATCCGCGATCTCGCGCAATCCAACCCCGCGGCGGCGCGGGCGGTTCTGCGGCTTTACGATCGCTATCGGCTGCTGGGCAGCGCCGGGGCGCAGAAGGTCGATGTAGCGGAGCCGCCGTTTCACATGGCGACCGATGCCATTTCCGATTTCCTGCAGGAGAGCGCCAGCCACTTTCCGGCACTGGAGGCGGCGGCGGAGCGCATTCGCGGCGATATCGACAACTTTGGGGACAGTTTTGAGAGCGGATTGAAAGCCTATCTCTTCAATGTCTTTGGGCAGGAGGTGCGGCTGGCCTCGCTGCCACACGGCATTGCAAGGCAGCGCGATCCCTCGGGGCGAGCCATCCTGATTTCCGACCTCATACCGAGCGAAACCGCGCAATTCCTCCTCGCCCATCATCTGGGAGAACTGGCGGCCGGGGCCGAGATCGAGGCCATCATCGACGCGGCAAACCTGTCCGAGGGCGATGCGCCGGCCTTGGCGCGAAACGTCCTGGCAGCTTATTTCGCCGGGGCGTTGATCATGCCCTATGAGCCTTTCCTGAAAGCGTGCCGCGACCATCGCTATGATATCGAGCGTATCGGGCGACGTTTTGCGGCCAGCTTCGAGCAGGTCTGCCACCGCATGACGACGCTACAGCGCAAGGGGGCGCAGGGCATTCCGCTGCATCTGGTGCGTACCGATATTGCCGGGAACATTTCAAAGCGCTTTTCGCTGTCGGGGATTCACATTCCGCGCCATTCGGGCGCCTGCCCGCGCTGGAATGTCTATGAGGCTTTCATGGCGCCCGAGCGCATTCATGTGCAGGTGAGCCAGATGCCTGACGGGCAGCGCTATTTCTGCATTGCCCGCACCATCACCAAGGGCGGCTATCGCTACAATGCGCCCAAAAGCTATCTCTCCATCGGCCTTGGCTGCTCGGCGCACCATGCGCGGGACATGGTCTATGCCGATGGCATTGATGTGTTCGGCGAGGGCCAGGCCGTGCCGGTCGGAACTGGCTGTCGATCCTGCCCACGCATGGAATGCGGCCAGCGGGCGCATCCGCCGGCAGACCATAGGTTCAGCCTCGATGGGACGAGCCGCCCCGAGAGCTTTTATGCGCGGATGACGTGACGGAAAGGAGGGAAACTGGCGGAGAGAGAGGGATTCGAACCCCCGATAGAGTTGCCCCTATGCCGCATTTCGAGTGCGGTGCATTCAACCGCTCTGCCATCTCTCCGCGAGATCGAAAAGGGATCGTTGAAAATCCCGGCCGGTCGATACGGGGCGGCTTATGGCATAGCGTGAGGCGGGCTGCAACACCCCTTATGCGCGGATGTCACAGAAAGCGATCCCCTCCTCATGCAGTCACAAATACGTGTCGAGCGATCTCCTTTCGCAAATCCGCGTTGTTGTGGCGTCAGGCACAAATCTTTTCAGGGAAACGACTTATGGTTACGCGACGCACACTCGTTGCCGGCATGGCCGGCTTGCCAATAGCCGGACTTGCGGCCAATCTTTTGAGCACCAGCTTTGCATTTTCCCAGGACGCAACCATGGCCGATACTATTGCTACGAGCGGGGGCGACCTCGCCATTCATCCGGTCGAACATGCGAGCCTGGTGCTCGAATGGGGTGGCAAGGTCATCTATGTCGACCCCGTGGGCGGGGCCGCGCTCTATGAAGGCCTGCCGGCCCCCACTGCTATTCTCATCACCCATGGCCACGGCGACCATTTTGATGTGCCGACCCTGGAAGCCATTGCCGGCGCGGCGCCGCTCCTCACCAACGAAGACGTTTTTGGGAAATTGCCCGAGGGGCTTAAGGCCAATGCCAAATCCATCGCCAACGGTGCGGATGGCGAGCTTGATGGCGTCAAACTGAAAGCCATTGCGGCGCACAACACCACCGAAGACCGCATGCGCTACCATCCGGTCGGGGTCGGCAATGGCTATGTGCTTACGTTCGGCGACACGCTTGTCTATGTGGCCGGAGACACCGAGCCGACCGAGGACATATTGGCGCTGACGGGCATTGCCGTCGCTTTCCTGCCCATGAACCTGCCCTATACGATGACGCCCGAGCAGGCCATTGAAGCGATCAATGTCTTCAAGCCCAAGATCATCTATCCCTATCACTATGGCGACAGCGACCTTTCGGTGCTGGAAGCCGGGGTTGGCGACCATACCGAAGTGCGGCTGCGGGACTGGTATCCGAACGGCAGGGGCTGAGGGGCCAAAACGCCGCCGAAAACCGCGACGGCGCTTGACTCTTGAGGCCTTTTTCACGATAAGCCCCCGATCCCACGCGCACTGGTCCCACCGGTGCGCTGGTTTTGTTTGAAAACGCTGCTTGAGGCTGCCGGTCGGAAATCTCCGGCCCAAGACTTGAAAACCGCGGAAGAGGCATGAAAGCCGCGGTGCCGCAGGGCGCGACAGAAAAGGGACCGGGCGTTTGAAGCGTTCGGTTGTGCATATGACTTTTGCAGTCATCAAGACGGGCGGCAAGCAGTACAAGGTTGCTGCCAATGACGTCATCAAGATCGAAAAGCTCGACGCCGAAGCCGGCGACATCGTCACCTTTGACGAAGTCCTGATGGTTGGCGACGTGATCGGCGCTCCGCTGGTTGAAGGCGCACTCGTTGCTGCCGAGCTGGTCGAGACCAAGAAGCAGAAGACCGTCATCATCTTCAAGAAGCGTCGCCGCCACAATTCGCGTCGTCGCAACGGTCACCGCCAGCTGCTGACCACCGTTCGTATCACCGAAATTCTGACCGGCGGCGCCAAGCCGACGATCAAGGCTGCCGCCAAGGCCGAAGCATCAGACGCCGTGACCGAAAAGGCCCCGGCCAAGAAGGCTGCCAAGGCTGACGCTGCCGAAGCAACCGAAGCCAAGGCCGCACCGAAGAAGGCTGCGCCCAAGAAGGCCGCTGCTGAAGGCGAAGCCGCTGAAAAGCCGGCAAAGAAGGCCCCGGCCAAGAAGGCCGCTCCCAAGGCCGACCAGGAATAAGAGGAAGCTAGACCATGGCACATAAGAAAGCAGGCGGTTCATCCCGCAACGGTCGTGATACCGCTGGCCGTCGTCTCGGCGTGAAGAAGTTCGGTGGCGAAGCTGTCGTCGCCGGCAACATCATCATCCGTCAACGCGGCACCAAGTGGGCTGTCGGCACCGGTGTTGGCCTCGGCAAGGATCACACGATCTATGCTCTGGTTGATGGCAGCGTCGCGTTCCGCACCCGCGCGAACAATAAAGTACACGTGTCTGTCATCCCGGCAGAGGCCGCCGAATAACCCGGCAGGCTCGACTAACCCGCCGGTGACCAGTTCCCGGCGGCGTTTGGCGACACACCAGACTTGCGAAGGGGAACCGGTCAACCGGTTCCCCTTTTCGTTTCTGGAGCATTAGCATGACCACCATCAAGGACCGCCTGCCCGCCTCGATCCGCACCGAACGCCTGGTGCTGACCGTGCCGACCATGGCCCATGCTCCAGCAATCGCCCAACTGGCCAATAACAAAAACGTCCATCGCTGGATGGCGCGGCTCCCCTTTCCCTATGCGCTGAGCGACGCCGAATTTTTCATTGAAGAGATCGTACCTACGGCCGAGGAAGCGTGCTTTGCCATCGAGGCAGACGGCACATTTATCGGCGTGGTCGGCCTTCATTTTGCCGATGGTCAGGTTCCTGAGCTCGGCTACTGGTTGGGCGAGGCTTTTTGGGGCCAGGGCTATGCCAGCGAAGCGGCACAAGCATTGGTGGCAGAGGCCCGAGCGGCGGGCGCCACCGCCCTGCGCTCACGCGCGCTCAAGGAAAATGCCGGCTCGCGCAATGTCCTGCGCAAAGCCGGCTTCACCGAAACCGGCGAAGCGATCGAGGCGGCAAACAATCTTGCCGGCCAGACCATGGTGCTCATGCGGTTGGAGTTTGGCGAGAGATGACCGAGCTTGTTACCGATAGACTGATCCTGCGGGCGCCAAGACCCGAGGACGCGCCCTGCTATGCCTTGGGCGTCAGCGAGTTCGCCGTGGCCAAATGGCTGACCCCGGTACCATGGCCCTATACGCTTTCCATGGCGCAGGAGTTTTTGCGCATGGCCCCGGCGCCGACGCCCGAAAAAGCCTTCTTCATCATCGAGCATCCGAAAAAGGGGCTGATCGGTTGCGTGACGCTGGTCTCCGAACTCGGCTTCTGGATATCGCGCCCGCATTGGCACAGGGGTTATGGGATGGAAGCGGCTTCGGCCCTGATCGACTGGCATTTTGACGGGACGCGCGCGGAAAGCATCCGCTCGAGCGCCCACCACAACAATGTCGCGTCCCTAAAACTCAAGGCCAAGCTCGGCTTTGTCGCGACTAGCAAGGAAATGCGCTTTTCCCAGGCGCTGCAGCACAATGTCGAGCACGTAACGACGGCGTTGAGCCGTGCGGACTGGCGGGCGAGAAGGAATGATCTATGCGCCTGACGGAGTATTTTTGCCGATGATGCTGCCGATCATCGAGACGGAGAGGCTGATCCTGCGCACCCCGCGTGCGCAGGATGCCGAACCTATTGCGCGTTATCTCAACGACTTTGAGGTGGCGGGCAATCTTGCGCGCGTGCCGTTTCCCTATCATCTCTCCGATGCCAAGGCGTGGCTGCGGACACGCCATCCCGATGTCGAGCCCGACGACGCCAATTTTACCATCGAGGTCAAGGGCGAGGGTTATGTGGGCCATATCGGCTTTCATCCCGGCCCCGATGGACCGGTGATCGGCTATTGGCTCGGCAAACCGTTTTGGGGTCGCGGGATCATGACCGAGGCGGCGATTGCCTGCCTCGACTGGTTCTTCGACACCACCAATACGCCGGTGGTTTATTCCGGCGTTTTTCACTTCAACCTCGCTTCCCTCGCGATCCAGCAGAAGCTGGGCTTTACCCAAAGCGGACGAAGCTGGTTGCTCTGCCTTGCGCGCGACGCCGAGGTGGAGCATATCGACACAGAACTGACGCTTGGCGTCTGGAAGGCACGACGCACATGAAATTTCTCGATCAGGCCAAGATCTACATCAAGTCCGGCGATGGCGGCGGCGGCGCCGTCAGCTTTCACCGCGAAAAATTCATCGAGTTCGGCGGCCCCGATGGCGGCAATGGCGGACGCGGCGGCGATGTCGTGGCGGTCTGTGCCGATGGCCTCAACACGCTGATCGACTTCCGCTATGCCCAGCATTTTCGCGCGCCGACGGGCGTGCATGGCATGGGCAAGAACCGCGCCGGCGCCAATGGCGAGGACATCGTGCTGCGCGTGCCCAAGGGCACGCAGATTTTTGAGGAAGATCAGGAAACCCTGATCGCCGATTTTACCGAGATCGGCCAGCGCGTCGTGCTGCTGCAGGGCGGCAATGGCGGCTTTGGCAATGCATATTTCAAGACCAGCTCCAACCAGGCGCCGCGCCATGCCAATCCCGGCCAGCCGGGCTTGGAAAAAGGCATCTGGCTACGTTTGAAACTGATCGCGGACGCGGGTCTGGTCGGCCAGCCCAATGCCGGCAAGTCGACCTTTTTGGCGGCTGTTTCGGCGGCCAAACCCAAGATTGCGGACTATCCGTTTACGACGCTGCACCCCAATCTTGGCGTGGTGCGGGCGGGCGAGCGCGAATTCGTCCTGGCCGATATTCCGGGCCTGATCGAAGGCGCCAGCGAGGGTATCGGCATCGGCGATCGCTTCCTCGGCCATATCGAACGCTGCGGTGTTCTTATTCACCTCATCGACGGCACCAATGAAGACGTGGCCCATGTCTATAAGGCCGTGCGCTATGAACTGGCGGCCTATGCCGACATCCTGGCGGAAAAGCCCGAAATCGTCGTGCTCAACAAGATCGATGCCCTGACGCCCGAAGAGCTCAAGGCCAAGATGAAGGCGCTGAAAAAGGTCAGCAAGGCCGAAGTGCGTGCCATTTCGGGTGCGACGGGCGAAGGCGTCGAGCAGGTGCTCTATGACGTGCTCGGCGTGATCGACGAGAGCCGCGCCGAAGAGGCCGCAGCCCTCGCGCCCAAGACCGAAGAGAAGTGGACCCCCTGATGTCAGCCAATGCGCTGGCGCCCTATCGGCGCATTACCATCAAGATTGGTTCGGCGCTGCTGGTCGACAAGGCTGGTAAACTGCGCAAGGCATGGCTCGACGATCTCGCCGAGGATATTTCCGCATTGAAGGCCGAGGGGCGCGATATCGTCGTCGTCTCCTCGGGCGCCATTGCGTTGGGGCGCGGGCTCTTGGGGCTGTCGGCGGTGTCGCTGACGCTGGAACAATCGCAGGCGGCGGCGAGCGCGGGGCAGATTGCCCTGTCGCAGGCCTGGGCCGAGGCGCTGGCGCGGCACAATATCGTCACGGGGCAGATTCTGATCACCCCCAACATCACCGAAGAGCGGCGCTATTATCTCAATGCGCGGACCACGGTGACGACGCTGCTTGGCCTGGGGGCCATTCCGATTTTCAACGAGAATGACAGCGTGGCAACGGCGGAAATCCGCTATGGCGACAATGACCGCCTCTCGGCCCGCGTTGCGACCATGATCGAGGCTGACTGCCTCGTGCTGCTCTCTGATATTGACGGGCTCTACACGGCGCCGCCGGCCAAGGACCCGAATGCGCAGCATATTCCGGTGGTGGAAAGTATTACCCCTGCCATCGAAGCCATGGCGGGCGGCGCGGCGAGCCATCTGTCGCGCGGCGGCATGACTACCAAGGTGGAAGCCGGCAAGATCGCGACGCTGGCTGGCACCGCGATGGTGATTGCCAAGGGTACGGAAACTCATCCGCTGAAGGTGCTCACCGAAGGCGGCCGCCATACCCTCTTCCACCCTGCCCGCTCGCGGGCGCAGGCGCGAAAGCGCTGGATCATGGGGACGCTCACAGTTGCGGGTACGATACAGGTCGATGCTGGCGCAGCGCGGGCTCTTAATCAGGGCCGCTCCCTGCTGCCGATTGGCGTGACCAAAATCACCGGCGAGTTCGAGCGGGGCGACACCGTTGCCATTACCGATCCCGATGGACGCGAAATCGCACGCGGTCTCTCGGGTTTCGACAGCGACGATGCGCGCCTCATCATCGGCAAGCGCAGCGATGTGGTGATCGAACTGTTGGGCGCCGGTAGCCGTGCGGCCATGATCCATCGTGATAATCTGGTGCTGACGGCGGCCATGGAGGAAATGAACCAATGAGCCTCGCTGAAGTCGCCTCCAATGACATTCCGACGCTGATGCTTGAGCTGGGCCGCAAGGCTAGGGCTGCGGCGAGCAAGCTCGCGACCGCAAGCGCCGAACGCAAATATGCGGCGCTAATTGGCGCGGCCGAGGCCGTGCGCAATCACAAGGCTGATATTCTCGCCGCCAATGCCCTGGACATGGAGAATGCCCAGGCCAAGGGCATGACCAAGGCGTTTCAGGATCGGCTGCTGCTGACCGAAGCGCGGCTCGACGGGATTATCGATGCGCTGCGCACCATTGCCGAACTACCCGATCCCGTTGGCGGGATCATTGCCGAATGGGACCGGCCCAATGGTCTCCATATCGAGCGCGTGCGGACCCCGCTTGGGGTCATCGGCGTCATCTATGAGAGCCGGCCGAACGTGACGGCGGATGCTGGCGCGCTGTGCCTCAAGTCGGGCAATGCGGTCATCCTTCGCGGCGGCAGCGACAGCGTGCATTCCTCGCGCGCTTTGGTCGATTGCCTGCGGCTGGGCTTGAAACTCGCCGGCCAGCCGGAAGACGGCGTGCAGCTGGTGCCGACAACCGACCGCTCCGCCGTGGGCGAATTGCTGGGGGGTCTCGGCGGCGCTATCGACGTGATCGTACCGCGCGGCGGCAAGTCGCTCGTGGCTCGGGTGCAGTCCGAGGCCCGCGTACCGGTCTTCGCGCACCTCGAAGGCCTTGTGCACGTCTATATCGACCGCTCGGCCGATCTCGAGAAAGCCGTCTCTGTGACGCTCAACGCCAAGATGCGCCGCACCGGCATTTGTGGGGCTGCCGAAACGCTGCTCGTCCACAAGGACGTGGTTTCTACCCACCTCGAGCCGATCATCGATGCGCTCGTCGCAAAAGGCTGCGAAATTCGCGGCGATGCGACGGTGCAGTCGCTGATCGCCGAAGCAAAGCCAGCGACGGAAGAGGATTGGAAGACCGAGTACGAGGATGCGATCATCTCCGTAAAGGTGGTCGACAGCGTCGAAGCGGCCATTGCCCATATCGAGCACTATTCGAGCCACCACACCGAGGCGATCATTGCCGAGGATCCGGTGGCGGTCGAAAAATTCTTCAACGAGATCGATAGCGCCATTCTCGTCCACAACGCCTCGACGCAATTTGCCGATGGCGGCGAATTCGGTTTTGGCGGCGAGATCGGTATTGCGACGGGCAAAATGCATGCACGCGGGCCGGTGGGCGTCGAGCAATTGACCAGCTTCAAATACCGCGTCCGCGGCAATGGGCAGCTCCGACCCTGACGTGACCTTGCGTGCTGCCATCCGCATTCCCGGCATAACCGACCTGCCGCCTTCCGGCGGCGGCATGCGCATTGGCCTGTTCGGCGGCAGTTTCAATCCCATCCATGCCGGCCACGTGCTGGTGATGGAAGAGACCATGCGTCGGCTGGAGCTCGATGCGCTCTGGGTGCTGGTGACCCCCGGCAATCCGCTGAAAAACCATTCCGAACTCGCCCCGCTGGCCGACCGGGTGCAGGCGGCACGGGCGCTGATCAACAATCCGCGTATTCGTGTCACCGGCTTTGAGGCCCAAAAAGGCTTTCGCTACACTTGGCAGACCGTGCGCTTCCTGACGCATTCTCTGGCGGATCGGCGCTTTGTCTGGATCATGGGCGCCGACAGTTTGGCTGACTTCCATCGCTGGGAACGCTGGCAGGACATTGCGAAAACCCTGCCCATCGCGGTCTATGCGCGGCCCGGCTCATCCAACCGCGCGCTGGCCTCGCGCGCGGCTCTCGCCCTGGCCCATGGGCAGATCGACCAGGAGGATGCGCCTGTGCTTGCGAGCCTGCCGCCGCCTGCCTGGGTCTATCTCCACGGACGTCAATCGAGCCTGTCTTCAAGTGCAATTCGGGCGTCAAAACCCCGGAATTCCTAGACTTGTAGCCTTCGTCTTGCAGAAATGACGGAAAACGCGCATATTCAGGGAAATGATCGCTGTTTTCGGAACAGGAACTGACGGCTTGCCGTTTGCCAAGACGCCGCAATATTCCGATCAACAACCAAGGATGCTGACTAATCGCATGACTCATGCTCACGCATGGGCGGAAGGCCGTTTCTGATGGCCGCGCTGCCCAATAACACTGTTTCCGCCCCTGCAGCAGCTGCTGCGCCTTCGGTCGAATCGGCCGTCGAACTGATCCTCAACGTGCTCGATGACGCCAAGGCGGAAGAGACCGTGTCGGTCGATATCACCGGCAAGTCCTCGCTCGCCGACCACATGATCGTGACTTCGGGCCGCTCGCAGCGCCATGTCGGCGCTGTGGCAGACCAGATCATCCGCGCCCTGCGCGAAAATGGTTTTGGCAAGCCCCGCGTGGAAGGCCTGCCCCATTGCGACTGGGTACTGGTCGATACGGGCGATGTGATCGTCCATATCTTCCGCCCGGAAGTGCGCGAATTCTACAATATCGAGAAGATGTGGCAGGCGGATTTTTCTGCCGACGCTCACTGATCTCAACCATTTCAATGTTTCCCCGAAACATTGAAATGGTGGTTAGGCGCCGGCTCCTGTGTGCCGGCGCATAGGAAAAAACCATGCGCATAGCCATTGCGGCCGTGGGCCGGATGAAGTCCGGCCCCGAGCGCGAGCTTGTCTCGCGCTATCTTGATCGGGCCATTGCGTCAGGCAAACCACTGGCGCTCACTGGCTTCGACGTCACCGAACTCAATGAATCCCGCGCCGGCTCGGCTGCTTCCCGCAAAACTGAGGAAGCCAAGGGCCTGCGCGCCGCCCTGCCCGATGGCATTCTGGTGACGCTCGACGAGCGCGGCAAATCATTGGGCTCCGAGGCCTTTTCCAATCTGCTTGGGCGTTGGCGCGATGAGGGGAGGCCCGCGGTCTCCTTCGTCATCGGCGGAGCCGATGGCATCGACCCCGATTTCGTGCGTGGCGCCGACCTGTCGCTGAGCTTTTCGCCCATGGTCTGGCCGCACCAGCTGGTGCGCATCATGCTGGCCGAACAGCTTTATCGTGCCACCACGATTCTATCGGGTCATCCCTATCATCGCGGCGACTAAGCACGTCTTCGGAAAGTGACCGCCGCTTCCGGGATGAAGACATGCACAGGGTAGTACGCCACAATTCCGGCACCTCCGCCCCATAGGCAGCGCGAACGGGTGCAGAAAATTATGGTTAAGCAACGTTAACCTGCAGTTTTCCTGCCCTTTGCTAATCTCGCCTCTGAGTGATTCGGTGCGCCATGCGGGCAAGCCGCTGGGCCCAGGAGTTTTCATGCCGGTTTGGCCGGACAGCATCGTCAGAGCAACGCTCGGCGGCATCGTGCTTGCCGGGGGTTTTGCCTTGCCCCTCCTCGCCCAGACCGAGACGCCTCCCGCAGCGACGACGCCACCTGCGGCCACCACGCCGACTACCCCGGCCCCCACTGAAACAGCGCCGGCAGTGGACGCAGCGCCGGCCGCCGAGACCACTCCTCCAGCCGATGGCGAAGAAACGGCGCGCAGCAATGCGGCTGATCTTGAGGAAGTGGAAGCCTCGCTGCAGCTGAGCCGCGAGCGCATCGATGCGCTCAAAGCCGAGATCGCCGAAATGGAGGGTGACCGCACCCGCCAGAACGCCGCCCTCATCGCCGCTGGCCAACGCGTAAAACTGGCCGAAATCGAAGTGGCCGATGTCGAGGAGCGCCTCTCCAACCTTATCGTCGAGGAACTGGAAGTCCGCGGCCGGCTCGATGGCGCCGATGCCGAAATCGCCAATGTGCTGGCAGCGCTCGAGCGCATTTCGCTCAATCCGCCGCCGGCCCTCATCGTTGACCCCAGCGACGCGCTCGGTTCAGCCCGCGGCGCCATGCTGATCGCCGCCATCGTGCCGCAGCTGCGCAACCGCGCCGACACGGTCAGCACCGATCTCAAGACGCTGATGGGCATCAAGGAACAGGCGCTTGCCGAAGAGGCGACGCTGAAAGCCAATTATGCCGTGCTCGAGGAAGAGCAGCTGCGCATCGCCACCCTGATCGCGGCGCGAAAGCAGGGCATCGAGCAGGTCGGCGCCCAACTCAGCAGCGAAGAGCAGGCAGCCGTTGACCTCGCCGAACGCGCCAGCACGCTTCGCGAACTCATCGACGCCCTCTCGGCCCGCGCCAACCAGACCCAGACCGGCACGCCAACGCAGACGGATGTGCCGCAGCTCTCGCCCGAAGCCATCCAGCTCGCCTTTGCCAATGCGGCGCGCACCGAGCCGGCCGTGCCCTTTCCGCTGGCGCGCGGCTATCTTGCCCAGCCGGCCAATGGTGTCACCGTGGTGCAGTTTGGCGCCGGGGACGGCTTTGGCGGCATTTCGCAGGGCCAGTCCATTGTTACCCGCGCCGAAGCGCAGGTGGTGGCGCCAGCCGATGGCTGGGTGCTCTATAAAGGGCCCTACCTCAATTATGGCCAGATCGTCATCCTCAATACCGGGCAGGGTTTCACGACCCTCTTAGCCGGACTGGATACCATTTCCGTCGATATCGGGCAGTTCGTCCTTCTGGGCGAACCCTTGGGACAGATGGGATCACGCACAATTGGGCGGACCGTGACCACCAATGCTGGCAACGCCCAGCCGACGCTTTATATAGAATTGCGACAGAACAACGAGCCCATCGACCCGGAAAGCTGGTGGGCCCCGAACGAACAACAGACGGGATAGTAATCCATGCGCTTGACCACCCTTCGCGCCGCCGCCCTTGGTGTGGCGCTGCTCATCCCGACCGTCGGGGTTTTGGCACAGGACACGCCGCCAGCCCCCGAAACGCCGGTGGAAGAGCCCAATCCGAGTGGCGAGCAGCCCGAGCCCACGGCCGAAGAGCTCGACAAGGAGCCGCGCGATCCCCTGGAAATCTATGCCGACCTCAATCTCTTCGGCGAGATTTTTGACCGCATCCGCGCCGAATATGTCGATCCCCCGGACGAGCAGGAGCTGATCCGCGCTGCCATCCAGGGCATGCTAACCTCGCTCGACCCGCATTCGGGCTATCTGCCGCCGGCCGATTACGACGAAATGCGCCAGGACACCTCTGGCGAATTCGGCGGTCTCGGCATCGAAGTCACCATGGAAGAGGGGACCATCAAGGTCATCTCGCCCATCGACGAGACCCCGGCCGCCCGCGCCGGCATTCTGGCCAATGATTTCATCATCGAGCTCGATGGCGTTTCCATCCAGGGCCTGTCCCTCGACGAAGCCGTCGAAAAGATGCGTGGGCCGGTGGGCACGGACATCACCGTGACCGTGGCGCGCGAAGGCGTCGACAAGCCGCTCGAATTCAAATTGACCCGCGCCACCATCGCCATGCGCGCCGTGCGCTGGAGCATGGAGGGCGATGTCGCCGTGCTGCGCCTCGCCCGCTTCTCGGCCCAGGCCTATATCGGCATCGAAAATGCCATTCGCGATATCTATGCCGAACGCGATGGCGTGGCGCCCAAGGGCATCATCCTTGACCTGCGCAACAATCCCGGCGGTCTCGTCGATCAGGCCGTCTATGTCGCCGACGCCTTCCTCAAGCAAGGTGCGGTCGTTCTGACCCGTGGCCGGACCGAGCAGGAAAGCGCCCGCTATGACGCCGAGCCCGATCCGCTCGACGAACAGCTCGTCGACGTGCCGCTGGTCGTCTTGATCAATGGCGGCTCGGCTTCGGCCTCCGAAATCGTCGCCGGCGCCCTGCAGGACCACAAGCGCGCAACGCTCGTCGGGACCCGCTCCTTCGGCAAGGGTTCGGTGCAGTCGATCATTTCGCTCGGGCCCGATGGCGCCATGCGCCTGACGACGGCCCGCTACTACACCCCGGACAACCGCTCCATCCAGGCGCTCGGCATCACGCCCGATATCGAGATCCGCCAGGTGGTCCCCGCCGAATTCCAGGGTCGTGACGAGATCGTCGGCGAAGCCGGCCTTGCCGGTCACATCACCATCGAAGGCCAGGAAGAAAGCACTGTCGGTTCCTCGGTCTATGTGCCGCAGGAAGCTGCCGATGACGCGCAGCTGCAATATGCGATCAAGCTGATCAATGGCGAGGAGACGAATGCCGCCTTCCCGCCAAAGGCGGAGTAACGGCTGAGCCGTGCTAGACTGGGGGCGCAGCGGGTTGATTCGCCGTTGCGCCCCCATTTTCTTCTCTCTCGGGTAGGGCCGGACTGCCGATGGCCAATGATTTGAGTACGCCCCTGACCGGCCGCAGACAGCGCCTCAAGAATGCCTTGGGGCGTCCGCACCTGCCTATCGCGCGCATCCTTTTCGGCCTGATCGGCGTCATCGCCGTGGGCACGGTGGCGCGACTGGTTCTGGTTGATGACCCGACGGGCGGAAGGCCCAGCCAGGAAGCGGGCATCATCAATTCCCAGGTCGGCAATAGCGTCGCCGATACGGTCGCCTCCGGCCCCGCCACCATCACGGCCGACCCGCAGCAATATCCGGCCGATGGCTCGATCATCGCCGTTCCCGGCCCCGCCGCTGATACGGCGACCGCGGAGGCGCATCTGGCGCCCGATAGTTCCGGCATCGTACCCGAATTGAGCGAAGAGACGGCCAATGGCCCGATTCCGCGCATTTCCGGCACCGGCCAGACTCCCTTTGCCACCTATCACCACCCATTCGAAGCAGCGAGCGCCGGGACCGGGCCGCGCATCGCGCTGATCGTCACTGGCCTCGGTATCAACGAGCAGGGTTCGCTCGACGCCATTGCGCAGCTGCCCGACCTTGTGACGCTGGCCTTCGCGCCCTATGGTAAGGCGCTCGAAAAGACCGTCACTGTCGCCCGCGGCGGCGGCCACGAAGTCATGCTCGAAGTGCCGCTTGAGCCTTTCGACTTCCCGCAGAACGATCCCGGCCCGCATACGCTGCTTACGGGCGAGCCGCCGCGTGAAAACCTCGAAAAGCTGTTCTGGCTGATGGCGCGCTTTGGCGGCTATTTTGGCATCATCAACAATATGGGCGCGCGCTTCACCGCTTCCGCCGGTGATTTTGGCCCGGTGATGGAAGAGCTTGGCGCGCGCGGCGTCGGCTATATCGACGATGGTTCTTCGAACCGCTCGGTTTCGGCCCAGCTCGCCAGCGCCAACAAGGTGCCCTATGCACGGGCCAGCATGCTGATCGACGCCAATCCGGCGCGCTCATCTATTCTCTCAGCGCTGGACAGCCTTGAAGCCGAAGCCATGGAACATGGCAGCGCAATTGGTATTGTCAGCGCATTGCCCATTTCCATCCAGGCCGTCTCGGAATGGTCGGCGGGCCTTGATGGCAAGGGTATTGCGCTGGTTCCTGCCAGCGCCCTGATGCAATAGCGTCTCAGAGACAGGCTAGCTTTGGCCCGCTGGGCGCCAACAGAACTGACCGAAACATCATGTCGTCTATTCCGAACCGAGAATCCCTCCCCTATCGCGACTGCGTCGGCATTGCCGTGTTCAACGCCCAGGGCAATGTATTCGTCGGCCGCCGCAAGGCCGACGATCCGGAAAAATCGGCCGACTATGACGCCCCCTGGCAGATGCCGCAGGGCGGGATCGATGCCGGCGAAGATCCGCTGCGCGCCGCGCTGCGCGAGCTCTATGAGGAAACCAGTATCTCGTCCGTCAGCCTCCTCGCCGAGGCGCCGGAATGGATCTATTACGACCTGCCCGACGAGCAATTGGGCAAGGCGCTGAAGGGCAAGTATCGTGGCCAGCGCCAGCGCTGGTTCGCCTTCGCCTTTACCGGCGCCGATAGTGACATCGACGTTTCCGCGCCCGGCGGCGGCAAATTCCACGCCGAATTCGACGCCTGGCGCTGGGAGCGCCTGTCGCGCACCCCGTCGCTGATCGTGCCGTTCAAGCGCGAGGCCTATGAAAAGGTCGTCGAGGCTTTCATCGACATCCCGCAGCGCTTTACCCACGCGTAGAAAAATCATGAAGACCATTGGCCTTATCGGCGGCATGAGCTGGGAATCGACGGCACACTATTATCGCATTCTCAACCAGGAGACGGCGGCGCGGCTGGGTGGTCTCCATTCGGCGCCGGTCCTCGTGGATTCGCTCGATTTCGCGCCCATTGCGGAGCTGCAATCAGCGGGAAAATGGGACGAGGCGGGTGCGCTGCTCAATCGCTCGGCACTGCGGCTCAAAGCAGCCGGGGCCGAGGTGATCGGGCTTGCGACCAACACCATGCATCTGGTTGCCGAGAAGATGATGGCCGGCGTCGATGCACCCTTCGTGCACATTGCCGATCCGACGGCGGATGCCTTGCTCGCGGATGGCTATTCGACGGTTGGCCTTCTGGGCACGCGCTTCACCATGGAAATGGGCTTTTATCGCGAACGGCTGGAACAGCGCGGCCTTACCGCGCTCATTCCCGAGGTGGACCGCACCAATCTCAACGGCATCATCTATGACGAACTCTGCCGCGGCATCGTCCGCGAGGAGTCGCGAAAAATCTATGTCGACGCCATCAGCCGCCTCGCCGCGCGGGGCGCCGAGGCGGTCATTCTGGGTTGTACCGAGATCGGCATGCTGATCGACGATTCCGTCAGCCCCTTGCCGGTCTTCGATACGACAGACCTGCACGCTCGCGCACTGGTGGGCGCGGCGCTGGCCTAAGTCACGCTGCGCGCTGCTTGCGTGACGGCGCAGGCGTCTCCAATTGAAAAATATCGACGATGCGGTCGAGGGCCTGGGTCTGGGCCTCGGTCTGCTCGATGGCGGCATGGGTTTCCTGCACCAGGGCCGCATTGTGCTGGGTCACCTCGTCGAGCGTCTGAATGGACACGGTGACCTCGCCGATGGCGGCGGCCTGCTCGCGGCTGGCCTTGGCGATGGCGCCGACAAGTGTAGTATTCTGCTGCATGACGTCGAGCATCTGCATCAGCTTGTTGCCGGCGGCCGCCACCAGTTCCTCGCCGCTCCGAACCTCGCTGCCGCTCTTTTCGACCAATTGCTTGACCTCGGACGAGGCCTGGGCGGTCGATTGGGCGAGGCGCCGCACTTCGACGGCCACGACGGCAAACCCTTTGCCCGCTTCGCCAGCCCGCGCCGCTTCGACCGAAGCATTGAGCGCGAGAAGATTGGTCTGGAAGGCGATGTCGTCGATCAGCCCGATGATATTGGCAATCTGGCCGGAAGAGTGGGTGATCCGCTGCATGGCTTCCGTCGCTTCGCTCATGACGGCGCCGCTCTGCTGGGCCACGCTGGCGACCGAGGCGGTCTTGTGAGCAGCCTCCTCGGCGCGGCCGGCATTCTCGACCACCGTACCGGCCAGCGCTTCCATGGCCGCCGACGTCTGCTCGATGGTGGCGGCCTGGCGGGTCGTGCGGTCGGAAAGGTCGTTGGCCCCGCTCAGCAGCTCGCCACCGGCCACGCGCAGCGATCTGGCTGTTGTCTGCAACTGGTGCATGACATCGGCAAAGCGCTCCACAGTCGCGTTGAGCGCCAGGCGCAGGTCTTCGAACTCGACCGGGAATGGCGTCGCAATGCCACCGGTCAGATCGCCATCGGCAAGACGCTTCAGCCCAGCCCCGAGCGCCGCCACCGATTGCTTCCGCGCGGTTACGTCCGTTGCGAACTGCACGATCTTGTAGGCCCGGCCGGTTTCGTCGCAGATCGGGGTAAAAGTGCTCTGGATCCAGACTTCGCGTCCTTCGCGGCTACGACGGCGATATTCGCCGCTTTTGAATTCTCCGCCTGCCAGATCGAGCCAGAACTGCCTGTAGCTTTGGCTACTGGGATCGGTATCGAAGAGAAAGAGCGCATTGGGCTGGCCGGCAATATCCTCGAGGCGATAGCCGAGCAGACTGAGAAAGTTGGCATTGGCACCGGCCACCGTGCCGTCGAGATTGAATTCCACCACGATCTGCGAGCGCGAGATGGCCTGCAATTGCCCGGTATGGTCGGCGGCCTCGGCGAGGTGCTGACGGGCCTGCGCGTCCAGCACGGCTTTTTCAGCCGCATTGGCGCGAAAAACCTCGACCGTGCGCGCCATCAGGCCCAGTTCATTGCCATTCCTGAGATAGGGAATGGCATGAGCGAGATCGCCCTCGGCGATCGCCGCCATGGCTTCGGAGAGGCGCGGAATTGGCCGGGTAATGGCGCGCGAAACCAGAAAAGCGGCAAGACCGAGGACCAGCACGGCCAGCGCCACGATGCCCGCCAGCACCAGCATGGAGCGATTGAGCACCGCCTCGATGGGCGCACGGGCCACGGCAACCATCAGCGCGCCGATGACCGTGCCGTCCTCCTTGGCGATCGGCTGGTAGCGAAGAAAGTAACCCGCGCCGGCGATCTCGCCGCTTTCGGTCACGGCCCTATTGGCGAGGAGCGCGGCATGGAGCGCGGTTCCTGCGGCGATGGGCTGATCGAGCAGACGCTCGCCCGTATCGTCAATGAGGCTGGTCGTGCCAACGACAAGGTCGGGAGACTGCTCGGGGTCAAACACATAGATGGCGACATCCTGCCCGGCGACGCCGGCAATGGCATCGATCATGTCATTGGTGCGGAAGCGCGGCATGCTGCGGCCGGTCAGCGTCTCGACATTGCCCGAGCCGTCCACGACCACTTCGAGATTGGGCAGATTGACCTGAAAGATTTGCGCGGCAATGCGGGTCGAGGAGCGGATGGCGTCCTCGGCATCGCTGCTGACTGTGCTCGAAAGCGTGACAAAGAGTGCGCCCAGAATGGTGACGCCGGCGAGCAGAATGCCGATGATCGACATGGCCGCAATAACCACGGTCAGTCGCAGATGGCTGAGGATGGAAAACATGCAGGTCCCCGCAAGACATCGGCGTCCCAACGCCGTTGCGGAAAAGACTGCGATAGAAATGTTAACTGAAGCTTGCCTAAGGCGCAAAATCACGCAGCGCCAATGGCTTGCTCAAATTCTAGGCATAACGCGCAAAAGAGGGAAGCAAAAAGGGCCGCCCCTGCGGGCGGCCCTTCAAAAACTGTATCCAGTCGGCGTCCCTTAGTGGACGTGACCTTCATTGAGCTGCTGGGCTTCGAGCGCCAGGTTCAGCAGCGCGCTGACGAACTGCTGGGCATAGGACTTGTCCTCGGGCGTTTCGGCCCGGGCGAGTTCTTCCTCGGCAGCCTTGATCTGCGCCTGCAGGTCCGAATGGTCGAATTCGGAGAAGGGCACGGATTCTTCGGCCAGGATTGTCAGGCCGGCGGGCGAGACGTCGGCAAAGCCGCCGCGGACGAAGAAAACTTCCGATGCATTATCACCGGTCACGGTGATGAAACCGGGACGCAGCGTGGTCATGAAGGGCGCGTGGTCGGCCATGACGGTGAAATAGCCCTCGGTACCCGGCACGCTGACCGACTGCACGGTCTGCGAAACCAGCAGACGTTCGGGCGACACGATCTCGATCTTGAGGCCTTCAGCCATTTTTTTGGTCCCTTAAGCGGAGAAAACCCGAAACATCGGGCTTATGCGCTGGGCCCGCCGCGAGCGGCGAGCCCAAGTTGCAAAAATTAAGCAGCCTGAGCGGCGAGCTTCTGGGCCTTCTTGACGGCATCTTCGATGGTGCCGACCATGTAGAAGGCAGCTTCGGGCAGGTGGTCGTAGTCACCCTTCACGAGGCCAGCAAAGCCCTTTATGGTGTCTTCGAGCTGCACGAACACGCCCGGCGAACCGGTGAAGACTTCAGCCACGTCGAAGGGCTGGGACATGAAGCGCTCGATCTTGCGGGCGCGGGCCACGGTCAGCTTGTCTTCTTCGGAGAGTTCGTCCATGCCGAGGATGGCGATGATGTCCTGCAGAGCCTTGTACTTCTGCAGGATCGCCTGAACCTGGCGGGCGGTCTCGTAGTGCTCGACGCCGACAACGTTGGCATCGAGAATACGCGAGTTGGAAGCCAGCGGGTCAACGGCCGGGTAGATACCCTTTTCCGAGATGGCGCGGTTGAGAACGGTCGTCGCGTCAAGGTGAGCGAAGGTCGTTGCCGGCGCAGGGTCGGTCAAGTCGTCGGCGGGCACGTAGACGGCCTGCACCGAGGTGATCGAACCCTTGTTCGTGGTGGTGATGCGTTCCTGCATCGCGCCCATGTCGGTCGACAGCGTCGGCTGGTAACCCACGGCGGACGGGATACGACCAAGCAGAGCCGACATTTCGGCACCGGCCTGGGTGAAGCGGAAGATGTTGTCCACGAAGAACAGCACGTCCTGGCCCTGGTCGCGGAAGTTTTCTGCAACGGTCAGACCGGTCAGAGCAACGCGGGCACGGGCGCCGGGGGGCTCGTTCATCTGGCCGAACACGAGGGCGCACTTGGAACCAGCGGCCGAGCCACCGTTCTCATGCGGGTCCTTGTTCACGCCCGATTCGATCATTTCGTGATAGAGATCGTTGCCTTCGCGGGTACGTTCACCAACGCCAGCGAACACCGAGTAACCACCGTGCGCCTTGGCGACGTTGTTGATCAGTTCCTGGATGAGAACGGTCTTGCCCACGCCGGCGCCGCCGAAGAGGCCGATCTTGCCGCCACGCGCATAGGGAGCGATGAGGTCGACGACCTTGATGCCGGTGACGAGCACCTGGGCTTCAGGGGACTGTTCGGCGAAGGACGGCGCTTCCTGGTGGATTTCGCGCTTGTCGGTCGTCGTGATCGGGCCGGCCTGGTCGATCGGCTCGCCGGTCACGTTCATGATGCGGCCGAGCGTGGCGTCGCCCACGGGCACGGTGATAGCCGAACCGGTGTCGGTCACTTCAGTGCCGCGAACCAGACCTTCGGTCGTGTCCATGGCAATGGTGCGCACGGCGTTTTCGCCGAGGTGCTGGGCAACTTCCAGCACAAGGCGCTGGCCGTTGTTGGTGGTTTCAAGTGCGTTCAGGATGGCGGGCAGGTGATCGTCGAACACCACGTCAACGACGGCGCCAATGACCTGCGAAACGCGACCGGCCTTTTTTTCTGCCATTTGTTCGTCCTCGCTGATGGGTTAGAGCGCTTCCGCGCCAGAAATGATTTCGATGAGTTCTTTGGTGATCTGGGCCTGACGCTGGCGGTTGTAGCTCAGCTGCAGCTTGTTGATCATTTCGCCGGCATTGCGGGTCGCATTGTCCATGGCGGACATCTGCGCACCGTAGAAGGAAGCGCCGTTCTCGAGCATGGCCCGGAAGATCTGCACGCTGATATTGCGCGGCAGCAGGTCTTCCACGATCGCTTCTTCGCTCGGCTCGTATTCGTAGACGACGGCGGCGGACGCATCGCCCTGGCCTTCGGTCTTTTCGATCTTTGCCGGAATGATCTGCACGGCCTGCGGCACCTGGCTGATCACCGAGTTGAACTTGGCAAAGAACAGGGTCGCAATGTCGAATTCGCCAGCAGCGAACAGGGCCTGCACCTTCTGGGAGACTTCAGAGGCCTGCGCAAAGCCGATATTCTTGACTTCGCGATAGCTGATGGTCTCGATGATCTTATCGGCAAACTGGCGCTTGAGGATATCGTGACCCTTACGGCCAACCGTCAGGAACTTGACGGTCTTGCCTTCGCCCAGAAGCTTGAGGGCGTGGTCACGTGCCAGACGCGCGATCGACGAATTGAAGCCGCCCGCCAAGCCACGCTCGCCGGTCGCCACAATCAGAAGATGCACCTGGTCCTTGCCATTGCCGCCCAGCAGGACGGGCGCATCGGCCTGGCCGTCATAGACGGCAGCCAGGCTCGAGAGCACCTGCTCCATGCGCTCGGCATAGGGGCGGGCCGCCACGGCAGCTTCCTGGGCGCGACGGAGCTTTGCCGCCGCGACCATCTGCATGGCCTTGGTGATCTTCTGGGTCGACTTGACCGAGTCGATCCGATTCTTAAGGTCCTTTAGCGACGGCATTGCCTGTCGTCTCCTTCAGGCTCAGGCCGCGTAGGTCTTCTTGATATCGTCAAGAGCCGACTTCAGCTTGGCACGGGTGTCGTCGCTGAGCTGCTTTTCGACCGCGATGGTCTTCAACAGGTCGGCGTGCTTGGAGCGCAGGTTCGACAGAACATGCTTTTCGAAGTCCTGGACCTTGTTGACCGCAACGCTATCGAGATAGCCCTGGCCACCAGCAAAGATCACGGCAACCTGTTCTTCCGTCTTGAGCGGGGAGAACTGGGGCTGCTTGAGCAGCTCGGTGAGACGCGCACCACGGTTGAGGAGGCGCTGCGTTGCAGCGTCGAGGTCCGAACCGAACTGGGCGAAGGCGGCCATTTCGCGATACTGCGAAAGTTCGCCCTTGAGGGAGCCCGCAACCTGCTTCATGGCCTTGACCTGAGCCGAGCCACCAACGCGCGAAACCGAGAGACCCACGTTCACGGCAGGACGGATGCCCTGGAAGAACAGGTTGGTTTCGAGGAAGATCTGGCCATCGGTGATCGAGATCACGTTGGTCGGAATATAGGCCGACACGTCGTTTGCCTGGGTTTCGATCACAGGCAGAGCGGTCAGCGAACCAAGACCGTGGTCTTCGTTCATCTTGGCAGCGCGTTCGAGCAGACGGCTGTGGAGATAGAAAACGTCGCCCGGGTAAGCTTCGCGGCCCGGCGGACGGCGCAGCAGCAGCGACATCTGACGGTAGGCAACGGCCTGCTTGGTCAAATCGTCATAGGCGATAACGGCGTGCTTGCCGTTGTCACGGAACCACTCGCCGATGGCGCAGCCGGTGAACGGCGCGATGTACTGGAGCGGAGCCGGATCGGATGCGGTAGCAGCGATCACGATCGAGTACTGCAGGGCACCCGATTCTTCGAGCTGACGCACGAACTGAGCGACGGTCGAACGCTTCTGGCCAACGGCGACATAGATGCAGAACAGCTTGTCGGTGTCCGAAGCGTCGGCATCGTGGGCCGGCTTCTGGTTGAGGAAGGTGTCGAGAATGATGGCGGTCTTGCCGGTCTGGCGGTCGCCAATGACGAGCTCGCGCTGGCCACGGCCGATCGGGATCAGCGCGTCGATGGCCTTGAGGCCGGTCGACATCGGTTCGTGAACCGACTTGCGCGGCAGAATGCCGGGAGCCTTGACGTCGACGCGGCGACGTTCGGTGTGAACGATCGGGCCCTTGCCGTCGATCGGGTTGCCGAGGCCGTCGACGACGCGCCCGAGGAGGCCCGGACCAACCGGGGTGTCCACGATGGCGCCGGTACGCTTGACGACGTCGCCTTCCTTGATCGAGCGGTCATTGCCGAAGATCACGACGCCGACATTGTCGGTTTCGAGGTTCAGCGCCATGCCCTTGATGCCACCCGGGAACTCGACGAGCTCACCGGCCTGCACCTTGTCGAGGCCGTAGACGCGGGCAATACCGTCACCGACGGAGAGCACCTGACCGACTTCCGAAACCTGGGCTTCCTGGCCGAAATTCTTGATCTGGTCCTTGAGGATCGCAGAAATTTCCGCGGCTTTGATGTCCATTATCCGACCTCTTTCATGGCGATCTTCATCGCAGCGAGTTTTGTCTTGATTGAAGAATCGATCATCTGGCTGCCGACCTTCACCTGAAGGCCGCCGATCAGCGAGGGATCGACAAACTGATTAAGCGTGACGGTTTTACCGAGCTTGGTCTTGAGCGTCTCGCTCAGGGCCGCAGCCTGGTCCGCCGTCAGCGGGGTCGCCGAAGTGACTTCGGCAGTGGTTTCGCCACGGGCCGCAGCGGCCAGCTCGCGGAAACCGACAATGATATTGTCGAGCGCGAAGAGGCGACCATTCCGCGCCACAAGGCGCAGGAAGTTGGCAACCAGCGGGTTGACCTTGGCCTTACCGAGGATCGCGTCGAGCGCAGCAGCCTTCACGTCACCCGAAATGACCGGGGAGTGCAGGTAGCGCGAGAAATCGTCGCTTTCGCCGATGAGGCGGGAAATATCGGAAAGGCCGGTTTCGACCGAGGCCAGCTGATTCTCGCTCTGAGCGAGGTCAAACAGCGCCGACGCATATGGCCGCGCGATCTGGGTAAGCACTGAATTCTGCGCTGCCAATGTCGCTTCACCCTCTCTGTTGCCGTTCCCTGAACATGGATCAGGACGGCTTATTCAACGCTTTGGACGTGTCCGGAAATGAGGCCCAAGTCGGACTACCCCTAGCCGGACCCCTTCAAGTCGGGCTCGCTCTAACACAAGCCAAGCGGGCCTTGCAAGGCTGGGTGGCACGATTCAATTGCGGCGAAAATGTCGCAGGCTTGTCATGGGGACAAGTAGGCTTTTTCCGGCGACCAACTACATAAAACTCATGGGGTCGATATCGACCTGAATTTTAAGGTCCCCCTTGGGCTTTTCAGCGCTCTGGAGCCAGAAGCGGACATAGCCCGAGAGATCGAAATCCTTCCCCGATTGCGCGAGGAGCCGCACCCGGTGGCGGCCGCGGATCATGGCAACAGGCGCGTCGGCCGGGCCGAACAGCCTGACGCCATCCGCCATGGGCGCCGCCGAGAGCAGCAGGCGGGCAAAATTGGTGGCGTTGTCGTGCTCATTGGCCGAGACGATCAGCGCCGCGAGGCGCCCGAAGGGTGGCATGCCACCGGCTTCGCGCGCGAGAATTTCCTGGGCGTAAAAAGCCTCGCGATCGCCCGAGACCATAGCCTTCATCACCGGATGATCGGGATGATAGGTCTGTAAAAATGCCTTGCCGTGGCGGCTTGCACGACCGGCGCGGCCGGCGACCTGGGTCAGGATCTGGAAGGTTTTTTCTGCAGCGCGCGGATCGCCATGGGCAAGGCCGAGATCGGCATCGAGCACGCCGACGACCGAGAGCTTTTCGAAATGATGGCCTTTTGAGACCAGCTGCGTGCCGATGATGAGGTCGTATTCACCCCGCTCGACCTCGGCAAAGCGTTCGCGCAGCTGGGCGTGGCTACCCATATCGGTGGAGAGCAGGACACGACGGGCATTGGGGAAACGGGCGGCCGCTTCTTCGGCGACGCGCTCGATGCCGGGGCCGACGGGCACGAGACTATCGACCTGCCCGCATTCGCTGCAGTGCTTTGGCGTCCGCACTTCGTGGCCGCAGTGGTGGCACATGAGGACGCCACGGAACCGATGCTCGACCATCCAGGACGAGCAGTCCGGGCATTTGTACTGGTGGCCGCAGGCATTGCAGAGCGTAAGAGGGGCGTAGCCGCGGCGATTGAGGAACAGCAGCGCCTGTTCGCCGCGATCGAGCGCGGCAAAAACCTCGCGGGCGAGGATCGGCGCGATCCAGGAGCCCTTTTCGGGCCCGTCGATCCGCATGTCGATGGCGGTAATGTCGGGCATGGCCGCTTCGGCAAAACGGCTTTCAAGCCGCACATGCGCATAGCGCCCCTGATTGGCATTGTTTCGCGATTCGACCGAGGGGGTCGCGGACGACAGGACGACGCGCGCCTGCGAAAACTGGGCCCGCACCACCGCCATGTCGCGGGCGTGATAGGTAAAACCTTCAGACTGTTTGTAGGCGCCGTCATGCTCTTCATCGAGCACCAGCAGGCCCAGTTCGCGGAACGGCAGGAACAGCGCTGAACGCGCGCCGACCACGGCGCGAACGGTCCCCTCCAGCACACCGCGCCAGACTTTTGCGCGCTGCACCGGCGTCATGTCCGAATGCCATTCGGCCGGGCGGGTGCCGAAGCGGCGCGTGAAGCGATCAATGAATGTGTTGGTGAGCGCGATTTCCGGCAGCAGGATGAGAGCCTGCCGGCCGGCGCGGAGAGTGTCGGCCACGGCTTCGAAGAAGACTTCCGTCTTGCCACCGCCGGTGACGCCATCGAGAAGAGCGACGCCGAACCGGTGTGGATCCAGCGTCAGAATATTGTCGAGCGCGGCCTGCTGCTCGGCATTGAGTTTTGACGGCGTCCCGTCGGGATCGGGCGGCAGGACCACGGGTGGGGCCGGCATTTCGAGTTTTTCCAAAGCCCCTGCCCGCTCGAGGCCATCGATGACCGAGGTCGAAACCCCTGAGGCTCCAATCAGAGCCGCCTTGGGCCAGGCCATGTCGTCCATCAGCGCGTCGAGCACGCGGAGACGGGCCGGCGTCAGCTTTTCGGGTTCGATACCCGTGCGGCGATAGGCAATGACCGGCTTTGGTGCATCGAGCGCTTCGGGCGAACGCAGCACGCCGCGCAGGACCTGTCCGGGCGCCGTGATCGTATATTTGGCCACCCATTCAACGAGCTTGAGCAGCTCTTCGGACAGCGGCGGCACATCAAAGACCTGAGCAATGTCGCGCAGGCGGTTGTGCGCAAAATTGTCCTTGGGAGCACCCCAGACGACGCCGAGGATGAGACGCGGCCCGAGCGGCACGGCGACGATGGAGCCGCGCTCGACCACCATGTGTTCGGGCACGCGATAGCTATAGGGGCCGTCGACAGCCACCCCCACCATTACCGCAACAATGTCCATCCGCGTCTGCATCTCTAGCGTTCGGTTCGCATCGACCCATGGGAATTGCAAGCGATTCGGCCCGCCTTGTCATGCTGACAGACCCTGTCACAGCGTTCACTTAATGTTCTTGGGAGGAAAAGAACAGGAGGACGTCATGATTGGAAGTGAAAATCGGCGTGAGGCCGGCGATCTCGTTGCCATTGCCCGCAATGCCAGCCTTTATGACTGGCTGATCAATATGGCCCGGCCGCGCCGCCTGCCGGTGCCGTCGCGGCTGCGAAGTGACCTGGGCCTACCGCCGCCGCCCGACGAGCCGCGCTGGCCGCATTAGACTGTGCGGCTAGAGATCGGTAACCCGCTGGGTATAGACTCCCCCCATGACCGACAGCGCCTTTGCCACCGATGCCTTTGTCCAATCCCAGATTTCGCACTGGATGCGCGAGCTGGGATCGGTCAAACGCCTGGCGGAAAACACGCTCGAAGCCTATGGCCGCGATCTCGGCCAGTTCATGAGTTTCCTCGCCGGCCATATGGGCGGGCCGATAACGCTGCAATCGCTGAAAGACCTGCGCGCCGCCGATGTCAGGGCCTTCATGGCGCAGCGCCGCGCCGAAACTCTGGGCTCGCGCTCGCTGGCGCGGGTGCTTTCGGCGCTCAAAAGCTTTTTTGCCTTTTTGGAGCGCGAGGGCGTGCTGGCGACCGAAGCTTTTAATGCCATTCGCACACCCAAAATTCCACGCTCGCTGCCCAAGGCTCTCACAGTCGTGGAAGCGAAGAACACCATTGCCGCGGTCGATGCAATGGAAGCCGAGCCATGGGTCGCAGCGCGCGACATGGCGGTGATTTCGCTTTGCTATGGTGCAGGTCTGCGTATTTCCGAAGCGCTGGCGCTGACCAAGGGCGACCTCGAAAGCGATGTGCTACGGGTAACCGGCAAGGGCGGCAAAATCCGCATGGTGCCGCTGATTTCTCCGGTGCGGCAGTCGATTGAAGAGTACCTCAAACTCAGCCCCTTCAAGCTCTGGCCTGAGGACCCGCTCTTTCGCGGCGTGCGCGGCGGCGTTCTCTCCCCACGATTGATCCAGAAGCGCATGGAGCAATTGCGCTCTGCCCTCGGCCTGCCGCCTTCGGCGACACCGCATGCGCTGCGCCACTCCTTTGCCACGCACCTTCTGGGAAAAGGCGGCGACCTGCGCGCCATCCAGGAATTGCTGGGCCATGCGAGCCTCTCGACGACACAAATCTATACCGCGGTCGACACCGAGCGGCTGATGGAAAGCTATGCCAAGGCGCATCCGCGCGGCTAAAGCGCTGGGCTGGACGGATTTGCCATAGTCCGCCTTTCCAGCCGTACCCACCGGTACTATAGGAATAAAAATGTCTTCGCGCCCGCAGATTTCGCTTTCGCTGATTTCGCTTATCCGACCCATCAGGGCGCGGACCGAAGGCTGACATCCAGCATTTGGCAACCCGGCCCGCGTCTTGCGGTGTCCGGCAGGAGACCTCGAGGCGGGCCAGAAAAGAGCAACCTCCATGAGTGCCCCCGAGACTGCCTCTCCATCGACAGCCGAAACCCAGCCAAGAATCGACCTGCTCGGTTATGGCCTCGCCTTTGCCGGCGCGGCGCTGTTTTCGACCAAGGGCGTTTTCATAAAACTCGCCTTTGCTCAGGGCGTGTCGGTGGAAGCAACCCTTGCCCTGCGCATGATGATGGCGCTGCCGATCTATCTCGTCATTCTGGCAATGCTGCTGCTGCGCAACACAAAGCTGCGCGGAATGATGACAGCCGGAAAACTGCTCGGCGCCATGAGCGTGGGCGCGCTGGGCTACTATCTCTCGAGCTATCTCGATTTTGCGGGCCTCAATTTCGTCTCGGCGCAGTATGAGCGGCTGGTGCTCTTCACCTATCCCTTCTTCGTGCTGCTGTTCGGGGTCTGGTTCTTCGGCGACCGGATGAGCTGGAAGCTCGTGCCGGCCATGCTGGTGAGCTATTCGGGCCTGATGGTGATCTTTGCCTGGAATCTGAGCGTCGAGCCGGATGGGTTGGTGCTCGGCACGCTGCTCGTGCTCGGTTCGGCCCTGACCTTTGCCTTTTACCAGCACCTCGCCAAGCGGCAGATGCTGGTGCTCGGCACCATGCTTTTCACCTGCGTCGGCATGTCGACCGCTGCCGTGCTCGCCATCGGCCAGAGTCTTGTCGTCGACGGACCAGCTACCTATGCCGGCTTCACTCCCAACATCTGGGGCATCGGCCTGATGCTGGGCATCTTTGGCACGGTGCTGCCCTCCTTCCTGCTCAATGGCGGCATTGCGCGGATCGGGGCAAGGGCAACCTCGTCCACCGCGTCCTTCGGTCCCGTGGTCACCATTGTGCTGGCCGTAGCGGTGCTTGGTGAGGCTTTCACCTGGGTCCATGCCCTGGGCACGGGCCTGGTTCTGCTCGGCTCCTGGCTCTTTGCCCGCACGGATAGGCAAAGTCGCTCGCGCGCAGAATAAATCGACAGCATTTGCGCTTTGGACTGCCGCAAAGCCGCTGTAATCTCGCCGCAGAACGAGGGTGCAAAACCGGAGGGACAACCGATGCGCGCGATTAGTCACGTCATGGCGGGAAGCTTGCTTGGCCTCGCCTTGATGGCCGGCATGACCATGCCGAGCCTGGCCCAGAAACACTCTACCAATGCTGCGTCGACGATTGATTTCGGCGATGATTCCTCCGACTGGGCCAAGGACGGGGAGTGCGACGATCCCCGCTTTACCGGCGAGGGCTCTGCATCGGAACTGGTTGATAGCGACCTGATGAAGGACGCCACCGACTGTAAAGCGGCCTTCGAAGCCGGCACGGTCACCCTCAAGGATGGCGGCGCGACCACGGCTGTTGCCACGACCGAGATCGATTTTGGCGATGATTCCTCGGAATGGGCCAAGGATGGCGAATGCGACGACCCGCGCTTTGAGGGTACCGGCACCGCGGACGAACTGGTCGATGCCGACCGCCTGAAGGACGCAACCGACTGCCAGGCCGCCTTTGAGGCCGGCACGGTCACCCTCAAGGATGGTGGGCCGACCACCGCCGTCGCCACGACCGAGATCGACTTTGGCGATGATTCCTCGGAGTGGGCCAAGGATGGCGAATGCGACGACCCGCGCTTTGTCGGTGAAGGCGCAGCGACCGAACTGGTCGATGCCGATCTGATGAAAGACGCAACGGACTGCAAGGCCGCCTTCGACGCTGGCACTGTCACCCTCAAGGATGGCGACTCGACCGCGGTCGCGACCCTGGCCGATATCGACTTTGGCGACGATTCCTCGGAATGGGCCAAGGATGGCGAATGCGACGATCCGCGCTTTGAAGGCACCGGCACCGCTGACGAACTGGTCGATGCCGACCGCATGAAGGACGCGACCGACTGCCAGGCCGCCTTCGAGGCTGGCACGGTCACCCTCAAGGACGGCGGTTCCTCCACCGTTGCCGCTATCGACTATGGCAACGACTCCTCCGAATGGGCCAATGACGGCGAATGCGACGACCCACGTTTCACTGGCAAGGGCGTTGCCAGCACCACGCTCGCCGAAGACATCAAGAAGGACGCCACCGACTGCCGCGAGGCCGTCGAAGCGGGCCGCGCCACCTATAATGGCGAACAGCAGGCCGCTGCCTTCGATTTTGGTTCCGACTTTTCCAAGTGGGCCAATGATGGCGAATGTGACGACCTGCGCTTTGAAGGCGCTGGCGTTGACAAGAAACTGCTCTCGGAAGACGTGATGGGCGACGCCACCGACTGCCGGACTCTGCTCGAGGAAGGCGCGATCGCGATCCGCCTCGTCTACACGCCCGAATACGCGGCCGGCGCGCCCTATGACGGCTCGGACATCGACTTTGGCGACAATTCTTCGTCCTACGCCAATGACGATGAATGCGACGATCCGCGCTTTGAAGGTCCAGGCACGGCAACGACCCTGCTCGACAGCGATCGCCTGGCCGACGCCGACGACTGCAAGGCGGCTTATGAAGCCGGCACGATCGTGCTTATTGAGAGCTGAGGTTTTTCAGTTCGGAAATTTGAGCGGCGGGGCGAAAGCTCCGCCGCTTTTTGTTTGGAGCGAGGTGCAGGCAGCTCCGCTCCTTTTGGTCGTCACCACCGGGCTTGTCCCGGTGGTCCATGCGGAGGCGAGATGGATTGCCGGGACAAGCCCGGCAATGACGACGGAGGGAGAACGGTAGGGTGATGGACGCGCTCTCAGTGTCCACAAAACAAAAAAGCCCGCAGCATCGCCGCGGGCCTCAAATCCAAAAAACCTTAAAATCACGCAGCCTTGCGCTCGACCATCATCTTCTTGATCTGGGCGATCGCCTTGGCGGGGTTGAGACCCTTGGGGCAAACTTTGGCGCAGTTCATGATGGTGTGGCAGCGATAGAGCTTGAAGGGGTCTTCAAGATTGTCGAGGCGCTCGGAGGTGGTTTCGTCGCGGCTGTCGATCAGCCAGCGATAGGCCTGCAGCAATGCAGCGGGACCGAGATACTTTTCGCCATTCCACCAATAGGACGGGCACGAGGTCGAGCAGCAGGCGCAGAGGATGCACTCATAGAGCCCGTCGAGCTTGGCGCGGTTTTCGACTGACTGCGTCCATTCCTTTTGCGGCGTGGGCGAGGTGGTTTTGAGCCACGGCTCGATGGCGCGGTGCTGGGCGTAGAAATTGGTGAGGTCGGGCACGAGATCCTTCACCACCGGCATATGCGGCAGCGGGTAAATCTTCACCGGGCCCGAAGAGTCGTCCATGCCCTTGGTACAAGCCAGGGTGTTGAGCCCGTTGATGTTCATCGAGCACGAGCCGCAAATGCCTTCGCGGCAGGAGCGGCGCAGGGTCAGGGTCGGATCGACCTTGTTCTTGATATAGAGCAGCGCGTCGAGGATCATCGGGCCGCAATCGTTGAGATCAACGAAATAGGTATCGATGCGCGGGTTCTCGTTCTTGTCCGGATCGTAGCGGTAGATGTGGAACTCGCGGAGGCGCGTGGCGCCTTCGGGCTTCGCCCAGGTCTTGCCCTTTTGCGGCCGGTCGGCCTTGCCCAAAGTCAGTTCGGCCATTTTCTCAACTCTTCCTTCCGAAACGCCGCTCAACCCGGCACTTCAATTTCGTCTCGCTGCCCTTTTGGGGCGGCAGTGGGGTCGCAATCAGTAGTTGGGCTTGCAGACCTGGTTCGATTTGGCGACGTAGGTATTGTAGGCGTCATATTCCCCGGCAGCGGGCGAGCCGCCCTTCATCGAGGCAATGACGACGCCCATGAACCGTTCGTCGATCAGCGTCATGGCGGCATCGGCTTTGCAACCGCAGAGCGTCGCGTCCTGGGCGATGCCCATGCAGACCGAATAAAACTCTTCCTTCTGTGCCGCAGTCGGCGCCGCGGCAAAGGCGGGCAGCGCGCCGGCAACGAGAAGCGGCAGGGCCAGGATCAGCTTGTGCATGGTCACTCCATGGAGCGTGGGAAAATTCATCGCGCGTCCTTCCGGATCACGAGTTTGAGGCCGGACCAGATCTCGTCCACCGCGCAGACTTTTACGTCGACGAGTCCAAGCGGCAGCACGATCTGGCGAATGGTGTCCTCGGTAATGTCCGTTTCGACCTTGCTGGCCTTTTTCGGCCAGCTCACCCAGATCATGCCATCGCGAGCGATCAGCCCCATCAACGGCTGCGCCAGCTTCTCGAGCACGGCGCGGCTGGCGGTGAAGAGATGGATGAAGTTGTAGCCCTGCTGCGCGTCGCCGAGCTGCTCAATCGTGATGCGCGAGGATTCGGCAAAGGCGCGCGAGGTCGGGAGATCGGCGAGGGAAGCGGGCAGGTCGATGAAGAGGGCACGGAACCCGTCCTTCAAACCCAGTTTTTGCGCCAATGGCGTGCCTGAATATCCTGCCAGACCACTCATGTTCAAACCCCGCCCCGGCTGAGTTTGACCGTGGTCGGCCCGAACATGGTGTTGACCGTGCCCAGATACGCCCCGGCATTGTCGGCAACCAACTGGCCGCGCAACTGCCCCGAAGCGTCGGTGAGGACGACGCCGTTGCCAGCGACCATCCAGCCGGCGAGGGCGGAAAATTCGTTTGAACAGAAACCGGTCTGATTGGCCTGCAGCGCTCCCGAAGCACCGGCCAGCGGCGTGACGCTGAAGGACAGGGTGCAATTGCGCGAATAGCTGTCCGACAGCGTCCAGTTGCCGATCATGGCATTGGTCATGGCCGGCGAGGCGGGGGCCGTACCGACGGAAAAACTGCCGCCGGTGACAACGCGCTGGCCCGTCACCGGATCGATCTGGCTATTGGTGGTCGCCATGCCATTGCTGCCAAACGCGGTCTGCTGCGTCTGGCCGAAATTTCCGGGAGCCGGTGGCGCATTGGACGCCATGGAAAAGGAGCCGGTGGAACAACCAGCCAGCGTCAGAAGCGCACCGAAAGCGAGAAGCGTGCGGATCATTTCGCCGCCCCGCCCGCTGGTGGCCTATCCGGCGTGCGCCCGGACGCTTCGCCCTGGGCAGCAGGCTTGGCCTTGCCTCCGGGCGCCTGATGCGGCGCCGAATGGCGAAACCCGTCATAACTGCGCTCTTCGCAGAGGTGGCACATGACTAGCGCGCTACTTTCTTTGCGGCAGGGGCGGCCTGAGGCGCGCCCTTGTGATTGAGCAATGCATGGTTTTGATTCGGCGGGGCCGGTTTTGCCGGCTCCGCCTTGCCGTGGCGCAGCACAAAGGCATGAGCGAGCGCGTCGATATCGTCGTCGTCGTCAAAACCCTGGCACTGCTGGCACATGCTTTATGTCCTCAGTAAACGCGCGCCTTGGGCGCGATCTTCTTGAGGTCGATGCCGCCCTGGTCGTAGGGGGTCAGCGGATCGACGATCACCGGACGATAGGAGAGCTCCACCTTGCCGGTCTCGATATCAACGAGGGCCAGCGTGTGCTTGCGCCATTCGACGTCGTCACGGCTCGGGAAATCCTCATGGGCATGGGCACCGCGGCTTTCGTGGCGGGCTTCGGCCGAAACCACCGTCGCCATGGCGCAGGCCATGAGGTTTTCGAGTTCGAGCGTTTCGACGAGATCGGAATTCCAGATCAGTGAGCGATCCGTCACCTTCACATCGCCAAGACGCGAATAGATCTCGGTCATGGCGGTGACGCCATTTTTGAGCGAGGCATCGGTGCGGAACACGGCGGCATCGGCCTGCATGGTGCGCTGCATCTCGTCGCGCAGTTTTGCCGTCGGCTGGCTGCCATTGGCGTTGCGTAGGCGATCGAAGCGGGCAAGAATTTTCGCATCCGAAGCGGCATTAATGCCGGGGATCGGGGCGGCCTTGTCCATGACCTGACCGGCGCGGATGGCGGCGGCGCGGCCAAAGACCACGAGGTCGGTGAGCGAGTTCGAACCCAAGCGATTGGCGCCATGCACCGAGGCACAGGCGGCTTCGCCCACGGCCATCAGGCCCGGCACGATGCGGTTGGGATCTTCCGGCGTCGGGTTGAGGACTTCACCGTGATAGTTCGCGGGGATGCCCCCCATATTGTAGTGCACGGTCGGCAGCACCGGGATCGGCTCGCGGGTCAGATCTACGCCGGCGAAAATTTTTGCCGATTCGGTGATCCCGGGCAGGCGCTCATGCAGCACCTTTGGATCAAGATGATCGAGGTGCAGGTAGATGTGGTCCTTGTTGGGACCAACACCACGGCCTTCGCGGATTTCAAGCGTCATGCAGCGCGAGACAACGTCGCGCGAGGCGAGGTCTTTCGCGTTGGGCGCATAGCGCTCCATGAAACGCTCGCCCTCGGAATTGGTGAGATAGCCGCCCTCGCCGCGCGCGCCCTCGGTGATGAGAACGCCGGCGCCATAAATGCCGGTGGGGTGGAACTGCACGAATTCCATGTCCTGCAGCGGCAGGCCGGCACGGGCCACCATGCCATTGCCGTCGCCAGTGCAGGTATGGGCCGAGGTGGCGGAAAAATAGGAGCGGCCATAGCCGCCGGTCGCCAGCACCACCATCTTGGCGCGGAAACGGTGCAGCGTGCCGTCGTCGAGCTTCCAGGCGATGACGCCCTGGCACTCGCCGTTTTCGCCCATGATCAGGTCGAGCGCAAAATACTCGATGAAGAACTGCGCGTCGTTCTTGATCGACTGGCCATAAAGCGTGTGGAGGATGGCGTGGCCGGTACGGTCGGCGGCGGCGCAGGTGCGCTGCACCGGCGGGCCATCGCCGAATTCGGTCATGTGGCCGCCGAACGGCCGCTGATAAATCTTTCCATCTTGAGTACGGCTGAACGGCACGCCGTAGTGCTCAAGTTCGTAGATGGCAGCCGGGGCCTCACGCGCCAGATATTCCATGGCATCGTTGTCGCCCAGCCAATCCGACCCTTTCACGGTGTCGTACATGTGCCACTGCCAGCTATCGGGGCCCATGTTCTGCAGCGAAGCGGCAATGCCACCTTGGGCCGCTACTGTGTGCGAGCGCGTGGGAAAAACCTTGGTGATGCAGGCAGTATTAAAACCCTGCTCGGCCATGCCGAGCGTGGCGCGCAAACCCGCGCCGCCCGCGCCAACCACCACCACGTCGAATTCGTGGTCGATCAGTTCGTAATTGGCCATTTTGATCAACCCCAGAAGACGATTTTAAGCACGGCGCCGGCGCCGGCGAGGCCGACGATCAGGCAGAAGAGCGTGTTGAGCAGCATGGTCAGGCGATACATGGAGCCATGGAAGTAGTCTTCCAGCGTATCGCGCATGCCATTGCGCATGTGCACGGCAGCAATGGCGATCAGCGCAGCCAGCGGCACGCCGATCCAGAAATTGCCGATCACGGCAATCATGTCGGCGCGGTCTTGCCCGGCAAGGCGCACGACGATGAACAGCAGAAACCCAAGGAAGAGCACATTGATCAGGCCGGTGACGCGCTGGGTAATAAAGTGGCGCGTCGAGGCTTTCGCATCGCCGTAATGGGTCTTGGGATTGGCGATCACAGCGGGGGTGATGACGGTTTCACGCATGTTCAAGCCATCCACACAAAGACGGTCCAGATAAGAAGGGTGATGACCACCGAGGCGGCGAGCGTGGCCCAGGCCATCAATTCGCGCTGGCCGGGCTCCATCATCGCGGCAAAATCCCAGACCCAATGGCGCAGGCCACCGAGCATGTGATGCACGAGGCTCCAGGTGAAGCCGAAAAGCACGAGCTGGCCGAACCAGCTGCCATAGATGAGATTGACGAGATTAAGCGCTTCCTGATCGGCAGCAGCGGCAACCAGCCAGATCGCCAAGAGGGCCATGCCGGCATAGTTGGCAATGCCGGTAGCGCGATGGAAGATCGACATGGCCATGGTAATGGTCCAGCGATAGATCTGCAGGTGCGGAGATGTGGGGCGGGCTCTGACCGACATGGGACTTTCCGGGGCCTTGGGTGGACGCCGGGGGCAACGTCCAGTTTGGAATAGTTCGAGATTACTAGCGGCCAATTGTTACGAAATCAAAGACGTTTCCGGCACGCGCGCCGCATTGGTGGCGAATACCGCACTTTGTTCGTATATCGCACAGGATGTTCGCGGGACGCGCGGGGAGGGGGGTAAGGAGATCGGAATCTTGGTGAGGGCGCCAAGCGGTCGGCCAAGAGCGCCTGTGTCCGACTTAGCCCACCGCTCGTCATCCTCGGGCTTGACCCGAGGACACTTCACTTGGCGATGACACAGAAAGTGGAGAGCCCTCGGGTCAAGCCCGAGGGTGACGGCCGTTTTTGGCGATCGCGAGAGATAGGGCTCAGACTACGCCGGGAGATAGCGAGGTTGGGGGGGCGACTGATTGGTTGAGGAGTTGGCCCGCAGCAAAACCCCTATGGCGCCATAGGACCCTCTAGAAATCGCTGGTAAGCCCCTTGATCTCCCAATCGCCATAGCGACCGGGCTCCAGGCCACCGCGACCGCCCTTTTCCTTGGGCGCCATGGCGCTGGCGGCGTCGATCTCGTTGCGGCGCGCCTCAGCCTCGGCAAGGGCGCGCTTGGCGGCGGGAGTGAGAATTTTGGGTTCGGCTTCTACCGGAAGTTCTTCCGGCGTTGTGCTATCGGTCATGGTCGGGTTCGCATTACAATATGGTCATGCGCTTGCAGGGAACGCTTCGCCACACAACATAATTGTTCGAAGATACCAACCCAAGGGTTTTTGATGTTCAACGCCTTCCGCACCTTTGTTCTCATCGCGGCCATGACCGCCTTGTTCATGGTGGTCGGCTATTTCATCGGCGGCACCGGCGGCATGATGATTGCCCTGCTTTTTGCAGCCGGCACCAATCTCTTTGCCTACTGGAACTCGGACAAGGTCGTGCTGCGCATGCAGAACGCCGTTCCGGTGGAACGCTCCCGCGTGCCCGAGCTCTATGACATGGTCGACACGCTCTCCAAGCGCGCCGGCATCCCGACGCCGGCCGTCTATGTCATCCAGTCCGACCAGCCCAACGCTTTTGCAACGGGCCGTAATCCGCAAAACGCCGCCGTGGCCGTCTCGACCGGCCTTCTGCGCCAACTCGAAACGCGCGAAGTCGCCGGCGTCGTCGCCCACGAACTGGCCCATATCCGCTCGCGCGACACGCTGACCATGACGATCACGGCAACGCTGGCCGGTGCCGTTTCGGCCCTTGCCCAGTTCGGCCTCTTCTTTGGTGGCAGCAATAACAGGGACAATCCGCTCGGCGGCATCGGCGCGCTGCTGATGGTTTTCCTCGCCCCCGTCGCGGCCATGATGGTGCAGATGGCGGTCAGCCGCACTCGCGAATATGAAGCCGACAAGGACGGCGCCGAAATCTCCGGCGATCCTCTTGCCCTCGCCTCGGCGCTCAACAAGATCGCGACCCTGGCCGGTCGCCAGGTCAATGTCGCGGCCGAGCGCAACCCGGCCATGGCCCATATGTACATCATCAACCCGCTCTCGGGCGCCCGGATGGACAATCTCTTTTCCACCCACCCCGATACTGGCAACCGTATCGCCGCCTTGCAGAGGCTTGCAGGCGAGATGCGCGTGGACGATAAGGGCCGCAGACCCGCGCCCCGCCCGCAGACCGCTTCCAGCGGTCGCGATACCGGTGGCGGCTGGCGGGTGCCGAGCGCAGGCCGTGGCGAAGACGATAGCGGCGTGCGCGGTCCATGGGGATAGATGTGTCGTGCGGTTTCCCGTTCAGCGACGCAAAGAGAGTGCTGATTGAGCAAAAAACCTGATCCGGCTGGCCTTGGCCTGCGTCTCATTGCCGCCCAGAGGCTTCGCGCCGTTCTGGGCGGCGAGCATTTTGTGCCCCTGTCGGCGGCCGAATTGCCCGATGGCCGCGATCGCTCGCTCGCCAACCGCCTGATCAACACCGCCCTGCGCCGCCAGGGCCAGATCAACCTGATGATTGCAGAACTGCTCGAAAAGGGCATGCCGGCAAAGTCGGGGACCTTTGAAGCCGTGCTGCGCCTGTCGCTGGCCCAGCTGGTTTTCCTGCCCGATATCGGCGCTCATAGTGCCCTGTTCCTCGCCGTCGAAGCGACCAAGCGCGATGCCAAGGCGCGGCACCTTTCGGGCCTGATGAACGCCGTCTTGCGCCGTGCCCAGGCCAATTCGGCCCGCTATGGCCTGCTCGAAGACGATCTTCTGCTCCCCGAAACCTTCCGTCGGAAGTGGGAAGCCGCCTATGGCGCCGACGCGGTTGCCCGCTTTGTCGATGGCCTCGTCGATGGCGCCCCGCTCGATCTCACTCTCAAGGATGAGGACCCGGCGCTGGTCGAAGCGCTGGGCGGCGACAAGCTCATTGCTGACTCCATCCGCGTCGAAACCCGCGATCGCCCCGTCGACGCCCTGCCCTTTTATGACGAGGGCCGCTGGTGGGTACAGGACGTGTCCTCCGCCCTGCCCGCCCGTCTTCTCGCCGCCAAGGCTGGTGGCACCGTGCTCGACCTATGCGCCGCGCCCGGCGGCAAGACGGCTCAGCTGGCAAAGGCCGGCTATGTCGTGACCGCGCTCGATAGCGACGGCACAAGGCTTGAACGCCTCAAGACCAATATGCAGCGTCTGGGCTACGAGCCCACCGTGATCGAAGCCGACGCAACGAGTTACATCGCAGCCGAACCATTTGACGGCATTTTGCTGGACGCGCCCTGTTCGGCCACCGGCACCTTCCGTCGTCACCCCGAAGTTCTCTGGCACCGCAATGCCGCAGATATCGAGGGCCGGGTAAAACTGCAGCAAGGCATCTTTGCCCGCGCCGTGAAGAACCTCGCGCCCGGCGGGAGCCTTGTCTATTGCGTCTGTTCGCTCGAGCCCGAAGAGGGCGAGGCCATCGTGGATTGGGCCCTGAAAGCCTTCCACAACCTCGAACTCCACCCCATTGCCCCGAGCGAACTTCCCGGCCTCGAAGACGCCGTCACGCCGGCCGGTTTGGTCCGCACCCTGCCCTCAATGGCGCCCAATGGCGTCGAAGGCGGCATGGATGGTTTCTTTGTGGCGCGTTTCCGGCGCAAGCCCTAGCTTGTCGCCGGCGCAACCGTTAGGTTGTCGCCAGCGGGCGAGCTAAGTCTGTGAGGGGCGAAGTTTTCCAGCGCGAAATCTATCCCCGGCTGGGCAAATCACGGCAAATTCACTAGACGCTTCAACATCGAGCGGCCGATGCCGCGTCTTGGAAGGTTCAATCTCGGTGGATTTTGAGGGCAGCGACCGACCTGCCCGCGTAGGTTTTTCGCGCGGAGGCAGAAGTTGAGCGGGCGGTTCGGTGCGACCTCCCGGCGCTTCGGATTGCGCCTTGCCGATGCCATCGTGACCACGCGGCTTATCCGCTGGACCTGGCAGGGCCTAGCCGAGCAGGGTTATAAGGGCGAACTCCCCGAATTCCGGCCCACCGACCGAGACGCAGTCCGCGAAATGATGTCGGGGCGCTACCTGCTGGCCTCCAAACTTATCGAAACCGGCGGCACCTCGCCCTTTTCCATCGATGTCGATTTCCCCGACTGGTGGAACAATCTGCAGAGCTTTTCCTGGCTCCGGCATTTCCGCGATGTGCGCGATCCCGGCGAAAAGCTCTTTGCCCGCACGCTGGTGCTCGACTGGATAGGACGCGAAGGAAAGTTCGATCCGGAAAGCTGGTCGCTGCCGCTGACCGGCCAGCGCGTGCTCAACTGGCTCCGCCACCTGCCGCTGCTTCTCGATGGCGCGACGCCTGATCAAGCAAAGACTCTGCAACGCAGCCTCGGTACGCAGGTGCAAAGTCTTCGCGTCCGCGGAAAGCTCGCGACCGATCCTGTCGACCGGCTCTTTGCCGCCATGGGCATTTTGGGCGCCGAACTCTGCGAGCCGGAAGACTCGGCCGATGTCGAAGCGCGCCTCATACAGCTCGACGCAGCCCTTGCCGAACAGCTTGATGAAGAGGGCCTCCACAAGAGCCGCAATCCGCGCATCCAGCTTAATCTCTTGGTCGAGCTTTCGAGCCTGCGGCAGGCCGCCAACCGCCACGGCAGCCCGACCTTCGCTTCGCTCTCCAATCGCATCGATCGCATGCACGAAGCGCTCGACGCCGTTACCCTGTCGAGCGGCGAACTTGCCTATTTCAACGGCTGCGGACAGGTGCCGCATGACGTGCTGGTCGCCGTTCAGGCCAATGGCCCAACCCCGGCGCGGCGTTCGCGGATTCTCGGTGGCTACGGCATTCTGCGCAGCGGCCGCGCCGTCGTCATCGCCGATTCAGGCCTGCGCCCGGAGCCGGGTTTCGATGCCGAAGCCCATGCCGGCGCCCTCGCCTTCGAATTTTCTCATGGCAGCGAGCTTATTCTCGGCTCCTGCGGCCCCGCCCCGTCGGACATGCCGGAAACGCGCGATCTCTTCCGCCAGGCCATCGCCCATTCCTCGCCCACCATCGAGGACGAAGACGCCTTCGTGCCCCCCAAGGGATTTCGTGCAAAGCCGCCCGCCGTGCCCGATATGGAACTGGTGCCAGCCGAGCACATGATGGCCGTCTCTTCCATCGGCTATGCCACCCGTTTTGGCGCCGAGATCGAGCGCCGGCTAACCCTGCTTGGTGATGGCACGACGCTGGTCGGGCAGGATCGGGTCATTGCCGAAGGCACGCCCGAGGGGCAGTTTTCCATCCGCTTCCACCTCGCCCCGGGCATTTCCGTTCATGCCCCGGTGGGAGAAGGCATGCGCCGGCTGACCCTGCCCAATGGCGAGGTCTGGAGCTTTCTTTGGGAAGGCGCGACCTTGCGCCAGGACGACAGCGTCCGCCAATCGGCCTATCTCGGTTTCAACCGCACCATCCAGCTCGTGCTCGAGGCCGATCTCGCCCCGGGCGTGGAAGTGGGCTGGATCCTGACGCGCGAACACGGTTGAGCTTGGACTCCGCGGCCCGTTCGTGCTAGCGGAGCCGCGAAATCTCCTCCAATGCGAGCAAAAACTCATGGGCAAGACGGTCACGGTCGGGCGGGCACTGCTTTCGGTATTCGACAAATCGGGAATGGCGGATTTTGCCCGCGGGCTTTCCGAAGCCGGTGTGGAGCTGGTTTCGACCGGCGGTACGCACAAGTTGATTTCCGAAACCGGCCTGCCGGTGCGCGAGATTTCCGACCTGACCGGCTTTCCCGAAATGATGGATGGCCGCGTCAAGACGCTGCATCCAAAAGTGCATGGCGGCCTGCTCTCGGTTCGTGACAATCCCGAGCACAAGGCGAGCATGGACGAACACGAGATCGGCCCCATCGATCTCGTTGCCGTTAATCTCTACCCGTTTGAAAAGACGGTCGCCTCCGGCGCCTCGTATGACGAGATAATCGAGAACATCGACATTGGCGGCCCCGCCATGGTGCGTTCGGCGGCCAAGAACCACGCCTATGTGACCGTGGTCGTCGACCCCGCCGACTATCCGGCAATTCTGGAAGCCATCCGCAATGGCGGCATTCCCTACGAACTGCGCCAGAAACTCGCCGCCAAGGCCTATGCCCGCACCGCCGCCTACGACAGCGCGATCTCAAGCTGGTTCGCTAGGGAGATCGACTTTGCCGATGTGAACTATCGCAGCTTTGCCGGCACGCTGCGCGAAGTCATGCGCTATGGCGAAAACCCGCATCAGTGGGCTGCCTTCTACGGCACGGGCGAAAACCGCCCGGGCGTTGCGACCGCATCGCAGGTTCAGGGCAAGACGCTCTCCTACAATAATATCAACGACACTGACGCGGCCTTCGAACTGGTTTCCGAGTTCGACCCCAAGGAAACCGCTGCTGTCGCCATCATCAAGCACGCCAATCCCTGCGGCGTTGCCACCGGATCGAACCTGACCGAGGCCTACAAGAAGGCCCTGCGCACCGATCCGGTTTCCGCCTTTGGCGGCATTGTCGCCACCAATCGCGAAATCGACGCCGAGACGGCCACCGAGATCGTGAAGGTCTTCACCGAAGTGATCGTTGCTCCTTCCGCTACGCAGGAAGCGCAGGACATCATTGCTGCCAAGAAGAACCTGCGTCTTCTCCTCACCGGCGGCCTCGCTGATCCAAAGGCCGAAGGCTTGCAGGTCAAATCCGTGGCCGGTGGTCTGCTGGTTCAGAGCCGCGACAATCGCAATGTTGATGATTGCGAACTGAAGGTCGTCACCAAGCGCGCCCCGACCGAAGCGGAACTGGCTGACCTGAAACTCGCCGCCAAGGTCGCCAAGCACGTCAAATCCAATGCCATCATCTATGTGAAGGACGGCGCCACCGCCGGCATTGGCGCCGGCCAGATGAGCCGCGTGGACTCCGCCCGCGTTGCGCATCGCAAGTCGATCGACGCCGCCGAAGCTGCCGGCATCGAAGGCGCGCTGACGGTCGGTTCGGTCGTCGCCTCCGACGCCTTCTTCCCCTTCGCCGATGGCCTTGAAGCCCTTGTCGCCGCCGGCGCCACGGCCGTCATCCAGCCCGGTGGCTCCATGCGTGACGACGAAGTCATCGCCGCCGCCGACGCTGCCGGCATCGCCATGGTTCTTACCGGCATGCGCCACTTCCGGCACTAGGCAAACACGGTGCCGTGAGGGCCTAAACGCCCTCACGGTAAGACCTTCTTGACGGGGTTCTGGCACTCTCTGCCCGCTCGGCATTTGGGCCGGCGCGAGGACCCTTCATGCGGCTGGCCGTTCCAACCGATCTTTCTGCCCTGCTCTCCACCGGCCTTCTGCGCTCGGTGGGCTCGCTCGGCATCAAGGTCGCGACAGCCGGCCTCACCTACATCACCTATGTCGTTCTCTCACGCACCCAGACCGAGAGCGAATATGGCCACTTTGCTTTTGGCCTCGCTTTGGCAACCGTGCTCGCCATTCTCGCCGGCATGGGCCAGTCGACGGCCGTGCTGCGCCTCTGGCCCCAATTGCGTGCCAAAGGCGAAAACAGCGACGCTGAAACGGTGGTCGCAGCCGGTTCGGCCATCACGATTGGCGCCAGCTTGATCCTTGCCGGGCTTCTTTGCGTTCTGGCCGTCGCCAGCATTCCCTTCCTGCCGCCGCGCGAAACCATCAATCATTTCATCGGCGCCGCCTTCCTTATCCTCCCCATGGCGCTGGCGGAGTACAATTCCTCGGTGCTGCGAGCGCAGGGATCGCTATGGACGGCCCTCTTACCGCGCGACATCGTCTGGCGCCTGGCCCTGCCTGCCGCGGTCATCGCGCTCTTTGCCGTCGGCATCGTTTTGAGCGGGCCCGATGCGCTGACGCTGTCGGCCGCTTTGCTAATCGGCGCGCTGGTGCTGCAGACAAGCGTGGCGCTCAAGCGCAACTACACCATCCTCCCGCGTATCGCTCCCGTGCGCACCCATTGGCAGCGCTGGGGCAGCCTCAGCAACTGGATGCTGCTTGGCGCCCTCATCGAGACCTTTACGCTCAATGCCGACGTCATTCTCGTCGGCCTCATGCTCGATCTCGAAAGCTCCGGCCTCTATTTCAACGCCTTCCGCACCGCCGGGCTGATGACGCTTTTCACCTTCGCCATCGAACTGGTGATCGCCCCCATGGTGGCCGAGCACTACCATTCCGGCGCCATGCGAAAAGCCCAGGCCATTACCGCGCTCTGCGCCTGGGCGGGCTTTGTCTTCTCGCTCGTGATCTTTGCGCTGTTTTTGTTCTTCGGCGAATTCATCCTTTCCCTCTTCGGCCCCTCCTATGCCGAGGGCACGCTAGTCCTCCTTCTCCTCGCCTTTGGCCTCCTTTTCGATGCCGTCACCGGCCCCTCGAAGATTGTCATGATGATGACCGGGCACGAGCGCGCCTATGTCGCCATCTTCGGCGCCATCATGGGCATCGGCTTTCTGGTGCAAATCGCCGTGATCCCGATCTGGGGCATTGTTGGCGCCGCTGCGGTCAATATGGGCGCCCGCATTCTAGCCCAGATCGCCATAGCCCTCTGGTGCCGCTACCGCATCGGCCTCGATACCAGTCTTCTGGGCGCCCTCGCCGTCAGCCGTTTACGCGACGCCTCGGCAAACTGATTTCGGCAAGAGCGTACCCAAGAGTACGGTTGTTCTTGACCCAAAAGCCCCTCTGGGCTTAGAACCAATCCAAACTTCCATTCCTGCCCCTCGGAACAAGACGAATGACCAAGGCCCGCACGCTTTACGACAAGATCTGGGACGACCATCTGGTTCAGAACAATCCGGACGGCACGAGCCTTCTCTACATCGACCGCCACCTCGTCCACGAAGTGACGAGCCCGCAGGCTTTTGAGGGCCTGCGCATAAACGGTCGCAAGGTCCGTCATCCCGAGCGCACACTGGCCGTGGTTGATCACAACGTTCCGACCACCGATCGTTCGCTGCCCAACCCGGACCCGGAAAGCGCGATCCAGATCGAGACGCTGGCCGAAAACACCCGCGATTTCGGCATCGAATATTACGACCCCTTCGACAAGCGTCAGGGCGTCGTCCACATCGTCGGCCCCGAACAGGGCTTTACCCTGCCGGGCATGACCATCGTTTGCGGTGACTCACACACCTCCACCCACGGTGCCTTCGGCGCCCTGGCCCACGGCATCGGCACCTCCGAAGTGGAACACGTTCTGGCCACCCAGACGCTGATCCAGCAAAAAGCCAAGAACATGCTGGTGCGCGTGGACGGTCAGCTGCCGCCCGGCGTCACCGCCAAGGACATCATCCTCGCCATCATCGGTGAAATCGGTACGGCCGGCGGCAATGGCCACGTGATCGAGTTTGCGGGCGAAGCCATCCGCTCCCTCTCGATGGAAGGCCGCATGACGGTCTGCAACATGACCATCGAAGGCGGCGCCCGCGCCGGCCTGATCGCGCCCGACGAAACGACCTTTGCCTATGTGAAGGACCGTCCACGCGCGCCCAAGGGCGAAGCGTTCGATATGGCCGTCGACTATTGGAAGACCCTCTATACCGACGAAGGCGCACACTACGACAAGGTCGTCATCCTCGACGCCGCAAAACTGCCGCCCATCGTTTCCTGGGGTTCTTCACCGGAAGACGTCATTTCGGTTCAGGGCGTCGTGCCCAATCCCGATGAAATCGCCGACGAGACCAAGCGTGCCTCAAAATGGCGTGCGCTCGACTATATGGGCTTAAAACCCGGCACCAAGATCACCGACATCAAGCTCGACCGTGTCTTTGTTGGTTCGTGCACCAATGGCCGTATCGAGGATCTGCGCGCTGCAGCCGCTGTCATTGGCGGTCGTAAGGTCGCGAGCCACGTCTCGGCCATGATCGTGCCGGGCTCGGGCCTCGTGAAGGCGCAGGCCGAGGAAGAAGGTCTCGACGTGATCTTCAAGGATGCCGGCTTTGAATGGCGCGAGCCGGGCTGCTCCATGTGCCTCGCCATGAACCCGGACAAGCTCAAACCCGAGGAACGTTGCGCGTCGACCTCGAACCGCAATTTTGAAGGTCGCCAGGGCTTTAAGGGCCGCACGCACCTCGTTTCCCCCGCCATGGCTGCCGCTGCCGCCATTGCCGGCCACTTCGTCGATATTCGCGAGTGGAAGTAAAAGGCACCGACTGGTCGGGGCTTTATGCTCCGACCCTCGATGATTTCGAGGCCTTGGCGAGCCACGCGCTCGCCAACCTCCCCGAGCCCTTCAAGTCGCTCGCGGCCGATGTCACCTGTTCGGTGGCCGAATTTGCCGAAGACGACATTCTCGAACATTTCGAGATGGAAAGCCCGTTCGAACTGATGGGTCTTTTCACCGGCATCGGCCTCACCGAAGACGGCGCCGTGCCCCAGACCGGGCAAATGCCCAATACGGTCTTCCTCTATCGCCGCGCCATTCTCGATTATTGGGCCGAGAATGACGACAATACGCTCGGCGAAGTCGTCACCCATGTTCTCATCCACGAACTCGGCCACCATTTTGGGTTTTCCGACGAGGACATGGAAGAGATCGAAGCCCGCGCCGACGCGGAAGACTGACCGCGTTCCCTACCTGCTTGAAAAGGCATAGATTACCTCAAGCGCATCCAGCGCTTTCGGGGGAGTTTTATGTCATTTCTTGCCGTCAATTGGCTGGCCGTCGTGCTGGCCACCGTCGCCAGCTTCGCCTTTGGCGCCGTCTGGTACATGAGCCTGTCCAAGCAATGGATGACCGCGCTTGGCAAGACCAGGGACCAGCTTGATCCCAGCTATACGCCGTTCATCTGGTCGGTCGCCGTCGAATTCGTCATGGCTTATTTCATTGCGCTCTTCACCCCGGCCCTGATGGGCACGGTGGATATCGGCGCGGGCGCGCTGACGGGCTTTCTCTGCTGGTTCGGCTTCGTGCTCACCGTGATGATCATGAACCACCGCTATGAAGGCATGAAATGGTCGCTGACCCTGATCGACAGCGCCCATGTGCTGGGGGTGCTTGTCATTCAGGGCATTGTCATCGGCCTCTTCGGACCGGTCGCCGCCTAACCCTCACTGTGTCATTCCCGCGCAAGCGGGAATCCCCGTTTTGGGCGCACAAACAAAGATCCCCGCTTTCGCGGGGATGACATCGTGTCTTTGAATGATCTTGAAAGACTAAAAGTCAGCCTTCGGCCACGGCGGTCTGCGGTTCGCTGGGCGGCGCATATTTGCTGAGAAGCGGCAGCTGGCTCATCGAAAACAGCACCGTCAGCGGCATGACGCCCCAGACCTTGAAGGCGATCCAGATCTCGGTCGAAAAATTGCGCCAGAGCACTTCGTTGATCACGGCAAGCACGAAGAAGAAAATGCCCCAGTTGAGGGTCAGGCGCCACCAGCCCTCGGGCCGCAGCTTGTAGACCTCGCCAAAGACATATTTCAGCAGCGACTGGCCAAAGAGCAGGCCGCCGAGCAGGACCGAGCCGAAGAGCACATTGGTGATGGTCGGCTTGATCTTGATAAAAGTGTCGTCCTGCAGCCAGAGCGTCAGCCCGCCAAAGACCAGCACCACGACGCCGGTGACCAGCGGCATGACGGCGACCTTTTTGAGGATCAGCCAGGAGAGCAGCAGCGAGATCACCATGGCGCCCATGAACCAGGCGGTCGCGACAAAAATGTCGGCGCGCGCATTGGCGATGAAGAACACCACCAGCGGTCCTAGCTCCAAGGCGAGTTTGGTGATCTGCGGGCGCAGCTCGTCCCAATTGACGTCTGCTTCGGCTTTGTCGGTCATTGAACGTTCCATGGCGTATCCTGCCAATGTGATGGCATGAGCCACCTGATGCAAGCCGAATAGCCAGCAAGAGTGGTTAGATTTTGACCGAAACCTCAGTCTTGCCCGGCAATTGCGCTGGCAAAATCCTTGGCTTCGAAGGGTTCGAGATCGTCGACACCCTCGCCGACGCCGATGAAGTGCACCGGTAGCCCGAATTTTTTGGCGATGGCGACGAGAATGCCGCCGCGGGCGGTGCCATCGAGCTTGGTCATAACGAGACCAGTCACGCCGGCACGCTGACCAAAGATTTCGACCTGTTTTAGGGCATTCTGGCCAGTCGTCGCATCGAGGGTGAGGAGCGTCGCATGCGGCGCTGAAGGTTCGACCTTCTTGATGACGCGAATGACCTTCTCGAGCTCGTTCATCAGCTCGTCACGGTTTTGCAGGCGTCCGGCCGTGTCGATGATCAGGACATCACGCCCCTCGGCCTTGGCCTGGGTAACAGCATCGAAGGCGAGACCCGAGGCGTCGGCGCCTGCTGGCTTGGTGATCACCGGTGCGCCGGTGCGCTGGCCCCAGACCTGCAACTGCTCGATGGCGGCGGCGCGGAAGGTATCACCGGCCGCCAGCATCACAGATTTTCCTTCGGCCGCGAACTTTTGCGCCAGCTTGCCAATGGTCGTGGTCTTGCCCGAGCCATTGACCCCGATCATCAGGATGATGAAGGGCTTTTGGGTCACGTCCACGGTCAGCGGACGCGCGACGGGGCCAAGCACCTTTTCGACTTCCGAAGCCAGAACGGCGCGCACGTCGCTATCGGAAATTTCGCGATCAAACCGGTCGCGGCGCAGGGTCTCGGTGATGGACATGGCCGTCTCGAGCCCGAGATCGGCCTGAATAAGAACGTCCTCAAGCTCATCGAGCGTTGCCGCATCGAGCTTGCGCTTGGTGAAGACCGAGGTGATCGAGCTGGTAAGATTGTCCGACGAGCGTTTCAGGCCCGAGGTGAGCCGCGAAAACCAGCTCTGGCGTTGGGCCGGGGCCGGAACGACAGCAGGCGGCGTGACGAATTGCTCTTCTACTGCCTCGATATAGTCGGGCGTGGTTTCCGGCGGACCGGGAGGGGGCGGCGTATCAAGAGGCTCGGGTTGCTTGACCGGCTCGGGAACGGGCTCGGGCGTCGGAGCAACCGGCTCCGACACGACGGCCGGGGTTTCGGGCTGCGTCTCGGGCGGCGCTGGAGGCACGGGGGCCGGCTGATTGCCAAAGAGGCGCTGGAAAAAGCCGGGCTTCTTGTCGGTCATATCTTTTGGTCTTTCCCTCGCCGCCTCAGGCGGCAATACGCAGCTTTTCGCCCACGAGCCCATCGGGGCCACGGCCGGTAATTTCCACCGCCACAAGCTCGCCCGGCTCCATACCTGCAACGCTGACCGGCACGAATTGTTCGGTGCGCCCGAGGCCGCCGCGTTCCATCAGCACAGTTTCGACGCGCCCGAGGCGCGTATCGCACAACGCCGCAAATTGCTTTTCGCCTTCAACGCGCAAAAGGCGCGCACGCTCACGGGCGATCGCTTTGCTCACCTGCGGCATGCGCGCAGCCGGTGTACCGGGGCGGGGCGAATAGGGGAAGGCGTGGATATAGGTGATCCCGGCCTCGCCGATGAAGCGCAGCGTGTTTTCGAACATCTCGTCGGTCTCAGTTGGAAAACCAGCAATGATGTCGGCGCCAAAAACCATGTTGGGCCTGATGGCGCGGAGTTTTGCGACAACAGCAAGCGCGTCGTCGCGCAGATGCCGCCGCTTCATGCGCTTGAGGATGAGATCGTCGCCCGATTGCAGCGACAGATGTAGATGCGGCATCAACCGCGGATCAGCTACCGCCTCGTAGAGCGCGGCGTCGGCCTCGATGGAGTCGATGGACGAAATGCGCAGCCGCGGCAGATCAGGCACATGCTTGAGGATCGCCTGGGTAAGCAGGCCCAGCGTCGGGGCACCGGGCAGGTCGGGACCATAGGACGTGATGTCGACGCCGGTGAGCACGATTTCCTGATAGCCATTGCCCACCAGTTTCTTGATCTGCTCGACCACCAGCCCCATCGGCACCGAGCGCGAGGGGCCACGGCCGAATGGAATGATGCAAAACGTGCAGCGGTGATCGCAGCCATTTTGCACCTGCACGAAGGCGCGCGTATGGGCGTCCATGCCTTCAATGAGATGGCCGGCGGTTTCCCGCACGCTCATGATGTCGTTGACCTGCACCTTGTCATTGAGCGGCACGCCGAAGGTCATGGGCCTGTAGCTCTCTGCCTGGAGCTTGTCGGCATTGCCGATGACGAGATCGACCTCTTCCATATCGCCAAAAGAGCGCGCCTCGGTCTGGGCGGCACAGCCGGTGACGATGATGCGGCTTTGCGGATTTTCGCGCCGCGCTTTTCGCACCGCTTTCCGGGCCTGGGCGACGGCTTCCTGCGTTACGGCGCAGGTATTGATGATGATGGCGTCTTCAAGCCCGGCCTTTTCGGCCTCGGCTTTCATCACTTCGCCTTCATAGGCATTGAGACGACAGCCGAATGTCAGGGTGCGAACCGCCATCAGGCCGCCTCGCTGCGCGTCCAGGCGCCGGTTGCCGGATCAAACTCTCCGCGCCATTCGAATTCGGCCGGGCCGGTCAGGGTAACATGATCATCCGGCAGCCATTCGACGACGAGATCGCCGCCCGGCAGAGTGACAGTCGCCTTGCGCTCGGTTCGGCGAGTACGGGCGCCATTGACCAATGCCGCGCAGGCCGCAGTGCCACAGGCCTCGGTAATCCCGGCACCGCGCTCCCAAACGCGCAAGATGATCTTGTCGGGTGCAGTGACCTGGGCGATGCCGATATTGGCGCGCTCGGGGAAAATCGGGTGGTTTTCGAGCAGCGGCCCAAACCGGTCGAGAGCATAGGACCAGACATCATCCTTCACCCAGAAGGTGGCGTGCGGATTGCCGATGGACATGACCGATGGCGAATGCAGCACCGGCGCATCGATGGGCCCGATCTGCAGCTCGATCTTGCGGGTGTCGGCAAACTCTTCGGCCAGCGGAATATCGAACCAGGCGAACTTGGGCGTGCCCATATCGACGGTGATGAGGCCGTTTTCGGCTTCCTCGCCGAAGAGAATTCCAGCGACGGTTTCAAACGTAAAACGCTGGCGGCCCTGCTCGACGCTCAGCGTCTGCACCACGCAGCGCATGCCATTGCCGCAGGCCTGGGCGCGCGAGCCGTCGGAATTGATGATCTCGATATAGTTGGCCGTGCCGGGCGTACGAGAGTCATGGATGGCCATGATCTGGTCGAACTTGGTTTCGGCGCGAGCATTGATTGATATGGCAGCTTCGGCCGTGACGCGATCCCGGCGGCCGCGCATGTCGGCCACGATGATCTGGTTGCCCAGCCCGTTCATCTTGAGAAAGGGTGCGTTGCTCAAAGCGTTTCGCCTGTATCTGTGTCGAACCCTATATGGCGGAACTGGCCGGCAATTGCCAGTGCAGGCGCTGCATGGGAGCGTTTGCTATGCTGACGGGTTCTGTCGTGGTCTGATTGGAAGGTTGGCGCATGGCTGATCGAATTTCATCCCGCATTGCGAATGCCGTCGCTGCCCTGCCCATAAGCGGGGATATGCGGGTGCTGGAGATCGGCTGCGGCCCTGGCGTTGCCGCCCGCCTTGTCAGCCAGAAGCTGAAAACAGGAATGATCCTTGCCATCGACCGCTCGGAAAAAGCCATCGCGGCGGCGATTGCCGGCTCAGAGGAGGAGATCGCGACCGGCAGGCTCGCCTTTCGCTGTGTCGCGATAGAAGATTTCGTCCTCGAGACAGGCGAACCGCAATTCGACCTCGCCTTTGCCATGCGGGTGGGCGCGCTGGACGGACGTCACTCCGAACTCGAAGCCCAGGCCTTGGGTCGGCTGAAGGCAGCACTCGCGCCGGGGGCGGTGCTTATCATCGACGATGCCACCCCGCTTTCCGCGGCAGATTTGCCGGACTTTCCTTGACTCAATAGAGCATCTGTCATAAACGCCCCCTGTTCATCAGGCTTTTGCTCCTGACCAGCCGACCGGGACCCCAAACGGGTACCACGATCCCGGAGGCCAACATCCGCCAGCGCGTTGCGCCCGCGGGTGGGTTTTGCGTTTGGCCTTTTGGTACTTATCTCTCCGGAGATCGTCTCCGCGAGCGAAAAGGAAATAGTATGTTCGAGAGCCTCTCAGACCGGCTTGGCAAAATTTTCGATGGTCTTCGTGGACGCGGCGCGCTGAACGCTGCCGATGTCGATGCGGCCATGCGCGAAATCCGCCGGGCGCTGATCGAGGCTGACGTCTCGCTCGAAGTTGTACGCGCTTTTGTTGAGCAAGTCCGCGAGCGCGCTGTTGGTGCCGAAGTCACCCGCTCGGTGACTCCGGGCCAGCAGGTCGTAAAAATCGTCAATGACGAGCTGGTTGCCGTTCTCGGTTCCGATGCCGTCACCATCGATCTCAATGCCCCGGCGCCCGTCACCCTGCTCATGGTGGGTTTGCAGGGTTCTGGTAAGACGACGACCACGGCGAAGATCGCCAAGCGTCTGAAAGATCGCCAGAAGAAAAAGGTTCTTCTTGCTTCCCTCGATACCCGCCGCCCGGCCGCCATGGAGCAGCTTCGTGTGCTCGGCGAACAGGTCGGCGTCGATACGCTACCGATCGTTGCGACTGAAACCCCCGTTGAAATTGCCCGCCGCGCCGAGCGTGAAGGCCGTCTCGGTGGCTATGACGTTCTCATTCTCGATACGGCCGGCCGCACCCATATCGATGAAGAACTGATGGTCGAAACGGTCTCCATCAAGGAGATCGCAAAGCCGCACGAAATCCTGCTCGTCGTCGACGCTTTGACCGGCCAGGACGCGATCAACGTCGCGCGCAGCTTCGACCAGCGTCTCGATGTGACCGGCATCGTCATGACGCGCGTCGATGGCGATGGTCGCGGCGGCGCGGCGCTTTCCATGCGCGCGGCCACCGGCAAGCCGATCAAGCTGATCGGCGTCGGCGAAAAGATGGATGCGCTTGAGGATTTCCATCCCTCGCGCATTGCCGACCGTATTCTGGGCATGGGCGACATCGTCTCGCTCGTCGAAAAGGCCGCCGAGCACGTCACGGCCGAAGACGCCCAGAAGATGGCGCAGAAGCTCAAGAAGGGCTCCTTCGACCTCGACGATCTGCGCGCCCAGCTGCTGCAGATGAAGAAGATGGGCGGCATGGGCGGTCTGATGGGCATGCTGCCCGGCGCAGGCCAGATCAAGAAGGCCATGGCCGGGGCCAATGTCGACGAGAAGGTCTTTGACCGTCAGATCGCCATCATCAATTCCATGACCAAGAAAGAGCGGGCCAATCCCGACCTGCTCAATGCCTCCCGTCGCAAGCGCATTGCCGCGGGCGCCGGCGTCGAAGTCTCGGAAATCAACAAGCTTTCCAAGCAGCACCGCCAGATGGCGGACATGATGAAGAAGGTTTCCAAGGGCGGCATGGGGTCGCTGGCCGGCATGTTCGGCGGCAAGATGGGCGGCATGCTCGGTGGCATGCCCGACCTCTCCAAGATGGACCCCAAGCAGCTCGAACAGATGGCCCGTCAGGCCGGCATCAATCCGGACCAGCTCAAGGGCCTGCCCTCGGCCGATCTGCCGATGACCGACAAGCTGCCTACCGACGTCAACAAGCTTCTGAAATCCGCTGGTGGTCCGGGCCTTCCCGGCCTCGGCGGTGCTCCCCGTTTCCCTGGCCTTCCGGGCCTGGGCAAGAAGAAATAACCCGAACTTTCAACCGACACCCTTAGGAATAAAAGATGTCCCTCAAGATCCGCCTTGCCCGCGCTGGCACCAAGAAGCGCCCGTTCTACCACATCGTCATCGCTGACGCCCGTTCGCCGCGCGATGGCCGCTTCATCGAAAAGCTCGGCACCTTCAACCCGCTGCTCGACAAGACTGCTGAAAACCGCGTCGTGCTCAACACCGAACGCGCTCAGCACTGGGTTTCCGTTGGCGCCCAGCCGACCGACCGCGTTGCCCGTTTCCTCGACGCAGCAGGCCTGCTGAAGCGCGCACCGCGCAACAACCCGGAAAAGGCCGTTCCCGGCGAAAAGGCCAAGGAACGCGCTGAAGAAAAGGCCGCCAAGGCCGCCGCTGCCGCCGAAGGCGCTGCAGAGTAATTTTCGGGATCGTTTGGTCCCTGGAATGCAAAAGCCCCGGTCTCGCGACCGGGGCTTTTTTGTTGCGCTTCATTCCAGATCGTCGTCATTGCCGGGCCTGTCCCGGCAATCCACCTCGAGGAGGCATGGACCACCGGGACAAGCCCGGTGGTGACGATGGAAGGGTGAGCGAGGCTGCCCGCCATTCGCGCATAGCGCTCATGGCCTTGCCGCCTCAAATCGCTCCACCGGAGCGATTTGCCCTTCGGGATGGCGTCAAGCCTTGAGCTTGCTCAGAATCGCGGCGCCCATTTCTTCGGTACCAATGGTCTTGCGGTTGTCCTGGGCAATGTCGCCGGTGCGCAGGCCATCGCTGAGCACAGCCGAAATCGCGCCTTCAACCTTGTCGGCCAGTTCGATCATGTTGAACGAGTAGCGCAGCGCCATGGCGAGCGAGGCGATCATGGCGATGGGGTTGGCAATGCCCTTGCCGGCAATGTCTGGGGCCGAACCGTGGACGGGCTCATAAAAAGCCTTGCGCTTGCCGGTAGCGGCATCGGGCGCGCCGAGCGAGGCGGAGGGCAGCATGCCCAGCGAGCCGGTCAGCATGGCCGCAACGTCGGAGAGAATGTCACCAAAAAGATTGTCGGTGACCATGACGTCGAACTGTTTTGGCGTGCGCACCAGCTGCATCGCGGCATTGTCGGCCAGGATGTGGTGGAGTTCCACATCGGCATAGTCCTTGGCGACGCCCTTGACCACTTCGTCCCAGAGCACGCCCGACTTCATCACGTTCTTCTTGTCGGCCGAATGCACCTTGTTCTTGCGGGTGCGGGCGAGATCGAAGGCGACCCGAGCGATGCGATCGATTTCGTAGGTTTCGTAGACCTGGGTGTCCACGGCGCGCTTCTGGCCATTGCCAAGATCGGTAATGGTTTTCGGCTCGCCAAAATAGACGCCGCCGGTCAGTTCGCGGACGATGAGAATATCGAGGCCTTCAACCAGCTCTTTCTTGAGCGAGGAGGCTTCGGCCAGCGCCGGATAGCAGATGGCGGGGCGCAGGTTGGCGAAAACGGCCAGTTCCTTGCGGAGACGCAAGAGAGCGGCCTCCGGGCGGTGCTCATAAGCGACATTGTCCCACTTGGGACCACCCACGGCGCCGAAGATGACAGCGTCGGCAGCCTTGGCCTTGGCGACGTCTTCGTCGGTGATGGCGACCTGGTGCTTGTCATAGGCTGCACCGCCGGCAAGGCCGCGATCGAGCGAGAAATCGGTCAGGCCTTCGGCATTGGTCCAGGCGATGATCTTTTCGACCTCGACCATGATTTCCGTGCCGATGCCGTCGCCGGGCAGAAGAAAGAGGGAATGGGTGGCCATTTCTGGAAAACTCCTCGCCGTACTGGTGGGTACACCTTGAATTGGTGCCGACATAGCGGGTTTTGGGGAGTTTGCGCAAGGACCGTCCGCGCGGAATCGTCAGGCCTAGGTCTTCAGAGATTTGGAGCGTGATCGCTCGGCCTCTGCTAGGCTCATGCGGTGAGCATTAGGCAAGCCTCGGTTCCCGGCGGCGCGCATTGATGTGCCGCTTGCGGAAGAGGCGACCGCAAGGGGAGTTCTCCATGACCGGTTCAGTACCTCTACTGCCGCAGCAGCAAGGCAGGATGTTTGTCGCCGACGGCGGCATCGAAACCCACCTCATCTTCAATGAGGGGTTCGATTTTCCTTACTTCACGGTTTTCGAACTGCTGGATCGCGAAGGCGGTCCCGAGGCCTTGCGAGCCTATTATGCCCCCTATCTCGACATTGCGCGGCGCGCCGGACATGGCTTTGTGTTCGACACCAATACCTGGCGGGCCAATCCGGACTGGGGGGCGCTGGTTGGCTATGATGCGGACGGGTTGCGCCGCATCAATATCGGGGCCGTCGAGCTTTGCCGTGACATCGCGAGGAACTTCGAAATGGCCGGGGTTCAGACCCTGGTCAGTGGCGCCATGGGCCCTCGGCGCGACGCCTGGCAATATGATGGTGTGATGAGCATTTCAGAAGCCTTCGACTATCACGCCCCGCAGGTCGCGGCCTTTGCCGAGGCGAAGGCGGACCTCGTGACGATCCTGACCCTCACCAATGTGCCCGAGGCGATTGGCGTTGCTCGTCTGGCGGAAGAGGCCGGCCTGCCCTGCGTAATTTCCTTTACGCTCGAGACAGATGGGCGCCTGCCTGGCGGCAAGCCGCTGGGCGAGGCCATCACGGCGGTCGAGGAGGCGACCAACGCCTACCCGGCCTACTACATGATCAACTGCGTGCACCCGATCCATTTCGCCAGCACCATTCGCCATGGCGGCGACTGGGTGGATCGGATCGGCGGCCTCAGGGTCAATGCCTCGATGAAAAGCCACGCCGAGCTCGATGAAAGCCCCGAACTCGATATCGGGGATTGGCAGGATCTGGCGCAGCGCTATCAGCGTCTCTTGCCCCTTCTGCCCAATATAAGGGTGATCGGTGGATGTTGCGGCACCGACCATCGGCATATCGATGCCATATGCCGGGTCTGTCTGCCGACCGTGCCGGACTAGCGTTCGACGTGTAACCGAGCGGGCGTTCACGTCCCCAATCGGTTAACACACTGTGAACATCGAGATCACGACGCGTTCAAGGCAGGGAGGGCAAAAGGCGGGCCATCGAAGCCGGCGAGGGGCCGGCGCAAACGAGGAGAACAAAATGCTCAAACTGATCCGCCTGACCGCTTTTGCCGCCATCACCACTGTGGGCGTCGTCCAGGCCTTTGCCGGGGTGCAGTCCCTGCCCGAATGTTACGACCGGGTCATTGCCGCCTGCAACAAGGGCAACCATGCCCAGAGCTGCGCCAATACCGGCATGAACGAGTGCGACAAGATTTTCCCGACCCCGATGGTTCTCACGCCCGGTCTGTCGCTCGGCAACAAGCCGGTGAACGTGGCCCCCGTGCCGCTACCGCGCCCGGCGCACCTGATGGTTTCCACCCGCTAAGGTTTTTGCCCCATGGGCAAAGGCACAAAAAAACAGCGCTCCCTTTGAGAGCGCTGTTTTTGCATTTTCTGGTCGCGAAAAAGAATCAGCTCTTGGCGGCGCCGATGCGGGCGGTCACTTCGATCTCGATCTTCATGCCTTCTTCGATCATCGCGACGATGAGCATGGAGGCAGCCGGGCGGATGTCCTTGAAGACCGGGCCGACGGCGGCGACGACTTCATCCACATAGGAGCGGTCACCAACATAGTAGACGACGCGAACCGTGTCCTCGATCGAGGAGCCGGCTTCCTTGAGCGCCTTGTCGATGGTGGCTAGGGCATTTTTCGCCTGGGCACCGACGCCTTCGGGCATCTTCATGACCGAATAATCGTAGCCCGTCGTGCCCGACACATAGACCGTGTCTTCGTGGCGAACGGCACGGGAATAGCCAAAGGTCGCTTCAAAGGGCGAACCGGTGGAGACGCGTTGAACCATTTTTCGTCCTTAGAGCCAGGGCCGTGCGGATGCCATCTTGCCCTCAAAGGACGAAATGGCCGGATCGGATTTTAGCGTGCCGGCGATATCGTCGAGACCTTCGAGCAGGATGTGCTTGCGCGCCGGGTCGATATCGAAATGCAGCGTGCCGCCATCCGGACCCTTGATGGTCTGGGCTTCGAGATCCACGGTCAGCGTCGCGTTCGAGCCGCGCTCGGCATCATCGAGCAGGAGCTTGAGCTGCTCGGCCGAAACCACCAGCGGCAGAATGCCGTTCTTGAAGCAGTTGTTATAAAAGATGTCGGCAAAGCTGGTGGAAACAACGCAGCGAATGCCGAAATCGGCCAGGGCCCAGGGGGCGTGCTCGCGCGAGGAGCCGCAACCAAAATTGTCGCCGGCAATGATGATCTTCGCCTGGCGATAGGCCGGCTTGTTGAGAACGAATTCGGGATTTTCCGAACCGTCTTCATTGTAGCGCATTTCCGAAAACAGGGCGGTGCCGAGGCCGGTCCGCTTGATGGTCTTCAGGTACTGCTTGGGGATGATCATATCGGTGTCGATGTTGATGATCGGCAACGGCGCCGCGACACCCGTCAATGTGGTGAATTTTTCCATCGGAAAACCTCGCTTTGCCTTGGGTCTTTGGGCCAAACCGGGGTCGGGGTCAAGTCGGCTCTGGACGAAAGCGTTCGGCGCTTGACCTCAGGCACTCCGTTTGTCTACTCCTGACGCCCTGAACGGTCTTACCTTCAACTTGCGCTCGGGGGGCGGGTGATGCAGGGACCAGTGCCTCCTGTGCCTGAACTTGGCCAGACGAAATCCTATCAGCCGACATCACGCCAGCTTTTGCGGGCGCTCGAAACCATGGCAGGCGTGGGGTTTTTTACCCTGTCTTTCGCTGATGGGAAGGTGCGGCCATCCGATGGCCTGCTTGTTCTGGCGGGGACGCTCGATCAGGTGGGCCAGCCGATCGGCATTGAATTCATCGAGGCGCGCACCCATCCCGACGACCGGGCCAGTCTCATCGAGAGCTTTCACATGTTGATGCGCGATACGCTGCCAACCCGGCGTGATCTGCGCATCCTGCGCGAGGATGGCACAGAGCGGCGCCTCGAAATGCGTTTCGAGCGCATGGCCGACGAAGCGCGCCGGCCGGTGGGCTGGATCATCTGCGTGCTCGACCGCACGGAGGAAGAGAGCCTCAAAAAGAACCTGGTGCTCATGCGCCAGCGCCTGCGGGCAGTACTCGAGCGGCTCGATGTGGACCTTGCCTGGTTCAGTTCGCCCAATGGCAGGGTGATCGAGCGGGTCAAGCAGTCCGAGAATGCCCATCTGCCCGATACCTCGCTCTTTACCCTCGACAGCTGGTTTTCGTCCGTGCATCCGGACGACCGGGCCCAGGTGCTTGCCGGCCTCGATCACCCCGGACAAAGCGTCACCGAAGCGCGCGTCGAGCGGGCGCCGGGCCAATATGTTCCCATGCGCACCGTGCGCCAGCCCGTCCTCAACGAGACGGGGGAAACCATCGAATGGCTGGGGCTGACAACCCTTGTCGAACCGGGGCGCGGCGGGCTCGAAGCGAATGCGGCGGCGAGCGAAGAACTGCTCAATGGTCCCCTCTTGCGCGCGGCGCGTAATCTTCTGGGCTGGACCATTCCGGTGCTGGCCGAACAGTCGGGCGTTTCGGCGTCGACCATCATGCGGATCGAGGAAGCGACCGCGCCGGTGATTGAAGTGGCGCGGCGGCGCACCGCGGAGCGGCTGACCCAGGCCCTTACCAGGGGCGGGGTAACCTTTCACCGCACCCTGACGGGAAAGCTCGCCATCTCGCTCTAGGCGCTTGTTCAGACACCTTCCATGCGGCCCGCGGCGCGGGCAAAGCCTTCGGCAATGGCGATACGCATGGCTTCGCGCGCGCCCTGCGGGTTCTTGTCGAGGATGGCCTGGGCGATGGCGCGATGCACGGCCACCGTCTGGATCAAGGCCTCGGGCTCATTGACCGGCGAGGAAATGGTGAAGGCTGCCGTCAGGGCCATTTCCACTAGCGCACTGATGGACGCCATGAAGGGATTGCCGGATGCATTGGCCACCGCCTTGTGGAAGTCGAGATCGTGCCGGGCAAAATCCTCCGGCGTGCTCGCCGCTGCCATGCGGTCCACCGCGGCAAGGAGGAGTTTTGCCTGCTCGTCGGTGCGCCGCTCGGCGGCCAGCGCGGCCGCTTCGATCTCGATGCCGATGCGCACTTCGGCAAGGCTCTGCAGGAAGCTGACTTCCGGCCCCAGCTCAAAATGCCAGGCCAGCACATCGGCATCAAAGAGATTCCAGCGATTGCGCGGCAAGACACGCGTACCGATGCGCGCCCGCGCTTCGATCAGGCCCTTGGCCGCCAGCGTCTTCAGCGCCTCGCGCAACACCGTGCGCGACACGCGGAACCGGTCGAGCAGTTCCGTATCGGGCGGCAGGATCGAGCCCTGCGCATATTGGCCCGAGACAATGGCAAAGCCCATGTCCCAGAGCACGTCGGAATGCAGGTTGTGCGCCAGATTGCGGCCCGACAGGGCAGCGATGAGGTCGCCGGAATGGCGCGCTCTGCCGCCTGATCGATCCATGCTGGATGGCTCCTTGCCGAATGGTCGGGCGACCTAAGCACAGGCAGATAAGTATGACAATATTGGGCGTCCACCCGAGGCTGGACAGAGCGGCTTGGGCTCGCCATGGTGCGCCCAGCAAATTTCGTGAATTCGCCGCAGGATTTTACCATGACCGACCAAGCCCAACTCGATGCCGTTCTTGCTCATGTGGATGCGGGCCTCGACCAAAGCCTCGATCGGCTCTTTCATCTTTTGCGCATCAAGTCGATCTCGACCGACCCGGCTTTTGCGGCCGAATGCCAGAAGGCAGCGAACTGGCTGGCAACGGAATTGAACGGCCTCGGCTTTGCCGCCAGCGCCCGGCCGACGCCGGGCCATCCGGTCGTCGTCGCCCATGGTCCCGACCAGGCCGGCCCGCATGTGCTGTTTTATGCCCACTACGACGTGCAGCCAGTCGATCCGCTGAACCTGTGGAATTCCGATCCCTTCGATCCCCAGATCAAGCAAGACGCTTCGGGCCGCAAGATCATCGTCGCCCGTGGCGCCTCGGACGACAAGGGCCAGATGCTGACCTTCATCGAAGCCTGCCGCGCCTATAAGGCCGTCACCGGCAGCCTGCCGGTAAAGGTGTCGCTGATGCTCGAAGGCGAAGAAGAATCCGGCGGCAAGAACCTGCCGCCCTTCATGCGCGACAATGCCGAAGAACTGAAGGCCGACATTGCTCTGGTCTGCGACACCGATATGTGGGACCGCCAGACACCGTCGATCACCACCATGCTGCGAGGCCTTGTGGCCGACGAGATCGTCGTCACCGCCGCCGACAAGGATCTTCACTCCGGCATGTTCGGCAATGCGGCACGCAATCCCAATCAGGTGGTCGCCGAGATCATCGCCAGCCTCCGCGCCCCCGATGGCTCCGTGACGCTTCCCGGCTTTTATGACGACGTTGCCGAAATCTCGCCCGAACTCAAGGCGCAGTGGCAGGGTCTGGGCTTTGATGAAAAAGCCTTCCTCGGCAGCGTCGACCTATCCGTGCCGGCCGGCGAGCAGAACCGTTCCGTCCTCGAAATGCTCTGGTCGCGCCCGACCTGCGAGATCAACGGCATGAGCGGCGGCTATACCGGCGACGGTTTCAAGACTGTCATTCCCGCCAAGGCCTCGGCCAAGATTTCGTTCCGCCTCGTTTCCGGCATGGACCCCAAGAAGATCCGCGCCGCCTTCCGCGCCCATGTGGAAAAAATGATTCCGGCCGATTGCTCGGTGGAATTCATTCCGCATGGCGGCTCGCCCGCCATCACCGTTCCCGCCGATGGCGAATTCCTGCGCAAGGCGCTTTCCGGACTTTCGGCCGAATGGGGCAAGCAGGCGGTGATCACCGGCTCCGGCGGGTCGATCCCGGTTGCCGGCGAATTCAAGTCCATCCTTGGCCTCGACACGCTGCTCATCGGCTTTGCGCATGTGGACGACCAGATCCACAGCCCCAACGAAAAATACGACCTCGACAGTTTTCATCGTGGCATTCGTTCGTGGGTGCACGTGCTGGCGGCGCTGTCGAAGTAAGGCTTCTTCTGGCGCGCTACCGCTGCCCCCATCCATCGTCATTGCCGGGCTTGTCCCGGCAATCCATCTTGGGGAAGCCTGCCAGTCTGCGGCTGGCGTGGACCACCGGGACAAGCCCGGTGATGACGGAAAATAAGCTCGGTGTACTTAGGCGCCGCTTTAGAGCTAAGCGAAGACCAGCGCGATGATCGCAAGAACAGCCGGAAGGGTCTGGATGAACAGGATCTTCCGGCTGGCCGTCGCAGCGCCATAAATCCCGGCGACGGCGACGCAGGCGAGGAAGAAAAGCTTGATCTGCCAGGCCATGGCCGGGTCGGGATGCACAAGACCCCAGATCAGGCCGGCGGCGAGAAAACCGTTATAGAGCCCCTGATTGCCGGCAAGGACCTTCGTCTGCTCAGCAAATTCTGGCGTCAGTCCAAAAGCCTTCTGGCCGCGCGGGCTGGTCCACCAGACCATTTCCAAGAGCACGATATAGATATGGATCAGGGCGACGAGCCCGGTCAGCACATTGGCTACGAGCGTCATGCTCGGTCCCTCCTGGTTGTTGTCGGCCCGTCAGCCGTTGAGTTTGCGCAGCAGCTTTTCCATGCGGTCGCGCTTGGATTTCTGCATCATGCCATCGAGCCGTTCGCGAATAATGGCGAGCAGGCCCGGCTTTTCTTCCGGCGTGATGACGCTGGCCGTTTCCTCGGCATAGGTCGGAAACTGGTTCGGCGCGGCATCCTTCAGCCGCTCGACGAGAATAGGCACAGCCTTTTCCGCATAGCCCGAGCGGGCCAGTTTCACGAGCAGCGAGGTGCAGCGATCCTTGGCGATGACCGAACCGCGGTCGGCAGCCTCGATCACCTTGGGCAGCTCCGCCGCGATTTCATCGGCACGGATTTCCGCCACTGCATCGAGTGCCGTCATGGCGCCCCAGACCTGGCGATTATTGCCGCTCCCCAGCGCGTCGATGAAGGCAGGGCAATAATAGCCGATGAGATCGGGACTGCGCGCGCCGATCTCGTAAAGCACCTTCATCGCATCGTTACGCTGGCGCACCGTGCCGGAGCGTACGATCTCCACCAGTTCGGCAATGCCCTGCTTGTCGCCCGAATTGGCCAGTTCCTCGGCCAGGGCCACATTGGGCTCCTCGTCGCGGCGGTCCAGCGCCCCAGCCAGCCGATCGGCGATCGTCACGCTTCCACCGCCACGTCGAGCGCCAGCTCGACCATGTCCTTGAGCGAAGTCTGCCGCGCATCGGCGCTGATTTCCTCGTGCGTAATGAGGCAATCGGTCATGGTGCAGATGGTGAGCGCCTTGACGCCAAAGCGCGCCGCCAGCGTATAGAGCGCGGCCGCTTCCATCTCGACGCCGATGACGCCGTGGTCGGGCAGCTTGTCGTAACCGGCAAAGCCGTCGGCATGATAGAAAATGTCCGAGGACAGCATATTCCCCGCGTGGAATTTTAGTCCTTTTGCGTCGGCCTTGTCGGCAGCCGAGCGCAGAAGGCCAAAATCGGCGATGGGCGCAAAATTGAAGGCGCCGAAACGGCCCTTGACGATGGCGCTGTCCGTGGACGCCGCCTGGGCGAGGATGACGTCGCGCACCTTTACCTTGGCATTGAGCCCACCGCAGGTCCCGACGCGGATCAGGGTCTTGGCGCCGTAAACGTTGATCAGCTCATGCACATAGATCGAGAGCGAAGGCTGGCCCATGCCCGAGGCCTGCACCGAAACCGGCTTGCCCTTCCAGGTGCCGGTATAGCCAAGGCAATTGCGCACCGAATTGACCAGTTTTGGATTTTCGAAAAACGTTTCCGCGATCCATTTGGCGCGCAAGGGATCACCGGGCAGCAGCACGGCCTCGGCATAGTCGCCCTCTTTGGCGTGATTGTGCGGGGTCATGCTGATCTCCTCTGTTCCAATGCCACCGAGCATTGCCACTGGTCGCCCGCCTTGACAATCCTCGGCACGGAACGGCCGTCCCGGCCCGCGCATTCTATTGAAAGCAAAGCCCGGAGGTCGACGATGTCCGATAGAATCGAAGCCAAAGTCACGCATCGTTTCCGCGTCAGTCCCGAACGGGTCTTCGATGTCTTCGTCGATCCCGAACTCGCCCGCCGCTGGCAGGTCGCCTGGCTCAAGCGGTCCGGCCTGGCAGGCCGGGCGACACGATCAGAACTCGATCCCCGCGTCGGCGGCAATTTCATCCTTGTCGACGAGCGCGAGGGAGGCGAGGCGCGTCACTGGGGCACGTTTCTGGCGCTCGATCGCCCCACAAAGATTTCCTTCTCCTGGATTGTCGACGAGAGCGAAGAGGACGATCCAAGCATTGTGTGCATGATCATCGAGCCCGAGCCAGACGGGCCGGGTAGCGTCGTCACGCTCTACAACACCATGGATGCTCAGTGGGAAGACTGGCTGCCCCAGACCGAGAAAGGCTGGATCGCCCTCCTCGCCGGCATAGAGGATGTCATCGAACGGCGTGATATTCTGCCCACGCTAGACGCTTGACGGCGCGGGGCCTGAGCCCCATTTAACACCAGCAATTTTGCGCGGGAGCCAAGGACATGGTCGCGAAGATCTTTATCGACGGGGAAGCTGGAACCACGGGGCTGCAGATTCGCGAGCGCCTGGCTGGCCGTCGCGATCTCGAGGTCATTTCCATTGCCCCGGAAAAGCGCAAGGACCAGGACGAGCGCAAGCGCCTGCTCAACACTGCCGATGTCGCCATCCTCTGCCTGCCCGACGAGGCGGCCAAGGAAAGCGTAAGGCTGATCGACAATGGTACGACCCGCATCATCGACGCTTCGACCGCCTATCGCGTCGACCCCAACTGGGCCTATGGCTTTGCCGAAATGGACAAGGGCCAGGCCGACAGGATCGCCAATGCGCGCTTTGTCGCCAATCCCGGCTGCTGGCCGCAGGGTCTGATCGCCGGCCTGCGGCCGCTGATCGCTGCCGGCCTCATCCCGGCCGATCACCCGGTCATCTATCACGGCATTTCCGGCTATACCGGCGGTGGCCGCCCGATGATCGAGGAATACGTGGCCGGGGGCGACAAGGCCAGCCAGTTCATGCCCTATGGCCTGACCTTCCAGCACAAGCACGTGCCCGAAATGACCTTTTACACCGGCCTCAAGCGCGAGCCGCTGTTCGAGCCCGTCGTCGGCAATTTCGCCCAGGGCATGACCACGGCCCTGCCGCTGCAATTGGGTACGCTGAACAAAATTCCGACCGGCGCCGAAATCCACGCCGCCATTGCCGACCATTTTGCCGACATCAAAGACAGTTTTGTGAAGGTAGCCCCCTATGATCCGGCGCTCGGCAAGAGCCCGGCGCTCGATCCGCAGGCGCATAACGGCACCAATACGCTGACCCTGCATGTCTTTGCCAACGACGCGCGCGCCCAGGCCGCCGTGGTCGCGGTCTATGACAATCTGGGCAAGGGCGCTTCGGGCGCTGCCGTCCAGAACCTCAATCTCATGCTCGGCGTTTCGGCGGCCGAGAGCCTTGCGGCGTGACCATGGCGGATTACAAGATCCGACGCGAAGAAGGGCCAACCCGCGGCCGCTATGTCATTGACCTGGCGCCCGGCGCCGAGGCCGAAATGACCTATCGCCGCGACGATGGCCGCATCATCGTCGACCACACCGGCGTGCCCAAGGAATATGAAGGTCGCGGCATTGCGCTTGAACTGGTCAAGGCCGCCATTGCCGATGCGCGGGCTGAAGGATTCAGGATCACCCCGGTCTGCCCCTATGTCGTGGTGCAGTTCCGCCGTCATCCCGAATGGAACGACCTTCTGGCTTGAGGCTCAGTCCTCGTAGGCGAGGCCCATCAGCCGCTCGTCGCGCCAGATGACGCGGCACAGTTCCAGCCGATGCCCGAACAGCACGTAAAAGCGCTCGGGCGTCGGCCAATCTTCCAGCATTTCGATCTTGGCGCCAAAGGGCGAGGCATTGCGCAACAGGGCAGGCAGTCTGACGAGGCCATCCTCGAGCACGAGGGTAGCATCAAGGCGGACGTTCTCTCTGGGTCGAAGCCGACGCTCTGTCTGGTCCATGCCCCATTGTAGCGCAGATCAGCGAGATGATCCTGCAAGCCTTTGATTCAAAGGCCAAGCATCTTTCGGGGCTTTGGGAGGCGTTTGGTGGAGCTGAGCGGGATCGAACCGCTGACCTCGTCATTGCGAACGACGCGCTCTCCCAACTGAGCTACAGCCCCGCACCAATGGCTGAGATATGGACATAAATCGCTGATAGGGCAAGGGGGATCATGGATCGCCCCTGCCCCCAGATGACCTCAAACGAGGCGCTGCGAAATGAGGCTGTCGGCAGTTGCCAAAAGGGCTTCGGGAGCGGTGCGGAGCGGCCGGCCGAGAAGGGCAATGGCGTCGCTCGAATCGAGCCGCTTGATGTAGCCGAGCTCCCCCATATTGTCGCGCATGTCGCGGTCGAAAAGCGCGTAGAGGCGGACGGCCCAATCGGGCATGCCGAAGCTTGGGATACGCCGCTCCGGATAGCGCTCACGCAGGATTTTTGCCGCTTCGAGGAAAAAGACCGTGCGCTCGCCCATCGGAAAACGCTTGCCGCCGGCATCGGGCGCGCTCATGGCAGCAACATGGGCGGCGGCGATATCACGCACGTCGATAATGGTCATGGGAATGCGCGGCGCTGCCGGGATGGACCCATCGAGGAGGCGCTGCACAATGACAGCGGACGTGCCGGGATCATCATCGAGCAAGGGCCCGAAAATAGCGCTCGGATTGATCACCGCCAGCGCATCGTGACGGCCGGCGGCATCCATGATTTCCCAGGCGCGCTTTTCCGCCAGGGTTTTGGATTCCTGGTAGAAATTGACCGCGCGACCATTAAGATCGGTCCAGTCCTTGGCCGTGAAGGGGGTGTTGCGGCTCTTGTCATGCCCATAGGCGATGGCGGCCATGGACGAGGTGAGAACGATGCGCTCGATGCCGGCCTTGTTGGCAGCATTGAGGGCCCGTTCGGTGCCTTCAACGGCCGGGCCGATCAGCTCCATCTTGTCCTTGGGGATCTGGATCAGGAACGGGGACGCCGTGTGCTGGAGATAGCGAACGCCCTCCATGGCTTCGTCCCAGCCCGCATCGCGCATCAGGTCAAGCGCCACGAATTCGAGGCGCGAGACATCAGCGCCATGGCGCCGAAGCGTTTCGCGCACCTTGTCGGCACGCTGGAGGTTGCGCACGCTGCCGCGGACGGTGTAGCCAGAATTCAGCAGTTGAAGGGCGACATGGCCGCCGAGAAAGCCGGAAATGCCGGTGAGCAGAACACGATCGGTCATGGTTGTTCTCCTGACGAATTGAACGATATATAGTGCAATCGTTCAATTTGTTCAAGATGTGGAGTGAAAGGTGACAGAACCCGCCCTCGATCGCGCCGCCGAAAAGCGTCGCCGCATTCTCGATGCGGCGCGGCTGCTCTTCGTACGCGATGGCTTGCGGGGCACCACCATGGAGGCGCTGGCGCGCGCCGCCGGCGTCGCCAAGCCCACGCTCTATGGCTATTTTTCCGACAAGGACGCGGTGTTCACCGCACTGCTCGACGACCTGTCGGACGCGCTGACCGCCGCCTTCGAGGCGGGCATGGCCGGGCCCGGCACGGTTGCCCAGCGTATCGGCGCAGCGCTGGCGGGCAAATATGGCGTGATCGCCGCAGTGGTCGAGAGCTCGCCCTTTGCCGAAGAGCTTTACGCCACCCATAGCCGCTTTTCCCTGCGCTTTCGGGCGCTCGATGCAGAGATGAGCGAGACCATGGTCGAGGCGCTGCGCCAGGCGGGGGTGCGCGAGCCGGTGGAGCTCAATCGGCTGGTGCAGGCGGCGGCCTATGGCGTCGCCCGCAAGCTTTTGGAAGAGGCCTCGGTGCGCGCCGCCCTGCCGGTTCTGGCCGAGCGGCTGATCGCGCCGGAACTGCCCGAAAACTAGACTTTTTCCCAGGCGCCGGACTTTTCGCTGGCAAAGATCGCGTCGAGCACCTTCATCGAGGCGATGGCATCTTCGACGCCATAGGGCAGCGGCGCTTCGCCCAGCACAGCCCTGGCAAAGGCTTCGGCCTGCTCGGTATATTGGTCGCATTCGCCGATGATTTCCCGCCGCGCCAGCGAGCCATCAAGCGGCGAGCCGGTGTCGACGGTGATGGCACTGCGCTCATCGGGCAGGGCATTGTAGGGGATGATGATCTCGAGCTTGCCCTTTGTGCCGAAGACCTGGACGCGCTGGTGGCGCACCAATTGGGTCGAGCAGGTAAAGGTCAGTCGCTTGCCGGCACCAAAATCCATCATCACGCTGGCAAGCCGGTCGGTGCCGAAATTGGGATCGCGCTCAACCAGCGAGACCACGCGCTGCGGCTCGCTTTCGAAGAGGAACCGGCCGGACGTGATCGGATAGCAGCCAATATCCAGAATGCCGCCGCCGCCGATATCGGCCTGGTTGCGCACATTGTCGGGATTGGCATTGAAATAGGAAAACACCGCATCGATGGCGCGGACCTCGCCCAGCTCACCCGAGCGGATGATGTCCCGCGCCCGCTGCCATTGCGGATGAAAGCGGATCATGAAGGCTTCCATGACCAAGCGCCCCGGAGGCACCTGGCGCAGCTCCTCGGCTTCCCCGGCCGTGATGGCGATGGGCTTTTCGCACAGCACATGTTTTCCCGCCCGTGTTGCCGCGAGCGTCATAGGCACGTGCAAATGGTTTGGCAGGGGATTGTAGATGACGTCGATTTCGGGATCGGCAAAAAGCTCCTCATAGGAGCCGTAAGCCCTGGCAATGCCAAGCTGGCCGGCCGCTTCCTGCGCTTTTTTGAGATCGCGCGAGGCGATGGCCACCACTTCGCAATTTTCCGCCTTCTGGATGGCCGGCGTCACCTTGGCCATGCCGATATTGGCGGTAGACAAAATCCCCCAGCGCACTTTCTTCGTCATTCTCATCTCCCTTGTCCTACCCGGACTGGCCTAGCGCCCTCCCCTGCCGCGCCGCAAGCGGAAAGCGCGCTCACGGCACTGTCATCGCCCCGGCATTAACCTCATAAAATACTGCCTCCTTCTTGCCGGGATCGCTGTGTTAACGTCGGCTTAATCGGCCCGCCCGGGCCGCAAGGGGGACCAGAGATGCAGCTCAAGCCCAACGCCTTCCGTCTCAACGAAACGGTGCGCGGGGTGGAGACCATGACCCGCTTCGCTCTCGCGGTGCTGGCCCTGGCGTCGGGCGTCTACACCTATCTCGGCGTCCGCGGCATTCTCGATGGCTCGGCCACCTTCGTCTTCTTTGCCGCCATCATCTATTCGGCCGCTGTCTCCGTCGCCATCTATGCCTTCTGGAGCTTTATGCTCCGCTTCGTGCCGCTGGTGACTTCGGGCGTGCAACGCATCGGCCTTTTCGTCACCATGGCCATCGGCTGCGCCATGATCATTGCCATGTCGTCCTGGCTCAATGCCGCTGCCCTTGCCGGTTCGGCCGCCACCGAACAGCATATGGCTGTCACTCTGCAGGGCTATGCCGAAGACCTTGACCAGGCCCATGCCAATGCATTGGCCGCCCAGAGCCTCCTCCCCGACGTGCAGCGCGCCGCCGAACGCTTTTCGGGCCTCGCCGCCGACGAGCGCGAATCCGGCGCCCTGACCGGCACCACCGGCTCGGGCAGCGTCGTGCAATTGCTCACCCAGATGGGCTCGCAGATGAACCAGCTGGCATCAACCATTACCGGTAGCCGCGCAGAAGTGGCCGCGCTCTTCGAACAGGGTTCGGCGCGCCTCGCCGCCATGCGCGAACTGGTTTCCACGCCCGGCCAGATCGAACCGCGCGCCGACGCCTTCCAGACCGAAGCGGTGCAGCTTTCCGCCGTCATCGCCTCGCTGCAGCAGACCGGCGTTGCTGCCTCGGTCAAACGCGCCTCGGCCGATCTGTCGGCCGGCTTCATCGCCCCGGTGGCCGATGGCCGTTCCGCCGATCTCGCCAATCGGCAGGACCAGGTGATGGAAACGGTGCGCGCTTCCGTTGCCGCGCAATCCGCCGCCCTCAGCGCCGCCGCCGACGAAATCCTCGCGACCCCGTCCGTGGAGCAACGCCGCTATGTGCCGCTCTCCAGCGCCGAAGCCGTTATCCGCTATTGGCAGGATTTCATTCCCTCCTGGGCCGGCGCCATCTCCATCGATCTCCTGCCGGTGGTGCTCGTTCTGGTGCTGATGATCGTCAACGACGCAATGCGAAAGGATTCGTCCTCGCTCGAGGAAGCCGAAAACATCACGGCGGCGGAAATGCTGCGGGCTCTGGCGCTCTATCGCCGCATGGAAGCCGCCGGGATTGATGTCGCGACCGGCCAGCCCAAGCCAGAACCGCAGGCGCCCACCGAAGACTTGCCTGCGGCAGCCGAGCTACCACCCGACGATAGCACCGTCACACCGATTGAAGCCGCCCAGCGCAAACGCACCGACGGGCCGCGCCCGGCATGAAGACTGAGGCAAACCACCGCGCGTCTTCTGCCAGTCCGGGGATCATCGCCCGGCTCGCCGCCATCGATGATGGCAATATCATCCGCGTGGCCTTCTTCGCCCTGCTGCTCGGCACGGCAAGCGTGCTCTATGTCGATTTTCGCGAACTGGCCCTCAGCGAACCGGCTGCCCTGACGCCAACCTTGACGCCCATTCTGCCCCCGGCAGACCCCAGCAGCGGGGTCGAGGGCCGGCCCATGCCGCATATCACCTCATCACCCGAAATCCTTGATGCACCACTCGCCATCGCGCTCGAAAGTGGCGGTGACCTAAAACTGTCCGGCACCATCGATCCAGGCGCTGCAGTCCGTTTTAGGACGGAGATTGAACAGCGCGGCGAATACGTGAAGACTGTAGTTCTTGATTCGCCCGGAGGATCAGTGATGGACGCGCTGGAGATCGGCGCCCTCATCCAGGAAAAAGGCCTCGCGACAAAGGTCGCCGCCGGAAACCTCTGTGCCTCCTCCTGCCCCATCATTTTCGCCTCCGGCGCCGAGCGGATAGCCAGCGCCGACTCTGCCATTGGCGTGCACCAGATCTATGCCGCGTCGCTTGGTGAGGCGTCGCGCGACGCTTTTGCCGTGGCGGGCATTGCCATGGCCGATGCGCAATCGACCACGGCCGAGATCACCCGGCACCTGACAAAAAGCGGCGTCGACCCTGCCCTTTGGCTGCATGCGCTCGATACGCCGCCCGACCGGCTCTACTATTTTTCAGGAGAGGAGATGCAGCGTCTGAAGCTTGTCACGCAATTCATCGAGAATTGAACGCCTGCCAGGAACCGGTGGAGGACCGGGGCCGTTAGGCGGGTAAGGGCCAAAAGTGCCCAAAATACCTCGTGGAGGAGGCTACCCATGTCCGCTACGCATACTCTGACGCGACACAGCGATATCCAGAGCTGGGTCACCGATCGCAAGGGCATTCCCGCTGTCGCGCGTATCCGCAATCGTTTCGGTGAGGAGAAATCGAAGCTGCTGCTGCGCTTCGTCCGCAGCCAGGGCGGTTCGACCGACGACGGCATGAGCCCATGCTCATGGACCGCCTGGTTCGCCGAACTCGATCGTCAGCAATTGGCGCTGAAAGTGACGCAAGGCGGGGAGTGCGAACTCGTCCCGCGCGCTGCAATGAACTAGATCAGGCCCGGGCCTGTTGCTCGGGTCCATCCCTCGAAATCCCGACGGCCGTGACCGGCGCCACGCAAACTCGGTCGCGGCCTCGGGATTTTGCTTCGTAAAGCGCGGTATCGGCGCGCCGCAACAGGTCGGCCAGGCTTTCGCCCGGCTCCATGGCGGCAATCCCGAACGAGGAGGTGATCTGTTGCTCCAAGCCGCGTTCTTGGCTTGAGAGTTCCCGCAGCAGCCGCCTCGCCGTTTCCGCTGCGCCCCGAGCCACGCCAAGATCGGCGCCCGGCAGCAGCACGGCGAATTCTTCCCCGCCCAACCGCCCGATGACGGCGCGAAAATCAAAGCTTTCCTTCAGCACCCGGCCAAAAGCGGCAATCGCCTGGTCACCTGCAGCGTGGCCGTAGGAATCGTTGATCCGTTTGAAATGATCGAGATCGGCCACCACCATCACTGCCGGGGCACCAGCGCGCACCGCCAGAAGGCGCGCCCTGTCGGCCTGGTCCTCAAAACCACGGCGATTGAGCAGGCCCGAAAGCGGATCGGTCTCCGACCGCGCCGTCATGTCTGCGATCATGTCACGCACGATGATGAGCAGCATAAGCAGGCCATTAGAGATCAGCAGCACCGCGCCTGTGCTCTGCGAGATGGCCGCATAGCTGCTGCCGAGATAGCCCTGCGGCGAGCCGCCCGAACCGAGCATCACGGCAAGGAAGGGTTTTGTGACAAAGTTGGCGGCGCTGAGCCCGAAAAGGGCCAGAAGGGCCATGTCGAGCGCCCGATTGGACTGCCGCGACAGGATGATCTTTATCCCAACCAGATGCATCAGCGCATAGGGGGCCTGGTAGAGCATGCCGCGCAACAACGAATCGCGCGGCATATCGAGGATCAGCAGATTGACCACCAGCGCACCGACATAGAGGCCGCCCAGCACCAGCCAGGGCGGCCTGACGCCATAGTGGCGCGCAATGCCGATATTGCACAGGGTCAGAGCCGACAGGAACACCGCGAAGATGGCAAAGCTGACCGGCCGCGCATCGGTCTGATAGGGCAGGATGAATTCCAGCGCCCCATTGGCAATGCCAAGGCCATAACCCAGAGCCAGCCATCGGGCGCCAATGGCACCGCGATAGTAGGCGGCAACAATGCCAAAGGCGGTGGCGAACAACCCCGCGATAAAGAGGTTGATGGCCAGCACGAAGCCTGCTGCGCTCATGGAAGCTTCCGGCGAGAATAACCGGCTCAGTCTCCCCGAGCTTCCGTAAAACTCCGTTAAGATTCTGGCCGGAGGCCCGGTGCTAGGCCCGCGGCGCGACTCCAAGTGCCTCGGCCAGCAGCGCAAAGGAGCGCCGGCGCAGCTCATAAGAGTGGATGGTGGTGGTGATCATCACCTCGTCGGCCTGCGCTTCCCGCGCCTTCTGGCTAATCTCTTCTGCCATCCGCTCAGCGCTGCCCACCATCCAGAGCGCGCCCTGATGGGCGATCACCTGCTGCTGTTGGGGCGTCAGGGTTTTGGCGCGCTCCAGCGCTTCCTCCGGCGGCGTCAACCGGCGTTGCTCGCCGGTCACGAACAGCGCCCAGTTCACCGCCTGCGAGGTAGCGAGGAATTTTGCCTCTTCCTCTGTCGGAGCGGCAATCACCGAGAGGCAAAGGATGGTGCGCGGCTCGGGAAAATCCGCGGAGGGTTCAAAGGCGGCGCGATAGGACGCAAAGGCGGGCGCCGCGGGCGTATGCGAAAAATGTGCGGCAAAGGCATAACCAAAGCCGATCTGCCCCGCTGCTTGAGCGCTGGCGCCCGACGAACCGAGCAGCCATTTTGGCGGCAGCCGCACACCGCCCGGCGAAACCGGGACGCGCGAAAACGGATGGTCGGAGGGAAAATTGTCCTCGTCGAAAGCCATCAGCTCGGCGAGATAATTGGAAAATTCCTCGCCACCGCCGGAACGCAGGGCGCGCATGGCGTAGCCATCCCCGCCCGGGGCGCGGCCAAGCCCGAGATCGATGCGACCCGGATGCAGGGCCTCGAGCGTGCGATAGGCCTCGGCGATGCGCAGCGGCGCATGGTTGAGCAGCATGACGCCACCCGAACCGACGCGAATGCCTTTGGTCGCGGCCGCGGCGCTGCCGATGAGAATTTCCGGCACCGAGGAGGCGATGGAGGGCATGCCGTGATGCTCTGCATACCAGAGCCGCTCATAGCCCAGCCCGTCGGCCGCCTGCGCCAGCTTTATCGTCTCCGCCATGGCCTCTTCCGTCGAACTGCCCTGGGCGATCGGGGCGAGATCCTGCAGGGAAAGCTTGAAATTGGCGGGCATGGGGAACTCCAAAAGGTTGCGCCGCTTATATCGGTACTTGCCGATGGATTTCCAGAGGCTTACGCAAAGCGTGCTTTTGTGCTAGCCTGGGGTGAATGAGGGTTATGCTGTGCGGCGTGCTATTTTCCTGACTATCCTATTGGGTGCCTGTGGAACCGGGACTGCAAATGCGCAGAATCTGCTCGATCCACATCCCCTCGCAGGCGTCGTGGATGAGCTTCGCTTTGGCCTGCACGCCTACAATGTGCACCACGCCATGCTGCCCTTTCTCGTCAATGAGTGGCAGATTACGGAAGTAAGAAGCCTCAGTTTCGACGTGCTGTTCGTCTCTCCCGACATTGACGCCTTCCGCTGGATCGGCTCGCCCCGGCCCGAGATCGGGACCACCATCAATCTCGGCGGCAAGGAAAATCTCCTCCATGCCGGTCTCACCTGGCAATTGCCGATCTTTGACACGCCGATTTACCTCGAAGGCACGTTTGGCGCTGCCATTCACGACGGCGCCCTCACCGGCGCGCCGGCGCCGGCGAAGAATTTTGGCTGCCGCGTGAATTTCTATGAGCGCTTCGGTATTGGTGCCAACCTGTCGGACAATGTGACGGCGACCGTTACTTATGAGCACACGTCCAATAATAGCTACTGCGAGGCCAATGACGGCCTCTCGAACTTCGGCGTTCGCCTAGGCTGGAAGTTCTAAACTTTTTCGTGCGCATAATATCCCCAGGCCCTGGCGGATATTTTCTTTATGAAGATTTCTGGAAACACCTCTGTCGTCTTGGCGGCGTATCTGTTGTTTTCAGTTTCTGCGCTTGCGCAGGATTTTGGCTTGTCCGAAATCCGCGGCGGGATTTTCTCCCACAGCGTCGATGAACCCGGGACCTTTATGGGCATGCTCAATGCCGAGCGCGTCCACGACATCAATGTCGAGCTGCTGTTCGACACGCCAAGCCTGACCGAATGGGTCACGCTCGGCGAACTGCGCCCCCATATTGGCGCCACGCTGAGCCTGGGGGGACTTGAAAACATGGTCTATGCCGGCGTGAGCTGGACTGTGCCCGTCTTCGACTCGCCTGTTTTCGTCGAAGCCGCCTTTGGCGGCGCCGTGCACACGGGCAATAATATCGGCCCCACGCCTATGCCCGCGCGTAGTCTCGGTTGCTCGGTGCTGTTCCACGAGGCGGCCAGTATCGGCATTCAGCTCTCGGCAAATGCCTCGATCATGGCCACGATCGAGCATGCCTCCAATGCCAATCTCTGCCAGGACAATCGCGGCCTCACCAATATGGGCATCCGCCTCGGCTGGAAGTTCTAGGCCACCTGCCCCGCCGACCAGCCTGAGGCCCAGGCCCACTGGAAATTGTAGCCGCCGAGCCAACCGGTGACATCGACTGCTTCGCCTACGAAATAAAGGCCCGGCACATTGCGTGCCATCATCGTCTTGGCGTCGAGCCCGGTCGTGTCGATGCCGCCCAGCGTCACTTCCGCCGTGCGATAACCTTCCGAACCCACCGGCTTCAACGTCCAGCGGCTGACCTGATCCGCCACTGGTTGCAGCTTCTTGTCCGAAAAATCGCCGATCATGCCCGGCTGGTTGATCAGTTCACCCAGCAATTGGGCCAGACGCTTGGGCAGGTGTCCCGCCAGCACGGTCTGAATGTGATTGCGTGGCTGTTCCTTGCGCGCCGCCTGCAAAAGGCCCATCGCATCCTGCTCGGGCAGGAGATCGACGGAAATGCTGTCGCCCTCGCGCCAGTAGGAAGAGATCTGTAGAATCGCCGGCCCCGAAAGCCCGCGATGGGTGAAGAGCAGTGCTTCGCGGAATTTGGTCTTGCCGTGGCTGATAATTGCGTCGGTCGAAACACCAGCCAATTCCTTCAGCTCCTCCAGCTTGCCTTCCTCAAAAGTCAGCGGCACGAGACCCGGACGCGTCTCTGTGACAGCCAGCCCGAATTGCTTCGCCAGCGAATAAGCAAAGCCGGTCGCTCCCATTTTCGGGATCGACTTGCCGCCGGTGGCAACGATCAGACTTTCGCAGGTGACGAAACCATCGCCGACGAGAACCTTAAAACCCTCGTCGATCTTTTTCGACCGAGCCGACGGAACGCCCCGTCCAGATTGCGGCACCGGCCTGTCGCAACTCGTCGATCAGCATGGAGACGATCTGCGTCGCCGGCCCATCGCAAAAGAGCTGCCCCAGCGTCTTTTCGTGGAAGGCAATGCCGCGCTTCTTCACCCGCTCGATGAACATATCCGGCGTGAAGCGCGACAGCGCCGACAGCGCAAAGCGCGGATTGCTGCTCAGGAAACGCTCACGTCCCAAAACGTGCGTCGCATTGATATTGGTAAAATTGCAGCGCCCGCCACCGGAGATGCGGATCTTCTCGCCGGGGTTCTTGGCATGATCCACCACCAGCACCCGCCGCCCCCGGCGCCCCGCCTCGATGCCCGCCATGAGGCCGGCGGCGCCCGCGCCCAGGATGATGATGTCAAAATCGGTCATTTCGGGCCTCTCGCCGCTCTTTGCCTTCCCGTATCGTTCCGGCAGGCCCGGCGCCACTCCAAATTCATTGACTCTTTCCTATTTGAGAGTATGAGAAGTCCTGCTTTTCACCTGAGAGCATCGATTTTCATGCGCAGCTTCGGCCACATCGCCGTTCTTATGCCCACCCGGCCTACCGCCGGGGGCGCTGTCGTCATGACCAAAACCACTAAAACCGCCTGACGCTTTTCCCCGGGTTCCCTCCCGCCGGGGAGAGGCTCAAAGCACTGACCGCGATGGCAAGACCATCGCGCGGGGGCGGAAAAGGTAAAGGGACCGGAGTTCCAAAATGGGTTATCGCGTCGCTGTCGTCGGGGCCACAGGCAATGTGGGCCGCGAAGTTCTCAATATCCTCGCCGAGCGCAATTTTCCGGCTGACGAGGTCTTTGCTCTCGCCTCGTCCCGCTCGATCGGCAAGGAAATTTCCTACGGCGACAAGGTGCTCAAGGCCAAGGACCTGCAGCACTTCGACTTTTCCAATGTCGACTTTGCCATCATGTCGGCCGGCGGCGCCATTTCCAAGGATTGGGCCCCGCGCATTGCCGCGGCCGGCGCCATCGTCATCGATAACTCGTCCTATTGGCGTTATCACTCGGACGTGCCGCTGATCGTGCCGGAAGTGAACGGCCATGTGCTCGATCGCTGGCTCGCCGACGCCAAGCGCAACAACATCATCGCCAACCCGAACTGCTCCACCGCCCAGCTCGTCGTGGCGCTGAAGCCGCTCCATGATGCCGCGACCATCAAGCGCGTTGTCGTCTCGACCTATCAGTCGGTCTCGGGCGCCGGCAAGGAAGGCGTCGACGAGCTCTGGAACCAGACCAAGGGCATTTTCGTCAACGATTCGCCGACCCCGCAAAAGTTCCCCAAGCAGATCGCCTTCAACGTCATCCCGCACATCGATGTGTTCATGGAAGACGGCTACACCAAGGAAGAGTGGAAGGTCCTCGCCGAGACCAAGAAGATCCTCGATCCCAAGATCAAGGTCACCTGCACCGCCGTGCGCGTGCCGGTCTTTGTGGGCCACTCGGAAGCCGTCAATCTCGAATTCGAAAAGCCGATCTCGGCCGACGAAGCCCGCGATATCCTGCGTGAAGCCCCGGGCATTTCGGTCCTCGACAAGCGCGAAGCCGGTGGCTACGCGACCCCGATCGAATCCGTTGGTGAATACGACACCTTCGTCAGCCGCATCCGCGAGGACGTTACGGTCGAGAACGGTCTCGCCATGTGGGTTGTTTCCGACAACCTGCGCAAGGGCGCCGCGCTCAACACCATCCAGATCGCCGAAGCGCTGATCGAAAAGGGTTACAAGGCCCGCGCTCTCGCCGCCTGATCGACACCCTGGCGTCGGTGGATCACCGACGCCGTACCAAATTCGATCGTCATCCTCGGGCTTGACCCGAGGACGCTTCACTTAATCTGCGGATGACAAGTGTAGAGCCCTCGGGTCAAGCCCGAGGGTGACGGCGTGAGCAAGATGCCGGTTGAGCCCGGGGGCACACAGGCGTACAAGACTACCGTACCGGTAGTTACTCCATGCCCATCCGCCATATTCTTCTCGCCCTTCTGGTCGTTGCCATCTGGGGCTTCAACTTTGTCGTCATCAAATTGAGCGTCGAGGCGCTGCCGCCCATTCTGGCGGCCGCGCTGCGCTTTTCCGCGGCCGCTTTCCCGGCCATTCTCTTCGTAAAACCGCCCAAGGCGCCGGCCTGGCTGGTGATAGCCTTCGGCCTCTCCTTCGGCTTTGCGCTCTACGCTTTCCTCAACCTCTCGATCGCCTGGGGCATGCCGGCGGGCCTGTCCTCGCTGGTGCTGCAGACCCAGGCCTTTTTCACCATGGCCATGGCCTTCGTGCTGCTCGGCGAACGGCCAAGCAGGTTTCAGGTCATCGGAGCGGGGATCGCCTTTCTCGGCATCGGCGTTATTGCCTTCGAACGCATCGAGGGCGCCGGCTTCGTGCCGCTGCTGATGGTGCTGCTCGCGGCCGTCGCCTGGGGCCTTGCCAATGTGCTGACGAAGAAAGCCGGCAAGGTCAACGCCATTGCCTTCACGGTCTGGGGCTCGCTGGCGGCGCCGCTGCCGCTCTTCGCCCTGTCCTTCGTCACCGAAGGAGGCGACACGATTCTCAATGCTCTTGCGGGTTTTTCCTGGTCCGACGCAGCGCTGATCGCCTTCCTCGCCTATCCGGCTACCCTGCTCGGCGGCGGCATCTGGAGCTGGCTACTCGGGCGCCATCCGGCCTCGGTCGTCGCGCCTTTCACCCTGCTCGTCCCGATCACCGGCCTGTTGTCGGGCTATCTGGTGCTGGGCGAAACCATCACCGCAATCGAGATTGTGGGCGGCCTGCTGGTCATCGCGGGCCTCGTCGTCACCCTGCGGAAATCGAAATCAGCCGAGCCGGCAATCCGGCTCGACTGAATTTTTGAATTATTGCACCAAGGCGTCGGGCGTTACTGGCGCATCGGTGGGGACATCTGCCGGGATGTCGGCTGGCGCATCAAGCGGGACTGGTACGGCCTCTGCCGGCGCCGGCACGCTGGCTGGCTGCAGCGCATTGAGCTGTTCCGGCGTCAGGCCACCGGCCCCTTCGATATCGGCCGTGGCAAATTCTTCCGGCGTCAGGTCAGGCCAGACAACCTGCAATTCCTCAAAGCTGAGGCGGCCATCGGCATTGACGTCGACATCGGCAAAGGTCAGGGGCGTCTGCGCCATGACAGGCGCAGCGAAAAGAGTAGCGGCCACAAGGCCGAGGGCGATCTTGCGCATGGGAGAAAGTCCTATGGTCAAAGGATGGGCGACGTGGTCGCAAAATAAGGACGCCACCCCGTAAGGGTCGGGGTGGCGTGCTGCCCGAAAAGCGGGCGAAGGCTTAGCTGGCCGGGGCGGCAGCGGCCGCAACCAGGGCGTCATATTCTTCCGCGCTGAGTTCGCCATTGCCGTCGACGTCACCCGCCGTAAAGGCTTCCTGGGTCAGGTCAGGCCAGGCGACCTGTGCTTCCACCAGCGAAACGCCGCCATTGGCATCGGTATCGACCGAGGCGAAATCAGTGGCCGCCTGCGCCATGGCGGCGCCGGAAAGGCCAAGAAGGATAAGGGAGGACAGAACGATCTTCTTCATGGGGTTAGCTCCATGTTTTCGGGAACGTGCGATGGGAGATTGGTCTCCCAACGACGGGCAGCTCTCCTGCGGCCCGTGAGCAAAGACTGGCGAGGCAATGTGTCTCGCTCCGGACCACACAAGGGCGTGATCGAGCAGATGTCTGGGCCATTTCCGGGCAATGGAAACGCGCTGGAAGATCAATGCTTTTGGAATGTTCTGCGAGACAACTGCAAGACGACTACAGTTTCTTTCCTGGCGATGACGCCAGGAACTGATCACGATTTCAGCAGTGCAAGATCAACTTGAAGGCAAAAAGGGGGCAATTGATCACGGACAAGTGAAGATGCCCAAGCCAATTGCATGTCCCCGCCATCACCACGCGGCCCGTCCGCGTGGTTCCTGCGATGCGAGCGTCGGGACCGCTCAGAGTTCGGGGCGAACAAAGTCCCCGTCGTGGTCCATGACCCACAATTCGCCCGTCGAAATATCGAACCAGGCCCCATGCACGGCGATTTTCCCTTCGGCTTCGAGATCGGCCACATAGGGGAAGGTGCGCAGGTTGCGAATGGAATTGCGGATCGAAATCCGCTCCATCGCCGTCTGCCGTTCGGTCGAGGTGAGAAGGCTGTTCTGGCCGAGCTGGCTCGGCAATTCGCCCAGCATAGCCATCCACTTGCCGATGAAATCGCCCGAATCGAGCGGCTTCAGGTCCGGATCGAGCGCTGCCTTGATGCCACCGCAGCGGCCATGGCCCATGATCACGATATTGGCGATACCCAGCGCCTTGACGGCAAATTCGATCGCCGCCGAGGTACCGTGCTGGCCACCATCAGGCTGATAGGTCGGCACCAGATTGGCGACGTTTCGCAGCACGAACATTTCGCCCGGCCCGGAGTCGAAAATCATCTCGGGCGCCGCGCGGCTGTCGCAGCAGGCAATGATCATGGTGGTCGGCTTCTGGCCGGCCTCGGCGAGGTCGCGAATGCGTTCCTTCTCGCGGACATAGCGCCCGGCTAGAAAGTTTGCGTGACCGTCGAGCAGTTCTTGCGGAAAGCTGTGCATGCCGTCTCGATTAGCGCTAAGAGGCAAGAGAATCAATCTCGGCGCTGGGCTCGCGCCGCAATGGGGGTATGCATGCTTATCTATCGCTTCCTGACGGGCGAAGACGATTCCGCCTTTTGCCACAAGGTCACCAAGGCGCTGTCCGAGGGCTGGCAGCTACACGGCAGCCCCACCTATGCCTTCGACGCCGTCAGCAAAAAATGCGCTGCGGCCAGGCTGTGACCCGCGTCGCCAAGGACCAGCCCTACGATCCGGAAAAAAAGCTCATCGATTTCTGATCTTGGCGGGGCCGGTAAAAACCGGCCCCGGCTTTTAGATGCGCCGCGCCACGAAGGTGGCATTGGGTGCGCCCGGCACGGTGGGCCAATAGGTGCAGCGGAGCGAGCCGACCTGCGGATGGTCGGGCACCAGCACGCGTTCATTGTTCTGCGTCTGGTTCTTGAAAATTTCCGAGAGAATGAGATCGATCAGCCCGCGCGGCCGGCAGGTAATGGTGGCTGCCGCCCAGGCCATGCCGCCACTGCAGCTCTGGCGCCGGAGGTCGATGGTCACGTCCCGGCCCGAGGCGCGCCAGTCGAGCCGGCCCTCGCAGCGCACACCCTGCCCGCGCACCGAATAGCTGCCGCGCCGTTCGAGGCAGAAGGTCAGGCGGTTGGCGCCATAGAGATTGCGATCGGCCTGATAGCAGCCCGCCACCAGCGCACTGCCGCCTGGCGCATCGGGCACCAGCACTCGCGTCGAAGCGTCCTGCGCCATGGCGCCGCTCGTCAGGACCAGAAACAGTCCCACTATCCATCCAGCTATAGATCTCGACACCACGGTCGTCTCCTCCTGCGTCCGGTGCAACGAGGATAGAGCGCTTCAGGCTTTACGGTCTATCGTCATTTCTCCCAAGTATAGATGCTGCAGCAGGATGACGGTTTTGCCGTCGATGATGCGTCCGTCGCGACAGGCGACAATGGCATCATCGAGGTCCATTTCGGCGACTTCGAGCTCCTCGCCCTCCTCGACAAGCCCGCCGCCAAAGTGACGATAGGTGTCCTCGCCATAGCGACCGACGAAGAGGCTGACCTTTTCCTGCACCGAACCGGGCGACATGTAGACGTCGCTGACATGGACAATGTCGCGCGGCTCATGTCCGGTTTCCTCAAAGGCCTCGCGGCGCGCGCAGGTTTCGGGATCGTCTCCATCGAGCAGGCCCGCACAGGCTTCGAGCAGAAAGGCCGCATCGCCATTGGCGAGCACCGGATAGCGGAACTGCCGTACCAGCAGCACCGTGCGCTTTTCCGCGTTGAAGAGGACGATGGAAGCGGCATTGCCATGGTCGTAATTTTCGCGGCTGAGGCGCTGCACCGTGCCGTCGTCACGACGATAGTCCAGCGTCACGCGCGTCAGCGTACCCCACTCATCCGAGAGCGTTTCCGAACCGATAAGGGTGACTTTGCCGTCCATGAAGCTTCCTTCGCTTTGGCCGGAAGCTGGCGCATTTTTCCCGATTCTGGAACTCAGTCCCTGCCTGGAAGGGCCGCCATGCGCGTCGCCAGCGCCTCCTGCCCCGAAGACTTCAAACCGTCAACGGCACCCTCAAAATCCCTGCTATCGCGGTTTTGGCTGAGTTTTGACTTGGCGACCGTCCTGGCCACGGCAATGCGGAAAGCAACGATCTTGCCCAGCATATCGGTCATGTAGTCAGCCGGCGCATCGGCCATGCGCCACGCCTTTTTCGCCATTGATCCGGCGCTCATGCTCGCGGGTAAGAAGCCCCACTGCTGCACGCTTGCTGGTCTCGTCATGCTGAAAGCTGATCGTGCCATGCACATGCACGACCTGATAGTTCCAGGTCGGCACCTGTTTGTGGTGCTCGGCCTTGCTGGGATAAAAGTTAGGCGAGACATAGCCGTCGACGCCGCGGAAGATCACCAGAACCTCCTCGCCCTCGGCGATCAGCCGATGCATGTCATTGGCAAGGGCAATATGCCCGACAAGTTCCCCGCGCTTGTCGACGAGGATCGGCATGTGATTGGCAATCAGGCCCTCGGCCGTATTCGCGACCACGCAGCCGAGCGGCGCCGCAGCGATCACCGCCGCGATCTCTTCCTGATCGATTTCCTTAAAATGCTCGGGCAGATACATAGGCGCCTCACGGAAAAATCTCAGCCGCCAAGGATCAGTTTTAGGGCAATGGCCCACATGATCACGGCGATGATCCCCTCAAGAATACGCCAGGCAAACGGTTTGGCGAAGATGGGTCGCAGAAAACCAGCGCCATAGCCAAGGGCAAAGAAAAACGCGAAAGACCCGGTGATGGCGCCGGCGGCGAAATGCACCTCGCGTCCTGCAAATTGCGTCGAAATGGTACCAAGCAGCACCACCGTATCGAGATAGACGTGCGGGTTGAGCCAGGTGATGGCGAGGCAGGCCAGAAGCGTCGTCAGCAAGGGCTTGGCCGTGTCGGCCTCGCTGACCGACAAGGCGCCATGGGATTTTAGCGCGGAAAGCAGGCTTCGCGCCCCATACCAGACGAGAAACGCCGCGCCGCCAAAGCGCATCACCGGATCGATCCACGGCAGCAGGGCGGCGATGCGTCCAAAACTCGTCACCCCCAGGACGATCAGTGCCGCATCCGAAAGCGCACAGACGAGACAGACGGCAAAGACATGTTCGCCCTTGAGCCCCTGTCGCAGCACAAAGGCATTTTGCGCACCGATGGCAACGATGAGGCTGAGGCCGATGGAGAGGCCCGCGATGAAAACCGGAATATCCATTCGCTTGCGCTAAACGACGGGGCATGATTAGGCAATTTAATCTGCCTTACATCGAATTAGCTGAGCTAACCATGATCGACTATTCCGCCGCGCTTGCCGTTGCCAGGGTCGTGCAGACCGGCAGTTTCGAAAAAGCCGCCCGCGCGCTCAACGTCACCCCCTCGGCCATCTCCCAGCGCGTCCGGCAACTCGAGGAGCGCATGGGCACGGTGCTGATCGAGCGCGGCACGCCCTGTATCGCGACCGAAAAGGGCGCCTGGCTCTGCCGCCATATGGAACTGGTCGGCATGCTGGAAAACGATCTGCTAAAACACCTGCCGAGCCTTGGAGACCAGCAGGCGGGCCCCACCACCGTCGATATCGCCGTCAATGCCGATAGTCTGGGCACCTGGTTCCTGCCCGCCGCTGCGGCCTTTGCGCAAAACTCCACCGTGGTGCTCAATATCGCGGTCGACGACCAGGAGCACACGGCCGAAGCGCTGCGCCGGGGGCGTGTGCTGGCCGCCGTCACTGCGCTGGCCGAGCCGGTGGCCGGCTGCCGCACCATTCCCCTCGGGCGCCTGCGCTATCTCGCAACCGCCAGTCCGGATTTCATGCGTCGTCATTTTCCCCACGGGGTGACGAGCGAAGCTCTGGCCCATGCGCCCGCCATGACCTTCAACCAGAAGGACCTGTTGCAGCGCGACTGGGTCGTAAAAGTCTTCGGCGCGGCGGTCAGCGGCCCCAGCCATTTCCTGCCCTCGACGCAGGGTTTTGTGGAGGCGTGCCTGCTTGGCATGGGCTGGTGCCTCAACCCCGTCCATCTGGTGCGCGATCACCTGGCGAGCGGGCGCCTTGTCGAACTGGTGCCCGGCGCCGTGCTTGATATATCGCTGCACTGGCAGGTCAGCCGTCTCGCGGCCGGTCAGTTTTCCGAATTGACCAATGCCGTGGTCGAAGCCGCGCGGCGCGAACTGCTTTAGCCGGCTCACGATCCTATGACGCCATAGAATCCTTAGCCTTCCACAAACTTTTCCAGGTTTTCCAGCGAGGCCGCCAGGCCCTCCGCATGATCCTCGGCACTGATGCCGCTGGGCACGTTTTCGGCGCGAATAGTCACCTCCGTGCCTTCCGGCACCGGCCGCAGGATCCAGTTCATCACCATGGTCCCAGCAAAGGCAGGATCGTCGGAGACGAAGTCGACGGCTTGCGAAACCAGCGCCCCGGGCACAAGATCGAGAAAGCGCACCGCCACATCGTCGGAATTCTCGCCGGTCTTGCCCGCGATGCTGCTGTCCTCATAGCGCAGCACCATGCGATAATGTCCACCGGGGCGCAGATCGAACTCCAGCATCTGCCCACGCATGCCTTGGGGCGGCAGCCAGACCACCATGGCGGCAGGGTCGGTCATGGCGGCATAGACCGCTTCGGGCGTCGCATCCATGATGCGGCTGGCGCTGTCGGTTCGGCTCATGGTCGTTCCTCCTCGCGAGGAACGAGTGTGCGCTAGAGCCGCGCCTTTTCCAAGGCGGGGAGCAATTCGCCCTCAATGGCTTCCGCTGTCAGCGGACCGACATGCTTGAAAACGATCTTGCCTGATCCATCGACGACAAAAGTTTCCGGCACGCCATAAACGCCCCAGTCAATAGAAACGCGCCGGTCGCGATCGGCTCCTATGGCGTCATAGGGATTTCCCAGTTCAGCCAGAAAGGCCCGGGCATTCTCGGGTGCATCCGAATGGTTGATGCCGAAGAGGCGAACGCCGGTTTCGGCCTTGAGAGCTTCGAGCAGCGGATGCTCGTCCCGACAGGGAATGCACCAGGAGGCAAAGACATTGACCACGGTCGGCTCGCCCTTGAGTGCTGCCGTATCGAAACCGGGCACATCCATGCCCTCGATCGCGGCCAGGGCGAATTCGGGCGCCGGCTTGTCGATCAGCACCGAACGAACCAGATTAGGGTCGCGATTGATCGTCGAGGCAAAGACCGCGATCAGCCCCACGAGCAGCAGCAGCGGCGCGGCAAAGAGAAGCTTCTTCATTGCGCTGAACTGCTCGCCCGCTGACCATCCCCCAGCTCCTCAAGCCGGCGTTTCGTCTGGCGCGCGGCAAGCATCGTCCAGCCGACGAGCGCGGCAAGGCCGATAAACACCCCGGCATAGGCGGAAATGATGAATTCGGCATGGGCCCCCAGCGCGATCATTTGAGGTCTCCCCTGGCAGCGCGGCGCTCCAGCGTGGTGATGCGGCGGCGGCGCACTTCGGTATGCATGGCGGCAAGCTGCAACGTGACGAACAAAAACGTAAAAGCAAAAAACATGGCGAAGAGCGGCGTCAGGATCTCGCCTGGCATGGTCGGGCCATCGGGACGGAAAACGCTGGCCGGCTGGTGCAGCGTGCTCCACCAATCGACCGAGAATTTGATAATCGGAATGTTGACCGCACCCACAAGGGTAAAGACCGCCACGACACGGGCGGCGCGCAACTGATCGTCAAAGGCGCGCCAGAGAGCGACGATACCGAGATAGATGAAGAGAAGCACCAGGGTGGACGTCATGCGCCCGTCCCATTCCCAAAAGGTGCCCCATGTGGGGCGGCCCCAGAGCGAGCCGGTAAAGAGCGCCATGGCGGTGAAGGCGGCCCCGAGCGGGGCAGCCGCTTTCATCGACACGTCGGCCATGGGGTGGCGCCAGACCAGCGTGCCCAGCGCCGAAACGGCCATGGTGGCGTAGACGAACTGGCTGAGCCAGGCCGTGGGCACGTGCACATACATGATGCGCACCGTGTCCCCCATGTATTTTTCGGGCGGCGAGGAGAACAAGCCATACCAGAGGCCAACCGCGAACAGCACTCCGGTGAGCAGCGCCAGCGGCAGGACGAGCGGTCGCGTCAGGGCGACGAACTGACCGGGATGGGACAGCCGGTTCCACCAGGTCATTTTGGGTGTCGTGTCGATCGTCATACTTGCCGGGGGCCTTCGGAACGCATGTCGCAGTGGGAGCAGTACGCTCTAGTCTTCGCCCCAGTCTATCGCAAGGGCCGCCGCGAAGGGAGACAGCACCACCACCATGAGACTGAGTGCCGCAAGCAGGAGCGCGGCGGCCTGCGCCTGGTCGGGTCCGCCACTGGCGGAAATGGCCCCGACCCCGAAGATCAGGACGGGCACGGAGAGCGGGGCGATGAGGATGGGCGCAAGAAGCCCACCCCGCCGGGTGGCCACGGTCACCGCAGCGCCGATCGCCCCAAAGCCGGCCAAAGCGGGCGTGCCGAGGAGAAGCGACAGCACCGTGCGCCCAAATGTTTCGCCATCCATGGCGAGGAGCAATGCCAAAGCCGGTGAAGCCAGGATCAGCGGCAGGGCCGCGGTCAGCCAATGGGCAATCACTTTTGCGGCAACCACGGCCGAAAGCGGGATATCGGCAAGCCGGTAGAGTGCCAGCGTGCCATCGGCCCTGTCGGGCCCGAAGAGTTTTTCGAGGCCGAGCAGCATGGCGAGGAAGGCCGCGATCCAGACAATGCCCGGCGCGATGCGTGCCAGGAGCGCCTTGTCCGGCCCCACGGCAAAGGGCACCACCGCGCCGACGATGACGAAGAACAGGACAAGGGTGAGAATTTCCCCGCCACCGCGGAGGCTCAGGCGGATTTCGCGGGAGAGGACCGAGATAAAGCCGCTCATGCGCTGCGCTCCAGCGTGAAGACAGCAAGACTATCGAGCGCGATAGCATCATGACTGGCAATCACGGCTATGCCACCGGAGGCAAGATGGTCGCCGATCAGCCCCGCCAGCAGCTTTTGCCCCTCCGTATCGAGCGCGGATGTTGGCTCGTCTAGAAGCCAGACGGGACGGGCGGAGACAAGCAGCCGGGCCAGGGCCAGGCGGCGTTGCTGCCCAGCCGAAAGATAGGCGGCATCGAGCTTGGCCTGGCGCTTGAGACCGACACGATCGAGGGCCTCGGCAACCGGCAGGGCAGGATTGCCGTTGATCCCACGCCAGAACTCCAGCGTTTCAATCGCTGTCAGGCGGGGGGCGGATGGCATTGCGATGGCCGCAATGATGGAAAGCAGGACCAAAATCCTCGTCATGACCCTCAAGCACCACCGACCCTTCGAGCGGTGTAAGCAGGCCCGCAAGAGTAAGCAGCAGGGTGGATTTGCCGGCGCCGTTGGGGCCGCGCAGCATCAACCCGCTGCCCGCGGCAACGGATAGCGCAATGTCGCGCGCAAGCATGGTCTCGCCGCGACCGACGCCCAGCGCGAAGGTCCTGAGGCAGAGCGAAGAATGGACGTGCCCTTCAGTCATGACCCCATCTCGTATTGAACGAGGGGCGAGACTGGCAAGGGCTTTTCCGATTGACTATAAAGGACATAGATTAGAGTCATTCCAGCAAAGCGCGGTTTTACCGGCGGCCCCATTGCTCTCCGGTAGGCAGCGTTACAGCAGCAAAGGGCGGAGCAAGTGGCCTCACTAGACAGCTTCAAATCCAAGTCGACCCTGACGGTCGGTGGCAAGACCTATACCTATTTTTCCATTCTAGAGGCGGAAAAGAACGGTCTGGCGGGCGTCTCAAAGCTTCCCGGCTCGATGAAGGTCGTGCTCGAAAACCTGCTGCGTTTTGAAGACAATCGCACGGTGAAGAAGGAAGACATTCTGGCCATCGCCGAATGGCTCGTCACCCGCACCTCGGAATATGAAATCCAGTATCGCCCGGCCCGCGTGCTGATGCAGGATTTTACCGGCGTTCCCGCCGTCGTGGACCTCGCCGCCATGCGCGACGCCACCGCAAAACTCGGCGCCAATCCGCAAAAGATCAATCCGCTCGTGCCCGTCGATCTCGTCATCGACCACTCGGTGATGGTCGATTCCTTCGGCACCCCCCTCGCCTTCCAGCAGAATGTCGAACTCGAATATGAGCGCAATGGCGAGCGCTATGAATTCCTGCGCTGGGGCCAGTCGGCCTTCGACAATTTTCGCGTGGTTCCTCCCGGTACAGGTATCTGCCACCAGGTGAACTTGGAATATCTGGCCCAGACCGTCTGGACCAAGGATGAGGATGGCGAAACCGTCGCCTATCCCGATACGCTCGTCGGCACCGACTCGCACACGACCATGGTCAATGGCCTTGCCGTGCTCGGCTGGGGCGTCGGCGGCATCGAGGCCGAAGCGGCCATGCTCGGCCAGCCGATCACCATGCTGATCCCCGAAGTCGTGGGCTTCAAGCTCACCGGAAAAATCAATGAAGGCATCACCGCCACCGACTTGGTACTGACGGTCACCGAAATGCTGCGCAAGAAGGGCGTGGTCGGCAAGTTCGTCGAATTCTTTGGGCCGGGCCTCGATTACCTGAGCCTCGAAGACCAGGCGACCATTGCCAATATGGCCCCCGAATATGGCGCCACCTGCGGCTATTTCCCTGTCGACGCCGACACGCTGAAATTCCTCTCCACCACCGGCCGCGATCCCGATCGCGTGGCATTGGTAGAGGCCTATTCCAAGGCCCAGGGCATGTTCCGCACCACGGATACGCCCGACCCGACCTTCACCTCGACGCTCGAACTCGATCTGTCCACCGTCGTGCCATCGCTCTCGGGGCCAAAACGCCCGCAGGATCGTGTCGCCCTCAAGGACGTCACCCGTGCCTTTGACGCGGCCCTGCCGGACCTTTCCGGCGGCCGCATCGAGCGCACCCGTCTTCCGGCCGACAAGCAGGAAAGCCGCTTTGTTGACGAAGGCGCCAGCGGCGTTCACGACATCCCAGAGGAAGCCGCCTTTGAGGTAAAAGGCACCGACTACCACATTACCGATGGTTCGGTTGTCATCGCCGCAATCACCTCTTGCACCAACACCTCCAACCCTTCGGTGCTGGTGGCCGCCGGCCTCGTTGCCCGCAAGGCCCGCGCCCTCGGCCTCAACTCAAAACCCTGGGTGAAAACCTCGCTTGCGCCCGGCTCGCAGGTCGTCACCGACTACCTGACCGCGGCAGGCTTGCAGGCCGATCTCGACGCCATCGGCTTTAATCTTGTCGGCTATGGCTGCACCACCTGCATCGGCAATTCCGGCCCGCTGCCCCAGGCCATTTCCGACACGATCAACGAGAACAAGCTGGTCGCGGCCTCCGTGCTCTCGGGCAACCGCAATTTTGAGGGCCGCGTGAACCCCGACGTGCGGGCCAACTATCTCGCCTCCCCGCCGCTGGTGGTCGCCTATGCCCTCCTCGGCACGCTCAATGTCGATATCACCACCGAGCCGCTCGGCACCAGCAAGGATGGCAAGCCGGTCTATCTGAAGGACATCTGGCCCTCCAACCACGAGATCGCAGAGATCGTTCGGAAACACGTCAATGCCGACATGTTCCGCAAGCGCTATTCCGACGTGTTCAAGGGCGACAAGCTCTGGCAGGCCATCTCCGTCGAAGGCGGCGAGACCTATGGCTGGAACGGCTCCTCCACCTATGTGCAGAACCCGCCCTATTTTGAGGACCTTACCATCGAACCAAAACCCGTCACCGACGTGGTTTCGGCCCGCGTTCTGGCGCTGTTCCTTGATTCCATCACCACCGACCACATTTCTCCGGCCGGTTCGTTCAAGGCCGGCACGCCTGCCGGCAAATATCTGACCGAGCGTCAGGTCGCGCCGAAGGATTTCAACTCCTACGGCTCCCGTCGCGGTAATCATGAAATCATGATGCGCGGCACCTTCGCCAATATCCGCATCAAGAACATGATGCTCGACGGCGTCGAAGGCGGTTTCACCAGAGGCCCCGATGGCTCGCAAATGGCCATCTATGATGCCGCCATGGCCTATCAGGCCCAGAACACGCCGCTGGTGATCTTTGCCGGCAAGGAATACGGCACCGGCTCCTCGCGTGACTGGGCCGCCAAGGGCACGAACCTGCTCGGCGTAAAGGCCGTCATCGCCCAGTCTTTCGAGCGCATCCACCGCTCGAACCTTGTCGGCATGGGCGTCATTCCGCTGCAGTTCAAGGATGGCGAAAGCTGGCAGAGCCTCGGCCTCGACGGCACCGAAACCGTCGATATTGCCGGCGTCGAACAGATCGAACCGCGCGCCACCGTCAATGTGAAGATCACCCGCGCCGATGGCTCGGTGCTCTACGTGGAAACCCGCTGCCGCATCGATACGGCCAACGAGCTCGACTATTTCCGGAACGGCGGCATCCTGCACTACGTGCTGCGTAGCCTCGTCGCGGCCTAGTGCCAACCAAACCCAATGAAATGGCGGCTCTCGGGCCGCCATTTTCGTTTCGGGGGCGGTCTGCGGTGAATCCACCCCTTCTCACCCTCTTTTGACTAGGCAGTGGGCGTTGGGCCAGAATACAACCTTGCCCATGATCTCAAGACCCCTCATCGGCCTCGCATTCGCGCTGGCGGCTAATTTTGTCGTGCTTGGCAGCGCCTCGTCCGAGGAGCAGCACATAGAACCCAAGGCCGTGGTGGAATTGTTCACGAGCCAGGGTTGCGCGTCCTGCCCGCCGGCCGATGCGCTGCTGACTGCCCTTGCCGAACGCGACGACGTCGTCGCCCTCGCCTTTCACGTCGACTATTGGGACTATGTGGGCTGGAAGGACACTTTCGCCCAGGAAGCCTATTCCGACCGCCAGCGCGCCTATGCCAAGAGCTGGGGCTCCTCGCGCATCTATACTCCGCAGATCGTCGTCAATGGCGCCAAGGCCGTGGTCGGCTCGCGCCGCAATGAGGTGCAGCAGGCCGTCGACCGCGCCAGCCTGCCGCTCGCCATGGACCTGACGCTCAGCGGCGACATGCTCAAAATTTCCGTGCCACCCAAGGCCGATTTCTCCGACGCCGTCGTCTGGCTCGTGACCTATATGAACCGCGCCGACGTCAAGATCGACAGCGGCGACAATGCCGGCAAGTCGATGGTCTATACCCAGGTGGTGACCGGACGGCAGGTACTGGGCATGTGGGAGAGCGAGACCGGGGCCGAACTGAAACTGCCGCTCGGCGAAGTGCTGGGCGCAGCCAATACCGGCATCGCAATCGTCGTTCAGCAGGAGCGTGGCGGTCTGCCCGGCGCCATTCTCGCCGCCGGCGCCTACGAACCCTGACAGCCGGACAAAGAAAACGCCTGCTCCGGGGGCTTGGAGCAGGCGTGACTGACTTGGAGGTCAGATAGGAGACTGGCAACCGGACGTCATGGTTGGGGGCTCGGTCGGTCCGGTTGCCAGCCGCTGGAGGCAATGGTGAAAAGATGCCCGGCCAATTGGGCGTCTTGAGGGACGAATCGTGGCCGAAATTGGATTTTTTCGTCCTTGCCAAGCCATCGGAATATGCCGATCATGACTGTCCGATGACATGAATCTCGGTGGAGGTCGCGTGCAGGGTCGTCAGCCAAATGAGTCTCTGGCCAATCTGTCGCTGGTGCATGTGGGCGAACCGCAGAACCAGCCGGCCCGCCCCGTCCAGCCCATCGTCGCCTTCGACCGCCGCGAACTGATGCAGATACTTTCGGTCTATGGCCGCAAGGTCGGACAAGGTGAGTGGCGCGACTACGCCATGGATTTTCTCAAGGATCGCGCGCTCTTCTCCATCTATGCCCGCGTCTCCGAACGCCCGCTTTTCGTGGTCGAGAAAAACCCGAAATTGCGCGCCAGGCAGGGCCAATACATGGTCACCAACCAGCAGGGCCGCATCCTCAAGCGCGGCCACGACCTTTCGCAGGTCCTGCGCGTACTCGACCCCGATCTGGCCGTGGTTGGATGAGCATTCTCGTTCGCCCGGCGGAGCCGGACGACGTGCCGGCCATGAGCCGCATTCTGACGGCCTCCATCATCGATCTCTGCGCTGCCGATCACGGCAATGATCCCACCGCGATTGCCGCCTGGACGCGCAACAAGTCGCCTGAAGGCGTGGCCACCATGCTGGCCAATGCCAATCTCTTGATGTTCGTCGCCGAGGCGGCGGGCGTGATTGGCGCTGTCGGCGCCGTGACGCGCACCGGCGAAATCGCCCTCAACTATGTGGCACCGGACATGCGCTTTCTTGGGCTCAGCAAGGCATTGCTGGCGCGGCTCGAGGCCGAGTTGCAGGCGCTTGGATTTGAAGAGGGGCGGCTTGAAGCGACGGCCACCGCCCAGCGCTTTTACGAGCGCGCCGGCTGGCACCGCGACGGCCCGCAGGCAAGTGGCCGCGTGGTCAACGGCTATCCGATGAAGAAGGTGCTGGCGGGCTGAAATTTCCGGCCAGTTCGGCGGCGTCAGGTGCCTCGAAAAGTTCGGCCCACTCGCGCAAAGTCGTCACCGGGATGACAAAATGGCCCCCTTCCGCCCCTTCGTTGCGCCCGGTAATCCGACGCTCCAGCTCCTCGAGCGGCACATGGTCAAACTGCACCCGGCAATCCGCCCCGAGCGCCCGCGCCCGCTGCGCAAAGTCGATCCGCTCGGCCCGGCTCCAAAAGCCGAAATCGAGAATGACGTCGCCACCACCCGCCAGGATATGGGCCGCGACGTCCCACATGATCGCTTCCACTGTGTTGTGCCGCAGGTCGTGGTCGGGGTGATGCATGTCGTCGGCAAAAAGCCGCGTCTGCCACTCGTCCGGCGTCAGGCGCAGGGCGCCAGTCTCCGCTGCAAGCGCCTTGGCCCGCGTCGTCTTGCCCGAACCGGGCAGGCCCACCATCAGCATGAGCAGGGCCACCGCTTCAAAGCGCCTTTTGCAGGTGCACGATATCGTGCCAGCGATCGAATTTGAGGCCCACCGACTTGTAGTAGCCGACATGCTCGAACCCGAACTTTTCATGGATGGCGATGGAATTGGCCGTATCGGCGGTGATGACGGCCAACATCTGCTTGAAACCATGTGCTTTCGATTGCACGAGCAATTCGGTCAGCAGCGCCTTGCCCAGACCCTTCCCGGTCTCGGTGGGATCGAGATAGATCAGATCTTCGCAGGTGAACCGATAGGCGGCGCGGGGGCGATAAAAGCTCGCATAGGCATAGCCCAGCACCTTGCCGGCGCGTTCGGCGATGATGACCGGATGACCCAGTTTCAAGAGGCCCGCATATTTCTCCGCAATGCCTTCCTCGCCCGGCGCTTCGGTATCGAAGGTGATGGCGGTGTTCTCGACATAGTGGCGATAGATCGCGGTGATGGCGGGAACATCGGACCAGGCAAACGGGCGGAGGGAAAAATCGGACATGGCGGCTTACAAAGGAAAAGGACCGCAGCCTTTGTAAGCTGCGGTCCGAATATCAGTCCAACCAAATTCCTTGATTCCTGGATCAAGGAACCTGCTGATTACTCGCGATTGCCGAACAGGCGCAGGAGCATCAGGAACAGGTTGATGAAGTCCATGTAGAGCGACAGGGCGCCCATAATGGCATTCTTGGCCATGACGTCGGCGCCATAGGCGTCCGAATAGCTTTCCTTGATCTTCTGCGTGTCATAGGCGGTGAGACCGGTGAAGATCAGCACGCCGACGACCGAGATGATGAAATCCATCATCGAGGACTGCATGAAGATATTGACGATCGAGGCGATGATGATGCCGATCAGGCCCATCATCAGGAAGTTGCCCATGCCGGTCAGGTCGCGCTTGGTGGTGTAGCCGTAAAGGCTCATCGCGCCGAAGGTAGCGGCGGTGATGAAGAACACCTTGGCGATCGAGGCGCCGGTATAGACGAGGAAGATCGACGACAGCGACAGGCCCATGACGGCGGCAAAGGCCCAGAAAATGGCCTGTGCGGCGCCAACGGAGAGCTTGTTGATGCCAAAGCTCAGCACCAGCACGAAAGCCAGCGGGGAGAGCATGATCACCCAGGCAAGCGGGCTTGCATAAAGCAGCTCGGCATTCGCCTGGCTCGACATGGCCCACTGGCTGGTGAAATAGGCCACAAGGCCGGTTACCACGAGGCCAAGGCCCATGTAATTGTAGACGCGCAGCATATAGCTGCGAAGGCCCTCGTCGATGGCCAAGGCCGAGCCGGCCCGCGCACCGAGGGTCTGACGGTCATATTCAGCCATTCTAATTCCCTTTCCCTTGGAAAATCGCGGTCGATATCACCGCCGGGGGCAATTGGCTTTTGCCACTTGAGTGCAAATATGGATTCGGACCTGTTGATTTACAAGGCGAAACGGAACGTTGCGACATCTGTGACTGGCCAGATGACCCGATTGTGTTAGGCTCCAGAGCATGTTCCCCGAAAGCGGGTATCGGTTTCGGGACAAGGACATGCGTAAAAACAAGGAGCTAAAGCGCCGGAAGCGAATCCTTGAGATCGCGACGCGCTTTTGCGCAAGATTCCATCGCTCCTGCCTGGGAGACCTGCCATGCCCCGGCTTTTTACCGGCCTCGAAATCCCCTCCGACATCGGCTTTGCCCTGTCGCTGAAGCGCGGCGGCCTCAATGGCGCGCGCTGGATCGAACCGGAAAACTATCACATTACATTGAGGTTCATCGGCGATGTCGACAAGCAGACCGCCAATGAGGTCGTGGATAATCTCGACTATCTCAGCGAAAGCCTGAGCTTTCCGATCCGGCTCACCCATCTTGGGACTTTTGGCGGCGACAAGCCACGCGCCCTCTATGCCGGGGTCGAGCCGAGCGAAGCGCTCAACCGTCTGCAATCAGCCCATGAGCGCATGTTGCAGCGCGCCGGCCTGCCCCCCGACGGGCGCAAGTTCGTCCCCCATGTCAGCCTCGCGCGGTTGCGCGGTACGGCCGCCGAAGATGTGGCCCGCTTTATTGCCGAAGCAGGCCGCTTCGAACCCCTGAGCTTTTCGGTGCCCCGCTTCGCGCTCTTTTCGAGCCGGGATTCGGTGGGTGGCGGCCCCTATGTGGTGGAAGAGACCTATCCCCTCGCCGCCTGAAGCCGCTTCTGCTCACGCAAGCGTTAGCCTCGTTTTAACCGTTCGGGTTCAAAGCGGGGCTTCGTGCCGCGCACCTGCCAAATTGCCGCCGCCTTTGCCGAGCATTTGAGGCAAAAGCGGTGCATGACGGCCCCGCTTGACAGCTTGGTAACCATGTTTGCGGCATGCTGGGCGGACGCATCCCCCGCGGACTGGCAGCGAAAAGAGGAAGAATTGGCAATGAAGACAAAGACCGGTGGTCTCGTTTTTGGACTCGCGGTAACTGCCCTTGTAACTTTTGCAGCGGCCGCCCAGGCGCAGCAAGCCACCGAACTGGGCTCGTTCAACGCCTGGAGCGCCTGGCAGGCAACCGATGCCAGCGGCCAGATCTGCTACATTTCGGCCACCCCGACGAAGTCGGAACCCGCGGGCGCCAATCGCGACCCGATCCACTTCATGATCATCCATCGCAAGGGCCTCGGCACCAAGAACGAAGTCCAGACCCTGATCGGCTACCCGTTCAATGCGACCGCGGCCAATGCCAGCGCCTCGGTGGACGGAAAGTCCTATCCCATGGTCACCGAAGGTTCGGCCGCCTGGCTCGCCTCCACCGGCGACGAAGCAGGCTTCGTTTCCGCCTTCAAGGCCGGCAGCCAGCTCTTGATCAAGGGCACATCGCAGCGCGGTACCAATACCACCGACACCTATTCGTTGTCCGGTGCCACCGCCGCGATGAACGCCATCGACGCCGCCTGCAAGTGATTTGGGCTTTGCCCACTCCTGCATTTAGACCATAAAGGGCGCCGGGCTTTGGCCCGCTGCCCATCCTACCCCGCGAGTTTCCCATCCATGACCCTTGGAAAAAAATCCGCTCTCGCCCTCGCCCTGGTTCTTGCCACCGCGCTTCCGGCGCTGGCGCAGTCGGCACGGGTGCTGGGGGATTTCCGGGACTGGTCGAGCTACGCGGCTGACGACGGTTCGGGCACGATCTGCTTTGCCATGACCAAGCCCAAGACCTCGGACCCGGCAGCCGAAGGCCAGGGCTATCTCTACATCACCAATCGCCCCGGCGAGGATGTCGTCAGCGAGATCAATATCGTGGCCGGCTACACGTTCCAGACCGGCTCGGTCGCGACGATCAGCGTCGGCGGCCAGAGCTTTGCTCTCTTCACCCAGGGCGATGCCGCCTGGCTCGACGATTCCGGCCAGTCCGCCGCGCTCGCCGCCGCCATCCGCGCCGGATCTGCGCTGACCGTACAGGGCGTCAACGCCGCCGGCACCCAGGTGATCCAGAACTATTCGCTCTCGGGCGCCACCGCCGCACAGCAGGCCATCGGCGCCGAGTGCTGATCGGCCGCCATCCGGCGCGCCAACTTATCCAGCTTATCCCCGCCCCCTCCATCCCGTCATAAAATCAAAAAATTCCCCGCACGGGACGGAGTCGAGACGGACGGCTGCGTGGGATGCTGAGCGCACGGGACCGTTCCCGTGTGGGTTCGGGGGCTGGCCGCATGCGACGAGCGATCAAGTGCCGCTAAAAGTCTTGTCCAAAAAATCAGCGCCCCGAGGCGGCTTCGTCTCGCTACTAAAACATTCAGGGGCGAAGGCGCCTCGGGGTCCGTTCCAATTACAAAAAACCTGACGCGGAGACGCGGGCAGGACAAAGTGCTGGGCACCGCGCCCTGCACTCTTCGCAAAGCCGCCTCCCGCGGGCGTGACTTTGTGTTTTTCGCTCCCATATGCTATTGGCCGCGGACTTCCCGCATTTCTGACCTTTTTGAGCCGCCATGAGCATCGCGCTAAACCTCGACCATTCGACCGCCATCCGCCCTCAGGCGGCCGCACGGCCGTCGCTGATCGGCCTTTCCAAGGCGCAGCTCGCCGAAGCGCTCGTCGCCAATGACGTGGTGGGCGAAAAGGAAGGCCGCATGCGCTCGAGCCAGCTCTGGAACTGGCTCTATGTGAATGGCGTCACCGATTTCGACCGCATGACCAATGTGGCCAAGCCTGTGCGCCAGAAGCTGGCCGACACGTTTATTCTCGATCGCCCCGAAATCGTCACCGAACAGGTTTCCGTCGACGGCACCCGCAAGTGGCTCTTCCGCTTTCGCGATCCGCAGAACCCAAACTTTCCGGCCGTGGAAGTCGAAACCGTCTACATCCCCGAAAGTGACCGCGGCACGCTTTGTGTCTCGTCCCAAGTGGGCTGCACGCTGACCTGCTCCTTCTGCCACACCGGCACGCAGAAGCTGGTGCGCAACCTGACCGCAGGCGAAATCCTGGGCCAGATCCTCATGGCGCGCGAGCGTCTGGGTGATTTCCCCGGCGGTTCGCGCCCCGATGACGGTGGCCTTGTGCCGGGCGGCGAGAGCCGCGCCATCACCAATATCGTGATGATGGGCATGGGCGAGCCTCTCTACAATTTTGACAACGTCAAGCAGGCCCTGCTTATCGCTTCCGCTGGCGACGGCATGTCGATTTCCAAGCGCCGCATCACGCTCTCGACCTCGGGCGTCGTGCCCTATATCGGCCCGACCGGCAGCGAGATCGACGTCATGCTGGCTATTTCGCTCCACGCCGTACGCGACGACCTGCGCGACGTCTTGGTGCCGATCAACAAGAAGTGGCCGCTCAAGGAGCTGCTGGAAGCCTGCCGTAACTATCCCGGCCTTTCCAACGCCCGCCGCATTACCTTTGAATATGTGATGCTCGACGGCATCAACGATTCCGATGCCGAAGCCAAGGAACTGGTGCGGCTGCTGGCCGGCATCCCCGCCAAGATCAATTTGATCCCGTTCAACCCCTGGCCGGGTTCGAACTACGGCACTTCGCCCTCGAGCCGCATCGAGCGCTTTGCCGATATCGTCAACCGCGCAGGCTATGCCTCCCCCGTCCGCACCCCGCGCGGCCGCGACATTTTTGCCGCCTGCGGCCAGCTCAAGAGCGAGAGCGAACGCCTTTCCAAGAAGGATCGTGACGCCCTCGCCGGCGTCTGATGAAACCTTCGGCGCGGCGCGTCGAACAAGCCATCGCTGCCGTCGAGGCAGCGGCGGCCCGGCGCGCTCCGTCCACCTGCCCGCTTTGCGGCAGACCCATTCCCCCCGACGCCAAATCCAGCCGCCACCACCTGACGCCCCGCCTCAAGGGCGGCACGCATATGGGCACGGTGCGCCTCCACCAGATCTGCCACAGCGCCATTCATGCCCGGTTTTCGGAAACCGAGCTGGCTAAGCGTTTAGCAGACGTCGAAAGCCTCAAGGCCGATCCGGAGATTTCTGCTTTCATCGCCTGGGTACAAACCAAGCCTCCCGGCTTCCATGCACCGACGCGTATGACAAAGGAACGGCGGGAATCCAGAAAGGAGCGCTAGGCGCTATTCCCCCGCCACCCAGTCAATCGTCCAGCGCCCCCTGCCCTCGTCGCTCAGCACATCAGAAAGCACGGGCATCAGCACGCGCATTTCTTCTTCGAGCACGAAGGGCGGATTGATGACGATCATGCCGGTGCCATGGAGGCGCGGCGGGAGCGATGCTGCGCGAATCTTCAGCTCGAGCCGCAGGATTTTGGGGATGCCTGCTTCCGCGAGCATGTCGACGAAATCGGCGACGTGCTCGGGGTCCTTGATCGGATACCACAGGGCATAGAGCCCGGTCGGCCAACGCTTGTGAGCCTTGATCAGGTTCTGCGCCATGCGCTCGAATTCATTCCGCTCCTCGAAGGGCGGATCGATGAGGACAAGACCGCGCTTTTCCTTGGGCGACAGATGCGTGCCGAGGGCCTGCCAGCCATCGACATGGGTGACGCGAACCTGAAAATCGCCGGCAAAATTTTCGCGCAGGGCTTCGACATCGACCGGATGCAGTTCCAACGCCATCAGCCGATCCTGCTGGCGCAGCAGGTGGCGCGTGATCAGCGGCGAGCCGGGATAGAATCGCAGATTTCCATCAGGATTCTGCGCGCGAACCGCGCCGAGATAGGGCGCCAAAAGGTCCTGAGCCGGCTGGGGCAGACCGCGATCAATCAGGCGACCGATGCCATCAAACCATTCCCCGGTCTTTTCCGCCTTGTCGCCCTTGAGATCATAAAGCCCGACACCGGCATGGGTATCAATGACGCGAAAAGGCGCATCCTTTCGCATCAAGTAGGTGAGAATGCGGGTGAGAATGGTGTGCTTGACCACATCGGCAAAATTGCCGGCGTGGAAGACGTGACGATAGTTCATCAGTGGCGCGCCTGTGCCGTGAGAATAGTGGCGGCAAAGGCAGTGAAGATTGCCGCAAAGCTCCAGTTCAGAATGCGCTCGACCCATTTGCTGCGCTTGAATGCGGCTGCGAGCCAGTCGGCCGCCAGCACCGTAATGAGCCCGAGCGGGATCGACAGCAGCACGAATTCAAAGCCGAGGAAGAACAGCTTCGAGGTCGCACCGGGATCATGCGCATCGACGAATTGCGGCAGGAAGGTCACGAAGAACAAAACGACCTTGGGATTGAGCAAGTTGATGCCAAGGCCAGTTGCAAAACTCTGGCGCACTGTCGGCGGCTTCTTGGCCGCCTCGGCGATCCGCAGCCCACCGCCATGCACGATGGCCTGATAGGCCAGCCACAGCAGATAAAGCGCGCCGACGATTTTTAGCGCCAGGAAGAGGGGCGGCGCCGCAATGATCAGCACCGAAATGCCGAACGCCACGAGGGTCGTGTGCACCAGAATACCGGCCATGGCACCGAGCATGGCCGCTACGCCATGGGCACGGCCATAATTGATGGCGCGGCTCAGTTGCAGCGCCATATCGGGGCCGGGCGTGATGGCGAGTATCACAGTCGCCAGCGCAAAAGCCAAAATTACGGGCAGGTCAGGAACGAAGGCGGACATGGCTTGTTTGGCCTTGAGGCAGCGGAGTGTTGGACCGGTATCGCACTAACGCGGCGTGCTGAACAGGCTTCAACCCAGTGGCAGCTCAAAACTGCGCTTGATCGTCTCCATCGGCACATCCGTCTTGACGCTCTGCACGCTGGGAATGCGCATGAGATAGTCCGACTGGAACCGCCAATAGGCGTGAAGGTCGGTCGTAACGATGCGCATGATCGCGTCACACTCCCCCGTCGTCAGGTAGCACTCTGCGACTTCCGGATATTTTCGTACGGTTTCGGCGAACTGGTTCGTTGTCTCAGCATCCTGGGTTTTGAACCAGATGCGCGCAAAAACCGTCAGCCCCAGGCCCAATTTCTGCCCATTGAGCACGGCAACATACTGGTCGATGACGCCATTTTCCTCGAGCAGTTTTACCCGGCGAAGGCAGGGGGACGGCGACAACCCGACCTCATTGGCCAATTCCACATTGGACATGCGGCCATTGCGCTGCAATGCTTTCAAAATGCGGCGGTCGATGGCGTCAAGCATTTCTGGCATTTTTCGCAGCCGCCCATCTAAGAATTGGCATAATCTGCCAGAAAATGACAAAAACTTGCGATGATCGCAAGATTATTGCGCACATGGCGGCCTATCCTGTCACCATAAAGATCTTGGGACGACATCATGGCGAATGAAATCAAAAAGGTCGTGCTGGCCTATTCGGGCGGCCTCGACACCTCCATCATCCTGAAATGGCTGCAGGAGACCTATAATTGCGAAGTGGTGACCTTTACCGCTGACCTCGGCCAGGGCGAAGAGCTGGAACCGGCGCGCAAGAAGGCCGAAATGTTCGGCATCAAGGACATCCGCATCGAAGACCTGCGCGAAGAGTTCGTGCGCGATTTCGTCTTCCCGATGTTCCGCGCCAATACGGTCTATGAAGGCCAGTACCTGCTCGGCACCTCCATTGCCCGTCCGCTGATCGCCAAGCGCCTTGTCGAAATCGCCCAGGAAACCGGTGCCGACGCCATTTCCCATGGCGCCACCGGCAAGGGCAATGACCAGGTTCGCTTCGAGCTGACCGCCAACGCGCTTGATCCCTCGATCAAGGTGATCGCCCCCTGGCGTGAATGGGACCTGCGCTCGCGCACCCAGCTCCTCGCCTATGCCGAAGCCAATCAGATCCCGATCGCCAAGGACAAGCGCGGCGAGGCCCCCTTCTCGGTCGACGCCAACCTCCTGCACACGTCGTCCGAAGGCATGGTACTGGAAGACCCGGCAGTGCCGGCCCCCGACTATGTCGCCCAGCGCACGGTCGACCCGGAAAAGGCGCCGAACGAGCCCGAAATCATCACCATCGGCTATGAAAAGGGCGACCCGGTCTCGGTCAATGGCGTCAAGTTGTCGCCGGCTGCGCTGCTCACCAAGCTCAACGAGCTCGGCGGCAAGCATGGCGTCGGCCGTCTCGACCTCGTCGAAAACCGTTTCGTCGGCATGAAGTCGCGCGGTCTCTACGAAACCCCCGGCGGCGCGATCCTGCTCGTCGCCCACCGCGGCATAGAATCGATCACGCTCGACCGCGGCGAAGCTCACCTCAAGGATGAGCTGATGCCAAAGTATGCCGAGCTGATCTACAACGGCTTCTGGTTCTCGCCCGAGCGCGAAATGCTGCAGGCTCTGATCGACAAGAGCCAGGAATATGTTTCGGGCGAAGTGACCGTAAAACTCTACAAGGGCTCGGCATCCGTCATCGCCCGCTCATCGGCCAATTCGCTCTATTCGATGGACCTTGTCACCTTCGAAGAAGGCGCAGTGGCCTATGACCACAAGGACGCGGCCGGCTTCATCCGCCTCAATGGCCTGCGTCTCAAGACCTGGGCCGCTCGCAACAAGAAGGCAAACAGCTAAATGGCTTCCGGCGACGCGCCGCGCACTGGGCGCGTCGTCATTCTCAATGGCGCTCCGCGCTCGGGCAAATCCAGTCTTGCCGGGGCGATCCAGACGACCGTTCCCGGCACCTGGCTCAATACCGGTGTCGACAGTTTCATGGCGGCCCTGCCACCGGCCCTCATGCCCGGTATCGGTCTTCGCCCCGGTGGCGAACGGCCGGACCTCGAACCGGCCGTAGCAAAGCTCTATGATCTACTCTTCGCAACCATTCGCCTTCAGGCGCAGTCTGGCTTCGACATTGTAGCCGACCTCGGCATGCACGAGGATTATTCGGCGCCTCTCGGCATTCTCGACCGCGCCGCATCGACCCTTGGCCCGCTTGGAGCCGTGTTGATCGGCATCGACTGCGACCTCGACGAGATCATGCGTCGTCGCAATGCCGATCCCCAGGGCGGTTTTTACGCGACCGGAGACACTGCACCGCCACCAGTATTGCGCTGGCAGGACGCCGTGCACCGCGACAAGACCTATGACCTGAGGCTCGATATGGGCCGGCTGACGTCCGAAGACGGCGCCGCTCGGGTAGCGGCCTTACTCGCCGCGCCCCCAGCCCAAACCGTACTTGCACGCCTGGGCAGGAATTCATCCGCGTCATCGACTTAAGTCTGCGTTAAGCCCCTGCCTTTAGCTTCACCAAAGCGTCATGAAAGCAATGACACCGAGGGGATTGATGGGGGAACTGGACGCTGGCACGACCGACGTCGCTGACGCGCTGCTGCTCGACGCAGCGCTGGAAAACATCCCCTATGGTTTTTGTGTCTGGTCGCCGCAATTCCGGCTGGTCATGTGGAACAAGAATTACCGCGAATTCTACGGTTTTTCCGAAGATGCCATAAGAAAGGGCATGACGCTCGAAGAGGTGGTCCACCTCTCGCACAAGCTCGGCAATCACCCCGGCCAGAGCCCTGACGCTTTCTACGAAACCTATACGAGCGATCTGCTCTCCAATCGCGGCGGCATGCGCACCAAGAGCCAGGAAGTGGTCTATGGCGGGCGCATCGTCGAGACCGCCCATGTCTATTCCGAAAAGCTCGGCTGGGTCGTGACGCATGAAGACGTCACCGACGAAATCCAGATGTCCGAGACGGTGCAGAAGCGCAAGCTCGAGCTCGAACGCCAGAATATCCGGCTCGACGCGGCCGTGAACAACATTTCCATTGGCCTGTGCATGATGGACGCCAAGGGGCGTCTGGTCATCTGCAACGAGCCCTATTCGCGCATCTACAATCTGCCGGATGAATTCGTCCGGCCTGGCGCACAGCTTGAAGACATTCTGGGGCATCTCTTCGATGGAGGCATGAGCGCCGGCGGGGACCGCGAAGACTATATTCTCTGGCGCCGCGAGGTCATCGCCAAGCGCGAATATGGCAAGAACGTTCACGAGCTCAACGGCCGCATCATCCTGATGCAGCACCATCCGATGAAGGATGGAGGCTGGGTGTCCACACACGAAGACATTACCGAGCAGCGGCAGAACGAAGCGCGTATCCACCATCTCGCCCGCCACGACGCGCTGACCGACCTGCCCAACCGTGCCGAATTCCTCGAGGAAATGGCCCGTACCGAGGCCGGGTTGAAGCGCGGCGAAATGGCGGCGGTGCTCTATATCGACCTCGACCACTTCAAGGCCGTCAACGACACGCTCGGCCATGCCGTGGGTGACGAGGTCATCAAGCAAGCCGCCGTGCGCCTCTGGGGCACGACGCGGGAAAGCGACCTGCTCGCCCGCCTTGGCGGCGACGAATTTGCCCTGCTGCTACGTCCCATCGACAGCGCCGATGCCGCGGCACGCATTGCCGACCGCATCATCAAGGCCATGGGCGCCCCCATGAACATCCGCGGCCAGCAGATCGAGATCGGCGCCAGCGTCGGTATCGCCGTCGGGCCCGGTGATGGCCTGACCACCGATACGCTGGTCAAAAATGCCGATCTCGCGCTCTACAAGGCGAAAAGCGAAGGCCGCTCGACCTACCACTTCTTCGAGACCGGCATGGATGCCGAGCTGCAGCAGCGGCGCCTGATCGAGGCGGGGCTGCGCCTGGCGCTGAGCCGGAATGAATTCCGCCTGATGTATCAGCCCCTCCTCGGCCTTGCGGAAAACCGCGTCACCTGCGTCGAAGCCCTGCTGCGCTGGGATTTTGAGGGCCGCACCGTGTCACCGGCCGAATTCGTGCCCGTAGCCGAGGAAACCGGGCTGATTTCGGCCATCGGTCAATGGGTGCTCAACGAGGCCTGCAGCACCGCTGCCAGCTGGCCCAAAACCGTGCGCATCGCCGTCAATCTCTCGCCGGTGCAGTTCCGCCAGCGCGACCTCGTCACCCAGGTCCGCCGGGCGCTCAGCAATGCGCGGCTCGACCCCAGCCGGCTCGAACTCGAAATCACCGAAAGCCTGCTGCTGACCGACAGCGAATCGACGCTCAAGGCCCTGCACGAACTGCGCGCCATGGGTGTGCGCATTTCCATGGACGATTTTGGCACCGGCTATTCCTCGCTCTCCTACCTGCGCTCCTTCCCCTTCGACAAGATCAAGATCGACCGCTCCTTCATCCGCGATCTTGCCAGCCGCGCCGACAGCCAGGCGATCATTCGCGCCGTGATCGGGCTCGGTCAGTCGCTGGGGATGTCGACCACGGTGGAAGGGGTCGAAACCGAGGAACAGCTGGCGCTGGTGCGCGCCCAGGGCGTTTCCGAGGTGCAGGGCTTCTTGTTTTCTCCTCCCATTTCCGGCGCGGCGCTGGCGAACCTGCTTCACGCAGAAATCGCTCTGGCCAAGGCTTCTTAGCCAAAATGCGCGGCCGCCTTTACACGCAGCTGCTCTCCATCGCCGCCCGGGAGCACACGACCGCCGAGGCGGAAGATGTGGTGCAGGAGGCGCTGATCTCCGCCATCGCCGCAGGCCGCAGCGATATCGAAAACCCCGACAATGCCCGCTGGCTCACCGGCGTCGTGCGCAACCGCGCCCGCATGGAGGCGCGCACGGCACGGCGTCGAAAAGGCCGGGAAACCGCCTGGCAGGCGGCCCGGGCGCCGGACGCAAAAACCAGTGACGCCAAACCGGACGATATTCTGGCCGGCCTTCCCCCGGCTTTGCGCATTTTGGCAGCCCTGGTGCTGACCGGGCATAACCGACGTGAAATCGCCTATCTGCTGCACCTGCCCGATACCGCCCTGCGCCAGCGGGTTTCGGCGCTCAAACGGCATCTGACCGCCAAAAATCTGGCAGCGCCCGAGGAATTGACCGGGCTTAGCCTGGACTTGGCCTATGGTCGCATCCGCGACGTGCTCTTGCCCGCACTCCTCCGCCATGGCGGGGTTTTTGCGAGCCACGATCCGGACGGCCATCTTTTTCTGATAAAGCGCTCACAAACGGACACGCCGCGGCAATAGGGTGATGTAACTAGTATTGGAGCCTGCCATGAGCCTCAAACCCAAGAATGTCAGCATTGTCTTTTACGTCAGCGACATCCTTCGCACCGAAAGTTTCTATAACGAAACGCTGGGCCTTGGTCTCGAGCGCATGGAGGGTGCCGAGCCCTTCTGGCTGCAGGGCAGCATCGAGCAGGGCCCGGATCTGATCTTCTTCCAGCAGGACGGCAAGCGCGGCGACACGCCGGCCATCGTCTTTGAACTGGACGAAGGCGGCATCGACGACGTGGTGGCGGAACTGGCGCAAAAGGGCGTCAATATCGTCACCCCCGTTTCCGAAGCCCCCGGCGGCTGGAGCGCCGACTTTCTGGACCCGGATGGCTTTGGTCTCGGCCTCTGGCAATCAGGCGAACTGCCCCGATCGGTGAAGGGCTGATCTGCTCTCCCACGACGTCATTCCCGCGAAAGCGGGAATCTCTCTTCGCCTGAAACAGAGATCCCCGCTTTCGCGGGGATGATACCGCGTTTGGGTTGGCATCAGGCCAGCCGCCGATAGACCTGCACCACATTGCCCTTTGAGGTGGTGCGGGCACGGACCAGTTCGAGGCGCGTCGTCGGATCGCCCGGCTCGAACAGGTGCCGCCCCTTGCCGGCGATGACCGGGTGGGTGATCAGCGTCAATTCATCCATCAGCCCGGCAAAGACCAGCTGTCGCACCAGCGAAATGCCGCCCATAGCGCAGACGTCGCTGCCTTCGCCTGCTTTGAGCGCGCGGACAAAGTCGAGGAAGTCGCCCTCGATCAGGCTGGCATTGGTCCAGCTCACTTCGGACGGCTTCAAGGTTTCCGAAGCGACGAATTTTTCGACGCCATTGATGAAGCCGGCAAAATCGAGGTCCTGGCTCGCATTGGGCCAATAACCCGCCCATTCGGAATAGCCCACCCGCCCCATCAGCACGGTGCCGATATTGCCCATGATGGTGCCCATTTCCTGGCCCAGCTCATCATCGAAGGAATCGAACTGAAACTCGTTGGGCGCCTCGACAACGCCATCGACAGAATGAAAGAGGCCGGCAATCACTTTACGCATTGTATGTCCCTTCTTTCTCGGGCCCCCTGCCCGATCGTTGCTGCGACGAATGAGGAAGTGAAAGTTCGACAATTTTTGTTTTGGTTTTTTTGCCCCGCTGGTAGCGCTCTTCCACTGATTGTCGCCCCGGCGTACACCGGATCGATCTCCCGCATGTGCGACTGCTGCGGACCAAGCCATCACAGGATGGGCCCTGGCCTCAGCCGGGGTGACAGCCGGTGGATAGGAAGCACCACCACCCTGCCCGCGTCTCCGCGTCAGGTTTTTGCAAAAGGAACGGACCCCGAGGCGCCTTCGCCCCTGAGTATTTTAGTGAGTGAGACGAAACCGCCTCGGGGCCCGCCATGTGAGCATAGCTCACATGGCCTTCTCTCTAAAAATCGCTCCACTGGAGCGATTTTGCCTGCGGCACAGTTCGAAGTTTTTTGGACAAGACTTTTAGCGGCACTTGATCGCTCGTCGCATGCGGCCAGCCCCCGAACCCACACGGGAACGGTCCCGTGCGCTCAGCATCCCCGCAGCCGTCCGTCTCGACTCCGTCCCGTGCGGGGAATTTTTTGATTTTATGACGGAGTGGAGGGGGCGGGGATAAGTTCTTTGGCATATCCCCCCCAAACCATCGAAAAGGCCCGGGATTGCTCCCGGGCCTTCTTCTTCAATTCAGTGCAGACTGCGTCTGCCTAGCCACCCATATGCGCCAGCACGGCCAGCAGCAGCAGTGCCACGATATTGGTGATCTTGATCATCGGATTGACGGCCGGGCCGGCCGTGTCCTTGTAGGGGTCGCCGACGGTGTCGCCGGTGACGGAAGCCTTGTGGGCGTCTGAGCCCTTGAAATGCTTGACGCCGTGGCTGTCGGTAAAACCGTCCTCAAAACTCTTCTTGGCATTGTCCCAGGCGCCGCCGCCGGCGGTCATGGAGATGGCGACGAAGAGACCCGTCACGATGACGCCCATCAGCATGGCGCCGAGGGCGGAGAAGCCGGCGGCGGGGCCGGCGATCCAGTTGATGAGGAAGAAAACCAGGATCGGCGACAGCACCGGCAGCAGCGAGGGGACGATCATTTCCTTGATCGCGGCCTTGGTGAGCATGTCGACGGCACGGCCATAGTCCGGCTTGTCGGTGCCAAGCATGATGCCCGGCTTTTCCTTGAACTGGCGGCGCACTTCCACCACGACCGACTGGGCGGCGCGACCCACCGCAGTCATCGACATACCACCGAACAGAAATGGCAAAAGACCGCCGAAGAGGAGGCCGACGACGACATATGGGTCGGCCAGCGAGAAGGTGAGCGCGCCCATGCCGGCAAAGATGGCCGGCGCATCAGGCAGGGACGAGAAGTAGATCAGGTCCTGCGTATAGGCGGCAAAGAGCACCAGGGCACCAAGGCCGGCCGAACCGATGGCATAGCCCTTGGTGACGGCCTTGGTCGTATTGCCTACCGCATCGAGCGCGTCGGTATTGTGGCGCACTTCCTTGTCGAGGCCAGCCATTTCGGCAATGCCGCCGGCATTGTCGGTGACCGGGCCAAAGGCGTCGAGCGCCACGATCATGCCGGCCAAAGCCAGCATGGTTGCCACCGCGAAGGCGATGCCGAAAAGGCCAGCCAGCGAATAGGTGACGATGATGCCGGCGATGATGACCAGAGCCGGCAGGGCGGTCGATTCCAGCGACACGGCAAGGCCCTGGATGACATTGGTGCCATGGCCGGTGACCGAGGCCTCGGCGATGGAGTTCACCGGGCGGCGATTGGTGCCGGTATAGTATTCGGTGATGACGATGATCAGCCCGGTGATGACGAGACCGGTGACGCCGCACCAGAAGAGGTGCCAGGGCGTAAAGGTCTTGTCTGATGTTTCGATGGCGAGGTTCATATCGCCGAAGAGCAGCCACAGGACTGGTAAAAGGGCGACCAGTGACAAAACACCCGAGGCTATGACGCCCTTGTAGAGCGCGCCCATGATGTTGTTGTCGGCGCCCAATTTGACGAAATAGGTGCCTATGATGGAGGTGATGACGCAGGCCCCGCCAATGGCGAGGGGCAGCACCATGCCGGTCAGTTTGAGCGCTTCGGGCAGGATGATCGCCGCCAGCACCATGGTGGCGACGATGGTGACCACATAGGTTTCAAAAAGGTCGGCGGCCATGCCGGCGCAATCGCCAACGTTGTCGCCCACATTGTCGGCGATGGTGGCGGGATTGCGCGGATCGTCTTCCGGAATACCGGCTTCGACCTTGCCCACCATGTCGCCGCCGACGTCAGCGCCCTTGGTAAAGATGCCGCCGCCGAGACGGGCGAAGATGGAAATCAGCGAAGCGCCGAAGGAGAGGGCGACGAGCGAGTCGATGACGACGCGGCTCGTGGGTGCATTGCCCATGCCTGTGAGGATGATGAAATAAAGCGTCACCCCGAGGAGGCCGAGGCCTGCCACCAGCATGCCGGTGACGGCGCCGGATTTGAAGGCGAGGTCGAGCCCTTTGGAGAGCGAGGAAATGGCCGCCTGGGCGACGCGCACATTGGCGCGCACCGAAACGTTCATGCCGATAAAGCCGGCTGCGCCCGAGAGCACGGCGCCGATGAGGAAGCCGATAGCCGCATGCGGTCCCAGCAGCAGCCAGGCGGCAATGAGGATGACCACGCCGACAATGGCGATGGTGGTATATTGGCGTTTGAGATAGGCCGAAGCGCCTTCGCGTACGGCGGCGGAAATTTCCTGCATACGGGCAGAACCAGCATCAGCCTTGAGCAGGCCCTGCGTGGTGACGATGCCATAAACAACAGCCAAACCGCCGCAGGCGACGATCAGCCAAAGTGCCAGATCCATGAAAACCGTTCCTCGAATGAAAAGATTCGAGGCCCGCCCCGGTCGTGGCCAGCTCTTTTTGGGTGCGACTTGCCCCCTGTCCGGTCCGCAACCGCCCTCCGGCGGACCTCCTCCCAAGGGGAAGATTACCGGGATTGTTCCGTTAAGCAATTGGAAAGTGTGGCGGTTTGTCGCGGCCCATCAGAGCATTGCGAGCGGGGCAGAAGACTAGCGGCTGAACGGCAGGTCGGCGGGTCTGGCGACGCCGCCCTTGCCAGTCAGGCGAGAAGGCCGGACGTCGACATGGCATTCCTGATCAGGTGCCGGACAGATGATGATGTAGCCATCGACCGAGATGACGACGGAGCCGGATGGGTCGATATGTGCCCGGCAGCGGCTCGGCTGGGCATTGCATGAGCGCGTGGCATCGATCCCCTTCATGGCAAAGGCGGGCGGGATGAAGGCGGCGGAGAGCGTGGTCAGGGCGAGAGCGGCAAGAAGGAACCTGTACATTTGAGAACCCCTGCGGTTCTGGTGGCGTTGCACAAGACTGTCGCTGGCGCGCTGAACTCGCCCTGAATAGGGTGTTCAGGCGTCGGAGAGTGCGGCAAGGCGCGCCAGCAGCGCGTCAGTCTGGGGAGCGATGCGCAAGGTTTTCTGTCGCGCCGTCTCGCCGCTGACGAGGGCTATCGATGATTTTGGAATGCCGAGGGTTTTGGCGAGGAGCGCGATCACGGCGGCATTGGCCTTGCCCTTGTCGGGCACGGCGCTGACGCGAAGGCGGAGGACGGACGTGCCATCGTCGCGGTTCTCGACACCATCTATGGCATCGCGCCCGGCATTGGGCGTGACGCGGAGGAACAATAAGAGTCCCTCCGGCGTCGGTCGGAAGAAGCTAGATGCCGGCGCGGGCAACGGCTGGATAGATATAGTAGCCGATGATCGACTGGATGAAGAAGATGATCAGGAAGGCCACCAGCGGGGAGAGGTCGAGGCCCGAGAAATTGGGCAGCACGCGCCTAAGGGGCCGCAGCACCGGTTCGGTCAGCTGATTGAGCACGCGCCAGACCGCTTCGACGAACTGGTTGCGGGTATTGATCACGTTGAAGGAGATCAGCCAGCTCATGATGATCATGATGAGCAGGACCCACCAATAGAGCTGGAGCAGGATGAGAATGATATCGAGAACGGCGCGCATGGGCGTCTCCGCGAGAAAAGTTCCGAGTTATCTAGTGGGTTAGTGGCAAGGCGACAAGGCCACCCCGAGCGCTTCGAGGAAAAGTGGGTACCGGTTTTCCCTCGCCGAAGCGCGACCATCTAGAAAAGCCGGAGCCCCGCACCGGGCAAGCGATACGGGGCCCAAATGACTGACATCCGGTATGCAGTACAAGGGTCCGGACACTAATTCCATTGCATGAAGCGTGCCAAGTGCGCGGCCCCGCAAAACCGGGGGCAAAGATTAAGCACCTGTTACGATTGGCCTTTTTCCTATTTTTCCGTTTCGCAAAATGCGAAGCGCGTTGCAAAATGCGAGGCAGAACTGCATCAGGCCTTGGCTTGGCTGGGCTTCCAGGTCGCGACCTTGACGAGGTAAAGCAGGACCACAAGGCCGAGGACAATGTAGCTCAGGGGATCGAGCACGACTTCGATGACCTCGTAATGCTCATGCAGGATGTAGCCGGCGAGCGTGAGAAAGGTGTTCCAGATCAAGGCGCCCGAAGTCGAGGCGAGGAGGAAGACCGGCAGGCTCATGCGCGACAAGCCCGCGGGAATGGAAATGAGCGTGCGGATCAGCGGGATCAGCCGGCCGAAAAGCACGATGATGGGCCCGAAGCGGCGGAACCAGCCAACCGCAACATCGATCTCGTCGGCATTGAAGGCCATGACACGCCCAAAGCGATCGGCGAGATAGCGCACCCGTTCGAGCCCGAAAAGACGGCCGGCAAAATACCAAGGCAACATGCCGACGACAGCGCCGATAGTTGCGGCGGCAAGAACACCGAAGAGATTGAGGTCGCCATTGGCGGCGGCGAAGCCGGCAAAGGGAATGATCAGTTCCGAGGGTATGGGCGGAAAGATCGATTCAGCGAGCATGACGAGGAAGATCCCGAGATATCCGAGTTCGGAAATGGTCTGGATAATCCAATCGGTCATGCGGCACTCCTTGCACTGGACTTAAAAGAATGCCCGGACAAGCCGGGCATTCCTGTGACATTCGCGGATGAGTTTTAAGAAAACTCTTAGGCCGACTTGGCGGCGCGGCTCATGCGCTTGCGATCGTTGGGATCAAGCCAGATCTTGCGCAGGCGGATCGATTTGGGCGTCACTTCGACATATTCGTCTTCGGCGATATAGCCGAGCGACTGTTCGAGGGTCAGCTTCTTCGGGGTCGTCAGGCGCACCGCTTCGTCCTTGGAGGTCGTGCGGATATTGGTGAGCTGCTTGCCCTTGAGCGCGTTGACTTCAAGGTCGTTCTCGCGGGAGTGCTCGCCCACGATCATGCCTTCATAGATGTCGACACCGGCATCGATCATGATCGGGCCGCGGTCTTCGAGGTTCCAGAGCGCGAAGGCAACGGACTGGCCGGTGCCGTTCGAGATCAGCACGCCGGTGCGACGGCCAGGCAGTTCGCCCTTATACGGCACGAAGGAGTGGAACAGGCGGTTGAAGATAGCGGTACCGCGGGTGTCCGAAAGCAGTTCAGGCTGGTAGCCGATCAGCGAGCGGGTGGGGACCAGCAGCTGGATGCGGGTACGGCCGACGCCGGACGGGCGCATGTCGGTCAGTTCGCCCTTGCGCTCGGTGAGCTTTTGGACGACGGCGCCGGTGAATTCGTCATCGACGTCGATGATGACTTCTTCGATCGGCTCGTGACGGGCGCCATCGATGTCCTGCATGAGAACTTTCGGGCGACCGATGGTCAGCTCAAAGCCTTCGCGGCGCATGTTTTCGATGAGAACGGCGAGCTGAAGTTCGCCGCGGCCGGCAACGTCATAGGAGTCGTTGTCGTCGCCGGGGGTGACGCGGATGGCGACATTGCCTTCGGCTTCGCGCATCAGGCGTTCACGGATAACGCGCGACTGCACCTTGTCGCCTTCGCGGCCGGCCAGCGGGCCGTCATTGATGCGGAAGGTGACCGACAGGGTCGGGGGATCGATCGGCTTGGCTTCGATCGGCTTGGTCACCGAAGTGGCACAGAGCGTGTCGGCCACGGTCGAGGTGACGAGACCGGCAATGGCGACGATGTCGCCGGCTTCGCCGATATCGACCGGGGTACGTTCAAGGCCACGGAAAGCGAGAACCTTGGAAACGCGGCCCTTTTCGACTTCCTTGCCTTCACGGTTGAGCGTGTGGATGGGGTCGTTGGCCTTGACGGAACCCGAGGTAATACGGCCGGTCAGGATGCGGCCGAGGAACGGGTTGCGCTCGATGGTGGTGACCAGCATGCGGAAGGCGCCTTCTTCGACGCTCGGCTCCGGCACGTGTTCGATGACCTTGTCGAGCAGCGGGCCGAGGCTTTCCTTCGGACCTTCCGGCTCGGCAGCCATCCAGCCCTGCTTGGCCGAACCGTAGAGAACCGGGAAATCAAGCTGCTCGGGCGAAGCGTCGAGGGCGATAAAAAGATCAAAAATCTCTTCGAGCACTTCGAGGTGGCGCTCGTCGGACTTGTCGATCTTGTTGATGGCAACGATCGGACGCAGGCCCTGGGCCAGCGCCTTGCCAAGCACGAACTTGGTCTGCGGCATCGGGCCTTCAGCGGCGTCAACGAGGATGACGACGCCGTCAACCATGGAGAGAATGCGCTCGACTTCGCCGCCGAAGTCGGCGTGGCCGGGCGTGTCGACGATATTGATGCGGGTGTCCTTCCAGAGCAGGGAAGTCACCTTGGCCAGAATGGTGATACCGCGCTCGCGCTCGATATCATTGCTGTCCATGGCGCGTTCTTCAACGCGCTCGTTTTCGCGAAATGAGCCCGACTGCTTGAGCAGGACATCGATCAGGGTGGTCTTACCGTGGTCAACGTGGGCGATGATGGCAATATTGCGCAGGGACATGGGCACCGGGGCGTTGGGCATGGTCCAGCGGCGCCAGAGGCAAACGGCCAAATCATGCGGAAAACAGGAAACGCCAGCTGCATTATGGGCAGTCTGGCGCTTTTCGGTGCGGCTATTACAGAAAAACAGCGCTCTTAACAAGCGCCGCCAATGCAGGGCGGGAATGCGTGAAAGACGAGATGGCCCCCAATTCCGGTTCCGCGGCGAATATGGGATGGGTTTGCTGACTGAGACTCCTGGAAAAATGCCACTCTAGCGTTCGTGAGCTAGGCACTGCCGGCGAGCCTGACATTCTGGCCCGGCCAATGGCGCTCCTCCATGGCATCAGGCGCGATGGTGATCCTGTCGCGGCCGCTTTCCTTGGCGGCGTACAGCGCCTTGTCGGCCCGGGCGGTCAATCCATCGAGGTTTTCGTCGACGAGGTGCCGCGCAATGCCGGCGCTTGCGGTCACGCCCCAACCGATATCGTCGCCAAAATCGGAGGTCGATAGCCCGGACCGGACCGCATCGGCAAACTGCCGTGCTGTGCTGAGATCACAGTCCGGAAGGATAACGGCGAACTCCTCGCCCCCCACGCGCCCCGCTATGCCGCGCGGCACGGACATGTCGCGCAGGATCCGGCCTAGCCGGGAAATAACCCGGTCACCCGCCGCATGCCCGGCCGTATCGTTGACCCGCTTGAAATGGTCGATATCGAACAGGATCATGTAGATCGGACGGGCGCCAGCCACCCGCAAAAGGCCCACGGCAGTCTCTTCGAAGGTCGCCCGATTGAGCAGACCCGTCATGGCATCAATGCTTGAACGTTCCCGCATCCTGTCGAGCTCGCTCAGCATGTCGCGCATGACCAATGCTATGGCCATGGCCAGCAGCGCCACCACTGTGATCAGCGTCACCGTCAAGGGCTGCTCGACCGGCGGATGCGGGCCGGCCGGCGGCGCAAAATCGAGCAGTCCAGGCTGGGCCGGGCGCGGATTGAGCGAGATGGGTGCCCCAGGATCGCCCGCCTCGCCAAAGCCGCCGCGCAGGGCCGATGGCGGACGGCGCGGTGACAGGGCGCGGGCGAGCCCTCCCGGATGGATCAGCGACAAGAGGCTGACAATGGCGATGCCGACGACCAGGACCAGCCCATAACCCCAGGCACCGGCGCGATAGACCAGCACGGCCGACCAGGCCATAAAGATCACCGTGGGAATGGGGCCGATCAGAAACCAGTAATGCGGCCGCGCATGCAGCACGGTCAGCGTGGTCGCCATCACGAGGAAAAGCGCTCCACAGGCGAGTATGCGGCCGAGGGGGCTGATGCGGGTGGCGCCTTCGCGATACAGCCCATAGGCCACGAGGCAGGCCGCCGCGTAAAAACTGCCCCAGCTGAGCCAGAGGACAGGGACAACCGGCTTTTCGAAACGCAGCGTCGCTGTCGCCAACCACAAGGCCAGCAAGGCAAAGCTGCCGGCCCACCAGACAAAGGCCTTCAATCGGCGGTTGATCGCATAGGCAACGAGCAGCGCGACCGCCAGCAGTAGCGCTGTGACAGCGGCGGCGAGCGAAAACACATCGACCTGGGCCACTTCAATCATTCCCTCTTTGCCCACGAGCATAGGGGAGGCGCGTTAATGCACCCTTTTGGCGCGGACGAAGCGCATGATTTTTATGGTCTTTGTTTCGATCGTCTTGCGGTTTGGCGGCGCCTCACCCTGCCCTGCCCGTCTGCACTTCCAGCACCGAAATCACCCGTCCAAGCAGTTCCAGAAATTGCCCGCGCTCAGCCGTGGTGAATTGTTCGAGAAGCAGTTCGTTGAGCGCGCCCAAGGCGCGGTCCATGTCGGCGATGCGATCATAGCCAGCCGGGGTCAGGCCGATCAGGGCGCTGCGGCCATCGTCGGGATTGCGCTTTCGGGTGACGAGACCATCGCGCTCCATACGCTGGATGGTGGCGGTCATGGTCGGCTGCTCGACGGATGCCGCATCGGCAAGCCCTTTTGGCGTATGCGCGCCGCCGGCCGAGAGGGCGAGAAGCACCGGCACATAGGCGGGATTGAGCCCGATGGGTCCCAGCATGGTTTCCGTCTCGCGCGCCAAAAGACGGGCAGCCCAGTTCAACTGGTCGGCAACGGTGGTCTCGTTCATATACTGAGCCTACTCAGGATTTTTCCCATTTAGGCGCGGCATACTGATTTGGGCAAGCGTTTCAGCTTATGCCTGCGAGACGTTTCAGGACCCGGTCGCGCTCGCGCGTCAGGCCCTTGTAGCCGAGCTGTTCGGGGGTGAGCGCGAGAAGCTGGGCATGGAGGGTTTCGGCGAAACTTTTGGCGCCGGGCAGCAGGGCAAAGCTGTCGAGATCGACCAGTGAAATCCGGATCGTAAACACGATCGCCCCGGTTTGCGGGAGTTTTCGCAGGGTTTGCCGCTCGATGCGCAGGAGGACGGGATCGGCTTCGTCGCCCGTGCCAAAACGCGGCTTGTCGGGCCCCGAAACGTCGGGATGAAATAGTCTCCGGTCGCCATAGAGCGACCAGTTCCAGCGGATGACAGGTGTTTCGGGTCGCAGCGCATCGAACATGCGCGCCATCAGCTGGGCCGGGCGGGTTTCGGGGCCAAAGCCGGGTACCGGACCATGAATGGCGTCGAGCACCTTTCCGATTTTTTCGGACAGCACCCAGGAAGACGGAAAGTTCAGGCTTGCTGCAACGAGGCGCCAACCAGGTTCGGCGCGGGAGAGGATGAGCAGATCATCCTGCACCAGCTTTGCGGCCTGCAGCAGGGGAATACCGCTCAGTTCAACCATTTCGCCGGTGGGGACGACAAGGAGGGCATCATCGCGCTTTTGCCAGAGGTCTGGAAAGCGCTCCGGAAGATAATTTGCCAGCATGGAGAGCAGTTCGGCCTGGGCTGGCCGGCTTTCGGGCAGTTCGGCAAAAATCTCAGAAAAATGGGTTTGGTGGAGGCGCGCCTTTTCGGCCAGCTGCGCCGCCATGTCCGCATCGGGATCGAGCCAGTCTGAGAGGTCGAGCGGCTTGGTGGCGATCTGGAAAAGTCTGGTATCGAAGGCGGGAAGCGTCATGCCGCCATGAAAGCGGGGCGTTCGAGCCTTAGCAAGTGGCTTGGGGCGTCAATCACCACCAGCTGTCATCCCGGCGCACGCCGGGATCCACCCGAGATCTCAAGATGGGCCCGGCCTGCGCCGGGGTGACATCGAGGGTGGAGACGTTTCGAGGCGAGAGCCGAAAAGAAAAAGGGCGGGGTAAACCCCCGCCCCAAAAAACCAAAAAAATTACTTGGAAGCCTTGTGGCGCTCGATCGATTCCAGAATCACGCGCTTGGCGTCGGCGAGGTTGCCGATCCGGTCGATCTTGGCCCACTTGCCGGGCTCGAGATCCTTGTAGTGCGTGAAAAAGTGCTTCACGCGCTCAAGCTGGATTTCCGGGAAATCCTCGATGTCTTTGATATTGTCGTACATGCGCGTCAGTTTTGAGACCGGCACGGCGATGATCTTTTCGTCCTGGCCGCCATCGTCTTCCATGAAGAGCACGCCGACGGGGCGCGAGCGCACCACAGCGCCAGGCACGAGGGGACGCGAATTCATCACGATCACGTCGAGCGGATCGCCATCGCCGCACAGAGTATGCGGCACAAAGCCGTAATTGCCGGGATAGCGCATCGGCGTATAGAGGAAGCGATCGACGAAGAGCGCGCCGCTATCCTTGTCGATTTCATACTTGATCGGCTCGCCACCAAGGGGGACTTCGATGATGACATTGAGGTCGTCGGGCGGGTTCTTGCCGGTCGGAATGGCGTCGATGTTCATTTGGGCGTGTCCGTTGCGTCAGGGAGGGGCTGAACGGAGGCGTTCTGCCGCAGAACCCCCGGCAAAGGCAAGCCGTAAATAGGCGAGACGCCGAAGCCATTCGCCGCAGGACGAATGGCTTCGGAAAAATTGCAAAAGCCTATTTGACGATCAGCACAGGCACGCTGGAGCGCGCCAGAACCTCGGAAGCCTGGCTGCCAAGCAGCAGCCGGCCAAGACCACGGCGGCCATGTGAGCCCATGACGATCGTATCGACGCCGCGCGCGGAAACCGCTTCGAGAATGGCATCGGCCGGACGATGGCGCGGCACATGCAGGGTTTCGGCGGCAATGCCGGCTGCGTCGAGTTTGGCCTTGGCGACATCGAGCAGCTTTTTGGCCTCGGCCGCATAATCCTCTTCGAGCTGGGCGATGATCGGGCCCGCATCGATGGTGCCAAAACCGCCGGCGCCGATGCCGGTGGCCACCGGGTCCGTTGAAGTCAGGACCAGGATTTTCGAGCCGTGTGCTTTGGCGAGTTCGACGCCGGCCGCAACGGCCTTGTCGCCCAGTTCGGAACCATCGGTGGCAATAAGCAGGGATTTGAACATGCTCTTCTCCTTGTTATCAGCACAATAACCCGATCATTGTGTCCGGCAATTGATCTCGATCATATCGCGGCGAGGAGGCCGGTCATGTTGCAGCGTCTTTTTCTGGTTCTGACCGTGACTTGCGCAACGCCTGCCTTTGCCCAATCGGGCTTTACCAGCGCCTATACCGACCTCGATATCGCTCAGTGCCTCGTGCTCGAAGCCGACGATTTCGGCGCCAGCTGGGCCTGCCCGGGCTATAAGGGTTTTCCGGTCATGGTTGAGGAAGGCGACCTCCGCTTTTCCATCAGCTACGGTTTTGATCCCGAAGCCAATTCGGCCGGTTTCCAGACGCTGCCGCCCTTCAACAATCTCGGCGCAAAGCTCGAATGGCGACTGTCCAACGCAAAGGGCTACTTTTTCCCGGTAGCGACCATCGTGCGTTATCACACCGCCGACCCTGAAACCGGCGAGAACAAGGGTCAGGTGCTGGTGGTGACCCAGATCGCCGAGGGCAATTCCTGCCACATCGCCTATGTCGATGCCCTCGCCAACAAGGACGCCAACGAACTGGCCCGTGCCGCCGCCGACAAGGCTGGAAAATTCGACTGCGCCAATGACGAGCCCGAAGTCATCGGGGAGTTTTCGGCTTATTAGGCTTCGGCCTCGCCGCGCAGCCCGCGGATCTGGTTGCGCAGCACGGTGCGGTCGCGGCTCGATACGCCGATCAGCTCGGCAATGCGCCAGACCATATTGTCCTCGAGCTCGTGATTCTGCCGGTCGGCAAAAACCACGGTCCACATCATGCGGATGATTTCGACGCGATCTTCCATCGGCAGCTGGGTAATGCCGGTGGTAAAGCGGTAAAAATCCACCGCCTCGGCATCCCTCTCGGCGGCCTGCTTGATCAGGCGATCGACGCTGGGTTCATCGAGATCGTAGTGATCCATCAGCGCGCCGCGGATGGTTTTGCGTTCCTCGTCCTTCATCGTGCCATCGACCGCGGCGAGGTGCACCAGAAGCGCTGCCACCGACAGTTTTGGGTCATTGCTGTCGGCCGTGGCCTCGGCTTTTTGGAACAGACGGGTCAGGGCCTCGAACATGGCTTTCAGCCTCGTGGACGGGGTGAAGGAAACGGGTTTTGAATGAGCCGGGAGGGCCGCAGGCAAAGACTGGGGCAGAAGCTGGTTTTGCTCAATGGTCGCAAGTACTGCTCACGCGCTCTTGACCGCCGATGATGCAGCAAGGCCACACCCGATTCCGAGGTAGGCCAGCAAAAGGGACTCGACTCCCGAGGGATTCGGAGTCAACATGTTCATGTTTTGTTCTAGAAGGCAGTTTCACCATGTCAGCCCCGGATCGCCAACAGCGCCTCACCGCGCTGCGGGACACCATTGCCGATATCGAGCGCAAGCCGGCACTGGCGGAGGTGCGGGCAAAGTCCTTTGATGCCAGGGACGGCAATTTTCCGCGCCTGCCCGGAGGGCTTCTGCAGGAGGTCTTCACCGATGCCGTACGCAATGGTGGGGCCAATCTCGGTTTTGCCCTGGGTCAGGCCAAAACACTGCTGACGCCCAAGCGTATGGCAGTGCTCTATCTGCAACTCACTTCTGACGGCCAGTTCTTCGGCCTACCCTATGGGCCGGGGCTTTTATCTTTTGGCTTCGATCCGGCACAATTGGTGATCGTGCGGGTCAGCGACATGCGGGACTTCCTTTGGGTCGCCGAAGAATCCCTGGCTTGCCGGGCGGTCGCCGGAATCGTCGCCGATATCGGCGGCGACCCCGAGCCACTCGATTTCACAGCCAGCCGGCGCCTGAGCCTGCGCGCTGCCGAAAGCGGCACGTCCTTGTTTCTGCTGCGCTATGGCGCGGAACGGCAAGCCAGCGCCGCCCATCTGCGCTGGTGTCTCACACCGCATCGCTCGGGCCGAAAACGCTTCGATGAACAGGCACCCGGCGCGCCACGCTGGAGTCTCGAATTGGAAAAAGGGGTCGCACTGGGTCGCCAAACCCAGTTTTTACTGGAATGGACCGAAAATGGCTTTGCAACCTTGCCTGTTGAGCCCGGACGTAAAAGCCGGCACCGGCCGACGCTTCCTTTCGCTTTTCCTACCCGATTGGCCGACGGATTATCTCAAGCGGCGCGAGTCTGAACTAAGCACGCCGCTCGCGCTCTACGAGAAGATCAAGGGCGGCTTGCAGCTTGCCGCCATCGATGCAGAGGCAGCTAAAAGAGGGCTGCGCGTGGGCCAAAGTGTAGCCGATGCACGTGCGCTCGTGCCGCGTCTCGCCATACGTGAACTCGATCGTCCCATGCTGGAAAATGCCTTTGCCAGCTTTGCCGACTGGCACTCCAATGCCAGTCCTCTTGTTTCGGTCCTGACCGACATGACGCCCTATGGCGATCTCATCCTCGACATCACAGGCGTGCCCCATCTTTTCGGTGGCGAGAAAATCATGCTGTCGATGATGATCAGTCGTTTGCGGCAGGTCGGCTATACCGTTTCGGGCGCTATTGCGCCGACGATCGGGGCAGCATGGGCGGTGAGCCACTTCGTCGGAAACCGGGTCGTCACACCCAAGACGATAGTAACTTTGCTCGACAGCCTGCCCATCCCAGCACTGCGTCTGGGCAGGGACCAGATCGCGGCACTGACCCAGATGGGCCTTCTCACGATCGGGCAGGTGCGGCAACGCCCCCGCAAACCGCTGCAGGCGCGCTTCGGTGCATCATTCCTTATCCGGCTTGATCAGGCTTATGGTGAAATCGAAGAACGGATGACTCCACGCCTGCCTATCGTGGAACATTTTGTCGAACGCCGGTTTCACGAACCGATTTCCCAACTTGATGACGTTCTGGCGGCGGCCCGGGAATTAGCGCAAAAACTCTGCGCTGCATTGGAAAGCGATGGGCTCGGCGCTCAGACGTTTCATCTCTTTCTCTACCGCGTCGACCACAAGGTCATGACCCTGTCGCTCAATGCAGCGCGACTGACGCGTGATCCCCAGCATATCGTCAGTCTTTTTCATCACCGTGCACAGCGGTTCGAAGTGGAAGAATTCGATCCGGGATTCGGTATCGACATGGTGCGCCTGGCTGCAAGCTCGCTCGATCGACTCGATGTAGCCCAACTCGGCGCTTTTGAAACAGAGAATGGTGCTGCCGATATCGATCGCCTGACAGATCGACTTACGAGTCGGCTGGGCCCGACCGCCGTGCTCAAGGTCGAGCTTGTCGAGAGCCATATTCCCGAACGGGCGGCGCGCCTGGCACCGGCCGTTGTCGCCGAAACCGAGTCTCCGCTTTCCCGCCCGCGACCCAGACGTCCCCTGCGTCTCCTGCCCATGCCGGAATTGGTCAGGATCAATGCCGAAGTGCCTGATGGTCTTCCCGCTTCCATGATTTGGCGACGTCAGCCTTATCGCCTCATCAAGGGCGCCGGCCCTGAACGCCTCGGTGCCGAATGGTGGCGCAAGCGCGAACGACTACAACTTGTCGAAGAGGTCGAGCCCGAGGAACTCGAGCCAGGCGAGAAGGCCAAACAACCGCCCTATGTCGCCGCTCTGCCCCTACACGATCCGGAGGCCAGCACACGTGACTACTACCTGGTGGAAGATACCGACGGCAGGCGTTTCTGGGTTTTTCGGCAAGGTTTTTATGACGGTGATCTGCCTCCCGCCTGGTATCTGCATGGGTTTTTCCCATGAGCAATGTCGTTTCCCTCTCGCGCGAAAAAGCTTTGCAGGCTCAGCTTCCAGCTCAATCGCCTGCTTTTGCCGAACTGATAAGCACCAGTAATTTTTCTTTCCTGCGCAGCGGATCGCATCCGGAGGAACTGGTGTCTGGCGCGATACATCTAGGCATGACGGCGCTCGGCCTCTGTGATCGCAATAGTTTTGCCGGCGTGGTTCGCGGCTATGTCACAGCCCGGGACACCAAGACTGACGGCAATCCCAATTTTCGCTACCTCGTCGGGGTTCGCCTTTGCTTTGCCGATGGCACTCCCGACATCGTGGCCTACCCAACCGATCGCATTGCCTATGGGCGGCTCTGCAAGCTGCTCACCCTTGGCAATCAGCGCGGCGAGAAGGGAAATCCCAAACTATTCCTCGACGACCTTTTCGGCTCTGCCGACCCTGTTTCAGACAGCCAGCACGGTCCGACCGAAGATTTTTCCCAAGGTCAGCTCTTCATCCTCATGCCCAACGAAAACGACTGGGGACTGACGGAAGAAACCCTCGACCAGTTGAGCAGGAAAGCCCCAGGACGAATCTGGGTTGCTGGAACACCGCGCTTCGACGGGGAGGACCGGGCACGCCTCAACCGGGTCGATCTCCTGGCCAAGCGACACCGGGCCCGGATGATCGCCAGCAATGATGTTGCCTACCATGAGCCGGACCGGCGCATGGTGCTCGATGTGGTGACCTGCATTCGAGAACACGTCACCCTCAACCAGGCCGGATTTCGTCTCGCCGCCAATGCCGAGCGACATTTGAAACCGCCGGCAGAAATGGCTCGGCTTTTCGCCGAACATCCCGACGCGATCACGCAAACGCAGATTTTTATAAACCGCATCGCCTTCTCGCTCGATCAGCTCAAGTACAATTATCCCGAAGAAACGATTGGCAACGGAGAAACGGCGCAACAGACTCTGGAACGCCTGACCTGGGCGGGCGCCGCCTGGCGCTTTCCCGATGGCTTGAGCAACAAGCTGAAAGAGGATCTCTGGAAAGAACTCTGCCTGATCGCCTATAAAGGTTACGCTGCTTACTTTCTGACCGTCCATGACATCGTCATGTATGCCCGGAACGAGCGCAAGATCATGTGCCAAGGACGTGGTTCGGCAGCCAATTCCTCAGTTTGCTTTTGCCTTGGCATTACATCGGTCGACCCGACCAAGAACACTCTGGTCTTTGGCCGTTTCATTTCCACCGAACGAAACGAGCCGCCCGATATCGACGTCGATTTCGAGCATGAGCGACGCGAAGAGGTGATGCAGTATGTTTACAAGAAATATGGTGGCCGGCGGACAGGGCTGACGGCCAACGTTATCTCCTATCGCTCCAAAAGCGCCATTCGCGAAACCGCCAAGGTTTTTGGCGTATCGGAAGATGCGATCAGTGCTTTTAACCAGCTTCACTGGGGCTGGGGCTCGTCGCTAGATCTGAAAAACGTCGCCAATATCGGCCTTAGCCCCGATGATCCGGTGCTGGCCCAGATGTTCGAAGTCGTCAAAGTGCTGCGCGGCTTTCCCCGCCATCTCAGTCAACATGTCGGCGGCTTCGTCATCACCCGCGATAGTCTCGAAAGCCTGGTGCCGATCGGTCAATCGGCCATGGATAATCGGGCGATTATCGAATGGAACAAGGATGACATCGACGCCTTGGCCATTCTCAAGGTCGATATCCTTGCCTTGGGCATGCTCTCTTGTCTGCGGCGAGCGTTCGAACTGCTGCATGTGCATTACAAAAAAGACTATGAATTGACTGACTTGCTCGCCGAAGAGGTGGGCGAAGGACCGCTCGATAAATCCCGGGTCTATGCCATGACCCACCGCGCCGACACGATCGAGTCTTCCAGATCGAAAGCCGGGCGCAGATGTCCATGCTGCCGCGTTTGAAGCCGATCCGCTTCTACGACCTGGTGATCGAGGTCGCCATTGTGCGGCCCGGTCCGATCCAGGGCGGCATGGTACATCCCTATCTGAAACGCCGTGATGGCACTGAAAAATGGACGCCCAGACCCGGGGACGAGCTCGATGAGGTTTTGAAAGAAACCAAGGGCATTCCCTTGTTCCAGGAACAGGCGATGCAGATGGCTATCAAGGGTGCTGGCTTCTCACCGGGTGAAGCCGACCAACTCCGGCGCGCCATGGCAGCCTGGCGGCGAACCGGCAAGATTGCGATTTTCAAGAGCAGATTCATCGAGGGCATGATGAATAATCCAAACCAGCACTATAGCCGCGAGTTTGCTGAGCAGTGCTTCTCTCAAATTGAAGGCTTTGCCGAATACGGCTTTCCTGAAAGCCACGCGGCGAGTTTTGCTCTTCTCGTCTATGCTTCCTGCTGGCTCAAATGCCATTATCCCGATGTCTTTGCCTGCGCGCTGCTGAATTCCCAGCCCATGGGTTTTTACGCGCCGAGCCAGATCGTGCGCGATGCAATCGAGCACGGCGTCGAAATCCTGGACGCAGACGTCAATCTTTCAGACCTCGAAAGTGTGCTCGAAGCTGGTAGCCGTAAAGTTCGCGATGCCATCTGGGCGCGACATGCCGAGATGACGGACGACATACTCTCCAATAAGGCAATCCGGCTCGGCCTCAACTTTGTCGAGGGCCTGCCGGAGGCAGATATCAATCGCATCGTCGCCCGACGAGGCGCAAAACCGTACAATTCGGTCCGCGATCTATGGCTGCGCACAGGCGTACCAATTGCGAGTCTTGAAAAGCTCGCTCGGGCCGATGCCTTTGCTTCCATGGGCATCAACCGCCGCGAAGCGCTCTGGGCCGTGAAAGGGCTCATTGGCGCCCACGGCGCCGATACCTTGCCCCTGTTCCGGACATCAGCTCCCGTCACGACCGCAAAGGAAGAACCCGCCGGCCTCCCCCTCATGGGGCCGGGCGAAGAGGTCATTCATGACTATGCGACCCTGTCGCTGTCGCTAAAGGGCCATCCGGTGCAATTCCTGCGGCCCATGCTGATGGAGCGGGGCACGACGCGAGCGGCGAATCTGCACACCGTGACGCCGGGACACCGCATCGAAGTGGCCGGCCTTGTGCTGGTGCGGCAGCGGCCGGGCACGGCGAGCGGCGTCATCTTTGTCACCCTCGAGGACGAGACGGGGGTCGCCAATATCGTCGTCTGGCCAAAGCTGTTTGAAAACGACGAAATGCGAAAAACGCTGCTTTCCAGCCGCATGCTGGCCGTGCGGGGGCAATTGCAGAAAGAGGGCCTCGTCATTCACATCATTGCCGAGGACATGGTCGACCTGACCCCGCACCTGCTCGATCTCTCCCATGGCAAGGATTTTGGCGACCGGATCGTGGCCCGGGCCGATGAGGGCAAAACCGGCCCGCCGGGCACGCAGAGCCGCGACCGCAATGCCATTCGCGAAGTGGAAATGGCCCGCCGCCGGGCCTATGGCGCCATGCCAAAGGGTCGGAATTTCCACTGAGGGGGCAATCAGACCAGGGCGCTGATCCCCTGGGCGAGGTCGACATCCTTCTGCGTCAATCCACCCGCATCATGGGTGGACAGCACGATCTCGACCTTGTTGTAGCTATTGGACCAGTCGGGATGGTGTCCTGCCTTTTCGGCCAGCAGCGCCACGCGCGCCACAAAACCAAAAGCCTCGGAAAAATCCTTGAACTTGAAGGATCGCTTCAGCTCCTTCTCGCCGTTCTCGATGGTCCAGCCGGTCAGTTTGCTGCGCGCCGCGGCAATATCCTCGGGCTTGAGCTTGTCTGCCATCTCGGTCTCCTCAACCTCAGTTAAACAAAGCGAAAAACGGGACAGGCGAAATACCTCAAAATCCCGACGCGCTTTAGCGAACCGCATTAAGCAAGGGTTCACCTTGGCAACGGGAAAGCGGCGACGAAGTTCAACTTCCGCCCAACATTCAAGACGGTCTTAACCGCACCTGAGTTGAACTCAAACGTCAACCAGAACGGCCACGCCAAGAATGGGCGGCCATAAGCCACGAACGTGGCGAACTACACCAAACTGCCACCGACCGGAGTCGGGGCGGCGGATCACCCCAAGATCCGAACTCTTCACAGGACCGGCATGTTTCAAGCCGCCCATAAATTGCTGCCCCCTCTCGACTATGTGTCGATGATCCGCTCGCTTTATGCGGACCGGCTGTCGATGCTGCTTGGCGCCTATGGCTCGGCACTCGCCGCCTCCGTCGCGGCGCTCGAGGCCCAGTCGCCCGAGCTTGGCTGCATTGCGGTGATGTTCATCGTCGTGGGCTTCCTGCGCCACCTCGACATGAAGGCTTTTGACGATGTGGTGCTGGGCGACGAGGATGTCGAAGCCGCGCTCTATTGGGAAGGACGCGCGACCCTGGGCGCCGCCGCCATCGCGCTGATCTACGGCGTCTGGTGCCTGATCAGCTTCTGGGTCGTCGACGATGCCTTTGCCGAACTGACTGCTGCCAGCGTCTCGGTTTCCGTGCTGGTCGGCGTCTCGCAGCGCAATTTCGCCATCGACAGGCTGATGACCATCCAGGTCCTGCTCATCGCCGTGCCCCTGTGCCTGGGGCTGCTGCTAGTGGGCAATATCTACTATGCCCTTCTCACGCTGCTGCTGCTGCCCTTCTTCCTGTCGCTGCGAAAAATCGCGGGCAATGCGCGAAACGTGCTGCTGCGCGCCGTGCATGGCCGCACCAAGGCCTCGGCGCTGGCCGGCCAGCTTGATGCTGCGCTCGACACCATGGCGCATGGCCTGCTTATGCTCGACCGGAACCACCTGATCGAAGTAGCCAATGACAGCGCGCTCATGGCCTTCGGCATCGACAATCCCACCGACTGGATCGGGCGCCCGCTTTATGAGCTGTTTGAACACGCCCTGGCCACCGGCGCCGTGCCGCAGGCCGCCACCCGGCGCATCGAGCTGCTGATCGAAACAAGATCGAGCGGCAAGGTGCTGATCTCCAGTGCTGCGGGGCAGTATTTCGAAGCCTCGATTTCCTCGCGCGACACCAAGTCGGTCCTGCTCTTCGAAGACATTTCCGATCGCATCGCGGCCGAAGAGCGCATCAGCTACATGGCGCGCTATGACGCGCTGACGGGCCTGCCCAACCGCGCCTATTTCGCCGAACTGGTGGAAAAGGCGCTCGAAGCGCGACTCGATACGTTCGAGGCGGGCGATATGGCGCTGCTGATCCTCGATATCGACGACTTCAAGCATATCAACGATACGCTCGGCCATCTTGCCGGCGATCAATTGCTGCACGAGCTCGGCCAGCGCCTGCCCGGCGCCCTGCCCGCAAATGCCATTATCGGACGCCTGGGCGGCGACGAATTCATCGCCTTCTATGTCTCATCCGCAGGACCGGCGGGCATCGAAGCCGATGCCGAGCGCTTGATCGCCAGCATGCACCAGGCCTATCAACTGCCCAATCGCCGGCTCGACATTGATGTCAGTGTTGGCCTCGTCTCGTCCCCGGACCGCAACAATGACTTCGAGCAATTGATGATCAAGGCCGATCTGGCGCTCAACGCGGCCAAATCGGGCGGCAAGAACCGCATCATGCAGTTCCATACCCGCATGGATACCGAGTACCAGTTCCGCCAACAGCTCAAGACCGACCTCAAGACCGCCATTGCCGAAGGCAAACTGCACCTTGCCTATCAGCCCGTGGTCGACCCGCGCGAAAACCGCATCGTCGGCTGCGAGGCCCTGGCGCGCTGGGATCACGAGACTTTTGGCGCGATCTCGCCGGCCACTTTCATTCCGATCGCCGAAGAAACCGGCATGATCACCGATCTGACGCGTTTCGTGCTCGCAAAGGCCACGCGCGACTGCCACACCTGGCCCGGAAGCACCCATGTCGCGGTCAATATCTCGGCGCATGATTTCCGCGCCACCGATGTGGAAGACATGGTCAGTCGCGCGCTCGAGGAAAGCGGGCTCCCGGCCGCGCGGCTCGAAATCGAAGTGACCGAAACCACCGTCATCGAAGAGCGCGATGCCGCCGCCGCCGCTCTCCTGAAACTGTGCAAGCAGGGGGTCGGCGTGGCGCTCGACGATTTTGGCACGGGCTATTCTTCGCTGAGCTATCTCAGCGCCCTGCCCTTTACAAAACTCAAGATCGACCGCTCCTTCCTCACCGGCATCGAAACCGACGAACATGCCCTAAAACTGCTCACCAATGTGGTGCAGATCGGCAAGGACCTTGACCTCGTGACCACGATCGAAGGCGTCGAAACCGAGGTTCAGCTCAACTTCGTCACCAATCACACGCGGGCCGACCTCATCCAGGGGTTCCTTTATGGCGCGCCCATGAGTTTTGATGCGATCTCGCGCCTGCTCGAACAGCAGATTTACCGTCAAAACACGGTGCCGCTGCGCTTGGTCTCCTCGACCTAGTGGGTGCAAAACCGGCAAATTAACCACGTCGGCAATGTCAACTTTTGTCAGGGTTAATAGATCGTTAACGTCCCCGCGACGGCAATTTTGGGCGGCGGACAGATCAGCATGGCTATCGACAAAGACAGCGCGGCTGCAGCCCGCGCCGGCGAACCCTCGCGCTTTTCGGCGGCGCTGATCGACGTGCTCGACGACGTCAGCTATGCACGGGTCGATGCCAGCGTCATCGACGATCCCATCTACAAATTGCGCTATCGCGCCTATGTGCGTGAGGGTTTCATGGATCACAATGCAGAGGAAATCTGCATCGACGATCTCGATGAAACGCCCAATGCCATGAGCTTTGGCATCTATATCAAGGGCGAACTGGTCAGCTCCATTCGCCTGCACCACCTGACTGCCGAGCACCGCCGCTCACCCAGCATGAAAGTGTGTCCCGATATCCTGGCCCCGATGGTGGATGCCGGAAAAACCTTCATCGATCCCAGCCGTTTCACGGCCGATCGCGAGGCGTCACTGGCCTATCCGGCCCTGCCTTTTCTGACGCTGCGCGTTGCCGCCATGGCCTCGGTGCATTTCAATGCCGACCTATGCCTTGCGTTGGTGCGTCCCGAGCATGGGCCCTTTTACAAGCGCGTCTTCGGTTCTGAAATCATGAGCGATGTGAGGACCTATCCGGGCCTTCATTTCCCGGTGGCCCTCTTCGGCGCCCCGGTCGAAAACATCCGCACGCGCGTCGCCCAGCGTTTTCCGTTCTTCTTGTCGACCAGCCACGAGCGCGAGCAACTCTTCACCCAGACGGTGAAGCAGGGCACGCATCTGCGCATCCGCGCCTCGGCCCGCCACGCCTATGAAAGCGCGCGCGCAGAAATGGCGGAGCAACTCTGACCGGAATGGGAAAGGGAAGTGGTGCCGCTTAGGTGACTCGAACACCTGACCCCATCATTACGAATGATGTGCTCTACCAACTGAGCTAAAGCGGCGCCGGGCGGGCCATGGCCCGAACGGATGGCGGTCTTTTACTGTTGGTTTTCCGCGGGCGCAAGAGGCAAGACCGGCGCAGGCTTGGGGAAATCTTCAGCCGGCTCACCCGAGGCCACCGGCAGCGGCAGGGGCCGCGCATTGCTGGTCACAGGCACTTTCCATTCAAAAGCGTCGAGCTTGCCGGTGACGGGCGAAATCGGCTCCCACTCTGCACTGACGAGCCCATCGGCTGTCCAGGCCGGATCGCGCGCGGCACGCAGACCCCGGGCCAGCCATTCGCGCGCCTTGCCCTGATCGCCGGTTTCGCCGGCTTCGATTTCGGCCATGAGACTCGCGACGCCCTCGGTGAGATCGGGCCCGGCATAGGGCAGCAGTACGTCCCGAGCCAGTGGCCAGTCATAGGCGTCGATGGCAGCACGGGCGAGCGCCATGGCGGCCGCACGGTGTTCAGGCGGCGTATCGACGATCTCGCGCATGCGCTTCAAACGCTCCACCGCCGAAGCGCCGGGCTGAGCGTGGCCATATAGCGCGGCGACATCGGGGTGCCCGGTCGCCCGCCAGATACGACGCAAGAGGCTCATCGCCTTGCGGCTCTCGCCCTGGTTGATATGGACGCGTGCTGCAATGAGCGCTGCGGGCACGAAATCGGGCAGGAGTTTTAATGCCGTCAGCGCATGTTCGAGCGCCACCAGCGGCTGGCTGGTTTCGGCTTCCCTCGCGCGCGCCGTTTCAATGACCGCCTGACGGCGGCGTTTCTTGGCGCGGCCTTCGCGGCCCGGCGGCACTTCGGCATTGACCATGGCCACAGCCTCGGCCCAGTGACCGCGCCGCACCAGATCGTCGAACACGGCTTCAGAGGCCCAGGAGCTGTCGGGCGCCAGACTCAGCGCCTTGCGGGCAAAGGTCAGCGCCGCTTCCGGACGTTGCTGGGTCCGGGCCTGATCATAAAGACCCGTCAACGCCGCCAGCGCGGTCTTGTCGCTGGCGATCAGCGCCCGATAGTGCTCGCGGGCCGCCGGCATATCGCCCACTGCAAGATCGGCGCGGGCTTCGAGCAATTTTGCCGCGCTGTTTTCGGGCAGCCGGGCTTGTGCCTCGCGGGCAAGAAGACGCGCCCGCGCCGGATCGCCCGATTGCAGGGCAATGACGGCATCGGACAGGGCTTCGACACCTTGTTCGCGACGACGCAGGGCGCGACGCCGGGCCATGGCGCGCGGCGCCCCAAAAATGCGGCGCAGCACGGCCCAAACGAGGATGATGAGCGCAGCAGCAAGCAGCAAGAGCACCACCGCCGTGCCGAGACGCGGCTGCATGCGATAGCCGGCCAATTCCAACGTCAGCGTGCCCGGCAGAGCCATCAACCACGCGGCGAGCGCCGCAACGACGAGTGAACCGACGATCCAGAGGGCGAGACGGATCATGCGCCGTTTCCTCCGGCCAGCGCCGCTTGGCGCAGCGTTGCAAGGAAGGTCTGGGCCGCGGCCTGCTTGTCGATTTCGTCGGCCACAGCGCCGGTGGCGGTTCGCATGGAGGGTGGCAGGGCGTCGAGTTCGGTCTTTGCCGCAACAAAATCGCCGCGCCCAATGGCGCCTTCGAGCCGCGCAACCACAGCCTCTGGCCCATCGCCCTCCACCGCCTCCGTGGGGCGCAGCGCTATGATGCCGCGGAACCAGTCCGACGTTGCTTCCTGCCAGCCGGCATCGGCCTCGACCGGCCTGCCGGCCAAAACATCGGGCAGCACGGCATTAAGATCGCGGGCAATGAGATCGGGGCGCTTGAGCCCGGTCATGGCATTGGCGAGCACGGCATCGGGCACGGCAAGATTGGGCAGCGCCTGCCGGAGGGCGGCAATTTCCGCATCATAAGCCGAGCCGGTGGCAAAAGCCGTTTCGAAGCCGGAAACGATGAGCGGCAGGCGCACCTGCCCCGCTTCGATTGCAGTACCCTCGGAAAAATCGGTTTCGAGCGTCGCGACCTTGGCGGTGACACCATCGAGATCGGTCTGGGTCTGGGCGGAAGCCTGACGCAGCGCAGCGAGTTCGGTTTCGAGCGCGGCAATGGCGGCAGCATTTTGCGCGGCCGTTTCACCGGCGGTCTGCGGCGCTGTGGTGAGCTCATCGACCCGGGCGCTAAGCGCGGCAAGATCACCTGCCAGCTGATTCGATGCCGTCGAATCGCCCGCCGGGGCGGACGCTTCAGGATTGGTTTCGAGCCCGGCGACCCGCGCGGTCAGCCGCGCCAGCTCGCCCTGCAGGGTGGAGGTAACGGTTTCAAGTTCCGGTACGGCCGTCGAAATGGTTGATATCCGCGGGTCGGCCGGCTGCGGCGCAGGGGCGACCGCAGGCCAATAGCCCAGCAGCGCCAGCCCATAGGCAGCGCCGAGACCCACGACACCACCAACGAGGCCAGCGAGCCACGCCGTCCCTGCCCCCGATTCGGCTGATGTAACCGGCGGCGGCGTGATCGGCTTTGATTCGGGCCTTGTCGTTGCGCTGGCCGGACTGGTCTTGGCCGGTTCCGATTTAGCCGGCTCGGGCTTGGCCTCTGCTTCAGGCTTTGCCGCATTTGGCTTGGCCGATTCGGCCGGGCGCGCCGTGCCTTCGAGCACTGGTGGCTTCACCGCGCCGGACTTGCCGGCGGGCGTGGTTGGGGTTGCGGCGCTTGCCTTGTCCTTGGGATCAGCCATGTGCCTTCCTTTTGCCTTGCCCGATCATGACCCAGATTGCTCGCGGGCAAAAGCCAGCGCCAGGGACATCATCGCTTCTTCATCCGGCCGGTCGGCCAGATGCACGCGGGTAAAGTGACTGCCGAGCAGCGGCTGCGCGACATTTTCGGAGAGGCACAACAGCACGAGATCGCGCTTTTTTGCCGCGCTGAGTTTTTCGCTCACCAGCGCACAAAAAATCTCCGCCGTTCGCCGGGAATAGACGAGCACCGCGTCAAGGCCGCCACTTTCGAGCTCCGTCAGCGTGCCGTTCGGGAAATATGATTCGGCGACCATGTCATAGACTGTCGCGGTGACCACCATGATCCCATGCGGGGCAAGCGCCTGCGCCAGGTCGCCGCTGAGATGCCGCCCGGCCGGATACAGCACCGGCCCCTCGATGCGGGCCAGCGCCAGCATGGTCGTCAGCCGCTCGAATGTGCCGCCGGCGCTGAACACATCTCTAAAGCCCAGGCTTTTTGCCTCGTGCGCCGTGCGATCGCCCACCGCATAGACCGGCAGGTGATGCAGGTCCGGGAGCACGCTCTTGTCCTCCAGCGCCCTGAGAGCATTGGTACTGGTCACTGCCAGGGCGGCAAAGCCGGACAGGTCCGGCAGATGGAAATCAAGCGCCGCCCGCGTCAGAAGAGGTGTTGCCACCGCCTCAATGCCGAGCGCCGCCAGCCGGTCGATACTGGCTTGTGCATCGGGCTCCGGGCGGGTGACGAGCATGCGCATGTTTTTCAACCCATCCACTGTTTGAGCCAGTCGGGCCCAGCCTGATCGAGCAGAGCCTGTCCGACCTTTTCGCCCAAAGCCTGGGGATCGCCACCACTGGCTTCAGCGCGGAAAGTCGTCTGCCCATCAAGGCTCAAAATTTCGCCCTTGAGGGTCAGCGAACCGCCCTGTCCCTGGGTAAGAGCCCCGACCGGGGTGCGGCAGGATCCATCGAGCACGGCCAGCATGGCCCGCTCCGCCGCAATACGCGCATGGGTTTGCGCATGATCAAGCGGCGCCACCAGGTCCAGAAAGCGCTTGTCGCCGCTGCGCACGGCAAGCCCGATGGCCCCCTGGGCCGGCGCGGGCATGAAATTGTCGGCATCAAGAACGGCCGTCGCCCGATGCGCCTCGCCCAGCCGGTTGAGCCCGGCCATGGCCAGCAATGTGGCATCGGCCACGCCATCAGCCAGTTTTTGCAGCCGCGTATGCACATTGCCGCGGAAGGGCACGATTTTGAGATCAGGCCGCAGCCGCAGCGCCTGCGCCGCCCGGCGAATGGACGACGTACCAAATTTCGCGCCCTCGGGCAGCTGATCGATCCCCGCCACCTTCAGGGATAAAAAAGCGTCGCGCACGTCCTCGCGCTCAAGAAAGGCGGCGAGCGCCATGCCCTCGGGCAGGCCTGTCGCCACATCCTTGCTGGAATGAACGCCAATATCGACGCGACCCGAAAGCAGCGCCTCGTCGATCTCCTTGGTGAAAACGCCTTTGCCGCCAATGGTGGACAGGGCCACATTGGCATCCTGACTGCGGTCGCCGCCGGTCGAAAACACTTCAATATGGATGTCGTCTTCGCCAACGCCATGGGCTGATGAAAGCAGGCTCCGGACCAGTTTCGCCTGTGCCAGCGCCAGCGGGCTGCCGCGCGTTCCGATCCGGGCGAAGGGGGCTGGCGATTGCATTATGGCTCTGTCCTAGTGTAGCGAAAACCGTCAAGGCGCCTCGCGCCGCCTCACCCTTGGGAGTAGACCAGTTCGTCGTGACCGGGCAAGCGCAAGCCATCATTCTGGGTATCGAGACTAGCTGCGACGAAACCGCCGCCTCCGTGGTCGTGCGGGATCAATCCGGCCACGGCACCATTCGTTCCAATGTGGTGCGCAGCCAGCTCGACGAGCACGCGGCCTTTGGCGGCGTGGTGCCGGAACTGGCCGCCCGCGCCCATGTCGAATGGCTCGATCACATCATCGCGCAGGCAATCGACGAGGCCGGCATCAGCCTCGATGACATCGACGCCGTTGCCGCCACTGCCGGCCCGGGCCTGATCGGAGGCGTGCTGGTGGGCCTGACCACTGCCAAGGCGCTTGCCGCTTCGCTGGAAAAACCGCTGATCGCCGTCAATCACCTCGAAGGCCATGCTCTTACCGCGCGGCTGACCAACGGCGTCAAATTCCCCTACCTGATGCTGCTCGTTTCCGGCGGCCACAGCCAGTTCGTGCTGGTGCGCGGTGTCGGCAACTATGAGCGCTGGGGCGGCACCATCGACGACGCGCTGGGCGAAGCCTTTGATAAGGTGGCCAAGCTTCTGTCACTGGGTCATCCCGGCGGCCCTGCGGTTGAACGCATTGCCCAGCAGGGTGACCCAAAACGCTTCAAGTTCCCAAAGCCGCTTCTGCGCGAAGAGCGTCTCGATTTTTCGTTCTCAGGGCTGAAGACCGCCGTGCGCCTACAGGCCGAGGCGCTGGCCCCGCTGACCGATCAGGACGTCGCCGACATCGCCGCAAGTTTTCAGGAAACCGTGGCGCAGATTGTTGGATTCCGCGCTCGCCAGGCCCTCGAAAAATTTGCGGCAGAATTCCCAGGCGACCCCATTCGCCTCGTCGTCGCGGGCGGCGTTGCCGCCAATCGCCGCATTGCCGAGGCCCTGCAAAAGCCCTGTACCGAATTCGGCGCCGATCTCATCGTGCCGCCCATCGCACTTTGCACCGACAATGGCGCCATGATCGCCTGGGCCGGCGCCGAGCGGTTGGCGCTCGATGATACCGACAGCCTCGCCATTGCCGCCCGCCCGCGCTGGCCGCTGCAGGACGAAGACATGAAGGTGAAAAGCCATGGCGCTTGAAACGGTAGCCGTTTTGGGTGGCGGCGCCTGGGGCACGGCCCTGGCACAGGCCGCGGCCATGGCTGGGCGCAGTGTGACGCTTGTGCTTCGCAACCAGGCTCAGGCCGATGCGCTCAACGCCACCCATATCAACCAGACCGCCCTGCCTGGCCAGTCCCTGCTGGAAACCATCACCGCCAGCGTGGAACCCGTACAGGCCGATATATTTATTCTGGCCGTGCCTGCGCAGGCGACGCGAACACTGCTTACATCGCTCGATCCCCAGCTGCTGGCCGGCAAGCCGGTGGTCCTTTCTGCCAAGGGCCTCGAGGCCGGCACCCTCGCGCGCCAGAGCGAAATTCTGGCCGACATGGCGCCCGACGCTATCGGCTACGTGCTCTCTGGCCCCAGCTTTGCCGGTGATGTCGCCGCCGGGCGACCCACTGCTGTCACCCTTGCCGGCGACGATGCCAATTCCACGTCGGACCTTGCCGTTGCCCTCGCCGGCCCCAGTTTTCGGCCCTATGCGGCCGATGACCGGATCGGCGTCGAAATCGCCGGCGCACTGAAAAATGTCTATGCCCTCGCCTGCGGCGCCGTCGAAGGCGCTAGCCTCGGCGCCTCGGCCCGCTCGGCCCTGATCGCCCGCGGCTATGCCGAAATGGCGCGCATGGTGCACGCGCTTGGCGGCTCGGCCCATACCCTCACCGGCCTTGCCGGCCTGGGCGATCTCACGCTCACCTGCACCTCGGTGCAATCGCGAAACTATCAATTCGGCATGGCGCTCGGCGCCGGCCGCAAGACAGCCGACATCCTGGCCGGTGGCGCCAAGCTCGCCGAAGGCGTTGCCACGGCCCCTGTTGCAGCCGCGCTGGCCGCCAGTCTCGATGTGGATGCCCCGCTCATCCACGCCGTTGATGCATTCGTTGCCGGCCGCGCCGATATTGCCACCATCGTTGCGGGGCTGATGTCCCGCCCGCTCAAGAGGGAACACTGAAAAAATGCTCTATGCCATGATCGCCAAGGACGCGCCGGGCGCCCTGCAGACCCGCCTCGATACCCGCCCGGTGCATCTCGAACACCTCAACTCGCTGGGCAAGAAGCTGGTCTTTGCCGGCGCGCTGCTCAATGCCGACGAACAGCCGGAAGGCTCCATCGTGGTCTTCGAAGCGGAAAACCTCGCCGAAGCCGAAGCCCTGGCGGCCGCGGATCCATTCGTGCCGGCCGGCGTTTTTTCGAGCTACGAGGTCAAGCGCTGGCGCATCGCCATCAACAACACCGCAGCGGAGTTTTAGGACCCATGGCCTACTGGCTGATGAAATCCGAGCCGGATGTGTTTTCCTTCGACGATCTCGTCGCCAAGACCGGCCGTGGCGAAGTCGAAGAATGGCATGGCGTACGCAATTATGCGGCGCGCAACAACATGAAGGCCATGGCGGTCGGCGACCAGGCCTTCTTTTACCACTCCAATATCGGCAAGGAGATCGTCGGCATCATGCATGTGGTGGCCCCGGCCCATCCCGATTTGACGGCCGACCTCAACGCCAAGGGTGAAGTGGTGTGGGAATGCGTCGACGTGCAATCGGTCAAACCGTTTCCGCGCCCGGTGACGCTCGCCGAGATCAAGGCTACAGAAGCGCTGTCCGGGCTTGAACTGGTAAAACTTTCGCGCCTGTCGGTCTCAAAGGTCAGCGACGCCGAGTGGAAGCTGCTGTGCAAGATGGGTGGCTTGTAAGCGCCTGGCAGAGCGATTCACGTGAAACGCTAAAAATCCGAAACCACGATGTCATCCCCGCGAAAGCGGGGATCTCTGTTTCGGCGTCGTGGATGAGGAAACCTAATCCCGTGGCACAAACGTAAACTCGGCCTCGTTGCCACCCGAGGGATCATCGGTCACCTCGATCGCCAGGTGTCCCTTTTCCAGCGCCACGAACCATTCTTCCCAACTCACCAGCTGAAAGCCATCGATCCGGTCCGGTCCCTCATTGCCCTCGGCATTGAGCGCGTCCTGCCCAAAGGTGAGCTGCAGCACAGTGCGGATGCCCGTGCCATCCGGCACGTCCATGAGCACGGGATTGCCACCGCGGGCTTCCACCCATTCGCGAATGGCGCGGCGGTCAGTTAGGGTTTTGGACATGACGCTTCTCCTTGGCATCGCCTTGCGAGAAGAAAGCGCCATGAGGCGCAAGGTTCCGCCGTTTGCGCCAAGGCGCAACCCTGCTAATTGTCCCTTCTGTTCGTCGGACAAAACGAACAAAAGAACAAAAGGGACGAAAATGGCAGCGCCAGCAAACCGCATTCTGATGGGCAAGATCGGCGCCGCCCACGGCATCAAGGGCGAAGTCCGCATCACCACGTTTACCGGCGAGCCCGAAGCCATCGCCGGCTATGGCCCGCTCGATACCGACCGCGCCGGCCTGACCATCACCATCGAGACAGCCCGCCTAAGCAAGAACGTGCTCGTGGCCCGGGTGAAGGGCGTTCGCGACCGCAATGCGGCCGAGCTGCTCAATGGCGTTTCGCTCTTTGTCGATCGCAGCCGCCTGCCCGATCCAGATGATGAGGACGATTTCTATCACGCCGATCTCATCGGTCTCGACGCTCGGCTCGATACCGGCGTCAGCATCGGCGAAGTGTCGGCGCTCCTCAACTATGGCGCCGGCGATCTCCTCGAAGTGCGCGATCCGCGTTCGGGTGACACCTTTCTTTATCCCTTCACCAAGGCCGTCGTGCCCACCATCCGCATTGCCGACGGCTTTTTGGTCATCGCCCCGCCGCTCGATGCCGAGCCAGGCGAGGAAGAGCCGGACTGATCGGAAGCAAAAGAATGTTTTCCGCTGATATCATCACCCTCTTCCCCGATCTCTTTCCGGGGCCGCTCGGCGCTTCCGTTCTCGGCCGCGGCATGGCCGATGGGTTGTGGACCCTGCGCGCCACCCATCTGCGGGATTTTGCGACGGACAAACATCGCACCGTCGACGACACCCCCTCGGGTGGCGGCGCTGGCATGGTGCTAAAGCCCGATATTCTGGCAAAGGCCATCGATGAGATCGCGCCTGCCAGCGATCCGCGCCCACGCATTCTGATGTCCCCCCGCGGAAAACCCCTCACCCAGGCCCGCGCCCATGAACTGGCAACGGGTCCCGGCGCCGTCATCGTCTGCGGCCGTTTTGAGGGTGTAGACCAGCGCGTCATCGACTCGCGAAACCTCGAGGAAATTTCCATAGGCGACTATGTACTCGCCGGTGGTGAAGTCGCCGCCATGGTCCTTCTCGAAGCCGTCGTGCGTCTCATCCCCGGCGTTCTCGGTGCCCTGGACAGCCGCGACGAAGAAAGCTTTGAGAACGGTCTTCTGGAATATCCGCACTACACCCGACCCCAGACATTTGAGGGCACTGATATCCCCGCGGTCCTCACCTCGGGTGACCATGCCAAAATCGCCAAATGGCGGCATGAACAGTCCCCTGGCGCTGACCAGGGTACGGCGGCCCGATTTGCTGAAGGACTAAAAGTCCCAAAAGACCCAAAACGCTGGACTCTCCGCGCGTTTTCTCCTATGAGCCGCCCATTCGTGCGCTTCGGGATCGGACCCGGCCGTGCGACAAGACCAAAAAGACTACCCTTCCGTCAAAAACCAAGACCGGGCGACGGGGCCGCAAGGCCCGTACAGAGTTGCCCCTAGAAAAGATCAGAACGGATCGAAAATGAGCAGCACTATCGAACAGCTCAATGCCGAGCAGGTTGCCCTGCAGGCTGCCAAGCGCGAACTCCCTGAATTTACCCATGGCGATACCGTCAAGGTGTGGGTCAAGATTCGCGAAGGCGACAAGGAACGTCTCCAGGCCTATGAAGGCGTGGTGATCGCCCGCTCCGGCGGCGGCATCACCGAAAGCTTCACCGTGCGCAAGATTTCGTACGGCGAAGGCGTGGAACGCGTTTTCCCGCTTTACTCGCCCAACATCGCTTCAGTTGAAGTGATCAAGCGCGGTAAGGTCCGTCGCGCCAAGCTCTACTACCTGCGTGATCGTCGCGGTAAGTCGGCTCGTATTTTCGAATCGACCAACGCTCGTACCCGCAAGATCGAAGCTGGCGAACGCGAAGCTGCCCAGGCCGCTCGCGAAGCCCGCGAAGCTGAAAAGATCGCTGCTGCCGAAGCCTTTGCCGCCGAACAAGCCGCCAAGGACGCTGAAGCCGCAGCCGCCGCTGCTGCAGCCGAACAGGCCGCAGCAACTGAAGGCGAAGCCAAGAGCGAATAAGCTTTTAGCGCAGCTTGAACGATCAAAGCCCGGCCGCAAGGTCGGGCTTTTTTGTTGGCGCCCCTGACAGCTCCCGTCAGCAGTGTGTCATGCCCCGCCATTTCCGGCTTTACCCCCGGCCCGGCTTGGTCCTAAAAGTGCCTCGGCCCCAAGCCTTGGAAAAAATCCGGATCTCCCCATGACCCTTTCCGTCGTCACCTGGAACATCAATTCGGTTCGCCTGCGCCTCGATATGGTGCTCGATTTTCTGCGCCAATATCAGCCCGATGTTCTGATGCTGCAGGAGATCAAGTGCACCAATGACCAGTTCCCGCGGAATGCCTTCATCGAGAACGGCTATCCGCACATGGCCGTGCACGGCCAAAAGGGCTATCACGGCGTCGCCATCGTCTCGAAATTTCCGCTGACCGACGTATCGAGCCGCGTCTTCTGCGAGATTCCGGAATCGCGCCATGTCTCGGCGCTGGTCGACATGGGCCACGGCCCGTTCACGCTGCACAATTTCTACATCCCGGCCGGCGGCGACGAGCCCGATCCGGAGATCAATCCCAAATTCAAGCACAAGCTGGGGTTCCTATCGGAACTGAAGACCTGGTTCAATGAACCCGTCTTCCAGCGCGGCCATCTCATCGCCGGCGATTTCAACATCGCCCCGCACGAGAACGACGTCTGGAGCCACAAGCAGCTGCTGAAAATCGTCAGCCACACGCCGGTCGAAACCGAGGCGCTCAATGGCCTGCTGAGCGGCGGCCATGGCTGGGTCGACGTTGTACGCAAGCACGTGCCCTACGATCAGAAACTCTATTCCTGGTGGAGCTATCGCAGCGCCGACTGGAATGCGGCCGACAAGGGCCGCCGCCTCGACCACATCTGGGCCACCGCCGACGTCGCCGAACAATCCAGTGGTGCCGAAATCATCCGCCCCGCCCGCGGCTGGACCGACAAGCCGTCAGACCACGTGCCGGTCATTGCACGGTTCGTAAAACCCTGACGTCACTCGTCGGTGGCATTGAGAAAGTGAGCTTCCCACTCACTTTCCGGCACCAGCTCACCCAGCGCATATTCGAAGGCGGCAACGCTGCGGATATCGGGCGCCACTGCGCAGCGATAGCGGATGTGGTGCCATTGGCCAGCGCTGCGGAACGCGCCGCCATCGGCGACGAGGTCGAGCCCGCTCACCTCGATCGCCCCGAAGGCATAGCCGACAAGCGCATCCGGCGGCTCCCCCAGCCCGGCCTCGCGCAATTGCTCCAGCGCCTCGATATTGCAGATCTGGATAATCTGTTCCTGATCAGCCAATAGCGGAAAATTCTCCCGCACCTCGCTGTTTGCGGGGTCATTGAGAATCGATGCTGCGTAAAAATCCGTGGCTGCAACCATGCCATCGGCTTGCTGTTGTACGGGCAATGGCTGTGGGAGCCCCAATTCCTCGACCGGTTCGGCGACCGCCTCGCGCTCAACACCCGATGCAGAGACCATTTCGGCCCGATCTACCGGCCTGGAGGGCATTTCGGCTTCGGAAATGAGCTCGACCATGATTGCGCGCGAGGGTGGCACGGGCAGCGGTTTGGGCACCGACAGCCAGAAAACCGCACTCAACAACAGGCCATGTGCCAGCAGCGATCCGGCAAACGAACCCTGTCTCTGCCAATGGAAAAGAGAAAATGCGCCCCACATGATGTCGGCGTGAACCGGCTTTGCGGCTGATTTTGGGAGGTTTTATTTGCTCTTCATCTTCCGCCGGAGCGGGTCGAGCGCCCCGAGATAGCCGGTCAGCTCCCGCTCGATCCGCTGCGCGGCTTTCTGAGCCAGCTCAGGATATTGCCGAATGAGCTTCAAAAACGCGGTGCGCGGCACGAAGAGCAATTCGCAATCGGTGACGGCGGTGATGGTCACCGGCCGCGGCTTATCGAGAATCAGCGCCATGGTCGAAATGACGCTGCCGGGCTCCGACAGCGCATAGGGCTTTCCAGCCTCGACACCCTCATTGCGCGCCTTGAGCGTGCCTTCGATGAGCACATAGGCGCCCTCGGGCACCGTGCCGGCCTTGTAGATGATTTCGTCGGCTTCGACATGGCGGCGATCGCTGGCAAAGCCCAGCATGCGCCGCTGCTCGTCGTCACACATCATGAAGAAATCGGCCCGCCCCAGAATGGCGGCCGCATCGTCCATTCTCATCAGCCACAGACCCGAATGCGCCCCGCCCGCTGAAAAGTTTCCGGCGGGTCAACGCATCTGTCTATAGGGCAGTTTTTCCACTTTATGAACACCCTTGACGGGCATCATCACGGAACGAGGCGATATCCCCCGTCTTCCGTCACCAGAAGCCGTGCATTGGAGGGGTCGCGCTCGATCTTCTGGCGCAGGCGATAGATGTGCGTCTCGAGCGTATGCGTGGTCACGCGGTTGTTGTAGCCCCAGACTTCTTTGAGCAGCACGTCGCGCGTAATCGTCTTCGGCCCCTGGCGGTATAGGTACTTCAGGATGGACGTTTCCTTGTCCGTCAGCCGCACCTTTATGCCGTCATTGCTTTCCAGCAGCTTTGCCGCCGGCTGAAAGCTGTACTGGCCGATGGTGAAGACGGCATCCTCGCTTTGGTCGTGCTGGCGCAGCGCCGCGTTGATGCGCGCCAGAAGGACGGGAAAGCGAAATGGCTTGGTGAGATAATCATTGGCGCCCGAATCGAGCCCCTTGATCTCATCGGCTTCGCTGTCGTGCCCGGTCAGCATCAGCACGGGGCTCTTGAAACCCTCCTGGCGCATCAGCTTGACCGCATCGCGACCATCCATGTCGGGCAGGCCGACATCGAGGATCGTCAGCTCGACATTGTTCTCGCGCAGGGCTTTCAGCGCATCATTGGCGGTGCCGGCTTCGACTATGTCGAATTCAGGCTGGCTCTTGAGCTGTTCGACCAGGGTTTCGCGAAGATCCGCATCGTCGTCCACAACAAGGATGCGTCGCTTATTCATTGCAGTCTCCGGTCTTTTTCACTCAGCGGACCAAGATCACATCATTGCGACCTGTTCTTGGCCCGCCAATCACATCGACGTTATTCGGCTCAAAGTAACGCCTAGGCCCTGGAAAAAGTTGCAGCGCTTCAGACTTGAGTGCGCCGCCCAAAGAGCGCCGAGCCCACGCGAACATGGGTGGCGCCCATGGCAATGGCGGTCTCGAAATCCCCGCTCATGCCCATGGAGAGGTTTTCAACGCCCGCCAGCTTCCCCAGCGCTGCGAGATGCGCAAAGTACGGCCCGGCCGGCTGGCCATCGGGCGGAATGCACATCAGGCCCACGATATCGAGCCCATGCACCTCGCGGCAACGCCGCACGAAATCCACGGCCTCATCCACGGAAATGCCGACCTTCTGCTCCTCGCCGCCAATATTGACCTGCACGAAGCAGGGCAGGCGCTTTCCGGCGCGTTGCATCTCTTCGGCCAGCACAGCGGCCAGTTTCTCACGATCGACCGTCTCGATGACATCGAACAACGCCACGGCTTCCCGCGCCTTGTTGGTCTGCAGCGGTCCGATCAGATGGAGCACCACATCGGGAAAAGCCTCACGCAGACCCGGCCATTTTTCCTTGGCCTCCTGCACGCGATTCTCGCCAAAGACGCGCTGCCCCGCCTCCAGAAATGGTCGCACCGCCTCGGCGTCAAAAGTCTTCGACACGGCAATGAGTTCGACGCTTTCAGGCGGCGTGCCGAAGCGGCGCCGCGCCTTTTCCATGCGGGTTGTGATGTAGTCGAGCGCTGCGCGAGCGCCATTGACGCGATCGGCCATGAGAAGGCCCCGTTTCTGTTGACCTTGAGGGGGATTTCTGGTGATGGTCCGGTAGCCAAAATCCCCCAAAAGCGCAAGCTGGCCCAGCCCTTTGAGGTCAAACGCGCGCTTCGGACAAAGAATTTTCAAGGACGAGCAAGTGAGCGGCGAACGCTACAATCCGCGCGAAAGCGAACCGAAATGGCAGAAGATCTGGGACGATGCGAAGAGCTTCGTCACCGCCAATGACGATCCGCGCGAGCCCTACTACGTCCTAGAAATGTTCCCGTACCCGTCCGGGCGCATCCATATGGGCCACGTGCGCAACTATTCCATGGGCGATGTCGTGGCGCGCTATTATCGCGCCCGCGGCCGCAACGTGCTCCACCCCATGGGTTGGGACGCCTTTGGCCTGCCGGCGGAAAATGCCGCCATCGAGCGCAAGACCCATCCCGGCACCTGGACCTACCAGAACATCGAGGCGATGAAGGCGCAGCTCAAGTCGATGGGTCTCTCCATCGACTGGACGCGCGAATTCGCCACCTGCTCGCCCGAATACTATCAGCACCAGCAGGCCCTCTTCATCGACATGCTCGAAGCAGGCCTGATCACGCGGAAAAATTCCAAGGTGAACTGGGACCCGGTCGACATGACTGTGCTCGCCAATGAGCAGGTCATCGATGGGCGGGGCTGGCGCTCCGGAGCCGTGGTGGAACAGCGCGAGCTGACCCAGTGGTTCTTCAAGATTTCGGATTTTGCCGAGGACCTCTTGGAGGCCCTCGACACCCTGACCGAATGGCCGGAAAAAGTCCGCACCATGCAGCGCAACTGGATCGGCAAGTCCGAAGGCCTGCGCCTGCTGTTCGAACTGGCTCCGTCGGACAAGACCGATGCCACAAGCATCGAAGTCTTCACCACGCGCCCGGACACCATTTTTGGTGCCTCCTTCGTCGGCCTCTCGCCTGACCACCCGCTGACGACTGCTTTGGCTGCTAACAATCCGGCCCTGGCCGAATTCGTCGCCGAATGCCATCGCCACGGCACGGCCACGGAAACGCTGGAAAAGGCGGAAAAGCAGGGCTTTGACACCGGTCTCCGCGTAAAACACCCGGTCATCGAAGGCGAGACCCTGCCCGTCTATGTCGCCAACTTCATCCTGATGGATTATGGCACCGGCGCCATTTTCGGCTGCCCGGCGCATGACCAGCGCGACCTCGACCTTGCTCGCAAATATGGGCTCAGCGTCATCCCCGTCGTGCTGCCGCACGGCGCTGACCCGGCAACGTTCGAAGTCGGCAACGAAGCCTATGTTGACGCTGGCAACATCTTCAATTCCGGTTTCCTCGATGGCCTTTCCATCGACGATGCCAAGAAAAAGATTGCCGAGCACTTTGGCGCGCTTACCGTCGACGGCAAGGTCCAGGGCAAGGTCGAAGTGAACTATCGCCTCCGCGATTGGGGCATTTCGCGCCAGCGCTATTGGGGCTGCCCGATCCCGGTCGTGCATTGCGAAGTCTGCGGCACCATTCCCGTGCCCAAGAAGGACCTGCCGGTCCGCCTGCCCGACGATGTCACCTTCGACAAGCCGGGCAACGCCCTCGACCACCACCCGACCTGGAAGCACGTCCACTGTCCGCAGTGTGGTGCTTCGGCTCGTCGCGAAACCGACACCATGGACACTTTTGTGGATTCGTCCTGGTATTTTGCCCGTTTCACCGCACCCCAGGCCGATACCCCGACCGTGCCGGCCGTCGCCAATCGCTGGCTGCCGGTTGACCAGTATATCGGCGGCGTCGAGCACGCGATTTTGCACCTGCTCTATTCGCGCTTCTTCACCCGCGCCATGAAGGCAACCGGGCACGTCGACATCAGCGAACCCTTCAAGGGCCTCTTCACCCAGGGCATGGTGACGCACGAGACCTACAAGTCTCAATCAGGCGAGTGGGTAAACCCCACCGAAATCGTCATTGAAGCCAATGGCGATACCCGCACTGCTCGCGATCTCAAGACCGGCGCGCCGATCAGCATCGGCTCGGTCGAAAAGATGAGCAAATCCAAGAAGAACGTGGTGGATCCCGACGAGATCGTCGCCACCTATGGCGCCGATACCGCTCGCTGGTTCATGCTCTCGGATTCTCCGCCGGAACGCGACGTGCAGTGGACCGAAGCCGGCGTCGAAGGCGCCAGCCGCTTCCAGCAGCGCGTCTGGCGCCTGGTCAATGAATCGATCGAGATTGCCAAACAATCTTCGGAGACTGTTTCGTCAAGCGACGCTTCTGACGCCCTGGGCTTGCGCCGCATCATCCATCGCTCTGTTCATGGCATCGCTCACGACATCGAAGGCCTGCGCTTCAACCGCGCCGTCGCCCAGATCTATGAGCTGACCAATGCCCTGACCAAGGCGCTGGGCAGCAATCTGGGCTCTGCCCAGCGCGCCGCGATCGCCGAAGGCGTCGAAAAGCTGACGATCCTTCTGAGCCCGATGATGCCGCACCTCTCGGAAACCTGCTGGGAAGTGCTTGGAAAGACTGGCCTTGTCGCCGACGCCCGCTGGCCGGACGTTGATGCGGCCCTGCTGGTCGACGACGAAGTGACCCTGCCGATCCAGATCAACGGCAAGCGCCGCGCCGAAATCTCGGTGGCCAAGGGTCTTGCCGCCGCCGAAGTCGAACAACGCGTCTTGTCACTCGACGAAGTTGTCCGCATTCTGGAGGGCAAGGCCCCGAAGAAAATCGTCGTGGTGCAAGACAGGATCGTCAATGTCGTTGTCTAGGCTCAAGCACCTCGCCCTGATCGTCCCCCTTGCCCTGGCTTCGGCCGGGCTTGGGGCCTGTTCCTTCCAGCCCGTCTATTCGGGCGCGCTGGCCGAAAAGCCGCAACTGCAGCTTGCTTATGCGGCACCAAAAACGCGGCTGGAACAGATTGTCTATTCTGAACTGAGCTTCCGCCTCGGCAAGACCACCTCCCCCACGGCGCCGCTCGTCTCTGTGACGGTGTCGGCCAGCGACGCCGAGCCTTACCTCAGCGCCACGGCCAATCCCAACAAACCGCGCGAAATGACTGTTTCGGCTACGCTGACCATCACCCCGCGCGATGGCATCGACAGCAAGCCGATCACCATTACCCGGGTCGCAAAAGCCCAGCACACGCGCAGCGGACAGGTGCTGGCCGACGAAGCAGCGATCATCGAGGCCCAGGAGCGCGCAGCGCGTTCCGTGGCTGAGTCGCTGCGCCTGGCCGTTCTAGCGGCCCTCGCCAAGGGATGACCGCACTCAAGGCCCATGAGGTCACGCGCTTCCTGGCGCGTCCCGACCTCACCGAAGGCGTGTTTTTGGCTTACGGCCCCGATGGCGGCCTCGTCCGCGAAACCGCGCAGCGCCTGATTCGCTATCTCAGCGGCGATGACCCTGCCTCCGCAGACGTTTTCATCTTCGACGGCCCCGAACTCGACGCCGAGCCCGGCCGCCTGATCACCGAAGCGCGCAGCACCTCGCTTTTCGGCGGCAAACGCATCATCCGCGTGCGCAATGCCAGCAAAAGCCTCGTCATGCCGCTGACCGAGCTGCGCGACGATCCGGGTGGCACCGCCATCGTGCTCGAAGCGGGCAATCTCGCTCCTCGCGACGCCCTTCGGGCCCTCGTGGAAGCCGCCAAACTCGGCCGCGCCCTGCCCTGCTACCCCGATACCGACGAAACGCTCACCAATCTAATGCGCGAAACCTTCAATCAGGCCGGTATCCGCGTCGATTCCGACGTCGTCCCCACCCTGCGCGAGATTCTGGGCAATGATCGCGAAATCACCCGTCGCGAACTCGAAAAACTGACGCTTTTCGCCGCCAGCACCAAATCCCTAACGCGCGAGGATGTTCTGACCCTTTGCGCCGACAACGGCGCCTTGGCCATTGACGCAATTCTCGACGCCACGGGCGGCGGTCATGCCGAAAAGCTGGAAATGGCGCTCAATCGCGCCCTAACGTCGTCGGTCAATCCCCAGCAATTGCTGGCCATGCTGACCAATCATTTCGCCAGCCTCCGCCGCTGGCGCGTCGAGGTCGACGCCGGCAAAAGCCCGCGCGGCGTCCTCGACAATGTAAAGCCCAAACCGCACTTTTCGCGCATCGGCCAGCTGGAACAACAGCTCCGCCTCTGGACCGACCCGGCACTTGCCCAGGCCTCAGAACGCCTCCTACAGGCAACCAGCGACAGCCGCCGCAAACCCGCTTTGGCAACAGCGATCCTGCACCGGACCACCCTCGCCCTATGCATGATGGCCGCAACGCATTGATTTCAAACGTGTTTCATGTGAAACACTGAACGCCATTGCCGCAGCGAAGCGCCGCCACCTGCTCCATCGTCATTGCCGGGCTTGTCCCGGCAATCCATCTCGCCACAGGCATAGACCGCCGGGACAAGCCCGGCGGTAACGACGATAAACAAGATCGCCAGACCCTCCCCAAATGTAAGCGAACCAGCGCTCGAAGAGCGCGGTCGTAAGATAGGCCCACAAAACAAAAACCCCGCTTTCGCGGGGTTTCCAAAGTTTCAAAATTCCTGAGCAGCCTAATTATGCTGCCCTGTCAGCTTCAAGCAAAGCGCATCGAGCTGCTCCAGCGTCTTGTAGCGGATTTCCACCCGCCCGCCGCGATCCGAATGGTTGAGCGACACGGAGAGGCCCAAAACATCGGAAAGACGCCGCTCCAGCGCCACAGTATCGGCATCGCGCGCCGGTTCGCTGGCAGGAGCTTTGCGCGCCGGCGCTTCGCGCTGCTGGCTCAGGGCCTCGGCTTCACGCACCGAAAGCCCCTTATCAACAATCTGCCGCGCCAGGCCGGAGGGATCTTCTACTGTGATCAGCGCACGCGCATGCCCGGCCGTCAGCGTGCCACTTGACACCATGCCCCGCACATCTTCCGGCAGCTTTAAGAGGCGCAGAGTATTGGCCACGTGCGAGCGGCTCTTGCCGATCACCTGCGCCAGGTCCTGCTGCGTATACTCGAACTGCTCGATGAGTTGGCCATAACCCATGGCCTCTTCGAGCGGATTAAGATCGGCGCGCTGCACGTTCTCGATAATGGCAAGCTCGAGCGCTTCCTTGTCATCGACCTCGCGGACGATGACGGGCACATCATGCAACCCAGCCTTCTGCGCCGCGCGCCAACGACGCTCACCGGCAATCAGCTCAAAAATGTTCGGATCATCGGTCGGCCGCACCAGCAGCGGCGACATAACACCCTTTTCGCGGATCGAATTGGTCAGCTCTTCGAGCTGATCGGGATCAAACGTCCGCCGCGGATTGGCGCGGTTGGCGATGATAAAATCAACCGGCAGTTTTTTGCCACCGGAACCCGTATCGGTAACGCGTGCTGCTTCCAGGGAAGCCATATCGCCAATGAGAGCAGCCAGACCCCGGCCAAGACGTGTGGGTTTGTCGTTCATTTGAGAACTCCTAGGCTGCTACCAGCCGCCGCTCACGGCGGATGACTTCGGTGGCGAGGCGCAAATAGGCCTGGCTGCCCGCGCATTTCAGATCATAAAGCAAAGCCGGTTTTCCGTATGACGGCGCTTCAGACAGCCGCACGTTTCGCGGGATGACCGTGTCATAGACCAAATCGCCCATTTCGCTGCGCACGTCAGCAAGCACCTGCTCGGACAGATTGTTGCGCTTGTCGAACATGGTCATCACCACGCCCTGAATGGACAGGCGCGGATTGAGCGTCGAGCGAATCTGTTCAATGGTCTGTAAAAGCTGGCTAAGGCCTTCGAGCGCGAAAAACTCGCACTGCAGGGGCACCAGCACGGCATCGGCAGCCACCAGCGAATTGACGGTAAGAAGGTTCAACGACGGCGGGCAGTCGATGAGAATATAACTCACCGCCTGATCGTTGATTCGCAGGTCCGAAAGCTGCTTGAAAGCGTCGCGCAGCTTGAAGGCGCGATCCGCCTGACCTGCAATGGTCAATTCGACGCCCAAGAGGTCCATGGTCGAGGGTATGATCGCAACGTTCGGCACGCTGGTCATGATTGCCGCCTGCGCCACGCTGGCTTCGCCCACCAGCACGTCATAGGACGAGACTTCACGATCGTCGCGCGAAATGCCGAGACCGGTGGAAGCATTGCCCTGCGGGTCGAGATCGACAATCAGCACGCGCTCACCAATGGCGGCTAGCGCCGTCGCCAGATTGATCGCAGTGGTCGTCTTGCCGACGCCACCCTTCTGATTTGCCAGGGTCAGGATACGGGGTGCCAAGAGCAGGCCTCCAGTTGTGCCGCTAAGACGCTGATTTTCTTTTGAGATTCGTGATCGCTAGGATCACGCCGCCCGGATCAGTGTCACTCTTGTTTACTACCACGTCATAGGCCCAATGCGCACCCGATTCCGTGAGTTCATCAACATGTTCCCGCCCTTTATGGAGGATCGCCCTTGTTTTCGCAGCGAAAAAGGGCTCCATCCAGTCACAAAGCAGCGGCAGAGCAGCCAGCGCCCGGGACGTAATCACGTCCGGCTCGGGTGTTTCACGTGAATCAATTTCGTCGCTGCGCCGGCCAATGACAGTCACATTGAGATCAAGCTCGCGCGCCACGGTTCGCAGAAAGCTAACCTTTCGTGCCGTCGGTTCCACCAGCACAAAATGCCGGTCCAATCCCTTGCTGGCGATCGCCAGTGGCAAAGCTGGAAATCCGCCGCCGCTGCCAAGGTCCATGAACTCACGGTCACTCTCTGTCAGCAGTGGTAATACCTGCAAGCTGTCGGCAAAATGCCGTTCCCAAACCGAACCCAACGTTTCACGTGAAACAAGATTCTGCACGGCCTGCCATTTTTTCAGCAGCGCAGCATAGGATTCCAGGTCTCGGCCAACCTCATCCAGCGACCGGCCAAAGTGCGCCGCGTAGGGCGCAATCGCCTTGAAATCTGCCATCAACCGGCCTTCCGCAGATCACCGCGACGGATCACAGCCAGGAGAAGCGTAATCGCGGCCGGCGTCATACCGTCCATGGCTTGTGCCTGCGCAATCGTCTGCGGCCGGAACTGCGTCAGCTTCTGCCGCAGCTCCATCGAGAGCCCCGGAATGGCCTGATAATCGAGTTCATCCGGAATCTGCCGCTGCTCGTCGCGCCGCATGCTTTCGATGTCGGCCTGCTGCCGATCAAGATAGACGGCATATTGGGCATCAATGCCAAGCTGCTCACGCACAGCTTCCGGAATATCCGTGAGATCCGGCCAGAGTTTTGTGACGTCGTCCCAGCCAAGGTCGGGATAGGACAAAATCTCGAAGGCACTCCGACGCTTACCGTCTTCGTTGATGGGAATGCCAACCCTGCGGGCCTCGCTCGGTGACGCCATTGCAGACCGGAGGCGTTGCTGCCCTTCCGCCAGGGCCACTACCTTCGCCGAGAACAACTCGCGTCGTTCTTCGCCGACCAGGCCCTTTTCGACACCCTGCGGCGTCAGGCGCTGGTCAGCATTGTCCGCCCGCAGATGCAGCCGGAATTCGGCGCGCGAGGTGAACATGCGGTACGGCTCGGAAACACCGCGGGTCACGAGATCGTCGATCATCACACCAAGATAGCTCTCGGTGCGCGAAAGGATCATCGGCTCCTGGCCACTGGCCGCCAGTGCCGCGTTGGCGCCGGCCAGCAGGCCTTGCGCACCCGCCTCTTCATAGCCGGTCGTGCCGTTGATCTGCCCAGCAAGGTAAAGACCCGGCTGACGCTTCACTTCCAGCGTCGGCCGCAGCTCGCGCGGATCGACATAGTCATATTCGATGGCATAGCCCGGACGAACGATTTTTACATTTTCGAGCCCAGGCATGGAGCGCAGGAAGGCGTCCTGCACATCTGCCGGCAGTGATGTAGAAAGACCATTCGGATAAACCGTCTGCTCCTCAAGCCCTTCCGGCTCCAGGAAAATCTGATGGCTGTCACGATCAGCGAAACGCACCACCTTGTCTTCAATGGACGGGCAATAGCGCGGGCCGCGCGATTGAATTCGCCCGGAATACATGGCCGATCGATGCAGATTGTCCTGGATAATCTTGTGCGTTTCCGCAGTCGTCCGGGTGATGTGGCACGACACCTGCTGGGTCGTGATCGCCTTGGTCAGCGCTGAAAATGCTTCGGGCGGATTGTCCCCGGGCTGTTCTTCGAGGACGGAATAATTGATGGAATCCTTGTCGAGCCGCGCTGGCGTTCCCGTCTTCAGCCGTCCAAGCTGAAGGCCAAGATTTTCCAGCCGCGTCGAAAGGCCGAGCACCGGCTTTTCGCCCACCCGGCCGGCCGGCGTCGTTTCCTCGCCACGATGAATGAGCCCGCGGAGGAACGTCCCTGTGGTCAGCACGACAGCTTTGGTTGAAAAGCGGCGACCATCGAGCAACACGACACCGGAAATAGCGCCGTCTGTCACCTCAAGATCATCAACCTCGCCTTCGATCACGTCGAGGTTTGCCTGCGCCGAAATGGCTGCCTGCATGGCATTGCGATAGAGCTTTCTATCTGCCTGGGCGCGCGGACCACGCACGGCCGGGCCCTTGCGGCGATTGAGCACGCGGAACTGAATACCGGCCTCATCGGCAACACGGCCCATAAGGCCATCGAGCGCATCGATTTCACGGACAAGATGACCCTTGCCCAGACCGCCAATGGCCGGGTTGCAGCTCATCTCACCGATCGTGGCGAAGCAATGAGTAATGAGCGCCGTGGGAACGCCAAGTCGCGCAGACGCTGCCGCGGCCTCACAGCCGGCGTGACCGCCTCCAACGATAATGACAGCATAGTCAGTCATAGGAATTTTCCTGAACGGCTCTCAACGGCGCACAAATCGGCGCAGCGAAAAGAGAGCGGTCAATTGAAGTTTGACGTTCTCATACAGCGTCTTGGGTTCCAAGAAAACCTCTCGCTGTGTTTCACGTGAATCACGAGATGGTGGCTGCGCCAGTGGTCTAGAAATGTTTCACGTGAATCATTTGCCAATGCAGAAGCTGGCAAAGAGCCGATCCAAAACCTGCTCAGCGTCTACGCGACCAATCATTCGTTCCAGCGCGAGCGATGCGTGACGGAGCGCTTCCGCCGCCAGCTCCCAGTTGCTGAGATAAAGAACGGCTTCGTCGACCGCAGAAATTGCCTGTTCAAGCCCCAGGCGGTCACGCTCATGGCTGATCAGGGACGGCTCGCCGCCGGCAAGATTCTCACCGATGGCGCGCAAGCGATCGAGCAGAACGTCGAGGCCCGTCCCGGTCGTCGTCGATATCTGGAGATCGTAACCGCTCCCCGAACCGAGGTCAGACTTGGTCCCAATCCGAACAACCGTGGCATTCGTGGATGGTTGAGGAGCTGCATCGGTATCGGGTGCCTCCAGCCAAAGCAGAATGTCGGCGTCCTGGATTGCGTGTTCGGCGCGACGAATACCTTCCGCCTCCGCGCGGCTATCAGTCTCGCGCAGGCCGGCGAGATCCAAAAGAACAAAAAGCTGCCCGCCGATATCGAGCGGCACCTCGCGGACGTCACGCGTCGTGCCGGCCTCGTCGGAAACGATGGCGATATCAGACTTTGACAGCGCATTGATCAAGCTGGATTTTCCGGCGTTCGGAGCACCGGCCAGCGCCACGCGCAGGCCCTCACGAACAATGCGGCCGCTATTCAAACTCGCCAGCGCATCCACGAGCGAGGTCTTCAACTTCGCTAGTTCGGTGGCAAATTCTGCAGGCAGTTCCTCGGTAACATCGCCTTCATCAGAAAAATCGAGCCGCGCTTCAATCTCAGCCCGCAAGTCGAGCAGATCATTGCGCCAGGCTTCAACTTTTTCTGTAAGCCGACCGTCATAGCGTGCCAGAGCCTGCTGCCGCTGCTTTTCGGTTTCGGCGCTGAGAAGGTCGCCAAGGCCCTCAACGGCAATCAGGTCCAGCTTTCCGTTTTCGAAAGCGCGCCGGGTGAACTCCCCCGGACCAGCCAGGCGAATACCAAAAGTATTTAGGCTACGAAGGATCGCCTTGACCCCGGCAGGTGAGCCGTGGACGTGAAACTCGGCGCAATCTTCGCCAGTAAAACTGTTGGGTCCGGGAAACCAGACCACGAGGCCCTGGTCTAGCTGGGTGTCGGCACCAATCCGGCGCAAAGCCATGGTTCGCGGGGCAGGCAGGTCACCAGCAAGAGACAAAAACGCCTCCCGGACTTTTGGGCCCGAGAGGCGGATAACCGCAACGCCGGAAGGAAGAGCGCCCGAAGAGAGCGCCATGATCGTATCGCCGGCGAGCATTTTGGTATGTCAGGTGTTCATCGAGTCGAAGAAATCCGAATTGGTCTTGGTCTGGCGGACCTTGTCCATGAGGAATTCCATCGCGTCGATCGTGCCCATCGGATTGAGGATACGGCGGAGCACATACATCTTCTTGAGGATATCGGGCTCGACCAGCAGCTCTTCCTTGCGGGTACCCGACTTGGTGATGTCGAGCGCCGGGAAGATGCGCTTGTCCGCAACCTTGCGGTCCAAAATGATTTCGGAGTTACCGGTACCCTTGAATTCTTCGAAGATCACTTCGTCCATGCGGCTGCCGGTATCGATCAGCGCCGTGGAGATGATGGTCAGCGAGCCGCCGTCTTCGATATTGCGTGCGGCACCGAAGAAGCGCTTCGGGCGCTGCAGGGCATTGGCGTCGACACCACCGGTAAGCACCTTGCCCGAGCTCGGAACCACGGTGTTGTAAGCGCGGCCAAGACGGGTAATGGAATCGAGGAGAATAACAACGTCGCGCTTGTGTTCGACGAGACGCTTGGCCTTTTCGATCACCATTTCGGCGACTTGGACGTGGCGCGAAGCCGGTTCGTCAAAGGTCGAAGAAATGACTTCGCCGCGCACCGAGCGCTGCATATCAGTCACTTCTTCCGGACGCTCGTCGATCAGCAGAACGATGAGATAGCATTCCGGGTGATTGGTCGCGATCGATTGTGCAATATTTTGCAACAATACCGTCTTACCAGTACGCGGAGGAGCGACAATCAGGGCGCGCTGGCCCTTGCCGAGCGGTGCCACGAGATCAAGAAGACGAGCCGAGCGATCTTTTAAGGTCGGATCAGGCAACTCCATGCGGAGCCGTTCTTCGGGATAAAGCGGGGTCAGGTTGTCGAAGTTGACCTTGTGGCGAACCGCCTCGGGGTCTTCGAAATTGATCGTGTTGACCTTCAGGAGCGCAAAGTAGCGCTCGCCTTCCTTGGGAGAGCGGATTTCGCCCTCGACCGTGTCGCCGGTCCGCAGGCCAAAGCGGCGGATCTGGCTGGGGCTGACATAGATATCGTCAGGACCCGGAAGATAGTTTGCGTCAGGAGAGCGGAGGAAGCCAAAGCCGTCTGGCAGGACCTCGACCACGCCCTCACCGACAATGTCGATGTCCTGCGAAGCCAATTCCTTGAGAATGGCGAACATCAACTCCTGCTTGCGCATGGTCGAAGCATTCTCGACTTCGAGTTCTTCGGCGAACGCCAGCAATTCGGCCGGGGACTTGGCCTTCAGCTCACTGAGCTTGATATTCTGCATGGATGCGATGGACCCTTGGGGTAAATCGTAGAGGAGGGATTTTATTTTTGGGGAATGCACCGCGCAGTGCCGGAATCGGCCGCGCATGAGGAAGGATGCTTGATGGCTTCATTTAGCGTGATCGCCAGCCGGTTTCAAGATGGGAACCGTGCAACAGCGACATTTTGAAGATTCACGTGAAACTTCGAAGCGTTCCGCGCAGCGGATGAAAGGCTCCGGTGGAGCCTTTCAAGCTGAGAAGGCCATGAAAGCTGTGCTTGAATGGCCCAGCGCCCGTGAGCCCCAATCCTAAAACGGCTTCACGATCACCATGATGACAATGCCGATCATCAGCACAGTCGGCACTTCATTGATGATCCGGAAATACTTCTGTTCCTTCACGTTCTCATCGCGGGCAAAGCGCTTTTGGTGGCCGACCAGAATGCCATGCACACCGCTCATCGCCAGAACCATGGCAGCCTTGGCCCAGGGCCATCCCGAACCCCAATCGACACCGCCGAGATGGATCATGGTGAGCCCAAAAACCCAGGTGGCAATCATCGCCGGGTTGATGATCCCCTTGAGGAGCCGTCGCTCCATGACCTTGAACGTCTCGGACTGCACGGAGCCGATTTCGGCCTTGGTGTGATAGACGAAAAGCCGCGGCAGATAGAGCATGCCGGCCATCCAGGCGATGACCGAAATGACGTGCAGCGCCTTCACCCATTCATACATTTCAATTTTCTCAACTTTGCTTGACCAGCTCGACCAACCGCTCGACGTGGGAAATCGGGGTTTCGGGCACAATGCCGTGGCCGAGATTAAAGATATGCGGGCGCTTCGCAAACGCGGCCTTGATCTCGATCACGCGTTCTTCCATCGCCTTGCCGCCGATGACGAGCCGCAGCGGGTCGAGATTGCCCTGAACCGGCAGGGTCTTTGGCAGGAATTCATCGGCAAAAGACAGCGGCGTCGCATAGTCGAGACCCAGCGCGTTGACGCCTGTCCTTTCCGCATAGCGCTTCAAATTACCGGCAGCTCCGCGCGGGAAACCGATGATCGGCGCATTTGGCACTTTTGCCCGCACGCCTTCGACGATCCGCCGATTGGGCGCGACCACCTGCGTTTCAAAAGCCGCATCGTCGAGATTGAGCGCCCAGCTCTCAAAAAGCTGCACCACATCGGCGCCGGCCTCAAACTGGGCAACGAGATAGTCAATGCTGGTTTCGACCAGCACATCCATCAATTTCGAAAAGGCCGCCGGGTGTTCCAGGGCAAAGCGCCGCGCCACCCATTGATCCGGCGATCCCTTGCCATTGAGCATATAGGTCGCAACCGTCCAGGGAGAGCCGCAGAAGCCGATCAGGGTCTTTTCGGGAGCCAGTGCCGCTCGCAGCCGGCGCACGGTCTCCAGCACAGGCGCCAGATGATCCAAAGCCCCGCCGCGCTCAAGCCGATCCACGTCTGTCGCGGCCAGGGGCTCGAGCATTGGTCCTTCACCCGCTTCAAAGCGAACCTTCTGTCCCAGCGCATCTGGAATGACCAGAATGTCAGAGAACAAAATAGCCGCATCGAGATCGAACCGGCGAAGCGGCTGCAGCGTCACTTCCGTCGCAAAATCGGGATTGTAGCAAAGGTCCAAAAAGCTTCCGGCCTTGGCGCGGAGCTCGCGATATTCCGGCAGGTAGCGACCAGCCTGTCGCATGATCCACATGGGAGGGGTGTCCTGTCGTTCCCCCAGCACCGTTGCGAGCAATCTTTTCTTGGTCACTGCACTCACCCTTTCGTCCCCTTCGAAAACCCAAAAGAGACTCTTAGTCTTCCTATCTTCTTCTTTATGGTGGTGTTTATCCGCAATTCATTGCGCTCCACAATCTGGACCCATGGCGGCACTTCAGCACAGCGCTTCATTAACGCTCTGTTAACATCTGTGGCCGACCCCGCTGGCCTGCCCCGTTAATGGAGTTTAAGAGGAGCTTAACAGGGCGACTCCCGAGTCAACGATTCGGTAACGCCTGTGGATGAGGGGTGTGAAAAGCTGCTCCCGCCCTTTCAACTTATCCCCACAGATTCCCCAGCCCCCTTCCGAGAACCTCGGAAAGGAATTGTTAACTTTTTATCGAATAGGTCGAACAAGTTTCGCGCCTCGTGAAAGTTACGAGTCTTTCCCCCAGTTCGCCCTTGAGCTGGGGATGACAGTGTGGAAAAACTTGTTCCCATGCTGATCCTGGCCTCCTCAAGTCCGACCCGCAAAACCTTGATGGAAAAGGCTGTTTTTTCCTTTTCCGTCATTCCGGCCGATATCGATGAACGCGCCCTCGGAGCCCAGGCTTTGGAGGCCGGCGCTGACGGCCGCGATCTTGCGGGGCTCCTTGCCAAGGCGAAGGCCGAAGCGGTCTCAAAACTCCATCCTGACGCCTATGTGATCGGCGCCGATCAAACTTTGGCTCTGGGCACGGAATTGCTCCACAAGCCCATCAACCGCGAAGACGCCGCGCGCCAGCTCGATCATCTCGCCGGCAAGACCCATCGGCTCCACGCCGCCGTCGCTCTCGTGCGCAATGGCCAATTGTTGTGGTCCGATATCGAAACCGCCGAATTGACCATGCGCCAGTTCGAACCGGAAGAGCGCGACCTGGTTCTCGATCTTGAGGGACCTGCCGCCCTGACCTCCGTTGGCGGCTATCGGCTCGAAGGTCCGTCCATTCGGCTCTTCGAGACCATTACCGGCGATTATTTCACGATTCTCGGGCTGCCGCTCTTGCCCCTGATCGGCGCCTTGCGCGATATCGCTCCGGAGCTTCTTTCCGTCAGGGCCTGATCAAACGTGACCACCAAAGCTTTCGTCATCGGCCACCCCATCGCCCATTCACGCTCGCCGCTCATTCACGGCACCTGGCTCGCCGAGCACGGGATTGATGGCTCCTATGAAGCCATCGACGTGGCCCCAGCCGATCTTCCGGCCTTTTTCGACCGTCTGCGCGCGGGCGAATTTGCCGGCGGCAATGTCACCATTCCCCATAAGGAAGCGGTTTTTGCCCTTTGCGACAGCGTCGATGATCTCGCCAAAACCATCGGCGCGGTGAATACGCTGGTCGTGCGCGGGGGCAAGGTACACGGCTACAATACCGACTATCTCGGTTTTCTCGGCAATCTCGACGCTGCAGCGCCGGGCTGGTCCGATGGCCCGCGCGATGCCCTGGTGATCGGTGCCGGCGGCGCAGCCCGCGCCATTCTGGTTGCCCTGCGCGAGCGCAATGGCGGAAAAGTCCATGTGCTTAATCGCACCCTCGCCAATGCCGAAGCGCTGGTCGAGGAAATCGAAGGCCCCTTCGAGGCCCACGGCTTTGATTCCTTTGCCGAGCTCGCGCCAAAGATCGGCATCGTCGTCAACACCAGCTCCATCGGCATGCATGGCAGCCGCTTCGACTGGCTCGACATGAGCCTGCTTCCAAAGACCAGCCTCGTCACCGACATCGTCTATACCCCGCTAGTGACGCCCCTCCTCGCCGATGCCCAGGCCCATGGCCTCGAAATCGTCGATGGCCTCGGCATGCTGCTGCACCAGGCCGTGCCGGGTTTTGCCGATTGGTTCGGCGTGCGGCCGGAAGTGACGCCGGCCCTCCGCGCCCGCATCGAAGCGACTTTGGGTCACTGACCATGTGGCGGATCGGGGTCACCGGATCGATCGCCACCGGCAAATCCACCCTGCTCGCCGCCTTCGAAAAGGTCGGCGTTCCGACATTCTCGGCCGATGCCGCGGTCGCTGCACTCTATGAGGGCGAAGCCGTTGCCCCGGTGGAAGCTCTTTTTCCGGGCGTCACCAGAGACCAAAAAATAGACCGCCAGGAATTGGCGCGGCGCCTCGCGGCCGAACCGCAAAATTTCAAGAAACTGGAAGCCGTGGTTCATCCCCTGGTCCGGCGGAAGATCGCCGAATTCATGGATCGCGCGGAAGCTGCGGGCAACATCGCAGTGGCCATCGAAGTCCCCCTGCTCTTCGAAAGCGGCTTCAATTACGGCTTTGACGCCATCGCCGTGACCTTCGTCAACCCCGAGATTCAGGCTGCACGCATTATGGCCCGGCCGGGCATGACCGTGGAAAAGCGCGATACCTTGCTTGCCCGCCAGATGCCGCAGGATGAAAAGAAGAAGCGGGCCACTTATCTCTTCGATACCGAGCGCCCGCGCGAGGAAATCGACGCCGAAGTCGCGGCTCTGATCGCCGACCTCAGGGCAAAGGGACCAAAAATATGATCCGGGAAATCGTGCTCGATACCGAAACCACGGGCCTTTCCCATGCCGAGGGCGATCGCCTCGTCGAAATCGGCTGCGTCGAGCTGATCAACCACATACCCTCGGGCAAGAATTTTCACGTCTACATCAACCCCCAGCGCTCCATGCCCGACGAGGCATTTCGCGTTCATGGGCTCAGCGAAGAGTTTTTGTCCGACAAGCCGGTTTTCAAGACGCTGGCCGAGGAGTTTCGGACCTTTGTCGATGGCGCCCGGCTCATCATTCACAACGCCCCCTTCGATATGGGCTTTTTGAATGCCGAGCTTGCCTGGGCCGGCCTGCCCGTCCTCGACAATGAAGTCATCGACACGGTCATGCTCGCCCGCAAGAAGCACCCGGGCGCCCGCGTCAGCCTCGACGCGCTCTGCAAGCACTATGGCATCGACAATTCCCGCCGCACGCTCCACGGCGCCCTCCTCGATAGCGAGATTCTGGCTGAAGTCTATCTCGAGCTGATCGGCGGCAAGCAGGTGAGCCTGGCTCTCATTGCCGAGGTCGAAAGCGATGGCAGCGACGCCCTCGCGACCCGCATCGCCGCTCTGCCCCGCCCTACCCCGCTCCCCTCGCGCGTGACATTAGCGGAAGCCGCGGCGCACGAAGCCTTCGTGGGAAAAATGGGCGAAAGCGCGATCTGGGCCCAATATGCCGAGGTCGCGGCGGCGGAGTAATCCGCTTTCCCACCTCAACTCTCCCATCCATCGTCACCACCGGGCTTGTCCCGGTGGTCCATGCCGCGCCAAGAATGGATTGCCGGGACAAGCCCGGCAATGACGGTGGCTTCTATATTTGGCCCCAAAAACAAAAACCCCAGCTCTCGCCGGGGTTCTTCAAAACTCTAACAGCCCAAATCAGTTTGGCAGGTCGGTTGCCGGAGCGGCGGCTGCGCCACCCTCTGCCTGCTGCTTGGCGGCGAGCGCGGCCAGATTCTGGCGGTAGATCGCCATGAAGTCGACCGGCTCCATCATCAGCGGCGGGAAACCGCCCTGCTGGGTGACATTGGCCAGAACCTGGCGGGCAAACGGGAAGATCAGGCGCGGGCATTCGACCATGAGAAGGCCGCTGAGCTGGGCTTCGGGAATGTTCTTGAGGCGGAAAACGCCGCCATAGACCAGTTCCACGTTGAACAGCAGCGTTTCCTCGCGATTGGCCTTGGCCTTGAGGTTCAGCTCGACGGCATAGAGGTCGTCGGCCTGCTTCTTGACGCCGACCGAGATCGAAACGTTGAAGGCCGGATTGCCGCCGCCGGCCAGGATCGAGCCGGGCGCGCCGGGGTTCTCGAAGGAAAGGTCGCGCACATATTGACCCACAAGGTTCATGCTGGGCGCGGTGCCGGGCTGGGTCGCTGCTGCGCCTTCGTTTTCTTCGGCCATCTTTGGTCCCTTTATATTCCGGTTGGAACAGTCCTGCGGGTGGCTAGCATCTTTGCCCCAAAGGAACAAGCAAAGAGGCCTTTTGCAACGCTATTTGCGCTGCCAGTCGTCGTCATCGAGGTCAATGGTTCCCGGTCCGTTAAGATGGGGCGGGGTGGGATCGGCCGGGGATGCGCGGCGATAGCTGGTCGTGGTTTCCACCACGGTCACGTTGCGCGTCAGCGTCTTGTAGAGCCAGGCGCGCACGGGCGGAAGCAGCAGCAGAATGGCAACGAAGTCGCCCAAAAATCCCGGGATGATCAGGAAAACTGCGGCCAGAGCCAGGGCCATGCCGTCAAACAGGGTCTGTCCTGGCAGTGTACCGGTCTGCATATTGGTGCGCATGCGGTTGAGCACGCCCAGACCTTGCTGGCGCAACACAAAGCCGCCGACAACCACGGCGAGAATGACAAGACCCAGCGTCGGCAGCACGCCGATGGCGCGGCCAACGAGAATGAAAAGCGCAATCTCGATCAGCGGCAAGGCCAGAAGGAGCAGGGGAATGAAGCGGAGCAACCGGGTCATCCTTTGTTTGTGAAGGGCGCGGCAAATCGCGCTACCTTGTGTGAACTGGTTTTGAGCTAAAGCTTTCCCTATATATAGGAACGACAAAAGCGCTCGGCGAGCGCCCAACTTCTCAGGTGCACCGATTCATGGACGATTTTCTCGATCTGCCTACTCTCATCGCCATCGTGGTCGCGGTTTTCGTGCTCTTCCGCCTCCGCTCGGTCCTGGGAACGCGGACGGGCAATGAGCGCCCGCCGATCGACCGCTCTCGCTCGACCCCGACCGAGAAGAAGGCCGCCAATGGCGACGAAACGGTCGTGCCGATCCGTCCCCGTCCCACCGATGCGCCCAATCTCGATGACGAGCGCCGCACCCGCAAGACCGAGGCGGAGATCGAACAGGCCGCATCAGGCAATGCTGATCTTGCAACGGGCCTTCGCGCCGTTGTCGAAGCTGATCCGACCTTTACGCCCAAATCCTTCCTTGAAGGCGCCAAGCAGGCCTATGAGATGATCGTCACCGCCTTTGCCGAGGGCGATCGCCAGACCCTGAAAAACCTCCTCGACAAGGACGTGTACGATAGCTTTGCCCGCGCCCTCACCGAGCGCGAGGCCGCCGGCCAGAAGAACGACTTTACCTTTGTGGGTCTGCCCAAGATCGCCATCGTCTCGGCCGAATACGACAAGAAGAACGTGCTGGTGACCGTCGATTTCCATGCCGAAGTCGTCTCGGCCATCCGCGACAAGGACGGCAATCTCGTCGAAGGCAATGCCGACCAGGTGCAGACCATCGCTGACGAGTGGACCTTTGCGCGCAATCCCAAGTCGCGCGACCCCAATTGGAAGGTCATCACCACGAGCCAGCTCGACTAAAATCTTTTTGCGGCAGGCCCTTCCATGTCCAAGCGCGACCCCAAGCGCCTGCCGCACGATTTTCACCTGTGGACGACCGTGTCTGCCACGGTCGAACCCCTGCGCCGCAAAGGTCTGCTCAAGTTGGGGCATGGCACCCTGCCCATCCCCGAGCCCGAACCGGCCCCCGCCATCAAGGCGCCGCCCAAAATGGGCAGTCCCAAAAAGCCCTTCCTGCCGCCCTATCAGGCGCCCACCCAGCCGGTGCAGGTGGTGGAGAAAAACGTTGATCCGGCTATCCACAAAAAGGTCCGCCGCGGCCGCATCGAGATCGATGGCACCATCGACCTTCACGGCATGACCCAGGTCGAAGCCCGTGAAACCCTGCGCCGCTATATCGGCGCCCGCGCTGCCCGCGGCGATCGCACCCTGCTTGTCATCACCGGCAAGGGCGCCAAAACCGAAAATGACTATGTCGCCGCCATGACCGAGCGCGGCATCCTGCGCACCATGTTGCCGATCTGGCTTTCCGAGCCGGGCCTGTCGCATATGATTTCCGGCTGGAGCCTTGCCGCCCGCGGCCATGGTGGGGAGGGCGCCTGGTATGTGCGCCTCAGGCGCCCATGACCCCGCTTGGCGCAAAATTCCGGGCGCTTCGCGAGGCCCGCGGCATTTCGCTGAAAGAAATGGCCGCCGCCCTCAACGTCTCGAGCGCCTATCTCTCGGCCCTCGAACACGGCCGCCGCGGCCAGCCCACCAGCTTCCTGCTCCACCGCATCATTGCCTTCTTCAATGTCATCTGGGACGAAGCCGAAGAGCTGCAGCGCCTCGCCGAAATTTCCGATCCCAAGGTGACCATCGACACCGGCGGCCTCGCCCCCGAAGCCACCGAATTCACCAATCGCCTGCGCGACAATATCGAGCGTCTCGAGCCCGAAGACCTCAAATTTTTGCGAGATGAATTGGTGAAGCGGGCGGGCAAGAAGCGCGGTTAAGCGGCGCTGGAATCCACCTCTCGATGGGCGTATTTTATGGCCCATGCAGTAGGAGGTTCCCATGCGCACTATTGGTGTCGCGGCCATCCTTGCCGCGTTGTCCCTACCCGCCCTCTCCGCCGACCTGACCCCGGGTGATTTTCGCGCGCTCCTCGCAGAGAGTGACGCGACTGTCGTGCTGCGCTCGCTCGACGAAGCATCCTGGAATGCGTTTCTCACCCATGTCGAGGCAGGCGACCGCGGCTGGATCGACCTCGTGCCACTCCTGGCGGCCGGGACGGATGCCGGAACGTCGGAAAGCCTTGTTATCACCCTGTCGCGGGCGCTTCGCGCCAATCCGCAGGGCGTGCTCAGTGTCCTTGCCAGCAGCAGCTATGCTGCGAGTGATATCTGCGTCGACAATGAAATCGAGATCTCTACCCTCGACGCCGTTCGCCTGATCGATGAGGCGCTGGTCAAGGTCGCTGGGGTTCTCGACCCGGCGCTGAGCCAGGTGCGCAACGAATGCATCTATGCCCTTAGCGATGCGCGCATCGCCGCGCTGATCTAGAAAATGCCCGCCCTTTTGGGGCGGGCATACGAAGGCTAAAGCACGAACTTGCTGAGATCGGTGTCTTTGGCGAGAACGCCCACCTTTTCGCGAACAAAGGCGGCGTCGATCTCGATCGACTGTCCGGCTTTGTCAGGCGCATCGAAGGAAATCTCTTCCACGAGCCGCTCCATCACCGTCTGCAAACGCCGCGCGCCGATATTCTCGACTGAATCATTGACCTTCACCGCCGCATCGGCAATCGCCTCGATGGCGTCAGTCGTAAAGCTCAGCGTGACCCCTTCGGTGCCCATCAGCGCCACATATTGGCGCACCAGGCTCGCCTCGGTGTCATTGAGGATGCGAATGAAATCTTCGCGGGTCAGCGCCTTCAGCTCCACCCGGATCGGCAATCGACCCTGCAGCTCCGGCAGCAGGTCCGAGGGCTTGCTCACATGGAACGCACCCGAGGCAATGAACAGGATATGGTCCGTCTTCACCGGCCCATATTTTGTCGACACCGTCGTGCCTTCGATCAGGGGAAGCAGATCGCGCTGCACGCCTTCGCGCGACGGACCGCCTGATACGCCACCCTCGCGGGCCGCGACCTTATCGATTTCGTCGATGAAGACAATGCCGTGGTTTTCCACGAGCTCGATGGCTTCCGTCTTGAGCTGTTCCTGATCGAGCAGCTTGTCGGCCTCTTCGGCGATCAGCGGTTCATAGGCGTCCTTCACCTTGACCTTGCGCTTCACACCGCGACCGCCCATTGCCGACTTGAACATGTCGGAAAGGTTGATCATGCCGATGCCGCCATTGGGCATGCCGGGGATTTCGAACCCGCCCGTATTGGGCGAAGGCTGCATCTCGATCTCGATTTCCTTGTCATCAAGCTCGTTATTACGAAGCTTGTTGCGGAACGAGTCGCGCGTCGATGGCGTCGCCGAAGTGCCGACCAGTGCATCAAGCACCCGCTCCTCGGCATTGTGGTGCGCCTGCGCCTGCACATCGCGGCGGCGCTTGTCGCGCAGCACAGTGATACCGGCTTCGACAAGGTCGCGAACAATCTGCTCCACGTCGCGGCCGACATAGCCGACTTCGGTGAACTTGGTCGCTTCCACTTTTACAAATGGCGCCTGCGCCAGCCGCGCCAGGCGACGCGAAATCTCGGTCTTGCCGACACCGGTCGGCCCGATCATCAATATATTCTTCGGCGTCACTTCACGGCGCAGCTCGGGGGAAAGCTGCTGCCGGCGCCAGCGATTGCGCAGCGCCACGGCAACGGCGCGCTTGGCATCCTGCTGGCCGACAATATTGCGGTCCAGCTCCGAAACGATTTCGCGCGGCGAAAAATTGGTTTCACTCATTTCTTTGTCACTTTCGATCGGTGCCTTGCTGTTGGACCGGTTCGCGGTCCAGGAAGCGCACCATCAGGTGTTCGTCGATATATCGACCGTTCACGAAGAGGTAGCGGGGCTCTGTCCCATAAGTCTCAAAGCCCAGCCGCTTGTAGAGGCGGATGGCCGGCTCGTTCTCGGCCCAGACCCCGAGATGGACCTGGATGACCTTTTCCCGGGCGTGCTGGATCAGGTGCTCGCAAAGAGCTTTCGACATGCCGCTGCCGCGATGCTCTGGCTGCACATAGACCTGGATCATCCAGCCCCGGTGCCGTTCCTTGGCCGCATCATTGCGCATGAAGGCATTGATGCCGCCAATCGATCCATCCGGCAGCTCGGCGCCAAAGACCGTCAGGGTCTCCAGCATCTGCCTGACGTCCGCGTCAGTTCTCTGCGCAAAGTTCTCCGCCGAAGACACAAAGGCCTCCGGATGATTGGCCAGCGCCTCGTGCCTTATGGCCCGATAGGCCGCCGCATCTTTCACGCCGAGTTGCCGAATGGAAAAGGTCACTTAAAGCTCGATGGTTTCGAGGGTTACGTTGCCATTGGTATAGACGCAGATTTCCTCTGCGATCTTCATGGCGCGACGGGCAATGTCTTCCGCGTCAAGCTCGGTCGCCTGATGCAGGGCCAAGGCGGCCGAATGCGCGTAGTTGCCGCCTGAGCCAATGGCGATCACACCATGGTCAGGCGTCAGCACGTCGCCCGTGCCGGTAAGCACCAGCGTATCGGTCTTGTCAGCCACGATCATCATGGCTTCGAGCTTCCGCAGATAGCGGTCCGTCCGCCAATCCTTGGCCAATTCGACCGCAGCGCGCATCAGCTTGTCAGGATATTGCTCCAGCTTGCCTTCGAGCCGTTCGAACAGCGTGAAGGCGTCGGCGGTCGAACCGGCAAACCCGCCGATCACCTTGCCGCCGGCCAGCCGGCGAACTTTCTTCGCCGTATGCTTCATAACCGTCTGGCCCATGGAAACCTGGCCATCGCCAGCGACCACGACCTTGTTGCCCTTGCGCACGGAAACGATCGTTGTCCCGTGCCAGCCGGGAAATGCGTTTTCACTCATGGGGGGAAATACTCCGAACTGTTGAGTGATATTTAGGCGCAAGGCCGCCGTTTGCAACCAGCCCCGCGCAACGGCAACCAAGCCATGCGCGTTGGACGGCAAAGAGGAAATCGGAGGAGGCGAAAAAATGCCAAGGGCCAGCCGGGTCATGCCCATGCTTTCGGTTGCCGACATGCCCGCGTCGCGCCGCTTCTATGAGACCATATTAGGCGGAACGCTGGCCTATCAGTTTCCGCCCGAAGATGAGCCGGTCTTCCTAACCCTGTCCTTCGGCCAAACCGAAATCGGCCTCGGCGTCCTCTCCGACAAGGGCGTTCACGGTCGCCCCCTCCGCCCCGCCAGCGGCCACCGCATCGAGCTCTGCATCAATGTCGATGACGTCGACGCGACGCTTGCTGCCCTCGGAGCCCCCATCGTCATGCCGCCGATCGACCAGCCATGGGGCGAGCGCGCGGCTTATGTCGAGGACCCCGACGGCAATCTCGTCATGCTGGTCGCGCCCATTAGCTGAAAGCAACGCGATCTTTAAGCCTTTGCGCATATCTGCTAGTGAGCCCCGACCCTCGGAGACACGCCAATGCGCACCGCCACCATCGCCCGCAAGACCAACGAGACCGAGATTGCTGTCTCGATCAATCTCGACGGCACCGGCGCGCATAAAATGGCGACCGGGGTCGGCTTCTTCGATCACATGCTCGACCAGCTCTCGCGCCACTCGCTCATCGACATGGACGTCACCTGCAAGGGCGACCTGCACATCGATTTCCACCACACGGTGGAAGATGTCGGCATTGCCCTGGGCCAGGCCATTGCCAAGGCCATCGGCGACAAGAAGGGCATCCGTCGCTACGCCTCGTGCGACCTGCCCATGGATGGCACTCTTACTCGCGCGGCGCTCGACGTTTCGGGCCGGCCCTTCCTCGTCTTCAAGGCCGAGTTCAACCGCGACAAGATCGGCGATATCGACACCGAACTGTTCCGCGAGTTCTTCCAGGCTTTTGCCATCAATGCCGGCATCACGCTGCACATCGAAAACTTCTACTTCGACAACAACCATCATCTGGCAGAGTCGATGTTCAAGGCCGTGGCCCGCGCCCTGCGCGATGCGCTCGAAATCGACCCTCGCCAGGCCGACCGCGTCCCGAGCACCAAGGGCACGCTGTAAGTCTATCGCCGCTCTTCCGGCTGTCGTCACCACCGGGCTTGTCCCGGTGGTCCATGCATCCCGAGATGGATTGCCCGGACAAGCCGGGCAATGACGACGCATCAAGCGGTCGTGACCTTTCGCATTTCCGCTTTTTGCACTAAGTGGACCTCATTCCGTCCTGGGAGTTCCCCGTGACCCTCTTTGCCCTCTACCGATCCGTCGATGACCCGACCGCCCTGCCCGTGGCTGTCGCCGAGCGCTTCTCCTGGTTCGCGGCCCTGCTGCCGCCCGTCCATGCGCTCCTCCATCGACATTGGGATCTCCTGGGCCTTTTTGCCGTCGGCCTCGTCGCGCTGATTTTTGGCGCGCGCTATCTCGGCCCGGACGCCACTCTCTGGCTCTACATCCTCCTCGCCATCGCCTGCGGCTTTGCCGCACCGGGCGCCGAGCGTCGTGCACTGAAACGTCGTGGTCTCTCTTCGCTTGGCCACCGCGTCGCCGCCGATGCCGATCTCGCCCGTCTCGCCGTTATGGAATCTCGTCCATGAGCACAGTTGCCATTATCGACTATGGCGCGGGCAATCTCCGCTCCGCCGCCAATGCCTTCGAGCGCGTCGCCGCGTCGCTGGTAAGCAGTCCCGAAATCATCGTCACCGCCGATCCCGAAGTGGTCCGCCGCGCCGACCGCATCATGCTCCCCGGCGTCGGCGCCTTCGCCGATTGCAAAGCGGGCCTTGATGCCGTCGCCGGCATGACCGAGGTTCTGGAAGAGCGCGTGATCCGTGGCACCACGCCGTTCCTCGGCGTCTGCGTCGGCATGCAGCTTCTCGCTGGGGAAGGCCGCGAAAAGGTCATCACGGCAGGTCTTGGCTGGATCCCCGGCGCCGTCGAAAAGATCAGGCCGACCGATCCAAACCTGAAGATTCCGCACATGGGCTGGAACACCATTTCGGTGACAAAACCCCACGCCCTCCTCGCCGGCATCCCGGATGGCCCCAATGGCCTCCACGCCTATTTCGTACACTCCTACCACTTCCTCACCGATGACCCGGCGCACCTCCTCGCGACCACCGATTATGGTGGCGTGGTTACCGCATGCGTCGGTCGCGACAATATTTTCGGGACGCAATTTCACCCGGAAAAGAGCCAGGCCCTCGGCCTCAAACTGATCGAGAATTTTATGGGGTGGACGCCATGATCCTGTTCCCGGCCATCGACCTCAAGGACGGTCAGTGCGTGCGCCTGAAACTTGGCGACATGAACCAGGCCACCGTCTTTAACGACGATCCCGCCGCCCAGGCGAAGTCGTTCGAAGACCAGGGCTTTGAATATCTGCACGTCGTCGATCTCAACGGCGCCTTCGCCGGCGAGAGCGTCAACGGCGGCGCGGTCGAGCAGATCCTCAAAACTGTAAAATTCCCCGTCCAGCTCGGCGGCGGCATTCGCACGCTCGACCACATCGAAGCCTGGCTCGACAAGGGTCTGGCTCGCGTCATCCTCGGCACGGTCGCCGTTCGTAATCCCGAGCTGGTGAAAGAGGCCGCCAAAAAATGGCCCGGCCAGGTCGCCGTGGGCACCGACGCCAAAGGCGGCATGGTGGCTGTGGAAGGTTGGGCAGAAACCTCCGAACTCTCGATCATCGAACTCGCCAAGCGCTTTGAAGGCGCCGGCGTCGCCGCCATTATCTACACCGACATCGACCGCGACGGCATCCTCGCCGGCATCAACTGGGATTCGACCCTCGAGCTTGCCCGCTCGACCTCAATCCCCGTCATCGCCTCGGGTGGCCTCGCCTCAATGGACGATATCGAGCGCATGACGCGCAAGGAATATCAGGTGCTCGAAGGCGCCATTTCCGGACGCGCCCTTTACGATGGTCGGATTGATTCACGTGAAGCACTGGCAAAGCTGAGGGCCGCGGCGTGAGCGAAACCCGGCCTGCCAAATTTCCGTGGTGGGCCTATTGGCTCTTTCTCGCCGTCATCGCGCTCTTCGCCTTCGCGCCGGTGATATCGGTGCTTACCGCCGGCTTCATCGCCGAAAGCAATGGCTGCGCTCTCAACGAGGGCAGCATCAATACCTGCGTGGTCGGCGGCAATGATCTGGGCCCGACCATCTACACTCTCTTCGTGCTCGGCTGGTTCGCCATAGCCACCCTGCCGCTTGGCGGCGCTGCCTTCTTCGTCTGGCTCGCCACGCTCATCATTCACCGCATCGCCTGGGGGCAGATGCAGAAGGGCAAACGCTCATGACCCTGAAGACCCGCATCATTCCCTGCCTCGACGTAGCCGGCGGCCGCGTCGTAAAAGGCGTCAACTTCGTTGATCTCATCGATGCCGGTGATCCCGTGCAAGCCGCCATGGCCTATGACGCAGCCGGCGCCGATGAACTCACCTTCCTCGACATCACCGCCAGCCACGAAGGCCGCGACACGATTTTCGATGTCGTCGCCCGCACCGCCGAACACTGCTTCATGCCCGTCACCGTCGGCGGTGGCGTCCGCTCCATCGAAGATATCCGCAAGCTGCTATTGGCCGGCGCCGACAAGGTGGCGATCAATTCCGCCGCCGTGAACGATCCCGACTTCATCGCCCGCGCTGCCGACAAGTTCGGCAATCAGTGCATCGTCGTTTCGGTCGATGCCAAGCAGCGGCTCGATGCAAAGGTCGGTGGCGACAATCGCTCCGAATGGGAAATCTACACCCATGGCGGTCGCCGCCCCACCGGCATCGACGCCGTCGAATTTGCCGCCAAAATGGTCGAGCGCGGTGCCGGCGAACTGCTGGTCACCTCCATGGATCGCGACGGCACCAAGTCCGGCTTTGATCTGAAACTCACCCGCGCCATTGCCGACTCGGTGGAAGTCCCCGTCATCGCCTCGGGCGGCGTCGGCAAGTTGCAGGACCTCGTCGATGGCGTCACCGAGGGTCACGCCAGCGCCGTCCTTGCCGCCTCCATCTTCCACTTCGGCACTTTTACGATTCCCGAGGCCAAGCGCTACATGGCCGATCATGGCATCGCCATGCGGCTCGATGCGGCAGCGGCTTAAGTAGGGATTGCCCCGGCACGTCATTCCATCACAACGTCATCCCCGCGAAAGCGGGGATCTCGGGAACGGAAACTGGGATTTCCGCTTACGCGGAAATGACGCGGTGAAAGCGGGCCCAAAGGACCAAAAAAATGACCCTTGAAGAACTCGAAGCCCGCATCGCCATCCGTGCTGCCGCCTCGCCCGAGGAAAGCTACACGGCAAAGCTCATCGCCCGCGGCATGAAAAAGGCCGCGCAAAAAGTCGGCGAGGAAGCGACCGAAGCCGTCATCGCCGCCGTCACCGGCGACCGGGCCGAGCTGGTCAAGGAATCCGCTGACCTCCTCTACCATCTCCTCGTCGTGCTCAAGGCGGCCGACATTCCGCTCGCCGAAGTCATGGCCGAGCTCGACGCGCGCACCGCCCAATCCGGCCTCGCCGAAAAAGCCTCCCGATCGGAAAAGCAGTAATGGCGCCTCGCTCCCCCGCGCTCGATCCCTATCACAATTTCACCAAGGCCGAATGGAGCAAGCTGCGCGACGGCCAGCCGATGACGCTCGACCAGAGCGACATCGATCGCCTGCGCGGTCTCACCGACCCGATCTCATTGGAAGAAGCCGAAGAGGTCTACCTGCCTATTTCGCGCTTGCTGTCCTATTATGTCGAAGCCATCCAGGGTCTTCACAACGTGCAGTCGCGGTTTCTCCAAACCCCGCATGGTCACAAAGTGCCCTTCATCATCGGCGTCGCCGGTTCGGTCGCGGTGGGGAAATCGACTACCGCGCGCATCCTGCAGACCCTGCTCTCGCGCTGGCCCTCGACGCCGCGTGTCGACCTCGTCACCACCGATGGTTTTTTGTACCCCAATGCTGTGCTCGCCGAAAAAGGCCTGATGGAGCGCAAGGGGTTTCCGGAAAGCTACGACCGCGCCCGCTTCGTCAATTTCCTGGCCGATATCAAATCGGGCAAGGCGAACGTCAAAGTCCCGGTCTATTCCCACCTCGTCTATGACGTGGTGGAAGGCACCGAAATATCAGTCGATCGTCCCGACATTCTCATCGTCGAAGGCCTCAACATCCTGCAGGCCGGCGAATTGCCCAAGACCGGCAAGCCGATCCTGTTCGCCTCCGACTTCCTCGATTTCTCGGTCTATATCGACGCCGACAATGACGACCTCGAAGACTGGTTCATGCAGCGCTTCTTCCGCCTGCGCGAAACCGCCTTCAAGGACCCCACCTCCTTCTTCCGCCGTTTTGCCGAAATGAGCGAAGAGGAAGCCGGCTCTTTCGGCCGCATGGTCTGGCGCACGATCAACCTGCGCAACCTCATCGACAATGTGCTGCCGACGCGCGGCCGCGCCGATCTGATCCTCAAAAAGGGAAAAGATCACCTGATCGAGAATGTCAGCCTGCGCCGCGTCTGACGCCCGCCGACTCTTCCCCACCCACCATGTCATCCCCGCGAAAGCGGGGATCTCTGTTTCCGGGAGAGGGGCTTAATACGTCCCCTGCTGCGGCTGGCTCAAGACGATCATATTGCCATCGGGATCGCGCAGCTTTGCAGTCTTGAAAAAGTCTCCGATCGCCTTAGCCACCGGCTTGATCCCAAACATCTCCAGCCGCCCCAGCTCGTCGGCAATATCATCAACGATCAGCATCAGCACACTCGCCCCTGCCCGGTCGGCATCGGTCGCCACATGCACCCAGCCGCCCCCCGGCAGCTTCCATTCGGCGACGTCGGCCATGGGCCGTGCATCGGCTTTCCGGCCGAACAGATACTCATACCAGACGAGGGATTCAGGCAGGCTTTCGACGGCAATGCTGGCCAGCGCATTGGTGATGGTCATTGCGGGTCCATGTGTTCGCTTTGCGCCAGCCTAGAGTCTCCCGCCGATTGTGTCGATTGCGAAGCAATCATCCAATCGCCGCATGGAGTTGGCGGCCGGCCATGGCACTGATATAGGCGTTGGCGACCATATTTGGAGACTAGGCATGACCGAGCTCAGAACCATCGTCGCCGGCGCTGGCGGCCGCATGGGATCAGCCAATATCAGGGCAGTAGCGGCAAGCCATGGTCTCAAACTCGTCGGCGCGGTAGATCGCCCCGGCGCCTCCTCGATCGGCAAGGATGCGGGCACGCTTGCGGGCATCGACGCACTCGGCGTCACCATCACCGACGATGTTTCCCCACTGCTCGACCAGGCCGACGTCATCATCGATTTCACGGCCCCCGCCTCCAGCGTCACGCTGGCAAAACTCGCCGCGACCAAGGGTCTCGTCCACCTCATCGGCACCACCGGCTGTTCCGAAGCCGACGACGCTGAAATCGCCGCTGCCGGTGCCGCTGGCGCGCGCATCGTCAAATCCGGAAACTTCTCCCCCGGCATGGTCGCCCTCGCTGTCCTCGTCGAAAAGGCCGCCCAGGCCCTGCCCGACTACGACGTCGAAGTGCTTGAGATGCACCACAACCTCAAGGTCGACGCCCCATCGGGCACGGCGCTTCTGTTGGGTGAAGCCGCCGCCAGGGGACGCAACATTTCGCTCAAGGACCATTCGGTTCGCGTTCGCGACGGCCACACCGGCCCGCGCGAATTCGGCACCATTGGCTTTGCTACCCTCCGCGGCGGCAATGTCATCGGCGACCATATGGTCATCCTTGCCGGCCCCTCCGAGCGCATCGAGCTCAACCACCGCGCGCAAGACCGCACCATCTATGCCAACGGCGCCGTCCGCGCCGCCCTCTGGGCTACCCACCAGCCCGCGGGCCTCTATTCTATGGCCGACGTGCTCGGCCTCAACGACTAGTCACTAGGGATAAGAAATATGTCCGGTACACTGATCCTGGTCCGCCACGGCCAGAGCGAATGGAACCTGAAAAACCTCTTCACCGGTTGGCGCAATCCCAACCTCACCGAACAGGGTGAAGGCGAAGCCCGCGCCACGGGCAAGGAACTCAAGGCCGGCAAGTTCGCGCCTGACCTCTTTTACACCTCGGCCCTGCGCCGCGCCCAGCACACGCTCGATCTCATCCTCGAAGAGATGGGCATCCTCAATGTGACCATCACCCGCAACGTGGCGCTCAACGAACGCGACTACGGCGACCTCTCGGGTCTCAACAAGGACGACGCCCGCGCCAAGTGGGGCGAAGAGCAGGTCCTCATCTGGCGCCGTTCCTTCGACGTCCCCCCTCCGGGCGGCGAAAGCCTCAAGGACACCGCAGCCCGCACCCTGCCCTATTATGAAGCAGAAATCCTGCCCCAGCTCAAAGCCGGCAAGACCGTCCTCATCGCCGCCCACGGCAACTCGCTCCGCGCCCTCGTCATGGCCATCGAAGGTCTTACTCCTGACGAGATTCTCGCCCGCGAAATCGGCACCGGCGAACCAACGGTCTACAAGATCGGCCCGGATGGAAAGCTGGTCGAACGGCTGAAGCTCTAAGCTCTCGCCTGTTCTCAAACCACGACGTCATCCCCGCGAAAGCGGGGATCTCTGTTTCTGGCACTGAGAAATGGATTCCCGTTTTCGCGGGAATGACGCAGTGCCGGGATGAGGATTCACGTGAAACTTCGAGGCATTCCGCGTCGCGGATGAAGGCGCCTAATGCGCTGCCGAAACCACCCCGGCCTCCCAGCCGAGAATAGCCCGCTTGCGCGGCACGCCCCAGTGATACCCTGTCAACGCGCCCGACGTTCCCACCACGCGGTGGCACGGCACCACGAAGCTGATCGGATTTTTGCCGACTGCCGCGCCCACCGCGCGAGACGCCGTCGGCCGCCCGATATGGTTGGCAACGTTCGAATAGGTGACCGCCTTGCCGCACGGAATTTTAAGCAGGGTCTCCCAAACCTTCACCTCAAAGTCCGTCCCAATCAGAACAACTCGCACCGGCCGATCCGGCGACCAACGCCCCGGCTCGAACACCTGCGCCACCATCGGCGCAATCCGCGCATCGTCCCGCGTAAACCGAGCTTTGGGCCAACGATTGGCGAGATCGGCAAAAGCCTCCTCCACCGTCATATCCGCATCGGCAAAGCCCAGCCCGGACATGCCATATTCCGTCGCCGTCACCACCGCGAGCCCGAAGGGCGAAGGCGCCACGCCCCAGAACATGTCGATACCCTCACCCCCAGCGCGAAACACCCCCGGCGGCATGGCTTCATAGGTGACAAAAAGATCGTGCAGCCGCGAGGTGGAAGACAGTCCCACTTCATAGGTGGTGTCGAGCACGCTGGCCTTGTCGCGCAGCAGCGATTTTGCATGGTCGAGCGCCACCGCCTGGGCAAAGCTTTTTGGCGAGAGCCCACACCAGCGTCGAAAGAGGTCCGTCAACTGCCGCTCGGTCAGCCCGAGCGCCCGCGAAAATTTGCCGAGATCGGTCGCATCCGGACCGTTCTCGCTGAGATAGCGAATAGCCGCGCGAATGGTGTCGTAGTCGCTGGCCGGGGCGATATGGGCAAGCTGGTTCATGGCCGTATCTTTCAATTGAGCTTTTGCCCTTTTTAGTCCCGGAAGAGGGCGGCCCGCGACCCGGTTTTGACGCGCCTAGCCGTGCCGTGCCTTGCGCACCGCCTGGCCAAAGGCGCGAGCAAAACTCGACTTGTCATTGATCGCGAGAAAGGCGCCGATCTCGATGCGTTCATCGCCATGCTTGAGATACATGGCCGTGGTGCGCTCGTTCTCGTCCCGGTCGAGCAGCAGCCGCACCTTCTTGGGGTCAAGCCGGCGCATCTGCCGCTCCTGCCCCCGGCCCGAAGTGACCACTTCAATCTGGTCGGGCCAGACGGTAATCTGCTCCGTGCGCCGCGAGCGCCGCGCCTGCCTCACCGAAAAGGCCGCAAGCACGCCCCCGGCAATGACAAAACCCAGAACGCCCGGCAGCAGAAATTCCGGCACGGAGATCACGAAGGGCAGGCCAAGAATTCCGGCCGCTGCCAGGCCAATCCAGCCGCCAGCAGCGCGCAGTGACCTGTCCGGCCGCAAGGTGGCCGAAAACAGGGGACTGGTCGTTGTGCTGGTTTGCATTGGCATGATGGACTCGCCCTGAAATATTGGCAGAGATTCGGGGTCGAGAGAATGCCAAGTCCTAAAAAAGTGAAGAAGCTGAACCGCGCTCAGGCCGAGGCAATTTTCGAGCGCTTTCATCAGATCGAGCCCGAGCCCAAGGGCGAACTCGACTATATCAACGCCTATACTCTGCTGGTCGCCGTCGTCCTCTCCGCCCAGGCAACGGACGCCGGGGTCAACAAGGCGACAAAACGTCTCTTCGAACTGGCGCCCTCCCCGGCCGCCATGGTGGCGCTGGGCGTCGAACAGATCACCGATCTCATCAAGACCATTGGCCTTTATCGCGGCAAGGCCAAGAACGTCTTTACCCTGAGCCAGATGCTGATCGACCTCCACGGTGGCGAAGTCCCCGATGATCGCGAGGCGCTCGAGGCCCTGCCCGGCGTCGGCCGCAAGACGGCCAATGTGGTGCTCAACATCTGGTTCAAGCAGCCGACCATCGCGGTGGACACTCACCTGTTTCGTGTCGGCAACCGCACCGGCCTTGCTCCCGGCAAAACCCCGCTGGCGGTGGAACAGGCCCTCGAAAAGCAGATCCCCGAGCGCTTTATGCTCCACGCCCACCACTGGCTGATTCTGCACGGTCGCTACATCTGCAAGGCCCGCAAACCCGAATGCTGGCGCTGCCCGATCAGCGAGTGGTGTCTTTTTGAGCCGAAGTCTCCGTTGCCAAGGGCGGCCTAGCAGGCGCAACGCCCAACCCACCGAACGTCATCCTCGGGCTTGACCCGAGGACACTGCACTTGGCGATGACGCAGCAAGTATAGAGCCCTCGGGTCAAGCCCGAGGGTGACGACGTGTGTGTTCAGCTCCCATACCCCCGCGCCATAGCCGCAGCAAAAATCGGGATCAGCAACAGCACCCCCGCCTGCAGATGCACGAACCGCCGGCTCGTCCCGATCTCGCCCTCCGGCACCACATAGTCCGCCGCCCCCTCGCCCGCCTTCGCCCAGCGTCGAATGGCTATGGTCGGCTGGATGGTAAGCAGCCCCATCACGAGGAACGCCGCCATCTTCCCCCAAAAGGCGTGGTTGCCGAGATAATACCAGGGATCGACGCCCCCGAACCAAACCCGCAAAATGCCGACCACGATCACCACGGTCGCCACGGCCCCATAGGCCGCATCAATGCGCGCCAATTGCCCGAGCCTGATCCCGCCCAGCCCCGGCCTGATCAGCGCGAACTCGGCCGCAAAAATCCCCACGAGCGAAAAAGACCGCCAGATGGTGGGCGCAAGCCAATATCAGATTCCAGTCCATTGCCCTGTCCTCACCCAGGTGTTAACGGTGCTCACATCTATTCCCCTCATGTAAACAATGTCAACATCTCTCAATTCGCCCTATCATCACGGCAATCTGCGCCAGGCTTTGCTCGAAGCCGCGCTGATCATTTTGGAAAAGGAAGGCGAAGCCGGCCTCGGTCTGCGCGACCTTGCCCGCGCCGTCGGCGTTTCGGCTGCCGCGCCCTATCGCCACTTCGATTCCCGCGCTGCTCTCCTCGAAGCGCTCGCCGTCACCGGCTTCCAGCGTTTCTCCGCCGCCATGGAAGCAGTGGCGTCAAGCAATCCGGCCGATCCCATGGCCGCCATGGGCAAGACCTATGTCCTCTTCGCCCTCAGCAACGCCAATCTCTTCCGCCTGATGTTCTCGCCCCAGCTCAAGAAAGACGGCCGCCCCGGCCTGCGCATGGCCGCTGACGCCGCTTTCGATACCCTGCGCCACGTCGTCGGCGGCGACATGCAGACCGGCCGCATCAAAGCCCTCGCCGCTTGGGCCAAAGTCCACGGCCTGTCCATCCTGCTCCTCGACGGCCAGATCGCCCTCCGCGCCGGCGAAGACACCGAGGCGCTGATCGCCGAAATTATCGGGAGCCTGTAGCGCGTCTATCGCCTGGACCTCACGAAATTCCACGACGTCATCCCCGCGAAGCGGGGATCTCTGTTCGTCTGTCGGGGATTCCCGCTGTCGCGGGAATGACGCCGAGCGAGGGCCCAAAACCCAAAACATTGCCCCCGCCCCCCTCATGCGCTAAACCCAGCCCCGATTTTCCTCATCCCGGACTGCCCGCATGACCCAGACCCGCTTCGACGTGCTGACCATTGGCAATGCCATTGTCGACATCATCGCTCCGGTTGAGCCCGGCTTCATCGAGCGCGAAGGCATGAAGGAGGGGATCATGCACCTGATCGATACCGATCGGGCCGAAGACCTCTATTCAAAAATGCCGCTGAGCCGGCAGCAGATTTCGGGTGGCTCCGCCGCCAATACCGCCGCGGGCGTCGCCTCGCTCGGCGGCCGCGCCGCCTTCGTAGGAAAAGTTGCCGACGATCCCCTGGGCGATGTCTTCGAAAACGACCTCGACGCAATCGGGGTCTACTACAACACCTCGCGCCTCAAGAACGGCGCGCTGACGGCCCGCTCGATGATCTTCCTCTCGGAAGCCGAGCGCACCATGAACACCTATCTCGGCGCCTGCCACCAGCTCACCGAAGCCGATATCCGCCCCGACGAAATCGGCGGCGCCGCCATCACCTATATGGAAGGTTTTTTGTGGGACCCGGTGGAAGCCAAAAAGGCCTTCGTCCTCGCCGCCCACTATGCCCACAAGCATGAGCGCGCCGCGGCCTTCACCCTGTCGGACCCGTTCTGCGTCGACCGTTATCGTGCCGAATTTCTGGACCTGATCCGCTCCAAAACCATCGATTACGTCTTCGCCAACGTCCACGAGCTGAAGTCGCTCTACGAAACCGATGACCTCGGCACCGCCGTCCGCGCCATCGCCCAGGATGCCGAACTCGCCGCCATCACCATGGGCGCCGAGGGTGCTATGGCGGTATATAATGGTGAAGTCGTCTCGGTTCCCGCCTTCCCGATCGACACTGTCGTCGATGCCACCGGCGCCGGCGACCTGTTTGCCTCCGGCTTCCTCCTCGGCATGGCCCGCGGCCAGAACCTCGAATCCGCCCTCAAGACCGGTTGCCTTGCCGCCTCCGAAGTCATCTCCCACATCGGCGCCAGGCCACAGCTCGACCTGCAGGATCTGAGCAAGCAGCACGGCCTCGCCGGCTAAACCGCAAATATCTCAGAAGCACTCGACGTCATCCCCGCGAAAGCGGGGATCTCTTTTCCGGGCTAAGCGAGACTCGCCCGCATCTGCGTCAGCGCCTCATCCGTCCCCGCCGTCGGCCGGAACTCCAGCCCGACAAAGCCATCATAGCCCTGCCCCTGCAGCCACTTGAGCGGCCGCTTCAAATCCAGCCCGCCACTCCCCGGCTGGTTGCGCCCGGGATGATCGGCCACATGCACATGCACGATGCGCCTTGCGCGGTTCCCAACCACCTCTTCGGGCACCTCGCCCATCACCATGGAATGATAGAGATCATAGGTGATCCCGATCTCCGGCCGATCGACCGCATCCATGATATCAAGCGCCTCAACCGTGCTGGTGAGATAATAGCCGGGATGATCGACGCGATCATTGAGCGGCTCGAGCCCCAGGCGAACACCCGACCCCTTCAGCACTTCGGCCGAACGCTGCATGGCAATCGTTAGCCCCTCATGCTGTTTCGCCCGTTCGATTCCCGGCAGCAACGGCCCCGACTGGCAAATGAGCACACCCGCCCCAAGCCGCAGCGCCACATCCCGGCTCTTCTCTAGCCCCGCGAGAAACCGGTCATGATCCCCCTCGCGCATCAGTTCGGCAAAGGGCTCCGCCACGATCCCAGCGAGCTTCACGCCGGTCTCACCCAGCACCCGCTCCACGGTATCGAGGTCCTTGTTCGACCACAGCCAGAATTCCACCGCCTCAAAACCCGCCGCCTTGGCAAGGCGCACGCGCTCCACCGGATCGGGGGTTTCCGGCACGAACAGCATTTCAATGCAGGCTGAGTACCGCATCAGGCCAACCGCGTCCCGGAACCAGCCATCTCGGCCAAGATCGCCCGTGCCGCCGCCGCCGGGTCTGCCGCTTCGACGATCGGCCGCGCCACGACCAGGTGGCTCGCCCCCACCGCCAGCGCTTCGGCCGGCGTCATCACGCGCTTCTGGTCGCCGAGCGCCGCGCCTGCCGGCCGAATGCCCGGCGTCACGATGGCCATCTTCGGTCCCAGAATCGTCCGCACCATTTCCGCCTCGTGCGAAGAAGCGACAATGCCGCCGATCCCGGCTTCCTTGGCCTGCTGCGCGCGCAGGGCCACCAGCCCTGCCGCATCGCGCTCATAGCCGGCATCCTTCACATCGGCATCGTCCATCGAGGTGAGCACCGTCACCCCAAGCACGCAGAGGTTTGAACCCTCCGCTGCCTTGGCGGCTGCCTTCATGCATTTGGGATAGGCATGCACGGTCAGCATCGCCGCGCCGGTCGCGGCAATCGCCGCCACGCCCTTTTCGACCGTGTTGTCGATGTCGAGCAGTTTCAGGTCAAAGAACACCTTCTTGCCCGCCGCGATCAGCTCCTTGCCGAGCGCAAAACCGTCGGCGCCATAAAAGCACTGATAGCCGATCTTGTAATATTCGACCGTATCGCCCAGCGCGGTCACGATTTCTTCGGCACGGGCGCGCGTCGAAACGTCGAGCCCCACGATCAAATGGCCGGCCATGGCAAAATCCCTTCTGTCGCTGATTTGGGCTGGGGTCGCATATCGCTGACCGCACGGCAAGACGAAATCGCCGCTCCTATGCCGGCATAGCACCTTGCGAGAGGAATCCTATGCCGTCATAAGACACGCGATTCATCTGTCTCTCGAAAGCAAAATGCAGCAGCAGGCCCTTTCCACCCTGGTCGCCTGGATGCGGCTCGATTCCGCCATCGCCGCCTTCCACCTCGAACTGAAACAGCGCCACGGCATTACCGGCCTGCAGCTCGCCGTGCTCCACACGCTGGCCGAGCGCCCCCACATGGCCCTCGCGGCCCTCAGGAAGGGCCTCGACATGCACGCGGCCACCTTGGGCCAGTCCATCGACGAACTCCGCCGCCTCGACCTCTGCATCGTCCGCACCGACCCGCGCGACCGCCGCGCCCGCTTGGTCGCCATTACCCAAAAAGGTCTCGACCTGGTGGGAGCCGTCCCCCTTGCCGGCCCCAATCGCCTGCGCCAGCTCGAAACCGATCCGGCCCGCCTAGATCGTCTCACCGAAGCCCTGGCCGACGCCCTCGACCTCTTTGCGCTGAGCGACAAAAAGGCCTAAAGCCACCACTCGTCAGGCAGTTCTTCCATCGGCATCCACTCGGTCTTCAGCGTGCCGCTTGCCGGATCGAACAAAAATCCATTGCCGCCACCGCGATGGCCGTGCCGGCTCTGGTCCTCGCTGCGCGCGATCCTGCGCTTGCCGAGATGGCATTTCAGCAGCGTCCCCACCGCCCCGTGTCCGCAGAAAATAACCGGCGTATCGGGCGGCACGCCCTTGAGCGCGGAAAAAACCGTCTCGACAATCCGCGTCTGCGCATCCACCGCCCGCTCCCAGCCGTCAACGCTCTCCTCCGGATGCGCGAAAAAGCGATCCGCCGTCTCCTCGAATAATGCCGGCGGCAGAAAGCCGGTGGCGGTGCGATCGTTTTCGCCCATCTGGTGATCGGCCAGCACCGGTGTGCCGGCTTGCGCTGCCACCACTTCGGCCAGTTCCAGCGCCTTGGTCTCGCGGCTCGAAAACACAAAAGTGCCCGCCGGAACGATCCGGCGGGCGGCAAAAGCCTCGGCTCTCTGCCGACCCTCTTCCGAAAGGCCCCAGAGCGGCACCGGCACGGCCGGGTCCATGCGTACCTGCGGATGGGTCAGATAGAGCGCCTTCATGGTCTATCCTCGCGAAAAATGCGTCAATTCATGCACCATCTGCTCAACCTTGCGGATGATGGCCGGTTCCACCGGATTGCCCGCTGCGTCCAGCGCCTCTTCCGCCGGCCCGATGCCCAGCAGCGTCGGCACCACCAGCGCCCCAACCTTGGAGAGCGAATCCCGCAGATGGCTGAGGCTCCAGATGGTCCCGTATTTTCCAGAACTCACCCCGCCGATACCAAAAACGGCATGTCGGAACGGGCTCGGTCTTTGCCGGCTGATCCAGGTGATTGTGTTGGCGATCAGCGGCGATACCCCGCCATTATATTCGGGCGTCGCGATGAAGACGATGTCATGGCTGCGCCACATCTCGGCCAGTTTTATCGCCGCCTCCGGCACCGAGTCGGCCTCTAGATCCTCGTTGAAGATCGGCATGGGAAAATCCCCGAGATCGAGTTCGGTGACTTCCACTCCTGCTGCCGTCAGGGCCCGGCCCATATGCTGCTGCAGGACACGATTGTAAGAACCCCTACGGATCGAACCGGAAAGGGTGAGCGCCGTCTTCATGCTGTCTCCAAATTTATACAGGCATGGTCGAAAATGGCTTGGCTCATCCGTCGAAGGCAAGAGGATTGACTCGCTGAAGGCAATCTTCCTATACTTAAGACAAGACTTAACTAATGGAGCCAGCCATGTCCTCGATGATTTTCGTCAACCTTCCCATTCGCGACCTTGCGGCCTCCATGGCCTATTACAAGGCACTGGGTTTCGACCATAATCCGCAATTCACCGATGAGACTGCCGCCTGCATCGTCATCTCCGACACGATTTTCGTGATGGCTCTCACCCACGAAAAGTTCAAGGAATTCGCCCGCCTGCCGATTTCGGACGCGAAGAAGGAAACCCAGGCGCTCTACGCCCTCTCGCGCGATAGCCGCGAAGCGGTGGATGCCATCGCCGAGGCTGGCCTGAAGGCCGGCGGCAAGGAAGTGCGCGATCGCCAGGATATGGGTTTTATGTATTCTCGCGCCGTCGCCGATCTCGATGGCCACGTCTGGGAATATGTCTGGATGGACATGTCCGGCATGCCGACCGAGTAACCCTCACCCGTCTCGGCCTTCGGCCGATCCACCCTCTCCCCGAGGGGGAGAGGAATAGGGCTCTCACGCATTCGCGGCCACCGGCCCATTCTTCTCCCCCTCGGGGAGAAGGTGGCGCGTAGCTCACCGAATTCGCATTTGCGAATTCGGTTGGGATGGGGGGATGCCGCCTCGCCACTCAGGCATAGCCTTCGTGGCCTTGACCGCTCAGATCGCTCCACTGGAGCGATCTGGCCGCGGTCAAGCCTCAAACATCTTCTTGAGCTTATCGAAGAACCCACCCGATTGCGGGCTGGTATCCTTCGTTTCGAGCTCGGCAAATTCTTCCAGCAGCTCGCGCTGTCGCTTGGACAGGTTCTGCGGCGTCTCGATATCGAGCTGCACATAGAGGTCGCCCACGTCCTTGCTGCGCAAGACAGGCATGCCCTTGCCTTTGAGCCGCACCCGCTGCCCCGGCTGCGTGCCGGTTGGCACCTTCACCTTGGCCCGCGCGCTATCGAGCGTCGGCACTTCGAATTCTCCGCCCAGCGCCGCCGTGGTCATGGAAATCGGCACGCGTGCAAAAAGGTCCGCGCCATCGCGCTGGAACAGGTCATGCGGCCTGATCGAGATAAAAATATAGAGATCGCCCGGCGGGCCGCCGCGCACCCCGGCCTCGCCCTCATTGGCAAGGCGAATGCGCGTCCCGTCCTCGATGCCTTTGGGAATATCGACGGAAAGCTTACGATTTTCCTGGCGGCGGCCCTGGCCTGCGCAATCGGTGCAGGGCTGGTCCATCATCTGGCCGCGGCCCTGGCAGACGGGGCAGGTGCGTTCGATGGTGAAAAAGCCCTGGGCCGCGCGCACCTTGCCATGGCCATTGCACTGCCGGCAGGTATGAGTACCGGTCCCCGGCTTGGCGCCCGAACCCTCGCAGGTGTCGCAACCAACCAGCGTCGGCACGTCGATCTCGACCGTGCGGCCCTCAAAACTCTCTTCGAGCGAGATTTCAAGATTATAGCGCAGGTCCGAACCGCGCAGTTTTGAAGCACCGCCCCCGCCGCGACGGCCGCCGCCGCCCATGAAGTCCCCAAAGATGTCCTCAAAAATATCGGACATGGACGAGGTGAATTCCGGCCCAAAACCGCCACCGGGGCGCCCGCCACCATTCTCGAAGGCAGCATGGCCAAACCGGTCATAGGCGGCGCGCTTCTGCCCGTCTTTCAGCGTGTCGTAGGCTTCGTTGATTTCCTTGAACTTGTTCTCGGCCTCGGCATTGCCGGGATTGCGGTCCGGGTGGAACTGCATGGCGAGTTTGCGATAGGCGCTTTTCAGGGCCGCCTCGTCGGCGCCCTTCTGGCAGCCGAGCACTTCGTAAAAATCGCGTTTGGCCAAAAATCTTCTCCGAAACAGCCGGTCGCGCATGGGATCGCGCCCCGCTTGGGGTCTGTTGTTCCGTCCCTAGATGGCAATCGACCCCACAACCCGCAAGGGGCCTGGGGTCGGCAAGATGCAGGGCCGTGTTGGAAGTGCTTTAGCAAGAGTGCGCAAACGGGGCAACGGCGCTGACCGAATGGCAGTGATTCACGTGGAACAGACCCTCACCCGTCTCGGCCTTCGGCCGATCCACCCTCTCCCCGAGGGGGAGAGGAACAAGAGGCGCTGTGCTTGGACAAGCGCCGGCCCATTCTTCTCCCCCTCGGGGAGAAGGTGGCGCGCAGCGCCGGATGAGGGGGATCGCCACAAAAACAAAAGGGCCCGGTGTTTCCACCGAGCCCCAAAATCCAAAAATACCAAGAAATTACTTCTTGTCGTCGTCCTTGACCTCTTCGAAGTCGGCGTCGACGACATCGTCTTCGTCGTCCTCATCGCGGGTGCCATTGGCCTTGGCTTCGGCTTCCGCCTGGCTGGCCTTGTACATGGCTTCGCCGAGCTTCATCGAGGCTTCGGCGAGGGCCGAGGTCTTTTCCTTGATCAGTTCGGCGTCGTCGCCATCGATGACAGCCTTGAGATCCGACACGGCGGTTTCGATCGCGCCCTTGTCTTCGGCCGAAACCTTGTCGCCATAATCCTTGAGCGACTTTTCGGTCGAGTGGATCAGCGATTCGGCCTGGTTACGGGCTTCCACCGCTTCGCGCTTGCGCTTGTCGGCTTCGGCATTGGCTTCGGCGTCCTTCACCATCTTCTCGATGTCGGCGTCGCTGAGACCACCAGAAGCCTGGATGCGGATCTGCTGTTCCTTGCCGGTGCCCTTGTCCTTGGCGGACACGTTCACGAGGCCGTTGGCGTCGATGTCGAAGGTCACTTCGATCTGCGGCACGCCACGCGGTGCGGGCGGAATGCCGGCGAGGTCGAAATTGCCGAGCAGCTTGTTGTCGGCTGCCATTTCGCGTTCGCCCTGGAAGACCCGGATGGTCACGGCCGACTGATTGTCTTCAGCGGTCGAGAAGGTCTGGCTCTTCTTGGTCGGGATCGTGGTGTTGCGATCGATGAGGCGGGTGAACACGCCACCGAGCGTTTCAATGCCGAGCGAGAGCGGGGTCACGTCGAGCAGCAGCACGTCCTTGACGTCGCCCTGCAGCACGCCGCCCTGGATCGCAGCGCCGAGCGCCACGACTTCGTCCGGGTTGACGCCCTTGTGGGGTTCCTTGCCGAAAAGCTGCTTTACCGCTTCCTGGACCTTGGGCATGCGGCTCATGCCGCCAACGAGAACGACTTCGTCGATCTGGCTTGCGGAAATGCCGGCATCCTTCATGGCCTGCTTGCACGGCTCGATGGTGCGCTGGATCAGGTCGTCGACCAGCGATTCGAGTTTCGAGCGCGAGAGCTTCAGCGTCAGGTGCTTTGGGCCCGAAGCATCTGCCGTGATGAAGGGCAGGTTGATTTCGGTCTGGGTCGAGGACGAAAGTTCGATCTTGGCCTTTTCGGCAGCTTCTTTGAGGCGCTGCAGAGCGAGCTTGTCGTTGCGCAGGTCGATGCCCTGCTCTTTCTTGAACTCATCGGCGAGATAATCGACCAGACGCATGTCAAAGTCTTCGCCACCGAGGAAGGTGTCGCCATTGGTCGACTTCACTTCGAAGACGCCATCGCCGATTTCGAGAATGGAAACGTCGAAGGTACCGCCGCCAAGGTCATAGACCGCGATGGTGCCCGAATTCTTCTTGTCGAGACCATAGGCGAGCGCAGCTGCCGTCGGCTCGTTGATGATGCGCAGAACTTCAAGGCCGGCAATCTTGCCTGCGTCCTTGGTAGCCTGGCGCTGGGAATCGTTGAAATAGGCGGGGACGGTGATCACGGCCTGGGTGACGGTCTCGCCGAGATAGGCTTCGGCGGTTTCCTTCATCTTCTGCAGCACCATGGCCGAAACCTGGCTCGGGGAGAACTTGTCGCCCGAAGCTTCGACCCATGCGTCGCCATTGTCGGCGCGGGTGATCTTGAAGGGCACGAGGCCCTTGTCCTTTTCCACCATCTTGTCGTCATAGCGGCGCCCGATCAGGCGCTTGACGGCGAAAAGCGTATTTTCCGGATTGGTGACGGCCTGGCGCTTGGCCGGCTGGCCAACAAGGCGCTCACCATCCTTGGAGAAAGCGACCATGGACGGAGTGGTCCGGGCGCCTTCGGCATTTTCGATGACTTTGGGATTGCTGCCGTCCATGACGGCGACGCAGCTATTGGTTGTACCGAGGTCGATACCAATGACTTTTGCCATAAAACTAGCCTCTCTTTACAGCGAACCCTGTGGCGAGGCCCTTTTTGCAAAGCAGCCTCTGTGCCCCAAAGGGGCCGGGTCCCTCGTAGGTTGATTTGCCCTGTTCTGGGCCTCGGGGCGTATATAGGGGGGTGTGCTTGGGGCTTCAAGCGCGTCTGGCGCCAGAAATGGCTTTGCAGGAAAGAAAGGCGCCGCCCGGGTTGGGGCAGCGCCGGGCAGAAATCAGTCGGTGATCGTATAGGAATCGAGCTGGCAGATATCGATCGCGGGTTCGACCAGTTCTGCGCCGCTATCCATCACGAACTTGAAGTCATAAAGGCACTGGTCCGAACCATCGCCAATGGTGGCAACGCCCTGGCTGCCCGATTCCAGCGTACCGTCGGCGAGCAGGTCTTCACCCCAGCTGTTTTCATTGCTGGGCGTGGTGTAGAAATAGTGCAGGGCCTGCGAGCTGTCGTTGACGATGGTAAATTCGACAGTCTGAGCCATGGCCGGCGCCACGCCAGCCACAAGCGCCAGGGCGGCAATGGCGCCCAGCAGATTGGTCTTCATGGAATATCCCTCAACCCGGCGCACATCGCGTCCGGACGGCCCGCTATCTGCCATGCCCGTGATCGCCCGCCAAGAGGCATCCCGCCGCTTAAGCAGGAGCGCAGACACCGCGCCGACCGCCTCCCTCCCCTTGTGGGGAGGGATCAAGGGTGGGGGTGGGCCAAGCGCACAGGGTCTAGAAATCCCTCTTCGCCCCCGCGCGCAAACACACTAAAACCCCTCCCATGTTTTCATCAGGCACCGTGCTCCTGCACGACAACCTTTCCCCCCACGGCCAGAGCCACCTCTTTTCCGAACCGAAAGAGGTCCTTGTCGCCTATGACGCCGAGACCGCGCGCACCGCGCTAAAACGCATTGCCGAAGCGCGAAAGGAAGGCCTTTGGGCCGCCGGCTATTTTGCCTACGAACTCGGTTTTCTGTTCGAGGAGCGCTTGGCAAAATACCTGCCCGAACGCAGCGAGACCCCGCTCCTCTGGTTCGGCCTCTACGAAGGGCCAAAACCCTTCGCCGGTCTCCCCGAAGCACCCGATGGTTCCGCCGAAAACCTTGCCCCGGCCACAAGCTTTCCCGCCTACGCAGCCGCCTTCGAAAGGGTAAAAAACTACATAGCCGCGGGAGACACCTATCAGGTCAACCTCACTTTTAAGGCCAACTTCCAGCTTTCCGGCTCCCCCCCTCGGTCTCTACCGCCGCCTCGCCCAAAGCCAAAAGACCGCCTATGGCGCCTATATCCATGCCGGCGACCATTTTGTGCTCTCGCGCTCGCCCGAGCTTTTCGTCTCCGGCACCGGCGAAGATCTGTCCGCCCGCCCGATGAAGGGCACCCTGCCCCGCGCGCCCCTCGCCTCACAGGACGCCGCCGACCGCGCCGCCCTTGCCAGTGACGAAAAGAACCGCGCCGAAAACCTGATGATCGTCGATCTCCTGCGCAATGATCTCGGCCGCATCGCCGAAATCGGCTCGGTGAAGGTGACCGACCTCTTCACGGTGGAGACCTATTCCACCCTCCACACCATGACGTCCGGCATCACCGCAAAGCGCCGCCCCGACGTCAGCATCTTGGATGTGCTGGAAAACCTCTTCCCCTGCGGTTCCATCACCGGCGCCCCAAAACTGCGCGCCATGGAGATCGTCCGCGAAGTGGAAAACGCTCCCCGCGGCCTCTACACCGGCTCCATCGGCTACATCGCCCCATCAGGCGATTTCGCCTTCAACGTCGCTATCCGCACCGCCGTCATCGATTCCAAGGGCAACGGCACCATCGGTATAGGCGGCGGCATCGTCGCCGACAGCGAAGCCCAATCCGAATACAGCGAGGCCCTGCTCAAATTGCGCTTCCTCAGCGATCCCGCCCCTCCGGTCACCCTGATTGAAACCATAAAGTGGTCCTCGGAAGAAGGTTTTGTCCTCCTCGGCCGCCACCTCGCCCGGCTCTTGTCCTCCGCGACCTATTTCGGCCTCCGTGCCGACGGCGCCGAAGCCACCACGCGCCTCATCGCCGAGAGTGCAAACTGGACCGCCCCCATGCGCGTCCGTCTCACGCTTTCGGATGGGGGTATCGAGGTGACATCAGCCCCCCTGCCGCCAAACCCCGAAAAATTCCGCTTCGTCATTGCGAGCGAAACCCTAGATTCCACTTCCGTCTGGCTCGCCCACAAAACTACCAACCGCGCCTTCTACGATTCCCCCCGCATCAAGGCCCACGACGAACTTGGCGTCGACGAAGTCGTCTTCCTCAACGAGCGCGGCGAACTCACCGAAGGCTCGATCACCAATCTTTTCATCCAGCGCGGCGAAAAGCTTCTCACCCCGGCCCTCTCCTCCGGCCTCCTCCCCGGCACCCTCCGTGCCGAACTCATCGAAACCGGAAAAGTCCAGGAAGCCATTCTCACCCTTGCCGATTTGCAGTCCGCCGATGCAATCTTCCTCGGCAATTCTGTGCGCGGCCTCATCCGCGCCGAGCAATTTGAGCCAAAGGACGCCGCCTGATGACCAAAACTATCGGCCCCGAAGACGTGCTCGTCGTCGTCGATGTGCAGTATGACTTCCTGCCCGGCGGCAATCTGGCCGTTGCAGGCGGCGACGAAATCGTGCCGCTGATCAATGCCCTAGCCAAAAAATTCAAGAATGTGGTCTTCACCCAGGATTGGCACCCTGCCGACCACATCTCCTTTGCAAGCAATCATCCCGGCAAGGCGCCCTTCGAAACCGTCGAACTCGACTACGGCACGCAAGTCCTCTGGCCCGACCACTGCGTCTGGGCCACTCGTGGCGCTGAACTATCCGCCGATCTCGACATCCCCCACGCCCAGCTCGTCATCCGCAAAGGCTACAACAAAGCCATCGATTCCTATTCCGGCTTCCAAGAGGCCGACCGCGAAACCCTGACGGGCCTTGCCGGCTACCTCAACGAGCGCGATGTCGGCCGCCTCTTCGTCGTCGGCCTCGCCACCGATTTCTGCGTCGCCTGGACCGCCCTCGACGGCGCCGCCGGCGGCTTTGATGTCACGGTCATCGAAGACGCCACCCGCGCCATCAATGCGAACGGTTCTTTGGAAAAGGCCTGGGCCGATCTGAAGGACGCCGGCGTCGAGCGCATCATGAGCCGGGAGATATTGGGCTAGACACCCCCTCACCCGTCTCGCGCTACGCGCGATCCACCCTCTCCCCGATGGGGAGAGGAATAAGAGGAAACCACCAGCCCATTCTTCTCCCCCTCGGGGAGACGGTGGCGCGAAGCGCCGGATGAGGGGGATCTTTCCTAAAACAAAAAGGGCGCCTCGCAGCGCCCCTTCAAAAACCCAAAAATCAGACGTTCTTGTCCACGCCCTCGGCCGGAGCCGCAGCCCCGCCACCCTTGGCGACACCCACCATGGCCGGCCGCAAGATGCGTTCGCCAATGGCAAAGCCTTCCTGCACAACCTGCACCACCGTGCCCTCAGGCACGTTCGGGTTCGGTACTTCAAACATCGCCTGATGCTTGTTGGGGTCAAATTTCTGGCCCGCCGCCTCGATCGGCTTCACGCCATGTTTTCCAAGCAGCCGCTGCATTTCGCGCTCGGCCAGCTCCAAGCCTTCGATCAGGCTCTTCAGCGTACCCTCCGCCGTCGCCCGCGTTTCCTCGGGGATCACCAGCAGCGCACGGCTCAGCGCATCGGTGGCGCTCAGCATGTCGCGGGCAAAGCCGGCAATGGCATAGCTGCGCGTGTCAGCCACGTCGCGCTCGGTGCGCTTGCGCAGGTTTTCCATCTCGGCATGCGTGCGCAGCACGCGGTCCTTCAGCTCGGCATTTTCTGCAAGCAGGGCCTCGACGGGATCGACCTCCGGCGTTTCGGTGGCCGGGATTTCGGTCTCCGGCGTTTCGCCCTGGGCGGCGTTCTCGTCGCTCATCATGTTTCCATGGCCTCGGTAGTTAAAGTTTCGTCCCCGCATATCGGCCAGAACGGAGCGCATTTCAATAGTTCAGCGTTTTCTCGCCATCAGCCTTGTCAGCACATTGGCCGTATAATCCACCACCGGCACGATCCGCGCATAGTTGAGCCGCGTCGGCCCGATCACCCCAAGCACCCCGACCACCTTGTCATTGGCATCCTTATAGGGCGAGAGAATCACCGAAGAGCCGGACAGCGAAAACAGCTTGTTTTCCGAGCCGATGAAAATGCGCACCCCCTGCGCCTTCTCGGCATCGCCCAGCAGTTCCAGCAGCCCTTCCTTGCTTTCGAGCTCATCGAAAAGCTGCCGCATGCGCTCGAGCTCATCGCTCGCCATCGCGTCATTGAGGAGGTTCGCCCGCCCCCGCACGATCACTCGGGGCGCGGTGGCCGGAGAATCCTGCACCAGCGTCGCAATCCCATCGTCGACCAACTTTTGCGTCAGTTCATCGAGCTCCGCCCGCTGCTCCACCCGCCGCTCATCCAGCGCCTTTCGCGCCTCGGAAAGCGTTCGCCCCACAACATAGTGCGCTAAATAATTGCTCGCCTGGCTCAGCGCCGCGGCCGTAAAACCCGGCGGCAGTTCCAGAATGCGGTTCTCCACCTGCCCGTCGTCGCCGACCAGAATCGCCATGGCCCGCGAACTGTCGAGCCGCACGAATTCCACATGCCGCATCACCATGTCGGCCTTGGTGGCAATCACCAATCCGGCCCCCTGGCTCAGCCCAGAAAGCAGCGAACTGGCTTCCGTAAGCAGGTCTTCCACCTGCCGCCGCCCCGCATGGCCCTCAATGTGCTGGGCAATGCTACGCTTTTCGCTTTCATTGACCGCGCCGACTTCGAGCATGGAATCGACGAAAAACCGCAGCCCCTGCTGCGTCGGCTGGCGCCCTGCCGATGTATGCGGCGCGGCAATCAACCCCAGATCTTCAAGATCCGCCATCACATTGCGCACCGAAGCGGGCGAAAGCTCGGTCTGCAACAGCCGCGAAAGATCGCGCGATCCCACCGGCAGGCCGGTATCGAGATAGCGCTCCACCAGCCGCCTGAAAATTTCCTGGCTGCGCGAATTGAGGACGCTCAGAAATTCGTCGTGCGGATGAACCATGGTGTTTTATATGAATTACCGGCTTTAACCTTGCTCCCTCATTTAAGCGTTCAGTGCAAGGGCGGTAAGCGGCGCAGCGCTTGTTCCGCGCGGCTAGGAAGGTTAAGAGGCGGTAAATAGGAAAAACGAGACCAAAGCATGCGGCCTTCCGGACGCGCCCCTGATGCAATGCGGGCTGTCACCATCGAGCGCAACGTCGCCATGAAAGCCGAAGGCTCCTGCCTCATTGCTTTCGGCAATACCAAAGTGCTCTGCACCGCTTCGGTTGAAACCAGCCTGCCCGGCTGGCTGCGCGGCAAGGGCCAGGGCTGGGTCACCGCCGAATACGGCATGCTGCCCCGCGCCACCGGCACCCGCACCCGCCGCGAAGCCACGGCCGGCAAGCAGTCCGGCCGCACGCAAGAGATTCAGCGCCTCATCGGCCGCTCGCTCCGCGCAGTCGTCGACCTGACCGCCCTCGGCGAATCCCAGATTACCCTCGATTGCGACGTGCTTGAGGCCGATGGCGGCACCCGTACCGCTTCCATCACCGGCGCCTATATCGCCCTCGTTGACGCCATCAAATGGCTCGAAGAGCGTAAACTGACCAAGGGCCCGGTCCTCAAAGACAGCGTCGCCGCCATTTCCTGCGGCATCTATCGCGGCGCTCCGGTGCTCGATCTCGACTATCTCGAAGACGTCGAAGCGGAAACCGACGCCAATTTCGTCATGACCGGCAGCGGAAAGTTCGTCGAAATCCAGGGCACCGCCGAAGGCGCGCCCTTTGATCGCGAAGAGCTGGAAGCGCTGATGAATCTTGCCGGCAAGGGCATTTCCGAATTGACGCTCCTGCAACAGGCGGCGCTCGAAGCATGAGCATTTTCAGTCTGTTGAAGAAGGCCCCCTCATCCCAACCGAATTTGCTCGGCAAATTCGGTGATGCTGCGCGCCACCTTCTCCCCGATGGGGAGAAGAATGGTCCAGCACGCGCCTCTATTCCTCTCCCCCTCGGGGAGAGGGTGGATCGCCCGAAGGGCGAGACGGGTGAGGGTGCTTTCCAGGCAGCCAACTGCGCCATCTGGAACGACATTCAACGCGCGCTGGAGTCCAAATGACCATCCCAAAACTCCGCCGCGGTGATCGCCTCGTTCTTGCCACCCACAACGCCGGTAAGCTCAAGGAATTCCAGGAGCTTTTCGCTCCCTTCGGTCTTGAGCTGATTTCCGCTGGCGATCTCGGCCTGCCCGAGCCCGAAGAAAACGGCACCACCTTTGCCGAAAATGCCCGCACCAAGGCCCATGCCTCGGCCAAGGGCGCCAATATGCTGGCCCTTTCCGACGATAGCGGCATTTCTGTCGACGCGCTCGATGGCCAGCCCGGCGTCTACACGGCCGATTGGGCCGGCGTGCCCCGCAATTTCACCAATGCCATGCAGCGCGTAGAGGATGAATTGCTCGCCAAGGGCGCCACCACGCCCGAGCAACGCACCGCCGCCTTCAACGCCACGCTCTGCCTCGCCCATCCCGATGGGCGCGACGTGCTCTATGTCGGCAAGTGCGAAGGCACCCTCATCTGGCCACCCCGCGGCACTCAGGGTCACGGCTACGACCCCATGTTCCAGCCAAACGGCTACGACATCACCTTCGGCGAAATGTCGCCCGAGCAAAAGCATTCCTGGTCGCCTGGCGAACAGGGTCTTTCCCATCGTGCCCGCGCCTTTGCCCAATTCGTGGAGAACCAGATTGAGCGCTAACCCGAACGACCTGTTCGGCGTCTACGTGCATTGGCCCTTTTGCGCGGCCAAATGCCCCTATTGCGACTTCAATTCCCACGTTCACCGCGGCCCATTCGACGAAGACGCCTTCGTTGAGGGCTACAAAAAAGAGATCGCCCATATGGCGGCGCTCTCCCCGGGCCGTCTCGTCCAGTCGATCTTTTTCGGCGGCGGCACACCCTCGCTGATGTCCCCCAAGGCCGTCAGCACGATTCTCGACACCATTGCCGGCCACTGGCAGGTGGACAGCAACGCTGAAATCACCCTCGAAGCCAATCCGACCTCGGTAGAAGTCGATCGCTTCAAGGGTTTTCGTAGCGCCGGCATCAACCGCGTCTCGCTCGGCGTCCAGTCCCTGCGCCCCGGCCCCCTGGCCGAACTCGGCCGCCGCCACACGGTCGAAGAGGCGGTGGCCGCCGTTCGCATCGCCCAGTCGGTTTTCGATCGCTCGAGCTTCGATCTCATCTATGCCCGCCCAAAGCAGACGCTTGAGGATTGGGAAGACGAACTCAAGGAAGCCATCTGGCTCGCCCGCGGCCACCTCAGCCTTTACCAGCTCACCATCGAGCAGGGCACGCGCTACTTTGACCTCTTCAATGCCGGCAAGCTGCAAATGCCGAACGAAGATCTCGGCGCCGATTTTTATGAGCTGACTCAGGAACTGACCGCTGCCGCTGGCATGCCGGCCTATGAAATTTCCAATCATGCCGTGCCCGGCCAGGAAAGCCGCCACAACATGCTCTATTGGCGCTATGGCGAATATGCCGGCATCGGACCCGGCGCCCATGGCCGCTTGCTGGTCAACCACCAGCGCCACGCCACCGCCACCGAAAAAATGCCCTTCGACTGGCTCAAACTCGTCAACGAGTTCGGCCACGGCATGACCACCAACGACGTCCTCACCTGGGAAGAGCAGGGCGACGAATACCTCGTGATGGGCCTGCGTCTCAAGGAAGGCATTTCGCCGTCCCGCTTCATGTCCATCTCTGGCCGCGTCATCGCCGAAAAGCAGATCGAAGCGCTAAAAGGTTATGGCTTTGTCGAGACGCTTCCCAACGGCAATATCCGCGTGACCGAAAAGGGTTTTCCGGTGTTGGATGCTGTCGTGGCGGATTTGGCGGCTTAAAAGACCCCCTCACCCGTCTCGGCCTTCGGCCGATCCACCCTCTCCCAGATGGGGAGAGGAACAAGAGGCGGGCACCAGCCTATTCTTCTCCCCGTCGGGGAGAAGGTGGCGCGAAGCGCCGGATGAGGGGGTTTTAGAGCTTCGCCCCATCCACCGTCGCGGCCCCACCAGCCCCCACCTTCTTCACCGCCAGCGCATATTCCGCCCGGCCATTTCCCAAAAACCGGAACGCCCCATCCCGCCCATTGAACCCTGACGCCCCCGTCAGCAGCCCCGGATTATAGGGCGGGTTCGCCATGGACAGCGTGTTCACATTGGCCAAAATCGTCGCCGTATAGGCAATGGTCGCCAACGGATGCGGCCGCGACCCGAACTTGGCCTGATAATCCCCGACAATGGCATTGAACCCAGCCTCATCGACCGCCGGATAAATCGCTCCCACCAATCCCGGCGTCGAATTGATCGTGGCATCCCCCGCCCAATCCGCCGACCCCACGATCTGCACCGCATCCCCGGTCACACCCGCACTCGCCAGCGCCGCCGCAAATGCCGGCGCACTCGCCCGCTCGGGAATGAAAAAGGTATCGATCATGCCGCGATCGATCTGTTGCTTGGCCTGCGCGACGATCTGCGCCGCCTCGCCCGGCCCCGAGAACGTGTAAACCGCCGGCGGCCCAAACCCGGCCACTGTCGCCTGCTGCCTGAACGCTGTCGCCAGCGCCTCGCCATAGGGCGTCGCCGGAAAAGCCCCGGCCAACCCGCGCCGCCCCTGTGCCTTCACGTAAATTATGGCGCGCTTCATCTCCATGTCGGGCAACACCGAGAGCAAATACACCCCCTGCCCGGCCGTATTTGGATTGTTCGAAAACCCGATCAGCGGCACCCCGGCGCCCCGCGCCACATTGGCCACCGCCGCCACCTGGTCACCCCTAAGCGGCCCAAGGATCAGCTTTGCCCCGCCCGCCACGGCCGCATTGGCGGCATTGATGGCCCCAGCCGGACTATCCCCGGTATCGCGCAGCGTGATGGTAATGTTCTCAGCAATGTTCGGATTGGCTTCAATAAAGGCCACCGCCAGCTTCGAAGCATTGGCGAGCGATGTTCCCACTGCCGCGAGGGACTGATCCCCCGAAAGCGGCAACAGCAGCGCCACCGGCACAGGCCCGCGCCCAAACACCTCGCCACCCGATTGCTGCATGGGCACCGGCGCCAGCATGCCGCCGCCAGTGTTCCCGCCACCGACATTGCCAGCCGGATCACCCCAGCCCAAGGTTCGCGAACCGATTTGAAATGTGCCTGGAGCACACGAGGTCAAAGCCACGCCGAGCGCGAGCGCGAGCGCGCCGCGCCGCCATTTGGCATTTGCCTGACCAAAACTCATGAATGCGGTCCGAGATGCTCACAGTCTGTTAACAAACTGCCCTCATTTCGTTAAGCAAGTCTCAACCCGAGGAGCTTCCGGCGTGACCGAATCCAAAGCCGAATATTTCATTGCCGGCTCGCCCTTTAGCGCCCCGCCGCTCGCCGCCGGCCTCTATGTCGTCTCGACCCCCATCGGCAATCTCCGCGACATCACCGTCCGTGCTTTGGAAACCCTCGCCGCCGCCAGCATCGTCCTTTGCGAGGACACCAGAACCTCCGCAAAGCTCCTCGACCACTACGGCATCCGCGGAAAACGCCAGCCATTACATGAACATAACGAGCGCGCCCGCGCCGAGGAAATCGTCTCCCGCATCGCCGCTGGCGAAGCCATCGCCCTGATTTCCGACGCCGGCACCCCCCCTCCTCTCCGACCCCGGCTTCCCCCTCATCCGGGCCCTCGCCGAAGCCAATCTGCCCGTCTTCCCCATCCCCGGCGCCTCCGCCCTCCTATCCGCCTTGGTCGTCGCCGGCCTCCCCACAGACGCCTTCGCCTTCCACGGTTTCCTACCGCCCAAATCCGGCGCCCGCACTAACGCCTTGGAAAGATACGTGGATTCACGTGAAACACTGGTCTTTTACGAGTCTCCCCGCCGCCTCGACGACACCCTTGCCGCCATGGCCGAAGTCTTTGGTGATCGCCAAGCCTCCGTCAGCCTCGAACTGACCAAGCGTTTTGAGCGCACTTTTCGCGGGACGCTTGGCGAACTGGCGGAAAAATTCGCGGGCGAAGAAACCAAAGGCGAAGCCGTCATTGTCGTCGCTGGTGCCGACGAACCGAGCGCTCCCGCCGCCGAAGACTGGCAGGCCGCCCTCCTCGCAGCCATGGCCGATCAGCCGATGCGCTCGGCGGTTGACGAAATCGCGGCGCGCTACGGCCTGAAACGCAAAGAAGTCTACGATGCCGCCCTCGCCCTCAAGGCCCAGCAATAAAAGGCAAATTGCCGAACGCGGTGGTCAGCGCGGCGAAGCGCTGGCAGCGCTTTTCCTGCAGCTCAAATTCTACCGCATCAGAAACCGCCGCTACAAAACCCCGATCGGGGAAATCGACCTCGTCGTCGAACGCAATGGCACCATCGCCTTTGTCGAGGTGAAAACCCGCGCCACCCATTTGCTCGAAGCCGAAGCCCTCGAAGCGGTAAACACATCGCGCATTGTGCGGGCCGCGGAGCATTGGCTTGCGCGCCACCCCCGCGAGGCTGAAAAGACCTGCCGCTTCGACGTGATTTTCCTTGCACCCGGTCGCTGGCCACGCCATCTCATCAACGCGTTCGAAAGCTAAGGGACAACAATGTCGCTAAAAATCGCCGTCCAGATGGACCACGTCTCCACCATCAATCCGCGCGGCGACTCGACCTTCGCCATGATGCTCGAGGCCCAGGCCCGCGGCCACGAACTGCTGCATTACACGGCTAATACCCTGTCTTTGCGCGACAATGTGGTCACCGCCCTCGTCCAGCCGATCGCGGTAACCGACGCCGAAAAGGGCCAGCATTTTACCCTTGGTGAATCGAAGCGCGTCGATCTGTCGACCCAGGACGTGATCCTGATGCGTCAGGATCCGCCCTTCGACATGAACTACATCACCATCACCCATATTCTCGAGCGTCTGCACCCCAAGACGCTGGTGGTCAATCCGCCCTCCGCCGTGCGCAACGCGCCGGAAAAGATTCTGGTGACCGATTTCCCGCAGTTGATGCCGCCGACTTTGGTGACGCGCGACCGGGCCGAAATCCACGCCTTCCGCCGGGAACACGGCAACATCATTGTAAAACCGCTCTACGGCAATGGCGGCGCCGGCGTCTTCTTCATCCAGGAAGGCGACCACAATCTCAATTCGCTGATTGAACTGTTCGAGCAGAACTATCCCGAACCGTTCATGATCCAAAAATATCTTCCGGACGTGCGCAAGGGCGACAAGCGCATCATCATCATCGATGGCGAGCCGGTGGCCGGTCTCAACCGCATCCCGGCCGAAGGCGAAGCCCGCTCCAACATGCATGTTGGCGGCCGCCCCGAACTTTCCCCGCTCACCGAGCGCGAGAAGGAAATCTGCGCCGCCATCGCCCCGGCGCTCAAAGAGCGTGACATGATCTTCGTCGGCATCGACGTCATCGGCGACTACCTTACCGAAATCAACGTCACCTCTCCCACCGGCATCCGCGAAATCAAGCGCTTCGGCGGCCCGGACATCGCCGTCCTCATCTGGGATGCCATCGAAAAGCGCCGCGCCTGAGCCGAGCTTGGCGACACCCCGCAAATCCCGTAAGTGTCAGCTTTGGGTTTTGCGGGGATCTTCGTGGACACTTCGGCTTTTCTCGTCGCCTTCGCGACGCTTTTCGCGACTGTCGGCGTCGCCGATATCGCTTTCATCTTCGCCGCGCTGACCAAGGATCATTCGCCGGCGCAGCGTCGAGATCTTCGCGACCCGCGGCGCCGTCATCGCGCTGCTGATCCTGTTGTTCTTCGCCTTCCTCGGCAATGTCATTCTCGACATCTTTGGCATCACCATTCCGGCCCTGCGCACTGCAGGCGGCGTGTTGCTGCTGCTGATTGCCATCGACATGGTCTTTGCCCGCCACTCGGGCGGCACCGGCACCACCGACGAGGAAGAGAGCGAGGCGCGCCACGCTCACGATATTTCCGTGTTTCCCCTCGCCATGCCGCTGCTGGCCGGCCCCGGCGCCATCAGCGCCGTGATCCTGCTCACCACGGGTGCGGATTCGGATGCCGAATTCTGGCTGGTCATCGCCGCCATCATCGTCATCCTGTTCCTCGCCTGGGTGACGCTCCTTGTCGCCATCCCGATCCAGCGCCTGCTTGGCCTCACCGGCCTATCCGTGGCCTCCCGTATCGTCGGCATTCTGCTTGCGGCGCTCGCCGTGCAGTTCGTCTTCGATGGCGTGAAGGCCTCGGGTCTTTTAGGCGGCTAGCCTATTTGGCGAACTGGCAGCGGCCCGTGGGGGCAAGCGCAGCGATAGCTCGCGGGTCGCAGCCGGTCGACAGGAACATCAGCCAGTCATTGGTCGAGCCGTAGAACACATTGCGGTCGACCTCGCCGCGCACGCCCGGAACAACGCCGGTCTGCGTGTATTGCCAGAAGGTCCAGGGACGGTTTTCATAGCGCTCATGCGGCTCGGCAGCGGTCGAACGCAGCCAGAACGTGTTCGGAAAGTATTCACCCGCGAGCACATCGCGGTGGAAATTCATGTCCGTATAGATGATCGGCAATTTGCCGGTATGCCGCTCCATCACATCGAGCATCAGCCGGATTTTTTCCAGCGCATCCGCCTTGTTCGGCTTCACCTTGCAGCTCGAATGGTTGTTCCATTCCAGATCAAGCACCGGCGGCAGGGCGCTGGGATCGGCCGGCACGTTTTGCACGAACCAGTTGGCCTGTTCCGACGCCAGGGAGCACCAGGTCATGAAGTGATAGGCGCCGCGCGGCATGCCGGCATCCCGGGCACGCTGCCAGTTCACGCGGAAATTGGGATCGACATAGTCCTTGCCTTCGGTCGCCTTCATGAAGACGAAATGCGTGCCCGCGGCTCGCGCCTTGGCGAAATCGACATTTTCCTGATAGCGCGCCACGTCGATGCCCTGCACCGGCATGCTGCGTGCCCGATCGACCGCCGCATGCGGACGATTGTCACCGGGAATAGCACCATAAAGCCCGCCGCCAGCGGCGCAGGCCGCCAGGGCTGTGACCGCCAGGCCCATCACGGCATTGCGCAATAGAGCGGAAACAGGAGCGGGCAAACGGAAGGCGCGGGCCATCAATACACTCGGGTCAGAAAGACAAACTGAGCCTTTGATTCAACATGGCGCGGTTAACGGAGGTTTAGGGTAACCAATGTGGCAGCATGCATGGTTAATAGACCATTCTTTGTTCGCTCTCCGTTCTTGACTCGCCCTTTCCTTCTGCTAGCGTTGAGAGGGATTTGGGGGCATTCCACATGGTGACGCGCGTCGCGACGGTGGCGTTCCAGGGCATCGAGGCCGTGCCGGTCGATGTGCAGGTGCAGATTGCGCCGGGCCTTTCCAAATTTCTCGTCGTTGGATTGCCTGACAAGGCAGTGAAAGAATCGAGCGAGCGCGTCCGCGCCGCCCTTGTTGCCTCCGGCCTCGGCCTGCCGCCAAAACGCATCACCATCAATCTCGCGCCCGCCGATCTTCCCAAGGAAGGCAGCCACTATGATTTGCCGATTGCCCTCGGCCTGATGGCGGCCATGGGCGCCATCCCGCAGGATGCGCTCGATCGTTTTCTGGTGCTCGGCGAACTAGGGCTCGATGGGCGCCTTGCCCATGTCGATGGCGTCCTCCCGGCCGCCATTGCCGCGGCCTCGCGCGATCTGGGCATTATCTGCTCCACCGCTTCGGGTCCAGAAGCCGCGTGGGCCAATGACGAGATCGACATCGTCGCCGCCGATAGCCTTCTCGCGCTCGTCAATCATCTTGTCGGCCGGCAATTGCAGGCGCGGCCAAAACCCGTAAGGCAGCTTGTGGATGCCTCCGCCCTGCCCGATCTTGCCGATGTCCGCGGCCAGACCATCGCCCGCCGGGCCCTCGAAGTTGCCGCTGCCGGCGGCCACAATCTCCTCTTCGTCGGCCCGCCCGGCGCCGGAAAATCCATGCTGGCCGCCCGCCTGCCCTCCATCCTTCCGCCGCTCAGCGCCCGCGAACTGCTTGACGTATCGATGATTCAGTCGATCGCGGGCGAACTGGCCGGTGGCGCCCTCTCTGATCGGCGTCCCTTTCGCGCGCCGCACCATTCCGCCTCCATGGCCGCCCTTGTCGGCGGTGGGTTGAAAGTGCGGCCGGGCGAAGCGACCCTCGCGCATAATGGCGTGCTTTTCCTCGATGAATTGCCCGAATTCGGCCCCAGCGTCCTCGACAGCCTGCGTCAGCCGCTCGAAAGCGGGGAAACCGTCATCGCCCGGGCCAATGCCCGCGTAACCTATCCCAGCCGTTTCCAGCTCATCGCCGCCATGAATCCGTGCAAATGCGGCATGGCCGGCACACCGGGTCATATCTGCAAGCGCGGCAATGCCTGCGCTGCCGATTATCAGGCCCGCGTTTCCGGCCCCTTCCTCGATCGCATCGATATCCGCATCGATGTGCCGGCGGTGTCCGCGACCGACATGATCGGCGCCGCCGGCTCGGCCGAGCCTTCTTCCGCGGTCGCCAGGCGCGTCGCCGCCGCCCGCGAACGGCAGCGCCAGCGCTATGAGGCGGCCGGTGTGCCCGACATTCTCACCAATGCCGCAGCCGGCGCCACCCTGATCGAAAAGCTGGTTGAACCAGACCGCGAAAGCCAGACCCTGCTCCTGCAGGCCGCCGAACGCTTCAATCTGTCGGCGCGTGCCTATCACCGCGTGCTGAAAGTTGCCCGCACGCTTGCCGATCTCTCCGGCGTCGATAAGGTGGCCCGGCCCCATATCGCCGAGGCCCTGAGCTACCGCCTCAATTTCGGCGCCGCCTGATCTTCCGGAGTCTTTTGTTCCCATGCAACACCGCATTTCCGCCGGCGTTCTGGCCTTGCGCGACGAAAAAATCCTGCTTGTGCGCCATTTCCGTCCCGGCAAGCACGATTTCTGGGCCGGCCCTGGCGGTGGTGCCGAAGGCGCCGAAGAACTCTGGCAGACAGCTGAGCGTGAAGCCTTTGAGGAAACCGGCCTTCGCGTAAGGGCGCGCACGATGGCCTATATCGACGAGCTGGTCGACGACTGGGGCCGCATCGTCAAATTCTGGTTCCTGGCCGATTACGTCTCGGGGGAAATCGACGTTTCGGCCAATCCGGCAGAAGGCGAGAGCATCAACGAAGCCGGCTGGTTCTCGCGCGAAAACCTGCCGCAAGGATATGTTTTTCCAGAAATTTTGCGCGATCGCTTTTGGGAGGAGCTGAAAACCGGTTTTCCGGCTCCGATCAAATTGCCCCTGCGCCAGTCGATCTTCTAGAAAAATACAGGAGAGAAGCCTTGCTGCGAGGCGAACTGGTGCAGTGGAACGACAGCCGCGGCTTCGGTTTCATTCTGGCCGATGGTGGCGAACGCTACTTCGTTCACATCTCCAATATTGGCCGAATTGCCACGCGCCCACGCCAGGGCGATTTCGTGTCTTTTGCACCTGCCAAGGGGCAGGATGGGCGGCTTCAGGCCCGCTCCGTCTCGATTCTGGGCGCCAATCCCAAGCCGACCCTGGCGCAGATGCGCCGAGGGGCGGAAATGCCCGCCCATTCCACTTGGCGGGTGCCGTTGGCCGGGTTGATGGTTGTACTGATCGTTGTCGGTCTTTTGCTCGGCCGTCTGTCCTGGCCGCTTGCCGCGCTTTATGCCCTCATGGGCGTGATCTCGTTTTTCGCCTATGGCCGCGACAAGCAATTCGCCGAAACTGGCCAATGGCGCATCCCCGAGGTGACGCTGCTTGGCCTCGATCTCTGTTTCGGCGTGGTCGGGGGTTTGCTCGGCCAGGATGTCTTTCGACACAAGACACGAAAATCCGGATATGTCGCGACCACGCTGCTGATTTCAGGCGTGCATCTTCTCTGGATTGCCGGCTTTGCCGTCGGCTTCATCCCGCCCGACGTGTTTGCCGAGCTGAGAAACATCATGCCCTAGGGCTGTGTTTCACGTGAATCCGTCCGGTTACCCCTTACCCCTCATGCGCGCGGCGATCCCGCGACCAGCTATCGCGCCATTCGCGCTCCAGCACGGCCCGGCGCTTGCCAAAACGCTCCTCGGTGATGATCAGGTTGACGATGCGGTCGGTCCGAAAATTGCGAAAATCCTGTCGCAACAGGCACCAGGCGGCGATGGTCTGCTTGCCTTCGTAAAAAGCCAGGCCCACCGGCCAAAGGGTGCGCGAAGTCGCCCGCCCCTGCTCGTCCTCGTAATCGATCGTGACAGCCCGCTCCTGACGCATGGCGAGACGAATGTCACCCAGCACCGGAATGGGCTTGCGCCCGCCCCAGATGGCCACCGGCCAGAGTGCCGTATCGCTGATCCGGTCGCGCAGGTCTTCTGGTGATGCCGTCGCAATCTTGGCCAGCGCATTGCGCGCTGCCGCACCCAGACCGTCGTCCGGCTGCGTCTCCACCCATCGGGCGCCCAGCACCAGCGCCTCCAGTTCCTCGGGCGAAAACATCAGTGGCGGCAGGAAAAAGCCGGGTTTCAGCATATAGCCGATCCCCGCCTCGCCATCGATCGGCGCGCCAAGGCCGATAAGGGTCTGGATATCGCGATAGAGCGTGCGCACCGAAACGCCCTGCTCCTCGGCCAAAGCGGCGGCCGTAATCGGGCGACGATGACGCCTGAGGGCGTCCATGATGGCGAAAAGCCGTTCGGTCTTGTCCATGCATTCCCCTCCTGCAAAGGCGAATCTGGTTGCCAGATTCTTGCCCCTGAATCCATTCCTAAACATGAATTTCGTTCATGTTTTGATCTGGTCATGGGAAATGAAAAAGGCCGCATGATCATGTTCGGATCATGCGGCCCAAAAATGTCAGCTCTCGTCAGGAGCGTCAGGCGATTTCGATATCGCACCAGTGGCTATAGGGCCGTTCCGGCGTGTGGATGATGTTGGGGAAGTGCGGATTGTGCAGCGCGTCGGCCAGATTCTGGTCTTCGAGGCAGAAGCCGGCATGTTTTCCGTAATGCTTGCCATTGAGCCCCGGCACCGGAATATCGGTCCAGACGCTATTGTAGACCTGCACGCCCGGACGGTCCGACCAAAGCTTTAGCGTCAGATCCTTAGCCGGCGAAACAACCGTGGCGATCGGATCGGCATGCTTGCGGCCGGTATCGAGCACCATGCCGATGTCGTAGTCGACCGCCGCGCCATTGGCGTCGCGCATGGTGCGCTTCTGGCGCAGATCGTACTGCGTGCCGCGCGAGGGCAGGATGGCGCCGGTCGGCGCCAGATCGTCGCCAAGCAGCGTATAGGCGCTCGAATTGACCTGGATCGTGTGGTCGAGCACGTTTTCGCTGGTGCCGAGATTGAAATACTGATGCTGCACGAGACTGATCGGCGTCGCCCGGTCGGTCGTGGCGGTCAGTTCCAGCCGCAGCTTGTTTCCATGCAGGCTGTAGGTCGCGGCAAAATTGACATTGCCGGGATAGCCCATGGCGCCATCGGGCGAAAAATGTGTGAAGCGCACGGCATTATTGGCGCTGTCGGCCTGGCCCGACCAGACCTGGCGGCCAAGGCCTTCGGCCCCACCATGGAGCTGCAATTCGCCGGCATTGGGCGGCAGCTTGTAGGTCACGCCATCCACTTCAAAGCTGGCGCCCTTGATGCGATTGGCGACGCGCCCGGCCAGCGAGCCGAAATGCGGGCTGTGTTCGGGATAGGCGGCAAAATTGTCAAAGCCGAGCACGACACTGCGCTCGCCCCCGGCAACCGGCACGCGCCAGTCACGCACTGCCACACCATAGCCGATGATATCGACGGTGACGCCGGTATCGCTCACCAGTCGGAACTGGTCGACGCGCTTGCCGCCATGCTCGCCAAAGGTCGAAACGTCGATGCCCATAGACAATCCCCTCACTCGCTCGGGGCGGAGCTTTAGCGCTATTTGCCCGTGCAGGGCAACGGCGCTCTTGACCTTTTGGAATGCTCCGCAAACTGTGCGACGAGGCAAGAAGAAACGATTGCGGGGGATAGTGTGAGTGATGAAGCGGCCCGGCGGCGGGTAACGGTGCACGATGTGGCGCGCGCAGCCGGGGTATCTCTGGCGACAGTCGACCGCGTTCTCAATGGCCGCCCCGGTGTGCGCGCGACAACCACCGAAAAGGTCGAAGAGGCCATAAAAAGCCTCGGCTTCTCCCGCGATCTCAATGCCTCGCTCATGGCCCGCTCGCGTGACCTGACGGTGGTTTTCTTCATCCCCGATGGCTCCAACGAGTTCATGGATTCTCTTGCCGAAGCCGTCTCCCGCCGTGTCGGCCAGGCCCTTTCCGATCGCATGCACCTGACAACCGAGCGCATTCGCGCCCTCGATACCGGCGCCCTGGCCGCCGGCCTCGACGCGCTTGACCCACGAACCTGCGATTGCGCCGTTATCGTCACCTCCGAAGAGCCCGACATCTTGGCCGCCGTCGATTCGGCCACCCGTCGCGGCATTGCCGTCATGACCCTGGTTTCGGACCTGCCCGGCTCCAATCGCCGCCATTTCATCGGCGTCGACAATGTCGCCGCCGGCCGCACCGCCGCCTCCCTCCTCGGACGCTTTTTGCCCCAGGGCGGCACCGTCGCCGTCATCGCCGGCTCGCTGCACCTGCGCGACCATCTCGAACGCCTAGAAGGTTTTCGTCAGATCTTGTCCGCCGACTTCTCCGGCATCGAACTTGTCGGTCCGCTCGAAGGTCATGACGAACGCGGCGAAACCGAGACTCTCGTCACAAAACTGCTGGACGAACACCCAAAACTGTCCGGCATCTACAATCTCGGCGCCGGCAATGCGGGCCTCGTTGCCGCCCTCAAGAATTCCGGCCGTGCCGGAAGGCTCCGCGTCATCGCCCACGAACTGACCGCGCCCACCCGCGAGGGCTTGCGTTCTGGCGCCATCGACGTGGTGCTGGACCAGAACCCGGATGGTGAAATCCGCGAGGCCGTCGCCGCTGCCCGCTCCCTTGCGCTGGGTGCCGCGCGTCACGTCGCCACCGACCCCATTGAAATTGGCATTTTCCTGCGCGACAATTTGCGCTAAGCAGTGAGAAGCGACCCGGAGGGTCAAAACGGTCCGGTGGACCGTTTTGAGAGACGAACGCCCTGAGCCAAGCGAAGGGCCAAAATTCAACAAAGCGGTGCGCCCAAAAATGGGCTGGGAGGAGGATCGCAAATGTTCGAGTTCAAAAATGAGGTACGTGCCTCATGACTTATCTCGGCATTGATATCGGCACATCCGGCGTCAAGGCACTGCTGATCGACGAGCACGGCCGCGCCCTCGGCGACGCCTCGGCTCCCGCGGTCGAGCCCGTGCGCCCGCATCCCGGCTGGTCCGAGCAAAACCCGACCGATTGGTGGACCGCAACGCTCGCCGCCGTGGACAAGCTCAAGGCTTCCCATCCATCCGAACTCGCCTCCGTCCGCGGCATCGGCCTATCCGGCCACATGCATGGCGCGACCCTGCTCGGCAAGAATGACGAAGTTTTGCGGCCCTGCATCCTCTGGAACGACGGCCGCTCCGCCGCCGAATGCCTGGAGATGGAAGCCGCGCTACCGACCCTGCGCCAGCTGTCGGGCAATATCGCCATGCCCGGCTTCACCGCCCCCAAGATCGCCTGGGTCCGCAAGCACGAGCCGGCGATCTACGACAAGATCGCCAAAGTCCTTCTTCCCAAGGCCTATGTCCGCCTGCTGCTCACCGGCGAGCATGTCGAAGACATGTCCGACGCTGCCGGCACGCTCTGGCTCGACGTCGCCAAGCGCGACTGGTCCGACGATCTCCTGGCCGTAACCGGGCTCACTAGGGATCACATGCCGCGCCTCGTCGAAGGCTCCGCCCCCTCGGCTCAGTTAAAGCGCGACCTGGCGCAGCGCTGGGGCATGGACGGCGCCGTCATCGTTGCCGGTGGCGCCGGCGACAACGCCGCCGCCGCCTGCGGTATCGGCGCCATTCGCCCCGGCGAAGGTTTTGTATCCCTCGGCACCTCGGGCGTGCTCTTCGTCTCCAACGAACGCTTCAGCCCCAACACGGCAGGCGCGGTCCACGCCTTCTGCCACGCCATTCCCGATACCTGGCACCAGATGGGCGTCATCCTTTCGGCCACCGATTCGCTCAATTGGCTCTCGCGCATCACCGGCAAGAAGCAGGCCGAACTCTCCGGCGAAGCCGAAGCCCAGTTTACTGGACCCGGCGAAGCGATCTTCCTGCCCTATCTCTCGGGCGAACGTACGCCGCACAACAATGCCGGCGCCCGCGGGTCCTTCACCGGCCTGTCCCAGTCGACCGACACCGCCCAGATGGCCCAGGCCGTCATGGAGGGCGTCACCTTCGCCATGCGCGATTGCCAGCGCGTTCTTGCCGATGCCGGCACGAAGATCGACCGCCTGCTGGCCGTCGGCGGCGGTTCCAAGTCGGCGCTCTGGTTGAAGATGCTGGCGACCAATCTCGACATGGAAATCGCCCTCCCCGAGGACGGCGATTTCGGTGGTGCGCTTGGCGCCGCCCGCCTCGGCCTCTGTGCTGCCGAAGGGGCAAAACCCGCCGACGTCATGGCCATGCCGCCAATAAGAACGACCATCGCGCCCGACAAGAGCCTGTCGGCCGCCTATTCCGATCAATATGCGCGATACCGCGCGCTCTATCCCGCCATCGAGGAGGCACGTAAGTGACGGATTTCTTTAAGGGTATTTCCCAAGTCAAGTTCGAAGGGCCGCAGAGCAAGAACGCCCTGGCCTATCGCCACTACAACAAGGACGAAGTGATCGCCGGCAAGCGGATGGAAGACCATATCCGCCCCGCCATCGCCTATTGGCACACCTTTGCCCAGGAAGGCGGCGACCCCTTCGGCGGCCGTACGTTCGATCGTCCCTGGTTCGACAAGGGTCTTGAAGGCGCCAAGCTCAAGGCCGAAGTGGCCTTCGAATTCCTAAACCTCATCGACGTGCCCTTCTTCGCCTTCCACGATGTGGACGTGTCCCCCGAAGGCGCCACGCTCGACGAGAGCAACAAGAACCTGCGCGTCATCGGCGACATCATCGCCAAGAAGATGCAGGAATCGGGCAAGAAGCTGCTCTGGGGCACTGCGAACCTCTTCTCCAACCGCCGTTATATGGCTGGCGCCGCCACCAATCCCGATCCGGCCGTCTTCGCCTATGCCGCCGGCCAGGTGAAATCCGTGCTCGAACTGACCCACGAACTGGGCGGCGAAAACTACGTGCTCTGGGGCGGCCGTGAAGGCTACGAAACCCTGCTCAACACCAAGATCGGCCAGGAACAGGACCAGATGGCGCGCTTCCTCACGCTGGTCATCGAGCATGCCGAAAAGATCGGCTTCAAGGGCCAGATCCTGATTGAACCGAAGCCCCAGGAACCGAGCAAGCACCAGTACGACTACGACGTCGCGACCGTGTACGGTTTCCTCCAGAAGTACGGCCTCGAAAAGAAGGTGAAGTGCAATATCGAGGTCGGCCACGCCTTCCTCGCCGGCCACTCCTTCGAGCACGAATTGGCCGTTGCCTCCTCGCTTGGCATGCTCGGCTCGGTCGACGCCAACCGCAATGACCTGCAGTCCGGCTGGGACACCGACCACTTCCCCAACAATGCCGGGGAAATGGCGCTGGCCTTCTACTACATCCTCAAGCAGGGGGCCTCGGCAAGGGCGGCTTCAACTTTGACGCCAAGGTGCGTCGCCAGTCGCTTGACGCTGCCGACCTCCTGCACGGCCATATCCTCGGTCTCGATACCCTCGCCCGCGGCCTCAAGGGCGCCGTGGCGCTCATCGAAGATGGCGAGTTCGACAAGCTGCTCGACGATCGCTATGCCGGCTGGAATTCCGGCATCGGCAAGGACATTCTCGGCGGCAAGCTGAGCCTTGCTGATATCGCTGCCAAGGTTCAGGCCGAAGGCATCAACCCGCAGCCGCGCTCGGGCCGCCAGGAATATCTCGAAAACCTGGTCAACCGGTTCGTCTGATGATCCGTCCGATCGAGCCCGGCGACCGGGAAGCGTGGACGCAATTGTGGAAGGCCTATTTGGCCTTCTACGAAACCGTCCTCTCCGACGAGGTTTTTGCCTCGACCTGGTCGCGCCTGCTCGATCCCGCTGAACCCACCTGGGGCGCTTTTGCGCTCCAGGATGGCCAGCCGGTCGGCCTCGTCCACTGGCTCTATCACCGTACCAATTGGGCCATTTCCGACAACTGCTACCTGCAGGACCTTTTCGTCACCCCCGAGGGGCGCGGTGGCGGTCATGGTCGTGCCCTCATCGAGCATGTCGCCGCCGACGCGCGGACCAGAAACAGCGCGCGCCTCTATTGGAATACCCACGAAACCAACGCGACAGCGATGCAGCTCTATGATCGCCTGGCCAGCCAATCTGGCTTCGTCCAGTACCGCATGCCGCTGTCACCCTAGGATTTTGCGATGCCGCAACTGACAAATCCCATTCTGCCGGGTTTCAATCCCGATCCGTCCATCCTGCGCGTCGGCGACGACTATTACATCGCCACCTCCACCTTCGAATGGTACCCCGGCGTACAGATCCACCACTCCAAGGATCTGGCAAACTGGGACCTGATCACCCGCCCACTGACCCGCAAGAGCCAGCTCGACATGCGCGGCGATCCCGACAGCTGCGGCGTCTGGGCCCCTTGTTTGACGCATGACGGCGAAAAGTTCTGGCTCGTCTACACCGACGTCAAGCGCAAGGACGGCTCTTTCAAGGACGCACACAATTACATCGTCTGGGCCGACAAGATCGAGGGCCCCTGGTCCGATCCGGTCTATGTCAATTCCTCGGGTTTTGACCCCTCCCTCTTCCACGATGACGACGGCAAAAAGTGGTTCGTCAACATGCTGTGGGATCACCGTCGGCGCCCGCTGCTTTTTGCCGGCATTGCTCTCCAGGAATTCGATCCCAAGGCCGGCAAGCTCGTTGGCCCGATCAAAAACATCTATAAGGGCACCGACCTGAAACTCGTCGAAGGCCCGCATCTCTATAAGCGCAACGGTTGGTACTACCTCCTCACCGCCGAAGGCGGCACGGCCTATGACCATGCCTGCACTTTTGCGCGCTCGCGCACCATCGATGGCGATTATGAGACCCACCCCGACAAGCACATCCTGACCTCCAAGGACGCCCCGCTTGCGCCGCTGCAGCGCGCTGGCCATGGCGATATCGTCGAGACGCCCGAGGGAAAAACCTATCTCGTGCACCTCACCGGTCGCCCCACCACCCAGGAGCGCCGCTGCGTCCTCGGCCGCGAAACCGCGATTCAAGAGGCCTATTGGGGCGACGACGACTGGCTCTACGTGAAAAACGGCCCCGTCCCCTCGCTCCACGTCGAAGTGCCCGGCACCCGCGACGAACAAAAGTACTTCGCCGAGAAGCGCTACACCTTCGAAAATGGCCTGCCGATCGACTTCCAGTGGCTGCGCACCCCGGAAACCGAACGCATTTTTGCAACCGAAGGCGGCAAGCTGACCCTCTTTGGGCGCGAGAGCATCGGCTCCTGGTTCGAGCAGGCCCTCGTCGCCCGTCGGCAGCAGCATTTCTCCTACGATGCGGAAACCTTGGTCGATTTCGCCGCCACCGACGAACGCACCATGGCAGGCCTCACGGCCTATTACAGCCGCTACAATTTCTTCTATCTCGCGGTAACAGCCCATTCCGATGGCCAGCGCGAGTTGCTGATCATGAGTTCGGAGATGTCCTGGCCCGACGGCAATCTGCGTTTCCCTGCCGAGCCGGTGCAGATTCCCAACACCGGCAAGGTCAAGCTCGCCCTCACCATCCGCGGCCGCAAGCTGCAATTCTTCTACGCCCTTGAAGGCCAGCAACTGCAGCCCATCGGCCCCGTGCTCGACGCCTCGATCCTCTCGGACGAATGCGGTGGCCACCAGGCCCATGGCAGTTTTACCGGTGCCTTCGTCGGCGTCGCCGCCCACGACCTCAACGGCACCGCCAGCCCGGCCACCTTCGACTATTTTACCTATCGCCCCCAGCACGATCCCTCGGATCGCTATGAGGTGGATAGCCTGGTCGGTAAGGGGCAGTAGGCCCTCAGTTCCCTCTTATTCCTCTCCCCGTCGGGGAGAGGGTGGATCGGGCGCAGCCCGAGACGGGTGAGGGTTCTTCGGTCCTCGCAACCTCCTCGATCGTCATTGCCGGGCTCGTCCCGGCAATCGGCCACTCCACCGCGTCATTCCCGCGAAAGCGGGAATCTCCCGCCTCTGAAACAGAGATCCCCGCTTTCGCGGGGATGACACCGTGCTGGGCGGTGGAAATGAGATATCCATCTTATCCCCGCCCCCAATTATGCCCTCATAATACCCCCATCCAACCTCGCACGGACGGTCTGCAGACGACAGTAGCGAGGGGGCCTGCCGCGTTGGATCGTCTCCATCGCGCGTTCGGGGCTGGCCGCTTGCGACGAGCGATCAAAAGTCGCCGATAGTTCCCGCCCGAAAAAAGGGCACTCCGGAGCGGTGTCCGCTTCATCTACTAAAAAACTTCGAGGCGAATGCTGCTCCGGGGTCCGTCCACTAAAGACACCCTGCAGCAAAAGGTGGCGGGACCAAGACTCTATGGTGCCATACTATCTGTTTGCGCCCAAAGCATTCCAAAAAATCTCAAACCCGGAGAACGACTTATCTCCGCGCAGCCTTGTCTTTTCGCTGGCCGCCGCGGAATCTGGCCTCGCGTGGACAAGAGGAGCCGCAAAGAAATGAAACTGGAATCGATCGCCCTGCATCACGGCTATGAATCGGAGGCCACCACCAAGGCCGCGGCCGTGCCGATCTATCAGACGACGTCGTACACTTTCGACAACACCCAGCACGGCGCCGATCTCTTTGATCTCAAGGTCGCCGGCAATATCTATACTCGCATCATGAACCCGACGACCGCCGTGCTCGAAGCGCGCGTCGCCGAGCTTGAAGGCGGCATTGCCGGCCTCGCCCTCGCCTCGGGCATGGCCGCCATCACCTATGCCATCCAGACCATTGCCGGCGTCGGCGACAATATCGTCTCGGTCGCCCAACTCTACGGCGGCACCTACAACCTTTTCGTCCATTCCTTCCCGCGCCAGGGCATCGAAGCCCGCCTCGTCGCTCATGACGATTACGACGGGTTCGAAAAGGCGATCGATGAAAACACCAAGGCCATCTTCCTCGAATCCATCGGCAACCCGGCCGGCAATGTCGTCGATATCCAAAAGATCGCCGAAATCGCCCATCGCCATGGCGTGCCGGTCATCGTCGACAACACGGTGGCAACGCCCTACCTGACCCGCCCCTTCGACTTCTGCGCCGATATCGTGGTTCATTCGCTGACGAAGTATATCGGCGGCCACGGGACTTCCATCGGCGGCATCATTGTGGACTCAGGCAAGTTCGACTGGAAGGCCAATGCCAAGCGCTTCCCGGTCCTCAACGAGCCCGACCCGTCCTATCACGGCGTCGTCTATACCGAGGCCCTGGGGCCGGCAGCCTATATCGGCCGCGCCCGCGTCGTGCCGCTGCGCAATACCGGCGCCGCCATTTCCCCGTTCAATGCCTTCCAGATCCTGCAGGGCCTTGAAACCCTCGGCCTCCGCATCGAGCGCCACTCGGAAAATGCGCTAAAGGTCGCGAACTATTTGAAGAGCCACCCCAAGGTGCAGTGGGTCAACTATGCCGGCCTGCCGGACAGCCCCTACAATGCGGTGGCCAAAAAGATCTCGAAGGGCTCCGGCTCTGGTATTTTGTCGTTTGGCATCGAGGGCGGCAAGGAAGCCGGCAGCCGCTTCATCGACGCGCTGCAGATGATCCTGCGCCTCGTCAATATCGGCGACGCCAAGTCCCTCGCCTGCCACCCGGCCTCGACCACCCATCGCCAGCTTTCGGCCGAAGAGCTGAAAAAGGCCGGTGTCTCCGAAGACCTCGTCCGCATTTCGGTCGGCATCGAGCATATCGATGACATCATTGCCGATATCGAACAGGCTCTCGCCAAGGCGTGATCACAATTTTCCCGGGCGGGGGCGACAAGCTCCCGCCCGGGGCGTAGGCTTTACGTGTTTAGCGGTCGCAGTCTCTGCGTCTCGCGCCGGTTATGCGCAATTCGCATCTCTGCGGCTTCCTTGCACGAGGAGGTTCTGCCATGGCCCATATGCATGTCATGACCGGCGCCGGCGACAAGCTGGATATGCCCGTCATCCAAACCATCACCACTGCCGATCTGATGATTGCCCTTCGGCGCGGCGCCGAGGATTTTTGGGCCAAGCCCAGCCACTATGTCGTGCTGATGCTGATCTACCCCATCATCGGCATCGTCCTCGCCGTCTGGATGAACGGCTTCTACACCTGGCCCCTGCTCTATCCCCTGATTGGCGGTTTTGCGCTCATCGGGCCGGTCGCGGCGCTGCCGCTCTATGAAATCTCGCGGCGGCGCGAAATGGGCGAAGACCCGTCCTGGCGCGATGCCATGAACGTCATCCGCTCCCCCGCTATCGGCAGCATCATCGCCGTCGGCGCCATGCTCTTCGTGCTCTTCACCCTTTGGCTCACCAGCGCCCAGGCGCTCTATGAAAGCCTCTTCGGCTCCACGCCCCCGCAAAGTTTCCAAGGGCTCTTCACTCAAGTCATTTCCGAACCCGGCGGCATGACGCTGGCCATTATCGGCACTGCCGTCGGCGCCTGCTTCGCCCTCGTCGTGCTTTGCACTTCCGTCGTCGCCTTCCCGCTGCTGCTCGATCGCGATGTCGGCGCCTATGTGGCGGTGGAAACCTCGTTCAGGGCGGTGATGCGCAATCTTATCCCCATGCTCGTCTGGGGTGTTATCGTCGGCGTGTCGGTCTTTGTTGGAGCTCTTACCCTGTTTGTGGGTCTCGCGGTCATTCTGCCCATTCTGGGTCACGCCACCTGGCACCTCTATCGGCAGACGGTCGCTTCTGCCTCGATGATCCGCGACATGCCGCAGGCATAAACAACCGGGGCAAAGCCCAAGCGAAGGAGTTGGCTTCTTAACCTCAAGGTCTTAATCTCAGCGCTTCCTTTGCCCCGAATTAGCCGAGCTCATGGACCAAACCCCTTTCGAGCCCCAAAACAGCGCCGCCACGGCGGCGCTGACGCCGATGATGGCGCAGTATTTCGAGATCAAGGCGGTCAATCCGGGCTATCTGCTGTTCTATCGCATGGGCGATTTCTACGAGCTCTTCTTCGAAGACGCCGAGATCGCCAGCGCGGCCCTCGGCATCGTCCTCACCAAGCGCGGCAAGCATCTTGGCGAAGACATCCAGATGTGCGGCGTGCCGATCCACGCGGCCAATGACTATCTCAACAAGCTCATAAAACTCGGCCACCGCGTCGCCATCTGCGAACAGGTTGAAGATCCCGCCGAAGCCAAGAAGCGCGGCAGCAAGTCGGTCGTCAAACGCGACGTCGTCCGCCTCGTCACCCCCGGCACCCTCACCGAGGACGATCACCTCGACGCCCGCTCGGCCAATTACCTCGCCGCCCTCGCCATGGTCCGGCATGGCGATACCGACTTCGCCCTCGCCTGGGCCGATATTTCCACCGGCGAAACTTTTGTGGCCGATCTGCCCGCCGAGCGCCTCGCCGACGAACTGGCCCGCATCGCCCCTGCCGAACTGCTGCTCACCGATGCCACAAGACAGCTTCTCGCGGAAAAACACCTCTTCGCTCCCGCCTGGAACGCCATAGCCACCACCATAGCGCCCGAAGCCGCCGATAGCGAAGTCGCCCTGCAACTCCTGCGCCGCACCTTCCCTGCCGACCTTTTCGATCCCACGGCACTCTCCCGCGCCGGCCGCTCGGCCATGGGCGCCCTCGTCGCCTATGTCGACCAAAGCCAGAAAGGTCGCACCGCCCCCCTCCGTTCACCAGTCCTGCAAGCGAGCGACGCCGTCCTCGCCATTGACGCTGCCACCCGCTCAAGCCTCGAAATCCTGCAGACCCAGCGCGGTCAGGCCAAGGGCTCGCTGCGCCAGTCCATCGACCTCACCGTCACCGCCCCTGGCGCCCGACTCCTGGCCAGCCGGCTCGCCGCGCCCTTGCGCGCTTCGGCTGACATCAATGCCCGCCTCGATGCCGTCGAGCGCCTCGTCGGTGATCCCCTGCTCCGTGCCCGCCTGCGCGGTGACCTCAAGGCCGCCCCCGATCTCGCCCGCGCCCTCTCCCGTCTTTCGCTCGAACGCGGCGGTCCGCGCGATCTCGCTGCCATTGGCAAGGCGGTCGCTGCAGCCCTGGAGCTCGCCGCCAATCTCGGCAGCCAGCCGGACCTGCCAAACGTTCTCTCGCGCCTGACCAAAACCCTCGGCGCCGCTCCGCGGCCCCTTGCCTCCGAATTGGGCCTCGCCCTTGACGACGAATTGCCGCTCCTCTCCCGTGACGGCGGCTTCGTCCGCGCGGCTTATGACGGAAAACTCGACGAGGAACGTGCTCTGGGCTCGGAAACCCGTGCCGTCGTCGCTGCCCTCCAAGCGCGCCTGATGGACGAGACCGACGTCCGGTCCCTCAAGATCAAGCACAACGGCGTACTCGGCTATTTCGTCGAAGTCCCGGCCGGCCATGGCCAAAAACTGCTCGAGCCGCCGCATCGGGAAATCTTCATCCATCGCCAGACGCTGGCCAATGCCATGCGCTTTACGACGACGGAACTGGCCGAACTCGAAGGCCGCATCGCCAAGGCGCACGAAGCCGCCCTCGAAATCGAACTCGGGATCTTCACCCGGCTGCGCGAAGAGGTGCTTGCCCGCACCGGCGAATTGCAGGGCCTTGCCGATGCCCTCGCCGAACTCGACGTCACCACCGCTCTCGCCGAAGTGTCCGCCACGCGCTTTTATTGCCGCCCCCAGGTGGACGACAGCCTTGCTTTTGCCATTGTCGGCGGGCGCCATCCGGTCGTGGAACAAATGGTACGGGCCGAAGGCCAGAGCTTTGTGGCCAATGACGCCGACCTCTCTGGCAGCGAAGACGCCGGTGGCGGCAAGCTGTGGCTGGTCACCGGCCCCAATATGGGCGGTAAGTCGACCTTCCTCCGCCAGAACGCCCTTATCGCTATCTTGGCGCAAATGGGCTGCTTCGTGCCGGCCGAAAGCGCCCATATCGGCGTCGTCGACCGCCTCTTCTCCCGCGTCGGTGCCTCGGATGACATCGCCCACGGCCGCTCGACCTTCATGGTCGAAATGGTCGAGACCGCCGCCATCCTCAACCGGGCCACGCGCCATTCCCTGGTCGTTCTCGACGAAATCGGCCGCGGCACCGCGACCTTTGACGGTCTCTCCATCGCCTGGGCTTCCGTTGAAGCCCTGCACGAAACCACCGGTTGCCGCGCCCTCTTTGCGACCCACTTCCACGAGCTGACCAGCCTTGCCAAAACGCTGTCCCGCGTCGCCAATGTGACGATGAAAGTGCGCGAATGGGAGGGCGAGGTCGTCTTCCTGCACGAAGTCGGTCCCGGCGCTGCCGACCGCTCCTATGGCATTCAGGTGGCCCGGCTTGCCGGCCTCCCCGATCCGGTTATCAACCGTGCAAGACAAGTGCTCGACGTGCTCGAGCAGCGCTCGGCGGGCACCGCCTCTTCCAGCCAGAAAGCCAGCGTGCTAGACGATTTGCCGCTCTTTGCCCATCAGCCTGCCCCGGCAGTAAAGAGCAAGGACCCCATTCACGAAGCGCTCGATGCCGTCCGCCCCGACGATATGACGCCCAAGCAAGCCATCGAAGCGCTCTACGAATTGAAGAAATTACGCGATGACGCTCGTCGACGCTGAAGCCAAGCCGCGCAAAGCGCAATTCGCCCTCAAGACGGCTGATACCCTTCTCGTCGAGCTTGACGAATTGGTGGGTGATCAACCCGCCAAATCCCCGGCGGCCCGCACGGCAGTGCTTGCGCATATGCGCCAGACCCTGGCGGAGGCGAGGAAAGACGCCGAGGCTGAACTGGTCGCCACCAACAAGGGGACGCGCTGCGCGCAAAACCTTTGTTCGGCGGAAGACGAAATCATCACCGCCGTCTATCTCTTCGCAACGACGCGCGTCTATCCGGTCGACAATCCCTCCGGGGCCGAGGCCATCGCCCTCTCCGCTGTCGGCGGCTATGGCCGTGGCACGCTGGCGCCGGGATCGGACATCGATCTTCTTTTTATCCTGCCCTACAAGCAGACGCCCTGGGGCGAGCAGGTCACCGAATATATTCTCTATATGCTCTGGGACCTCGGCCAAAAGGTCGGCCACGCCGTCCGCTCGGTCGATGAGTGCATTCGCATGGCCCGCGCCGACATGACCGTGCGCACCGCCACCCTCGAAGCGCGGTTTCTGACGGGCGACAAGTCGCTCTTCGACAATCTGGTAAAGCGCTTCGAAACCGAGATCATGCCCAAGACGGGCCCGGAATTCATCGCCGCAAAAATGGCCGAGCGCGACGAGCGCCACCGGCAGATGGGCAATACGCGCTACGTCGTCGAGCCCAATATCAAGGACGGCAAGGGCGGCCTGCGCGACCTCAATACGCTCTTCTGGATCGGCAAGTATTTTTATCAGGTCAAGACCAGCCACGAACTGGTCGCCAAGGGTGTCCTCACCGACGCCGAATATCGCCTCTTCCAGCGCGCCGAAGACTTTTTGTGGGCAGTCCGCTGCCACCTTCACTTCGTCACCCATCGCGCCGAGGAAAAGCTGACCTTTGACGTGCAGCCCGACCTCGCCCGCCGCATGGGCTATGCCGAGCGCGTCGGTATGTTGGGCGTCGAGCGCTTCATGAAGCGCTATTTCCTTGTCGCCAAGGATGTCGGTGATCTCACCCGCATCATCTGTGCCAGCCTCGAATTCCGCCATGCCAAGGATATGGACCTCGTCGGTCGCGTGCTGGCCCCCTTCCGCGCCGGCAAGACCAAGATCAAAGGCGAGACCGATTTCGTCATCGATACCGGCCGCCTCAATGTCGCGACCCCGGATGCTTTCGAGAAGGACCCGGTCAATCTCATCAAAATGTTCATGGTGGCTGGACGCGAGGAACTGCTGTTCCATCCCGATGCCATCAAGCATATCCGAGACAGCCTCAGCCTGATCGACAACAAGCTCAGGAACGACCCCAAGGCTAACAGCTATTTCCTGACCATTCTGACGAGCCCGCTCTATGTCGAGCGCATCCTGCGTCAGATGAACGAAAGCGGCGTGCTCGGCAAATTCGTGCCCGATTTCGGCAAGATCGTCGCGCTGATGCAGTTCAACATGTACCACCACTATACGGTGGACGAGCATCTGATACGCGCCGTGGGTTGCATGGCCGATATCGCCAATGGCGGCCTGCGCCAGGAACTGCCGCTGACCCACGAACTGCTGCCGCAGCTCAACGATACGCGGCTTCTCTACGTCGCGCTCTTCCTCCACGACGTGGCCAAGGGGCGGCCGGAAGACCATTCCATTGCCGGCGCGCGTATCGCCCGAAAGCTCTGCCCCCGCTTTGGCCTTAATGCCGCCGAAACCGACACGGTCGCCTGGCTCATCGAGTACCATCTGCTGATGAGCGAGATCGCCCAGGCCCGCGATATCCAGGATCCCGAAACGGCAAAGGCCTTTGCCGATGTGGTGCAATCGCCGCAGCGTCTTGCCTTGCTGATGATCCTCACGGCCTGCGATATTCGCGCCGTGGGTCCTGGCACCTGGACCGGCTGGAAGGGCTCGCTCCTTCGCGCGCTCTATTACGCCACTGAGCCCCTGCTCTCCGGCGGCCACAGCCAGGTCAGCCAATCCGATCGTGTGCAGGCCGCCAAGGAAGCGCTCGCTCAGGCGCTCACCAAATGGGCACCGGCCGAGGTGGAAGCCTACGCGGCACGCCACTATGACCACTATTGGCTACGTGCCGAGCCCGAGCTTCAGATCGAGCATGCCCGCATGATCCGGCAGGCCGACGAAGCCGGCCAGCCTTTTGCCGGCTCGATCCGGGTGAAGGCGTTTGAAGGCATTACCGAGGTCAGCTTCTACACGCCTGACCACCCGCGCCTGCTCTCGCTGATCGCCGGTGCCTGTACCATGCAGGACGCCTCCATTATCGGCGCCCAGATCTTTTTCGACCCGCGACGGCCGCGCCATCGACACTTTTAGGCTGCGCCGCTCGTTTACCTCCGATGAGGACGAAAAGGTCCGCGCCACCCGCATCATCGATACGGTAAAACAGCTCCTCCAGGGCAAGCGCACCGTGCTGATCGATCTGGGCAAGGAATCCCGCCACAACAAGCGCCTCAAACCCTTTGCCTTGCCGGCGCAGGTGTCGGTTTCCAATGCTATCTCGGAAAAATTCACCGTCATCGAGGTTTCGGGCCTCGACCGCATCGGTCTTCTCTATGCGCTGACGCGCGAAATCTCCGATCTCAACCTCACCATAGGCTCCGCCCATATCGGCACCTATGGCGAAAAGGCCGTCGACGTTTTCTACGTCACCGACCTGACGGGCCAGAAGATTCATGTGAAGCAGCGGCAGCGAAAGATCTATGGCGCGCTGATGGACGTCTTCGAACGCCCCGAGGAGAAGAAGGCGGCGAATGGCTGATCTGCCTCTTTGAGCCTTTTTCGCAATTTTTTCTCGGTCGGCGCCTGGACACTGGTCAGCCGGGTCTTTGGCCTTGTCCGTGACGCGCTGATGGCGGCGGTGCTTGGCGTTGGGCCGGCGGCTGACGCCTTCAACGCGGCATTTCGCTTTCCAAATCTCTTCCGCCGGCTCTTTGCCGAAGGCGCCTTCAACACGGCCTTCGTGCCGATGTTTTCCGGCGCGCTTGAGCAGCAGGGCGAGGACGGGGCGAAACTGCTGGCTTCCAAGATCATGAGCTGGCTCGTCGCCATGCTGGTCGTCGTGACGATCCTGGTCGAAATCTTCATGCCGCAGATCATGGTCGCTTTCGTCCCCGGCTTCGTGGACGATCAACAAAAGTTCGACCTGACGGTCATGCTGACGCGAATAATGTTCCCCTATCTCGCCTGCATGTCGCTGATGGCGGCCTATGGCGCGATCCTCAATTCGCTGGGGCGCTTCTTTGCGGCTGCCTTTGCGCCGGTCCTGCTCAATATCGTCAACATTTCCGCGCTGATTCCGCTCGCCACCTTCTGGATACAGGATCCGCAGGGCGCCACGGTCTGGGTGGCGCTGGCGACGATGCTCGGCGGCATTGCCCAACTTTGGCTCGTCTGGGTGGCCATTGAACGCACTGGTTTCCGGCCCGATTTTCGCTTCCCCCGGTTCGATCCAGAGGTCCGTCGCTTCTGGGTTTTGGCCGTGCCGGCGATCCTCACGGGCGGCATCACCCAGATCAATATTTTCGTCGGCACCATCATCGCTTCTGGCGCCGACAGCACGATTTCCATCCTCTCCTATGCCGACCGGCTCTATCAATTGCCGCTGGGCATCATCGGCATCGCCATAGGCACGGTGCTGCTGCCCGAGCTCAGCCGCCATTTGAAGGGCGGGCGCGAGGCCGATGCACTGGCGAGCCAGGAACAGTCGCTGTTCATCTCCATGTTGCTCACCATGCCAGCGGCCGCGGCACTCATCGGCATGTCCGAGCCCATTGTGCGCCTGCTCTTCGAGCGTGGTGCTTTCGATGCTTTGGCAACGAAGCAAACCGCCGAAGCGCTTGTGGCGTTCTCGGCGGGCCTTCCCGCCTATGTCCTTATCCGCGTGTTGCAGCCGGGCTTTTTTGCGCGCGAGGATACGGTCACCCCGACCATTTTTGCCGGCGTCAGCGTCGCTGCCAATATCGGCATTTCGCTTCTGCTGTTTCCCAGCATGCTCCATGTCGGTATCGCCATTGCGACGGCCGTCTCGTCCTGGATCAATGTCGTGCTGCTGGCGGTTACTTTGGCCGTGCGCGGACATTTTTCCCTGCCGCGCAACCAGTGGTGGGGCCATATCATGATCGTTCTGATCAGCGCCGCGATGGGGCTGAGCCTCATGCTTCTCGCCAATCATGGTGCCCATCACATCGCTGCAGGCGCGCCTCTCTGGCGGCAGGTTGCCGTGGTCGGCGCGCTTATCGTCTATGGCGTGGTCTTCTACTTTACCCTCGTCCACATCACCGGCACGCAACGCCTTGGCACGCTGTTGCGGCGCCTGCGTCGCTCCCGGTGATAGTTTCCAATCGGCGCGGCTCCGTATAGAACGGGGCCATCTGCCTATCATCCGCTTCTGGGACCCATGGCCTTTTCTCCTCGCGTTTTTTCCGGCATCCAGCCTTCGGGCGATCTGCATCTGGGCAATTATCTCGGCGCCATCCGCCGTTTCGTGCCCCTTCAGGACACGCATGAGACCATCTATTGCGTGGTCGACATGCATGCGATCACGGTCTGGCAGGAGCCCAACGCCCTGCGCCGCGCCACGCGCGAAGTCGCTGCCGCCTTTATCGCTGCCGGCGTCGATCCCAAGCGCTCGATCGTCTTCAACCAGAGCCAGGTCATGCAGCATGCTGAACTGGCCTGGGTGTTCAACTGTGTTGCGCGCATCGGCTGGATGAACCGCATGACGCAGTTCAAGGACAAGGCCGGCAAGAATTCCGAGAATGTTTCGCTCGGCCTTCTGGCCTACCCGTCCCTGATGGCTGCCGACATCCTGCTCTACAAGGCAACGGCCGTGCCTGTGGGCGATGACCAGAAGCAGCATCTGGAACTGACGCGCGACATCGCGGCAAAATTCAACAATGACTATGCCGCCTCGATCGTCGAACAGGGTCTCGATCCTGATTTCTTCCCGATCACGGAGCCGCTGATTGCGGGCCCCGCGACGCGCATCATGAGTCTGCGTGATGGGACCAAGAAAATGAGCAAGTCGGACCCGTCCGATCAGTCGCGCATCTCGCTGCTCGATGATGCCGATGCCATTTCCAAAAAAATCAAGAAGGCGACCACTGACCCGGCCGAATTGCCTGTTGAGGTCGAAGGTCTGAAGGGGCGTCCGGAAGCCGACAATCTCGTTGGCATTTATGCCGCGCTCTCGGACAAGACCAAGACTGAGGTTCTGGCTGAGTTCGGTGGCCATGGCTGGGGCAAGTTCAAGCCGGCTTTGGCTGATCTGGCCGTAGCCCAGTTGGCTCCGATGGCTGGCGAAATGCGTCGCCTGATCGAGGATACCACCACGATCGACGCCATCCTGCGCGATGGCGGCGAGCGCGCGGCGGCTCTCGCCGAAAAGACCATGCACGACGTGCGCCGCATCGTCGGTTTCATCCGCTAGTTCGGAGGCGCCTTTGTACGATACCGAATACAAGCGCAAATTCCTCGTTGTCATTGACGAGACGGAAGAGTGCGACCGCGCCCTTACCTTTGCCGCCTTTCGCGTCAAGCGAACGGGCGGCACGGTGGTGCTGGTCACCGTGATCCCCAAGCCCGAATTCATCGGCATGGGCGTCGAGGACGTACTGCGCGCCGAAGCGGTCGAGGAGGCCGAGCGCAATCTCGATTCGCGTCTCGCCCGCATCAGGGAAATTGGTGATGTGCGCGCCGAAACGGTCATTCGCGAAGGCAATGGCGCCGAGCAGATCGAGCAGTTGATCGACAAGGATCACGACATCGCCATTCTGGTACTGGCGGCGTCTCGGTCGGGTGAAGGTCCCGGCCCGCTCGTCACCCACTTTGCCGGTCGCGCCAATGCCCTGCCTATCCCGCTGACCATCGTACCGGGCCGGATGAGCGACGAAGAGATTATCGCGATCTGCTAAGCGTGCCGCAGGCAAAATCGCGCCAGTGGCGCGATTTTAGCGCAGCAGGCCCGAAGAGCTATGCTCGCAGGGCAAGGCCCGGCGCTCGGACCTCTACCACCACTTCTCGCCGCAAGTTGGATTGCCCGGATAAACCGGGCAATGACGGCGACGGTGAGGTTTGAACTACCTGACTTCTAAGCCGTCTCAGCCAACTGCTTTCGCTTCAAAAACGGGTCATTCAAAAACGTCCCGAACGGCACAAACGCAGCCAGCGTCGTCCGCACCCAGTCAAACCCTGCAAATCCCCTCCCTGGCAGGCAGATCGTCATCGCCAGAATATAGGCGATGAAGGCGACCCCGTGGATAAGTCCGATGGGCGGGACGAGGCCGGGATAGCCGAACCAATACTTTGCCGGCATGGCGACGAGGAACAGGGCCAGGGTTGTAATGCCTTCGGCAACGCCGATATATCTGAACAGACGGATCATGATATGGTGCTAGCGCATGGCAGCCATATCGCGCCACGCGACAAAGCAGCGCAAATTGGGCTTGCAGCGAACCCGTCTCTAATTTAGAAGCGTTCTAAGTCTACTCCACGGAGAGAGTTTATGTTCATCCAGACCGAAGCCACGCCGAACCCGGCCACGCTCAAATTCCTGCCCGGTCGTGATGTGCTGGTCGGCGAACCGCGCGATTTCCGCACGCTCGATGCCGCCGAAGCCTCTCCGCTGGCCGCCAGTCTTTTCGGCATTTCCGGCGTCACCGGCGTTTTCCTCGGCTCCGATTTCATCTCGGTGACCAAGGATGACACCAACTGGGCCCATATCAAGCCGGCTATTCTCGGCGTGATCATGGACCACTTCCTCTCGGGCAAGCCGGTCATTTCCGAAGGCAGCGAAGTCGACACCGATTTTGCCGCCGGCGAAGAGTTCTTCGAGGAAGAAGACAAGGAAATGGTCGAAGTCATCAAGGAACTGCTGGCGACGCGTGTGCGTCCGGCAGTGGCCATGGATGGCGGCGACATCATTTTCCGCGGTTTCAAGGAAGGCACCGTCTTCCTACATATGCAGGGCGCCTGCTCGGGCTGCCCCTCTTCGACCGCGACCCTCAAGAGCGGTATCGAAAATCTCCTCCGTCACTTCGTGCCGGGCGTGGAATCGGTTCAGCAAGTCTGATCCGAAGCCGCACTACCAGTTAAGCAGCAAGCCAGGGGCCTCGATGAGTTTTCATCGGGGCCTTTGACTTTTCGGCAGGTACTTTTTGGGGATGTGGCAGACCATGGTGAAGGCTGGGTCGAAGACATTGCCGACCTCGTAGCGCACCACCTGCCCCATAAGGTGGCTGGCGGCGACAGCGGAGAGGCCGTATTCGCCGGTCAACCAGTCGAACATGTCCGTCGTCGCGTGCTGCAATGCCTGGTCCAGCGGCCGAGCATTGCCTACTGAATAGATCGTCTCGGCAGTTTCGCCGCGCGGCCAGGCTTGTTTGCGGTTTTTGAGCACGCTGAAGCGAAATTCCACTTCCATAGCGGTTTCAACGCCGGTGCCGACGATTTCGCCGTCGCCCTGGATAGCGTGGCAATCGCCGAGGAAGAATAGGGCGCCGGGCTCGAAGACGGGAAGCCAGATGCGGGCGCCGGGGCCAAAGCCGCGATAGTCCATATTGCCACCGTTCTCGGCGCTGGTGGCGGTGGAAATGGCCTGGCCATGGGCCGGAGCGACGCCAAAACAGCCGAGCATGGGTTCGATGGGCAGAATGAGCTGCTCCAGCCCTTCGACCGGCTCCTTCAGACGCACCGTGCCAGCCTTGGCATCGATGACCCAGTCGATTTTTATGCGCGGTGGCAGGTCGCGGACCCGCTCGGGGTCAACGACATTGGCGGCGAGGGCGCCACGGGTCCAGCCGTGTTCGCGGATCGGCGTCATGCGAATGATGTCGACCTGCAGCACATCGCCCGGTTCGGTGCCTTCCACATGGATAGGCCCGTTCATCGGGTTGGAGCCATGGGCGCGGGTGACACCGTGCTTGTCCACACCGGCCGCGTCGAGCGTCTCGGTGATCACGGTGTCGCCATCAGCCACATGGAGGGCAGCCGGGAGTTTTGCGAGCACGCTATGCCACGCCGCGGCTTCGAAACGATGGATAGCCACTATTCAGCCGCTGCCTTCTGGTCTTCGGGGCGCTGGTCGGTGATCGCCAGGATTTCCTCTGACTCCCCCGCTTGCGGCGGATGCGCAGGCGCTTGATGCGGCGGCCGTCAGCGGCAAGGATTTCGAACTCGAAACCGTCGAGCCCGGTCACCTTTTCACCGCGGCGCGGTACGTGGCCAGCGAGGTCGAAGACGAGGCCGCCCAGCGTTTCGACGTCTTCGGCGTGTTCGCCGGGATCGAAATCGGGGCCGACAACGGCGCGGACTTCGTCCAATTCGGCGCGGGCATTGGCGATGTAGGTATCTTCGCCCACCTTACGCACCATGGCGCGGACGGCTTCGTCGTGTTCGTCCTCGATCTTGCCCACGATCGCTTCAAGGAGGTCCTCAATGGTCACAAGACCATCGGTGCCGCCATATTCATCGACGACGATGGCCATATGGACGCGGGAGGCGCGCATGGATTGGAGGAGGTCACCGGCCGGCATGAAGGTCGGCACGAACATGGCCGTGCGGGTAATGCCGAGCTTGCTGATCTTCTGGCGCAGCGCGGCCGAGAGCAGTTTTACCGGGACGTCTTTTTCAGGATCGGTCACCGGCTCGGTGATCTTGGCCATGGCATCCTTGATGTGGATGAAGCCGATGATCTTGTCGAGTTCGTCTTCGTAGACGGGCAGGCGCGAATGGCCAACCTGGCGGAATTTTGCGAGCAGCGTACCGAGATTGATATCGGCTTCGACGGCCTGGATATCGGAGCGCTCGACCATGATGTCGTCGATCGAGACGGCTGACAGTTTCAGCACGTTCTGCAGGATCGTGCGTTCGCTCTCGGTAAAGTCCTGCGTCTCAGCGCCGGCGCTCTCGTCGAGCGCCACCTGCAGATCATTGCGCAGGCTGACCGGACGAAGCGTCAGGATGGATTTGAGTCTGTTGATCAGGCTCGGCCCTCGCGTCGGCTGAGCGAGGGCGGGACTAGAGGAAGGTTCGGGATTATCAGGCACCCGGTTGCCCTTGCGATCGGTGTCGTTCATCAATCTTAGGCTGCGTGAAGCAGCGCGCTATCCTCATATGGACAAATAAAGCAGCCAGGCCGGAAATTCGTCGGCCTAGTCGGCGTAGGGATCGGCAATGCCGAGCCCGGCCAGTATCTGGGTTTCGAGGCCTTCCATTTCCTGGGCCTCGTCCTCATCGAGGTGATCATAGCCCAAAATGTGCAAAAAGCCATGCACAACGAGATGGGTGAAATGATCTTCAAGGCTGGTGCCCTGTTCTTCGGCCTCGCGGATGAGGGTTTCACGGGCGAGCGTAATGTCGCCCAGAATGCCGATGACGGGGTCGAAAGGCTCGATTTGCGGGAAGCTCAGGACGTTCGTCGACGCGTCCTTGCCCCGATATTGCGCATTGAGTTCGCGCTGTTCCGCGTCATCGGTGAGCAGTATCGAAATCTCGGCGGCGCCCTTTGCCTTGGGCTTGGCGCCGGCCAAGGCGGCGAGCACCGCGCGCTCGGCAAGGGCGTCAAAATGGTCGGGCCAGTCATCCGCGTTGCGGATGACTGCGATTTCAAGCGGGGGAATCGGCGGCATAAGGGTGTGGGTCAGCTCCGGGGCAAATTGCCCAGTGTCCGCGCCAGTCCTTCCGTGTCCCCGTCCTTTTGGGCGAGGCGCCGCGCGGTATCGGCTTCATAGGCCCTGACGATCCGCCCAACAAGTGCGTGACGCACCACGTCCTTGTCGTTGAAACGGCTGATATGCACCCCTTCGACGCCATCGAGCAGATTGACGGCTTCCACCAGCCCCGATTTTTCGCCGCGCGGCAAGTCGACCTGGGTCGGGTCGCCGGTAACGATCATCTTCGAGTTCTCACCGAGACGCGTCAGGAACATCTTCATCTGCATGGATGTGGTGTTCTGCGCTTCGTCGAGGATGACGACCGCGTTGGAGAGGGTGCGGCCGCGCATGAAGGCGAGCGGAGCAACCTCGATGATCCCCGACGTGATGCAGCGCTCGACATTTTCGGGTTTCATCATGTCGTAGAGCGCATCGTAGAGCGGGCGCAGATAGGGATCGACCTTTTCCTTCATGTCGCCCGGGAGGAAACCCAGGCGCTCGCCGGCCTCGACGGCCGGACGGGAAAGGATGATGCGGTTGATATCGCCGCGTTCGAGCAGCGAAGCCGCATGAGCCACGGCAAGATAGGTCTTGCCGGTACCGGCGGGGCCGACGCCGAAGACGAGCTCCGAGCGATCCATGGCGCGCATATAGGCGTCCTGGGCCGGGGTTCGGGCGGCGATGGTGGCCTTTCGCGTAGCGATCTGGGCCATGCGCACCTTGCCCTTGCGCTCAAGCGTGGGCAGGGTCAGCTGGCTATCTTCGGTCTCGACCATGCGGATGACGGCGTCGACATCGGCGATGTCGGCGCTGCGGCCTTCTTCAAGGCTTGTGTAGAGCGATTCCAGCACGCGGCGTGCCTGGTCGACCCGTGACGCCGAACCTTTCAACAGCACATGATTGCCGCGCGGCGTGGCCGAGACGGATAGGCGCTGTTCGATGAGGGCGAGGTTCTGGTCAAAATCGCCGTAGAGCTGGGCAGCCAGGCGATTGTCGTCAAAGGCGAGTTCGAGTTGCGATGCGAGGGCGTTATCGGCGGTGGGTGGCAAGTGCCTGCTCAAACTTTCTCGGCTCCCGAAGGGGGCGCCGCGGAGCGCGTCGCCCATGCATTAATGAGGCTAGGATGATTTGGGTTCGATGTCTGTAGATAAATTGTGACACTTCACCCCGGCCGCAAGAGCGGCCAAATCGCTCCGGTGGAGCGATTTGAGGGGTGAAGGCTATGAGAGCTACGCTCGAATGGCGTGAGGTTTTGGCCAAACTCGATCCTCCACTGGCATCGGCCCAAGGGGCATCGGTGTTTTGGGGAGGACATGGGGGGTGGGGTCCGGGGGCCTTGAGGGCCGGCAGGTGGCCAGCATGGGGTTGGCCCGGGGCCGATCCCCAACCGGCGTCGACCCGAGGGGCATCGGTGTTTTTGGGGAGGGCATGGAGAGCGGGCTTTGGGGGCTTGAGGCCGGCAGATGGCGGGGATGGGGTTGGCCTCTGATCGATCCCGACCGGCATTGACCCGGGGGTATCAGTGTTCTGGCAGGACATGGGGAATGGGGCTCCGGGGGCCTAGAGGTTGGTACACTCGGATGAGGGTGACGTGGGATCGATCCCCAACCGGCGTCGGCCCAGGGGCGTCGGTGTTTTTGGAGAGGGGCGTGGAGAAGTGTGGGCTTTGGGGGGCTTGAGGCCGACAGGTCGCCTGGATGGGGTTGGCCTCCGATCGATCGCAGACCGGCATTGACCCAAGGGCATCGGTGCTTTGGCAGGACATGGGAACTCGGGCTCCGGGGGCCTAGAGGTTGGTACACTTGGATGAGGTAGACGTGGGATCGATCCCCAACCGGCGTCGACCCGGGGGCATCGGTGCTTTTGGAGAGGGGCATGGAGAGAGTGGGCTTTGGGGGCTTGAGGCCGGCAGGTCGCCTGGATGGGGTCGGCCCCTGATAGACCCCCGACCGGCACTGACCCAGGGGCATCGGTGTTTTGGCGGGACATGGGAACTGGGGTCGGCAAGTCACTTGGATGAGGTTGATCTGGGATCGATCTTCAACGGGCATTGACGGGCAAGGTGGCTTGGGGGGTTGCGTGGGCGGCAGGCGGTTGCCGCGCTGAAATTGGCCGCGGGCGCGTTAGGGGTCGATGGGAGGTCGTTGCTGCACCCAACGCCAATATCCGCCCCGGCCTTTCGGCTTTGCGGTTGCACAGCGCGATGCCCTTCGGGCGCACGGTGAAAAGCGGCTTTCGCCCCAAAACTTGGTAGAAAGAAGAGGCGAAAGCCGCTTCCCACGTCCGGGATTTTTTTGCGCATGCCTCGAGCGGCCCCCTTTTGGGGTTTTACGGTCCGAAGCGCCGTCGGACGTGCTTGTCCGTAGACAGCACGACGGGGGCGCTCCGCCGCTTGGCCGGTGGTCGGCATCCACGCATCCGCCTGAGCGACCTCAAGCGGCCCGACTTCCCACCCGGCACTTCGTCGGTACCGCGTGTTATCGGTGGGAACGGGGAGAGATTGGCACAGTTTTTTACCGTGGGGATAAGATGGATAGATCTGCCCCCCTCACCGACTCGGCTTCGCCGAGCCACCTCTCCCCGAGAGGGAGAGGAATAAGAGGGGACCGCTGCTCTTTCTTGCGCCGGCCTGTTCTTCTCCCTCTCGGGGAGAAGGTGGCGCGAAGCGCCGGATGAGGGGGCCTTTTCGCGCGCGGAACTTGCGAGCATAGCTCTCATGGCCCCAAGGGAGAGGTGGGTGGTCACGCCTGGCGCGGTACATCTAGAAATAGTCGCTATAGAGTTGAGGTAAAGAACAACCATGGTCCACATCGCCGTCGATCCATTTCCAGCCGACGACATCATGCGTGTTCTCTGGCTTTCCGCATGGGGCGATGCTGGACCGGCGAGCTGGCAGCCGGTGCTGTCGCGCAGCCTCGTTCATGTCGGGGCGTATGAAGGCGAGACGCTGGTGGGTTTTGTCAACGTCGCCTGGGATGGCGGCATGCATGCCTTCATTCTCGACACCTGCACGCACCAGGATTTTCGACGGCTGGGCATTGCCACCAAGCTCGTGAAGGCGGCGGAGGATGCAGCAAGGGCGCGCGGCGCCAAGTGGCTCCACGTCGATTTCGAACCGCATCTCACCGAGTTTTATCGCGCCTGCGGGTTCAGACCGACGGAAGCTGGGCTTGTTGCGCTTTAGGCAGTATTTCGGCCGCGCCAGACAAAGCCGGATGGCCCAGGTCGCAAACTCGTTGTAGCTGAGCAGATAAATCACGCCAGGCGGGACGCCTCATGGAAATAGCTTACTTGGCAATACTGGGGCTTTTGCCGCTGATTGTCCTGGGCCTGGCGGCATTGGTCGTTTGGCTGTTTTTTCGCTTCCTCGTCTTTAGATGGCGCCGCACCCGCCCCAACCAGATCCTTGGCCGACTCTTTATCATCCTCAGCGCGGTCGCGTTTATCGCCGTGCCCTTGTGGGTTTGAAACAGTGGGAACACTCGCTCCTGTTTGGACATCTGCCAAAACCTTTGGAAGCGACCGAAATAGAGTATCGGCTTGAAGAGAGCTGGGGGATCGGAGGGCCCGGGGACGCCGAAACCGGTTTCGTGGTGTACCGACTAGACGACTACAGCAAGAAATGGGCGTTGGAGCAGGGAGCAAATTTAGGCTCCAGGCTCGCCGACTATTCCGGTGCCTGGCATTCCACGCCCATCGACTATGCCAGGGATTCTGACCGCTGGGAGGCTTCTGGCGTCGAGGGGTATTTGGGCAAATACGGCTACAGCATCGAGGTGGACGAGGCGTGGCTTGAGAAAGCCAATGAGACAATGCGCCTGCCGGGTGCCGCTTATTCCTACGGCAAGGGGGCAGCGTCACGCTCGTAGACCCGGAAGGGGGCCGGGTCTACTTCTTCTACGCCGGCTGAATTAGGCCGCAACCGCCTGCCGCAGGCGGCCGACCAGCGAATTGGTCGATGTGCCGATGATCTCTACCTCGTGAATCCCGCCGATGAGATCGGTAGACCCTTCGAGATGCACGGCCTGCAGATAGGGCGAGCGGCCACCCACCTGCCCCGGCATGCGCCCGACGCGTTCGATTAAGACGGGGAGCGTGCGGCCGACGCAGGAGGCATGAAAATCGGTGGTCTGCTTGTTGACCAGCTCCTGCAGGCGCGCGAGGCGCTCCGCCTTCACAGATTCTTCCACCTGCTCGGTGAGGTTGGCGCCGGGCGTACCGGGGCGGGTCGAATATTTGAAGGAATAGGCCGAAGAATAGCCGACATCGCGGATGATTTTCAGCGTGTCCTCAAAGTCCGCGTCGGTCTCGCCGGGGAAGCCGACGATGAAATCGCCCGAAAACGCCATGTCGGGGCGCGCGTCCTTGATCCGCTCGATGAGGCGCACGTATTCGGCCGCAGTGTGCTTGCGGTTCATGGCTTTCAGGATGCGGTCGGAACCGGACTGCACCGGCAGGTGCAGATAGGGCATGAGGAAATCGAGGTCGCGATGCGCCGCGATCAACGCGTCGTCCATGTCGCGCGGGTGACTGGTGGTGTAGCGCAGGCGCTCGAGGCCAGGGATTTCAGAGAGAAGATAAGCCAGCTCACCAAGTCCGACAGCGCGGCCGGCAGAATCTTCGCCGTGATAGGCGTTCACATTCTGGCCGAGCAGGGTGATTTCCTTGACGCCGGCATCGGCGAGGCGGCGGGCCTCTTCAAGCACCTGGGCCACCGGGCGGCTGACTTCAGCGCCACGGGTATAGGGCACGACGCAGAAGGAACAGAACTTGTCGCAGCCTTCCTGCACGGTGAGGAAGGCGGTGAGGCCACGACCGATGGTGACGTCCTTCTTGGCCGCCGGCAGGTGGGCGAACTTGTCTTCTTCGGGAAAATCGGTGTCGACCACGGCGCGGCGCAGGGCCGGGTGCATGTGGCGATTGCCTTCGGCCTTCTTCAGCATGTCGGGCAGGCGGTGATAGGCCTGCGGCCCGAAGACCATGTCGACCATGGGGGCGCGGCGGGCGATTTCCTCGCCTTCGGCCTGGGCGACGCAGCCAGCGACGCCGATCATCAGATCGCCGCCGGTGGCGCGCTTTTCGTTCTGCAGTTCCTTGAGGCGGCCGAGTTCGGAGAAAACCTTCTCACTCGCCTTTTCGCGGATATGGCAGGTATTGAGCAGCACGAGATCGGCTTCAGCCATGTCCTGGGTCGGCGCATAACCATGCGGCGCCAGGGCGTCGGCCATGCGGTCGCTGTCATAGACATTCATCTGACAGCCATAGGTTTTGATGAAGAGCTTCTTCGGCGCGATCTGGTTCATGACGGGCTATTTACCAGACCATCAGGTATGACGCTACCGCCTGCAACCGGCATGGGGGCGAGCGTGTTGTGTCACTGGAGAGCAAAGGACTGTGTCATGACCAAAGCACAAAAGGATCAGGCTGCTGCCATGCGGGATGGACAAAAGCCCGGCCCCGGCGATTCCCCGGTACAGGTGCGCAATGCCGGGGCGGAAGCACAGGCTGACAAGCCGCGGAAATGGGATAAGGTGGACGAGGCGGTAGACGAGAGTTTTCCGGCCAGCGACGCTAGCGCAAAGTATTGACCCGCCCGCCTGGGCCTAACCTGCCAGCCGACAAGGATCAGGACGCCATGGCAGCACATGCCCACGACCGGGTCGCGGACTCCGGCAAGGCAAGGAGTCTCCAGTCGCGACGGCCCCAGCCGGTCGCGCTTTATCTGTTTGCGCTCATGCTGGTCATTCTCCTGCCGGCGCTGATCGTGGCGCTGGTCCTGCTCAACAGCACCAATGACGCGCAGGAAAAGGTCGTTGAATCCCTGACCAATGCCACCGTGCAGGCCATGGGCCAGTCGGTGGATCGCGAAATTTCGGGCATGATCACGACGCTGCGCGTGCTCTCCTCCGATCAGTCCCTCGAAGCGGGGGATCTCGAGCAATTCCATCGTCGCGCCACCATCGCCCTGGCCGGCACCGGATCCTACATTATCGGTATCGACGAGGATGCCAATCAGCTGGTCAACAGCCGGGTGGAATTCGGCGCGCCGCTGGGCCAGACATCCGACATGATCACCGCGGCCCGGGCGCTTGAACGGGCGCGCCCGACCGTTTCCAACCTGTTCTTCGGCCAGGTAGCGCAGACCTGGGTCTATAATGTGTGGCTGCCGCTCGCCGAGGACGCGCCGGTGCGGCTGCTTGCCTTGACGCAAAACGCGCGCGATCTCATCCCGGTGCTGCAATCGCGGGAATTGCCGCAGGGCTGGAACGCCGCGCTGGTCGATGGCACCAATACGGTAATTGCCTCGACCACTGGGGACGAATTCTCCATCGGCGACACGCTGCCCATGCGGCGCAATCTCGAGGACACGGCTTCGGGCTGGACCGAAGAGGTGTTTCACGATGAAAAAGTGGTGACGGCCGAATGGCGTTCGGGCCTGACCGGCTGGCGCATCATCGCCTGGGCCTCGGCCGCGCAGGTCAAGCGCCCCCTGGGTGAATCCTTGTTGCAGCTGGCGGCCTGGGGTCTCGTCATTGCCGTGGTGGCCTCGCTGATCGCCGTTTTCATCGCCCAGCAGCTTAGCCGCTCGGTGCGGGGCCTGAGGCTCGATGCGCAGCGCCTGGGGCGCGGCGAAGCCGTGTTCGAGCGCTATTACCCGGTGGCGGAAATCGATGAAGTGTCGAAAGCCCTGGTGCAGGCTTCGCGACAGCGGCAGACGGCGGAACGCGATGTGCGCTTTTTGATGCGCGAACTGGCGCATCGCTCGAAAAACCAGATGGCAGTCATTTCTGCCATGGCCAAGCAGACGGCGCGGGGCGCCACCGATGTGCCGCGTTATGTCGAGGCGCTGGAGCGCCGCATCATGGGGCTGGCGCGCTCGACCGACCTGCTGCTGGCGCATGGACGGGCCGGGGTGTCGCTGCGCGAACTCGTTGACCTGCACCTGGCGCCCTTCCGGCCGCAGGAGCTCGCGCGGGTGAAGGTTGACGGGGCCGATCTCAGGATCAATCCACAGGGCGCGCAGATCCTGGGGATGGCGGTGCACGAGCTGGCCGTCAATGCGACCCAGTATGGCGCCTTTGCCGACGAAAAGGGCCGGTTGACCCTCACCTGGGTCGAGGATGGGGATCAGCTCGCCATGCGCTGGCGCGAGACCTTGTCGGGACCGCTCAAGGCCAGCGAGAGGGCAGGTTTTGGCACGACCGTGTTGCGCTCCATGGTGGGCGGGGCGCTGGGGGCTAAAGTGGAACGGCACGAGCATGCCGATGGGGTGGAGTGGACCATCGACATTCCCATGACCGCGCTCGATCCGGCCTTTGCCGCGGTGCGGCCGGACGAGCAGCTGCAAGAGCGCAAGAATCAATAAGTCTGGCTTTGTCTGGTGCTTTGCACTATAGGGACCGCCAGCAGGCTCAACTTTGCCCGCGCTATTAACAGGCCCTACCTGGACGACATCCTGGCTGGGGCTCTTTCATCCTCAAAATTCTAGAAGGATTTGCCGATGTCGATTACCGCTGAGCGCAAGACCGCCCTGATCAAGGAATACGCCACCACTGCCAACGATACCGGCTCGCCGGAAGTGCAGGTTGCGATCCTTTCCGAGCGCATTGCCAACCTCACCGAGCACTTCAAGGGCCACAACAAGGACAACCACTCCCGTCGTGGTCTCCTCAAGCTGGTTTCGACCCGTCGTAGCCTCCTCGATTACCTCAAGAAGGTCGACGAGAACCGCTACAAGACGCTGATCGAAAAGCTCGGCCTGCGTCGCTAAGACGACAAAAATTCCGGCGCGGGGGTTACCTCCCGCGCCGGTTGCCCTTTCAGGAGCGGTTTCAGGAAAGTGGGCACCACTTTTCCGGTTCGAAAGCGCGACCAGACTGAACGGGCATATACTGGGGCGGTGATTGCCCCTTAGGCCGGCAGCGCCGGAGCATGGCAGGATTATTGGCGCCTTCCGCTGTGGAGCCGCTTGTTGTCTTGTCCATGTTCTGAACCTGTCAGAGACAGAAACAGTGCCTGATTTTGAGCTGGTGCGTACATGGGGTACGGCGCCGGTGCGGGCACACCGGAAGCGTTCGTGGGCCCTCGCCTATCCCGCGTTCCCGCGCTCCGGCAGAATGGAAAGACAAAAGATGTCGATCAATTTTGATCACCACAAGGTCGAACTCAACTGGGGCGGCCAGCCGCTGACGCTCGAAACCGGCAAGATCGCCCGCCAGGCGGATGGTGCCGTGCTCGCGACGCTGGGTGAAACCGTTGTGCTCGCCACCGTCGTTTCGGCGAAGTCCGCCAAGCCCGGCCAGGACTTCTTCCCGCTGACCGTCAACTACCAGGAAAAGTATTTTGCCGCCGGCAAGATCCCGGGTGGTTACTTCAAGCGCGAAGGCCGTCCGTCCGAGAACGAAACCCTGGTTTCGCGCCTCATCGACCGCCCGATCCGCCCGCTTTTCCCCGATGGCTACAAGAACGAGACCCAGGTGGTCATCACCGTTCTGCAGCATGACATGGAAAACAATCCCGACGTGCTCTCGATGGTCGCAGCCTCCGCTGCCCTGACCATTTCGGGCGTGCCCTTCATGGGCCCGATCGGGGCTGCCCGCGTTGCCTATATCGACGGCGCCTACGTGCTGAACCCGTCCATCGATCGCCGCAACGATTCCAAGCTCGACCTCGTCATGGCCGGCACCCAGGACGCCGTGCTCATGGTTGAATCGGAAGCTCAGGAGCTTTCCGAAGAAGTCATGCTTGGCGCCGTCATGTTCGGCCACGCCGAAAGCGCCAAGGTCATCCAGGCGATCATCAAGCTCGCCGAGCTTGCTGCCAAGGAACCGCGCGACTTTACGGCTCCCGATTTCTCGGCTCTCGAAGCTGAAGTTCTGGCCATTGCCGAAGCCGATCTGCGCGCTGCCTACCAGATCACCGAAAAAGCCTCGCGCTACGCTGCGGTCGACGCTGCCAATGCCAAGGTCAAGGAGGCTTTTGCCGCCAAGATCGAAGCCGGCGAGCTGACCAAGGAAGTTCTGGGCGAAGTCGTCCACAACCTCCAGGCCAAGATCGTTCGCTGGAACATTCTGGACACCGGCAGCCGTATCGACGGCCGTGACCTCAAGACCGTGCGTCCGATCCTGTCGGAAGTCGGCGTCCTGCCGCGCACCCATGGTTCGGCCATCTTCACCCGTGGCGAAACCCAGGCTCTGGTTGTTGCGACCCTCGGCACCGCCGAAGACGAGCAGTTCATCGACAGCCTCGAAGGCACCCGCAAGGAAAACTTCCTGCTGCACTACAACTTCCCTCCCTACTCGGTGGGTGAAGCTGGCCGCATGGGTTCGCCCGGTCGTCGCGAAATCGGTCACGGCAAGCTCGCATGGCGCGCCATCAACCCGATCCGTCCTTCGATCGAAGAATTCCCCTACACGATCCGTATCGTGTCCGAGATCACCGAATCCAACGGCTCGTCCTCTATGGCGACCGTTTGCGGTACCTCGCTGGCGCTGATGGATGCCGGCGTGCCGATGAAGCGCCCGGTGGCCGGTATTGCCATGGGTCTCATCCTTGAAGGCGAGAAGTTCGCCGTCCTCAGCGATATCCTTGGTGACGAAGATCACCTCGGCGACATGGACTTCAAGGTGGCCGGTACTGAAGCGGGCGTGACCTCGCTGCAGATGGACATCAAGATCGCCGGTATCACCGAAGAGATCATGAAGATCGCCCTGGCTCAGGCCAAGGACGGTCGTATCCACATCCTGGGCGAAATGGCCAAGGCTCTCTCGGCTTCGCGCGGCGAAGTGGGCGAGTTCGCTCCCCGCATCGAAACGCTGAAGATCCCGACCGACAAGATCCGTGAAGTGATCGGCACCGGCGGCAAGGTCATCCGCGAGATCGTCGAAAAGACCGGCGCCAAGATCAACATCGAAGACGACGGCACCGTAAAAGTTTCGTCCTCGGACGGCACTCAGATCGAAGCCGCCATCAAGTGGATCCGCTCGATCACCGATGAAGCCGAAGTTGGCGGCATCTATCAGGGCACCGTGGTGAAGACCGCCGATTTCGGCGCCTTCGTCAACTTCTTCGGCGCCAAGGACGGTCTCGTCCACATTTCCCAGCTGGCCGACCAGCGCGTTGCCAAGACCACCGACGTGGTCAAGGAAGGCGACAAGGTCTGGGTCAAGCTGCTCGGCTTTGACGAGCGCGGCAAGGTCCGCCTCTCGATGAAGGTGCTCGACCAGGCAACCGGCAAGGAACTGGTCAAGGAAGCCAAGGACGACGCAGCCGAATAAGGCGCTTCTTCCGAAAAAGATTGCGAAAGGCCCGGAGCGATCCGGGCCTTTCCATTTTCGCCCAGGAGGCGGCCATGGAGGCCATTGCTCGCCCTTGAGATCACACAGCCGTGAAACCTGTGGGATTTCCGCAACAGCGCCAACTATGATCACATTGTGGCGAGGAACCGCCGCATTCGTGCCACGTTAAGCGGGAGAAGCGTTACTGCAAAGGACGAGAGTCCGCTCCCTGCCCTCTCGATTCTCCCTGCCTGTCCCGAGGTTCCAGTTTTGATTTCCCGCCGCCTTTTCCTTCTCGGTCTTTCAGCGACGACCCTGGCAGCCTGTTCGACCACGCGTCAGCCCGTGGTTCAGGAGCCGGTCATCGATCCCTATTACCTGCGCATGTATGGTCCGGTGACCACCGAGCCCTATCAGGTCGACGCCATGGACCTGCGCCGTGTCGATCCGCAATGGTGGCGCCAGGAAGTGGCCTATTACACGACCGAACGCCCCGGCACGATCGTGGTCGATACACCTGCCCACTACCTCTATCTCGTGATGGAGAACGGCAGGGCCCTGCGTTACGGCATTGGCGTGGGCAAGGACGAGGCGCTGCTGTTCCGCGGCGATGCCACCATCGGCCGCAAGGCCCAGTGGCCGCGCTGGACGCCGACCAAGTCGATGATTGCCCGCGAACCCGACCGCTACGGCCCCTATGCCGGCGGCATGGAGCCGGGTCCGACCAATCCGCTTGGGCCGCGTGCGCTTTACCTCTACAAAAACGGGGCCGATACGCTTTTCCGTATCCATGGCACCACCGAGCCCTATACGATCGGCACCAATGTCTCCTCGGGCTGCATTCGCCTGATGAACCAGGACATCATCGATCTCTATTCCCGCGTTCCCTCGGGCACGCGCGTGACGGTGATCAACGCATAAGGCACGGAAAACCGGTATCCATTTTTCCGGACCATGCCTGGCGCAATGTCGCCGCAACATTTCTGGCGGATCGTGTGACTGAGGGCTGCGCCCTCGCCATGACCTCCAAATAGACTGCCGGCTGCGGACCATACCGTAGTCACCCGCATCCGGCATCCAGGGCCCGTTCCGCAAGGAGCGGGCTCTTCGTCTTTGGATCCTGCTCATCTGGCACAAGCGCCTTTTCGTCGGGCGAGCGATATGCATGATGGCGGTCCACTTCGAGGCCGTTCATGACCAAAACTCCGCGCGCCTACATCATCTGCGGCACGCCGCGCTCGGGCAGTACGCTGATCTGCGAAATGCTCCATCGCAGCGGCGTGGCCGGGCGACCGAACTCGTATTTTCGCGAGGTCGATATTGCCTACTGGGCGGGTGAATGGGGCGTATCCCTTGCCGGGGGCACCGATGCTCCGGCATTCGATCGCGCTTATCTTGCGGCCATGCGGGAGGCGGGCGCGGCGGGAACGGAGATCATTGGGTTGCGGCTGATGTATCCCAGCCTCGCCGATGCCGGGCGGCGGCTGGAGCGGGCTCTTGGCGGGCCGGGCGATGTGGCCCAGCGCCTCAAGGAGGCGTTCGGGCCCCTCCTCTACATTCACCTCTCGCGCGGCGACAAGCTCGGCCAGGCCGTTTCGCTGGTGCGTGCCGAGCAGACGGGCCTCTGGCACCTCAATGCCGATGGCAGCGTTCTTGAAGGGTCAGAGGAGCGGCCGGAGCCGGTCTATGACGGCAAGAGGATTGCCGAGGTGCTGGCGGAACTGGAAGAGGATGACCGAGCCTGGGACGTCTTCTTTGCGGCCCATGGCATCACTCCGCTGCGACTGACCTACGAAGGCGTTACGGCCGCGCCACAGCGGGCGCTGGCGGAGATTTTTGCGCGGCTGGGGCTCGACCAAGATATTGCCCATGCCATGGCGGTGCCGACGGCCAAGATGGCCGATGCGACGAGCCAGGAATGGGTGGCGCGGTTCAGGCGGGAGAACGTCTAGCCGCTATTTGCCGGGCTACGGGCGAGTTCGTCGAGAAGCGACATATGGGCTCGCCAGTGAATGGCGTTCCATCCCTGCTCCCGTGCGGCGATGACATTGTCTTCCGTGTCATCCACAAGGGTAATGTCTTCTGCTGAGCCGCCCAGCGTGTCCTGGATGTGCTGGTAGAATGGCCGGCTGGGTTTTCGATGGCCGATGGCGGCCGAGTAGAAAATGCCGTCGACGTGGCGGGCTAGGCCCATAGCCTCCATCAGATAGGTGGCGCGCATGTGCTCCTGGTTTGTCGCGAGATAGACCCGAAGCCCTTGGGCTCGCAGCTTTGCCATGTCGTCGACAACCGTCTCAACAAGCCGCGAGTCATTTTCAAACCAGTAGTCGATCAGGGTTTGAGCGGAGACGGCTGACGCGATGTCGGTGAGGAATTCGGAGAGTTCGGGGAGGAGCGCTTTGCGTCCGGTGATGATCTCTGGCCAGCGCGGTTTGAAGAACTCGCGTTGCAGGGTCAAAGCCGAGATGCCGAGATCGGCCTCGAGGTCTGTGAAGAGGTCCGCGCCGTCCCTGGGGCGGCCGGAAACGAGGACGCCGTCGACGTCCATCATGATGGTCTGCATTTGGCTCTCCTCCGCACCTCACTGATAGGAAGATGGCAGCGAATGGCACAAACAAAAAGGGCGCGGCCTGTGGCCACGCCCTTCAACTTTATTGCTTGGCAGAGACTTACAGCGTGCGCTGCACGGTCTCGACGCGGAAGCATTCGATGACGTCCTTGGCGCGGATGTCTTCGTAGTTTTCGAAGGCCATGCCGCATTCCTGGCCGACCTGGACTTCCTTGACTTCGTCCTTGAAGCGCTTGAGCGTCTTGAGCTTGCCTTCGTGGATGACGACGTTGTCGCGCAGCAAACGCACGCCGGCGCCGCGTTCCACAAGGCCCTCGGTGACGCGGCAACCCGCGACCTTGCCGACCTTGGTGATCTGGAAGACTTCGAGGATTTCCGCGTAGCCGATGAAGGTTTCGCGGCGCTCGGGCGCCAGGAGACCAGACATGGCCGACTTCACGTCATCCACGAGGTCGTAGATGATGTTGTAGTAGCGGATTTCGATGCCTTCGCGGGTCGCAAGATCTGCGGCCTGCTTGTTGGCGCGGACGTTGAAGCCGATGATGACGGCCTTGGAGGCCGTTGCCAGCGTCACGTCGCTTTCGGTGATACCACCGACGCCCTGATGCAGGATCTGCGCCGACACTTCGTCGGTGCCGAGCTTGTCGAGGCTGGCAACGATGGCTTCCACCGAACCCTGCACGTCGCCCTTGATGATCAGCGGGAACTTCGCGATGCCATTGGCCTTGAGCTGATTCATCATCTGCTCGAGGCTGGTGGCGCCGCCGCCGGCCGTCTTTTCACGGATGGCGCGCTGACGATATTCGGTAACTTCGCGGGCACGGGCTTCGGTTTCGACGACCGAGCAACGATCGCCGGCCGAGGGCACACCCGTAAAGCCCAAGACTTCCACCGGAACCGAGGGGCCAGCTTCCTTGACCTGCTCGCCCTTGTCGTTGATGAGGGCGCGAACCTTGGCGAACTCGGTGCCGGCGACGAGAATGTCACCGACGCGCAGCGTGCCGCGCTGGACGAGAACGGTGGCCACGGCACCGCGACCACGATCGAGCTTGGCTTCGACCACGATACCTTCGGCGCGACCGTCGCGGGCGACCTTGAGCTCGAGGACTTCAGCCTGCAGCAGGATGGTTTCGAGGAGCTTGTCGAGACCGGCACGGGTCTTGGCCGAAACCTCGACATCGAGCACGTCGCCGCCCATGGTTTCCACGAACACTTCATGCTGAAGCAGTTCGGTGCGCACGCGCTGGGGATTGGCGTCCGGCTTGTCCATCTTGTTGATGGCCACGATGATCGGAACACCAGCCGCCTTGGCATGCTTGATGGATTCGATGGTCTGCGGCATGACGCCGTCATCGGCCGCCACGACCAGCACCGCGATGTCAGTTGCCCGGGCGCCGCGGGCACGCATGGCGGTGAACGCCTCGTGGCCCGGGGTGTCGAGGAAGGTGATCTTGGTGCCGTTCTTTTCGACCTGATAGGCGCCGATATGCTGGGTGATGCCGCCGGCTTCACCCGAAACCACATTGGCTTCGCGGATCGCATCGAGGAGCGAGGTCTTGCCGTGGTCGACGTGGCCCATAATGGTCACGACCGGCGCACGATCGGTCAAATCCTCGGCCTTGTCGTCGGACGGGAGATCGAAGAGACCTTCTTCAACGTCGGCTTCCGACACGCGCTTGACCGTGTGGCCGAGTTCGCTGGCGATGAGTTCAGCCGTATCGGCGTCGATCACGTCGGTGATCTTGGCCATATTGCCCTGCTGCATCAGCATCTTGATGACGGTGACGGAGCGTTCGGCCATGCGGTTGGCGAGTTCGCCCACCGTAATGACTTCTGGGATCACGACTTCGCGGATCAGCTTGGGCGCATCCTGCTGGTTGCGGCCCATCTTCTTGTCGCGACGACGCTTCATGGCGGCGAGCGAGGGACCGCGATCACGATCGCTTTCGGTCGTGGCGCTCGAAACCGTCAGGCGGCCGCGGGCGGCACCATCGTCGACGCGGCGCGAGGGCCGTTCGGGCTGGGCGCGCGAGGCGCGGCGGGCATTTTCGAGCTCGGCTTCGGTGGTCGGACGCTGTTGCGGCGCGCCAGTACGAACGCGACGGCCATCGGCCTCGCTCGGTGCGGCGGGCGGCACATTGCCGATCGGAGCCATGCCGGCGCCGGCCGGACGCCGTTCACCAGCGGGACGGGTAGCCGTACCTGCCGGGCGCGTGCCGGTGGAGCCAGCCGGACGGCGATCGCCGGTCGGACGGGCATTGGGATTGGGCCGTTCGCCATCGGGGCGGGTATTGGACGGACGCTCGTTGGACGGGCGTTCGTTCGAAGGCCGCTCGCTGCGCTGCGGGCGCGCCGACTGGCCGGGACGGCCCGAAACGGTGCGAACTGCAGACGGGCCGGGATTGCGCTGGCTCGCCGGCACGAAAGGCTGACGCGGTTCAGGCGCGGCAGCCGGTGCCGGTGCGGCGCTCGCAGCGGGCTCGGGAGCTGCGACAACGTCTTCCTCGGCGCGACGGGCTTCTTCGGCCTGACGGCGTTCTTCTTCCTGGCGCGCGGCTTCTTCGCGGATCTGACGACGACGGTTGTCGTCCTCGATGCGGCGCGCTTCTTCGGCCGCAAAGCGTTCCTTGTCCTCGGCGGCGCGAGCGCCGGCGAGAGCGAGCGCCTTCTGGCGGGCTTCGGCTTCGGCAGCCGAAAGACCGAGCGGTGCACGCTGGGCCTGCACGGGGCGACCCTGGCCGGGGCGACCCGAACCGCTGGGACGGCCGCCGCCTACCTGTGGGCCCGAGGGCACGCCGGCGGGCTTGGGAACCACGCGAGTCCGCTTCTCCACGACCACCGTCGCACGCGAGGGACCGCGCGACGTGCCGGCGCGATTGCCCAGACCCGGACCACCCTTGAGGGTCAGCGTCTTCTTGGCGCCAGAATCGTCAGAACGCTTGTCGTCGTTATCAGCCATACTTCCTATCGTCTTTCGTCCTGTTCCACGGACAAAAGCACACCGGTTACCGCAGGGCGGTCGGTGTCGTTATCCGTCGGATTGGCGTTGTAGCGGGCCAGTCTATTGGCCTTATCCAGCGCCGATTGGGCTGCCGCCCCTGTCATGAGGGCAGCATGTATCACATTTTCTAGTCCAAGTGCCAAACCCAATTGCACGCTTGAGAGCAATTCGAAATGAGGCACCTGCTTGCCGGCTGCGCTGCCCTCGCGGCGGGCGTGATTGAGGGCGCGCAGGGCCCCCAGCATCTTGTTCTTGCCATCGGCCGCGCCATCGGTCGCTGAAAGCAGCGCGATCAGCTGCCCCCCTTCGATGGCGCTCTTCACCTTCATGCCGCCGGAGGTGAACTGGCCGGCTTTTCGCGCCATGGCGAGAGCCGAGGAAAATCTTTGTTCGAGCCGCAGCCGGGTCAGATCCGCCAGATCGGGCGGCACGGTCACGTTTTCTTTCAGGCTTTTCGCAAAAGCCTTCTTGCGCACAGCTTCGGCAACGGATTCGTAGCTGAGGCTGATCCAGACGCCCCGGCCTTCGGCCTTGGCATCGGTATCGGGCACGATGGTGCCATCGGGGCCGAGCACGAAACGGATCAGTTCCTCAACCGGCTTTTCGAGCCGGGTGAGAGCACATGTCCTTATGGTTTCTTCGCGCCGGGCCACGACATCACTCCGAAGAAGGCGGTCCTTAGACCGCCTCCTCCGCGGTTTCGTCGCCGTCTTCGGCGGCGACTTCATCGGCCTGGATCCAGCCAGCACGCAGGCGCGCCTGCAGGATCATGTCTTCAGCTTCTTCGCGGCTTACCGGGAAATCCTTGAACGTGCCTTCGAAGCGCTTGGTTTCCCCGTCCTTGCGTTCGCTCCAGCCGACGAGATCGTCAGCGGCGCAACCGGCAAAGTCTTCCACGGTCTTGATGTCTTCCTTGCCGAGCGCCACCAGCATGGCGGCATTGAGGCCCGGAATTTCGTAGAGTTCGTCATCGACACCGAGCGCGATACGCTCGTCGTCGAACTTGCGCTCGATCTCGGCGAGATATTCGGCGGCGCGATTCTGGATTTCCCCGGCCGTCTCTTCGTCAAAGCCTTCAATCGAGGCGATTTCGTTGGGCTCGATATAGGCGAGCTCTTCGACCGAGGAGAAGCCTTCGGAAGCCAGTAGTTGGGCAACCATCTCGTCAACGTCAAGGGCCTGCATGAACAGGGTCGAGCGTTCGGTGAATTCCTTGTGGCGGCGTTCGCTCTCTTCCTGCTCGGTCAGGATGTCGATATCCCAGCCAATGAGCTGCGACGCGAGGCGCACATTCTGGCCACGACGACCGATGGCAAGCGAGAGCTGCTCGTCGGGCACCACGACTTCGATGCGTTCGGCCTGTTCGTCGAGAACGACCTTGGCGACATCGGCCGGCTGCAGCGCAGAAACCACGAGATCGGCAATGGTGTCGGTCCAGGGAATGATGTCGATCTTTTCGCCCTGCAGTTCGGCAACCACGGCCTGGACGCGCGAACCACGCATACCGACGCAGGCGCCGACGGGATCGATCGAGGAATCGTTCGAGGTGACGGCGATCTTGGCGCGCGAACCCGGGTCACGGGCGATCGAGCGGATGGTGATGACGCCATCATAGATCTCGGGCACTTCCTGCATGAACAGTTTTGCCATGAACTGCGGATGGGTGCGCGAGAGGAAAATCTGCGGACCGCGCTGTTCGCGGCGCACGTCATAGATATAGGCGCGGACGCGGTCGCCATAGCGGAACATTTCGCGCGGGATCAGTTCGTCGCGGCGGATGATGGCTTCGCCACGGCCGAGATCGACGATGACATTGCCATATTCGACGCGCTTGACCGTGCCGTTGACGATTTCGCCGACGCGGTTGGTATATTCCTCGAACATGCGGTCACGCTCGGCATCGCGCACCTTCTGCACGATCACTTGCTTCGCCGACTGGGCAGCGATGCGGCCGAATTCCATCGGCGGCAGCGGTTCGGTCAGGAAATCGCCGACCTTGGCTTCGGGCGACTTGGTCTTGGCGAATTTCAGGTCAACCTGGCGGCTCGGCTCTTCGACGGCGTCGACGATTTCCAAGAGGCGCCACATGCGGGTTTCGCCCGAGCGCGGATTGATCTCGACCTTGATCTCGGTCTCGGCGCCATAGCGGCCCTTGGCGGCCTTTTCCATGGCATCCTGCATCGCCTCGATCACGACCATGCGGTCGATCGACTTTTCACGGGCAACGGCATCCGCGATCTGCAAAAGCTCAAGGCGATTCGCGCTAACGGCCATTTATTTCGTCTCCTCGGGGAGGTTTTCGTCGTCATTGTCGGCATCGGCATATTCGACCGTTTCGGTCTCATCGTCGTCGATCGGATGCAATTCCTGATCGGCGCGCGCCATATCCATCAATTTGTCGGTCATCACGAGCTTGGCATCGGCGATAGTGACGAAGCTGAGCTTGTGGTCGGGATTGGTACCGCCGGGCGCGTCGGGCAGGCGGATGGTCACGCCCTCTTCGTCCACGGCAAGGATGTCGCCGCGGAAACGCTTGCGGCCATTGATCATGTCGAGCAGTTCGACCTTGGCCTCATGGCCGACGAAACGCTCGAAATCGCGCTTGCGCACGAGGGGACGATCGATGCCGGCGGAAGAGACTTCCAGGTGATATTCGCGGTCGATCGGGTCTTCGACATCGAGAACCGGCGAGAGGTCCTTGGAAAGCGCCTCGCAGTCATTGATGTTGAAGCGACCATTTTCGTCTTCGGCCATGATCTGCAGGGTGCAGCCATTTTCCGGAGTGATCTTGACCCGCACGAGCGAATAGCCAAGACCATTGGCGACCGGCTCGACGATGCGGGAAACACGGGCTTCGAGGCCGGTTTCCTTGATGTAGCGTTTCTCGGTAAGATCGAAAGCCATTGGGTCCCAGATAAGCAAAAAGAGCGGGGCCGGTCAGGGCACCACTCTCTGTATGAGAGCAACGATGTAGGCCTCATATAGCGCCGCTCTCGGCAAAAGGCAAGGTCGGCCTGGCGGGCCTCTTGAGGGGGCGCCTAGCGCTCCCAGGTGACATTGGCGACGTTGGCTCCGAGGTCTTCGAGGAAACCGCGCAGGTCTTTCACCATGGGGTCCGGCCCGCAGAGGTAAAAATTCTGATTGAAGTCGGTGACATGGCGCCTGAGGAAATCGGCGTCGATGCGTTCCTGGGCCAGCTTTGATTTCTGGTCATTGGTAACGGTCCAGAGCGTCTTGAGGCCGCTCATGGCCTCGAACTCGTCGCGCAGGATAATATCCTTCTCGGTCTGGTTCGAGACGATCAGCGTATTGCCGGCGATTTTGCCCGTGGCATTGAGGTGCCGCAGGATGGCGATGAAGGGCGTAACGCCGGCGCCACCGGCAATGAACGTGCCGGGGCCGCGATATTGGATCGTACCCCAGACATCGCGCAGGATCAGCTTGTCCCCCGCGCCGAGCGACCAGAGTTCATTGGTGACGCCGGTATGGTCAAAGTAGCTCTTGATGGTGAATTCGAGATTCTCGGCATCGGGCAGGCAGGTAAAGGTGAACGGCCGTTTCTTGTCCTGCCAGCCGTCGCGATCGATGCTGACCTCGGTCGCCTGGCCGGGCGAGAAATTGTAGCCCTTGGGACGTTCGAGCCGGTAATGGCGGACATTGTGGGTGACGGGAACGGTGTCGAGAATATTGACGCTGATCTGCATGGTTTTCTCCCCTCTGCCACAGCAGAACACCATGGTCCGCCGGGCGGTTCCAAACTGAGGGCACCTTGGGGGAACCCGGTTCCCCCGCGACAACCGGGTTTCTTTCCAACCACCTGATTTCCCTGTGAAACCGTCGGCGCGATGGGCCCGCTTTCAAGGGCAAGATTCTTGTTTTTCGTGCCTTGGAGCCGAATTCTGGCGGCCCATTTCTGTGGTGTTCAAAACGAAAGGAACACCCAAATGATCAAGAACAGCATCCTCGCCCTGACCACTGCCGCTCTCGTTGCCGGCGTTGCCCTGCCAGCCTTTGCAGCACCGGCTCCGGTTGAATCGACTGATGTCGACACCAGCTACCTGACCGACGAAGTTGCCAACGACTATACGCTGCTCCGTCTGCATGAAAAGGGCATCAACGCCGCCTCGATCGAAGAATGGAACGGCAAGATCCGCGCCTTCGTGGTCCAGGAAGACGGCACCCAGGCCATGCAGCTCTTCGACGCCGACACGCTGGCGCCCGTCGGGCTCTAAGCGCCTGCCCGTCGCGCCTTCGACCCGGAAAAGAGTCTCCGCTTTTCCCGAAGGCGCCCCGGGCCCAATGCTCCTGGCGCTGCCGGCCTCCGGCGGCGCCCGAAGCCTTCCCTAGCGAAGGCTGATATTGTTGGAGAGATCGAAATTTTGCCGTGCTGAGGCGACGGCGTCGCGATTGCGCGCCACAAAGGCCCGGCAGGCATCGACGAGATCGAGCAGATCGCGGCCGAGGGCCGTCAGTTCGTAATCCACTCGCGGCGGAATGGTGGCGAAGGCCGTGCGGGAAATAAAGCCGTCGCGCTCGAGTTCGCGCAGGGTGGAAGCCAGCGTCTTCTGGGAAATACCGTCCATCGAGCGCCGCAATTCATTGAAGCGCCGCGTGCCCGCGCTGAGTTCGGCCACCACCACCAGCGTCCATTTCCCCGTCCGCATCGCCAGAAAGCTGTTGTCCTCGTGCGAAAAGGAAAGCGTCGTGGACATTTGTGAGGCTCCGGAACCGGTCAACGGAAGAACATCAGGCGCAGCGCGCCGGCGTGCAGCCGATATGGGGAGCGAATGGCAAAGGTCCAGAGCGCGAGCGGACGAACTTGTCGTTCACCGTCACGAAACGGTAAAGATTTCAGCGCCGATCGAAGGTGAAATAAAAGCTGATCATGCGGCCTTCGCGCCGCGCTTTTTGTTCATAGCGGGTCGGCTGCCAGCCCGGATAGGGCGTGTGCCAAGAGCCGGGCGCATCCGGAGCAAAGGTAAATTCGGGCTCGCGCACGATGTGGGCGAGGGTCCAGTCGGCATAGTCCTCGATATCGCTGGCGAAGTGGAATGTGCCGCCCGGACCGATGACGCGGGCCAGTTCCTTCAGTGTCACCGGCGAGACGAAGCGACGCTTGTGGTGACGCGTCTTCGGCCAGGGATCGGGGTAAAGCAGATAGACCGCGTCAATGCTGGCATCGGGCAGGGTGACGAGCAGTTTTAGCGCGTCATCGGTGAAGAGCCTGACATTGCTCAGGTTTCTGGCAATCGCCGCCTGCACCATCTTGCCGATGCCGCCGGTAAAAACCTCGCAGCCAATAAAGCCGGTTTCGGGCTCTTCCTCGGCCTTGCGCGCCAGATGCTCGCCACCGCCATAGCCGATTTCGATGACGAGGCGTTTTGCCTCCGGAAAGAGCGTCTTGGGGTCGAGGTGCTCGCTGAGTGCGATTTCGAGCTCGGGCAGCGTCTCATCCACCATGGCCTTCTGGCCGCCATGCAGTTTCTTGCCGGAACGGCGGCCGAAGAAGGCGCGGGGTTCGCCGTCACGGGTTTTGGGGAGCTGGTGGTCGGTCATGGATGCAAAATTTCGAAAAAGCGAAGGCCTCTCCCCCGCATCGCGGAAAAGAGGCCTTTGGTCAATCTTTGGCGTGAATCAGGCGACGGCCTGCTTCAATGCCTTTACGAGGTCGATCTTCTCCCAGGAGAAGCTGCCATCGCGGCCCGGCTTGCGGCCGAAATGGCCATAGGCCGAGGTTTTGGCATAGATCGGCTTGTTGAGGTCGAGATGGGTGCGGATGCCGCGCGGCGTCAGGTCCATCACCTCGGCCAAGGCCTTTTCCAACTTTGCTTCGTCGACTTTGCCGGTGCCGTGCAGGTCGACATAGATCGACAGCGGCTTGGCGACGCCGATGGCGTAGCTGAGCTGGATGGTCGCGCGATCGGCAAGGCCGGCGGCAACGACATTCTTGGCAAGATAACGCGCGGCATAGGCGGCCGAGCGGTCAACCTTGGTCGGATCCTTGCCCGAGAAGGCGCCGCCGCCATGAGGGGCTGCGCCACCATAGGTATCGACGATGATCTTGCGGCCGGTCAGGCCCGCATCGCCATCGGGACCGCCGACGACGAACTTGCCGGTCGGGTTTACGTGCCAGACGGTCTCGTCGCTGATCCAGCCATCCGGCAGAGCTTCACGGATATAAGGTTCCACAATCTTGCGGACGTCGGCAGAGGTCAGGCTTTCATCGAGGTGCTGAGTGGAGAGCACGATCTGGGTGACCCCGACCGGCTTGCCGTCTTCATAGCGCACCGTCACCTGGCTCTTGGCATCAGGGCCAAGCTTGCCGGCCGGACCATGATTGGCCTTGCGGGCGTCAGTAATGGTCTCGAGAATCTTGTGGGCATAGTAGATCGGAGCGGGCAGGAGTTCCGGCGTTTCGCGCGAGGCGTAGCCGAACATGATGCCCTGGTCGCCGGCACCGACATCCTTGTTGCCGCTTTCATCGACACCCTGGGCGATGTCCGCGGACTGGCCATGCAGCAGGACTTCGATCTTGGCGGTCTTCCAGTGGAAGCCCGACTGCTCGTAGCCGATGGAGCGGATCGCCTTGCGGGCGGCGGCCTTGAATTTTGACGGATTGACGATCGGGGCGCCGGCCTTGTCCTTGAGGACGTTGCCGTCCTTGTCTTTCTTGAGGAGCGTATCGGGCACGCGCACTTCGCCGGCAATGACCAGACGATTGGTGGTGGCCAGAGTCTCGCAGGCGATGCGGACTTGGTTCGCATCCATGCCGACCTTCTTGGCCTCACGGAAAACGAGGTCGACGATCTCGTCCGAAATCCGGTCGCAGACCTTGTCCGGGTGACCCTCGGAGACCGACTCAGAGGTGAAGTGATAGGACGAACGGGCCACGCAACTGCTCCGAAAATGCAAAAAATGCCCGAAAATGGGCCAAACTGACCGTTTTGTGACATTGTATGCCCTCTGGGTCAAGGGAGATATAAAGAAAGCTTGATATGACCTGGTCGCAGGGTTGAGCAATTCTTGCCTTGGCACAGTGCCTTTCCATCGCCGTCTTGCTGTGCCAATGAAAGCAAAACGGGAAGAATGGAAAAACCATGGCCATCAGACTGCATCGCGGCGATCTGCCAAACCTCTCCAACTACGGGCGCGAGGTGGCGATCGACACGGAAACCATGGGACTCGATCCGCATCGCGACCGGCTTTGCGTGGTGCAGCTTTCCCCCGGTGATGGCAGCGCCGATGTCATCCAGATTCCGCAGAACGCCACTGAAGCCCCTAATCTGGTTCGCCTCCTAACCGATCCCGGCGTCACCAAGATTTTTCACTATGCGCGTTTCGACGTCGCGGTTTTGCAGCAGCGCTTTGGGGTTGTCACCGGGCCGATCTATTGCACCAAGATCGCCTCGCGCCTCGTGCGCACCTATACGGATCGACATGGTCTGAAAGAACTGGCGCGCGAACTGCTCAATGTCGACCTTTCCAAGCAGCAGCAGAGCTCGGACTGGGGGAGTGAGAAGCTGACTGACGCGCAGCTCGACTATGCCGCTTCCGACGTTCTTTATCTCCATGACCTCAAGCGCCATCTTGACCGCATGCTCAAGCGCGAGAACCGGATGGAACTGGCAGAGGCCTGCTTCGATTTCGTAAAAACCCGTTGCGCCCTTGATCTCATGGGTTGGCAAGAGACGGATATTTTCGCCCACAGCTGAGGAACAGCCCTTGGCCTTTGCCGATCAGCCCGGCCGGACCCGCAAGTACAAGCGTCTTACCCGTCGAAACCGCGTGGTGGGGCTGCTTCGGTTTGCCGTGCCGACCGTGGGTTCGGTACTACTGATCGCGCTCTTGATCCAGATTGTCATTTCGAGTTTTGGCGCGCGTTTTGGCATCGGCAAGATCGAAGTAACGCCGGATCGGATTCGGGTCGAGACACCGGAATATGCCGGCACGCTGACCGATGGTTCGGTCTATCGCGTTTGGGCCGAGGAAGCGGCGGCGGCCATCGACAATACCGACCTGATTACGATGAGCAATGTGAAGGTAATGCTGGAGCGCACCGATGGCGTTCGCCGCGAGGCATCGGCAGTGGACGCCATTCTCGACACGGTCAACCAGCAGGTGCGCATCGAGAATGGCACTGAAATCAGCGAATCCAGCGGCATTTCCGGTCGCCTCAGCGACTCCGTTTTCGACTGGGCGAGCCAGACCCTGACATCGAAGGGCCCGGTGACCATCAATTATTCGGACGGCTCCACCGTGCGCGCCGAGGGCATGGTACACGAGGCCGATCGCAACCGCTGGACTTTCACCAAGGCGATCGTCACGCTGCCCGAAACCCCGGGGGAGGAGCAGGAATGAATTTCAGTCGCTTCGCTTTGATCGCTGTTTTTGCAACTTTGCTTGCTGCGCCCGCGCTAGCGCAGACCGATGTGCAGATATCGGCCGACACCTTCACCATCGAAGAAGGGACTAAGGAAGCGGTTTTCGTCGGCAATGTCGTGATCAAGCATCCGACGGTCAATGTCTGGGCCGAAAAGGTCGTCGCCACCTATGGCGAGGGTGGCACCAGCGACATCAGGAGTTTTGAGGCGACCGGCAAGGTGAAGCTCGAAACCGACGAGCAGACGGCGACGGGCGATCGCGCCGTGTTCACGCCGGGCGATCAATTGCTGCGTCTGACCGGCAATGTCGAGGTCAGCAATACGGCCGGCAGCGTCCAGGCGCAGGAGCTGGTGGTCAATCTTGCCACCAATGTTTCGACTTTCAGCGCCAGCCAGGGCGGACGCGTGACCGGCGTCTTCACCACCCAATGAGCGAGAAGACGCGCATAGACCAGTCGGGCTGGCTCGTGGCCCAGGGCCTTGCCAAGAGTTTTGGCAAGCGCACGGTCGTGCGCGATGTTTCGTTGGCCGTGCGCCGCGGGGAAGCCGTGGGCCTTCTTGGCCCCAATGGCGCCGGCAAGACCACGGTTTTCACCATGATCATGGGTCTGGTGCGGCCCGATGCGGGCCGCATCCAGCTCGATGGCAATGACATTACCCGCTTGCCGCTGTTTCAGCGTGGCCAGCTCGGCGTTGGCTACCTGCCCCAGGAGCCGTCCATTTTCCGCGGCATGAGCGTCGAGGGCAATATTCTCGCCATTCTGGAAAATACCGTGAGCGGCAGGGCCGAGCGCAAGCGCCGGCTAAAACAGTTGCTCGACGAATTTTCCATCTCCCACCTTGCCAAGTCCAATGCCCTGTCCCTGTCGGGCGGCGAACGCCGCCGTGTCGAAATTGCGCGGGCCCTGGCGGCCGAACCGATCTTCATGCTGCTCGACGAGCCCTTTGCCGGCGTCGATCCCATTGCCGTGGCGGAAGTGAAGGGTCTCGTGCGGCAATTGACCCAGCGCGGCATTGGCGTGCTCATCACCGACCATGCGGTACGCGAAACGCTTGGGCTCGTCGATCGCGCCTATGTCATCCATGGCGGCTCGGTGATGATTCAGGGTAAGCCCGAAACCATTTCGGCCAGCCCCGAGGCCCGGCGCGTCTACCTCGGCGAGAGCTTCGAGCTTTAGAAGCCTTTGAACTGGCACGGAACTTGCTCTAGCGCTTGCCCTTGCCGACGAAATCAGCCATGTTGCGGCCGGGAAGCCGCCCTTCGGGGCATCACGTGACGCGCCAAGAGGTTGAATAGATGGCACTTTCGCCGCGGCTGGAGTTTCGCCAGGCCCAAAGCCTGACGCTGACGCCGCAGCTCATGCAGTCGATCAAACTGCTGCAATTGAGCCATCTCGAACTCAATGATTTCGTCGACGCCGAACTCCTGCGCAATCCGCTGCTCGAACGCGAAGAGGGTGGCGAGGCAGCCGATGTCGAGCCGGCCGAAGCCCCCGAACGAGCGGTCGAACTCAGTGCCTATGAAGACACGGTTGCCCAGGGCGACCGCATCAAAGATGCCGACCAGATCGCCGAGGGCTATGACACAGCGGTCGAGAACGTCTTTCCCGAATCCAATCCCAATGAGATGGGCAGCGTCACCGGGCCCGACCGCAATGGCAGTTTTGAGGGTGGCGAAGCGCCCGACCTTGACCAGTTCGTGGCCTCGCGCCCGCGCCTTTCCGACCATCTAGAAGCCCAGGCGCAGATGCTGCTGCGCACCCAGGCCGACCGGCTGATCGGCCAGCACCTGATCGATGGACTCAACGAGGCTGGCTATCTCACTGTTGAACTCGACGCGGTAGCCGAACTGCTCGGGGCCGAACTCGGCGATGTCGAGGCTGTTCTCGGCGCGCTGCAGACCTGCGACCCGATTGGCGTCTTTGCCCGGTCCGTTGCCGAATGCATGGCGCTGCAATTGCGCGAGCGCGACCGGCTCGATCCGATGATGCAGCGCCTGCTCGACAATCTTGGTCTTGTCGCCGAACACAATATGGCGGGGTTGATGAAGGCCGTCGGCTGCGATCGCGAAGATCTCTCCGATATGCTGGGCGAATTGCGTCTGCTCGATCCGCGGCCGGGCCTTGCCTTCGACAGCGCGCCGATCGAAGCCGTGGTGCCCGATGTCTTCGTGCGGTCCGGGCCCGATGGCGGCTGGCAGATCGAACTTAATACCGAGACGCTACCGCGCGTCCTGGTCAACCGGGTCTATTATGCCAGCGTGACCAAGAAGACCCGCGACGCGGCGGAAAAGACCTTTTTGTCCGATTGCCTGCAGACGGCCAATTGGCTGACCAAAAGTCTCGACCAGCGGGCCCAGACGATTACCAAGGTGGCCGCCGAAATCGTGCGCCAGCAGGACGGGTTTCTGACCCATGGCGTGGCGCATCTGAAGCCGATGACGCTCAAAATGGTCGCCGAAGAAATCGAAATGCATGAATCGACGGTGAGTCGCGTAACCGCCAACAAGTATATGGCGACGCCGCGCGGCCTCTACGAGATGAAATACTTCTTCACGACGGCCATCTCTTCGGCGGATGGCGGCAGTGATCATTCGGCTGAAGCGGTACGGCACCGGATCAAGCAGCTTATTGATGCGGAACTGGCGAGCGATATTCTCTCGGACGACACGATCGCCGAAATGCTGCGCAAGGAACAGGGCATCGACGTGGCCCGGCGCACGGTGGCCAAATATCGCGAGGGCATGAACATCCCCTCCTCGGTGATCCGCCGCCGCCAGAAAAAGGCATTGCAGAAGATTGCCTAGAGGCGGCTGCGTCCTATCGTCTCGCTTCTTGACGTGAACCGGGAACCGCGGAGCGGGGCTGCGGCGTTGGGCTCCTGCCCGGCAGCCTTTGTTCACGGCGGGAAGGCTAATTGAGCCGCGTCCCTCTGTCACCCTCTCATTTGGACATGCCGGGCATGATGCGGATTGCCCCTGCCTCTGGCTGGGTCTAGCATCCTCATGTCTGGCACCCCACATGCAATGGGTGACAGTAGGCAGGAACCCGGATGTCGGGAGATCGGCTTCGGGACCTCTTGCGTCGTACACACGACCGAAAGGAAGAAGAAGCCATGGCCTTGCGCGTTTCGGGAAAGAATATGGATGTAGGCGATGCTCTGCGCGGCAAAGCAGAGGATCACTTTTCCACCGTTGTCGGAAAGTATTTTGACGGCGGCTATGACGGCCATCTGACCCTCACTCCAGACGGAATTGGTTTCCGTGCCGACTGCGTTGTCCACCTCGATTCCGGCGCCACTCTACAAGCCAGCGCCCAGGGCGGTGATGCGACCTCGGCCTTCGAGGTCATGGCGCTCAATATCGAAAAGCGCCTGCGCCGTTACAACCGGAAGCTCAAGCAGCACCGCAAGGGTAATGGCGCCGATGGCGGCACGGCCCAGTACACCGTTTTCGGGGCCTCGGACGAGTTCGACGAGCTCGACGAAGACTATGCGCCACCCGTGGTTGCCGAGACCACCAAGAACCTGCGCCAGATGAGTGTGGAGGAGGCGGTGATGGAGCTCGACCTGTCGGGTCAGAATGTTGTGATGTTCCGCCACGCTGGACATGGCGGCCTGAATGTGGTCTACCGCCGCGCGGACGGCAATATAGGCTGGATTGATCCCGCGCTTGGGGCAAATTGATTAGCCCGACTGCCGTAGAAAAGCTGAAGTAGAGCCCAAGGCAGACTAATGGAATTGGCTGACATTCTGGCAGAGGAAGCCGTACTTGACTGTACGGGTGTCACCTCGAAGCGCCAGCTGTTTGACATCTTGTCCAAAAAGGCTTCCGAGATCACCGGCAAGGACCAGAACGATATCCTTGCGGCCATTGCTGGCCGCGAGGAATTGGGGTCGACCGGCCTTGGGAATGGCATCGCCATTCCGCACGGGAAGCTCAATGGTCTCAAGGGTGTAACCGCCGTTTTCGCGCGGCTCGATACGCCCATCGACTTCGACGCGGTCGACGACCAGCCGGTCGACGTGGTGATCATGCTGCTCGCGCCTGTCGGCGCCGGCGCCGATCACCTGAAGGCCCTGTCGCGCGTGGCGCGGCTGCTGCGGACGGAAAGTGTCATCGACCAGCTACGGCGGGAAACCGATGTGAAGCGGCTCTATGCGCTGCTGACAACACCGCTTGAAGATTCCTGCGCCGCCTGAGGCGCAGGTTACCGAAATTGAAAACCCCGCGGATCAGACTGATCCGCGGGGTTTTTGTTTCGGATGGGGCCGACCCTAGTGCAGGGTCGCAAGTCCCAGATTCTTGTCGCCGAGCCATTCGGCCACGGCGTCAGCCGTGTCGGCGACCATCAGCGGGGTGCCATCGGCAGACATGACGAGCTGGTAAAGCTCGGTGTCATTGAATTCTGCGTCGTGGATCATGTGCGAGAGCACAAGGCCGGAGACCGGCTTGATATAGGCCACGGCACTGCCACCCAGGGCCGCGAACTGGGCCTGGGTCAGATGCCGAAGCGGGTGCGCGTCGGCAGGAACGGCGTCGGTATTGCGTCTATCCATCATTTTTTAGCCCTTTCCTTTACAGCGAGCGAATGTCGATACGGCGGGCAAGCTTGGGCGCGCGAGGACGCTCAAGAGCAATAACGAGCATGCCATGGCTCAGAGTTGCATCTTTCACGATCATTCCATCGGCAAGGAGGAAGGTGCGCTGGAATTGCCTGGCGGCAATGCCTCGGTGCAGGAACTCCCGCCCCGGCTCATCCTTCTGCTTTCCGCGAACATTGAGCTGGTTGTCTTCACTCATCACTTCGAGCTCGGATTCGGAAAATCCGGCAACCGCGATGGAAATGATGAAGCGTTCCGTGCCGTCTTCGCCGACGGTGCGCTCGATATTGTAAGGGGGGTAGCCGTCCGCAGACCGGGCGAGCCGATCGATCCTTTCCTCAAAGCTGTCAAAGCCGAGGAGAAAGGGCGCGGAAAAGACCGATATACGCGACATCTACGCCGTCCTTGTTTCAAGCAAGCAACGAATACTGTCGACCCAAAACTCTGGCATCGACAGGCTGAGGCAGATATGGGTCCTATGGCCGTCCTGTTCAAGCCTGAGCGGATGGCCTGAGCGAAGCGATCAGAGGCCTACATGACCCAGTCGAAAACCGTCGCCGTTATCACCCCCGCTTTCCGCGCGCAGGACACATTGCCCACCACGGTGCAGAGCGTGCTCACCCAGACCCATGCGGATTGGCAGCATTGGATCATTGCCGATGACGGGTTTGATTATGCGGCGTTTCTTGATGGCCAGGGGCTGCGCGATGAGCGCCAGGTTTTTCTGACGAGCGGGGGCGTCGGCACTGGCGCCTCGCGGACCCGGAACGTGGCGCTGGAGCAATTGAGCGTACCCTATGTCGCCATTCTCGACGCCGACGACCGGCTGAAACCGCAAAAACTTGAGCTTGCCGTTGCGGCGCTGGAAAACCATGCGATCGTGACGACGGCGCTCGATGTCATGGCCATGGATTTTGAACACCTGCGCCATGTCGGGGATGGACCGGATCGGGAGTTGACACCGGGCGAGCACAAGTGGGTCAGCCTATCCATGGATTCCATGGTGGTGTGGGATCGGACCAAGACCGACGGACGCTACGACCCGACGCTGAGCAACATGACCGACCTGGAACTCTTGCTGCAGCTCTATGGCAAGGCGCCGCTCTCCATGCATCTCGGCGCACCGCTGCACGATTACATCAAGCGCGATGGCTCGATGAGCAACGGCAAGGATGTGGCGGCGGGGATGATTGCCAGCAAAACCGAAATCCTGCGGCGGCTTGAAGCGGGCTTTTATGGGCTGTCGGCGGTGGATGTGGCTGGTGTCGCTCGGTTCCTGCGCGTGTCGCTGGCAGCGGAAGCGGCTTATAGCGCGGCACTGGCCGAACAGCCGGGCCTGCTGTTTGAAAACCACATCGAGCCGATGCTGAAGGCCGCGCGGGCCTAGTCGAGCAAAAGATCAAGGACATCGGCGTGGATGTCCTGCCAGTCCTTTTCGGTGATTGGATAAAAGTCAAAGCCCCGCAGGGTGGCCGCACCCTCGACCGCAAGCAGCGCCAGGCGGGCGCGACGGCCGGACGGCGTCGTCACGTCGAGTTTAGCCAGGGCCTCACGATAATAGTCCTGGGCGCCTTTGCGATATTGCGGTGAGCGCATGAAATTGGCGATCAGGGCCAGGGAGCGCTCGGTGACGAGTTCGCTCGCCCCCTTGCTCCCCAGCACATGGGCCCGAACGCGGTTTTCCGGCGTATCGCCGGCTGACGCCAAGAAGGCATCACCGATCTCGTCCATGGCGGCGAAAGCCCGGTTGAAGAGCGCGTCGATCAGTGCGTCCTTGCTGGGGAAGGCATAGAGCACGCCGCCCTTGCTGACGCCGGCCTCGGCCGCCACGGCATCCATCGTCAGCTGGCCCGCGCCATCGCGCAGGACCACGCGCTCGGCCGCGTCGAGCAGGGCGCCGCGATCAATTGTTTGTTTCCGGCCCATTGCGACCTCTTTTCAATCCGTCCAGACGGATTTATATAGCCGGCGATCCGGCAGCGATAGGTACGTCTGCCAAGAGGAACTGAAAATGTCATCCCCGCGCAACCGCTGGCTGGTGCTTTTGGCCGTCATGCTGGCTTTTCTTCCTGTCGTCATCGACATGACGATCCTGCACATCGCCGTGCCCTCCCTGACATTGGCCCTGGGCGCGAGCGGCACGGAGATCTTGTGGATCATCGATATCTATCCGCTGATGATGGCGGGCCTGCTCGTGCCCATGGGCACGCTGGCCGACCGTGTCGGGCATCGGCAGATGCTTCTTACGGGCCTGCTGGTATTTTTGGTCGCCTCCGTTGCGGCGGCCTTTGCGCCGACGGCGGCAGTCCTTATCGGCGCGCGCGTGGCCCTGGCCTTTGGCGCCTCGATGATCATGCCCAATGTGCTGGCTATCATTCGTCAGACCTTTGAGGATTCCAAGGAACGCGCCCTTGCGCTGGGCCTTTGGGGCACGGTTGGTTCGGCCGGTGCGGCGCTTGGCCCGCTGGCGGGCGGTGCACTGCTGGAACATTTCTGGTGGGGCTCGGTCTTCCTCATCAACGTACCCGTGATGATGGTGGTTTGGCCCCTGGCCTTCTTCACCATCCCAAAGCGCTCGGTGACGGCCAGCGGCAATTGGACCATTGGCCAGGCGCTGGTGCTGATCGCGGGCCTGATTGCTACGGTCTATGCGATAAAATCTGGCTTCAAGGCGGGTAGTTCGCCTGTTGTGACTGGCGCGAGCCTTGTTGCCGGGCTTGGCCTGCTCGTCTGGTTCGTGCGCCAGCAGATGCGCGCGGCCGAACCCATGCTCGATCTCAGCCTCTTTTCGCGTCCGGCGATCAGCATGGGCATGGTCATGGCGCTGGTCGTGTGCGGCTCGCTGGCGGGCGTTGAACTGACCGTGGCGCAGGAACTGCAATTCGTCGTCGGCCATACCCCGCTGCAGGCCGGACTCTTCATGCTGCCGCTGGTGATTGCCTCGGGCATTGGCGGGCCGATTGCCGGCTATGCCGTCGGGCAATTGGGCCTGCGCACTGTGGCCGTCGCGTCCCTCGCTGTTGCGGCCCTCAGTCTTGCCGGCCTCGGTGTCAGCGATTTTCACAATCCGGGCATTGGCGTTGCGGCCCTGATGGTCATGCTGGGCCTCGCGCTCAGCATCGGGTTGACGGCCTCGTCCATCGCCATCATGTCGAGTGCGCCGGCAGAAAAAGCCGGTGTTGCTGGCTCGCTCGAAGGGACGGGTTATGAACTGGGCGCTGGGCTCGGCATCACCTTCTTCGGTGTGCTGCTGGCCTCGAGCTATTCGAGCGCGCTGCGCATCCCGGCGGACCTGGCGCAGAGCCTGCCTGAAAGCGCGGCGCATTCGATCGGCGAAACCATGTATGCGGCCGAACAGCTCGGACCCGCGGGCGCACTGCTCGTCGAAGCGGCACGGATGGCCTTTTCGGACGCGCATGGCATGGTGCTGTTGAGTGCAGCGAGCCTCATCGGGCTTCTGGCTATTGCCGTCTTCTTCGCTCTGCGCCGCTATCGCGACACCGAAGCCACGGCATCAGCCCATTAGTTGGTACAAAAGAAAAGGGCGGCCGATTGGCCGCCCGTCTTCCTAAATGATTCAGGAATTCAGAGCGCGTAAAGCGTCACGCCGGCACCGCCGTCGCTGCTATCAATGCCAACGATCTGGTCCACGGTAAAACCCTGTTCCTGGATCGAGCGGCTAATGACCGGATTGTTCTTGATGCGCTGGTGCAATGCGGCCATGTCGACGTCGATGGCCAGCGAGCGGGCTTCGCCTGCATTGACCTTCAGCACGGTGGCGTAGTTGGCGTCATCGAGCGACTGCACCGAACCCATGGCATCGAAGGGGCTTGCCATGGCGGCACTGGCGGAAGTGGCAAGGATTGCGGCAACGGCAATGGCTTTGACAAAACGCATGATAGTCTCCTGTTTCAAAATTGCTGCCCCGTGGTGTGGAGCATGCAGGAGTTACGCTTGAGACCACTGCCAGGTTTCATGAATGTTCGGTAAGGCAGAACACTGATTTGTGTGTGATCCACGAGCGAGCTCAATCGTTCCCACGCGCGACTGTCCGAGGCCCTTGCCTTTCCCTGCCATTCCCCCTATAGAGCGCCATCTCCGGATCGCCCGGCCAAAAGGCATGCCGTGGCGGTCTTTGAAAGCGACGGGCTCGCAAGAGCCTGTTAAGACCAATAAGGACCCGCAAAATGCCCAAGATGAAGACCAAGTCCGGCGCAAAGAAGCGTTTCAGCTTCACCGCTACCGGTAAGGTGAAGGCCGGCGTTGCCGGCAAGCGCCACCGCCTGATCAGCCACAACGCCAAGTACATCCGCACCAACCGCGGCACCAAGATCCTGTCCAAGGGCGACGAGGGTCTGGTGAAGTGGTACATGCCGTACAACCGCTAAGCTGGAAGGACACTAAAGAATGGCACGCGTAAAAAGAGGCGTAACCGCCCACGCCCGTCACAAGAAGGTCTTGAAGGCCGCCGAGGGCTATTATGGCCGTCGTAAGTCTACGATCCGTATCGCCAAGCAGGCCGTCGAAAAGGCCGGCCAGTACGCGTATCGCGATCGTCGCGTCAAGAAGCGCAACTTCCGCGCTCTCTGGATCCAGCGTATCAACGCTGCCGTCCGCGAACACGGCCTGACCTACAACCGATTTATCGACGGCCTCAGCAAGGCTGAGGTTGCCGTCGACCGCAAGGTGCTGTCCGATCTCGCGATCACGCAGCCCGAAGCGTTCGGCGCCCTGGTCGCCAAGGCCAAGGCAGCTCTGGCTTATCTCGCAAGCGTGGACACTGTTACCCACGCCCGCGTTACCGCCTAAGCTAACCCCACCTCGTTGAGGTCAAAAATTGCGCCTTGCGCCACCCCGAAAGGGGCTGGCGCGGGGCGTTTTGTTTTGGTCTAACCGCACCTGAATTTTCACCGAGAGCTCCCGATGTCCTTGGAAACCCAGATTGAAACCCTGCGCGCCGAACTGAGCGCTGCCATCGCCGCTGCCGATACCGAAGCCGCGCTCGATACTGTGCGTGTCGCGGCTCTCGGCAAGAAGGGTTCGGTCTCGGCCCTGCTCGGCACGCTGGGCGCCATGGCTGCGGACGAGCGCAAGAGCGCGGGCCCGGCGATCAACGGCCTCAAGAACGACATTGCTGGCCTCATCGAAGCGCGCAGCGTGGAATTGAAGGGTGCGGCGCTCGAAGCGCGGCTGAAGGCTGAAACGGTCGACGTGACCCTGCCGCTGCCCCCGGCCCCGACCGCCAAGGGCCGCATTCATCCGATTTCGCAGGCCATCGACGAAATCACCGCGATCTTCTCGGATATGGGTTTCGCCATTGCCGAAGGCCCCGATATCGAGACCGACTATTTCAATTTCACCGCGCTGAATTTCCCTGAAGGTCACCCGGCGCGCGAAATGCACGACACTTTTTTCATGAAGCCCGGCCCGGACGGGGTGAAGAAGGTTTTGCGCACGCACACCTCGCCCGTGCAGGTGCGCGTGATGCAAAAGACCAATGAAAAGCCGGCCGCCTCCTACCTGACCCCGTCGCAGGATCCCCCGATCCGTGTCGTCATGCCTGGCCGCACCTATCGCAATGACTCAGACCAGACGCACACGCCGATGTTCCACCAGGTCGAAGGCCTCGTCATCGACAAGGATTCGCACATTGGCCAGCTGCGCTGGGTGCTCGAGGAATTCCTGAAAGCTTTCTTCGAAGTCCCGAGCGTGACCCTGCGCTTCCGCCCGAGCTTCTTCCCCTTCACCGAGCCGTCGATGGAAGTCGATGTGCAATGCGATCGTTCGGGTTCGGAAGTGAAGATCGGCGAAGGCAATGACTGGCTCGAAATTCTGGGCTGCGGCATGGTGCATCCCAATGTGCTGCGCAATGCCGGGCTCGATCCCGATGTCTACCAGGGCTTTGCCTGGGGCATGGGCATCGACCGCCTCGCCATGCTGAAATATGGCATGCCCGACCTCCGCGCCTTCTTTGACGCCGACCAGCGCTGGATCGAGCACTACGGGTTCCGCCCGCTCGACCTGCCGACGCTGTTCGGTGGGCTTTCGAGCTAAGCTGACATGGCTCCGCTCCCGCCCGAATATGCCAATGCCATAACCTTCAGCTTCGGCGACTCGCCGGAGCTGAATGAGGAATTGCTTGGCCTGGTGCTGGCCGGCAGGAAGACCGCGACCTGCGGGGCGCTGCGCGACTATGAAGAGGGCAAGGAAGCCATGCCCGTCGTCGGGCGGCGCGATGTCGTGCTCAACGGCGCGGGTGAGCCGGCGGCGGTGATCGAGACGCTCTCTATCGACATCATGGCTTTCGATAGGGTCGCCCCGAGCTTTACCGATCTTGAAGGTGAAGGCCCCTATGCCGAATGGCGCAGGGCGCACGAGGATTACTTCTCGCGCAATGGCGGCTTTGCGCCAGACATGCAGGTTGTATGTGAAAAATTCCGGCTGGTGACGGTACTGCCGGCTGGCCGCGAACTTTACAATCGGGTGGCCCGGCCGATCTTTGTCGTGACCGACATCGAATCCGATGGGCCGACGCCGCTGCACAATTCCATGCTGAGCTTTGCTTCCGTGGCTATCGAAGCGGACGGCACGCGGCACGGCGAGTTCGAGGCGGTGCTGAAGCCAAAGGCCGATCGCACGCAGAACGAAATGACGATGGACTGGTGGAAGACCCAGCCCGAGGCCTGGAAGGCCGCGACCGAGGGCGCCGAAGACCCTGCCGTGGTCATGCCGCGCTTTGCCGACTGGGTGGAAAGCCTGCCCGGCCCAAAAGTCTTTGTCGCGGCGCCGATGATTTTCGATGGTCTCTGGATGGACCATTATCTCGATGAATATGCCGGCACGCGGGCGCTGAGCGGTCCCTTCAAGGGGCGCCAGATTTTTCGCGGTGGTGGCGTCTGCCTCTACACCATGGCCGGAACGCTGCGCGGCGCGCCCTATCTCGATTGGGGCATGAGCAAGCTGCCGGCCGAATTCTACGGCCATATCCCCCATACCCACCGAGCCATCGACGATGCCCGCGGCTTTGCCAATGTGCTCGTCGAACTCTTTCAACTTTCGTCCGCGCTGCCGTCGATCAACGGCAGCAAGAGTGACTTCCGCTAAGGTCCCAAAACATGAAATTCACGCTTGATTGGCTCAAGGAACATCTCGAGACCACGGCCTCGACCGAAGAGATCGGCAAGGCGCTGACCATGATCGGCCTTGAAGTGGAAGGCATTGAAAGCCAGGGCAAGGCGCTCGAAAAGTTCGTCATTGCCCATGTGGTGGAAGCAAAGCCGCATCCCAATTCGGACCACCTCAATATCTGCAAGGTCGATGCCGGGACCGGCGAGCTGATCGACGTCGTCTGCGGCGCGCCGAACGCTAGGACTGGCATGAAGAGCGTCTTCGCCTTCCCCGGCACCTATATTCCGGGCAAGGATTTTGAACTCAAGGGCGGCGTCGTCATCCGCGGTGCGCCGTCGAACGGCATGCTGTGTTCGGCCGCCGAACTTCAGCTTTCCAATGATCATGACGGCATCATCACCCTGCCCGACGATGCGCCGATCGGCCAAAAATATGTCGACTATGCCGGCATCAATGGCGTGGTTTTCGACATCTCCATCACGCCCAATCGCGGCGATGCGACCGGCGTCTACGGCGTGGCACGCGATCTCGCCGCCTTTGGCCTCGGCACGCTGAAGAAGACCGATTTTTCGCCGGTCCCTTCCAAGGGCAAAAGCCCGATTGCGCCGCTGCCGCAGCAATTTTCGGGCGATGAGCCCAAGGCGATCCGGAAATTTGCCGGCCGCTATATCGCCAATGTGAAGAACGGCCCGTCGCCCGATTGGCTGCAGGCGCGTCTGCGCGCTGTCGGCCTGCGTCCGATCAACACCATCGTGGACATTACCAACCTCGTCTCGCTCGGCTGGGGCCGGCCGCTGCACGCCTATGACGCCGACAAGGTTCAGGGCCAGATGGTGCTGCGCAATGCGCGCGGCGAAGCGTTCGATGCGCTCGACAACAAGGTCTATACGCTCGACGAGACCATGACGGTTATTGCTGACGATAAGGGCCCGCTCTGCCTCGGCGGCATCATGGGCGGCATTCGCTCAGGTGTGACCGATGAAACCACCAATATTCTCATGGAATGCGCGAGCTGGGATCCGGAGCTGATCGCCCGTACCGGCCGCAAGACCGGGATCGTTTCCGATGCGCGCTATCGTTTGGAGCGTTCGGTTGACCCGGCTCTTACGGAGCCAGGCATGGAACTGGCAACGCGCCTTGTGCTTGAACTCTGCGGTGGCGAACCGATGGAGCCGGCGATCTCGGGCGAGGACGTCTTTGCCAATACCACGGTGGAATTCCCGCTTGGCGAAGTGCGACGCCTGACCGGCTTGGAAGTCTCTCCGGAGAAGATCGAAGCTATTCTTTCGGCGCTTGGTTTCGTGGCCGAGGGTTCGGGCGACAAGCGCACCGTAAAAGTGCCGAGCTGGCGTCCGGATGTGACCCAGAAGGCTGACCTCGTCGAAGAGGTCATGCGTATGGTGGGCGTCGACAATGTGCCGGTGGAGCCGCTGGCGCGCCTCAATCACGTTGCGCCGCGCATTCTGACCACCATCCAGAATCGTCGTCGCATTGCGCGTCGGGTTCTGGCGTCGCGTGGGTTGGATGAGGCTGTCACCTGGAGCTTCATTTCCCATGACGAAGCCACGCGCTTTGGCGGCGGTACGGACGATCGGCAGCTGGCCAATGCCATTGCGTCCGACATGACCGACATGCGGCCCTCGCTGCTGCCGGGCCTGCTGGCGGGTGCACGTCGCAATGCCAATCGCGGTTTTGCCGATGTGAGTCTGTTCGAAGTCGGGCAGATCTTCCTTTCCGACAAGCCGGAAGGCCAGCACACCTATGCTTCGGGCGTGCGCACCGGCACGGCCAAGATCGATGGCGCTGGTCGCCATTGGTCGGGCAAGGCCGAGGCGGTGACTGTGTGGGATGCCAAGGCCGATCTTGCTGCGGTGCTCGATGCGCTCGGCGTCGACGTCGACAAGGTGCAGGTGCTGCCCGAGGCGGCGAGCTGGAGCCATCCGGGCCGTGGCGGGCGCTTTGCGCTTGGCCCAAAAGTGACGCTGGGCTGGTTCGGCGAACTGCATCCGGCGCTGGCGGCGGATCTTGATATTTCGGGGCCGGTTGCGGCATTCGAAATCGACCTCGATGCCCTCCCCGAAGCGCGCAAGAAGGCGACGAAGACCAAGCCGGCGATTGACCTCAGCCAGTTCCAGCCGGTTTCCCGCGATTTTGCTTTCGTGATGGACAAGGGCGTAGCTGCGGCGACGATCCTGCGGGCGGCGAAGGGTGCGGACAAGGCGCTCATCGCTGATGTGGGTATTTTCGACGTGTTCGAAGGCACGCACGTTGGCGAGGGCAAAAAGTCCGTAGCCATCGAAGTAACCCTGCAGCCGCGCGACCGTACGCTGACCGACGAGGACATCGAAAAGGTGTCATCGGCGATTGTTGCGGCTGTGACCAAGACGACCGGCGGCGAACTGCGGAAGTAGTTCGCCTGTCCAATCCCACTGCTTCATATCGGCAAGCGGGAACCTCTGTTGTGAAACGGAGGTCCCCGCTTTCGCGGGGATGACAGTTCCGTGGGCGCTTTTGCATTGGAGACAAACCAGTGTCCCGTACCGACGCCATTCTGAAACGCCTGTCTGGGCTGCATCCAAAGCTGATCGATCTCAGCCTGGATCGCATGCTGCCGCTCTTGGAAAAGCTGGGCAATCCGCAGGACCACCTGCCGCCCACGATCCATGTGGCGGGGACCAATGCCAAGGGTTCGACCATTGCCTATCTCCGCGCTTTCCTCGAAGCGGCGGGCAAGAAGGTGCATGTCTATAATTCGCCCCATCTCGTGCGTTTCAACGAGCGCATCCGGTTGGCGAGCGAGCTGGTTTCCACGCGAAAACTGAATGCGGCGCTGGAGGAGGTGGAAGAGATCAATGCCGGGGCCGGGATCACCTTTTTCGAGGTGACGACGGTAACGGCGTTCAAGCTTTTCGCCGAAACGCCGGCCGATTTTCTGCTGCTCGAAACCGGCATGGGTGGGACTTACGACACCACCAATGTCGTAAAACATCCCCTGGGCACGATCATCACGCCGGTCGATTTCGACCATCAGGGTTTTCTGGGCAAGACGATTGCCGAGATTGCGTCCAACAAGGCCGGCATTCTGAAGCGCGGCTCGAAATCGGTGATGGGTATCCAGCGCGACGAGGGGCACAAGGTGCTTGAGCGCGCGGCGCATCGGCTGGGGATCACGCCGCTCTGGCAGGGCGAGGATTTTCATGGGTCGGCGCAGGATGGGCGGCTCGTCTATACCGACGAGGCTGGCATGCTCGACCTGCCGCCGCCGGCGCTCTTAGGGCCGCACCAGTTCGACAATGCGGCTCTGGCCATTGCGGCGGCGCGGCATTTTGAATTGCCGGTCGATGAGGCGGCGATTGCCGAGGGTCTGCGCAAGGTAACCTGGCCGGCGCGTATGCAGCCGATCCGCGAGGGCAAACTGCGCGAGCTGCTGCCGGCGAGCCACGAACTCTGGCTCGATGGCGGACACAATACGCACGGCGCCAAGGCGCTGGCGCGGACCATTGCCGAATTTGACCGCAACCGTGCGGCGCCGCTGGTGCTGATCATGGGCATGATGAATACCCGCGACCCAGGCGAGTTCCTGGAGGCTTTTGCCGGTTTCAGGCCCTCTGTGCTGGCGCTGACCATTCCGGGGGAGCAGAACGCCCACCCAGCGGCTCATATCGTCAAGCGGGCGCACGATGTCGGGCTGGAGGCGCGACCGCTGCGTTCCATCGTGACAGCGCTGAAGGCAGCCGCAGAAGTGCCCAATGCGCGGGTGCTGATCTGCGGCTCGCTCTATCTGGCCGGCGACGTGCTCGCGAAAAACGGCACGCCGCCGAACTGAACGATTTTAGTACTTCGCCTGCTCACTACCGCAGAACGGATCGACGGGGCTGGTGCCGGTGAATGGCACCCGGCCGAGAAGCGCGTCGAGGACGGCTTCCTGGATGGCGTCGCTTGAGCCATAGGCGTTGATATAGGTCGACACGCGCGGGGCGTCGTAGAGGTAGTAGGGAAAGCCCAGCGAGACCATGAGGGTCGGCACTTCGTGCCAGTGGCGGTGCATGGCGCCGAAGACCGAGCCGGTGAGGCCCTTCCAATCAAGGAAAATGCGGCTGCGGGTGAGGAGGGTTTCTTCCGCCAGCAGATACAGGACGAGGTCGTAATCGCTAGCGCGGGCGGCGAGCTCGGGCGTGTGGATGGTAACCTCAAAGCCCTCTTCGGTCAGGCGATCGGGTAGCGAGAGCGGGATCGGCGCAGGGGCAAAGGGCTGCACGGCGCCGGTCGAGTAGATCAGCACGCGCTTGTATTTTGCGGGGGACAGCGGCAGCAGGTTGGCCGTGTCTTTCACCAGCGTCGGCATGCGCGCCGTCACCTCTTTCGCCTTGGCGAGCTTTTCGGGCGTCGCGACCACGCGGCTGGCCGTATCGAGATTGGGCTCGGGGCGCTCCTGATGGAGGCCCAGCGCGGCCTTGAGGGCCAGAATGCGGGTTACGGCCTCGTCGACGCGCTCCTGCGTCAGGCGGCCATCGGCAACGGCCTTTACGAGGCGCATCAGGTCGCCATTGGGATCGTCGGAGAACAAAATGACGTCGCAGCCGGCGATGACCAGTTCGGGCAGGGTTTCGTCGCGCGGACCCCAATCGCCGAGGCCGGCCATGGGGGTGGCGTCGGACACGATGAGACCCTGGAAACCCAGGCGCTCGCGCAGCAGGGTTTCGTTGAGGAGGCGGCTGAGCGAAGCCGGGCGGAAGGCTTCCGAGGTCGCTTCAGGATCAAGCTCCCGCACAAAAGCCGGAAAGGCGATGTGGGCGGACATGACGCTGAGGACGCCGGCTTCAATGGCGGCGCGATAGAGTCGGCCGAATTGTTCTTCCCATTCGGCAATGGTCAGCGGATTGACCGTGGTGACAAGGTGCTGGTCGCGGTCGTCATAACCCTCGCCCGGCCAATGTTTTACCGTGGCGGCGACGCCATTGGCCTGGAAGGCGGCGATCTGGGCCAGGGCGTGGCGTTCGATCCTGTCGATATCGCTGCCATAGGAGCGGGTGCCGACAATGGCGCTGCGCCAGGCGGCATTGATGTCGATGACTGGGGTAAAACTCCAGTTGAGCCCAACGGCGCGCGCTTCCTCGGCCATGATGGTGGAAATGGCCGTAGTGGCTTCCACATCGTCGACGGCGGCGAGGCCGAGCGGGTTCGGCACAGAGGTGCCAAAAGGCAGGCTCATGCGGCTGCCTTCGAGATCGGCGCTGACCAGCATGGGCGCGGGGCCGGCGGCATCGAGCTGGCGGGCGAAGCTGATTTCACTGGCGAGGTCATCGGAATAGATGCGGGTCACCCCGCCCGGCCGGAAGGCTTTTACCGTTTCCAGCGCCTGGTCGGCATCACCGCGGACGAGAAGCACAAAAAGCTGGGCCAGCTTGTCGCGCGGGGCCAGGCCATCGCGCGTGGCATGCACCCAGGCAATGGCCTCCTCATTCAGATTGAAGGGCGCTGCGGACAAGTCGATAGGGGCCAAGGCATTCTCTCCAGACGGGCAGTCTTGCGGTGCGATAGTGCTAGCAGAGCCCGCAGGGCTCCACCATGCCCAACCTCACGGCTTTGTGAGGCGAATCTATGGAGCGCGCAGAAGCCTTAGGCGGCGTGCGATTCCAGCCATTTTATGAGCTGCACGCGGCTCTGCCCGGCCCCGACCTTGATGTCCACCGGCGCACCGTCCTTGAAGATGATCAGCGTCGGCATGGCGCGGACATTGTAGGCGACGGTAATGCCGGGATTGGCGTCGACGTCCAGTTTGACGATCTTGAAATCTGCAGCCAGCTCTTCGGCGAGCGCGTCGATAGTAGGTGCCATGGCTTTGCAGGGTGGGCACCACTCGGCCCAGAAATCGACGAGCACCGGACGGTCGGCCTCAAGAACTTCGGCGGCAAAATTGCTGTCGCTGACATGGAGGGCCATGGGTCACCTTTCATCGGCATTGAGCGATGAAGTTAGGCGCGATTGCCGGCTGGGGAAAGAAATGGCGTTTTATGCTTTTGAGCCGCCAAACAAAAAAGCACCGCCGGATGGGTCCGGCGGTGCTTGGATTTTAGTTAGTCCGCGCTCTTAGGCGGCGTGGCCTTCGAGCCACTTGGTGAGGCCTGCCTTGGGCGTGCCGGCACCGATCTTCATGTCGGCGGCTTCGCCGTTCTTGAAGAGAATCATGGTCGGGATGGAGCGGACGCCATACTTCACAGTGGTCGACGGGTTTTCGTCGACATTGAGCTTGACGATCTTCACCTTGCCCGAGAGTTCCTGGGAAAGCTCATCGAGGACGGGGGCGATCGCCCGGCAGGGCCCGCACCACTCGGCCCAGAAGTCCACCAGAACGGGCTCTTGGGAGTTGAGGACTTCCTCGCCAAACGTGGCGTCGGAAACGTGCTTCGTCATTTATTGTGCCTTTTGGGTTGAAAGCGGTGGGTTGTTTGCTCCCAAAGCTGGTGAGAGTCCAGCCTTTGGACAAGATCGTTCACTTCAGGGTGAAATTCCCACGCGCTTGTTCGAGAAGCTCGGACGGCAAATTCATCAATGATTCCAACTCGGTCCATAGAATTGCCGCGCGAACGGTCCGGCCGGGGAAAAGCTGGCTTGCAACCAGCGCATATAGCGAGAGTTGCGTAACGTACCTCGGAGGCACGTCGACAGCCGTTTTCGGCGCCGTTGCGTCGGACTTGTAGTCGATCACCAACACGCTGTGGTCGTCAACTACGAGCCTGTCCATACGCCCCGAAAGGCGGATTGGTTCCCCGTCACGGATGGCATCTACGAGAAACGGCACTTCCGCGCGGCTGTCGGGCCCAAAGAGGTAGGCGAATTCCAGGCTATCGAGAATGGATAGGGCCTTTGGGGCGAGGCGCGCCTGCTCCTTGGGCATGTCGGGCAGCAGCACTTCGAGGGCGCGGGGAATCACATTGGGCCAGAGGCCGCGGTCGATTCGGCCCAGATGCTGCAGGAGGGCATGGAGGGCGATGCCGGATTTTCGCGCGGTTTCGGCGTCTCGCACGCGTTCGGCGGCGGTGGCGAGGGCGGGCTCATTGCCGCTGGCTTCATGCGCACGGGACGGGGAGGTGGTGGCCGGCGGAACGAAGGCCGGCAAAGGTTCGGGCTCGACCCAGCGTGCGGGTTTTGCGCTTGCGGTTGTGGAGCCTGTTATCGCGGCTGGCTGCGGGCGGACAATGGGATAGACGAGGGCAGAAGTGCCGTCGGCCAGTTCCAAAACTTCGGCATTGTCGGACAGGGCCGATTCCACTGCCTCATACCAGGTGCCGTCGAGCTTGCCGTTCTGGGTCAGGGCGCCTGTGACATAGAGCTCGTCTTCGGCGCGGGTCATGGCGACATAGAGTTTTCGCCAATATTCCTGCGCGAGATTCGCGTCGGTCTTTTCCTTGATCTCCAGCGTCGCCGGGACGTGCTGGGCCTTGTTGGACGCGTGGATGAGGAGCGGGCCGGGAGTTTCCGAGACGATATAGATCGGGCTGCCGATCTGTTTTGCCGCGGGTTTGCTCGCTGCATCGGCCATGATGACGATAGGCGCCTCAAGACCCTTGGCGCCGTGCACCGTCATGACGCGGACGCCGCCGCCGCCTTCGGCCAATTCGCGCTTGATCGAGACATTGCGCTGGCGCATGTCGGCGGCAAAGCCCTGGAGCGAGGGTTGCGCGTTCTGCTCGTGGTTGAGTGCCAATTCCAGAAATTCGGAAATGACTTCATCGACTTCCGTGCCGAGGCGGGCGTGGAAGCGTTTGAGGCCCTGATCGGCATAGAGAACTTTGGTCAGGAATTCGAAGGGGCGTTCAAAGTCGAGATTGGCGCGCCAGGCGGCGAGGCGTTCGGCAGCAGCGCGGGCCGCGGGCAGGGCCGAGGCGAGGAGCGCGGACCAGAGGGTCTGGCGGTCGGACCGAGTGCTGGCGAGGTTGAAAAGATCGTCCTCGGAAAAATCGAAGAGTGGCGAGCGGAGGAGCGCAGCGAGCTGCAGATCATCGGCTGGATTGAGCAGCACGTCGATCAGCGCCAGGAGATCGAGCACGGCGATATGGCCGGTGACGGCCAGCCGGTCTGCGCCGGGGGTCGGCACGTGGTAGAGGCGCAGGGCGCGAATGATTTCCTGGAACAGGGCACTGCGCGATTGGACGAGGATGAGGACGTCATCGGCGGTAACGGCACGACCGCGCTGGGTCAGCGGACGCCCATTGTCGATCCAGCTTCTTATTTCGCGGGCAATACGCATGGCGACCTGTCGCGCGGCGCTCTGCTCGGCTTCCAAGGGCTCAAGCGGCCATTGGCCATCGCCGGCCTCCGACTTTTGCGCCTGTACGGGCGGCCAGAGCGTGACGGTGCCGCCGGGCTGGCTGCGGGCAGCAGTGTGCAGAACCCGATCGGTAGCGAGGAGGGCCAACTGGATGTCGGAGCGGGCGCAGACTTTGTCTACGGCCTCGAGAATGCCCGAGAGCGTACGAAAGCTGGTGTGGAGCGGCAGGCGGGCAAAGGCCATGTCAGCGGCTTCGGCGCGGCGGGCAAAGTCGTAGCCTGTCGTGCCGAAGAGGGCCGGCTGGGCGCCCTGGAAGGAATAGATCGACTGCTTCTGGTCGCCCACGGCAAAGACCGAGCGCGGGCGTCGCGTCGCTCCTTCGCCGACAAAGAATTCAGCGGCGAGGGCTCGCACCACGCGCCATTGCTGGTCATTGGTGTCCTGGCTTTCATCCACCAGAATGTGCTCGATGCCGGCATCGAGCTTGTACTGCACCCAGGGACCGATCTCGAGATTGTCGAGAAGATCGCCGAGGCGGTCGACGAGATCGTCGAAATCGAGCAGGGCCCGGCGGCGCTTGTCGTTTTCATAGCGACGCGCGATGGCGACCAGAATGTCGAGCACGGCATTGCTGCGCTCGACGAGCCGGGCCGCGCGGATTTTCTCGTCGAGAGCGATGAGGCGATCCTGCTCCCGGATCAGGGTCTCGAACACATGCGGGTGGGCGTGTCGCTCGGCCTTGGTGAGGAGGCTGGTGCGGGGTTTGCCCTCGGTGGTGAAGAAGGCGGCATGCAGCGTTTCGCGGTCAGGGCGCTCTGGATCGAGCCGGGCGAGGGCGTCGACGCATTTGCGGTGGCCGTGGGGGTTGCCTCCGAGCGCCGACACCAGGTGGCGCAGGACTTCTGGGGTGAGGAGCGTATCGCGCGCTGCGCTTTCGAGGAGGTCCGTCGCACTCTCGCTGCCGGCGCCCGCAAGGCGTTTCAAGCGCACCTTGGCGCCTTCAGGGTCGGCCAGAAGCGGCTTCAGTCGTGCGCCCTTTGACAGCGCAGCCCCGATCGCCTCGCCGATATGATGATCGCTGAGGAGCTGAAAGAGCGTTTCGACGGCGGCGCCATTGGCGCCCCCGCGAAGACCCTCGGCCAGCACGCTTTCGCGGGCGGCGAGGATGAGCTGGATCTGCTGGTCTTCCTCGATGACCGAGAAATCGAAGGGCACGCCGGCTTCGATGGGGAAGCGATGCAGCACGGCTTCGCAAAAGGCGTGGATGGTGAGGATGCGCAACCCGCCGGGGGTTTCGAGGGCGCGGGCAAACAGAGTGCGGGCAGCGTGGAGCGTTTTGGCATCGGGCTGCGTGCCGAGAAGGTCCGTCAGTTTCTTGCGCAGTTCGCCTTCTGCGATAACGGCCCATTCGGCCAGCTGCTGCGAGACGCGCTTGCGCATCTCGGCCGCTGCCGCCTTGGTATAGGTGAGACAGAGGATGGATTCCGGTTTGACGCCGGCCAGCAGCAGCCGCAGCACGCGGCGGGTGAGCACGAAGGTTTTGCCCGAACCGGCATTGGCCTCCACCCAGATCGAATGGCTGGGATCAGTAGCGCGGCTTTGCGCGCTTCTGGTGTCGAACGGGACGGAGAGTTCTCCGCGTTCCGCACTCATGCCTCGTCCTCCCCGCCATCGACGCTTGTCCATTCGGCGACGCGCGCCAGATGGTCATAGGGGCCGGCAAAGCGCTGGCCGGCGAGCGGCAGCAGGCGCGCCGGCATAGGCGTATCGCGGAAAAGGAAATGGTCGATATGGCTTTGCAGGCGCCGATTGATCTCGTCTGCCGCTTCCATCAGCGGCATGCCTTCTGACGCCCTGAAGGCCGAGGGCGCGAAGGCTTCTGGGCCGAGGCCAATCTTTACATAGGTGAGGGCGCTGGTTTTGACGGCTGGGAGGCCGGTCATGGCGCCGGCCTTGGTCATGACCGCTTCCATCAGCAACTGGGGCGCCTCAAAGGCTTTCATCATCGCAGGAGTGGGCGGCGAACCCGTCTTGAAATCCAGAATTTCGACGGTGCCATCGGTCATCTCGTCGACACGGTCAGCTTGGCCCGTTATTTCAAAGGCTTCGGCGAGGTGAAGCGGCATCTTGCCTTTGATTTCGGCATGGCGCTGCCGCACGCGGGGGTGGCGTTCGCGCTCAAAGGCCAGGAACTGTTCGGCGGCGGTGCCAAAGCGCTTAAGCCAGATGTCGCGGCGTTCGCCGATGGCTTCGAGGCCCGAAAAGGCGTCGGCGGCGATGGCCATGAGCATTGCGAAGGCATCTGGCGCGGTCGGGTCGTGTCCCTCTTCGACGAAGCGGGCGAAGGCATCGTGGATGATGGTGCCGCGCTCGCGGGCGTCGGGCACATCGCCCAAGGGATCGAGCTGGCGCAGTTTCAGGACGTGCTTGGCATAGAGATCATAGGGCGAGCGCATCAGCGTCTCGACCTCGGTGACCGACAGTTTTCGTGGGCGGATGCTGGCGGGCGGATTGGGCGCCGGGCGGGCAGCCGGAGTTGTCGTCTCGACGGCGTCGATGGCGCGGGCGGCTTCGATCCAGCCACGGCCGCGCTGGCGCATGGCTTTGGCCGCGTCTTCGCCGGCAAAGGCATCGAGTCGCTGCACCAGGCGCGAGGGCAAGGAAGGGCTGGTGCCGACCCGGTCGGCATAGGCGATGATGACGTGGGCGTTGCCCATGGCCTGAGCAAAGTCATGAGCGGCGAGGCCCTGTAACCGTTCGGGCGGCTCGAGGCCCGTGGCGAGGCGCATGCCGCGGCTGAGCCAGGGGCCGGGATCGGCCGGCTCGGGCCAAATGTCTTCGTTGAGGGCGCCGAGGATCATCAGATCTGGGGACATCAGGCGCGCTTCGATCTGACCCCAGATGGCGATATCTTTGCGGCTATCGAGCCGGTTGCGGACCTGAAAACCCTGCATCAGGGCCGAAAGCACGGCGTCGAGCCCGGCAGGGGCAAAGGCATGGCCTTCGCCGGTCAGCTTGGCCATTTCATCGGCCCAAGCCTGCAATTCATCGCGGCCGCGCACCGGGGCGCCGACGGCGACATGGTCGACGGCGCTGACAATGGCGCCCGCGAGATCGGCGGCGCGAATCAGCGGCGTGGCGAGGAGGCGGGTGAGCGGCCTTAGAGCGGCCGAAATATCGTCGAGCAGGGCGAGGATGGCGGGGGCGTGAGACTCGCTGAGACGGCGTGCGGCGCCTTTGGGAGGTTGGACAATGTGTTCGGCGAGGGCAGCACGCAGGCCATCGAGGCCTGGGGCTGGTCTTTGTCCGCGCAGCAGGGCCAGTTCAATATCATCGGCAAGATTGGAAATCTCGCCGCGGCTGCGGCCGAAGAGGCTGGCGCGATTGCGGAGGAGCGAGACGAGGTCGACGGCCGCGCACTGATTGACGGCGAGGGTCAGAATCTGGCGGGTGAGGCGGCCGATGGTCGACTGGAACAGCGGGGCGCCGGCGGCGTCGTCGACGACTACGCCGAAACGCGCGAGTTCTGCCGCGATGCGACGGGCCAGATTTCGGTCAGGCGTGATGATGCCGACAGTCTGTTTGTTGGCGAGTGCCTCGCGTGCGGCGATGGAAATGGCGCGGGCTTCTTCGTCTTCGTGACGGGCGGCGATGACCGAAACACCGGCAAGGGCGGCGTCGCGTGTTTCGGCGTCGGGGCGTTGCTCGGCCCAGAGGGCGGTTTCCGAGGTTAGGGCCAAAGCGCGGTGGAGGAGCGCTGTGCGAGGATGCTCGACGGGCGCAAGTTCGATCACCTCTACTGGGCTGGCGCCTAGCGTGCGAAGCAGTTTTGCGAGGTGATATTGCGGATGGCCATGGGGGCTTTGTTCGGGGTCGAGCAGGGCCGCATGAGTGTCGGACGACATGGTCGTGTCGAGCCCGGGCAGGACCAGGGCGCCGCGCGGCAGGCGTTCGAGAGCCTTGAGGAGGCGTGCGGTGGCAGGGATGGAGCCGGTGGAACCTGCGGCGATGACGGGGCGGTCGCCATAGATGAGCGGCGCGCCTTCGGCCTGGCGGTCGAGCCGGGCGCCACGGAGCTGCGAGGGGTCGGCGCGCTTTCTATCCTCCAGCATGTGGGGCCAGGCGGTCAGCGCAATATCGAGGAAGGTCAGGGTCTGTTGCCAATAGGCGCCGAGTTCCGGGCCGAGCTGGTCGCCGAGGGCGCGCAATTCGCCGGGGCCGCGTTCGGCAATGGCAAGGTCGTCAAAGACATGGGCGAGCGAGTCGGCCATGGAGAAGATTTCGGCGGCGGTGGGGGGCGTCGAAAAGGCCTGGCCACCGGCTGGGCTGTGGGCCCAGGCGGCAACGAGCCGCGAAAGGATCAGGCGGCGTTCCAGCGTTGTTGCGGCCGGTAGGCTCGGTGGGGCGTCGAAGGGCGGCAGGAAGGGTTCTTCATCGCCCTCGTCGCCGCCAAAGGTGCGGATATCGGGTAGGAGGCCGGTGAAACCAGGATGCTTGGCAAATGCTTCCGCCAGGGCCTCGCGGGCGCGCTGGGTCGGGAGGATGATGGTGACATCGCTGAGCCAGAACGGATTTTCTCGTTGCCAGTCACCGAGGAGACGGCCGTCCATGACCGCTTCCGCCAGAGTTGGGAGGAAGGGGGAATGCGGAGCGATCGAGAAAATGGTCATGAAACGCCCAGAAGGCGTTCGGCTTCGGCAAGGCCATTGGGATCGCCGACATGGTACCAGGGCGCGTCGAGCACCACGCCCTTCAGCGTTTCGCGCTCCAGAGCGGCTTCAAGCAACGGGTAGAGCGAGAATTCGCCATCCGGGGTATCGGCAAAGATTTCGCGGCCGAGCAGCAGCACGCCGCCATAAATGACCGGCGCGCCATAGTCGCGGGTGACGAGACCATCGGGGGCGAGGCAGAAATCGTGGCTACGCGAAAAACCAGTGGCGCGGCGCGGCTGGACGCAGAGCATGACAATGTCTTCGGGGCCGGCATGGCGTGCGATCATGCGCTTGAGCGGCTGGTCGCTGCCCTCGGGCCAGAAGGCGTCGGTGTTCATGACGAAGAATGGATCGGAATGGAGCATGGGCAGCGCCCGCTTCACACCGCCCCCGGTGCCCAGAAGTTCGTCCTCGCGGCTGACTTTGAGGAGACCGCCGAAATGAGCCAGCACCTGGTCGGCGCGATAGTGGGCGTTGGCGACGAAGCGCTTGGCCCCTTCTTCCCGAGCATTGCCGATGACGCGTTCGATAAGGGGTATGCCGGCCACTGGAATGAGTGGCTTTGGCAGCGTCTCGGTCAGCGGGCGCATGCGGGTGCCGAGGCCTGCGGCCAGCAGCATCACATCGGGGAATCGTTCGGGGGTATCCATGCCGGGATAGAACCGGGCAGGGGGTGCTTGTCCAGTGGCGCGAAACCACTGACCGTCATCCTCGGGCTTGACCCGAGGACATTTCACTTACCGATGACGCCATAGTGTAGAGCCCTAGGGTCAAGCCCGAGGGTGACGAGCTGGTGTCAGAACTCCGACCAGTCTTCCAGCTTGGGCGCGGCGTTGCCGCTGCTGCGGCGGAGATAGGTGCTGGCGACCGATTTGAGCTTGTCCTGCATCCCCTTGATGCCGCGGGCCGGTTCAGCCGCGCGCGCAGGGGAGGCCGAGACGGTGAATTGCTCCACGATCTCGTCGAGGCGAACGGCCTGGCCTTCGGTCTGCTCGATGGCAGCATTGGTTTCTTCGACGAGAGCCGCATTGTGCTGGGTCATCTCGTCCATCTGGCGGACGGCCACGGTGACTTCCTCGATGGCGGAGGCCTGAGTGCGGCTACCGCGGGCGATGGCTTCGAGATCGGCCGTGTTTTCGCGGATGGCATCGAGCATGCCGGCGAGCTTTCCGGCTGCGGCGCCAACGAGCTGGGTGCCGCCCTTCACTTCGCTGGCCGACTGTTCGATGAGCAGTTTTACGTCAGCCGAGGCGCTGGCGGCGGATTGGGCGAGGCGACGCACTTCCACGGCGACCACAGCAAAACCCTTGCCGGCTTCACCTGCCCGGGCCGCTTCAACTGAGGCGTTGAGGGCGAGGAGATTGGTTTGGAAGGCGATGTCATCGATCAGCCCGATGATGTTGGAAATTTTTGCGGAGGATGCAGTGATCCGGTCCATGGCTTTGGTCGCCTGGTTCATCACCTCGCCACCTTCTTCGGCGGCTTGGGAGACGTTGCGGGCCTTCTTGCTGGCCGCTTCCGCCTTGCCGGCATTGTCGAGCACCGTGGATGCCAGTTGCTCCATCGTTGCCGAGGTTTCTTCGATGGTCGCGGCCTGACGCGTCGTGCGCTCGGAGAGATCGTTCGCACCCGAAAGAATTTCGCCGGTGGCGCGCTTCAGCGTGCCGGAGGTGGCGCGGAGCTGGCCGACGATGTCGCCGAGGCGTTCGGCCACGGCATTGGTATCGTCCTTGAGGCGCGCAAAGGCGCCCTGATAGTCGCCGTTGACGCGATGGGTGAGGTCGGTGTCGGCAAGGGCCGAGAGTACGGAGCCGGTTTCCGAGAGGCCACGGTCGACGGTTTCGACGAGGCGATTGACCGAGCGGGCGAGGGTATTGAGCTCTGCGTCGGGGAATTTAGCTTCGACGCGATGGGTGAAATCCCCGGAGACGGCCGCTTCCACCACGTCGCCAAAAGCGCGCTGCAGCGTCACCATCATTTCGGCGCGTTCGGCCTGGTTGCGGAGGGCCTGGGCGGCTTCGGCTTCGGTCAGCTGACTGATCTTGCGGCCGTTTTCGCGGAATACTTCCACGGCGCGGGCCATGGCGCCGAGTTCGTCGCTGCGGGTGGTGCCGGTTACCTCGGCGTCGAAATCGCCGGCTGCGACGGTTTCCATCGTGCCCGTGAGGCGGGTGATGGGCTTGGTGATGGAGCGCGAGAAGAGAAGGCTGAGCACGGCGACAATGGCGAGCAGGCCCGCGCCGATGGCGAACATCATGTTGCGCATCTGGGCGACGGGAGCCAAAACCTCGTCCTGCGCCATGACGGCGACGGCGGCCCAAGGCTCGCCCTTGGTGGCAATCGGCGCGCCGGCAACCAGCATGGGTGTCGCGCGATAGTCGGTGGTTTCCCCGATCGTGTGGGTGCCCGCGATGGCGGCACTCAGCACCGGGCCGGCAAAGCCGGTCACCAGCGCATCGTTGTCGGCGGTAAAGATGGAATCGGAACGCAGCAGGCCATTGGAGCCGACGACGATCACTTCGCCGCTTTCGCCAAGGCCGGTACGATCGCCCACAACGCCGTCGAGGACGGTGGAGGGCAACTGGTAGGCGACGACGCCGATCTTACGGCCCTGGGCGTTGAAGACGGGCTTGGCAAAGAAGCTCGCGGGAAGACCGGCAGCGGGCGCATAGGCCTCGAAATCAGCGAAGGCCATGTCATTGTCGTTTTCGATGGCCACGGCCTGGGCAAAGACACGGCCGAGGCCGGTGGAAGCCAGCGGGCTGCCTTCGGCGAGACTGGTGCCGAATTCCTCGCCCTTGCTCAGCGAGTAGACGACAAAGCCCTTCAAATCCATCAGGTAGAAGTCGCGATAGCTTCGAGCCATTGCCTTGTTGCGGAAGGCCGGATGGAAGCGCGTATGGGTGACGTCATAGGCGCCGGTGGTGCCCAGCGTGTCGAGAGCCGACAGATTATCCTTGTTGGGATTGTCGTCGACATAGAGTTTTCGGACTTCGGCGGTCGGATCGACCTTGAACTGCAGCCAGGCGCCGGCAAAGTCGCGCAAGGCCTGCTGGGTATCGGCAGAGCGCGAGGTGGCAACGAGATCTTCTTCGACGCCGTGAATATAGGACGAAACCTGACGGGCGCGTTCGGAGGCGAGGGTGGCGAGGGTGTTTTCCGCCGAGGCGCGCAGCGCCTGCGAGCCGATGAGGTAGCTTGCAAGGCCGACACCCACGCTGACCAGGAGGGCGGATCCAAGCAGCGCCAGGGGCAATTTACGGGCGATCGGCAGGGAGAAGCGGCGCATCTGTGTCCTCGCAAAGGCGCACGCCCGGCCGATTCCCGTCGGCTGGGCGAACTAGTTTGCGCGAGGTTAGGCGAACGCCGTTAAGTGCCGGTAAAGGCCTTATTCAGCATGTGCGGCGGCGGGTGCGAGATCGTCGTCGCCTTCCGCGGCCACGGCTGCGTCACGCAGGCTCGACTGTGCGGCAATGGCCTTGCTGGTCGAGCCCGAAAGCTCGTCATTGGCCGGGGCGCGCGTGAGAATGCTGGCGAGCGAGCCGATGGTGGAGCGCAGGTTGTGGCGGTGGACGACCATGTCGACCATGCCGTGCTCATAGAGATATTCCGAGCGCTGGAACCCCTTGGGGAGCTTTTCGCGGATCGTCTGCTCGATGACGCGCTGGCCGGCAAAGCCGATCAGGGCACCGGGCTCGGCGATATGGACGTCGCCCAGCATGGCATAGGATGCGGTGACGCCGCCGGTGGTCGGATTGGTGATGACGACGAAGAAGGGGAGACCTGCTTCGCGCAGGCGCAGCACGGCAACCGTCGTGCGCGGCATCTGCATCAGCGAAAGCACGCCTTCCTGCATGCGGGCGCCGCCCGAGGACACGAAGAGCACGAAGGGCGTCTTGCGCTCCACGGCGGTTTCAAGGCCGGTGATAATGCCCTGGCCGGCCGCCATGCCGAGCGAGCCGCCCATGAAGTCAAAATCCTGCACCGCAACGGTGATGTCGCGCTTGTAGAGCTTGCCGGTGGCGACGATGACGCTGTCTTCGAAACCGGTCTTGGCGCGGTTTTCCTTGAGGCGGTCGGTATAGCGCTTCTGGTCGCGGAATTTTAAGGGATCGACCGGGACCGAGGCGACGGGCACGAGATCATAGGCGCTGTCGTCGAAGAAGGTGTTGAGCCGGTCGGTCGGCTTGATCTTCATGTGGTAGCCGGAATTCGGCACGACCCACTGATTGGCTTCGAGATCGCGATAGAACACCATCTCGCCGGATTCGGGGTCTTTCACCCAAAGGTTTTCCGGCGTGTCACGCTTGTTGTTGAGGAACGAGCGGATTTTGGGGCGGACGAAATTGTCGATCCAGTTCATGGCGCGGCCTTTCGCGATGATCTCAAGAGCGTTTTTCTGAAACGCTCTGGCAAGTCACCTAAACGTCAATTGTGGCAATTCTTATCAGGTGGGAAGGGCCGCGGCAAAGGTTGGCTGGGCTCTATCCACCTTCATAGCGCGGTGTCATCCCCGCGAAAGCGGGGATCTCAAGTCCCAAACAGAGATTCCCGCTTTCGCGGGAATGACACTGTGGGAGAGGAGAGATTTCACGTCCTTGCCCGCTTCACGCCGGCGGCGATGTCGGCAACGAGTTCGCGGACTGCCGAGACCGTCTTGTCGGTGGCCTTGCCATCAACGAGCGTCTTGGCGACGGCGTCGACCAGCACGGTGCCGACGACGATGCCATCGGCATGTTTGCCGATTTCGGCGGCGTCTTCGGCGGTCTTGATGCCAAAACCGACAGCGACGGGCAGGTTGGTATGGGCCTTGATCCGGCTGACGGCTTCCCCAACGGCGGCGCGCGACTTGATCGCGGCGCCGGTAATGCCGGTCATCGAGACGTAGTAGACAAAGCCGGAGGTGTTTTCGAGCACGACCGGCAGGCGCTTGTCGTCGGTGGTCGGCGTCGTCAGGCGGATGAAGTTGATCCCGGCCTTGAGGGCGGGGATGCAGAGTTCATTGTCTTCTTCGGCCGGCAGGTCGACGATGATGAGCCCATCGACGCCCGCTTCCTTGGCGGTCGCGAGGAATTTTTCGACGCCAAAGCTATAGATGGGGTTGTAGTAGCCCATCAGCACGATCGGCGTATTTTCGTCCTTGCGGCGGAATTCTTCGACCATGCCCAGAACGCCGAGCAGGGTCTGTCCGGCCTTCAGCGCACGCTGGCCCGCCATCTGGATGACGACGCCATCGGCCATGGGATCGGAAAAGGGCAGGCCCAGTTCGATCACATCGGCGCCGGCCTGCGGCAGGGCGTTGAGAATGGCCTGGCTGGTGGCGAGGTCAGGATCGCCGCCCATGAGGTAGGTGACGAAGGCGGGGCGATTGGCAGCCTTGGCGGCGGCGAAGGCGCGGTCGATACGGGTGGTCATTATTTCAGCAGCCCCAGATATTTTCCGACGCTTTCCACGTCCTTGTCGCCACGGCCCGAGAGGCACAGTACGACGGATTTGTCTGTGCCGAGGGTCGGCGCCAGTTTGATCACCTGGGCAAGGCCGTGCGCGGATTCGAGCGCCGGGATGATGCCTTCCATCTTGGTGCAAAGCTGGAAGGCTTCGAGCGCTTCATTGTCCGTGATCGGCACATAGGTGACGCGCTTGCTGTCGTGGAGATAGGAGTGCTCCGGGCCGACGCCGGGATAGTCGAGGCCGGCCGAGATGGAGTGGCCTTCGAGGATCTGGCCGTCCTTGTCCTGCAGGAGATAGGTGCGGTTGCCGTGCAGCACGCCGGGGCGGCCGCCGGTCATCGAGGCAGCGTGGCCGTTTTCGATGTCGATGCCATGGCCGGCGGCTTCGGCGCCATAGATCGCGACTTCCGGATCATCGAGAAAGGCATGAAAAGTGCCGATGGCATTGGAGCCGCCCCCGACGCAGGCGACCACGGCATCGGGCAGCTTGCCTTCAAGCTCGCGGAACTGTTCTTTCAGCTCGGTACCGATAACCGACTGAAAATCCCTGACCATCTCTGGGTAGGGATGGGGGCCCGCAGCAGTGCCGATCAGGTAATAAGTGTTTTCGACATTGGTGACCCAGTCGCGGAGCGCCTCGTTCATGGCGTCTTTCAGCGTGCCGGCGCCGGCGGTGACCGGACGGACTTCAGCGCCGAGCATTTTCATGCGCAGGACGTTGGGCATCTGGCGCTCGACGTCGGTGGCGCCCATAAAAATGGTGCAGGGCAGGTCGAACTTGGCGCAGACCGTTGCCGTCGCCACGCCATGCTGGCCGGCGCCGGTCTCGGCGATGATGCGGGTTTTTCCCATGCGCTTGGCGAGAAGGATCTGGCCGAGGCAATTGTTGATCTTGTGCGAGCCGGTATGGTTCAGCTCTTCGCGCTTGAACCAGACCTTTGCGCCGCCAAGATGCTTGCTGAGGCGCTCGGCATAGTAGAGCGGGCTCGGGCGGCCGGTATAGTGGGTGGCAAGGTTCTTGATTTCGGCCTGGTAGGCGGGGTCGACCTTGGCGGCCCGATATTCCTTTTCGAGATCGAGGATCAGCGGCATCAGCGTCTCGGCGACGAAACGACCGCCATAGATCCCGAAACGGCCGTGCTCGTCCGGGCCATTGCGCAGGGAATTGATGCCGTCCATTAGAGTTCCTCTCGGCGCCGCCGAGATGACCCGGCAAGCGATCCCTATACGGCCGCGCGGGCGTTGCGGATGAACGCTTCGATCAGCCTCTTGTCCTTTTCGCCGGGTGCCCGCTCGACGCCCGAAGACACGTCTATGCCAAATGGCGAGACAGTTCTCAGGGCCTGAGCAACATTGTCCGGCGTCAGGCCACCGGAAAGCATGAAGGGCACGGACGGGTCAAGCGCCTTGAGGAGCGACCAGTCAAAACTTTCGCCCAATCCGCCCGGCCGGTCGGCGCCTTTGGGCGGCTTGGCGTCGAGCAGGATGCGGTCGGCAACCTCGACAAAACCGGCAACCTGCGCCACGTCATCGGCCGTGCCGATGGGCAGGGCCTTCATGATCTCGACGCCGGCTTCGGCGCGAATGGCTTCGACGCGGTGCGGGGTTTCGGGGCCATGGAGCTGGATCCAGTCAGGACCAAGCGCGGCGACTTCGGCGACCGAGCTATTGTCGGGGTTGACCAGCACCACGCAGCTTTCCACCTGCCCGCGCGCGGCCGAGATCAATTCGCCCAGCAATTCGATGGGGACGTGGCGGGGCGAGCGCGCAAAATGCATGAAGCCGATCATGTCGGCGCCGGCCGCAATGGCGACATCAAGCATGTCGAAAGTCTTGATACCGCAGATTTTGATGATCAGGGGGTCGGCCATCGCGTGGTCGGAACTCAGCTGTCGGAGCTAGGATAAAGGGACAATGAGGTGTTCACCGCAGGTCCAGGATTTCGTCGACTTCGGAAAGGGCGTTGCTGCCGCCCTGCCCCTGGCGCCGGCGCTGGGCTTCAAGCTCGGAATTCAGCGCCTGCGCTTCGCGACGCCACTGGCGCTCGCGCTTGCGGTGCTGCCCTTGCGCAAACCAGGTGGCGGTGCCGCCGAGCAGGACCCCGATCAGCAGCACGATATAGAGGATGACAAAGAGCGGAATGCCATAGCCGGCCGCATCGGCAGAAGCGGGCGCGCCGAAGGGATTGAGATTGATGGCAACCAATTGCCGGTTGGCGAGGGCAAAAGCCACCAATGCCGCGCAAAGCGGCACCAGAACCAGCCAACCAACGATCTTGCTGACCATAAGTCTTCCGAACTATTCGAGGGCCCGTGAGGCGCCGATCACGATCTTACTCGCGATTGAGGCGCTCGCGGATTTCCTTGCCGGCCTTGAACTGCGGCACATATTTTTCCTTGACATCGACCTGTTCGCCGGTTCGAGGATTGCGCCCGACGCGAGCCGGACGGTTCTTTACGGAAAAGGCGCCGAAGCCGCGCAATTCGACGCGGTCACCGCGCGCCATGGCATCCCCGATCTGGTCGAGAATGGCATTGACGATGTTCTCGATGTCGCGCTGGAACAGATGTGGATTCTCTGCGGCGAGCTTCTCGACAAGTTCAGACTTGATCATGGAAGGCTCCGGTCTCCAAGACGCTGCTCCCCTTGCCTCAGGGGTTCGTTCCAACCTGCCAAAGCGAAACCAAACCGTCAAGCATCACAGGACCTTCCGCAGGAAGTCCCAATGCCGCACGCGCCGATCCGCCGAGCAATTGACCGACCCAGCCAAAGCCCTCGTCGGGCAGCGGCCAGGCGGAAATGACGGGCAGATCTTCGGCAATGCCCTTCTCGCTTTCGAGCCAGGCAATGGCTTCGGTTTCCCCGCCAAGGGCATCGATAAGGCCATTCTCGAGCGCGACGCGACCGGTGACGATACGGCCGTCGGCGAGCGCAAGGGCCGTGGGGCGCGGGAGATTGCGGCGTTCCGCCACGATATCGACGAACCAGACGAAACTGTCTTCGACAAGGGCGGCGAGCGAAGCGCGGGGCGCGCCCTCGAGCGGCTCGTTGAAATCGGGCTCGGCTTTGAGCGGCCCGGAGGCCACTTTGTCGAGATCGATGCCGATCGTATCGAGCAGTTTGCCGGCATTGACGTGCTGGTAGAGCACGCCGATTGAGCCCACGATCGAGAGGCGACGGGCAAAAATGTGATCGGTGCCGATGGCGGTCATATAGGCGGCGGAGGCGCCAAGTTCGTTGATCACCGAAACCACCGGCTTTTCGGCACTGAGCCGGCGCAGGGATTCGTAGAGCTCTTCGCCGCCTGCCGTGGTGCCGCCAGGGGAATTGATGGCGACGATCACGGCTTTCACCTTATCGTCCTCGATCAGCTGCTCGAACATTTTTTGCCTTGCGGCATTGGTCGAAATGGTGCCGTCGATGGTGATCCGGGCGATGGCGCCATCTCCGGTCACGCTGGGCATGGCAAAGCGGCCGAAGAGCGCGAGGACAACAGCGGCGGCAGCGACCAGCGCAAAAATGCGCCAGCGCCCGCGCGAGCGCCTGAAAGTGTCTGCGGCCAGCGCTTCATGGGCTTCGGAGGAGGGGAAGTGGGTCACGGCAAGGTCCTGCAGAATTTGGTGCGACCATACACGGATGAGACGAAACGGCCAGATAGGTCGATTATTTTGACCAGCGGTGGCCCCATCAGGAGAGGGCTCAGCCCGAACTTTTGCGTGCTTCAAAAACACACGCGGTGAGTGTGGGGGTTCAATGTATGCCCCATCACGGGAGGCGCGGATGAGCCCCCGCCAAAATCTAGAGCACTTTCACCATATAGCGCGCCGCATCCTCATAGGCTGCGAGCTTTTCCGTCAGTTCCGGGCGGTCTTCCGTCACAAAACCCTGCCTCTCCCAGAAGGGCACCGAGCCGTTGACGGCGACGAGGCTCATGGTTGGAAAGCCCATGGCTTGTGCATGTTTCGTGAGGGCGGCAACGATCTGGCCGGCAGCGCCGACGCCGCGTGCCACGGGCAGCAAGGCAAGGTCGTGAATGTAAAAAGTGTCCGGCTGATCGGGCAGCGCACCGATAAGCGCGTTAAGCGCCGGCAGGGACCCGCGCATCCAGGGGTGGCTCAAGACATAGCCGGCCGGCTTTTCCGCGACTTCCAGGATGTAGCAGCCATTGCGGTAGAGGCTGTGCTTTTCGGCCAGGACCGCGTCGGATTCAAAAAAGCCGGGATGGACTTTTTCGGCAATGGTCGAGACGGCGTTGAGATCGTAGCCGCTCATGGCGCGCCAGGAAACATCCCTGAAAAGCATCGATGTGCTCCCTAAACAAAACGACCCGCGCTGATAAAGCGCGGGCCGAAAGATTGCAAATAAGCGTGACGCTTACTTTTCGTCGCGGCCCTTGAGGGCGGCGCCGAGGATGTCGCCGAGCGAAGCGCCCGAATCCGACGAACCGAAGTTCGCAACGGCTTCACGTTCTTCGGCGATTTCGAGTGCCTTGATCGAGAGCTGGATGCGGCCGGTCTTACGGTCGTACTGGGTGACGCGTGCGTCGACCTTTTCGCCCTTGGAGAAACGTTCCGGACGCTGGTCGTTGCGGTCGCGGCTGAGGTCGGCGCGGCGGATGAAGGCCGTCACTTCGCTGTCGGCGATACGGACTTCAATGCCCCCATCGTTGACTTCGATGACTTCAGTGGTGACCACGGCGTTCTTGCGCAGGCCACCGGCTTCGCCGCCAGCAGCTGCACTCGATTCGGCGAGGTCATCAGCAGCGAGCTGCTTGATACCGAGCGAGATACGTTCCTTCTCGACGTCGACGTCGAGAACCTTGGCCTTGACGATGTCGCCACGGTTGTAGTCGTCGAGAGCGACTTCACCGGACTTCTGCCAGTCGAGGTCGGAGAGGTGAACCATGCCGTCCACATCGCCTTCGAGGCCGATGAACAGACCGAATTCGGTCTTGTTCTTGACTTCGCCTTCGATGGTGGCGCCAACCGGGTTCTTCTCGGCGAAAGCTTCCCACGGATTCTGCAGGGTCTGCTTGAGACCGAGCGAAATGCGGCGCTTGTCCGGATCGACTTCGAGCACGACGACGTCGACTTCCTGCGAGGTCGAGACGATCTTGCCCGGGTGGACGTTCTTCTTGGTCCAGCTCATTTCCGAAACGTGGATCAGGCCTTCGATGCCCGGTTCCAGTTCGACGAATGCGCCGTAGTCGGTGATGTTGGTCACGCGGCCAGAGAACTTCGCACCGATCGGGTACTTGGCTTCGATGCCTTCCCAGGGATCAGCCTGGAGCTGCTTCATGCCGAGCGAGATACGGTGGGATTCGTGGTTGATGCGAACGATCTGGACCTTGATGGTCTCGCCGATCGTGAGCACTTCCGACGGGTGGTTGACGCGACGCCATGCGATATCGGTGACGTGCAGCAGGCCGTCGATGCCGCCGAGGTCAACGAACGCACCGTAATCGGTGATGTTCTTGACCACGCCGTCGACAACCTGGCCCTCTTCGAGCTGCTGGACGATTTCCGAACGCTGTTCGGCGCGCGATTCTTCGAGAATGGCGCGACGCGACACGACGATATTGCCGCGACGCTTGTCCATCTTGAGGATCTGGAACGGCTGCGGCACGTTCATGAGCGGAGCGATATCGCGGATCGGACGGATGTCGACCTGCGAACGCGGCAGGAAGGCCACGGCGCCTTCGAGGTCAACGGTGAAACCACCCTTGACCTGGTTGAAGATCGTGCCTTCAACGCGCTCATTGGCGTTGTACTTTTCTTCGAGCTTGACCCAGCTCTCTTCGCGACGGGCCTTCTCACGCGACAGGACGGCTTCGCCCATGGCGTTTTCGACGCGGTCGACATAGACCTCGACGTCCGAACCGATGGTGATGGTGCCATCACGGCCGGCAGCGCCGAATTCCTTCAGCGGGACGCGGCCTTCGGTCTTGAGACCGACGTCGATGATGGCCAGGTCCTTTTCGATGGCAACGACTTTGCCACGAACAACGGTGCCTTCAGCGGCATCGTTGTCGACAAAGGAGTCGAGCAGCATCGATTCGAAATCTTCTTTAGTCACAGTTTGCTGTGCCAAACTTTTTCTCCGTTGCGCCGGCGTGTTGAGGGTTGCTGATCCCATTGAGAATTCGGGTCCGCTTCAGCACAAATGCCAAAGCCGGCGCACGGAGCACCGCTTCTCGAACAGGACGATTTGTTTAGTCGGTTTCCGGACCAAGGCTTTGGATGATGGTCGGGACCAAAAGCCTCAAGGAGGAAATTAGGAGAGCAAATGTTCCCCTGCCTTGAGCGCCATGGCCTGATCGACAATCGCGATGGCAGCGCGGAGTGCGGCCTCTATACTCAGTTGTGTCGTATCGAGCAAGTGTGCGTCGTCGGACTTGTAGAAACCGCCATTGGGATTGAGCATGTCGCGCGCATCCCGTTCTTCTATCTGGTGATAGAGAGCATAGCGGTCAACCACCTCGCCGCGCGCCTCGAACTGGCGGGCCCGGCGCTCCATGCGCGCCTTGCTGTCGGCCTGGATGAAAAGTTTTACATCGGCATCGGGGCAGATTTTCGTGCCGATATCGCGGCCATCGAGCACGGCACCGCCCGGTTGCAGGGCAAAATTGCGCTGGAAGTCGAAAAGCGCCTTGCGGACTTCGGCGATGACGGCGACTTTTGAAGCCAGCGTGCCGGCCTTGGCGCTGGTCAGGGTCTCGAGATCGGTGAGGTGTGCGGCATCGAGCTTTTGGGCGGCTTCGATTGCTTTGGCTTCAAATTCGCTCGTGTCTTCAAAGGCTTCGACGGCCACGCCGACGGCGCGATAGAGCAGGCCCGTATCGAGATGCGGCAGCTGGTAGTGTCGCGCAAGACCCTGGGCCAATGTGCCCTTGCCCGAAGCGGCCGGTCCATCGACGGCTATGATCATGACCTTCACCCTGGCACTTGGCATATCCCGGGACGCCTTAGCATGGGTTTGCGGGGCGGAGCCACCCTCGCTTGTTCAGCATTTAGGATTTGACACAACCCGGCTTTGCACCTAACCGGACTGGCCGAATATCAGGCTTGGCCGCGGCGGTCGGCCACAGGCATTTTCCCTTTTCGACGAGGCATGTGAAATGGCCAACGAACGCGGTACCAAGCGTACCGATCCCGATACCGGCAAGAAGTTCTACGATCTGAACATGGATCCGATCGTCTCGCCCTATACCGGCAAGTCCTATCCCCGCTCCTATTTCGACACCCTGGCAGTCGGCAAGGCGTCGACCGTTTCGTCGCGCAAGGTCGACGATGAGGATGAGGTCGAGGAAGAAGAAGAGGTCGAGGACACCAACGCTCCCGAAATCGTCAGCCTCGAGGATGCCGACGCCGAAGAGAGCGGTGGCGATGAGGAAATCCCAGATGTCGACGATGTCGAAGTCGACGAAGAACTGGGCGACGATGAAGAAGACGTGTTCCTCGAAGAGGAAGACGACGACGCTGACGATGGCCTCGGCTTTGACGTCGGCGACGACGAAGACCGCTGATTTTATTTGAGTTTTTCCGCCGGGGAGGGTTTTCCCCGGCGGATGAAAAAAAGTGTCATTTAGGCACTTGCGTTGTCCGGAATCATCCTCTAGGTTCCGCCTCGCTTCGGACGGCCAAGCGCCTCCGAGACCCACGGAATGGGGCCATAGCTCAGCTGGGAGAGCGCTTGCATGGCATGCAAGAGGTCAGCGGTTCGATCCCGCTTGGCTCCACCATTTCCTCCTAATTTGTTGACAGACTGGTAGCATCGAGCCGCGCTTTGGCGCGAATGCGTTGGGGTTCGGTTGTTTCCTGCGCCGGCTTTCCTATAGTGATGGGATAGAACCAGCCCGGGACGCCCGTCTTGTCGTCCAATGTCACCTCTTCCCCGTCCGGGACCGAACCTTATTGGCGCCGCCTCGTACGATTCGCCGGACGGCGTCTCGACACGCTCTCGGCCGGCGGCTGGCTTTTTGGTCTTCTCTTCGCCGCCCTGTCGCTGACGCCCTCGCTTATTCCGCGCAATGTGCTGGTGCAGGGGATTTTGTCCGGCTGTGCCTTTGCGGCCGGCTATGGCATCGGGGTCTTTCTCGAATGGCTGTGGAATTTCCTGGAGCTGCGCTGGCCCAACCGCAGGGTGGCGCGCTGGACCGGGCGGCTCTGTGCCGGGGCGTGCCTTGTCCTCACCATTGCCTTTCTCTGGTTCTGGACCGGCTGGCAGAATTCTATCCGCGCCGGCATGGGCGAGGCGCCGCTCGAAGCGACCCAGCCGCTGCTGGTGGCGCTGATTGCCCTCTTGCCGGCAGCCCTGCTGGTGGGGCTCGGAACCCTGATCGTCCATGGCGTGCGGATCGTCGCCATTTGGCTTGGAAAACTGATCCCGCCGCGCGTCGCGCTGGTCGGGGCCATGATCCTGGTGGGTCTTGCTACCGCCACCGTGGGCGATGGCGTCGTTGCGCGGGGGCTGTTTTTTGCCGCCGACCGGTTTTACGGCAATTTCGACCGGCTGGTGGGCATTTCCGAACCCATGCCGACCGATCCGCTGAAATCGGGCAGCGCGCAATCGCTGGTCAGATGGGACACCATTGGCCTTGATGCGCGCGTTTATGTCGAGACCGGCCCGACCGCCGAGGAGATTGCCGCGCTCACCGAAAAACCGGCGGAGACGCCGTTGCGCGTCTATGTGGGCCTGCGCTCGGCCGATACGCCGGAAAAGCGCGCCGAACTGGCTTTGGCGGAAATGGACCGGGTCGGCGCCTTCGACCGCAAGGTGCTGGTGCTGATCATGCCGGTGGGCACCGGCTGGGTCGAGCCGGCAGCGGTGGACACGCTCGAATTTCTCCATGGCGGGGATGTTGCCAGCGTCGCCGTGCAATATTCGTATCTCACGAGTTGGCTGTCGCTGGTGTCCGAACCCGATATCGGGGTGGAAACGGCTCGGGCGCTGTTCAATGCCGTGTATGATCGCTGGACCGACATGCCGCATGACCGGCGCCCAAAGCTTTATCTCCATGGCCTCAGCCTTGGCGCCTATAGTTCGGCGGCCTCGGCCCAGCTCTACGACATTTTGGGCGATCCCTTCGATGGGGCGCTTTGGGTGGGGCCGCCCTTTGCCAGCGCCGCCTGGCGCACTACCACGGCCAATCGCGATCCCGGCTCGCCCTTCTGGCGGCCGCGCATCGGCCAGGAAACGACAGTGCGCTTTGCCAATAGAGGCGACGATCTCGACGAGGGCAGCGAATGGGGGCCGATGCGGATCGTCTATCTGCAATATCCCTCTGACCCCATCGTCTTCTTCGACTGGACGCTGCTCTATCGCGAGCCGGCGTGGCTCAGCGAAGAGCGGGCGCCTTCGGTGTCGCCGCTGCTCAACTGGTATCCGGTCGTTACCTTTCTGCAGCTGGCGCTCGACATGGCGCTGGCCCAGACTGCGCCCATCGGTTTTGGGCATGTCTATGCGCCGCAGGACTATTTTGATGGCTGGGTGGCGGTCACCGAGCCACAGGGTTTTTCCGATGCCGAACTCGATGCGCTTGAAGCAAAGCTGACCCGGCATGGGCCGCGCGCGCTGATCGAGGGTGGATGGTTCCGGCACAACCAGCCTGTTGTGGCAAACTGATTGAAGCAAACCTGAGGCGCGATGCTCCTGCCATAATCGGGTTTGACTGCCGCTATCCTTCTGGCATTGCTTCGATCGGGCGCCGGACAAGGACCAAAAATGGCCAGAAAACCCATCACCCTCTCAGCCGAAAAAGCGCGGCGCATTTGGCTCAAGGCGCAGCGGCTCGATGAGGAAACTCCGTTTGGCGCCGGCCCCGAGGCCTCTGCCGCCGCCATAGCGCATCTGGGCTATGTGCAGATCGACACGATCAATGTGATCGAGCGCTGCCACCATCATATCCTTTATTCCCGCATTCCCGACTATCGCCGTTCCGACCTCGCGCATTTGCAGAGCGTGGACAAATCGATCCTCGAATATTGGACCCATGCGCTGAGCTATGTGCCGGTGGCGGACCTGCGATATTTCGTGCCGGCGATGAAGGCCTATCGGGACAAGCCCAGTACCTGGTTCGGTACGGTCAGCAGCGCAGAAATCAGCGCCATGAAGAAGCGGCTGCGCGAGGGCGGGCCGCTCTCCATCCGCGATATCGACGATGATGAACTGGTCGAAAAGGACCATCCCTGGGCGAGCCGGAAGCCGTCCAAGCGCGTGCTGCAGCTGATGTTTTATCAGGGCCACGTGGCGATTTCGGCGCGCGAAGGCATGCTCAAGACCTATGACCTGATCGAGCGGCATTTTGGCTGGGAGAGCAGTCCGAAACCGGCGACGGAACGGCAAATCACGGCCTATCTCTTGGATCGGGCGCTGAAGAGCCAGGGGATCGTGAGCCTTGATTCCATCTGCCACCTCAATGCGCCGGCAAAGAAAGCGGTGCGCGAATTGATCGAGGCGCGGGTGAAGCGCCGGGCACTGGTGCCGGTCATCATTGAAGGCGCGGAAAAAGTGCCGCATTGGGCCGAGCCGGCCGTGCTGGAGGCGGCAACGGCGCTGTCGAGCCGCGTGCATGTGCTCTCGCCCTTCGATCCGCTTGTTATCCAGCGCAAGCGGCTGAAAATTTTCTTCGGCTATGACCACCTGTTCGAAGCCTACTTACCGGCAGCAAAGCGGGTCTACGGCTACTTTGCCCTGCCGGTGTTTTTGGGGGATCGGGTCGTGGCTGCGGTGGATTTGAAGACCGATCGCGCTGCAGGAAAACTGCTGGTGCAGAAATGGACCTGGCTCGAAGAGATCGGCGCCGAGGAGAAGGCGTCGGTCGATGCGGAGCTGGGGCGGTTTGAGCGGTTTCAGCTGGGGGTTTAGTGTCTGCCGGAGACACCCCCTCCCAGCCTCCAAGGGCGCGTGGTAATTTCGGATTACTCGCGCACTTGGTTTCCGTCCACGGTGTCATTCCCGCGGGAATCCCTGTTTTGAAACGGAGATTCCCGCTTTCGCGGGAATGACACCGTGAAAATCAAAAAGGGCAGTGGGCATCCCGAACACTCCCTGACGGGAGGTGCAAGGTGCGAAACCGCGCGCACCCAAGCCGATCACATTACGATTCTTTCATAAGATATATCTTGAAACTGTCTTCGCTGGTTCCGACCTCCTTGATCAGGAACAAAACATATCGGAGACACATCATGTCTTACTGGCGCAATGGCGAACCCAATTGGCGGCGTTTTGAGCAGATGGCGCGTCGCGGCTGGGGCAAATTCCAGAATTTTAGTGAAGAAGATCTCGGCCAGCTCGGCGGCAATTTTCGCGTCGGGCGCATGCTCGCTTCGGGCGATGTGCGGCTCGTGGCGCTCTATCTCATCGAGCAGCAGCCCCGGCATGGCTATGACCTGATCAAGGCCATCGAAGAGCGGTCCAACGGCGTCTATTCACCGAGCCCGGGCATCGTCTATCCGGCGCTTACCTATCTGGAAGAGGCCGGCTATGTCACCTCTTCGGCCGAGGGCAACAAGAAGCTCTATACAATCACCGAGGAAGGCCGGGCGCATCTGAATGAAAACCGCGAGGCCGTGGCTTCCACGCTGGATTTCCTGGCCCGTACCGGCGAGCAGTTCAACCGCTTCCGCGAATTTGTGCGGGCCGACTGGCCGTTTGGCGGTCGTCCGGAAGATGGCAATGAACCGCCGCATCGCGGGGGTGAGGATCGGCCGCTGCATGACGCGGTGCCGGAGCTGGATCAGGCGCGAAAGGCGTTGAAGGCGGCAATCCGCAAGGCGCGGCATGGCTCGGAAGAGCATCAGCGTCGGGCGGCGGAAATTTTGCGTCGCGCCGCCGCGGAAGTGGATGCGCTGGGCGAGGATGATGTGGACCTCTGAGGTCCATCGTCAGGTCGGCGTCGTCTCGCTCTAGCGGACGAAATGACCAAATCTTTCCGCTGTCGTCATTGCCGGGCCTATCCCGGCAATCCATCTCGCCTCCGCATGGACCACCGGGACAGGCCCGGTGGTGACGACGACGGATAAATCAGGAAATCAAATACGCGACGGCCTCAGGCCCCCGGCTTGGTCTTCAGGTAATCGAGGACCATCTGCACGGCATGGGCCTCGCGCTCCTGCACCATGGCGACGCTGGAGAGGTCGCGCTCGAAGATCACGGACAGCGTCGCCGTGTTCGACACATAGAAAAAGCCCAGCGCCGCGACGGAAATATAGAGCTGCACCGGATCGACATCGCGCCGGAAAATATTGGCTTCATTGCCGCGGGCGATGATTTCGGCGATCTGGCCGACGAGCGGGGAATGCAGCGCCTTGATGTCGGGCAGGGTTTTCAAAAACCGCGCATTCTCGATGTTTTCGGTGCCGAGCAGGCGCGGGAACCAGGGATTGGCGAGAAAATGCCTGAAGGTGAAGCGCACCAGGCGGTCCATGGCCTGGGCCGGATCATATTGATCGAGGCTCAGGGCGCGCTCGCCCTTGCGGATCTCCTGATAGGCATCGAGCAGCACGGCCCGGTAGAGATCTTCCTTGTTGCCAAAATAGTGGTAGAGCAGCCGCTTGTTGGCGCCGGCCCGTTCCGCAATGGCGTCAACGCGCGCGCCCTCAAAACCGCGATCGGCAAATTCGACGCGGGCAGCCGAGAGAATGGACGCCTTGGTTTTCGCCGAATTGCGGGTGCGCTTGGCGGCTGGCTCCGGCTTGCTGCTGGGCGGCTCGGCCGCGGCGGTTGAACTTGTGTCTGACACGTCTTGGTACCGCCGGATCAAATTTTTACTGGGCGCGGAAAGTCGGTGTGGCCAATAGCAGCCGGATTCCGGGCGGTAAAGCAGCGCCATAGAGGCGCTCAATAGCAATATTCCGCCCCATGGCCGCACGCCCCCCGAAAAAGTCTCCTCGGCCGCTTCGGACCATTGGTTGAAGTTTGGGCGGCACCCCCATGCCTGTCAAGTACAAGTAACCGGCTGGTGGTATGATGAGTGCGCCCTCCCCCGCAATTTTGCGGCACGATCCGGCTTGACGCTGCCATGAGCCGGCGATATGTAAGTAACCAATCAGTTACACCGCAAAGCGGCCGGAGGAATGAATGGCGGAAAAGCGTATCGGCATCATCATGCATGGCGTCACGGGGCGCATGGGCTACAACCAGCACCTGGTGCGCTCCATCCTGGCGATCCGGGATCAGGGGGCATTGCGCTCGCCAATGGCGATCGACTGGTTGTTGACCCGATCATCGTCGGTCGCGATGCCGACAAGATCGAGCGCCTCGCCAAGAAGCACAATATTGCCCGCTGGGGCAGCGATCTCGATGCCGCGCTCGCCAATCCCGATGACACGATCTTTTTCGATGCCGGCACGACGCTGATGCGCGCGGGCCTCCTCGAAAAGGCGCTGGCCGCCGGCAAGCATGTCTATTGCGAAAAGCCGACTTCGGATGATCTTGAAGTTGCCGTGAACCTGGCAAAGACCGCCCGCGCTTCGGGGCTGAAGCATGGCGTGGTGCAGGACAAGCTGTTCCTGCCCGGCCTGATGAAGATCAAGATGCTGCGCGATTCCGGCTTTTTCGGCGACATCCTCTCGGTGCGCGGCGAATTCGGTTATTGGGTGTTTGAAGGCGACTGGCAGAAGGCGCAGCGCCCGAGCTGGAACTATCGCAAGAACGATGGCGGCGGCATCATCCTCGATATGCTCTGCCACTGGCGCTATGTGCTCGACAATCTCTTTGGCGAAGTGAAGGCCGTCTCCTGCCTCGGCGCGACGCATATTCCCGAGCGCGTCGACGAACAGGGCAAGCGCTTCAAGTGCGATACCGATGACGCGGCCTATGCGACCTTCGAACTCGAAGGCGGCGTGATCGCCCAGATCAATTCGAGCTGGACCACCCGCGTCCGCCGCGACGATCTTGTCACTTTCCACGTTGATGGCACCAAGGGCTCGGCGGTGGCGGGTCTGCACAAGTGCTGGACCCAGCATCGCGTCAACACGCCAAAGCCGGTCTGGAACCCCGACCAGCCGCAGACCATGAACTTCTTCAACGATTGGGAAGAGGTTCCGGACAACTGGCCGGCCGATAACGGTTTTAAGGTGCAGTGGGAAATGTTCCTGCGCCATGTGGCCGAGGACGCGCCGTGGCCTTATGGCCTCGAAGCCGGCGCCAAGGGCGTGCAGCTGGCCGAACTCGGTTTGAAGAGCTGGGCCGAGCGCCGCTGGCTCGACGTGCCGAAGCTGGAATTTTGATCAGCGCTGGACGGGAAATCCCCCTCACCCGTCTCGGCCTTCGGCCGATCCACCCTCTCCCCAGGTGGGAGAGGAATGGGGGCACCGAGTTGCAACAGGCGCCGGACCATTCTTCTCCCTCTCGGGGAGAAGGTGGCGCGTAGCGCCGGATGAGGGGGAAGCCCGCCATGCCGACCATCAACCTGCCCAATCCCGACCGCTCCATCAGCCCCTATACGCTGACCGGCGACCCGATCCCTTTCGTCAAATTCAAGTCGACCGATTTTCCGCGCATCGCCTATTCGGCGGCGCATGTCGTGGCCGATCCCCTGGCGGTGAACGATCCCTGGCTTGCGCCGGCGATCGATTGGGACACGACCCTAAAATTCCGCCATCGCATGTGGGATCTCGGGCTTGGCGTGGCCGAAGCCATGGATACCGCCCAGCGGGGCATGGGGCTCACCTGGACGGAAGCCAAGGAACTCATTCGTCGCGCCCAGGCCGAAGCGCGGACGCGTGACGATAGCCTGATCGCTTATGGCGCGGGGACGGATCATCTGGCGCCGGGGCCGGATGTGACCATTGACGATATTCTGCGCGCCTATGACGAGCAGGTCGGCTTTGTCGAGGGCGAAGGCGGTCGGGTCATTCTGATGGCGAGCCGCGCGCTGGCTGCTGCGGCCAAGTCGCCGGACGATTATGCCCGTGTCTATGGCCATGTGCTGTCCAATGTAAAACAGCCGGTGATCATGCATTGGCTCGGGGAAATGTTCGACCCGGCCCTGCAGGGCTATTGGGGCAATATCGACCATGACGCGGCCATGGATGTCTGCCTCGATGTTATCGCCGCCAATGCCGACAAGGTCGACGGCATCAAGATTTCCCTGCTTTCGGCCGAGAAAGAAATCGCCATGCGCCGCCGCCTGCCGGAAGGCGTGAAAATGTATACGGGCGACGACTTTAATTACGCCGAACTCATCGCCGGCGACGACCAGGGCTATTCTCATGCCCTTCTCGGTATCTTTGATGCCATTGCCCCGGCGGCATCAGCGGGTCTCGCGGCGCTCGGTCGCGGCGACAAGGCAGAGTTCTTCGATATTCTGGAACCCACCGTGCCACTGAGCCGACATATCTTTGCGGCCCCGACGCGGTTCTATAAGACCGGCGTGGTCTTCCTTGCCTATCTCAACGGGCTGCAGGACCATTTCGCCATGATCGGCGGGCAGCAATCGACCCGTTCGCTGCAGCACCTCAGCGAACTCTTCCGCCTTGCTGACAAGGCCCGCGTGCTGGCTGATCCGGAACTGGCGACCAGGCGTATGCGTGATGTCCTCGCTGTTCATGGGGTGTCCGCATGACCGCCCGAAAAATCTCGCTCAATCTTGCCACGACGCGTCAGCAATGGGGTTTTGCCGAAGCGGTGGACGGGTGCCTGCGCGCCGGGATCACCGCCATTTCGCCCTGGCGCGATCAGATCGCGGCTATCGGTCTTGATGAGGCGGCGCGCATCGTCAAGGCAAACAACTTGCAGGTGACCGGTGTCTGCCGTGGCGGCATGTTCCCGGCGGAAACGGCCGAGGGTCGCCAGAAGCAGATCGATGACAATCTGCGCGCTATCGATGAAGCCGCCGCGCTCAATGCCGATTGCCTCGTGCTGGTGGTCGGTGGCCTGCCCGGTTCGTCAAAAGACCTGCCGGCGGCGCGCCAGATGGTGACCGATGGCATTGCCGCCATGCTGCCCCATGCCAGGGCGTCAGGCGTAAAGATCGCCATCGAGCCGCTGCATCCGATGTATGCGGCCGACCGGGCCTGCGTGAACACGATCGATCAGGCGCTCGATATCTGCGAAACGCTGGGCGAGACGGTTGGTGTTGCCATCGACGTCTACCATGTCTGGTGGGACCCGAACCTTGCAAAGGCTATCGCCCGGGCGGGCCGCATGAAGCGTATCTTTGCCCACCACATCTGCGACTGGCTGGTGCCGACCAAGGATATGCTGCTCGATCGCGGCATGATGGGTGACGGCGTCATCGACCTGCCGGCCATTCGGAAAATGATCGAGGACGCGGGGTTCTTTGGTCCGCAGGAGGTCGAAATTTTCAGCCAGGACAACTGGTGGAAGCGCCCCGGCGACGAAGTGCTTGCCGTCATCAAGGAGCGGGTCGCAACGGTCTGCTGATTTCAGCTGGCGTTCAAAGCCCAAAAATACAAAAGGCCGCGCACCGGGAGGGCTCCGGTGCGCGGCCTTTTGCTCCTCCCGAGGGAGCGAGACCGATAAAGCGCGACGCGCTTTGGTCTTTTAGACGCGATTAAAGGTCAGGGTCTGACAGAAGATGCCGGCGCGGCAGCCGGTGATCTTGATCGTATCGGGCGAAACCTGCTTCACGGTCGCGGCAGCCTTGGCGCCATCATAGACCACAGTGCCCTTCCACTCATTGGAAGCGACCTGCTGGGCCGACACGACCTGCTTGTTCACATAAGCAAGATTGTCGGGCGTGCGGGATTTGCCCTGAATATCCTTGAGGACGCCGCAAAGCGCGGTACCGTCGCCGCAGAGCGAAAATTCAAAGGAGGTGCCAAAATTATCCACCCAGGAACCGGCGGGGTTCACATTCTGGGCGGCGGCGGGAAAGGCAAGGAAGGTGAGGGCAATGGGAAGGGCGAGTGCATAACGTAGCATTGGTTTCTCTCCGAAAGGATGTCCTCGCTGCAACGCAACACCGCGCCAGAAGCACCCTTTTGTCATGTTTGTGTAGTGGCCCAACGCCAATGGCGGCCGAAGGTTTCATGGTGAATAGAACCATAAAAATCGGCCAAACTAAGATTTCGTAAAAACTTGAGAAATGTCAGTGATTTCGCTGGTGTTTGATGGCTCGCCAAGGCCAAATTTGTGAACACTTGCCTTAGTCTGGCCCCAGACATTGCTTGGAATTTAGGGGTTTTGGCGCCTGAAAGTGGCAGCTATTTCGATATGGGTCGACCAGGTGAACTGGTCGACCGCCACGAGGTCGGAAAGGGCGAATCCGGCCTTCACCAAGAGGGCCGCATCGCGGGCAAAGCTTTTGGCGTCGCAGGCGATCATCACCACATGCTTGAGTTTTGAGGCGGCGATTTCCTTGACCTGAGCCTCGGCGCCGGCGCGGGGCGGATCGAGCACCACGGCATCGTAATTGAGCTCGAAACGGGTGAGGGGCTCGCGAAAGAGGTCGCGCGTCTTGGCCGTTACGGCCTTAACACCCTTGGCATAGCGAACGGCCTTGTCCAGCGCCATGACAGCCGGCTTGTCGCTATCGGCGGCAAAGACGGTCGATTTTTCGGCGAGCCGCAGCGCGAAGGGGCCGACGCCGCAGAAGAGATCGGCGACCGATTTGGCCTTGCCGACGGCCGAAGTGACGTAGTCGGCGAGAACCTGTTCGGCCTCGCTCGTCGCCTGCAAAAAGCTGCTCACGGGGAGTTCGACATCGCCCCGGCCCATGGTGACCCGCGGCATCTGGGCGAGGAACAGCATTTCGCCATTGAAGGCGAGACGGGCGAGACGGAAGCGATTGCCCAGGGCAATCAGCCGGTCGCCTTTCAACCCCTTCACGCTGCTCTTTACCGAGACATCGAGGCCGGTATTGGTGGCGGTAAGACTGACATCGCAAGGCCCGATCATGGCGCCAATGGCGCGGGCAATGTCGGAGGCCGGTTTCAGCGCCGGCACGAGAATGGGGCAGGTGTCGAGATCGAGGAGATCGTGACTACGTAGCCGCATATAGCCGGCAGCGTCTTTGCGGGCGTGCAGCGTCGCCCGACGGCGCCCGGCTCCGCCCGCATCAACGAATTTTTCGACCTTGGCGTCTATGCCCGCCTGCAAAAGCGGGGTTTCGACAAGGCTGGTCTTGAAGGCGCGATAGGCTTCCGGCGCCATATGCTGGAGCTGGCAGCCGCCGCAGGCGCCGTAATGGGGACAGAAGGGGGCTTGCCGGTCGGCAGACGGGGTCAAAACCTCGACCAGCGTGCCGCGCTCGCCTTCGCGCGTAAGGTTGATGTCCTCGCCAGGCAGGGCGAAGGGAACAAAAACGCGCTCGCCATCAATATGGGCGACGCCCTCGCCCTTATGGCCGAGGTACTCGATTTTGGCGGTTGAGGTCATGACAGTCCGGGGCTTGCTGCCCCGGAACTACAGCATGTCTCCCGAAAGTGCCTAGCGGTTTCGGGACGAAGACATGATCAAAACGATTCTTTTATCGGCTGTTTGCCAATGAGACGTCGCCGGTCTTGGGGCGGTCGAACTGGCCGTGCTTGCTAAAACGCCACAGATATTGCGGCAGGATCGCATCCATCGAGGTCGGCTCGATGCCGAAGGCGGCAAGGGTGCGCTTGTCCTTGATGGCCGCGTCGGAGACGACATTGTCGACGCCGAGCAGTTCGATCTGATCCGCAGTCACCAGCGGAGCCACCGGCAGGATCGCGAAGGGCAGGGCAAAAAGCTTGGCAATGCCGGAGGGCAGGGCGACGAGCGGACGATTGCGACCGGTTTCTCGCAGCACGCGGGCGAGGAGGTCCTTGTGCGTCTCGACCGTGGGGCCGCCGAGTTCGTAGACCTTGCCCGTCTTAACCTTGCCTTCGGCGGCAGCGACGATGGCTTCGGCCACGTCGCCGACATGCACCGGCTGGAAGCGCGAGGAACCCGAAATCACCGGCATGACCGGCAGGCCGCGGGCCAGGGCGCCCATCTTGTTAAAGAAGCCGTCGCCATGGCCGAACATCAGCGAGGGCCGCAGAATGACAGCCTGCGGATAGGCAGCCAAGACGGCCTCTTCGCCGGCAAGCTTGCTGGCGGCATAGGCGCTGACTTCGGCGGCCACATCGACGCCGAGCGCGGAGAGGTGAACCAGCGCGGAGACACCGGCTGCCTTGGCGGAGCGGGCGATGGTGGCGGCACCGTCGACGTTTACGGCCTTAAAAGTCTGCTTGCCGGCTTCATAGCCAAGGCCGACGAGATTGATGACCACATCGGCACCGGCAACGGCGCGCTGCACGGAAGCTTCGTTGCGGATATTGGCCTGGATCGGCACGATCTGGCCGACGCCGCCGAGCATTTTGGCGTCACCGGCAAGATCGGGACGGCGCACCGCGAGGCGCACGCGATAACCGGCGCGGGCCAGAACCTGGGCCAGATGGGTCCCGACAAATCCCGAACCGCCGAAGACAGTAGCGAGTTTGGGCGAGAAGCGATCCATTTTGGACTCCGGCAAGGCGTTTGGGCACAAAGTTTGGAATGCTTCTATCCCAGCAAAGCCGCCAATGTCGAGGAATTCGTGATATTCCCGCGCTTGACTCCTGACAGGATTTGTTCTTCTTTTGTTCTAGAAGGAGAACATCATGCCCCAAAAACAGGATTATCAGGGCCAGTGCCATTGCGGCGCCGTGCGCTTTTCAGCCCATACCGATTTTTCGGGCCTGGGCGATTGCAACTGTTCGCGCTGCCGGCGGCTGGGTTGGGTCATGCAATCCATGCCGGAGGCCGATTTCACGCTGCTTTCCGGGGCGGAGAACCTGACCACCTATCGGTTCAACACCGAAATGATCGACCATCTCTTCTGCAAGACCTGCGGAATCGAGTCCTTTGCCCGGGGCTCCGACGGCAAGGGCAACGCGATGTACATGATCAATGTGAACTGCCTGGAAAACCCGCCAAGGATCGAAAAGGACGCGATAAAGCATTGGGATGGGGCAAACTTCTAAAAACCGTCATAAGCCCGTTGACTTTGAATTGGCTGGGCCCTAGTTACACGCCCGTCGCCCAGATGGCGGAATTGGTAGACGCGCACGGTTCAGGTCCGTGTGCCGCAAGGCGTGAAGGTTCGAGTCCTTTTCTGGGCACCAATTTCTCGATGCGAAAAGCCCCGTGACCTTCCGGTCCGGGGCTTTCGTGTTTTTGGGTTTCTTCTCGCGCATCCAAATGGTTTGGCGGCTCGTATCTCTTTCACACAAGGAGATTTGGCATGGCTGCGACGGGCGAAAAAATCTGGATCATTGGCGGCGGCAGCGGCATCGGTATGGCGCTAGCCAAAGCCTATGCGCGAAGGGGCGCGCGAATCGTCGTGTCTGGGCGCAAGCAGGACGCGCTTGATACGGTGGTTGCCGAGCTTGGCGCCGGGCACGCTTTTGTTGTGGCCGATGTGGTTGATCCCGTTTCCCTGGAACGAGCGGCAGCGGCGCATGGGCCGTTTGATCGCGTCATCGTCACGGCGGCGGGCTATGATCCGGGTCCGGTGCTCAAGGCCGACCAGAAAAAGGCCGAGGCGATTTTTGCGGCCAATCTGACGGGGACGTTCAATGTCGCCCGTTGCGCGGCCGGAAACCTGCGAAAAGGCGGGCAGCTGGTGCTTTTCGGTTCGGCCGCGGCGCTCTTTGGGCTGCCGCAGGGGCAGGTCTATTCGGCGACCAAGGCGGGCATCGTCAACCTGGCACAGAGTCTTCGCGTTGAACTCGCCCCCGAGGTCGACGTGCGGCTCGTGACGCCCGGCTTCGTGCGCACGCCTCTGACCGATCAGAACGATTTTGACATGCCGGCCCTGCTTGAGCCCGAGGATGCGGCCCAGCGCATTGTACGCGGGCTCGACGGAAAGAGTTTTGAAATTGCCTTTCCGCGGCGGCTGATCTGGCCGCTGCGGCTGCTTGGCATTCTGCCCTATGCGATCTCGCTGCCGATCGCGGCAAAACTCAAGCGGTGAGGCGGGCAGCCCAGTAGCCGGCCAGGGCCGCAAACCCGCTGAGGAAGCCGCCCCAGCAAAGGTCGATGGCGCTGACCTTCCAGGACCAATCCTTGAGGGTCGCGAGATTGGTCATGTCATAGGTGCCATAGGCGATCAGGCCCAGGGCGACACCGGCAATGACAGCCCAGAGCCAGGACTGGGCCGACACCGCCGGGACCACGGCAAAGCCGACAATGCCGGCGACGTAGAACAGGTAAAAGGCCCCGGCCGCCACGAAATTGGGGCGTTCGAGCAGCAGCGTGCCGATTTCGGCCCGATAAAAGCCGATGGCGATGACCGAGAGCCACAGGAAATCGAGCGCGAAGAAAACCGCGGCGGCGCCGGCATAGGCGGCGAGGAGCGTCAGGAGCGAAATGCCAGCCATAGTCTTCTCCTTAAATGCCGAGGAACGGCTGGATGATCCGCATGAAGCGGGAGCGGAATTTTAGCGGCGCGTCGGTGATGGCGAGGCAGATGCAATCTTCCTCGGGATCCGCCACCGGCTGATGCGTCAGCGAGCCATCGGCGTCTTCGAGATCGCCGGGGCCAAAACTGTCGACCTCGTCGTGGAAGCGGCCGGTGAGAACCAGGGTCAATTCGCGGCCCCCATGGGTGTGCTCGGGCACGGGCGTGCCGGCGCCGATGCGCAGGAGCCGGACCTGGGTCTCGTTGTCATTGGTGCGGATGACGATCTGCTTGGCCGTGCCCATGCTGCGCCATTTGAGCGTGTCGAGATCGCCGCCGAGATAGGTGCGGAGGGGTTCGGGCAGAGTGGCCTTGGCTGGACGTTTCACCGGCTCAGCGGCTTCCTGCGGCTCGGAAAGAAGGCGGGCCTTGAGGCGGTCCCAGGAATTTTCGGGACCGGGTTCGGGCGGCAGCTCTTCCAAGAGGGCGCCGGCGGTGGCTTCCGCCACAGCGAGCTTGCGCCGGCATTCGGGGCACATGGCGAGATGACAGGCAACGGCCAGCGACCAGCCTTCGGCAAGGTTGCCCGAGGCATAGGCGAGGAGGAGATCGTCGTTGATGTGATGGCGGATGGTCATTTCAGATCCTCCAGCGCCGTGCGCAGGCGGCCAAAGGCCAGCCTGATGCGCGACTTGACCGTGCCGATCGGCAGGCCGAGCCGTTCGGCAATGGTGCTGTGGGAGGCCTCGTCGAAGAAGGACAATTTGATCAGCTCCACTTGCTCTTTGGGCAGGTTCTTGAGCGCCGCATGCACGGCGGCGCTGTTTTCCTTGGCTTCCATGAGCTTTGGGGCATCGGGTTCGGGGTCGGCGACCAGCGCCGGATCGTCGGGGTCGAAGACCGGCCGGCGCTGGCGCCGCCAGGCATCGATCCAGATATTTCGCGCGATCGTATAGATCCAGGCCGAGGCATGACCGCGCGCGGGGTCGAACTGGCCGGCCTTGCGCCAGATGGCGATCATGGTTTCCTGCATCAGGTCTTCGGAAGCCTGCGCGTCGCGCGTCATCTTGAGGAGATAGGCGCGGATGCGCGGCGAAAACTCGCGGAACAGCGCTTCGAAGGCGACCATGTCGGCCGAGGCGGCAATGGCCACGAGCTTGGTGCTGAGATCGTTGGGGAGGGAGCCGTCTTGATTCTGGTCCGTGGTCATGACCTGCCGGGTTTTGTCCTTGCGGGGCGCAGCACGTTGGGGGCGCATCATCGCCGCGCCATCGTTGCACTTCCCGGTCAGTGGGTAAATTGCCAGTGTCATGCCGCAATCTACGGCGCGATCAAATCCGTGGATCACCGGCGCGACGAAATTTCGCTTGGGCCAAAAATATGAGCCCTGGAGTGATCTAAAATCCTCCGGCACCCGTATCTGCATGAAACAGACGGGACCAGATCATGTTTCATTCCGCGGGTGCCTTTTCCGGACCGCAACCGACGCGCCAGCGGATTGCCGTCATCGGCAGCGGCGTTTCCGGCCTTTCAGCGGCCTGGCTGCTCTCAAAATCCAATGACGTGGTGCTCTACGAAGCGGCGAACTATGTCGGTGGCCATGCCAATACCGTGGATGTGCCCGGGACGGGGCCGGTCGATACCGGCTTCATCGTCTACAATGACCGGAACTATCCCAATTTTGTCGCCATGATGCGCCATCTCGAGGTCGAGAGCGTATCGACGGAAATGTCGTTTTCGGCCTCACTGGATCAAGGCACGTTCGAATATTGCGGCGAGGGGCTTGCCGGCATGCTGGCGCAGCGCCGCAATGCGTTTCGCCCGCGCTTCTGGGCGTTGCTGCGCGATCTCATCCGCTTTTATCGCGAAGCGCCTTCCGTGCTCGAGCGGCCGGATATGCATGGCATGACGCTTGACGAATACTTGCGGGCGCAACGCTATTCGCGCTCCTTTGTCGACGATCACCTGCTCCCCATGGCCGCGGCCATCTGGTCGTCCTCGGCCAATGACATACGCTCCTATCCGCTGCTTGCCTTTGTGCGCTTTTTCGAAAGTCATGGCCTGCTTCTCCTGACAGCGCGACCGCTCTGGCGCACGGTGAAGGGCGGCAGCCGGGTCTATATCAATGCGCTGCTGAAACAGTTTTCGGGCGAGGTGCGCTTGTCGTCGCCGGTCGCAAAAGTCTTCCGCGATGCGAGTGGTGTCACCGTGCGGGATCGGAACGGTCATGAAGATCGGTTCGACCGTATCCTGATCGCCACCCACGCCGATCAGGCGCTGGCCATGCTCGACGAGCCGGCGAGGGATGAGCGCGAGCTGCTGGGCGCGTTTGAGTACACCAGGAATCTCGCCGTGCTGCATGCCGATGCGAGCTATATGCCGCGCCGCAAGAAGGTCTGGTGCTGCTGGAACTATATCTCGTCGACCGCCACAGAGGGCCCGCTTTGTGTCTCCTACTGGATGAACAAGCTGCAGCATCTGGAAGGGCGCGATCTCTTTGTGACCCTTAATCCGCCCGAAAGTCCTCGCGAGGAAATCGCCCGGTTCGAATATACGCACCCGCTTTTCGACGCCAAGGCGATCGCCGCGCAGGAAAACCTCTGGCGCATCCAGGGCTACAAAAACACCTGGTATTGCGGCGCCCATTTTGGCCGCGGGTTTCACGAGGATGGCCTGCAGGCCGGGCTTGCCGCCGCCGAGGATATGGGGGCGCTGCCGCGTCCCTGGATCGTGCCAGATCCCTCCGGCCGCATTACCCTGGCCCCGCTCGCGAGCCTCGTTGCGTGATGACGGGCTCGGCCATCTATGTCGGGGAGGTGGTGCATCAACGGCACCGGCCGAAGCGGCATAGGCTGCGCTATCGCGTGTTTTCGATCCTGATAGATCTCGACGAGCTGCCGGAACTCGATTGCCTGAAATACTTCGGCTGGGATCGAAGGGCGTTGTTTGCCTTTAACTCGACAGATCACGGGCAGGGCCAGGGCCTGCGGGAGTGGGCCACGGCGCAGTTGCGGGAGGCGGGCCTGCCCGCGCCAGCACGAATTCGACTGCTCTGCTATCCGCGCATTCTCGGCTATGTCTTCAATCCGCTCAGCGTCTGGTTTTGCGATGACATCAGCGGCAAACCGATCGCCACGATCTACGAAGTGCACAATACTTTTGGCGAGCGCCACACATACGTGCTGCCTGTCGGTGGTAAACAGGAAGCCGACAAGGAATTTTATGTGTCGCCATTCATTGGTCTCGACTGCCGCTACCAGTTCAAGATCGTGCCGCCAGAAGAGCGCGTTCGCATTGCCATCAATGAAACCGAGGCGGGTGAACCGCTGCTCTATGCCGCCTTTTCCGGCACACGCCGCGACTTCACTGACGCGAACCTTCTAAAACTGTTTTTCAGCCATCCGCTGATGACCTTGAAAGTGACCGCCGGCATCCATTGGGAAGCCTTGCGGCTGCTGCTCAAGGGCGTTCGCGTGCATGGTCATGTGCCCAAGGACGAGATCAGCGCGGCACGCTCACAGAGGCGCGAGGCCGATCACGTTTCGGAACCTGTTCCTCTGTCCAGGGATTAGCCCTTCATAACCAAAGGAGCTTTTCATGGACTGGAACCGCGTTGAAGGTAACTGGAAGCAGGTCTCGGGCAAGGTCAAGGAGCAGTGGGGCAAGCTCACTGACGATGATCTGACCGAGATCAACGGCAAACGCGAGCAGCTCGAAGGCAAGATTCAGGAGCGCTACGGCAAGGCCAAGGACGAGGTCCGCAAGGATATCGACACCTGGTATGACCGTCAGACCTGGCACTAAAGCCGGACTGTCGTTTGCAAAAAAAGAAGCCCCGGTTTTCCGGGGCTTTTTTGTTTCGCTACTCCGGCAGTTTCCGGCGTCCGCGCCGCGAGGCGACGAAGCCGATGAGGATGCCGGCGATGATGGCGATGGCGAGCGGATAGTGCCGCAGCTGGGCAAAGATGGTTGGGGCAAGGCGCTGGTGCGGGCGCACGTCGAGCGCCGCCATTTGCCCGGGCACCAACTGCGCTGTCACTCGCCCAAGTGGGTCAGTGGCGAAGGTCAGACCGGTATTGGCGGCGCGGAGGAGGCTCATGCCTTCCTCGACGGCGCGGAGGCGCGCGTGATGGGCGTGCTGGGCCGGGCCGATGGAGCCATCGAACCAGGCGTCATTGGTCACATTGAGAATGAACTGGGCATTGGCGGTGTCGCCGAGATCGCCCGAGAACAGCACTTCGTAGCAGATCAGCGCGAGGAAGGCCGGGGTCCCCGGCAATTCCATCAGTCGACGGCGCGCATCGCCATGCGACCAGCCATCGGCGCCGGGCACGAACTGCTTGATGCCCACGCGGGAAAGAATGTCCTGGAACGGCAGGTATTCGCCGAAGGGGACGAGGTGGGACTTGTCGTAGCTGGCGATGATTTCGCCATCGGTATTGATGGCGACGAGCGAATTATAGGGCGCGCCTCGCGGCGCTTCGCCGTCGAGCCCAAAAATCTGACGTGGGACGCCGGCGAGCAGCGTGGCGTTTTCGGGCAGCATGCGGGCGATGCGCGCCAAAGCGTCGGGATAGGTTTCGAGGAAGAAGGGGACGCTCGATTCGGGCCAGACGAGATGGGTGATATCGGCAAGGCCCTGATCGGTCGGGTCCATGCGCATGTCCGAAAGCATGAGCAGGCGATCGATCAGCGCCACCGGGTCGACATTGCCGAAATCGGCATGCTCATAGACCATGGGCTGGACGAGGCGCATGGCGACGTCCTGCCGCTCGGTGGAAACGGTGCCGGAGAGGCGGTTCCAGCCATAGGCCAATTGCCCGGCAATGACGGCGAGGGCGAGGAAGAATGGAAAGAGCCGGCGGCTCATCGGGCGGTCGTCGGCGGGCCAGATCAGGGCCGGCGTCATGGCGAGGAGCGGGGCGAGGAAGGTCAGGCCGTAGACCCCGATCACCGAGGCCAATTGCATGAGTTCGTCGGTGCCGGTCAGCGCATAGCCGAGGAGATCGAAGGGGAAGCCGGTGAGCACATGGCCACGGGCAAACTCGGCGACGGCCAGGAACGACGAGAGCGTGACGATGCGCGCGGCGCCGTGGCTCCAGAAGAGATGGGCCAGGGCGCTGGCAAGGCCCCAGAAGAGGGCGATCAAGGCCGCGAGAGCGGCGATGGCGAAGGGCATGAGGGCCAGCATAAAACCGCCATCGACGAAGAAGGCGGCGCCCAGCCAATGGAAGGCGACGAGGAAATAGCCCCAGCCGAAGGCAAAGCCGATGGTGAAGGCGGGCCCAAAGATTCGCCGGAACCAGTTGCGCTTGCGCTCGGCGCCATCGAGCGCCCAGACCCAGATGGGCATGGCGACAAAGAGCGCGGGCAAGACGAAGAACGGCGGCACCGAGAGGCCGGCGACGGCACCGGCCACAAGCAGGATGCAAAAGCGCTGCCAGCCATGGCTGAGCATGGTGGTTTCGGCCAGCCAGGTCACGGGCTTGATCATGATGGGGGCAGACGCGAATCACGGCACATGCCGGGGAAGGTCGCCCCGAGGGAGGGGGGGCGTCAAGGCAGTGGACTCAGGCTCGCGCTGGCGTTACGAGCCAGAATGCCCGAACGTCGCTGTCGACGAGGAGCGAGAATGACGACACCGCCCATCACCCTGGCCATCGATACTGCCGCGCCGCGCCTGCAATTGGCCGTCTTGCGGGCAGATGGTGCGACCGATGTCAGCGTGGATGATATCGCGACGGGTCATGCCGAAATCTTGTTCGATCGCCTCGCAGTTCTGCTGGCGCGCAATGGTCTTGGTCATGCCGATGTGGAGCGGATTGCTGTCACGACCGGGCCAGGCTCGTTCACCGGGCTGCGCATCGGCCTTTCCGCGGCGCGCGGATTGGGGCTGGCGCGAAAGCTGCCTGTGCTTGGGATTCCCAGCCTGCTTTCCCTGTCACTGGGCGTGGATTCGGGGCCCGTGACCGTCTTGCTCGATGCGCGCCGAGGCGAGGCCTATTTTCAGGCTTTTTCGGCGCCGGGCATTGCCGAGACGGAGCCGATGCTGCTGCCCCTCGAGGAGGCGCGCGGCCGTGTTGTGCCGGGTGTGACGCTGATTGAGCAGCCCTTTGTCGATCTGGCCGCCATGGTGCGCTTTGCCGGGTCGGCTGATCCGCTTTTGTATCCGCCACACGCTGCCTATATCCGCGATGCCGACGCAAAACCGCAGGATGCGGCTAAAATTCCGAGGCGGGTGTGATGGACAAGCTCTGGATGGCCCCGCATGGGCTGCATATCGAACCGGCCGAACTGAAGGACGCGCAGCGCCTCGCGCAATTGCATGCGCAGGGCTTTTTCCGCGGCTGGCCGGTCGCTGATTTTCTGGGGTTTCTCGATGACAAATCGACACCCACTTATGTCGCCTGTGACGCCAAGCGCCGTATTGCCGGCTTTGCGCTGATCCGGCTCGTGGCCGATGAAAGCGAACTTCTCACCATCGCGGTCGATCCCAAATGGCGCGGCAAGGGGGTTGGCAGGGCGCTGCTCGACGCAGTCTTTGCCGACCTGATGATGTCGCCGGCGCGAAAAATGTTCCTCGAAGTCGACGAGCAGAACCAACCGGCCATCAAACTCTACAAAAAGCTTGGCTTCTCGACGGTTTCATCGCGAAAGGGCTACTATGCCAAGGCCGATGGCAGTGCGGCCACTGCGCTTGTCATGACGCGCGATCTTGGGTAACCCGATGCCGAAACCGGCTAGGCAAGGAGACATGGCTTGAGCAAGACGCCGTCCGATCCGACCCTGGAGGAAGCCTGCGTAGCGCGCGGCATGCGCATGACCGACCAGCGCCGCGTCATCGCGCGCGTGATCGAGGAAAGCTCCGATCATCCTGATGTCGAAGAGCTTTATCGTCGCGCCTCGGCCACCGATCCCAGAATTTCGCTGTCGACCGTCTACCGCACCGTCAACCTTTTCGAGGAAGCCGGGCTCGTCACCAAGCACGATTTCAAGGATGGCCGCGCCCGGTTCGAACTGATTCCCGACGAGCATCATGACCATCTGATCGACATCCGGTCGGGCACGGTCATCGAGTTCCGCAACGAGGAAATCGAAGCCATTCAGGAAGTGATCGCCAAGCGGCTGGGATACCGCCTCGTCGACCATCGCCTCGAACTCTACGCTGTGCCGCTGACGGACAAGGCGGGCAGCAAGGACAAGTCCGAATAATGATCCGCCGCTGCCTGTTTTTCATTTTTCTCTTTGTGCCCTTCCTGCTGGTGGTGATTCCGAGCCAGGCCCTGATCGTCGCGCTGAAACTGCCATTCTGGCCGGTGCTGCCGCAGCTCTTCCACAAAATGGGGTGTCTGTTCCTGGGCCTGCGGGTGACCGTCATCGGTACGCCGGCCAAGGGAAGGCCGACGCTGCTGGTCTCCAACCACATTTCCTGGACCGACATCATTGCCATCGGCTCGGCCGCGCCGGTGACCTTCGTGGCCAAGCAGGAAATCGCCAAATGGCCCTTCGTGAGCATGATGGCGAAGCTGCAAAAGACCATTTTCGTCGACCGCACCCGCCGCTCCGGCACGGGGCGCACCGCTGAAGCCATGGGCAGGCACATGGCGGACGGCAATGCCGTGGTGCTGTTTGCCGAAGGCCAGTCCGATATCGGCACCCATGTGCTGCCGTTCCGCTCGGCCCTGGTGGGCGCGGCCCAGCACGCCATGGAGGCAGCGGGCGCCACGGAAGTGAACATCCAGCCCCTTACCGTCGCCTATACAAAACTCCACGGCCTGCCCATCAGCCGCAATGAGCGGTCGCTGGTCGCCTGGATCAAGTCCAAGTCGGTCAAGCAGAACATCATGGAAATTCTCTCGGGGCCGATGAAGGACGTGACCGTCGCCTTCGGTACGCCGCAGGTTTTGGCCCATGGTGCCGACCGCAAGGTCGTCACCAAGGCCGCCGAGCACGAGGTGCGCGCCATGCTGGTGGCGCTCAATCGCGACCTGCCGCTGCCGGTATCCGCGCAAGTTTAGGCATTAGGCTTAACGCCGGGCTTTGCTTCGGAATTAACGCTTCGTTAGCTATGTTGGCCTCGTTCAAGGAGGCCGACATGGATTGGCAAATTATCGCTATCGCGCTGATTGCGGCGGTCACCCTTTTTGCCTTCGTGCGCAGCGAGAAGCGGCAGAAACTTGCCGCACTATCAGCCCAGGCCCGTCATTTCGCGACGGCTCCCGCCTATCGCCACCGGGCGTCGGGCACTGTTGCGCCGGCCCCGGCCTATATTCCGATGGGCCTTTCGCCCTCGGATCGCATGTTTTTGCAGTCCATCGCCAGGACGGCGCGGCCGAAGGACTAATCCGCCAGCCGCGCCTTCAATCGCCCGACGATTTTGGCCGCCTTCACCATGAGGGCGAGGTCGATGTCGCCCTCGTCCATGCCATCCTCCCGCTCGATCCAGGCGGGGATGAGCAATTCGTGCCGCTGTTCGCGGCCATCGATCGTTTCCGTAAGGACCGCTTTCACCTTGCCCGTCACCCGATTGGCAAGCCGCGGGTGGTCGTGGCGCTCGAAGAGGGCGATGTCGATCAGTTCAAGACTCATATTCGGCTCCATGGGAGCCCCCATTGCCGAAACTGGCCCTAGTTGGTTCATGAGGCATTAATGCGCCGACCCGCTCATGGTTTCTCCACAAGCGGGTTTCTTCACGGCATTGATGTCAGGGGATCAGACGCGGACGGCGTGCTCCACGCGGCCGGCATCGCCGAAGACGCTGATATAGCGCTCGATTTCGTTCTTTTCGCCCGTCGCCTTGGCCGGGTTGTCCGAAAGCTTTACCGCCGGACGGCCATTGGCCTCGCTGACCTTGGCGACGATGGAAATCGGATCGAGGCCGGGATTGGGTGCGGGCGCGCAGCCCTCGAAGTCATTGGTGAGATTGGTGCCCCAGCCAAAGCTCATGCGCACGCGACCGTCGAAATGAAGATAGGCCTCCTCGATCATGTCGACATCGAGCCCGTCGGAAAAGATCAGCAGCTTTTCGCGTGGGTCGCGGCCGCGGCTCTCCCAGAACTTTATGATCTCGCTCGCCGCCTTCGATGGCCGGCGCGCTATCGGGGCGGAAGCCGGTCCAGTCGGCGACCCAGTCGGGCGCATCGCGGAGGAAGGCATCGGTGCCAAAGGCGTCGGGGAGGACGATGAGCAGGTTCCCGCCATAATAGCTCTTCCAATCCTGCAGCACGCGATAGGGCGCCTCGCGCAGCTCGTCGTCGGAACGCGCCAGGGCCGCCAGCACCATGGGCAATTCATGGGCATTGGTGCCCAGCGCCTCGAGGTCGGTGTCCATGGCGAGCTTCACATTGGAGGTGCCGGTGAAATTTTCCCCGATCCCCTCCTTGAGCGCTTCCACGCACCAGCGCTGCCAGAGGAAGGAGTGGCGGCGGCGGGTGCCGAAATCGGAAATTTTGAGGTCCGGCAGCTTTTGCAGCCGCTCGACCTTTTCCCACATTTTTGCTTTGGCGCGGGCATAGAGGACGTCGAGGGTGAAAGGGCCGTAGCTCTTCATCGCGGCGCGGCTGCGCAACTCGTTGATGATGGCGAGGGCCGGGATTTCCCACATCGAGGTTTCGACCCAGAGGCCGGGGAATTCGAGCACGAACTGCCCGTCGCGCTTTTCCAGCCGATATTCGGGGAGCTGGAAATTTTCGAGCCAGCGCAGGAACCCGGGCTGGAAAATCTGCTTGGAGCCATAGAAGGTGTTACCGGCCAGCCAGATCATCTCTTTCTTGCTGACGCGAAGAGTGCGGCAATGGTCGAGCTGGGCGCGCAGCTCGTCGATGTCGATTTCTTCGGCGAGGCGCACCGATTTGGTGCGGTTGATCAGCGAGAAGGTGGCATCGACCTTGGGATAGAGCCCCCAGATCATCTGCAGCATGAGGAGCTTGTAAAAGTCCGTGTCGAGCAGGCTGCGGATGATCGGATCGAGCTTCCAGGTGTGGTTGTAAACTCGCCGCGCAATATCGGTATAGGTAGCCATCTCGTCCCCACTTCGCGACGCGTCTTGTAGCGCGGCTCGGGTTGGCTTGAAAAGCCGCGGATGCCTCGGGGCGTCCAGTGTGGCCCCGGCTTGGCGCCGGGGCCCTGTTCGAGTTCAGGGCCGGCTGGCCCATTCGAGAAGGCTCGCAAGGCTCACGAAGGGGATTTCGGCCCTTTCGGTGAGGCCCGAGGCGCAGGTCGAGACGGTGGAGACGCCCAGCGTGCAATTGTCCGGAATGTCATTGCCGACGCGGCGGGTCGCGTGGGCATTGAGTTCGGGCAGGAACAGGCCCTTGTCCCCGGCATAGCCGCAGCAGGTGATCGAGGAGAGCACGGCGAGCTTTTCGGCGCAGGCAGCCGCAACGGCTTCCGTCGCCGGCTGTTCGGCAAGGCGTTGCGCCGAGCAATTGTGATGCACCGCGACCACCGGCAGTTTTTGGGTGATCGCCAGTTTTGGCAGCACGTGGGTGACGAGGAATTGCGCCGAATCGGCAACCGGCGCGTCGCCGGGGAATTCCTTCAAATGCTTGGCGCAGGTGGAGGCGTCGGTGACGACATTGAGCCGACCGGCATCGGACAGGGTGGACAGCTCGGCTTTCAGCGCCTTGCCGACTTCGGCGGCCTGTTCGGGAAAACCCTTCGACTGGAAGGGTTGGCCGCAACATTGGCCCGTCAGGTGGTCGGGCACGATGACGTCGTAGCCGGCGCGCTCGAGGAGAGCCATCATGGCGGCGGGCGTGTCGAGCAGGTCATGCTCGGTTGTCGGCGCACCGAACATGCGGCTGGGGCAGGCGGGGAAGTAGACGATCTGCGGCCTTGCGCTCTGGGCGATGGGCACCGGGAAGCCGGTTTTGCGTGGGTCTTGCCGCGTGTCGCGGGAGCGCGGTGCGCCCGGGCCGTGATGGAGGGCACGGGAAACGCGGGGCACGCGCTTGCCGGTGAGGCGGCGCGCGGTTTCGGTGATGGCTTCGACGGCCGGGGCCGGAATGATCGTGCGGGCCGCGTCGGCAAAGGCGACGCCGCCGCGCATGGCGCGTTCCACTGTGCCGCGATGATCGGCGGCGAGGCGGGCGACCGTATGGGCCGTGCCGCCACGGCGGCGGGCGCGTTCGCCCAGGATGAGGGTACCGGTTTCGATGCCGACGGGGCAGCGTAGCGAGCAGAGGTTGCAGGCCGCACAAGTATCCATGCCGGCATATTGGAAATCGGCTTCAAAGCGGGCGAGCCGCGCGGGATCTTCGCCCGATGCACGCAGGCGGGCGCGTTCACGGGTGACGGCGATACGCTGGCGCGGGGTCAGCGTCATGTGGTGGCTGGGGCAGGCCGGCTCGCAGAAACCGCATTCGATGCAGAGGTCGACGATTTCGTCGGCCAGCGGCATGAGTTTGAGGTTCTTGACGTGCACCTTGGGGTCGTCATTGAGCAGCACGCCGGGATTGAGCAGGCGCTCCGGGTCAAAGAGCGCCTTGATGCGATGCATGATCGCATAGGCTTTTGAGCCCCATTCGGCCTCGACAAAGGGGGCAATGGCGCGGCCGGTGCCGTGCTCGGCCTTCAAGGAGCCGCCATAACGCAGCGAGACGAGGGTGCTGAGCTCCTGGTTGAAGACGTCGAACTTTTCCGCCGCGCCGGGTTTGGAAAAATCGTCGCCCATCTGGAAGTGAAGATTGCCGGCGAGGGCGTGGCCGAAAATGACGGCATCGGTATAGCCGTGATCGTCGAGCATGGTGCGCAGGTCAACGACGAATTCAGCGAGCTTTTCGATCGGGGCGGCAACGTCCTCGGTGAGCATGATCGTGCCCTTGGGGCGCGCAGCGCCGGCCGAGGTGAAAAAGCCCTTTCTTATGTCCCAAAGGGCGTGGCTGCGATGCTCGTCCGTCGAGAGATCGATATGGGTCGCGCCATGGCGGGCGAGGAGCGCATTGGCTTTCGCCACTTCCATTTCGAGAGTGGCGGCATCGGGGGCCGTGACGTCGATCAGCACGGCCGGGGAATTTTCCGTCAGCCGGGGCAGCAGCGGGGCCATGGGCGCGAGATGTTCGACGGTGGCGAGGGCGCGGCGCTCGATATATTCGGCGGCGGTGACGCCGGTAGTGACCTGCACGCCGCCATTGGCCATTTCAATGATGGCGCGGCCGGCCGATTGCGGATCGGGGAAGGGGATCAGCCCGGTGGCCTTGAACGGGTGCTCGGGCACGGTGTTGTAGGTGACTTCCGAAACGAAGCCGAGCGTGCCTTCCGAGCCCACCATCAGGTGGATGAGAATATCGAGCGGGTCGTGATAATCGACGAGCGCATTGAGCGAATAGCCCACTGTGTTCTTGATCCGGTATTTGTGCCGGATCAGGGCGACGAGTTCTTCGTCAGCCATGACGTCGTGATGCAGCTGGTGGAGACCTGACAGCATCTTGCCATGCGAGGCACGGAACGCGTCGCGGCTGGCGGCATCACCGGAATCAAGCATGGTGCCGTCGGTAAGCACGATCCGCAGGCGAGCCATGGTGTGATAGGTGTTTTGCGCGACACCGCAGCACATGCCGGACGAGTTATTGTTGACGACGCCGCCGATCTTGCAGGTCGCCTGGCTCGCCGGATCCGGCCCGATCTTTTTGTTATGCGGCTTCAGCGCCCTATTGGCTTCGGCGACGATGATGGCCGGCCCCAGAGTGATCCTGTCGGCGCCCGGCTGGATGTCGAGCCTGCGCCAGCCATCGCCCAGAACGGCAAGAACGCCATCGGTAACGGCCTGACCTGACAGGGACGTGCCGGCGGCGCGGAAGGTGACGGGCAGGCCCTCGGCGCGGGCGGCCTTGAAGACCTCGCGCACATCGTCTTCGGAATTGACGAAGACGACCACGGCGGGGATCAGCCGATAGGAACTGGCATCGCCGCTCCAGGCATAGGTCATCAGCGGATCGGTATGGATGGCGCCGCTGACCAGGGATTTGAGGCGTGCGGCAACGCGCTCGCCAGCGGCGAGGCGATCGGGTGTGGGGGCTGTAGGCTGGATCGAAAAGAGAGGGGCTTGCTGCATGGCGATGAAGCTAACATGTTAGTTTTTGCGGCGCGAGAGCGATTGGCGCCGATGTGATGCCTTTCAGAGCGGCGGCAGCGTGGTCGCGGCGGCGGCGCTGATGCGCGCGATCAGGTCTTCGACGCGCTCTTCGCCGCGCCTTTCCTTGAGCACATAAATGCCGGCGACATTGATGCGCGGCGGCTCCGACTGTTCCACCTCGAAAAGGCCGCTTTTGGTGAAGGCGTCGCGCATCACATGTGTGTGTGTCAGAACGGCTTCGGTGGCGAGGGCATAGTCGATGCAGGCGGCGAGCGAGTTCGAGCGGAAGGCATAGTGGGTGCGGTCGAAAACCGTTTCGACCCGCGTGCGCCGTCGCGAAATATCGAAGAAGCGCTCGTGCCGGCTCTCGGCCAGCGAGCTGATGATCTGCGGATATTCGTTGATCTCGGCGCGATTGCGCGGAACACCGAGAAGCGGGTGTCCCTGGTGGACGAAATGGGCATTGTAGACCCGGCTCAAGGGGATGAAATCGGTGCCGATGCTGGGATTGAGCCCGTCAATTTCATGCGCGAGGAAAAGCGAAATATCGCCTGAGAGCATCTGGTCGAGAAGGCGCAGTTGATTGCCGAGGCTAACCTGCACGGGGGCCTTGGGAAATTCGAGCTGATAGTCGATGACCAGATCCTTGAGAAACATGGCCCACCACGAATAGCCCGAGCCCACCGTGAGCCCCCTTTCAGTGCCGCGCTGCTGGTCGGCAATGGCGCTGAGCGTATTGTCATAGAGCCGGTTCATCAGCCGCGCATTTTCATAGAGCGTTTCGCCATAGCGGGTCAGCCGCACGCCGCGCGAGGAGCGCTCGAAAAGCGGTGCACCAATGGTCTCCTCAAGTTTGCGCATGTTGAAGGTGAGGGTGGGCTGGGTAATGAGCAGCGTCGTAGCGCCGCCGCTGAGCGAGCCGGCATCGGCAACAGCCAGGAACTGGGTGAGCAACTTGTCCAAAACGGCCTCCTCGGCGTGCTGCTATAGATTTGCTCTATAATATGCCGGGCAATTTTGTAGTTTTCCAGCAGACGATTTTGCGCCACTGTGCGTCAACGACAAAGGCCCCGGCGAGACAGCGCGATGCGCGCCGCCACTGGGCAAACCGGGAGGACAGCGCCAGGACGAATCGCGCGGCAACAGCTGCCACGGCGCGCTTCAGTCGCAAAAAATCTTCCATACAAGGATTGTTGCTCCGCGGCGGGGTCCTATGGTAAGGGGTAACTGGCTGGTTATTTGTGAAGAGAGGTTGGACGCAGAGCGTCAGTCACAGAGGTGTTGACAATGCGCTTGATCTGCTCACTGTAGTAACCGGTTGGTGATTTAGCGACGGGGAGGTCGCTGGTTCAATTTGCTCCGGAAGGCTGGAGCCTCAACTGTTCATGGGAGGAAACACATGACTTTTCGTATGGATCGCCGTCAGTTCCTGATGGGAACTTCGGCTCTTATGGCTGCCGGTGTCGCCGGCATCAGCCCCGCCTGGGCCCAGGCCGCCAATATGCGCCTGATCTTCTGGGGCGGCCAGGGCCGCGCCGATCGCACTTTTGGCGTCACCGATCTCTTTGAGACGGCAACGGGCAACAAGATCGAAGGCGAATTCCTCGCCTGGAACGATTACTGGCCCAAGCTTGCCACCCAGACTGCCGGCGGCAACGCCCCCGACATCATCCAGATGGACTACCGCTACATCGTTGAATACGCCAAGCGTAACGCCATTGCCCCGCTCGACGAATTCGTCGGCGGCGCTTTGAAGCTGGACGGCTTCGACGAAGACCAGCTCGAAGGCGGCAAGGTCGACGGCAAGCTCTATGGCATCTCGCTCGGCGCGAACTCGGTGGCGACCCTGGTCAACACCGTGGCCTTCGAGGAAGCCGGCGTCGAGCCCCCGACCAATGACTGGACGCTCGACGACATCATGACCAAGGGTGAAGCCTTCGCAAAGGCCAATATCCGCAATGGCATGAAGATGATGTCGGACGGCTCCTATACCGAGCCCATGCTCGACAACTGGCTGCGCCAGAAGGGCCTTGCGCTCTATACCGCTGACGGCAAGCTCGGCTTCGGCGCCGACGAAATGACCGAGTGGTTCAACCTCTGGAAGACCTTCCGCGATGCCGGCGTCATCGTTGCCCCGGATGCGCAGGCCCTCGACACCGGTCCGCTCGAAACCACCATGCTCGTTTCGGGCAAGTCGGCTCTGATGCCGTCGAACTCGAACCAGCTCGTCGGCTTCCAGGCTCTCGTGCCCGACAAGCTCGACATGGTCGGCTATCCGCGTCTTGCGGCTGGCGTTGGCGGCGGTCACTACCGCAAGCCCTCGATGTTCTTCTCGGTCTCGGGCACCTCTGCGGCCAAGGAAAAGGCTGCCGAATTCCTCAGCTTCTTCATCTCGGATCCGGAATCGGCAAAAATTCTCGGCGTCGAGCGTGGCATTCCCTGCCTGCCCGAAACCCGTGAAATCGTTGCCCCGACCCTCGATGAAGCCAACCAGATCGCGCTGAACTTCGTGGCGAACCTGGGCGACCTCCTCGGCAAGCTGCCGCCGCCGCCGCCGGCCGCCGCCGGTGAAATCGACCTCTCGCTGCTGCGCGTCATCGGCCAGGAAGTGGCCTTCGGCGCCCGTACGCCGGAAGATGCCGGTCCGTACTTCGTCTCCGAAGCCACGGCCATTCTCGAACGCGCGAGCTGATCTCTCGCAAAAGCCACGCGCCCCATTGGGGTGCGTGGCCGATTTTCGGTTTCAAGGGCCGCTGCGCTGCACGGGAATGCCCTTGCACAGTGACACCGGCCGCTACCGGCCCTGCCCTTGTATGACCAGGTGACGAGCGCCTGGGGAGGACGAGCTAAGCATGACAATGCAACACGTCGCGACGTCGTCGCCGACAGAGGTGGAAAAGCCTTCCGTCTGGCGACGCATCTGGCAACAGGATGCCCCCGGCTACCTGTTCCTCCTGCCCTGGTTCATCGGCTTTTTCGGGCTGACGCTCGGGCCGATGATCTCCTCGCTCTATCTGAGCTTTACCCATTTCGACCTGTTGACGGCGCCCCGCTGGGCCGGCGTCGACAACTATGTCCGCATGTTCACCAATGACCCGAAATTCGCCGCCTCCATGCGGGTGACGATGTTCTTCGTGGTCTTCTCGGTGCCGCTGAAGCTTGCTTTCGCGCTTGGCGTCGCCCTGCTGCTCAATCGCGGCATGAAGGGTCTCACCCTCTATCGCTCGCTGTTCTATCTGCCGAGCCTTCTGGGCGCTTCGGTCGCCATTGCCATTCTCTGGCGCCAGATCTTTGCCGCCGATGGTCTCGTCAACAAGTTCCTCTCCCTCTTCGGCATTATCGGGCCGAGCTGGATTTCGAACCCCAATTATTCGCTCTGGACGCTGATCGTGCTCTCGATCTGGCAGTTCGGCTCGCCCATGATCATTTTCCTCGCTGGCTTGCGCCAGATTCCGCAGGACATGTATGAGGCCGCTTCCCTTGATGGCGCCAGCAAATGGCGCCAGTTCTGGAAGATCACCCTGCCGCTGCTGACGCCGGTCGTCTTCTTCAACGCGATTATTCAGACGATTGAGGCCTTCAAGAGCTTTACGCCGGCCTTCATCATCTCGGGCGGCACGGGCAATCCGATCAATTCGACCCTGTTCTACACCCTCTATCTCTACCAGGAGGCGTTCGGCTTCTTCCGCATGGGCTATGCCTCGGCTCTGGCCTGGGTGCTGCTGGCGCTGGTCGCCGTCTTTACCGCCTTCTCGTTCCTCACCTCGAAATATTGGGTGCACTACGATGACTGATGCCCCCATGAAATTGACCGTTGTCGGCGCCGAAGCCCCGATCTGGCGCAAGCGCCTCCTGTCGGTGGTGAGCCATGGGTTGCTGATCGGTGCATCGATCCTGATGCTCTATCCGCTGCTCTGGATGCTCGCGGCCTCCTTCCGGCCGGAAAACGAGATTTTTACCTCGGCCAGCATCATCCCCTCCTCCTGGAGCATCGATGCCTATATCCGCGGCTGGAACGGGCTGAGGACGTCTTTCTCGGTCTTCTTCACCAATAGCTTCATCATCTCGACCCTGTCGGTGATCGGCAATGTCTTTGCCTGTTCGCTGGCCGCCTATGCCTTTGCCCGCCTCGAATTCCGCGGTCGCAAGATCTGGTTCGCGCTGATGCTGATGACGCTGATGCTGCCCTATCAGGTGACGTTGATCCCGCAATATGTGCTGTTCCGCCAGCTCGGCTGGGTCGACACCTTCCTGCCGCTGGTCGTGCCCCGCTTCCTCGCGGCCGATGCCTTCTTCATCTTCCTCATGGTGCAGTTCTTCCGCGGCATTCCGCGCGAACTGGATGAAGCTGCGATGATGGACGGCGCCGGACCCTGGCGCATCTATTGGAAGATCATGCTGCCGCTCTCGACCCCGGTCCTGGCGACGGCTGCCATCTTCACCTTCATCTGGACCTGGGACGACTTCTTCGGCCCCCTGATCTACCTCAACCGGATGAGCGACTACACGGTGATGCTCGGCCTCCGCACTTTTACGGACTCCACCGGCATGTCGGACTATGGCGGGCTCTTCGCCATGAGCGTCCTCTCCATCGTGCCGATCTTCCTCTTCTTCCTTGTTTTCCAGCGCCTGCTCATCGAGGGCATCGCGACTACCGGTATGAAGCGTTAAGCCTATGTCAGACTTGAAATTCGCCGCCATCGGCATCAACCACGCGCACATCTATGGGCAGGTCGACTGTCTCAAGCGCGCGGGCGCCCAGTTTGTCGCCTTCCACGCCGTGGAAGACGACCTGGCCGCCACGTTTGGCGCCAAATATCCGGAAGCCAAGCGTGTTTCCGATCCGCGCGCTATTCTGGAAGACGCGTCCATCCAGATCGTCGTGACTGCCGCCATTCCCGGCGATCGCGCCGATATCTGCCTTGCCGCCATGCGCCACGGCAAGGACGTGCTGACCGACAAGCCGGGCATGACTACCCTCGCCCAGCTTGACGAGATCAAGCGCGTGCAGAAGGAAACGGGCCGCATCTTCTCCGTGCTCTATTCCGAGCATTTTGAAGTGCCCGCCACCGTCGAAGCCGGCAACCTCATCGCCAAGGGCGCCATCGGCGAGGTGATCAATACCGTGGGCCTTGGGCCGCACTCGCTGCGCCTCAACAACCGTCCGGACTGGTTTTTCACCCGCAATCGCTATGGCGGCATCCTCACCGATATCGCCAGCCACCAATTTGAACAGTTCCTGTTCTTCTCGAATGCCAATGATGGCGATGTGACCTCTTCGAGCGTCTACAATCGCAACCATCCCCACCGCCCGGGCCTGCAGGATGTGGGCGACGCCCATGTGCGCACCGAACGCACGACCGGCTATATCCGCGTCGACTGGTTCACGCCGGAAGGCCTGCCCACCTGGGGCGACGGGCGCCTGACCATTTTGGGCACCGAGGGCTATATCGAGCTCAGGAAATATGTCGACATCGCCGGCCGTCCCGGTGAGGACCACCTGTTCCTCGTCGACAAGAAAGGCGTGCAGCATATCGACTGTTCGCAGGTCGACCTGCCTTTCGGCCGCCAGTTCCTCGATGACGTCAGGAACCGCACCGAGACCGCCATGCCGCAGGAACGTTGCTACAATGCCATGAAGATGGCGCTGACTGCCCAGGCCAAGGCCGAACAGGGTACGGAGTGGGTGAAATGAGCCGCGTTCTTAACGTCGCCGTCGTCGGTTGCGGCATTGGCCGTTCGCACATCGTCGAGGGCTATCTGCCCAACTCGGATAAATTCAAGGTTCTGGCGCTCTGCGATCTCGATCCCGAGCGCCTTGCCAAGATCGGCGATGAATTCGGCGTCGAACGCCGCATCACCAATTTCGACGACCTCCTCACCATGGACGATATTGACGTGATCGACGTCTGCACCCCGCCGGGCGTGCATTTCTCCATGGTCACCAAGGCGCTTGCCGCCGGCAAGCATGTCGTCTGCGAAAAGCCGCTGGTCGGTTCGCTCCAGCAGATCGACGAGATCGTCGAAGCCGAAAAGTCTGCCAAGGGCAAGCTGATGCCGGTGTTCCAGTATCGCTTCGGCGATGGCATCGAGCAGGCCAAGAAAATCATCGATGCCGGCATTGCCGGAAAACCCTATGCCGGCACGGTCGAAACCATGTGGCGCCGCGAGGCCCCCTATTATGCGGTGCCCTGGCGCGGCAAGTGGAAGACCGAACTGGGCGGCGTGCTCATGGGCCATGCCATCCACCCGCATGACATTTTTACTTACCTGATGGGCGACATTTCGCGGGTCTTTGGTCGCGTGGCGACGCGCGTCAACCCAATCGAAGTGGAAGACACGATCTCCGCTTCGCTTGAAATGAAGAGCGGGGCGCTGGCGAGCCTGACGGCGACTTTGGGTTCGGTGGATGAAATCACCCGTATCCGTCTGCAGTTCGAAAACGTCACCATCGAGAGCGACCACGCCCCCTATAATCCGGGCAAGGAGCTCTGGAAAATCCTGCCGCGCAATGACGAGGTGAAAGCCAAGATCGATGCGCTGCTGGCCAATTGGCAGCATGTGCCGAGCCGCTTCCAGACGCAGATGGCGCGGTTCTACGATGCCATCGACGGCAAGATCCCGCTGCCGGTGACCTCAGCCGACTCGCGTCGCTCGCTTGAACTGGTGACGGCCTTCTATCATTCCTCTTCCACCCACCAGGAGGTCGTTCTGCCCCTGGGCCCCGACCACCCGCTCTACCAGAGCTGGGTTCCGGCCGAGTTCCGGTAAGATTTAGGAGAACACCCATGGCGACCAGCATTCAACTCCGCCAGATCAAGAAATCCTACGGCGACGTGGCCGTGATCCATGGCGTTGATCTCAATATCGAACCCGGTGATTTCACCGTCTTCGTCGGCCCCTCGGGCTGCGGGAAATCCACGCTATTGCGTATGATTGCCGGGCTGGAGCCGATCACCGGCGGTGATCTGATCATCGATGGTCAGCGCATGAACGAGGTCCCGGCGGCCAAGCGCGGCATCGCCATGGTCTTTCAGTCCTATGCGCTCTATCCGCATATGAGCGTTTACCAGAACCTGGCTTTCGGTCTCGAAACGGCAAAGATGCCCAAGGCCGAGATCGACAGCCGCGTGCAGCGTGCCGCAGCGATCCTGAAAATCGAACCGCTGCTGAAACGCAAACCCAAGCAGCTTTCCGGCGGCCAGCGCCAGCGCGTCGCCATTGGTCGCGCCATCGTGCGCGAACCCAAGATTTTCCTCTTCGACGAGCCGCTGTCCAACCTCGACGCCGAACTGCGCGTCGCCATGCGCGTGGAAATCGCAAAACTGCACAATGATCTGGGTAACACCATGATCTACGTGACCCACGACCAGGTCGAAGCCATGACCATGGCCGACAAGATCGTGGTGCTGCGGGCCGGCATCATCGAGCAGGCCGGCGCCCCGCTCGAGCTCTATAACAATCCGCGCAACCTCTTCGTCGCCGGCTTCATCGGCTCGCCGAAGATGAATTTCCTCACCGCCACCGGTGATGGCGAGACGGTCAAGACCGCGAGCGGTTCGCTGCCGCTTGGCCGTTCCGCGACCGGCACGGCGACGCTGGGCGTTCGTCCCGAGCACATCACCATTGTTGAAGGCTCGGGCGCCAAGTTTGCCGACCTGCGCGTCGATCTCGTCGAAAATCTCGGCGGCCAGACGGTGGTCTATGCGACCACCACCGACGGCCAGGCCCTGACCGTCGTGCTCGAAGGCCAGCGTCACGTCGAACTGGGCTCGACCGTCCCGGCCTATATCGATCCGGCCAAGGCGCATGTGTTCAATGCCGAAGGCATTGCCATCCGCTAACATCTGCCGTCATCGGAGAAATACCGTGTGATCCCCGCGCAAGCGGGGATTTCCGTTTTGGCGGCTGCCTCCCTCGTGCATAGTGGCCCCACGAGGAGGATTTCGCATGCCGCAGGTTGTTTCCAAGGATGGCGTCACCATCGGCTATGACGTGACCGGCAACGGGCCGGCCATAATCCTCGTGGCCGGTGCCACCCAGTATCGGGCGGTGGACCGGGTGACCCCGATACTGATCGGCCTTCTGGCGCAGCATTTTACCGTCATCAGTTTCGACCGGCGCGGTCGCGGCGACTCGAGCGATCAATGGCCCTATGCCGTGGCGCGAGAAGTGGAGGATATCGCCGCCCTGCTTGAGGTTGCAGGCGGCGAGGCCTTTGTCTTCGGCATGTCTTCGGGCGCCGTGCTGGCTCTGGAAGCCGCGGCTGCCATGCCCCGCAAGATCAAGGGTCTGGCGCTCTATGAACCGCCGATCGATCCCAACAGGTCCAGCGACACCTATCGCGACGAGCACCAGCGGATGGCCATGCAGGCAGCCCAGGGTCGCGCCGCCGAGATGATGAGCGATTTTCTCCTCGACGTCGGCATGCCCGAGGAGGCGCTGGATGGGTTCAAGGCGAGCCCTGCCTGGCCGGCCTTTGCCGCCGTCGGCCTGACCCTGGAACACGACTACCGCATTCTCGCCGATGCCCGCGCCGGCGAGACACCGCCCGAGCGCTGGCAGAACGCCATCATGCCGGTGCTGGTGCTCGACGGAGACAAGAGTTTTCACTTCATGGCGGCGGGAGCCGATTGGGTGGCATCTGGCCTCCACAATGTCGAGCGCATTACCCTGGCCGATCAGAGCCACGAATATGACCCCAATATTCTCGCGCCGTTGCTGACCGTGTTTTTCCAGCGCGGTTCGGTCCAGGTTCACTAGGCGGATTTTTTGCCGCTTGGCCGACGGGAACACCAGACCCCTCGCCGTCTGGCCTATGCGCCGACCTTTCCAACGGGGGCGAAAGGCTCATCCCGACGGAAAAACGCGGGCAAAGCAGCCCGGGGTGGCGAGTTGTAACAATTTTTCGAATTTTCTTGTCTTTCGCCTGATGCGGAAAATTTGCGGATTTTGTGGTTTTCGGATCATTCCTGCGCGGTTCTGATCGCCTTGCTGGTCATCGCTGCCTGTTAACTCATTGGCATGGTTGGGTATGAGGGGGAAATGGTGCTGCGCATCGAGTCCTCCATGGGGCGAGTTTGACTGGATTTGACGCAGCTCGACGCCTGTAGCGCGTGGTTTGAAGGCCATTGACAAGCTCGGGTTCCGTACATAATCGTTAGTAATCGCAAGAAATCGAAAATAACAAAACGATCTTGCGGCCGCTGCGGGAGCGCGCGGGAGGATACGGAAAGTTTTATGGCCAGACTGGTCGCGCCCGGAATGCACCCGGCGCGCGAGGCTGAAAACGCGTCCCTACTTCCCTAAGCGCCTCGCGTTTCGTGGGTTGACCGGCTGGAGGGCTGGCGACCGGCAAAGGAGGAAAATATGGTTCGGCTTGGCCGTTCTTTGATGGCGTCTGTCCTTGGCGTCATGTTGACCACTACCGCATTTGCGCAAGGCGCCATGACCGATGTCGGCACGCCGCGCAGCGAAACGCTGATCGTGCAGACCTTCGATGGTCGTGCCGCCAACGCGTCCGCCCAGAACCCGATGAACTCCTATGCCATCTGGCGCGGTTTCCGCGAGCTTGGCTGGAGCTGGCTGTGGGAAATGGACACCGCCACCGGCGAATCCTATCCCGAACTCGCCGCCGGCCCCGTGGAAGTGCTCAATGACGAGCATACCCAGTTCCGCGTCAAACTGCGCGAAGGCGTCTACTGGAGCGACGGCGTCGAATTCACCGCTGACGACGTCATCTACTCGCTCGATACCTACACAAAATATCGCAGCCAGCTTGGCCGCGTGGCCGTGGTCGCCAATTTCGTCAAGAGCTGGAAGCAGGTCGACAAATATACGTTCGAGGTGGAAACCTCCCGTCCGTCCTTCGATTTCCAGACGGTGATGGGCGTCTATACCTGGGGCAGCCAGTTCGTCATCGTGCCCAAGCACATTTTTCGAGCCCCAGGGCGACCAGGTGGTCACCTTCCAGAACACCAATGCGGTGACCCTCGGGCCCTATAAGATCAAGGAATTCGACCCCAACGGCGCCTGGCAGCTTTGGGAGCTGCGCGAAGACTGGGAACGCTCCGGCTGGGGTAATCTCGGCCAGCCCAAGCCAAAATTCGTGCTCTACAAGGATTTTGGTGCCGAAGAGACGCGCGCTTTGGCCTTCGTGCAGAACCAGTATGACGTCGACACGTTCATGAGCCCGGACTCGATCCAGGCCGCCAAGGGTCGCAATCCCAATATCGAAAGCTTCTCCCCGACCTTCCCCTATCACGACATGAACGACGCCTGTTCCTATGGCGTCTATATCAACCTGCAGAAGGCGCCCTACGACAAGCCCGAAGTCCGCTGGGCCCTGGCGCTGGCGCTCAACATGCAGCAGGTCGGCATTTCCTCGATGAGCGGCCAGTTCAAGGCCGGCGCCTTGCCACTGGCAGATACCCCGATCACCGGCCCGCTCTATTATGAACCGCTCCAGTCCTGGCTCGAAGAGCTGACGCTGGCCGATGGCTACAAGCCCTACAACACCAATTTTGGTGCTGAACTGAGCGATGCACTGGCAGCGCAGGGCGTCGATGCCTCGCAACTGCCGACGGGCGATGCGGTGGAAAAAGGCTTCGGCATGGGGTGGTGGAAGCACGACCCGGCCCAGGCAGCAAAGCTGCTGGAATCGGTGGGCATGAAGAAGGGTGCCGATGGGTTCTTTGCGCTTGAAGACGGCTCGCCCTGGGTGATCGAATTCGTCATCCCCGGCGACTGGAACAAGGTCATCCAGCGCATCGGTTTCTCGATTGCCGATAGCTGGCGCCAGGCCGGGTTCAACATCAATACCCGCCAGGTGGACAATGGCGAATGGACCACGGTCCAGAACACCAATGCCCGCAACGAGCTGATGATCAACTGGGGGCAGTCGTGCACCTATAACGTCAACTGGCAGAATTCCTGGCGCCAGTTCGATGCCAAATATGTGCTGCCGGTCGACTCGACCGACGCGCTCAACGGCAACATCATGCGCGTCACCGACCAGCGCATCTTCGACATCGTGGCCGATAGTGCGCAGCTGCCGACCGACGATCCGCAATTCCTCGCCAATGGCCAGGACATTGCAAAATACCTGACGGAAGACATGCAGATGATCAATCTCATGAACATTCCGACCACGATCCCGACCAACAAGACCTATTGGACCAACTTCCCCAAGCAGGACAACTTCTACGCTGCGCCCTACACCTGGTGGAGTTCCTTCAAGAAGACGGTCGTGTCGATCGAGCCGACCGGCCAGCAATAAGCGACTTGCGGGGCGGCCAATGTCCTCCTGGCTGCCCCGCTTCTTCTCTCTCGGTCACGTCGATTGGGTTCTCCCAACCTCGATTGTCGCCCCGGCCCCCGGATCAAGCCCGGGGGTAAACCGCGGGGCCCATCTTGAGATCTCAGGATGGATCCTGGCCATTGCCGGGATGACAGCCGGGGGAGGAGACGGCACAACGCCATATGCCCCGAAAGCGACGTGTAGGTTTTTGCGAAGGACTGACAGATGGGTGTTCTCGCCTATGTCGCCAAGCGGTTCGGCCTCTATCTCGCCGTGCTGTTTATCGGGCTGACCATAACGTTCATGCTGCCCCGCCTCATGCCGATCAATCCGGTCGACGGCTATATCGGGCAGATCCAGAGCCGCGCCAATGGCACGCTCACCCCCGAGGCCATCGAGGAAATGCGGGCCAACCTTGAAGTGCTCTATGGCCTCAAGGGCGACATCCTCACCCAGTATTTTTCCTATCTGAAGCGCGTCGTCATCGACTTCGATTTCGGCCCGTCCTTCACCTACTACCCCACCGAAGTCTCGACCATGATCGTCACGGCGCTGCCCTGGACGCTGGGGCTGCTGCTGACCTCGACCATGATCGCCTGGCTCCTGGGCAATATGGTGGGGCTCGTTGCCGGCTACTTCCACAAGCACAAGGCCGCTTCGGTGCTCGAATTCGTCGGCATCCTGCTCTACCCGATCCCCTACTATATTCTGGCGGTCACGGTGCTGCTGCTGCTGGCCTATATTTTCCCGATCTTCCCGCTCTCCCCGACCTTCCCCGTCGGCGAGATGACCTGGGCCAAGGTGGGCATGATCATCTACAATTCGCTGCTGCCGGCGATCACGCTGGTGCTGGCAGGCTTTGGCTGGAACATTCTCTCGATGAAGGCCCTGGCGGTCGCGACCACCGAGGAGCCCTATGTCACCTATGCACGGTTGAAGGGCGCTTCGAACTGGACGCGCATGACGCGCTATGTGTTCCGCAATGCGCTCCTGCCGCAGGTGACGGCGCTGGCGCTGTCGCTGGGCATGATCTTCAACGGCGCGCTGCTCACCGAGATCATCTTCTCCTATCCTGGTATCGGCCTGATCATGCGCACCGCCGCGACGGGCGGCGACTACAACGTGCTCTATGGCGCGATCACGCTCTCGATCCTGGCCGTGGCGACGGCCGGCCTCGTCATCGATCTCATCTATCCTCTCCTCGACCCGCGGATCCGCACGAAATGAGCATGGACATCAACAATGCCGATCCGGTGGCGCTGGTTGTCGCGCCGCCTGTCGCTGGTAAACCTGGACGCAGGAAGGGTGGTCTGCTCTGGCTGCTGAACGCCCGTCTCGCCGTGGGTCTCGTCATCTTGCTCGTCATGGGGCTCGGCAGTTTTATCCTGCCTTACTTCGCGCCGGCCGATCCGTCGGTCCAGGCCACTTACATGCGAAATCTGCCCATGTCGGGCGTCCACTGGCTCGGCACAAATGCGCTTGGGCAGGACATTTTCTGGTTCCTGGTTTTTGCCATCAAGAACTCGCTGATGCTCGGCATTCTCGTTGCCGTCGGTGTGACGATTGTCGCGACCATTGTCGGCCTCAGCGCCGGCTATATCGGCGGCGCCTTCGAGCGCATCGTGATGCTGTTCGTTGATACGTTCATCACCATCCCGCTCTTGCCGATCCTGATCATTCTCGGTGCGCTGATCCGCGGCAACACCTCGTTCTTCACCGTCGGGCTGATCATCATCATTTTCGGCTGGGCCTGGGACGCGCGCACCGTTCGCGCCATGGCGCTCTCTCTGCGCGAACGCGAATTCATCAACATGGCGCGGTTCTCGGGGGCCAATACCGTCGATATCCTCGCCAAGGACATCTTCCCCTATGTGTCGGCCTATATCCTAGTCGGCTTCATCAACACGGTGCTCTTTGCCATCAATACCGAGGCGACGCTGGCGGTGATCGGCCTGTCCAAGGTGGAAGTGCCGACGCTCGGCTCCATCATCTTCTGGGCCCTGAGCTACAACGCCCTGTTCACCGGGCAATATCCCTGGATCGTGGCGCCCATCGTCGCGACCGTTACCCTCTTCCTCGGGCTGTTCCTGACGTCCACAGGGTTCAATCAGGCCTTTGCCAGCAAGCGTGGTGTGTCATGATCCGGCTCAACGATCTGAAAATCAGCTATCGCATCGGCGGAAGGACGATCGATGCCGTCGATGGGGTGACCCTGACTATTCCGGACAATTGCGTCGTCGGCATTGCCGGCGAATCCGGCTCCGGAAAATCGACGCTGATGAAGGCGATCTATGGCGATATCCAGTCGCCCATGTCTTTCTCCCGCGGCAGCATCGACTACGGGCTCAAGGGAACGGACGGCAAACCCGTCACCGCCGAGAACGTGCGCAAGGAATGGTTCAAGACCATTTCCTATATCCCGCAATCCTCGATGAACTCGCTCAATCCGGTGATCCGCATTCGTGAGCAGTTCGTGGATTTTCCGGGGACCGACAGCGACAAGAAGCGGGTGCTGGAACGGGCGCGGGCCTATATCGGAAAGCTCGGCCTGCCGCCGGAGGCGATGGATTCTTATCCGCACCAGCTTTCGGGCGGCATGCGGCAGCGCATGATGATTGCGCTCGCGACCTTCTTCCAGCCCGAGCTGATCATTGCCGACGAGCCGACCACGGCGCTCGACGTGGTAGTGCAGAAGGACATCTTGATGCTGCTCATGGAGCTGCAGGAAGAGATGGGGAACACTATCCTCGTCGTCTCGCATGACATGGGCGTCCACTATCAGGTCACCCACAAGATGCTGATCATGTATGCCGGGCGCGTCGTTGAATATGGCGATACCGACAGCGTCTTTGCCGATCCGCAGCACGCCTATACCAAGATGCTGATCGACTCTCTTCCCACCATTGGCGACGACAGCATGCGCGGCGTCATTGCGAGCCAGGCCGGGGCCGGCGGCGACCGCGCCTATCGCGTCGAACCCAACCTCATCGAAGTAAAGCCGGGGCACTTTGTGGCCCAGCCGGCGCGGCAAAAGGAAGGAGCTTTGGCATGAGCGTCATTCTCCAGACCGAAGGTCTCAACAAGATCTACCGCCTCGGCGGCTTCATGCGATCCAAGCCGATCCAGGCGCTCAACGACGTCAACATCACCGTCGAGAGCGACAAGCCGGTGGTGATCGCCGTCGTGGGCGAGTCGGGTAGCGGCAAGACTACGCTGGCCAAGACCCTGCTGCGGCTGGAAACGCCGACCAGCGGTCGGGCCATCGTCTATGACCAGGTCGTTGCCGGGCAGGGCGCCATTCCCTCCAAGAAGGATTTTCTGGGATTGGTACAGCCGATCTTTCAAAATCCCTTTGAGGCGTTCAGCCGCTATCGGCCGGTGGACGTCTATCTCGAAGAGACGGCGCGGCGCGTGGCCGGCATGGACGGGATCCAGGCCGAAAACGCCGTGACCGAGGCGCTCAAAAATGTCGGCCTCAGCTATGAAGAGGTGCGCGGCAAATATACGGCCCAGTTCTCAGGCGGTGAATTGCAGCGCATTTCGGTGGCCCGGGCGCTGATTCCTGACCCGAAACTGATCGTGGCCGACGAGCCCGTCTCCATGATCGACGCTTCGCGCCGCATGATCATCATAAACCTCTTCAAGCGGCTGCGCGACGAGGCGGGGCGGAGCTTCGTCTACATCACCCACGATCTCGCCACGGCCTATTACATCTCCGACTATGTGGCGGTGATGAACAAGGGTCGCGTGGTCGAGTTCGGGCCCGCGCGAAAAGTCATGTCGGACCCCAAGCACGACTATACCCGCCTGCTGCTCAGCTCGATTCCCACGACCACCAGCCGCTGGCGCGAGCGCAAGCGCATCGCCAGTTAAGCGGAAATTTCAGAACCACTCACTTTCAGACTACGGGACAGCAAGATGACCAATTCTGCTTCTGCCAACGGCGCCGCGTCGCTGTGGGCGACGTATGAACTCACCCTAAAAGGCCCGAGCGAGGGCAATCCATTCCAGGACGTCGAGCTGCGTGCCACCTTTAGCCAGGGCGACCGGCTGGTGCGGGTGAACGGGTTTTATGACGGCGACGGCAATTTTAAGCTGCGCTTTCTGCCCGACACGACGGGCACCTGGACCTATCAAACTAGAAGCAATGTTTCGGCGCTCGATGGGGTGAGCGGCAGCTTTGAGGTGGGTGCGGCCAAGCCCGGGCACCATGGGCCGGTGCGTGTCTCCAACCGCCACCATTTCCGCTATGCCGATGGCACCCGCTACATCAATATCGGCACCACGGCCTATGTGTGGAACCTGCAGGGCGATGCGCTCGAGGAAGAGACGCTGCAGACGCTGAAGGACGGTCCCTTCACCAAGATCCGCATGTGCGTGTTCCCAAAACACTATCGCTACAATCAGAACGAGCCCGAGCGCTATCCCTTCCCGCTGGTGAAGCAGGGATCAAGCGAATGGACCGGCAGTTTCCGTGGTGACTTCGGCTGGGAGTTTGATTTTTCGCGGTTTGAGCCGGATTATTTTCGGCACCTCGAAAAGCGTATCAACCAGCTCGCCGAGATTGGCGTCGAAGCGGACCTGATTATCTTCCACCCCTATGATCGCTGGGGCTTTTCGAAGATGAGCCCGGCCGAGGACGATCAATACCTGAAGTATCTTGTGGCGCGCCTCGCGGCACTGCCAAACGTCTGGTGGTCGATGGCCAATGAATATGACCTGATGCCGTCCAAGACCATGGCGGATTGGGATCGGTTCATCCACATCACTTCGGACAACGACCCCTTTGGGCACCTCCTCAGCGTGCACAATTGCTTCGCCTTTTATGACCACAACCACCCGCGGATTACCCATTCGAGCATCCAGCGCTCGGGGGCAAATCTCTCGGCACTGTGGCGCGAAAAATATGGCAAGCCGGTCTCGATCGACGAGTGTTGCTACGAGGGCGATATTGCCGAACTCTGGGGCAATATCTCGGCCAGGAAGATGGTTCGGCGGTTCTGGGATGGTACCGTCAATGGCGGCTACGTCACCCATGGCGAGACCTATTATAATGACGAAGAGAACCTCTGGTGGGCCAAGGGCGGCAGGCTGATTGGCGAAAGCGTCGAGCGCATCGCCTTCCTGCGGAAAATTCTGGAAGAGGGCCCGGATGAAGGGCTCGATCCCGTCAAATCGACGGGCGCATATCGCACCACCATCGCCGGCGGCCTCGACAATGTCGTGTTGGCCCAGCTCTTCCAGCCCACGCCGGGCGAAGAAGATTGGCCGCGGGTGCAGGCCTGGTTCGCGACGGCCGGCCAGCCACATCGATATTACCTGACCTATCTCGGCGAGAACCAGCCCAATGAATTCGCGGTGGCGACCCCGCCGGGCGAAAAATACTCTGCGACGCTGATCGACACCTGGGAAATGACCGAGAAAACGCTGGCTGAAAGCGTCGAGCGCGGCGACGTGCTGCACTTCTCGCCAAAGCCCTATCAGGCGCTGCTGTTCAAGCGCGTCGACGGAGAATGAGCATGACGACAACAGCGCAATGGGATGTTTTTGAAGCCAGCTTTTCTGGTCCGCCGGGCGGCAATCCGTTCCTCGATGTGACGCTGGAGGCCTTTTTCCAGCAGAAGAGCCGCGTCGTTCGCGTGCCGGGCTTTTATGACGGCGAGGGCATTTTCCGCGTTCGCTTCATGCCGGACAATGAGGGCGAATGGACGTTTTCGACCAAGTCCAATGCGGCCGAACTGGACGGCAAGACCGGCGGCTTCACGGCCACGGCGCCGCGTTCGGGCGTGCATGGGCCGGTGCGGGTCACCAACAAATTCCACTTTGCCTATGCCGACGGCACGCCGTTCCTGTCTTTTGGCACTACCTGCTACGCCTGGACGCATCAGCCGCTGAGCGAACAGGCCAAGACGCTCGAAACGTTGAAGCAGACGCGCTTCAACAAGCTGCGCATGGGCGTCTTTCCCAAGGACTATCCCTACAACGTCAACGAGGCGCTGCACGACGTCTATCAGAAGGGCGCGGATGGAAAGTACGACTTCGACCGGCCCAATCCCGAAAGTTTTCGCCATTTTGAGAACCAGGTGAAGGCACTGGGGGAGATGGGGATCGAAGCCGATATCATCATCTTCCACCCCTATGATCGCTGGGGCTATTGCGACATGAGCGAGGCGCAGGACTATGCCTATGTCCAGTATCTCGCCGCGCGCCTGTCGGCCTATCGCAACGTCTGGTGGTCGCTCGCCAACGAATACGATTTCCTTCTCAACACCAAGCCGATGCACCAGTGGGAGCGCTACTTCCATATTCTGGAAGAGAACGACCCCTATGGGCATCTGCGCTCGATCCACAACGGCGACCCGGAGGCCAATTACGATCACCGCAAACCTTGGGTGACCCATGTCTGCATCCAGAACTGGGACGTGAAGCGCACCGGGGAATGGCGGCTGGCCTATGGAAAGCCGGTGGTCAATGACGAGCCCGAATATGAGGGCAATATCATCCAGGTCTGGGGCAATATTTCTGCGCAGGAACTGGTACACCGCTTCTGGATCACGGCGATGCGCGGCGGCTATACCGGGCACGGCGAAACGTTCTCCAATCCCGACGATCTCATCTGGTGGGCCAAGGGCGGAGAACTGCATGGCGAAGCCTGGAAGCGCATCGGGTTCCTGCGCGATCTCATGGAAGAAGACGCCAAACACGGGTTTGAGCCGATCGACCCGCAGACGCGCTATCCCTGGAACCGGGTATCGGGCGCGCGGGATGGCGATACGACCATCATCTACTTTGGTGAGCACCAACCGGTGATCTGGGCTTCGGGCCTCCCCAAGGACGATAGAAAATATCAGGTCGACTTGATCGATACCTGGAACATGACGGTCGAACCGGCAAAGATCGTGCCGGCACCGCAGAACCATCCGACCCGGCACGGGGCGGTGGTGATGCAGCGAAAACCCGATGCCGCTTTTGCAGTGGAACTGCCGGGCCGGCCGCATCTGGCGATCCGCATTCGCCCGGCCTGATTTTCAGGAATCTAGGCGACCATGTCGAAGTCTCCCGCGTTGAACCGTCTTGAAGGCAGGCGCCCTCGAGGCGGTTCAACAGGAGGACTAACGATGAAGGTCACCCAGCATCTCTGGTTCGAGAAGGATATGGACGCGGCGATCAAGTTTTACACGTCGCTGATTCCGGGCTCGAAGATCGAATGGGTCTCGGCCATTCCGGCAGATAATCCCAGCGGCCCGGCCGGCAGTGTCGGCATGGCCGCCTTCACCATTGGCGACCAGCGCTATATGGCGATCAATGCCGGCCCGCTTGACCCGTTCAACCACAGTTTTTCCATTATGGTTGAATGCGACACCCAGGCCGAGATCGACCGGCTGTGGGATGCGCTGAAAGAAGGCGGCGCGACCGAACAATGCGGCTGGCTGCGCGATCGCTGGGGCCTTTCCTGGCAGATTGCGCCGAGGCAGCTCGGCGAACTGATGATGGACCCTGATCCTGCCGTGTCGAAGCGCGTGACTGAAGCCATGCTCAAGCAGGTGAAATTCGACATCTCGGCGCTCGAAGCGGCGGCGAGGGGATAGTCGCTTCAATTTCGGTGATTGCCGACACCCCCACCCGGCCTCCTCCATCAAGGGGGAGGTGGAGGGCTGGAGGTTTTGACTGCATCTCGCCAAGCACTCGATGCGGCACCTCCCCCTTGATGGGGGAGGATGGGTGGGGGTGTGGGGAGCCACTGCTCAAGCGGTATAGCCTACTTCGCCGGCAGTCTTGCGAGCCAGGCCTGCATCTCGCGGATTTCCACCTGCTGGGTGGTGATGATCTCCTGGGCGAACATCTTGATCCAGGGATCGGTGGCGAACTCCTGCGCCACCTTGGCCATTTCGACCGCGCCCTGATGGTGCGGAATCATCGAGCACACGAAGGCAGTCTGGAAATCCTCGGCCGTCATGCCGCGCATCATGTCCGAATGCATCGGCTCCATGGTTTGCAACAGCGCGGCATGGCTCTCATCGGCATGGGCAGCCATCATGTCGATATGCTCCTGCATGGACATGCCGCCGTGATCGGCCATGTCATCGCCGCAGACCGGCGGCAGCGGCAGCACGGCGACCGCCTCGGCCGGCTGATCCCGCACAAGGAGTGCGCCGACAAAGGCTACAGCCAGCACGCCCGCAGCGCCCCATTTCATGACGTCCATTTCGAAGACTTCTCCGATTTCGTTTCGGCCATGACTATGGACCAGAAAATCTTGGACGGTTTGATCAGGATCAAAGATGCGCGTCAGATGCATGTTTACCTCGACATCGACTGCAGCTGTTGCAGAACCGATGGAGTGCAAAGTGACAACGCATCTCGAAAACGTAGCCGAAGACCGCGGGGGGCGCGGCCTGAAGCGCTGGCTCGCTCTCGGTCTGCCCCCTGTTCTCGCGCTGATGAGCCTGGGCGCCGCAACGCCGGCCTATGCGCACGTAAAATGGTTCGCCCCCTATGTGGTTGGCGCCTCGCCCGCGCCGATCACCGGCACGCTGACCAATTTCTGGTTCTGGCTCGGCATCATCCTCGTGCTGGCTTTCTTTGCCGTGACGGTCGCCGTCGAGCGCAGCAAGCTTGGCACCACCATTGGCGGGGCGCTCGATTGGGCCAGCGCACCGCTCTGGACGCGCTCGGACGATTTCATGCGCGCCATTATCGGCGGCTTCTTCGTTGCCATCTTCGCCGTCGGCGGCGTTTATCTGACGCCGGACCTGCAGACGCCCAATGAATGGGTTTCGTGGCTGCAATTGCTGATTGCGCTGCTGGTGTTTTCGCGCCGCACCATGCCGCTGGCCGCAGCCGGCATTATCGGCCTCTGGGTCATTGCCCTCAGGGACTATGATTTCTTCCACCTGCTCGACTATCTGGCCCTGGGCGTCGGCGTTGCTGGCTATCTGGTGCTGGCCAGCAATCCCGAAGGCAAATGGTACCAGCATCGCTTCGCCGTGCTGCGCTGGGGCGTTGCCATCGCGCTGATGTGGTCGAGCCTTGAAAAGTTCGCCTATGCCGAATGGTTCTATCCCCTCGTGGAAGAACGGCCCTTCCTGACCTTCGGCATGCCGCGTGATGCTTTCATCCCGATGGCGGGTGTCGCCGAGTTCACCATGGGCTTTGGCCTCCTCTGGACGCCGCTGATCCGCCGGCTCTCGGCTGTGGCGCTGATCATCATCTTCACCGCCGCCGTCTATCCCTTCGGACGCATCGACCTTGTGGGCCACGCCCTGATCATGGGCACGCTGTTCCTGATCGCTGCCGATCCCATGCCCTCGGGACCGCGGGTAAAGAGCCTCGTGCCGGCCATCGCCGCGGTGCCGGCGGGTCTGCTCGCCGCCATGGTGATCATCGCGGGTAGCTATTGGGGTCTCCACGCCGCCTTCTACGACTACGACACGGCCAACCCGCCCGTGGCGCCGAGCGGTGAACTCTTGACGCACCGGCCCAATGCCGAGAACCCGCATGGCATGACCATGCCCTCGGCCCAGCCCCAGCAATAGAAGCACTGGCAACCCCGCTCCGGCGGGGTTGCCTTCTTGCGCGGGAGGCAAGAATGCGCCTGACTCAATTCACCGACTATGCCTTGCGTCTGCTGATGGTTCTGGCCAGCGAGCCCAACCGGCGGGTAACCATCCAGCAGATCTCCGAGTTTCACGGCATTTCCCGCAACCATCTGATGAAGGTCGCCAGCCGGCTTGCCCGTGCGGGCATCCTTAGTCCGAGTCGCGGCCGCAATGGTGGGCTGGTGCTGGCAAGGCCGCCTGAAGAGGTGCGGGTCGGAGACGTCATCAGAGCCTCCGAACCCGATTTTGCCCTCGTCGGCTGCATGGCGGGCGAGCACTGCGTCAACACCCCCGATTGCCGGCTGACCGGTGTGCTCAACACGGCGCTGGCCGATTTCCTGGCATCGGCCAACCGCTATTCGCTGGCCGATATTGTTGCGCCGTCGAGCCCGTCGCGCCTTGCCCTTGCGCCCAAACCGGCCTAGGCCGCCGGGATAGTCAGGCCACGCTGCACGGCGGGGCGCGCCAGGCCGCGTTCAAGCCAGGCGGGTACGTGCTTGAGCGTGTCGAAGGCGACGAGGTCGCGCGCGCCATAAAAGCCGATGAGATTGCGCACCCAGCCCAGCGTCGCGATATCGGCGATGGAATAGTCGTCCATGATCCATTCGCGCGCTTCGAGGCGCCTTTCCAGCACTTCGAGCAGGCGCCGCGATTCCACGCGGTAGCGCTCCAGGGGCCGCTTGTCCTCAAATTCCCGCCCGGCGAATTTGTGGAAGAAGCCGACCTGGCCGAACATCGGCCCGATCGCCGCCATCTGGAAGAAGAGCCACTGGATGGTTTCGTAGCGGCGGAGCGGGTCGGCGGGGAGGAAACGCCCGGTCTTTTCAGCTAGGTACAAAAGAATGGCGCCTGATTCGAAGAGGGCCAGCGGTTTGCCGCCGGGGCCGTGGGGATCGATGATTGCCGGAATTTTGCCGTTTGGGTTGAGCGACAGAAATTCGGGCGTCCAGGTCTGGTTCTGACCGATATGAACGGCATGGGCCTCATAGGGCAGGCCCAGTTCCTCAAGCATGATCGACACCTTCACCCCATTGGGCGTCGGCCAGGAATAGAGCTGCAGGCGATCGGGATGGATCGCAGGCCAGCGCTGGGCGATAGGAAAACTCGACAGGTCGGTCATGAAGGGTCTCGCATTCTCTGGGCTCAAGGCGGGCCAGCTAGATCGCGAGTCGGGCGCCTCGGCAATGGTGCGAGAGATCAATGCTAGAAAAACAAAAAGGGTCCCGAAGGACCCTTTGTTTCTCAAAACCAAAGTCTTGAGAATTGGAGCGGGCGATGGGATTCGAACCCACGACCCTAACCTTGGCAAGGTTATGCTCTACCCCTGAGCTACACCCGCGCTCCACGTCGCTGCGCCTTGAAGCGCTTCAACGAGGCGCTATATGCCTAATCATCAGACCGATTGCAACCCCAGTTCTTCGCTTTCCTGTCATCTTGTTGAAAGCCTGTGGGAACTAGGACTTGCAACCGGGGTGAGGCGGGCGCAAAAAAGGCCCGCGACTGCTCCCTCAATGCCCATTCGCGAGAGCTCTTTATGTCGATTTCCATCAACGGCGCCGCCGGCGCTGCCCCGGCCGCACCCGTCGGCCTCATCAGCGAATCTTCCGATGCCGGCTTCCGTGCCGACGTGCTCGAAGCCTCCCGCGATGTTCCGGTTCTCGTCGATTTCTGGGCGCCCTGGTGCGGCCCATGCCGCCAGCTGACCCCTGCCCTTGAAAAGGTGGTCAACGAAAAGGCCGGCAAGATCAAACTTGTGAAGATCAATATCGACGATCATCCGGGCGTTGCCGGGCAATTGGGCGTGCAATCGATTCCCGCCGTCTTTGCTTTTGCCGGCGGCCGTCCGGTGGATGGTTTCATGGGCGCCATGCCTGAAGGCGAAGTGCGCAAATTTGCCGATCGCGTCATTGCTGCCGCTCCCGCCGGCGCGCCGCCCGCTGATTCGATCGAAGCCCAGATTGCCGATGCACTAAAAGTGGCCGAAGAGGCCTTGGCCGCAGGCGATCTCGGCCAGGCCGCACAGATCTTTGGCATGGTGCTGCAGCACTCCCCTGAAAACGAGCTGGCGCTGATCGGCCTGTCCCGCGTCTATGTCGAGGCTGGCGAATTCGAACAGGCGCGGGCCACGCTGGACCTGGTGCCGGAAGACAAGCGCAAGGGCGAAGCCTATACGACCCTCGCCAATACGATTCGCCTGCAGGACGAAGCGGCCGGCCTTTCCGAATCGGCGGCGCTCGAAGCGGCTATTGCTGCCAATCCCGACAATCACCAGGCCCGATTCGATCTCGCTGTGGTGCTCAATGCCGAAGGCAAGCGCGTCGAGGCGGCCGAGGCTCTCGTTGCCATCTTCAAGCGCGACCGCACCTGGAACGAGGACGGCGCGCGCAAAAAGCTGCTCGAATTCTTCGAGGCCTGGGGCGCCAAGGATCCGGCAACGCTCAAGGGTCGCCGGCTCCTGTCTGCCGTTCTCTTCTCCTAAGGGACTAAAAACTATGCCGCAGCGCCCAGCGAGCCCTCTTGAGGTGCCGGACGTGGTCCCGATCTTTCCACTGACCGGGGCGCTGCTGCTGCCCTATTCCCATCGCCCGCTCAATATTTTCGAGCCGCGCTATATCGAAATGGTCGATTTCGCGCTTTCAACCGACCGGCTGATCGGGCTGATCCAGCCCGAGGACGCCAGCGAGGAAAGCCCGGCCGGCCAGGTACCTCTGCATAAGGTCGGTTGTCTCGGCCGGTTGACCCATTTCGAGGAAAGCGGCGACGGACGCTATTTCATCATCCTGGAAGGGGTGACGCGGTTCCGCATTCAGAAGGATCTCGATCGCGGCACGCCCTATCGCCTGGCAGAAATTTCTGCCGAAGGTTTTGCGGCCGATTTTGTCCGCAATGACGGGGAAGAGGCGGTCGACCGGGCGCGCTTCGTGAAAATGATGCGCGACTATGCCGAATTCGCGAGTATCGATCTCAATTGGGAAGAGATCGAGCGCACCGGCACTGCTGATCTCGTCAATTTCTGCGCCATGGTCTCGCCCTATGGGCCGGCGGAAAAACAGGTTCTGCTTGAAGCGCAGACACTGAACGACCGGGCGGAAACGCTGATCGCCATGACCGAATATGAAATGGCCGGCGGCGGCAAAGGCGCCGTGCCGCTCAACTGATGACAGAACCCCCGGTCGATCCTCGCCACGTCGTCGACCGGCAGGTGCTGGAAATGCTGGTCTGTCCGCTGACCAAGACGCGGTTGACCTTGTCCAGCGACCACAAGGAGCTGATCTCCATCGCCGCGCGGCTGGCTTTTCCCATCGTGCAGGGCGTGCCGCTTTTGAGCCTCGAAGAGGCGCGCAATGTCGAACCCGAAGAAATTCAGGCACTTTCCAAAAAAAGCAGCTGACTAGAGAAGGCCCCGTTTCCCTAGATCGGTAGGCCACTCAGCAATTTCGGGCCGCTCTGGGACACACCGGAAGCCGCGCGGATCATGGCGTCCTTGAGTGGTCCGGCGCGGTCAACCAGGCCCAGGCCGAAATCACGGATGGCGCGCACCGGCGCCACGTCATTGGAAAAAAGCCGGTTCATGCCATCGGTCACCATGACCATGCTGGCCGTGTCGAGCCGGCGCCAGGCCTGGTAGCTGGCGAGAACATCGTCGCTGCCATGGTCGAGCCCGAGGCGGATGGCGTCGACGATCACCTCGGCCAACGCCGCGACATCCTTCAAACCGAGATTAAGACCCTGGCCGGCGATGGGGTGGATGACGTGCGCGGCGTCGCCAACCAGCGCGAGGCGCGGGCCGACAAAGTCGCGGGCGACCTGCAGGCGCAGCGGAAAGCCCATCAGCTTGTCTTCGAGCGTCACGGCGCCAAGGCTCGATCCCATGACGGCCTCGATCTCAAGGGCCAGTTGGGCGCTGTCCATGGCGAGGAACGACTTTGCGTTTTCGCTCGTCTCGGTCCAGACCAGCGAGGAGCGGTTGCCCTTGAGCGGCAGGCTCGCAAAGGGGCCGGATGGCCTGAAATGCTCATAGGCGACCCCGTCATGGGGCAGTTCATGCGTAATGGTCGCCACGAGCCCCGTCTGGCGATAGTCGTGGCCTGACGTGCCGATGCCGGCGCGCTGGCGCAGGGCTGATTGCGCGCCGTCGGCGGCAACGATCACGGGCGAAACGATGGTGCGGCCATCGGCAAGGGTCAGCCGGCCTTCTGACCAATCGGCGATTTCGGCCGGGGCGATGACGGTAACGAGGTCGCCCATGGCGCCGAGCAGGGCAGCCTGGCTCGCCGTATTGGGCACCATGTGGGCAAAGGCCTCGCCGGGTGCGACCTCGCCGTCGAATTGCAGGAAGAGCGGTCGCGCAATGTCCCCGCTCCCCGAATCGGTAATGCGCATGGCGGTGATCGGCTGGGATTGTGTCTCCATCTCCGCCCAGACGCCCAGGGCATCAAAAACCCGGCGCACGCCTGCGGCAATGGCCGAGGCGCGATTGTCCTTGGGCACGCTCAGCGGCCGGCGATCAATGAGGGCGACGCGGATGCCGCGCATGGACTGGACCAGCGCCAGCGCCATTGTCATGCCCACCGGCCCGCCGCCGACGATGGCCACATCGAAATGATCTTTTCCCGCTGCGCTCATCGCCGTCTCCTTGCGTCTTCTTCCATTGTCGGGCCGGCCGTGGCGCCGTGCAAGTGCACCCAATGCCGCGGGCCGATTTGTTGTGTCCAAAAAACAGGCAAAAGCGAAGTGATCCGCACAAAAAAGCGGCGACGCTCTGCCCAATTCCGAGTCGCCGCTGTTCGGCTTCTGGTTAAGTCATTGTAAAAATGGTGAAAATCCGTGCCGTTTGGTTTGGCACGGCACTTGAATTCCATGTTCCCGTTCCAACACGCGCCCAAGGCGCCAAGGGGGTCATATGAAACTGGTGGTTGCCATCATCAAGCCGTCCCGGCTGGAAGAGGTCCGGCAGGCGCTCAACTCGCTCGATGTTCACGGCATGACCGTTACCGAGGTGAAGGGTTACGGGCGCCAAAAGGGTCATTCCGAAATCTATCGCGGCACCGAATATGCCGTGCACTTCCTGCCCAAGCTCAAGCTGGAAATCGCTGTCGACGACAGCCTCGCCGATTCCGTGAGCAACGCCATTCGCGACTCGGCTCAGACCGGCCGCATCGGCGACGGCAAGATTTTCGTGCTCGACCTGCTCGCGGTCACCCGTATCCGCACCGGTGAAACCGGCGCGTCCGCCCTCTAAGCGTCTTCGGGAGAAAACAAGATGAAGATAGATAAGCTCGTTGGAGGCGCTGCGCTTGCCTCCCTCCTGCTGGCGCTGCCAGCCTTTGCCCAGGACGCAGCTGCGCCCGTCGTCGAAGAAGCTGCTGCCGTCGTCGACAAGGGCGACACTGCCTTTATGCTCATTTGTACCACGCTGGTCATTTTCATGACCGTTCCGGGCGTGGCGCTCTTTTACGGCGGCCTGGTGCGCGCCAAGAACATATTGTCGGTTCTGACCCAGGTGTTCCTCGGCTTTTCGCTGATCGCCATTCTGTGGGTGGCCTATGGCTACTCGCTCGCCTTTGCCGGCCCGGCTGAAGGCGGTCTCTCGGCCTTTATCGGCGACTTCTCGAAATTCTTCCTCAACGGGGTGACCCTCGAATCGACCGCGGCAACCTTCTCGGCCGGCTACGAACTGCCCGAGCTGGTCTTCGTCACCTTCCAGCTGACATTTGCCTGCATCACCGCGAGCCTGATCGTGGGCGGCATTGCCGAGCGCATGAAGTTCGGCGCCCTGCTGACCTTCCTCGCCATCTGGTTCACCTTCTCCTACCTTCCCATCGCGCACATGGTCTGGTCCGGTCCGGGTCTGCTGTTTGGAATGGGGGCCTATGACTTCGCCGGTGGTACCGTGGTTCACATCAATTCCGGTGTGGCCGCTCTCGTTGCCGCCATCGTTCTGGGGCCGCGCATCGGCTTCATGAAGGAACCGATCCCCCCGCATAACCTCGTCCTGACCTATATCGGTGCGGGCCTGCTGTGGTTCGGCTGGTTCGGCTTCAATGCCGGTTCGAACCTCGAAGCCAATGCCCTGACTGCCGTGGCGCTGATCAACACGGTTCTCGCTCCTGCCGCCGGCGCTCTTGCCTGGGGTCTGGGTGAAAAGATCACCCGTGGCCATGCTTCGGCTCTCGGCGCGGTTTCCGGTGCCATTGCCGGTCTCGTCGCCATCACCCCGGCTGCTGGCTTCTCCGGTATCGGTGGCGCCATCGTGCTTGGTGCCATTGCCGGTATCGTCTGCCTGTGGGCCGTCGTGACCCTCAAGCCGCTCCTCAAGTATGACGACTCGCTCGACGTCTTCGGCATCCACGGCGTGGGTGGCATTGTCGGCGCCCTCGGCACGGCCATCGTCGCAGCCCCCGGCCTCGGCGGCTATCCGCTCGGCGATGCTGCTGCCTACTCGATCGGTGGCCAGTTCATGGTCCAGCTCACCGGTGTCGTCATCGCCATCGTCTGGTCCGGCGTCGTGGCCCTCGTCGCCATGCTCATCGTCAAGGCCATCTTCGGCGGTGCCCGTGTCAGCGAAGCCGGCGAAAGCGACGGCCTCGACCTCACGAGCCATGGCGAACGCGCCTACAACGGCTAACGAGCTTTCAGGTGGCGCTTCGGCGCCACCTGTTCTTCAAAGAGCTTTCTCGCGGTGTGCGGCCTGCTTCCTCTTGGCCCGCCACAGAGGCTTCCCACGCACAATGGTGGGCCGCACTCCACGGGAAAGTTTTGGCACCTCGCCCAGGCCATTCGAGCACCGCGCTCGTGGTCTTCGCCCCCAAAATCGCCCCACTGGAGCGAATTTGCCTGCGGCACGGTTGGGAGAGGGTTAGCACCCAATTAACCACACGCCTTTAGCATGGCAGGCGATACGGGGACCGCGAATGGGTCGTGTCCCCCGAACAGTAATGCGTGTCATGCCCAGCCATCCCGTTCCGACGCTCGACGATGTCCGCCCCGTGCCGCCGCGTGGTGCCGCCCGCCAGAAGACGGCTTCCATGCCCAAACCGGCGCCGGTCATCGCTATTCGCATTCCGCTTCGAATCGCCGGCATGGTGCTTCTGGGCATTGTCACGATCCTGCTGCTCTCGCTGAGCTCCTGGTCGGTCGACGATCCCTCGCTGTCCTACGCGACGAGCAAGATTGCCGAAAACTGGCTGGGCTTTCCCGGCGCCGTCATTGCCGATCTCGTCTTCCAGTTCCTGGGGCTGGGCGGCATTGTCGCCATCGTGCCCCTTGCACTCTGGAGCTGGGCCCTGTTGCGAAAGCGCCGGCTGACCCATGTCGTGCTGCGCACGCTCTCCTGGCTCGGCGCCATCCTCCTCTCGACCGGCGTTTTTGCCTTTCTGCCGACGCCTGAAACCTGGCCGCTGCCGACTGGGCTCGGTGGCCTCACCGGCATGCTCTTTACCAACCTCGCTGCCATGATTGCCGGCGCCGAGCCGCAGCCGATCACCGGCGCGCTGTTCGCCGTCATCATCGCCGTGCCCGCTCTGGCCCTCCTCTGGATCGCCATGGGGCTTGGTACCTCCGTGCCGGCCATGCCGGCCAAGGGCTCGCGCAAGTCCGCGGCCCAGGCGGAAGAGGAAGACGAGCGCGAACCCAATCCGCTGATGGAAGTGGCGCTCGGCGCCGTGGTGCATATGGGCTATTCCCTGCGCACCGCCTGGCGCCGCGCCCGCGCCGCCCAGGCCGCGCGCCACGAGGAAGAGGAGGAATGGCGCGAGCACGGCCAGGAGCCCGATCTCGACGTTTCGGTGGCCCCGCGCGCTCACGCCCAGCAGGAGCCGGCGCTCGCCGTCTCCCAGCGCCGCATTCACGCCCCGGTCGAGCCCGCTTTCGACGCAGAGCCCGCGGTCTCGCCACGCATCAATGCGCGTCCCTCCTATGACGAGACCGAGATCGACTATCCCGACGAGGCTGAAGACGATTCGATCCCGTTCGTGCCGGATATGCCGATTGCCCAGCACCCGGCCGTGGTCAACCACACCCAGCGCGGCGATTCGCGCTTCCAGCCGGTCGATCATTCCGCCCCGCGCGTCGCGGCGCCCGCGCCGCGCCCGGCCCAGGGCCAGCGCGTCTTCCGCGAAGCGCAGCCGAGCCTGCTCGATGAGCCGCAGGGCTTTGAGCTGCCGGCGCTGAGCCTGCTCGCCGAGCCCAAGCGTTCGGGTCCTTCGGCGGAACATTCGCCGGAGCGGCTCGAAGCCATGGCGCGTCGTCTCGAAGAGGTGCTTGGCGACTTTGGCGTCAAGGGCGACATCATCAATGTCCGCCCCGGTCCCGTCGTTACCTTGTTCGAGCTCGAACCCGCACCGGGCATCAAGTCGAGCCGCGTCATCTCGCTCGCCGACGATATCGCCCGCTCGATGTCGGCCATTTCGGCCCGCGTCGCCGTGGTTCCGGGTCGCAATGCCATTGGTATCGAACTGCCAAATCAGACGCGCGAAACCGTCTATTTCCGCGAAATGCTGGCCTCTTCCGACTTCGAGAAGATGAAGGGCAAGCTGCCGATCTGCCTCGGTAAGACTATTGGCGGCGAGCCGATCATCGCCGATCTCGCGCGCATGCCGCACTTGCTGATCGCCGGTACCACCGGCTCGGGCAAGTCGGTGGGTATCAATACCTTCATTCTCTCGCTGCTCTACCAGATGACGCCCGAGCAGTGCCGCATGATCATGATCGACCCCAAAATGCTGGAATTGTCGATCTATGATGGCATCCCGCATCTGCTTACCCCGGTTGTGACCGATCCGCAGAAGGCCGTCGTGGCGCTGAAGTGGGCCGTGCGCGAGATGGAAGACCGCTATCGCAAGATGAGCAAGATCGGTGTCAGAAACATCGACGGCTTCAACCAGCGCGTTTCGGAAGCGGCCAAGGAAGGCCGCACCATTACCCGCACGGTGCAGACTGGCTTTGACCGCGAAACCGGCGAAGCGATCTATGAGAGCGAAGAGTTCGATCTCGAACCCTTGCCCTATATCGTTGTGATCGTTGACGAAATGGCCGACCTGATGATGGTTGCCGGCAAGGACATCGAAGGCGCTATTCAGCGCCTCGCGCAGATGGCCCGTGCCGCCGGCATCCATATCGTCACTGCCACGCAGCGCCCGTCCGTGGACGTCATCACCGGTACGATCAAGGCCAACTTCCCGACCCGTATTTCGTTCATGGTGACGTCCAAGATCGACTCGCGCACCATTCTTGGCGAGCAGGGCGCCGAACAGCTCCTGGGCAATGGCGACATGCTCTACATGGCCTCGGGCGGCCGCACCAAGCGCCTCCACGGCGCCTTCGTGTCGGATGCCGAGGTCGAAGCGGTGGTCAACCACCTCAAGAGCCAGGGCGCGCCGGACTATCTCGATTCCGTGACCGCCGACGAAGATGACGGCGGCATGGAATCAGGTGGTTCCAGCGGTGGCGACGATTATGCCGGCTCGGGCGACGAGCTCTATGACAAGGCCGTCCATGTCGTTCTTACGGACAAGAAGGCGTCCACCTCCTATGTGCAGCGGCGCCTTGCCATCGGCTACAACAAGGCGGCGACACTGATCGAGCGCATGGAGCGCGAAGGCGTCATCAGCCCGGCCAATCATGCCGGCAAGCGCGAAATCCTCGTCGGAAACAATTCCGACGGGTACTAAGTATTTCTGCGTAGCATTGGAAAAACCCCGGCATTGGTCCGGGGTTTCTTATTTTCAGCAGGCAAGGGGATCGGGCACGGCTTCGAACTCGCGCGGACCGGCCCAGCCGGGCTCGCGCTTTTTCGGTGTGTCGACAATGCGCACGGTGAGCGTGCATGTGCCCGAGCGCACGGAGTAGACGTCCGGCTCGCTCAGTTCGATGCCGTCGATGAGCTGGCCAATACCCAGGACCTCGGTCGCAATATTGAGAACGGCGGTCAGTTCGGCTTGCCGCTGATATTGTGGTGGCAGGGCCGCAAGGGCGGGTAGAGTGGTGGCAAAAGCCAGCGTTAAGCACATCACCAATTTGCGCATCGTCATTCCCCAGAGCGGGTGGAACTTTCCACCTCTTGCCGCAATTGCTTCCTAGGTTAGTTTATCAGACTAAAAACCCAGCGAGGATATCCCGCCGATGATTCGCCGCCATGCTCTCCTTCTTGGTGTTGCCGCCGTCCTGGCTCCAATCGTGCCGGCCCTGGCTCAGGGGCGGACGCTGACGCCGGAAGAGCAGCAGCTCATCACCGAGATCAACACGCATAATTCGGCGATCCGCACCATGGTCGGGCGGTTCCTGCAGATCGATACCAATGGCGGGCGCACGGAAGGAACCTTCTTCCTCGAGCGTCCCGACAAGGTGCGTTTCCGCTACAATCCGCCGAGCCGGGAAGAGATCGTCTCGGTCGGCCGCGGCTTTTATGTGCTCAACCGCCAGGAAGAGACCTATTACGCCTATCCGCAGGACACGATCCCGCTGCGCCAGTTTTTGGGCGACCAGATCAACCTGCTCAATGCCAATGTGATCGATATCACGACCTCGGATGGCTATATGGCCATTACCATCATCGACGAGACGGTGGCCGGCACGGTGCAGGTCTCGTTGATTTTCGACGTCGAAACCAAGGACCTGGCGCAGTGGAGCCTGGTTGAACCCAGCGGCTCGGAACTGACCTTTTCGCTCTATGACGTGGAGCAGGGTGTCGAAATTCCGCGCTCCTATTTCTCGATTCCGGCGACCTACAAGGGCGTCGAGCCGGGGACGCGATAAAGCGTTCGGATGAAAGAAAGGGCCGTCCGGTTGGGGCGGCCCTTTTGTTTTGCGGTGTCGTCGGCGCGACCTGATCTAACTTTGGTCGTCACCACCGGGCTTGTCCCGGTGGTCCATGCTTGTGGCGGGTGGATTGCCGGGACAAGCCCGGCAATGACGACTGAAGAGAGGCCGAGGCCGTCAGGCCTCAGCGCCCGAAAAAGTAAATACCGACGAGCCCAAAAATACCGACGGCGATGCGCCACCAGGCGAAGGGGGCAAAGCCGTAGCGGGAGACGAAGTTGAGCAGGTAGCGCACGACGATAGCGCCGACGATGAAGGCGGCGGCAAAGCCGACGGCGACATTGAGCGCGATGGAAGCGTCGATCAGGTCGCGGCTCTTGTAGAGGTCATAGCCAAAGGCGCCGACCATGATGGGCAGGGCGACGAAGAAGGTGAATTCGGCGGCAGCGCGCTTGGACGCTCCAAAGAGCATGCCCCCCACCACGGTCGCGCCTGAACGCGAAACGCCGGGGACCAGCGACAGCATCTGGAACAGGCCGACAATGAGGGCCAGGTGCCAAGGAAAAGTGTAGATATCGTCGTACTTTGGCTCAAGTTTCAAGCGGTCGACGATCAGCAGGATGAAGCCGCCAATGAGAAGGGTCCAGCAGATCAGCGCCGCCGATTCCCATAGGTCGCCCTGGATGAAATCGCGCAAGAGAACGCCGGCAAAGACCGCGGGGAAACAGGCGAGAAAGACCGAGAGGGCGAACTGCCAGGCGTAGCGCTTGCCGGTCAGCGCATCGCGGATGAGCAGGCCCAATTTGGCAAAATAGACGGTGACGATCGCAAGAATTGCACCCAACTGGATGAGTACAACGAAGGTCGCTGGCTGGGTCAGGCCGAAGAAGTGACCTGCTAACAAAAGGTGTCCGGTGGAGCTGACCGGTAGGAATTCGGTAAGGCCTTCCAGAATTCCCAGAATAAGGGGCACAAAAAGACCTTGATCCGCGTTCATCTGATCTCCTAACTCGTCTCTTGGGCCGTTTTGCCCCCTCTCTTAACGGTGTTCGCCCACTGCGCCAAGCGAGGGACCAAGCAAGGCAGCTTCGCGTCAACCGGGGCCCCTTCATGCCGACACTCGTGCACCATCCTCTTGATCCTGCCTCACGGCTTATTCGGCTCATGTGCGCCGAATATGGCGTGCCGCTGGATGTGGAGGAGATCAAGCCGTGGCTGCGTGAACCGCATCTGCTGGACCTCAACCCCGCGGCAACGCTGCCCATTCTCGTCACCGACGACGAGGTGCCGATCATCGGCATTCTGGCATCGATCCATGTCGTGGAAGATATTTATACCCTTGAAACTGTTGGCGGTTTGATGCCGACCCATCCGCTCGACCGCGCCGAAATGTGGCGGTTGGTCGAATGGATGCTGGTCAAATTCAACGACGAAGTGACGCGCTATCTGGTCGAGGAAAAGATCGCCAAGCGCGACCTCAAGGGCGCGACGCCCGAACCCTCGGTTTTGCGGGCGGCCAAGGCCAACCTTGCCGAGCACATGCTCTATTTCAACTGGCTGCTGGCGAGCCGGAAATGGCTGGCCGGCGACGAGATGACCCTCGCCGATTTCGCCTTGGCGGCGCATTTGTCGACGCTCGACTATCTCGGCGACATCGACTGGTCCAAGGCCGCCGAGACGCGCGACTGGTATTCGCGGCTGAAATCGCGCCCGGCTTTTCGGACCCTGCTCAACGATCGCGTCGTTGCCATGCCGCCGAGCAAGGGCTATGCCGACCTGGATTTTTAGGCCGGGGATAATTTTATGCGCGCATTCTTTTTCGGCCTTGGCTACTCGTCGCAGGCGAGTGCGCAACTCATGCGAAAGAGTGACGAGTTCGTTGACACACTGGGAACGGTGAGAACAACGGACAAAGCGAATACGCTAACGCAAAAGGGTCTTTCGGCGGTCGTCTTCGATGGTACCGCGCCGGGGCCGGACGTGGGCGCTGCGCTCAAGGAAAGCACGCATGTCGTCGTCTCGGTAGCGCCAGACGAAGCGGGCGATGTGGTGCTGCGTCACCACCGGGCCGATCTCGATGCTATGCCTGATCTGCAATGGCTCTGCTATTATTCCACGGTCGGGGTCTACGGGGATTTCGGCGGTGCCTGGATCGACGAATCGGCGCCGCTGAGCCCGCGCAATCTGCGCTCGGGCGTGCGCGCCAGCGCCGAGGAAGAGTGGATCGACTATGCCAAGGCGCGTGGTGTGCCGCTCTGCATCTTGCGACTGGCCGGCATTTATGGGCCGGGGCGGTCGAGTTTTGACAAGCTGGCTGATGGGACGGCGCGGCGGGTCATAAAACCGGGGCAGGTGTTTAACCGCATCCATGTCGAAGACATTGCCCGCGTCACCATGTTGGCGGCGGAACGTCGCCTTGCCGGCAGTTTCAACCTGGCCGATGACGAGCCGGGCCCGCCGCAGGATCTGATCACCTATGCCGCTCAGAAGATGGGCGTCGAGCCGCCACCCGAAATTGATTTCGACACGGCTGAGATGACGCCCATGGCGCGCAGTTTTTATCGCGACAACAAGCGCGTTTCGAACAAGGCCATCAAGACGGCACTCGGGATCGAGATGCTCTACCCCAATTATCAGGCTGGCCTCGATGCCATCTGGAAGGATTTTCGATGAGCGTCAAACCGGCAAAATCGGCTCCCGAGCGGATCGTGCTTGAAGGCCACTATGTGCGATTGGAACCGCTGGACAAGGGCCACGCAGCTGACCTCCTGGCCGCGGCGCAGGGCGAGGGCGTGCCGGAGCGGTTTCGCTGGCTGTTCGAATATGCACCCGCGTCGCTGACCGAGGCCGAGAGTTTTGTCGAACGCATGAATGCGAGCCCCGACCGCTTCGTAGCGGTGGTGGACAAGGCCACGGGCAAGGCGCAGGGGCGGCAGGGCTGGATGCGCATTTTCCCCGAACACGCCTCCATCGAGATCGGCGGCGTCTATTGGGGCCCGGCCATGGCGCGCTCGCGTCTCGCGACCGAGGCGCTGTTTCTCTTTGCCCGGCACGCCTTCGAGGACCTCGGCTATCGGCGCTTCGAGTGGAAGTGCAACGATCGCAATGAGCCGTCCAAGGCGGCGGCGACGCGCTTCGGCTTTCAATATGAGGGCCTGTTCCGGCAGGATCGCATCGTCAAGGGCGAGAGCCGGGATACGGCCTGGTTCTCGATCATCGACGGCGAATGGCCGGCCTTGCGCGCCGAATATGAGCGTTGGCTGAGACCCGATAATTTTGACGATCTGGGACAGCAGAAAACCAAGCTGGTCACGCGTTGAGGCTGTTTCATCTCAGCGATGACCCGGGGATTGCCCGGTTCGAACCACGGCCTTCGGCCTATACGGCGGAGCCGGTGGTCTGGGCGATTTCGGACCAGCGCATTGCCAATTATCTGCTGCCGCGCGACTGCCCACGCGTGTGTTTTCGCGCCGGGGCGGAGAGCCTTGGCGCGGATATCGAGCGGTTTCTGGATGATGAGACGGTGGTGATCGCCATCGAGGAGGATTGGGCGGAGCGGCTGCGGGCGGGAAAACTGCATCGCTATGCCATGCCCAATGATGGCTTCGTGCTGCAGGACGAGAGTGCCGGCTATTGGGTGTCCTATGGCGCCATAGAACCCATGGGGGTCGAAGTGCTTGATGACCTGCCGGGGGCGATTGCGGCCGAAGGCGTGACGCTAAAGGTGCTGCCTTCGCTGTGGGAGCTGCATGATGCGGTGAAGGAATCGAGCCTGGTGTTTTCGATGATCCGGATGCGGAACGCGGGCGCGCGAAGTTAAACGGAGGTCCCCGCTTTCGCGGGGATGACACCGTGGGTGGAAGCTGAAGATTTTCGCTTGTGGGGAGATGACAGGATGGTGGGTTGGCGCAATAGTTCAGTCAAACTCGGTGTCATTCCCGCGAAAGCGGGAACCTCTGTTTGGGGCCTGCAATGGGGAAGACTTATTTCGTCTATATCCTCGCCAGTCGAAAATATGGTGCGCTCTATATCGGTGTGACCAACGATCTCATCGGGCGCGTTTATACGCACCGCGAAGAGTTGGTGTGCGGGCAGACGAGCCACTATCACATCCACGACCTTGTCCATTTTGAAGTCTTCGAGGATATCGATGAAGCCATATTGCGCGAAAAGCGGCTCAAGAAATGGCGACGAGCCTGGAAGATCGAACTGATCGAAGAGGGCAATCCGGAGTGGACGGATCTTTATCCCGAGCTTGCGATGAACTGGTGAAACGGAGGTTCCCGCTTTCGCGGGAATGACACCGTGGGTGGGGTGGTGTCAGGGATGGGGGTTCATCATCCCGAGTACCGCTTGCCTCAGTCTTTCCAGATCCTCTTCCCGGCTCAACCTGTGATCGCCATCTGGGATCAGCGTAAACGTCACCGGATCGTGGAGGATGTGCGTCAGCAGTTTTTGCGCATGGGCCGGGGGGACGTCGGGGTCTTGGCCGCCTTGCAGGATGTGGACGGGGCAGCCGGTTTCGATGACGCGGCCGAAGAGCAGGTGGTTTTCGCCGTCCTCGAGCAGCGCCTTGGTATAGCGATAGTCGCCGTCGCCATATTTGCTGAGGCGTTCGACAAAACCCTGTTCGGCAAGGGTTGAGAACTGCTCCGGGGTAAAACGGGTGGGGATGAGGTCGCGCGTGGCATCGACCGCCGGGGCGATGAGGATGAGACCCTGCAGACGCTTCTGGCCGGTTTGTAGCAGGTGCCGGGCAAGAAGCAGAGCCAGCCATCCGCCCATGGAGGAGCCGACGACGATCTGAGGGCCGTGGGTCCGCTCGAAGACGGCAATGGTCTCTTCGAGCCAGCTTGTAATGGTCGCCTGGTCGAAATCGCCACCCGACTCGCCGTGGCCGGAATAGTCGAATCGCGTCACCTCAAAGCCTTGTTCGGCGCCGAAAGCATCGAGTGCGCTGGCCTTGAGACCGGTCATTACCGAGCGGAAACCATTGAGCCAGAAAAGTCCGGGCGTTTTTCCCGGGCGCTGGACATAGGCGATATTGCGGTGCTTTTCGCCCCCGCCAATGCTAAGGAACTGTCGTGGAAGGGAAGTCACGCGGAACTCTTTGGTCGTTTGCGATCTTTACCGGCAAACGGATAAGCGTCCCCCGGGCGCAACACCGGGAAAATCACCATATCCGGCTGTTGACTTCTTACCCCGCTAACACGATTTTAGGCCCGAATTCACCCCCCTCGCTTGAACAGCACAAGGAACGCTTGCCATTCGTCGTCCAATGAGACCAACGGCGCCCCAAAAAGATGGGCCGCTTGCCAATGAGGACATTACCAGCCCCGACGTCCAGCTTATCGATGCCGAAGGCGAAAACCGCGGCATAGTTCGAACGCGCGATGCACTTGCCGAAGCCCAGGAAGCCGGGCTCGATCTCGTGTTGATCGCCGCGAACTCTGCCCCGCCGGTTGCCAAGATGCTTGATCTTGGCCGCTTCAAATATGCTGCCCAGAAAAAGGCAGCCGAGGCCCGCAAGAAGCAGAAGGTTATCGAAGTCAAGGAAGTTCAGCTCCGGCCGAACATCGACACCCATGACTACGAGACCAAGATGAAGGCTGTGCAACGGTTCCTGGGCGAAGGCGACCGTGTGAAAGTGACGATGCGTTTCCGTGGCCGCGAAATGGCGCACCAGGACATCGGCATGTCGCTGCTGGTCAAGGTCAAGGAACAGATGGAAACCATCGCCAAGGTGGAAAGCCAGCCCCGTTCCGAAGGCCGCCAGATGGTCATGGTGCTGGCGCCCAAGTGAGGCGACGGCATTTTTGGAATTGAAGAAGGCGGGCTTTGGCCCGCCTTTTTTGTTTTGGGGTTACCCACCGACGCCGTCACCCTCGGGCTTGACCCGAGGGCTCTGCACTTGCCGGACAGTCGTGAAGTGAAGTGTCCTCGGGTCAAGTCCGAGGATGACGTTCAGCGACTAGGCTCAAACGCTCAACCAGGCCGGCGCGATTGCCGTGCCGCGGCCGAGGCCGTAGCCGAAGCGGATGTTGAGCATGCCGACCGGTTCGAGGAGACGGGCAGCGTCGAGCGTGCCGGTCTTTTCGACGGCGAAGCCGGAGTTCTTCACCAGCGTTTCGACCTGAGCGACGGCAGCATCTTCACCCGCGAGGAAGACCGGCACATTGGCCGTGTCATCGGCTGGGGCAGCAAAGAGGCCGGCAAAGATGGTGTTGAATGCTTTGACGACCTTTGCGGCCGGAGCGGCCTTTTGGATTTCTTCGGCGGCCGAAGTCTCAAAGCCGATGGAGAGGCCCGAAAAATCCGGCTTTACCGGGTTGGAGATGTCGACAACCACCTTGCCATCGAGTGCGCCTGACTTTGCGAGGTCGAGCGCCGAAGCATAGGGCAAAGCGAGGACGACGGTGTCGGCACCAGCAATGGCGGCCTCGATGGAGGCGCTCGTGGCGCCGATCTCGGCGGCCAGCGCTGCGGCAGCGGCTTCATTGCGGGCGGCGAGCACCACATTGCCCTTGCCGGCAAGACGACGGGCGAGGCCCGAACCCATATTTCCAAGACCGATGATTGCGGTGGTCATTTCGTTTCTCTCCGTGTGGTGGTTTCGATGGAGAGAATTTAGGGCTGGACTATTGCCGCGTGAATGTCTTGAGTTGGAACAAGATAATTGCAGAAAAGTATCGAATGGTCGATCTCGTCAATTTGCGTGCCTTTGTCACTGCGGCGACCTCGGGCAGTTTTTCGAAGGCGGCAGGGCGGCTCAATGTGTCCCCGGCCATGGTCGGGCGGCGTATCCTCGCGCTGGAAGCGGACTATGGCGTAAAACTGATCGAGCGGACGACGCGCAGCCAGCGGCTGACCGAGACCGGGCAGATGTTTCTCGCCAAGGCCATGCGCATTCTCGAAGAGGTGGAGGAGCTGGACGATATTGCCCATCCGCAGGCCGAGGACCTGGTCGGGCATATCAGGATCAGCGGCTCGACGACGCTGGGGGTGAAGCTGCTGACGCCGGCCCTGGCGCGCTTCACCAATGCGCATCCCGCCGTGTCGGTGGAAATGCGGCTGCTCGATCGCAATGTGGACCTCGTGGCGGAAGGCTATGACCTGGCTTTTCGCATCGGCAATCTCAAACCTTCGAGCCTCATTGCGCGGCGGATAGGAACCTATGATTTCGCCTGCTGCGCGTCGCCGGGCTATTTGAGGCGCGAGGGCACGCCGGGGCATCCGGACGAGTTGGGAAACCATCGCTGCGTCATCAGCCTCAATCTCTCGCCGCGCGACCACTGGAGCTTTTGGGATTTTGAAGGGCGCGAGGTCTCGGCGGCGGTCCGGGGCAATTTTGGCGTCGACAATGGCGAGGCCATGCGGGCCGCGGCGCTGGAGGGGGTGGGGCTCGCCTATGCGCCGCGCGTGCTGGTGGAGGAGGATCTGGCGAGTGGGGCGCTGGTGGAGGTGCTGACGGGCTGGAAGAAGCTCGCCCTACCTATCAATGCCGTCTACCCCTCGCGCCAATTCGTGCCGCGACGACTGGCTGGAGTGATCGAGTGGATCGCGCGGGAACTGCGCGAACTTCAGTAGGCGATTTCAGAAAACTGCGCGTCTCGCGCGTCATAGACCAGTACGCGGCCGATCAGTGGCGTGCCGGTGTCGGTGATCAGCTTAATCGCCTCCATGGCCATGAGCGTGCCGATGACGCCGGTGACCGGCCCCAAAATGCCGTTGAGTTCGCAGGAGGGGAGGTTTTCATCGTCCGCTTCGTCGGAAAACAGCGCGTCATGACTGGGGCCGCCGAGATGCGGCGCGAAGACCGTCACTTGCCCCGAGAACATCGAGACGGCGCCGGAGACGAGGGGCTTCTTTTGAGCTGTTGATGTCTTGGCGACGAGGCGGCGGGTGATGAGATTGTCGGTGCCGTCGAGGATGAGGTCGTAGGGCGCCAGGATTTTTGCGGCATTCGCATCGGTGACAGCCTCGGGGATCGCGTCGACCGCGACGTGCGGATTGAGGTTTTTGGCAAAAGTCTTGGCACTCTCGGCCTTGCCTGAGCCCACGCTGGCGGTGGTGTGCGCAATCTGGCGCTGGAGGTTTGAGAGCGAAACCGTGTCCGGGTCGATGATCCCCAGCCGGCCAATGCCGGCGGCGGCGAGATAGGCCACGGCCGGGCTGCCGAGGCCGCCGGCGCCGACGACGAGCACGCTGGCAGCCTTGAGTTTTTGCTGGGCGGCGCCGCCAAATCCCTTGAGGACGAGGTGGCGCGCATAGCGGCGCGTTTCCTCAGGGGAGAGGGGCATCTCAGAAGGCAAAGGGCACCGCGAGGAAGCGCCGGTCCGGGCCCTCAAAACCGCCCGGATAGGTGGAGACAATGGCGACGCCCGTGCCCTGCGGCGCATCGAGCCCCGGAATGACCACGGCATAGAGCCGGTAGTCGAGCACGCAGCCGCGCGATTTTGGCAGGGCCTCGTCGCGATGGATCGTCACGCTGGCCTCGCCCCCGGTAAGGGTCAGTTCAAAGCCTTGCGATGGGGTATCGAACCAGAGGTCGCAATCCTCGGAGGATTTGAGCGGGAAGGTTTTGAGGGCTAGCTGACGTTCGTCCTGTACCACGCCGCGCTCATAGCTCGGGATGCCAAAGGCAAGGTTTTGCGCGTCGGCTTCGACCGCGCCGTCGCCGACGAGGACGGCGATCTCGGCCGGTACAAAAATTTCCTTGTCGGCGATGATCTTTATGGCTTCGCTATTGGCCTCGGAGCGAACCTGCAGCAGCGGCTTGTTCTCGTCCTCGGTGCGCACGCGAATGGGCGTGCCTTCGAGCCAGGTGTCGTTTTCGAGATCGACGACGAAAATATTGGAATAGGCGAAGCCGGAGCCGTCCTGGATGCCGAATTCCTCGAAGGCGAAATATTTGGCATCGGGCGAAAAGCCGATGAAGTCGATCAGTGCCCGATCACCCGCCAGAGCGGGTGAGACCATCAGACCAAAAAGCCCAAAAAGACTAGCGACCCGTCGAGCCGAAGCCACCAGATCCACGTTCGGTTTCATCAAGCGCCTCCACTTCGGCAAAGACCGGCTGCACCACCGGGGCGACCACCATCTGCGCGACGCGCTCGCCGCGGGTGACGACGAAATTTTCGGCGCCCAGATTGACGAGGATCACCTTCACCTCGCCGCGATAGTCCGCGTCGATGGTACCGGGGGAATTGAGCACCGTCACGCCGTGTTTGGCGGCAAGGCCGGAGCGGGGGCGGACTTGGGCCTCATAGCCGGCGGGCAGGGCCATGGTGAAGCCGCAGGGGATCAGCGCGCGGGCGCCGGGCTTTAGCGTGATTGGCGCATCGGCCGCAACGGCGGCGCAGAGATCGGCTCCGGCCGAGAGGGCGGTCTGCACCTTTGGCACAAAGAGGCCCACGCCATGGGGGAGCCATTGCAGGGCGATGGAGACAGAAGCGGTCACTTGGCGCGCACCACGGCAAAAATTTCGTGGGGAAGGTCGGCAGTGCCGTTGATGAGGTCGAGGAAGGGGATCTCGATCTCGGCCGATTTCTTGTCGTCGCTCAGTTCGAGATTGGTTTCGGTGACTTCGGCGCCGGAAATGCGGATGGTGACGGCGTGGCCGGTGAAGAAGGCTTCAACCATTTGCTTGGTTTCGGCATCCATGTCGTCGCTGGAGCCGAGTTCACCGGTCAGTTCGGCCGTCGGCAGAGCGACGCGCACGAGGCCAGGGCCGGCGGAGGTGAAGTGGAGGGCGTTGTCTTCGCCTTCGAGCGCAGCCAGTTCTTCAAACGTGCCTTCTTCGACGAGCGTGCAGGTGGCGCTGCCATCGGCATTTTCGACGAGGTCGCCTTCGGTGCAGAACTCGCTGGTCGCGGTTTCGCTTTCCTCGGCGCTCATCTTCATCATGGCGTAGAAATCGGCTGACATGACCTGGGTCAGGGTGGCCTTGGCGGTGGTTTCGCTGGTGAGTTCGACATCGACCGTTGCGTCGATGCAGCCCGCAAGCGAGGCGCCGAGCGTCAGCATGGCGCCCAGTTTTGCAATGGTCTTCAAACCCATAAAAGTCTCCCGGAGCCGATTTGGCGGCAATCTAGGCACTTGCCCACCAAGCGGCAAGTTGGGCTAGAAATTACCTGTGAGGAGGCGCCAGCCGGCAAGGACGAGAACCACGAAGGCCGCGATCAAGACGGCGACGAGGGCGTTGTTGATGAAGCGATTGGGCGGCTTGGCCATCATGGCGCGGTGTTCGGCAAGGGCGATTTCGGCCTCGGCGATGAGGACGGGCACGCGGCCGAGGGCCTCGCTCATGCGGGTGAAATGGCCGGCAAAATCTTCGAGGCGCCCGATGGGGCCTTCCTCGCGGCGCAGCCAATCGCCCACGACGGGCTCGGCGACGGTCCAGATATCGAGATCGGGATCGAGATTTCGCGCGACGCCTTCGACCAGCACCATGGACTTTTGCAGCAACACCAGCTCGGGGCGGGTCTGCATGTCGAAAAGTTCGGTGATGACGAAGAGCTGCCCCAGAACCTTGGCCATGGAAATGTCGGCGGCGGTGCGGCCATGCAGCGGTTCGCCGATTGAGCGAATGGCGAGGGTGAAATCGTCGACCGACTGGTGCTTTGGAACGTAGCCGATGTCGAAATGGCGCTGGGCGACGAGGCGATAATCCCTGGTGATGAAGCCGAAGAGGATATCGGCGAGGAACTTTCGTTCGCGCTTGGAAATGCGGCCCATGATGCCGAAATCGACGGCGATGACATCACCTGACTTTGGATCGGCGAAGAGATTGCCCGGATGCATGTCGGCGTGGAAGAAACCGTCGCGAATGGCGTGGCGCAGGAAGGACTGCAACAGTTTTGAGGCCAGCGCCTTGCGATCGATCCCGGCCGCGTCCATGGCGGCGAGATCGCGGATCGGAATGCCATCCATCCAGGTGGTGGTGAGGACGTTTTGCGCGACCTGGTCCCACTGGACATCGGGGATGACGAAGCCGGTATCTTGCTTGATGTTTTGCGCCATTTCGGAAATGGCGGCGGCTTCAAGGCGCAGGTCCAATTCGATGCGCATCGAATGGTCGAGGGTTTTGACGACCTCGGTTGGTTTCAGGCGCCGGCTTGAAGGCGCAAAGGTTTCGGCGAGGCGGGCGCCGGCATAGAGCGCCTGGGTGTCGGAGTGAAAGCGCTCGGAGACGCCGGGGCGCAGCATCTTGATCGCCACGGTTTTTGGCAGCGCGCCGGACTGGCGCAGCTTTGCCTTGTGCACCTGGGCGATGGAGGCAGCGGCGACGGGCTCGCTGATCTCGGTCAGCAGTTCGGCCTTGGAGCCGAGGGCGGACGCCAAAATACCGGGGACCAGCGTGGGATCGAAGGGCGGCATGCGGTCCTGCAGGCCCGACAGGTCTTCGGCTGCCTGGGCGCCGACAATGTCGGGACGCGTGGCAAGGGTTTGGCCGAATTTTACAAAACTCGGGCCGAGCTTGTTGAGGGCGGCATTGAGCCGGTCGACGCGACCGGTTTTGCGCACGCTCGGCCGCTCGACAAGACGCGCCAGGCCAATGCCCAGTTTCATCGAGGGCGGCAGGGATTCGGCTGGAAGCACGGAGAAGGCGCCTTCACGCGCCAGCACCCAGCCGGCGTTGACGAGGCGGAAATAAGAGCCAAGACCCATGCGTCAGATCTTCCAGCCCGAAAACAGCGTCGCGATATTGCCCGAAAAAGCCGTGTGCCTGGTGCGCTTGAAGCCGGCCGTGTCGAGCATGGCGGTAAAGCGCGCGGGGTCGGGGAATTTGCGGATCGATTCGACGAGATATTGATAGGGCTGCGCATCGCCGGTGACGGCGCGGCCCATGGGTGGAATGACCGTATCGGAAAAGGCGCGATAGACCGCGTCAAAGCCAGGCACGTCGACCTGGGAAAATTCAAGGACGAGGATGCGGCCGCCGCGCTTCAAGACGCGATGGGCTTCGTTGAGCGCCTGCTGGATGCGCGGCACATTGCGGATGCCGAAGGCGATCGTATAGGCGTCGAAGGAATTGCTCTCGAAGGGCAGCTCTTCGGCATTGGCTTCGACAAAGCTGGCCTGAGAGGGATAGCGCCAGGTTTTTGCGCGCTCGGCGCCGACCCGCAGCATGTCCGAATTGATGTCGGAGACGACGACTTCGGCATAGCCGTGTGACGCATTGACGATGCGTTCGGCGACGTCGCCGGTGCCGCCGGCCATATCAAGCACCGTGTAGCCGCGGCTGCCGGCGCGGGGCGGGGCGAGGTCGGCGATCATGGCATCCTTCCAGAGGCGGTGGATACCAAAGCTCATGAGATCGTTCATGAGGTCGTAGCGGTCTGCGACGTCGTGAAAGACCTTGTTGACGAGGCCCTGCTTGTCTTCAAGCGCCACGGTCTGTTCGCCGAAATGGGTGGTTTCGCGCGCCTCGGTCATGGCTCACGCCTCTTTGCTGGTCTAGTAAAACATCCACATGGGATCGGCGCGCACCATATATAAGGCGCGCGAAAAAGCCCATGGCGCAAAGAACCGCAGGGTGAAGGAGATTTTGAGTGCCCGAATTGCCCGAGGTCGAAACCGTCCGCAGGGGGCTGGAGCCCTGGCTGCTGCATGCGCGTATAGATAAGGTGGAGCTGCGGCGTCCGGACCTGCGCTTTCCTTTTCCTCAAAACCTTGCGGAGAAGGTGACGGGCGCGACGGTGACCAATGTCGGGCGACGGGCAAAATACCTTCTTATTGGTCTCGACAATGGTCTTACGGTTTTGAGCCATCTGGGCATGACCGGCTCCTGGCGCTTTGCCGAGCACGGCATCGACAAGCCGCCGCGCTATTATGAGCCGGGGACCGAGCCCAAGCATGATCATCTGATTTTTTCGATTGATCATCCCGAGCACGGGAAGAGCCACCTTATCTATGCCGATCCCCGGCGGTTTGGATTTTTGGACCTTTTTGAACGGCCTGAGGATTCTTCCTACTTGCAGGGGCTGGGGCCGGAGCCGCTCGGCAATGATTTCAACGCCGAGGAAATGGCCGCGGCCTTCAGGGGCAAGAAGGCGCCGATCAAGGCGGCGCTGCTTGACCAGCGCATCGTGGCGGGGCTGGGCAATATCTATGTCGCCGAGGCACTGCATCGCGCCCATATCCTCCCCACGGTCGAGGCGCGGACGCTGGTCACCAAGGCGGAAAAGCCCAAGAAGGCGCTGGAGGATCTCTCCTATGCCGTGCGCGAGGTTCTTACCGAAGCCATCGAGGTGGGCGGTTCGACCTTGCGCGATTTTCGCAATGCCGAAGGCGGGTCGGGCTATTTCCAGCACCGGTTTGCCGTCTATGATCGGGAAGGGGAGCCGTGCCCCACGCCTTTGTGCACGGGAACGATTGAACGCATCGTGCAGTCGGGGCGCTCGACATTCTTTTGTCCGGTGTGTCAGAAGCAGCCTTGAGGGACGATACCCCGCTGCAGGCGCGATACCATCCATCATCTTCACCACCGGGCCCGTCCCGGTGGTCCCCAGCGGAAGCAAGGTGGATTGCCGGGACGAGCCCGGCAATGACGATGGCAGGGAGAGGGCGGTGCCTGAACGCAGTAGGGCGCTAATGGGCGGCTTTGGCGACAGAGTCCTGTTGACGCCTCGGCGCCTTTCCCCTATAGACCGCCCAACTTGGCGGCAGTCGAAAGCCGCCGATTTCATTTTATCCCGGACGCCTGCGACTTTGTACGCTTGTTGGCCGGTTGGACGCTAAAGAGGACCGTTATGGCCAATACGCCTTCAGCCAAAAAGGCTACCCGCAAGATCGCAGCCCGCACCGCGGTCAACAAGTCGCGTCGTAGCCGCGTTCGTACCTTCATCCGCAAGGTCGAAGAAGCGATCACTGCCGGCGATCACGCCGTTGCTTTCGCCGCCCTCAAGGCTGCCGAACCCGAAATCAACCGCGCAGCGACCAAGGGCATCGTTCATGCCAACCTCGCCGCTCGCAAGGTTAGCCGTCTCAATAGCCGCGTTAAGGCCCTCCAGGCCTAAGCGCTGGATCTGAAGCGGCGCCCTCAAGGCAGACGCGACAGAAGAAACGGGCTCCGCGAGGAGCCCTTTTTCTTTGGTGGTCGAACGGACAGTTTTTTCGTCTTGCTGACGTCACATTTCATTTCCGTGACGGTGTGGTAGAATGCCTCACCTTTGAGCAGCAAGCTGGAAAGCGCTTCAGATCTAACGGGTTACCCGGGGGAAACCCGCTCCCGTTAAACCGCGTTCAAATCGACATAAAATCGGCGAGATCTGGGGACGAGAATAATTTTTTCACCCTTTGTTAAAGGGGCAAAAAAGCGATTCTGCATTGAGTCACAGGCTCTTGTGGAAAGGCAATTTTGGACCTCGCCCGAGGGTTAAAACTCTGCCTCCGAGTCAAGACCCTATTTCAACGATTCACCAGTTGCAGGGCCAAAACCAACCCCCTAAAGTGAACTGGTCAGCACGGAAAAGCGGGGCTCGAAAAGACCTCGGCACGGTGCGGACACGATCACTTCGGGCAAGAGTTTGGGGGCTGTCTCGGCACACGAGGCCGGAGCAGCATGGGCTGGTTATGACCTTTTTGACGGAACGGTGTGCTGCCGGATTCCTCCGGGGTGGCACGGCGTATTAGTCCTTCGGCCGTTCGGCCGAACTCACGACATTGATTGGTCTGGACCGCTGGCGGGCGACTGCTGGGGTCGATGCTTCTCCTCTCCGGGGAAGCAAGGAATTGCTCGTCTCTTAAGTGGAGAGGCGGGCGCAAGAACAACAAGCTCCGGCGGCATGCGGACCGTTCGGGCACAACGAAACAGGGCATGAAAACAATGATGCGACAGGCAATCGCAGGACGGGATGACTGGTCGGTGGCCGCCTCTCCCTCCTCTTCCTCCGTCAACCAGAGTGGCGACCCTGTCATGAGTGAAAATTCCCCCGCCGCCATTCAGCGCGATCTCTGGATGCGCGTGCGTGCCCGCCTCAAAGCGGCCGTTGGCGAGGATGTCTTCACCTCCTGGTTCGCCCGGCTGGAGCTTGAAGAGCTCGTCGACGACCTCGTGCACCTTTCCGCCCCCACGCGCTTCCTCTGCTCCTGGGTGCAGTCCAATTATTCCGACCGCATCGTCGAAGCCTTCCGCCACGACGTTCCCGATGCGGCCCGCCTGCACGTAACCCTGCGCGTCAATGGCCAGGCCCGCCCGCGCCTGGCTCCAGCGCCGGTCGTAGCGGCCGAACCGGTTGAAGAAACCTCCACCGCAAAGCCCGTTTCCACCCAGGCGGCGCCCGTCGAAGCAGCCTCTGCCGCTCCGGTCGCCCGCCTTGTACAGCCGGCCCAGAAGGGCGATGCCCTTGCCGGTAGCGCCATCGATTCCCGCATGACCTTCGACACCTTCGTGTCGGGCGAAGCCAATGAAATGGCTTTCGGTGTCGCCAAGCAGATCGCCAATGCGGCGATCAACAACACCGTCACCTTCAACCCCGTCTATATTCATTCGACGGTGGGCCTCGGTAAATCGCACCTGCTCAACGCCATCGCCCATGCCGTCAGCCAGGCCGATAGTTCGAAAAACATCGTCTACCTGACTGCCGACCATTTCATGTACCACTTCATTACCGCCGTGCAGCGCCAGTCCGCGCTCGGCTTCAAGGAGTGGTTGCGCAAGGTCGATCTGCTGCTGATCGACGACATGCAGTTCCTGCAGGGCAAGTCGGCCACCGAATTCGGCCACACGCTCGGCGCGCTTCTTACCGGCGCCAAGCAGGTTGTCGTGGCCGGCGATGCGCCGCCGCGCGATCTCGAAATGCTCGATGAGCGCGTCCGTTCGCGGCTCTCCGGCGGCCTTGTCGTGCCGATCTCGACCTTTGACATGGACCTGCGCCGCGCCATCGTGCAGCGCCGCGCCGACCAGTCGACCGCCCGCTTCGGCATGCATTTCCCGCCGGCCGTTCTCGACTATGTCGCTCGCGCTGTCACCAGCCACGGCCGCGACCTCGACGGTGCCGTCAATCGCCTCGTTGCTGCCAATCAGCTGACCGGCGAACTGATCACCGTGCCGCTGGCCGAAAAGACCCTGGCCGACCTGATCCGTGCCCGCGACGCCAAGCGCGTCCGCATTGAAGATATTTTGAAAATTGTCTCGCGCCACTACAAGGTGCCGCGCAACGAATTGCTCTCGGCCCGCCGCTCGCGCGATGTGGTGCGTCCGCGCCAGATCGCCATGTATCTGGCCAAGGCGCTGACCTCGCGCTCGCTGCCCGAAATCGGGCGTCGCTTCGGCGGTCGCGATCACACGACCGTTTTGCACTCGGTGCGAAAAGTCGAACAGATGATCAAGGACGATCTGGAACTCGGCCAGGAAATCGAACTTTTGAAGCGTATGCTTGAAGAATAGGGGTCGGGCGGTCTATCCGTCGGCTTCCATGTCGATGACGTCATCCCCGCGCAAGCGGGGATTTCGCATTTTGGCTCGGGGGCGCTGTGTCCCCGGCGCGACAATTTCCAATTCTCTTCAAATTGACAGAACTGTGCCTTGATCTCGCCCGGGCCGACCGGCACCCATGGGCGCATGATCAGATTTGCCGTTCTCTTTGCCACTCTCCTCCTGACCTCGCCCGTCCTTGCGCAAGGTCTTTCTGCTGACGCCATCGCCAAGCAGAACCAGGCTATCGCCATTCGCGTGCAGCAGCAGCTCATGGCCTGCTGGATCGTGCCGCCGGGCGAAGAAGATCAGCGCCTGGCGCTCGACATTGCCTTTTTTGGCGACGGCCGGCTCGATGGCGAGGCCATGCTGGCGCCGGAATCGGCCAAGGCGGCCAGCAAGCGCGGCGCGCTGACCGACAGTATTCTGGCGGCGGTCGATCGCTGCGTGCCGTTCGAGGGGCTCGAGGCGTTGGGGGCGGAAGCCGATGAGCGTTTTTCCGTAACGGTCTACTTCCAGAGCTGATCCACAGATTGGCGCAATTGGTGGGTCGCGCGGTTTCCTGCGGAAAACCGCTCCCCACTTTTCCGCACCACGCTCTAAACGCCTCGCTGGCCTTGCCAACCGGTTACGAGAATGTAAACGTCCCTGCCCGGCCTCGGCCGGATTGCTGCGCTTTTTTGGGATAGATGCCGAATATGAAAGTCACGCTCGAACGCAACCATCTGCTCAAGTCCCTGAGCCATGTGCATCGGGTTGTGGAACGCCGCAACACCTATCCCATCCTCGCCAACGTGCTGTTCAAGGCGAGCGACGATCATGTCGAGCTGCGCGCCACCGACCTTGATATCGAGGTGACGGAATCGGTGCCTGCCATGGTGTCCACGTCGGGCACGACCACGGTGCCGGCGCATACGCTCTATGAAATCGTCCGCAAGCTTTCTGACGGCGCCGAAGTGCGCCTCGAAACCGATGGCGGCGAGAACATGGTTCTCACCTCCGGTCGCTCGCGCTTTAACCTGGCGTGTCTGTCGCCCGATTCCTTCCCGGATCTGAAGTCGGGCGCCTTTGCCCATGAATTCGACGTTTCGGCCGCGCTGCTGCGCGAGCTGATCGAGCGCACCCAGTTCGCGATCTCCAACGAAGAGACGCGCTACTATCTCAACGGCATCTATTTCCACGCTGTCGACAATTCGCAGACGGGTCCGCTGTTCCGCGCTGTCGCGACCGACGGTCACCGCATGGCTCGTGCTGAAATCGCAGCGCCCGAGGGCGCGCGCGGCATGAGCGGCATCATCGTGCCGAAAAAGACCGTGGGCGAAGTGCAGAAGCTCCTCGACGGTGTCGATGGCGATGTGAAGGTGGAAGTTTCGGACACGAAAATCCGCTTCACCGTTGGTCCGGTCGTGCTGCTCTCAAAGCTGATCGAGGGCACGTTCCCGGACTACGATCGCGTGACGCCGAAGAACAATGACAAGCAGATGCTGGTCGATCGCGGCGCCTTCGCGGTGGCTGTCGATCGCGTCTCGACCATTGCCTCCGATCGCGGCGGCAAGGCGGTAAAACTGCAGGCGCACGATGGCCTGCTGGAACTGTCGGTGACCAATCCGGACCATGGCACGGCGAGCGAGGAGCTGGCGGTCGATTTCGACGTCGACAGCTTTGAGATCGGCTTCAATGCGCGGTATCTGCTCGACATCATCACCCAGATCCGCTCGGAAAGCGCCGTCTTCCTCTTCAACGACGCCAATTCGCCGACGCTGGTGAAGGAAGAGGGCGAGGCAAATGCACTTTATGTGCTGATGCCGATGCGCGTGTGATTTTATTGAAGTGAAGGCCCCCTCACCCGGCCCTGCGGGCCGACCTCTCCCCCAGGGGAGAGGTGTCGCTTCGCGACTTTGGCACACTCCCACCTCTCCCTCGGGGAGAGGTCGCCGCGAAGCGGCGGGTGAGGGGGCCTTCCTTAGGCGGGCCAAAAAAATGATCCGCCACATCTCCCGGCTTCGGCTTTCTGCCTTCCGCAACTATGCCTCCGCTGCGCTCGATCTTGATGAGCGCCATGTCGTGCTGACCGGGTCGAACGGCTCGGGCAAGACCAATCTGCTTGAGGCCGTTTCGGTGCTCTCGCCGGGACGTGGCCTGCGCGGTGCCAGTTTTGAAACTCTGCAGCAGCAGGGTTCGGATATTGGTTGGGCTGTGGCGGCAACCATTGAGACCGATGACGGGCCGGCCGATATCGGCACCGGCGCCTTGCCCGATGGCGGGCGGCGGGTGCGGGTCAATGGCGCCAATGCGCGTTCCATTGAGGCCATGAGCGACTATCTGCGCGTGCTCTGGCTGACCCCGGCGATGGATGGGCTCTTTTCCGGCCCCGCGGGCGAGCGGCGGCGGTTTTTGGACCGGCTGGTGACGACGCTGATCCCGTCGCACTCTTCTGCCGTTTCCGACTATGAAAAGGCCATGCGGCAGCGCAACAAGCTGCTCGAAGACGGCACCGACCCGCGCTGGCTCAATGCCGTGGAAGTGCAGATGGCCGAACTCGGCGCATCGATCCACCTCAACCGCGCCGACAGCCTCGCCCATCTTCAGGCGCTGATCGCCGAAAGCCTAGACGATGCCAGTTTCCCCGCGGCAAGGCTGTCGCTGACCCCGCTCTTCGAGGATGGCGCGGAGGCGACGACCTCGGCCGAGCTTGAAGCTCTTCTGACGCAGCGCTGGCATGCGGCACGCGGCCTTGATCGCGCGGCTGGGCGCACCACATCAGGTCCACACCGGGTCGATCTTGAAGTCATGCATGCGCAAAAGCACATGCCTGCGGCTCTGGGGTCGACCGGAGAGCAGAAGGCGCTGCTCATCGGGCTGATCCTGGCCCATGCGCGGCTGGTGCGCCTCAGGACCGGCATCGTGCCGTTTCTGCTGCTCGACGAGATTGCTGCCCATCTCGATCCGGACCGGCGGCGGGCACTGTTTCTGGCGCTCGACGGGTTGGGAACGCAGTGTTTTCTGACCGGGACCGACCCCGTTCTCTTCGAGGCTCTCGAAGACCGGGCGCAGCGTTTTACCGTGCGCGAGGGCCGCGTGGCGCGGGACTAGTGCAAAGGGCGGCAAATGTGCCCCTTATGCCCACCAAAAGCCACGAAAACCGGCAATTTTCTTGGGGTTCAAGCCCCGTTCCGGTAGAACCAAGTAACCAAAAGTACGAGTGATTCGGACCCCATGAGCGATAGCGAAAATCCGACCCCGAACGAGTATGGCGCCGACAGCATCAAGGTGCTCAAAGGGCTCGATGCCGTGCGCAAGCGCCCCGGCATGTATATCGGGGACACGGATGACGGTTCGGGCCTGCATCACATGGTCTATGAGGTGGTCGACAACGCCATCGACGAGGCTCTTGCGGGCCATGCCGATCTCGTGACCGTCACCCTCAATGCCGACGGCTCCTGCTCGGTCAACGACAATGGCCGTGGCATTCCGACCGGCATTCACGCCTCTGAAGGCGTCTCGGCGGCCGAGGTCATCATGACCCAGCTCCATGCCGGCGGCAAATTCGACCAGAATTCCTACAAGGTTTCCGGCGGTCTCCACGGCGTGGGCGTGTCCGTCGTGAACGCGCTATCGGTGTTCCTGAAACTCAATATCCGCCGCGATGGCTCCATCCATGAGATGAGCTTTACCCATGGCGTGGCCGATGCGCCGCTCAAGGTGATCGGCACCTATGTCGAGAACAAGCAGCCGGGCACCTATGAAGGCCGCTCGGGTTCGGAAATCACTTTCCTGCCCTCGACCGACACCTTCACCATGGTGGATTTCGACTTCAAGACGCTCGAACACCGCCTGCGCGAACTGGCCTTCCTCAATTCTGGCGTGCGCATTTTGCTGCGCGATCATCGCCATCCCGAGCCGCTTGAGGTGGAGCTGTTTTACGAAGGCGGTCTCGAAGCCTTCGTTCGATATCTCGACAAGTCCAAGGCGCCGGTGATCGAGGCGCCGATCACCATGATCTCGGAAAAGGACGGCATTACCGTCGAAGTGGCGCTGCAGTGGAACGACAGCTACCACGAGAACGTGCTGTGCTTCACCAACAACATCCCGCAGCGTGACGGCGGTACGCACCTCGCAGGCCTGCGCGGTGCGCTGACGCGCCAGGTGACGGGCTATGCGACAAGCTCGGGTATCGCCAAGAAGGAAAAGGTCGAGCTCAACGGCGACGACACGCGCGAAGGCCTGACCTGCGTGCTGTCGGTCAAAGTGCCGGACCCGAAATTTTCGAGCCAGACCAAGGACAAGCTGGTTTCCTCCGAAGTCCGCCCCGTTGTCGAAAACATCGTCAACGAGAAGCTCGGCCAGTGGTTCGAAGAGCATCCGAACGAAGCAAAGATCATCGTCGGCAAGGTGGTGGAAGCCGCCGCTGCCCGCGAGGCCGCGCGCAAGGCACGCGAACTGACCCGCCGCAAGGGTGCGCTCGAAATCTCCTCGCTGCCGGGCAAGCTGGCCGACTGCCAGGAACGCGATCCTGCAAAATCGGAAATCTTCATCGTCGAGGGTGACTCGGCAGGTGGTTCGGCCAAGCAGGGCCGTGACCGTTCCAACCAGGCTGTACTGCCGCTGCGCGGCAAGATTCTCAATGTGGAACGCGCGCGCTTTGACCGGATGATCTCGTCCGACCAGGTCGGCACGCTGATCACCGCGCTCGGCACCGGCATTGGCCGCGAAGAGTTCAACGCCGACAAGCTGCGCTACCACAAGATCATCATCATGACGGACGCCGACGTCGACGGCGCCCATATCCGCACGCTGCTGCTCACCTTCTTCTACCGGCAGACGCCGGAGCTCTTGGAACGCGGCCACATCTACATTGCCCAGCCGCCGCTCTATAAGGCGACGCGCGGCCGCTCCGAGCAATATCTGAAGGACGAGCGCGCGCTCGAAAACTATCTGCTCGATGCAGGGCTCGACGAGGCCGTGTTCACGACCCGCGACGGCGTCGAGCATGCCGGGCCCGACCTCCTGTCGATCCTGCAGCAGGCGCGCGACATCGACTATGCGATCAAGAACCTCAACACGCGCTACAATCGCAATCTTGTCGAACAGGCCGCGATTGTCGGCGGGCTCGATCCCGATGGCATGGCCGATCCGGAAAAGAGCGCCGAGACGCTGAAGCGCGTCGCCAACCGCCTTGACCGTATTTCGGACGAGCTGGAGCGCGGCTGGAGCGGTGTCATCACCGACGAAGACGCGCTGGCCTTTTCGCGCACCGTGCGTGGCGTCACCGAGACGCACCAGATCGACCGGGCGCTGCTGCAATCGGCCGACGCACGCAAACTGCGCCAGCTGGCAGGCCGGCTCGACGAACTGTTTGGCGGCGTACCGACGCTCAAGCGCAAGGGCGACACGATCAGCATTTTTGGGCCGAGCTCGCTGTTCAAGGCGGTCACCGATGCCGGCCGCAAGGGTGTTTCCCTGCAGCGCTACAAAGGTCTTGGCGAAATGAATGCCGAGCAGCTTTGGGAAACGACGCTCGATCCCAATGCCCGCACCCTGCTGCGCGTCGAAATCGACGAGACCAGCGAAGCCGACCAGATCTTTACTGCGCTCATGGGTGACCTCGTGGAGCCGCGCCGCGAATTCATTCAGGACAATGCGCTCAATGTGAGCAATCTGGACGTCTAAAAGTTCCCGGAAGCATAACGACGAATTCAATCGCAAAGGCCCAGGAAGTTCTTCTTCCTGGGCCTTTCTGCTGTGTGGTGAGGAAGAGGGGTTCTGCATTGCTCAGGGCGTCAGTTGAACCGTGCCTCTGGTGCCATGGCGCTCTTCTCCGCATATATAAGCTGGCAAGCCCCTGCTGGTGCCGCCGAAGGCAGGCCAGAGTTCCTCCACCCACATCGTCGCGGTGTCGACAATCACGTCGTTGACTTCGAACGGCAGGGAAAAGGGATCAAAGAGAGGAACGTCCGGCTGAAGCCTGCCATCGACATAGCGGACCTCAAACAAGGTACGACAGCCGTGGATCGCCTTGTTGAGAGCATGCAGCTCCGGCCCATCAAGGTGGATCAGAACAGTGAACATCCCATCCGGATCCTGGCTGGGATGAACCATAATCTGCACGGCGCGGGCCTGCTCCGGTAAAACCGCATCAAAACTGCGCAGGGTTTGGATGGCCGTGGCCGACTGCTGGCGAAGGATCGACATGAGTTCGCTGCGATAGGTCAACTCGTCCATCTTCTGCTCTTCCGTGTCGCGTCACGCTGCACCTAGCATGGGCGCCATCGCCGGTCATAGTATCGGCCCGTCGCTTCTGTCTTTAGTGACGTTGGGGCCAATCACGAACATTGGATGGGACGCAATGGACGGCGAGGAGTTCGAGTTGCGCGGTGGGCAGGTCAACAGGGTCGTCCGCCTTGGCGGCACGGTCCGACGGAGCATGACCTGGGACCGCGCCATGACCCATCAGGCGCTGCGCCATCTCGAAGCAGTGGGTTTTGATGGCGCGCCGCGTTTTCTGGGGCTCGATGATCTCGGCCGCGAAATCCTGACCTTCCTGCCGAGCGACCTGCCAGCCGAAGCCGATGGCTTTTCCGATGCGCAGCTGGCGACCGCCGCAGCGCTGCTCCGAAAATTCCACGATGCGACGGAAAGTTTTGCGCCCGTCCGGAACAGTGGCGCGGAGATTTTGTGCCACAACGATTGGACGCCCGCCAATGCCGTATTTCGGGGGGCAACGCCCTACGGCATGATCGACTTCGATACGGTGGCGCCGGGCACGCGGCTTTGGGATGTTTCTTATAGCGCCTGGACCTGGCTCGATCTTAGCGATCCCGCCTACTCTCCCCAAGAGCAGTTGCGGCGCCTTGAACTCTTTTGCATGAGCTACGGCCATCCTTCCTGCACCGTGCCGCACCTGGCAGCCTATCTGCCGACGCGGCAGGCGGGACGGGCGCGCTGGGCACGGGATCGAAACATGCATGAGGCCGAGGCCTGGGCGCTAAAGTGCATGTATTGGACGGTTCAGCATTTGACCGAGCGTGTGCACGCCACGGGATTGCCGGAACGATGAGCGCTAACGCTTGCGCACGAATTCGGTGCGCAGGACAAGGCCCTTGATCGCGTCGTGCCGGCAATCGATCTCTTCGGGATTGTCGGTCAGCCGGATCGACTTGATGACCGTGCCTTGCTTCAAGGTCTGGCCGGCGCCTTTAACTTTCAGATCCTTGATCAGAACGACGGCATCGCCGTCCGCGAGCACGGTGCCGGAGGCGTCGCGCACTTCGAGGGCGTGGCCTTGCGCCGTAGCCGTCACTTCCGAGGCCGGGCGCCACTCGCCGCCTACCTCGTCATAGACATAGTCATCATTGGAATTGGTCATGCCCTTCCTATTGCAGGCGAAAGCCTTCGTGCCAAGCCCGGCGTCCGCTATGGCCCGCCGCAGCAAGGTGCGAGGAACGAACGGATTATCGTTCACTCGCGCGGACCAATCCGTTCCGATTGGCCGCCTTGTGCCAAACCGTGCCGCGCCCTAGCTATGACCCAACATGAATTGGGCCCCATGAGGCAAAAATGAAAAAGATCGGCTTTCTGTCCTTCGGGCATTGGAATCCTTCGCCGCAATCGGGCACGCGCTCGGCGGGCGATGCGCTGCTGCAATCGATCGACCTGGCTGTTGCTGCGGAGGAATTGGGGGCCGATGGCGCCTATTTCCGCGTGCACCATTTTGCCCGCCAGCTGGCTTCGCCCTTTCCGCTGCTGGCGGCCGCTGGCGCAAAAACCAAAAAAATCGAACTCGGCACGGCCGTGATCGATATGCGCTATGAAAACCCGCTCTACATGGCCGAGGATGCCGGCGCGGCTGACCTCATCGCCGGCGGGCGCTTGCAGCTGGGCATTTCGCGTGGCTCGCCCGAGCAGGTGATCGACGGCTGGCGCTATTTCGGTTTTGCCCCCGAAGAGGGCAAGACCGATCAGGATATGGCGCGCCAGCATGCCGAAGTGTTTTTGGAAGTCTTGAAGGGCAAGGGCTTTGCCCAGCCCAATCCGCAGCCCATGTTCCCCAATCCGCCGGGCATGCTGCGGCTGGAGCCGCATTCGGAAGGCTTGCGCAACCGCATCTGGTGGGGTGCGGCGAGCGACGCGACGGCGATCTGGGCGGCCAAGATGGGCATGCATCTGCAGTCCTCGACGCTGAAATTCGATGAGAGCGGAAAGCCGTTCCACATCCAGCAGGCTGAACAGATCCGCGCCTATCGCGCCGCCTGGAAGGAAGCGGGCCACACCCATGAACCGCGTGTTTCGGTCAGCCGCTCGATCTTTGCTCTCGTCAATGACGAGGACCGGGCATTCTTTGGTACGGGCCGCTCCGAACAAGACCAGTTCGGCTATATCGAGCCGGAAAAGCGCGCCGTCTTTGGCCGCGGCTATACGGCGGAGCCCGACAAGCTGATCGAGGAACTCAAGCGCGACGAAGCCATCGCCGAAGCCGATACGCTGCTGCTCACCGTGCCGAACCAGCTCGGTGTCGACTACAATGCCCATGTGATCGAGAGCATTCTCACCCATGTGGCGCCGGGTCTCGGCTGGCGCTAGGGCAGGCTGAAGCTTGACCCCTCGCAGCCATTGGCGCGCCAGTAGCTGCCCACATCGGTGAAACGACCGGTCGCCGCCTGCTCGACGTGGGCGGCGAAGGCCATGGCGCGGCATTCGTTGGGGCCGGCGACGACATGCACCAGTTCGTGCAGGATGGTGAGGGTGCGCAGGGCATCGGCGCCATCGGTTGAAAATTGCGGGCAGAGGACGAGGCTGACTTCGCCCTCGCTTGGCGGCAGGCGCACGAAGGCGGCGTAGCGCGAACAGGAATTGTTGGTCTCGCTGCCGTTCTCGACGCGCATGGTGATGGTGCCGCCCCAATGGCTTGAGGTAAATTTCCTGAACGTCAGCGCGGCGCGATAGGCGGCGACGTCGACGCCGAAAAGCTCGGCCGGAAGTTTTTGGCGCGCGGTTTCGAACTGGCTGATGGCCCGGTCGAAGGCCGCGTCCATCATATCGGCGCGGGCGGGCGCGAGGGTCGCCAGCAGAAAAACGAGGAGCGTGAGGCAGAAGCGCATACGGCTTTCTGCCCGCTCATTGGGGCGCTCGCAAGGCCCTGATCAGGTCGACGGCCCGGTAAGAAAGGGCATGATGTCGACGCCGTCGCCGGGAAAGACGGAAAAATGCGGGTGGTTCTCGAAGAGCTTTGCCGCGGCCTCGATGGTTTCGGCCTCGACGACGATATAGCCGCAAAAGGAATTGGTCGCCGGCGCCGCCCCATTCTTCGTCACGCGCAGCGTCTTGCCGACCATGCCGCCGTGATCGGGGAAGGAGGCAGCATTCTTCTTCTCCCACTTGGCCCATTTCTTGAGCCCGATGTCGTCGACCGCGTCCTGATCGGCCTTGGGCATGGCGCGGAAACGGGCGAGATCTTCCGGCTGCATCGTATAGACGGCGAGAAAGCGGGGCATGGCGCGCTCTTCATGCTGGGTTTGGGAGTTTTCAGACTATGTCCGCCGACTGCAGAAGTCATCCGGGTGAAAAGAGCTGTTCCAGATCGGGTCAGCAAATGGCCTGTGGCGGCGGGGCCACACTGGGGTCGCCACCGTTGCAAATCCCATAAACCGGCCACATTTACCGCGGAAAAGCGTCTCATCCGAACGCGAGACGCAGCAGAGACGGGAATTCCCGTCCACAGCGCGCCAGAGGACTTTAACCTCCTGCTTACCTTTTGTTTCCCTCATGGAGAGAACAGGATAGAAGCGGGATGAGACTCCCTAGGACAGGTTTGCTCGATGGACTTCCGCATTTCGGCCGATGATCGCGTTGGTGCCCAGCCCAATAGGGGTGCCAAGCCGCAAGCGCGCGCCGCAAAAGGCCAGCGCGTCGAGCCGAGCCTTGGCCAGTCCGTTGGCGGTTTTGTCGATGACGAACGCTCCGGCGGTCCCATCGGCGGTGGTGGCGGCAATGGCGGCAAGCCGCCGCGTGGCAAGAAGCCGGCGCGCGCCGAAAAGGAGCCGCGTCGCGGCAAGGCCGAAACAGCAAAACCCAAGAAGCGCCGTTCGCGCTCGGGCGGCTTTCTCATGGGGCTGCTCTGGTGGGGTTTTGTCGCCTGCCTCTGGGGCGGGCTCGCCGTAATCGGCATCATCGTCTACTACGGCGCGCAGCTTCCCTCGTCCAATAGCTGGGCCATTCCCGATCGTCCGCCCAATATCCGAATTCTGGCGGCCGACGGCAGCCTGATCTCCAATCGTGGCCAGACCGGCGGCGAGGCCGTCACTTTCCGCGAATTGCCGCAATACGTGCCCGCAGCCTTCATCGCCTCGGAAGACCGACGCTTCATGAGCCATTTTGGCGTCGACCCCATTGGTCTCATCGCCGTGGCCGTCGGATCCGTGCAGGCGCGCGAAGTGACGCGCGGTGCTTCGACGCTGACCCAGCAGGTCGCCAAGAACCTCTTTCTTACCCCCGACCAGACCCTGGGCCGCAAGGTGCAGGAAGCGATCCTCGCTATCTGGCTCGAGCAGAATTTCACCAAGGAAGAAATTCTCGAACTCTATATGAACCGCGTCTATTTCGGTTCCGGCGCCACCGGTATCGAAGCTGCGGCGCAGACCTACTTTGGCGTTTCCGCGCGCAATCTTTCGCTCGGCCAGGCCGCCATGCTGGTCGGCATCCTGCCTGCGCCTTCGGCCTATAATCCAAAAGCCAATCCGCAGCGCGCCATCGAGCGCCAGCGCCTCGTGCTCAATTCCATGGCGCAGGAGGGCTATATCACCCGCGAAGAAGCCGATGCGGCGCAGATTTCGTCTGACCAGGGGACGGTGCGCACGGTGGTCGCTGGGTCGGAATCCTATGTGGCCGACTGGGTCGAAAGCCTGATGACCGCCTATATCGGCGAGATCAAGGACGACGTGGTGGTGCAGACCACCATCGACTGGAAGATGCAGAAGGACGCCGAGTTTGCTGTCCGCGAGGCTGTGGTCAATGAAGGCTCCAAGCGCGGCTTCACGCAGGGCGCGCTGGTGGCCATGGATGTCAATGGCACGGTGCGCGCCATGGTCGGCGGCGTCGACTATCAGGCAAGCCAGTACAATCGCGCCGTGACCGCCAAACGCCAGCCCGGCTCGACCTTCAAGCCCTTCGTCTATATGGCCGCCATGGAAAAGGGTTATACGCCCGATACTTTGGCTGAGGACGCCCAGTTCGAATATAATGGCTGGAGCCCGCGCAACGCCTCGGGCAAATATGCCGGCACGGTTACGCTGCGCCAGGGTCTTGCCTATTCGCTCAATACTATTGCCGGACGCCTTGCCATCGACGTGACGCCGGAAGCCGTCATCGACGTTGCGACCCGCATGGGCATTTCCTCGCCCATGACGCCGGTGCCCTCCATCGCGCTCGGCACGCAGGAAGTGAACCTGCTCGAATTGACCTCGGCCTATGCGCCCTTTGCCAATGGCGGCATGGGTGTGATCCCCAATGTGATCACCAAGATCAATTCCAAGGATGGCACGCTGCTCTATGAATCCTCCGATGCCGGCCCCGGCCGCGTCGTCGATCCCAATGTGCTCAGCGAAATGAACGACATGCTCAAGACTGCCGTGGAAGTCGGCACCGGGCGTGGCGCAAATCTCGGCGGTTGGGATTTTGGCGGCAAGACCGGCACCAGCCAGAACGCCCGCGACGCGCTCTTTGTCGGCTATACCTCGGCCATGGTCACCGGCGTGTGGCTGGGCAATGACAATGACACCAAGACGACACTGTCGGGCGGCAATGTGCCGGCGGCGATCTGGTCCGAATTCATGACCAAGGCCCATGCCGGCCGCTCGCCGGTTGGCATTCCCGGTGGCTCCTATCAGGGCCAGTTGATTGCCCAGCAATTGATCGACCCGGTGACCGGGCAGCCGGTGATTGACCCCACCACGGGCCAGCCGCAGGTGCAATATGTCGATGGCGGCACCGGCCAGCCGGTGCAGACCATGACCGATCCGACGACGGGTCAGGTTGTGGCCATCGATCCAGCCACGGGGCTGCCGAATACGAATCTGGCTCCGGTCGGCATGGGGGCCTCTACCAACCCACCGATCCAGACCGGGCAGATGACCGATCCCACGACGGGCCTGCCGATCAATGGGGGTTTTGACCAGACCCAGCAGCAGTTCGATGCGCAGGGACAGGCCATTGATCCGGTGACCGGCCTGCCGCTGCAGACCGATCCCAATGCTGGTTTCACCACCGATCCGAACGCGGCCTTCACGAATAATGCCGCCCCGATCGATCCGCAGACCGGTCTGCCCATGGTGCTGGTGGTCGATCCGGCCACGGGCCAGCAGGTCTGGGTGCCGAGCGCTCCTGCGGCCAACCAGCAGCAGTTCCAGGGCCAGCAGGTGCAGCCGACCAGCCCCTTCGCGCCGCCAGCAGCCGTGGGCCAGCAGCCCCAGCAGCCGGTCTATCAGAACGAGAATTCACAGCGCACGCTGATGGATCTGCTCTTCGGCAACTGATTTGAGGCCCCGGGAAACCGGGGCCTTTTTCATTGTGCCGCATTGAACTGGGTCACCTTCGGGTGCACATGAGACGATCTCCCTCTGCCTACCCGGAAAATTCCATGACCACGCTCGCCGATTTCACCCTGCCTCTCCTGAGCGGCGCGCCGCAAAATCTTGCCGATTTTTCCGGCAAGGTGGTGCTGGTGGTCAATGTGGCGAGCCAATGCGGTCTGACCCCGCAATATGCCGGGCTCGAGGCGCTCTATAGGCAATATGGGGATCGCGGCCTCGTCGTTCTGGGCTTTCCGTGCAATCAGTTTGCGGGACAAGAGCCTGGAACCAGCGAAGAGATCGCCAGCTTTTGCGAGATCAATTACGGCGTCACCTTCCCGATCTTTGAGCGCATCGACGTCAATGGCGATGCGGCGCACCCGCTTTACCAGTGGCTCAAGGAAAGTGCGCCGGGGCTTTTGGGCAGTGAGGCGATCAAGTGGAATTTCACAAAATTCCTCATTGGTCGCGACGGCAAGGTGGTGGAGCGCTATGCGCCTGCGACCGAGCCGGCCGATATTGCCGGCGATATCGAGAAGCTGCTTTAGGCGCCCGCGAGCCAGATTGCTTTGCGCCACAAAGCCTTTAGTCTAGAAGGCGGCGGATGAACGAGGGCGGGCCATGGCCGACATTCTCGACTATTGCAAGGATCTGAAAAAACAGCGCTTCAAGTCGGGGCAGGTGATCCTGCCCGAAGGCGAGCGCTTCGGAAAACTCTATGTGCTCGTTGAGGGCCAGGTGGAGATCATCCGCGAGCGCACGCAGGTGACCCATGTGGACGAGCCAGGCTCGATTTTCGGCGAAATGGCGGTGCTGCTCGACATGCCGCATTCGGCGACGGTAAAGGCCCTGTCCGAGGTGGAAGCCTATGAAATTCCCGATGCCCTGACCTTTCTCGATGGGCATCCCGAATTCTCGCTGCATATCGCCACCATGCTGGCGCGGCGGCTTTATTACACCACTTCCTATCTCGTCGACCTGCAGCAACAGGCGGCCGGCAAACGGCAGGATCTCGACCTCGTCGATGAAATCCTCGCAAGCCTGGTCGACCCGAGCGAGACGGGCAAGAAGAAGCGCAAATGAGCGACGAGACGACGCCGAAACTGGCCGTAACAATCACCTATTGCACGCAGTGCAACTGGATGCTGCGTTCGGCCTGGATGGCGCAGGAACTGCTGTCCACCTTTTCAATCGAACTGCAATCGGTGACGCTGGTGCCGGGCACCGGCGGCATTTTCGAGATCCATTTTGGCGATGAGCTGGTCTGGGAGCGCAAGCGCGATGGCGGCTTTCCCGATAGCCGGGTGCTCAAGCAAATGGTGCGCGACCGGATCGATCCCGAGCGCAGCCTTGGCCATATCGATAGCGTTGCAAGCAAATAAGTCTTTCCAAATGCCCGGTTTTCGCTAGTCTTTCCTTGTCTTAACCAAGGGAGGCCCGGCGTCATGGCTCACAAGTTCAAGATCACTGCGGCTGCAAACGAGCAGTTCAAGTTTGCCTTCGTCTACAATGCCGAGACGATTTTCTGGTCGGAAAACTACAAGCAGAAGGCATCGGCCAAATCGGCGGTCGAGTCGCTGAAAAAGAATGCGCCTGAGGCGGCCACGGTCGATCTCTCCAAGGGTGAGGACGGCAAGGGCTATCGCTTCGAGATCGTCGAATCCAAGGATGGCCAGCACTTCGTGCGCTTCGTTGCTTCCAACAACGAAACCATGGCGCGCACCGAGACCTACAAGCAGAAATCAAGCGCGACCAACGCCATCGAATCGCTGAAAAAGAATGGTCCGGGCGCCGAGGTTGTCGACGAGGCCTAAGGGCTCGGCTGCCGACACCAACCGGCCTTTCCGGCACAAACCGCGTCTTCCCCGCGAAAGCGGGGATTTTCTGCGCGAACAGGGATTTCCGCTTTCGCGGGAATGACGTCGTGGTTGTTTGCCGTGCACCAGTCTTTTCGGAACTAAAATTGGCAGGGGCGCCTCGCCCCTTGCTGCAAACCGCAATATTGTCTGGCGATCAGAACGTTTGGGGACGCAACGATGTCTAGAACCTCCTCCTTTCTTGCTTTGGCCGCCGCGGCCTTGATCAGCCTGCCCGCCTCGGCACAGGACCTGCCAGATCTGGCTGGTCGCACCATCCATGCGGTGACGGAAAACGCCTATTACCCGCTCAATTTCGCCGATCCCAAGACCGGGGAAGGCATTGGGCTCGAATATGACGTGATCAACGAGATCGCCAAGCGCCTCAACGCCAAGGTCGAATGGGACCTCGTCGCCTGGGACGTGATGATTGAATCCGTCCGCACCGGCCAGTTCGATGTCGGCGCCGATGGCATCACCATCACTGCAGAGCGCGATGAGCAGATCGACTTCACCAAACCCTTCATCACGGTGGAGCAGTATTTTCTGGTCCGCGCCGACGAAGAGCGCATCACCAGCAAGGAAAGCTTTGCAGAGAACGCTGACCTGCTGTTCGGCGCCCAGGCTGGTACCTCGTCCTTCTACACGGCTATTTATGACGTGCTCGACGGCGATGAAGCCAACCCGCGGGTGAAAGTCTTCGATAGCTTTGGTGCCGCCGTTCAGGCCGTTAAGGCCGGCGACGTGGATGCGGTGATTGCCGACCAGGCGGCCTCGGCCGGCTATATCGGCGCCGATCCCGGTGCCTTCAAGCAGGTGGGTGAAGCGATCAAGGCCGACCCGCTCGGGCTGATCCTGACCCCGGGCTCAGATCTAGTAGAACCCTTCAATGCCGCGCTCGACCAGCTCGAGGCCGAAGGCTGGCTCGATGAGCGGATCAACTATTGGTTCTTTGAATATACGGGTGAGTAAGCCTTTGGCTTTTGGCGATTGCCAACACCCCCACCCGTCCTCCCCCATCAAGGGGGAGGTGAAGGAACGGTGGTTTTGGCTGGATCGTACCACCAACTCGATATGGCACCTCCCCCTTGATGGGGGAGGTTGGGAGGGGGTGACGACAAACTCGTTGCTTTCGGCTATCTCCCCCACATGACCACCCGCCCGCGCCGTCCCTCCATTCTTGCCCGTATGCCGTGGTGGCTGCTCGCTGTCGGGCTGCTGTTTGTGCTCGGCTTTTGGGCCATCACGGCTGACGAAACCTATGCCGATATCTTTCAAAAGCTCTCTGGCGGGGTGCTGACGACGCTGTGGGTGACGCTTGTCGCCTTTGGCCTGGCGACAATTTTGGGTCTGCTCATCGCCCTCGCCCGCACCTCGAACGTCCGCGTGCTGCGGGAAATCGCGACCTTTTACGTCGAAATCATCCGCGGCATCCCGATCCTGGTTTTTCTGTTCTACATCGCCTTTGTCGGCGCGCCGGCGCTGGTTTCCGCCTTCAATTGGGTGGTTGGCCCGCTCATCCAACTGGGCTGGATGGAACCGGCGACAGTGCGCGGCTTCGATTTCGTCTGGCGCGCGATCCTGGCGCTGACCATCTGCTACTCCGCCTTCATCGCCGAAATTTTTCGCGCCGGCATCGAGGCCGTGGGGCGCGGTCAAGTGGAAGCGGCGCGGTCGCTTGGGCTATCGCGCTTCCAGTGCTTTCGCCTCGTCATCATGCCCCAGGCCCTGCGCACCATCCTGCCCCCGCTCGGCAATGATTTCGTCTCGATGGTGAAGGACTCGGCCCTGGTGTCAGCGCTCGGGGTGCAGGACATTACCCAGCTTGGGAAATTGCATGCTTCGTCGAGCTTCCAGTTTTTCGAGACCTATAATGTCGTGGCCTTCCTCTATCTCACCATGACGATTTCGCTCTCGCTCTTGGTGCGATGGCTCGAAATGTTCATGGCGCGAAGAGATCGCGGTTAAGCTACGCCCCCATTCTGTCGTCACTACCGGACTTGTCCCGGTAGTCCCCAGCGGAGGAGAGATGGATTGCCGGGACGAGCCCGGCAATGAGGATGGAGGGGAGGTCACTTGCGGCAGCTCTTCACACCAACCATGTTGTAAAAACATCGCTGGAGGACCCAATGCACAAATTTGCCCGCCTTGCCGTTTTCGGAGCCGCCGTTCTCGCCCTTGCCGCCTGCGGCAATCGCAGTGAGGTGGGCAATGTCGGGGTCGACTGGACCGGCAATGATATTTCCATCGAAGCGGTGGCCGACCCCGATGTGCAGGGTGTGGTGTGCCACCTGGCCTTCTTCAATCGCTCCTTCATTGACCGCATCAGCCAGGGCAATTGGTTCGAGGACCCATCCTATTCTGCACTCGATTGCTCGGCTGTCGGCCCGATCACTGTGGGCGACATTCCGAAGAGCGGCAGCGAGGAAATCTTCAAGGAAGCGCGCTCGCTGATCTGGAAGTCGCTGCGCGTCACCCGCATTTACGATCAGGCGAATAATTCGCTGATCTATCTGGCGCATGCGCGCGAAATCCAGCAGGGCTCGGGCAAGATGAGCCTGTCGGTCGTGCCGCTCAACGGGCTCGACGTGACCTGGAAGAATGGCGCGCCCGCCGCTGGTGCCGTGTCCGGCTCGGTCATGGTGCAATAGGCCATTCCGGCCTCTGCCCTCACCAGGCAAAGGCTTGCCGGTCTTGGCTAAAACAAGGCAAAAGCGTTCCGCTCGCAGCCGCTTCAAACGGCGGCATGCGGCACGATATTCTCTTTTCAGACATTAAGCGCCGCCCGCTGGCGGCAAGGGAAGACAAACATGGCGATCCTGATCGGCGATACCGCCCCTGATTTCACCCTCGAATCCACCGAAGGCACCATTCACTTCCACGACTTCATTGAAGGGTCTTGGGCAGTGCTGTTCAGCCACCCCAAGAACTTCACCCCGGTCTGCACCACCGAACTCGGCTATACCGCCAAGCTGAAACCCGAATTCGAAAAGCGCGGCGTGAAGGTTCTGGGTCTTTCCGTCGACAAGCTCGAAGACCATGGCGGCTGGGCCAAGGATATCGAAGAGACGCAGGGCGCTGCGCTCAACTTCCCGCTGCTGGCCGATACCGAAGGCAAGGTGGCGCGTCTTTACGACATGATTCACCCCAATGCCGACAATACCCTGACCGTCCGTTCCGTCTTCGTTGTCGGCCCGGACAAGAAGGTAAAGCTCAAGATCGAATATCCCGCTTCGACCGGCCGCAATTTTGATGAAGTGCTGCGCGTGATCGACAGCCTGCAACTGACCGCCAAGCACCAGGTGGCAACGCCCGTGAACTGGAAGAGCGGCGAGGACGTGATCATCGTTCCTGCCGTTTCCAATGAAGCGGCCAAGGCCAAGTATCCCGAGGGCTGGAAGGAACTGAAGCCCTATCTCCGCATTGTGCCTCAGCCGCGTGGCTGAGCCACAGGCATCTGTCTTCTCCCTGACTGACTGGGCGGTGGATCACTCCATCGCCCATTTTCTTTGCCGCAATTGCCCTTTTGCCTGCCCAAATCGGGCCATAGTCATTGTTCGCATTTTATGAAAAGGCCGGAATTCTCGTAATTCACAGGCTTGACCGCCCGAAATCCGGGCTTTTCTGTCACTTCCTTGGAACCGTTGCCTCATGGCCACAGTGCACAACGTGGTTTCCTGATTCTTACCAATCGGGGCGTGGGGCCTGCCGAATCGGCTTTTCTTGAGATTCAGTTTCTAAGAATCGATCAAGTCCACCTGAATGGTTAATGAATGACTGCCGCCAAACCTGCGGCAATGAGGCAACACAGCACAATCTCGCGCGATTCCGCCCTTAATCGTGCCGCGCCTCATCTTTAGTCAAAGCTCATCGACAACTTCAGTGAGCATAGACCATTGATCAGAAGAGCCGTTCTCGTCGCCGCAGCGGCGGCCGCCCTCGCACTAACTTCGACGGCAGCCTACGCCCAATGTGGTGGCGCTTCCTGGTATGGCCCCGGCTTTAACGGCAAGCGGGCAGCATCGGGAGAAATCTTCAACGAAAACGCCATGACGGCGGCGCATCGTTCTCTCCCCTTCGGCACCAAGGTTCAGGTCACCGACCAGAACTCGGGCAAGTCGATTGAAGTGGTCATCAATGATCGCGGGCCCTTCCACGGCAAGCGCATCATCGACCTTTCGAAAGCCGCGGCCAACGCCCTCGGCTTCCGCAATCGCGGTGTGACCTCGGTCTGCCTCGAATCCATGTGATCCCTTTTTGATCATGCGTCAGTGAAAAGGCCGCCCCGTAGGGCGGCCTTTCGTTATCTGAGGCCCAAAACCTCGATGGCGGCGAGCCGTTCGGGATCAAGTGGCCCCCGCCTTTCCGCTTCAAGCGCCATACGCAGTTCTTCCCGGTTCTTCACGCCCAGCACGAGCGTATCGACGCCTTCGATGCCAAGCGCATAGCGATGGGCCACGAGCGCCGGGTCTTCGCCCCAGCGGGCACAAAGCTCCCGGAAGGATTGGGCGCGGGCAAAATCCTCCCGGTCGGGGCCGTGGGTGTCGGGCCGGTCGAAGCTGCTTGTAAGAGCCCCTGCCTGCACGGCCCGCACGCCCATGACGCCGACTCCGGCCGCCTGTGCTGCCGCGATCACATCGCGCGGACGCGGGGCGAGGCCGGTGCCATTCATCGCGCCGGGACTATCGAGCAGATTGGCAATGGCTTGCACGGCCGCCGGGAGGGGGCCCGAGAACAGGGCATCGATGGTCGCGGCGGCGTGGTTGATACCGGTAATGCCCCAATCGCCGATGAGGCCTTCCTGCACGAGGCGCGCAAAGGCCGGGCGCACCGCATTGCGATAGAGCGTGAGACTGGTCGAACGCTCGTTCTTGGGTGGTTCGCCGGGCGGATAGTCATAATCGTCCGGGCGTATCTCGCTATGGAGCAGCATCATGTCCACGCGTTCGAGCCGCATGGCGGCAAGGCTCTTTTGGAGAGAAGTTTTGAGGCGGGGATAGACATCTTCCTCGGGAACGGTGCCGAGGCTGTATTTGGTTGTCACCCGCACCCCCTTGGGCAATTTCCCCTCGAAGGCGCGGCCGATCATGGCTTCACAGATGAGATAGCCGGGCGCCGCATCGAGGAGCGAGATACCGCCATCGACGGCGGCGCGGAGCGTGGCGACGGCCTCGTCCTCCGAGGTCGGGCCCCAGACCTGGCCGATGCCGCCACCGCCAAGGGTAAGCCGGCTGACGGGACCAAAGCGGCCGAGGCGATTGGTGGTCATGGTTGTTTCGGCAAGCGTATCGGCATCAAACATGTTCGATTTCCTTGTTCAGAATGCCCGAAATCTCGGCCATGACGGTGGCGGGCAGGGGGCCTTTTCCAGGGCGCCGAGATTGTCGCGGACCTGTGCCTCGGTCTTGAAGCCGGGGATGGGGATGGTGTGGGGCGAGCGGGCAAGGTTCCAGCCGAGCGCGCCCTGCGCCACGGTGCGGCCGCCTGATGTCAGGAGGTCGCGTAGGGCGTCCACCTTGGCGAGGGTTTCCGGCTTTGGCCTTCCATCGGCGAAGAACCGCACCCAGGAGTGACCCGCCGCCCGCACATCGTCCTTGGCAAGGCGCGAAGTGGCGGAAAACTTGCCGCTCAGCATGCCCATGGCGAGGGGCGAACGATTGAGGCTCGCAAGTTCAGCCTCGGCGCAGAGAGCCAGCATGTCCGGCCCGTCGCAGAGTACGCTCAATTCCTGCTGCACGGCGGCAAAATGCGGATATTTCAGCATGCGCCGGGCGGCAGCGGCATTGTCGGTGCTCCAGCCCCAGGCGCGGATGCGGCCTTTTTCGACAAGGCCTTCCAAAGCCTCGCCGGCCCGGTCGGCGACGTCGTCGCTGAGATCGCCGACATGGATCTGGTAGAGGTCGATGCAGTCTGTGCCCAGGCGCTTCAGCGATTTGGCCGAGGCCCAGTCGATATAGCTCGGCGAGACATCGGTCGCGACCAGCGCCTTGCCCCTCTCGTCATAGGTGTAGCCAAATTTGGTGGCGATAAAGGTCTCGTCACGGCGACCTTTGAGGGCGCTGCCCAAAATGGCCTCGCTGTGGCCGGTGCCATAGGCATCGGCCGTGTCGAAGAGGCTGGCACCGAGGTCGAGGGCAAGCTCGATGGCGCGCACCGATTGCGCGTCATCGACCTGGCCCCAGCCGTCATTGCGCCCGTCGAGGGTAAAATGCCCGCCAATGGCCCAGCAGCCCATGCCGATGGCGCCGACCTTTGGGCCATAGGGCCCGAGTTTGCGTTTTTGCATCATGTCATTCTCCTTCGCAGGTCCGGGTGGAAATGAAGTCGGCAATGCCGCTGCGCTTGGTGCCGATATCGGTCAGCAGGCGATCGTCGAGCATGGACAGCTTGCGGCGGGTGACGTTGCGCAGGTGCCAGCGGCGCAGACGGCTTGTGATGGGTTCGAACATGATTTCGTCTCCTCGGATTTTTGCGTGCAAACACCCGGCGCCGGATTGGGATCAGGCGTTTCAAAACTGGTGCTTTCTGCAAAGGCTGGGACCGCTCTCGGCGACCCGGTGAGGAGATAATTGCGCTTTTGTATGCCGTTACGCTACAGTCGAGACTGCAAGGCGCTTTTCAGGAATGAAAAATGGATTTCTCCTGGGACGATCTCCGGCTGTTTTTGGATGTGGCGCGGCTCGGCGGGTTGAGCGCGGCGACGGAAACGACGGGCCTTTCGGCGGCGACCCTCGGCCGGCGCGTGACGGCGCTGGAGCGACAGGTGGGCGAGCCGCTCTTCGTGCGCAGCCAGACCGGCTATCGGCTAACGCCCTCGGGCGAAGAACTGCTGCTACGCGCCGAAGAGGTTGAGGGGGCCATGCTGTCCCTAAAACGCTGGAAGGATGGTGCCATCGGCGAGCGCGTGGTCCGCGTTTCGGCCGGGCCCTGGACCTCGGCTTTCCTCGCGAAAAATATCGGAAAAATCTGGACGGCGGGCGACCGCTTCGCGCTCGAACTGGTGACCGCCAACCACAAGGTCGATATCGGCCGGCGCAATGCCGATATCGGCATCCGCAACCAGCGGCCGACCGAGCAGTGGCTCGCAGGGCGCTTGGTGGGCAAGGTTGCCTATGGGCTCTATGCGCGACCGGAACTTATTAGTGGCGTCGCGGCTGGTTACTTCGTTGGTGTCGCTGGCGACGGCAGCCAGACCCATTCGGCCCGCTGGCTGCATGCCCGGCATGGCGATCGGATCGCGACGCGCGGCAATGACGCCATGAGCGTGCTGGAACTGGTGGCAGCAGGCGCTGGCATGTCGGTCTTTCCCTGCTTTGTCGGCGATAGCGATCCACGCGTCGATCGCATGGCGGGCACCATTCCCGAACTCGAGACCGACCAATGGCTCGTCTGTCACCACGAAGAGCGCCACACCCCGGCCGTGCGCGCCGTCACCGAGCGCATCGCCGCGCTGATGCACGAGAACGGACCGCTGTTTCGCGGGGAAAAGCCGATCTACGGGTAGTTCCGGAAGATTTCGTTAGGCCCCTATTAGGGCCTTGGGCTTAGCATTCGCTCCGGGAATGCAGCAGGGACAGCGGTGCTATGAAAGCATACGCCTATGTCGTCGGGCCGGGGGACACGGCCTGGCAGACGCTTTTCGACATGGCCGGAAATATCGGCTTTGCCGGTGTGTCGGACTATCGCGGTATCAGCCAGGTCGTGCAGCAGGCGGGCGAAACCCCGGTCTGCTATTTTCTCTTCTCTCCCGTCGCCGATCTCAGCGCATTGCGGCCCGTGGCCGATGCGATCCGCTTTGCCGCCTCACGCACCATCCGCTTTTCGCCCATGGTCTATTGTGCCGAGGATCCATCGATCGACACCATCATGGCCTGCATCAATATGGGTTTTGACGACATCGTGGCCCTGCCGCAGTCGACCTCGAAACTGCGCGAGCGCCTCGGCCGGCAGATCGGCCAGAACATGGTTTTTTACGAGACTGCCGGTTATTTCGGTCCCGACCGGCGCAATCGCGTCGCGGCGCTGAAGCCGAACCCGGTCGCCAATCGCGTCGGCGGGCCGTTCCGGCGGCTCGAAATCGTCCGCAATCTGCTCGATGGGGTCTCGGTGCTGCGTGACGAGTTCTCCAGCCCATCCGGTGATGTGGCAGCAATGCAAACGTTGCAATAAACTCTATTGGGGCATGCGCGGGCCCATTTCGCTGCGCCGTGAAATGTCCTAACGTCGCCTCTGACTGATCTTTAGAGCATTTTCCTATCATGCGATTCGGCATTGAGCTGCCGCCCCAGATCAAGGTCTTCGGGGCGTTTTTCATTTATTCCTTTGCCATGGGCAGCATTTTCCCGCGCCTGCCCGATATCCAGACGGCTATGGGCGTGGGCGAAGGCGCGCTTGGCCTGGCGCTGATCGGCTCGGCCGTCGGCACGCTGATCTCGCTGACCTTTGCCGGCCGCGTGGTCGAAGCCATTGGCTATCGCCGCGTGCTGCTGACTGCCATTCCGCTGCTTTCGGCGCTTTATGCGCTGGCAAGCTGGGCGCAGACGCCACTGACATTCTTCCTGCTGCTGCTGCCGGTTGGTCTCACTATCGGCGCCATCGAAGTCATCATCAATGTCGAGGCCGACCGGGTGGAACACGCCATCGGCCGCCGCATCATGAGCCGCGCGCATGCCTTCTGGAGCCTGGGCTTCTTTGCCGCCGGCATGGTGGGCTCCTTCATCGCCCAGACCGGGCTCGAAGTGCATTACCACCTGCTCATCATGATCCCGGTCATCATCGTCGCGACCCTTCTTGTCCTCGGCCGCTTCGAGCCGGCCGCGCATCGCGCCGGGACCAGCACGGATGAAGCGCCGCGCTTTGCCCGCCCGACCCTGCCGATCATGGCGCTGGTCGCCGTCTGTCTCTCCGCCATGCTCATGGAAGGCGCAGGGATCGACTGGTCGGCCATCTATATGCGCGATCTCTTCAATGCCGAACCTTTCTGGGCAGGTCTCGCCGTGGCAACCGTTGCCGGTTCGCAGGGCGTAGCGCGCTTCTTTGCCGACGGTTTTGTCGAGCGTTTTAGTCCGGTGCTCGTTGCCCGCGTGCTGCTCACCGTGCTCGGCATCGGCGTGCTGCTGGCCTTCTTCGCGCCGGCCGCCTGGGTCGCCTATCTCGGTTTTGCGCTCATTGGCGTCGGCTCCAGTGCGCTCTTCCCGCTGGCCATGTCGGCCGCCGCGCAGCAGACCGACCGCCCTGCCGCCGTCAATGTGGCGGCGCTCGCGCAGTTCTCCTTCACCGCCTTCCTCTTGGGACCGCCGCTCCTCGGGTTCATCGGCGAGCATTTTGGCATCCAGTGGGTCTTTGGCGTCGGTATTCCGCTTGTCCTCCTTGGCTTCACCACGGCCCATGTCCTGGCGCCCAAACCCGTTCTGCGCGAGGCCACGTCATGATTGCGCCCCAGCACCGCATCTATGCGAGCTTCTTCCTTTTCGCCGTGACGACGGGCGCGCTGATGGCGCGCCTGCCTGATATCCAGACCCATTTCGGCATTTCCGAGGGGCAACTGGGCCTGACCATGATCGGCATGGCCATCGGCTCGTTGATTTCGCTCACCTTTGGCCCGCCCGTGGTCGAAAAGCTCGGCTTCCGCAAGACGGCGCTGTTCACCGTGCTCGGCCCGGCGCTGCTTTTTGCCACCATTCCCTGGCTGCCGGTGGCCCCGGCCATGTTTGCCGTGCTGTTCCTGGCAGGGCTTCTGGCTGGCGCGCTCGAGATCAATCTCAATGTCGAAATCGACCGGCTCGAAGTGCAGACTGGTCAGCGTTTCATGAACCGCGCCCATGGTTTCTGGAGCGTCGGTTTCTTCGTCACCGCGCTTTTTGGCGCCATGATCCGCCAGTCGGGCCTTTCGGCCGGCCTGCATCTGGGCATTGTGGCGGTGATCGTCGTTGTCGTTGCTGGTTACCTGCTGTTTTCGGCGACGGAAGCGCCGAAACCGGCAAAGGTCGAGGGCCAAAGCCATGGCTTTGCCTTCCCCAATCTGGGCCTGCTGCCGCTCTGTCTCATCGGCTTTGCTGCCTTCCTCGTCGAAGGCGCTGGTATCGACTGGTCGGCCATCTACATGCGCAATGTTTTTGCTGTGGAGCCCTTCATCGGCGGCATGGGCCTGACGCTCTTTGCCTTCTTCATGGCGGCGATGCGTCTCTCGGCCGATCCCATCGTTGCCCGCTTCGGGCCGCGCAATGTCGCCATGGTCATGCTGACGGCGGCGAGTTTTGGCGCTCTCCTCGTCGGCACGGCGCCGACGGCAGCATTGGCGCTTGTCGGCTTTGCCCTGATGGGCGCAGGCTGCTCGGCCGTCTATCCGCTGGCCGTTTCGGCCGCGGCGCAGCGCACCGATCGCCCCGCGGCGGTCAATGTGGCGGCCATCGGCCAGGTGAGTTTTGTCGTTTTCTTCCTGGCGCCGCCGCTGCTTGGTTTCGTGGCCGAGTTCCTGGGCATCCGCTGGTCCTATCTCATCTGCCTGCCGCTGCTGCTGGCCGGCCTTTGGGCGTCGAGCTTTGCGCTGGGCACCAAGAAGGTGGATGCGCCCCACGGCCTGCCGCCCGAGCCGACGCCGCTCGGCTGACCGGCAAAAGACGATTGCTGACGGGTTCTGACGCCGCCGCACGCCAGAACCCGGGCAAGGAGAATTTTCATGCGCCCACACTACCGGATTTTCGGGGTGTTCTTCATTTTCGCGCTCTCGATGGGCGCCATGCTGTCGCGCCTGCCCGACCTGCAGCTCCAGTTTGGACTGAGCGAGGGGCAGTTGGGGCTGATGTTGATCGCCATGTCCTGCGGGGCGCTGGTGGGCCTTACTTTTTCCGGTCCCTTCATCGCCCGCTATCCGGCGCGGACAGGCGTCTTCGTCACCATTTTCATCGCTTCGGCGCTCTATGCGCTGGTGCCGTTCATGCCTTCGGCCCTCTTCGTGGTGCCGCTGCTGTTTTTCGCCGGCATCTGCGCGGGTGCGGTCGAAATCATCGTCAATCTCGAGGCTGACCGCCTTGAAGCCCAGCTTGGCTACGGCATCATGAGCCGCACCCATGGCATGTGGAGCCTCGGCTTTTTCGTGACGGCGCTCATCAGTTCCGGCCTGCGGCAGGCCGGTGTGCCGGTCACTCTGCATCTGGTGGGTGCGTTCATCGTCGTGGTGATTGCCGGGCTTTTTGTCTTCCGCGGCATCGAGAATGCGCCGCTGCGGCCCGATTCCCATGCCGGGGAAGCGCCGCGCATCGCCTTTCCGACCATTGGCCTTGCGGCCCTCTGCATCATTGGCGCGGCGCCGCTTCTGGCCGAGGGCGCCGGGATCGACTGGTCGGCGATCTATATGCGCGACGTGTTCCACGTCGAACCCTTTATTGGTGGCCTCAGCGTCACTGTCTTCTCGCTGGCCATGGCTGTCGCGCGTCTCTCCATGGACGGCGTCGTCGACCGCTTTTCGCCACGCGCCGTGGCGGCAACGCTGCTGCTGATCGCCATGACGGGTCTGATCATGGTGGCGACGGCGCCGCATGAATATGTGGCGCTCTTCGGCTTCGTGCTGACCGGCATTGGTTGCAGCGCCGTCTATCCGCTGGCGGTCTCGGCGGCAGCGCAGCGCACGGATCGGCCGGCCTCGGTCAATGTTGCTTCGCTCGGGCAGATGACCTTTGTGGTCTTCTTCCTCGCTCCGCCTCTGCTTGGCCTCGTTGCCGAAGAGTTCGGTATCCGCATGTCCTATTGGGTGGTGGTACCGCTGCTGGTTGCCGCGCTCCTTGTCATCCGCGCCCTGCCGGCGCGGAGATTTGCAGCGGTCGCCCATGGCTGAGGATCTGCCGTCCATTGTCGATTTGAGACAATCGGCCACGGCTCTGCGCGTGCAGCGCGGGGTCATGCGCATGCTGCGCGAGCGGCACGACATGGCGTGCTATGCCGAAGTGCCGCTCAGCAATGGGCGGCGCGCCGACGTCTTGGCGGTGGGGCCAAAAGGCGAGATCTGGATCATCGAGATCAAGTCGAGCCTGATCGATTTTCAGGTCGATCGAAAATGGCCCGAATATCGCGAATTTTCCGACAAGTTCTTCTTTGCCAAACCGCCCGAACTCGATGGGGAAATTTTTCCCGAAAGCGAGGGCCTCATTGTTGCCGACGGGCATGATGGCGCCATTCTGCGCGATAGCCCCGATACCCCCCCTTGCCCCCGCCCGCCGCAAGGCACTGATGCTGAAACTGGCCCGCCTGGGCGCCGACCGCATCCATGTGCTGATGGACCCCGGTCCGCGCTAAAGTACTGACCAGATAATGACCTCTGCCCGCTGGCGCGTGATCGCGCTCTTCTTCACCCATGCCCTGGCTGCCGGCGCGATCCATACGCGCATTCCCGACCTGCAGGTTGCGATGGGGCTTTCGGAGGGCCAGCTGGGCCTGGTGCTGATGGGCCAGCCGCTTGGCGCGCTCTCCATGTTCCTGTTTTCGAGCGCCATCATCGAGCGTTTCGGGCCAAGGCGGACCATTCTGGCGGTGCTGCCCATCGTCATCATCACAGCGGCTCTGGCGACCGTGTTGCTGCATCCCGCGGCGCTGTTCATCCTCCTTGCCTTCAATGGCATCGGCTTCTCGCTCAGCAATATCGCCATGAATGTCGAGGCCGACCGGGTAGAGGCGGCGACCGGCGCGCGGGTGATGAACACCTGTCATGGCGTCTGGAGCGTCGGATTCTTGCTGACCTCGCTCCTCGGCGCGACGCTGCGCGGTTTTCATGTCGATCCGGCGATTCACCTCTGGGCGCTGGCGCCGCTGCTGATCGTGCTCCTGCTGGTTGTCGTCGTGCCCATGCCGGTCATGCCGCCGCGCCCGCATAGCGGCGAAAAGGTCAAAAAGCTGGCGCTGCCGACGCTGGCGACACTTGGCCTTGTTGCCTTCGGGCTCGGTGCCGGCCTGACGGAAGGCGCCTCGCGCGCCTGGTCGATTATCTATCTGCGCGACAGTTTTGATGTGTCGCCCTTTGTCGAGTCGCTGGCTTTGCCGGCCCTTCTCGCTGCTATGGCCGTGGGCAGGTTGCTGGCCGATCGTGTCATCGACCGCTTTGGGCCGGTACGGGTGACGCGACTGCTTTCGGCTGTCGCCGTTGCAGGCATGGTCCTCATCGTGCTCTCGCCCAATGCCTACATCGCGCTAGCCGGCTTCGTGATCGTCGGCATCGGCATCTGCGTGCTCTATCCGCTGATGCTCTCGGCTGCTGCACGGATCGGCGATCGCCCGGCGAGCCAGAACGTGGCCGCGACGACGCTGATCTTCCAGCTCGTCAATCTCGGCGCGCCCGCCTTGATCGGCGCCGTGGCGCAGGGGCTCGGGGTGCGCATGGCGTTTTCCATGCTCATCCCCTTGCTGGTCCTGACCTTTGTGATGGCCGGGCGCCTGAAGCCGCGCCCGGCGTCATAGAAAACTATTCGTCGAAGGCCTGTGTCTCGACCGGGGTGACCGGCGTGGGCACGGGCGTGGGGCTGGGCGCGGCGCCCAGTTCCGAGAGTTTTCGCTGCAGCGAGGTCATCAGCGCCAGTTTTTCGCTGTCGGGCAGGTCGTGGAGGCGCTGGCTCAGGCGGATGGTAAAATCCGAGAAGGCATTGTGCCAATCGGCCGGCAACTGCCTGAGATCGACGCGGCGGGCGGCCGGTGCCTTGGCGGCGGCAATGCCGGCAGCGGTCAGCTCAAAATAGTCGTCGAGTTGCGGCAGGACGATCTGGTCGCCGCCAAGGCCCGTGGCCATCAGCGCGGCGCGCAGGGCCGTGCGCTCTTCGTCCTCGCCATGGGTGAGGAAAATGGCGCCATGGGCGGGGAGGCGCTCCTTGATCCACTCCATCAATTCCGAATGATCGGCATGGGCGGAATAATTGCCCATGGAGCGCACGGTGGCGCGCACCGGCACCAGCGTGCCGTGGATGCGTACTTCCTTGGCGCCCGAGAGAATGATCTGGCCCAACGTGCCCGGCGCCTGATAGCCGACAAAGAGCACCGTGGCATTGGCGCGGATGAGGTTGTTTCTGAGGTGATGCTTGATGCGGCCGGCATCGGCCATGCCGGAAGCCGACATAATGATGGCGCCACCCTTGATGGCATTGAGCGCTTTTGAATCCTCCACCGCCTCGATGATGCGGAAGCGGGAATCGTTGAAGAGCTCGTCGGCCGCGAGCTCGGTATCCTCGAACATCTTTGCATATTTGCGATAGACGCCGGTCACTTTGCTGGCGAGCGGAGAATCGAGCACGACGAGGCGCGGATTGATTTCGCCGTCGCGAATGAGGACGCCGATATCGTGCAGCAGTTCCTGGCTGCGCTCGACCGCGAAGGCCGGGATGACGAGATTGCCGCCCTTGCCCAAAGCAAGGTTGATCTCGGTCTTCAGCGCCTCGCGGCGCTGGGCAAGGGTATAGTCCTCGCGCTCGCGCCCGCCATAGGTGGATTCTGAAAGGATATAGTCAAAACCGGCCGGGCCTTCGGGCTCGTTGTAAAACACCTTTTCGTCCGGGCCGATATCGCCCGAGAACATCAGGCGCACCGGCTTGCCGTCGCCATTGATGACTTCGACCTCGATGGAGGCCGAGCCGATGATATGGCCGGCATTCCAGTAGCGGGCGCGCACGCCCGGACCGGGATTGATCCATTCTCCGTAGTTGCAGGTCTGGCGGTGCAGCAGCGCTTCGGTGGCGTCTTCCATCGTGTAAAGGGGCTTGGCCGGCTCATCGCCGCGACGGCCGCGCTTCTTGGTCTCGCGCTCGGCTTCGCTTTCCTGAATGCCGGCGCTGTCGGGGAGGAGATATTCGAGGAGGCCGGCCGTGGGCTCGGTCATCCACATCGGCCCGCGCCAACCTTCCGCGTAGAGTTTCGGAAGCAGTCCCGCGTGGTCGATATGAGCGTGGGTCAGGAGCAAAAAGTCGATTTCTTTGGGGTTGAAGGGCGTGGGTTTCAGGTTGAGGTCGCGCACCGACTTGTTGCCCTGAAACAGCCCGCAATCGACGAGGAATTGCCCCTGAGGATGCACCACCCGGTAGCACGATCCGGTGACCGTCCCTGCTGCGCCGTGGAAATGGAGGGTCACCGTCATCGAAAAGACTCCCGATTTTTCTCGTTGGGTGTCGAACTTAGCCCCAGCCATTCGTCAAAGTCGAGGCGGCGGAGCAACCGTGATTGTGTCTCTGCCGTTTTGCTCGAGTGAATGAGGAGAGACGAAATGACCTATATCGATGGCTATGTCGCTGCCGTGCCGAGGGCGAACAAGGACCAATACATCACCCATGCCCGGGGCGTGGCGGAGCTCGCCAAGCAGTGGGGTGCAACCCGCACTGTCGAGAACTGGGGCGACGATGTGCCGCCGGGCAAGGTGACGGACTTTCAGCGCGCCGTGCAGGCCAAGGAGGACGAGGTCATCGTCTTTTCCTGGATCGAATATCCCGACAAGGCGACGCGCGACGTCGTGATGAAGAAAATGATGGAAGATCCGGCCATGCAGAACGTCCCCGACATGCCGTTTGACGGCAAGCGGATGATCTTTGGCGGGTTTTCGAACCTGTTTGTGGTCTGACGACCGGCAAGCGCTGCGTCATTCCCGCGAAAGCGGGAATCTCGCTTAAGGAAACAGAGATCCCCGCTTTCGCGGGGATGACGCGGTGGTTTGTGCTGGTTAGCGCGGTGCGCGCTTGGCCAGAATGCGCTGCAGCGTGCGCCGGTGCATGTTGAGGCGGCGGGCGGTCTCGGACACATTGCGGTCGCACAGTTCATAGACGCGCTGGATGTGTTCCCAGCGCACCCGGTCGGCCGACATCGGGTTCTCAGGCGGCTCGGGCTTGTCTTCGCCGGTGGCGAGCAGGGCATTGATGACGTCGTCGGCGTCGGCGGGTTTTGAAAGATAGTCCATGGCGCCGAGTTTCACCGCGGTCACAGCGGTGGCGATATTGCCATAGCCGGTGAGCACCACGGCGCGGGCATCGGGACGCTTCTGGTGCAGGGCCGAGACGACTTCCAGCCCATTGCCATCTTCGAGGCGCAGGTCGACGACGGCGAAGGCCGGCGGCTGTTCATTGACGGCGGCAACGCCGGCGGCGACCGAACCGGCGGTGCGCACGGCAAAGCCGCGCCGCGCCATGGCGCGTTCGAGCCGGGAGAGGAAGGCCGCATCGTCATCGACCAGCAGAAGACTGGGATCGGCCGCGAGGAGTTCTTCGAGCGTGTTCATGGCGCTTTCTTATGCGTTTGCCGCTCTTTCGTCAAAATCGAGCGCGTGCCGTGTGATCACAGTGCCGCGCGCGGCCAGGTTATGGTGACGCGGGCATGGCCCGTGGGTTTTTCGTTTTCAAAACTGAGGCGCGCACCGGTGCGCTCCAGGAGGGTTTTTGCGATGAAGATGCCGAGGCCGAGCCCGCCGGGCTGGTGGGCGTCGCCGCCCTGCGGGTCGCGCGGGCGGGTGGTCAGATAAGGCTCGCCCAGCCGGGCGATGAGTTCGGGGGCAAAGCCGGGGCCATCATCGGTCACCGTGACGGTGATGGCGGACTGGTCCCATTCGGTGTCGATGCGCACGGTTTCCCGCGCATAGCCGGTGGCGTTCTCGATGAGATTGCCAAGGCCATAGAGCAGGCCCACCGAGCGTGGAAACACCGGAGAGGTGCCCGTCGCGCGCTCGGAATAAAACAAAATCACCTTGCCGCGGCCTTCATGCGGGCGGGCGACTTCGGCCAGAATATCGGTCAGCGGCGCCTTGGCGAACATATCGGCGGGATCGCTGCCAAGGTTTCGCAATTTTGAAAGAATGGCCCGGCAGCGCGCGGCCTGCGAGATGATCAGTTCAACATCTTCGGCCAAGGGGCTGCCCTCTTCGACCTCGGCCCGCATTTCCTTGGCGGCCAGCGCAATGGTCGAGAGTGGGGTGCCCAACTCGTGGGCTGCTGCGGCGGCGAGGCCATCGAGCGCTGAAAGCTGCTCGCGATGCGAAAGGGCGAGTTCCGTCGCCGCGAGCGCATCGGCGATCAGACGCGATTCATGGGCGACGCGGATCGTATAGGCGGCGATAAAGGCAATGCCGCAGATGATCGAGACCCAGATGCCGATCACATAGATGCGGTTGAACACCAGTTCTTCGCCCGGGGTCCAGGGCAGGGGCAGGTGCAGCACCGAAATCACCGAGGCGATCACGGCGGCAAGCGCCGAGATCAGTAGGGTTTCGCGCGGCGGCAGAGTCGTGGCCGAAACCGAGACCGGGGCGAGAAGCAGCAGCGCGAAGGGATTGAGGAGGCCACCGGTCAGCGCCAGCAGCCCGCCCAATTGGCAGAGGTCAAAAGCGAGCTGAATGGCAGCAAATCGCGGGGAAAGCTGTCCCTTGGCGCCATAGCGCAGGAACAGCCCGACATTGAGCCCGGCCGAAAGCGCGATCAGCGCCAGGCATTCCCAGAGCGGCAGCGGAAAGCCGAGCCCCAAATGGACAAAGAGCACGCCAATGGTCTGCCCCACCACGGCCAGCCAGCGCAGCAGCACCAGCGTCTGCAGGCGCAACGGCCGCCAATGGGAGGTGTCGTCGCTGATCGACAGGCTCTCTTCGCTCATGATTTTGGGGAACGGCTATGCGCCGCATAGGAAGGAAAAAGCGTCATTTCAAGCCTAGAAATCCCATAGGCACATTCTTGATCCTGCCTCATGGAGGGCCACGTTATGCGCATCGCGACGTGACTGGGAAACGAAACGACATGAACACAGCAATCATCAAACCGCAATGGTCGCCACTGACCATCGCCCTCATGGTACTCGGCTTCATCATCTTCTGGCCCATTGGCCTGGCCGTCCTCGGCTACATCCTCTGGGGTGAGAAGTTTGGCGGCTCTGCCGAAAAAGCACAGGCCTACTGGAACAAGGGATGTGGCTATATGCGCAACAACAAGAAGCACTTTGGCGGCTTCAGCCGTGAACACACTTCCTCGGGCAATGCTGCCTTCGACGACTATCGCGCCGAACAGCTGCGCCGTCTCGACGAAGAACGCGCCCGGCTCGACGCCGAAATCGACGCCTTCCACGACTATATGGCCAACCTGCGCAAGGCCAAGGATCGCGAAGAGTTCGACCGCTTCATGAGCGAGCATCGTGGCTCCCGCCAGGGTTTTGGCGACAACAACAACCCGAACAACAACAATTGGGGCAATAACGGCTAAGGCCGGCCCCGCCCTCCCTTTACCTCCCAAGTGAACTGGCGCCCGCAAGGGCGCCATTTTTTGTGCGTCGCCGAGGTGTCGGATAAGTTTGATCGGCATTGCCGGCAAACCGCACTAGACTGGCCTCGATTGATTCTGCGGCTCCATGTTCTCATTCCTTCGCCAAACCCCGAAAGCACCCAAGAGCGTCACCGTCGAACTCGACGGCCGGCCGGTCGAGGTCGCGGTCAAACTGAGCAAGCGCGCGTCGAGCTTTCGCCTGTCGCTGCCGGCCTCTGGGCCGGTGCTGACCCTGCCGGAGCGATCCCGCTGGGCCGATGCCGAAGCCTTTCTCCTGCGCCATCGCCATTGGCTGGCCGCGCGCCTGCCACGCACCGTCCGTTCCATGCGGCTCGAAGCGGGCACGGAAGTGCCGCTGCGCGGCGTGCCGCATCTCGTGGTCGGCACAGGTGTCCCGCGGGGACGGGTGGAAATCCTGCCCCTTGTCGATCTGCCTGAACTGCGCGTGCCCGGAACGCCCGAACATCAGCCGCGCCGGCTTTTCGATTGGCTGAAGGCCGAAGCCCTTGCTGATCTCAGCGAGCGCAGTGCCTTTCATGCGCAAAGGCTTGGCGTGACCGTGAAAGACATAAAACTGCGCAGCCAGTCGAGCCGCTGGGGCTCCTGCTCCTCGACCGGCTCGATCAACTACAATTGGCGGCTCATCCTCGCCCCGCCCTTCGTGCTCGACTATGTCGCGGCCCATGAGGTTGCCCATCTCGTCGAGATGAACCATTCCGATGCCTTCTGGGCCACGGTTACGCGCACCCTGCCGGACATGGAGCGCGGGCGAGCGTGGCTAAAAGCACACGGTCGGCAGCTCATGGCATGGGAACCGCCCGGCAATAGCGGCTGATCACCCCATCTGCCCCCTTCTCGCCGCAATTGACCCCCAGCAGCCTTGGGGACATGCAGCGTCTCGTTTTGTCCATCGCGATTCTTTTTGCCTTCGCCACCCTTGCCGGGGTGACGACTGCGCATGCGCATCGCTATGTGGCGACCCCCATCGTCGTGCTCAATCACGTCGATGCCGAGAACGTGCCCATTCGCGTCACTGTAAAAGTGCAGCGCGGCGAGATCGATCTCGGCGAGGGCATCGTCATGCCGTGTGGTTCGCACCACGCCATTCCCGCCCTGCCGCCCCAATTGCCGGTGGCTCCTGAGGGCGAGGATGTACCCGAGCGCCAATGCGACACTGTCGCCGTCTGGCCCGGCGCCCAGGTCTTGCGGCCCCCGATAGCGGCCTAGACCCGCGCCGCCCTTCCCTTTCGTTCAAGAGCCCCTTCCGGGGCCAAGGATCTTTTCATGTCTATCGCTGTGAGCGCGCACCCGTCGCGCCGCGCCGTGCTGGCTGGCCTTGCCAGCCTCGGCGCCCTTGCTCTTGCCGGTTGCTCGACCACCGGCTCCACCCGCTCCGCAGTCGCGACGGCGGAACCGGCCGGCCGCATCGTGCCACCCGACGTGCTCGCCATGTATGGACCGCTGCCCGATGAGGATTTCCCGATTCCAGCCGCGCCCATTCACCTGCTCGACCCCGTCTACTGGCGCCAGGAAGTGGACAATGTGACCGGCGAAAAGCCCGGTACGGTGGTGGTCGATACCGCCAACCGCTTTCTCTACTGGACCATGCCGGATGGCCGCGCCATGCGCTATGGCGTCGGCATCGGCCGCGCCGGCTTTGAATGGAATGGCCGCGCCCATATCGCCTATAAGCGCAAATGGCCGACCTGGACGCCGCCGTCCGAAATGATCGAGCGTCAGCCGGAAATCGAAAAATATCGCCACGGCCAGCCGCCCGGTCTCGAGAACGCCCTCGGCCCCCGCGCGCTCTATATCCATCAGGGCAACAAGGACACGCTCTATCGCGTGCACGGCAATATGGACGTACATTCGATCGGCAAGGCCGTGTCCTCGGGCTGCGTGCGCCTCTTGTTCCATGACATCATCGACCTGCACGATCGCGTGCCCAATGGCTCGCCCATCGTCGTTCTGGCCGATCAGTCGGTCGCTTGATCCAAAAAAGGGGGCCAACGGCCCCCTTTTTTACAGCGGATGGCCGTCGGAAATGACTGATTTCTTCGGCCAGCGCTCCAGCGCCACGACGGCCACCCCGCTCGCCATGATGACGGCAATGCCGCACAGAGCCAGGGCGTTCGGGAAAGTTCCGAAAATCAGCATGCCCGAGATCAGCGCCCAGATGGTCGACATATAGAGAAAGGGCACGACCGCTGCGACGCTGGCTGCGCGATAGGCATTGAGCAAAAGCCAATGCGCCAGGATCAGGAACACGCTCGACCCGACGGCAAAGGCCAGTGTCAGCGGTGTCGGCATGGTCCAGCTTTCGAGCAGGAGCCCGGCAAGGCCTGCGCCGATGATTTCAATGGCTCCGGCGCCAACCGCCACCACAAGGCCCGGAATTTCGAGCTTTATCTTGCGGCCAACGAGATCGCGTGCGGCGACGGCAGCCGCACTCCAGAGGCCGAAGAGGGTATAGGGCGAAAACCCGCTGGCTCCCGGCTGTGCCACGAGCAGTGCCCCGGCAAAGGCGAGCACAATGAGCCCGATCTGCAGGCCCGTCAGTTTTTCCTTGAAGAACACCATGGCGCCGATGAGCAGCAGCAGGGGTGAGGTTTGTCCCAGAGCGGTGAGATCGGCGATCGGCACATAGGCAAGGCCGGCCACAAAACCCATCGCCGCGGTGAGTTCGAGCAGATTGCGGATCTGCACCCGCCCATCGAGCATGCGCGGCACGAATTTCAAAAATCCAAGCGCAGCCAGCAGGGGCAGGCCGAGAAAGGTCGAGCCAAGCCCGCGCAGGAACAGCGCCTCGAACGGCGGCAATTCATGCATGGCCAATTTGAGCAGACTGTCATTGATGGTGAAGCAGGCGGTGGAGAGGACCATCAAGATGATCCCGAGCGAGTTGCCGGAAAGGCCGCGCATGGAGAAAGATTCCGCGAGAAACGGGGCAGGAGGGGCCCGCCACCCCTGATACAAAACGCCGGCGAAATGTCCAGCGAACCCCGGTATCTACTTTGGCATCATCTGCGCGACCGGCCTTGCCCGATGGGCAAGGGGGCTTTCCCTCCGGGCACGCAAAACTTGACAAGGCCCTGTTTCAGGGCGCATGCGACCCATGTTTATGTCTTGACCTATACGTCAGGCCGGGGCGGCGCTAAGCTGATCCGGCGGGGCGGCATAGGCCTTTTCGGCCCAGCGTCACTCTCGGCCGTCAATTTTTGAGAACAGGTGATTCATGAAACTGCTGGCGCGGTTATACGCCATTGTCCTCGCGCTGATCGGCGTGGGGCTGGCGGGTGGTGGCCTATGGCTGATTACTCTCGGAGGTTCGGCCTATTACGCCATTGTTGGTCTGGTCTATCTCGTCGCGGCTGTGCTGATGCTGCGCGACAAGGCCCTTGGTGGACAGCTTGTCCTTCTCGTTGCCGTTCTGACCGTGCCCTGGGCCATCTGGGAAGCCGGCTTTGCATTCTGGCCGCTCTTTGCCCGCATCATGGCGCCGCTGGCCTTGGCCGGCTTTGCCCTTCTCTTCACACCGGCCGTCGCAAGGCCCGCCAAGAGCGGCGCCTATTATGGCGGTGCGGCTCTTGCCGCCGTGCTTTTTGCCGTCGGTTTTGCGTTCGCTTTCCAGCCGCAAAGCGTCATTCGCCCCTCGGCCGATATTCCGGCCTACCAGCCGGCAACGGGTGACAACACTCCGGCCAATTGGACCTCCTATGGCCGCACGACCGCTGGCCTGCGCTATTCGCCCTTTGACCAGATCAACCGCGATAACGTGAAGGACCTGGACGTCGCCTGGACCTATCGCACCGGTCGCGGTGATATCGGTTTTGACCAGAACACGCCGCTGCAAATCGACGATCTCGTCTATTCGTGCACCACGACCAACGTCGTCATCGCCCTCAATGGCGATAGCGGCGAGGAAGTCTGGAAATTCGACCCCAAGGCCAGCGCTCCCTTCTGGCAACGCTGCCGTGGCCTCGGCTACTTTGAACTGCCCGCCGACCAGCAGGTCGATGGCCAGCTCTGCAATACGCGTCTGATCATGACCACCGTGGATGCGCGCCTCTTTGCGATCGACGCCAAGACCGGCCAGCTCTGCCCCGATTTCGGCACCAATGGCCTCGTGTCGCTCGGCGAAAACATGGGCGAAGTCATCCCCGGCTTCTACTTCCAGACCTCGGCCCCGCTTGTCGCCCGCGACAAGATCGTCGTCGGCGGTTGGGTGGTCGACAACCAGATGGTGGGCGAACCCTCCGGCGTCATTCGCGCCTTCAACGCCGTCACCGGCGAACTCGACTGGGCCTGGGACCTTGGCAACAAGGCCATCACAAAACTGCCCCCGCCGGGCGAAACCTATACCCGTGGCACCCCCAATATGTGGACCACGGCCGCCTATGACGACGAACTGGGCCTGATCTACGCCCCGCTCGGCAACTCCACGCCCGACTATTTTGGTGGCAATCGCCCGCCCTTTGCGGACGAATACAATGCCAGCCTTGTGGCGCTCGACATCAATACCGGCCGGGAACGCTGGAAGTTCCAGACCGTGCACCACGACATCTGGGACTATGACCTGCCCAGCCAACCGGCCCTGCTCGATCTGCCCGATGGCGATGGCGGCACGGTTGCGGCCGTCCTGCAGACCACCAAGCGCGGCCAGCTCTTCCTTCTCGATCGTGCGACCGGCGAGCCGCTGGCCGATGTCGAGGAAAAGCCCGTGCCCCAGACCGGGCATGTGCCGGAAGAATATCTCTCCCCCACCCAGCCCTATTCGGTCGGCATGCCCACGATCGGGGCCGAACACCTGACCGAAGCCAAGATGTGGGGGCTGACCATGTTCGACCAGCTCATGTGCCGCATCGCCTTCAAGGAGCTGCGCTACGAGGGTGACTTCACCCCCATCGGGCTCGACTATGTCATCCAGCAGCCGGGCAATATCGGCGGCCTCAACTGGGGTTCGGTCTCGGTCGACGTGCCCAATAACCGCATCTTCCTCAACGACGTGCGGGCCCCCAGCAAGTTCGCCCTGGTGCCCCGCGACGACTATGAAGCCTTCGCCAAGAGCGTCCACGCCGATGGTTCAGGCCACGGCCCCTCGCCCCAGCATGGCACGCCCTATGGCATGGCCACCGAAATGTGGGTCTCCCCGCTCGGCGTGCCCTGCGTCAACCCGCCCTTCGGCACTGTCACCGCTATCGACATGAACACCCGCCAGATCGCCTGGCAGGTGCCCGCCGGTACCGCCGAACAGCTCGGGCCGCTGGGGATCAAGACCAAGCTCCCCATGCCCATGGGCCTGCCGACCTATGCCGGCACCTCGGCCACGGCCGGGGGCCTCGTCTTCTTTGCCGGTTACCAGGACTATTACATCCGCGCCTACGACGCCGAAAACGGCAACGAAGTGTGGAAGTACCCGCTCCCGGTCGGCTCGAGCGCCACGCCGATGACCTATGTTTCCCCCGAAACGGGCAAGCAATATGTGGTCATTTCCGTGGGCGGCGCGCCCTATTCGGCAGACAAGGGTGACTACGTCATGGCCTTCGCCCTGCCCAACTGATTTTTGGGCCTTTTACGCCTCAGCCCCTTCCCGCCTCGTGCGGGGAGGGGCTTTTGTTTTGGGGGCTCCGCGCCACCTCACCCACTGGCTGTCATCCCGGCGCAGGCCGGGACCCATCCCCGAAAAGCGCCACACCCGACCATCTCAAGATGGGCCCCAGCCCCAACGCCGGGGTGACACCGAGTGGTTGGGGAGTTTTCAGCCCAAGCCCAAACCCCGGCCGGCGTCACCGCCTCCGGTTCAATTCCAAAAGATAGGCAGACCCCGAGGTGGCATTTGCTCCTTGGGACTATTTCATACGGGGCAAAAGCCACCCCGGGGGCCGGGTTTTTGGACGACATCCACAGCGCCTCTTGATCGCTCGTCGCGAGGGACCGATGCCCGAACCCGCTTTCCCATGCGAACGGGACCGCGACCGGCACACCCCGCTCAGTTCGCATGCAGACCTGCCCGTGCGAGGTGATGGCCCTAATCTATGCCCCCGCCCCGGGGCGGGGATAAGTTTTTTCAGAACGGGTCCTGTTCGATATCAGGCGGCCCCAACCGCGCGGCACGCCCGGCGGCAAAACCCGCCTCATAAACACGGCTTTCCTTGGCATCCATCAGCTTTGCCAGCGCCTCGCGCATATCGCGGCCCTTGGACGTCTTGAGCTCGAAGGGCGGCACCGCCTGGCGCAGCCGGGCCACCGGCAGGGACGCACCGGCAACGCGCCAGCACCGACAACCCGCCTTGCCATCCCAAAAGGCATGGCGATTCTCAAAATCCTCCAGCATGGCCAGCACCTGGCCCAGTTGCACCGCGAGCCCGGCAAAGTTCTGTGCGGCAACCGGCAGCCGATCGGCCGGCTTCTTGAGAAACGGCCTGCAATCGCTGATCAACCCTTCCACCGTGGCCCGTTCGTTCGGTATTTCCCACCGGCGCCTCCGGCTTCTTGGCGGCGATGGCGCAAATGTCCTTGTGGAGGGCCGAAAGCCGGAGCCAGAGGGACTCGTGGCGCTCGGCTAGGAAGTGGGAGATTTGGGGCAGGTCGTGGCGCATGAAAAAGGTCTCCTGTCGGTCATCGTCGAGGAGAATAAGTGCACCCCGATGGCCGGGGATTAATTAGGCGTTACTCACGTCGCCCAAGACCGGCTTGCCGATCTCGCGCCTGCCGGGGAATATTCCTGCAAAACTGATTGTCGTGAGGATTCTTCAATGAAGCGCATCGCGATCTTCTGTGATGGCACCTGGAACCGCATGTCGGCCGAGCAGCCGACCAATGTGCTCCTCTCGGCCCAGCTGGTCCTGCCAGCCGATGCGGCAGGCGTGGCGCAGGTCACCTACTATGACGAGGGCGTCGGCACGACCGGTGGGCGCATCTCGACCATTCTGGCCGGCGCTTTTGGGCGTGGCCTCCTCGATAAGATCGAAGCCGCCTATCGCTTCCTGATCTTCAACTACGAGCCCGGCGACGAGATTTTCATCTTCGGGTTTTCGCGCGGGGCCTATACGGCCCGCTCGCTGGCCGGCCTTATCCGCAAATGCGGCATCGTCCCGCGCACGCATGCCGGCAAAATCCGACAGATCTTCGAGTTCTATAAGGATGCCGCGACCCACCCCGATAGCGACGAGGCGCAGCGCCGGCGCATGGACCTTTGTCCGGCGATCATCCTCAAGGATGCGGATCGCGACTGGCGTCTCGACCATGGCGCGGATGCCGATCTCGTGGCGGCGGCGAAGCCGCTAATCGTCCGCTATGTCGGCGTCTGGGACACTGTCGGCGCGCTGGGCATTCCCCAGCACCTGCCGCTGGTCGGGCTTCTCAGCGGCAAGAAATATCAGTTCCACGATACTGATCTCTCCAGCACCGTGCGCTCCGCCCGGCATGCTGTGGCCATAGACGAAACCCGCCTGAGCTTTGCGCCGGCCCTCTGGAGCAATTTGGAAACGCTCAATGCCACGACGTCAGGCGTCGACAAGTATCACCAGCTCTGGTTTCCCGGCGATCATGGCTCGGTGGGCGGTGGCGGCGACATTCGGGGCCTCTCCAATGACGCGCTGGCCTGGATCATGGAAGGCGCCGAAGCCGAGGGCCTTGCCCTCAACCAGACTGCACTGGCGACCCTCAAATCCCTCTCAGACCCGATTGCGCCCCTCTCCAACCAGACCAAGCCGCCCGGTTGGGTTGACCGGTTTCTTTACTGGCGTGGTCCCCGCAATGGACCGCAGCAGAAGCGCATGCTCTCGGAAAGCACGCTGGCGCGGCTGGCTTATGAGGGCAAGGGCGAGGAGTTTAAGCCATATCGGCCTCAGACGTTGCGAGCGGTTTGGCCGCGCTCATAAGCACATGGGCTCCCGTCTCAGGCGGCCGAGCAACACTATATGCAAGCTACCGCTTTCTATTTCTCAGTCGCTCCGCGACCGCATTTGCATTCCGAAGTTCAAAAAAAGCATGAGTATCATCGAAGTTAAGTTCTTTGATGTAGGGCGCCGCCCTTTTTGTTTTTCGGTGAAGTGTTGCCCAGATATAAATAAGTACGCAAGTCCTCTCTGAATTTATATCTATGCCCATCCTCGCGACATCTCGCCTAATTTTTGAATCGAAGTATTTTTGACGGAAGTCGGTGTAGTGAAGGTTGACCCAGTTCGGATCAGCGCCTGGTGGAAGCGCTACTCTTCCTCTTGACTCACTCGTTCGCATCAAAAAAAGGTGCTCTTGCGTCGCGGAACTTCCTAGCTCGTAAATTGCCTGAACTATTGCTTCCATGTCCTCTGAGTGGGGAAGGTCGTCGCGATTTGAGGGACTGAAAATCTGTCGTATCGCTGTTGACCTGTGACGGTGCATAACTTCACCGCAGAACTGCGTAAGACCTCTAACAATAACCTTCGGCCCTCTAAAATTCACGGTCCAGATGCGATCCGTATTTTCGAAAGCCGAGTTTGAACTCGTTTCTGTCAATGTGGACCTGATTTCATCAGGTATGCTTGCACCCCGTAGCCAGTTTTGTGCCAGTTGACTGTGCGACCCGCCCATCTGAACCAAGCATTCTCGGGCGGATTGCAGTGCTAATTTGTCATTTCCGGCAAGTATTGATAATTCAAGACAGGCAAATGGGCTAATATCTTCAAATTTCTTCTGCAAGAAATCAGATATCACGGCCTTATATTTATCACTCCGCCGAATGGCGATGTCTTGATTTCCCCTGTCGAACGCTAGGATGGCTCGCTCGCCTAATTTTGCGTTGGGCATGCTTGGGTCGTTCTTGATGATAATGCGGCTATCTGCGGGCTTCCGCGTTGGCGAAAACCCGGCGATAAAGCCTTTGTTATCAACCCTCTTGAATGAAAAATCTTTGGTCGTCGGAAGAAACGAAGAGGGGAATTACCGGTGACCGCGCCAAGGGGAGCAGGCGGACAAAGCCCCAAACTTTCATGGTACCAGTTCTTCTCGCCGATACACCGTTAGCAGCCTATCGTAGACGATGGCGGCCACTCCCTGTGGTCCCATACCGTGCATGGTATCGTAAGTTTCCAGGTGCTTGGGATTGATCTCGATGATTTTGTCTTTGATGGATTTCTCGCCGAGAAAGACGCCGGGCAATATCACGGCCAGAACGTTACCTTTCAAGGACATTTCGGAAGCGAACTGTAGTTCAACGGACGAAGATCGCTCGTCGTAGCTCACACGGCCCTGGATATTTGGACTTGTTGGTAGTCTGGCTAACTCGTGTAGGCCTTGAAGCGTGAATTCTGTTGATCCAATCTCCACGTTCTTTGTCGAACGGCCGACATAATAATCCAGATTGTCAGAGTAGAACGTTCCTACGTACTTTCGAATGGACTCGTCGTCGCTGGGTATTTCTAGAGAATCGAAGTCAGTTTTCTTGTGAAAATAGTTGGCATAGAGCCCCTTCTTGAACGCACCAGTATCCACCGGAAAGGCGCGCTCTCTGACTAGAGGGGCAGCTCCTGGGTGCAGGGCAAAAACGATCGGAAAATCGAACAAGAGATTCGCATTTTCTTCTCGCCTGGTTTTGTAGGCCGGGCGGCCGTAGAAAAAATACAGAAGGTCTTCCTCGAAGACGTCGCATCGAGTCGGAAGAAGACTTGCCGATGTGAGGATATCTTCGAGGTGAAAGGCGTCTGCTATATGAACGAGCGGAAGCTTTCCTTCGACTGGAAGCGAATCCGCAATAACCTCAGAAAGTGTTCTAGCCAAAATTGTTTCCGAATAGATCGCATCTCTTTCAAGATTTGGCCGATTCTATCAACTTGACAATAGTTTTCGAAATTTCGGAACAGATTTCCAAAAGGAGATCTAGCCGATCAGCTCGCCTTCTCAGGTTTTGTACGGTCGGCTAGATCAGGCGCAGGCTGGCGAAAAGCGTCGACTCACTCGTCGCCCATCTTCAGCGCCTTGATGAACGCTTCCTGCGGAATGTTGACGTTCCCGTACTGACGCATCTTGGCCTTGCCCTTTTTCTGCTTGTCCAAGAGTTTTCGTTTACGCGTCGCGTCGCCGCCATAGCACTTTGCCGTCACGTCCTTGCGCATCGCGCGCACAGTCTCACGCGCGATGATCTTGCCGCCGATGGCGGCCTGGATCGGAATCACAAAAAGATGCGGCGGGATCAGCTCCTTGAGCTTTTCGCACATCAGGCGGCCGCGCGATTCGGCAACGGACCTATGCACCAGCATGGAGAGCGCGTCGACCGGCTCGGCATTGACCAGAATGGAGAGTTTCACCAGATCGCCCTCGCGATGGGTATCGAGGTGATAATCGAAACTCGCATAGCCCTTCGAGATCGATTTTAGGCGATCGTAGAAGTCAAAGACCACTTCGTTGAGCGGCAGGTCATATTCGACCATGGCGCGATTGCCGACGTAGGAAAGGTTGTTCTGGATGCCGCGGCGGTCCTGGCAGAGTTTCAGGATCGCGCCGAGATATTCGTCGGGCGTCAGGATCGTCGCCTTGATCCAGGGCTCGCGGATTTCCTCGATCTTCATCACATCCGGCAGGTCGGCCGGATTGTGCAGCATGATCGTCTCGCCATTGGTCATCTGGACCTCGTAGACCACCGAAGGAGCGGTGGCGATGAGATCGAGATCGAACTCGCGGGAGAGGCGCTCCTGGATGATTTCGAGATGCAACAGGCCCAAAAAGCCGCAGCGGAAACCGAAGCCGAGCGCGGCCGAGGTTTCCATTTCGAAGGAGAAGCTGGCGTCGTTGAGCCGCAGCTTGCCCATGGCGGCGCGCAGCTCGTCAAAGTCCGAGGCATCGACCGGGAAGAGGCCGCAGAACACCACCGGCTGGGCCGGGCGGAAGTCGGGCAGCGGGTTTTCGGTGGGCTTGCGATCATCGGTGATGGTATCGCCGACATTGGTATCGGCGACTTCCTTGATCGAGGCGGTGAAAACGCCGAGTTCGCCGGGGGTCAGTTCCTTGACCTCGAGCAGTTTGGGGGTCTGCACGGCGACGCGATCGAGTTCGTAGACGGCGCCCGAGGCCATCATGCGGATGCGCTGGCCCTTCTTCATCACGCCATCCATGATGCGGACGAGAACGACGACGCCGAGATATGTATCGTACCAGCTGTCGACGAGCAGGGCTTTTAGCGGCGCATTGATGTCGCCCTTGGGGGCGGGGAGGCGCGTGACGATGGCTTCGAGCACGGACTCGATATTGAGGCCGGTCTTGGCGGAGATTTCGACGGCGTCGGAAGCGTCGATGCCGATGACGTCCTCGATCTGCTGTTTTACGCGCGGAATGTCCGCTGCGGGCAGGTCGACCTTGTTGAGGACGGGGACGATTTCGTGGTTCGCGTCGAGCGCGTGATAGACATTGGCGAGGGTCTGCGCCTCGACGCCCTGGGAGGCGTCGACGACGAGGAGCGAACCTTCGACAGCGGCCATCGAGCGGGAAACTTCATAGGCGAAGTCGACGTGGCCGGGCGTGTCGATGAGGTTGAGGACGTAGTCCTCGCCATCTTTCGCCTTGTAGTTGAGGCGCACGGTCTGCGCCTTGATGGTGATGCCGCGCTCGCGCTCGATATCCATCGAGTCGAGGACCTGTTCCTTCATCTCGCGCAGGTCGAGGCCACCGGTCATCTGGATGAGGCGGTCGGCGAGCGTGGATTTGCCATGGTCGATGTGAGCGACGATGGAGAAATTGCGGATATTCTTGAGCGGCGTGGTCATGGGGCGCTGATAGCAGAAGGCTGGACTCCAAGAAAGATGGTTTCCGCGCGGTAAACGGCAACGTTTGCATGCGAAAGCGCGTTTGCAGGGGCATGACTTTTCCCCTACGCACCCTCGCCGCTCTTTTGGTCCTCCTGCCGGTCTCCGTCCCGGCCCAGGATTTTTTCAAACCCCTCGAGGATTTCGTCGAAGACCTGGTGCCCCAAAGGGCCCCGGCGACGAAGCCTGTGCCTAAGGCAACGGAGGTAGAGGAAGAGGCCGAAACGCCCCCGCCGCTGCCAAAACCACGGCCGGAGGGATTGGGCGAGGAAGAGCCGGAAGTGCCGGTTGAGGAGGAGGCCGCGCCGGAGCCCGAACCGGCGGCGGCAGAGGCGGTGGATGATAGAATCTATCAGACGGCTTGTCCGGCGGTGATTTCAGGTGCGGTGGTGGCCAAAATGCTGCCGCCGATCGCCGAGGGGGTGTGCATGGCACAATCACCGCTTGAAGTGACGGCGCTGAATTTGAATGGGAAGACTGTGGAACTGACCAGTCCGATCCAGACCAATTGTGAGATGGCGACGGCGCTGGTCGATTGGGCTGGGGAAGTGGATGCCTATGCCAAGGCGGCGCTGGATAGCGAGCTCACAGCGCTGCAGACGGGCACGAGCTATATGTGCCGGGCCCGCGTTGGTGGGGCGGAGCAGTTCACCTCGGAACATGGCTTCGCCAATGCCGTTGATATCGTTGGTTTTACCCTGGCCGATGGACGCAGCATTGTGGTGAAGGAAGACTGGCTGCCGGCGACGACGCCGGAGGCGAAGCTGTTGCGGCAGTCACATGGCGCGGCATGTGGGAAGTTCACCACTGTCCTTGGGCCCGAGGCCAATGCGGATCATGAAGATCACCTGCATCTCGACCTCGGCTGCCATGGACAGACCTGCACGGCGCAGATCTGCGAGTAAGATCAGGTGCCGGAATAGACGGCGATGACGGCGTCGGTCTGCTGGCGGTCGGCGCTGCCTTCGGCGCAATCGACGCCCGCTTTTTCGACATCGGCCTTCACCGTCTCATAGGCTTTTACCGCAGACTCGCCTTCGAGATGAAAATCGGTTTCGAGTTGGCGGCGGTGCGCATTCATGGCGGTGACGCCCGGCTCGGCGACAGTGATGTTGCAGAGCTCAATTGTGGCCTGGGTGGCATAGAGACCCGTAAGAAGCTGGCCCTGCTTGGGCATGGCATCAACGACTGCACTCGGATCGACCGTTATGGTCGGGGTGGTAGCGGGTGCCGGTGCGGCCTCCTGCGCCAGAGGGGCGGCAACGGTCAGGGCAAGGACAGAAAAGGCTAGGGCGAAGCGGGGCATGTCGGCACTCCATGCTCGGAAAACATTCCCCGCCATTGTCAGGCCGATTATGGCCTCAGCACGGCGTGCAGTCGGCCCTGGGATGGTGCGGGGGCAGGTCAGCCCAATCCTTCGAACTCATTTCCGGCTCCACCGGTGCCGGCACGGCGGGTGCATTGAGCCAGGCAATGACAAGGCGCAAAAGGTCGTTCAGGCGGGACATGGCAGTCTCCTGTTCGAATGCTGTTTCGGGGAAGCTTTGAAGTGTCTTCATCCTGCGCCCGAGACCCCTTCGCCGCAATGGACAAGGTTTTTGCCTCAGTATAGAAAATCTATATGAGCAGCCCTTTTCCAATTCCGCTCAATGCCCTTCGGGCGATCGAGATCGTGGCGCGGGCCGGTGCACTGGCCCCGGCTGCCGAGGAATTGGGCGTGACTGTCGGCGCGGTCAGCCAGCACCTGCGGCGGGCAGAGGAGCGGCTGGGCATGGAGCTCTTTTCGCGTACGCCGCAGGGCCTGAAACCCGTGCCGGAGTTGATCGACATCCTGCCGCAGCTCTCGGCCGGTTTTGCCTCGCTGCGCGATGGGCTGGCGACGCTGACCGGCGCGCATGAGGGCGTGCTCAATGTCACCGTCGGCAGTGTCTTTGCCTCGCGCTGGCTGATCTGGCGGGTCAACAAATTCTCTTCGCGTCATCCGGGGCTGGAGGTGCGGCTGACCGTGACCGGCGCCATGCTCGACCTGACGCGGCCGGACCTTGATTGCGGTATTCGCTTTGGCGATGGCAATTGGTCGGGCGTTTCCGTCAGCCTGATCGGCGGGCAGGATTTCCAGCCGGTCTGCGCGCCCGAATTTTTGCGCCGTTTTCCCGATATGTCAGACCTTGGGAAAATTCCCGTGATCGCCGACCAGACGAGCATGCTCGATTGGCCGCTCTGGCTCGGGGCGGCCGGGTTCGACCCGAAACTAAAACTGTCGGGCCCGGTCTATTCCGATGCGTCGCTGGCTTTTGACGCCGCCATTTCCGGCCAGGGGATTCTGCTTGCTGCCGACATGATGAGCGCCGATGCGGTCTGTGACGGGCGGCTGGTGCGGCCCTTCGAAAAGCCGGTCCAGGGCGGGCATGGCTACTATCTCGCGACCGCCAAGGGGCGCCGAGAGTCCAAAAAACTAAAACTGTTTCGCGACTGGTTGGCCGAGGAAGTGCCAGCCAGCGCCAGAGGCTATCTGTTCCAGTCCCCGCCAAACGCCGGCTAGGCGGGCGGGGACCGGAAATTCGTCAAGGAGGCGAATATGCAAGACGTCCTGATCCTTGGAGCCGGCATTGTCGGCATTTCTACCGGGATCCATCTGCTTAAGCGCGGGCGCAGCGTGACGCTGGTCGACAAGAACCAGCCCGGCCGCGAAACCTCCTATGGCAATGCCGGTATCATCCAGCGCGAGGGCGTGCGGCCGCATGCTTTTCCGCGTGACCTCCATACGCTGATGCAAGTGGGGCTGCATCTGTCCACTGCTGCGCGCTATGAGCCGCTGGCCCTGCCGCGCATTGCGCCGCCATTGCTGAAATATTGGTGGGCTTCTTCGCCGGACCACTATCGGCAGGTGGTCGAAAACTATGCGCCGCTGATTGCCCGCTCGATCGATACCCATGCGGAATTGATCGCCGAGGCCGGGCCGGATGCGGAAAAGCTGATCTCCAAGAAGGGCTGGTACCTGGTTTTCCGCACGCTCGAAAAGCTGCAGCGCGAAGCCGCCAAGGCGGAGGAAGACCGGAAGCGCTTCAACATTCACCACGAGGTGGTGGATTGGGCCGGTTTGAAAGCGCTGGAGCCGAGCCTGATCGGCGGGCTGGCCGGTGGCATTCACTGGACCGATCCCTGGACCGTCACTGATCCCGGTGGGCTCGTGACGGAATATTTCAAGCTCTTTGAAAAGCTGGGCGGCACTTTTGTCTCCGGCGAAGCCTCGGGGCTGACGCAGGACGGGGGCACCTGGCAGACGCGCGTCGGTGGCACGCTGCATACGGCGAAACAGGCTGTCATTGCGCTGGGGCCTTGGGCGCCGGAAGTGCTCGACAAATTGGGCTATCGCCTGCCGCTCTTCGTCAAGCGCGGCTATCACATGCATTACAGGCCGGCCGAGGGCGCGGCGCTCAACCATCTGCTGCTCGATGCGGAAGTTGGCTATGTGCTGGCGCCCATGGCGCGCGGTATTCGCCTGACGACGGGCGCGGAGTTCAACCTGCGCGATGCGGCGCCGACCCCGGTGCAGCTGGGCAAGGCCGAGCAGGCGGCCAAGGAAGTGTTCCCGCTGGGTGAACGTGTCGATCCGCAACCCTGGAAGGGGGCGCGACCCTGTACGCCGGATATGATGCCGATCATTTCCAAGGCGCCAAAGCATGAGGGGCTCTATGCCGGTATCGGCCATGCCCATCACGGCTTTACGCTGGGGCCGGCGACGGGCGAGCTGTTGGCGCAGATGATGACTGGGGAAGCGACGGCGATTGATGTAAAGCCGTTCCGGATGGAGCGGTTCCTCGGACATTGAGGGAGAGGCCTTGGAAGCAAGGCCTGTCTTCAGAGATTGCCGACACCCCCACCCTTGATCCCTCCTCACAAGGGGGAGGGAGACGAAGGAACCGAGACGACTGAAGCTTGCGCATCCCTCCCCCTTGTGGGGAGGGAATGAGGGTGGGGGTACGGGTTGCGCAGATGCCCGGCTTTAGCCCAGTGCCACAACCGCAATCACGCCGCAGACAAAACCCACGGCGACGAGGAGGGCGACATTGAGCGCCCTTCCATTGCCCGGCCTGGAGAAGGGTAGCGGCGTCCTGCTCTTTGGCGCGCTTGACCTCAGCTTCTCGGGTGCACCCCATTTCAGCCGGCGAAACGCGTAGACATTCGAGCGCCGTCGTTGGGCTTCGAGTGTGGCGTGATCTGGCTCTGGCTTGTCGCTGGACATGTTTTTTCCCGTTTGAGCGAAAGCAGATGGGAATGCGTTGCCCTCGTCACAACGGCAGAGGCCACAAAGCGGGAAAGAGCGTTAACGGCGCAGGGCCGAATGCCTCTTGCATAGATATTAGAACGGTTCTAAACAATGTTTGGAATAATTCTAATCTATGAGGCGGACATGTTTACCCTCTGGCCGGACAATAGACGCGCCTTCGCAACGCTTTCGGAACGTGAAATCCTGTCTCTCGCCATCGCCGCAGAGGAAGAGGATGGGCGCATCTATTCCGAACTGGCGACGCGGCTGGGCGAGACTTATCCCGGCACGGCGGCGCTGCTCGAAGCCATGGCGGCCGAGGAAGACGATCATCGCCGGCGGCTGCTCGATATCTATGTCGACCGTTTCGGCAAACGCCTGGTGCCCATTCGCCGCGAACATGTGCGCGGCCTTCTCAACCGCAAGCCGGTTTGGCTGCTCAAGACTTTGACGCTCGAACAGGCGCGCCAGCAGGTCTGGGAAATGGAGGAAAGCGCCTACCATTTCTATCTCGAGGCGGCCAAGCAGGCCAATGATGTGGGTATCCGCAGGCTCCTCGGCGACCTCGCCCGGGCAGAGCGCGGCCACGCGGCATCGGCGACAAAGCTCGACGAAAAACTGCTGGGCGACGCCGGCCACGACACAGAGAAGGACGAGGCGCATCGTCAGTTCCTTCTTACCTATGTGCAGCCGGGCCTGGCCGGGCTGATGGATGGTTCAGTGTCGACGCTGGCGCCGGTCTTTGCCGCCGCCTTTGCAACCGGCGATACGCACCAGACTTTTTTGGTTGGTCTTGCCGCCGCGGTGGGTGCCGGCATTTCCATGGGTTTTACGGAGGCCGCTTCCGACGATGGCAAGCTGACGGGCCGTGGTTCGCCGATCAAGCGTGGCCTTGCCGCGGGGATCATGACGGCAGTGGGAGGGCTGGGGCACGCGCTGCCCTATCTCATCCATGATTTCTGGACGGCGACCTTTATTGCCGGCCTCGTGGTGGTGCTTGAACTCTGGGCCATCGCCTTCATCCAGAAGCGTTACATGCAGACTCCGTTCTGGCGGGCGGTGATGCAGGTGGTTCTGGGCGGTGCGCTGGTGTTTGCCGCGGGTGTGCTGATCGGGAGTGCCTAGCCGCGCCATTTCCCTACTATCGTCATTGCCGGGCTTGTCCCGGCAATCCATCTCGCCTCCGCTGGGGACCACCGGGACAAGCCCGGTGGTGACGATAGAGCGGATATCTAAGCGCCTGCCAAAATGCTCGCCGCCTTCGATCCAATAGCCATGGCCGGGGCATTGGTATTGCCGGAAACGATCTGCGGCATGATCGAGCAGTCGATCACGCGCAGGCCGTCAATGCCCCGCACCTTCAGCTCCGCATCGACCACGGCGGTGGGGTCGTCATCACGCCCCATGCGCAGCGTGCCGACGGGGTGGTAATTGGTCTTCACAGTTTGCCCACAGTAGCGGTTGAGGGCTTCGGGATCGTCCATCACGGCCTGGCCGGGTAGCAGTTCGGTATCGATCTTTTCCGCTAGGGGTGCCGATTTCAGCAGCTTTCGCGCTTCGTGCAGCGCCGCGATGGTGAGGCGCAAATCGTCGGGGTCACCGAAGAAATTGCAATCGACCACCGGCTGATCCTCTGGATTGGCCGAGCGCAGGGTGACGCTGCCGCGCGCCTTGGGGCGGAGAAGGCAGGATGTAAAAGTGACGCCATAGGTGGGTTTGGCCGCCGAGACGTCGCGGTCGAGGTAGACGATGGGCGCGCAATAGAGCTGGATCGTCGGGCGACTGCCGCCATCGGGATCGAAGAACATGCAGGCTTCGATGCCGGTCGTGGTGACGGGGCCGGAATTGGTCAGGATGTACTGCAGCCCGTTGCGGATCATGTTCCAGCCGCGGTCCTGTCCGAAATAGCCGGATTTGCCTTTGGTCGTGGCGATAACCGGGACCTCGTGATGGTCCTGCAGGTTCTGGCCGACGCCGGCAATGTCGGCGACGACCTCGATGCCGTGTTGGCGCAGATGTTCGGCAGGGCCGATGCCCGAGAGCATCATTAGCTTGGCGCTATTGTAGGTGCCGGCGCCGACGAGCACTTCGCGCTCGGCGCGGACCGTGTGGCTCTCGCCGTCCTTGGTATAGGCGACGCCATTAGCGCGACCGTTTTCGACCAGGATGCGATCGACGCGGGCGCCGGAAATGATGGTCAGCTTGCCGTCCAACTTCAGCGGATCAAGGAAAGCCTTTACCGCATCCGACCGTTCCTTGTAGCGACCCCATTGCCCATAGGTGTGCTGCATGATGCCGGCGCCGAACTGGGTGGCGCCATTGAAATCGGGATTGGGCTTGTGGCCGAGCGCCTGTGCCGCAGCGATGAAATCGTGGGTGGTTTGCGTCGTATAGCCCGGGTCGGACACGCGCAGCGGGCCGCCATTGCCGTGAAAACCGTCGTGGATGCGCGCATTGTCTTCCACGGCCTTGAAGTGGGGCAGTATGGCGTCATAGGACCAGCTCGGGTCATTGCCGAGGCTTTGGGCCCAGCCGTCATAGTCTTCCCTCTGGCCCCGCATATAGACCATGGCATTGACCGAGGAGCCGCCGCCCAGGACTTTTGCGACGGGCACGATGGGTGCGCGGCCGCCAAGCTGGGGCTGCGGCACGGTCTTGTGCATTTCGAGGAACGTGTCCTGACCCAGATATTTCATATAGCCGGCGGGCATAGCCATGATGCGATTGGTCCGCGCGCGGCCGCGCTCCAGCATCAGGACGGAAAGGCCGAACTCTTTCACGAGGCGCCAGGCCGTGACGGAGGCAGCCGAGCCGCCGCCGGCGATAATGAAGTCGTATGTGGGCATAATATCTCCTCTTGGCGGGAGATTAGGCGGCAGCAAGCAGGTCTTCTAGTCGGCTATCGAGGATTGTGCCCACTCGCGCGCATTCGACGGCGATTTCCCGGATGAAATCGACCAGCATGGGCCGCTCCAGCGCCGCCAGTGAACGCACCACCATGGCGGTGTCGCGATGGAGCGGCTCGATATCGATCGGCTGGATTTCGACGAGGCGCCCGGCGGCAATGTCGTCGGCCACGGCGGAATTGACGAAAAAGCCGATGCCTTCGCCCTTGATGGCAAGGCGTCGCGCGGGGCCAGTAGGGAGTTCGACGCTGGTCGGCGCGCGCCGGGTCAGGGCGGTGGAGGCTTCGGGAGCCACCTGCCACCAGATCAGCGAAATGGCGCGCGGCACCAGGGCAAGCACTTCCTCGATCTCAGGGGTGGCGCTGAGTTTTGCCGCCTTGTCGGCGGAGATCACCAGCGGCACACGCTCGCGCATGGTGAGAAGCGGCACGAGATCGACGGCGAGCGGTTCGAGATTGGGCCAACAGAGGATGCCGAGTTCGGATTCGCGCTCATGCAACATTTCGGCGATTTGGGCCTGCCGACCTTCGTTCACCACCACGTCGACGGCGGGGTACTTTTCCTGAAAGCGCAGCAGGCTTTCGGTGATGAGCGGGGACACAAGGCTCCTGAGCGAGGCAATGGCGATGCGGCCGCGCTCAACCCGGCGCAGGGCTTCGCGCGCCTCCTGCGCGGTGCCGATGATGCGGCGGGCAAAGGGCAGGAAGGTCATGCCCTGGTCGGTGAGGCTGACGGTTCGCCCGCGAACGAAAAGGGTGACGCCTAAAAGCTGTTCGAGCGCCCGCATCCGCATCGAGGCGGTGGCCTGGGTGATGTTCAGATAGGCGGCCGCCTTGGTAAAACTCTGCTCGCGAACGATGCGGTCAAAGGTGCGAAGCTGGTCGAGGTCCATAGGATTGGCTTATGCAAGAGCGGTCGATAAGCCGGAATATGGGTTTTCGCATAGGACATGTCTATGCGTTGAATGGCGCAGATGCCGTCAGTCTTCCGAATTGCGCGCCCGCGATTCTTCGGCCAGCGCCTGCTTGCGCGCCTTGGCCTTGGCGGCGATTTCGGCGACGGCGTCGCCTAGATGCGCGGTGCCGCGCTTTTTGGCGAGGTCCATCTGTTTCTGGCGTTCGGCGGCCGCTTCGTGCTTGGCCGTGTCGTCGGCGCAGTGGGGGCAGGAGAGGCCTTCGGCGAAGTCCTTGTGCTGGCGATCGGCTTCGGTCAGCGGGTGGCGGCAGGCGCGGCAGAGGGTGGCATTGCCCAGTTCAAGGCCGTGGCCAACCGAGACGCGTTCGTCGAACACAAAGCATTCGCCGGCAAAGCGGCTGTCTTCCTTAGGCGTCACTTCGAGATATTTGAGGATGCCGCCCTTGAGGTGAAACACCTCCTCAAAGCCCTGACTAAGCAGATAGGAAGAGGCCTTTTCGCAGCGGATGCCGCCGGTGCAGAACATGGCGACCTTCTTGTCCCGGGCGGGATCGAGGTTTTTGGCGACATAGTCCTTGAACTCGACAAAGCTCGCGGTTTTCGGGTCGAGCGCGCGCTGAAACGTGCCGAGGCCGACTTCATAGTCGTTGCGGGTATCGACCAGCACGACATCGTTGCGGTCGATGAGCGCGTTCCAGTCTTCGGCCTCGACATAGGTGCCGACCTGTTGGGATGGATCGGCCTCGGGCGCACGCAGCGTCACGATTTCGGGTTTCAGGCGCACCTTCATGCGCAGGAACGGGGCTTCATCGGCGAAGGAATATTTGGTTTCCGCGCCAAGAAGGCGGGCGCCAAAGGGGCCGGACACAAACAAAAAATCGGCCAGAGCGTCGATCGCGTCGGGCGTGCCGGCCACGGTGCCATTGATGCCTTCGGGCGCCAGAATAAGCGTGCCCTTGATGCCGCGGTGGCAGCAAAAGGCGGCGAGCGGCGTTTTCAGCGCTTCGGCATCGGGCAGGGAGGCGAATTTGTAGATCGCCATCACCTTGTATGGATGATTGTCCTGTTGCACAGTGGCGGCGGATTTTGGATTGAGCGCGGTCATGGCGCGCTCATACCACTGGCCGAGCCCGGCGTCACGGGCGGCCGCAAGCAAGACATCGGGAGGACTTTTCATGACCTATCGCGCGGATCCCGCACGCTATGACACCATGCACTATCGCCGTTCGGGGCAGTCGGGCCTGAAACTGCCCGTGCTCAGCCTTGGCCTCTGGCAAAACTTCGGCGGCACGCGCGACTATCCCGGTGCCATGGAAATTCTGGGCTATGCCTTCGACCAGGGCATCACCCATTTCGATCTCGCCAACAATTATGGGCCGCCGGCTGGCTCGGCCGAAGAACTGTTCGGCCAGGTTTTGGGCCGCGATTTCCGCCCCTATCGCGATGAAATGATCGTTTCCACCAAGGCCGGCTACAATATGTGGCCGGGGCCCTATGGCGAATGGGGGAGCCGGAAAAACCTGCTCGCCAGCCTCGACCAGAGCCTGAAGCGCATGGGGCTCGATTACGTCGACATCTTCTATTCGCACCGGTTTGATCCCGATACGCCGCTCGAGGAAACCATGGGCGCGCTGGCCCATGCGGTGCGCTCGGGCAAGGCGCTCTATGTCGGCATCTCCTCCTATCCCGAGAAGGAAACGCGCGAGGCGCATCGAATTCTCAAGGAAATGGGCGTTGCGACGACCATCCACCAGCCGAGCTATTCCGTGCTCAATCGCTGGATCGAGAATGACAAGACGATCGATGCCTGTGGCGATCTCGGTATCGGCATCATTGCCTTTTCACCCCTGGCCCAGGGCGTGCTTTCGGGGAAATATTCTTCGGGCCACGCGGATGGCTCCCGCGGCGACAATCCCAATGGCACGCTGCGCGCCAGCCATATCGAGCCGCGCGTGCTCGAAGCGGTCGACAAGCTCAGCGTTATCGCGAGGAATCGCGGCCAGTCGCTGGTGCAATTGGCGCTCGCCTGGGTGCTGCGGCGCAAGGAGGTGACCTCGGCGCTGATCGGCGTGCGCACCCTGGCCCAGCTCAAGGATAATCTGGGTGTCATCGACAATATCGAGCTGAGCCCGGAAGAGGTTGCCGCCATCGATGAAGCGACCAAGGGCGGGCAGATGGAACTGCATCCGCGCCCGCAGGGCTGGTTGCGGTAGGGGAAGGTGTGGGGCAGCCCTGCTTGGGGCTGCCCGTCTTTGTTCCAACCGTACTCTCGAATTCCCCCGTGCCATCCCCGCGAAAGCGGGGATCTCCATTTCGAGACGGGGATTCCCGCTTTCGCGGGAATGACGCCGTGGTTGGGATAGTCAGGTGGTCTCGAAAGACCTCAAACCATCATCGATTGCAGCGCGCCCATGGCGGCGAGCGAGCCGGTATTGTTGGCAAAAGTCACCGAATGCATGCCGGTGACCAGGTCGCCGGCGGCAAAAATGCCGGGGCGGGAGGTCAATTGCATGTCTCCGACCGCGAGCATGATACCGGTCGGCGTCTCCTTGGTGTCGAGGCCAAGCTGCAGGTGCAGGTCCGCCGAAGGCCGATTGCGCGGATGGGCATAGAGGGCTTCGAGGTCGATCCGCGCGCCGTCTTGCATGGTGACGCCGGAAATGCGTCCGTCCTCGTGATGAATGGTTGAGAGCTTGCCGTCGACAATTCTAACGCCGCGCTTTTCGAGCTTGCTGCGCTCCTCGTCGACGATCGCGTGCCCATCGAGGATCAGCGTGATGTCATCGGTCCAGTTGGCATAGAGCACAGGTCCATGGAGCGACATGGGCGAGGAATAGAGAAGGCCCCAGCGCGTGCCCGCCACTTCATAGCCGTGGCAGAAGGGGCAATGGATGACCGTCTTGCCCCAGCTCTCGGCAAAGCCGGGAATGGCGGGGAATTCATCGACGATGCCATAGCTCAGGATCAGTCTGCGGCCCGAAATCGTGTCGCCTGACGCCGTGGTGACGACAAAATTGTCCGGCTCGCCGGAAACACCGATGGCCCGCGCCTCGATCATCTTGACGGCCGGATAGTGCGCGACCTGGGCTCTGGCGGCTGTCAGCAGGTCGCCCGGCGGGGTGCCGTCGTGCCCAAAGATATTGTGCGCGTGTGAGGCATAGCGATTCCGGTTGAGGCCGGTATCGAGCACGGTGACCTTTCGACGGGCGCGGCCGAGCTGCATGGCAGCGGTAAGGCCGGCAAAGCTGCCGCCGATGATGATGACATCCTGCATGAAAGATCTCCGTTCGTCGCAATATTGACTGCAATGTAATAACATAACACAAATGTCAAGCCGAGGTTTCGCTCGCTTCGCGTTTGACCTAGAGTGCGGCGCGGACAGCCCTTGGGAGGGAGAATATGCGTCGTCTCTTCGCTTGCCTTGTTGTTGGTCTTATTGGGATTTCGCCTGCTCTGGCCTTCGATGCAGGAACTGAGGACGTGCTGGACCGGATGAAGGTCGGCAAGCTGGTTCCCATTACCGAGATTGCCACGCTGATGCGCAATGCCGAGCGCTGGTGCTATATCGAACAGGAGGGCAGCTGCTCCTGGTCCGATATCTATCTCGAGGTGACCGACGAGGGCGCGACCTATGAAATCGGCAATGCCTGGGACGCCGATTACGACGTGATCTTTACCGACCACGGAACATTCGAAGAGAACCGCTATATCTGCGAGACGGGCTATGACTGGGTCCCGACGCTGCGCGCCATCAATCGCGCCGACGGCACGGCCGTGAATGGCCGCCCGCTCTGGGAGCTGAAAAACCAGATCGGCGAGGGCCGCAGCGAAGGCATCGACTGCTACGACTATATTCTTAAAGGGTCGGACACCGCAGCCGAGACCATCACCCTGTTGCAGCGGCAATTTACCGATGGCGTCACCGACCCGATCAACGACGTGACGGTGACGCTGCATTTCAATGCGGACACGGCGGCGGCGCTGACCTGGTATTACTGACCGCCCTGCGCGGCGAGCCAGGTGGGGTCCGGATCGATCGGCGTGATCACGTCGAGCAGCACCCCATTGGGATCGCTGGCAATGAAATGACGCTGGCCGAAAACCTCGTCGCGCAGTTCCTGGGCGATTTTTATGCCCTTGCCGGCAAAACGCTGAGCCTCTGCAGCGGCATCCGCCACTTCAAAGCTGAGGATCAGGCCGCTGGTCGGCTTGCGGCCTTCGGGCGGGATGGTCTCGTGGTCATGGGCAATGATGGCCAGCTCCTGCGAGCCGTTGGGCGCGCGCAGATGCATGTACCAATCGCTGGCGAAAACCTCGGTAAAGCCGAAGAGGTCCTTGTAAAACGCGGCTGTGCCGGCAACGTCCCGGACCTGCAGGAGCGGATAATAGGCTGAAAACATCGGTCTCTCCTTGCGAAAACGACAGTTTAGAAACATACTGTGTGTACGTAACAATAACAAACATGGTGTATGTATGCAAGTGCAGCGCAGAACGCAGGAAGAGCGGCGGGACGCCACCCGCCGCGCCCTGATCGCAGCGGCAAGGCGGCAATTTGCCGAAAACGGCTACGCCGCCACCAATACGCCCGCCATTGCGGCCGAAGCCGGGGTGACCCGCGGCGCACTTTACCACCATTTTGCCGACAAACAGGCGCTGTTCGAGGCGGTGGTCGAGGAAGAGCACGCGCTTCTTGCGCTCGCCATCAATGCGGCGGCCGAGGCAGAGGATGAGCCGGGCCCGGTCCGGGCCCTCATCGAGGGGGGGATGCCTATCTCGCGGCCATGCAGGATCCCGGCCGTCGGCGCATTCTTCTCATCGAAGCGCCGGCCGTGATCGCCCGGGAAAGGCTCGAGGCCATCAATTCCCGCTTTGGGCTCAAAACCTTGGTGGAAGGCGTTGCGGCCGCGGTGGCGGCAGGCGCGATCCGCGACCTGCCGGTCCTGCCGCTCGCCCAGCTCCTCGACGCGCTTTTTGATCGCGCCGCCCTGGCGCCCGCCGAGGAACTGGCCGACTATCGCAAGGCAATCAAGGCCTTGATTAGGGGCCTAAAGACCTGACTCGAGTTTTTTCACACGCTCCGCAAGCGCCTGGACGGCGGCAATGAGCGGGGAAATGAAGCTCGAATAGCGCAGGGCCTGCTGGCTGTCGGCGTCGTCATCATCGACCAGCACATGGCCGCCGAAATTTGCTGCGCCGTGGGCCTGGGCGGTGGCGAGCACCTCTTGCGCGAGAAGGCCATAATGCACGCGCTCGTCCAAGGCATTGTCGCGCCAGCGATAGCGCACCGGGTTCAGGGCCAGGATGAAACCAAGGCCCAGGTCGGTCGGCAAGATATCGGTTTTGAGGCGCATGTCGGAAGTCTGGATCGTGCCGGTGGCGGACCATACGGCGCTCCAGCGCGCGCCGCTGGCGCCGAGGGTCTGCGCATTGTCGATGGCTGGCTTTACCGCGCCGGCAAAACTGGCGCTGCCATCGCTGGCCACCACCAGCGCATTGCTCCAGCTGCTGCCATCGGCGCTGATTTTGAGGCGCCAGGCATTGTCGGCGAGCAGGCCCATTTCGGCGCGGCCGGACCAATTGCTCTGAAAGAGCAGGCTGGCCGTGTCGCTTGCTGTCGCCTTGTTGAGTTTTAGCTGGTGCCCGGCCCCATCATGGGTGAAGAGCGTCGCATCGGCCGCGACCGACAGGCGATTGGTGGTATCGGCGTCGGCATTGATCCCGAACTGCGGCAGGCCGGCGCCGGTAGCGGCGACGGCAATCCAGCCGGTGCCGGAAAAGACGCAGAGCGTGCCGCTGGCCTTGTCGAAAACCTGCCAGCCGGGCGCGGGGTCGTAAAAATTCCAGGCGCCGGCCTGGAAGGCGGCGATTTCCTCGCTGTGCCCGGCCCAGGCGCCGGTGGCGGCCGCCGGCACGATCCAGGCTTCGCCTTCGAGTGCGGTGGTGGGCGGGGTCGTTAGCGTGCTCGCTTCGACGCTGGCCTGTACCAGCGCATCGAGCCGCATGAGGGCTTCGTTGTGGGTGATGTGTTTCAGCGCCTGTCCGGAAATGATCTGCGGCAGGCTGAGGCGGGGTGTGTCGTCCATGTCTGGCAATCCTTGTTGAGAGATTGCCCTATTTTCCACCCGCCCGAGGGGGCGGGGATTAGCGGGATAACCCAAACCCTCTTCCCTTTGCGCGCCGAGCCTTTATGAGAAACTCTCGATCTTGAGCTTGTGAGCGGAATGAGCGCACCCATCCACATCGTCCTCGCCTTCGACGACAATTTCTGGGCGCCCGCCTATACGGTGATGCGCTCGGTGTGCCTCTCCACCCATCGGCGCAAGGATCTGGTGTTTCATCTGCTGCACATGCCGATATCGGATGAGCATCGCTATGACATCGAAGGCATAGTGCGCGAATTCGGCGCGAGCCTGCGCTGGTATCCGCTGGAAAAATCCGAACTCTTCGACTTTTTTGTTGCCGAACTGCCGGCCAGCAGCCGTTGGCCAAAGATCGTCTATGCCCGGCTGCTGATGGCCGATATCCTGCCCACCGATATCGAGCGCATCATCTATCTTGATTGCGACATGCTGGTGCGGGCGCCGATCGAAAAGCTCTACGAGCTGGACCTGGGCGGGCATCCGCTGGGCGCGGTGCAGGATTCGCTGCAGCCCTTCATCATGGGCCGGCGCGACATGCGCCAAAATGTCGGGATTTTCGACACGGCCGATTCCTATTTCAATTCCGGCATGCTGCTGGTCGACCTGCCCAAATGGCGCGAGCTCAACGTCAAGGCCGAGGTCGCCGTGATTGCCGGCAAGGGCTGGATCGAACGGCTTTACTACGATCAGGACGTGCTCAATCTGGTCTTCCGCAATCGCTGGCAGGCTCTGCCCTGGCGCTGGAACACCATTGATGCGCATCTCGCCCATGAGGCGCTCAACGCGCACATCCTGCACTATACGCGCGAAGCAAAACCCTGGGGGCTCTTCGCCGGCATGCTGCGCTCGTCGGCCTATTCGCGCTGGTATCGGCACGTCATGACCAATGACCTCTTCTATCGCTTCATGCGGCACCGCTGGAAGCGATACTGGCTCAAGAAGCTGCGGCTGGCGCGCTGACCCATGAAAATGCATGTCTGCCTGACTTTCGATGACAATTTCTGGGCGCCGGCCTTTGCCACCATGCGCTCGGTCTGCCTCTTCACGCATAGGCGCGAAGACCTGGTCTTTCACCTCTGCCACCGGACGCTGGCGCCCGAGCACAGGGCCGACCTCGAAAAGATCGTGGAGGAATTTCCGGTCGAGCTGCGCTGGTACGATCTCGACCAGTCGGACATGTTCCGCGACATCGCCGGCCGCATGCCGGAGAACAAGCGTCTCTCAAATATCGTCTATGCGCGGCTGATGATCGACCGTCTGGTCGCCCCCGATGTCGAGCGCATTCTTTATCTCGATTGCGACATGCTGGTGCGCGACGATATTTTTCGTCTTTTTGATCTCGACCTTGAGGGTAAGGCGATAGCGGCCGTGCGCGACCCTGCCGGGGCGCTGATTACCGGGCAGCGGGATCTGAAAAAGAACCGCGATATCTTTGATCCCGCCGATCCCTATTTCAATGCCGGCATGGTGCTTATCGATATCGCCAAGTGGCGCGAGGCCGACATTTTGGGGCGCATGGAAGAGGCCTATGCCTCGGGGGTCATGCAGCGGATCTATTATGACCAGGACCTGCTCAACCTGATCTTTCGTGGCAAGTGGTTGCAGCTGCCCTGGCGCTGGAACACCATCGATGCGCGTCACGCCCATGACGGGCTCGATCCGGCCATCGTCCACTATACGGGCGATACCAAGCCGTGGAGCGTCTTTGCGCATACCTTCCAGTCCGTGGCCTATGCGCGCTTCTATCGCCACGTCATGACCAATGATCTGTTTTATCGCTTTGCAAAACACCGCTGGAAGCGGTGGTGGCTCAAAAAGCTGCGCTTAGGGCGCTAAGCAACTTTCGCGGGATCAAGTCCCTCGCGAGCGCAGAGTTTTGCCAAGGCGCTCCCGGCTTCGGGCAGCGGCAGGCCGGCGCGGCCGCGGTCGGTGAGCTGGCTGCGCCAGAGATGGATGCCGAGGGTTTCGGGCTTGATCGCCGCGTCGAGGTCAGAGCCTGACGTCATCAATGCCGGAATGCCCTCATAGGGCACGGGATAGAAGGTTGCCGAGGGCAGCACCCGCGCGGTGAGGCCGTGTTCCGCGACGAAATGGGTGAGGGCCATGGGCCCGGTTGCGCCATATTGCATGTGTTCGGGCGTTACCCGGTCGCCCACGAGGCGGCGAATGGCGACCTCGAAGCGCCGCAGTGGCGGCAGGTGCGGCTCGAGCAGCGGGCGCTTCTTCTCTTCAAAGACAGAAAGCAGGTCGGCCAGCAGCGGCGCATCGGGCGGCATATAGAGCATGGCGCCATTGACCGAACCGGGCCGTTCCCAGGCCATGAGATAGTCGAACGGGCCTTCCATGGGGCGCAGGCAATACATGTCGAGATCGGCATAGACGCCGAGCCCGGCTTTCAGTGCCGCGTAGCGAAAATGGTCGGAAAAGACGCCGGGCGTGCCGCGGCCCTTGTAAAAGACCAGCTTTTCCGGCGGCAGCACAGTTGTAGCGTCACGCCATTCGGCGCCCGCAGGCAGGGCAGTGATCGGCTCGTAGGAATAGACCTCCACCTTGTGTCCCTGCCGGACAAAGGAGGTGATGCAGAGAATTTCGAGCCAGCTCAAAGGGCCGTGCCAGAAACTGACAATGGTAGGCAAGGTCATCGGAAGCGGTCCTGTTCGGACCGCTCCCTAGCATGGACTTGGCACTGCCAAAATACCCCCACCCTCATTCCCTCCCCACAAGGGGGAGGAGGCGCTCACCTCGTGTGGAGAGGGGGCAAGGGTGGGTGGTCAAGCCGCACGAAATCTCAATTGGCGGCGGAGCGGCGGCGATATTCGCTGGCGATGTAAATCGCGACGACAGCGAAAACGGCGCCGATCCCGACCTGCAGCCAGTCGAATTTCTGCAGGAAGTCGATGGTGAAAGCCGTGGCGTCAAAGGCCTGCTGGCCTTCCCAGACGCGGTCGAGATAGTCGACGGCGACCGGAAACTGCGAGCGGTAATTGAGATAGTCCCAGGTGCGCGTGGCAAAGGGATGCATGCCCCCGCCCATGACGACCCATTCGAGCACCGAGAGAATCGAAGGCAAAAGCAAGGCCAGCGGGATGGCCCAGCGACCGGCCGCCGTGCCCATGGCCCCCACCAAAGCCATATAGGGCAGGTACCACAGAAGGGCGCAGGCGATGACGACGAGGAGCACAAGGCTCATCTGCGCAAAAATGACCAGAATGCTCCAGAGCAGGGTGGCGCTGCCAAGGCCCGCAATCATCGTCGTTACATAGGCGACGCCAAACATCAGGACGATGCTGAGGAGCGCCACGGCAAAGATCGAACCGGGCAGGATGGTTACGGCAGCGGTGAGCTTGCTCAGCAATACCTTCAGGTCCGAAGCCGGCATCGACTTCCAGAACAGCATGGCATTGTTGCGCTTGTCGGCGGCAAAGCCATCGGCGCAGTAAAAGAACAGCACGAAGCCGAGGTAAATGAGCCAGCCGGCAGCAAGCGCGGCAAAGCCGGCCTCAAAAACCCAGGTGGGCATCACGGTCAGCATCTGGCCGGAAAAGCGCGTGTTGATGCGGTCGACGCTGAAGGCAAAGATGGTGAGGAGGAAGACGATCGCCACCATGACCAGCGGTGCGATGAAGAAGGCACCGCGATGCTCGATATATTCGCGATGGACGAGTGCAGCAAAAGCCTTCATCGGGCCGTCTCCGGATTGGCAGTCGGTCGCTGCATCAGCGCGACGAAGAGGTCGGAAAGCGTCGGTGTCGAAACTTTTCCAAGCGGTTCGAGGTTTTCCCGCGAGACGCCGTCAAAGATAAAGACGGTCTGGCCGAAGCGCGTTTCTTCATAGACCGGGCCGAGGGCGCGGGCCTGGGCCTGTAATTCCGGCTCATTGGTCACGAGCTGCGAAAATTTCTCGTTCACCGTCTCCATCTGCATGTGGAGGACCAGGTCGCCGTCACGAATGAACATGATGTCGGAGAGCATGAACTCGATCTCGTCCACCTGGTGGGTGGTGATGATCAGGGTGCGCTCCTCGGTCATATAGTCTTCGAGGAGGCGCCGGTAAAACCGCTTGCGATAGGTGATGTCGAGCCCGAGCGTCGGTTCGTCGAGCACCAGAAGCTTGGCATCGATCGCCATGACCACGGCGAGGTGAAGCTGGGCCACCATGCCCTTGGAGAGCGTCTTGATCTTCATCTCGGGCTTGATGTCGGTGCCCTCGAGAAAGCTGCGCGCCTTGTCGGTCGAAAAATTGGGATGGATGTTGGAGAGAAGGGCGAAGAGTTCGCGCACCCTGAGGAAGCGCGGCAGGCTCGCCACGTCGGAAATGAAGGCGACGTTTTCCATCAGCTTGGCGCGGCGGGCAAAGGGATCTTCGCCCAGCACGCGAATGGTGCCCTCATAACTCGTGAGCCCCAGCATGGCATTGAGCGTCGTGGTCTTGCCCGCGCCATTGTGGCCGACAAGGCCATAGATGCGGCCGGCGGGAATGTCGAAATCGAGCCCGTGCAGGATTTCCTTTCGGCCGAATTTTTTCCTCAGGCCCCGTGCGGTGACGACGGGCTCTAGGGTGAGATTGGTGTCAGTCATGGCTTGGGCTCCACCGGGGTTTCGGCAAAGAGGGTTTTGGGATCAAGGTTCAGGGCCTTGATCTGGGTGAGGATGCGCGGCCAGTCCTCCTTGAGGAACTTTTCGCGCTCGTGGGTAAGCAATTTGTCTTGTGCGCCTTGGGTAACGAACATTCCAAGACCCCTCCGTTTTTCGACCACGCCGATCTCGACCAGGGCTTCGAAGGCCTTGGTGACCGTCAGCGGATTGACCGAAAGTTCTGCTGCAATCTGGCGCACCGAGGGAAGGGAATCGCCCTCCCCGACTGCGCCACGCAGGATCATCTCGATCAGCCGCTGCCGGATCTGCACGAAGATCGGCTGGCTGGCGTGAAAATCATCCATGTGTCGTGCCTATCTAGTGTGATACATGTGTAGCACACTAATGCGCCGAGTCAAGCGGTGATAAAGGTCGGAATGGGAACGCGTTTTCTCGCCCGGCCCCAAACACGATCTTGGTTTTTTCTTTGCGGTCTTGCTCTAGCCACGATCCGCTGTCATAAAGCACCCCATACGTTTTCAGCCGAAGTTGGCTGCCTCTCCCGGTTAATCCCGGTCTTGGCTCACTGATACGCTTTGCGAACGTCTGTAGGCCCTCTTGCATGTTGCGGAGGGAAACGCTCGCTTCGCTTCGGCTCCGAGCTTTTAGGATACTGAAATGGCCACCATCAACGGCACCGTCAAGTTCTTCAACGCCACCAAGGGTTTTGGTTTCATCACCCCCGACAATGGCGGCAAGGACCACTTCGTTCACATCTCCGCAGTTCAGCGTTCGGGCGTCGATGGCCTGTACGAAAACGACAAGGTCACCTACGAGGTCGAGACCGGTCGTGATGGCCGCGAGTCCGCGATCAACCTGACGCTCGTTCAGCAGTAAGTTCTGCAAGAGCGCTGAAGGTCGCTCCATAGCGATCTGAAAATTTGGCCCGCCCAGCACAAGCTGGGCGGGCTTTTTGCTGGCCGTGAGCGAAATTATCCCACCAGCACCGGATTGAGGCATCGCACCCCATAGACCCGCACATCCGCTTCCCCGATGCCCAGGCCCAGCGTGGTGAGCAGCGTGTTGACGATGGAATCGAGCGGGGCGGCGATCGGGGTGATGGCGGCCTTGAGGGCATTGGCAATGACATTGAGCGGGGAGAGCCCGAGGCCGAGCACGGAAATCTCCAACTTGAGGTCGGCCAGCAGCGATTGGCCGAGCGAGGTCACCAGCGTCGTGGTTCTTGCCGTCTTGAGGCGCGCCGTGCCGATATCGCTGGAAGAGAATGCCAGCAGCACCGGCGTCGTCTGCGCCACTTCTACATGCGCCGCGGCGGAAATGCGCAGGAGCAGGGCATCGAGGATACGCACCGGCGTGACCGGCAGGGTGGCGCCGAAATCGCGCATCTGCGCATTGGTGACCTGGCCGATGGCAAGTTCGAGTGCGCCGGGCAGCACGGCGATCTCGGCGGTACCATTGGGGTGGTCGCGATCGGGGCAGGAGGCCCCCGCAACGCGGGCCTCGGCATGGGCAAGATCAAGCCAGAGCGGCAGGCGGATGACCGCACCTTGCAAGGCAAGGCCGCCGAGGAATTGCGCATCCACGCGCAAGCGCACCTGTGCCGTGCGGATGACGGTATCGACCGGGCCAACGGCGAACCATGCCCCGCCCTGTGGCGGTTCGCCGATCGCGAGTTCGACCGAAAGCGCTGCTATGCCGGGCAGATGCCCGCCAAGGCTGAGCCAGATCTGCTTGTCGCCATCGGCGAGCGCGGCGGCAGCGGAAAGGACTTCGAGGGCAGAGACGCGGGCATTGAGGGCCGCCCCGGCGCTGTCGAGGCCCAGGGAACCGTAGCGGCCAAGGTCGAAGAGTTTGCCGAGCGGCACGCGATTGCCCTGGCCGGCATTGGCCAGCGTCGTGAGCGCGGCCTTTTCGGCCCCGGTGACGAGGCTCGCAAGCGCCGCGGCGATGTCGCCGGCATAGGCTTCAGAGGACAGGATTTCATTGTAGCTGCCGGCATTGAGGCCCATTTCGAGCGCCAGCGCATCGAGAAAACTCAGGGCATCCACGCGCGCCGAAGCAAGCCCATTATAGTCGACGACGGAAAGGCTGACCGTAGTGCCCAGCAATGTGCTCAGCAGCGCATTGGCAATGCCGCCATTGAGGCTCGCAAGGCGCGATCCCAACGAAAAGGAGACTTCCGGCGTGACGGTTGCAAGACCCGTCGCCCCGATCATCGGGGACTGGGTGAAGCTGGCGGCGAAATGCAGCGTACCCGGTCGCTCGAACTGCACCTTGACTGCATTGGCCGGCGTGCGGCCGGGCACGAAGCGGTCTTCCGGCGCGCGGGTCGCATCGGCCTCGAAGCGCCCGACGGTGACGACAAGGCCGGCCTGATCGGCAAAACCGGCCTGGGTCAGCACTTCCGCGGCGATTTCGCCGGCGCGGCCGGGATTGCGCGCGGCGCTGAGGGCGGCAAGGTCGACGGTGGACTGGATGACACGCCTCTCGTGATAAAGCGCGGCAGCGTCGACGGCGATGGCGCCGATGACGCCCGACAGCGAAAAAGCGGTGGCGAACAGCACCGCCATATTGCCGCTGCTGTCGCGAAAGAATGAGGCGATCACAGCCCGCCCTGCCTGATCGTGGCGCCATAGACCATGTAGCGGCTGGGCATGGGCAGGGGCGGATAAAGGTTCCAGATCGGCAATTCTATGGCGTCATAGCGCAGGGCGACGCGATATTGGGTGGGATCGCCGGGATCATCGCCAATGGCATAGGTCAGGTATTGCCGATCGAGCAGCATATAGTCGCCGGCATGACGGTCGAGATAACGCCCGACGAGGCTGTCGCGCTCGGCGCTGTCGAGCCCGGCAATGGAAATGCGCGCCGCATCGGCAGCCAGCTGCTGCAGCGAATGGGCGGCCCCGAAATAGAGCCCATAGGCCAGCATGCCGCAAAGCATCAATAGATAGACAGGCGCCAGAATGGCGAATTCTACTGCCGCACTGCCATGATTACTGCGTAGACAAGAAGCGCTGTGGTGCAGCATACTGCCCCCATACGTTCGTTGTCAGGTAATTGTCCGCTTCATCTGTTATAAAAGTATAAAACCGTACTTACGGATATTTCCCAATATACTTGGGACTTTGAATATTGGGCGGATGCGGTTATAGGGAGGGCGAAACCATGGAAAAGCCCTGTGGCCGCCCGTAATTTTCTGTTTGCCCTTGATAGCGATGATGTCGCGCTGACGCGGTTTCTTGAAACCGCCGCGCGGGTCACCGGCTTTCTCAATGGCGCGCCGGGTGAAGCTCTGCCGGGCTGGTATGTGCCGGGCGGGGACAATCAGCAATTCCTGCGCGAGCTCTATGCAAGGCTCGAAGCGACCTATCCTGCGGCAGGCCAGCCCTTCTATGCCGTGCGCCTCCTCACCAATCTTTTCTGGCAGCCGGCCTATCTCGCTGTCATTGGCGCGCACGTCCATGGCGCCTTGCCGCAGCTGTCGAGCGTCAGCCAGCAGGTCAAGGGGGTCGATGTCAGCGGGTTTCGCCTGCCACCGGGACCGCAGCACAAGGCCGATCTCGACGACCTCATCTGGCGCGCCGGCACGGACCTCCGCGCCTTCGCCGATGGTCTTCTCGCCGAAATCAATGAGCTTACAAAACTCAAGCGCGTGCCGGCGCTGCGGCTTCTCACCGATCGCATGCTGGGGCTGATGCTGCGGTTGCGGGACTATGTGCCCGGCATGAGCATGCAAGAGCAGCGGCGCATCTGCGGCCTCTGGCTTTCAGCCATGGATCTGGTGGGGCAGGGGGATTTGGAGACGCTCGACCTTGCCGATGGGCGCCAGGTGCTGATCACGGCCCGAAAAGGCTGCTGCCTCGATTATCTGGCCTTTCCCGCCACCTATTGCAGCTCCTGCCCCAAGCAGGAGGATGACGTGCGTCTGGGCCGGCAGCGCGACGAGGCTCTGGCCGAACTCGACGCCTAGAGCGTTTTCAGGAAAAGCGGCCACCACTTTTCCGGTTCGAAAACGCGACTAGCAAAGAATCAGTCGAAGACTTCGTCGGGATAGACGCCCCAGATTTCTTCCTGGCGCACATAGCCCGAGAAATTGGCGCGTTCGCCCGGCTGGCCGGCCGAAACCGTGCACCAGTCCCCGTCGCATTCGGAAATGTTGACGCGCACGCCCGGCGCGAGCCGCGCACGAACACCCGACTCTGTCGAGCGCGAGGCATACATATCGACTTCGCCATTTGCGGCGACGGGGGTGACATAGCCGGCGCGCGTGCCCACGAGCAGGCTCTGGTGCACCCAGCCCTCTTCGCCGTCCATGTCGCGAATCTTGCGCCAGGTGTCGAATTCCTGAACGATTTCGACCGGCACGCCCGAAACCGTGTAATTCCAGGCAATATCATATTTGGTGCCGGGGCCGACACGCACATTGATGGGGTTGGAGCGCGTGGACACGAAACGCGGCAATTTCAGCCCCGAAACCGATTCGGCCTGGGCCCAGGCGGCGGGCGCACTGACGAACAGGCTCGCGAACAGCAGCGGCAGGATTGCGAAAATACGCGGAAAAAGCAGACGGACACGGCCCGAAGCGGCGTGCGAAATGAACATGACTTTGCAGACGGATTGGAATTGCCCTATCACTACGGCATGATCCTTAACGGTCCTTAAAGGATAGGCGCAAGCCATCCCTTTGTGATCAGGTCGCAAGGCAAGCATGACATCGAGCAAACCGAAAATTCTGGTGACTCGTCGCCTGCCCGAGACCATCGAAGCGCGCATGGCGACGCTTTTTGAAACCGATGTCAATGAAACCGACCAAACCCTGACCGCCGAGGATATTCTGGCCGGCGTCGAGGGCAAGGATGTGCTGGTTTCCACCATCACCGACCGGATCGATGCCGATCTCATCGCCCGCCTGCCCCAAAGCGTGCGGTTGATTGCCCAGTTCGGCAATGGGGTGGACAATATCGACCTTGAAGCGGCCTGGGCCGCCGGCCTGACGGTTACCAATACGCCGAGCGTTCTCACCGAGGACACCGCCGACATGGCCATGGCGCTGATGCTGGCTTTGCCGCGGCGGCTGGTGGAAGGCTCGCAATTGCTGCTGCGCGATCGAGCCTGGGCCGGCTGGTCGCCGACCTCCATGCTCGGTCATCGCCTGCGCGGCAAGGCGCTGGGGATCGTCGGCATGGGCCGCATCGGCACGGCGGTCGCGCAACGTGCCCGCGCCTTCGGGCTCAATATCCACTACTTCTCCCGCAATCGCCGGCCGCCGGGCGTGGAAGAGCCCCTGGGCGCCACCTATTGGCCCGAACTCGAACCTATGCTCGAAGCGGTGGATATCGTTTCGCTCCACACCCCGCTGACGCGCGACACGACGAACATCCTTTCGGCTGAGCGGCTCGACCGCATGAAGCCGGGCGCCTATGTGCTCAATGTCAGCCGGCCCGAACTCGTGGATGAAGTCGCATTGATCGAGCGCATCGAGGCCGGCCGCCTTGCCGGGGCCGCGCTCGACGTTTTCGACAATCGCAAGGGGATCAACCCCCGTCTGCTGGGCCTTGCCGAGACCAATCAGGTGGTTCTTACCGGCCATATGGCGTCGGCGACGCTCGAAGCCCGCATCGAGATGGGCGAGACCGTCATCGTCAATATCCGCACCTTTATGGACGGCCACCAGCCGCCGCATCGCCTGCTGCCGGAAACACCGCTCCCGCGGAGTGCAAGAGGGTAGGCTGGCGCTTGCCCATCGCCCCATGCACCACGCCATGTGTTGCAGCTTTCCTTCAACCGCCTCATCATCATCACGCCCATCACTCGTTCGCCTTGCATGGGCGAAACTTCCTTTCTAATCGTGCCGATAGCAGCTGGCCTTTGGGGGCTTGGGCCGGACTGCACCTGTCTTTGGGCTAAGGAGTGCCCCGTGACGCCGTTGAGAACCGCTCTTTTTGTCCTGATCGCGCTGGGTGTCGCCACCATGCCGGCTGCGGCACAGATTCGCAGCACCCCGCCGCTCGTGGAAGAAGGCGGCAAGCTGGTTCTCGATGCATTGGGCCACCAATTGTCGCTGCCCCGGCCCGACTGGCTCACGGGTGACGATGCGGCGCTCGGCCGGGTGGAAACCTCGTTCCTCGCTGAAGACGGCCAGGCCCTCCTCGAAATTTATCCCAAGGGCGAAAGCGAAGCGCTCTGGACCACGCTTTATGGCGCGCGCATCAGCCGCGACGAAAACGAGCGAACCCTGGCCGACTATCGCGCCGCTCTGATGATGCTGCACGCCAATAGCTGCAAGCCGGAACTGACCGGCTTCTTCCAGCTCGGCCAGGACAATGGCGACAATGACCTGGCCCCGCTCGGCTTTGTCTGCGGCGCCTATGCCGATCAGTACAGGACCTTTGCCGGGCTCGGCGAGGTGATGGTCGCCAGCTTCCAGCGCTCGGACACGGGTGTTGCCATCATCTACCAGGAATGGCGCGGCAAAAGCTTCGATCCGGGCGATCCGAAGTCCTGGCCGGTCGCTACCGAAGTGGTTCAGGCCCGGGCAAACCAGCTCAAGGCCGAGGCCGCGTTCAGCAAGGCGGATTGACGGAAGGGCCCTAAAAGCCTAATCCGCTTGCCCATGAAAAAAGACAACAAGCCCCTGGGTCCAAGCCAGCGCATGCTGCGCGTGGGCGAATTGGTGCGCCACGCGCTGGCGGACATTTTTGCGCGCGGTGACATCGAGGACGAAGCGCTGGTCGGCTCGGTCGTCACCGTGCCCGAAGTGCGCATGACGCCCGATCTCAAACTCGCCAATGCCTATGTGATGCCGCTCGGCGGCGTGCATGCCGAAGAGATCGTCGCCGCGCTCAATCGGCATTCGAAATTTATCCGCGGCCGCGTCGCGCCCAAGATCAACATGAAGTACGCGCCGGACATTCGCTTCTTCGTCGACGACACGTTTGAGGAAGCCGGCCGGATCGACGAATTGCTGCGCTCGGACCGCGTCAAGCGCGATCTCGAAGACGACGGCAGCGACGAAGAATAGCCGTGACCGAACAGAAGAAATCCAAGAAGCGCCCCATTTCCGGATGGGTTGTGCTCAACAAGCCTTATGACTTCACCTCCACCCAGGCGGTGGGCAAGGTGCGGTGGCTGTTTTCCGCGGCCAAGGCCGGTCACGCCGGCACGCTCGATCCCCTGGCTACCGGCATTCTTCCCATTGCCCTCGGCGAGGCCACCAAGGCCGTGCCGCAGGTGCAGGATGGCACCAAGGTTTATCGGTTTTCCATTGTCTGGGGCAGCGCCACGACCACCGACGACCGCGAAGGCGAGGTGATCGCCACTTCGGATGTGCGCCCCGACCGCGCTGCGCTGGAAGCCGTTTTGCCGCAGTTCACCGGCCTCATCATGCAGCGCCCGCCGATTTTTTCCGCGCTCAAGATCGACGGCGAACGCGCCTATGATCTCGCCCGCGCCGGCGAAACCGTTGAACTGGCCGAGCGCCCCATCGAGATCGATGCCCTTGTCGTGCTCGAACACGGCAGTGAACAGAGCATGCTTGAAGTCACCTGCGGCAAGGGCACCTATGTGCGCTCGCTCGCCCGCGACATCGCCGAAGTGCTCGGCACCCGCGGCCACGTCGGCAGCCTGCACCGCGCTGCGGTCGGGCCCTTTTCCGACGCGGATGCGGTGACTTTGGAACAACTGGAAGCCGCCGAAGCGGGCGAAGCGCGCGACGCGCTGCTGGCCCCGACGTCGGCCGGTCTCGTCGATCTCCCCGAAATCCGCCTCGACGCCGGCCAGGCCAGCGCGGTGGGCAATGGCAATCCCGTACTTCTTACCGGCGCGGCGGCCCCGGCCCAGATTGACGAATGCTGGGTCAGTTTCAAGGGCAAGGTGTTGGCGACAGGCTCGGTCGAATTCGGTCAGTTCAAGCCGCGGCGGGTCTTTCACTAAGCCCAACCTCAAACACGGTGTCATCCCCGCGAAAGCGGGGATCTCTGTTTGGGGAAGGAAGATTCCCGCTTTCGCGGGAATGACGCCGTGACCCGCCTCTAAACCAGCGCGTCGACATCCCTAGCGAGCGGAATAGCCGGCTGCGCGCCCGGATTGAGACACGCAAGGCTTCCCGCCACGGCCGCGCGGCGCATGGCCTGTTCCAGCGTCATCCCGGCATCAAGGCTCGCTGCGAGATACCCGCAGAACGTATCGCCCGCGCCCACCGTATCGACCGGCGTCACCTTATAGGCCGGCACGGCAAATTTTCCTTCCGGCGAAGCCGCCCGCGCCCCATCGGGGCCAAGGGTAACCACAATGGTGCGCCCGGTCTTAGCAACCCACTCATCCATGGCCGCATCGAGTTCCTCGATGCCGCGGCCCGAAAGCAGGGCGAATTCGGTTTCGTTGGCGACGACGATATCGGCCAGCGGCGCCAGCTCCGGCGTATCGGCCAGGAACGGCGCGGTATTGAGCACGCTGCGCGCACCCTTCGTCCGCGCAATGTCGAGCGCCCGCCGCGTCGCCGCCTGCGGGATTTCCTGCTGCAGCAGGATCGTGTCCTTGGCAGTAAGGTTGCCCAGCGTCCGGTCGGCATCGTCCGGGCTCATCGTGCCATTGGCGCCCGGCAGGATGGCGATGACATTTTCGCCGGCGCTATCGACAAAGATCATGGCAATGCCGGTTGCCGCATGCGCTTTTCGCATTTGCGACAGGTCTACCCCGCCCTCCTGCAAAAGCTTCAGCGCCATATCGGCAAAGGCATCGTCGCCCACGGCGGAAACGTGGCGCACATCGGCCCCGGCGCGGCGCGCGGCCAGCGCCTGGTTGGCACCCTTGCCGCCCGGCGCCATGGAAAAAGTGCCGCCCGCAACGGTTTCGCCCGGTTCGGGCAGACGCGAAACGGTGCCGACCTGATCGAGATTGCTAGAGCCGAAAACAACGATCACTTCAGGACCTTTTCGATAGTGTTCCAGTTGCGCATGGTGTCGAGCACGCCCTTGCCCAGTTTGGCATAAAGCGGCTTCAGCACCTCCTCGACGCCTTCCGTATAGCGCCCATTGGGCTGGCGATAGCCGGCAATGTAGATTTCCCGGGCATCGATGCGGACGATCTCGGTATGGCCGGGCCGGTCCTCGATCACCAAGCCCTTGGGCAGGGGCTCATCGAACATCAGCACATGCCGCGTCACATCGGCCGCGGGGTCGATCCTGTCAAAGGGATGCTCGGCGAGCATTTCCTTGATCTCGTCCTCGGTCCGCAGCACCACGCCCACGGCAAAGCCGAACTTTTTCTCGATGGTTTTTTCAAGGAGCGCCTTGCTCTCGGCCGGCCCGGCTTTGCTGAGAAACCGCACATTGCCGCTGGCAAGGATGGTCTTAACGTCTGAAAAACCCGCCTCTTCGAGGCAGGCCTTTAGTTCGGCCATCTTCATCTGGCGCTTGCCGAGGTTGATGCCACGCAGAAAAGCGACGTCCACAGCCATGTCCCGCCCCTCCACAAGCGTTCGACCCTGCCGCCCGATGTAGCACCGGGCGGCAGGGGATTGGAAGGCTCAGGCGGTGGCTTCAGCCACTTCTTCGCTCCGGTCCTCGCGCGGCACGAACATGGTTTCCAGCAGCGCCAGCAGGACAATACCCGAGAGCATGATGCCAACGGTGAGCACGACGCGCTGCACCACCACTTCAACGGCCGAATTGGCGCCATAGATCGAGGACAGGACGATCACCAGCGCGACCGAGCAGACATACTGATAATATTGTGGGCGCGCCGCGCCGGTCGTCATCTTGTCGATCAGCACATAGGTAATGGCGCTGAGCAGGGCCAAGAGCACGATGAACTGCGGCACGAGATGGTAGACCATCAGCGCGCCGACGCCGATAATGGCCCCGACAATGGTGCCGCCGCCGCGATCGACCACCTGCTCCATGCGTCCGCCATGGTCGGCCTCGCCGCAGATGAAGATCATCATGATCGGCGCGATCAAGAGGCTCAGATTATTGGTCGCATAGGTGGCGATGAGCACGGCGAGATAGACCACGACGCGAATGGCCAGTTCCACGCCCGGCTTTCGCCCGACATAGGGTTTTACCTGTTCGACATAGACGCGTTTGGTTTGCGGCGGGAAGAGCAGATTGGTGACGATTGCCATGATCCCGACCATCAGCCCGGCTGTCGCCATGCCCTCGGCCATCACGGTCAGCGCATATTCATTGTAGAGCGCCGAGATCGACATCATTGCCGGAAACACGGTGAGCAACATGCCGCCGCGCGAGCCCTTGAACAGCATCAGCGCAATGCCGCCCGTGGCGAGCACCACGTTCCAGAAGATGAAGATGGCCGGCTGGTGGACCGTGAGGCCCGCAAGCCAGCCGAACAGCATGGCCACGACGGGCAGCACGAGAGGACCGGCAAAGGTGCGGCCATTGAGGGCACCGCGCTGATTGGAAATCATGCTCATGCCGATTGCGATGGGCAGCATGGGCTGGGTGACGCCCAGCGGTTCGGCAAAGGCGAACAGAACCGCCACGCAGAGCATGGTGCGCAGTGCGAGATAGGGATCGTCCAGCGGGTCGACGCGCGGCAGCGGTTCCATCTTAGTTGAAGCCCGACATCACGCTCGAAAAGCCCAGCATGGCGCGGGCAAGGACCGGCACGAGCCCGCCTTCGTCGGGCAGGATCAGGGCTGCGGCTTCTGAGCCGATGCGCACATTGGCGGGAAGCGAAGCGGGATCGTCGATGATCACGCGCACCGGAATCTTGCGGGCGGGCGGAAACCAGCGTGTGTCCGTGGAAGATTGCGCCAGGCCATTGGTGGAGGTGCGGCCGCTCGAAATGCCCCAGGCGATGGAATCGACGGTGGCGTCGAACTGTTTTCCGGGCGCCGCTTCAAATACCACCACGGCCTTGTCGCCGGGCTCGACATTGACCAGCTGGTTTTCGCGGAAATCGACGAGGACACTGGCGCGGTCGCCGGAAATGAAAGTCATGACCGGCGAGCCGGCCGCGACGAACTGACCCTGGGTGAGCAGCAGGTTGGACACATGCCCGTCCGCCGGCGCCACCACGGTCGTGCTTTCGAGCGCAAAGCGCGCCTTTTCAAGCCCGGCCTGGGCGGCGCGGAAATTGGGATTGGTGTCGTCGAGCGCGCCGGCCGAGGTGGTGACGCGGTCGAGTTCGGCCTTGGCGGCGGCGACATTGAGTTCGGCCGTCTGGAAATTGCCCTCGGCCTGGGTCTTCTGGGCATCGGTGACGAGGCCGCGATCATACATCTGGCGCGTGCGTTCGACGGCGTCCTTTGCCGTCACCAGCGCCACTTCGGCCTGGCTGAGCTTGGCCTGCGTCGCCGGAATGGCAGCGCTGGCCGAGGAAATATTGGTCGAGGTCAGGTCAAGCTGTGCTTCGGCCTGGGCCACGTCCATCTTGAACGTCGTCTCGTCGATACGGAACAGCGGGTCGCCCGCCCTAACGCTCGAATTGTCCGAGACCAGCACTTCGGCGACGGGGCCGGCGACGCGCGCTGCCACCTGGGTGACATTGCCCATGACGGAACCGCCGGAGGCGAAGGGGGCGTTATGGTCCGAAAGCGGATACCAGGCGATGGCGGCGCCCAGCACGATGAAGAGGCCCAGGCCCACCATCCGCGCCTTCTTGCGGCTGCGTGAGGGCTTTGCGGGTTCCTCGGCGACGATAGTGGGCAGGGCGGGCTCGGCCTCGGCCGGAACGGGCGGGACAATAGCGGGCCGGGATTCGGCGCGGACGGCTTGAATGTCGCCCTCGGTCATAGGAGAAAGCTTGGCCATTTGGATATCTTCGATTGCTGGTGTGGGACGCTATCTAGTCCCGAAAATATACCTTTGCAAGAAAGCATCTTTGCAAAATAGTAAAAATCGCATAAAGGAGGGGGCATGCAGGACCGGATCGAACCATTGATGCGCGAATTGACCGACGAGATGAGCCGTGGCTATCGCGCCTTCTCGGCAGCGGCCGGCATCAACATGTCCGACATGATGGCAATCCGTTTCGTAAGGGATCAGGAGGGCCAGGCGACGCCGACGGCTCTCGGCCGGTATCTGGGCATGACCTCGGGCGCCACGGCCATCCTCATCAATCGGCTGGAAAAGGACGCCTATGTGCTGCGCGAGCAGCACCCCAATGACCGCCGCGCGACATTGTTGCGGGTCGGCCCGGGCGCCGAGGACATGGCGCTTCCCCTTTCCCGCAGCGCCCAGCGTCTGCGCGAAACCGTCATGGCGGGCTATTCGCGCAGTGATATTGAAGTCATCGAGCGGTTTCTGTCTGACATCGTTGCCGCGCTAAAATTGCGCAATGAGGGACTGGAAGCGGAATTGGCCACGAAGACCACCGATCGTCATCCTCGGGCTTGACCCGAGGACACTTCACTTAAGCAAGCTGCGGCAAGTAGAAAGCCCTCAGGTCAGACCCGAGCGTGCCGGTTGGAGAAAATTCCAAACTAGCTCTGGGGATAGATCGTTTCGCCCCGCGCCAGCATCTCGACAAGGCTGGCGATCTTCTTCTTGCGGCCGGCCTCGGTCTTGAGGTTTTGCACGCGAAAGGTCAGCGCGAAGCGGTTTTGCGCGGTCAGTCTCTCAAAGGTCTTCAGCGCATCCGCATTGGCGCGAATGGCCTCCAGCAGGTCCTCGGGCGGCCCCATAGTGGTCTTGTAGGCCGCGTCCCAGCGCCCATCGGCCTTGGCGAGATCGACATGGGCTAGGCCATGCGCGGTCATCAGCCCCGCTTCGGTCAGCCGCGCGACATTGTCGCGGTTGATCTGGCTCCACACCGATTTGGGCCGGCGCGGGCAATAGCGCTGCACAAAGCTTTCGTCGTCCCAGCTTTTTCTGATCGCATCGATCCAGCCCCAGCAGAGCACGGCATCGATCGCCTCGACCGGGGTAACGGTCGGCTTGCCCGCACCCTTCTTGAAGATGCGGATCCACACTTCCGGCGCGCTGTCGTGATTGTGCGCCAGCCAATCGTAAAACGAGTGAAAATCAGGAAATTCGCGGAGGGCCTCAACCGGCACGGTGACGGGCGCCATGAGCTATTCGACCGTTTCGGGTGGCGCCGGGAGGAGCCCGGCAAGCTTGGCATCGAGCTTGTCGCTCTCGGGCAGGGTCAGGCCCAGCTCCTCGGTCAGCACGGTGCGAATTTCTTGAACCGAGCTCAAGGTGCGCTTTTCCGCGGCTCCGCCGGTCGGCTGCACCGTGAACTGGTCATTGTGCACTTTTAGCCGCCGCCCGCTGGGCGAGAGGGAGGCGCGCAATTGCAGCGTGAAGGGCGAGGCAGGATTGCTCGAGAGATCGCGATTGATGTCCCAGAGGTCCACTTCGGCCACTGTGTCGGTGGTAAAGACATAGACCCCACGCCACTCGTCCCCGATCTTGACCTCCAGCGTCCAATTGGGATCGCCACCGGTCAGGCGGAAAGTCTCGTGCGGGGTCGCCTGTTCGGCGCCGGCCCTGAGGCGCAGCGGCGTCGTCAGGCTCAAGCCGCCAAAGCCGACATCGGCGATGTAGTTGACGCCCTTGATATCGACCAGCAGCAGCATGTGGCTCGGCGGCGCACTGATCGCCTCCGGATTGGTCCAGATCACCCGCGCCAAGAGCGGCCGCACCTCGTAGTCGAGATCGGCAAGAATGCGCATGAACAGGAAATTGTGCTCGAAGCAGAAGCCGCCGCGCTTCTCGATAAGCAGCTTCTTTTCAAGGCTCTGCTGGTCGAGCAGCACCTGCTCGCCGGTCAGCGGCCCGATATTTTCGAAGGGAATGACGGCTGGATGCAGGGTATGCAGCAGTTCCAGGGTCTGAATGGTGGGTGCAATCGAACCGGCAAAGCCGATTCGCTCGAAATAGGCATTGAGATTGACCTTTTCGGGCATCGACCACCTTTGTCGCTGTTTCCTGGGCCCCACTATATGGGGAAAGGACGGGCTTTTGTCACGGGGTGCACGACAGCTTCGGCGTCCATTGGCCGTCATCCTCGGGCTTGACCCGAGGACGTTTCACTTGAAAGCGATGCCGCAAGTGGAGAGCCCTCGGGTCAAGCCCGAGGGTGACGATTGAAAGTCAGACCGCCGCCTTGCGCACGCGGATGACCACGTCGACATGGGCCACTTCCATGCCCTTGGGGGGCTTGGGCAGGGCCTTGAATTCGACCGAGGAGGCCGGGATATCGATCATCCGCTGCTCGTCTTCCACAAAGAAGTGATGGTGGTCGGACGTATCGGTGTCGAAGTAGGAGCGCGAGGCGTCGATGGCCACTTCGCGCAGGAGCCCCGCTTCATGGAACTGGTGCAGCGTATTGTAGATCGTTGCCAGCGACACATTCACGTCGGCCGCATTGGCTTCGGTATGCAATTGCTCGGCGCTGACATGGCGATGCGGGCCGCCAAACAGCAGTTCGGCCAGCGCAACGCGCTGCCGTGTCGGCCGGAGGCCAGCCATGCGCAACACCGCCGTCAGGCAGGGCGTATGGGACGCAGGACGGTCGGCAAGGTCAAAATCGGTCATTGGGCCAGTGCTACTCGTCTCATTGGTCCATAAAATATGACCCTAGTTATAGTGGCGCCAGGGGTTTGAAACAAGTCGCCGAACTGTCACAGCGCGGGCCTGCCTGCCTCCCTTGTCCTTTGGGCTGGCTTGACCCCTTTTCCGCACCTCTATACGAGACAAGGCTTGAGCTTAGCGGGGATGGGTAATGGCGGACCGGCAACACGCATTTGGTTATGAAGAGCTTTTGGCGCATGGTCGCGGCGAATTGCCCGGCCAGATGGATGCGCGCCTACCTGCGCCGCCCATGCTGATGTTCGACCGCATCACTCACATCGATGAAACCGGCGGCGATTTCGGTAAGGGTCTCGTGCGCGCCGAGCTCGATGTGAACCCGGACCTGTGGTTTTTCAAGTGCCATTTCATCGACGATCCGGTGATGCCGGGTTGCCTCGGTCTTGATGCCGTCTGGCAGATGACCGGCTTCTTTCTTGGCTGGATCGGCCAGCCGGGCAAGGGCCGCGCTCTCGGCGGCGAAATCAAGTTCACCGGCCAGGTGACCAATGACGTCAAGCTGGTCGAATACGGTATCGACATCAAGCGCGTCATGCGTTCGCGCCTGACCCTCGGCATTGCCGATGGCTGGGTCAAGGCTGACGGAAAATTGATCTACGAAGCCAAGGACTTGCGCGTTGGTCTCTTCACCGATGCGCAGCTCCACGAGCAGAAGTCTGCCTGATCGGCCTTAATGCCGTACCGAACCGAAACTATATAGAGTGAAGCGCCGGCCCCCATGGCGACTTCACCAGACGACCAGAGCGAGGATTCTATGAGACGAGTAGTGGTAACCGGCATGGGTATCATTTCTTCGATCGGCAATTCGCTCGACGAAGTCACTGAAAGCCTGCGCCTGGCCAAGCCCGGTATCGTCTTTGCCGAAGACTATGCCGAATTGGGATTCCGCTCGCAGGTCAAGGGCGACCCGCGTCTCGATCCGTTTGAAGCCCTCGATCGTCGCGTCACTCGCTTCATGGGCAAGGGCGCGGCCTGGAACTATCTCGCCATGCAGCAGGCCATTGCCGATGCAGGGCTCGAAGAATCAGACATTTCCAATCCCATGACCGGCATCGTCATGGGTTCGGGCGGTGCTTCCACCCGCACCATCGTCGAAGCAGCCGACGTCACCCGCGAGAAAAAATCGCCAAAGCGTATCGGGCCGCTTGCCGTGCCCAAGGCCATGGGCTCGACGGCATCGGCGACGCTTGCCACGTCCTTTGCCATCAAGGGCGTCAACTATACGATCACCGCGGCCTGCGCGACGTCCAAGCATTGCATCGGCAATGCCATGGAACAGATCATGCTCGGCAAGCAGGACATCGTCTTTGCCGGCGGCCACGAAGACCTCGACTGGACCCTGTCGAACCTCTTCGACGCCATGGGCGCAATGAGTTCGAACTATAACGAGACCCCCGCAAAGGCCTCGCGCTGCTACGACGCGGCCCGCGACGGTTTTGTGATTTCAGGCGGCGCCGGCGTGCTGGTGCTCGAAGAATACGAACACGCCAAGGCGCGCGGCGCGAAAATCTGGGCTGAACTGGTCGGCTATGGCGCGACCTCGGACGGCGTCGACATGGTTGCGCCCTCGGGCGAAGGCGCGGAGCGCTGCATGCGCATGGCGCTGAAAAACATCAAGGCGCCGATCGACTATATCAATCCCCACGCCACCTCGACCCCGGTGGGCGATCTCAAGGAAATCGAAGCCCTGCGCGCCGTCTTCGGCAATGAAGGCAAGTGCCCGCCGATCTCGGCGACCAAGTCGCTGACCGGCCATAGCCAGGGCGCCACGGGCGTGCATGAATCGATCTATTCGATCCTGATGATGAAGAACCGCTTCATCGCCGAAAGCGCCAATATCGACGTGCTCGATCCCGCCTTCGAGGACATGCCGATCCTGCGCCAGCGCCGCGACAATGTCGATCTCGGCTATGTGCTCTCCAATTCCTTCGGCTTTGGTGGCACCAATGCCGCCCTGGTGTTCAAGCATCCGGACGCGTAAGTCGCGCCGATCACGGAACAAGAAAACGGGGCCTTTCGGCTCCGTTTTCGTTCTCGTCACGTCACGAGAAAAATGATGATGATCAGCCAGATCGGCACGCCGAGTAGCCAGAGAGCAAGACCTTTGAACATGGTGTTTTCCTTTCTCCGGCTCGATTAGAAGCGGCGGAATACGTCGGTGAGAACGGTGTTCTCATCGCGGTGGTTGCCGCCCTTTTGCGCCGCCCAGTAGGCGCCGATCGCGGACACGAGTGTCGTCGCGGCGAGCAGGAAGGCGGCGATGATGGCCGTGTTGCGGGCAATGCGCGCGGCCTCCACTGCATCCTGTTTGGCGCCGTCGATGGCAACAATGACCGCATCGACCCGGGCTGCCGATTCCTCGGGCGTCAGGCCCGTATTGGCGGCAACGACATTGGTGAGATAGGTGCGGTCGGCATCCGGCACCGTGCCATCGCCCAGGGCCGCCTGGGCAAAGATGCGCGCGGCCTCGCCACGGGCGGTTTCCGTATCACCGGCCACCGGCTGCTCGGAACGGAACAGCTGATCGGTGAAATAGGCATTGGGATCGATCAGGTCCGCTGATCCTTCCGCCACATTAGAGGTGGCGGTGGTAGCCGTTGCCAATGCCGAACCCGCCATATTGGCAACGGCACCCACGCCACCCACGGCGATGATGGCGCCGAGGACGGTGGCGCCGGCCCAGACGATCAGTCCATGGGCGCCATCGCGCACATCGCTTTCGTCTTCGGTGGCATCAAAATGCCGGCGACGCAGCCGGCCGGTGAGATAGCCCCCGGCCATCAGGCTCGAGACCTGCACCCAGAGGAACCAGCTTGCTGCAGCAATGCCGATCAGGATACCGGGTGCCCCTTCGCGGGCGTGAAAACCGACGAAGTTGAGCCCTACGGCGGCGCCGAAGGCAATGAACAGGAGTGAAATGGCTGATGCGAAGATGATGCCCGCGACAATAGCGGACCAGTCGACATAGCTGGCGCTTTCACGGGTGGACGACGCGTCGACAACAGCGACTTCGGTCGGATGTAAAACAGTCATGGTTGCGGCCCCCGTTCAGGCAAGGCCGATGAAGGACAGGATGGCCATGACGATGACCACGAGGCCAACGAGATAAATAATGGAATTCATGAAAATGCCCTCCGGCAATTGAAATGTGACATCTCAACTGGCGGGAGGGCGATTTCGTTCCGGACGCGGAGCGAAAGCTATTGCCGGCTTTCCGGCAAAGAAATGCACAAAAACAAGGAACTAAAGCGCCTTAAGTGATTCTTCGAATAGCCTCAGAGCCTAGCCGGTATACTGCCTGACATAGGCAATGATCGGCGCCAGATGCTGCGGATTGGTCCACAGGAACCAGCCGCCTGCGGCCAAAGCCAGCACGATGGCGATCCCGACTACTTTTTTGACCACCGAAAAGATGAGCCAGATGACGACGACGGCGCCAATGCCGAGGCCCATGAGGGTTAGCGGGTCTGTCGGGATCTCTGTCGGAATTTTGCGCTCCTCGGTGTTTTGCGCCTTGTGCCGGGTGAGCGTGGCCATTTCAAGTTTTCAGAAAGACAAAAGCGGGCAGGGATCGCTCCCCGCCCGCTTCAATAAGGTGACGAAAACTTACTTCAGCGCGTCGGTGACGACGGTCGTGTAAGCGCCTTCCGGCTGGGCCTTGATGATCGACTGGTCGAGCAAGGCCTTTACGGTACGATCATAGGTGGTCATGTCGAGTGCCGGATCAGCTGCGTCGACGAGCTTCGACACTTCGCCCACCATGTAGAGCTGGTGTTCGAGGGTAGCAGCGCCGGTTTCGTCGCTATCGACAACGATCTGGGCGGCTTCTTCCGGGTTTTCGAGGGCATAGGCCCAACCCTTCATCGAGGCGCGCACAAAGCGCGTATAGGCGTCGACCTTGGCCGGGTCGGAGAGCGAGTCTTCGAGGACATAAAGACCGTCTTCTAGCAGGTCATTGCCCATCTCGGTATAGTTGAAGATGGTCAGGTTATCCGGGCCATAACCGGCATCGAGCGCCTGGCCATATTCGTTATAGGTCATGACCGAGATGCAGTCGGCCTGGCCCTGGATCATCGGCTGGATATCAAAGCTCTGCTGAAGAACCGTGACGCCGCCGGCCGAACCGTCGGTGGCAATGCCTTCCTTGTTCATCCAGGCGAAGAACGGATATTCATTGCCGAAGAACCAGACGCCGAGCGTATGGCCCGGGAAGTCGGCGACGGTTTTGATTTCCTTCTCGACCGGACAGATCATCATCAGGCCCGAGCGCTTGAACGGCTGGGCGATGTTGACCAGTGGTACGCCCGATTCACGGGCCGCCATGCCGGCTGCCATCCAGGTGACGATGATGTCGGCGCCGCCGCCAGCAATCACCTGTTCCGGGGCGATGTTCGGGCCGCCGGGGAGGATAGTCAGGTCGATGTCTTCCTCGTCATAAAAGCCCTTGGCTTCGGCAACGAGATAGCCCGCGAACTGAGCCTGCGTCACCCACTTGAGCTGCAGGGTCAGCGCATCGGCTGCAAAGGCGCTGGGCATGGCCGCCAGCGCCATGGTGCCGGCAAGCAGACCAGTGATAAAAGTCTTCATTCTGTCGTTCCCTTTTCCCTGTAACAGTTTACGCCCGTCCACCACGGACAGACGGATGCCAGAAGGTGACGCCCCTTTCTATGAGGGCGATCACCCCGTAGAAGGCGGACCCCGCGATCGCGGCAACCGCGATCTCCGCCCAGACCAGGTCGATGGCAAGACGCCCCACCCCGGTCGAAATCCGGAAACCCATCCCCACAACAGGTGTTCCGAAGAATTCCGCTACGATTGCGCCGATCAAGGCCAGAGTCGAGTTGATCTTGAGGGCATTGAAGATGAAGGGCCCCGCAGCGGGCAGGCGCAACTTCAACAGCGTCTGCCAATAGTTGGCAGCATAGGTCCGCATGAGGTCGCGCTCGATGGAAGAGGCTGCGTTGAGCCCCGCCACCGTATTGACCAGCATGGGGAAGAACGTCATGGCGACGACGACGGCAGCCTTGCTCTGCCAGTCGAACCCGAACCACATGACCATGATCGGCGCGATGCCGATGATCGGCAGCGCCGACATGAAATTGCCGATCGGCAGCAGCCCGGCCTTGAGGAAGGGCGAACGGTCGACAGCAATGGCGACGATAAGCCCGGCAAGGCAGCCGATGATATAGCCGGGGATGACAGACTTGATGAATGTCTGGACGAAGTCGGCCCAAAGGATCGGCGCCGAGTTCGCCAATTGCGCCCCGATGGCCGAAGGCGCCGGCAAAAGCACCGGCGGCACATTTGCCCCGCGGGTGACGATTTCCCACACGACAAGCAGGGCCACGCCGAACACGGCGGGGATGAGGAGCCCCATCGTCTTTCGCGGCACTGTTCCCTTGCGGATCTCGCCTGAAAGCTGATCGACAAAGAGCCAGGCAAAGGCCCAGGCACTCACCATGGCGAACCAATAGTGGCCCGGCATGGCCGAACCCCTTGGCAGCGCCAGAACCAGCGCCACGGCAATCAGCACCGCGGCAAGACCATCGAGCCATAAACTGATCGGTCGGAAGAAAAACCGGGCCAGCGTCAGCGCACCGAGCCCAACGGCCACGGTGAGCAGAATTTCCGCATCCGCGGAAATCGCCGCCCCGATGAGCCCGCACAGCGCCATGCCGCCGGCCAGCAGCGCCAGGAGGGATTGCAGGAGAGTGAGACCAGATTTCATCACGCCCGCACCCCGATCCGCGCATTGACGAACTTTTCGGCTGCCCCGACGATCGCGACGAGCACCGCCGCCAGCCCGGCCGCGATAAACAAAGCCGCCCAAATCTGGATGGTTTGGCCGTTGTACGAGCCCGTGAGGAGCCGCACGCCAAGACCGCCCCCGGCTGCATTGGAGAGCTCTGCCACCACGGCGCCGATCAGCGAAATGGCAATGCCCACCTTCATCGAGGCAAAGAGCATGGGCAGCGCCGCCGGCCAGCGCAGTTTCCAAAAGACCTGCCAGGGATTCGCGTCATAAGTCCGCATCAGATCAAGCTGGATCGTCTCGGGCGAGCGCAGCCCCTTCACCATGCCGACGACGACCGGGAAAAAGCTCAGATACATCGAGATCAGCGCCTTGGGCACCAGCCCCGTCAGTCCCACGGCCCCCAGCCCCACCACGACCATGGGCGCAATGGCGAGAATAGGAATGGTCTGGCTCGCAATGATCCAGGGCATCAGCGAGCGATCCGTCGCATCATTGTGGACGATGGCGACGGCCAAGACGACACCGAGCGCAGTGCCGAAGACAAAGCCCAGCAGCGTCGCCGAAAGCGTGATCCACGCATGGAGCGCGAGGGAACGCCGCGAGGTGAATTCGAGCCCCATCGTGGCGTTCCAGATTTCCGAAACCACCTGATGCGGCGCCGGCAGCACTGGCTTGTCCTGCGCCCAGGTCTGGGCGGCGAATTCCATGAACGGCACGTTTTCGAGATTGGCGCGCCCATTGAGAATGTTCTGCCAGGGCGCGTTCATCCAGATCGCCGCCGCATACCAGAAGGCGAGGATGGCGACCAAAATGGTGAGAATGGGCAGGACGCGGTTCATGGCGAACCCCCACCCTCATTCCCTCCCCACAAGGGGGAGGGAGGCGCCTGCCGAGGGGCCAGTGAGCCACCCACTCTCCCCCTTGTGGGGAGGGAAGCGAGATAGGACTTGGCGTCAGCTAAGTCCGTGATCGAGCAGGGTGGGGGTGTCTCTCCCCACGCGCCAACGCTCTCGGCGGAATGACGTGAGCCAGCCATTAGAGCATAGCTCTCATGGCCTTCTCGCCTCAAATCGGTCCACCGGACCGATTTGCCCTGAGGGACGGCTCGAAGCATTACACCACCTCCTCATAGGAATGCCCGGCCCGCAGCCCATCGCGCACCCGCGCCGCAATCGCCAAAAACTCCGGCGTTTCGCGAATATCGAGCGGCCTTTCCTTGGGCAGGTTGCTCTCGATGATATCGGTCACGCGCCCGGGCCGCGGTGACATCACCACGATTTTCGTCGACAGATAAACCGCCTCGGGGATGGAGTGCGTCACAAAGCAGATCGTCTTCTTCGTCCGGTCCCAGAGTTTCAAAAGTTCCGAATTGAGGTGATCCCTGACAATCTCGTCGAGCGCCCCGAACGGCTCGTCCATGAGCAGGAGGTCGGCGTCAAACGCCAAAGCGCGGGCAATGGAGGCGCGCTGCTGCATGCCGCCCGACAGCTGCCAGGGGAATTTTTTCTCGAACCCGGAAAGGTTGACCAGTTCCAGCGTGCGCTTGATGCGCTCGGCCTGCTCGGCGGCCGAATAGCCCATGATTTCGAGCGGCAGCGCGACGTTCTTCTCGATGGTGCGCCAGGGGTAAAGCGCCGGTGCCTGAAACACATAGCCATAGGCGCGCGCCTTTCGCGCCTCTTCCGGCGTCTGGCCGTTGATATGCAGCGCCCCGGAGGTCGGCTGTTCGAGATCGGCAATGGTGCGCAAAAACGTCGTCTTGCCGCAGCCCGAAGGCCCGATAAAGGAAACGAATTCGCCCTTCTCGATGGTCAGGTTGACATCGCTGAGGGCAATGACATCGCCATCATTGGTCGAAAAAGTCAGGCCGAGATGTTCGGCGGAAACTACGGTAGGGGTCGTCACAAACACGGCTCCAACTCGCCCCAGGTCTCGCCCGTTGCGGTGTAAATTTTCAATGTTCCGGAAGAGAGCGGCGCGGCGACGATAAAATCTTCGGCGCCCAGCATTTCCTCGCCTTCATAGCCGCAAATGCCTGCGGCCCGCTGATTGCCGGCGGGATCGGCATGCACATCGACAATCATGCAACCGGTGGCATAGGTCGCCAGATAATCCTTCGTCAGATGCTGCAACCCATCGCTGTCGACATTGCCGGTAGCGAGATATTCGCAACCTTCCTTGTTGCCATAGCGATCATGCGGCAGGACGAGGCTCGCTGCGGAGGCCGCGCTGGCCCCCGCGACAAGGACAATGATGCCCAGACTGATCGGCTTTGCCATCACACCCCCGTAGCCGGGATGCCCGCGCGCTCGACTCTTCGCGGGGCGACCAATTCCTTCCACTGGCTGAGAGCCCGGTTGACCGGGTTCTTGGCCTCGCGGGCCACGAACTTGCCATGGCCCGGCTCGGCCTTCACCTCGTTCTCGACGATGGAAACCTTGCCGCGGCTCAACACGAAGCGCGGCAGGCCGGTCACCTCAAAGCCCTCAAACACATTGTAGTCGATCACCGACTGCTGCTTGGCCGCCGTGATCGTCTTCTTCCGTTTCGGGTCCCAGACGATCAGATCGGCGTCCGCGCCAACCATCACCGCACCCTTCTTGGGGTACATGTTGAGGATCTTTGCGATGTTGGTTGATGTCACCGCCACGAACTCGTTCGGCGTCAGCCTGCCGGTATTGACCCCCGCCGTCCACAGCACCGGCAGACGATCTTCGAGCCCGCCCGTCCCGTTCGGAATCTTGGAAAAATTGCCCACCCCATTGCGCTTTTGCGCGGTGGTAAAGGAGCAATGGTCGGTCGCCACGCAGGAGAGCGACCCTGCCTGCAAACCGGCCCAGAGCGAATCCTGATGCTGCTTGTTGCGGAAGGGCGGCGACATCACACGCCGCGCCGCATGGTCCCAATCGGGATTGAAATATTCGGTCTCGTCCAAGACCAGATGCTGGATCAGTGGCTCGCCATAGACGCGCATACCCTTCTGCCGTGCCCGGCGAATGGCCTCATGCGCCTGCTCGCAACTCGTATGCACCACATAAAGCGGTACTCCGGCCATATCGGCAATCATGATGGCCCGATTGGTCGCTTCGCCCTCGACCTCAGGCGGCCGCGAATAGGCATGGCCTTCGGGGCCATTGTTGCCCTCGGCAAGCAGCTTTGCCGTCATCGCTGCAACGACATCGCCATTCTCGGCGTGCACCAGCGGCAGGGCCCCAAGCGCCGCACAGCGCTGGAACGAGGCGAACATCTCGTCGTCGTTCACCATCAGCGAGCCCTTATAGGCCATGAAATGCTTGAACGAGGTAATGCCGCGATCGACCACCTCGGCCATTTCATTGAACACCTGCTCGCCCCACCAAGTGACCGCCATGTGGAACGAATAATCGGTGTTCGCCTTGCCGGTCTTGTTGTCCCACATCTGCAGGGCTTCAAGCAGCGATTGATTGGGACTGGGCAGGCAGAAGTCCACGACCATGGTCGTGCCGCCCGACAGTGCCGCGCGGGTGCCGCTTTCAAAATCGTCGGCCGAATAGGTGCCCATGAAGGGCATTTCGAGATGGGTATGCGGATCAATGCCGCCGGGCATGATGTAGCAGCCGCTGGCATCGAGAATTTCGTCGCCCGAAAGGTTTTGGCCGATCTCGACGATCACATCGCCGTCGATCTTCACATCAGCCACATAGCTGAGATCAGCCGTGACGACGGTGCCGCCCCTGATAACTTTGCTCATATCTTCGTTCCCTTGCATTCTCTCAACCCCACCACGCACCCCTCAGCGCCTCGGTGGGACTGTTATTAGTTTCCTATGGGCCTGCGGCTCCTTCTTCACCTCTCCCCCGAAGGGAGAGGTGGCTGGTAAGACCGACGCGTGAGGAGGTGTTGAACCTCACTCCACAATCTCCGCCGTTTCGACCACGGCATGGAACAGCACGTCACAGCCCGCGGCGGCCCATTCCATGGAAATATCCTCGGCTTCATTGTGCGAGAGCCCGCCGACGCAGGGGCACATGACCATCGTGCTCGGCGCCACCTTCGCCGCCCAGCACGCATCATGCCCTGCGCCGGAGATGATATTCATGTGGCTGTACCCAAGCTTCTCCGCCGCCGAGCGCACGCGGCCGACCAGCGTCGGATCGAACGTCACCGGATCAAAGTGCCCAACGGCCTCGACCGAACACCCAACGCCCAGCTCCGCGCAGATCTCCGCCGCCTTGGCCTCGATCGTCGCCCGCATGCGATCAAGTTTTTCCTGGCTCGGCGTACGCAAATCGACCGTGAACACCACTGTGCCGGGCAGCACGTTTCGCGAATTGGGCGAAAACTTCACCTGGCCGGTACCCGCCACGGCGCCCGGCTGTTCGCTCATCGCGATTGCCTGCACAGCCTCAAAGATCCGCGCCATGGCGAGCCCGGCATTGACGCGCATGGTCATTGGCGTCGAGCCGGTATGTGCCTCCCGCCCGGTCAGCGTGAATTCCAGCCACCAGAGCCCCTGGCAATGGGTGACGACACCGATCTGCTTTTCCTCCGCCTCGAGGATCGGCCCCTGCTCGATGTGATACTCGAAATAGGCGTGCATTTTCCGCGCGCCCACTTCTTCCTCGCCGACCCAGCCGATCCGCTTCAGCTCATCGCCAAAAAGCTTTCCGTCCATATCCTTGCGGCCATAGGCGTAGTCGAGCGTGTGGACGCCCGCAAAAACGCCCGAGGCGACCATGGCCGGCGCAAAGCGTGCGCCCTCTTCATTGGTCCAATTGGTCACGACGATCGGATGTTTTGTCTTGATCCCGAGATCATTCATCGAGCGCACGACTTCGAGCCCCGCAAGCACGCCCAGCACGCCGTCATACTTGCCGCCGGTCGGCTGCGTATCGAGGTGGCTGCCGATATAGACCGGCAGCGCATCGGGATCGGTCCCGGCGCGTGTCATGAACATGGTGCCCATCTTGTCGACACCCATGGTGAGGCCCGCTTCCTCGCACCAGCGCTGGAAGAGCGAACGGCCCTCCTTGTCGCTGTCGGTCAGCGTCTGGCGGTTATTGCCGCCGGCAATGCCCGGGCCAATCTTGGCCATGTCCATCAGGCTCTCCCAGAGCCGATCGCCATTGATACGAAGGTTTTCACCGGGAGAGGTCATGGTTTGCTCATAGTTCTGGTTGGTCATAGAAACAGCCCCGCCGTCGCAATGCGAGGGCGGGGCCGGTAGCGCTACTTCAGGCTCGGGAACGTGAACTCCGCCCCACCCTTGATGCCGGCGGGCCAGCGGGTCGTGACGGTTTTGAGCCTCGTATAGAAATGCACGCCTTCGGGCCCATAGATGGAATGGTCACCAAACAGCGAGCGTTTCCAGCCACCGAAGGAGTGATAGGCCACCGGCACCGGGATCGGCACATTGATGCCCACCATGCCCACTTCGATCTTGTCGGCAAATTCACGCGCGGCGTCGCCATCGCGGGTAAAGATCGCCGTACCATTGGCATATTCATGCCCGTGGATCAGGTCGACGGCGTCCTTAAAACTGTCGCGACGGACGACGGAGAGCACGGGCCCAAAGATCTCTTCCTTGTAGATCTTCATGTCCGGCTCGACATTGTCGAACAGCGTGCCGCCGACATAGTAGCCGTTCTCATAGCCCTGCAGCGAGAAGCCGCGGCCATCGACAACGAGCTCGGCGCCCTGTTCGACACCGGAGTCGATGTATCCGAGAATCTTGTCGCGGTGCATTTTGGTGACCACCGGACCCATTTCGGCGTCCTTGTCGGTCGCCGGCCCGATCTTGAGGCTTTCAACACGCGGCTTGAGCTTTGCGACCAGCGCATCTGCCGTCGCCTTGCCCACCGGCACCGCCACCGAAATCGCCATGCAGCGTTCGCCGGCCGAACCATAGCCGGCACCCATCAGCGCATCGGCCGCCTGGTCGAGATCGGCATCGGGCATGATGATCATATGGTTCTTGGCGCCGCCCAGAGCCTGCACGCGTTTTCCCGCTTTCGTGCCGCGCTGGTAAACGTACTCAGCAATCGGGGTCGAACCAACGAAGGACACAGCCTTCACATCCGGATGGTCCAAGATCCCGTCGACCATTTCCTTGTCGCCATGAACGACATTGAGAATGCCCTCGGGCAGGCCCGCTTCCATGAACAGGTTCCAGGCCAGCATCGGCGCCGAGGGATCGCGCTCCGACGGTTTTAGGATAAACGCATTGCCGCAGGCGATTGCGGCCGGATACATCCACATCGGCACCATGGCCGGGAAGTTGAACGGGGTAATGCCGGCAACGACACCAAGCGGCTGGCGATCCGAATAAGAATCGATCGACGGCCCGACATTGCGGCTGAATTCGCCCTTCAGCAGATGCGGAATGCCACAGGCAAAGTCGACGCAGTCGATGCCGCGCGCCACTTCGCCCAGCGCATCGTCATGTACCTTGCCATGCTCCTTCGAAATTTCCCGCGCGAGATCGTCGGCATATTGATCGAGCAGCGCCTTGAACTTGAACATGACGCGGGCGCGCTTCATCGGCGGGGTGGCGCCCCAGGCAACCTGCGCCTTGACCGCATTGGCCACGGCCTCATTGAGCTCGTCCAGCGTCGAGAGCGGCAGTTCCGCGCTCTGCTCGCCGGTTGCCGGATTGAATACGGGTACGCGCCGCGTCGAACTGGACACATAACGCTTGCCGCCTACGGCATTCTCGATGATCTGCATCAGAACCTCCCCTCCTTCTTGGGAACAAATATTCTATATTTCTACCTATAGAATTTCTGTTCCATTTCACTCAAGCGTTTTGAGGATGCCTGCGAGTGTGGTCACGATCTGGTCGATCTGGCTTTCCGAAACGATCAGCGGCGGGCTCAATGCAATGATATCGCCGGTGGTGCGAATGAGCACGCCTTGCTCGAATGCCTTGAGGAAGGCCGAGAAGGCACGCTTGGTCGGCTGCCCGGCGATCGGCTCCAACTCGATGGCACCGACAAGCCCGATATTGCGGATGTCGATGACATGCGGCAGGCCCTTGAGCGAGTGTAGCGCCGATTCCCACTTCGGCGCCAGTTCTGCGCCGCGCGTAAGCAGGCCCTCGTCCTTATAGGTTTCGAGCGTCGCCAGACCCGCTGCCGAAGCGATCGGATTGCCCGAATAGGTATAGCCGTGGAAGAACTCGATGACGTGTTCCGGCCCATTCATGAAGGCATCGTGGATTTCGGCCGAAACCATCACCGCGCCCATGGGAATGACGCCATTGGTCAGGCCCTTGGCGGTGACCATGATATCGGGAACGACGTCAAAATAGTCGGCGCCAAACGGCGTCCCGAGACGGCCATAGCCCGTAATGACCTCGTCAAAAATAAGCAGAATGCCGTGCTTCTTGGTGATTTCGCGCAGGCGCTTCAGATAGCCCGGCGGCGGAATGAGCACACCGGTCGAACCGGCCACCGGCTCGACGATCACTGCCGCAATGGTCGAGGCATCATGCAGCGTGACGATGCGTTCGAGTTCATCCGCCAGCTCCGTGCCATATTCGGGCAGACCCTTGGAGAAGGCATTCTTGGCAAGGTTATGCGTATGCGGCATGTGGTCGACGCCGGCCAGCAGCGTGCCGAACATTTTGCGGTTGGTGACAATGCCGCCCACCGAAATGCCACCGAAATTGACGCCGTGATAGGCGCGCTCGCGGCCGATGAGACGGGTGCGCGAGCCCTCGCCCTTCACGCGATGATAGGCCAGCGCGACCTTCAGCGCCGTCTCCACCGATTCCGACCCGGAATTGGTGAAGAGCACATGGTCGAGCCCCTTGGGCGCAATGTCGATCAGCCGATTGGCCAGCTCAAAAGCCTTGGGATGACCCATCTGGAAGGCCGGCGCATAATCCAGCTCCGCCGCCTGCTTCGCGATCGCTTCGACGATTTTCGGGCGCGCGTGACCAGCATTGCAGCACCAGAGGCCAGCGGTGCCGTCGAGCACCTGGCGGCCATCCGAGGTCGTGTAGTGCATATCCTTGGCCGCCACGAACATGCGTGGAGACTTCTTGAATTGCCGATTAGCCGTGAAAGGCATCCAGAACGCGTTGAGATCGTTCGGCACGACAGTTGTGGTGGACACGGCTTAGACGCTCCCGTTTTTCATCTCTGGTCGTTTCGTTCCTGATTGGCGCTTGACACGCATCGACGGAACCAAGATTTTTGACCAGTTGGAAAAATGTTAGCACTCCTGTTCATTCCCGCAAGGCGAAAATGGCGCCCCGAAAGCTGAAAACAGTAGAGCCCACCCAGACCTCCGCCAGGCGGCAGCACAAGGCGGATGCGAAGGCTGCTGCGGCTGCTCCGGCAAAGCCGCGCCCGCTCACGCGCATCCAGCGCGAGAAACAGGACATTATCCTCGAAGCGGCGCTGGAAGTGTTTTCCGCCCACGGCTTTAGGGGCTCCACCATCGACCAGATCGCCGAGGTCGCGGGCATGAGCAAGCCGAACCTGCTCTATTATTTCCCGAAGAAGGAAGAGATTCATCGCCGCCTGATGTCCGAGCTGTTGGTCACCTGGCTGGCGCCGCTCGAAGAAATGCGCGCCGACGGCGACCCCTTCGTCGAAATCCGCTCCTACATCCGGCGAAAGCTTGAAATGGCCCGCGATTTCCCGCGCCAAAGCCGGCTCTTTGCCAACGAAATGCTGCGCGGCGCGCCCCACATCATCGATATGATCGAGGTGGACCTGAAGGCGCTGGTCGACGAAAAGGCCCAGGTGCTTCTCACCTGGATGGATGAGGGCAAGATCGCCCGCACCGATCCCTACCACCTGATTTTTTCCATCTGGGCCACCACCCAGCACTATGCCGACTTCGACGTCCAGGTCCGCGCCGTGCTGGGCAAAGCTCGCGGCGGGGAAGGGCGGTTCGAGGATGCAGCGCGTTATCTCGAACAGCTGTTTTTGCACGGCCTTACGCCAAGGCCGCGGGCCTAGCGGCGCGCGCCACAGGCCGTCATCCTCGGGCTTGACCCGAGGACACTTCACTTACCTTCGACGCAGCAAGTGCAACACCCTCGGGTCAAGCCCGAGGGCGACGACACGGAGCTTGACAAACCCACCCCACGCGCCAATACTAAAGTCACAACTTAACAATTACGAGGCCCCAAAATGCCCCAGACCGTATCTGCCCATATGATGCTGACGCTGGATGGCTTTGGTACCGGCCTCCACCAGTCCCGCGAAAAACCCTTCGGCACGATCGATCCGCAGCAGCTTGCCCGCTGGATGTTTCAGGACCGTGAGAACAACGAGGCTGAGGTGGCGGCCATCACCGATTACGGCGCCTACATCATGGGCCGCCACATGTTCGCGGCGCCCGGCGACACGGTCTGGGAGCCGGAATGGACCGGCTGGTGGGGCGACAACCCGCCCTATCACGCGCCGGTCTTCGTCCTGACCCATTACGAGCACGAACCCCTGGAAATGCAAGGCGGCACGGTTTTTCACTTCGTCACCGAGGGCTATGACGCGGCGCTATCCCGCGCCAGGGAAGTAGCCGGCGACCGCAACGTCTCCATCGCCGGTGGCGTCTCCACCCTTCGCCACTATCTCAATGCCGGCGTCGTCGACACCCTGCATTTGAAGATCGTCCCGCTCATCGTGGGGCAGGGCGAACGCCTCTGGGAGGGTCTCACCGCTACTCTCGAACCCATCGGCGCCCGCGCTACCCGCTACGTGACGCATATGGATTATCGCGTTGTGAAGTAGGCCTTTCCTACTTCCGCCGCGCCTTTCCGATCAGCCCCAGATGCGTCTGCTCAAAGCCGCCATCGAGCTTCAGCCCATAGCCCAGCATCCGGTCGAGCCCGATATGGGCTACCCAGATCGCCGCCAGCCCAAATGCCAGCGGCCCGACGAGAAAGCCGAGCAGAGCCAGCAGCGCCGGCGCCACATAGGTGTGCGCAAGATTATAGGTCATCGCTCCGACCCGCGCCGAGCGCAGATAGCTCAGCATGAAAAAATCGGGCGCCAGGAACAGCACCGCGAAGACCAGCCACGATTGTCCGAGTGAGGCATAGGCAAAAATACCAAACCCCAGCGCCGCCAGCCCCTCAAGCCTCTGCAGCACGATGGCATTGAAAGCGGACGCACGTTCCTTCGTCGAAGCAATACCGTTCATGGCAAAATTCCTTTCCGTGTTGGAAAGAAGATAGGCCCCCTCAGTAGCGAATAGAATTCGCCAAAATCAGGCGATTATCATTCAATTTTGAATGGCTACTTCACGGCACCGCGAAAACCTTGCTTCCGCCGCGATGCGCCATATCTAATGGAAAAGCCAAACAGGGGATGCACCATGTCCACCAATGCGCGCCATTCCATCGTTGCCCTCAGGGCCCACGTCCCGGAAACCGCCTTCACCGCCAATACTCTGGGCACGCTGCGCGAAGGCAGCGGCGCGGTGATCAATGACGAAGGTCTTATCGTCACCATCGGCTATCTCATCACCGAAGCCGAGGAAGTCTGGCTCACGACCCATGACGAGCGCGTCCTGCCGGCCCATGTCGTCGCCTATGATCAGGAAACCGGCTTTGGCCTCGTCCAGGCCATGGGCGATCTCGACCTGCCCGCTTTGCGCCTCGGCAGTTCCACTGCCGCAAAGGTGCGCGCCGTCGGCCGCATCATCGATGGCGAGGGCGACGAAGTCGTCAACGAGATCGTCGCCAAGCAGGAATTCGCCGGCTACTGGGAATATATGCTCGAAGAGGCGCTCTTTACCGCGCCCTACCACCCCTCCTGGGGCGGCGCGGCCCTGCTCGATGAAAACGACAATCTCATTGGCATCGGCTCGCTGCGCCTGCAAATGCTGCAGGCCGGCGACACCACCGACATCAACATGGTCGTTCCCATCGACCTTCTGAAACCCATTCTCGACGATCTCGTAACCCGCGGCCAGGCGCGTCGCGAAGCTCGCCCCTGGCTCGGCGTCTTCTCCGCCGAGCGCAACAATGGCGTCGTGGTGATGAATGTTTCCGATGGCGGCCCGGCCGAGCAGGCCGGCCTCAAAAGCGGCGACGTCATCTCCGAACTCGACGGCGAAGAGGTCGAAGGTCTCGGCGATTTCTACCGCAAACTCTGGTCCAAATCCCCCGCCGGCTCGGAATTCGCCCTGCGTATCGTCCGCTCGGGCCGTGAATCCTGGCTGCGAGTGAAGACCGCCGATCGCAACGACTTTCTGAGCAAGCCGCCCCTGCAATAGGGGCGGTCAGGCGACCTGCATGGATTTTGTGAGCTGCACCGATTGCGGCAGCACGAATGGCGTACCGGGCCTCGGCGCGGCGCCAACCTTGAGCGGCACGTCGAACACGGCTTCCAAAACCGAGTCGGTTAGCACGGCTTCGGGCCGCCCGCTCGCCACCACCTGACCCTCGCGGAGGGCCGTGATCGCATCGGCATAAAGCGCCGTCAGGTTGAGATCGTGGAGCACGGCAATGACGCCGCCGCCGCTGCGCGCAAAACTTTTGGCCACGTCCATGATCATCAGCTGATGCTTGATGTCGAGGCTCGAAACCGGCTCGTCGAGGAAGAGATAGCGCGGCACGCCTGATATGACCGGCTCCCACACCTGACACAGCACGCGCGCCAATTGCACGCGCTGCTGCTCACCGCCCGAAAGCTCGCCATAAAAGCGCGCGCCAAAGCCGGCGAGATCGACCCGCGCCAACGCCTCTTCCGGCAGGTGCTGCAAGGCGCGCGGATGCACCCCCGGCCGCCCCGCGGTGAGGCCCATGGCGACGACTTCGCGCACGGTGAAGGGGAAGGGCAGGTTGCTCGATTGCGGCAGCACGGCGCGAAGACTTGCGATCTCCACCGGGCTCATGGTGGCAATGTCGCGCCCATCGAGAAAGATCGTGCCCGAATAGGCATAGTCCCGGCACAGCGCCTTCAGCAGCGTTGATTTCCCCGAGCCATTGGGCCCGATGATTGCGGTCAGTTTTCCGGCCGGCGCTTCCATGGAAACGCCGTGCAGGATTTTGCGGCCGCCCACGCTGACATCAATGCTGTCGATGGCAATCATTGATCTCACCATGCAAAGGCGCTGCGGCGATGCAGCAGGATCCAGAGGAAAAACGGTCCGCCAAAGGCCGCCGTGACGATGCCGATGGGCAATTCAGCCGGCGCCACAATGGTGCGGCTCAAGGCGTCGCAGAACAGCAGGAAGGTCGCGCCCAGCAGCGCGCTCGCCGGCAGCAGATAGCGGTGGTCCGGCCCGATCACGAGACGCAGCAGATGCGGCACGACAATGCCGACAAAGCCGATACCGCCACTGACCGCCACCGAGGCCCCAGTCGCCGCCGCCACGGCCACAATGGTAATGCGTTTGAACCGCTGCACCGGCACGCCGAGATGCGATGCGGTGGCTTCGCCCAGCGTCATGGCATTGAGCCCCTTGGCCAGAAATCCGGCCGCAGCGAGCGCCACGAAAATGATCGGCCCGGCCGCCAGAACCTTGATCCAGGTGGCGCCAGCCAGCGACCCCATGCCCCAGAAAGTCAGGTCACGCAGTTGATTTTCGCTGGCAATATAAGTCAGAACGCCGCTGAACGCTCCGGCCAGCGCGCCAATGGCAATACCGGCCAGCAACATGGTGGCAATCGCCGTCTGCCCCCCGCGCGTCGCCACGCGATAGAGCACGAAAGTGGTGAGAAGCCCGCCGCCAAAGGCAGCCGCGGGCAGGGACCAGATGCCGAGCGCGGTGGTGAATGGCGCCAGCGCCGTACCGCCGAGCACGATGATAATGACGGCGCCCAGCGCCGCACCACTCGACACGCCCACAAGACCGGGATCGGCCAGCGGATTGCGGAATAGCCCCTGCATGAGCAGGCCCGACACCGCCAGCCCCGCGCCGATGAGCACGCCGAGGATCATGCGCGGCATGCGGATATTGACGATCACCGCATAGTCTTTGAAGACCGCTGCGTCATCCGTGCCAAAGCCGAGCCAGTGCCCGACGAGATTGATCGCCGAGGCACCCGAGGCGCCGGTCGTCATGGACAGCACCATGGCTGCCAGCAGTGCAAAGACCAGGCCGATGACCGTGATGCGTCCGATATGGCTGCGATCGCCTGCGGGCCGGGCCAGTGTGTTGCTGGCGGGTAGAGTCATGGTGCCAGCCATATTTAGTTATGCGCCCCAGCTTCGAGCAGGTCAGCCAGCTCGGTCGCCGCAGCGGCCGTACGCGGACCAAAGCCGAGCAGATAAGCGCCGTCGAGACGGTAGATCGCCTTGTTCTGGCCGGCCGGGGTCAGGGCAATAGCCTGATTGGCGAGGAGTTCGGTTTCCGTCGCGCCATGGTCGCCACCACGATCCATCAGCAGGATAGCGTCGGGCGCGGCAGCCGTAATGGCTTCCTCGGAAAGCGGGCGATAGCCTTCATATTCGGTGATGGCATTGGTGGCGCCGGCGAGGGCAATGATGCCATTGGCCGCCGTGCCGGTGCCGGAAGCCTGGATCTGGCCACCCTGGTTAGAAAGGATGAACAGCACCTTCTTGGGAGCTGCGATGGCATCGGTGCGGGTCTTGAGTGCAGCGAAATCGGCCTCAAGCTTGGTCGCCAGCGCTTCGGCCTTGTCTTCAAGACCAAGCGCCTGACCCACGGCCCGCACTTTTACCAGCACGCCTTCGGCCGAATATCCTTCGGGCACGGTCTGGTATTCGACGCCGGCATGCGAAAGCACTTCGAGGGCTTCGGGCGGGCCGCTGCCTTCGATGACGAGAAGGCCGCTCGGATTGACCGAGAGCACGCCTTCCGGCGCGAGGGCGCGCATATAGCCCACGTCCGGGAGTTTTGTTGCAGCTTCGGGGAAGAGCGCGGTCTGGTCGCGGGCAACCAGCGTGCCCTCGGCGCCGAGCTCATAAAAGATCTCGGTGAGCGAGCCGCCGATGGAAACGAGGCGGGCGGTGTCGGCGAACTTGTGCAGGTCTTCGGCCGAAGCCGGGGCAACCGCAAAAGTGGCCGCCATCAGGGCGGCAGCAAGGGAAGTCAGGGTGCGAATGCGCATTTGCAAAAGATCTCAAGCGGCGTTGGAAGTGGAGAAAAGCGGCAGCTGTTCGACCACGGCGCGCCATTCCGGGCGCTCGTCCACGCCTTCATGGCGCTGGCCGAAGAACTGGATGATCAGCTCGCGGTTCTCGTCATAGAGCTCCACCGAGGTAACGTGCCCGTCCTTGGTCGGCTTGCGCACGGCCCAGGCCGCCACGACATGGTCGAGGCGCAGGTGCAGGTGGAAGGTCTCGTCGAGCACGTTGAGCCAGGGGCCCATGGCGCTGACATTGGTGATCGGGTCCGAATGGATCTGGATGCAGCCGTCATTGCCGACAAAAACCATGATCGGCAGGTCGGTGCCCGCCACCTTGCGGAACATGGCGTCGACGGCCGTGTGATCGAGCTGCCAGGCAAAATCCTCGCCCACGCTTTCCACGGCATCGAGACGGTGGAAATTGAGCTTCTTCAGCAGCCCGAAGAACTGGTGCGTATCGGTCATGGCCGACCAGGCATCGCGCAGCGCATCGATGCTGGCGGCTTCGCCTTCGATCTTGGTCGGCGGGTAGGGCGTCACCTCGATGACATCGACCTGCTCGTCATGGCGCAGCGTCTCAACGAGGGCATTCCATGCGGCAACATCGGTCGCCGGGCGCCCATGCACCTTGTGCACGGCATTGCCGGCGCGATCGAAAAACTGCAGCGAGCGTTTTGTAGAACCGTCTTCCGCGGTCTTTTCGATGGCATAGCCATGGACCCAGCGGCTCGGGAAAATGCGCAGGTCGATCTGGTCGCCCAAGACGATGGACGCGTGCGGATTGAACGAAGCCTTTTCGTAGGGCCCGATCTTTTCGTGCACGGCGCTTTCATTGCGCGTCAGCGCCATGACTTCGCCCACGCCCGGCAGACCCTTCAGCACGGCTTCCACGTCAGCCTTGATGCGGGTGGCCGTGCGGCCGACTTCGGCGGCCACAAGCTGGCCCTCGGTAATGCCGTGGATGCGCGCAAAATCGCGCTCACGCATTTGCGGATGCAGCGCGCGAAGGCTGCGGATGTCTTCAGCGGTTTTGGCAACGGTCTCGGTCACGGGAAGGGCCTATTTTGTGAGGATCAACTTGTCCTGCCGCGTGACCCGCAGACGATAGATCATGCCCTTGTGCTCGATCTGAATCTCGTTTCCACCACCCAGGATCTCGTCACTGGTGACGATCTTCGACTGGTTTGTTGTGGATGGGAGATCATTCGCGGGCATAATTTATCCAATGAAGTCAGTCTGTTGCGGCGTCATCAACAAACGTCGCGGCAGGAGAATTAAACTTGACTTCTTTAGACAGAATAAATTATCTGCGCAATAGGTGATTGAAAGAGTCAGCATTCTTTCAGCCGGTCTGCCAGCCTTCCGCCAGCCAACCGATCACAAAAAACCGATAAGAAACTGGAGACAGACATGGGGCTGGTCAGGTCACGCGCGGCCGCGCTTTTGGGCGGCGTCGCGCTGGCAATTGTTGCGCAACAGGGGGCTGTCGCGCAGAATGCCAACGCAACAAATATTACCCTTCTCGAGCGCCTGGTCATCGGCGCCGGCGCGCCTAAGGTCGCGATCAACACGCCGCAGGCCGTGACGGTTCTCAATCAGGAAGATCTCGACAAGGAACAGGCCTCCACGACGGGCGAGCTTTTCGCCAACGTCCCGGGCGTGAACATCACCGGCAGCGTCCGGCCCTTCGGCGAAGTGTTCAACATTCGCGGCATCGGCACGCCGGAAAACTCCTCGGACGGCTCGCGCGTCATCGTCAACGTCGATGGTACGCCCAAGTTCAACGAACAATACCGTATGGGCTCGTTCTTCTCCGATCCCGAGCTTTACAAGCAGATCGAAGTTCTCCGCGGCCCCGCCTCCTCCACCCTCTATGGCGCTGGTGCGCTTGGCGGCGTGATCAATTTCACGACCAAGGACGCTTCCGATTTCATCGCCGATGGCGCAACCGGCGCCGTCCGTCTCAAGGAAACTTTTGACAGCAATGGTCTTGGTACGACCACCTCGGTGGTTCTTGCCCATCGTGCGAACGAGAACGTCGATCTGTTGGCGACCGGCATCTGGCGCCGCGCCGAGGACGCCACCCAGGCTCAGGGCACAACGCTGACCGGGTCTGCGTTCGATACCTGGTCGGGGCTGCTCAAGGGTACCGTCCGCTTCGGCGACAACAATGAGCAGGTCATTCGTGCTTCCTACCAGCGTTGGTACAGCGAAGCGTTCAACCAGTCCTATGCCCAGACCGGCACCGGCGGCCGCGGTGGCCTGGTCGTTGGTCGGCCCGGCACGCCCGGGATGACGATCGACCAGATGTTCGGCATCATCGACCGCAAGGTTACCGACCAGACCGCCGTTCTGTCCTATGAGAACCCGGACAGCGATAATCCATGGCTCGACATGAATGTTTCGCTGTCCTTCTCCGACACCGAGAACAATCAGTTCAACCATCGCAGCGCTACGGGTGTGCCCACCGCACAGACCGGTACCAACGTCCTGGCCGACACGATCTACGGCTACAAGACTTGGCAGCTCCAGGCCGACAATACCGTTGAATGGATCGGCGAAGACTTCGAGAATTATTTCACCTTCGGCTTCCAGGCCAGCACGCTTGGCCGCACGGCCAAGCGTCCCGCGACGGCGCTCGCCCTGCCGGCGCACCCAGAAGGCACTGAGAACAAGCTCGGCCTGTTTGCTCAGAACGAGTATATTTACGACGAGCGCCTGACGCTCATTGCCGGCCTGCGCAGCGATTTCCACTGGGTGAAGGCAACGACGCCTGGCATCCGCGAAATCGACGGCTCGGCCTTCTCGCCCAAGATCGCAGCGCATTACGAGATCAACGACAACATTTCGGTGTTTGGCTCGCTTGCGCACACTGAGCGCCTGCCGACAATCGATGAGCTCTATTCGATCGCGGATGAAGTACGGCCCACCGGCACCAACCCGACCGGCAGCTCGGGCAAGGTTGCGAGCCTTGGTCTTCGCAAGGAGCAAGCAAATACCGTTGAAGGTGGCTTTGCACTGAGCGGTTATGACCTGCTTCAGAATGGCGACAATGCCAGCATCAAGACGACCGGTTTTTATAGCGATCTGACCGACCTGATCGCTTCGACCGGTACGGCACCGGCCTTCGGCGTCGCCGCCCCTCCCTACTACGCCAATATCGCGGCTGCCCGCATTTATGGCGTGGAAATCGAAGGCGCATACAACTCCGACGCCTGGTTCGCCAACCTCGCCTACACCTTCACGATCGGCGACGATCTGACGACCAACAAGCCGCTGACGACCGTTCCCCAGAACAAGATCGTGGCCACTGTCGGTGGTCGCAACCAGGAATGGAACCTCGAATACGGCGCTCGGGTAACGCTGGCCGCCAAGGGCGAGTACATCGTCCCGACCTCCAGCGGCGGCGACGGCCCGGCGGAGGCCTATCAGACGCTCGACCTCTTCGCTTCCTGGAAGCCGGAAGCCGGTCCGTTTGCGGGCACGCAGTTCCAGGCATCGATCGACAACGTCTTTGATGCCGACTACCGCCCCAATCTGGCTTCGGACCGCTCGAAGGGGCGCACCTTCAAGGTGACGCTCTCCAAGCAGTTCGACTACTAAACATCTCAAAAACAAGAGCTTTCCGTCCCATGCCGGAAAGCTCCCAACTGAAACGGCGGCCCTCGGGCCGCCGTTTTTTGTTCCCGTTCCGAACCCTCTTTACATATAATAGTACTTTATATAGCGTCCTCTCATCGCCCGAAGCGAAACGCCGGGCGGTCTTTTGGGAGGATCCATCGTGAGCATCATTACCAAGCTGGCCCTCGCGGCCGGCCTCGCTACCGCCTTGTCCACTGCTGCCTTTGCGCAGGACCTGACCGGCAAGGTTATCGGTTTTTCGCAGATCGGCTCGGAATCGGGCTGGCGCGCGGCTGAAACGTCTGTGACGAAGCAAGAAGCGGAAGCCCGTGGCGTCGATCTGAAATTTGCCGACGCCCAGCAGAAGCAGGAAAACCAGATCAAGGCCCTGCGCGGATTCATCGCCCAGGGCGTTGATGCCATCCTCATCGCCCCCGTGGTCGCCACCGGCTGGGAAGACGTGCTGAAGGAAGCCCAGGAAGCCGAAATTCCGGTCGTCCTGCTCGATCGCGGCGTCGATGCGCCCGAAGACCTCTACCTGACCTCGGTTGCTTCCGATCAGGTCCTCGAAGGCCGCACGGCCGGCGAGTGGCTGGTCAACCAGGTCGCCGGCAAGGACTGCAACGTGGTCGAACTGCAGGGCACCGTGGGTTCGAGCCCGGCCATCAATCGCAAGCAGGGTTTTGAGGAAGGCATCGCCAGCGCTGCCAACGTCAAGATCACCCAGAGCCAGACCGGTGACTTCACCCGCTCCAAGGGCAAGGAAGTCATGGAAGCGTTCCTGAAATCCTCCAATGGCGGCGCCGATATCTGCGCGGTCTATGCCCACAATGACGACATGGCTGTCGGCGCCATCCAGGCCATCAAGGACGCTGGCCTCAAGCCCGGCACCGACATCCTCGTCGTCTCCATCGACGCCGTGCCCGATATCTTTACCGCCATCGCGGCCGGCGAAGCCAATGCCACGGTTGAACTGACCCCGAACATGGCCGGCCCGGCCTTCGACGCCCTCGCCGCCTACCTTGCCGATGGCACGGAGCCGGAAAAGTTCATCATCACCGAGTCCAAGCTCTACACCGCCGAAAATGACCCGGCCGGCGAATACGAGCGCCGCAAGGGCCTCGGCTACTAAATCATGGACTACGGATGGGCAGCGGCAAACACCGTCCCTGCCCATCCACCCACGATGTCATTCCCGCGAAAGCGGGAATCCCTGTCTTGAAACGGAGATCCCCGCTTTCGCGGGGATGACACCGTGACCGGAACGGGCGACAGTGAATGGACTAGACCGCCCCAAAGGGCGGCGGGGAGGGGCAATGGCGGAGACCGGCTACGCGCTTGAAGCGCGCGGGATCGTCAAGATCTTTGGCAACCACGTAGCGCTCGACAAGGTCGATTTTGGCTTAAAGCCCGGCGAGGTCCATGCGCTCCTCGGCGAAAACGGCGCCGGCAAGTCGACGCTGATCAAGATCCTCACCGGCGCCTATCAGCCCGATGGCGGCGAAGTCCTGACCGAGGGCGTCCCGGTCACCCTCAACAATCCCCAGCACGCCCAGACCTATGGCATCGGCACGGTCTACCAGGAGGTCAACCTCCTGCCCAACCGCTCCGTCGCCGAAAACCTTTATCTCGGCCACCAGCCGACCCGTTTCGGCCTCGTCGACCGGCGCAAGATGGAGCGCGATTCCATCGCCGTTCTTGCGCGTTATGGCCTTAATATCGACCCATCGAGCGAACTCGGCGCCCATTCCGTCGCCGTCCAGCAAATCGTCGCCATCGCCCGTGCCGTCGAACTCTCGGGCAAGGTTCTAATCCTCGACGAACCGACCGCATCGCTTGACCGCAATGAGGTAGAACGCCTCTTCGAAATCATCGCGGACCTGAAGAAAACCGGCCTGGCCGTCGTCTTCATCACCCATTTCCTCGACCAGGTTTTTGCCATCGCCGATCGCGTAACCATCCTGCGCAATGGCAAACTGATCGACACCAAAACCCTCGACTCCCTGACGCGCACCGATGTCGTCCGCCTTATGCTCGGCAAGGACATCGCCTTCTCAGGCGCGACAAAGCTCGAAGAGAACCGCCCGCTCGGCGATGTGCTCCTCGATTTCAAAAATTATGGCCGCAAGCGCAGCGTCCACCCCTTCAACCTCACCATCCACAAGGGCGAAGTCGTTGGCGTCGCCGGCCTCCTCGGCTCCGGCCGCACCGAAATGGCCCGCATCATGTTCGGAGCCGACGCGGCCGACGAAGGCACGGTCTCTGTCGCCGGTACCCAGACCTCCATCGCCCGCCCCACCGACGCCATCGGCCACGGCTTTGGTTTCTGCCCCGAGGACCGCAAGGCCGAAGGCATTTTTGGCGATCTCTCCGTGCGTGAAAACATCGTCATCGCGCTGCAGGGAAAGCTCGGCTGGTTCAGCGCGCTCAATCGCGACGAGCAGATGGAAATCGCCGGCCGCTTCGGCGAGGCCATGGATATCCGCGCCGCCTCGCTCGATATGCCGGTAAAACTGCTCTCGGGCGGCAATCAGCAAAAGGTCATTCTTTCGCGCTGGCTCGCCACCGATCCCGCTTTCCTCATTCTCGACGAGCCCACCCGCGGCATCGATGTCGGCGCCCATGCCGAAATCGTCCGCACCATCAATCGCCTGCGTGATGAGGGTCTGGCGCTGGTCGTCATCTCCTCCGAGCTAGACGAGGTCGTCGCCTATTCCTCGCGCATCGTCGTCATGCGCGATCGCGAACTGGTCGCCGAGCTCAATGGCGAAAACATCAATCCCGGGGTCATCGTGCAGGCCATCGCCAATCACAAAGACGGAGCGCAGGCATGATCCGCCGCTCGCTCCTCAAACTCGCCAATCCCCAGCTCCTCGCCCTCATCGGCGTGCTGCTGATCAATTGGCTGCTGTTCCCCAATTTCTTCCGCGTCACCTGGCAGGACGGTCGCTTCTTCGGTTCGTTGATTGACGTGCTCAATCGCGGCGCCCCCGTCGCCATCCTCGCGGTCGGCATGGTCGGCGTCATCGCCACCAAGGGCGTCGATCTCTCGGTTGGCGCCGTCATGGCCGTAGCCGGCGCCGTCGCTGCCACCATGGTCGTCGCCGGCTATCCCGCACCCATCGCCGTTGTCGCCGCGCTCGTCGTCGGCCTCCTCTGCGGCCTCTGGAACGGCATCCTGGTCGCCGTGCTCGATATCCAGCCGATCATCGCCACGCTGGTGCTCATGGTCGCCGGCCGCGGCATCGCCCAGCTCATCACCGAAGGGTTTATCGTCACCTTCAACGATCCCCTGCTCATCTATATCGGCACCGGCTCCTTCCTCGGCTTCCCCATGGCCGCCGTCATTGCGCTGGTGCTGATGGTCATCGTGACCCTCGTCGTCCGTCGCACCGCCATCGGCCTCTTCATCGAAGCCGTCGGCGTCAATCGCGCCGCAGCCAGCCTTGCCGGCATCCGCAGCCGCATGCTGCTGCTCCTCGTCTATTCCCTCTCCGGCCTCTGCGCCGCCATTGCCGGCATCATCGTTGCCGGTGACATCCGCGGCGCCGATGCCAACAATGCCGGCCTCTGGCTCGAACTCGACGCCATCCTCGCCGTGGTCATCGGCGGCACCTCGCTCCTCGGCGGCCGCTTCTCCGTGCCTCTGGCCGTCGTCGGCGCGCTCATCATCCAGGCGATGAATACCGGCATCCTGGTCTCGGGCTTCCCGCCCGAATTCAATCTGATCGTAAAAGCCGGGCTGATCTTCATCGTCCTCGTCATCCAGTCGCCCCTGGCGAGCCGCCTCGCGCCGCCCCGCATAAAACCCGTCGCCAAGGTATCAGCGAAATGAACCGCTCCCTTCGCCCGCTCCTCGCCACGGCGCTGATCTTTGCCATCGCCTATGCCCTGGCGGTCATGCAGTTCCCATCGATGTTTTCCACGCGGGTCCTCGGCAATTTCCTCACCGACAATGCCTTTTTGGGCATCGCCGCCGTCGGCATGACCTTTGTCATTTTGTCCGGCGGCATCGATCTCTCGGTCGGCGCGGTGATCGGCTTTACCGGTGTGCTCGTTGCCGTGCTCATCACCTGGGCCGGGATGCATCCCGTCCCGGCCTTTGCCATCGCCATTCTCGTGGCCGGCGCCTTCGGCGCCACCATGGGCCTCGCCATCCACTATCTGCAGGTGCCTGCCTTCATTGTCACCCTAGCCGGCATGTTCCTTGCCCGCGGCGGTGCCTCGGTCATCACCCGCGATTCCGTGCCGATCAATCACGAATTCTATGACTGGATTTCCGACCTCACCATTCGCCTCCCCGGCGGCGGACGCCTGAGTTTCATTGGCCTCACCATGGTCGCCATCTTCGTCATCGGCGCGCTCATCGCCCACCGGACCAAGTTCGGCTCTTATGTCTATGCCCTCGGCGGCAACCCGGTTTCCGCCTCGCTCATGGGCGTCCCCGTGGCGCGCACCACCGTCGCCATCTACACGCTCTCTTCCGTCCTCGCCGCCATTTCAGGAATCGTCTTTTCCCTCTATACCTCCGCCGGCTATCCGCTGGCCGCGGTCGGCGTCGAGCTCGACGCCATCAGTGCCGTTGTCATCGGCGGCACCCTCCTTACCGGTGGCTATGGCTTCGTCCTCGGCACCTTCATCGGCGTGATGCTCCTGGGTCTCGTCCAGACCTACATCATCTTCGATGGCACGCTTTCGAGCTGGTGGACGAAAATCGTCATCGGCATTCTATTGTTCCTGTTCATCGTGCTGCAGCGCCTGATATTCGTTGCGTCCGCACCTGGAGAAAAAGCCCAAAAGGCCTAAGGCAAGACCGCACCATGATCGAAGCTGGCAGCCTTATCCGGTCCCTTTCGGGCCGGCACGCTGCGCGCAATTTCCATAGTTTCGTGATCAACGAAATCGGCCGGGCCATCGTCAGCGGTGAGTTCCCGGTCGGCTCCGTTTTGGCCAGCGATGCCGTCATGATGGAAACCTACGGCGTCTCCCGCACGGTTTTGCGCGAGGCCGTCAAAACCCTCGAAGCCAAGGGCCTCGTCGAAGCCCGCCCCAAGGTCGGCACCCGCGTCTCCCCCAAAAGCCGCTGGAATTTTTTCGACAGCCAGGTCCTCGCCTGGCATTTTCACGCCCCGCCGGACCGGCGCTTTTACGAAAACCTCTTCGAAGTCCGCGCCGCCCTCGAACTGCCCGCCGTCACCGGCGCCGCGCGCCATCGCACGGCCGAACACGTCCGCCTGATGAAATACTGGCTGCATCAGGCCGCCACCTCAGGCGACAGTATCGAACAGTTCGGCCTGGCGTGCCTCGAAGTCCACAGCCTGATCGCCGAAAGCTCGCAGAACACGCTGCTTAGGGGCGTCGTCGGTGTCGTTGAACTGTTGCTGGCCGTGGCTCTGACGCGCAACGCCAGCACGGTCAGCGCCTATTGCGAGGCGAGCGCCGCAGGGCTGGAAAAAGTCATCCTGGCCATCGAAGCCGGCAATGCCGAAGACGCTCGCGCGCATCTGTCGACGTGTCTGGAACTGGACCACGAGCGGATATTGGAGGGGGTTTAGGCTGGTCTCTGTCCATCCCAACCCACCGTGTCATCCCCGCGAAAGCGGGGATCTCTGTTTCAAAGCCGGGATTCCCGCTTTCGCGGGAATGACACCGAGCGACCTACCACTCAAACTCCGGCCCATTGATCCGGGCCCCGAGCAAAAACACATCCGACATCAAGCGCAGCGGCGCCGCGTCGACATCGCTCCGGTGCTGGTCGAGCAGATCGGCAAACCGGTCATACATGGCGGAATATTCGAGATCGCCGTGCTCGAGAACCGTCTGGCCATTCACCACGAGCTTCCGCCCGCCATTCTCAAGCTTGAGCTCGTTACCCTTGCCCGTCTCAAAACGGATGGTCCAGATTTCCCCTGACTCTTCGAGCCAGTTGAACCCGCAGGAGAGCTTGGGCTTATGCGCCTGGCTCGATTTGAAGACGATATCGGCATCAACCGGCGTCTGCCGATTGGCCGGAAAAGTCAGTTTTGAGCTTTCGACAAAAACCGGGAACGGCATGACCTTGGTGAAGATCGAAAAGGCATTGATGCCGGGATCGCAGACGCCGAACCCACCGGGTTCCCACACCCAGTCCTGGCCCGGATGCCACTTGCGCACGCTTTCGCGCCAATCGATGCGCGCCGAGGTAACGCCTTCGTCCGCCAGGATCGCCTTGGCCCGATCGACCGCCGCGTTAAACTGGCTGTGCCAGGTCTGATACAGCACCCGATCAAGGCGCTTGGCATGCGCGATCAGGTCGTCGAGTTCGGAAATCGTCGTCGTCGGCGGCTTTTCCATCATCACGTCCTTGCCGGCGTCGAGCGCCTCGCGAACGTAGGTGTGGCGAATGCCCGGCGGCGTGCAGATGGAAACGAGACCAACTTCGGGCATGGCGGCATAGAGCTCGCCTGGCGTCTTGAACACCGGCACCGAGCCGTGGCCCACGCCGCGCGTCGAAACCGTCGCTGCCAGCTCAAAATCATCCGAGGCGTCGATCACCGGCAGGTGCTGGTCCACGGCGATCTTGCCCACACCGATCACCGCAATTTTGCGCTTGGCCATATCCATCTCCCGAGCCGGTTTGCGGCACGTTAGAGCAAACCTCTCCCCCGCCTGCCAAGGCCCTTTCGCAACAAAAGTATGATTTTTATTCCGACTGTGGCGCCGGAGGCTCCCACAACTCGATCTGGTTGCCTTCCGGATCATGAATTCGGGCGAAGCGACCAGTCTCGGGCGTGTCCCACTCATCCGGCCGCGTCTCGACGGCGATGTCAGCCGCCCGCAATTGCGTCATCATCGCGTCGAGATCATCGACGCGAAAATTGATCATCCACTGCTTGTCGGGCGGAAAATAGTCGGTTGTGTCCTTGAAGGGGGCAAAGACAGTCAGGCCGCCCTCCTGGGTCCAGAGCTCCGTCACGCCCAGATGCTGCTCATACCAGGCCGCCAACTGGACCTTGTCCCGCGCACGAAAGAAAAAGCCGCCAATACCAAGTGCCTTTGCCATTCTCTGGCTCCTCCTCGGTTCGCCTCACCCCAACAGGCATGCAGTCTGCACCCGGCGTCATTCCCGCGAAAGCGGGAATCCCTGCCCATGTCGAGATCCCCGCTTTCGCGGGGATGACGCGGTGTTGGACGGAGCGCTAACGAATAAGAATCGCCCTAAAGTCATTCACATTCGTCCCCGTCGGCCCAGTGACAAACAGATCCCCAATCGCCTCAAACGCCCCATAGGCATCATTGTTCGCAAGCGCTGCCAGCGGATCCACCCCCGCCTCGCGCATCCGCCGCGCCGAGGTGCCGTCGACAAACGCCCCGGCATTGTCCTCGGACCCATCGATCCCGTCCGTATCCCCCGCCAGCGCAGTCACCCCTTCGACGCCATCAAGCGCAATGGCGAGCGAGAGCAAAAACTCCCCGTTCCGCCCCCCGCGCCCTTTTCCGCGCAGGGTCACCGTTGTCTCCCCGCCCGAGAGCAAAACCACCGGCTTTTCAAACGGCTGGTTTCTCTGCGCAATTTCCTTGGCAATGGCCGCATGCACCAGCGCCACATCCCGCGCTTCGCCCTCGATGGAGTCCGACAGCACAGAGGCCCCAATCCCCCTTTTCCGCGCCTCCTCAGCCGCCGCCGTCAGCGACAGCGCCGCCGAAGCAATGGTCACAACCGAATTGCCGACAAACCGCGCATCATCCGCCCGCGGCGCCGGATTTTCATCACTGGCCAAGAGCTTCTTCGTCGCCTCCGGCAGCTCCAGCCGATAAAGCTCGGCAAACTTTCGTGCGTCGGCCCGCGTCCCCGCCAGCGAAATGGTCGGCCCCGAGGCCACCAGCGCCGGATCGTCCCCCGGCACATCCGAAACAACCAGCGTCGCCACCCGCGCCGGCGCCGCCAGTGCCGCCAGCCGCCCGCCCTTGATGGTCGAAAACTGATTGCGAATGAGGTTCATCACGCCAATCGGCGCACCCGAAGCCAACAACGCCCGATTGATCGCCTGTTCGTCTTCGAGCGTCAGCCCCTCGGCCGGCGCCGGCAACAGCGCCGAACCGCCGCCCGAAATCAGCGCCACCACAAGATCATCCGCGCTCAGCCCGCTGACGATCTCCTTGAGCCGGTTTGCCGCCGCAAACCCTGCCGCATCCGGCACCGGATGCGCCGCCTCGACAATCTCGATCCGCTCGCATTTTTCCCCATAGCCATAGCGGGTGACCACGAGCCCGGTGATCTCGCCCGGCCAGGCCTTTTCAAAAGCCCGCGCCATCTGCGCCGAAGCCTTGCCGGCCCCGATGACAATCGTGCGCCCCTTGGGTTTCTGCGGCAAATGCCGTGAAACGGCCAGCGCCGGCTGGGCGCGCTCCACGGCAAGCTCGAACAGGGTTTGCAGCAGCGCGCGGTCCATGGTCATCCTCCGACCCCCAAAATTCCTCGCCGTCTTTGTGGAGAGTGGCGCCCACCTTGTCCAGCCTTGCCGTCATGTCAAAAGGCAGACACATAGAGGCGCTAGCGGCACGCTTCTGGAGTTTTCATGACCGAACGATTCGCCATCTATTACGCGCCCTCCGCCAATAGTCCGCTCTGGGACCGCGCCGCCGCCTGGCTTGGCCGCGATCCCCTGACCAATCAGCTTTTCGACGGCGCCGTCGCCGGCATCGAGCGCAATCGCCTGCTCAATCTCACCCAGTCGGCCAATCGCTACGCCTTCCACGCAACCATCAAGCCACCCATGGCCCTGGCCGAAGGGGCGAGCATCGAGGAACTGCGCACCGCGCTCGCCGATTTTGCCCGCAAGCAGGCGCCTTTCGTTTTGGGCCATCTGCGCATTGCCTCGCTCGATGGTTTTCTCGCGCTCATCCCGGCCGAGCCCAACGAGGCCCTGCAGGATTTTGCCGCCTATGTGGTGGAAGAATTTGAACCCTTCCGCGCCCCGCTCAGCATCAAGGACCGGGCCTCCCGCGCCGCCCGCGGCCTCTCCCCGCGTCAGGAAGAACTGCTCGATTCCTACGGCTACCCCTATGTCTTCGACGAATTCCGCTTCCACATGACGCTGACCGATCGCCTGCCGGAAGCCGAGCGCGCCGAAATCAGCACCGCCCTGGAATCATGGTTTGCGCCCGACATTGCCGAGCCGGTCCTTTTCGATCGTCTCGTGCTGTTCCACGAGCCCGATAGCGGCCGCCCCTTCCGCCGCCTCGAAGACTACAAGTTGGGAGCTTGACCGTGTCCGAACTCGTTCTCTCCAATGCCCGCGTGGTCCTTGCCGATGACGTCGTCACCGGCAGTGTCCTTGTGCGCGATGGAAAAATCGCTGATGTCGACACCAAGAACACCCGAACCGGCGAGGACTTTGGCGGCGACTACCTGATCCCCGGCCTCGTCGAACTCCACACCGATCATCTCGAAAACCACTATCGCCCACGCCCTGGCGTCTTCTGGGATCCGCTGGCCGCGCTTCACGCCCATGACGTGCAGATTTCCGGCTCCGGCATCACCACGGTTTTCGATGCCGTCCGCATCGGTTCCGATGTCGACCTGCCCAGCATGTTCGAGCATTCCAAAAATCTCGTGGATGCCGTCCGTGCCGGCCCAGAGCAAGGCTGGCTGCGCGCAGAGCATTTTCTGCACCTGCGCTGCGAATTGCCGAGCCATGACGTGGTCGAACACTTTGAGGCTTTCGCCGACCATTCCCAGACGCGCCTCGCCTCGGTCATGGACCACACGCCCGGCCAGCGCCAGTTCCGTTCGCTCGACGACTACAAGCGCTTTTACGCCAAGCATATGGGCCAGAACGAAGCGCAGATGCTGGCCTATATAGAAGCCCGCCAGGCCGAGCACGACCGCTATTCCGCCCCCAATCGCCAAGCCATCGTCGCCCGCGCCCACGAACTGGGCCTGGCTCTCGCCAGCCACGATGACGCCACCCTGGCGCAGGTCGAAGAAGCCGCTGAAGACGGTGTTTCCATCGCCGAATTCCCCACGACGCTTGAGGCCGCCGCCGCCGCCCACGATGCCGGCCAGGCCGTGCTGATGGGCGCGCCAAACGTCGTCCGCGGCAAATCCCATTCGGGCAACATTTCCGCCAGCGATCTCGTCGCTGCCGGCCTTCTCGATATTCTCAGTTCCGATTACGTCCCCTTCGCCCTGCTGCAGGCCGTCTTCGTCCTGCCCCAGCGCTTGCAGGAGGTCAGCCTTCCGCAGGCCCTGCTCACCGTCACCAAAAATCCGGCCGAAGCCGCCGGTCTTGTGGACCGGGGCGAGATCGCCATTGGCAAGAGGGCCGATCTGGTGCGAGTTTCAGGTGAGACGCGCGTGCCCGCCGTACGCGCCGTCTGGAAAGAGGGGATCAGGGTCAGTTGAGCGATCGTCCGCCCGGAGTGCTGGTTCTGGTCATCGGCCCCTCGGGTGTCGGCAAGGACACGCTGATCACAGGCGCCCGCCAGGCGCTCGATGCCGACAAGCGTTTCAGCTTCGTGCGCCGCCTCGTCACCCGTCCCACCGACCTCGATCTCGAAGATCATCTCTCCATCGAGCCCGACGAATTCGCCGAGGCTCTGGTCAATGGACGCCTCGCACTCCACTGGGAGGCGCATGGCCTCAACTACGCCTTGCCCATCGGCGTCGATACCGATCTGGCTTTGGGCCGCATTGTCGTCGCCAATGTTTCGCGCCATGTCGTGCCCACGGCGATTGCCAAATATCCCAATTGCCGCGTCGTGATGATCACCGCCGAAATCTCGCTGCGTGCCGAGCGCCTCTCCCGGCGCGGTCGCGAAAACCGCGATCAGATCACCGCCCGCCTCGCCCGTGAGGGCGCCGCGTTGCCGGCCGATGTCTCCCCAGTCATGATCGACAATTCGAGCTCCGTCGGCATCGGCGTCACCGCCTTCGTCATGGCCCTTCGTGCCCTCGCCGAAGAGTGAACCCTTTTCCTCCTGTCGCGTTGGAAATTGACTATCCAAGCGTCAGGAGTTCTCCATGAGCCGAAACGGACTTTATGCCCTGGTGGCCGTGCTCGCCGTGGCCGTCGTCGCCTTTGCGATCTATACCTATCAGCAGCAGCAATCCCAACCGGGCATTGAAGTGCGGATCGACGAGCAGGGAGTGTCCATCGATGGAAACGGCTAGGGAAACGCATCGCTCGGCCATCGCCGCGGCCATATCTGCCGAATTGCAGCGTCAGGCCAAGGCGGGCGCTCTACGTATTGATGTCGAGGCGTTGGCCGATGCGGTCCTGCGCGCGCTCGATCCCCATCCGCCCCTGGCAGAGGGCCAGCGTCCCGAAGAGCTCAATTCGAGCAATGATGGCTGATTGCTCCGTCAAAATCCGTATGGGGCTCCGCATTTTTGCGCGCGGGGCCGGAAAGGCGGTTCCAACCGCCTGGGCCTGATCCTCTTCGCAGCGTCACGGTCAAAACCCAAGCGGTGCGGAAATGCCGGGATATGTGCGCGTCACGCCGGACCAGATTCCGGCGGGCCAGACGGCCCTTCTCCTCTTCGTGCACAACGGAGAGCTTTGCGCAGGTGTCCTGAGGCACAGCCTCGAAGGACGCCTCGAGCGCCTCGTGCCCGACAATCCCTCGCCCTCAGACCTGATCCTCGGCATCTGCCGGATGATGGCCGACATGCCCATCGATGCCGACCTCTTCGTCGTCCTCGAACCGCTGGCCTATTGGCCGGAGCTTTTTCCCAGCCTGCGGGGGCTCTGAAACAGGCTGGCACGATGATCGCCACTTCCACCGGCTGTCACCCCGGCGCAGGCCGGGGCCCATCTTGAGATCTCAGGATAGGCCCCGGCCTGCGCCGGCGTGACAATCGAGTGCGGCTAGGGCAGGGCCCCAAAAAACAGAAATCCCCGCTCACGCGGGGACATCGGGACGAGCAGATATGATGGCGCGGCCAGGGCCGACCGCGCCTAGATTTCAGCAGAACCCTGCACGGCCTCGCGCACCGCCCGATGGGCGATCTCGACAGAGGCAAAATGCTGGCCGTCGACCACGAAGGCCGGCAGCTTCACGGCGAGGAAGCGGAAGCCGCCCTCTGCCGGCACGACGACGCCCTGGGGCTCGCCGCCAACTTCGATCACGGTTGGCCGGAGCGTTTCGGCCTTAGAAAAACTGTTTTCCTGCATGGGTGGAATCTCCACTTGCGCGACGAATGGGAAAACACGGGCGGTGGAACTGTCCACGCCGGTGAGCCATTTCGCTGCGGGTCTTATCGAAACTCTGAGACGGTGGTGTGACTGTCTTCACACCGTGAACGTGATCGGAATCACATTCGTTTCGAGCAGGACCCTTGCCAGCGTTTGGCGTCAGTGCGGCGGGTTACTACGGTCGAACACAGGGCATGGATGGTAATGGTCGGCGATGTAGTCATCGTCATTCCTCTCCTTGCGAGTGTTGACTGTATGAGTGCGCGGCATTTGCGGCGCAGCGATGGCAAGATAGGCGAGCTTTTGCGTTTTCACCAGTGGGACGTGATGCGCAAAGCGAGAAAAAATCGAAAAACCGTGCTCGACTTTCGTCGTGTGATAAAAACATGACACATTGCATCATGTTTTTATCCTGCAAGAGCGGCATTGCACCGGCGCGCAATTATGCGCTCCGGTTCCATCCCTCGGGATCGATCTGCCGGCCCTCATAACAAAGGGCCGGGCAAAACCTTGTGATCAGCGCGCGAAAGGCACGCTGGTGGTGAGGAGTTTCCCCGAATCGTTGAATTCCACCTGGAAATCCACCCGAATCGAATCGCCCACGAGGAAGATGCGCGAGCCGATGGCAACGTCATTGCCGCCGCGATCCTTCTGGCGCTCGACGAGGTCAAAGCCGATCTCGTTGCCGCCCTGCTTGCCGACCGCTATGCCCGAAAAGCCGGCATTGGAGGTCATCACGGCTTCATACTGACCCTTGGCATCGACATAGGCGATGGTGCCCGAAACCGACAGGTTCATGTTCACCAGCGTGCAGCGGCCGGTATAGTTGATTTTGCCGGAATTTCCGGGGCTTACGGCCAGGCGGCAGCGGAAGGGCTCGGGCTTGTCGCCGCCCTGCAAAATGCTCTCGCCGCGCCAATTGCCGACATAGGAAGCCAGCAGCGCCTGCTCGCCCGGCCCCGCCAGCACTGGCGCTGCGGCCAGCCCTACCAGCATCATTGCCACGCCAATGGCGCTCTTCCCACCCTTCACCACGTCAAATCCTCTTGGTCATAATTGTCCGCCCCCCGGGCATGACTTCTTTATACTTCATCCAACAATGCCAGTTTAATATGATCGAGCAAAGATGCGGCATTTACACCGCGTAAACCACTACCGCCGGAGGCAGCGTGTCCGCGCCTGAACAGTCCCCGCTTTCCGATGCTCCTGCTAATCCCAAGAAAGCGGCGCCCATGGCCAATAGCCCGATCATCATCGCCAGCAAGGTCGATTATAGCGTCGAAGTCGCCGGCAAGCCGCTCAACATTTTGCGCGGTGTCGATCTGTCGGTGAATCCGGCCGAAGTGGTGGCCATTGTCGGCCCCTCGGGCAGCGGCAAGACCTCGCTCCTGATGCTGCTCGCCGGCCTCGAACGCGCCAGCGCCGGTCGCATCCAGGTCGGCGGCACCGACATCACAAAACTCGACGAAGACGCCATGGCCGTCTTCCGCCGCCAGACCCTCGGCATCGTCTTCCAGAGTTTTCATCTTATTCCCTCGCTGACGGCCCTCGACAATGTCGGCCTCGCGCTCGAAATCGCTCGCCCCGAGATGAAGCTTAGCGATGTGCGCAAGGAAGCCGCCGCCGCGCTCGACGCCGTCGGCCTCGGCAAGCGTCTGGATCACCGCCCCTCGGCCCTCTCCGGTGGCGAACAGCAGCGTGTCGGCCTCGCCCGCGCCCTGGTGACAAAACCGCGCCTCCTGCTCGCCGACGAGCCCACCGGCAATCTCGACCAGAAGTCGGGCGCCGTGGTGGTGGAACTCATGTTCAACCTCGCCCGCCAAAACGGCACGGCCGTCGTCATGATCACCCATGACGCGCACCTGGCCGAGCGCACTGACCGCACCTTCACCATGGAACAGGGTCAGCTGACCGAAACCACGAGCGCCCGTTGATGCGTGCCTTGCTTGCCGCGGCCCGTGTCGGCCTCAAGGAAATGGCCGGCGACTGGGCCCGCTTTTCCCTTCTCATCATCTGCCTCGCCGTCGGCACCGCGCTGATCGCCGGCGTCTCTGCGGTTTCCTCGGCCATCACACGCGCCGTCGACCAGAACGCCGCCATGCTCATGGGCGGCGATCTCGAATTCACCCGCTCCGATCGCGCGGCGAACGCCACCGAACTCGCCATCCTCGAACAGGCCGGCACGCTCGCCAGCGTCGTCGAGACCAATCTCGGCGCCGAATCCTTCACGGGCGAAGCCTTTGTCGACCTCGTCGCCGCTGGCCCCGGCTATCCCCTTCTCGGCGGCGTCGGCACCAGCGATAGCGAAGCCATGGTCACCCCCTTCAATGCCCTTGAAGAGCGCGACGGCATGTTCGGCGCCCTCGTCGATCCGGTCATGCTCGACCAGCTCGGCCTCACAACGGGCGACACCATCTCCATCGGCGGCACCGATTTCGAAGTCCGCGGCACCCTGACCGGCCTCCCCGATGGCCCCGTCCGCGGTTTCCGCCTCGGCCTTTCGGCCCTGCTGAGCACCGATGGGTTTGCTCATGTCTCCGACCGCACCTCGCCCCTTCCGGGCCTCGGCACCAATTTCCGCTACAAGCTTCTTCTCGCCTCCGGCGATACCGAAGCCGAACGCGAGCGGCTGACCGCCGAACTCGGCGATGCCGGCTGGGAAATCCGCTCCGCCCTCGACGGCCTCGGCCCCATGCTGCGCTATTATGAACTCTTCACCGGCTTCCTGATGGTCGTGGGCCTCGGCTCGCTCCTCATCGGCGGCGTCTCGGTCTGGAGCGTCATGTCCGCCTATATCGGCGAGCGCTCCGGCGTCATCGCCGTGCTCCGCAGCCTCGGCGCTTCGCGCTGGCGCGTGCTGGTCCACTTCCTCGTCCAGGTGCTCGCCCTCGGCCTCGTGGGCGTTGGCATCGGCATTGCCGTGGGCGTCACCATCGGCCTCGTCGTTCTCCCCGCAGTGGGTGAAGCCATCGGCATTCCGCTCGCGAGGGAACTCGACCTGCTCGCCGTTCTCGTCGCCGGCGCCGTCGGACTCCTCACCGCCTTCGCCTTTTCCTATCTGCCCCTCGTCCAGGCGCAGATGGTGTCCCCGGCCAATCTCTTCCGCTCAAAAGGCCTCGGCGCCCCGCGCATCGACTGGCGCAAATTTTTGGCGTCAGGCGAGCTCCTGCCTTTGGCTATCGCCGTGCTCCTTTTCTTCTGGCTGGCCGTGGTCCTCACAAACGACCTCATTCTGGTTCTCGCCTTTGCCGGCTCCGCCATCGGCGCCGCCGTGCTCCTCCAGCTCGGCAGCCGCCTCGCCCTCATCGGCCTCGCAAAACTCCCAGCGGTCCGCTGGCGCCCGCTGCGCCAGTCGCTCCGCGCCATCATCGGCACCACCCGCAATTCCTCGGCCGTCGTCACCGCCGTTGGCCTCGCCATGGTGATCCTCGTCGTCGTGCAGGTCCTCGCCATCAACCTCCGCAACGAATTCCTCGGCGCTTCGGTCTTCGACGCTCCGACCCTCGTCGCCTCCGATCTCTTCCCCGACGAAATGCAGACGCTCGAAGCCTCTGTCGGCCCCGAACACGGCATTGCCCTGGTCACCGCCACGCCCATGCTGCGCGGCACCGTTGTGACCATTGCCGGCAAGCCCATCGAGAACCTTGCCGCCAACGGCCCGGAAGCCGCCTTCCTGCTCTCGGGCGAAATCCCCATGACCTATCGCACGGTCCTCCCGCCAGCCTCGCGCCTTGTCGAAGGCCAATGGTGGCCCGCCGACTATACCGGTCCCGCCCTCGTCTCCCTGCACCAGAACCTGCGCCAGGGCCTTGGCGCCAAGATCGGCGACGAAATCACCTTCGAAATCTTCGGCGAGACGGTCACCGCCACCGTGGGCAATTTCCGCGACTACGCCTGGCAGGGCGGCATCGACTTCCTCGTCGCCTTTTCCCCCGGCGTCCTGGACATGTACCCCTCGACCATCCTCGCCGCCGTCACCGCCGAACCCGGCCGCGAAGAAGAGGTGCAACGCTTCCTCGCCAGTGAATATGTCGACATCAAATTCATCGAGATCGGCGCGACGCTCACCCGCATCACCGAAGCCCTGAGCCAGCTCTCACTCGCCGTCGCAGCCGTGGGTGGCATCGCCGTCCTCAACGGCCTCCTCATCCTCATAGGCAGCCTCGCGGCCGGTCGCCGCCAGCGCGAATCCGACGCCGTGCTCAACAAGGTGCTTGGCGCCAAGCGCAGCGAAATCCTCGTTTCGGCGCTCATCCAGTTCCTTCTCCTCGCCGTCTTCGCCGCCCTGATCGCCATCCCCGCCGGGATTTTCACGGCCTGGCTCCTCACCCAGGTGCTGCTCAACGTCGCCTTCGCAGTCGATCCCGCCACCATCGGCATCGTCGTCGCCGGCCTCGTCGGCATGACCGCCATCCTCGGCGCCACGACGCTCCTCCGCGTCCTCTCCATCCGCCCAGCCCTGCTGCTGCGCGAAATGTCGAGCGTGTAGCCACCACACGTCATCCTCGGGCTTGACCCGAGGACACTTCACTTAGCGGGCGTGCGGCAAGTACAGAGCCCTCGGGTCAAGCCCGAGGGTGACGGGCCCGGATGCCACCTTTCCACACCCTCTCCCCCTCATGATTGGGTTTTCGCCCAAATCCCCATTATGGTCGCGCCAACTCGAATCCAGACTGGCTGACCCATGGCGCTTCCCACCCCAAACCTTGCCACCCGCATTGCCCAGGAAATCGGCGCCAAGCCCGATCAGGCCAAGGCGGCAATCGAACTCCTCGATGGCGGCGCCACCGTCCCCTTCATCGCCCGCTACCGCAAGGAAGTGACCGGCGGCCTTGATGACACCCAACTCCGCAATCTCGAAGAGCGCCTCGGCTATCTCCGCGAACTCGACGCTCGCCGCGACGCGATCCTGAAATCCATCACCGAGCAGGGCAAGCTCACTCCCGATCTCGCCGCCGCCCTCGCCGCCGCCCCCACCAAGGCCGAGCTCGAAGACATTTATTTGCCATTTAAGCCCAAGCGCCGCACCAAGGCCGAAATCGCCCGCGAACGCGGCCTCGGCCCCCTGGCCGAAGCCATCCTTGCCGATCGTCGCCTCGTCCCCGCCGACCTCGCTGCCACCTATCTCAACGACGACATTCCCGACGTAAAAGCCGCCCTCGATGGCGCCCGCGATATCATCGTCGAACAGATGGCCGAAAACGCCGACCTCGTCGGGCGCCTGCGCACCTATATGAAGGACCGCGCCACCCTCCGCGCCAAAGTCATCGACGGCAAACAGGAAGCCGGCGCAAAATTCTCCGACTATTTTGACCACACGGAGCGCTGGGCCACGGCGCCCAGCCATCGCGCCCTCGCCATGCTGCGCGGCCGCAACGAGGAAGTCCTCTCCGTCGATATCGAAGTCGATGCCGACGACACCTCGGTGGTAAAGCCCGCCGTCCGCATGGTGGCTTCGGCCTACCAGATCGGCGGCAGTCTTCCGGGCGACAAGTGGCTCCTCGAAGTCGCCGGCTGGGCCTGGCGCACCAAACTCTATGTGCACCTCTCGCTCGATCTCATGCGTGACCTGCGCGAACGCGCCGACGACGAGGCCATCACCGTCTTTGCCCGCAATTTGAAGGACTTGCTGCTCGCCGCCCCCGCCGGCTCCCGCGCCACCATGGGCCTCGATCCCGGCATCCGCACCGGCGTAAAGGTCGCCATTGTCGACGGCACCGGCAAAGTGCTGGCCACCTCGACCGTCTATCCCTTCCCGCCGCGCAACGACGTCACCGGCACCCAGGTCGAACTGGCAAAACTCATCCGCGCTCACAATGTCGAACTGATCGCCATCGGCAACGGCACCGGCTCGCGCGAGACCGAAAAACTCGTCGCCGAAATGCTGGCCCACATGCCCGCGCCAAAGCCGCTCAAGGTGATCGTCTCCGAAGCCGGCGCCTCGGTCTATTCCGCCTCCGAATTGGCCGCCGCCGAGTTCCCCGGCCTCGACGTGTCCTTGCGCGGCGCCGTCTCCATCGCCCGCCGCCTGCAGGACCCCCTTGCGGAACTGGTCAAGATCGAGCCTAAGAGCATCGGCGTCGGCCAATACCAGCACGACGTCGATCAGTACCGTTTGGCAAAATCGCTCGATGGCGTGGTGGAAGACGCGGTGAACGCCGTCGGCGTCGATCTCAACACCGCCTCCGCGCCGCTCCTCGCCCGCGTCTCCGGCCTCGGCGCCTCCATCGCCGAATCCATCGTCGCCCATCGCGATGCCAATGGCCCCTTCAAGACGCGAAAAGACCTGCTCTCGGTCGCCCGACTCGGTCAGCGCACGTTTGAGCAGGCCGCCGGTTTCCTCCGCATCCCCAACGGCACCGAACCGCTCGACGCTTCCTCGGTCCACCCCGAAGCCTATGGCGTTGCCAGAAAAATCGTCGCCGCCTGCGGCCGCGACGTCCGCGCCCTGATGAGCGACTCTTCCGCTCTGAAAACCTTGGACCCGCGCGTCTTCGTCGACGAGCGTTTTGGTCTCCCCACCGTCCGCGACATCATCGGCGAATTGGAAAAGCCCGGCCGCGACCCGCGCCCCGCCTTCAAGACGGCGACCTTTGCCGACGGTGTTGATGACATCAAGCACCTCAAACCCGGCATGCAGCTCGAAGGCACCGTCACAAATGTCGCCGCCTTCGGCGCCTTCGTCGACATCGGCGTGCACCAGGACGGCCTCGTCCACGTTTCGCAACTTGCCGACAAGTTCGTCAAAGACCCGCATGAGGTCGTGAAGGCAGGCGACGTCGTAAAAGTGACGGTTGTCGAAGTCGACGTCCCCCGCAAACGCATCGGCCTCACCATGCGCCGCGACGGCGGCACTTCGGCCCGCGAAATCCGCCCGGAACAAACCCGCCCCGCCGGCGGCCGCCCCCAACAACAGCGCCCGGAACAGAAGCCCAAGGGTGGCGATCAGGGCGCCTTTGGTGCCCTACTCAGTGCTGCAATGAAGAAGAAATAGGACTGGGCTCAGCAATCATCGTCATTGCCCGGCTTGTCCGGGCAATCCATCTTGCCAGACTAGCCTCACCCACAGCGTCATTCCCGCGAAAGCGGGAATCCTGCACTTGAAACGGAGATTCCCGCTTTCGCGGGAATGACGCTGTGAGAGTCTAAGTTGCCGTGGCCCTCAAGCCAGTCCCGTATTCCCAGCCAGCGCCGCCCGCCATTCCGACGACACATCCGTCTGCATCCGCGCCGCTGCCAGCGCCGCATCGGCCTCGGGGAAAATCACCTCGTGTCCCGCCAGCGCTTCGACAATCGCCTGACGAATCCCCGGCAGCGCCAAGACGCCACCGACAAACCCAATCGGCCTCTGTCCAACCCGCCCCGTCAGCGCCGAACCCATCAGCGCCAGTTCGCGCCCGGCTGAAGCCAAAATCTCCCGCGCGATCAGATCGCCACGCTCCGCCGCGGCCCCAACGGCCACCGACAGCGTCCCGATCCGCCCACGATCGCCGCCATAGACGAATTCGCGCACCATATGCCATTCGACACTGCCCAGTCGCTTGGCGATCTCGTCCGCCAATACGACAACGCCGGTAAACGACCCATCATGGTCCAGCCGCCGAAACAGCGTATCGAGCGCTTTGAGCGCAATCCAGCTCCCCGACCCCGCATCATCGATGAGAATTCCCCGCCCACCGACGCGCACATAAGCGTCGCCTGTGCCGATGTGGAGCCCGATCGACCCCGTTCCCGCCGAGATCAGATGCCCTTCGCCCGGCTTGAAGATCGAGGCATAGGCCAGCGTCATATCGTCGACGGTAATGCAGCTTTCCGCCGCCACGCCGAAAAACTCGACCAACTGCTCACGCAGCAATCCGGAAACCCCGACCCCAAATCCCGTCAGCCCCGTCGTCGCCGATTTCGCCGAAAACCCATGCGCCTTGAGGTCACCGGCAATAGCGCCGAGCGCTGTGCGCAGCCGTTCCTTCTCGACCGGATTGAACAGATGCCCCGTTGCGCCCGATGTCTTTCCGCGCGCCAAGACAGCGCCGGAATCGTCACAAGCCACCCAGCGGCTGGCCGTGCCGCCGACATCGACCCCGAGATGCATGGCCGTCATTCCGGCACGCCATCCCTGACGAACATTTTGGTGATTTCGCGCGGATTGGTGATCATCGTGCCCACCACAACGGCGTGAGCGCCGGCTTCAAAGCCGCGCTTCACCCATTCGGGCGTATTGTAGCGGCCCTCGGCCACCACGGGAACGTTCAGCCGCTGAGCGAGCTTTTCCAGCAAGTCGAGGTCCGGATGCGCCGGCTTGGGCTCGGTATATTCCGTATAGCCCGACAGCGTCGTCGCCACATAAGTCGCGCCCCAATCGGCCGCCGCAACGCCCTCTTCAAACGTGGAAATGTCAGCGAAAACCTCCGCCTTCAGCTCCTCGCGAATGCGCCGCACCAGCACTTCCGGGCTTTCCCCATTGCGCGGCCGCATGGTGCAATCGAGCGCCACGATCTCCGCCCCCGCCTCGACAATCGCCGCCGCAGCGTCGAAATCGGGCGTGATGTAAACCGGATACTCGTCCGAAAACACCTTGTGAATGCCAATCACCGGCAGGTCCGCGCCCTTCACGGCGCGAATATCTGCCGGCCCATTGGCCCGCAATCCCTTGGCTCCGCCATCGCGCGCCGCCAGCGCGGTGGCGCCCATGAACACGGGGCCATGGAGCGGATTGTCGGCCCGCGCCTGGCAGGAAACGATCAGGCCTTTGGGCAGCGCAAGATTCACTTCACCGCTCCCGAAGTCATGCCGGCAATGAACTGCTTGGACAAGACGATATAGATGAGAATGATCGGTGCGGTCGAGAGGGTCAAGCCCGAGAACAGCACGCCCCAGTCGGTGGTATATTCGCCCATAAAGGTCGTCAGACCCTGCGGCAGCGTCTTCAGGTTATCGTTCTGGATGAAAACCAGCGGGAAAAAGAAGTCGTTCCAGATCGGCACGACATTCTGGATGCCGGCAATCACCATGGCCGGGCGCACCAGCGGCAGCATGATCGCCCACATGATCCGCGCCTCGCTCGCCCCATCCATTCGGGCGGCATCTTCCAGCTCATTGGGGAGGCTGCGGATAAAGCCGGTCATGATGAACACGGTCGTTGGCAGGCCCATGGCCGTATAGACGAAGATCAGCGAGAGCTGATTGTTGAGGATGGACAGGTCCCGCATCAGCATGAACAGCGGAATGATCGCCAGTTTTAGCGGCAGCGTCAGCCCCGCCAAAAAGAACATCAGGATGAAACTGGAGCCGGTAAAGGCATAGCGCCCCAGCGCATAGGCCGCCATGGTCCCAAGCGTCAGGATCAGCACCATCGAAGCGCCGGTCACGACGAACGAATTCAGCAGATAGCGCAGAAAATTCGTCTCGCTCCAGATTTTCACGAAGTTGGCCACCTGCGTGAAATCGGGAAGCCCAAACGGCGACTTGAAAATCTCCGGCGTCGTCTTGAAGGCTGAAAACACCATGATGACGATCGGCGCCAGCATCAGCACCGTATTGGCGATCAGGATGATCTGCAGCATGCCGTCGCGCCCCAGCGTCGCGAACAGGCCCTTGCGGTCATAGTAATTGGTCGCAGCCGCACTCATAGCTGGATCTCCCGGGCCCGCAGCCGCGTGGTGATGACACCCGCAACGATCGCAATGAAGATGAAGATCAACACAGCCAGCGCCGAGCCGAGCCCAAAGTCCTGCTGCCCGGCCGACACATTGCCAAAGGCCGTGCGGTAGAAATAAAGCCCCAGCACGTCGGTCGAGCCAAACGGCGAGCCATCGAGACCGCCCATGATATAGGGCAGCTCAAACCAGTTGAACGCGCCGACAAAGAGCAGCGTGAACACAATGGTCGCGCTCGGCGCCACCAGCGGCCACACGATTTTCGTGATTTTCACCCACTCGCTCTCGGTCTCCATGCGCACGGCATCGAGAATTTCGCTCGGGATGCGCTGCATGCCGGCAAGGAAGACGAGCGTGGGAAAACCAACCATATGCCAGGCCTGCGCCACGATGATGCTACCGAGCGCCGTGCCCGATTGCCCGAGCCACGGTTGCGCCAGCCAACCAAGCCCGATCCCCTTGAGCGTGATGTTCACGACGCCAAAGAGCGGGTGGTAAAAGAGCTTGAAGAGATAGGCGACGATGATGGTGGAGAGCACCACCGGCAGAAACACCGCAATCCGGTGAAAGCGCGCGCCGGGCAATTCGCGCCAGAGCGCATAGGCGAGGATGAACCCCAGCCCGTTCTGCAGCACCATCAGCGCGAAGAAGACGATGACATTGTTCTTGAAGGCATTTATCGTCCAGCTGCGATAGGGCTCGACGAACAGCACCGTATGGAAATTTTCGAGGCCGACAAAGTCGAGCCGCTTGAGACCCTGCCAATCGAAGAAGGCATAGGCGAAAGCCGAAACAATGGGATAGACGATAAAGAGAGCCACAAAGGCCAGTGGCGGCACGATGAGCGCGGTGATCCAGAGGCCGCGGCCTGTCATCCGAAGTTGGGGCACTTTTAGGGCTCGCTTTTGCGATGGAGCGAGTGGGAATTTACCCCCACCCTTGATCCCTCCCCACGGGGAGGAGGGGGACTCAGGAACCGATATTTAGAACGCCTGACTTCAGACAATCACCGGCGCACCCCCCTTGTGGGGAGGGAATGAGGGTGGGGTCTACGCCCCACCCCCTCAGCGGAGGGAGATCCGCCTTACTTCTTGAACGGCTCGTACCAGGCGGCCAGGCCCGTGGTCAGGGCTTCACCGATGGCTTCCGGAGCGGTTTCGCCGGCAAACAGCTTCTGCATTTCGCCCTGGATCAGCACCGAGCCCGAGGGTTCGCCATAACGGAAGTGGGCGAGCATCAGGTAGGGGATCGAGGACTTGTTGAGGTCGTTGACTTCAGCCAGCAGCGGGTTGTCGAACGTCACGCCCGGAATGGTCGAGATGTTGTTCAGCGTATTGGCGAAAGCCTGGCCGAATTCCTGGCTCGCGAGGTAATTCAGGAACTTTACCGAAGCTTCCTTATTGGCGCCGGCGGCATTGGCTGCATAGCCGCCGTCGAAATAGAGGCCGACGAGCTTGGCATCTTCCGCCGTCTTGCCGGGAGCCGCGAAAACGCCGAGTTCGATATCCGGGTTCTGCGTCTTGAACGTCGCCAGTTCATAGGAACCGCCGATGAACATGCCGGCCATGCCCGAGGAGAACAGCTGCTGGGCCGAGGGGTAGTCGAGGCCGATAAAGCCGTCCGGGAAGTACTCGGCGGCAACGGCGGCCACTTCACCCAGCGCGCCGGTGAAACGGGCATCGGTGAAATCGGCAGTGCCGGCCATCAGCTCGTCATAGAACGCCTTGCCCATCAGCGAGGAGCCGAGGCCAAAGGTGACGGTTTCATTCTGCCAGGCGGTCGCGGTGCCGTTGGCAAACGGGATGACGCCGGCATCCTTGAGCTTCTGGGCCGCAGCCTTCAGCTCGTCCCAGGTCTGCGGCTCGGCAATGCCGTTCGCGTCGAACAGGGCCTTGTTGTAGATCACGAGCTGGGTCTGGCTGGCGAAGGGCACGGCATAGGTGGTGCCGTCCGAGCGCATGCTTTCCGCGGCGATTGCCGGGGCAGCGAAATCGGCGAGAGCCGGCACGCTTTCGGTGGTCAGCGCTTCGAGGTAACCGGCCGAAGCAACGTTTTCCATGCCGCCATAGGCACGCACCATCATCACGTCGGGGCCAACGCCACCGGCGAGGGCGGTCGACAGAATGGTGTTGTAGTTGGCCGCTTCAAACGTCTCGAACTTGACGGTGATGCCCGGGTTGGCTGCCTCGAACGTATCGATAAACGTTTCATAGGCAGCGCGGTCTTCCTGGCGCCAGCTCCAGAACGTCAGTTCCTGGGCAAAAGCCGGGGCTGCGACGAGCACGGCGCTGAGTGCGGCGCCGATGCGGATCAGATTGGTCTTCATTGTGTTCCCTTCCCTTGAAAACTTCTGGATAGTTTTGATCCGGCCCTTTTTTAGGGGGTCAGCCGCCGGCCATCCTCGGCGGAAAAGTAATGCGCGGATCCCGGCTCGACCGTCACGGTCACAGCCTCATCAGGCGCAAAGAGATCATTTGGGGTTGTGCGCGCCGAGAGCAGCGTGCCATCGGCGAGGCGCGCATAAACATAGGCGTTGTCGCCCAGATACTCGGTATAGACGACCGTGGCCGACAGCCCCTCGCCGCTCTGGCCGCGATGCAGTTTTACCGCGTCCGGCCGCAGCCCGAGCTTCAAGTTCTTTGCCTCGGGCAGGGCGCCGGTCGCGACCGAACCGCCATTGGCAACGCCGAGGCGATCACCATCCCGCGCCACATCTACCAGCGTCATGCGCGGCGACCCGATAAAGGTCGCGACAAACGTATTGGCCGGGGTTTCATAGAGTTCGCGGGGAGACCCCACCTGCTCGATGCGGCCGGCATTCATCACCACGATCTTGTCGGCCAGCGTCATGGCTTCGACCTGATCATGGGTCACATAGATCATGGTGCCGCCTATATCGCGGTGCAGTTTTGCAATTTCGAGACGCACATCGCTGCGCAGCGCCGCATCCAAGTTCGACAGCGGCTCATCGAGCAGAAACACATCGGGCTTGCGCACCAGTGCCCGTCCGATGGCAACGCGCTGGCGCTGGCCGCCCGAAAGCTCGCGTGGCTTGCGCTTCAAAAGCGCATCGAGCCGCAACATGCGCGCGGCATCGGCAATGCGCTTTTCGACCTCGTCCTTGGTCAGCCCCATCAGCCGGGCGCCAAAGGCCATATTCTCGTAGACGTCCATATGCGGATAGAGCGCATAGGACTGAAACACCATGGCAATGCCGCGCCGCGAGGGCGGCACATCGTTCATGCGCTGGTCATTGAGGAAAAAGTCGCCATCCGAAATCGGATCGAGCCCGGCAATCAAGCGCAGCAGGGTCGACTTGCCGCAACCCGAGGGGCCGACGAAGACGACGAATTCGCGATCCCCGATTTCGAGGTCGATGCCATGGAGCACATCGGTGGTCTTGAAGCGCTTCTTGATGCCGCGCAGCGATAGTCGAGCCAAGATGCCCTCCGCTAATCCCTCGATGCCCCCTCATGAGCACCTTGGGATGGAATACTAAATTCCAAAATTTGATCATGTCAAGAATAGAAAATTACATCAGGACTGTGACAGGTCATATTTTGGTAAGGCTTCGAACTGTCCCGCAGGGCAAATCGCTCCGGTGGAGCGATTTGAAGTGAGAAGGCCATGAGAGCTACGCTCGAATGGCGGGCGGGTAGGGGCTTCCGGCAATAACTACCGCTCTCCCCACCCACTCGGTGTCATTCCCGCGAAAGCGGGAATCTCTGTTTCAATAACCGGGATTCCCGCTTTCGCGGGAATGACTTCGTGGATGGAAACTGAATCTGACCCACCATCGTCACCACCGGCCTTGTCCCGGTGGTCCATGGGATGTCGCAGCAATGGGAATGGTTGTGGGATCTGCCCTAGCCCTCAGGCTTTGAGCACCGTCACCGCCGCCTCGCTGCGGTGGATATAGTCATAAGCATCCGCCTGCCGCCGCAGCAGCAGGATGAACAGCATATCCGTCAGCATCAGCTGCGCATCGCGCGAGGTGATCGCCGAAGAGCGCACCCGCTCCTCGTCTGCCACCGTAAAGAGGCTGATATCGGCAATATCCAGCAGCGGGTTGGGCTGCAATCCGGTCACCGACAGCAGCGTCGCTCCGCGCTTCTTCGCCAGTTCGGCAATGCGCAGCGTTTCCATGCTCCGCCCCGAATGGGACAGCGCAATGATCAGATCCTGGTCATTGAGCGCCGAGGCATTGGAAATCTGGATATGACTGTCGCTATCGACCAGCACCGTCCGCCCGAGTTTTAGGAGCTTGTACGAAAAATCCCGCGCCACCAACGAAGACGCACCGACTCCGGCAAGCTGGATCCGCCGCGCCGACATCAGCGCATCGAGCGCAGAGTCAATCGTCGCCTCGGTATTGACCGCCGATGTCTCGCGCATCGACAGCAGCTTCGAGCCGATCAGCTTTTGCAGGATCGTCATATAGGAGTCGCTGGCATCGATTGTGCCGTGAATGACCCCGGCCGGCGCATGAAACTCCTGCGCCTTGGCCTTGTTCACATCGAGTTTTAACTGCTGATAGCCCTCATAGCCGAGCTTCTGGCTGAATTTGACGACGCTCGACTGGCTGCGCCCGGTCGCTTCGGCCAAGGCCGCCGAAGACATGGTCAGCATCTGCTCGGGATGGTCGAGAATGAACCGGGCGATCTGGCGATCCGCCTGGGTCATGGATTCGATCTTGGCACCGAGAATTTTGAGGATGGACATTTTCTATTCCTCGGGCTGCGCGCTGTCTGTGGAAGGCAAACGCCCTGCCAAAGAACCGCGTCCGCAGGGCGGGACGATAGGGCCTCAAGGGATCAACTGCCATCCCACATCAACAGGAATATTCTATTCCACATTTCATTGACAAGAGGAATATTCGCTTCTAGCATTTTTGCGCGAACAGAGGGGACTACCCATGGCAAAAAGCGCTCTGATGGCGGAGCTGGAAACGCTGGTTTCCGAGGCCCGCAATCCCGATACGGTCGAGATCGATCTCATGTCGACCCGCGAAGTTCTCGCGGCCATGAATCGTGAAGACAACAAGGTCCCCGAAGCCGTCGAAAAGGTTTTGCCCGAAATCACGGAGGCCGTCGACAAGATCGTCGAGGCCTTCCGCCATGGCGGGCGCCTCATCTATATCGGCGCCGGCACCAGCGGGCGCCTGGGCGTGCTTGACGCCTCCGAATGCCCGCCGACTTTTGGCGTGCCGCCCGAAATGGTTGTCGGCCTCATCGCCGGCGGCGACCACGCCCTGCGCCACCCCATTGAAGGCGCCGAAGATTCCCCCGAAGAGGGCCGCAAGGACCTTGAGCGCGTAAAGCTCGAAGCCCGCGACGTTGTCGTCGGCATCGCCGTTTCCGGCCGCACACCCTATGTCATCGGCGGTCTCGACTATGCCAAGTCCGTCGGTGCCACCACGGTCGCGCTCTCGTGCAATCCGGACAGTACCATTGCCCGCCAGGCCGAAATCGCCATTTCCCCCGTCGTCGGCCCCGAGGCCGTCACCGGTTCGACCCGTTTGAAGTCCGGCACAGCACAGAAACTGGTGCTCAACATGCTGACCACGGCCAGCATGATCCGCATCGGCAAGACCTATCAGAACCTGATGGTCGACCTCTCGGTCTCCAACAAGAAACTCGAAGCCCGCGCCATCCGCATCCTCGTGGAAGTCGCCGGCTGCAGCGCCGACGAAGCCGAACGTCTGCTCGCCACCGCCGGCAACAATGTCAAATTGGCCATCCTCATGGCCCTGACCGGCATGGACCGCCCCACAGCCGAAACCGCCTTGGAAAAATCCGACGGCTTTCTGCGTCGCGCCGCGGGCATTCAGCCGCGCGCTGCTGGCTGATACCTCCACACTCGATGTCATTCCCGCGAAAGCGGGAATCCCTGTTTTAGAACGGAGATCCCCGCTTTCGCGGGGATGACAACCGGTGGGGTGAAGAAATCTGCCAAGAACTCGATGCGCACCTCCCCCTAGATGGGGGAGGATGGGAGGGGGTGGAGCCGCAAGCGCAAACCTATTGGGCTGTCGCCTACCTGATCGCCCGCCCCGCCTCATCAAACAGATGCACCTGCCCAGCCGGCAGCCCAATATGCATCTGCTGGTGCAATTCCAGCTCCGGCGCCCCCTCAAGCTTGATCGTCACCGTCTCGCCATCGGGCAGCTCGACATAGGCCAGCGCATATTCCCCGAACTGCTCGATCACGGCCAAAGTCCCGCTCAGATGTGCCGTTTCCGGGCTCGCCAGCTCCATATGCTCCGGTCGAGCCCCAATCGTTCGCACTCTCGCCAGATCGGTGCCCCCAAGTGCTAACAGTCTGTTACCCGGAAGCCGCAATCCGCCTGCCTCCGGCGTCACTGGAACAAAGTTCATCCGCTGGCTGGCAATGAACCCGGCGACAAACGTGTTCACCGGATTGCGATAAAGCTCCAGCGGCGTGCCCACCTGCTCGATCACGCCCGAATTGAGCACCACGATCCGATCGGCCAGCGTCATGGCTTCAACCTGATCATGCGTCACGTAAATCATTGTCGCATCAAGCGTATCGTGCAGCTTGGCAATCTCCACCCGCGTCTGCGCCCGCAGGGACGCATCGAGATTGCTCAGTGGCTCGTCGAACAGAAACACCTTTGGATTGCGCACGATCGCCCGCCCGATCGCCACGCGCTGCCGCTGCCCGCCGGACAAGGCTTTGGGCATGCGATCGAGATAGGGATCGATCTGCAGGATCCGCGCAGCCTCCCTAACGCGTTGATCCACCTCTTCTTTCGGCGTCTTCTGCAACTTCAGGCCAAAGGCCATGTTGTCGTAGACGCTCATATGCGGATAAAGCGCATAAGACTGAAACACCATGGCGATGCCACGCTGGGGCGAGGGCACGTCATTGACCACCCTCCCGCCAATCGAAATATCGCCGCCCGATATGGGCTCAAGCCCGGCAATCATGCGCAAAAGCGTCGATTTCCCGCAGCCCGAAGGCCCGACGAATACAACGAATTCCCCGCTCTTGATGTCGAGATCGACCCCATGGACCACCTCGAGCGACCCATAGGACTTTCGGACTTGCCGCAGCGTGACATCGGCCATGAATGCCTCCTCAGACTTCTACCAGGAGCGTAACAATCTCGAAGGGCCGCAGGCTCAAGGTGACGTTATTGTCCTTGATTTCCAACGGCTTGCTCGGTCCCTCTTCCATCAGGTTGACCGTCCGGACTTTGCTGACCTTCACGCCAAACGAGATCGTCGTCTCGGCGCGAATATTGGCGTGCTCGAAGACGCGCAGTACCACTTCGTCCGATTTTTCAGCCTTCTTCACCGTCTCGATGGTGACGTTATCCCCGCTTCACCTGCGCCAGGCTAAACTGTCCAAAGTCTTTGGCAGCCTGCGCCTGGGGAGAAGTGGAACCGATGACGGCGACCGGGTTGTTGAACCGTTCCGCTGCACGGTGCACCTGCGCCAGATCGGCTACGCCCTCATGGACAAACAGCGCATAGCGAATGCGATGTTCGCCAAGATCGGCGTCCGGGCTCGGGAAAGTCGAGCCACGCACCAGCGTTAGGCGTACCGATTGCTCATGGCAATCATAGGCATATTTGCTGTCATTGATCAGCGCCGCACCGAAATCGGCCTCCGAAATATCCACCCAGCGATGCATCGATGCCTCGAACCGCGCGCGGTCCCAAGTGGTGTTGCGATGCGTCGGGCGCTTGACGTGGCCGAACTGAATTTCCGAGCGGATTTCGGAAATGTTGAGGTCGAACGGGAACTGCGCCTTGATGACCTGCTGCCGCTCCTGCCAGTCGATAAAGGTGTCGAACTCCACCTGGCGCGCACCCGCAGCCAGCGAAATCACCTGTACGATCAGCGACTTCTGGTACTTACGCTCGACCCGGATCGCAGCACGATGCGGGCCGGTTTCGACCACGGAAATCTTCGTCGGGCTATCGGCCAGCGGCCAGGACTGCTCTTCGAAGTAGCGGTCGATATCCCAGGCATCCCACTCCATCGGCTTGTCTTCATAGGCAATGAGCCGGTTGGCCGCCTTGCCCGGCGCCAGCACTTCGCGCTGCCGCGTCTTGTCAAAGAGCGAGGTGATTTCGCCCGCCTTGTCGAAACTCACCTTGATCAGCTCGTTCTCAAGATGCTTTTCGGAAACCGACAACGTGCTCTTGGCGGCAGGTGCTGAAGACACAACCTGCGCCGCCGTCCAGCCAAGCGCCGCGATATTGCCAACCGGCGCGACATTTTCAGTCGTGCCATCGGCCCGCGTGATCTTCTGGATCGGCGCCGTGCCGCCGGCCGTCGCAAGCCCATTACCCGCGCCGACATGGCCGAGACTGACCAGTTCCGCCCGGTTCTGGCTGGTGAAATTGAGCACCCGAAGCTGGTCCTTGCCGGGCTTGGCAAAAGCCTGCGCTGCCGCATGCCATGGACCATTCTGAGAACTCAGCGTCGAGAAAATTCGCCCATATTCGTTGTCGCTATCGACATAGACCTCCGGAATGGACGTGCCCGGCAGGATGTCGTGGAACTGGTTGATGAGCACGAGCTCCCAGAATTCCGCTAGGGTTTCAGAGGGGTAGGCATGCCCCGCCTGGCTCAGCGCCATGGCGCCCAAAAATTCCAGCTCGCGCAGCCGCCTTTCGGCATTGCGGTTATTGGCCTTGTTCTTGGCGACCGACGTCAGCGTGCCGCGGTGGTACTGCAGATAGAGCTCGCCATTCCATGTCGGGAATTTCGCGGGGTTGGCATCCATCGCCTTGCCCAGCCGATCGAGGAACGGAACGATCCCCTCAAGCTTCACCTTGGGCGCACCGGGAATACCGCGCTCCAGACGCGTACCGCGCTCGATCATGGCGCGGGTCGGCCCGCCGCCGCCGTCACCATAACCGTAGGACATGACGACTTCATTGTAGGCGGCCTTGGGCTCATAGCGCTTCCACGCGCCCATGGTCTCGGAGACCGAGAGGTCGCCATTGTAGGTCGTGAAGATCTCCTCGCTGTCATACCTTTGCGCGGTGATCAGCTGCGCCTTGGTGACGGTCCCGTCGATGCCGCGCCAGAAGAACGTGTCATAGGGATGCCGGTCGGTATCGTTCCAGCTCAGTTTTGACGTCACAAAATATTCGAGCCCGGATTTCTCCATGATCTGCGGCAGGTTGGCCGAATAGCCAAACGTATCGGGCAGCCAGACCGTCTTCGGCGTCACCTTGAAATGCTCGATATGGAATTTGCGGCCGCGCATGATCTGGCGGACAAGAGATTCACCCGAGGCGATATTGACGTCCGGCTCCACCCACATGGCGCCTTCGATCTCGAACTGCCCGGATTTCACCTTCTTGAGCATGCGCTCCCAGATCTCGGGATAGTCCTGCTTCAGGAAGTCGAAGAGCACCGACTGGTTGTACATGAAGACAAACTGCGGATACTCCTCCATCAGGTTGAGCACCGTCGCAAAGCTGCGCCCGGTCTTGTCGCGCGTATGCATCACGCGCCAGAGCCAACCGACGTCGAGGTGGGTCGAACCGACAGCCGTAATCTGCGGCTGCACTTCGGTATCGACGAGATCGTAGATTTCCTTGGCAATCTTTTCCGCGGCCGGCAGGCCGGCCCCGAAGGCATCCGTATGCCCATCACGCCGATCAAGCGCGCGCAGCGCGCGCTCGACAATATTCAAAATGGCCTGCCGTCGCGGATCATTCTGATAGAGCCGCACCGCCACATCGAGCGGCGTCTGCAGGTCATAGTAGAGCTTTTCGGCGCGCTCATTGCGCACAAAGAAGTCGACCTCGAACCCCACCAGCGGCCGGTCAAAAAAGGTAAAAGCGTTGACCAGAATGACGTGCTTATTGCCCGGCTTGGCATTGCGCTCGATGACGAGTTCGGTGTGATTGCCGTCCAGCGCCTGCGCGATCTTGCCGTCGAGATAGGCAAGGCATTGCGGGTCGGTCGAGCCCGGCCGATCCTGCCACTGGCTGGTAAAGTGCGCGACGAACACCTTGCCCTTGGCTTCCTCGGGCACGGTGATTTCAGCGGCAAACCAGGTGTGTTCCTGGTGCTTGGCCCAGACCGTATGGCGGCCGAATTTTTCCCAAGTCTTCCAGTCGGCCTTCAGCGCCTCCGCAGCGGTAAACCCGTCGGCGCGCTGCACATGCCATTGGAACGGCACATTGGCGATCGGCGCGCGGATCTTCGTTTCGAGATCCTTGCAGAGACGGAGGAGCTTTCCTTCCATCTTGAGGTCGTCATCCAGAAGACCAAGTTTGGTAGATTGGGGATTGGAATAGGTCATCCTTTGACTCCGACACCGGCGAACCCTGTGTTCATGTTCCGCCGCAACAAGAAATAGACGCCGATCGCCGGCGCAGCGTAGAGAATGGAAAAGGCCGTGAGGAAGCCATAGTTGATGGCGCCCTGCTGCCCGAAAGCCGCGTAAAGCCCCACCGACATCGGGAAAGCATCCTGCACGCGTGCAAAGATCAGCGGCAGCAGGAACTCGTTCCAGGCTCCGGTGAAACTGAAGAACCAGACCACGGCGATCCCGGCCCGCGACATGGGCAACACGATTTTTGTGACAATCTGAATAAGGCTGGCGCCTTCCACATAGGCCGCCTCTTCAAGTTCGATCGGCACGGTATCGAAGAAGTTTTTCAGGAGCAGCAGCGTGAACGGCAGGTTCAAAATGGTCAGCGCCACGATGACGCCGAGCTGGTTCAAGAGTCCCGAGCGCTGCGCCGCAAAATAGAGCGGCACCAGCACGCCGGCCGAAGGCAGCATGCGCAACAACACCAGCGTCCACAAAAAAGCATTGCGACCTGGAATGCGCAGCCGCGACAGCGGATAGGCCGCCGAAATGCCGACGATGACAGACAGCGTCGCCGTGCCCGCCGCGATGATGATCGAGTTGAGAAACTGCCGCCCGGCATTGCCGCTGACGGCAAGCCCGAAATTATCAAAGCCGAAAGCCTTGGGGATTTCGAGCTGCCCCGTCGAGAGCGGATTGAAGGCGTTGAGAACAAGCCACGAAAACGGGCTCACCCAGATGACGGCCATGAAGGCCAGGGCAATCGCGGTCAGGCGGGAAGGCTGGTTTTCCATTATTTTGGCTCCCGCAACATGCGCAGATAGAAGAGCGAGAGCACGCCGACAATGAGCAACATGGCGACCGAAATGGCCGAGCCAAAGCCGAGATTACCGCGCGAAAAGCTCTGATTGTAGAGGAACACGGCCAGCGTTTCCGTCTGCCGCCCCGGCCCGCCGCCGGTCATGGCGAAGATCAGCGGGAAGTAGGTAAAGGTCCAGATGGTGATGAAGAGCATGTTGGTGGCGATATGCGGCCGAATGATCGGCAATTGCACCAGCCACACGCGCTGGAACGGCGTCGCGCCATCGACTTTTGCAGCCTCCACCACTTCGCGCGATACGGAGTCGAGCGCTGCCGAAAACAGCAGATAGGACCAGGCCGTGCCTTTCCACACATTGGCGATGGTGACGATGGGCAGGGCGTAATCGTTGATGAAGTTGATCGGCTTGAAGCCAAACGGCACGACGAAAAGCTGATTGATCAACCCAGTCTGGCTGGTCGTCGCCGACCACAGAAACGCGGCCACGATATCGGGCAGCAGCCAGCCGAGCATGATGCAGACTTCCACCACGCCGCGAATACTCGATTGCGTGCCGCGAAGGGTTGCTGCGAGCAAAAAGCCCAGCACCGACTGCCCGACAATGGCCGAGAAAAACACGAAAATAACGGTGGTCCAGAGCGATTCCAGAAACCCGCGCCGGGTAAACAGCCGCTCGAAATTCTCAAACCCCACCCAGCTCCATTCAACGCTCTTTTTCCCCACCAGCGCCAGGTCGGTAAAGGAAAAGGCAAAGGCCCAGGCGGTGAAGTAAAGCAGGGCCCCGATCAGGAGAATGGCTGGCAACATGCCAAGCGCCAGGACGAAGAGATTGCCGGTAAGCCAAGGATTGGCCTGGTTTTTCATGGGCTTTCTCGCTTGGGCGGTCGGCAGGCCAACACGCATCCACAAACTCGGTGTCATCCCTTCGAAAGCGGGGATCTCTCTTCGGGAATGACGCGGGAGATAATCAAAAACTCCCGTCGCGACGGCACCCGGAGGACATTTCGGGCGCCGCCGCGTCGGGAGGTTTGCTTATTCGTAGGTGATGACGTTCTCTTCGCCGAACTCATCCACCAGGGCATTGTGGTAGGTTTCGATCGCTTCTTCGACCGACACGCCATCCAGAAGATCGGATGTTGCCTGCTGGATCAGGGCCGAAACCGTCTGATAGCCCGGAATAGTGTCGCGGCCGGTTGTGTCAGCGGCAAGACCCGTGGCCTCGGCGAGGAAGGGGTCGGCCGTATATTCGGCAGACTCGGAAATGTCGGTCCGCACACCCATGCGGTGGTTGGCGAGCGTCCAGGCCTTGAAATTCTCCTCGTCAAAGATCGTGGTCAGGAGCTTGAAGGCGGTTTCCTTGTCGGCTGCATTGGCATTGATGCCAAGCGTCCAGCCACCCGAGATATTGGTCGTGGCCTTGGTGCCCGGTTCGCCCGAACCCGGCCATGGCGTCCAGCCGACCTGGGCGTCACGTTCCTCGCGGCTCGGCGGATTGTTGCAATCCCAGAGGCACGCATCTTCCCAGGAGCCGGAGGCGAGAATACCGAGCTGGTCATTGGCGAGTGCCGCACGCACCGCCGCGCCGATATCGGTCGCGTAGTTGAGGTCGGCAGGGTTCAGTTCCTGGGCGACATAGACCTGATGATAGAGGTCGAAGACGCGGCGCAGGGCCGGGCTGTCGCCGATCCACTGGTTGGTATCGCGCTTGAGGAGACGATTGCGATCCCCCTCGGGCACATCGGCCCCGAGCAGTGCCATATAGACGCCCTGCATGGTGGCCGCTTCCGCCTGCTTGGTGCCGGCCGGCAGCTGGAACGGATATTGTACCCCGGCTTCCTTGAGCTTGGTCGCAGCATCGAGAATGTCGGCCCAGTTCTTGGGCGCCCATGGCGTGGCGATACCGGCCTTTTCAAAGTTGCTGAGATCGTACCAGAGCATGCGCACGTCGGTATCGGTGGGGAGGGCATAGACCTCGCCCTGATAGGATGCGACCTCTAAGAGGCCCTGCAGATAGTACTGGAACTGGTCCCAGCCGGCCAATTGGGTGCCGAGCGGCTCGAGATAACCGGCGGCGGCCAGCTCGCTGACCATAAAGCTGTCGATCAGGTTGACGTCGGCGGCGGTGCCGGCGCTGAGGTCGAGCGCAATGCGCTGGTCATAGCCCTGGCCTGGCAGCTTGATGGCGTTAACGGTCTCGCCCGTCTCCGCTTCGAATTTCTCGATGCCCGATTCGATCAGGGCAGCGAAGGATTCCATATACATAATAGAGACTTCGGCGCGTGCCGGAATGGTGGCGGCTGCCATTAGCGATATGGCGGCGACCGTCGTCAGAAAGCCAGTTCTGAGCATCAACTCCTCCTCTGCTGCTCCTGCCGCTTATCGGTGCGGCATTGCCCGGGACCTCCTCATCCCGAACGCAGGAACGTAATCACATGTGATGCAACGTTGCAATTCTAAATCCGTTTTCGTCATCAATGCTGACATATCGAAGTTTTTGTCGTTTTATTTCAATGTCGTTACAAAGTTTGCATCGATTTCATCACGCCCATATATCTCTAAAACGTTGCAAAAATTTCGCATTGGTTTGAGCGCGGGCCCGTGTAAAATCGGGGCGGGGAAAGCAATGAGCAGCAAGACGACGACAAACAATATGGCCAGTGGCACCAGGCGCGTGACGCTCAAGACCATCGCCGAGATGACTGGTCTCAGCCTTTCCACCGTTTCGCTGTCTCTAAGGGGCGGCACGACCCTCAAGCAGGAAACCCGCGACAAGGTCAACGAAGCCGCCAAGGCGCTCGGCTATGTGCCCGATCGTGCCGGCGTGCGCCTGCGCACCGGCAAGACCAATGTCATTGCCTTGGTGCTCGACGGGTCCGAGGATTCCATCGATTTTGCCCGCAACATGATCCAGGGCATTGGCCATGCCATTGCCGGCACGCGCTATCACCTGACGGTGATCCCGGAATTCGAGCGGCACAACAGCACCGAGACGATCAACTACATCCTCTCCAACCGCACAGCCGATGGGGTGATCATCACCCATACCGGCCCACGCGATCCGCGCGTGCAGATGATGATCGATGCCGACTTCCCCTTTGTCAGCCATGGGCGCACCGAGTTCTATACGCCCCACGCCTATCACGACTTCCATTCCGAGGATTTTGCCGCGCTTGCCGTAAGACGCCTCGCCGGCAAGGGCTGCCGCGACATCATGCTGGTCATCGGCGATGACAGCACCACCAACTACCACAATATCGTCACCTCCTATCGCAAGGAGGCCGCCCGCGCCGGCATCGAGGCGCGGGTGCTCGAAGGCACGGCAAAACTGAGCCCCGCCGAAATGCGGAGCGTCGGCATGGAACTCGCAGCCGATCCCAATCGCCCCGATGGCATCATTTCCGACAGCGAAATGCGCACCATTGCCCTGGTGGGTGGCCTCACCGAAGGCGGGGTCACCCTCGGGCGCGAGGTGCAACTGATCTACAAGCAGACTTCTGGAATTTTGCCGACGCTCTTTCCGCAGATGGACAGCATTCGCGAGGATGTCTTCGCCGCCGGCGGCGAACTGACCCGCCTGCTTCTGCGCCGCATCGACGGCGACCCGGTCAAGCAATTGCAGACCCTGGCGGAGCCCCAGCCGCATTGGCGCAGCGGCTAAGGCGGCAAACGCCGAACCATCCCCGCCACCGTCACCACCGGGCTTGTCCCGGTGGTCCATGCCATCCGCCGGATGGCAGCCGCCCCAAGATGGATTGCCGGGACAAGCCGGCAATGACGGCGAATAGGAGGTAGTGTCTTAGGCCTTGGCCCGTGCCAGCGCCGCCTTCATCTTGACCGTATGGTTGAGCGCATAGGCAAGCCCGATCTGGATCGACAGGCCCACCACCAGGATCGCCGCATCCGTCAGGGCGCTTTCCGGCACCCCAGCCTTCACCGCCTGGAAGAACAGGCTCAGCGCCGTGCCGGTCGCAAACACTGCCAGACCCTGCCTCCCCATGGCGCGGAGGGGTGAAACCCAGCGCGAAGCCGCAATCGCCTGCATGTTCGGAATGGAAGCCAGCACATAGAAGAGGCACAGCGCATGCAGCAGCCGCGGCAAGGACAAAAAGGTCTTGTCGAAGGAGTGGATATGGAACGGCGCGCCGATCTGCCAGAGCCAGCGCAGAACGCCATTGCCCATGGCGCCAACCGGCTGCACCTTCATCCACAGGAGCGAGAGGATGACAAAGCCCAGCGCGAGCAGAAAGGCCACCGGGTGCGCCGGAAAAGCGCGCTTGCCGAGCTTCATGCCCATGCCGGCCACAAGGCCCAGCACGAACATCAGCTGCCAGGAGAATGGATTGAAGAACCAGCCGCCCGAATTGGGGTAATTCGGGAAATTGAGCCGAAACGTACCCGCCAGCACCCAGAGCAGCACCGACCCTGCCACCAGCCAATAGGGCTTTTTGAGCCCAGCCACGATCAGTGCCGGCGTCAGGAGCAGGAAGGTCAGGTAAAGCGGCAGGATATTGAGATAGCCGAACTGATGCGTCAGCAGCGGAATGCCAATCAGCACCTCCAGCGGCTTCTGTGCCAGCGCCTTCAGATTATTGGTGGTCAGCAGCTCAAAGAGCCCAAAAAAGTGCGCCGCCGCGGCAAACGTGCCGAGGAAAATGAAGGTCAGCGTCAGGTGCACGAAATAGAGTTGTCTGGCGCGCGCCCAGGGCCGCGCCACGGCGAGCCAAAGCGGCACCTTCTTCAAAAACGCGCCCGAATAGGCGAGGCCCGCCGCCACGCCCGACATGAAGACAAAGGCTTCCGCCGCATCGGAAAAGCCGAAATTGCGATTGGTAAAAGCCTCGAACACCGTGCCCGGCACGTGATTGATGAAAATCATCACCAGCGCCAGCCCGCGGAACATGTCGAGCCGCTCGTCGCGCCCGCCGGGGGGCAGCGGAGCAGGGCCCGCTGCAATAGCACGCAGGCCCGGGATACGATCCCAGACGGTCGGCTTGCGCTCAAGCATGGGCGGCGACTTCGGCAAAGCCCATTGTCACCACCGGCTCGGTGGCGCGCCAGCTCGCGAGAATGGCATTGGCTTCAACGATGATCGGGCTCGGCGCCCGCTCATTGGCGGTCGAGAACAGCCAGGTGCTGACCGGCCGGTCGCTGCCGCGCGCCGTGGCCCAGATGACAAGGGGCGCCAGCAGGGCAGGGCCCGCCACCGGCAGCAGCCAGGGAAGGAAAGCCGGACCGGCATAGGCCATGAAAATCAAAGCGGCGAGCGCGGCCAGCACGATCCACCAGCTGGCCGAAAAAGCCGTCTTCAGCGGCACGGCCTTGGCGTCGCGCTCGGTCGCCGGCCAGCCGCCATCCATGCCGAAAAGAATCTGGAACACGGCGCGGCTCTGAAAGCCGAGCAGCACCGGCGCCATGATCGTCGAGATGACGATCTCGCTCAAAACCGAGGGAATGATGCGCCAACCGCCGAATGCGCCATTGGTGCCATCAATGGCGCCGCGCAGCGCAATGGCAAATTTGGGCAGCAGCAGCGTCGTCAACACGCCAATGCCGATGATCCACGGCGTCGCGCCCCAGCGGTCCCCGCCACTATCGGGAATAAGGCTCGAGAGCAGGCTCGCCGCCATCAGCAGCAGCCAGAGCGGCGAGGCGAGATAGGCCATGATGCCCTGGACGAAGGTAAACCGGCTCCAGAATTTCAGCCCCGGCGCCGCAATCAGCCGGCGATGCTGCAGATTGCCCTGGCACCAGCGGCGGTCGCGCTTGGCATATTCGATGAGGTTTTCCGGACCCTGTTCGAAGGAACCAGCCAGCTCGGGATCAACTTCCACTTTCCAGCCACCACGGGCCAGAAGGGCCGCCTCGACATAGTCGTGGCTCAAGATATGCCCGCCATAGGGCGGCTTCCCCGACAGCACCGGCAGGCCGCAGCACGAGGCAAAGGCGCGCACGCGGACAATGGCATTATGCCCCCAATAGGGCCCGTCCTCGCCCTGCAACAGGGCCGCGCCTCGCGCAAAATAGCGCGAAAAATAGGCCGACGAATAAGCCATCATCCGCCCGAACAGGGTTCGCGCGGCGATCACCACCGGCACGGTCTGCAACAGGCCAAGTCGCGGATCGGTATCCATGCGCCGCACCATGGCCAGCATGGTGTCGGCTTCCATCAAGCTATCGGCATCGAGAATGATGGCATAGTCATAGGCCGCGCCCGAACGCGCAATAAAGTCTTCGATATTGCCGGCCTTGCGGCCAACATTGCGCTCGCGGCGGCGGTAGAAAATCCGCCCCGGCGCTTCCGGCTCGACGATCAGCCGTTCGAATTCGCTCGCCTCTTCGGCCGCAACCTCAAGCGAGGTCGTGTCCGAAAGGATGGCGAAGTGAAAATGTTCGCCAAGCCCCTTGGCGACGATCTGCCGGTTCATCGCCGCGATGCGCGCAAAGGTCTCGACCGGATCTTCATTGTAGATCGGCACCAGAATGGCCGTCTTGCCCTCGGGCCGTGTCAGGTCGGGCAGGCGCCGCGACCTTGGCGAGAGCGCACCAAGCAGGCCGATCGTGCCGCCCCAGACCAGCCAGAAGCCAGTCAGGACGAGCAGGATCGTGCGCACCCAGTCGAGAAAAACCGGGCGATTGCCCCCGATCAGGTCGAGAAAGGCAGTGCCGGCGGTCAGGCTCACGGCCGCGGCGAAGCCCAGCGTGAGCAGCCGCAGCCACCCAGCCCGCCCCGTGGTTAGCCGATTACCCATTCACCAGTCCTAGTTGCGCTGCCAGACGAGGAAGAAGGCCTTGAAGAAGCCGCCAAAGGCCGAGCCGCGCTCAAGCGTCTGCTTGGGCATGGCGAGCGGGGCATTGGGAAGGCCGTCTATGGGCTGAAAGGGCTGGTGCTTCATGCAACTTCTCCGCGCCACTGATAAAGCCAGGCTTCCGTCAGCGGTTCGCCGCCGGAACCAATGCTGGCCCGCAGCTCGATTAGGTTCTGACCTTGGGTCTCGACATCGAGGACCAGGCGCCAAAGTCCATTGGCGTCGATCTGCGAGAAGGTCGACGAGGTAATTTCACCGGCCGATGCCTTGGCATCGACTTCAAAAATCGTGTCCGGCGACAGGTCCGCGAGACGCCCGCCATCGAAGTCGATGACGAATTTCCGCAGGGTTGCCGCGTTTTCGACGCCGGAGACGCCACCCTGGCCGATGCGGGTTTCCACCACATGCGCCAGTTCGGCATTCTCCTTGGGAACAAGGTCACCCCAGATCAGGCGATAGCCATATTCGCGTTCCTGGCCGGCCTTGGGGGCTTCGTTCGGAATCCAGAACGCCGCGATGTTGTCATCGGTTTCCGACTTGGCCGGAATTTCGATGAGACGCACCTGGCCCTGGCCCCAATTGCCGGTCGGTTCGACCCGCATGGATGGGCGGCGCTCGTAGTGGGCGCCGGCATCCTGGTAGTCGTCAAAATTGCGATTGCGCTGATAAAGGCCAAAGGCGCGCACATTGGCATCCCAGAAGAAGGAATTGCCCAGCTGCGGCGTATTGTTGAGCTGGCGCCATTGCGGCAGCCCGGCCTCGGGTTCGAAGACGAGACCAGAGCAATCGTGCACCTGCGGCCTGAAATCGTCGAACTGGTGGCGATTGGTCTCGGCAAAGAGGAACATCGAGGTCAGCGGCGCAATGCCGATTTCCCCGATATCGCTGCGGAAATAGAGCCGAGCGGTGACATCCATCACCGTTTCCTGCTGCTCCTGGTTCGCAGGCGAAATCAGGAAGCGATAGGCGCCGGTCACGCTCGGGCTTTCAAGCGCGGCATAGACCGTCAGCGGGCCATCGCCAGTGGGGCGCTCAACATAGAATTCGGAAAAACGCGGAAACTCTTCCGGGCCTTCGCGCCAGGAATTGATGAGGAGGCCTCGCGCGCTCGACCCATAGATATTGCCGCGGCCAAGGGCGCGGAAATAGCTGGCACCGAGGAACGCGACCAGTTCGTCGGCGAGATCGGGCGTGTTGAGCGGATAGTTGATACGGAAGCCGGCAATGCCCGGAAACTCCGCGGTCTCGATCGTCTTGCGCTCTTCATCGTCATCGAAGTGATAGATGAAGTCTTCGCTGTCGAAGGCGAAGGGATGCGCATCGCCATCGGTGATTTCATAGACCGAGACGGTTTCCTTGAAGAGCCAGCCGGGCGGGAAAGCCTGGATCTGAAAACCGTGATCGTCCCCGCGCCAGCGTGCCTTGTCCGTGTTGAACTGCACGCGGCGATAGCCGTCATAGTTGAGGCCCGCATAGACCTCGGAGTCGATGAGGACGGGGCTCTGATAGGGCTGAGCCGCCAGGTCCTTCATGCGCTGGGAGAAGCTGTCATAGTCGAACGCGCCCGACATGGGCTCGATCGCAAAGACAGCCTGGGTCAGCGATGTTGAAGACAAAAGGGCGATGGAAGCGGCGGCGCCGGAGAGAAAGGCGCGGCGAGACAGTCGATTATTTGGGGCGGTGAGCATTTGTGACGCTTGTTGTTCTTCGCTATCCATCAATTTCCGGCAACGTCGCCAAGCCGGTAAAGTTGTCGCATGGCGGGCATGCAGCAAACGCATGGCGCAATGCTGCCTAAAAACCGCCTTGAAACCGTCTTCACCGTCTCGTGATGAGCAGGCCGGGGTCTCGCTAAGGGGCAAATGGGGCGAAAGACTGGCGCATGAAGAAAACGTTAAAAAACTGTCATATGACGGAAAAGAAAAACCCCGGAAGTCAGTGACTTCCGGGGTGCGGGGCGCGATTTGTCGCAGCTCAGGAGGGAAGCTGGTTCACGCTTCCCGGGTTCTCCTGGTGCCGCACGAGACCATGAACGGTCCTGAAAATGGCGACGCTCCAGATCAGCAGGGTCACGACACCGAAGACTGCAGCCACCGGCCGCCCGAAAAAGCCGAGAAGGTTGCCGTCGGCGATCATCATCGAGGTGGTGAAGTTGGTTTCCACCAGCGGACCCAGCACGATGCCCAGGATGATCGGGGCAATGGCGATCATGCGTGCCTCGAGCACATAGGCCACGATCCCCGCCCCCAGCATCAGCCAGACGCCGAACATGGAATTGTTGATTGAATAGGAGCCGACGATACAGAAGAGCAGGATGGCGGCATTGAGCAGCGCCCTCGGCACTTCAAAAATCCAGCGGGCCGATTTCGCGGCCACCCAGCCGAGCGGCAGCATCAGGATGTTGGCGATCGCAAAGACGATCATCACCGCATAGAAGTTTTCCGGGTGCAGCGTCATCAGCGTCGGCCCGGGATCCAGCCCCTTCATCACCAGGACGCCCACGGCAATGGCGGTCACCGCGTCGCCGGGAATGCCGAACACCATGGCCGGGATCCAGGACGCGCTGAGTGCCGCATTATTGGTGGCACCAGCTTCCACGAGCCCTTCAGGATGCCCCTTGCCGAATTTTTCCGGCTCCTTGGACGTGCGCTTGGCCAGCGAATAGGTGATCCAGGCCGCCAGATCGCCGCCAACGCCGGGCAGGGCGCCCAAGAGCGAGCCGATGATCGAGCCGCGCACCTGGTTCTTGCGATATTTCCACAGCGCCCCCAGCGTGCCTTCGAAGGGGTTCTTGAGGTTGATCTGGGGCACTTCGGCCATGGCGCGGCGGCCGGCGCGCATCACTTCGGACACGGCGAACATACCGATCATGATCGGAATGAAGCTGATGCCACCCATCAGTTCGATATTGCCAAAGGTAAAGCGCGGCGTCGCCGTCAGCGGGTCCATGCCCACCTGGGCGATGAAAAGGCCGAGCAGCAATGCCAGCGCGCCTTTTACCAGGCCACCCGAAGAGATGAGGGCGGCGCAGGAGAGGCCGAGCACGGCCAGCCAGAAATATTCAAAGCTCGAAAAGCCCAACGCAGCCTTTGCCAGCATGGGTGCGGTGAAGAGCAGGAACAGGAAGCCGAAAAGGCCGCCCAGCACCGAGCCAACGACGCCGATGCCGATGGCGAGGCCCGCCTTGCCGTTCTGGGCGAGGCGATAGGAATCTTCCACATAGGCGGCGGATGCCGGCGTGCCGGGAATGCGCAGCAGCGTACCCGGCAGGTCGCCTGCGGTAATCGCCATGGCGGTGCAGGAGATGATCGCGGCAATGGCCGGAATGGGCGCCATATAGAAGGTGACGGGCACCAAGAGCGCCGTCGCCATGGTGGCGGTCAGCCCCGGAATGGCGCCGACAAACAGGCCGAAGACGGCGGCGAGGAAAATGGTGATCAGCGTTTCGGCATTGAAGACAAGGCCGACAGCAAGAGCGAATGCGTCCATGATCTCTATCCCAGGATGCCGCGAGGAAGGGGAACCCGGAAGCCCGACATGAACAGGTAGTAGATGCCTGCCGAGGCGATGGGGCTGAAGATGATGGCGGGGAGCCACTTGCCGCCGCTCATCAGCACGATCACCACCGAGAAGATGGTGCCGGCAACGAGGAAGCCGAGATAGGGCATGGCCAGGGTCGTCACCGCGAGGGCCACGACAATGCCCACGGCAAACCAAGTGACGAGCGGCTGGGCTTCGTCCTCGGGCGTATCGCGCACGATCCAGCCCTGGATGGTGAGCGCCACGCCCATGATGGCCATGCCGGCGCCGACGATGGAGGGGAAGAGGCCGGGGCCCACATTCATGCCGGGCAGGGCCTGCATGGTGAGCGCCTGCTGCAGGATTGCAGCGCCGCCCAGTGCAAAGACCACGCCCAGCGCGCTATCCATTGGAAATGACTGCCTCATGCGCTCCTCCTAAAAGCACTGGACCTGGGGCGCGGCTGTTCGGGGCAGAGCCGCCGCGCCAAGAGAAAAACCAGAGCGCCTGATCCCTTGAGGGACTTGGGATCATTCGCGCTCTGGAGAGATGACGGCCGGAGGTGCATTCCGGCCGTCGGGGCAAGCAAAGTGCTTACTTGGCGAGGCCCACGGCCTGCAGCGCCTTGCCGATGGATGCGTCGGCTTCGCTGAGGAAGGCTTCGAAGCCAGCCGCATCGCGATAGTCGATGCCGAAATTGCGCTGGGCCATGAAGTCCTTGAATTCCTGCGAATTGACGACCTTTTCCATGGCTTCGACGAGGCGCGCCTTGACGTCTTCCGGCAGGCCCTTGGGAGCGGCGATGCCGCGCCATGCATAGGCGGCCCACTTGTTCCCCAGCGCTTCTTCGGCGGTCGGCACGTCGGGGGCGGCGGTAGCGCGCTCATTGGCGGCAACGATCAGCGGCTTGACTTCACCGGCATCCACCATCGGACGCGCGTCCGGCATGGTGGTGGTCACGACGCTGATGGCGCCGGAAGCCAGAAGCTGCAGGCTGGCCGAAGCGCCTTCCGAGGGCACCCAGGGGGCGGCAGCCGGGTCGATGTCATTGGTCACGAGCACGCCGGCCCAGCCCAGATGCGCCATGCCGCCGAGATTGGCGCCCGATGCCTTTACCGAACCGGGATTGGCGCGGATTTCGGACAGCAGGTCTTCGATCGAGGGGCCATCGGCGCGCACGAACACGGCTTCCGGATCGGCGTTGAACAGCGCGATCGGCTCGTAGTTCGAGTAGTTGAGCGGCGACACGCCAGTCCAGTGATACATGGACAATTCGGTGGTGATCACGCCCAGCGTATAGCCATCGGGCGGCGAGTAGGAAATTTCGGTGTGGCCGACAATGCCGCCGCCGCCGGTGCGGTTGATGACGTTGATCGGCTGGCCGAGTTCCTTTTCGAGCAGGGTCGCGATGATGCGGCCCGTTGCGTCGGTGCCGCCGCCGGCGGCCCACGGCACGATCAGGTTGATGGCGTGGTCAGGATATTGCGCGGCCGCCGGGGCGATTGCCAGGACCGAGAGCGCCAGGGCGCCAGCGAGCGTCTTCAAATGGGTCATTTCTGTCCTCCCAGGTGAGTCGGGTGTTCCGACATACGAACATTGCTTGCCGTATTGCAAACTTCTGTACCACATTCCGGAACTAACATGTCAACTCCCTGCCCCAAAAATGTGCATTTGCACGGTATGCGGCCCAAATATGTTGACATGACAGCGCAATCGCCCCTATCAAATGTAGGAATGATGTTCCGGATTGTGGAATTTCATGAATGCGGCGCTGGAATCGCAGCCCGCATCCTGTAAAAATTTCGGACGAGGATCGCCATGGTGGCTCCCGTCCAGGCCTTGGAGGAATTCGATGAGCAACCCCATCGCGCTCAAGCTGCGCAACACCCTGACGGGCATCCTGCCGCCCCTCTCCATGCCGTTTGATGAAAAGGGCAACCTCGTCAAAGGCGCGCTCAAGGCCCAGGTCGATTTCATGATCGATTCCGGCGTGCGCGGGCTCGTCGTCGGCGGCTCGACCGGTGAGGGTCACACGCTCTCCTCCACCGAATTCACCGAAGCCATGATCGAGGCTCACGACGCCAATGCCGGCCGCGTGCCCTTCGTCGTCGGTCTCATCGTGCAGTCGACCCGCGAAGCCATTGATCGCGTCAAGGCGCTGGGCGACATCAAGATCGACGCCCTGCAGGTCACCCCGGTCCACTACCTCTTCAAGCCCGGCCGCGAAGCCACGATTGAGCACTTCCGCGCGATCTGGGAAGAGACCCAGGTTCCGATCCTGATCTACAACGTCATTCCCTGGAACTACCTCTCCATCGACGACATGCTCGCCATCATGGAAGCCGTGCCCGGCGTTGTCGGCATGAAGCAGTCCTCGGGTGACGTGAAGTCGGTTTCCGACCTCATGCTGCGTTCCAAGCCCGAAAACATCGTCCTCACCGGCATCGACGCGCTGCTCTATCCCAGCTTCGCCTTGGGCGCCCATGGCGCCATCAGCGCGCTCACCTGCGCCGTGCCGGGCGTCACCGTAAAGCTCTTCGACGCCGTCCAGGCGGGCGATCACAAGACCGCCAAGGATATCCACTTCCGCCTCAACGCGCTCTGGAATGCCCTGCGCCACGACAACCTGCCGGCCTGCGTAAAATACATCCAGCACCGCCAGGGCCTGCCGCTCTTCCACCCGCGCGCCCCGATGGAGCGCGTCACCGATGCGCAGAAGGCTGCCATCGATGCCGTGCTCGGCCCGGTGCTCGAACTGACCAGCGTGCGCGCCAAGTCGGCCGCCTGATCGACTGTCTGATCGATCTCGGGCGGGCCGCCGCAGAAGCGGCCCGCCTTCCACCACGACGCCTGGGAGGACGACATGAAAAAGCTGATCAACGACCCCGCCAACTATGTCGACGAGATGCTCGACGGTCTCTGCCTCGCCCATCCGGGCCTTGTCCGCGTCGGCGATGATCGTCGCGCCGTGGCCCGCGCCACCAAGATGCGCCAGGGCAAGGTCGGCGTCGTCTCCGGCGGTGGCTCGGGCCACCTGCCGCTCTTTACCGGCTATGTCGGAAAAGGCCTGCTCGATGCCTGCGCCATCGGTAATGTCTTTGAAGGCCCCACCATCAATTCCTGCCAGGACGCGATTGCGGCCGCCAATGGTGGCGCGGGCGTCCTCTGCCTCTTCGGCAACTATGGCGGGGACAAGATGAACTTCGAGATGGCGAGCGAATTCGCCGCCATGGACGGGGTCGAAACCCGCACGGTCCTCGGCACCGACGATATCGCCAGCGCCAAGCCCGAAGAGTCCCAAAAGCGCCGCGGCGTGGCCGGCCTGATCTTTGCCTACAAGGCCGCCGGCGCCCTCGCCGAACAGGGCGGCAGTCTCGACGACGTCGCTGCCATCGCGCAGAAGACCGTCGACCGCACCCGCACCATTGGCGTCGCGCTCTCCTCCTGCCAGATCCCCGGCGCCGCCGGCCCCAACTTCACCATTGCCGATGACGAGATCGAATTCGGCATGGGCATCCATGGCGAGCCCGGCATCTGGCGCCACAAGATCCGCCCCGCCGACGACCTCGTCGACGAAATGATCTCTCTGATCCTCGCAGAAAAGCCCCAAGGCGCGACCCGTGTCGCCGTGCTGGTCAACTCGCTGGGTTCCACGCCCTTCGAGGAACTCTTCATTCTCTATCGCCGCGCCGCCCAGCAGCTCGGCGCCGCCGGCCTCACCGTGGTCAATCCGCTGATCGGCCCTTATGTGACATCCATGGAAATGGGCGGCGCCTCGATCAGCCTCTGCTTCCTCGACGACGAAATCGAAACCCTGCTTGCAGCCCCGGCCGAGTGCCCCTTCTGGAAGGTCGGCTGAACCATGGCCATCACGCTTGAAACCCTGGCCGACGCCATCGCCCGCGCCAATGCCTCCATGTCCAGCCTGACCGATGTGCTCAACGCCGCCGACGCCAAATTGGGCGACGGCGATACCGGCACCATGCTGGCCCGCCTCATCTGCACATTCGCTGCCGTGGACGTAAGAAATGCCGAAAACCTCGGCGCCGGCTTCATGGCCCTCGCCAAGGCCGGTGCAGCCTCTACCGGCTCCAGCCTCGGCACGCTCATCATCACCGCCATGATGACGGCCGGCAAAGCCACGACCGGCAAGAGCGAACTGGCTTGGTCGGACCTCTCCGGCATCATCGCCGCCATCCGCTACGCCGCCATGGCCCGCGGCAAGGCGGAACTCGGCGCCAAAACCATCATCGATGGCCTCGATGCGCTCGCCAGCGGCATCGAGGGCAAGACGGATGCTGCGAGCACTGCCGCTGCGGCCGAAAAGGCCATGCACGACGTCCTTGCCGAATTCCGCAACCGTCCCTCCGCCATGGGCCGCGCCCGCATGTTTGCCGAAAAGAGCGTGGGTCTCGATGATCCCGGCATGCTGGCTCTGGCCGAAATTGTCCGCAGTCTTGCTCAAAACCCTCAGCATGACAGTGCGTCCGTTGCTTGAGAGTGCTTCGCAAGTGAACTAATAGAACCAGGCTTGACGGTCGCGCGTGACTGTTCAATCTGAGCGTTGAGACCCAGAACATGACCGATACCGATCAAGCACTGGCGCCAGCCAAACCGGCCCGCAGCGACGAGAGCCTCAAATCGCTCACCAAGGTGTCGCGGGTGCTCGACTGCTTTAATACTGCGCACCGGGCCCTGACCCTGGCCGAAATCTGCGCCAAGACCGGCTATCCGCGCTCCACCACCCATCGCCTCCTCGCCGCCATGCGTGAGGTCGGTTTCATCGAGCAGGAGCGTGAGCGCGACGCCTACCGCCTGGGTCTGCGCCTCTTTGAACTGGGCAATACCGTTCTCGCCAATCTCGAGCTCAATCGCGAAGGCCGGGTCATCGTCGATGCCCTCCATCGCCTGACGAGCCGCGCCGTGCATCTGGCCGTGTTCGACGGCCATCGCGCCGTCGTCATCCAGCGCACTGAAGCCGAGCCCATGCTCAGCAATACCATGGTCGAAAATTCGCCGGTCCACTGCACCAGCGTCGGCAAGGCCATCCTCGCGCACCAGCCCGAAGAAATCATCGCTCGGGTGATCGATGCCGGTCTCGAGCGCTTTACCGAAACCACCTTCACCGAACCCGACGCCTTCCGCGCCGAACTCGACCTCACCCGTCAGCGCGGCTACGCCATCGACAATGGCGAGCACCAGCCGGGCCTCAGGTGCATCGGCGCCCCTATCCGCAACCAGTCGGGCGCGGTCTTTGCCGGCATCAGCATCAGTTCCCCCGCCTGGCAATTGCCCATGGCCGAGGTCGACGAACTCAACAAGGTCGTCATCTACCACGCCAACCTGATTTCCCAGCGTCTGGGCTACGTGCGCTAACTGCGTCATCGCCTCCCTCCTCCGGTTGGCGTTTTTTTGGGCTTTTTGCCCTGTGGTTGCCCGTACTTCCGGGCCGTCTCCACCCACCGCATGTCACCCCGGCGAAGGCCGGGGCCCATCTTGAGATCTCAGGATGGATCCCGGCCTTCGCCGGGATGACAGTCAGTGGGAAACCGGGCTTCGTTCGTGATCAGACCGGCCCGCCAGTCTTCCCCACCGGCCAGATCTTCTGCAGGTCTTCACCCGCCAAAATCCGCTGGCGGCAAACCACTTCATTCTTCCCCAGTTCATCAGCCGCATCGGCGATCACACCAACCAGCTCAGAGGGAATGACCACCACACCGGTCACGTCGGCAAAGATCACGTCGCCGGGACGGATGCGCACGCCATCGATATTGAGTTCGGTCTGGTAATAGGTCGCTTCCATGCGGCCCGAGACGCCCACCGGGCTCATGCCCTTGGCGAACAGCGGATAGTCGAGCTTCCGAACTTCGGCCAGGTCGCGCACCGTGCCATTGACTACGGTCGCTGCCGCGCCCTTGGTCTTGGCGCCGCTCGACATCAGTTCGCCCGTGCCCGAACCTTCGGCGCAGGAACTGTCGACCATCAAAATGCCGCCCTTGACCACGGCATCGATGGCGCCGTGATAAACGTCCTGCGGCTGGCCAACACGCGCGCTCTTTTCATAGAGCACGGTCGAGACCGGACCACAGACGACCTGGCCGGGGGCCAGAACGCCAAACTGGGAAATACCCTTCAGATAGCCATAGGGCCCGCGGCCATCGAGCACGTCGTGGATATCGCCCGAATACCACTGGGAAAGCCGCTTGATCGCTGCCCAATCGGTATTGTTGTAGTCATAAGCCGCCATTGTCTCAGCGTCCCTTTCTTGCGGCGTCGATCGCCTGTTCGAGATAGGTGGTGGAATTGTCGATATGCTCGCGCATCAGCGCGCGGCTCTGTTCAACATCGCCACTACGGATGGATTTGAAGATGGCCTGGTGCTCGGCGACGCCTTCGGCCTGCGTCTTGCTCGGCACGCGGCTCGTCAGTCGGATCACGTCGGTGATCAGCCCATAGAGATTGGCATAGACGCTGGACATGATTTCATTGCCCAGCGACTGCACCAGCGCGAGGTGAAATTTCGCGTCGGCCTCGGCATAGTGGGCAAAATCCTTGGCATCTGCGAGATCAGCCAGCGCCGCCTCCACCGCCTCGGAAACCTTGCCCTCACCCCCGGCGAGCCGCCCGACCACCTCCAGCTCGAACATGCGGCGCACATCCATGAGCTGCACGAGATAGGCCGGGTCCTCGGCAAAGAGCGCCTTAACCGTTGTTGCGAGCGAACCCAGAAACTGGTCCACGTCATCGCGCACGACTTCGGCGCGCTCGCCATGGCGGCGACGGACCAGACCCTTGGTTTCAAGGATCTGCAGCCCCTCGCGCACCGAGCGCGTCGAAATCGAAAAGCGGCGCGCCAGCTCGGCTTCCGAAGGCAGGCGGGCGCCCACCTTCAATTCGCCCGAGAGGATTTCCGCCTCAATGGCGGCAACCACCGAAGTGTGGAGCTTTTCCCGGTCTGACGCGCCTGAGATCACCATGCGGTAAACCCGCCATCGACCACGACATTGGAGCCGGTCATATAGGTCGAGGCATCGGAGGCGAGGAACTGGATGACCCCGTTATATTCGCCCTTCTCGGCCTGGCGGCGCATCGGCACGCGCTCGAGAAAGTTGTCGACGAATTCCTTGTCAAAGCTGCCGGTCTTGACCCCACCGAAGGAGATCAGGTTGCAGCGGACATTCTTCTCCGCCCAATAGGTCGCCACATAGCGCGTCAGATTGACGAGGCCGGATTTTGACGCGGCATAGGACACCGCCTTGATAAAGGGCACGCCATCGCGCTTTTCGCGATAGGCATAGAGCGCCTGGTTGGGCGAGACGATCCCATAGATCGAGCCGACATTGATGATGCTGCCGCGGCCCTTCTCGGCCATTTTCGCGCCGATCACCTGGCTGCACAGCATCACGCCGGTCAGGTTCACGTCGATAATGTCGTCCCAGAATTTCTGCGGATAGACTTCGAAGGGCGCATTCTGCTCGGCGCCGCCATCGGGTTTTGAGTCGATGCCGGCATTGTTGACCAGAACTTCCGGCACGCCCCAATCGGCAATCACCTTGTCGGTCGCCGCCTCGATCGCCGCCTTGTCGGTGACGCTGGCCTCATAGATGCGGACATTCTCGCCAAGGCCCGGAAACAGCTCGTCGAACTTTTCCTGGGTGATCGAACGGCGGCTATATACGGCCACCTTGGCACCGGCCTTGGCCAGCGAAGTGGTAAATTCGCGACCAAGCTGCCCCAAACCACCGGTCAGGACCACCACTTTGCCAGCGACGCTGAAAAGGTCAGACATCTATCGCTCCAACTTATGTCATAAGTCATATGTCATAAGGTTAAGGCGGGAGATTGGCAAGGTAGATTCTTTTGGGCACCAAACGCGGCGTCATTCCCGCGAAAGCGAGAATCCCGCCTCCGTGCCCCAAAACAAAAATCCCCGCTTTCGCGGGGATGACGTCGTGCAGTGGAGAATAGGGTGGCGCAGCCTCAGCTGATCCGGCCAAGGCAAACATATTTGATCTCGACAAACTCCTCGATGCCATAGCGCGATCCCTCGCGCCCCAGCCCCGAAAGCTTTACCCCGCCAAACGGCGCCTCGGCCGTGGAAACGAGCCCGGTGTTTACGCCGACCATCCCATATTCAAGCGCCTCGGCCACCCGCCACACCCGGCTCAGGTCCCGCGCATAAAAATACGAAGCCAGCCCAAACTCCGTATCATTGGCCTGCGCGATCACATCGGCCTCGTCCTTGAACCGGAACAGCGGCGCCACCGGCCCAAAAGTCTCTTCCCGCGCCACGGCCATGTCAGCCGTCACATCGGCCAAAACCGTCGGCTCATAGAACGTCCCGCCCAGCGCATGCGCCTTGCCGCCGCGCAAGACCTTCGCACCTTTCCCCAGCGCATCGGTCACATGCTCTTCCACCTTTTCGAGCGCCGCTTCATCGATCAGCGGCCCCAGGATAACGCCCTCGTCAAACCCATTGCCGGTCTTGAGCGTCCCCACGGCCTTGCTGAGCTTTTCGGCAAAGGCGCCATACACCCCGTCCTGCACATAGATGCGGTTGGCGCAGACGCAGGTCTGCCCATTGTTGCGGAACTTGGCGATCAGCGCCCCGTCGACTGCCGCATCGAGATCGGCATCGTCGAAGACGATAAAGGGCGCATTGCCCCCCAGTTCCAGCCCCAGTTTCTTGATCGTCGGCGCGCTCTGCTTATAGAGCTCGGCGCCCACCTCGGTTGACCCGGTAAAGGTCAATTTCCGAACGATCGGATTGGCGGTCATTTCCGCCCCAATTTCTCTAGCGGAGCCGGTCACGACACTAAACAGCCCCTTGGGCAATCCCGCCCGTTCCGCCAGCACGGCAATGGCAATCGCCGAAAACGGCGTCTGCGAAGCAGGCTTCAGCACCATGGCACACCCCGCCGCCAGCGCCGGCCCCGCCTTGCGCGTGATCATCGCATTGGGAAAATTCCACGGCGTAATCGCTGCCACCACCCCGATCGGCTGCTTCATTACCATGATCCGCGCATCGGCCCGATGCCCTGGGATCAGGTCGCCATAAACCCGCCGCGCCTCCTCGGCGAACCACTCGATGAAACTTGCGCCATAGACGATCTCCCCCGTCGCCTCGGCCACGGGTTTTCCTTGTTCGAGTGTGAGAATCTTGCCCAGATCCTCCTTGTTCTCGATCATCAGCTCGAACCAGCGCCGCAGGATATTGGAGCGCTCCTTGGCCGTCCGCTTCGCCCAAAGCTTTTGCGCGCCCTCGGCAAATTCGATGGCCTCGCGCGTTTCCGTGGCGCCAAGCTTGGGCACATGACCGATCACGTCGCCCGTCGCTGGATTGGTCACCGCAATGCCGGAGCCATCCGCCTCGATCCAGCGGTCCCCCACAAGCGCGGCCTGCCGAAAAAGTGTCTTGTCCCTAAGCTGCATGATCCACTCCCTTGGGCTGTTGGCACAGCATATACAATCAGACCCAGCCATGGACACCCACCGGGCTTGCGCCGGCCCGGTTCCACTTGTACCCAACGGAAACTGACGCCCAAAAAGGAGATGCCCCAGATGAAATCCCGTGCTGCCGTTGCCTTCGCACCCGGAAAGCCCCTGGAAATCGTCGAGATCGACGTCGCCCCGCCCAAGAAGGGCGAAGTGCTGATCAAGATCACCGATACGGGCGTCTGCCACACCGACGCGTTCACGCTGTCCGGCGATGACCCCGAAGGCCTCTTCCCCGTCGTCCTCGGTCACGAAGGCGCGGGCGTCGTCGTCGAAGTCGGCGAAGGCGTCACCTCCGTAAAGCCGGGCGACCACGTCATCCCGCTCTACACCGCCGAATGCGGCGAGTGCCTCTTCTGCAAGTCCGGCAAGACCAATCTCTGCACCGCCGTCCGCGCCACCCAGGGCAAGGGCGTCATGCCCGACGGCACCACCCGCTTCTCCTATAACGGCCAGCCGCTCTACCACTACATGGGCTGTTCCACGTTCTCCGAATACACGGTCGTCGCCGAGGTCTCCCTCGCCAAGATCAACCCCGAAGCCAATCACGAGCACGTCTGCCTTCTCGGTTGCGGCGTCACCACCGGCATCGGCGCAGTGCACAACACGGCCAAGGTGCAGGAAGGCGATAGCGTCGCCGTCTTCGGTCTCGGCGGCATTGGCCTCGCCGTCATCCAGGGCGCCCGCCAGGCCAAGGCCGGCCGCATTTTTGCAATCGACACCAATCCGGGCAAATTCGATCTCGCCAAAGAGTTCGGCGCCACCGACTGCATCAATCCGAAAGATTATGAAAAGCCGATCCAGCAGGTCATCGTCGAAATGACCGGCTGGGGTGTCGACCACTCCTTCGAGTGCATCGGCAATGTCAACGTCATGCGCGCCGCACTTGAATCAGCCCATCGCGGCTGGGGCCAGTCGATCATCATCGGCGTTGCCGGCGCCGGCCAGGAAATCTCCACCCGCCCGTTTCAGCTCGTCACCGGCCGCAAATGGATGGGCACCGCCTTCGGCGGCGTCAAGGGTCGCACCCAGCTCCCCGGCATGGTCGAGGACGCGATGGCCGGCAAGATCGACCTCAAACCCTTCGTCACCCACACCATGGGCCTCGACGAAATCAACCACGCCTTCGACCTCATGCACGAAGGCAAGTCGATCCGCTCCGTCATCAAGTATTAATTTGCAACTGGGTGCTGGCGCTCTTGGTCGGCACCCAGCCGCTTCCTCCCATCCATTCACGGTGTCATTCCCGCGAAAGCGGGAATCTCTTTTCCGACCGGAGATCCCCGCTTTCGTGGGGATGACGCCGCGGGTAAGGGCGGCCCCATTGCAGCCCTCCCTCCCAGAGGACCCCAAACAATGAACCTCATCGAACAACACGCCTCTTTCGGCGGCACGCAGAGCGTTTTCCGGCACACGTCCAAAACCCTTAACTGCGACATGAACTTCGGGATTTTCATCCCCGAGCACGCAGAGGGCGAGCGCCTCCCGGTCATCTACTGGCTCTCGGGCCTCACCTGCACCGAGCAGAATTTCATCACCAAATCAGGCGCCCAGGCCTATGCCGCCGAACACGGCGTCATCGTCGTCGCCCCCGACACCTCGCCCCGCGGCGATGACGTTGCCGACGATCCGGCCTACGACCTTGGCAAGGGCGCCGGTTTCTATCTCAACGCCACGCAAGCCCCTTGGGCAGCACACTTCCGCATGTACGACTACATCGTGGAAGAACTCCCAGCCCTCATTGAAGCCAATTTCCCGGTGAGTGACCGCCGCTCGATCATGGGCCACTCCATGGGCGGCCACGGCGCTCTCACCATCGCCCTCAAGAACCCCGGCCGCTACCGCGCCGTCTCGGCTTTTGCCCCCATCGTCGCGCCAAGCCAGGTCCCATGGGGCGAAAAGGCCTTCTCCGCCTATCTCGGCCCCGACCGCGACACCTGGAAACAGTACGACGCGACCGCACTTCTCGCCTCGGCCACTGAACGCCTGCCCATCCTCATCGACCAGGGCGACGCCGACGATTTCCTGCTCACCCAGCTCAAACCGGAAATCTTCACCGCCGAAGCCAAGCGCCTCGATCACCCGGTCACCCTCAACCTGCGCCCAGGCTACGATCACTCCTTCTACTTCATTGCCAGCTTCATCGGCGAGCACATCGCCCACCACGCGGCGGCCCTCAAAGCCTGACGGCCCTTGACGGCCGCCATAATGCCCGCACTATCGCGGCCGTCGAACAAGAGCAAAGCCCCATGAGCGAGCAGGAACGCCGCCCCTTCGTCAGCGCCCGCACCGTGGCCGAACGCGCCGGCGTGTCGCGCTCGGCCGTGTCGCGGACCTTTACCGATGGCGCCAGCGTTTCCGAGGAAACCCGCCGCAAGGTGCTCGAAGCCGCCGGCGAGCTCGGCTACCACGTCAATCACCTCGCCCGGGGTCTTCGCGAGCGCAGCAACATCGTCTGCCTCGTCGTCGCCGACATGACCACCCCGATCCGCGCCCGCCTCGTTGATGTCCTGACGCGAAAACTGCAGGCTGCTGGCAAGGTGATCATGATCATCAATACCGGCACCGACGAGGAAAGCGTCGCCGCGGCCCTGCGGCAGACGCTCAACTACCGCGCCGACGCCACCGTGGTCCTTTCCGGCACGCCCTCAGCAAAACTGATCGAAACCAGCCTCGCCAATGGCCAGCAGGTCATCCTCATCAATCGCGACGATCCGCTGACCGGCTGCCACAATCTCAGCGTCGACAACGAAATGGCCGGGCGCGAGGCCTTCTTCCTGCTCCGCCGTGCCGGCTGCAAGCGCCTCGCCCTCGTCACCTCAACGGCCAGCACCGCGAGCCTCCTCGAACGCGAGCGCGTCTTCGTCGAGGTCGCCAAAGAAGCCGGCATGGCCGTCACCGTCATGGCCGCCGGCCCCACCAATTACGCCTCGGGCTACGAAAGTGCCCGCCGCCTTTTCGGCCGCTCCGATGGTCCCGATGGCGTCTTCTGCGTCACCGATCTCCTGGCGCTAGGCTTCATGGATGCCGCCCGCCACGAATTCGGTCTCTCCCTCCCGAACGATCTTTGCCTTGTCGGGTTCGACGATATCGACGAAGGCGATTGGCAATCCTACAAGCTCACCACCTTCGCCCAGCCCTTCGCCGCCATGGGCGATCACCTGGTTGAACTGCTCGGCCAGACCGTTGCAGCCGGAACCGGAAGGCGGATTTTCGAGCCCATTCCCATCTGGCGAAAAAGTGTAAGGCCATCAGCGGACTAACGCCCCCGAACGGCCCATCTTGCACCTTGCACAGCATTGCACACGGTCGCAATAACAGCGCTGTCATGAAAGCGTTATCGAAGCCAAATATCTAGTTTCACCGAAAGAGATGCAAATGCACTTGTGTGCAAGCATCATTCGGTGTTGTCTATGCATGCGCTCGGCGCGGCCCCGGCAATATCCGACACAGAATTCGGAATTGCCCGCCGCGCTCAAGCAGCGAGGAGGGGAGTTCCATCAAGTTTGCGGGTGCGGGCTGGTGCGCATCTGCTTGTCGGCCTTGCCGGCTCATGGACTCCGTCGCCAGCGCAGCTAGGGTACCCTCTGGGGCTGCCCACATGGGAGAACACGATGAAACGCCGCCATTTCCTGATTTCCGCCGCCAGCATTGCCGCCGGCGTGACGATTATGCCGCGCATGGCCTTCGGTGCCGAAGGCGTGATCGACGTCTATTTCACCTCGGACCAGAACGTCATCGACTTCTGGACCAATGTGGTGAAGCCCAAATTTGAAGCCGCCCATGCCGGCATCACGCTCAACCTCGTTGACGGTGGCGACGGCCCGGGCGTTGCCGCCATCGGCGACCGCGCTCTCGCCGCGCTTGCCAGCGGCACCGATCCGCAGGCCGATCTCTTCGAAGGCTATGACACCCGCGTCAATGCCGGCGCCATCGACAAGGGTCTCTTCGTTGATTTCTCGGCCGCAGGCCTCTCCAACTATTCCAAGGTCAATCCGCTCGCCAACGACATCCCGACCCGTTTGGCCTATCGCGGCAGCCAGGTGCTGCTCGCCTATGACACCACCAAGCTCGATCCTGCTGCCGTGCCCAAGACCTGGGCCGACCTCGTCACCTGGATCAAGGCAAACCCGGGCCAGTTCATCTACAACCGTCCCAACAAGGGCGGTTCGGGTGGCAATTTCGTGCGCCGCGCCGTGCTCGAGGCCAATGGCAAGGATCCCAAGAAGTTCACCGTCGACAATTTCACCCCCGAATTTGCCGAAGAAGCCCTGACCCCGGCCTTTGCCATTCTCAACGACCTCGCCCCCTCGCTCTTTGAAGGCGGCGCCTATACGTCGGGCAATACCCAGTCGCTGCAGCTGCTCGGCCAGTCGGCCGTCACCATGATCCCGGCCTGGTCCGATCAGGCGCTCTCGGCCATCGCCCAGGGCGTGCTTCCGGAAACCACCGGCCTCGTCCAGCTTCAGGACCTCGGCCTGCCCGGCGGCTTCACCTATATTGCCGTGCTCTCCAATGGCGCCAACAAGGACTCGGCAATTCTCCTGGCCGACTTCCTCCTCACCGAGGAAATCCAGTCCGCCGTGCTCACCGAACTCGGTGGCTTCCCCGGCGTCGCCTGGGACTATGTCTCGGCCGACCTGCGCGAGCGCTTTGCCGACATCATCCCGGCGTCGATCCCGACCTTCCCGGGCGGCAAGTGGGAAACCGCGCTCAATGACGGCTGGTATCGCGCTGTTGCTCCGAACGTGGACCCTGCCTCGTGACCACGACAGACGCGGGCGCTTTGGCGCCCGCACCCACGCAACGCAAGAGGCCGATTGGCCTCTTGCTCGTGGCCGCCCCCGTTTTGCTCGTTCTCTGGCTCATCATCTGGCCGATTATCTCGGCCGTGATCCAGACCCTCTGGCTGCCGACATCAGATGGCGGGCGCGCCCTTTCGGTCTCGAGCTACGAGTTCTTCGCCAACGATCCCTATAGCCGCGCGAACCTGGCCATCACGCTCTGGACTACGGGCGTCTGCGCCATTTTCCTGCTGCTGATCTGCCTGCCGATCGCGCTCTATCTGCGTTTTTCCAATTCAAAGATCGCTGCCTATGTGCAGGGCCTCGCCATCTTCCCGATGTTCGTGCCCTCGATCATCCTGAGCTTTGCGTTCATCCGCGTGCTCGGCCCCAATGGCACGGTCGATCTGCTGCTCAATTCCGTGGGCCTCCCAAAAATCAAGTCGCCCTACCTCACCCCCTGGGGTCCGGTCATCGGCCTTGTCTGGGACAACATCCCGCTGACGGTGCTGATCCTGCTTTCTGGCCTCGGCAATGTGTCCAATCAGGCCATCGAAGCCGCGCGCGATGTCGGGGCAGGGCGCCTCATGCTCTTCTGGCACATTATCCTGCCGCGCATTTCCAATTCGATCCTCGTTGCCATTTCCTTTGCCGTCCTCGGCATTTTCTCGGCCTTCACCCTGCCTTACGTGCTGGGTCCCGCCGCGCCGGAAATGATGGGCCCCTTCATGCAGCGCACCTTCCGCGACCTGTTCGACCCCACCAACGCCATCACCCAGGCCGTCATCACCTTCGGCTTCTGCATCCTCTTCGGGCTCTTCTATGTGCGGTCCGTCGCCAAGAACAGGACGCCCTGACATGAGCGCCTCTCTCAAAGTCGCACAACCCGTGGACTGGACCGGCATCGTCTTCGCCGTCGTCCTCACCCTCGTCATCGTCGCGCCGCTGCTCGTCGTCGGCACCTGGGCCTTCACCAATGTCTGGCGCTTTCCCTCGGTCATCCCGCAGGAATTCGGCCTGAAATTCTGGTACCAGACCCTGGCCCGCGCCGACGTCTGGAGCTCCATCACCATGAGCCTGACGCTGGCCACCACGGTGACAGTCCTCTCCGCCATCATCTGCCTACCGGCCGCCTACGCCTTCGCCCGCCTGGATTTTCCCGGCCGCGATATTCTGTTCTTCTCGTTCCTCGCCGGCCACGCCTTCCCCAAATTCGGCCTCCTCGTCGCCATCGCCGGCATCTTCCTGCAGCTCAACCTCATCGGCACCTTCTGGGGCGTCGTCCTCATCCAGCTCGTGGGCACGCTGCTGTTCATGATCTGGATTCCCGTCGCCGCCTTCCAGGCCGTCGACCGCCGCATGGAAGAAGCCGCCCGCGACGTCGGCGCATCGCCCTTCCGCGTCTTCTGGTCGATCACCCTGCCACAGGCCGGCCCGACCATCGCCGCAGCTCTGCTCCTGAGCTTTGTCGGCACTTTTTACGAAACCGAAGGCGCCTGGCTCATCGGCGCGCCCCAGGTCCGCACCCTGCCGGTCCTGATGATCTCCTTCATCAACAACCAGCCCGTCATCCAGTATGGCGCCGTGCTCTCAGTCCTCCTCTGGGTCCCCAGCTTCATCGCCCTTTTGTTCGCGCGCCGCGTCGTCAATTCCGGCTCCTTCGCCAAGGGCTTTGGCGGATGAGTGTGGCCATCTCAAGCATCTCTGCTCCCGCCCCCCTCCCCACCCCCTCCCCGCAAGGGGGAGGGTGCTGCTGCGGTGGACGTGCACCACTTCTCGCCCCAAACTCGATCCAGCACCTCCCCCTTGACGGGGGAGGTTGGGAGGGGGTGCCGGCACCCACAAAACTCGCGGGGCCAACCCACCTCTCCTTCTGGGGGAGAGGTCGAATTGCGCAGCAATTCGGGTGAGGGGGCCTTCCGGCAACCTCTGCCCTCGCCCCGCTACCTCCTCTCGAGCATCGCCCCTTTATCCGATGCCCCTCGCGCTCCTTTTGCCTCTCGCAGGCCCCCTCACCCGGCGCTGCGCGCCGACCTCTCCCCCAAGGGAGAGGTGAAGGAATAAAAATGTCCGTTCTGACTATCAAAGATGTCACCAAGCTTTTCCCCGGCGGCACCAAGGCCGTGGATTCCTTCTCGCTCGAAGTGGCGGATGGCGAACTCGTCTGCCTCCTCGGTCCCTCGGGCTCCGGAAAATCGACGCTCCTGCGCATGGTTGGCGGCTTCGAACAGCCGACCTCCGGCCTCATCACCATCGACGGCCAGGACATCACCCACCTGCCGCCGGAAAAGCGTCCCACCGGCATGGTGTTCCAGAGCCACGCCCTCTGGACCCACATGGACGTCTTCAAAAACCTCGCCTTTGGCCTGAAACTTCGCCGCCTGCCGGCCGACGAGATCAAGCGCAAGGTCGAAGCCGTGCTCGAACTCGTGGGCCTCGGCGGCTACGGCACTCGCCGCGTCACCCAGCTCTCCGGCGGCCAGCAACAGCGCGTCGCCCTTGCCCGCTCGCTGGTGCTCGAACCCAAGATCCTCCTCCTCGACGAGCCCTTTGCCAGCCTCGACCAGCACCTGCGCGAGCGCCTCCGCGAAGAAGTCCGCGATATCCAGCAGCGCGTCGGCATCACCACGCTTTTCGTGACGCACGGCCAGGACGAAGCCCTCTCCATGGCCGATCGCATCGTCGTCATGCGCGATGGCCGCACCGAGCAGATCGATCGCCCCGACGTCGTCTATCGCGATCCCCAGACCCCCTTCGTCGCCGGCTTCATCGGCACGATGAACCTGATCGAAGGCACGGTCGCTAACGGCACCTTTAGCCGCGCCAGCTTCAGCCATCCGCTCGCTGTCGCCGATGGCCCCGCTACCCTCGCCATCCGCCCCGAAGCGCTCGATCTCGTTGCCGCCGAACCCGGCGCCGCAAAGGTCCATCGCGTCACCGACTACGGCACCCATGGCCTGCTCGACCTCAACCTGCCCGATGGCACCCGCGTAAAAGCCATGGTGAACCACCCCGGCCAGTTCAGCCACGGCCAGGGCGTCAATCTCGCCCCCCGCGCCGTCGCTGCCTATCGCGATAACAAGCAGATCTTCCGGAGCGAGGCATGAGCGACCCGCTCTATATTGAACAGGGCGGTCACCGCACCTGGCTCAAATGGCACCGCGGCCGCCGCAAGGCGTCCGACCCCGTCTTTACTGGCAGCCGCATTTTGGAAGCCATGCGCCTCGGCGCCAGCGTCGAGGTAGACCTGGTTATCCACGCCGACCACGGCTGTGCTATCCTTCATAACTTCTCGCTCGAGGAAGAGACCACCGGGTCCGGCCTCGTGCGCCAAACGCCGGCTGCAGTTCTGCGCCAATTGCATCTGCGCGGCACCGACGGGCACCCCATCGCCGACAAGGTGATGCTGCTTGAAGATCTCTGTGCGCTCCTCGCGCAAAACCAGCCGCATCCCGATGCGCTGCTGCAGCTTGATTTCAAGGAAGATTCCGCCGCCCTGACGCCCGAAGTGATCGCCAATTTCGGCGCCACCGTCGGCCCAGTCGCGCGTTCACTCATTCTCTCGGGCGGCGACTTCGATGCTATCAGTCTGCTAGCGAACTCGGCCCCCGATCTGCGCACCGGCTACGACCCCTGCTATGGCGAATCTCTCGCACGCTTGAAAGCCACAGGCGACTTCAAAACCTTCATCAACGACGCGCTCAAAACCGCGCCCGACGCCGAAATGATCTACCTCGCCTACGATATCGTCCTCGAAGCCGATGCCGCCGGCTTTGACATCGTGGCGCCCATTCACGCTTCCGGCCGGCGCATCGACGCCTGGACCATTCGCACTGTCGACGACACGACAATCCCCAAAGTCCGGCGCCTCCTGGCGCTCAAAGTCGATCAGATCACCACCGACGATCCCGAGGGGCTGAAGGCGGCCCTCGAAAAATGACTCACGATTACAACGCTATTCTCGCCGACATGGTCGCCACCACCCGCGAAGCCGGTGCGCTGACCCTCGAACACTTCAAGCGTTTTCGCGATCTGGAGATCGGCGTCAAAGGCCCCGGCGATTTCGTCTCCGATGCCGACCGCGAATCCGAAACCCTCATCCGCGACCGCCTGCTCTCCCGCTATCCCTGGGGCCTGACCGGCGAGGAATTTGCCCCCGCCGAGCGCGACGACGAAACCCATCGCTGGCTCGTCGACCCCATCGACGGCACCACTAACTTCTTGAATGGTCAACACTATACGATCACCATCGCCCTCCGCCGCGGCAACGAGACGGTGTGCGGCCTCGTCTACGACCCCGTCGCCGACGAGATGTTCACCGCCGTAAAGGGGCAGGGCGCCTTCCTCAACGGCGAGCGCCTCCATGTCAGCCGCTCGACCGACATCGCCATGATGTGCGTCGGCACCGGCCTCCCCACGCCGAATCTCTCATTGCATGCAGGCGCTTACGCCCGCCTCGATGCCATCCGCGCCCCCATCGGCGCCGTCCGCATCGTCGGCAGCGCCGCCAATTCCTGCGCCTGGGTCGCCTGCGGTCGCCTCACCGGCTACTTTGAAGAAACCGGTTTCGTCGACACGGCAGCCGGCATTCTGCTGGTGGAAGAAGCCGGCGGCGTCGTCACCGACTGGTGGGGCCGCGGCCCGGAAACCTTCGAAAAAACCGGCGTCCTGGTCGTCGCCAACAAGTCGACCCACGCCTACCTCCTCGACCATCTTCGGGATGTGCCGCAAAAGAACCCGGCCTAGTCGCTAGGTTTCTCGCACCAACCCCTCCCCAAACTCGAACTGCACCTCCCCCTTGATGGGGGAGGATGGGAGGGGGTGACGGCACTCACGGAACGAGCCCTCCATCGTCACCACCGGGCTTGTCCCGGTGGTCCATGCGGAGGCGAGATGGATTGCCGGGACAAGCCCGGCAATGACGACTGTTTGTGCATCGGCGTCTAAGCACCCACGGTGTCATCCCCGCGAAAGCGGGGATCTCCGTTTCGGCGCAGAGATTCCCGCCCACCGTAGACGGGGTGCTACCCCACCTGCCGCAAAATCGCCGCCGCCCGATCCCGCAACGGCTTGTCGATCATCTTCCCATCAAGGCTCACGGTCCCCTTGGTCGCCATCACCGCCCGCGCCCATTCCACCTCGGCGGCACTCGGCGCAAAAGCCTCATTCAGCAGCGGCACGGCCGAAGGATGCACGCAGGTCGCCCCATCAAACCCATGCCGCCGCGCCTCCCGCGCCGCCTCGGCAATGGCCTCCGTATCTGCATAATCAGCAATCGAGCGCAGCAGCCCCAGCGAGCGTTTCCCCGCTGCCTTGGCCGCATAATGCACCAGCAATTTCGGCATGCGCAGCACATCCGGGTCCGGCACCCCGCCCAACTCCAGCGCAAAATCCTCGCTGCCCAAATTGATCGCCTGAAGCCGCGGATGCCGGCAAATCGCCGCCGCATCCAGCACCCCAGCCGGGCTTTCAATCGTCGCTAGCACCGGCACCTCGGCCCCGCCATGTCGGCGCATCATCGCATCGAGTTCATCCACGACAGCGACCGAATTGGCCTTGGGAAAGACCAGGAGATCCACCCCCGCCGCCAGCGCCGCCGCCACATCGGCCTCCGACCCCGAATTGACCCGCACCGCCACAGCGCCCGAACCCTGCCGTATGTTCTTCACTGCCTCCGACAAATTCGCCCGCGCAAGCTCCTTGCGCTCCTCGGGCACTGCGTCCTCAAGATCGAGAATAACCGCATCCGCGCCGCGCAAATGCGCCTTGGCGATGAACCGCTCCTGATCAGCCGGCACATAAAGCAGCGAACGCATCAGGCGACCCTCCGGAATTCCCCATCAAACCCCAGTTCCGCCAGCAATTCCGCCCCATGCTCGTTGAGCCCCGGCGCCGGCCGCCGAAACCCGCCCGGCGTCCCAGAAAGCCGCGGCAGAACATTGTGCATCGGCATATCGCCAAACTCTTCATCCTCAAGCGCCACGACAATCTCGCGTTCCTGAAAATGCGCGTCCTCCATGGCGTCGCCGATATTGTAGACCGGCCCCACAGTCGCCCCCGAGGCCCGCATTTCCGCCAACGCAGCATCACGTGTCCGCGTCGAAAACCACCCCGAAATCGCTCCATCCACCAGATCGCGATGCTTCACCCGATCCGAATTACTCGCAAAGCGCGGATCATCATTCATGTCCGGCCGCCCGATAATCTCGAAAATCCGCCGCGCCACCGTCTGCGTCGATCCCGACAGCGCAACATAGCCCCCATCGGCACAGCGATAGACGTTCCGCGGCGAGGCCGTGTTGGAAGCACTCCCCACCCGCTGCTTGATTTTTCCAGTTTTCGCAAAAATCCCCGCCTCGGGCCCCAGCACCGAGAACATGGATTCAAGCAGCGACACATCGATCACCTGGCCCCTTCCTCCCCGCACATCGCGGGCATAAAGCGCCGTCATCGTCGCCGAAGCCCCATAGACGCCCGCAATCATATCGGCCAGCGCCAGAGGCGGCAGCACCGGCTCGCGATCCGGAAACCCCGTCCGATCCGCAAAACCGCTCATTGCCTCGACGATGGTCCCGAACCCCGGCAAATGCGCATAGGGCCCGGTCTGCCCAAAGCCCGAAATCCGCACCACGACCAGTCGCGGATTGCGCTCCAGCAAGGTCTCCGGTGCCAGCCCCATCTTTTCGAGCGTCCCCGGCCGAAAATTCTCGATGAACACATCGGCCGTATCGATCAGTTTCAGCAGCACATCCATCTGCGCCGCTTCGCGCAGATTGAGGCAGATGGATCGCTTGTTGCGCCCATAGGCCTTCCAGAAAAAGGAGTGCCCATCCTCCTTCCAGTCGCGCAGCGGATCGCCCTCGGGCGGCTCCACCTTGATGACATCGGCGCCGAAATCGCCAAGCTGCAGGCTGAGCATATTGCCCGCCATCAGCCGAGACAGGTCGATAACGCGAATGCTCTCCAGCGGCCCCGTCGCTGTCCCATCAAACCGAAGCTGCGCAAAATTCACCGGTCGAGCCTTTCCCCGCTCGCCTTGTCAAACAGCAGCACTTTTGCGGGATCAATCCCGAGACCAATCTTCTGGCCCGGCGACAGCAATTCCGCATCGCGTATGACGACGCTGATCTCGGTCCCACCAATCCGCGCCCGAACTTCCTGCGCCTCGCCCGTCGGCTCCACCACCAAGGCTTCGGCGGCAACGCCACCTGCTGCCAGCCCGATATGCTGAGGCCTGATGCCATAGACCACAGGCGTGCCCGCCGTCAGCGGCAGTGGACGGGGAATTGGGAGCTTTTCCCCGCCCGCCAGGGCCACGCTCGAAATTTCAGGCCCGAGCGCGGTAACCGCAAGCAGGTTCATTTCCGGCGAACCGATAAAGCCCGCGACAAACAAATTATTGGGATCGTTGTAGAGTTCGAGCGGCGCACCGGCCTGCTCGATCTTCCCGCCATTCAGCACCACGATCGTGTCGGCCATGGTCATGGCCTCGGTCTGGTCATGCGTCACATAAACGGTGGTCTTACCAAGCCGCTGATGCAGCGCCTTGATCTCGCCGCGCATGCGCACGCGCAGTTTGGCGTCGAGATTGCTCAGCGGCTCGTCGAACAGAAACGCCCGCGGATTGCGCACGATGGCGCGCCCCATGGCGACGCGCTGCCGCTGCCCGCCCGAAAGCTCCTTCGGCAATCGATCAAGCAGGTTTTCAAGCCCCAGGATTGCCGCCGCCTCGGCCACGCGCTTGTCGCGCTCGGCCTTCGACACACCGGCCAGCCGCAGCGCAAAGCTCATATTGTCGGCCACCTTCATATGCGGATAGAGCGCATAAGACTGAAAGACCATAGCGAGGTCCCGCTCCTTGGCGGGCATGTTGTTGACGACCTTGCCGCCAATGGTGATCTCGCCGCCGGAAATCGGCTCCAGCCCGGCAATCATGCGCAATAGCGTGGACTTGCCGCAGCCCGAGGGCCCGACCAGCACCACGAACTCGCCCTTTTCCATGGTCAGCGACAGGTCCTTGATGACCGTCACGCCGCCATAGTTCTTGCTGACATTACGGAGTTCGATTTCCGGCATTTTTCTGCCTCCTACTTTTCCGTCACGGCAAAGCGGTCAACCGCCATGCGGCCCGCCGATCCAAGCCGCAGCCCGGACATGCCATAGGCAAAGGTCTTGTCAGTTGCGGACCCCAAAACCTTGCCGTCGATCGAGAGCGCCAGCTTGTCGCCCTCAACAGCAAGCTCGACGCGATAGACGCGACCGGCCTCCGGCTTGAACGGCACGCTCGCGAGCACCGTCTGCCCAAAGTCATGCTTTACGATGACGGCTTCACCATTCTGGAACCCGGCCGCATAGAACCGCCCCGTGCCCTGCACGCGCGCCGTCACCAGTTGCGATTGCCCTGCAAGCACTTCGAGATCGGCCGACACGGTCACGTCGCGGCTATAATAATGCCCTGTCCACATATCGGCATCGCTCGACGCATGCCCATGGATACGGCCAAACTGCTTGGTCCAGTGCCCGCGGTTCCAGGTAAAGCGCGAAATCGCGCCCCATTCCTGGATTTCCGTCGCCGGATCAATCGTCAGATGCCCCGGTCCCGACACGCTGAAATCCGCGAGGAACAGGCGCCCGAGGAACTTCAGGCGCCCAAAATACTCGACCGAAATACCGATCTCGTCGATCGCCTCGACCCCATCGGGCACCACGAATTCATAGTCCTGCCAGCCTTCATGCGAAGGCACATGCCAGGCGCCGGTTTCCTCGATCGTCCCGCTCATGGCGCGACGCACATAGGGCGCCACCCGCAGATTGCCGTCGCCATTCCACGGATCGAGCCACAGCTTGAATTTGACGACCTGGCCAGCATCCACCACCGGCGTGAACATCGGGCGATAGCGCTCGTCGTCAAAATCGCTGCGGCGATAGAACGGCTTCCAGAAAATCCGCCCACCCTGTCCACGCTCCAACCGATCAAGCTGGATCTCCAGCGACCCGCGCGACCCCTCGACATGCCGCTCTTCCGAGTGCTTCAGGCTGATCTGATTGAAGCCTTCCGTACGGAACCCATGCGTCGAACCCGGCAGGTCGAAATCAAACCGCAGCCCGCGGCGGGTAAGATCTTCCAGCCACAGCGCCGGCACATCGCGCCCGGCCAGTTGCAGCGCCAGCACCGTCAGCTCCCGCGCAAAGCTCGGGATATCGACGATATTGATCGAGCCCACGATGCCCGAAGCAATCAGAAAATCGCTGATCGGCTTGCGATACTTGTCCCAGCCCGCGTCGAGCCCCTGGAACGTCCCGACGATGGCCGCGGCATTGCCTGCGTTACAGTCGGTATCCCAGCCCGCCATGGTGGCGATCTCGGCCGTGCGCGGCAGCGAACCCGCACCATAAAGGATCGACATGATGGTCACCCCGGCATTGGGGATGATGTGGCAGACGCCGGGATAGCGATCATAGCCCCAGTCAGCCGTCAGCATGTCGCGGCATGCCCGCCAATTGTCCGGATTGGCCTTATGGAAATCGATCACCGCCCGGCAAACTTTTGCGTAAGTCGAGTTCGCTTCAATCTGCGCCATCGCCGTCTCGATGATCTCGTCGATCGACTTGGCTTCAAACGCCGCCGCAATCGCCGCCGCGCAGAACCGCGCGCCATTGAGCCCATCGCCATCATGCGCCACTGATGCCGCCATGGCCGACATATCGGCCGCGCGCTTGGGATTGCCCGGGTTCACCCAGCCCCAGCTATCGATGAAAATCTGCCCGCCGATCTGCTCGGCGACCGTCGTGCCATTGGTGGCAATCGAGCCCGAATGCGGCGCCGGAATGCCGGCCTGCAGGTTCTTGTAGGCGGTGTGTTCCGTCGAAACGCCAAACCCGCCCCACCAATACATGCCATGCTCTTCAGCCGCATAGTTGAGCCAGGTCTTGCCGACATCCTCGGCCGTGCACTCGAGCCCATAATCGCGCAGCGCCCGGATGAAATAGACGGGGCCATTGGTGTCGTCGTCAGCGGCGAAATTCTTGAAATCGCGGAGATATTCCGTCACCTCGCCATAGGTCTTCTGGATGCGGTCATAGCTCCAGATGGTCGGCTCCACGGGCGCGCCGAGCCGCACGCCGATGGCCTTGGCGATGAAGCCGGCATAGATCTTTTCAAGGATTTGTTGTTCGGAGAGCATGGGCAACTTTCAGGCGAGATTGAGTTGAGCAAAGGCCTCTTCGCGGGCGCGGGCAGCGGCGCGATCAGCGGCAATGATTTTGGAAGCCGTCGCCGCAAAGGCGTCAGCCGAATTCATGAGATCGAGGCGATTGGCCGAATTGAGCTGGGCGAGATCAGCCTCATCAATGACCGCCTCGCCGTGCAGCGCCCCTAGAATGGCGCCGGCCATGACGCCGATGGAATCGGTATCGCGCCCCGAATTGATCCCGTCCTCGATCGAGGTCCTAAAATTCCCCTGGTTGAGGAGGCAGAAGCCAAGCGCCAGGGGTAATTCCTCGATCGCCTGCAACCGGCTCGGTCGATAGGCATCGGTCAACCGCCCCACCTTTTCGGGCATGTGGTTGACGTCGTCGCCCATCACCGAGAAGGGCGCGATGGCAGCATGAAACGCGTCGCAAATTTCTGCATGCTCCGCCCCGCTGCCGCGCAGTCGATTGGCCACGTCGGCAATTTCGGCAATCGCATCGCGCGTGCCGTCCTTGGCGAGGCCCAGGACGGTCTCCACAACACCTTCAATAGTCTTTCCCGGCACAAAGGCCGCAGCCACCGCCGCCGCCGTCACGCCGGCCGCTTCGAGCCCATAGCTTTCCTGATGTCCCGCCGCAAAGGCGATCGCCTCGTCATAGGCCGCCCGCGGATTGGCCGCATTGGCGACCCCGATCGGGGCGATATACATAGCCGCCCCGCAATTCACCATATTGCCGATCCCCCTGGCGCGGGTCGCAATTGGACAATTGGTGACGCTGGAAAATCCACTTTTCGGGATAAAACAGCCGATCGATCAGCATGGCTTCGCGCTGCAATTCCGGCACCCAGCGCGGCGTCCAGGCGATCTGCTTGACCATGCCGTCGGCCATGTCCCAGGCGTCGAGATGCCGGCCGGTATCGGCATAAATATCCATCAGCGCCAGCGTCATCATCGTATCGTCGGTGATGATGCCGTCGCCGCGCACGCGATGGTTCCGCTGTTCGGGCGGCAGATCCATCTTGTGCCAGCGCGTCATCACCGATGTTACGCGGCCATAGCGCGCCCTGATCTGCGCCGCCGACAGTTTTTCAACCGGCGCGCCCAGCGCATCTCCCAGGGCAATGCCATAAAGCATGGCCCGAATGCGGGACTGGAAGGATGGGGTCATGTCGACTCCGACTCTGCTTATTTAGTTTCTACCGGGCCTGTGACCCGGCTCTTGCTGTACGCTTTCAGTCGACACCCTCCCCCTTGTGGGGAGGGATCAAGGGTGGGGGTGTGAGCCACGACATCGTGGCTCCCAGCACCCCCTCCCAACCTCCCCCCATCAAGGGGAGGTGCCGTCCTGTGGGCCTGACAGCATCCCGCCAGGCCCGGTCTTTGGCTTACTCGCCCAACACAGTCCGGGCGTGCTCGGCCATGCGCTCGCCGCCGGCAGCGTTGTATTCGGCGACAAACGCATCCCACTGGTCGATCCCGGCTTCGCCGGTCACGAACTTGGCAACCCACGAGCGATAGACCTGCTCGGTCGCATCGACATCGGCGGCGTATTCGGCCGGCCAGACAAAGGCATTGTCAGCCACGAAATTCGCCTTGATTGTATCGAGTGCTTCCTGCGCGGTGGCCGAGAGCAGCGGGGTCGGCGGGGTCCAGTTGGCAGCGTTGAAGAAGCGCGCATACCAAGTCGAGATTTGGTCGGTGAAGGTCACCGCGCCGCTCGCGTCCTTGGTATATTGCGTGCCTTCAAAGCCCATGCGGTCGATATCCTGGCCTTCCTTGGAAGCCATGAAATCGAGCACCTTGAAGGCCTCTTCCTTGTGCTCGGAGAGCGAGGAAATGGCCCAGCCGCGCGATTCCTTGGAAACGTCGACCGCTGCCAGACCCTGGCCGCCTGGGCCCGAGGGGATGGGCAGCAGGGTGAGGGAAATGTCCTCGCCCGGATGCGCCTGGCGCATCTTGCCCGCATAGATGTCGATCACTTCGGGTGAAGAGCCAAACACCACGCCGGCCTTGCCGGTGTAGAACTTGTCTTCCTTCACGTCGAAAGTGTTGGTGACATATTCCTTGTCGAAGAGGCCCTTTTCCGCGAGCCGCGCATAGAACTCGATCTTGGCCTTTTCGGCATCGGTCACGCGCGAATTGACCCACTGGCCATCGGCATTCTTCATCCAGGTGCCGGTCACGCCAAAAGCCTGGTTGAAGATGGAGTCCAGTTCCCCCGTATTGCCAAAGCCGGTCAGGCCCAGCGTATTGCCGGCCGTGCCATCGCCATCGAGATCGGCGTCGTGAATGGCCTGGAACAGAGCTTCATAGTCCTCGACGGTCTTGGGCGCTTCGAGCCCGAGCTTTTCGAGCCAATCCTGGCGGATCACCGGCTGCGGTGCGCGCGGCGGGTAGATGTAGAGCAGGTACGGATAGTTCGCGAGGCGATCGACATTGTGCGGCCAGAGGGCAGCCTTCACATGCTGTGAACCTTCAATGTGGGCCGTCAGGTCTTCGAGAATCCCTTGGTCGGCCATCTTCTGGTCGCCGCCCTGGAAGTAGATGATGTCAGGAATATCGCCCGAGAGCAGCATCACGCCCAGCGCTTCGCCATAGGCCGAAGTGCCGCTCGGCAGGTCGATCGTCTGGATATCGACATCGACGCCCTGCGCCTTGAGCGCGGCTTCGATGGCTTCGATTTCCTTCACGTCATCGGGATTGGTCGAAAGCAGGTCCTTGCTGACAAGGCGCAGCGTCGTCTGGGCCATGGCCGGCGCGGCAATGCCGGCCAGCATGGCAACAGCCGTCGTCGCCAGGAGCAGTTTCTTCAGTGTCATTGGTAGTCTCCTCCGTTGTTTTTAGTCACACCGCTTGCGCGGAATTTTTGGAATTTTGGCTCGGTGGCTCCCCGCCAGCGGCCCTCCTTCTCGACCCTCTCCCCGCCGTCATTGCCCGGCTTGTCCGGGCAATCCAGCGATGCCGAGGCATCCCATGGACCACCCGGACAAGCCGGGTGGTGACGACCATCGAGAATGTTGATCGAACCAAGCGTCATCCCTTCAGCGCCCCCGACATGGTGCCCTTGGTGAAATATTTGAGGATGAGCGGGTAGATCGCCAGGATCGGCAGGATGGTGATGAAGATCATCCCGGCCTTCAGCGCGCGAATGTTGATCTGCGCCAGCCCGATATTGTTGTTGGCATTGTTCGCCCCGACGATGGCGATCTTGTCGCCCTCGATGACGAACTGCCGCAGCACCACCTGCAGCGGCCACTTGGTCTGGTCGTTGAGGTAGATCATCGAGCGGAAAAACTCGTTCCAGTGCAGCACGAAATAGAACAGCGCGATGGTGGCAAGCGCGGGCTTCGCCAGCGGCAGCACAACCATGAAAAAGGTCTGGAACGGATTGGCGCCATCGAGCTCGGCGGCTTCCAGCAGCTCCTTCGGAATCTCCTCGAAGAAGCGCACGAGGATGATCAGGTACCAGGCGCTGACCGCCTTGTAGAGGATCACCGACCAGGGCGAATTGAGGAGGCCCAGCCGCTTCATCAAAAAGTAGTCGGGAATGATGCCCGGCTCGAACACGATGGTGACGAGCACCATAAGAAAGATCAGGCGCCGCCCCGGCAGGCCCGGCCGCGACAGCCCCCAGGCCATCAGCGCCGTACCCATCACGCCGATCAGCACGCTGGTCGAGGTCATCCAGATCGAGTTGAACAGCCCGCGCTGCACATTGGGGTGCTGCAGGAGCAGCATCCACACATCGAGCGAGAACCCATCGGGCACGATGGAAAGTCCCGAGAATCCGGCCACCTTGCTCGGGTCAGTGAACGACAGGGCAAGCAGGTTCAAGAGCGGCTGCAGGGTAAAGACGACCAGCAGCAGCAGGGTTGAAACGATGAGCACATATTCGACCCGCTCAAGCGGGCTGCGACGCACCTGGCTAGCCATTACCACACTCCCTTGCCGGTCAGCTTCTTGCTGACGAGATGCGAGGTGATCACGAGGATCATGCCGATGACGGCCTTGAAGAGGCCGGCGGCGGTGGCGAGGGCGTATTCGCCCGTCGAGAGGCCCAGCCGGTAGACATAGGTGTCGAGGATATCGATGGTCGAAGCGTTGACGTCGTTCTGCATGTTGATGACCTGGTTGAGGTCGGCGCTGAGGAACATGCCCATATTGAGAATGAAGAGCGTCGCGATGGTCGGCACGATGCCGGGGATGGTGACGTGCCAGATTTTCTGCCAGCGATTGGCTCCATCCATCTCGGCCGCTTCATAGAGCTGCGGATCGATGGCGAAGATGGCGGCGAGATAGAGCAGGCTGTCCCAGCCGGCCGAGCGCCAGATTTCCGAGATCACCAGCACCCAGCGAATGGTGCCGGTATTGGTCATGTAGCTGATCGGCTGGAAGCCGAGCGCGGTCTGGATCTGGTTGACCGCGCCATCGGTGGGGGAGAGCAGGGCGATGAACACGCCCGAGATGACGACCCAGGAGAGGAAGTGCGGCAGGTAGATCGCCGACTGCAGCGTACCGCGCAGCCTGCCGCTGCGGATTTCATTGAGCAGCAGCGCCACGATGATTGGCACGGGGAAGACGAAGAGGATCTTCATGCCCGAGATGATCAGCGTATTGGCGAGCACCTGATAAAAGATCGGCGAGGAGAACAGGACCTGAAAGTTCTTCAGCCCGACCCAGATATTGGGCGGGATGATGCGCACCTGCTCGAAAGCCATCTTGGCTTCCCAGATCGGTACGTAGTGCCAGATGATGAAAAAGATCAGTCCCGGCGCCATCATGGCGTAATAGGGCCACCACTGTCGCACTTGCGCCCTGAACGTTACGCCAGACGGTAGCAGTCTGTTACCCAACTCCTGCCCCGCACCACCAGTAGTGGCATTGGCGTTGGGAACGTTCCCATTGTTGGGTGCAGCAATGCCACCAGCACTTGGTTCCGCCATCAGTCAGATCCTCCCTACCCCGCCAGTTTGCGGGGTTCGCGCGACAGATCGGCGAGCGAGGCCCGATCGATCAGCCGGCAAGGCATATAGACGCGGCCGTGTTCCGGCCGTCCTTCGATTTCGTCGAAAAGGCTCTCCACCGCCCGCGTGCCGATATCCCGGCCGGGCTTGGCAATGGTCGTCAATCCCGGAAGCGTAAAAGCGCCTGACGGGATGCCGTCAAAGCCAAGGATCGACACATCTTCAGGGCAGCGCAGCCCGCGCTCGCGCACCGCCATCATGGCGCCGATCGCCATCATGTCATTGGCGGCAAAGACGCAGATATGGCCGACATGCGGGCGGTCGAGTAGCCGCAACATGGCCTGCCGCCCGCCCTCGAACGTATATTCGCCGTCCTCGACAACAAGCTGGGCAGGGTCCACATCCCTCTCGATGCAATGACGCTGCACAGTGTTGAGAAAGCGCGTGCGCGCCAGGCGGAATTTCGGCCCGGCAATAATCAGCGGCGCATGGTGTCCCTTGGAAACCAGATGGTTCAGCCCCAGCGTCACTGCCTGGGCAATATCGGAGCCAACGCTCGACACATCGGCAAAGCGCTCCGCGCTCGAACCGATCAGCACGAAGGGCAGGCCGAACCGGTCGAGATCATCGAGCGCGTCCGAAACCGGATTGACGATCGCTCCATCAACGCGCGCCCGACGCAGGGCCCGCAAATGGCTCTCTTCCTTGGCCGGGTCCCAGTCCGAGGAAAACACCAGCAGCGAAACATCCGCCTCCGCCGCCCGATCCTGCGCGCCCCGCGCCACATCGGCCCAGAAGGGGTTGGTGATATCGGGAATGACGAGGCCCAGCATGCCAGACCGCCCGGAGCGCATCCCCACCGCCAGGTGATTGCGCTCATAGCCCACCGCCTTGGCCGCCGCGAGCACCCGCTCGCGCGTCTCATCGAGAATGCTTTCCGCGCCCGCAAGCGCCCGCGCCGCGGTGCTTTTCGACACCCCGGCCCGTTCAGCCACATCGATGATGGTAGGCCGGCGCTTGCGCAACGGCAGATCCTCCGCGGTCAATTTGCCATGACCTTCGTGGGAACGTTACCACGCGTTAGCGCGATGTCAACCGTCCAGCAACCAATCCGCCAGTTCGGACACGAAGTGCTAGCCAGTCGGGGCCGATCTTTGCGTCAGCGCAAAGACGGTCAAAGCATACCACATCTATACATTTCGCAGTCGCGCCATACTAAGGGTTGTGAAATGCATCGCGAAAAACCAGTGAATCCGCAGACAGTGGCGCCCCAGGTCGCGGTTGGCCAGAGTATCGAGGAATATCTCAACCGCTCCGACTGGCGGGTGAACGCCAATGCCAATCAGGGCTATTCGCTGGGCGGCCTCATCCTCAACATTTCGGGCAAGGTTGTCGCCAATTATTGGTTGTCCCACCTCTATCCCGCCGAAATCGGAGAGGCCCATCGCGAGGGCGACATCCACATCCATGACCTTGACGTGCTCGCGGGCTATTGCGCCGGCTGGTCGCTGCGAATGCTCCTGACCGAGGGACTCAACGGGGTGCCGGGCAAGGTCGAATCCGGCCCGCCAAAGCATTTTTCGAGCGCCGTCGGGCAGATCGTCAATTTCCTCGGCACGCTGCAGAACGAATGGGCCGGCGCCCAGGCCTTTAGTTCCTTCGACACCTATATGGCGCCCTTCATCCGCAAGGATGGGCTCAGCTATCGGCAGGTCCTGCAGTCAATGCAGGAGCTGGTCTACAATCTCAACGTGCCCTCGCGCTGGGGCACCCAAACCCCCTTCACCAATCTCACTTTCGACTGGACCTGTCCGGAGGACCTCAGGGATCAGGTGCCGCTGATCGGCGGGGAGGAGATGCAGTTCCGCTATGGCGATCTTCAGGCCGAAATGGACATGATCAACCGCGCCTATATCGAGGTGATGAGCAATGGCGACGCCCTGGGGCGCGTCTTCACCTTCCCGATCCCCACTTACAATATTGCGCCCGATTTCCCCTGGGACAGCGAGAATGCCGACCGGCTTTTCGACATGACGGCCAAATACGGTCTGCCCTATTTCCAGAACTTCCTCAATTCCGAGCTCAAGCCGCACATGATCCGCTCCATGTGCTGCCGCCTGCAACTCGACCTCACCGAATTGCTCAAGCGCGGCAATGGCCTTTTCGGCAGCGCCGAACAGACCGGTTCCATCGGCGTTGTGACGGTCAATTGCGCCCGGCTGGGCCATGTCTATCGCGGTGACGAAGCCGGGCTTTTTGCCCGCCTCGATGCTCTCCTCGATCTCGGGCGCCTCAGTCTCGAGATCAAGCGCGACGTAGTGCAGCGCTATATGGACGAAGGGCTCTATCCCTATACCAGGCGCTATCTCGGCACGCTGCGCAATCATTTCTCGACGCTCGGGGTCAATGGCGTCAACGAGATGATCCGCAATTTCACTGGCGATTGCGAAGACATCACCACAGCCTGGGGGCATGCCTTTGCGGTGCGCGTGCTCGATCATGTGCGCAAGCGCATTGCCCAGTTTCAGGAAGAAACCGGCACCATGTTCAACCTCGAAGCGACGCCCGCCGAGGGCGCCACCTATCGCTTCGCCAAGGAGGACCGGAAGCGGTTTCCCGGCATCATCCAGGCCGGAACCGACGAAAATCCCTACTATACCAACTCCAGCCAGCTCCCCGTCGGCTTCACCGACGACCCCTTCGAGGCGCTCGAAAAGCAGGACGAATTGCAGCGCAAATATACCGGCGGCACGGTGCTGCATCTCTATATGGGTTCGCGCCTGTCCTCGGGCGCGGCCTGCAAAAAGCTGGTGAAGCGGGCGCTGAGCAATTTCCGCCTGCCCTACATCACCGTCACCCCGACATTCTCGATCTGCCCCACCCACGGCTATCTCGAAGGCGAGCACGCCTTCTGTCCCAAATGCGACGCCGAACGGCTCGCAGCCAAGCGGCAGGCCGCCGCATGCTGAAAGGAAAACCGCATGAACATGATGACGACAAAGCCGTTGCGCGCCGAAATCACCCTCACCGAAGAAGAGCGTCAGCCCTGCGAGGTCTGGACCCGCGTCATGGGCTATCATCGCCCCGTTTCCTCCTTCAATCGCGGCAAGAAGGGCGAGCACAATGAGCGTCGGTTCTTCAGCGAAAAGCAGGCAGCGCTCGGCTGAGCTGCGCGTTGGCGGGCTCACGAAAATCTCCACCTGCGATTGGCCCGGCGAACTGGTTGCCACCATTTTTTGCCAGGGCTGCCCCTGGGATTGCGGCTATTGCCACAATCCCCACCTCATCCCTCCCACCTCAGAGGACACGATCCCGTGGTCCGAGGTCATGGATTTTCTTGCGAGCCGCCGGGGGCTGCTTGATGGTGTCGTCTTTTCCGGCGGCGAGCCAACCCTGCAGGCCGCATTGCCCGAGGCGATAAGGGCAGTGCGAGGCCTCGGTTTTCGGATCGGCCTCCACAGTGCCGGCCCCTATCCGGGCCGGCTGGCGCAGGTGCTGCCGCTGATCGATTGGATCGGCTTCGACGTCAAAGCCGCCTTTGCCGAATATCAGCGCGTCACCGGGGTTGCCGGCAGCGGCGCCAAGGGTCGGGCCAGCCTTCTCAAGGTTCTGGCGAGCGGCATTGCCTGCGATATCCGTACCACGGTGCACGACCTATTGCTCGACGAAATGGCTCTGGCGCGGCTGACCACCGAGCTTGAAACGCTCGGTGTTCCCGCCCATCGCCTGCAGCCGTTCCGGGCGACAGGCTGCACAAATCCGGCGCTGCTGGCCTAGGGCACCAGATCGAACTCGCCGCTGAGTTTGACCAATTCGAAATCGCTGACGCGCACCTCGACCTCCACCGTCCAGGCGCCGGGCAGGGGCAGCGGCATGCCGTTGGCGTGCCAGGTCCCCGCTGCATCCACCTCGGCCGAACGCGTCATGGGCGCAAGATCGACGCCGACCAACTCCACCGAAAGCCGCACCGCCCTGGGGGCGACTGTTTCGCCATCCGCCGTCGAGAGGCCGATGCTGAAATCGACCGGTCCGACTTTTGCCGGCGCAATCTGGACCGTGGCAACAAAGTCGCCTTGGGTGAGGGTCAGTTCGGCCGCCACCGGCTGTTCAAGGGCCAGAGCCCGCGGCGGCGGGGTAAAGCGCCAGCCGGAAACGAGGCAGAGAATGGCAAGGACCAGGATGATTTCGCCAAGGATGGACCGGCGCATGCGCCCGATCGCCCCGGCATCCCCCGCCGCGGCGGGCGCGGTCAGCGCCCAGCGGTTCCAGCAGGCTATGGCAAAGAGCCCGGCCAGCAGCAGCAGTTTTGCGCCGAGAATGGCGCCATAGCCCGAGAGCCAGGCGGGACCGGGCCAGCCCAATTGCACAACGGCCAGAACCAGGCCGGACGCGACCAGCGGCACCACGGCGAAGGGAATGGCGCGGGAGAATTTGACGAGTGGCAGCGTCGCCACGGCGGGGTCGGCGCGCAACAGCAGGATCAGCGGATAAAGCGCGCCCACCCACCAGGCGATGGCGACCACATGGAGGAAAAGCGCCGGCTTCATCAGCCATTGCGGCTGGGCAGCGCTTGCATGCCCGCTAAGGGAAACGGCGAGGCCGACCAAAAGAATGGCGGCAATGCCCAGGCCTTTGCCCCAGCCGTCACTCTTTGCGCCAAGGCCCACCAAGGCGATCACCAGGGCGCCCAGCGCCACCAGACTCGTCTGCCCGTAGACGGAAGCGACGCCCACAACCCAGACCCGGCCCTCCGCAAGATTGCCAAGCCCGAGCCCCAGAATATCGAGGCCCTGGAGGCCGATGACCAAAAGCGCGGCCACCATGCCCGCAACCGTGGTGACCATGCTCAGGCGCCGGGCCGGTTGGGGAAGATCGGGCGATAGCGCCCGAAAGGCCGCGCCGCCCGCCCCGAAGAAAAGACCGATAAAGAGAACGATCCGGGTCACCCAAAGCATGGTCGCCACCTCCGAATGGAGTGGGGTCACCTCAGCCACGACAGGTTCGGCGCCCGCAGCGCCGACGGAAAAGCTCGTCGTGCCGGCTATGGGATGCCCATCTGCAGAAATCGCGCGCCAGCTGATCACACGCGTTCCCACCGCCTGATCGGCGGGCAGTTCGATGGTGAGGGCGTTCCCCACCGCAGAAACCGTGTCGAGCGGGCTCGTGGCGCCATCGAGGCCGACAAGGAGCACGGCAAGCGGGCTGACCGGTTCGTTGAAGGTCAGGACCAGCTCGGTCGGCGCTTCAGTGAGCACGGCGCCGTCGGCCGGCTGCGCGCTGAGCAGGCTCGCATGGGCAAAGACCGGCAGCGTGAAAACGATCGTCAGGAGCGCGACAACCGCGGCGGCGACTAGGCTACGCAAGGCTAACTCCGGCTAGAAGGAAAGCACTGTGTCCACGACGCGCTTTCCTGGGGTGAGTGGTGGCGCTCGTCCAACACAATTGCAGCCTCATAGCGCTCTTTCATCGGCATGGGCACTCAATAGGCGCATTCGCCCCCATTGCACTTGTTCTGGATCAACCGAGGCCATCCCATCCGGAAGGTGAGGCATGCGCGCAATCCCGATCCGGTTTGATCCGCATCAATCTCGCTTTCGTCCCCGAGTGATACTGGCTCTTGGTCAAACAAATCAGGTGCGGCGATGCAGGACCAAACCACTTTTCTGGTCGAGAAATATTCAACGCCGGTTCCCCGCTATACCAGCTATCCCACGGCGCCGCATTTTCATGCCGGCATCGACACGAAAACCTATGCCCGCTGGCTCGCGGCCCTGCCCGAGCGCGCCACCATCTCGCTCTATCTCCACATTCCCTATTGCGATCGGCTCTGCTGGTTCTGCGGGTGCCACACCAAGCACACGCTGCGCTATGAGCCGGTCGCCGACTATCTGCTGGCGCTTTACGACGAAATCGCCTGGGTTTCCCAGCAATTGCGCGGGCGTGGCAAGGTGACGGCCATCCACCTCGGTGGCGGCTCGCCGACCCTGCTTGCGCCCGAGGATTTTGTGGTGCTCAAGCAAAAACTCGCGGAGCATTTCAATATCGCGCCTGATGCCCAGATCAGCATCGAGATCGACCCCAATGATCTCGATGACGGGCGCTACGACGCCATGGCCGATTTCGGCCTGACCCGCGCCAGCATCGGGGTGCAGGATTTTGACCCCAAGGTGCAGCAGGCGATCAACCGTCTGCAGACGTTTGAACAGACGCGGGACGTTGTCGCCGCCATGCGGGCGCGAAATGTCCGCTCGGTCAATCTCGACCTCCTCTATGGCCTGCCGCATCAGACCGAGGCGGGGCTCGAAAGCACTATCGCTTCGGCCTTGTCCCTGGCGCCCGATCGGGTGGCGCTCTTTGGCTATGCCCATGTGCCCTGGATGAAACCGCACCAGAAGATGATCCCCGAAGCAGCCTTGCCCGATCGTCACGCCCGTTTCGCCCAGGCGCAACTGGCCGCGGAACGGCTCGAGGCGTCGGGCATGGAAGCTATCGGCTTTGACCATTTTGCCCGGCCCGACGATGGGCTGGCGATTGCCGCCCGCACCGGCCGGCTCAGGCGCAATTTCCAGGGCTATACCGAAGATGGCGCCGATGCGCTGATCGGGCTTGGCGCTTCCGCCATCGGCCAATTGCCGCAGGGCTATGTGCAGAACATCACCGCGACCGGCGAGTATCGCAAGGCCGTCGCAGGCGGCAATGGCGCCATAGCCAAGGGTTTTGCCCTGATGCCGGCGGACAAATTACGCGCCCATGCCATCATGACACTGCTGTGCAAATTCACCCTCTCGCCCCGCGACCTCTCGGGCTTCGGCGAAGCCGGCCTGGCGCTGTTCCACGAAATAGAGGCCATTGCCCTGGTTGATGAGGATGGACTGGTGGAAATGGCCGAGGGGCAATTCCGCGTCACCGCTCGCGGCCGCCCCTTCGTGCGCTCCATCGCCGCGCGTCTCGACAGCTATTTCGGCCAGGGCGCCGCGCGCCACTCGCTGGCGGTCTAGGCAAGACCCTGCCCGGTCCACGGGCGGGCCTCGGGCTCGCCCGGCAGCGCGAGCAGGTCAATGGCGCGCGCCGCCAGATGATCGACAATGTCGGCAACCGTCTGTGGCAATTGATAAAAGGCCGGAACGGGCGGCATCACCGTGGCACCCATTTCGGTGACCGCCAGCATGTTTCGCAAATGGCCCAGATGCAGCGGCGTCTCGCGCGCCAAAAGCACCAGCCGCCGACGCTCCTTGAGCTGCACATCGGCGGCGCGAGCAATCAGATTGTCGCTGATGCCGCAGGCAATGGCGGCGAGCGTGCGCATGGAGCAGGGCGCCACGATCATTCCCGCGACCCGGAAGGAGCCGCTGGCAATGCTGGCCCCGATATCGTCATGGGCGTGAAACTGGAATGCCAGACGACGCAATCGTTCGAGCGCGTCCGCGTCCACTTCGTGTCGCAAGGTCCGCTCGGCAGAGGGCGAAACCACGACATGGGTTTCCACATCGCCACGCGCCGCCAGTTTTTCAACCGCGCGCAGGCCGAGAGCCGCCCCCGAAGCGCCGGTCAGGGCGACAATGACGCGTTGCTTGCTCATATGCTCAATCCCAGGCTTGGCCAGATAGCGTCAATGCGGGCGGCCACGTCTGCCGACATGGCAAGCGGTCGCCCCCATTCGCGGCTGGTTTCCGCGCCGATCTTGTTGGTGGCATCAAGCCCCAGCTTGCCCCCGAGACCGGGATGCGCCGAGGCAAAGTCGAGATAGTCGATGGGCGTATCGGGCACGACAACCAGGTCGCGCGGGGCATCGAAGCGGGTGGAGAGAGCCCAGATGACATCGGCCCAGTTGCGCACATCGATATCGGGATCGACGGCAATGATCAGCTTGGTCATGCTGAATTGCGGCAGCATGGACCAGAGCCCCATCATCACCCGCCGCGCCTGGCCCGGATAGCGCTTGTCCACGGCCACAACCATGGCGCGATAGGAACAGGCCTCCGGCGGCAACCACAGATCGGTGATCTCGGGAAATTGCCGCCTGGCCAGCGGCACGAAGAGCGGCGTCATCGCCTCGCCGAGCCGGGAAGGCTCGTCCGGCGGGCGCCCGGTATAGGTCGAGAGATAGATCGGGTCGCGCCGGGAAGTCACGGCCGAAACCGTCATCACCGGAAACGGTTCGACGCCATTATAGTAGCCGGTATGGTCGCCATAGGGGCCTTCGGGTGCCGTTTCACCGGCCGAAACCGTCCCTTCGATCACCATTTCCGCCTCGGCCGGCACGGGCAGGTCGACGCTGGTGGCCCGCCCCACCGGACTGGCGCGGCGGCGCAATACGCCGGCAAAGGCCATTTCGTTGATGCCGTCGGGCAGGGGCATGACCGCCGCCAGAATGGTCGCGGGATCGGCGCCGATGGCGACCGCAATGGGCATGTCGCGGCCCTGTTTCTGCCAGAGCCGATGATGCCGTGCGCCGCCCCGGCTCGGCAGCCAGCGCACAATCGCCCGGTTCGGCCCCAGGACCTGCATGCGATAGATGCCGACATTGATGTCATCGGGATCGTCCGGCGCCCGGGTGATGACCAAAGGCCAGGTGATCAGCGGCGCCGGCTCTCCGGGCCAGCACCACTGCACCGGCAATCGCGTCAGGTCTATGGCCCCATTTTCGCGAACCACCTGCTGGCAGGCGGGACGTTGCACGCTTTTGGTGCGCAGGGTCAGCGCCGCCTTCAGCATGTCGCGCTGCGCCCAGGCGGCCCTGAGATTGCGCGGTGGTTTTGGCGAGCGCAGGTCTGCCAGCGCCTCCCCCAGAGCCGGCAGATCGGCAGCGTCGAGCCCCATCCCCAGCGCCACGCGCTCAACCGTGCCAAAGAGGTTGACGAGGATGGGCATCGAGGCGGCCGTGCCATCGGCGAGCTCGGGCTTTTCCACCAGCAGCGCCGGCCCGTGATCGGCCAGCACCCGACGATGGATCTCGGTGATCTCGTGCCGCGCGCTGACCGGCTGGGAAATTCGCTTCAGCAGCCCGCGTGTTTCCAAAAGGTCCAGAAAACCCCGAAGCGTGTCGGCGGTGGGGTGGCGCAGCGGCGGGAGCAGGGGAGAGGACATGGCGAGACCCTAGCGCCGTCAATCCCACCCATCTTTGCGCCACATCAACGTGAGGGGGGCTGGCGCGACCTAGATTTTGTCCGCGTTCACGAACAGGACCTCGCCCGATGTTGCTGCCCCGGCCTCTCTCCCGTGCCATCGATCACGTACCGCTCGGCGTCGTGCAGCGCGTGGTCGACGCGGTCTTTCACCGCGCCTTGCAGCAGCACCCCGACCTCTTTGATCGCCTCGGTTTCCAGGCGGAAAAGAGCTTTCGCTTTACCCCCGCCGACCTCGACCTCAGCTTCGTCATTCACCCCGCCCGCCGCACGATCCGCGCCTATCGCAAGGACAAGGCGCCGCCCGTTTCTTCCGCCGTTTCCGGCCCCCTGCTGATGCTGCTGGCGTTGCTCGAAGGGCGCATCGATGGCGATGCAGTCTTTTTTCACGCAGCCTGACCGTGACCGGCGACATGGAGGCCATGCTGGCCCTGCGCAATGGGCTCGATGATTGCGGCTTTGACCTGCCCGCCGATCTCTCCGGTCTGGCCGGCCCCTTTGCGCAGCCCTTCCGCCGGGTGGGCGAGCTGGTGCGGCAGCGCGCCCTGGTCGGGATCGTCTGAGCCATGGAACTGATCTGCCCCGCCGGAACGCCCGCCGCCTATCGCGAGGCCGTCGAAGCCGGCGCCGATGCCGTCTATTGCGGCTTTCGGGACGAAACCAATGCCCGCAATTTCCCCGGCCTCAATTTTAGCCGCGCCGAACTTAGGGAAGCCGTGGCCTTCGGTCATGCCCGCGGCGTCCAGACCTATGTGGCACTCAACACTTTTATGCGCGCCGGGGCCGAGGACCTGTGGTTCCAGGCGGCCGACGACGCGGTGGCCGCGGGTGCCGATGCCGTCATCCTCGCCGATCTTGCACTGATGGAGCATGTGGCGACCAGTCATCCCGGCCAGCGCCTGCATGTCTCGGTGCAGGCCTCGGCCTCCAATGTCGATGCCGTCAGCTTCCTGGTGGAGAGCTTTGGCGCCAAGCGCCTCGTGCTGCCCCGCGTGCTCACCGTGCCCGAAATCGCCAATATCGCCCGGCAGGTCGATTGCGAACTGGAGGTCTTCGCCTTTGGCGGGCTCTGCGTCATGGCCGAGGGGCGCTGCTCGCTCTCCTCCTATATCACCGGACAATCCCCCAATATGCAGGGCGTCTGCTCGCCGGCGAGCCATGTGCGCTATCGCGAGGACGGGGCGGAGATGGTGTCCGAACTGGGCGGTTTCACCATCAATCGCTTTGGCGCCGATGAGCCGGCGGGCTATCCGACCCTGTGCAAGGGGCGGTTCCATATTGCCGACGAGGACGCCTATGCCTTTGAGGACCCGGTGAGCCTCGATGTCATGGATCATCTCGATGCGCTGAAAGCTGCTGGTGTCACGGCGCTCAAGATTGAGGGCCGGCAGCGCGGCAAGGCCTATGTCGCCCAGGTCGTTTCGCAGCTGCGCTCGGCGCTTTCGGCCGCGCCCGCCGATCGCCCCGCGCATCTCGCCCAGCTCCGGCGCCTCAGCGAGGGCCAGCGCACCACGTCCGGGGCCTATGAGAAGAAGTGGCGCTGATCATGGCTGAAACGAAAACGCTCAAGATCACCATGGGGCCGGTTCCCTATCTGTGGTCGGGCGAAAAATGGCGCGATTTCTATTACCGCATCGCCGATTCGGGGCATGTTGATGCGGTGACGCTGGGTGAAGCGGTCTGTTCCAAGCGCGACCACTTCACCCGGCCCTTTCTTCCCGAAGTCGTCGAGCGCCTGGAAAAGAGCGGCAAGGCGGTGGCTCTGGCTTCGCTGATCCTGGTGACGCAGGAGCGCGAGGTCGCCGCAACGCGAAAGCTTGCCGCTGCGGGCAGTCTTGTCGAGGCCAACGACCTCTCGGCTCTGCGGCTTCTCGCCGGCAGGCCGCACCTCGTCGGCCCCTTCGTCAATGTCTACAATGCCGCTACGGCGCGCCTGCTCATCAAGCGCGGGGCCGTCCGGCTCTGCCTTGGTCCCGAATTGTCTGAAACGTCGATTGGCCCGATCATCGCCGGCGCGCCGGATGCTGAATACGAGGTCTTTGCCTTTGGTCGCCTGCCGCTGGCGATTTCGGCCCGCTGTGCCCATGCCCGCGCCAAGGGGCACGCCAAGGACAATTGCCAGTTCGTCTGCGGCGACGAGCCCGACGGGCTCGATGTCGATACGCTCGATGGCCAGCCCTTCCTATCCATCAATGGCGTGCAGACGATGTCGCGCCATTGTCAGGTCCTGTTCGGCGAATTGCCGGGGCTGGCGGCGCTCGGCGTCACCCATCTCCGCCTCTCGCCGCAGGATTGCGACATGGTGGCGGTGGCGCAGCTCTTTGCTAGAGTTCGCGATGGCGCGCTTGCCGCCGACGAGGCCATGGAGCGGCTGCGGGAGATCTACCCGCAGGCGCCCTTCGCCAACGGTTTTCTCCATGGCGACGCCGGGATGAACTGGGTCGCTGCCTGAACGGGTAGGGGCCCGCAATGCGGGCCCCTCTTTTCTCAGAAGCTAAAGCGCAGTCCGGCAGCGCCCGAGAGTGCCGCATCCTGGCCATTGGTGCTGGCATGGAGCGAGAGCGAGCCTGCGGCAGACGCCGAGAACTTGTGTTCTAGATCGGCGCCGACCCGCAGCCAGGTCTGGTTCTGGGCCTGACCGGGCAGGTTGAAGGCGAACAAGCCGAGGGTTTCGCCCGAAGTCGCCGGTCCCGTGGCATCGAAGCGATGCACCGCCTCGATCGTGCCGGTCAGCGTGGTGGCATCGGTGATCGGCCGCTTTGCCGTCAGGCCCACGCGCAGCTCGGCCGCGGTATAGGCCAGGGCGTCGAACCGGGCCGGAAACGCGCCGCCCTGTTCGGTATAGCCGTCCACATTGGTCTGCGAGAGCGTGAGCGCGGCCCAGGGGCTGAACGTTGTGGCCCCCAGGCTTGCCGCGTCCAGCCAGTCGATGCGGGCCCGCAGCATGGCGGTCCGCGCATGGGTCGAGCCTTCCGAATAGTCCGTGCCGCCGCCATTGGCATAACCACGGCGCGTGGTCGTCGCCCAGCCACCATAAAGGGCCGTGGCCGAGAGCAGCAGCGGCGTGCCCTCCGGCGCCCAGTCGATCTCGCCGACGACATATTGACCATCGGCACGCATGCTGCCGCCAAGCGCCAGGTTCTGCCAGGCGCCGCTCTTGCCCACCCCGAGCCCGGCCCGGACATTGTCGGCAAAGTCGTGGCAGGCGCCCACTTCGGCAAGGCCGGCACCGCCATCGCGGCCATGGCCGGAATAGCCGATGTCGCCCGTCGCCCAGACGCAGCTATCCTCCGCCAGGCTCTGCTGTGTCATCAACGGTTGGTGGTGCGCGCCATTGAGCGGCAGGAAGGAAAGCTGCTGCGCCGCATAGGCGGTCTGGGTCGCATCATAGAGCGATGCGGCAAATTTCGTCGGATCGATGACGCCGGCCGTGGTCGGGGTGACCCCGGCAATATAGGGATGCCAGACCCCGTCGGCGCCGGCGCTATTGCCCACCACCACCGTGCCGTCGGCTGAAACACCGGTGGCTTCGGACCTATCCCATACCGGGGCGGACACGTTGCCGGCCGCGAGCCAGTCGGAGACCGATTGCATCTGAGTTTGCTCAGTCCAGCGGAAGGCCGTATTGGTTCCGGGGCTAAAGGAGCGCCCCACGATCACCGAGCCATCGGCAGAAACGGCCGTTGCGTGGCTGGATACGTCGCCGGCCAGGGTGCCGAGGCTCTGCATGCCGATATCTTCACGCCAGCGATAGGCGTCGACCGTATTCTCGGCGTCGAGCGATCGGCCGACAATAGTGCTGCCATCGGCGGAAATCGCATTGGCGAAACTGTGGCCGCCGCCCAGATGGCCAAGTCCGATCATCCCGGTCCCTTCGGTCCAGCGATAGGCGAGGATGGAGCCCATGCCATTGTCGGAATCCCCGACGATGATGGTGCCATCCGCTGAAACGCCGGTGCCGGTGCTGTACTGTCCGCCCAGCGTGCCGAGCGAATACATCTGCGGATTGGCGGCATCGCCCCCGGTGCCGCCCTCGACCCAGCGGAAAGCCCGCCGTTCGTCGATGAGATTGGTGTTGTCGTGGTCGGACGTACCCACAACCACGCTGCCGTCGGCGGACATGGCATTGGCGAATGCGAAGCCATCGACGCCGAGCGAGCCCAAATCTTCCATGCCGCCTGTCTTGGTCCAGCGCATGGCATATTGCTTGCCGGTCGAAGTCACCCAATACCCAACTGCACTTGACCCGTCGGGCGAGAGCGCATGGACCGCGCTGGTCAGGCCGCCATTGGACCCGAGATCCACACGGCCATCCGCGGCCGACCAGACGGTGGCAACTGGATAAGCACCATTGCTGACATAGCCGCCCACCACCTTGCCATCGGCCGAGATGGCCATTAGGCGGGCCGGCGACAGCCAATCAAGAAACCAGGCGACATCGCCGCCGGCCAAGGCCGAGCTAGGCGTGAGCGCGCTGCAGCCCATCAGGGCCAGGGCGGCGAGGGGAAGTTTTGAGGCCCGGGCCGAGCCGGGGAGTCGATGGTGATTGTTACGCAAAATGTACCTGCCTGATGTTTTGCAGGCAGGGTTAGCGATTGGGAGTGAACCGGTTCAATGTCGATTTTTCCGCGCATAAGCATTGCTCGTGCGCATAATCGCGCCCTCAGTTTTCGGCTTCGTATTGCAGGCCATGCCGGCGCGGCGTCGTGCCGAAATGGCGGCGATAGGCGCTGACGAAATTGCTGGCCTGAGCATAGCCGACCTGCCAGGCGATCTGCTTGAGCGGCAGGTTCAGCCCCTCTTCGATCATGCGCCGGGCCGCCTGCAGCCGCGTGTCGCGCAGATAGTCGAAAACGGTCGTGCCGTAGAGCTCCCTAAAACCCTGATTGAGCACCTTGGCCGTCAGGCCGACGGCGGCGGCCAGGTCGTGCAGCCCGGGCGGGTTGCGCAGGTCCGATACCAGCCTGTCGCGCGCCTCTTCAACTCTGGCAAGCACGCGCCGCGAGAGTTCTTCGGCGCCTGCGGGCGGCGCGCCGTCCAGCGATCCAAGCAGATGCACCAGAAATTCAAGGGATTTGGACTCCCGGTGCAGGCTCATCAAGGATCCGGTAAATGTGGGGCGCAGCAGTTCATTGGCGACGCGAACCGGGTCGAACCGTGCCTTTGTCACCTGCGACACCGGCGTCACCCGGCCCTCGACGATATTGCGCAGGATGCCAGGCAATTCATCGCCCCCGAACATCGCCCCCAGCGCTTCGGGTTCGACGCTGATCCCAAGGCCGGCCACGGGCTGATCGAGCTGAACCTCATACATCAGCCGATCTTCGGGCGGCACCAGGGTCATGATGGTCCCCGATCCGCGCCAGCGTTGTGGCGCCAGCTTGCCGGGCGAGGTCGCGAACGTCCCCTCGCCGGTGGCAACGCAGCCAATATGCAGGGTGCCTGGTTTGACCTGCTGGTCGATGGTCAGATGAAAACCCGCCTCGGCGCGGGCCTCTACCGAAAAGAGGTCCACACCCGGTCGAACGGGTTCCGAGATCAGGTGCCCCGAGACCGGACCCTCGAGGGTGACCCGCCGGGAGACATGAAAACTCTGCGGCTCGGGTTCGCCATTGCCGATGAATACCCAATTGGCGGGAAGGGCCTGGTAGCCTCGCTTGGCTTCCGGAATTGCGGCATTGTAGTTCAATCGTTCCCCCTCGACATGTGCGAACGACACATCCTGATGTCCGCGCAATTGCGTTCTGCACAACGCATTTGGGCCACCCAACGCTTGGGCTCGGCTGCGCTAGCGACCCCAAGAAGATTAGGCAATTTAATCTTGCTTATGATGATTTAGAGTCGCTAATGCCCGCGACCCGAATGCGGCTCCGGTTCGGACGGCGACTCGCGCAAAAGCGCAGCGCGAAGCCGGAAGCTCGCAACGCGCCAAAAAACCTGATTTTGAGGGGGAGACCGCGCGGCACAACTGTCGGACGGGTGAGGATGCCCACCCGCCGATAGCCGCTTTACATGGCCGCCTTTACGCTGGGGGTAGCCAGCTTTGGCCGCGGCCAGGCAGCGATCTGCTGCTGGGCAATGAGCAGGCAGGCCTCGGCGCATGGCATTGGCCGGCCGATAAAATATCCCTGCGCCGTTTCAACACCAAGCTTGCGCAAGGCTTCAAACTCAACGGCCGACTCAACGCCTTCAGCCAGAATCTGGCTCTTGGTCTCGCGGCCGAAATGCACCAGCGCGGCGGCCAGGGCATGGCGCGCCAGGTCGTCCTGGATGTTCCGGGTCAGGCTGATGTCGAGCTTGATGATATCGGGCTGCAGCGCCAGGATATGACGCAGGCTCGCATATCCGGCACCCGCATCGTCCACGGCCAGACGAACGCCGTTGACTCGAATGTCGTTCAGGGCGCGTCCCAGCGCCTCATAGTCCGAGACGCTGGCATGCTCGGTGATTTCGACCACGACGCGCCGTCCGTCCTTGCCCGCAATGGCTTCCGCCACGGCGCCCGAAATGATCGTTTCGGGCGAAACGTTGAAGGTCAGGTAGATGTCCTTGGGGAAGAGATCGAGCAGCGCCAGACCTTTTTGGACAGCCATCATTTCAAGTTCGATGCCGAGGCCAACCGAGGCTGCCATGGTGAACCAGATATCAGGCGTCCATCCCTCGGGGCTGGCAAAGCGCGACAGGCATTCGAACCCGACCAGCCGGTGGTCGGCGATCCGGTAAATGGGCTGCACCACGATCGAAAGTTCGTCGCTGGCGAGGACCCGCTGGATGCGTTCGAGATTGGTCCGGTGCTCGGTCGTAGCATCGATCTCGCGGCCGATCAGCACGGCCGTCAGTTCGGCGACGGCGCGCATCATCTTGAGGTCGCGCATATTGAGCGAAGGCTGCGGCTCTGTGCTGATGCAGCAGAACATGCCATGCGTCGTGCCGTCTTGGAGCTTGATGGGCACGCTCATATGGGCGCGAATACCCATGTCATGGGTAAAGGGCATGGCGGCCGCGAAGGGCACGTCGAGCACATCGGGCATCAGTTCGGGCAGACGGCCTTCGAGAATGTGCCGGCAATAGACATAGTCAAGCGGCATGGAGTCGCCGGGCTTGATCACATGCTCCAGCCCCGGCGCATCGACTTCGCGAAAATAGGAACGGTCGCCGACGAATTCCGAGACATAAGCCACCTGCATCCCAAGATGCACGCGGACGGCTTCGAGGGCGCGTCTCAGCGAATATTCCGCCTTGTCGTCCAAAGCGGTCGTAAGACCTTTGAGGTCGAAAATGTCTGGCTCAGTTGCACTCATGACCAACCCCTGCTTCCCACCCGCGGCAAGGCCCTGAATTTTCAGGCGAGGAGCAGGGAACCCTGCCATTCGCAACAGGCCTGACACTAGGCGCTACGGAGATACTCCAAAATAGCATCATAAAGGCAAAGGCTTAAACGTGTGTTGCCATGTTTTCGTGCATTTGAACGGGTCGCGTTAACTAAGTCTTAAAGTCTCCTAACAGTTCGTTAAACTTTTCTTAAAATTGTGCTAAAACCCTTTCTGCGGCGTCGCCAGTTGCGGCGCGAGTAGGGCGGGGTTGTTATGCATTCTGAGTTTGCGTTCTTGGTGCACCCAAGAAATACGCTGCGTGCAGATATGGGTATACTGTTCGGCAAGCCGTTCTCGCTGGTTCCAGAGGTCATCTGGCGTAGCGCGCTGAAGCATCTTCCGGTGCCGCCGATGGTTACAGGCAAGATGTCTCGGGTTGATCTGCCTGGGAAAGTTGTCGGCAGGATCATTACTGTTCCTCTGACGCCGACGCAGTTGCTTACACTGCCGCGCTCGCAGGTGCAGGGCCGTATTTCTGCTGCGATCGACAAGGCACGCGATCTTGGCGCTTCCGTCGTGGGTCTCGGGGCGCTCACCGCACCGGCTTCCGTGGGCGGCAAGGCCTTTGCCAAGCGCAGCGATATCGGCGTCACCAATGGCAATGCCTTTACGGCGGCCATGACGCTGCAGGCCATTGAAAAGCTGACCGCCTCGCTTGGCCACGATCCGCTGATTGCCATGGTCGGCGCGACGGGTAGTGTCGGCTCGTGCCTGACCCGGCTCTATGCCCGCAAGCACCCCGGCCGTCTTCTCCTGGTTGCGCGCAACGAAAAGCGTCTGGAAGCGCTGGCTGCCGATGTCCGTCGTGATGGCGTCGAAGCCACCGTGAGCACAGACATGGCGGATGTGGCCAAGGCCGATCTCGTCGTCCTGCTGACGTCCTCGCCCGATGCCCTGCTGCGCAGCGAACACCTCAAGCGCGGCGCCATCGTTCTCGATGACACCGTGCCGCGCAACACCGATGAGCGCCTCCTTACCGAGCGCCCGGACGTTCTGATCGTCGACGGCGGCCTCGTTGAAATTCCGGGCTTTGATCTGCGCGGCTCGATCGCGCTGGCGCCCAAGCTTGCCTATGCGTGCCTTGCCGAAACCATGCTGCTCGCCCTCTCTGGTCACCAGGGGCACTTCTGCATGGGCGACGCTCAGCTCGATCAGGCAGAGCACATCCTCAAGCTGGCAAAAGAGCACGAGCATCTGGGCTTCCACCTCGCCCCGTTCCGGTCCTTTGGCCGGCTGATCGAAGACGCCCCCTCCCGCACATTCGCACCCGCAGAGGAGCAGGTCATATGCGCCGCATAGTCATCCTGGGCGGCGGTTATGCCGGCCTGCACGCCTTTTCCGTCCTGCGTTCGCGCCTCGGTTCCCAGGTCGCGCGCGGCGAGGTCGAGCTGACCCTGATCTCGCGCGATGGGCACCACACCTATCACGGCTGGACCGGTGAAGTGCTGTCCGGCGATCTGGCTGTGGGCAGCACATTGACCCCGATCCAGCCGATCCTGGGCAATAGCTTCGTGCAGGGCGAAGTTGTTTCCGCAGATCTGCCCGGCCGGACGCTGACCGTGCAGGGCGAGGGGGCCCCGCGGGAAATCAAGTTCGAGCATCTCGTGATCGCCGCCGGGTCCGTCGATCCCTTCGATCGCATTCCCGGGCTCGCCGAGAACGGCTGGTGCGTCAAGAATTCGCGCGACATGCAAAAGCTCGTCGGCGAACTCGAAAGCCGCGATGCCGTTGCCCAGACGACGCGCAATGTCGTGGTCGTTGGCGGCGGGCTTGCCGGTGTCGAAACGGCCTCCGCTCTTGCCGCCCGCTATGGTCGCGCGGGTTCGGGCAAGGTCAATGTCCACCTTGTTTCCTCCAGCGACAAGCTCCTGCCCTCGCTGCGCCCCGACTTTACCCATATCGCCGAGACGGCTACGCGCCAGCTCCTCGATCAGGGCGTACAGCTCCATCAGGGCGTGCGCGTCTCGCAGATCCTGGCCGGCCATGTCGAACTCGCCAACGGCGCGACCGTCGCGTCCGATCTGTCGGTCGTGGCGGCCGGGGTGAGTTTTAGCGTCCTGCCTGGCACTGAATCGCTGCCGCGCAATGGCGTTGGCCAGATCATTGCCGACGAAGACCTGCGTGTTCGCGGCAGTCACAATATCTGGGTTGCCGGCGACATCGCGGCCGTGCCGCACCCGGTCACCGGCGAACCTTGCCCGACCAATGCGCTCTTTGCCATGAAGCAGGGCGACTGCGTCGGTCGCAACATTGCCCGCACCATCAAGGGCCAGCCGGTCAAGGGCTTCAACTTCCGCGGCCTTGGTCAGGCGGCGGGCCTTGCCGGCCAGCGTGGCATCACCGAGCTTTGGGGCCTGCAGTTTACCGGGCGCCTCGCCTGGGTCATCCGCGTCCTGTTCTTTGCCTGGTTCATGCCCTCCCATCGCCGTGCCCTTTCGGTTCTTTCGCACCTGTCGCAGAACGCCTGGGGCGCAACGCTGGGCAGGATCACGGGTGGCAGAACGGCGCCCGCTGCCGAGCGCCCGGCGGCCGTGCCGAACCTTTCGGGTCGTCTGCGCTAAGGCCGTTCAGGGGAGCGACGCGGTGTGTTGCTCCCTGCTTTCTTCGCTTGGTCCGGCTTCCGCCGGTGCCCGCAGCGCGCTAATGCGGGCCGCGTTTCCGTTGCACCCGACCCATGTCGGAGCGGTTGATCCACCGCCGCGAATGTTAAGGATTCAGTAATACCAAGTTAAGGTTGTGTTACCGCTACCTCTTCCGGGAGTATCGGTCGAATTTCGTCGTGATAGCCTCTTCCACCGGCGAGGAGGCAACCGATGAAGTCAGTTCTTATCCTTGGCGGTGATGGCTTTTGCGGCTGGCCGACTAGCCTGCATCTGTCAGCCAACGGCTATCGCGTTGGTATCATCGACAATCTCTCGCGCCGGCATATCGACGATGAGCTGGGTGCGGCCAGTCTCACCCCGATCGCCTCTATCGGCCAGCGCCTGCAGGCCTGGCATGGCGTTGCCGGCCAGACGATCGACTATTTCCATATCGACATTGCCAACGACTATGCCGGGCTGCGCGACGCCATCGACAGCTTCAAACCCGATGCCGTGGTGCACTTTGCCGAGCAGCGCGCCGCGCCCTATTCGATGACCAATGCGACGCATAAGCGCTACACCGTCGACAACAATATCCGCGGCACCCACAATCTGCTCGTCGCCATTTCCGAACTGGGCCGGGACATCCATGTGGTGCACCTGGGGACCATGGGGGTCTATGGCTATGACGGCTCGGGCCTTGAAATTCCGGAGGGCTATCTGGATGTGGTCGTGAAGGGGCCGAACGAAGAGGTCTATCCCCGTTCCATCCTGTTCCCCACCGCGCCCGGCTCGGTTTACCACATGACCAAGTCCATGGATCAGTTGCTGTTCCAGTTCTATGCCCGCAATGACGAGCTGCGGATCACCGACCTCCATCAGGGTATCGTCTGGGGCACGCAGACCGAAGAGACGCGCCTCCACGACGATCTGATCAACCGCTTCGATTATGATGGCGATTATGGCACCGTGCTCAATCGCTTCCTCATGCAGGCCGCGGTCGGGCATGCCCTGACCGTGCACGGCACCGGCGGGCAGACGCGAGCTCTCATCAATATCCAGGATACGGTTCGCTGCATTCGCCTGGCGATCGAGCATCCGCCCCAGCGCGGCGATCGGGTCAAGATCTTCAACCAGGTGGCCGAGACGCAGCGCGTGCGCGATCTGGCCAAGACCATTTCCGAGATGACCGGCGCCCGCATCGCCTATGTCGACAATCCGCGCAAGGAGGCGGCGGAGAACGACCTGCGCGTCTCAAACGCAACCTTCCGCGCTCTCGGGCTCAAGCCCATCCTGCTCGATCAGCAGCTTTTCAACGAAACCATCGAAATCGTCGAGCGGTTCAAGGACCGGTACAATCCGGCGGTGGTGGCGGCCCGATCCGTCTGGACGCGCGACAACAAGCCGGGCGTCGTCAAGGATTGAAACCAGCATGCGCGAAATCCTGAGGCTCATCACTTTCGCCGTCATCACCTTTGGCATCACCGCTCTGGCCCTGCTGTTCAGCAATCCCGAATTTGCGCAGGGCATCAGTCAGCGGCTTGGCCTCATCGATCCACTGGAAGAAGGCGCCAGCGAGCGCCTCGCCGAAAGCAGTACGGTCATCCGCGTTTACCGCCCGCACCTGGGCACCTGGCTCGGCCTGCAGGGCTTTCCGTCCCAGGCCAGCCTGCGCTTTCCGGTTCCCGCCGCCGAAGGGATCATCGGCGGACAGCTACAGCTCGACCTTGAAACCAACCTCATCGAACGGGGCGACGGGCTCGTCAGAATTCTGGTCAACGGACGCGAGCGTGATGCGCTGGTGCTGGCTTCCGGTCTCGACCACCAGCGCCTGACCTACGACCTCCTGCCCGCTGACATTGCTGCTGGAGAAATCGTCGTCAGCCTCGCCGGCAATGGCACGACCAATCAGGGCCAGATCTGCCCCACCAATGTAACCAATCTCGGCGCATCGGTGGAGGTCCTGGCCTCAAGCGGCGTCCTTCTCGAACTGGACCAGCCCCGGTCCGACGCCGCGACCAGGGTTGTGCTGGCGCCCGATCCCTTGTCCTTCGATGCCGCCGGGCTTCCGGCCATGGCCGCCTGGGCGACGCAATACCTCTCCCGAAAGGGCGTCGCCGCAGAACTGGCGCCGGCAGAACTCGATCAGACCCTGCTGCTTGTCGCCTCGGCCGACGCGCCCATCACCCTGTCCGAAGCTGGTCGGGTTACCGCCGCCGGGACCGAAGGGGTCGACGCCATCGGCCTATTGCGCGGGGCGGCCCTGCCATCGAGCTATGGCCGGACCTGGCCGCTGCCGGTCGAAGCACTGACGACCGACCTTCTGGCGCACACGTTCCGGGGCTCGAGCCGCTGGACCCTCGACTACAAGGTGGCGGACCTGCCCGGGGGACGCGCCCCCGCCGTCTTGAACCTTGCTTTGCGAACCAGCCAATTGCAGGGCGACAATCGCTGGACTTTGCGCGTTTTGCTCAACGGGCGCCTCGTCCATACCGCGACCTATCCGGGCGCGTCCGAACGCCTCGACGCTGCCATTGCCCTTCCCCCCGAGGCGCAGGGCTTTGCCAATCAGATCGTGGTCACCCTCGTGGACAATTCGCCCAATGACGGGATCTGCCGGGCCGGCCCCGAGGCCGCGGCACAATTGCTGCCCGAAACCAGCCTCGACCCGGCCTCGACCCCGGCCAATGACAAGCAGCGTCTCGTCACCCATCTCGCCGCCGCCGAGCATATCGCCATAACCGCGCCACCGGGTGCGTCGCTGGGTGCAACGAGCCGCGCCGCCGGGCTCCTCGATCTCACCCTGCCGCTCGACCGGCCGCTCGCCTTCGCGGCCAACGACGGCGTCACCATCCAGCTCATCGACACGGCCCAATTGACCCAAGGCACTGCACCGACAGTGCCGGAGGGCGCCACGGCCGCCTATCTCGTGGTGCCATCCCGCAGCGCCGACGCCGATGGCGTCGCGGTCCTCCCCTATGGCTCCCAAGCCCAGCCGGTCGCTCTGCCGGCCGAGGCCACCGCGGGGCTGCTAGTCTCATGGTAGAAACGGAGCAGCGCGCGGCCCTACAGCAGGAACTGTCCGAGCATCAGTTCGCTTCTATCGATTCCGCGCCGCCCCACCTCTCCCGCCCGCTTCCCGCCAGCGTGGCGCCGCAGGTGCTGGCCGTGTTCTCGGTGACATCCTTCCTGCTGGTGGCGCTCTTTAACCTGGTGCCCGCCATGCAGGCGCTCTTTCCCGAGCGCGATCTCTATGTGACCCGCTATGCGGGCGGCCATACGGTGCCGCTCCGCCTTTTCATCATCAGCTTCTATATTGCCTTCGCCTCCGCCATCCACACCGGCTGGCTCCTGCGGCTGCGGTTCTTTTTCGACCTCTTCCTGCCCTTTGCGCTCTTCTGCGCCACCTTTGACCTCTGCAATGCGATCATCACGCATCTGACCGGCACGGCCATGCCATTGCACGGCATGGGCATTGTCTCGGGCCTCGTCGGCTTCTTCCTCTTTGCCACCTGCCTGCTCCGGAATGCCGACATGCCCGGCCATGTCGATGGTCCCCTGCATCCCCGGTTCAAATTGGTGTCGTTGCTGACCATTGTGCTGGCGGTGGCACTCGCCGCCACGCTGTCTGCGCTCGTGGCGCAGGCCCACCTCTCGGTGGTCACTGAGTTGCGCAGCGTCGCCCTGCTCGGCGGCGTCAGCGTGGGCGTCTTCCTGCTCATCCCGCTGCTTTTCTTCCTGCTCAATATCCTCGCGGCCGTGCAGAACATTTTCCGCTCGACGCCCAGTTTCGCCCCCGACATCACCATTATCGTGCCCGCCTTCAACGAAAAGCACGCCATTGGCGCCGTCATCGCCAGCACCGAGGCGGCCGCGGCCCGCTATGGGGGCGGGGTGACCTTCATTGTCATCGACAACAATTCCACCGACGGAACCGCAGAAGCCGCGGAAGCCGCCTTTGCCAAATGCGAGCATATGCGCTGCGAGCTGCTGTTCGAGCCGGGAAAGGGCAAGTCCCGCGCGCTCAATCGCGGCCTTGCTGCCGTGCAAACGGATTATTTCGCTCGCCTTGACGCCGATACCCTCCTCGACCCCGAGGCGCTTGCGCTCTCCTTCCGGCATTTCGGCCGGCCCTTCGTCGGGGCCGTGGGTGGCCTCGCCCTGGCGCCGGGCGGCGGCCCTTTTGACGGCGCGCGCCTCATCGAGATCCTGCTCAAGCTCGGCTATGATCAGGTGGCTTTCGGTGCCGCCGACTCGATCTTCGGCATTCCCGGCATGTTCGCCTGCTACAACACTGAAGCCGCGCGGCTGGTGGGTGGGTTTGCGCAGGGCATGAACGGGGAAGACACAGATATTTCGCTGCGCATCGGCGAGGCCGGCTATCGCCTGGTCGTTGATCCCGATGCCACCTTCATCTCCGAAGTGCCCCGCACCTTTGCGCACCTGCGCGAACAGCGGCACCGCTGGTTCCGCTCGATCTTTCACGTCACGGCGCGCAACCGGCATCTTTTCCGGGTCGGTGCACCATCGGTGCGCGGGCACATCATCATCCCCTTCATGTTAGCCAATACGGCGCGTCGGGCCATGGCCTGGCCCCTCCTGCTGTTCGCCATCAACTTTCTCGCGCTGCATCCCGATCCGCTCAGCGAGATAACCATCGCTTCGGACCTGGCACTGCTGTTGGGCGCCCCGATGATCAATGCCATGATCGCCATCATCGTGAACCTGCGCTTCGAAGCGCTGCGCTACATCCCGGTCTACATCCTCTTTCGCATGTTGCGCGCCTATCTGACGCTGGAATCGATGCTTTCCATGACCTTTGAAACCTATGCCCGCCATGGCCGCAGCGACCACGGTCAGATCAGCGAAGACGCCCTTGGGATGACACCGGTCAAACAGCACGCAATCTAACCGCCATGCGTGGCGCCGGCCGTCATCAAGCCTGAGCACTCTGGTGCCAGACTGGCCTTTGGGACAGCGGATATCCGGCCCAGGGAAATTGCCAGGCAAATTCGTCAAATTACTTCAAAAGTAAATCGTTGATCTCGCAAAGAATGGGTGGCAAGGTGAGTCAAATTCTAGAATAAATGCCGTAAGTGCTTGTCTTTACATTCAATTCATATCGAGTTGATTTATGGGTCTTCTTACCAACGCGACGGCGGCACTCTTCCTGTCCATTGCCCTAGGACATCTGATCGGGCGCCTCCGCATCGGGCCTGTTCAGCTTGGTGGCGTCTGCGGCACGCTTTTTGTGGCGCTGGCCATCGGACAACTGGGCGTCACGGTCAGCAACGACCTCAAGAACACCGCCTTCGCCCTGTTCATCTTTGCCCTGGGCTTTTCGGCGGGACCCCAGTTTTTCGTCAATATTCGCTCCGGCTGGCGCTACGGCATCTTCTCGCTCATCGAGGTCGTCACCGTCCTCGCGTTGGTGGCCCTGGCCACCGTCATGTTCGGTTTCGACGCCGGCACGGCGGCTGGCCTTTTTGCCGGCTCTGCCACTGAATCCGCTGTGCTTGGCACCGCCGCGGAGGCGATTTCGCGTCTTGGGCTCGACGCAGCGGAAGCCGGTCGGCTCGAGGCCAACCTCGCGACGGCCTATAGCGTCACCTATATCTTCGGCCTCGTCGCCATCGTGGTCTTCATCACCCAGATCGCGCCCCTGATCCTCAAGGTCGACCTCGCGGAAGAAGCGCGCAAGCTGGGCGAAAAGCTGGGCTCGGGCGACACCGACGAATATGAGCCGGGCCTGCCAGCCCTCGTCGGGCGCGCCTTTCGCGCCGGTCCGGTGGCAGGCAGTACGGTGGGCGAATTTGAACGCAGCCGCCACAACTTCGTGACCATCGAGCGCCTCAAGCGCGGTCGCGACATCATCGAGGCGGGACGCGATACCGTCATCGAGGCAGACGACATTCTGTTCCTCCTGGGCCGCCGCCAATCCATCATCACCGCGCAGGACAAGCTCGGCGAGGAAGTGCCGGTCCCCAATGGCGGCAATGTTCCCATCACCTCGCTGGACCTGGTGCTGATGCGCAAGGATGCGTTCGGCCTGAGCGTGAGCCAGTTGCGCCGGGCCGCCGGCCCCGAACTGCAGCGCGGCGTGTTCATTTCGGGCATTCGCCGGCTGGACCGCGCCATCCCCGTCCTGCCCGGCACCATCCTGCAGCAGGGCGACATTCTTACCCTTTATGGCACCGAGGCCGCGGTCACCCGCGCCGCCAAGGAACTGGGGCACAAGCTGCCGCCGACCGACCAGACCGATTTCGTCTTCCTCGGTCTCGGCATTGTCGTCGGGCTCTTTATCGGCGGCCTCAGTTTCAAGGCTGGGGCGCTCGATCTGACCCTGGGCACCGGCGGCGGTGCGCTGATCGCCGGCCTGGTCTTCGGTTGGTTGCACATGCACTTCCCGCGCCACGGCACTTTGCCCGTGCCCGCCATCGAGTTCATGAAGGATTTTGGGCTTTCCGCCTTCATCGCCTGCGTTGGTCTGTCCGCAGGCCCCGATGCCATTCGCCTGATTGCCGAATATGGGCTGCAACTGCCGCTTCTGGGGCTGCTGGTCTCGGCGCTTCCCGCGCTGGTCTCGCTGTTCGTCGGCTGGAAGCTGATGAAGATCGAAGCCCCGATCCTGCTCGGCGCCATCGCCGGCCAGCATTGCTCGACCCCAGCCATCACCGCCCTCGTCTCCCAGTCCAAAAGCGGGATTCCGGTCATCGGCTACACAGTCACCTACGCCATTTCCAACGTCCTGCTGCCCTTGATGGGGCCGGTCGTCGTCGGCATGGCGTCGGCCTTGCAATAGCGAGGCATTTCACCGGTCCAGTCGAACTTATCCATCAACAGGAGGCCACCATGGAATGGATCAAGGAGCAGATAGGGCATTCCCCTGAGATATTGCTCTTTCTGTCGCTCGCCGTCGGGTTCTGGATCGGTCAGTTCCAGATCGGCAAATTCCAGCTCGGCGGGGTCGCCGGCTCGCTGGTGGTGGCGGTGCTGCTCAGCCTCGTCGGCGTGCCAGTGGACAATGGCGTAAAGTCCATCCTCTTCGCGCTGTTCATCTATGCCGTGGGTTTCGAAAGCGGCCCGCAATTCTTCAAATCCCTCGGCCCGCAGTCGCTGCGCGAGATCTTTCTGGCCCTGTTCATGGCGGTGGTGGGGCTGACGACAGTCATCATCATGGCCAAGCTCTTTTCGCTCGATAAAGGCATGGCGGCGGGCCTGGCCGCGGGCGGCATGACGCAATCGGCCATTATCGGTACGGCGGGCGATGCGATTTCGCGCTTGGGTCTCGCCGCCGACGAAGCGCAGCGCCTGCAGGCCAACGTCGCCATCGGCTATGCCGTCACCTATATTTTCGGCTCACTGGGCGCCATCATCGTCTGTGTCAACATCCTGCCCCGCTTCATGGGCAAGGGCATTGCCGACGACGCCATCAAGGCCGAGGCCGAGCGCCTCAAGGGCGCCGTGGTCTTCGGGCCGGGGCAGGAGCCCGCCATGCCCGAGATCGTCGGCCGCATCTATAAGGTCGGCGCTGCCGCCGGCAAGACGGTCGCTGCCATCGAGGCTTCGGCCGGGGCCAATACGGTCACCGTCGAGCGCCTCAAGCGCAAGGATCATCCTATCGATGTCACGCCCGACACCGTGCTCCGGGAGGGTGACATTGTCCTCATCGTCGGGCGGCGTCCGGGCGTCGTGGCGCTTTCGGACACGATCGGCGCGGAGTTGCAATCCGCGCCCGGCATGGACCTCGTCATGACCACCGAAGACGTGGTGCTGCGCAATGCGGCCTATGCCAACCGGACCCTCGGGGAGATCAAGGCGTCGACCTCGCCTCTCCTCAAGCACGGCATTTTTGTCGTCGGCATCAAGCGCGAAGGCGATAGCGTAGCCCTGGCGGACGCGACGGCCATAAAGGTCGGAGACGTCATCACCGTCTATGGTACCGACCAGGACATCAAGCGCGTCGTCACCGAGGCGGGCGTGCCGCTGCCGATCAGCATCAAGACCGACTGGATCTTTCATGGCGCGGGTCTCGTCGTGGGCCTCCTCATCGGCCTCATCGTCATCCGCATCTCCGGCATTCCGCTGACGCTCGGGGCCGGCGGCGGCGCCCTTCTGTCGGGCCTGCTCTTCGGCTGGCTGCGCAGTCGGCACCAGACCATGGGCAATATGCCCTTGCCGGCCTCGCAACTGCTCAAGGACCTCGGCCTTGCCGGTTTCGTGGCGGCGGTTGGCCTCCAGTCCGGCCTGCAGGCCATCCAGACCATTGCCCAGAGCGGATTGTCGCTTTTCCTGATCGGGGTCGTCGTGACGCTGGTGCCGCTGCTGCTCACCATGCTCTTCGGCCGCTATGTCTTGCGCTACGATAATGCGGCCGTCTTTGCCGGTGCGCTTTCCGGCTCGCGCAGTGCCAATCCCGCCTTTGGCGAAGTGCTCGGCAAGGCCGGCAATTCCATCCCCACCGTGCCTTTCGCCATCACCTATGCGCTGGCGAACGTCTTCCTCACTCTGCTCGGGCCGCTGATCGTCGCCTTTGCGTGATCATGCCGGCCACTGACTAAATTATGAAGGAGTAATGAAATGGCAAAAGTCGACTATTCGCAGTTTTCCAAGCTCAGCCCCTTCGAGCTCAAGGACAATCTGATCAGTCTCGCCGCGAGCCACCGCGACCGGCTGATGCTCAATGCCGGTCGCGGCAATCCCAATTTCCTCGCGACGCTCCCGCGCCGTGCTTTCTTCCAGCTTGGCCTCTTCGCCGTCGCCGAATCCGAACTGTCCTTCTCCTTCATGCCTGAAGGGGTCGGCGGCTATCCGCGCAGCGACGGGCTGATCTCGCGCTTCGACACGTTCATTGCCCAGCATACCGACCGACCCGGCGTGGTGTTTCTGGGCAAGGCGCTGTCCTATGTCAGGGATCAGCTCGGCCTTGATCCCCATGCATTCCTGCTCGAAATGGTGGAAGGCATTCTGGGCTGCAACTACCCCGTTCCCGACCGCATGCTGCGCCTCAGCGAAGAGGTGGTGAAGGAATATATCGCCCGCGAAATGGGCGCACCGGGCATGGACCACGAAAACTTCGACCTCTTTGCCGTCGAAGGCGGCACCGCGGCCATGGCCTATATCTTCAACACGATGAAGCAGAACAAGCTCATCTCGAAAGGCGACAAGATCGCCATCGGCGCCCCCATCTTCACGCCCTATCTCGAGATTCCGGCGCTTGCCGAATATCAGCTCGAACAGGTGCTGATCGAGGCTGATCCGAATCTGGGGTGGCAATATCCGCTATCGGAGCTGAAAAAACTCGAAGACCCGGCGATCAAGGCCTTCTTCCTCGTCAATCCGAGCAACCCGCCTTCGGTCAAGCTCAACGATGAAAGCCTTGCGGCCATTGCCGAAATCGTGCGCAAGCGCCCCGATCTCATCCTTCTCACCGATGACGTCTACGGCACCTTTGCGAACGATTTCAAATCGCTCTTTGCCACCTGCCCGGACAATACGATCCTGGTCTATTCGTTCTCGAAATATTTCGGGGCGACGGGCTGGCGCCTGGGCGTCATCGCCGTTTCCAAGGACAATGTGCTCGACCGGACTCTCGGCAAACTTTCCGATGCCGACAAGACCGAACTCGACGAGCGCTACTCGTCCCTCACCACCGAGCCGCGCAAGATCAAGTTCATCGACCGCCTGGTGGCCGATAGCCGCGCCGTCGCGCTCAACCACACGGCAGGCCTCTCCACACCGCAACAGGTGCAGATGGTCCTGTTCTCGCTCTTCAACATGATGGATGCGCGGCAGGACTATAAGGAAGCACTCAAAACCCTGGTGCGCCGGCGCGAAGCCGCGCTTTATGACCAGCTCGGCCTGCCGCGGGAAAACGATCCCAATTCGGTCGACTACTATACCCTGGTCGATATGGAGGGCACCTGCCGCAAGCTCTGGGGCAACGCCTTCGCCGATTGGGTCATCAAGACGCAGAACCCGACCGAGGTACTGTTCCGCATCGCCGACGAAACCGGGGTCATCCTGCTTCCCGGCAGCGGCTTCGGCGTGCTCCATCCTTCGGGCCGCGCCTCGCTCGCCAACCTCCAGGAATACCAATACGCCGCGATCGGAAAATCGCTGCGCAAGCTGGCGGAAGAATATTACGCCGAGTTCAAGAAAAGCGCCGGCAAGTAGCGCTTCCGGCGACCATACTAACCCCGACACCTGCTCTTTGCCGCAAGGCCGAGAGCAGGTGTAACCAAAACGGCTTCTGGTCACGCTCGATGCTACCAGTCTGCTAACCGAACACGCCCACGATCTCCAGGTTTCGCCCTCTTCGCCTCAGGCTTGTCTTGATCTGAAATCAGACTGCTTCCGGGCGACAGCTTCGTCGTGCCGCTGGAGCGCGCCATGTCATGAGGAGAACCAGGATTGTTCAGGCCCCTGTCGATTGCCGCGCTGGTTCTGGCGCTCGCCTCTCCGGTCTTGGGTGAAGAAATGACCACAACCGGGCTCCACACTGCGGCCGCCAGCAATGACGCCGCGGCTATCAGTTCTCTGCTTGCAGAGGGCGTTGCTATCGACGAACGCGACGCCATGGGCAGAACCGCGCTGTTGGTCGCCACCCACGCCAACAATGTCGAGGCCGCCAAGGCCCTGATCGAAGCTGGTGCTGACGTCAATGCCAAGGACGACATCAGCGACAGCCCCTACCTCTATGCCGGCGCCCGCGGCCATCTGGAAATCCTCAAGCTGACGCTGAGCCATGGAGCGGACCTGCGCAGCACCAACCGCTATGGCGGCACCGCGCTCATCCCGGCGGCCGAACGGGGGCATGTCGAGACCGTACGCACGCTGATTGAAGCAGGGGTAGACATCGACCACGTGAATAACCTCGGCTGGACTGCACTTCTGGAGGCCGTCATCCTCGGCGACGGCGGCGAGCGCCACGTAGAGATCGTGCGGTTGCTCGTTGATGCCGGGGCCGACATCAATCTGGCCGACAGGGAAGGCGTCACCGCGCTCGAGCACGCTCGCAACCGCGGTTATGCGGCAATCGAAGCCATTCTCCTTGCGGCGGAAGGGTCTTGAAGGGCGGACAGACATGCGAATGCGTCCGCAAGATTTCCGGGTGCCCAAGTTATTGAAAGTGCTGGCTTTGGGGTAAATGGCGGAGAGAGAGGGATTCGAACCCTCGAGACGGTTCCCCGCCTACACACTTTCCAGGCGTGCGCCTTCGACCACTCGGCCATCTCTCCGCATCGCCTTTGCAACCCTGGAACCAGGTTGTGCACGGCCTTGTTATGCCGTTGCGAGCGTGGCGCAATATACTGATGAACGTTTCGGGCGCAAGCATGAGTTTTGTCCTGTCCCGTATGTTTTTCGTGATTGGGCTGATCTCTTGTGAAACGGCCCCGGTGCGTGGCAAAAGGAAGGACGTGCAGGGGTGCAGCGGTCGGCGCCCACAAGCACAGGACGGGGTGAATGCGGATAGCCTTGCGAATTGTCGGCACCTGGCTCATTGGCCTGGCGCTGGTCTTGCTTGTCATTGATGGCACGAAGTCACTGGCGGCCAATGCCGTCGTCATGACGTCATTGGGCGATATCTGGCTGCAGATCCATGCGCAAAGCCTTGATATTGTTCGGGAGTTTTTTCATAGCCGGTTCTTTGCCAATCTGCTCGACCGGGTCTTCGACGCTGTTCTCACCTATCCCGCCTTCGCCGTGATCGGCGTGCCGGGGATCGTGCTGGCGCTTCTGGGGCGCAAGCCGCGGCGGGAGCGGTTTTTGCGGGCTGACGATATCTGATCTAAAAATCGGGGGCGACAATCCCCATATTACGCGGCGAAAGGAGAAACTCATGTTCTTCCGCACCAAGCCGACTACCATCCCCACCGAAGCCGAGGCGCTGCCCGGCCGCGACATGGAAATGCCTGTCGTATCACAACATTTTGTCAATGGCGCCGCTCTCAAGGGGCCCTATCCCGAGGGTGTCGAGACCATCTATTTCGGGCTCGGTTGCTTCTGGGGCGCTGAGCGCCTGTTCTGGAAGTTGCCCGGGGTTTTCGTGACTGCCGTGGGCTACCAGGGCGGGCACACGCCCAATGCCTCCTATGAGGAGGTCTGCTCGGGCCGTACGGGCCATACCGAGAGCGTCAAGGTGGTCTATGACCCCAAGACTATCTCATTGGAAACGCTGCTGAAAACCTTCTGGGAAGAGCACGATCCGACCCAGGGCATGCGCCAGGGCAATGATGTGGGTACCCAGTATCGCTCGGCCATCTATACGACGACGCCTGAGCAGGCTGAAACCGTGGCTGCGAGCAAGGCCATGTACGAAAAGGCCTTGCGCGAGAAGGGGTTGGGAGCAATCACCACCGAGATCGACGAGGCCGGTCCGTTCTACTATGCCGAGACCTATCACCAGCAATATCTGGCCAAGAACCCCAATGGCTATTGTGGGCTCAACGGGACGGGCGTGAGCTGCCCCATCGGGCTCGGGGTTGCCGCCGAGTAGTCACTTCCCTGTGCGGCGCGTGTCTGACGCGCCGCTTTTTGTTAGCAGACTGTTAACGTTGAACCTCACCTATCCCTCCATCATGCGACGCGAAGGTTTCGAAGCCTTCGTCGAGGCGCTCCCGGCGGTGACGCTGGTGCGTCAGTGGCGCGACGATTCGGTCGCAAAGGTCGGCGGCAAGATATTTGCGCTGCTCGATCGCGACCCCGGCGAGGTCTGGTGCAAGGTCTCGGACATGAGCTTCGACCTTCTTACCGAGCTGCCCGGCATTCGCCCCGCGCCCTATTTTGCGCGGGCGGGTTGGGTGGCGATTTCGGTCAACTCGCCGCTCGGGCCAGAGGACGTGGAAGCCTATGTGGTCGAGGCCCATCGGCTGGTTGCGACGAAACTGAGCAAGAAGCTCCGACAGCAATTGGGACTCGACGTTTCTCCCCGGCAGGCGCCAATTTAGGTTGGGCTTGGGAGGGGAGGAGAAAATGGCCGATGAAGGACTATTGCAGGCGGTAGGGCAGGTCTCGCGTCAGGTGCTCGATATCGAGGCGTCTACGGCCTGGTATCGCGACGTCTTGGGTCTGACGCATCTTTATCAGTTCGGTGCCTTGAGCTTTTTCGATTGCGGTGGGCTGCGGCTCTATCTGCAGGAGAGCACCGAGGCGGGGCCGGAATCGGTGCTGTATTTTCGCGTTGCCGATATCGACGCGGCCCATGAGGCGCTCGCGGCGCGTGGGGTCGAGTTCATGCAGACGCCTCATCTCATCCATCGACATGAAGATGGGATGGAAGAGTGGATGGGTTTTTTTGGCGATCTCGAAGGCAGGCCGCTGGCGCTGATGGCGCAGAAGCGGGGCTAAGTCCGACCGCAAGACAGAGAACGGAGATTCCCGCTTTCGCGGGAATGACACCGTGAAAATGAGAAAGCCCCGATCCACGTCGGGGCTTTCTTTTTCATTCCTAAAGCGAAATCTCAGCGCCCGAGCCTGCCGTCGACAAGGGAAGTGCCGAGCGGGGCAGGGCGGGTGACGGGGGTGGTGATTTCGACGGCCTGGCCGCTACGCGCGGACGTTTCAAACGCTTCCATGACTTCGAGGACGTGGAGCGCCAGGTCGCCATTGCAGCGATGAGGGCGGTTTTCGACGATGGCATGGGCCATGTCGGCAAGGCCGATCGAGCGATAATTGCCGTCGGCATAGGGCTGGTCGGTGTCCACATTGGTCCACTCGCCGCCCTTTTTGAAGAGCTCGACCTGACCGCCAAAGTTGTTGGGATCGGGAACGATCAGCGTGGCGTCGGTGCCATAGATTTCGAGCGGCACATGCTTGTGACCGGCAACGTCAAAACTCATGGAAACCTGCACCACGGCGCCATTGGCAAAGACCAGGGTGCCCGAGACGTGGGTTGCGACGTGAACCGGGATCACCTCGCCATTGCGCTCCTTGGCAGTGATGGTGCGCGTATCGCGCAGCATGGTACCGAAGCCGGAAACTTTTGCGACCGGACCGAGCAGATTGACGAGGTCGGTGATGTAATAGGGGCCCATGTCGAGCATGGGGCCGCCGCCGGCTTCATAGTAAAAGGCCGGATTGGGGTGCCAGCGCTCGTGGCCGGGGCACATGAAATAGGCGGTGCCGCCGACGGCCTGGCCCAGCTGGCCTTCATCGACAATGCGGCGGGCGGTCTGGTGCGAACCGCCAAGGAAAGTGTCGGGCGCTGAACCAACGCGCAGGTTTTTGGCGCGGGCCGCCTCGACCAGCTTCTTGCCTTCGGCAAAGACGACGCCGAGCGGCTTTTCCGAATAGACGTGCTTGCCGTCGGCAATGGCGCGCAGGCCCACTTCGACATGAGCCTTTGGAATGGTGAGGTTGAGGATGATCTCGATTTCAGGATCGGCAAAGATCTCGTCCATGCTGACCGCCTTGACGCCGAACTCGGCGGCGCGCGCCGCAGCGGCGGCCGGATTGAGATCGGCCACGGCCTTGATGTCGAGAACCGGAAAACTCTGCGCGGCCTTCAGATAGGCGGCCGAAATATTGCCCAAACCAACGATACCGATGCCGACCTTGCGCATCTTCTGTCTCCTCCTGCCGCGGGAAAGTCATCGCCGCCAAAATGCCTCGCTGCCTTGTATGGCAGCGTCCTCACCTCGCTTCTGACATGTCAACTTGGGCCAAGACAACGGCTAAGAGCTGTTGCCGCAAATATTGTCGGCGGCATATTGACATACGTACCTCAGGAGGATTTTACTGCGCAAAGGTGGCCGAATTGGCAGCCGCCCAAGCGTTGAGCACATCCCACGGGCGTCGAGCCTGTTGGGACTTTTGTGCTTTATCTTGATCTCTTGCCTTCAATCTGATGTTGTTTTCCCTTCACAACGTCGTCCGCCCAAGGACGGATGAGGGGATATTTCCGTGTCGCAAGACGATTTGCCGTCCGCCGGGCGCAGCAAGCGCGGCGTGAAGCCTTCCGGCAAGCCGACGCTCAAGACCATTGCCCAGATGACGGGCCTTGCCGTGACCACCATTTCCCGGGCGCTCAACAATGCGCCGGAACTGGCTCAGGAAACGCGCGACCGCGTGCAGCGCATCGCCGCCGAAATCGGCTATCTGCCCGATCGCGCGGCTCTGCGCCTCAAAACCGGACGCACCAATGTCATCGCGCTGGTGCTTGAACCCGATGAGCAGATCTATGGCTTTGGCACCTCGCTCGTGACCGGGATCACCGAATCGCTGCGCGACACGTCCTATCACCTCGTCATCACCCCGCTGTTCCGCAATGTGCAGCCGATCGAGCCGATCCGGCACATCGTGCGCAACCGCATGGCCGACGGGGTGATCTTCTCGAAAGCCGAGACATTCGACGAGCGCATCCGCTTCCTCGTCGACAATGATTTCCCCTTTGTCAGCCACGGCCGCAGCCAGTGGCCCGAGGCCCATCCCTATGTCGATTTCGACAATGAGGATTTTGCCTATCATGCAACGCTGCGCCTCGCCGCGCATGGTTGCAAGAAAGTGTCCATCGTGCTGCCTGACAGCGCGCTGACCTATACGGAACATCTCAAGTCCGGCATCGAGCGTGGGGCGCGCGAGACCGGTATCGCCTATGAATTTGCCGCCGACGTGAACCTCAACAGTGCCACCGATGCCATCCGCAACTATGTGATCAAGCGCTCCAAGCGCCCGGATGGTCCGGACGGCTATATCGGCGCCTCCGAGATTTCGGCCCTGGCCATTCTGGGCGGCCTGGCCGATAGCGGCCATGTGGTGGGCAAGACCGCTCATGTGGTGACCAAGCAGGCATCCTCCATGTTCATGCAGTTCCAGCCGGCCGCCGAAACCGTGGGCGAGGACTTTGTCGAAGCGGGGCGTCAGCTCGGGCAGATATTGCTGCGCCGTATTTCCGGCGAGACCGAGGGGCTTTCCTATCTGGCAAAGCCCAGCCTCCACTGGACCGAACGCGCTGCGTCCTGATCCCGCTGGATTTCCATGGCTGGGCAATGCGGCGGCGTGGTCCGCCGCGCAAATGTCTGATGACATGAGAAAATAGTCGCATTTCGCATTTTCGCGAACTGGCGCTCAGCACGTGCGCGATTTGACCTTGCCGCAATCAGGGCAAAATAAAGGCAGGGCGCGCCCGGCCCTGGTGCCCTGCCGCACTGCATAAAATTGCATCAATTTTGGCGTTTCCGGCCCGCTGGCAAGTAGCGGGACCAATGAATCAATCAATATTGCCCGGCGGAGGACTCTGAATCGTTCAAGAGTCTATTTGCCACGATTCCCCGCCGCTACGGTTGGACTCAGAATCGTGGTGCGGGATACTCTTGCAAAGAGTCTGTATTTATTCGCGAGTTATACTAACGGATGGCAAGCTAGACTAGTAAAAAACTTCTACCTGTAACCAATGATTAAGCCATTTAAGGAATGATCATAACCAGGCCGGATGGGAATACGGCTGCAAACATCGTCCATTGACTATCCAGACGGGTTCGCACGCCGCCTGAATACTTTGAACCGTTCATCGGTTGTTAACTAACCCACGCCTGAGAGCATTATGACATCGCTGATATTTTTTCCGACCAGGTCGCTGCCATGACCGGGAGCAGCACTTTCACGCTCGTTTTGACCGGAGACGTTTCGGTCAAGTCCGCTCAGGACATGCTTGGCCGCCTCAAGGAGGCGGTTGCCGAACATGCCGCGGTTGCGCTCGACACCAGGGACATTGCCCAGGCCGACGTGACCACCGTCCAGACACTTCTGGCGGCGCGCGCCAAGGCCGAGGCCCTGGGCAAATCACTGACATTGAAGGGGCCGCCGGGCCCGAAATTGCAAGCTGTGCTTGAAGGCGCGGGGTTCCTCAACCCGGCCCAGCCGACGGCCCGCTTCTGGACAGAACACATTTAACGCCACGGGACGCGACGGCATGACCAAGACAATTCTCACCATCGATGACTCCGCCTCCATCCGCCAGATGGTGGCCATGACCCTGACCGCCGCCGGCCTCGACGTGATCGAAGCCGTCAACGGGCAGGACGGCTATGACAAGGCCACCACCAATACGGTCCATGCCATCATCACCGACCTCAACATGCCGGTTCTCAACGGCATCGAATTCATTCGCAAATATCGCCAGCACCCCGCCAGCAAGGGCATCCCGATCATCCTGCTCACGACCGAGTCCGACGAGGAACTCAAGCGTCAGGCTAAGGAAGCGGGCGCGACCGGCTGGATCGTAAAGCCCTTCAAGCAGGACCAGTTGCTGGCCGTTATCAAGAAGGTCACCGGGGCATGAACATCTCCGATCCCACAGAGACATTCCGCCGAGGAGGCGCGCGAGCTGCTCGATCAGCTCGAGGCCGGCCTGCTCGATCTCGAGCAGGACCCCTCCAATGACGACCTGATCAATTCCACCTTCCGGGCCCTGCATACGATCAAGGGTTCGGGGGCCATGTTCGGCTTTACGGCGGTCGCCGAATTCGTGCACGAATTCGAGACCGCCTTTGACCGTGTGCGCAAGGGCCAGAGCAAGGCCAATACCGCTCTTATTGGCGTGGCGCTTGATGCCAAGGACCACATTCACCTTCTTATCGAGAACCCGGATGCGCCTGTGGATGGCGGCACCGAGATTCTTGTTCAGTTGCGCGCTATCGTCGATGGCGCTGCGGTTGGTGGGCATGAGGAAACCGCTTCCGAGCCGGTGGCAGCACCGGCTCCTGCCCCGGCAGCCTTTGTTGCGGAACCGGCAAAGCCCGCGGACAGCGGTGCAAAGCGCTGGCGCCTGACCTTCTATCTGCCCAGCGATGCGCTGATCTATGGCACCAATCCCGAACTGCTGCTCAAGGAGCTGGCCGGGATCGGCCCGACAGTGGTTCTGGCGCTGACGGACCGGATTCCCGATCTCGACATCATCGATCCTGAAGTCAGCTATCTTGGCTGGCAGGTCGACATCGAGGTGGCGGACGATCCGACTGCGGCGATCGACGATGTCTTCCTGTTCCTGCGCGACAATATGGAACTGACGCTGGCCCCGCTTGGTGGCGAGGCGGTAGTGGCTGTCGCTGAAGCTCCGGCACCGGTGATGGAAATCGCCGTTGCGGCCCCGTCCGACGACGCCATGCCCGAAGCGCCCTTCGTGCCCGAGCCGGTGGTTGCCAAGGCCGCTCCCGCCAAGAAGGCAAAGGCTGCGGAAAAGGCCGAGGCCGAAAAACCGGCGGCAACCTCGCTGCGCGTGCCGGCCGAACGCCTCGATGAGCTGATGGACCGCGTTGGCGAACTGGTCATCGCCCAGGCGCGCCTCAGCCAGATCGCCAATAGCTCCTCCGATACGGCACTGAAAACCATTGCCGAGGAATTGGAACGCCTGTCTTCGGGGCTGCGCGACACCACCATGGGCATTCGCATGGTGCCGATCGGGACGATTTTCTCGCGCTTCCGGCGCCTCGTGCATGACCTTTCGGGGGAATTGGGCAAGCAGATCGAGTTCATCACCACCGGTGAAGAAACCGAACTGGACAAGACCGTCATCGAGCGCCTGGCTGATCCGCTGGTGCACCTCATTCGCAACTCGGTCGACCATGGGCTTGAAAGCGCGGAAAAGCGCATTGCCGCCGGAAAATCGCCCAAGGGCACGGTGCGGCTCTCGGCGGTCTATTCGGGCGCTGAAGTGGCGATCTCCGTCATCGACGATGGTGCGGGGCTCAACCATGAGCGCATCCGCGCCAAGGCGGAGGAAAACGGGCTCATCACTGCCGATGCCAAGCTGACCGAGCAGGAACTCAACCATCTCATTTTCGCCCCGGGCTTTTCGACGGCGAAAGAGGTGACGGCACTTTCGGGCCGTGGCGTTGGCATGGATGTGGTCAAGCGCACCATTGATGGACTGCGCGGCACCATCGATGTGACGACAACGCCGGGCAAGGGTTCGGTCTTTACGCTGAGGCTGCCGCTGACGCTCGCCATCATCGACGGCATGCTGATCCGGGTCGGGGATGGACGCTACACCATCCCGCTCGCGGCGGTGGAGGAATGCGTCGAACTGCCGGTGGGCCTTGAAGCCTCGGCCAAGGGCCGCAACTTCCTCGATATCCGCGGCAGCCTCGTGCCTTATCTGCGCCTGCGCGAGGTCTTCGGTTTGAAGGGGCAGGGCGACGAGCACGAAAAGGTGGTCATCGTCTCCTCGGGCGAAGGGCGTGTCGGGCTCGTGGTCGATCAGATCATCGGCAACAACCAGACGGTCATCAAGCAGCTCTCAAAACTGCATTCGGGCATCAAGTCGTTCTCCGGCGCCACCATTCTCGGTGACGGCACGGTGGCGCTGATCCTCGACACCGCGCACCTCGTGGCCTCCGGCCAGTCCTATGTCGAACGCAATTTGGGGAGGGCCGCATGAGCGAGAACCAGGAGTTTATGACCGCCCTGACCATCAGGCTCGAAGACGAGCTCTTTGCGGTCGAGGCGAGCCGCGTGCGCGAGATTCTCGATCTCGTGCCGATCACCGAGGTGCCGAGCGCCAGGGCATTTGTGGGCGGGCTGATCAATGTGCGCGGCCGCGTCGTGCCGTTGGCGGATCTGCGGGTCATGTTCGGCATGGAACGGCCCGAACCCGATGAGGATACCCGCATCGTCGTCATGGAAGTCGATATCGACGGCGAACCCACCATTGCCGGCATCCTGGCCGACAAGGTGCATGACGTGACCGATATCGAGGCTGCTTCCATCGAAGAGGCACCCAAGGTCGGCATGCGCTGGCGCCCCGAATTCGTCAAGGGCATCGGCAAGCGCAATGGCGGCTTCATCATCATTCCCGACATGGAACGCATTTTTGAAACACCGGGCGGCAGAAGCGCGTCCGTGGCTGCACCAGAAGAGAGAGCTGCATCGTGAGACTGACCATCAAAACCAAACTGGCCGCGGTGTTCACCACGGTCGTGGCGCTCTCGGGCGCCTCCATGTTCATGGCCCTTGGCAATCTCGGCACGCTCAACAGTGAGATGGGCCGGATCATCAATGGTCCGGTCGAGCGCTCAATGGTGCTCAAGGGTATGCAATATGACATGATGAACATGGCTGCGGATGCGCAGAAGCTCATCCTGTCGCAGGACCAGGCCGAACTCGACGCCACCATTACCGGTATGGACGAACGGCTGGCCAAGATCACCACGCTGGCTCAGGATCTGCAGGGTGACTTCTCGGTAGAAGCTTCCAATGCCGATATGCAGGTAATCGTCGACACGCTAGCGGGCTACCGCGCAGCGGTCACGCGCATGCAGGAAACGTCCCGCAAGCTCACCGATACTGAGGCCTTCACCCTGACCACGACCCGGGGCAGCGCCGCCATCACGGCGGTGGAAGATAGTCTCGGCAATCTGCGCAACAGCCTCGAAACGCGCCTCAATTCGGGCGACGTCAACGTGTTGCAGGCCTATGAAGGGGTCAGCGATCTCTTCCTCATGGTCAGCGACGTTTTCCGCCAACACCGCAATATCCTGCTCGCCTCGGATAATCCAGAAAAGCAGGACGAGTGGCAGAACGACTTCAATGCGGGGGTGGGCGATATCGAGCCGACCGTCGAGCGCGTCGCACGTCTCATCGGCACTTCCGACCAGGCCGCTTTCGCCCAGGTTCGCACCGCTATCACCGAAATGGTCGATGCCATGCGGGCCGGTAACGACATCTCCATGCAGCGCTCGGACTTCGTGACGCTCAAGACCAACACTGAAGAGGCTGCCCCCCTGCGCCAACAGATCGCCGGTCTGATCGATGGCATCATTGCCCGCAATGACAGCCTGCTCGACGAAACCGTGGCCGACGCCAATGCCATGTATGAACAGAGCCGAATGCTCCTGATCGGCCTCCTGATCGCTTCCGTGCTGATCGCCGCCGTCGCGGCCACCTGGATCGTCATGTCGATCTCGAAGGCCCTGTCGAGCGCTGTCCGCCTTGCCAATGAAGTGGCCGACGGCGACCTCAATGCCAGTGTCAGCATCAAGGGCGACGACGAAGTCGGCGACCTGATCAAGGCGCTCAACGCCATGACCGCCAAGCTGCGCGAAGTGGTGTCCGAAGTGACCGCCGCGACCCGCAATGTCGCTTCGGGCAGCCAGGAAATGTCGGCCACGGCCGAACAGCTGAGCCAGGGCGCGACCGAACAGGCTTCGTCCACCGAAGAGGCCTCCGCCTCGATGGAAGAAATGGCCTCCACCATCAAGCAGTCGGCCGACAACGCTTCCCAGACCGAGAAGATTGCCCGTCAGTCTGCTGCCGACGCCATCGCCTCGGGCGAAGCGGTGAACAATGCCGTCGCCGCCATGCAGACCATCGCCGAAAAGATCATGGTGGTGCAGGAAATCGCCCGCCAGACCGACCTGCTTGCCCTCAATGCTGCGGTGGAAGCTGCCCGCGCTGGCGAACATGGCCGCGGTTTTGCGGTGGTCGCCTCTGAGGTGAGAAAACTGGCTGAACGCTCTCAGGCGGCAGCTGCCGAAATCTCGACCCTGTCGGGCACCACGGTGAAAGCGGCGCAGTCTGCCGGCGAGATGTTGGGCAAACTCGTGCCCGACATTCAGCGCACGGCGGAACTGGTGGAAGAAATCTCCGCCGGCTCTCGCGAACAGAATGCCGGCGCCGCCCAGATCAACACCGCCATCCAGCAGCTCGACAAGGTGACCCAGCAGAACACTTCGGCGGCCGAGGAAATGTCCTCGACGGCCGAGGAACTGGCGAGCCAGGCCGAGCAGCTCCAGGCCGCGATCAGCTACTTCCGGCTCGACGCCACGGCGGCCGCCGCGCTCCATGCCGCTCCGCCGGCCAAGAAGGCCAAGCGCGACCTGCGCTCGGCTGTCATGGCGACGGCACCGCATATGAGCAAGGCTCCGGTCCGCGCCAAGGCTAATTCCGGCGGCTTCGATCTCGATCTCGAAGGCGGCTCGGACGACCTCGACGACGAATTCTCACGCCGCGGCGCGGCCTGAGACCGATTGCAAACCCGGGTGCCGCGATGGACGACGCGGCATCCATTTCGACGACCGCGCTGTGACGCGCCACGACCGGCCTAGAAGGGGCACTATCTAAATGAGAATGACTATCAAGGCCAAGCTCGCGGCCACTTTTGCGACGGTCGTCGCACTTTCGGCGGGCAGCATGTTGATCGCGATCCAGAACCTGGGTCAGCTCAACGACTCGCTCGAGAACATCGTCAATGTCCGGGCAACGAACTCCCTGACGATGGCGGACCTCAAGGCCGACATGGAAGCGATGGGTTCGCGTGCGCGCGCTCTGATCCTGACCGACGATCCGGCCACCATGACCACCATCACCGAGCGACTGCTCGAGAGCTACAACGCGGCCTCGGCCGCTACGGAAAAGCTCGAGGCCAACCTGATCGATCCGCAAAACATTGCGACTCTGGAGCAGTTTACCGTCAAGTTTGAAGCCTATGTTGAAGGCGTGAAGCAGGCCTCGGAACCGGCACAGGTCAACAGCGACCTGCAGGCGCTGGCGATCAGCCGCAGCGAGGGCAGCGCCGCCCTGGGCAAGGTCGAAGAGAGCATGGGGGCGCTCAAGAAGTCGCTGGCGAGCCGCGTTGCTGCTGGCGATGCAAGCGCCTTCCCGGCCTATCAGCAGGCCACGGACATGTTCCTCACCATGACGGACATCTTCCGGCAGCAGCGCAACGTGCTCCTTGCCTCGATGGATCGCGAGCTGCAGGACAAGTGGCACACGGACTACCTCGATGGTGTTGCCGCCATCGCCTCGCAGATGCCGACGCTGGGACGCGCCTTGCCAGCCAGCGAAGCCGGGCTCTTCGGTGCCGTCCAGGCTGCCTACGAAGAAATGGTTCTGGCCATGGACAAGGCCGTCGCCATGAGTATTACGCGCGCCGACCTCCTGGCGACCGAACAGGTTGATGCGGCCAATGCCATTCGCCTCGAAGCCGTCGCCATTCTGGACACCATGATCCAGACCAACCGCGACGCATTGCGTGACGGTGTGCTGCAGGCCAACGCCACCTATCAGAATTCCATGATGCTGCTGCTCGGCCTGCTCGTTGGTTCGGCCATCATCGCCGGCGTCGCTGCGACCTGGATCGTTCTGGGCATCAGCCGTGGCCTCAATCGGGTCAAGCAGGTGGTCAATGGCGTTGCCATCGGCGATCTCGACCAGCGCGTCGAAATCAAGAGCAATGACGAGATCAAGGACCTCGTCGACACCGTCAATGTCATGACCGACAATCTCCGCGCTTCGGCCAAGGTGGTCGATCAGGTGGCCTATGGCGACCTCTCTGCCAAGCCCACCGTGCTCTCGGAAAAGGACGTGCTCGGCCAGGCCATGCAGCGCATGGTCGAAGGCCTCAGCGCCTCGGCTGCCGTGGCCGAAAAGATCGCCGCCGGCGACCTCACTGTCGAGCCGCGCCGTCTGTCGGAAAAGGACACGCTGGGCATTGCGCTCGAACGCATGGTCGAAAAGCTGCGCGACGTGATCTCCGATGCCATCACTTCGGCCAACAATGTCTCGGCCGGCGCCCAGGAAATGTCGGCAACCGCTGAACAGCTGAGCCAGGGCGCGACCGAACAGGCCTCGTCCACCGAAGAGGCTTCCGCCTCGATGGAGGAAATGGCCTCCACCATCAAGCAATCGGCAGACAATGCCGCCCAGACCGAAAAGATCGCCCGCCAGTCCGCTGCCGATGCGATTGCCTCGGGCGAAGCAGTGAACAATGCCGTGGCGGCCATGGAGACCATCGCCCAGAAGATCATGGTGGTGCAGGAAATCGCCCGCCAGACCGACCTTCTCGCCCTCAACGCCGCGGTGGAAGCCGCTCGTGCCGGCGAGCATGGTCGTGGCTTTGCGGTGGTCGCCTCTGAGGTGAGAAAACTGGCTGAACGCTCTCAGGCTGCTGCGGCCGAAATCTCGACCCTGTCTGGAACGACGGTGAAGGCAGCACAGTCGGCCGGCGAGATGCTCTCAAAGCTCGTACCCGACATTCAGCGCACGGCGGAACTGGTGGAGGAAATCTCTGCCGGCTCTCGCGAACAGAATGTTGGCGCGGCTCAGATCAACACCGCCATCCAGCAGCTCGACAAGGTGACCCAGCAGAATACGTCGGCAGCCGAGGAAATGTCCTCGACCTCCGAAGAGCTGGCGAGCCAGGCCGACCAGCTGCAGACCGCGATCAGCTACTTCCGCCTCAACGTCTCGGCAACGGCCGGTCAGGCCGCCCGCAAACCGGCAGCCAAGCGCGATCTGCGCGCCGCTGTCGCCGCCTCGGCGCCGCACATGACGGCTTCCGTCGGGCGGACCAAGGCCAATACGGGTGGTTTCGATCTCGAGCTCGATGGCGCTTCGGATGATCTCGACAGCGAGTTCTCCCGCGCAGGCGCAGCCTGACTTCTGACATGAGCCGGACGCGCCGTTTTCCCGGCGCGTCCGCCTGAAGATCGCCCACGCCCGAACACGGCGGCGAACCAAGCGTCATATCGTCAATCGGCTTTCCGCCCGGACAAACCAAATGCGTTTAACGATCAAGCTCAAACTGGCCGCTGCCTTCGGCCTCCTGATTGTCATGATGGCCGGCATCGCCACGTTCGGCATGCTCAATCTCGGCCACTTCAACCAGGAAATCACCAATATCATCACGGGCCCGGTCGAGCGTCTCAAGCTGGCCCAGAACCTGCAGATAGCGACGCTGGAAAGCGTGCGCCAGCAGAAGAGCATGCTGCTGACCACCAGCATGGCCGATGTAGAGGAATATGCCACTGCCATGGTCGCGGCGCGCGATGCCTTCTGGTCGGCCCAGGCGGCCGGCGAAGGCAGTGTGCCGGCCGAAGGCAAGGCGCTGTGGCAGAATGCCAGCGCCGTGGGCAAGCGCTTCGACGCCATCAGCGATCGCCTGCTGGCCCTGGTGCAGGCGGGCAATGTGACCGCCGCAACCCAGCTTTCCAAGGGTGAATCGCGCGATGTCACCGTCGAGATGGATGAGGCCGTCAGGCAGCTCGTGGAGCGGGCCGACGAAATGCTGCGCGAGGCCGATGAAAGCACCAATCAGCAATATGCCTCGACCTCGATGACGACCATCATCGTCTCGATCGGCGCGGTGCTGTTTGCGCTCGTCGCCGCCTTCTGGATCGCGGTCGGCGTTGCCCGGGGCCTTGCCAGCGTCAAGCGGGCCATCGACGCGGTCGCCATTGGCGATCTCGATCAGACGATCAAGGTGACCAGCAATGACGAAATCCGCGACGTGGTCGAAACCGTCAACAAAATGACGGAGAACCTGCGTGGGACGGCCGCGCTTGCCGACCAGATCGCCAATGGCGACCTGACGGTCGAACCCAAGCGCCTGTCGGACAAGGACACGCTGGGCATTGCGCTCGAGCGCATGGTTGAAAAGCTGCGCGAGGTCATCGCCGACGCCATCTCCTCGGCCGACAATGTTTCGGCCGGGGCCCGGAAATGTCCTCCACGGCCGAACAGCTGAGCCAGGGCGCAACCGAACAGGCTTCGTCCACCGAAGAGGCCTCCGCCTCGATGGAAGAAATGGCCGCGACCATCCGGCAGTCGGCCGACAATGCGAGCCAGACCGAGAAGATCGCGCGCCAGTCCGCTGCCGACGCCATTGCCTCGGGCCAGGCCGTCGCCGACGCCGTCAACGCCATGGAGACCATCGCCCAGAAGATCATGGTGGTGCAGGAAATCGCCCGCCAGACCGACCTGCTCGCGCTTAACGCGGCGGTGGAAGCTGCCCGCGCCGGCGAACATGGCCGCGGCTTTGCGGTTGTTGCCTCGGAAGTGAGAAAACTTGCTGAACGCTCTCAGGCTGCTGCTGCCGAAATCTCGACCCTGTCGGGCACGACGGTCAAGGCAGCGCAGTCGGCCGGCGAGATGCTGAACAAGCTCGTGCCCGATATCCAGCGCACCGCGGAACTGGTGGAGGAAATTTCCGCCGGCAGCCGCGAGCAGAATGCCGGCGCCGCCCAGATCAATACCGCCATCCAGCAGCTCGACAAGGTGACCCAGCAGAACACTTCGGCCGCCGAGGAAATGTCTTCGACCGCCGAGGAACTGGCGAGCCAGTCCGAACAGCTGCAGGCGGCGATCAGCTACTTCCGCCTCAACAAGGCCGCCGCCACCCAGGCGAGCGCACCCAAGGCCAAGCGCGATCTCAAGAGCGCCGTCATGGCCTCGGCTCCCCACATGAACAAGGCGGCCGGCCGGCCCAAGGCGAATGCCGGCGGCTTCGATCTGTCGCTCGACAGCGCGTCGGACGAGATCGACGAAGGCTTCACGCGTATTTCGGCATAACAAGAGGGCACCATGGCCGACCACAATCAATATGTGACCCTGGGCGTGGCGGAGGAACTCTTCGCTGCCCCGGTGACCAAGGTCCGAGGAAATCCTCGACATGCGCGTCATCTCGCGCCTGCCGCGGGCCCCGGACAATTTCCTCGGCATTATCGACGTGCGCGGGCAGGGCGTGCCCGTGCTCGACCTGCGGCTGACGCTCGGCATGGAGCCGGCAGCCGACACGGAAACGACGCGCATCGTCGTGCTCTGCGTCAACAGCGCTTCGGGGCCGGTGACGCTGGGCCTTCGGGCCGACCGCGTCTTCGAGGTGACGGTGCTCGACAGCGAGACGCTCGATCCGCCGCCGAACTTCAATGCGCGCTGGCAGGACCACTGCATCGAGGGCATTGGCCGGCGCAACGGCGCCTTCGTGACCGTGCTCGATCTCGACAAGCTCCTGGGTGAGGGGGCTGACGTCCTCTCGGCCGCCTGAACCTTTCCGACCCGCGCTACACCTGGCGCGGGCCCCTCTCCCCTTGGAGACCAGAGTGGCTCTAGTATCGCGTGCCCCAATTCTTGAAGCCGATGGCGAAGACCATCTGAGCCATACCGACTTTGCCAAGATTTCGGCCCTGATCGGTTCCGAAGCAGGCATCCGCCTGCCGCCGGCCAAGCGCCTGATGGTCGAAGGCCGCTTGCGCCGGCGCCTGCGCGCGCTGCAGATCGCGACCTTTGACGGCTATTGCGACTATGTTTTCCGCAAGGATGGGCTCAAGGCCGAACTGCCTTATCTCATCAATGTGGTGACGACCAACAAGACGGACTTTTTCCGCGAGCCCGAGCATTTCGAGCTGATGCGGTCCAAGATGGTGCCGGAATTGCTGGCGGCGCGAGACGGCGAGCGCAATCCGGTGCTGAAAATCTGGAGCGCGGCGTCTTCAACCGGCGCCGAGGCTTTTACCTGCGCCATGGTTCTGGCCGACATGATGAAGGCCCAGAAGAATTTCCGTTTTTCGATCCTTGGGACCGACATTTCGACCGACGTGCTCGATATGGGCCGGCGGGCCGTTTATCCGGCCGAGCAGATCGTGCCAGTGCCCCAATCCATGCAGGCGCAATATCTGATGTGGTCGCGCAAGGCCGGCGTCCGGCCCGATGTGCGTATCGTGCCTGAACTGCGGCGTCTGGTGCAGTTCCACCGGCTCAACCTGATGGACGAGAAGTACCCCTTCGACAAGGATGTCGACATCGTCCTCCTGCGCAATGTGCTGATCTATTTCGACAAGGCAGATCAGGCCAAGGTGATCAACCGGCTTGTCGGCCATCTGCGGCCCGGCGGTTATCTACTTCTTGGTCATTCCGAGTCCATGATCGGTACGTCGATCCCCGTCCGGCAGGTTGCGCCTGCCGTCTTCCAGCGCGTGTGAGAGCTGATTAGTCATGAACAAGATCCGCGTGCTGATCGTCGATGACAGCGCCTCGGTCCGGACCACGCTGAGCGAAATCATTTCCGCCGACCCTGACCTCGAGGTCATGGCGACGGCGGCGGACCCCTATGTGGCGGTCGAGAAGATCCGGCACGAAGTGCCCGACGTGATCTTTCTCGATGTCGAAATGCCGCGCATGGATGGCCTGACTTTCCTCAAGAAGATCATGTCCCAGCGCCCCATTCCGGTGGTCATCTGCTCGGGTCTGGCCCAGGCGGGCTCAGATACCCTGATGCAGTGCATGGAAGCGGGTGCGGTCGATGTCGTGACCAAGCCGCGTGTCGACACCGCGCAGTTTTTGCAAGAATCGCGCATGCGCATTTGCGATGCGGCCAAGGCCGCCGCGCATGCCAAGATGAAGGGCCTCAAGAAGGCCGCGCCGGAACTCAAGGTCGAAGCCAAGCTGACGGCAGACGCCGTGGTGCCGCCGATTTCGGATATGCGCCGCGATAGCCTGATTGCGCGCATGCCGGTGACCGAGCCGATCGTTTCAATTGGGGCCTCGACCGGTGGCACCGAAGCCCTGCGCGAGGTGCTGGAGGAATTGCCGGCCAATAGCCCGGCCATTCTCATCGTCCAGCACATGCCGGAAAAATTCACCGGTGCCTTTGCGCGCCGGCTCGATCTCGACCTGCGCCATTACCGTCAAGGAAGCCGAGGATGGTGACCTGGTGATGGCTGGCCGCGCGCTGATTGCGCCGGGCAATGTGCATATGCAGCTCGTGCGCAATGGTTCGCGCTACACCGTCAAGATTGTCGAAGGTCCGCATGTGTCGCGCCATCGGCCGTCCGTGGACGTGCTCTTCCGCTCGACCGCCCAGGCCGCGGGGCGCAATGCGCTCGGCATGCTTCTTACGGGCATGGGTGACGATGGCGCCCGGGGTCTTCTCGAAATGCGGCAGATGGGCAGCCCGACCGTCGCTCAGGACGAAGAAAGCAGCGTCGTCTTCGGCATGCCCAAGGAGGCCATCCAGCGCGGTGCGGCCGTGCGCGTGCTGCCACTCTCTCGCATGGCGACCGAAATCGTCGCCTTTGCCCGTAACGCTCCAAAACCAACCGGAGGCATGGCATGACCAATAACAAGCCCCAAGCCAGGGACGTTTCCGCACTTTCTTCGGCTCTCGCCAAGCCGCGGCAGGAAATCGAGGAGGCCTTCGTTTCCGTCGGTTCGCGCCTGTCTGAAGGCGCGGCCATGCTCAACAGGCTGACGCGGCAGTTCGAAGCGCTGCCCGCGGCCCTGCAGGGTGAGGAAGTGAGCGAAGCCTCGAGCCAGCTGCGTGCCGTGGCGCGCACGGCGCTGCAGCTCACTGAAGACTTTGCCAAGGAAAAGGCCGATCTGACGCGCCTCGTGGAAGTGGTTTCGGCCGCCAATGGCCCGATCAGCGTCTTGCGGCGCACGGTCAAAATGATCGGCATCGTTTCGATCAATGCGCGGGTGACGGCGGCCGGTATTGTCGGCGACAGCGACGATTTCGAGGTCTTTACCACCGATATCTCGACGCTGTCGGATTCGGCGCGATCGACCATCCACGAATTCAGCCAAGTCTATCGGCAATTGGTGACCGAGGTCGATCAGGCCGCCGGCCAGCGCGACCGCTTTGATGCGGCCCATGCCCATACGCTCACCGAACTGGCGCATAATCTCGACGAGACGCTCGAAGCGCTCGACCGGCAGCGGCAATCGGCGGTGGAAAGCTCGGCCGAGACGGGCCGCGTGTCGCGCCAGATCGTCGGGCGGATCGGCAGTGCGGTGATGGCTTTGCAGGTGGGCGATTCCACCCGCCAGCGGCTTGAACATGTGGAAGCAGGACTGGATTGCCTCGCCGATATCGTTGGCGGTGCCGAGTTTGATGCCGCCGCAAGCGCCCAGGCGCTGACTGCGCTGAGCCTTCTCGAACAGGAACAGTTGCGTGCAACCGCCGCCGACTTTGCTGGCGAAGTGGGCGAGGCCGAACAGGCATTGCAGGCGCTGGCAAGCGATGCCGGCACCATCATGGCGCGCAGCCGCAATCTCTACGGCGATGGCGACAACGAGGCTTCAGCCCTGACAGTGCTGAGTGCGCAGTTGCGCGTAGCGACGGAAATTTTGCGCGACTGCGAAATGGAACGCAGCAAGCTCGAAGCGGTGGCCGCCGCCGTGCAGCAGACAGTGTCGATTCTTCTCGGCCATGTCGCCGCGGTGCAGGATATCGAATCCAATATGCGCCTTGTCTCGCTCAACGCGGCGGTGCGCTGCGCCCAGCTAGGCCCGCGCGGGGCCTCGCTCACGGTGATCGCTTCGCAGCTGCGCGAATTGACCACCGAAACCGTTGTCGCGGCGGAAGCTGCCATGGCGCAGCTTGATGAAGCCTCAGCCCTGGCCGGTGCCTTTGGCGCAGCTGCAGGTGGGGACAATGCCGGCCAGATCGGGCGGCTCGAACAGCAGGCCAATCATGCCATGACGCTGCTGACGCAGCTGGACGAGGGCCTGTCTGCCGCCATGGCCAGCCTCAATGCCGATGGCCCGAAGGTTATCGCGCAGTTGCAAGCCGCAGCGCGGGGCATTGATGGGCAGTCGCGCCTGGCCGAGAGCATGGACGATATTGCGCTCCAGATTGCCGGGCTTTCGTCCGAGGCCATGCCTGACGCACTGGCGGCGGAACTCGTGCCGGTGCTCGAACGCCTGCGCAAAACCTATACGATGGAAGCGGAGCGGCAGATTCATAGCCGGTTCTTCGGTGGCGCGGTTGCAGCGCCGGTCGAAGAAGCGAGCGACGACATGGATCTCGAAGCGCTGATGTTCTGAATGAAAAAGGCCCGCGAAAGCGGGCCTTTTTTGTTGGGGGCGCCAACAGAAGGTTTTGGATCAAACGTCAATTCTGTCATCATTGCCTGGCTTGTCCCGGCAATCCAGCTCGGGGAGGCATGGACCACCGGGACAAGCCCGGTGGTGACGATGGCGAGGAGGGGCGGAGACGCCTAATAGGTGCAGCGAGCCGAAACCTTGCCCCAGTCGCCGAGCTTGCCTTCGACGAGATCGGCAGTGCCGAGCGGGGCGGCGACGCGGGCGCCGGTGATGATGGTCTGGCCGGCCTTGAGCGGGAAACCACGCGCTTCGGCATGCGGGGCGAGCCAGACGAGGGCGGCCACGATGTCGTCCCAGGAGGCGCCGGTGGCGACATCCTTGGCGAGGGTGCCATCATAGACGAGCGACACCGCCAGGGTCGGCAGATCGGCGCGAATGTCGTTGGAGACGGCCGGGCCGACGACGACGGCGCCATTGCTCTGGAGATCGCCCAGCTGCAGGTTGCGCGGAGTGGCGTCGCGGTCGGTGAAGGGATTGGCGACCATTTCCAGCACCGGATTGACCGAGGCAATGGCGGCTTCGACTTCGAACTTGTTGGGCTTGCCGAAGAGATCAGCACCCAGGAGCACGGCAACTTCAACCTCGGCGATGAAGTGGCGATGCGTCTTGGCATCGAGCACTGCGCCATTGGCAAAGAAGCGATTTGCCGGGATGGGCGAGCAGAGCGGTTCGCCCTGGCCACCGGCAACGATCTTCCAGCCACCGACGGGGCCGATCCCCGCAATGATAAGGTTCTGCATCTCGTAGACGGCGGTCATGTCGGCGGGCACGTCTGCGGCATCAACCGGCCCCACCAGCGGGCCGCCATCATGGGCGGCGATCAGGGCCTTTACGAGAGTCTCTTGGCTGGCGGTCATTTTGGGTCCTGTTTGGTTAGGAAGCGGCAGTTTCGATCAGGGTGATCCCTGCATCGGCGCAGAGCTTTCTGATCGAGTCATAGGGGCAGTGATCGGTGATAAACGTATGGGCCTGCGAAAGGTGGCCGATGCGCACTGGAGCGGTACGGGCAAATTTGCTCGAATCCGAAACGAGGATGACATGGCGCGCATTGGCGATGATGGCCTGCGCCACCTTCACCTCGCGAAAATCGAAATCGAGGAGCGCGCCGTCCGCATCGATAGCCGAGACGCCGATGACGGCGAAATCGACCTTGAACTGGCGGATGAAATCGACCGCTGCCTCGCCAACAATGCCGCCATCGGACGAGCGCACGACGCCGCCGGCGATGACGACTTCCATGGAGGGCGCGACGCGCAGGCGATTGGCGACATTGATATTGTTGGTGATGACCATGAGGCCACGATGCTCGGCGAGCGCCTGGCTAACGGCTTCTGTGGTCGTGCCGATATTGATGAAGAGCGAGGCATTGTCGGGGATCAGCGCCGCGGCGGCGCGGCCGATGGCCTGCTTTTCGTCGGTCGCGATCTGGCGGCGGGCTTCGTACTCGACGTTTTCGACGCCCGAGGGGTGCATGGCGCCGCCATGGGTGCGTTTTAGCGCGCCGCGGTCGCAGAGGAGGTTGAGATCCTTGCGGATGGTCTGCGGGGTGACGTCGAAGATTTCGACGAGCTGCTCCACCGTGACCCCGCCCTTTTTACGGGCGAGTTCGACGATCTGAGCCTGTCGCATTAAGGGATTCATGAGAGCCCACCGCTTTCGGTTTGTGAGTAAACGAAAGTGGGGGGCGGGGGAAGGGTGGTCCTTCCTCGGTCGTCACCCTCGGGCTTGACCCGAGGGCTCTGTACTTGCGGAACCAGCTTCAAGTGAAGTGTCCTCGGGTCAAGCCCGAGGATGACGTTCGGTGACGGGACGAATTATTTCGCCAACGCCGACCACTTCACTTGCGGCACAAACGCAAAATCGCGGTCGAACGGAAAGCTAGGGCGCGGTGTGTGGTTGCGCACGGTGCGTTCCACGAACTGGTCCACGACGCCCGGCGACAGGGCCATGATGCCGGGATTGGCGATGGGGCCGAGTTCGGGGGAGAGATAGCCCGATTTCACTGCGACGATCTTTGCGGTGCGCGGATCGAGGCCGAGCTTGGTGAAGTCAGCGATATTATGGAAGGGGCGGCGGCGGACGGTGAGGACGAGGTCGATGCCGCCGATGCGCACCACGGCTTCGCGGAAAAGCGGGTTTTCGTGTTCAAGGAGGAAGACGACTTCGGCCGTCGTATCGACCGGGGTCGAGGATGGGTCGAGGCTGGCGCCGATATGGAGCGGGATGGTGGCACTGACGCCGGCGGCATAAGCCGCTTCGGTGGCGGCCTTGTCGGCAATGCCGGCAAAAATGACGCCTTGGGCATTGCGGGCGATGAGAGCGGCGAGCACTTCGGCGCGGTCGCCGACGCCGCCGCCGGTTGGGTTGTCGCCGGATTCGGCGAGCACGACTGGGCCCGTCTTGCTGGCAATGGCGCGGTCGACGCATTCGTCGATGGGGCCGACTTCCATGCCGAAGACAAACTGTTCGCGCACGTCCCAATAGTCCTGGGCCAATTTCGTGGCGGCTTTTTCAATCGCCGCCTTGTCGGTGCCGGTGATGACGGCGCAGGCGGTGGAGCGGGGTTCGTCGGCCCAGACATAGCCGACCTGGAAGGAGGCATCCCAAATGCCGGTCGGTTCTTCGACTTCGTGGAGCTGGGTGTAAAAGCTCTTCGCCGGTTCATCCTGTGTGGAAGTGCGTTCGCCGGGCAGGAGAACCGGGACGGGGGCCCAGGCGACTTTGGGCCTGACGCCAGTGCGAAGAGCGCGGACCAGCATGGTCACGGCGCGGCGCATGGTATCGGGCACGTCGATATGGGGCGCGGTGCGATAGGTGGAAAAGATGTCGAGGCCGTCGACGATTTTTTGGCTGACATTGCCGTGGAGGTCGTAGCTGGCCGCGATAATGACATCGGGGCCGACGACGTCACGGACCGAGGCGATGAAGTCGCCTTCGGCGTCGAACATGTTTTCAACGAACATGGCGCCGTGCATGGCGAGGTAGACGCCATCGAGCGGGAGGGCCGCTTTGATGCCGTCGAGGATTTCGGCCTTCCACTTGGTGTAGAGCGCGTTTTCGACGGGGCCGCCGGCAATGGCGCGGGCGTGGAGCACGGTGATGAATTCGGCCGGGAAGTGCGTCAGGAAATCAAAGTATTGATCTTTGAGCATGCTCGGGCCGCGCAAGACGCGAAAATCGGCCTCGCGGGCGATGACGGGATTATAGGTGCTGCATTCGGTATGCAGGCCAGCAACGGCAATGCGCATCAGAGCACTCCTGGAACTTCGGCTTCTGGATTGTGATTGGTTTTAACCGGGCGCGGGGTGAGGCGTCCGGTGAGGAAAAGGCTGACCAAGAGGAAGGGCACGACGCAGGCAATGCCGAAGCGAATGCCGGAATGTTCGGCGACAAAGCCGATCAGCGGCGGGCCGATGAGGAAGCCAGTCAGCGCTACGAAGGACAGCACGGCGACATTGGCCGAGGCGGCGCGATCGCCAATGCCGGCGGCGGCAGTGACGGCGAGGGGGAAGCCGACGGAGACGCCGACGCCGATGATGCCAAAGCCGACAAGGGCGAGTTCAACGCCGGGGGCAAAATAGAGCAAAACACCGCCGAGGACGGCGAGGGTGCCGCAGATGCGGGCGGTGTTCACGGCGCCAAAGGTGCGCTTGAGCGTATCGCCGCCAAAGCGGCCGGCGGCGACCATGAAGGCGAAGAACGAATAACCGAGACCGACGAGACCGCCTTCGGCCGAAAGCGCGTCGCGGAGGAAGATGGCGGACCAATCGGCCATGGCGCCTTCGGTCATGGTGATGCCGAAGACGAAGAGGCAGATGCCGATCAGGGCTGGGCTCGGCAGCGACCATGCGGATTTTTGCGCCTGGCCCTCGGCCGGCGCGTCATGCAGCACTGGCAGGGCGTAGCCGACGGCGATTGCCACGGGCAGGACCAGAACGGCGAGGAGCGGCACGGCGATCTGGGGGATGACGCCGATGGCGGCAAAGCCGGAACCGATGAGACTGCCTGCCATGATGCCGAGCGACCAGCAGCCATGGGAGGTGTTCATGATCATCTTGCCGCTCGATTTTTCGACGAGATCGGCCTGCACGTTGAGGCCGAGTTCGACGAAGGAAATGGCGGAGCCAGCCAGCATCAGGGCGATGAAGAGCAGGATCGGGTGCGGGGCGAGAACCGGCAAGCTGGCGGCGATGGAATAAAACACAAAGCCCCAGATGATGGCGCTGCGTGCGCCGATCTTGGCCACTAGTGGGCCGGCAAAGGGCAGGGTGAGCAGCGTGCCGCAGGGCATGCCGAGAAGCGCCAGCGCCAGGGCGGCGGGGCCAAGGCCGAGGCCAGCCTGGATTTCCGGAATGCGCGGTAGCCAGGAGCCGAAGGCGATCGGCTGCAGGAAGAAGACCAGCATGGTCAGGCGCTGGGGGGAGAGGAAGGACATGGTCACGGCTCTGTCTGTTGTCGCAATCCCCTCAGCTTCGTTTCCTGCGCCGCGTCATCCCCGCGAAAGCGGGGATCTCGGGACAAGAGAGATTCCCGCTTCCGCGGGAATGACGCCGTGGGTGGGCGAAATGCTTGGGCTTAGCCCTGCTTACCCATGGGATAGGGGAGGTAGCCCACAAACCCCGTCAGCTTCCATTGGCCCGCAACCTTGCGGCAGAAGTAGAGGGTCTGCCAGTTCAGGCGATCGACACCGCCATTGCTGAGCTTGATCTCGCCATTGAACTTCTTGTGCGCGATGGCGCGGTCGCCGGTGATCTCGATTTCGGTCAGGCTCGTGGCGCGGTGAATGCCGGCTTCCACATCCTCGGCATAGGACTGCTTCTGGCCCTCATATGCCTGGCGCAGCCATTCGGCGCTATAGTGGGCAAGGGTGGGATAGCTGATGGTCCAGCCATCGGGATTGTCGTTCTTGTTGCCGTTGATACCGACAAAGTCTTCGGCGACGAAATCACCTGCGACCATGGACCAGTCGGCGGCCACATAGGCGGCGATATCGCGCGGTACCAGCATGGTCCAGATATCAGAGCGGTCGGCGTCATTGGGGAAGGGGTTGGTGGAAAGGCTCATTTTAGGGGTCTTTCGTGATCTTTCGAACGGCCCGCTCCTCATTTTGGGCCGTGCGATGCACTCTGTATGAAATTTTCAGGCATGTCATCTCTGGTGACACTCCTGAAAGAGGCCACATGGATACCAATTGCGACATGCTGCGCGCTTTCCGGTGGCTTGTCCACATGGATTTTTCTGCCAAACCCCTGCCAAACGCCTAGAAATACAGCAAAGTGCCGCCCAAAAATGCGTCACGAAGAGGTGGCTTAAATTGGTATTGTCAACGCTCGGAATCTGTGTTGACATTGTGTCATAAAGGCGCCTAGTCTTGAAAATCGTTTACAGAAATGCCGACTAGTCCGGAAGAGATTGGCGGAAAACAGGGTACAGGGAATATGCGGGTAGGCATTATCGGCCTTGGCTATCGCTTGGCTTATCTGGCGCGGGTTTTTACCGCTGCCCGGAGTGATTTCGAGATCGTCGGTTATGTCGACCCGGCTCCGGCCGGCCTCCCCTACACGAAGGAGCATGGTGTCTCCGTCGGTAAGCAATATGACAGCCTCGAGGCGCTGATCGACAATGGCAATCTCGACCTTCTTATGGTCGGTTCGCCCAATCACATGCATCTCGAGCACATCCGCATCGGCCTTGAGCGCGGCATGAAGATGTTTGCTGAAAAGCCGGTCGTGACCTCGATCGAAGACACGATGGCCATTGCCGAACTGATCGGCGAATACGGCTCGGACAATGTCATGGTCGGTCTGGTGTTGCGTTATGCGCCGCTCTATGTCGACCTGCGCAAGGCGCAGGCCGAGGGCAAGATCGGCAATATTGCCTCGATCGAAGCCTCGGAAACCATTCCGCCCTATCACGGCGCTTTCTTCATGCGCGACTGGCGCCGCTATGGCCGCTATTCGGGCAGCTTCATGCTCGAAAAGTGCTGCCACGACCTCGACCTCTACAATGGCGTCATGGGCTGCCGTCCGCGCTATGTCGCAAGCTTTGGTGGCCGCCGCAGCTTCGTGCCGGAAAACGCACCGCAGGTTTCCGGCGTCAACGATCTCGAAGTCTATCACCGCAAGCCCTCGGGCTGGATGGGTTCGGACAAGGTGTTCGACAGCGATGGCGACATCATCGATTTCCAGACCGCTCTCGTGCAGTATGAAAACGGCGCGGCGCTGACCTTCCACACCAATCTCAACGTGGCTGACGATTTCCGGCGCTTTGCCGTGATCGGCGCCAAGGGCATGGCCGAAGGCGACTTCGTGCGCAATTACTTCAAGGTCACCGATAGCCGCACTTCGGATCGGCTCGAAGACAAGACCTATGAGGCGAGCACGCTGTCGCAGCACTATGGTGCCGACGAGCAGATGGCCGAAGATATTTTGAAGCATCTCGTCGATGGCGCGCCGCTGCCGGTTTCTGTGGTCGATGCGCTCGAAGCTGGGCTGCTGGCTCTTGCCATGGATGAAGCCATGCGCAGCAAGTCCGTGGTCGACATGGCCCCCATCTGGCAGCGTTTCGACACTGCCCTCGGACGACAGGGCTGAGGAGGATTAGCCGATGACCAGTACGCGTAGCGCCACCATTTTCGCCCTCGCCCTTCTGGCTCCGGCACTGATCTATATCCTGACCATCGTCGCCTATCCGCTGGTCGATACGATCATTCTCAGCTTCACCAATGCCTCGCTCAAGGCTGGCTATGATTTCGTCGGCTGGGCCAACTATCAGCGCATTTTCGGCGTCGGCAATTTCACCGAGGTGATCCTTCGCACCTTCATCTGGACCTTCTTCTCGGTCACAACCAAGATGATCATCGGCATGGCCGGTGCCGTGCTGCTCAATGCCGCCATTCCTGGCCAGGCCGTGTTCCGCATCCTCACCATGCCGCCCTGGATCGTACCCATGGCTATCGGCATCTATATGTGGAGCTGGATGTATAACGGCCAGTTCGGCATGATCTCGGGCCTGCTGCAGAATTTCGGCATCGTCGACGGTCCCGTCGCCTGGCTCGCCTATGGCCACACCGCCTTCTGGGCCACCATCGTCACCGACGTGTGGATCGGCGTGCCCATGGTCACCATCTATTTCCTTGCTGCCATGCAGTCGATCCCCAAGGATCTCTACGAGGCTGCCTGGACTGATGGCGCCGGTCGCTTCTACCGCTTCCGCCGTATCACCGTGCCGCTGATGGTGCCTGCCATCATCACCATGAGCCTGCTCTCGCTCATCGCCACGTTCAACTCGTTCGACATCATCTGGATCCTGACCCAGGGCGGTCCCTCGGGCTCGACCACGACCATGATCATCGACACCTACAAGACCGCTATCGGCAGCCGTAAGTACGGCGAAGGCGCCGCCCGCGCCGTGGTGATCTGTATCTTCGTGTCGCTGTTCTGCCTCGCCTACTTCCGTGCCGTCCGCAAGCTCCAGCAGGGAGAAGCCAAATGAGCTTTCATGACTCCAAGGTAACCCTGCCTGCCGGTGCCAATCCCCTGGCCGCCAGCGCCAGTTCTGTCGCCGAACTCAGCAAAGCCAAGGCCAAGGCGAAAGCGCGTCCCGCCAAGGCTATGATCGACCGCTACCAGTGGTACGAAGTTGCCGCCCTCTATGCCGGCATCGCGGTCTTCCTGTTCTTCGTGCTCTCGCCCTTCATCGAAGGGTTCCTGGTTTCATTGAAGCCGCTGGCCCAGCTCTTTTCGACGCCCTATAGCTTCATCCCGAAGACCTGGTCGTTCGATGCCTATATCAATATGTGGACCTCGGTCCCCGCACTGGGCATGCATATCTTCAACTCCTTCTTCATCTCCTCGGTGGTGACGCTGATCGTCGTCGCCATCGTGGTGCCCGCGGCCTATTCCTTCGCCCGCTTCAATTTTGGCGGCCAGGCGCTGCTGCTCGGCATGTTCCTTGCCGTGAACATGTTCTCGGGCGCGGTGCTGCTGATCCCGCTCTTCCGCCTGATGCGGAGCCTGGGGCTGCTCAACACCTATTTCGCCATGATCGTGCCGGGTGCGGCTTTCCTCATCCCGTCGTCCATCTGGCTCCTGCGCACCTATATGATGCGCATTCCCCGCGAGCTTGACGAAGCCGCCTGGGTCGACGGCGCCTCGCGCCTCTACACCCTGCGTCGCGTCATCCTGCCGCTCGCCATGCCTGGTATCGTCGTGGTCGCCATCATGACCTTCATCGGTGCCTATGCTCAGCAGTTCATTTTCGCGCTGACCTTCAACTCCAAGACCGAATTCATGCCGCTGCCGGTGGGCCTCTTCGCCTTCTTCGGCAAGCAGGAAGTGATCTGGAACGAGCTGATGGCAGCGTCTTTCGTCGGAATCCTGCCGGTCATGATCGTGATCATATTCCTGCAGCGCTATCTCGTCGCCGGCCTGACCGCCGGAGCCGTGAAGCAGTAGTGAGAAGGGCCCGAGGGGGCCCAATTCAAGGGAGACTACAATGAACAAGACTATCGGTTTGATGGCCGTATCGATGCTGGCGCTTGCCAGCGCGTCGACCGGCGCCTTCGCCCAGGACGTGAAGGAAATCTCCTTCATCAACTGCGGCGACGAGCTGACTGCCGGCTATGCCGAAATCTTCGCCGAGTGGGAAGCTGCCAATCCCGGCTTCAAGGTCGTTCCGGAAATCGTCGGCTGGGGCCAGTGCCAGGACAAGGTGACGACGCTTGCTGCTGCCGGTACGCCGGTTGCTCTCGCTTATGTCGGTTCGCGTACCCTCAAGCAGTTCGCCCAGAACGACCTGATCGTTCCGGTGCCGATGACGGACGAAGAAAAGGCCTCCTACTACAACTACGTTCCCGACACCGTGACCTTCGATGGCACCCAGTGGGGCGTTCCGGTCGCTTTCTCGACCAAGGCCCTGTTCTGGAACAAGGACCTGTTCGAAGCCGCTGGCCTCGATCCGGAAACCCCGCCCAAGACCTGGGAAGAAAAGATCGCTTTCGCCAAGCAGATCACTGAAAAGACCGATGCAGCAGGCTACGGCGTTGTCGCCAAGACCTTCGACAACACCATGCACCAGTTCCTGCACTGGGTTTACACCAATGACGGCCTCGTCATCGACGCCGATGGCAATATCGTCCTGAACTCGCCGCAGGTTCTGGCCGCTCTCACCGCCCTCAAGGACATCGTTCCCTATGGCGAAGAAGGCCCGACCGCTTACGAACAGAACGAAGTTCGCGCCATCTGGCTCGATGGTGGCGTTGCCATGATCGAAGCCTCGCCCGGCGCTGCCATCCGCGCTGAAGAAGCCGGCATGAACTGGGGCGTTGCCAACCTGCCGCTCGGTCCGGATGCCAAGGGTCCCGGCACGCTGCTGATCACCGACGCTCTCGCCATCTTCAAGGGCACCGGCGTTGAAGAGCAGGCCACCAGCCTTGCCAAGTTCATCACCACCGGCGACCGCCAGTGGGACGCTGAAATGGCCCAGGGTCTGACCCCGCTCCGTCCGCTGCACTCCGATGAACTGGTTGCCGAAAAGCCGTACTGGAAGCCGTTCCTCGACGGCATCGAATTCGGTGGTCCGGAACCGCTGTTCACCGACTATATCGGTCTGCAGAACGTGATGATCGAAATGGTTCAGTCGGTCGTGACCGGCGCTGCCGAGCCGCAGGCTGCCCTTGAAAAGGCTGCCAGCGAACTCGAGCAGTACAAGTAAGCCTCAGCTTTGATCCCGCCGCCGCCCTTCGGGGCGGCGGCACCAAAATCCCAGATTGCCTGCCCGCGGGAACCGCCCCGCCGACCGGAGACGCGAACCATGTCGCAACTGAGCCTCAAGCGCCTCGAAAAGAGCTTTAACGAAGCGCGCATCATCAAGGGTATCGACCTCGAAGTCGCCGATGGTGAGTTCGTCGTTTTTGTCGGTCCTTCGGGCTGTGGCAAATCCACCCTGCTGCGCATGATCGCAGGCCTCGAGGACGTGACGGCCGGCGACATCGAGATCGCAGGCAGGGTCGTCAACGACCTGCCGCCCGTGCAGCGCGGCATCGCCATGGTGTTCCAGTCCTATGCGCTCTACCCGCATATGTCGGTCTATGAGAACATTGCCTTCCCGCTGCGCGTCGAAAAACTGCCGCAGGACGAAGTCGACAAGCGCGTCGGCGCTGCCGCAAAAGTGCTCCAGCTTGAAAGCCGTTTGCAGCACCGCCCCGGCCAGCTCTCCGGCGGCCAGCGCCAGCGCGTTGCCATCGGCCGCGCCATCGTGCGCCAGCCCAAGATTTTCCTCTTCGACGAGCCGCTGTCCAACCTCGACGCCGCGCTCCGCTCGGAAATGCGCATCGAACTGATGGAGCTGCACAAGCGCCTCGGCTCGACCATGATCTACGTGACCCACGACCAGATCGAAGCCATGACCATGGCTGACAAGATCGTCGTGCTCAATGCCGGCGAAATTTCCCAGGTCGGCTCGCCGCTCGAACTCTACCACAAGCCCGACAATCTCTTTGTCGCGGGCTTCATCGGTAGCCCGAAGATGAACTTCATCAACGGCAAGGTGCGCAGCGCAGATGGCTCCAAGGTCACCATCGACCTCGGCGCGCTCGGCACCCTGGTGCTGCCGCGCACCAGCACCTCCGTCGCCGGTCAGGACGTAACCGTGGGCATTCGTCCCGAGCATATGCAGCTCGGCAATGGCGAATTCACTCTCGAAATCACGCCGAACATCGTCGAGCACCTGGGCATCCACACCATTGCCTATTCGACCCTGCCGGGCGGCGAACCCTTTATCGGGCTCTTCGAAGGCGACCCGTCGATCGAGGATGGCAAGGCGCTGAACATGGGCTTTTCTGTCGCCCATACGCACCTCTTCGACGCCAGGGGGCTGGCCGTCTACTAAGCCCGAGGGGGCCCGCTGGGGAGAGGGAAAATGCTCGACATCGTCGGCCTCTTGCAGACCGAGAAGAACGGCTTTACCCGCTCCGAACGGGCCCTTACGGACATCGTCCTCGCCGATGTCGACTCTGTTCTGAAAATGAGCATTGTCGACCTCGCCGCCCAGGCCGAAGTGTCCCCGCCCACGGTGACCCGCTTCTGCCGCCGCCTCGGCTGCGACAGCTATGCTGATTTCAAGGTGCGGCTGGCCCAGTCGCGCTTTGTCGGCCAGCGCTATTTTTCGCCCGCGGCGAGCCCGACCTCGGTGCACGAAATCGCCCAGGGCGTCGTCAACGGCATCCAGTCGATCATCTATGAAACCTTTGAGCATCTCGATTTCGGCGCCGTCGAACGCGCCGCCGAGAGCATCGCCAAGTCCAGTTTCATTCTCTCGTTCGGTTCGGGCGGCGCCTCCTCGATGATGGCCGGCGAGATCGAGACGCGGTTCTTCCGGCTGGGGCTTAAGGTGGCTTCGACCGATGACCACCAGCTGCAACTGATGCGTGTGGCCGCCGCCCCGCCGGGCACGGTGATCGTCGCTTTCTCGCTTTCGGGCAACAATGCGCAGCTCGCCAAGACGCTGACCGTTGCCGGCGAATATGGGCTGACGCGCGTGGTTGCCACGCGCTCGGCTTCGATGGTTTCGGCGCAGTCCGACATTCTGCTGCCGGTCAACTGGCATGAAAATGCCGACATTCTGCGGCCAACACCCGGTCGCTACGCCTTTCTCGCCACGGTCGACGTGCTCGCCCAGACCGTTGCCACCCGTCTCGGCCCATCGGCTGTCGCCAGTATGCGCCGCATAAAACATCAGCTCGTCGTCAATCGCGACGGCGACGACGGCCAGCCCCTCGGGGACTGACCCTCATTCCGGACGTCAGTCCGCAGCCATCCATCCCGACACGGCATCGCGGTTGCGCGGCGCCTTTTGCCAAAAAACGAGAAGCAAATGACTGCCAAGTTTTCCCTCGTCACCACCTGGACCCCCGCTGCAGGCAGCGAGCCGCTCGGCTATGGGCTTGAGCTGACCAATATCGGCGACGAACCCGTTTCCAATTTTCAGCTCGGCTTTTCCGGCCCCGCCCGCGTCGACCCGCATGCGACGCTCGAAAACGGCAAGCTGCTGGTGCGCCTCTCCAACCACACCCTGATCGCGCCGCCGGATGGCTATGTGCTCGAGCCCGGCGCGACCTGGACCTCCACGGCCCGCGGCCTCTCCTATGGCCTGCGTCACTGGAGCGACGGCGCCAATTCGGCCTATGTCGTGCTTGAAAACGGTCAGACCGTCGTCATCCCGACCAAGCCGACCCAGGGCAAGGGCCACAATTCGCCGCTGCTGAAGGGCACGGCAAAATTCCCGGTGCCAGCCAAGGCTGCGGTGCCGCACTCGATCATTCCCTGGCCGAAGTCGGTCGCAACGACTGGCGCGCGCATCGCCCCGGCCGGGCTTGACCTGCAGCCGCAGGGCGAAGCTGCCAACCGCGCAGCGGCCGCGTTTGCCGGCCTTGTGCATGATCTTTTTGCCGTCGAAGCGCTGGTGCGTCCGGCTTCGGAAGCCGGCGTGCCGGTGCACATTACCGAGAAGGTCGGCATGGGCCCGGAAGCCTATGAACTGGCCTTTGCCGAAAACAGCGCCACCATTTCGGCCAGCACGCGTCAGGGCATGTTCTATGGTCTGGTCACGCTCGGCCATATCCTGCGCGGTGCCAAGCAGTATCCGCACACTTTTACCTTCCCGACAGGCGGTGCCATTGCCGACGAGCCGGGCTTTGCCTTCCGCGGTAGCCATCTCGACGTGGCGCGCCAGTTCTATACCGGTGGCGAAGTCAGCCAGCTCATCAAGATCATGGCCTGGAACAAGATGAACAAGTTCCACTGGCACCTGACCGAGGACGAAGCCTGGCGCATCGAGATCGATGCTTACCCGGCCCTGACCGAAGTTGCCGCCTGGCGCGGTCATGGCAAGGCGCTGCCGCCGTTGCTCGGCTCCGGCCCGCAGCCGACGGGCGGGTTCTATTCCAAGAATGTCATTCGCCAGATCGTGGCCCTGGCCGATAGCCTCGGCATCGCCGTGATCCCGGAAGTCGATATGCCGGGCCACTTCTACGCGGCCTTGCAGGCGCTTCCGGAACTGCGCGACCCCGACGAACAGGGCGAATATCAGTCGGTTCAGGGGTTCCCGAACAACAGCCTCAACCCCGCGCATGAGCCGGTCTACAAGTTCGTCGAGACCGTCATCGACGAAGTGCTGGAAATGTTCCCGGCGGGCATTTTCCACCTCGGCGCCGACGAAGTGCCGCTGGCCGCCTGGTCGGGGTCGCCCCTGGCGCTCGATATGATCGAGAAGATCGCGGGCCCGGCGATGCGCGAGAAGCACGCCAAGCAGTTCAACCAGCTGGGTAATCACCACGGCGCCGATGAGATCGAAGGCTCGCCGACGGCGATCATCCAGGCCGAATTCATCAAGCGTGTGCACAAGTACATTGCGTCCAAGGGCGCGATCACCGGCGGCTGGGAAGAAGCGGCCCATGGCGATGCCGTGGACAAGAAGACCTCCTATGTCATCGGCTGGCGCAATGTGGAGATCAACGCGGCGCTTGCCGAGCGCGGTTTCGACATCGTCGTATCGCCCGGCCAGCGCTACTACCTTGATATGGCGAACGGGATTTCCTGGGCCGAACCGGGCGCCGGCTGGGCCGGCTGGTCGGGTCCGCAGGAGACCTATGAGTTCGAAGCCCGCGCCGGTTTCTCGGAAGAGGGGCTCAAGCATCTCCTCGGCATTCAGAGCTGCATCTGGTCCGAATCCATGACCGACCGCGCCATCTTCGACCGTCTGGTTTTCCCGCGTCTTTCGGCCATTGCGGAAGCCGGCTGGACGCTGCCCGAGCGCAAGAGCTGGGATCGGTTCAAGTCCATGGTCGGGCTGATGCCGATCATGTACGGCAACTGGGCTGCCGAATAACAAGGCCTGAAAAACGAGAAGCCGCCGTTGTCAAACGGCGGCTTTTTGCTGACAGACTGTTAGCACCTGATGTCACCATTGGCCGAATGGGGGAATTTCATGAAGCAGCGCACCATTGTCTGTCCGATCATCGAGAATGATGGGGCATTTCTGCTCTGTCGCATGCCGAGGGACCGTGGCGTGTTTCCGGGCCAGTGGGCACTGTCGGGTGGCGGCATGGAGCCAGGCGAGACGATGGAAGAAGCGCTGCGGCGCGAAATCCGCGAGGAGCTGGGCGATCGACTGGTGATCGAGACGGTAACGCCGTTCCGGTTTCGCGATGATCGGCGGATCAAGACTTACGCCGACGGGCGTACGGAAGAGATTTACATGATCTACCTGATCTTCGATTGCCACGCGGCGAACCGGGATGTGGTGATCAACGAAGAGTTCGACGAATACGCCTGGGTGCGGCCGGAAGATTTAGCCGGCTATGACCTCAACGCGGCGACGCGCGTGACGTTTGCGGCGAAGGGTTTTTTGTAGTCCACCGATCTTCCTTCTCCCCTTGCGGGAGAAGGTGGCGCGTAGCGCCGGATGAGGGGTATGCGACTTGTCTCCAAGCTCGGCGCGTGGTGAGAGAACCCCTCTCCCTGATTTTCTCTGAACGCAGAAAATCTGTCCCTCTCCCGCAAGGGGCGAGGGGTCACCGAATTCGCCATAGCGAATTCGGTTGGGGTTAGGGGCTCCCCGTTGCCCGCCATTCGAGCGTAGCTCTCATGGCCTTCTCGCCTAAAATCGCTCCACTGGAGCGATTTTGCCTACGGCCGGCTCAAAGCCAGGGATTCTCCACCATCGGCCAGATATCCTTGCGGGCCTTGCGGTAGTTCGTTTCCGCGGGGCGGTTCGGATAGGGTTTTCCGGCCGAGCAGTAGATGATCTCCGACGCGATCTTTGAGAACGAGTCGTAAAAATGGTTGGTCGACTTGATCAGCAGGATTTTCCGCGATTTCGGGTCGATGCCGAGGGCCGAGTAAAGGCTCGGATCAAAACTCTGGGCGCGGGTTGAATTGAGGATCACGTCGATGCCGTCGAAGTGAATCCAGGCGGCGTCACCGAACGGGGCAAAGCTTTCGCCGAAACGCATTTCGGCGTCGCGAACGAGCTTTTTCACCGTGACGCGCTTGTCGACGGGGCTGCCGGTATCAGGCGCGGACTTGGCGCCGAAGCGGAGTTGGATTTCGGCGCCTTCGCCGGCGGCAAAGCAGATCTGGACCGCGATCGGATCCCAGATGGTGCCGACGGCGACGTCGGTGGCACCGCGCGAGATGAATTCGGCAAGGAGCACGGTGGCGTCGCCCGCCGTGCCGCCGCCGGGATTGTCCCAGACGTCGGCGACGACGACGGGGCCTTTTGTCGCCGCAAGGGCGGCGTCGACAGCGACCTTCTCATCGACCTGCGCCACCATGGTGGTGCCGCGCATGGCAAAGAGCTCGCGACCGAGCTTTTCGGCAAGGGCCGCGCCCTTTTCCGGATCGTTGTCGGTAACAGCCAAGACCTTGGTGCCCATTTCGGGCACGTCGCCGGCCATGAAACCGTGGACGACGGAGAGGGAAAGCAGGCCTGGCTCGGATTTTTCGAGCGCCATGAGCTTGTCGACGAAACCGCGCATCGGCTGGCGCGAGGTTGGGAAGACGTCGATCATGCGGCAATCGAAGACCGTCATCACCGGCTTGATCTCGCCCTTAAGGGCGCGGGCGGCGATGTCCCAGAGATCGCGGGCCCGATCGACGAAGTCGGTATGCGGGAATTCCTTGAAGTAGACGAAGAAATCGGCTGCTTCGGCGCGCTTCCTGGTGAGATGGCTATGCGGATCGAGTTCGGCGCAGACAAGAATGTCCGGCCCGACGATCTCGCGCACGCGCGAGAGAATATCGCCTTCGCAATCGTCATAGCCCTGCGCGACCATGGCGCCGTGGAGGCCGAGGACGACGCCGTCCACGGGCATAGCGGCGCGGAGCTGGTCCAAAATGGCGTCGCGCAGCTCTTCGTAGGTGGTGCGGGCGACAAGGCCAGCCGGATCGGCCCAGGAGGCGCTGCCTTCGATCAGGGTCCAGCCTTCCCTCGCGCAGACTTCGCGGCCGACGGTGATCGGCGCGGTGCAGAGGGTCGGGGTTGCCGGGTGTTCGCCGGGGCCGGCATGGAGCGACGCTTCAAAGGCGCGCTTGTCGACGGCGATGGGGGAAAATGTATTGGTCTCGGTGGCGAGGGCGGCTGTGAAAACGCGCACGAGAAGCTTCCAGCAAATGAACAAATGAAGGTGCCGAAAGAGAGGTCGGCAATTGTGACACTAGCATATCGTTTGCAGGGCTTCACGTAAGAAATTTACATTCTTTGGGGTGGCGGACGGGGGTTTTGGGTATATTTTCGGCCAATCCTGCGCCAAAAGAGTAATAGAATTTCATTTTGCCTCAGAGGAGGGCCTCATGCCCATCAAGCGTTATGGCGCGGAAAAGTCCGGTGCCGGTGGCCAGAACCTGCCTTTCGCCCGTGCCGTGGAAGCCGGCGGCTTTCTCTATGTTTCGGGCCAGGTGGCCATGAAGGATGGCGAGATCGTCAGGGGTGGTATCGTTGAAGAGACGCACCTGACGATCAAGAACGTGCTGGCCATTCTTGAAGAGGCTGGCTACGGGCCGGAGCATATCGTGCGTGTCGGCGTGTGGCTGGATGACCCGCGGGACTTCTGGAGCTTTAATGGCGTCTACAAGAGCTATTTTGGCGAGCATCCGCCGGCCCGCGCCTGCGTGCAGAGCCGCATGATGGTAGATTGCAAGGTCGAGATCGACTGCGTGGCGTATAAGGGGCCGTGAGGCCTCTCTTTTGCACTGAATGCGCTGCTCCCTGTAGTGTCGTCATTGCCGGGCTTGTCCCGGCAATCCATCTTGGGGAGGCCCGCCATCCTGTGGATGGCCTGCCATTCTGCGAATGGCGTGGACCACCGGGACGAGCCCGGTGGTGACGATGGTGGAGATATCGGGGATGGCGCGCGAGGGGTGCGCACTCCCAGGACTAAGGGACAAGACATGACGCAAACCTCCCCCTTCCGGCTCGACGGAAAGACCGTGCTCATCACCGGGGCCGGTGGCGGCATCGGGCGGTCGCTCGTGGCGGTGTTTCACGAGGCGGGCGCCAACATAGTCGGTGCCGATCGTGAGGCAGGCTTGCTCGATGGGCTACCGCTCGTGCGAAAAGTGCTGTTTGACCAGGCTGATATGGCCGGGACGCGGGCTGCGGTTTCGGCCGATATTTTAGCGCATGGCGTCTATGATGCGGTGGTTGCCAATGTCGGGTTCACCCGGGCCGAGCATTTTGGCATGGTCGATGATGCCGTCTGGGCCAGCGAACTCAATATCAATCTCAATGGCGCCTATGCGCTGACCGATCCGATCATTGCCGCCATGGGCATACTAGGTCGTGGCGCGCTGGTGTTCATCTCTTCGGTTAATGCCATGGGTCACTATGGCAACCCCGCTTATTCGGCGGCCAAGGCCGGCTTGGTTGCCTATGCCAAGGGTATTGCTGTCGAGCGTGGGGCGGAAGGTGTGCGTGCCAATGTCGTGGCACCGGGTTCGGTGCGGACGCCGGCATGGGATCATCGCCTTGCGGCAGATTCGACCCTGCTCGACAATGTGCTGCCGCACTATCCGCTGGGACGCATGGTCACCCCTGTGGAAGTGGCCAACGCCGCGCTGTTCCTGTGCTCGGATGCGGCTTCAGGGATTACCGGCACGCTGTTGCCGGTCGATGCCGGGCTGACAGCGGGTAATCTCAGATTTGTCGATGAAGTGCTGAGGGGCAAATGACCTCCATTTTTGAACTCGAAACCCCGGTTGTCCTTGTCGATTTGGACAAGGCCGAAGCGAACCTGAAAAACGCGCAGGATGCCGCCGACAAGGCGGGGATCAAGCTCAGGCCGCACATCAAGACCCACAAGCTGCCGCGCTTTGCCAAGCGCCAGGTGGAACTGGGCGCGGTTGGGATTACGGTCCAAAAACTGGGCGAGGCCGAGGTGATGGCCGATGCCGGGCTGGCCGATCTGCTTCTTACCTTCAACATCATTGGGGCGAAGAAGCGGGCGCGGCTGAGGGCGCTGCATGAGCGGGTGACCATTCGCGTCGTTGCCGATAGCGCCGAGACAGTGGCGGGGCTGGCCGAGACATTTGTCGATGCCGGCAAGCCACTGGGTGTGTTCGTCGAATGCGATACCGGCATGGGGCGGTGTGGTGTGCAATCGCCCGCCGCAGCGCTGGAGCTGGCGAAGAAAATCGTTGCGGCGCCGGGGTTGAGCCTTGCCGGGTTGATGACGTATCCGGCTGCGGGGAAATATAAGGAAGCCCAGCAGTGGCTGGCTGATGCCAAGGCGCTGTTCGACAGCGCGGGTGTGGCTCTGCCGGAGATCACGACGGGCGGTACGCCCGATATCTGGCACATGGGCGAAGCGGGCGTGGCGACCGAATATCGGCCGGGCACCTATATTTATATGGATCGCTCGCAGGTTGTGGCCGGCGCCGCGACTTTTGAGCAATGCGCGCTGACCGTGCTGGCAACGGTTGTGTCGCGGCCGACGGATGGCCGGGCCGTTATCGATGCCGGAACCAAGACGCTGACCAGCGATCTCTTGGGTATGCAGGGGCATGGCTATGTCGTGGATTTCCCCGATGCCAAGATCGTCGGGCTGAGCGAGGAGCACGGCACGCTAGATGTGTCGGCTTGTGCGGTTAAGCCGAAAATTGGGGACGTGATCCGCATCATTCCCAATCACTGCTGCCCGGTGAGCAATCTCTTCGAAACGGTCACACTGGTGCGTGGGGATGAGGTGCTTGAGACGGTGCCGGTGGCGGCGCGGGGGCGGGTGGACTGAGCGCGTGCTCACCCGCGCCTTCTTTGACCGCCCCGTGCTGGAGGTCGCGCCGGAACTGATCGGCGCGACTTTGCTTGTTGATGGAGTGGGTGGGGAAATCGTCGAGGTGGAAGCCTATGACGACAGCGATCCGGCCTCGCATAGTTTTCGCGGGCCGACGCCGCGGAATGCCGCCATGTTCGGGCCGGCGGGGCATGCCTATCTCTACAAGATCTACGGCATCCATTTTTGTCTCAACTTCGTTTGCCGGCCGGGGAGCGCCATCCTGATAAGAGCGCTGCGGCCGACGACGGGGTTTGACGCCATGCACGAGCGGCGGGGCGGGGTGGTCGACAAGCAGCTGTGCTCGGGGCCGGGAAAGCTGGCCGAGGCGCTGGGGCTCGATCTCATGCAGAATGGCTTGGCGCTGGATGAAGAGCCGTTTCAATTGCTTGCCGCGACCGCGCCGCGTGAGGTGGCGACTGGGCTGCGCATTGGCATCACCAAGGGCGTCGAGACGCCTTGGCGGTTTGTCGAACGGGGATCGCCCTATCTCAGCAAGCCGCTGAAATAGTCACCTTGTGATCGCGCGCCGCGCAACCGGCCTTTGCCCCATTCGTTCCACTCTGACAAAGGATAGCGCGCGTCAACCGGACGCGGTGGTATGAGGAACGGGCAGGTTTTTCCGGTTTCCCGCCCGGCCAACGAAATGGCAGCCGAGCCTCTGTCCCACCCGCGCTATGCCTTCGTTCCTTTTGGAAGTGAAGGAGGCAGAAATGCCCCAAGGCGATAAATCCGCCTATACCGACAAGCAGAAGCGCAAGGCGGCGCATATCGAGGAAAGCTACAAGGAGCAGGGCCTTTCCGAGGATGAAGCGGAGAGCCGCGCCTGGGCCACGGTCAACAAACAGGATGGCGGGGGCAAGAAGTCGGGCTCGGGCCGGGCGCGGAGGAAAGCAGCGACGCATCACTAGGTGATAGTCGCCACTGGCGTGTTGCGCGCGGGTGAGTCGCGTGATTCAAGAGAGGCGTGCAAGCGCTCGACTCAATTGACCTGTTTTCGCCCCACCGTGCCGAGCGGCCGACCCCGCTCGAGGTTTTGCGCGACATTTTTGGGCACAAGCAGTTTCGCGGGCAGCAGGATCAGGTGATCGACCAGCTCGTCGCCGGCGGTGACGCGGTGGTTCTGTTCCCGACGGGCGCCGGCAAGTCGATGTGCTTCCAGATTCCGGCCATTTGCCGCCCGGGCGTCGGCATTGTGGTGTCGCCGCTGATTGCGCTGATGCGCGATCAGGTGGAGGCGCTGAAGCAGGCGGGCGTTGCGGCGGCGGCGCTCAATTCTTCGCTCTCGCCGGAAGAGGCGAGTTTGGTGCGCCGGCAATTGCGGTCCGGGGAACTGGACCTGCTCTATGTGGCGCCGGAACGGGTGGCGACGCCGGGCTTTGCCAATATGCTTTCGGGCGTCGATATTGCGCTGTTTGCCATCGATGAGGCGCACTGCGTGAGCCAGTGGGGGCACGATTTCCGGCCGGAATATCGCGAGCTTATTCACCTGGTGGAACTGTTCCCCGGCGTACCGCGCATTGCGCTGACGGCCACGGCCGATCCGACGACACGCGAAGATATTATTGAACGTCTGGGGCTCGAACAGGCCAAGGTTTTTACCACCTCGTTCGATCGGCCGAACATTTCCTATTCCATCGTCGAGCGCGACAAGCCGCGCGAGCAGCTGCTCGATTTCCTTTCCGGCCACAAGGGCGAGAGTGGCATTGTCTATTGCCTCAGCCGCGCCAAGGTCGAGGACATGGCCGACTATCTCTCGGGCAAGGGGATCCGGGCGCTGCCCTATCATGCGGGCATGTCGGCAGAACTGCGCAGTGCCAATCAGGATGCGTTCTTGAAGGAAGAAGGCCTGTGCCTCGTGGCGACGGTGGCCTTTGGCATGGGCATCGACAAGCCGGACGTGCGCTATGTGGCTCATATGGATCTGCCGGCTTCGATTGAGGCTTACTACCAGGAGACTGGGCGCGGTGGGCGCGATGGGCAGCCAGCCGATGCCTGGATGAGCTATGGCATGGCCGACGTGGTGCAGCGTCGGCGCATGATCGACGAGGGCGGGGCGCCCGACGAGGTGAAACGCCTCGAACACGGAAAACTCAATGCGCTGCTCGGCGTCTGCGAAACGGCGGAGTGCCGGCGCAAGGCCATTCTCAACCACTTTGGTGAGGCGCATGCCGGCAATTGCGGCAATTGCGATACCTGCCGCTCGCCGGTGGAAAGCTGGGACGGCACCGAGGCGGCGATCAAGGGGCTGGCGGCGATTTTCCGGACTGGCCAGCGTTTTGGCGCGGCGCATGTGATCGACGTGCTGGTGGGCAAGGAGACCGAGAAGGTCCAGCGTTTTGGCCACCAGAACCAGCCGGTGTTCGGGCAGGGTCGGGAGCTCGATGCCAAGGCGTGGCAATCGGTGCTGCGGCAATTGACGGCCATGGGTCTCATTGTCGTCGATCATGCCAATCACGGCGCGCTGACGCTGGGCGAAGGCGCGCGGGCGGTGTTCAAGAAAGAGCGCAGCGTAACGCTACGGAAAGACCGGCCGAAAAAGGCTGTGGAAGTGCGGCGGCAGCTCAGCAAGGCGGTCAATCTGCCAGAGCATGCGCAGGGGCTTTTCGATGCGCTGCGCAGCGAGCGGCTGAAAATCGCCAAAAGCCAGGGCGTGCCGCCCTATGTGATTTTCCATGATGCGACGCTGCGCGCCATGGCGCTGGCGCGGCCGACGCATCCGCATGACATGCTCAATCTGCCCGGTGTCGGGCAGGGCAAGCTCGATCGCTATGGCGAGGCGTTTTTGGCGGTGGTGGTGAATTTCGATGGCTGAGGTTGGGAAGCGAACGCGTCTTCCGGTCATCGACATTGCCCGTGGCGTCGCCATTCTCGCCATGGCCTTTTATCACCTCTGTTGGGACCTCTGGTATTTCGGGTTTCTGGCGGCCGATGTGGGATTTGATCCGCGCTGGGTGTTTTTTGCCCGCTCGATCCTGGCGAGTTTTTTGTTCCTCGTTGGTGTGGGCCTCGTGCTCGGGCATGGCGAGGGGATACGCTGGAAAAGCTTTTGGCGGCGCTGGCTTTTTGCCTTTGCCGGGGCCGTGGCGATCACAGTCGGCACGCTGATCGCCTTCCCGGAGAGCTTTGTCTACTTTGGCGTGCTGCATGCCATTGCGCTCTTCATGCTCATGGCCCTGCCGTTTCTTTTCGTGCCGGTGGTGGTCGTGGCGCTGGTGGCTTTGGCTTTCATCCTGCCGCCCTTCTTCTTTGCCGATCCGCTGTTCAACGAGAAGATTTTCTCCTGGCTCGGCTTCTGGGTGACCCCGCCCATCACCAATGATCTCGTGCCGGTTTTCCCGTGGTTCGGAGCGGTGCTGATTGGCGTCCTGGTGACGCGGCTGGGCAAGACCGCGCTCCTGCCGAAGCTGGCGACTATCCAGCCGACCGGAAAACTGCCGCGAGGCTTTGCGTTTCTGGGGCGCTGGAGCCTGCCGTTCTATCTTATCCACCAGCCGATCTTGCTGGCGGTGATCGTGCCGCTCTCGATGTTCTTCGGTACCCAGGATGCGCTGCGCGAGCAGGATTTTCTGCGCTCGTGCCAATCGACCTGCGAAAGCGCAGGAACCACGGCGCAGATGTGCACGACCTATTGCCAGTGCGGGCTTGAAGGGCTCGACGCGGACGACCTTTGGGATGCGGTCTATACCGGCGTGCTGAGCCCGGAGCAGCAGACAAAGCTCGACGAGAACAACCGGCAATGTTCGGCACTGATCTATCCCGAATTGCTCGAAGCACCAGCGCAATAGCAATTGTTCAGGCGCAGTTCAGGGCGCCGTGATAGGGCAAGGGGCAGAGGAGCCCTGCCATGCGCCACGCCGCCTTCCTGCTCGCCCTGTTTGCCGCCACCCCCGCATTGGGAGATGAGGTCCGCACCTTTCTCGGCACGCTCAATGGGCGAGAAATTCTGGTCGAACTGACTGATGCGAAGAGTGGACCGGTGGTGGGGCGCTACACATTCAAGGACACCGGCGGCGATGTGCCGCTGCTGGCCGTGTCGCAGGAGGGCAATGCCTTTGCGCTCTATGAGGAAGCGCCCTGCGACGAAACCACCTGTGAGACCGACGACGAGGGCAAGGCGGTCGATCCGCCGCTCGCCGCCGTCTGGGAGCTGACCTATGACCCGACGGAATACATGGCCACGGGCAAGCGCACGACGCTGGACAGCAAGCCCAAGACCGTCGATCTCACGCTCGAAGTGCTCGCCTGGCGCGACCTCGACTCGTCCGAGACCCTGACGCCCTTTGGGCTTCATGATCGTTCCGCGGCCCTCGGTTTCCATGAGGGTGCCGCGCTCGACTGGAGCGCTGCACCCTATGAAATGAGCCTGCTCGACGTTGAATTCGACGAAGGGCCCGAACAGGCGCTCGGCGACGCGACTTTTCGCGACGTGACCGATCCGCGCACCAAATTCGCCTTTCCGCGCGTGACGGCTTTTGCCGATGGCGCGCCGGTCGACAAGGTCAATGCCATCCTGTCCGAACGTCATGGCCGGATGAACCTTTCGGCTTTCGATTGCCTCGCCTTCCGCTATGCGACCTATGGCAAGGGCGAATATATGGGCTCCATGGGCGGCACGCTGGGCGACTATGACGGCGAGCTGGTGACCCTGAGCTATGCTTCGCCAAAACTGGTGAGCTGGGTGCAGTCGGGCAGTCTCTGGTGCACCGGGGCGCATCCCTACAATCACATCGACAGCTATACCTTTGACGTCGAGACCGGCGAGCCGCTCGATCTGGCCAAGGTGTTTTCGGCCTGGGTGCCGCGCGAATGGGGCGCGGCGGCCGATGAGGTTGCCGATGCCGAGGCGGCCGCGGCCAATCCGGATGCCTACTTCTGGGGCCCGAGTTTTGGCCTTATCGCTTATGTGCGGGACAACATCCCCTCCGATCTCTTCGATGCCGAGCTTGCGTCCGAATGTATCAACCCTCAAGCCATTGCCGAAAATCTCGACATCCGGTTCAGCGAGCGCGATGCGGTGACGTTCACCCTCTCGGGCTTTCCCCACGTCATATCGGTATGCAATGGCGATCTGTTCTCGGCGCCGCTGGATGAGGTGAAGCAGTTTTTGGGCAAGGGGGCTGCGGACTATTTTCCGGGGATATTGTAGTTTGATCGTGCCTCCCGTTTACCCCCACCCTTGATCCCTCCCCTTTGTAGGAGAGTGAGGGTGGGTGAAGGGTGCCAAAGAAGCCGGCCCGGCATGACCCCTTGCCAAAGCATCGCTGGCGACAGGGGCAATGCTCGGTCATTTAGATGTCATGTCCCCGCTGCTCTTTGCCATTATCGCCCTAGCCACTTTCTGCACCTCGATCCTGTCGGGGATTTTCGGCATGGCCGGTGGAATGATTCTGCTGGCGGCACTGATGACTGTGCTGCCAGTGGCGACGGCCATTGCGGTGCAGGGGGTAATCCAGCTTGTTGCCAATGGCTCGCGCGCCATTTTCTCCCGCCAATATATCGACTGGCGGATTCTCGGGACCATCTGTCTGGGATTGATCACCGCGGCAACGCTGCTGTTCATCGTGCGCTATACGCCCGATTTCATCACCGTCTGTATCGCCGTGGGGCTGATGCCGATCCTTGTCTGGATTCCCAAGGACTGGCTGGCGCTCGATGCCAGCAAGCCGCTGCACGGCTTTCTCTGCGGTTTCTTCGGGTCAGGGCTCAACCTTGCGGTGGGCGTTGCCGGACCGACCATCGACATCTTTTTCATTCGGACCGAGATGGATCGCCGCACGGTCATTGCCACCAAGGCGGCAGCGCAGGTGCTTTCGCATGGCGCCAAGATCGTCTTTTATGGCGCTGTGGCTTCGGCTGTGGGTGTTGGTGACTGGGCCATTGCCCTCATTGCCGCGCCCTTCGCCATTCTCGGCACCAATGTCGGCTACCGCATCCTGCAGCGGCTGACCGACGACAATTTCCGCAAATGGACGCGCTGGATCGTCACCGGCATCGGCCTTTTCTATCTTTCGCGTGGGTTGATGGCGTTGGCCGCTGGCTAAACCCCTCATTTGCGGGCTTACGCACAATCAAATGCCCAAAAATACGCCGAGTGGTTTTGAACTCCCGCAATCGCCCTCTATGGTGCGCGTGGGAGACGACATGGCACCTTTCGACAGCGTAACCGCGCGACTTATCCTGCTTTTGGCTGAAACGGGCTCGATCGGCCGCGCCGCCGAGCGCGAGGGGATCGCATCTTCGGCCGTCAGCCGGCGCGTGTCCGATCTCGAAGCGCGGCTGGGCGTGGTGCTGTTCGATCGTTCGGCGCAGGGCGTCAAATTGACCAGCGCCGGCGAGGCCTATGCCGAAGGCTGCCGCACGGTTCTGCGCTCGATTGCCGATCTCGATGCCGTCATGGCCGAATTTGGTTCGGGCCTGCGCGGGAGCTTGCGCCTCGCCTCGACCGGCTCGGCGCTGACCGGTCGCCTGCCGGAATTGCTTGCCCGCTATGCCCAGAAATTTCCGGGCATCGAAATCGCCATTGCCGAAATGGGCGCCGCCAAGGCACTCCTGGCGCTCGACGAGGGCCGGGCTGACGTGGCCATCGTTTCGGACAATTACGATTTTGCCCGTTTTGACATCAGGCCTTTCGAGGATGAACGGGTCTGGGTGCTGGCGCCGCCCGATCACCCGCTGGCAAAGCAGATCGAGCCGCGCAAGGCGATCTCCTTCGATGCGGCGCTGCCCTATGCCATGGTCGGGGTGCATCATACCGGTTCGCTCGACCGCCTGCTTTCGGAGGCGGCGAATGCCAAGGGGCAAAAACTGACCGAAACGCTGCGGGTGGAAAGTTTTCCCGCGCTGGTGCGCATGGTCGAGGCCGGCTTTGGTATCGGCTTCCTGCGTTCGACGAGCCTGCATCTGCTCGCGGGCACCGACCTTGTCTGCGCGCCGCTGGCGGAAAGCTGGGCCATGCGGCAATTGCTGGTGGCGCGACGCAAGTCGAGCCCGCTCTCGGCGGCAATGAAGAGCTTTATTGCGCTCTGCGCCGAGACATACGCACCCTCCAGCTGAAACGTTTTCGCAACGGGCTGCGTAAACCACGCAAAATAAAAGCGATTCTAATCTGACAAAAGTCTGATTGGCTGCGTCATATTTTCCTTTGACTCGCCCAAATGTGCTGGCTAGGAACCTTGATAAGCGCTGTCAGGATTTCGATGGCGTGTCCCTTGATGCAAACCGATTGGATCGTTCCCGTGACATCGCTTTTCCGCACCACTGCATTCGCCGCGGCCCTCTTTGCCAGTGCCGCTGTGCTCGCCCCTATGGCTTTTGCCCAGGACAAGGTGATCACCCATGCTCAGGGTGAAACCACGCTGACCGGCGTGCCGGCAAAAGTGCTGGTGCAGGACTGGGCCGTGTTCGACGATCTCAACGCTCTCGGCGTAACCGTTGCCGGCGTGCCGTCGTCCAACGCGCCGACCTATCTCGGCGACAAGATTCCGGCCGATGCAATCCAGATCGGTTCCCTGTTCGAGCCCGACTTTGAAGGCATTGCCGCTGCAGAAGCCGATGTCTATTTCATCGCTGCCCGGTCGCGCGAAGCCATCGGCACCTCCAAGGACATTCTGCCCACCATCGACCTTTCGGTCGACAACGGCTCCATCGTCGAAGGCGTCAAGAAGAACATGACGACGCTCGGCGACATCTTTGGGCTCGAAGCCAAGGCAACCGAACTCAACGCCGCGCTCGACGCCAAGGTCGCTGAAGTGAAAGCTGCGGCCGAAGGCAAGGGCAATGCCCTGGTGCTCGTGACCAATGCCGGCAAGCTCGGCGTCTATGGCCCGGATTCGCGCGTCTCCTGGATCTACAACGAAGTGGGCATGCCCTCGGCGCTCGATGGCGTGAAGGACGGCGACCATGGTGGTGACTCCGTGTCGTTCGAATTCCTCCTCGAAGTGAACCCGGACTGGGTGTTCGTGGTCGACCGTGATGCCGGCACCGGCGAAAACGCTGGCGCTGCCCAGGCCCTGCTCGACAACGAACTCTTCAACCAGACGACGGCCGCCAAGGAAGGTCACATCGTCTATGTCGATCCGCAGGCCTCCTACATCTCCATGCACGGCTACCAGGGCGTGCTGCTGCTGCTCGACCAGGTTCTGGCTGGGCTGAATAGCTAAAGACTAAACAGGTGGCCGGAGCGATCCGGCCACCGGCTTTGCTTAAGGCCCCTCCTTGCGCATTCTGCTTCTTGCCTTTCTCGCGACGCTGATCCTGGCTTTCATCAGCCTCTTTGTCGGCGTCAGCGATGTGTCGCTGTCCGCTTTGCTGTCGGGCACGGCGGATGCGCGCGCTGTCGAAATCTTCTTCATCAGCCGCGTACCGCGCACCCTGGCATTGATGCTGGCCGGCGCCTCCATGGCCATTGCCGGTCTCGTCATGCAGATGGTCGTGCGCAATCGCTTCGTCGAACCGTCCACAGCGGGGACGAGTGAGTCGGCAGCTTTGGGTTTTCTGGTCGTTACGCTTCTGGCGCCTGAATGGCCGCTGATGGCCAAGATGGCGGTTTCGGCGCTCTTTGCGCTGGGCGGCACGGCCCTGTTCCTGCGCATCCTGCGCGCGGTACCGCTGCGCGATGTGCTGCTGGTGCCGCTGGTCGGCATCATGCTCGGCGGTGTCATCGGTGCGGTGAGCGCCTTCATTGCCTATCGCACCAATCTCATGGCCTCGCTGCTCGCCTGGAACATGGGCGATTTCTCGGGCGTCTTGCGCGGGCGCTATGAACTGCTCTGGCTCGGCCTTGCCGGAGGCATTCTCGCCTATATCGCGGCGGATCGCTTTACCGTTGCCGGCATGGGCAAGGATTTCACCACCAATCTCGGGCTCAACTACAAGCGCGTCATGGTGCTGGGGCTGGTGATCGTTTCCGTGGTCAGCGCCGTAGTGCTGGTTTCTGTGGGCTCGATCCCGTTCCTGGGGCTGATCGTGCCCAATCTCGTCAGCCTCGTCGTCGGCGACAATATGCGTCGTACCGTGCCTTGGGTGGCGGTGGGTGGTGCTGGCTTTGTGCTCGCTTGCGATATTGTCGGGCGTTTGATCCGCTTCCCCTACGAAATCCCGATTGCCGTGGTCATGGGTGTCGTGGGTAGCGCCGTGTTCCTCTATCTCCTGCTGAGGACACCGCGCAATGCAAGCTGACCTGGCTCTCGACGTGGAAAAGAAACGGCTGTCGCGGCCGGCTTTGGTGCTGATCGCGCTTGGTGTTGCCGCGCTCGTTTCCATCGCGCTGTTCATGACGCTCGATGCCAAGGGGAGCTGGAGTTTCGTGCTCTCCTTCCGCGGCAAGAAACTGCTCTCGCTGGTGCTGGTCGCCTATTCGGTGGCGGTGTCGACGGTGTTGTTCCAGACGGTTACGAACAACCGCATCCTGACTCCCTCGATCATGGGGTTTGATGCGCTCTATGTGCTGATCAAGACGGCGGTCGTGTTCTTCTTCGGCGTTTCGGCGCTGGTGTCGATCGATAGCCAGATCCAGTTCGTCGTCGAACTCTTCGTCATGGTCGGCTTTTCCTTCCTGCTGTTCCGCTGGCTGTTTCTGGGCGAAGAGCGGAGCCTTCATCTGCTCGTGCTGGTCGGCATCGTCTTTGGCATTCTGTTCCGCAGTCTTTCCCAATTGATGCAGCGCATGCTCGATCCCGGCGCCTTCAATGTGTTGCAGGATACGCTGTTTGCTTCGTTCGCGACGACCGATCCGACCTTGCTTGGCATCGCGACTGTGATCGTTGCGATCACCAGCTTTGTCGGCTGGCGGCTGATGCACACCTATGACGTGCTTTCGCTCGGGCGCGCGCAGGCGATCAATCTTGGGGTCGACTACAAGCGCACGGTCGCTGTTATTCTGGTGCTGGTCGCCATTCTGGTGTCGGTGTCGACGGCACTGGTGGGGCCCGTCACCTTCTTTGGCCTGCTCGTGGCGACGCTGGCGCATTCGCTGATCGGCAATTCCAAGCATCGCTATGTGCTGCCGGCCGCGGTCCTGCTCGGTATCATTGCGCTTGTCGGCGGGCAGACCCTGCTGGAGCGCGTCTTTGCCTTCGATACGGCCCTGTCCATTATCATCGAGTTTCTGGGCGGCCTCGTTTTCATTGTCCTGGTGCTGCGGAGATCGGCCCGATGATCATCACCTCCGATGTCAGCAAATCCTATGGCGAAAGCACTGTTGTCGACGGCGTGTCGCTGAGCCTGCCCAAGGGCGGCATCACCTCCATCATCGGGCCCAATGGCGCGGGGAAATCGACGCTGCTCTCCATGGTCAGCCGCTTGATGGCGATGGACAAGGGCTCGGTGACCGTCGACGGGCTCGATGTCAGCAAGACCCCCGGCGATGTGCTGGCGCGGCGGCTTTCGATCCTGCGGCAAGACAATCACATGACCGCGCGCCTGACGGTGCACGATCTCGTCTCCTTCGGGCGCTATCCCTATTCCAAGGGGCGGCTCAATGCCGACGACAAGGTGCATATCGATGAAGCCATCGGCTATCTCGATCTCACCGCCCTGTCGGGGCGGTTTCTCGACGAGCTTTCGGGCGGGCAGCGGCAGCGGGCTTTTGTGGCCATGGTGCTGTGCCAGGACACGGACTATGTGCTGCTCGACGAGCCGCTCAACAATCTCGACATGAAGCATGCCATGGGCATGATGAAGCTGTTGCAGCGGGCGGCGAGCGAATTGGGCAAGACCGTCGTGCTGGTGCTGCACGACATCAATTTCGCCTCCTGGTACTCCACCCACATCGTCGCCATGAAGCATGGCAAGGTGGCGGCGCAAGGGTCGGTAGGTGAAATGATCCGGCCCGACGTGCTTTCTTCCATTTATGAAATGGATATCAAGGTGCATGAAATCGGCGGGCAGCTGATCAGCGTTTACTACGGCTGATCCGAGATCAGCGTTTACTACGGCTGATCCGAGATCAGCGCTTATTGCGGCTGATCGACGGTCATTTCCGCAAAGCACACGACCTGGCCGCGACCGCCGGCCTTGGCCGCATAGCAGGCAGCATCGGCCTCGCCGAGATAGCCAAGGCCCGATTCCGAGCGCGATTTTATGACGGTGACGCCAATGCTGGCGCCGATCCGATAGAGGCGGCCATTCCAGGAAAAGGCGAGCGAGGCGATGGCGCGCACGATCTTTTCGGCCACCTTGCGGCCATTGGCGAGCGGGCAGTCTTCCAGCAAGACGGCGAATTCGTCGCCGCCGAGGCGCGCCGCGAGATCGTGGCCGCGACAGGCGCCGCGAATGGTTTCAGCCACCTGCTTGAGGAGCGCATCGCCCGCGGCATGGCCAGCCGTGTCATTGACAGGCTTGAACCGGTCGAGATCGACATAGAGGAGGCAATGCTGCCGCTGCCCATCGCGCGCCGAGGTCATGGCGGTGCTCATGGCGCGATCAAAGGCGGCGCGATTGGGCAGGCCCGTGAGCACGTCGTGGCTGGCGGAGTGGACGAGCTGGCGCTGCAGGGCGCGGCTCTGGGTAATATCCTGGAAGACGAGGACTGCACCCGAAACCTTGCCATCGGGCGTGGTGACGGGCGAGGCGGAACAGCGGATGTCGCGGGCCTGGCCATCGCGCGACACGAGGACCACTTCGTCTTCCACTTCCATGGCCTGTCGATGGGTGAGGCAAGCGACCGCCGGGCAGGGCGCCGCCTCATTGGAATGGGCATGGCGGAGAGGAAAGACGGCCTCGGCTAAAAGACCCTTGGCCTCGGCGGCGGAAAAGCCGGTAAAGCGTTCGGCGGCGGGATTGATGAAGGTCACGCGGCCTTCGCCGTCGGTGGCGATCATGCCATCGGCAATGGCTTCGAGGGTAACGCGCAGGCGCTCCTTTTCGGCCGCCAGCTCCTGCTCCACGGTTTTCAGATAGGTAATGTCGGTATCGGTACCGATGGTGCGCAGCGGCTCGCCGCCCTCGTCCCATTCGACCGGGCGGCCGCGGCTGAGAATCCAGATATAGCGGCCGTCGCGGGTCAGCTCGCGATATTCAAGCGCGTCGAAACTATTGTCGCCCTGATCCTGCCGGTGGACATTGGCCATGACATGGGGGCGATCCTCGGGGTGGATGCGCTGCAGCCACTTGACCTGATCGCCATCGACCTCTTCGTCGGCCGGAATGCCGCGCATCTTTCGCCACATGCGCGAATAGAACATCGTATCCCTGCGGATATCGTGATCCCAGACACCCTGCCTTGCACCTTCGAGCGCGTGGTTCCAGCGACTTTCCGAATAGGCGAGGGCCTCTTCAGCACGCTTCTGCAATTCTATGCTGGTGACCTGCAGGATCAGGCAATCGGGATGGCCGTCATCGTCCGTCGAGAGGGCGGCGGCGAGCATGACCCAGATCGGGTGCCCATCGGCATGGATCAGGCGATGTTCGCCGCGATAATGGGCGGCTTCGCCGCGCGCGAGGCGCACCAGATGTTGCCGCGCCGCGCCGGTATCGTCGGGGTGGATGAGGCCAAAACCATCGAGATTGTGACCGACCTCAAATTTGTGGCCGAGTAGGCGGGTAAAGGCGGGATTGAGATAGCGCACCGCGCCATCGAGCCCGGTAACCAGCATGCCGACCGGCGCGATTTCGGCAAGGCGCGACAGCACCGGCACGGCGCGCTGGGTGCGCCGTGGCCGTGTCACGCGCCGTTGCGCAACGCGCACGAGGCTCATGCCATCAAACCTCGATGAGCGAGAGGATGAAATCGCGTTCGAGCGCCAGGCCCGCCCATTCGTGCGGCTGGTCGGCGTCGAAGATCAGCGTGTATGGGCCCCTGTAGCCGGCCTCTTCGGCCGCCCCGACGCAGGCGCCGTAATCGGCCTCGTCGAGCTGGCCACCGACAAAGCTCGCCTTGGCGTGGCAGAGTTCGGCGCGAGCAAAGATTGAGGCGAGATCCTCGTACTTGCTGTCGCCGCCCCAATTGCCGAAATCGCCCAAAAGGCCGACCTTGCCTTCGAGCCGATCGAGCACTTCGTGCACGGTTTCCGGCGTCGAAAGCAGGTCGAACCAGTTTTCTGTCACCAGCCGCACCGATGATCCGGCATTGCCGGCGGCGAGGCGTTTGAGCGCAGCGACGGAGTGGTCGATATTGGCCCTGGTGGGCTTTTGCTTGCCGGCAATGATGCGGGCATTTTCGGCGCCGAGTTCATTGGCAACGTCGAGCCAGCCGGCAATCCAGGCTTCGTCACGGGCGCCATTCTCGGGATGGGTGATGTCCCCGGCGTCGATCAGCAGCGTCTGCAATGTCACTTCCGAGACCTTCAGCTGGTCCTTCAGTTCGGCCAGATAGATGGAGTCGCGGCTGCGCATGTGGAAGGAGACGATCTCCACCCGGTGATAGCCATGATTGGCGAGCACCGAGGGTAGGCCAAGCAGCGACTCGCTGCCTTCTCCATAGGTGTCATCGCCCGGTCCAATGGCGCTGGTGGTCAAATCATGCGGATAGGTCGTGCCCAAAAGGCGATGCAACGACCAGGTGGAGACCGCGATGCGGTCAGCACTCTGGGCCATAAAGTCTCTCCCCAATTCCTCCTTGTGCAGAATCTCACGCACTTGGAGGGGCTGCAATACAATTTGTTATAGCGACAAACGATTAGGGTCGGCGACGTTCACCTGACACTCGCCTGCAAACGCCAGCGCTCACGTACCAACGTACGCTCCGCTCGGGTTCTCGCAAGCCGCCATTTTCGGCTGAGCGTCAGGTCAGCGTCATCCGACCCTACGCCACGCGATAGATGCGCTCGGCATTGCGGGAAAAGAGCTTTTCCTGGTTCTCGGTGGTTTCGCCCGCAACAATCTCGCGTGCCGCTTCGACCCAGCGGGTGAGCGAGCCGGTAAGGGTGACGACCGGATGGTCTGAACCCCAGACGACGCGGTCCCACCCAAAACTGCCGATGACATGCTCGACATAGGGGCGCAGGGTTTCATGGGTCCAGTCCGGATCGCAGTGGTTCACGATGCCCGAAACCTTGCCCATGACATTGGGCAGGGCGGCGACTTGCTTGAGACTCTGCCGCCATGGGTCGAGGCCAATGCCATTGATGTCAGGATTGCCGCAATGGTCGAGGATGAAGGTCACTTCTGGCACGCGTTGCGCCAGCGCGACGCCGAGATGCAACTGATCGGCGCGAAGGCAGATGTCGAAGGTGAGGCCGTGCTGGGCGAGAAGCCGCAGATTGTCCGCGAAGAGTTGGGGTTCGCTGACATCGTCCGGCACTTCGTGGAGAATGCGGCGCAGGCCTCTTATCCGGCCTTTTCCAACAGCGAGCAGTTTTTCGAGCTGGGCCGGAAAATCGGGATTTTCGGGACGGCAGGCGGCGATGGCGCCGGTGATGCCGGGGAGGCCGAAGACGAATTCGGTCTCGGCCAAAATATCGGCTTCGGCGACGTCCACCTCCATATGGAGCGCGGCTTCGATGCCCAGTGGCTTTGCCTCGGCCCAATAGGCCTCCACGCTCCACGGCTTGTTGATGGCCGGAGCATTGCCGAGCCAGGGATAGGAAAGCCGGTCGGGATAGATGAGGTGAAGGTGGGTGTCGATAATGCGCATGGTCGTCCTCCTGCGCCCTAGCTAGCAGAAAATTGCGGCGTTCACAGGGGGATGGTTACCCCGCACTCAGAGAGGCTGTTGCTGTGTCGTGCAGTGGATGCCGCCGCCCCCGGCGGCAATGGCATCGATGTTCAACTGCACGATCTCTCGATCCGGAAACAGCTTTTGCAGCGTGTCATGGGCATGGCCATCGGCGTCGTCGTCGCCGAACTCGGGGGCGATCACGGCGCCGTTGCAGAGATAAAAGTTGATATAGCCCGCCGCGAAATCGTCGGTCTCAAATTCCTCCCGCACGATTGAGGGGCCGGGCAGCGCGACCACTTCGAGGCTGCGCCCCTGGGCGTCGGTAGAGGCCTGCAATATTTCCAGATGTCGCTTGGTGACAGGGTGATCGAAGGAATCCGGGTCGAGATCAAGGCCAGCAACCACAACGCCGGGGCGCGCGAAGCGGGCATAAAAATCAGTATGGCCGTCGGTAATGTCCTTGCCCCTGATCCCGGGCAGCCAGAGGATCTTTTCCAGCCCGAGAAGCCGGGACAATTCGGCCTCGCACTGCTCCTTGCTGACGCTGGGATTTCGGTTCGGGTTCAGTACGCAGCTTTCGGTGAAGATTGCCGTGCCCTGGCCATCAACCTCGATGCCGCCGCCTTCGAGCACGAGCCTGGTATTGAGGACAGGTGCCTGCGCTTCCCCGGCAACGAAGCGCGCAACCTTGGCGTCGCGCGCATGGGCCTGCTTGTTGCCCCAGCCATTGAAGTTGAAATCGACGCCGCTGAGCTTGCCCGCCTGATCCCTCACGAAAACGGGTCCGGTATCACGCATCCACAGGTCGTCGATCGGCATGACGATCAGGTTCACTGAGGGGCCGCAGAGGTCCGAGGCGAGGTCGAAGTCTTCCTGCCGCACCAGCATGTTGACCGGCTCATAGACGGCGATCGTTCTGGCAATGGTGGCGAGGTTTTCCCGCACGTCCGGCAACAGGTCGCGGCCCCAGATTTTTGCACTGGGGCCGAAAGCCATCCAGGTTGCGGCATGCGGATCGCCTTCATCGGGCATGCGCCACGAAGCGCCGTTGCTCTGGGCGAAGGTGGGAGGAATGCTCATCAGCGACGCGCCTCCGGCCAGCACTGCGCCGGACAAATAGAGACTGTCCCTAATAAATGCCCGACGCGTGTGCATGATGTTTTTCATCGCAGACGAGTAGCAACGGATGGAAGCACGCGCAACAAACGAGCGCCTACTCGCCCTCCAACGCTCCGATGCGTTCGCTGGCCGTCTCCCAGCCCAGTTCCGTCACCCTTGCAATGATCGCCTCCACCAAGCCCAGCAATACCGCATTGGCGTCCCAGGTGCGGCCGGTTTCGGTGCGGCATGGGAGGCAATAGCGGGCGTGGCGGGCTATGGGGCTCAGCCACTCGTCGGTGATGAGGACGATGTGGGCTTTTCGCCGGGAGAGCGTGTGGGCAATGTCGAGCATGGCCGGATCGTAGCGGCGGACGTCGAAGAGGATGGCGAGGTCGCCCGGTTTGACGTCGATAAGCTGGTCGGCCGAGGTGGCCGGCCGCCCGTCGAGGCGGCGGATGCCGGGGCGGATGAGTCGGAGATGGGCTTCAAGATACCCGGCGAGAAAGTCGGTAAAGCGGCCGCCGGCGAGGTAACAGGCCCGCTTGGTTTCGGCAAGGCGCCGGCAGACGGTCTCGAATTCGCCGGGCGAGATCAGGGCCGCGGTTTCTTCCATGCGGCGGGCCGACTGGGCGAGGAAGGCCGAGAGATAGGGCGCTTCGCCGGCATGACCCGGGGGTGTCGCGCCCCGCTGCAGCGGGGATTTCGAGCGCTCTTCCAGCTCTTCGCGCAGGGCGCGCTGGAAATCGGGATAGGATTTGAAGCCCAGTTGCGCCACGAAACGCACGATGGTGGCGGCGCTGACCCCGGCACCCGCAGCGAACTCGGCGACCGGCGCGAGGCCGAGCAGCGGATAATTGCCCAAAAGCCCGCGCGCGGCCCTTCGCCCGGCAGCGGTCAGCTGCTCGTCGAGATCGTGAATCCGCGCGGCGACGGTCTTGCCCTCCATTCGGCCCCCTGAATTCTGCGTTTCAATATTGACACAGATTATGGTTGTGGAACTACTGTTACAGAAATTGATCGCTTGCCTATAGAGGGAATATGGACAGCGAGGCGCAGAAATCGGTTCTGGTGACCAATGCGCGGGGGGCTTCGCCCTTCGTCCTGCTGTGCGACCACGCCTCCAACCGTATTCCCGAGCGCTATGGCGATCTCGGCCTGTCGGCCAGCGAAAGGCTGAGCCATATCGCCTGGGACCCGGGCGCGTTGGCAGTGAGCCGGGAACTGTCGGCACTGCTCGATGCGCCGCTGGTGGAATCCACCGTGTCGCGCCTCATCATCGACTGCAATCGCGCCCTCGATGCGCCGGACCTGATCTGGACGCTTTCAGAGCGCACGCGCATTGCGGCCAATGAAAACATTACACCTGAAGAACGGGACTATCGTATCGCCCAGTATCATCGACCCTTTCACGGCGCTATCGACGTCCTGCTCGAAGCGCGCCGCCATGCGGGCGTCGAGACCATCGTGGTCTGCATGCATTCCTTTACCCCCGTCTTTCTGGGCAAGAAGCGCCCCTGGCCCATCGGCGTCATCCATGGGCGGGACGACCGCTTTACCCGCGCTTTTCGCGATGCCATGGCGGCGGAGCGGCCCGAACTCAATATCGGCTGGAACGAGCCCTATGCCGCGCTCAATGGCGTGACCCTCACGCTCGAAAAACACGGCGACGGGCGCGGGCTCGAAGCCACCATGATCGAAATCCGTAACGACGAAATTCTCTCGCCAGACGGGGTCGGCCAATGGGCCGGCCTCATCGCGCGGAGCCTGCAGCATGCGCGCGAGGCGCGACAACAGGCCCGGACGCATTAGGCGGGACACACAGGGTTCAGCATAACCAAGGGGACAGGGACCATGGCTGATACCAAGAAGGTGGGAAGTGTCGCTTATGCGACACGAGACAAGTCGTATTTCGAAAAGCGGGGGCTGCAGCGCTATGCTGGCATCTGGTCGCTTTGGGCGCTCGGCGTGGGCGCGGTGATTTCAGGCCATTTTTCCGGCTGGAACTTTGGTTTTGCCACCGGTGGCTGGGGCGGCATGCTGGTGGCCGGCGCCATCATCGCCGTGATGTATCTGGGCCTCGTTTCCTCCATTGCGGAAATGAGCCCGGCACTGCCGCATACCGGGGCGGCCTATTCCTTTGCCCGCACCTCCATGGGCCCATGGGGCGGCTTCGTCACCGGGCTTTTCGAGAATGTCGAATATGTGCTGACCCCAGCGGTGATCGTCACCTTCATTTCGGGCTATTTTGGTTCGATCACGGGCATGGATACCGCGCTCTATCCGATCCTCTGGATCGTCTTCTTCGCGGTGTTTCTGGCGCTCAACATCTATGGCGTGGCGCTGAGCTACAAGGTGACGCTGGTCGTCACCCTGATCTCGCTGGCTGTGCTGGTGGTGTTCTGGATCTCGGCCATTCCCAACATGGATTTTGGGCGCTGGGCGCTCAATATCGGGGTTGGCGAGGACGGCAAGGCGGTCGAATTGCCCGATGGCAACGGCTCCTGGTTCCCGTTCGGCTGGCAGGGTGTGCTCGCAACGCTCCCCTTTGCCGTCTGGCTGTTCCTTGCCATCGAGCAGGTGCCGCTGGCCGCCGAAGAATCGGTCGATCCCAAGCGCGATCTGCCGCGTGGCATTCTGCTCGGATTTGCGACGCTCCTCCTCTCGGCCTTCATGATCGTGCTGCTCAACCCATCGGTGAACGGCATCGGCAGCTTTGCGCTCGGTTCTTCGCTCGAACCGCTGCTCGACGGCTTCCGGGCCATCTATGGCGATGCGGGTGCGGTGGTGCTGGGGCTGGTGGCGCTGACGGGGCTTATCGCCTCGTTCCACACCATTCTCTATGCGCAGGGGCGGCAGGTCTATTCGCTGAGCCGTGCCGGCTATTTCCCTTCGGGGCTGTCGGTCACGCATGAAAAGTACAAGACCCCGCATGTGGCCATGATTTCGGGCGCGTTGCTCGGCCTCGCCGTCATGCTGGTGATCTGGTTTGCCAATGGCGGCGGCGGCTCGGGGGAAACCCAGCTCGGCGACGATCTCATCGGCACCGTGCTGCTCAATATGGCCGTGTTCGGCGCCATGCTGAGCTACATCATGCAGGGGATCAGCTTCATCCTTCTGCGGCGTAACCAGCCCAATATCGAACGCCCCTTCCGCTCGCCGCTCGGCGTGCCCGGGGCCACGGTGACCATCATCATCGCCACGGTGACGCTGTTCTACCAGCTGCAGGATCCGAACTTCTTCAAGGGCGTCATCTGGGTGATCGCCTGGTGTGCGGTGGGCATCATCTATTTCGCCCTGGTGGGGCGCAACAAGCTGATCCTCTCGCCCGAAGAAGAGTTCGCGCTTGAGCATCGCGGCGATGCCGCGGTGGCGGCGGCCGTGGCACCAAAGGCCTGACCAAATTGGGAAGGCGCGGCACCGCTGCGCCTTCCATCCACAACGTCATTCCCGCGAAAGCGGGAATCCCAGCCGCCGCAAAGGGAGATTCCCGCTTTCGCGAGAATGACGCGGTGCTTGGGGAGAGACAGAAACTGAGGGAATAAAATTGAGCTATTCGCTCGACACTCTTCGCGCAGACGTCGCCGCCGGGCGCATCGACACGGTGCTGGTTGCCTTTCCCGACATGCAGGGGCGGCTGATCGGCAAGCGTTTTCAGGCGCAGTTCTTTCTCGATGGCGCCATGGATGAAACCCATGGCTGCAATTACCTGCTGGCCGACGATATCGACATGGAGCCGGTGCCCGGCTACGCGGCGGCAAACTGGGGCAAGGGCTATGGCGATTTCGTCATGAAGCCCGACCTTTCAACGCTGATGAAATGCACCTGGCTTGAAGGCACAGCACTGGTGCTGGCCGATCTCGTCGACCACCATCATCACGAACCCATTCCGCATGCGCCGCGCAGCATTTTGAAGAAGCAATTGGCGCGGCTGGAGGCGCTGGGGCTTTCGGCCAATTTCGCCAGCGAGCTGGAATTCTATCTCTTCGACGAGACGTTCCGCTCGGCCCATGAGAAAGGCTATCAGAACCTGACGGCGGCCGGATATTACATCGAGGATTACCACATCTTCCAGACCACCAAGGAAGAAGGGGTGATGCGGGCGCTGCGCAATCAGCTGCATGCCTCGGGCATTCCGGTCGAAAACTCCAAGGGCGAATGGGGGCCGGGCCAGGAAGAAATCAACGTCCGCTATGCCGAGGCGCTCACCATGGCCGACCGGCATGTGGTCATCAAGAATGCCACCAAGGAAATCGCCTTCGGCCAGGGCAAGGCCGTCACCTTCATGGCCAAGTGGGCTTATGATCTCGCCGGGTCTTCGGCGCATATCCATATGTCGCTGGCAAAGGGCGGAAAGAACCAGTTCGTCGACGAGAGCGACGCGTTGGGCATGTCGGGGCTGATGAAGCATTTCATGGCGGGTCTTCTTACCTATGCCGGCGACATCACCTATTTCCTTGCGCCCTATATCAATTCCTACAAGCGCTTCCAGGTTGGCACTTTTGCGCCGACCAAGGCGATCTGGAGCAGTGACAATCGTACGGCTGGCTTTCGGCTTTGCGGGGAAAACACCAAGGGTGTGCGGGTTGAGTGCCGCATTGGTGGTGCCGACCTAAACCCTTATCTCGCCTTTGCGGCGCTGCTGGCGGCGGGCTTGAAGGGGATCGAGGACAAGCTCACGCTGGAACCGGCCTTTTCGGGCGATGCCTATTCGGGCGAAAAACTGCGCGAGGTGCACAAGACTCTTCGCGACGCGGTGGCGGCACTGAAAGGCTCAAAAATGCTCAACGAGGCTTTTGGGGCCGAGGTGGTGGAGCACTATGTGCACACGGGCAATTGGGAACAGTTCGAATATGATCGCCGCGTGACTGACTGGGAGCGCAAGCGCGGGTTCGAGCGGAGCTGAAGAGGTCCGTTTGCAGCAACACCCATGGTTCGCCGTCATTGCCGGGCTTGTCCCGGCAATCCATCTTGCCGCCGCATGGACTACCGGGACAAGCCCGGTAGTGACGAAGGAATGGGGGCGGCTGGTGGGTTCTCTCGAGAGCCACCCGGCAATGATACAAAGTTTGAACGGAATAAAAGCATGACCGAGACGGTCCAGATCATTTCTCCCGTGAGCGGAAACGTCTTTGCCGAGCGGCAGACGCTGGATGGTGCTGCCATCGCCGCGGCCGTAAGCCGGGCCAAGGCGGCGCAGCGGGTCTGGCGCGCGGTGGCGGTGGCCGAGCGCGTTGCGGCGGTGGGGCGCATGGTCGATGCGCTGCTCGCCATGAACGACGAGATCGTGCCGGAACTGGCCTGGCAAATGGGGCGGCCGATCCGCTTTGGCGCGGAAAAGCGGGGGGTCGAGGAACGCAGCCGGCATATGCTTGGCATCGCCGAGACGACGCTGGCGCCGTCCATGCGGCCCGAGAAAGAGGGTTTTGTGCGCTATATCGCGCATGAGCCGCTCGGCGTGGTGCTGGTTATCGCGCCCTGGAATTATCCGTTCCTGACGGCAGTCAATTCCATCGTTCCGGCGCTGGTGGCGGGCAATGCGGTGCTGTTGAAGCATGCGAGCCAGACGCTGCTGGCCGGCGAGCGCTTTGCCGCCGCGGCCAAAGCAGGCGGGCTACCGGAGGGCATTTTTCAGAACCTTGTCCTGAGCCATTCGGACACGGAAAAACTCGTTGGGTCGGGCGAGATCGACCACATCAATTTCACCGGATCGGTGGAAGGCGGGCGGCGGATCGAGAGGGCAGCGGCCGGGACTTTTGCCACACTGGGCCTTGAGCTTGGTGGCAAGGACCCGGCCTATGTCCGCGCCGATGCCAATCTCGATTTTGCCGCCGAAAACCTCGTCGACGGCAGCTTTTTCAATTCGGGGCAATCGTGCTGCGGCGTCGAGCGCATCTATGTGCATGCCGAGGTGTTTGACGGTTTTGTCGAACGGTTCATCGAGCAGGCGCGGGGCTGGACCCTGGGCGATCCGCTCGATCCCGACACCATTGTCGGGCCAATGGCGCGCGGCAATTTTGCCGATCATGTGCGCCAGCAGACTGAGGAAGCCGTGCGCGGCGGCGCGAGGCGGCATCTCAACTGGGGCGATGCCCGCGATATGGCGGGCTCGCCTTATCTGGCGCCGGAAGTGCTTACCGGCGTCAATCACCAGATGAGCGTCATGCGCGAGGAGAGTTTTGGGCCGGTCGTCGGCATCATGAAGGTGGTTGATGATGCCGAGGCGATCACGCTGATGAATGACAGTCCCTATGGGCTGACGGCGTCGATTTGGACGGCAGATATTGCTGCCGCCGGACGGATTGGCGGCGAGGTCGAGACCGGCACGGTTTTCGCCAATCGCTGCGACTATCTTGATCCCGCGCTCGTTTGGACGGGTGTGAAGGATACTGGCAAGGGCGGGGGCCTGAGCGAGATCGGCTACCACAATTTGACCCAGCCCAAGAGTTTTCATCTACGGCGGGTTTGAAGACACTCTCCACCCCGCTCGATGTCACTCCGGCGAAGGCCGGGGTCCAACTTGAGATCTCAGGATGGATCCCGGCCTTCGCCGGGATGACAGCGGTGGGTAGGTTGTATTGAGGGACCAAAAGCATGACCAAAGCCAACTGGAATTATCCGACCGCCGTCCGCTTCGGGGCGGGGCGTATTGCCGAATTGCCCGATGCGCTGAAGGTGGCAGGAATTAAGAAACCCCTGCTGGTGACCGATGCGGGGCTGGCGGCATTGCCGGTAACGCAAAAAGTGCTGGCGGATTTGAAGGCCGGGGGCATCGAGGTCGGGCTTTTCTCTGATGTAAAACCCAACCCGATTTCGGCCAATGTCGAGGCCGGCACAAAAGTGCTGCGCGAGGGTGGCTATGACGGGGTCATCGCTTTTGGCGGTGGTTCCGGGCTCGATACGGCCAAGGTGATTGCCTTCATGGCCGGACAGACGCGGCCCATGTGGGACTTTGAGGATATTGGCGATTGGTGGACGCGGGCCGATCCCAAGGGGATTTTCCCGATTGTCGCCGTGCCGACGACGGCGGGGACCGGCTCGGAAGTCGGGCGCGCCGGCGTTATCACCGACGAGACGACGCACACCAAGAAGGTGATCTTTCATCCGCTGATGATGCCCAAGGTCGTCATCGCCGATCCCGAACTGACCGTGGGCATGCCAAAGTTCATCACCGTGGGCACGGGCATGGATGCGTTGGCGCACTGCCTGGAGGCCTATTGCGCGCCGGGATACCATCCGCTGGCCGACGGCATTGCGGTCGAGGGTATTCGGCTGGTTTTTGAAAACCTGCCCAAGGTGGCGGCTAATCCCAACGATATCGAAGCGCGCGGCCATATGATGAGTGCGGCGGCCATGGGGGCGACGGCTTTCCAGAAGGGGCTGGGGGCCATTCACGCGCTGAGCCACCCGGTGGGGGCGCTCTACGACACGCATCACGGCATGACCAATGCCGTCTTCATGCCCTACGTGCTGCAGGCGAATAAATCGGCCATCGAAGGCAAGATCGCGCGGCTGGCGGCCTATATCGGGCTGGCGCCGAGTTTTGACGCGTTCCTGCATGCAGTGATCGGGCTGCGGCTGCGATTGGAAGTGCCGCATACGCTGAGGGATTTTGGCGTGGATGATGCCCAGCGGGACAAGATCGGCGATATGGCCATTGTTGACCCTACGGCGGGCGGCAATCCCGTGGAGCTGACGAAGGAGCGGGCGCTGGCGATTTTCGATCGGGCGCTGGAGGGCAAGGTTTAGGCCCCGGAACGCCCACTCTCTCGGTGTCATTCCCGCGAAAGCGGGAATCTCACTTTTGGGAAATAGAGATTCCCGCTTTCGCGGGAATGACGCCGTGGGAATAGCGAGTGCGCCGTTTCCCGATCAGCCAGCGACCTTGGCCACAGTCGCCTTGGCGCCTTCATCGAAGAGGCTTTCAAGGTGGCGCACGACCGTGTCGCGGAACACGGCGTTTCCGGCCAGGTCCGTACCGAAAACCTCCGTCAGGCTCGACAGCCCCTCATAGAGCGCCACCGGATCGTCCCCGGCATCGGCCGCAATGGCCATCATCTTCAGCGCATGCGGATCCCTGACGTCGATCTCATTGCCTTCCTCGTCAATGCCGGTGACATAGCGCATCCAGGCGGCGACGCCGAGGGCGAGGCGGGTGATCGGTTTTTCGGCCTTGAGACGATCGCGGATGGTGCCGAGGAGGCGCTGCGGCAGTTTTTGGCTGCCGTCCATGGCGATCTGCCAGGTGCGGTGTTTTAGGGCCGGGTTGCGAAAACGTTCGAGGAGCTGGTCGCGATAGAAGCCCAGGTCGGTGCCGGGCATATCGAGTGTCGGCATGGCTTCTTCGGTCATCAGGCCGTGGATGAGCTTTACGTAGGCCGCGTCGCCCATGACCTCGGCGATATATTGGTAGCCGCCGAGATAGCCCAGGTACGCCATAGTCGAATGCGAGCCATTGAGCATGCGCAGCTTCATCAGCTCGAAGGGTTCAACATTTTGCACCAGCTGCGCGCCGGCCCTTTCAAAGGCCGGGCGGCCCGACGGAAAATGGTCTTCGATCACCCACTGGGTAAAAAGCTCGGTCATGATCGGCCAGGCGTCTTCGGCGCCGATCAGGCTTGTCACTTCTTCGCGGTCGGCATCGGTCGTGGAGGGCACGATGCGGTCGACCATGGTTGAGGGGAAGGCGACCGTTTTGACCCATTCGCCGATAGCGGCGTCACGCAGGGCGGCAAAGCGGGTGACGATGCGCTTGGCGGTTTCGCCATTGGAGGGGAGATTGTCGCAGCTCATCACCGTGAAGGGCGCGATGCCGGCGGCCTTGCGGCGAGCCAGGGCTTCGACCAGCATGCCGGGGGCGGACTTCGGCGCGGCGGGATTGGCGAGGTCATGCACGATATCGGGATGCCGTTGGTCGAGTTCGCCGGTCGCCGGGTCGTGGCAATAGCCCTTTTCGGTGACGGTCAGCGAGACGATGCGGATATTTGGTGATGCCATCAGGTCGAGGAGGGTGTCGCGCTCGGTATTGGCGTCCATGACCGAGAGGATGGAGCCGATGACGCGCGGATGCGTGCCCGCGGCATCGCGCACGGCGATGGTGTAGAGCCCGCCTTGCGGCTCCAGGGCGTCCTTGGTGTCGGGGCGGCGGAGGCTGGCGCCGACAATGCCCCAGCTCGGGTCTTGGGCGAGGAGGTCGTCGACATAGACGGCCATATGCGCGCGGTGGAAGGCGCCGATGCCCAGATGCACGATGCCGGGGGTCACCTTGGCCCGATCATAGTTCGGCACGCCAATGCCCGGCTTGAGGGAGCCAAGGGTGGCGGGGCTGAGGCGCGGGCTGGTCATGACGGCTCCGTGGAAGACAAATCGGGCGCAGCATAGTGGCTTCCAATCTTGTATGGAAGACTAGTTGCGGCTAGGTACGCTTGTTTATGGGTTGCAGGCTTGTCCGCGCAAGCGGCGCCCGGCATAAGCCTTTGGAGGAATTGGGAGGATGGCCATGGCCGGCAAGCGGATCGTCAGCATTGGCGAATGCATGATCGAAATGAGCGGCGGCGAAGATCGCACCTATCGCCTCGGCTATGCCGGCGACACGCTCAACACGGCCTGGTATCTCCGCGCGCTCTTGGGGAAGGGCTGGGACGTCGACTATGTGACGGCGTTGGGCAAGGACCGCTATTCCGACGATATCCGCGCCTTCCTCAAGACCAATGACATCGGCACCGATCATATCGGTACCATTCCCGAGCGGCGGCCGGGGCTCTATATGATCCACCAGGACAAGGGCGACCGGCATTTTACCTACTGGCGCGACCAGTCGGCGGCAAAGCTGCTGGCCGACGACAAATCGGCGCTGCAAAAGGCGGTCGAGGGCGCGAGCCTTGTTTATTTCTCCGGCATTACCCTTGCTATTCTCGCGCCCAAGGCGCGGGGGCGTTTGCTGGGGGCTATCGTCAAGGCGCGGGACAATGGCGCCAGGATTGCTTTCGATACCAATCTGCGGCCGGCCTTGTGGTCGAGCCCGCGGGTCATGGCCTCGGTGCTGACGGCGGCGGCGAGCCTTTGCGATATCGTGTTGCCGACGCACACGGACGAGGCGCCGCTCTTTGGTGACAAGAACGTGGATGAGACGGCTGAGCGCTATCTCGAACTTGGGGTCGAGGAAGTGGTGGTCAAGGACGGCGCGAAGGAAGCGCTGATTGCGACGGCCTCCGAGCGGGTGCGGATTTCGCCGAAACCGGCCGAGAAGGTGGTGGATGCCACTGGGGCCGGGGATAGTTTTAATGGCGGCTATCTCTCGGCCCGGCTCAACGGCAAGTCGATCCGTGAGGCGGCGGAAGAGGCGCATCGCGTGGCCGGTGTGGTTATTGGCCACAAGGGTGCATTGGTGGAGCCGAAGTTTTTGAAATAGGGTGCTTGCCGTAAGGCCCCCTCACCCGGCCCTACGGGCCGACCTCTCCCCCAAAGGGAGAGGTCGGAGTGTGCCAAAGTCGCGAAGCGACACCTCTCCCTTTGGGGGAGGTCGACGGCGTAGCCGGCGGGTGAGGGGGCCTTATTCCCCATCCATCTTCAAGAATTCTTCCGCGCTCAGCACGATCTTGTCGTCGATCTTGCCGATGGCCTTCTTGTCCTTGCCCTCGTAGTCGAACCCATTGAGCACGGTGCGGATGACATTGAGCCGCAGCCGGCGCTTGTCATTGGCGCGGATGACGGTCCAGGGCGCATGGGCGCAATCGGTGCGCTCCAGCATGCGGTCCCTGGCTTTGGAATAATCGTCCCACTTGTTCAACGCTTCGAGATCGATGGGCGATAGTTTCCAGGTTTTGAGCGGATCGTGCCGGCGATCGTGAAAGCGCTTCAATTGCATTTCGCGGCCGATCGAGAGCCAGAACTTGAAGAGGCGGATGCCGTCCTTTGTCAGGCGCTTTTCAAATTCCGGGGCTTCATCGAGGAACAGTTCGGTTTCTTCGGGCGTGCAAAACCCCATGACCGGCTCGACGCCGGCGCGGTTGTACCAGGAGCGGTCAAACAGCACCATTTCGCCCGATGCCGGCAGCCAGTCGATATAGCGCTGAAAATACCATTGCGTGCGCTCGCGATCGTTGGGCTTGGGCAGCGCCGCGATAAGATTGAAGCGCGGGTTGAGGTTTTCGAGGATCGTCTTGATGGTGCCGCCCTTGCCGGCAGCATCGCGCCCTTCGAAGACGAGGACGATGCGCTCGCCCGCCTTGGCCGTATGGGCCTGCAGCAGCACGAGTTGCTTTTGCAGCGCATAAAGCTGCGTGTCATATTCATCCCCGTCGAGCTTGTCGTCATAGGGAAAGCCGCCCGATTTCAGGGCCGCCTTCTTGATGGCGGAAGGTAGCTCGGGATTGTTGATGTCAAAGCCAGTTAGGGGATCGCTCACGCTGTCGCTCCATTGTCACAGGTACCGTGCTAGAAGTTTCGATCCCGCGCAAGTGGCGGGAGTAAGCGCTTGATTCGGCAGTCAAAAATGGACGATTCCCAGTCGCCCCAGACATTGCTGCGTGGCCAGGCTATCTTGGCGCGCATCCTCAACTATGCCGGGCTCCTTCTGGGGCTCGCCGGCCTTTTTGTCGCGCTGGTACTTTTTGGCAATCTGCGGCCCGATTTTGCAGCGCTCGGCTATCTCGTGGCGCTGGCTTTCGTTGCCTTCCTGCCCATGCCCGTCCGGACGGTCACGCGGATTGTAGAGACACCGGTCGTCCCCGTGCTGCCCGAAGGGCCGGGCGAAGATGTCATGGCCGCCTTTGCCGAGGCGTTGGGCGAGGCCTGTCTCGTGCTCGATCGGCGCGGTGCGGTTGCCTATCGCAATCAGGCGGCGGCGAGCCAATATCCCAATGTGCAGAGGGGCAAGGTTCTTACCCTCGTCATGCGCAATCCCGAACTGGTGGCGGCCGTGGATGCGGCCCTGCGCACCGGTACGCCGCATAGTTTTGAGCTGCACGAGACGCTGCCGAGCGAAACCTGGGACCGCGTCACCGTGGCGCCCATTCGCAGCCCCGGCAGCGATTGGCTGGAGGAAGATGATCGGCACCTGCTGGTGACTTTCCAGAGCCTGACTGAACTCAAGCGCGTCGATGCCATGCGCACCGATTTCATCGCCAATGCCAGCCATGAGCTGCGCACGCCGCTGGCTTCCTTGCTGGGCTTTATCGATACCCTGCTTGGCCCGGCGGCGCGCGACGCGGTGGCGCGCGAAAAATTCCTCGGCATCATGCGCGGCCAGGCCGACCGCATGAGCCGGCTGATCGATGATCTGCTGAGCTTGTCGCGCATCGAAATGTATCAGCATGTGCGCCCGACCGGTTCGGTGGATCTGGCGGGGCTCTTGCGCGAAGTGCGCGAGGGGCTGCAGACCCAGGCCAAGGCAGCCGAACTCGACGTGGTGCTGGACCTGCCCGAGGGGCCGGTAACGGTGGTCGGCGACCGCAACCAGCTCTATGAAGTTTTCGAAAACCTTGTCGACAACGCCATCAAATATGGCGCCGATGGCAAGACGGTGGATGTGTCGCTGACCTCGATTGATCGCGGTGGCTTCAAGCACCTCGTCAGCGTCGTTGACCATGGGCCGGGCGTCGAGCCCGAGCACGTGCCGCGCATGACCGAGCGGTTCTATCGCATCGAGGTGGAAACGAGCCGCAAGAAGAAGGGCACGGGCCTGGGCCTTGCCATCGTCAAGCACATTGTCCAGCGGCATCGCGGGCAGATTTCCATCAAGAGCCGGCCCGGCGAGGGCCTGCGCGTGGATGTTATGCTGCCATAGGGCCGTTTAGGCCGGGTCGAAATCACCCGGCGGATGCACTTCCACAAGGCCTGCCGCAAAGCGTTTGGCATTCTTCACATACCGATCGGCAGAAGCCGTGAGGCCGGCAATGGCTTCGGCGTCGAGCGTGCGGATCACCTTGCCGGGGGCGCCGACGACGAGAGAATTGTCGGGGATTTCCTTGCCTTCGGTGATGAGCGCATTGGCGCCGATCAGGCAGTTTTTTCCGATCTTTGCGCCGTTGAGCACGGTGGCGCCCATGCCGATCAGCGTGTTGTCGCCAATGGTGCAGCCATGGATGATGGCGCTGTGGCCGATCGTGCAGTTTTCGCCGATCAAGAGGGGAAAACCCTTGTCGGTATGGAGGACGCAGTTTTCCTGCACATTGGAGCGCGCGCCGATGGTTATGCGCTCGATATCGCCCCGCGCGACAACGCCGAACCAGATGCCGACTTCGGGGCCGACATGGCAGGCGCCGATGAGCACGGCGGTTGGAGCGATCCAGCCGACCTCGGGGGTGATTTCCGGCGTGATCCCGTCGAGGGCGTAGATGGGCATGGGGTCCTCCGTGATTTTGGGTAGTCTACTCGGCTAGGGGCGAGGCCGGTACCCCCACCCTTAATCCCTCCCCACAAGGGGGAGGGAGACGATGGAACCGTAGCGCCTCAGTCTGCGCCTCCCTCCCCCTTGTGGGGAGGGAACGAGGGTGGGGGTGCTGCGGCTAGATTTTCACGCCATAGGCATCGCGCATCTCGGCAATCTCTCCCAGCGTCTGGTGAAAAAGCGCCCAGTCATCGCGCTCGGCGATTGGCGCCCAGATAGCTTCCATTTCATCGATCAGCATCGTCCGCGGCTTTTCGCGGGCGAAATAGGGATGGTCGAGGTTGACGTCGCCCGCGGGCCCGAATGTTTCCAACAGATCCGTCAGCGGCCGGAATGCGTCCGTCGCATAAAACTCCGCCGAGGGACTGCGTGCGGCCCGTTCGGCGCTGAGGCTGCCGCCGCGCCAGTCGAAGAAGAACTGCTCATAGGGCGCCTTGCTGGCCGAGAGGAAGCCGAAGAGCGCCGTGACGAAGGCGTTGTTGCTGTCTTCGTCGCGGGGCGAGAGGCCGAGGCGGCGGAGCATGGCGAGGGGAAGCTGCGTGCGGAAGATGGGCCAGACGGTGTTGAGCGCCGGCTCTAGTGCTTCGATATTGGAAAGCGGCAGCAGGCATTCGGCGAGGCGGGTGAGGTTCCAGGCAAGCGTATCGGGCTGGCGGCCAAAGCTATAAAGGCCCGCCTGGTCGAAATAGGCCGCGGTGAAATCTGGATCGTAGACCGGCAGGAAGCGCCAGGGGCCGTAGTCAAAGCTCTCGCCCGTGATGTTGATATTGTCGGTGTTGAGCACGCCATGGACGAAGCCGGCAGCGATCCATTGTGCGCCGAGGAGGGCGACCTTTTCGACCACGGCTTCGAGGAGGGCCGCGGCCGGATCGGCGGCTCCGATGAGATGCGGATAATAGTTGGCGATGGAATGATCGACGAGGCGACGGAGATTGTCAGTGTCTTCGAGATAGGCCAGCCGCTGAAAAGTGCCGATGCGGATATGGCTGTGGCTGAGGCGGGTCAGCACGGAAGAGCGGGTCGGCGAGGGTTCGTCGCCGCGATAAAGCTCTTCGCCGGTTTCGACCAATGAAAAACTCTTGGACGTATAGACGCCCAGCGCTTCGAGCATTTCGGTGGCCAGCACTTCGCGGACGCCACCCTTGAGCGTCAGGCGGCCATCGCCGCCACGCGACCAGGGCGTCTTGCCAGAGCCCTTGGTGGCGAGGTCGAGCAGGCGCCCATCCACCGGGTCGATGCACTGCGCAAACAAAAAGCCGCGGCCGTCGCCGAGGTCGGGATTGTAGGTGCGGAACTGGTGGCCGTGATAGCGCAGGGCCAGGGGTTTTGGCAGCGAGCCGGGCAGCGGTTCGAAGCGGCCAAAGTGTTTTAGCCACTCGTCCTCCGTCAGCTTGCCGAGGCCGATGCGTTGGGCCCAGCGCTGGTCGCGGTGGCGCAAAATTACCTTGGGAAAATCGGCTGCTGCTACCGGGTCGAAGAAGTCGCGGCCAAGGTCGGCATGGCTTTTGGCGGGGATAAACTGGGTCATGTCGGCTCTATGTTTCGGCCCGTGCTGCAAGGCTCGCTTGCGCCCTCGTGTCTGGCGTGCCGGGTCAAATCGGCCTATATCATTTGAGATGATACAGCTTGCACCATTTCAGGCCGCCATCTTCGATATGGACGGCACTTTGCTCGACACCGAAGCGGTCTTCAAGACCATCGTCTTCGAGGTCTGTACCGACCTTGGCTTCGAAATGACCGACGACGTCCATCGTTCCATGGTCGGCGGCAGCCATGAGCGCACCAACCAGCTTTTGCTCGAAGCCTATGGCGTCAGTTTTCCCTATGCCCTGTTCGATGAAAAGTGCCGCGTCAGCATGCGCGAGCGCTCGCATGGTGGCGTGCCGGTAAAGCCCGGCGTCCACGATTTTATCGCGGCGCTCCACGCCAATAATATTCCTACCGCGGTCGCGACTTCATCGCGAAACCCGCATGCCCAGCACCATCTGAGTGCGGCGGGTCTGCTCGACTTGTTCGAGACCATCGTCACGCGCGATGATGTGACCCATCCCAAGCCCCATCCCGAGCCCTATCTGACCGCGGCGAGCCGGCTGAAGATCGACCCGGCCAATTGCCTCGCGCTCGAGGACAGCCTTGCCGGCGTCCATGCCGCGCATGCGGCCGGTATGCAGACCGTGATGGTTCCCGATCTCGTCCATCCCAATGACGAGGTTCTGGCGCTCGGCATTTCCGTGATGGAAAGCCTCGTGCACGTCCACAAGGCGGCCTTCCCGCACTGACGGAAAAGTCTTGGACGGGCGTATTTTGCGCCCGTCTTGACGTTAACGGCAGGAGCCAGACCTGTGTTCCCGCCGCATCGATCTGTTAAGAATCAGACGCGCTAAAAAGCGCATAAAATTCTAATTTCTTCCGAAAACCTTTGGTCAGTACGTTGCAAGCCCATGGATTTCATGGGTTTTCAAGATCGGCTTTGCGCATTAACCGTGTTTTAAGAAGCTAAGGCGCATGGTTAACCAGCTGTAAATTTTGGCTTCCATCTCTCTGCGGGCTTGGCTAGGGTGCCCCCGCAAAGACGGATTGCGAATGCGATCCAACCAGAAGGCCCGCCGGAGGTAACGGTAGGGCTCAGGGGCAAGGACGGGGCATTGACTTCACGCTGGGGGCACAAGTTCTCGCGCGCCGCTTTCAAAGTGGCTGCACTCGCCGCGACGGCACTCGTCGTTGGCGTGATCGCCTCGCCCCTCATCGTCCATGCCAACGAAACCGACCTCGTCCTGCCGCTCGACATTCCGGCCCCCATCGCTCAGGTCCGCACGCAGCCCGCTCTTGGCGCCACCATGGTGCCGCTCGCGCCGGGCCAGCAGAAGCTGACCGATGCTCTGCTTTCCAACTATGTCGCGCGCCAGCAGCAGCTTCGCTCGGTCGATGTGACCGAGGGTGGCGTGCAGCCCCCGCTCTCGACCGAAATGCTGATGGGCTATATCGCCCGCGGCTCACTCGATGGCGGCAATACCGCGCTTTCGGCCATCGACAGTTTCATGAAGCCCGCCGCGCCGGCGCATCAGCCGACGGTGACGCCGGACCTGCTCGCGGCCTATGTGGCCAGCGGCTACCAGCCGACCGCCAAGCGCGCTGAAGTTGCCAATGCAGAGCGCGATTGCCTTGCCCAGGCGATCTATCACGAAGCCCGCGGCGAAAGCGCTGCCGGTCAGTTGGCCGTGGCCAATGTCATCGTCAACCGCGCCCGTTCGGACAAGTATCCGTCCTCGCTTTGCGGCGTGATCTATCAGGGCGCCAACCAGGGCCGCTACCGCTGCCAGTTCACCTTTGCCTGCGATGGTCGCGGCGATGCGCCGGGCGAACGCCAGGCCTGGGCCCGCTCCATGGCGCTCGCCAAGGACGTCTATGCCGAATATGCGACCGGCGCAGAAATCGGTGCGGTTCCGGACTCGGTGCTGTTCTACCACACCACCAATGTGCGCCCGTCCTGGTCCTACACTTTTAGCCGCGTGGCCGAAGTCGGATCGCACATCTTCTATTCGCCGAACTGAGTTTTTCCCGGTCGGGAAACGAAAAGGGCGCCAGTGGCGCCCTTTGTTTTATTCGGCTGCCTGCAGCAGTTGCGGGCCAGCTTCCGCGTCGGCCTCGGGGCCGAACTTCTTGAAATTGTTGCGGAAGAGGTCGACGAGTTTCGTTGCCTGGATGTCGTAGGCGTCGGTGTCGGCCCAGCACTGGCGCGGGTCGAGGAGGCGCGGATCGACGCCGGCGACGGTGACCGGCACGGCAAAGCCGAAGAGCGGGTCGAGGCGGGTCGGGGCATCGTCGAGCGAGCCATCGAGCGCTGCGGTGAGGAGGCGGCGCGTGGACGCGATGTCGATGCGCTTACCCTCGCCATAGGCGCCGCCGATCCAGCCGGTATTGAGGAGCCAGGCTTGCGCGCCGCTGGTGCGCAGGCGCTCGGCCAGCATGTCGCCGTAAACCGTTGGGTGCAAAGGCATAAACGGCGCACCGAAGCAGGCCGAGAAGGTGGCTTGCGGCTCAGTGACGCCGCGTTCGGTGCCGGCGACCTTGGCTGTGTAGCCCGAGAGGAAATGGTAGACGGCCTGTTCGGGCGTCAGTTTTGCCAAAGGCGGGAGGACGCCGAAAGCGTCGGCCGTGAGGAAGACCACGGTTTTGGGCGTGCCGCCGACGCTGCCCGGAGCGAGCGAGGGCAGGACGTCGAGCGGGTAGGCCGCGCGGGTGTTTTCGGTGAGCGATACGTCGTCAAATGCTGGCACATTGTTAGCATCGAGCACGACATTTTCTAGCACCGTGCCAAAAGTACGGGTGGCCGCGAAGATTTCCGGCTCGGCCGAGGCACTCAGCTTCACCGTCTTGGCGTAGCACCCACCTTCGAGGTTGAAGACGCCGTCTGCACTCCAGCCATGTTCGTCGTCGCCGATCAGCGGTCGGGCGGGGTCGTTGGAAAGCGTCGTCTTGCCGGTGCCTGAAAGGCCGAAGAACAGCGCGGCCTCCCCGTCGGGGCCGAGATTGGCCGAGCAGTGCATGGGGAGGACGTCGTCCGCCGGGGCGTGGAAGTTGAAGAGCGAGAAGACGCTCTTCTTGATTTCGCCGGCATAGCGCGTGCCGCCGATGAGGACCACGTTGCGGCTCACGTCGAGGGCAATGACGGTTTCGGTGCGCGTGCCGTGGCGGGCCGGGTCTGCCGTGAACAGCGGCGCGTGGATGATGGTGACCGGGGTGGCCGTGTCCGACGCTTCAATACCTTCTCCCGGGCGGATGAGCAGATTGCGGATGAAGAGGGCGTGCCAGGCGCTAGGGGTGAGTACGGTAACGCCATATTGGTGGCGTGGATCGGCCCCGGCGAGGAGGTCCTGGCGGTAAAGGTTCTGGCCAGCAAGGTGCGCCTTGATGTCGCTGAGGAGCAGGTCGAACTGGGCCGGGGTGAGCGTACCCGAATTGTCCCACCAGACCTTTTCCTCGGTCAGGGCATCGCGGACGATGAACTTGTCCTTGGGCGAGCGGCCGGTAAAGGCGCCGGTTTCGACCGACAGGGCGCCATGAGCCGCCAGTTTGGCGCCACCATGGACGAGCGCATCGGCAACCAGTTGGGGGGCAATGGCGTTTGCGCTGAGTGATAGTGCGGCTTCGACGATGGCCCGGCGCAGGGTGTTGTGGTCAAAATCACTCATTTTTCGTCTCCATCGGGCGCCGCGCGGGGCAGCAGGTGGAGAGAAAAATAGGCAGGCCAATCCCCCGCCAGCCATCCCGAAATCGGTCGTAAGACGGAAGTCGCAGCCATTTCGTAGGGGGTCGGGCACTGGCTAGAGGCTTGGCCCCGCCTTATTTAACGCGTAATTGTCGCCTGCAACGTCGCGTGAGGGGCCGCTGGTCCCAACAAGATGCAAGCGTCGCAACTAGAAAGGCAGAATATGCCCAAGATCGCCCTCGTGGACGACGACCGGAACATTCTTACCTCCGTTTCCCTCACCCTCGAGGCGGAAGGCTATCAGGTAGCGACTTATACCGACGGGGCCTCGGGCCTTGAAGGCCTGACCACCGACAAGCCTGATCTGGCCATTCTCGACATCAAGATGCCGCGCATGGATGGCATGGAACTGCTGCGGCGCCTCCGCCAGAAGTCCGATGTGCCGGTGATCTTCCTCACCTCCAAGGACGAGGAAATCGACGAGCTGTTCGGCCTCAAGATGGGCGCCGACGACTTTATTACAAAACCCTTCAGCCAGCGCCTGCTGGTCGAGCGCGTCAAGGCGATCCTGCGCCGTTCGGCGCCGCGTGATCCTTCGGCCGCCGCCGGTCCCACGGGCGAACCTGTGCCGGGCAAGGCGCTGATCGAGCGCGGCTCGCTAGTGATGGACGAAGAGCGCCACACCTGCACCTGGAAGGGCCAGCGCGTGACGTTGACCGTCACCGAATTCCTCATTCTTCAGGCTTTGGCTTTGCGCCCCGGTGTCGTAAAATCGCGAAATGCGCTGATGGATGCGGCCTATGACGATCAGGTCTATGTCGACGACCGGACCATCGACAGCCACATCAAGCGGTTGCGGAAAAAGTTCAAGGCGACCGACGACGACTTTGAAATGATCGAGACGCTCTATGGCGTCGGCTATCGCTTCAAGGAGCAATAAGGAACTTCGTGGCCACCATCGATCCTCAAGTCGAGGGAAGGCGTCCCGAGCGGGACGCTGAGCCTGCTCCTGTTGGAAAAGGGAGCAGGCGCGGCTGGCGCATGGCGCTCAAGCCGCTTGGCCAGGTCATCGTGGCGCTGCGGCGCTTCGTCGATTTCACCATTTTCTCGAGCCTGACGCGCCGCATCATCGTGCTCAACCTTGCCGGGCTGCTGGTGCTGGTCGTGGGCATTTTGTACCTCAACCAATGGCGTGCAGGCCTCATCGATGCGCGCGTGCAATCGCTGCGCGTGCAGGGCGAAATCATTGCCGCTGCCATTGCGGCTTCGGCGACCGTCGATAGCGATGTCATCTCCATCAATCCCGACCGACTGATCGAATTGCAGGCGGGCAATGTTTCCCCGCTCTCCTATTTCGATCCCTCGCTGGAATTTCCCATCAGCCCCGAACGCGTCGCGCCTCTCTTGCGCAACCTGATCACGCCGACGCGGACACGGGCGCGCATCTATGATCAGCAGGGCCTGCTTATCCTCGACAGCGACAATATCTATGCGCGCGGCGAGGTAATCCGGCAGCAGATCGACACCTCAAAGTCGCAGCGTTTTTTCCTGTTCGACTGGTGGAACGCCATGATCGCCTGGGCGCCGGGCGACAATTTCTCAAAATACCAGGAATATGGGGCCGACGAGGGGACGCGCTATCCCGAAGTGGCCTCGGCCCTGCAGGGCGCCCCGGCCGATTTCGTGCGCGTCGATGAGCATAACCAGCTTGTTGTTTCCGTAGCCGTGCCGGTGCAGCGCCTGCGCGCTGTGGTCGGCGCCATCCTGCTCTCGACGGCGCCGGGCGATATCGACTCGGTGGTGGCGCAGGAGCGCTGGAGCATTTTGCGCATCGCCATGATTGCCGCGGGCGTGCAGATCGCGCTGTCGCTGCTGCTGGCCGGCACCATTGCCGGCCCGATGCGGCGCCTGTCGGCGGCGGCCGAGCGGGTGCAGACGGCGGGCAATGCGCGTGCGGAAATTCCAGACCTGACCGATCGACCCGACGAAATCGGCCATCTCTCAGGCGCGCTGCGGCGCATGACCGATGCGCTCTATAATCGCATCGAAGCCATCGAGCGCTTTGCCGCCGACGTGGCGCATGAGCTGAAGAACCCGCTGACCTCGTTGCGCTCGGCCGTCGAAACGCTGCCGCTGGCCAAGAAGCCGGAAGACCGGGAGCGCCTCAACGCCATCATCCAGCATGACGTGAAACGCCTCGACCGGCTGATTACCGACATTTCGAGCGCCAGCCGACTCGACGCCGAACTGGCGCGCGAAAGCGCCGAACTGGTCGATGTCGAAAAGCTGGCCGAGGCCATGGTCGGCATCCAGAAGGACGTGGCGGCAGGCCGGCAGGTCAATGTCGTCATGGGCAAGCGCCTTGGGCGCGGTTCGACCGTGATCACCGGGCACGAAAGCCGCCTGGCGCAGGTGCTGGCCAATCTGATCGACAATGCGGTGTCGTTTTCGCCAGTCGATGGCACGGTGACGGTGACGGTTTCGACGGAGACCGACATGATCGTCGTGACGGTCAGCGACGAGGGCCCGGGCATTACCGGCGATGTCAGCCGCATCTTCCAGCGCTTCTATACGGACCGGCCGGAAACCGAGAGCTTTGGCAATCACTCCGGGCTCGGGCTGTCGATTTCCAAGCAGATCGTCGATGCACACAAGGGCACGATCAAGGCGCAGAACCGGACGGATCGGTCTGGCGCGCTGTTTACCGTGTCGCTGCCGAAGACGCGGCGGTAATTTTTGGAGATCGTGGCTCTCACACCCCCACCCTTCCTCCCCCATCAAGGGGGAGGTGGCGTATCCAGTTTTTGGCTAGAATCGTGCCCCACACGCGATCTGCACCTCCCCCTTGATGGGGGAGGCTGGGCGGGGGCGTCTGCGCGATGCTGAACGCCAGCGAAAACATCCACGCGACCGCCATTCTGCTCGACGGCAAAGGTGTGCTCCTTCGCGGGCCTTCGGGCTCGGGAAAGTCGCTGCTCGCTCTCTATCTCCTCGATGTCTTCGGCTCCCGCGGGCGCGATGCCGCGCTGGTTTCCGATGACCGGGTCGACCTCGAAATTGATGGCGCCTCCATCCGGCTCTACGCCCCAAACGCCATCGCTGGCCTCATTGAACTGCGCGGTCACGGCATTGTCAGCCGGCCCCATCAAAGTGGCAAAAGGCTCGATCTGGTGGTTGATCTCGTGCCGACCCTTGAACGGATGCCTGAGGAGCACGATTTCAAAGTCAGGCTTTTGGGCCTCGAAATCGCCCGTTGCCCGGTACCACAGGCGGGTGTGATAGGAATCGAACACCAGCGCCTCTTGATCGAAGAGGCGCTGGGCGCAATCGCTATACCCTCTGGAGGGTGACAATTTATCGCTTGCAACCGGTGTCATCGGGGGCAAGACTGGCGCCCGCTCCCAAATGCACCCGAGGCAGGGAGCGGGGGCTTATTGGACTGGGATGAGGTTGCGTCCTCGAATAAGGCGCAGTCATCGTCTGGGGAGAATGCATGATCGGGTTGGTTCTGGTGACGCATGGCGCGCTGGCGGATGAGTTCAAGCTGGCGCTGGAACATGTTGTTGGACCCCAGGAACAGTGTGAGACCATCGCCATCGGTCCTGAAGACAATGCGGAAACGCGGCGTGAGGACATTCTGGCGGCGATCGACCGGGCCGACAGCGGCGATGGTGTGATCATTCTCACCGATATGTTCGGCGGCACGCCGTCGAACCTGGCCATTTCAGTGATGCAGAACCGCAATGTCGAGGTGATCGCGGGCGTCAACCTGCCCATGCTGGTCAAGCTCGGGCGCGTGCGCGGCGATCTCGCTCTGACCGATGCGGTGGCTCTCGCGCAGGAAGCGGGCCGCAAGTATATTACGGTCGCCAATTCCATCCTTGGTGGAGCATCCTGAAATGGATGGTGATCGTGCCGTCGCCCAGCAACTGACCATCGTCAACCGCAAGGGTTTGCACGCGCGCGCATCGGCGCGCTTCGTGCGTACGGCGGAGTGTTTTGATGCGTCGTTGCACGTCATCAAGGACGGTCAGTCGGTCAACGGCAATTCCATCATGGGCCTGATGATGCTCGGGGCCGGGCCGGGCTCGACCATTCTGGTGCAGGCCACCGGCAAGCAGGCGCGCGAGGCGCTGGAAGCCATTGTCGAGCTGGTGAACAACGGCTTTGACGAGGACAATGAGGGCGTTTGAGGTTTTCTCGCGCTTGACCCGAGGACGTTTCACTTATTTCTGGCGCAGCACGTGCAGGGCCCTCGGGTCAAGCCCGAGCGTGACGGCCGGGTGGCTCAATTGCAGCCGCGCGATTTTTCGACCGAGGCAATCGTCGCGACATTCTCCCGCTCGACCGCGTTCAGCTTTACCTGCGCCTGATTGGTGATGAAGCAGCCTTCATTGCCAAAGGCGTTCTTGGCGCGTTGGGTGGAAAAGCAATAGCCGTTCTGCTTGTAGATCCAGTTGCGCACTTCCCACAGCGACTGGCAGGACAATTGGCGCAGGTCCGAGCGCCGGAAATAGTCGCTGTCGTCGCAGCCGATCATTTCATAGCAATTGGCAAATGCACTCGACATGCTGGCGAGCATGGCCAGCGTCACGGCAAACCCTCTGAGCATCCTGTCCTCCTCTTCCCGCTCGATCAAAGCACGGATTGACGACATCAGGAAGATTGCTGATTGGGGCGGTTTGGGCGAACGAAGCCTTCGGTGTCGTTTCCATAGAAGTTGCGATGCCGCGGGCCTAGATTGAGTTCAGTTCAAGTTCAGCCCTTTTGGGAGGTCGGCATGATCGACACATCCGTTCAGACAGTGGTGAAGTCAAAACCTCAATTGCCGCTCAGCACGACGCTGGGCCCGGTTCATATCGCCGTGACCGATCGCGCCCGTGCGCTTGCCATCTGGCAGGATGTGGTCGGGCTCGAGCTGATCGCCGAGACGGGCAATCTCTTGCAGCTCGGTGCGGGCGGAAAAGTGCTGATCGTGCTCGAAACGGGTGCCGTGCGTCCCGCCGTGCCGCGCAGCATCGGGCTCTATCATGTTGCCGTGCATGTGCCGGCCCGGGTGGACCTGGCACAGATGGCGGTGCGGGCGCTGCAGCGCAATGTGCGCATTTCCCCGACCGACCACCTCGTCAGCGAAGCCATCTATCTCTGGGATTTTGACGGCAACGGCATCGAGATCACCTTCGAGACGCCGTGGCGCGGCTCGCTGGGCGATCCCGAAAAGGGTGAAACCTATGCCCTGACTGCCGAGGGAAAACCGCATTCGGGACGCGAACCCATCGACCTCGATGGCCTCCTGGGCGAATTGGGCCCGGCACCGGTGCTTGCTCCGCGCATGCCTGCCGGGACGCGGATCGGGCATATCCATGTGCATGTGAATGACCTCAACATGGCCATGGATTTTTATCGCGACGTCATCGGCTTTGCCGGTTTTCTGCTGATCAATTCCTTCGGCATGGGCGATGTCGGGCTCGACTACATGCCCCATACCGTGGCGTTCAACATCTGGTCCGGCCCCAATGCCGGCCTGCCGCCGGCGGGATCGGCGGGCCTGCGCTGGTTCACCATTGCCGTGCCTGGGGCCGAGCATTTCGATGCGGTTGTCGGCCGGCTGGAAAAGGCCGGAGCGCCGATCGAACGGCTGGACAAGGGCATTGAAACGCAGGATCCCTTCGGCAATCGCATTCGCGTAGTCTTGGCAAACTAAAAGCCAGTCTGCTGCGTTTTGCTTCAAGCTGGGCAAGGGGGAAGACATGCGCACTGCAGATGACGTCCTGAACTTCTGGTTCGTCGAGCACGGACCGGAAGACTGGTTTGCCGGCAAGGCCGAGTTTGATGCCAAGATCGCGGAGGTCTTTGGCCAGACCCATTCCCATGTCTCCAAGGGCGAGGCTTGGGAATGGCGGGCCAAACCGTCCGGACGACTGGCCGAGATCATCGTGCTCGACCAGTTCTCGCGCCAGCTGTTCCGCAATTCGCCGCTCGCCTTCGCACAGGACAAGATGGCGCTGGTGCTGGCGCAGGAAATGGTCGGGCAGGGGCTCGATATGCGCTTCGAGCAGCCGCGGCGGGGTTTTATCTATTTGCCCTTCATGCACGCGGAATCGGCGGCGATCCAGTCGGCCTCGGTGCGGCTCTATGAGGCGCTGGGGGACGAGGATCAGCTCAAATATGCGGTCGCCCATCGCGAGACGGTCGACCGCTTTGGGCGTTTTCCCTTCCGGAACGCGCCGCTAGGGCGCGAGAGCACGAAGGAAGAGCTGGCCTATATGGAAGAGCAGGCTGAGCGGAAGTTTTAGTTTTTTGCAACTTCCCCCACGGTGTCATTCCCGCGAAAGCGGGAATCCCGTGCCGAAACAGAGATCCCCGCTTTCGCGGGGATGACGTGGTGTTTGGGCAAGGGGAAGAGGGCGTTTAGAACGCCCATTCACCCTTGCGCATGACCGGCTCGACCGTGCCGTCGGCATGAACGCCGTCGATGTCGATCTGGTCCGACCCGATCATCCAGTCGATATGGATGAGGCTCTTATTGCCGCCTTGTGCAAAGATCTGGTCGGGCGAAAGTTCCTTGCCGCCTTCAAAGCAGTCGGCATAGCACTGGCCCATGGCGATGTGGCACGAGGCGTTTTCGTCGTAGAGCGTGTTGTAGAACAGGATGCCCGAGGCCGAGATCGGCGAGGAATGCGGCACGAGGGCCACTTCGCCGAGGCGGCGGGCGCCTTCATCGGTGTCGAGCACCTTGTTGAAGACGTCCTGGCCCTTGGTGGCCTTGAGTTCGACAAGAACGCCGCCTTCGAAGCGCGCCTGGATGTTTTCGATCAGCGTGCCGTTGTGCGAGAGCGGCTTGGTGGCAGCCACGGTGCCTTCGACGCGCAGGCGATGCGGGGTCGTGAACACTTCTTCGGTCGGAATGTTGGGGTTGCAGGTGACGCCATTCTTGGCTTCCGACGCGCCGCCCTTCCAGCGGTGACCATCGGCAAGGCCAATGGTGAGGTCAGTGCCCGGACCCTTGTACTTGAGGGAAGAAAACTTCTTGCCGTTGAGCCAGGTCCAGCGCGCCTTGAGGTTGGCATTGTGCGCCTTCCAGGCGGCAATCGGGTCGTCCTGATCGACGCGTGACGCCTTGAAGATGGCATCGGCGAGCTTAGCGATCGCGACGTCTTCGGCATCGTTTGGGAAGACCAGCTTGGCCCAGGCCGGGGTCGGGTAGGAAACGATGTTCCAGTTGATATCAAAGCCGGTGATCAGCTCCAGCGCCGGGCGATAGGCGGCTGAATTGGCGCGGTTGGCGCGCGAGACTTTTTCCGAGTCCTGGCCGGCCAGCATCATCGGATTGTCGCCCGAAATGGCAAGGCGCGCGGTATTGTTCTTGTAGGCCTCGGCCATGCCCGCATAGAGCCAGCCCGCGGCGCGATCAAAGCTCTTGTCATTGGCATATTTGTAGCGGGCGAGCGTTGCTTCCTCGTCGGAATAGATCGAGGTGACGAGGCCAGCGCCGGCCTTATAGGCATGCTCGGTGATGCGGCGCACCAGCGGCGCCGCGACCATCGGCGCTGTGATGATGAGATCCTGGCCCTCGGCCAGTTGCAGGCCGACCTTGATCGCCACTTCGCCGAGTTTGTCGAGTTTGGTGGGATCGATGGGGGAATTGCTCATCGGGGCAAAGCCTTCTTTTTGTTGAATCGGTTGGCCGAAGCCTATCGTCCCCAAATGCGCCGCGCCACCCGCGCAAATCGTAAAATCCGTTGATCTCAATCAAGGTTGGCCGCCCGGCGCGGGCGGATATGGAGCCATCACCTTTGGAGGCTTTCCATGACCGTTCTCATTGTTGCCGTCGCCATTATCTTCGGTGCCTTCGCCGCTGCCATGGCCTATGCCGAATTCCAGACCCGCGGGATTTTCGCACCGGGAGCGAAGAAGCCGGAATAGGTGGCCTAACGCAACTCTCGGCCACCTCCTCCACGATCAACCCATCATCGTCACCACCGGGCTTGTCCCGGTGGTCCATGCGGAGGCGAGATGGATTGCCGGGACAAGCCCGGCAATGACGACGGAGAAGTTTTCAAGGCGCTCCGGCAACGCCAGTGCTGCAACGCCTGTCGCCGACCGCCCCACTGTGCCCCGGCGGCACCACACGCCAATTTCCATCGCAAAACCTATTGGCAAAGGCGAACGGTTTGGCTATCAACCGTTCACCGCTTCATTTTCTTTGAACCTAGGGAGGCGTTGCATGACAGCATTTATGATCGCTTCCCCGTTTGGCATCGGCCGACCTTAGGTCCCTGCCAACCGCGGCCCGCCGTTTAGGCCAGCCGCCCGCGGTTTTCTCTTTCCTTCCCTTCTGCAGACCCGACCGGCCCGACAGGGTCATTGTCTCGCCCGGTCAGTTTTGTGCCTTTCATAGCCCTTTTTGAGGAGCCGGCTGCCGGAGAACGGGGCCGGACTGCCAAATGAGTCGCAAGAAACTCGACTTCCGCGCCGATGCTTTCCGCAGCGTGCTCGGCTTTACCTTCCGCCACTGGGCCCGCCAGCCCAAGCGCATTGCCCTGATTGCCGGCCTCGTCATGGTCGCCACCATTGCCGAAGTGCTGGTGCCGATGTTTTCGGGCCGCATTGTTGATGCCATTTCGGGCAACCAGAATACGGCGCTCAACGATGCCGTGCGCGCCTTTGCCGTGGTTGCGGCGCTGGGCGTGACCAGCGTGGTGCTGCGCTTCTTCGTGTTCCAGACCATCATCAAGCTGACGCTGCAGATGATGGCGCGGATCGTGCACGACGGCTTTTACAAGGTGCAGCGCTTTTCGACCGATTGGCACGCCAATAGCTTTGCCGGTTCGACGGTGCGAAAAGTGACGCGCGGCATGTGGGCGCTCGATGCGCTCAACGACATCCTGCTCGTGGCGCTGCTGCCGAGCTTCGTCATGCTGGTCGGCGCTTCGATCCTGCTCGGCTCCTATTGGCCGGTCATGGGCCTCGTCGTTGCCGGTGGCTCGGTGATCTACATCGCCTTCACCGTCCTGATGTCGGTGGGCTATGTCGCCCCGGCCGCAAGCCTTGCCAATGCCTGGGACACGCGCCTCGGCGGTGCGCTTGCCGACGCGGTGAGCTGCAACTCGGTCGTAAAAGCCTTTGGCGCCGAAACGCGCGAAGAGGACCGGCTGCGCCATGTCATGTCCAAGTGGGATTCGCGGACCCGCCGGACCTGGAAGCGCGGCACGCTCAACGGCACCATCCAGGGTCTCCTCATGACCCTGATGCAGGCCGGTATCCTCGGCACGGGCCTCTATATGTGGACGCAGGGACTGGCGTCGGCCGGCGATATCACCTTCGTCCTCGCCATGTTCTTCGTGCTGCAGGGCTATCTGCGCGACGTCGGCATGCACATCCGCAACCTGCAGCGCTCGGTCAATGACATGGAAGAGCTGGTGGCTCTGTCCGCCATGCCGCTCGGTGTCGAGGACAAAGCCGGGGCCAAGCCGATTGCCATCGGCAAGGGCGCGATCAACTTTGATCACGTCACCTTCCGCTATGGCAGCCACGCCACCCCGCTTTATCGCGACTTCTCCGTCGCCATCAAGCCGGGCGAACGGGTTGGTCTTGTGGGTCATTCGGGTTCGGGCAAGACGACCTTCGTAAAACTGATCCAGCGGCTCTACGACATCAATGGTGGTGCCATCACCATTGATGGGCAGAACATCGCCGATCATCAGCAGGCAAGCCTTCGTGGCCAGATCGCCATCGTGCAGCAGGAGCCGATCCTGTTTCACCGGACGCTGGCCGAGAACATCGCCTATGGTCGGCCGGAAGCCAGCCGGGCTGAAATCATCGAGGCGGCCAAACAGGCCAATGCGTATGATTTCATCATTGGCCTGTCCAAGGGTTTTGAGACCATGGTGGGCGAGCGCGGTGTGAAACTTTCGGGGGTGAACGCCAGCGCGTTGCCATTGCCCGGGCGTTCCTTGCCGATGCGCCGGTGCTCATTCTGGATGAGGCGACGTCGAGCCTCGACAGCGAGAGCGAGGTGATGATCCAAGAGGCGATGGAACGGCTGATGGTGGGCCGCACCACGCTGGTCATCGCGCACCGTCTCTCGACGGTCCGTGCCCTCGATCGCCTGCTGGTCTTCGACAAGGGCAGGATAGTCGAGGAGGGCAATCACGAGGCGCTGATCCGGCTCCAGGGTGGAATCTATCGCCGGCTGTTCGAGCGGCAGGCGCTGGAACTGACCAAGGGCCTCGTGGCCTAAAATCCAAAAGAGCCCGCGGAGCGATCTGCGGGCTTTTTCTTAGTGGGCGACGTCCATGGTGGAGATGCCCATGCGTGGATCGCGTACCACGCGGATTTTGCGGAAGGGCGAGCCGCCGGGCTTGCGGCGTGGATCATTGGGATCGATGCGCTCGATGCGACGGCGGTCGGGCCCAAAATAGTGGTCGGATTCGACATAGACCAATTCATGCTGCAACTGGTCGCTGAGCTTGTGGCTCATGTCGGATACGGGGTCGGTGATGAACAGCACCTCGTCGAAACCCATCTGCACCAGCGGCACGATCTGGTGGCGCGGCCCATTGGTGACGAAGCAGACAATCGGCGCGAAACGGCGGAAGACGTGGTCCGAGCTGCGCAGGCCATGGATGATGCGCTGCTTGGCGCCATCGGGCAGCTGCCCATGGACCAGAAAATAAGTCAGCCGGTTTTTCGGCAGCTCGGCGAACTGGGTGTAATTCGCCACCGTGCCGAAGCCGAGCTTGGCGGCCAACGTGCCAAGGGCGCTGGCGCTGACATCATTGGGTGCGAAAGTAACCGCCCCGCAATCGGCGAGCATATTGGCGGTCTCAGACAAGATCATCGCCTCTTCCTTCCCAGAAAGCGCTCAAGTCATTGTCAGACCTATTGTGGGGAAATTGTTTGAATCACGTATTAATGCGTAGCCAGATCTTAACTCTGTACCAAAGTACTGTTTTGCATAACCAGATATATCAAAAGTAGAAAAAGGCGGCGCCCGCGAAAAATGTCGTGGGCCCTGCCGATTTTCTGCCGTGCCGCCTGCCGGCGTCAGCTTTCGGGTTTGAGCATGCGCATGAGCACGCCACTGCGCAGCACCAATTGCTGCACCAGCGCCCCGGCAATGTGGAGCAGCACGAGGCCGATCAGCGCGAGGCGCAGCGGCCCGCCATGCGCCATGGCGGCGCCTTCCACGCCACCGAACCAGGCGACAAGCCCGGAAATCGGGATCATGAACAGCAGGGCATAAATGCCCCAGTGAACCACATTGGCGAGAAGGCCAAGCGCGGCCGGTTGCCCCGCCGGATGCGGCGGCGCGCCATGGCGCAGCCGGATGACGAGACGAACGGCGGCCAGGATCAGAATGGCGCTGCCAACGATGATATGGGGCAGGGGATTGCCGCTATCCTCCGTGCCCCGGCGCAGCGCCCGCCAGGCTTCCTCCATGCCGTCATGCACCAGCAGCTGAAAGAGGATCAGCCCGGCAATGAGCCAATGGAGGATGACCTGGGCGCGGGAATAACCGGCGGGGGCAGTGGTTGAGGACATGAGCGACACTTTCTCTTGGGGCCAGGGCGCGTGTCATGCGCCGCAGAACCACAATTGCGGCAGGGGCAATGGTTTGCAAATGAAGCTTTGGACAGGTTTGCGCGCCGGACGGCCATGTGGCTTCCGGTTTTGAGCGGACCCCGGAGCGGCAATCGCCTCGGATGATTTGTATATGAAGCGACGGCCGCTCCGGAGGCCGGCCATTCAGGCCTAGCCTTCATGGCCTTCTCGCCTAAATTCGCTCCACTGGAGCGAATTTGCCTGGCGGCACATCTCGAAGTTGGACAGAGCCAACAGCGCCTCTTGATCGCTCGTCGCGAGGGACCGACTCCCGAACCCATGGAGAAGGCGACCTCCCCACAAACCGGCTCCCCCCGCCACTGATCGCCTGCAGGCCGCTCGCGCGGGGTGGATACGACGGAGATTACAACGCCTGCGAGGGGGCGGGAATAAGCGGGACAAGTTTTTCCGCTTAACCCTTCATTCACCATAAAACCGGCTTTCCGGAGCCGGTGTCGCGGAGGTGCATTGTATTTGTATCAAATACGAGGCAGCCCCATGGCTTTTCCTGATCCGATGCCCGACGCCTATGTCGCCGAATTTCTCGACCTGGCGCGCTCGGCCAATGTCACCTTCGATATCACCGAAGATCGCCTGCACATGCGGATGGTCAATCCCAACTGGACCATGTGGTCGCCCATAAGGCACCTGCTTGATGAGATCGGGCAGGAACGGATCGAGGCGTTTGTGCGGAGAGAGACGGCGGCGCGGCAGGCGGTGGAGAGTTGGAACGAGGCGAGCGTGGAGCGGCTGAAGGGGGCGGCGGAGGTGATGCGGGGCGGGGTGTAGCGGGAGCGGGTCCCAGCTTGGATATTTGTCGGCGGACAATTCCTTAATGCCGGATGCCATCGGATCGCTGAGGGATCTCAGATAGGTACCCAGTGATTTGATTGTCGATAAAAATACTGTTGACATTAGCCGCCTAATCTATATGTTCATGTTTTGTTCCGTTGCTGAATTCTGCCTATTTCTTTCTTCTTGTCGGATGTTTTGACAATTCCGAGGAGGGCAAATTGGCAAGAAAGCTTAAGGTCTCAGCAGCAGTCCTTAATCTGCGTATTCATCCTCATTCTGCAGATAAATATGTAGAACTATTCCGCGCGGTGTACGCACTCAAGTCACCAGCACAAGTTCACGGCGATCGCAACGGGATGATCTCAAGCGCAAGTTTTCAGGAGAAAGACAAAGGAACTTTGTCCGGTGTCATAACGACATTCACGGACTTGCCTGAGGAGGGGACTTGGTTCGACGCGGAGGAGCTGGATGAAGCGAGTGATGAAAAGCTTGCTGACCTAAGTATTCCACCGGGCATCTTTCCAAATGCCGCTACTTACTTTTTCAAGTTCACAATTGGCGACCATCGTTTCTATATGGAGACTTACTCGCGAGGAAAAAGTATAACGCCGCGTTCATCGCTAAAGTTGATTCGTGGGTTATTTGGTCATCCAAGAATTGTCGAGAAATTTGGCCAACCTTCAATTTCTCTCGTTCAAGACAAGGATGGATTGGCTGCTCTTTTTTCAATTGATCGAATTAAGAGAATTGAGATTACAATAGAAAAGCCGAACTCAGATATTCTCGCCGATGACTTCGAGGAAGAGATCGAGAAACATCTCCTCGAAACAAAGGCGCAAAAGGTAACGCTCCTTTACGAGGCTGTTCCGGGGCAATCGCTAGTGCCGTCAAAAGACATTCAACGTGCAGGCAGCGTGGCCCTTGCAAACGGTGATGTCAGAGTTGTGGGGAGGAACGACGGTATGGCGTTTGACGCTTCGACGAATGAATATCCGAAGGTGCTGCGTGGACAATATGATCCCGAAATCACAAGTGAACAGCAGGCGTTCAATAGTTTAATTTCAAATCATAACGAAGACTGAAGTGAGCCAGCTCAAACCTTTAACAAAGCGACTGAAAAGGTACTTCGACGCCTACGGAGGATGGAGGGCGATTTGGGGATCGCCTCTCTTTCATCTGTCGGTCATCGTCGGATTTTCGGCGCACGCTTATTGGGTGAGTGCGAAGTGGGTTGATCTGACTTTCAGTCTGATTCCAAGCCTTTTGGGTTTTAGTCTTGGAACTTACGCCATCTTATTTAGTCTTATAACGAACAGAATGCGTAAGGCTCTACGTGCAGTTAAAAATTCGCGCGGAATTTCGTATTTGGAAGAGATAAATGCGACCTTCTTCCATTTTATTTTCATGCAAACGGCGATTTTGTTTTACGCGTTTTTGTTTGGTGGCCTGAAGATTGATGGATTTTCGCGCTATGTGGCCAAGGTTGCTCCGATATATGAAATATTGGTCTGGCCGATCTGCTCTATTCTGTCTGCGGCAGGGATGATTTTGCTGGTCTACGCTGTCAGCCTAGTGGTTGGCGCTGCTCTTACCGTATATCGTTTGGCCTTAATTACAGACCCGGAAGATTGAGATGAGGCGCTAGTGCGCCTCGTCCCAATTCTTAGCCGCATGCGCGTCCACCTGGATCGGCACGGTTAGCCGGACGGCCGGCTCGGCCGCGCCCTCCATCACCCGCTTGATCACCGGGATCGCCTGATCTTCTGTGCCTTCGGGCACTTCAAAGATCAGTTCGTCGTGGACCTGCAGCAGCATGTCGGCATCAATGCGAGCCTTCTTCAGTTCCGGCTCCATGCGGATCATGGCGCGACGAATAATGTCGGCGGCTGAGCCCTGGATGGGGGCGTTGATGCTGGCGCGTTCGACAAAGCTGCGTTCGCTGGGATTGCCGGAATTGGCATTGGGGAACTGGATTTTTCGGCCAAAGATGGTGGTAACAAAACCGTCGGCTTTCACCTTCACCTTCTGGGCGTCCATGTAGTCTTTGATTCCCGGGAAGCGCTCAAAGTAGGTTTTGATGTAGTCGCCGGCTTCGCCGCGGGCGATGCCGAGCTGGTTGGCGAGGCCAAAGGCGGAAATGCCGTAGATGATGCCGAAGTTGATGGCCTTGGCGCGGCGGCGCACTTCGCTCGGCATGCCTTCCACCGGCACGTTGAACATTTCCGAGGCCGTCATGGCGTGAATGTCGAGGCCTTCCTCAAACGCGTCCTTGAGCGCCTGGATATCGGCGATATGGGCGAGGACGCGCAGCTCGATCTGGGAATAGTCGGCCGAGATCAGCGTTTTTCCGGGCGCTGCGACGAAGGCGGTGCGGATTTTTCGGCCGTCGCTGGTGCGGACCGGAATGTTTTGCAGGTTCGGATCGTTGGAGGAGAGGCGCCCGGTGAGCACGGAGGCCTGCGAATAGGACGTGTGCACGCGGCCGGTGCGCTGGTTCATATAGGTGGGGAGGGCATCGGTGTAGGTGCCCTTGAGTTTGGTCAGCTGGCGCCAATCGACAATGGTGCGGGCAAGGGGAATGCCCTTGAGCGCCAGGTCTTCCAACACGTCGGCACCGGTCGACCAGGCACCGGTTTTCGTCTTGGTGCCGCCTTCGAGGCCCATTTTGTCGAAGAGGATTTCGCCCAGCTGTTTTGGGGAGCCGAGGTTAAAACTCTGGCCGGCCAGCTCATAGGCCTCCGCCTCGAAGGCGGCGGCGCGCTGGGAGAAATCGCCCGAGAGGCGGGCGAGAATCTGGCGATCGACGGTGATCCCGCGCGCTTCCATGCGGGCGAGCACCGGGGCCAGGGGCCGTTCGAGCGTTTCGTAGAGCGTCGTGGCATTTTCCGCGGCAAGGCGCGGTTTTAGGACATGCCAGAGCCTGAGGGTGATATCGGCGTCCTCGCCGGCATAGCGGGCGGCGGCCGGGATATCGAGCTGGTCAAAAGTCTTTTGGCCCTTGCCGGTGCCGGCCAGCTCGGAAAAGGTGATGGTCTTGTGGTTGAGCCAATGGTCGGCGAGCACGTCGAGGCCATTATATTGCGGGCCATCGAGCGCATAGGAAATGAGCATGGTGTCGTCGATCGGCGCCATGTTGATGCCGTAGCGCCAGAAAATCTCCATGTCATACTTGACGTTCTGGCCGATCTTCAGGATCGCCGCGCTTTCGATGACCGGCTTGAGCGCATCGAGCACGTCGCGAATGGGCAACTGGCCTTCAACGAGCCCGCCGCCGGAGAGCAGGTCGCCGGCGAGCGCATGGCCGACGGGGATGTAACAGCCTTCGCCGATTTTCGTTGAGAGGCAGATGCCGACGAGATCGGCGGTCTGCGGATCAAGGCCGGTGGTTTCGGTGTCGATGGCGACGAGGCCGACATCGATGATTTTTGCGACCCAGGCGGCGAGGCGCTCGAGCGTGGTGACGGTTTCGTAGTCGTCGTAATTGACCGGGATCGCCTTGATGCGTGCATGCTCTTCGGCCGCAAAGCGGGCGGGGCCCGAGCCGGGCACGACATTGGCGGCAAGCTTTGCCTTGGCGACGGAGAGGTTGGCCGACTTTTGCGGCACGCCGGGCACCGGGGTTTCGGCGCCGGCCTTCAGCTCGGGATCGGCTTCAAAATCATCGGGATTGGCTTCGAGCAGCGCCGCCATGCGCTTGGTGATCGTAGCGAATTCCATGGCCTTGAGGAAAGGGAACAGGGCCGAGGGCGCCATGGGCTGGCGGATGAGGCCGTCGAGGTCGATTTCGACCGGGACTTTTTGTTCCAGCGTCACCAGCTTTTTCGAGATGCGGGCGAGTTCGGCATTGGCGATCAGCTTTTCGCGGCGGGCGTTCTGCTTGATCTCGGTGGCGCGCTCGAGCAGGGTTTCGAGATTGCCATAGGTATTGATCAGCTCGGCGGCCGTCTTGACGCCGATGCCGGGGACGCCGGGCACGTTATCGACGCTGTCGCCGCAAAGCGCCTGCACGTCGATGACCTTGTCGGGCGTGACGCCGAATTTGGTGAAGACTTCATCAGGGCCGATCCAGCGCAGCGGCGGCTGGCCGGGGCGGGGGATGGTGTCGAGGAGACGAATGGAGCCGTCGGGCTCGACGAGCTGCATCAGGTCCTTGTCGGACGAGGCAATGGTCACCTTCCAGCCGGCATCGCGCGCCATCACGGCATAGGTCGCCATGATGTCGTCGGCTTCCCAACCTTCCATTTCGATTGAAGGAATGGAAAAGGCGCGGGTGGCCGAGCGGGTCAGCGGGAATTGCGGGACGAGTTCTTCGGGCGCGGGCGGGCGCTGGGCCTTGTATTCGGGGTAGAGATCGTCGCGAAACGTCTTGCCCTTGGCGTCGAAGATGACGGCCATGTGGGTGGGCGTTTCCTCGCCTTCCATGTCCTGCGTTAGCTTGAACAGCATGTTGCAGAACCCCTGCACGCAGCCGACCGGCAGGCCATCGGACTTGCGGCTGAGTGGCGGCAAGGCGTGGAAGGCGCGGAAAATATAGCCCGAGCCATCGACGAGCAGCAAATGCATGAGACGATTCCCCTTAAGTCCGGCGGCGACTTTAAAGGGTTGGGAACAAAGAGGGTACCCGGATTTTGCACGGGTTGCATCGGGACTTGATCGTCAATCAACGATGGAGATACCTTCATCTGATTGCCGACCCCTTATGGTGTTGCCATGTCCAGTTCTGCCAAGCACTTCGTCACCGGCCGGCTCCATGCCGTCGGCATCGAAATCAACGGCCCCGAACCTTGGGCGCCGCGGGTTCATAACGACCGATTATGGGCGCGCCTCCTGCGCGATGGCTCGCTGGGGTTGGGCGAAAGCTATATGGACGGCTGGTGGGACGCGGAGGCGCTCGATGAGTTCCTGTTCCGCCTTGTCAGCGGCAATATCCAGGACGCCTTCCCCAAGGACCTGGCCGTCATGTGGAGCCTTGCCAAGGGGCGTCTGCTCAATCTCCAGCGCCTGCGGGTCACCGAGGTCGGGGAGAAGCATTATGACATCGGCAACGATCTCTATGCTGCCATGCTCGATAGTCGCATGGTCTATTCCTGCGGCTATTGGCGGGACGCGACCGATCTCGAAACGGCCCAGGAGGCCAAGTTCGACCTCATCTGCCGAAAACTGGGCCTGGCGCCCGGCATGCATATCCTCGATATCGGCTCGGGCTGGGGTGGGTTCCTGAAATTCGCGGCTGAGCGATATGGGGTTTCCGGGCTTGGCGTGACTGTCAGCAGGGAACAGGCGGCACTCGCCAATGAACGGAGCAGGGGGCTTCCGGTCGAAACCAGGCTCCTCGATTATCAGGCGCTCGACGGGCAGTTCGATCGGATCGTCTCTATCGGCATGTTCGAGCATGTGGGCTACAAGAACTATCGCGCCTATTTTGAAAAGGCTGCTGGCCTGCTCAAGCCCGATGGGCTTTTCCTGCTCCACACCATCGGCGGCAATCTTTCGACGACCCATGGCGACCCCTGGAGCGAAAAATACATTTTTCCCAATGGCATGCTCCCTTCGATTGCCCAGATCGGCAGGGCCGTGGAAGGCCTCTTCGTCATGGAGGACTGGCATAATTTCGGCGCCGACTATGACCGGACACTGCTGGCCTGGCGCGACAATTTCGATGCCGCCTGGCCGGCGCTGAAGGGCGAGAAATATGACGAGCGCTTCCGGCGGATGTGGCGCTACTACCTGTCGAGCTTCGCCGCTATGTTCCGCGCCCGAAAAATCAACCTCTGGCAATTGGTGCTCTCGCCCAGTGGGGTCGCAGGCGGCTATCGCAGCATGCGCTGAAGGTTCCATCGCCGGATGGTCCCTTGCCACTCCGCAAAACCTAATGGTAGTAGGATAGAAACTATTATCATTAGGAAACTGCGATGCCGCGGGTTGGACTGACACGGGAAAGGCTGGTTGAGGCGGGGTGCGACCTCGCGGACCGGGAGGGCTTTGCGGTGCTGACGCTGGCGGAACTGGCGCGGATGTTCGAGGTAAAGCTCGCAAGCCTTTATTCGCATGTGCGCAATTCCGATGACCTCAAGGCTGGCGTGGCTCTGCGGGCGCTGGACCTGCTGGCGGACCGGGCCGATGAGGCAGTTGCGGGGCGCGCGGGGAAAGAGGCCCTGGTGGCGCTGGCCGAGGTGCATCGGCATTTTGCCGGGGAGCATCCGGGCCTGTTCGAGGCAGCGCGGTTTCCGCTTTCGGCGGAGCAGGCTGTGGGGAGCGGCGGGGCGCGATTGGCGCGTGCGATGCTGGCGGCCTTGCGGGGCTATGGGCTTGCCGAGGCCGACCAGGTGCATGCCGTGCGGTTGCTTGGCTCCTTCTTTCTCGGCTTTTCGCTGCTCGAACTCGGCGGCAGTTTTGCCCATAGCCAGCCCGAGCCCGATCTCTCCTGGCAGCGCGGGCTCGATGCGCTCGACCTGACGCTCAAGAGCTGGACGACAACATGAAGAATTTTGCCATTACCGCGGATCTGGTCTTCGGCGCGCAGGAGCTGGAGCGGACCGAGACGGGCCTGCAGCCGCATCGCCTGCCCGCAAAAGCGCGGCAGCAGAATGAGGACGCCGGCTTCTCCATGGCGGAGCGCCAGCCTTCGGGCGTGCGGCTGAAATTCCGGACGGCCGCAAGCGTGGTGGAATTGGACGTGCTGCCGACCAAGCGTGTCTATACCGGCATGCCGGCGCGACCCGATGGTGTCTACGATCTGCGGATCGATGGCGAACTGACACAGCAAAGAAGCGCGCTCGGCGGGCGCGTGATGCGTATCGGCATGGCGCCGCCATCCATGGTTTTGGAGCCGGGCGAGGTGCAACTGCTGCGCTTCGAAAACCTGCCGGGGCGGGACAAGCTCGTCGAAATCTGGCTGCCGCATGACGAGATGACAGAGCTGGTGGCTTTGCGGGCCGATGCCGATCTTGCGGCCGTCCCCGCGCGAAAAACCTGGCTCCATCATGGTAGCTCGATCAGCCAGGGCTCCAACGCCACCTCGCCGACCGGCATTTGGCCGGTTGTGGCAGCGACGCTGGGGGAAGTTGACCTCATAAATATGGGCTTTGGCGGCAATGCGCTGCTCGATCCGTTTACCGCGCGCGCTATGCGCGACACGAAAGCCGACCTGATCAGCGTCAAGATGGGTATCAATCTCGTCAATCTCGACCTGATGCGCATGCGCGCCTTCGGCCCGGCGCTGCATGGCTTTCTCGATACGATCCGCGAGGGGCATCCCGAAACGCCGCTGGTGGTGGTGTCTCCGGTCTATTGCCCGATCCACGAAGCGACGCCCGGCCCGGGCCAGTTCGATTTTTCTGCCTTGGCGGAGGGTCGCCTGCTGTTCCGCGCCGAGGGCAATGCGGAAGAGGTGGCCAAGGGCAAGCTCACGCTTGTGACCATACGCCAGAAGATGCGGGACATCGTGGCGCAACGCTCGGCCAGCGATCCCAATATCCACTATCTCGACGGGCTCGAACTCTATGGCGCGGACGACAATGTGCGGCTGTCCTTGCCCGATGAGCTGCATCCGGACGGGGTCACACATAAGCTTATGGGGCGGCGGTTTGCCGAAAAGGTGTTTTCTGGCGTCCTTGCCGGAAACGGCGATGCCTGAAGCCTTCATGGCCTGGGGCGCCGAGTTCTGCTTGCCGTAACTTCGTCACCAGCCTATTGACCGTGTGGACGCACCCGGCGACAGTATTGTGATCGAGGTGTTTGTTGCCACCGATATATATGCGTGAGTCCTTGGCATTTACGGTTCCCACATCTGGGGCTGAGCCGGATTTATTTGAGGAGCTATCATGAGCGAAACGGGTACCCCCGCTTCTACCCCCCGCGTGTTGCCGTCGGACGATGTCCTGCGCGAAGAAATCATTCAGCTGATCATGACCGAACGCAGCGTCGAGCGCGAAAAGCTGGTGCCCGAGGCCAGCTTCCGTTCGTTGGGCTTTGAATCGCTCGATGTGGTGATGCTGCTCATGGGCATCGAGGAAAAGTACGGCATTTATCTGCCGATCGATGGCGAACTCAGCACCGTCAACACGCTGGCCGAGCTGCTGGACCTGCTTGTGGCGCGCATCAAGACCGCCGAGCCGGCATCGGCCGCCATGGCGCCCAAGGCCGCCGCCGGAGGCGCAGCGCAGTGAGCGTACAGGTCGCCATTACTGGCATGGGGTGTGTGACGGCGGCAGGTCTGGGCGTTGATGCGCTCTGGCAGGCCGCGCGCGATGGCGACCCCAAGGTTTCCCGGCTCGAGGGAGATGAGTTCGCCCGCAGCCATGTGAAAATTGCGGCGCGTGCGCCCTTCGACATGGCGGACCATTTTACGCCCAACCAGGCCCGGACGCTCGACCGGTTTTCCGCCCTTGCCATCGTTGCCGCCAAGGAAGCCATCGAGGCTGCCGGGGCAGAGCCTCGCGAATGGGGCGACCGGGTTGCGCTGATCATTGGCACCGGCATTGGCGGTATCGAAACCACGGCTTCGATGTATGGCTCGTTCACCTCGGGCACGCGCGGCGACCCGATGGCGATCCCAAAGATCATGCCCAATGCGGCCGCCTGTCAGGTCGCCATGGCTTTTGGCATTACCGGCACGCTGCTGGCGACGGCCGGCGCTTGCTCGTCTTCGGCTCAGGCCATTGGCCTTGGTCTGCAACTGATCCGTGCCGGCATTGTCGACCGCGCCATTGTGGGCGGCTCGGAAGCCATGGTCATTCCCTCTTCCATGCTGGCCTGGGAAATGCTGCGCGTGCTCACGCCAACGGCACAACGTCCCTTCTCCAAGGGTCGCGATGGCATGATGATGGGCGAAGGCGCCGGCGTCATGGTGCTTGAGCGTCTCGATCTGGCCCAGGAGCGGGGAGCACCCATCGTGGGCATGCTGCGCGGCTATGGTACGACGAGCGATGCCAAGGACCTGTTGCGCGCCGATCCGGTCCGCTCGTCCGCCGCGATCAGCCGGGCCCTTGAGGATGCGGGCGTCTCGCCATCCGAGATCGCCTATTGCAACGCGCATGGCACCGGCACGATCGCCAACGACGTGGCCGAAGCCGAGGCGCTGACCCGCGTTTTCGGCGATGGCATGAGCAATCTTGCCGTGTCGTCCACCAAGCCGATCCATGGTCATCTGATCGGGGCGGCGGGTGTCATCGAGGCTATCGTGACGGTCAAGGCGCTCAACGAGGGCATTGCCCCGCCGACGATCAATTTCCTGGAGCCGGACCCGGCCATGCATGCGATCAATTGCGTGCCGAACAAGGCCCAGCCGATTTCCGGCAAGATCGGCATCAGCAATTCCTTCGCCTTTGGCGGCATCAACTGCTCGCTGGTTCTGTCGGCCGCCTGACGCAGGTTGGTCGATATCAGGCAATGGAAAGGGCGCCCTCAGGGCGCCCTTCTTTTTTGGCTCGCCTGATCGGCAGCAGGAAACGCAAATGCGCGCAACCACCTTCGCGGCCCGCACGTTGGGGAAACACCTGGCGCTGTTGTGGAGGAAAAAGTGGCCCTCTTTCAGAAGGCGGAGCCGATCCGGTGGACGCAACTGACGATGCCCGAGCATATCGTCATGCTGGCCATGACGGCGGACGTGCAAAAGGACGTTGAGTGGTCGATCCTGCGCGGGCTTTGTTTCCACGGTCTTGCGGTCATCACTCCGAAGGGCCTGAAGCTGACGCATCTGGGACGGCGCGTCATTGCCCAAAGGCATGGTCTGCCGGTGGTGGTCGGGCGCGATCCCAATAGTCGGGCGTCGGCACACTAACGTTTACTTCCAATTTGAACTGTCCCTACCCTCGGTAGTTACCCCGGCGAAGGCCGGGGCCCATCCTGAAATCTCAAGATGGATCCCGGCCTTCGCCGGGATGACAGCCGGTGGAAGGGAAGTCATCGTGGCTCAGTCGAAGCGCCAAGCCCTCTAGACTGGCCAAACAAAAAGGGCGCCTCGCGGGCGCCCTTGGGTTTTTGAAAGCTGCCGAAAAACTCAGCGCTTCTTCTTGTCGAGCTGGTGATAGGCCCGGCGCGAGTGGAAATCGCAATAGGGACCGGTCTCGAGGCTGTGCTGGCCGCAGAAATAAAAATCTTTTGAGAGCGGGTCGCCGATCGGCCACTTGCAGGTGTGCTCGTTGAGCTGCAGCAGGCTGAGGCGCTTGTCTTCGGGAATGAAGAGCTCTTGGCTCGCCGGGGCGACATAGAGCTCGGCTTCGATCTGCGGCGACATGGCAAGGGCGGTGGCGCCCATCACCTGCGGACGCTGCATGACCTGCGGGCGCGGCTTGGCGGCGGCTGCCATCGAGCTGACACCGGCAGAAATGCTGGGGCCGGACGGACGGCGCGGCGCCTGGCGCGGCGCGGGCCGGGCGCGCGGTGTGGTATTGGTGGGCTTGGCGCGGGCCGAAAGTTTGAGGCGGTGCACCTTGCCGATGACGGCATTGCGGGTGACGCCTTCGCCCAGTTCGCCGGCGATCTGGCTGGCGCTGAGACCTTCCATCCAAAGCTTCTTCAGAAGCTCGACACGCTCGTCGGTCCAACCATTGGGCTGCGTTCCGGTAACCATCGTCAACTTAGAATCCTCTCTCATGCCGCCAAAGTGGCCTGGCAGCCTTTTCGACTCTACAGCTCGTATGCTGAGTGGGTCCGCCACACGATATCTCGTGTTCCCCAACGAGTTAGACACTACGACATCGCAGGAATCGGGATCAAGAGTCGGGGGCATTTTCCCCCCAAAAATCAGTGGTTAATTTTGCGCTAACATTCCTTGAGTCAAATCAGGCACTTGGGCCCGAGAGCGTTGACTTGACGGGTAAAAACCGCCTATTTCTTCCCACCAAACGCGCTGCCTGAGGGGCGCGTTTTTGATTTGTGTGGCAGGTTTGCCACGCTTTTTATCCCACCTCCCGAACCTGAAAGGGGAGAAATCCATGTCTGCGCTCTATGCCACCTACGCCCGTTCCGAAGTTTCGTTCGAGCGCGGCGAAGGCATGCGCCTTTTTGACCAGCATGGACGCGAATATCTCGACTTTCACTCGGGCGTGGCGGTGAACGCGCTTGGCCACGGCGACGCGCATCTGGTGAGCGCGCTCAAGGCTGCCGCAGACAAGGTCTGGCACACGGCCAACACCTTTACTATTCCCGAGCAGGAACGGCTGGGCCAGCGGCTGGTGGATGCCACCTTTGCCGACGCGGTCTTCTTTACCAATTCGGGCGCCGAAGCCATCGAATGCGCTATCAAGACGGCGCGTCACTATTTCTGGGCCAAGGGCCAGGGCAACCGCTACGAAGTCATCGCTTTCTCCGGTTCCTTCCATGGCCGGACGCTCGGCACCATCGCGGCCGGCGGCAATCCCGACTATCTCGAAGGTTTTGGGCCTCCGGCCCCCGGCTTCAAGCATGCCAGGCCCGGCGATCTCGACAGCGTCAAGGCGCTGATCACGCCCGAAACCTGCGCCATCCTTATCGAGCCCGTGCAGGGCGAGGGCGGGGTCACCGCCATGTCGAGCGAATTCATGCAGGGTCTGCGCAAGCTCTGCGACGACAATGACATGCTGCTCATTCTCGACGAAGTGCAGTGCGGCTTTGGTCGGACCGGTCGCTTCTTTGCCTATGAATGGTCTGGCATCACGCCCGATATCGTCGCTGTGGCAAAGGCTATTGGCGGCGGCTTCCCGCTTGGCGCCTGCCTTGCCAAGGGCGATGTCGCGGCCTCCATGGTGCCGGGCACGCATGGCTCCACTTATGGTGGCAATCCCCTGGCGACGGCCGTGGGCAATGCCGTGCTCGACCGCGTTCTGGCGCCGGGCTTCATCGACAATGTCAACGCCATGGGCCAGCGCCTCTCCTGGCACCTGCAGCAGCTCGCACAAAAATATCCGGACTATGTGCTGGAACTGCGCGGCAAGGGCCTGCTCTCGGGCATCAAGCTCTCGACCCCGGTGCGCGACATGGTCACGCGCCTGCGTGACGATCATCAGTTCCTCTGCATCGGGGCAGGCGACAATGTGCTGCGTCTCCTGCCGCCGCTGATCGTTTCGGAGGCCGATATCGAACTGGCCATGGCAAAGATCTCGGCTGCCTTCGACGCCATCGAGGCGGAAGCGGCTGCGGCGCCGGCGGCGAGCTGATCGTCATGTTGACGTTTTATCATTTTGGGCGTCGCCGACGCGGTTTGTTCCCTCCGCCTAACTAGGGCAGAGTGCAAACCCGCGGCTGCGGCCGCCCCAATTTCATAAGCGTCACAAAAGGAACCCGGCCCATGTCATCGACCGGTACCCCCAGGCATTTTCTTTCTATCGACGATCTTTCCTATGCCGAACTGCGCGGCATGCTCAATCAGGCGGGTGCGCTGAAAGCTCGCCTCAAGGACGGCGATCGGCCACAGCTCCTCAAGGACAAGGTGCTCGCCATGATCTTTGAACGTCAGTCCACCCGTACCCGTGTGTCCTTCGATGTCGGCATGCGCCAGCTCGGTGGCGAGACCATCATGCTCTCCGGCCAGGAAATGCAGCTTTCGCGCGAAGAAACCCTGGCCGATACGGCCAAGGTGATGAGCCGCTATGTCGACGCCATCATGATCCGCATTCTTTCCCATGCTGATCTGCTGGAACTGTCCGAAGCGGCGACCGTGCCTGTCATTAACGGCCTGACGCGTCGGGCGCATCCGTGCCAGATCATGGCCGATCTCATGACCTTTGAAGAGCATCGCGGCGATATCCGCGGCGCCAAGATTGCCTGGGTGGGCGACAGCAACAATGTCCTGCACTCCTGGGTGAATGCGGCCGAGCTCTTCGAATGCGAGCTGACCATCGCGACCCCCGACGAATATAGCCCGGAAAAGGACCTGATGCAGGACATCACCCGGGCCGGCAAATATGCCAAGCTGATCGAGGATCCGCGCGAAGCCGTCGAAGGCGCCGATCTCGTCATCACCGACACCTGGGTGTCCATGGGTGACGTCGATGCCGCCGAGCGCCGCCGGGTCTTGAAACCCTATCAGGTGAACACCAATTTGATGAGCTTGGCGAATAAGGACGCCCTGTTCATGCACTGCCTGCCCGCCCATCGCGGCGACGAGGTGACCGACGAAGTGATCGATGGTCCCCAGTCGGTAGTGTTCGACGAGGCCGAAAATCGCCTCCATGCCCAGAAAGCCATTTTGTGCTGGGCCTTCGGGGTTGAAACGAACTAGGCGCGTTTTCGCGCCGCCGCTTGCAGTCACCCACAGTGTCATCCCCGCGGAAGCGGGGATCTCGCTTTTGTCGAGAGGGAGATTCCCGCTTTCGCGGGAATGACGCCGTTGTTGATTTTGACATGTGGCGCGTTTCGCTCCCGGGGCGTAGCCTCATTCGAAAGCCTATAGAATGACCACGGAACCGACGACCATGACTGACAGCTTCCTTTCCGCCATGGGCCTTGATCGCCCTGAAACCGGCGATGATGCCGTGGTGCCCTTCACTCTTGAAAAGCTCGATACCCGCGGCCGCATCCTGCATCTGGGCGCTTCGCTCGACGCTATCCTCTCGCGCCACAATTATCCCGCCCCGGTCGCGCGCCTCCTCGGTGAAGCCGTGGTGCTGACCGCGCTCATCGGTTCGTCGCTGAAATTCGAAGGCCGGCTGATCCTGCAGACCCAGACCGATGGTCCGGTCAATCTGATCGTTGTCGATTTCGACGCGCCCGACGGCATGCGCGGCTATGCCCGCTTCGATCATGACATGGTGGTCAAGGCGGCCGAAGCTGGCCGCACGAGCCCTGCCGAACTGCTCGGCAAGGGCCACCTGGCCATGACCATCGACCAGGGTGCCCATACCGAGCGCTATCAGGGGATCGTGGCACTCGACGGCCATAGCCTCGAAGAGGTCGCCCATACCTATTTCCTGCAGTCCGAACAGATCCCCACCCAGGTGCGCCTCGCCGTGGCGCAGATGTCGGTGCGGGGTGACCATCGTCCGCGCTGGCGCGCCGGCGGCATGCTGATCCAGCATCTGCCCGAAGGTGGCCTCGTGCGCATGGCCGATCTGCCGGGCGACGGCAATTTCGAGAACACCGACCCCAACTTCAAGGAAGCGGACGGCTGGGCCGAAGCCCGCTCCATGCTGGCGACTGTCGCCGATGTGGAACTGGCCGATCCCGAAGTCTCGCCCGAGCGCCTGCTGTTCCGGCTCTATCACGAGACCGGCGTGCGCGTGTTCCCGGCGCTGCCACTCGAAGAGCGCTGCACCTGCTCGGCCGACCGGATCGAGGAAATGCTCGCCAATAATTTCTCCGACGAAGAGCGCGAGGATATGGCGGTCAATGGCGAGATCGAAGTCGTCTGCGAGTTCTGCTCGTCCGCCTATCGGTTCAACCCGCACCAATTTCAGGTGAAGCACTAAACCTTTCAGGCGCCGAAAAGATATTTGTCGTCTATTCTTCGGCGCCTGACTTGAATTTTTTTCGGGCCTCGGCAAAATTGCGCTCATAAGGGTCAGCAGGGGGAGCTGCATCCAAATGAATGTCGACTTGATGTTGACGATCGAAGCCCTGCAGAACCAGGAAAGCCAGCACGGCATTCATGCGGTAGTGCTCGACGCCATCCGTAAGTATGGCTTCGAACGTTTCATCATTTCCGGCCTCCCCGATCGCGGCATGGATGTGCGCCCCTTCGTGCTGCTCTCGGGCTGGGACGACGAGTGGTACCGGCGCTATACCAATCTTGGCTATGTCGATGTCGACCCCGTGGCGCGGAACTGCTTTGCAACCACATTGCCCTTCGATTGGTCCGCGGCGCCCTATGATCGCGCCGAGGATTTTTCGGCGCGGCGGGTGATGGATGAAGCGCGCGACTTCGGCATGGATGAAGGCCTCTGCGTGCCGGTCCATCTCGAAGGCGGCATGCAGGGTGTCGTCTCGCTGGTCGGCCGAACCGACTGGCTCGACGAAAAGCAGCGCTTGGAACTGCACATGCTGGCGCTCTATGCCCATGGGCGGCTGCGCTTCCTCAATACCATGGACCGCACACCCGTCCGGCGGCTCATCACCCCGCGCGAAGCCGAGGTGCTCAAATGGGTCGCGGTGGGCAAGACGGCCTCGGAAATCGCAGATATCACCGGCCTCAGTTTCAGGACCGTCAATCAGCATTGCGAAAACGCCCAAAGGCGGCTCGGCACCAATAATCGCCTCCACACCGTGGTCGAGGCCATCCGCCAGAAGCTGATCGTTCTCTAGCGCTTTTCCTCTTGCTGAATCCCGTTTGACACGGGCACCTCATCACACACCGGCCTTCGCTGGGGTGACAATCGAGAGTGGGACTCTTTCAGCGCTCAATCAAAGCCTTTGCCTGGCCTGGTTGCAGGGCACCTTTGCGCGTCGCGCGCCGACTCAAATTTTAGAAAAAAGCCGCGTATTTTCGCCGGAAACGGCCTCCTGGCTATTGGGAGATTTGCCGATTTTCAGCCGCGTGACCACCGTGCCAAATGCTCTGCAACGATGCAGGCAACTTGGGGGCAAGGGAATGCAAGTGCATATCATCCGCGCGCCGGTTAGCGGTGACAATCCTCGGCTTCTCGAGGAGAACTATCGCCTGCGTCACAAGATTTTCGTTGATCTTCAGGGGTGGAATGACTTGCGTCGGCCCGATGGGCGCGACATCGATGATTTCGACAATGCGGACGCAACCCACATCCTCGTCACCGATGGCGAAGAACTTGTTGGCGGCTCGCGTATCACCCCGCTCAACAGACCAAACTTGCTGCAGACAGTGTTTCACGGGCTTGTGCTTGGAGACCTCCCTGCCGACCCTTCGCTTGGGGCCGATTGGACGCGCTTTTATGTTCGTCCAGATCGACGCGAAGGCCGGCGGCGCGCACCCGAGTCTGCAGCCCTTTTCTGCGCGATGATGGAATATGCCCTCGCGGAGGGCTTTACCTTCATCACTTTCGTTTCCTCTCTGTCCATGGTGGAGCACGGCACCAGCGTGGGCTGGAGGATTACCCCGCTCGGAGCACCAGTCCTGGTCGACGGCAAGGCCACTGTCGCCGCCTGGATCGAGGTTTCCGAGCAGGCCCTCTACAATGTGCGGCGGGCCACCGGGATGAGCCATGCGCTCATCCCGGCCTCTGCGCTGCGACGAGGGCAAGGCGAGGCCCTGACGGCCTGACGGTGCGCCATGCCGCGCGCCTTCAGGCTCATGCGGGCCATTGTCGGGACGGACGGCGACGAGGCAGTGGCAAGGCGCCTGCTTGAGGAAGCGCTGCTGACCGAAGTCGACCCGCTCCTCCACGCGGCCTTTTCCCTCAATATCGATATCAGTACGGCGCTCGAGCGTGGCGCCACGGCGTTCGGGCTGACCTTTTTCGACGTCATTCCGGCCGGCAGCGGTTCGGCCGGACCCTTGCGGATCGAGCGTCTCGCCGATGTGCATTTCGTGCGGGCGACGACGCTGGGCGAGGAAGTGGCCTATGCCGCGCCCGACTTCAACGGGCTCATGCGGCTCGGTGCACTCCACGACACCGATCCATCGCTGACCCGGCGGCTCTGTATCGTGCCGGGCGCCGCCTTGCGCCAATATCTCGCGGCCGAAGCCGCGCCCGATCTGCTTGTTGCGGCGCGGCAGGGGCTCGTGCGTCATTGGCCGAGTGCCACGGCCAGTCTTGAACTGACGCTGGGCGTGCGTCTCGCCTTTGGCGCGCTGGTGCTGGCCCTCGTCGCGACGCTGCTTGCCTTGCCCTATCTCGCCTCTGCCTGGGCGATGCCGGCCTGGGCCGCGGTGATGCTGCTGCCCGCGCTCATTCGCCTTGCGTCCCTCTTCACCCCCAATCGCGCCACGGCGCCCGAGGCGCGGGTCGATCCGCAGGACCTGCCGCTCTATTCGGTGCTGGTGCCGCTCCGCGACGAGGCCGACATGGTCGACCAGCTGTGTCGAGGTCTTCTGGCACTCGATTATCCCGCCCACCGGCTCGATATCATCTTCGTGGTCGAACAGCGCTCGCCCAAGACCGTGGCGGGGGTGCGCCGGCACCTGGGCGATGCACGCTTTTCGCTCGTGGAAGTGCCCCATGCCTTGCCGCTGACCAAGCCCAAGGCGCTCGATTTCGCGCTGCCCTTCTGCCGGGGCGAGTTCGTCGTGGTTTTCGACGCCGAAGACCGCCCGGAACCGGGGCAATTGCGGCAGGTCGTCAACCAGTTCCGCCGCGCGCCGCACCTTCATTGCATTCAGGCGCGACTGGTGATCGCCAATGGCCGGAAGGGGGCCCTGCCGGCGCTCTTTGCCGGCGAATATGCCGCGCTCTTTTCCGTCTTCCTGCCGGCCCTGGGGCGCTGGGGCATGGTGATGCCCCTGGGCGGAACCTCGAACCATTTCAGGCTCGCGAGCCTTCGCGCCATTGGGGGCTGGGACGCGTACAATGTCACCGAGGATGCTGATCTTGGCGTTCGGTTGGCGCGGCGGCGGCTCAGCTGCGGCACCAGCAGTTCGGCGACCTACGAGGATGCCCCGGAATCGCTGCGCGTCTGGATGGGGCAAAGGCGACGCTGGATGAAGGGCTGGATGCAGACCCTGCTCGTCCACAATCGTCACCCCCGCCAGTTGATCCGGGATCTGGGCTGGTGGCGCTTTCTGGTGTTCGAGATCGTGGTTTTTGGGATGATCCTGTCGCCGCTTCTGCATACCGGCTTTCTGCTCACCTGCCTTTTCGCCCTCGTCATCGGCCGTGGCGAACTGCTGCGGCTCGACCTATGGGCGGCAAGCTGCCTTTCGGTCCTGGCGCTCGGCTATGGCATCGCCTTTGCCATCCACATCGTGGGTCTCATCCGCACCGGGCAGATGCGGCTCCTCCCCTGGCAATTGTTGCTGCCGGTCTATTGGATCGCAGCGGCCTGGGCGACGCTGCGGGCGCTGGTTGATTTAACCCTAAAACCCTTTGATTGGATCAAGACGGCCCATCGCCCCGTTTCTGACACGGCCAGGCGGCAGGTTGCCGCCGAATAGCGGCTCGGGCACACTGCTCCCGTGCGGCAGGAGAGGGATGAAAACATGCGGCGCATGCTGGCCAGTGTCGGTGGGGTCGGGCTGGCGGTGATGCTGAGCCAGTTTCCTGAATATGCGCAGCAATATACCCAGCGCCTCGGCGGGGCGGTGGACGAACTGCGTGTTGTGACCGCGGATTTTGACAATGCAGCCCAAGAGGCGGGGCTCGACCGGGATGGCGCGCTCGACCGCTATCAGAGCTCCAGCGACACCTTCCTCGCCGATCGCGGCGAGAGCATGGAGCGCACCTTTGTGCGCTATGACCAGTTGAGCGCGACGCTGCAGAAGGTCCAGGGCGCCGATCCGCTGGAGCGGTTCAAGAACCTGCCGTCTTTCCTCGACACCGATATCGGCCGAAGGACGCTCGAAAACTACCAGCCGGCCGTACCCGTTACCATGGAAGGGCTGTTTTATGCCGCGGCCGGCTATCTGGTTGTGTCCGGGCTTGTCCGCTTCTGCGCGCTGCCTTTCCGCCGCCGGCGCCTCTACTACCGTTCATAAGACATAAACATACCTTTATATCCCCGGTTGAATGCGGCGGGTCTCTTGCGTATAGGAGGACCAACCAAAATTCTTCCGGAGACCGAGCATGACTCGTCAGACGACCGATTACGCGGTTAGGGACATTTCGCTGGCCGATTTCGGCCGCAAGGAAATCCAGATCGCCGAGATCGAAATGCCGGGCCTGATGGCAATCCGCGAGGAATATGCCGCGGCCCAGCCCCTCAAGGGCGCCCGCATCGCCGGCTCGCTGCACATGACCATCCAGACCGCCGTCCTGATCGAGACGCTGGTCGCGCTCGGCGCCGAAGTGCGCTGGGTCTCGTGCAATATCTTCTCGACCCAGGACCACGCCGCTGCCGCCATCGCTGCCGCCGGCATCCCGGTCTTTGCCCACAAGGGTGAGACGCTGGAAGAATACTGGGACTTCACCGATCGCATGATGGACTGGGGCAATGGCCTCACCCCCAACATGATCCTCGATGATGGCGGCGATGCCACCATGTACATCCTCAATGGCGCCAAGGCCGAGAAGGACATCTCCGTCCTCGCCAAGCCCGGCAATGAGGAAGAGGAAATCTTCTTCGCCACCATCAAGCGCCGTCTCGAAAAGACTCCCGGCTTCTTCACCAAGATCAAGGATGCGATCCGCGGCGTTTCGGAAGAAACCACCACGGGCGTGATGCGCCTCTATCAGCTGCACGCCAAGGGCGAGCTGCCGTTCCCGGCCATCAACGTCAATGACTCGGTCACCAAGTCCAAGTTCGACAACAAGTACGGCACCCGTGAATCGCTCGTCGACGCCATCCGTCGCGGCACCGACGTGATGCTGGCCGGCAAGGTCGCCATCGTTTGCGGCTATGGCGATGTGGGCAAGGGCTCGGCCGAATCCCTGCGCGGCGCCGGCGCCCGCGTGCTCGTCACTGAAGTCGATCCGATCTGCGCTCTCCAGGCCGCGATGGAAGGCTTTGAGGTCGTGACCCTCGAAGAAGCCGCACACCGCGCCGACATCGTCGTCACTGCCACCGGCAACCGCGACGTGCTGATGGTCGACGACATGCGCAACCTCAAGGACATGGCCATCGTCTGCAATATCGGCCACTTCGACAACGAGATCGACGTTCTGGGCCTGCGCAACTTCAAGTGGACCAATGTGAAGCCGCAGGTTGACCTCATCGAGCAGCCCAACGGCAAGCGCCTGATCCTTCTGTCCGAAGGGCGTCTGGTGAACCTCGGCAATGCCACGGGTCACCCGAGCTTTGTCATGTCCGCTTCCTTCTCGAACCAGACGCTGGCCCAGATCGAACTCTGGACCAATGGCGAAAAGCTCGAAAAGAAGGTGCATGTGCTGCCCAAGCACCTCGACGAAAAGGTCGCCGAACTGCACCTCGCCAAACTCGGCGCCAAGCTCACCAAGCTGAGCAAGACCCAGGCCGACTATATCGGGGTCAGCGAAAACGGCCCGTTCAAGTCGAACGAATACCGCTACTGATTTTCCGGCCCCAGGGGCCGGTTGCAGACCAGGGGGCTCGCTTCGGCGGGCCCCTTTTTTCTTGAAGCATCAAAATAAGTTGGCCGCCCCGGCATCCTTTACGCCCGATTAATCACAAAGCCGCATTTTTGCTCTCGTAGAACCACCGAACTGCCGTAGCGTCTGCCGTCAGATTTGGGTGCATTGAATAGGGAACCCAAATGTTGAATTGGCTTACGGGTAGTTTGTCGCGCAGGCTCTATGGCCTGCTGGCTATTTTTGCTGTCGGCATGATGGGGGTCGTCTCCTATCAGCTCTACAATCAGCGCGTGAATCTCGAAGAGTTCAAACGCACCGAATTGCAGAGTGTGGTGCAGACCGCGGTCTCGACGGTTCAGAGTTTTTACGACCGCTCGCAGGCGGGCGAATTCAGCGAAGATCAGGCCAAGTCCCTGGCGCTCGAAACCCTGCGCGGCATGCGCTATCAGGGTAACGAGTATTTCTTCGTCGATACCTATGACCTCGTGATGCTGATGCATCCGACCAAGCCCGAAAAGCAGGGCTCGGACCGCGCCATCGAAAAAGATGGCAATGGCACGCTCTACATCAAGGAAATGGTGGAGAACGTGAAGGCCAATGGCTCGGCCTTCCAGACCTATCTCTTCACCAAGCCCGAGGGCGGGCTGGCCGACAAGGTCTCCTATGCGCAGGGTTTCGAGCCCTGGGGCTGGAGCATTGCGTCGGGCATTCTGTTCAATCAGGTGGACGCGATCTTCTGGCAATCCGCGCTTGAAGGCGGCGTGATCACGCTCGCCATCATCGTGGCCATCCTGATCGTCGGCGTTGTCATCGCCCGCTCGATCGCCAAGCCCATGGTGGAACTCAACAAGGCCATGGTGCAGGTCGCCGACGGCGCCTATGACACGGTGATCGATGGTACGGCCCGTGGCGACGAAATCGGCGCAATGGCGCGCGCCGTGGAAGTCTTCCGCGAAAACGGCCTGAAGGTTGCCGAAATGACCGAGGCGGAAGCCGCCCGCATCATTCGCGATTCTGAAGCCCGCCAGAAGATGATGGTGGAACTGCAGCGCTCCTTCGGCGACGTGGTCAATTCGGCCGTCGAGGGTAATTTCTCCCATCGCGTGCCGGCCCAGTTCCCCGATGCCGAGCTCAACGACCTCGCCAATTCGGTCAATCGCCTCGTCGACAGCGTCGACCATGGTCTCAATGAAACCGGCTCGGTGCTCTCGGCCCTTGCCAATACCGATCTCACCCAGCGCATGGTGGGCGAGCATCGCGGCGCCTTCGGCAAGCTCAAGATCGACATCAATGCAGTGGCCGACAAGCTCACCGATATCGTCGGCCAGCTGCGCGGCACTTCGGGCACGCTGAAAACCGCGACCAGTGAAATCCTCTCCGGCGCCAACGATCTCTCCGAGCGCACCACGCGCCAGGCGGCGACCATCGAAGAGACCTCTGCGTCCATGGAGCAGCTGGCTCAAACGGTCACCGAAAACGCCAAGAAGGCGGCGGACGCCAGCCAGAAGGCGGGTCTGGTCTCGCGTTCCGCCGAAGAAGGCGGCGCGGTGATGGAACAGGCCAACTCGGCGATGGAGCGGATTACCCAGTCCTCCTCGAAGATCTCCAACATCATCGGCATGATCGACGACATCGCCTTCCAGACCAATCTGCTTGCCTTGAACGCTTCGGTGGAAGCGGCGCGCGCCGGTGAAGCGGGCAAGGGCTTTGCCGTGGTCGCGGTGGAAGTGCGGCGTTTGGCCCAGTCGGCTGCCAATGCCTCGTCCGAGGTCAAGGCGCTGATCGAGCAGAGCGCGCAGGAAGTTGGCACGGGTTCAAAACTCGTGGCCGATGCCGCGGGCAAGCTGACCTCCATGATGGATGCGCTGCGCGCCAATACTGCGCTGCTCGATGACATCGCCCGCGCCAGCCGCGAACAGGCTTCGGCCATCGACGAGGTCAATACCGCCGTCCGCCAGATGGATGAGATGACCCAGCACAATGCGGCGCTGGTCGAAGAGGTCAATGCCGCCATCGAGCAGACCGAGAACCAGGCGAGCGAACTCGACCGCATCGTCGATGTCTTCGCCCTCGACGCCCGCCCCAGCCTTGCTACCCGTCCGGCGCCGACGCGGAGCCAGCCCAAGGTGAAGGCGGCTGCCGCGGCCTATCTCACCCAGGGCAATGCCGCCCTTAAGGAAGACTGGTCAGAATTCTGATCTCAGCTAGACATCATGCTGCAAAGGGGCCCATCGGGCCCCTTTCGTTTTGCCCGGTAGCGGAATTTTTACCCTGTTTGTGCTTACTGAAGGCGAGACGTGGATGGACGGCCACAGCTCGAAAAGTGCGGGGGCACATCGGTTCGGACACGGCGCGGAGAAACCGCGTCCCGGTTCTGCTTGCCTTTATCCCCGCGCGTGAGCGTCACGGATAACGACACACCAGAAGGTGTGAGAAGGCATAGGAATGTTTAAACTCAACATCGCGGGCCGCATCTATTTGCTGGTCGGCCTCGCTGTCGTGTCGCTGGCCGTGATGGGCTGGATGAACATGCAGCAGATCAATTCAACGCGTGACCAGCTGCGCGCCGCCGAACTCCAATCCATCACCGATTCCGCCGTCTCCATCGTCGATGGTTTCTACAAGCGCGCCCAGGCCGGTGAGTTCACCGAGGACGTCGCCAAGGCCGGTGCCATCAGCGCCCTGCAAAGCCTGCGCTATCGCGGCAACGAATATATGTTCATCAACGGCATGGACGCGATCATGCTGATGCATGGCGTCAAACCCGAAATGGTCGGTATGGACCAGTCGGAAATGGCTGATCCCACCGGCAAGAAATTCGTCGCCGAGATGATCGAGATCGCCAAGAAGAACGGTTCGGGCTTCATCGAATACAAGTGGGCCCGCACTCCCGACACCGACCCGGTCGACAAGCGCACCTATGTAAAACTGTTCGAGCCCTGGGGCTGGGTCGTCGGCACCGGCGTCTATATCGATGATCTGCGCGCTGCCGCCCAGCGCAGCCTGATCGAAACCGGGCTGATCGCTCTCGTCGTCGCCCTGGTCGTTTCCGGCGTCGCCTTCCTTATTGCCCGCACCATCACCAATCCGATCGCCCGCCTCACCGACGTCATGGACAAGGTGGCCGATGGCCAGTTCGATACCGAAGTCGTCGGGGCCAACCGCACGGACGAAATCGGTGCCATGGCGCGCGCTGTGGAAGTCTTCCGCGAGAATGGCCTGAAGGTCGCCGAAATGACCGAGGCTGAAGCCGCCCGCATCATTCGCGACTCGGAAGAGCGGCAGAAGATGATGGTGGAGCTGCAGCGCGCCTTTGGCGACGTGGTGGATTCGGCCATCGATGGCGATTTTTCCAAGCGCGTCCCGGCAACCTTCCCCGATGCCGAGCTCAATGGTCTGGCCAAATCCGTCAACAACCTCGTCGACAGCGTCGATCGTGGCCTTGATGAAACCGGCACGGTGCTCTCGGCCCTCGCCAATACCGATCTCACCCGTCGCATGGAAGGCCAGCATCGCGGCGCCTTTGCCAAGCTCCAGTCCGACGTCAACGAAGTGGCCGACAAGCTGACTTCCATTGTCGGTCAGCTGCGCGGTACTTCGGGTACGCTCAAATCGGCAACGAGCGAAATCCTCTCGGGCGCCAATGATCTCTCCGAGCGCACCACGCGCCAGGCAGCGACGATCGAAGAAACCTCGGCCACCATGGAGCAGCTCGCCCAGACGGTGACGGAAAACGCCAAGAAGGCCGCTGATGCCAGCCAGAAGGCCAATGCCGTGTCGCTGGTGGCCGAAGATGGCGGCCGTGTCATGAGCGAAGCCAATCAGGCCATGGAACGGATCACCCAGTCCTCGGCCAAGATCTCCAATATCATCGGCATGATCGACGACATCGCCTTCCAGACCAATCTGCTCGCGCTCAACGCTTCGGTGGAAGCCGCGCGTGCCGGCGAAGCGGGCAAGGGCTTTGCCGTGGTCGCCGTGGAAGTGCGTCGCCTCGCCCAGTCCGCCGCAACCGCATCTTCGGACGTAAAACTGCTCATCGAGCAGAGCGCCCAGGAAGTTGGCACCGGTTCGAAACTAGTCGCCAGCGCCGCCGATAAACTTTCGGCCATGCTCGAAGCGGTGCGTGCCAATAGTGCGCTCCTCGACGACATCGCCGGGGCCAGCCGCGAACAGGCATCGTCCATTGACGAGGTCAACACCGCGGTCCGCCAGATGGATGAAATGACCCAGCACAATGCGGCGCTGGTGGAAGAGGTGAATGCGGCCATCGAGCAGACCGAGGCCCAGGCGACCGAACTCGACCAGATCGTCGATGTCTTTACCATCGACTCGTCGCGCGCCGCCCGCGCGGCCGTTGCAGCCAAGCCCGCCCCCGCCGCCCGCCCCAATGGCATCAAGGCGCTGCAGGGCAAGGTCAAGCAGGCAGCGTCAGCCTATCTCAGCCACGGCAATGCCGCGGTGAAAGCCGACGACTGGTCCGAATTCTGATTTTTGACCCCTGTCGATCACATTACTCCCCGGCCCATGGCTGGGGAGTTTTCGTTTGCGCCTGTTGGTGGCAGAATCAACGGGCCCCGAATTGTCGTTCGGTAGCGAATTGGTGACCTGTCCAGCCCGAACAGGCCCGAATGGTTAACAAATCGTTTCTAGTTCGTTCTCGGTCAAGCGCTTCCTTCGCGCTTTGCCCGCAAAGCACAGCCATAAGGACTCTTTTTCCCGATTCCCCACCTCGGTATGGTGAGGCGATTCGGTTGTCGGGGGACACGTAACCGGTTCGGGGGCACCTGGAATCCTCATTGAGGGTTTCCGCGTTTGGGCGCCTGTCTCATGTGCACGCGTACCGGCTTTGCCGGACTTGCAGCGAAACAAAAGAAGAGAGGGCTGTCTATGGCGCCGGATCCACTCCGGAAGCATTGGAGATTCGCAGTTGCTGCGTGTGCTCCATTGACCCTGATGATGGCTGTCCCAGCCTTCGCTCAGGGAGCTTCGACGGCAAATCTGGGCGGCATTGTTCCAGTCGCGGTCGTGATCGGCGCGGGCGGCTTCGCCCTTGTCGCGGTCACCGTGCTGCGCACCATTCTGCGTGACGGCCGCCTGGCGCAACGCCAGGCCAAGGGCCAGATCGCCGATCTCCGGGCCCTCGTCGACGATTATGAAAACCTCATCGGCGGCAGTCGCGAACTGACCGTCATCTGGCCCGAACAGCCGGGCATGCCGCCGCGCCTGCTGGGTCAGGCAGCCGCCGTGCTGCCGCCAGGGCGCCAGCCTCAGAGCGTGCTCAATTTCGATACCTGGCTTTCGGGCAGCGAAGCCGACAATCTCGCCCAATTGGTGGAACAGTTGCGCGTCGAAGGCCGGCCTTTCAACGCCAGCGTCAAGGCGCTCGATGGGCGTCTTGTCCGCGCGACCGGCTGGCTTGCCGGCGGCGGCGCGGCCCTGCGCCTCCGCCCCGCTTTCGCGCAACCGGGTACGGATGCGCCGGTGGTCGATGGCAGTGACCGCGACAGCGTGCTGGCACTGCTGGACCTGCTCAACAGGCCCGCTTTCCTGCGCGATACCAGCGGTCGTCTCGTCTTTGCCAATCAGCCCTATCTCGACCTCTGCCGTACCCTGGGCAAGCCGGTGAGCGGGGAAGCGCCGCCCGAACTGCTCGATGCAAAACAATTGCAGGCCCATCTGGCCGAATGTCGCGGCAATGACGAGGCCGTGCGCCAGCGCGTGTCGCTGGGCAAGGGCGGCGAATTCGAACTGGTTGATGTGCCGGTTGCCGAAGGTCGCGCCGGCTATTTCGAGCCTGTCGTCGTCAGCGATGACAAGGCGGGCGAACCGAGCTTTGCCCATATCGCGGGGATCATCGATGCCCTCGCCACCCCGATCGCCATTTTCAATGCGCGGCGCGAGCTGATCCAGTTCAACCCCGCTTATGCTGCGCTCTGGGATCTCGACCCCAAATTCCTCACCCCCGGCCTCGACGAGCGCGCCATTCTCGACAAGCTGCGCACCGAGGGCATGCTGCCCAATCAGGTCGACTACCACACCTGGCGCGCCAAACATCTCGAGAGCTACGCGCGCAAAGCCCCGTTCGAAGCCGAACCCTGGCACCTGCCCGATGGACGCACCATCAAGGTCATTTCGGCTCCGGCTGGAACACATGGCGGCGTGATCTATGTCTTTGAAGACCTGACCGAGCGTCTGGAACTGGAATCGGCCAACAAGGCCATGACCAATGTGCAGCGCGAAACCATCAATTCGCTGTCGGAAGCGGTGGCCGTGTTCGGCACCAATGGCCGCCTGGCGCTATCCAACCCGCGGCTTTCCGCGCTGTGGAAGCTGCCGATGAATACGCTCGGCGCCAATCCCCATATCGACCAGATCGCCGATGCATCAGGCCAGGTCCTGCAGGACGGGGCAAAGATCTGGGCCGATCTCAAGCGCAATATCATCGACCTCAATCCCACCCGCACCGACAAGGCCGGGCGGATCGAGCGCACCGATGGGCGCCTGCTCGACTATGCGACGACGCGCCTGCCCGATGGGCAGACCATGATGACCTTCCTCGATGTGACCGAGAGCGCGAGCTACTCAAAGGTCCTCAAGGAACGCAACGATGCGCTGGTCACCGCCGACCGCCTCAAGGACGCTTTCGTCGAAAACGTCTCCTATGAGTTGCGCAGCCCCCTGACCAATATCATCGGCTTTGCCGACCTGCTTGCCGGTACCGAAGGCGACAGCCTCAACGAACGGCAAAAAGCCTATATCGAATATATTCGCGCCTCGTCCGTGACGCTCGGCGTTCTCATCGACAATATCTTGGACCTCGCCTCGGTCGATGCCGGCATTGCCGAGCTTAATCCCGAGCCGCTCAGCGTGCAGGGGTTGATCGACAAGGCGCGGGCTGGCCTCTCGGCCAGTTTCCCCGAAGTGTCGGGCAATTCCACCAACCTCGTCGTCGAGGTCGAGCCGAACCTGCCCGAATTCATCGCTGACGGCACCCGCATCGTGCAGGTGCTCTACAATCTCCTCTCCAATGCCGCGCGCTTCTCCCCGCCGGGTGGCGAAATCCGGCTGACCGTGACGCATCGCGCCGACCGCATGCTGTTCATCATCGAGGATGAAGGCCCGGGCCTGACCGACGAATTGCGCTCTGCCATCCTCACCCGCCTCGATACGCCGAGCGCCGGTGGGCGCCTGCGTGGCGCGGGCCTGGGGCTCTCCATCGTGCGCACCTTCGTCAATCTCCATGGCGGCACGATTTCGGCCCAGCAGCGCGAACCGCGCGGCAGCCGTATCGTCGTCAACCTGCCGCGCGACAGCGCGCTTGCCGGCGTCGCCGAATAAATGGAACGCTTCCTTCCCGATGATGAGGCGACGATCGCCTTTGGACGGGAACTGGCGGCCCTGCTGCAGCAAGGCGACATTGTCAGTCTCGAAGGTGAACTCGGCGCCGGCAAATCGGCTCTGGCCCGCGCCACCATTCGGGCGCTGGCGAATGATCCGGACCTCGAAGTCCCGTCGCCCACCTTCGCCCTGGTGCAGCCCTATGACACCCCAAGGGGGCCGGTGCTGCATGCCGATCTCTACCGGCTCGGCGACGCCGCCGAGGCGGACGAATTGGGTTTGCTCGACAATTCAACGTCTTTTGTTCTCGTCGAATGGGCCGAACGCGCCGCGCATGTGGCGGATGCCGCAAACATTGTGATCGCGCTCTCCATTCCCCCCGGCGGATCGGGCCGAAATCTGGTCATGACCCGCCGCTGAGGGGTTTTCGGAGTAAGTGCCGCTTTCGAATGAAAACGAGCGCCGAAACGTCTGGCCGTGGCATTGCTGATGGCCCCACGGGACCACCGCAGCCTTTTGGCCGCGGCGCAGTGCTTTCCACAGTCACCGAACTGACATGTCACCGTCACGCGGACGTTAATCGCTGCCAATAGATCGGGCTCGCACGCCGCCTTCCTTTCGAATGGGGAGTCCGGAATGCGCGCTTGAACTTTCGGTTTGTCGAAACGGCTTCGCCAGTTTTGCAGAGCCCGCCGCCCGAAAGCATCCGGCGCTTCACGTTTCAAAAGTCTGGCAGGGAGCCGGACGGCCACGCGCCGATCCGGTCCGACGGGAGACAAGATATGAAGAACCTGAACGGCGTTGCCGGGCTTGCTGCCCTTTCGCTGATGCTTTCCACCTCGGCCGCCTTTGCGCAAACCGAAGTCACCTGGTGGCACGCCATGGGTGGCGAGCTGGGCACCAAGCTCGAAGAAATCGCCGCCAATTTCAACGCCAGCCAGTCCGACTATGTCGTGACCCCGGTCTACAAGGGCACCTATGCCGAGACGCTGACCTCGGCCATTGCTGCTTTCCGCGCCAATGAGCAGCCGGCCATCGTGCAGGTTTTTGAAGTCGGCACGGGCACCATGATGGCTGCCAAGGGCGCCGTCTATCCGGTCTACCAGCTCATGGCCGATCAGGGCGAAGCCTTCGATCCCTCCGAGTTCCTTGCCCCGGTCGTGGGCTACTATTCGGATCCGGAAGGCAACATTCTCTCGCTTCCGTTCAATTCCTCGACCCCGATCCTCTACTACAACAAGGACGTGTTCGAAAAAGCCGGTCTCGACCGCGAAACCGCCCCCAAGACCTGGGCTGACGTCGAAGCCTTCTCCAAGAAGATCGTTGAATCGGGCGCTGCCACCTGCGGCTTCACCACTGGCTGGGTGACCTGGATCCAGACCGAGAACCTCTCGGCCATCCACGACCAGCCCTTCGGCAGCAAGGAAAACGGCTTTGCCGGTTTCGACACCGAATTCACCTTCAACGGTGAACTCCAGGCCCGCCACTGGAACAACCTCAAGACCTGGTCCGATGCTGGCCTGTTCAAATATGGTGGTCCGGAAGGTGGAGCGGATGCTGCTCCGTTCTTCTATGCGCAGGACTGCGCGATGATCATGAATTCCTCGGCAGGCCGCGCTGGTGTCATCAACAACGCCAAGGACTTTGAAGTCGGCTTTGCCCCGCTTCCCTATTATGACGACGTGATCGCTGAGCCCAAGAACTCGATCATCGGCGGCGCCACCCTCTGGGTGCTGAACGGCAAGTCGACCGAAGAATATGCGGGCGCCGCAAAGTTCTTCACCTATCTCAGCCAGCCCGAAGTCCAGGCTGCCTGGCACCAGTTCACCGGCTACCTGCCGATCACCAACGAGGCCTTCGAACTGGGCCAGAGCCAGAACTACTATGCCGAGAACCCCGGCTCTGACGTTGCCATCAACCAGATCACCCGCGGCACGCCGACGGCCAATTCCAAGGGCGTTCGCTTCGGCAACTTCACCCAGGTCCGCAACGTCGTCGACGAAGAATTCCAGGCTCTGCTCTCGGGCAGCAAGACCGCCCAGGAAGCCCTCGACAGCGCCGTCTCCCGTGGCAACCAGCTGCTGCGCGACTTCGAAGCGTCCAACGCTCAGTAAATCCTGATCTCCGGGGCAGGCCGGCGCGTTCCGGCCTGCCCCTCCGTCTCTTTTGCTTTTCTGGAAGCGGGGCCATTCGTGGAAACGAAGCGCACAACCTTTCCCAGCAAGACGCTGCCCTATGCGCTTGTCATGCCGCAGCTGGTCATCACGCTGGTCTTCTTCATCTGGCCGACCTGGCAGGCGGTCCAGTCATCGTTCCTGCGCGAAGATCCCTTCGGGCTCAACAGCACCTTTGTTGGCCTCCTGCACTATCAGCGCCTCTTCCAGGATCCGCTCTATCTCGACGCCATCGGCCGCACGGCGATCTTTGCCGTCGCCGTCACCATGCTCTCCATGGGCATGGGCCTGCTGCTGGCCGTCGCGGTCAGCCGCCTCGTGCGCAGCGCCAATGCCTATTCGACGCTTCTGCTCTGGCCCTATGCCGTCGCCCCGGTCGTCGCCGGCATTCTCTGGTGGTTCATGTTCAATTCGAGCTCGGGCATCCTGCCCTATATGCTGAGCTTTTTCGGCGTCGACTGGAACCACAAGCTCAACGGCACCCAGGCCATGATCCTCGTCATCGTGGCCGCGAGCTGGAAACAGGTCTCCTACAATTTCCTGTTCTTCCTCGCCGGCCTGCAATCGGTGCCGCAATCGCTAACCGAGGCTGCCGCCATCGATGGGGCAGGGCCGGTGAAACGCTTCTTCACCATCGTCCTGCCGCTCCTGTCGCCGACGACGTTTTTTCCTCTTCATCGTCAACGTCAACTACACGATGTTCGACACCTTTGGCACCATCGATGCCACCACCCAGGGCGGCCCGAACCAGGCGACCAATATCCTCGTCTACAAGGTCTATGCCGACGGTTTCATCGGCCTCAACCTCGGCTCGTCCTCGGCCCAGTCGGTCGTCCTCATGCTCTTCGTCATCGGGCTCACCTTCCTCCAGTTCCGCTATGTCGAGCGGCGCGTGCAGTACTGAGGACAAGGACAAATGGTAGAAAATCGCCCCTTCCTGACCTTACTCACCCACTTCGTGCTGATCGTCGGCGTCGCCGTCATCGTCTTTCCGGTCTATATCGCCATCGTGGCGGCAACCCACGACGCGACGGCCATGTCGAGCGGCATGATGCCCATGTGGCCCGGCTCGCACCTCATCGACAATCTCGTGGCAACACTGACGCACCAGTCGCCCGGCCTGCCGCCCTTCTGGGTCATGGCCTGGAACTCGCTCTGGATGGCCGTGATCATCACCGCGGGCAAGATCGTCATTTCGATCCTCTCCGCCTTCGCCATCGTCTATTTCAAGTTCCCGTTCCGAAACCTGGCCTTCTGGCTGATCTTCATCACCCTGATGCTGCCGGTCGAAGTGCGCATCATTCCCACCTATTCGGTGGTGGCGAACCTGGGGATGCTTAATTCCTATCTCGGCCTGACCGTGCCGCTCATCGCCTCGGCGACCGCGACTTTCCTCTTCCGCCAGTTCTTCATGACCATTCCCGATGAGCTGATGGAAGCCGCCCGCGTCGATGGCGCGGGGCCGATGAAGTTTTTCCGCGACATCCTGCTGCCCCTCTCGCGCACCAATATCGCTGCGCTCTGCGTCATCCTCTTTATCTTCGGCTGGATGCAGTATCTCTGGCCCATGCTGGTGACCACCGACCGCAACTATTACACGCTCATGATGGGCGTGAAGCGCATGGCCGCCGTCGCCGACGCCGACCCGCAATGGAATCTCATTATGGCCGCCGTGGTGCTGGCCATGCTCCCCCCGATCCTCATCGTCATCTTCATGCAGCGCCTCTTCGTCAAAGGCCTCGTGGACACCGAGAAATAAGTCATGGCTCCGATCAAGATTTCCCAAGTCAAGAAAACCTATCAGGGCAATGTCACCGCCATTCACGGCCTCGACCTCGATATCGAGGATGGCGAAATGGTCGTGCTGGTCGGCCCCTCGGGCTGCGGCAAGTCCACTCTTCTGCGCATGATCGCAGGACTCGAAACCATCACCGATGGCACGATTTCCATCGGTGGCGAGGTGGTCAACCGCAAGGAGCCGGCCGAGCGCGATATCGCCATGGTGTTCCAGAACTATGCGCTCTATCCGCATATGAGCGTGCGGCAGAACCTCGAATATGGCCTGAAGAACCGCGGCACGCCGCGCGAGGAAATCGACCGCCGCGTCAACGAGGCGGCGCGCGTCCTCGAGATCGCGCCCTTCCTCGATCGAAAGCCGCGCCAGCTGTCCGGCGGCCAGCGCCAACGCGTCGCCATGGGCCGTGCCATCGTCCGCCAGCCCAAGGCCTTTCTGTTCGACGAGCCGCTTTCCAATCTCGATGCAAAACTGCGCGGGCAGATGCGCATCGAAATCCGCCGCCTGCAGCGATCCCTGAAAACCACCAGCGTCTACGTCACCCACGATCAGCTCGAAGCCATGACCCTGGCCGATCGGCTGGTGGTGATGAATGCCGGCCGCATCGAGCAGGTGGGCAAACCCATCGAGCTCTATGATCGTCCGGCTTCCCTCTTTGTAGCCGGCTTTATCGGTTCGCCGCCGATGAACCTCTTCAAGCTCGACGCCTTGAGCCGGGCGGCGGGTCAGGATCTGGCCGCGTCCCTGCCGGCGGGCACCGACATTGTCGGCATCCGGCCCGACCGGATCGAGACCGGAAGCGGCACCGGCTTGCGGCTCTCGGGCGCGGTGGAATTGATCGAGCCGGTCGGCGGGGAAAGCCACCTCTATGTCCGCGTCGAGGGCCTCGATCAGGTCGTGATCATCGTCGTCGAGGGCCGCTCACGCCTGAGCGAAGGCGAAGTGCTCGATTTCGTCCTGCCCCTAGATGCGCTGCACCCCTTCAATACTGAAACGGGCCGCCGCGCCGACTGATCCAGCCAGACTTTGCCAGATATTTACCAAGCGTCTAATTGCGTATGTCCGGTAAGGAACTGGTCAATTCTGCCCCCTACTATGACCTGCAGAGACCGGTATTGGTCCTTGCAGGCATATGGGCAATATGGGTTTCGGCGGGGCGAAGCAGAAGAACCGGGAGTGGCGGCGGACGAGCTTCCTGCCTGCCCTTTTGGCATTTCTGGTAGTCGCCATCGCCGGGGTCGTGCTCGACCGCCAGGCCGAAACCATCAATCAGGAACGGGTCCGTTCCGAAGTTCTGGGCCGCATTTCCGTCATCCGCGCCAAGCTCGAAGGGCATGTCTCGAGCAATGTCCAGCTGGTGCGGGGCCTCGTCTCGGTCATTTCGACCGAACCCGACATGGATCAGACCCGTTTTGACGCGCTGGTCGGCAATCTCTTCGAAGAAGACAGCCAGCTGCGCTCGGTTGCCGCCGCGCCCGATCTCGTCATCCGCATGACCTATCCGCTGGCCGGTAACGAAAAGGCCATCGGCCTCGACTATCGCCAGACCCCCAGCCAGTGGGACGCCGTGCAGCAGGTGCTGTTCACCGGCAGGATGGTGCTGGCCGGCCCGGTCGATCTCGTCCAGGGCGGACGCGGTTTTGTTGGCCGCTTCCCGGTCCATACCACCGAGGATGGCTGGAAGAAATTCTGGGGCGTCGTCTCCGCCGTCATCGACGTCGACCGGCTCTATCAAGATAGCGGACTCTACGATCCGTCGCTTTCTGATCTCGATATTTCCATTACCGGCCATGACGCCCAGGGGCGCCACGGCAAGATCTTTTACGGCGACAGTCTGAGCGCCCGCCAGCCGGTCCTTGCCAATGTCACCCTGCCCAGCGGCAGCTGGCAGATCGCCGCCGTGCCCAAGGACGGCTGGCAATCGAGCATGGCAAGCCAGTTCATGCTGCGTGGCGCCATCTTCATCGCCGGCTGCCTGATCCTGCTGCCCTTCATCATCGCGGGCCGCATGATCAGCCAGCGCCACGACTATATCGCCCAGCTGCGGGCTCGCGAGACCGAGCTGACCCAGCAGACCCAGCGGCTCAACCTTGCCCTTGAAACCTCCAAGGTCGGGCTTTGGGAGCTGGACCTGGCGAGCGGCGAGGAAGTGTGGGACGCGCGCACCAACGAAATCTACGGCATGTCGGCCGATGGCGGCGGGCGCACGCATGACCATTGGCAAAAGGTGGTTCACCCCGAGGACAAGGCGCGGGCCGAAAGCGAATTCCGCAAGTCCATCGCCAATGGCCGCTATCAATCGGACTACCGCATCGTGCTGGCCGATGGCACGACGCGCCACATCCGCTCCATCGCCGTGCTCTATCGCGCGCCCGGCGAGGACGACCGCGTCATGGGCATCAATTGGGACGTGACCGCCGACGTGGCGCTGAGCGAAGACCTGCGCCGCGCCAAGGCCATGACCGAAGCGCGCAATACTGAACTGGAAGCGGCGCGCGTGCGCATCGAGCACAATGCGCTCCATGACAGCCTGACGGGCCTGCCCAACCGGCGTTATCTCGACGAAATGCTCCGCGGCAATGCTGCCGGAGGGTTTGACGATTCCGGCACGATCGCGCTGCTCCATATCGATCTCGACCGTTTCAAGCAGATCAACGATACGCTCGGCCACGCCGCGGGCGATGCCATGCTCATCCATGCCAGCAAGGTGCTGCGCGAGAGCTGCCGCGACACCGACTTTGTCGCCCGCATCGGCGGCGACGAATTCGTCGTCGTCTCCAGCAATAGCCATGGCGAGGAAGGCCTGGCCCGGCTCGCCGGGCGGCTCGTCGAAGCCATGCGCAAGCCGGTCATGCATGAAGGGCACGAATGCCGCTGCGGCGTCAGCGTCGGCATCGCCACGGGCATGGTGCCGGCCATCGATGTCGAGCAATTGCTGATCAATGCCGATATCGCGCTCTATCGCGCCAAGGATCGCGGCCGCAATCGTTTTGAATTCTTCTCCGCAGCGCTGCAGGCTGAGGTGATCAATACCAAGCGCGTCGCCGACGAAATCCTCAACAGCCTCGAGAACCAGGATTTCATTGCCCACTACCAGCCCCAGTTCGACGCCAAAACGCTCGATGTCGTCGGTGTCGAGGCGCTGGCCCGCTGGCGGCATCCGACGCTGGGCCTGCGCAGTCCCGACAGCTTTATGGAGATTGCCGAGGAGCTGAGCGTCGTCGCCGCCATCGACCACGCCATTCTGCAGCAGAGCCTGCATGATCTCGAACGCTGGGACCGCCTGGGACTGCGCGTGCCGCGGGTTTCGGTCAATGTCTCCCAGCGGCGCCTCCACGACGAGAACCTCGTCGCCGCGCTGCGGGAAATGGACATCGCCGAAGGCCGCATCGCCTTTGAACTCGTCGAATCCATCTATCTCGATGAGAGCGACGGCGTCATCGCCTGGAATATCGAGCAGATCAAGGCGCTCGGCATCGATGTCGAAATCGACGATTTCGGCACTGGCTATGCCTCCATCGTCTCGCTGCAAAAGCTGCATCCGCGCCGTCTTAAAATCGACCGACAATTGGTCGATCCGATCATCACCGAGCCGAGCCAGCGTCGGCTCGTCGCCTCCATCGTCGATATCGGCAAGGCCATGGATATCGAGATCGTCGCCGAGGGCGTCGAGACCATGGAACACGCGAAAATCCTGCGCGATCTCGGTTGCGACATCCTGCAGGGCTATGCCTTCGCCAAGCCCATGCCGCGCGAGGCGCTCGAAGCCTTCCTTGCCGAACAAAGCTGGCGTCGGGCCAGCTAGAACAGGCGACAAACCAGACGAATTTCGCTAAACCCCCTCCGTCTATCTTGTATGGAACAGATTTTGGAGAGGGCGGAAATGGCGCTGGGCAGGAAATTTGGGCTGGGCGTAGTTGGCGCGGGCATGGCGGCAAAGCCGCATGCGCTGGCTCTCGACGCCCTCCGCGACCGGATCGACGTCCGCGGCGTCTGGCGGCGTGACGCAGAAGCGCTCAAGCAGTTTTGCGACCTTTATGATTTTCCGGCAGCACAAAGCTACGAAGCCATGCTGGCCGATCCCAACCTTGATGCGGTTCTCATCCTGACCCCGCCCAATGCACGCGAACCGCTGGTCGCCGCGGCGGCAGCGGCCGGCAAGCATGTGCTGATGGAAAAGCCCGTCGAACGCACGACGGAAGCCGCTGCCCGCATCGTCGAGATTTGTGACAGGGCAGGGGTGACCCTGGGCATCATCTTCCAGCACCGGTTCCGCGCCGCCTCGAAAGCGCTGGCCGAGAAGGTTGCCAGCGGCGACTTAGGAAAACTCTTCGCCGCCCATCTCGTCGTGCCGTGGTGGCGCCCGCAGCAGGGTTACTATGACAAGCCCGGTCGCGGCACATTTGCCCAGGACGGCGGCGGCGTCCTCATCACCCAGGCCATCCACTCGCTCGACTTGATGCTGAGCCTCACCGGCCCGGTGAAGTCGGTCACCGCCCTTGCCGCGACCACCGGCTTCCACCGAATGGAAACAGAAGACTTCGTTGCCGGTGGGTTGGAATTCGCGCATGGCGCGGTGGGCGGGCTGATGGCCACCACGGCCAATTTCCCCGGCGGCGCCGAGAGCATCACGCTCAATTTCGAAAAGGCCAGCGCCACCCTCGCGGGTGGCAACCTCAACCTGAAATGGTTCGATGGCCGCGAGGAGAATGTGGGCGAGGCCAGCAATTCCGGTGGCGGCGCTGATCCCATGGCTTTTCCGTTCGACTGGCATATGGCCCAGATCGCGGATTTCGCCGATGCGGTGCAGGAGGGGCGGCAGCCGGTCTCGACCGGCCATTCGGCTCTCGCCGTGCACAAGCTGATCGACGCGCTCATCGCCTCCTCGCGCGAAGGCCGCCGCGTCAACGTCTAGCGACGTCCTCGCTGGCCGGCTGCTCCTTGGCGGCTTCCCCGCCCTTGGCTGGCCAGCGCCCACCCACCGTGTCGGCGACATAGGCGCCGCGCTCGCCCATCGGGCGCGGTTCGCCCGTGGTGGAATCCGCCGTCGTCTGGTGCTCGCTCTCCGAGTTGAGCGATCCGCCCAGAATGACGATGGTCACCGAAAGCCAGATCCAGGTGAGAAAGCCGATCAGCGCCCCCAGCGAGCCATAGGTGGCGTTGAAACTGGAAAAATTGGCCGCGTACCAGGAATAGCCCGCCGACATGAGCATGATGCCGACGGTTGCAAAGAGGCTCCCCGGCGTGATCCAGCGCCACTTGGCCTTGGCCCGGCTTGGGCCCCAGCGGTAAATCGACGAAAGCGCGACGAGGAGGCTTACGAGCATCAGCACATAGGCGCCGGCCCGCACGATCCACTCATAGCCCCCGAGCGCGAATATCTGCAGCAAAGCGGGCACGATCAGCATGACCGCCAGCATCAACACCAGCATGATCAACCCGCCCAAGATGAAGGCGAGGGCGAGCAGGTGAATATGAAAGATGTTCCGCTTTTCCTGCTCGCCATAGACGACGTTCATGGCGTCGAACAAAGCCTTGATACCAGCACTGGCGCCCCAAAGCGCCGCCACGAGCGAGACGACAAGGGCAATGCCGAGTTCGCCGCTATCCTGGCTCGTCAGGCGCACCAGCTGTTCGCGGATGATGTCGAGGCCGCTGGCCGGCACGATGCCATCGAGCAGGCTGAGCTGATCGACCACACCGACGGGATCATTGAGGAGGCCATAAAGCGAGACGAAGAGGCTCAGCGATGGCACCAGTGCGAAGAGCAGAAAGTAGGCAACGCCCGCGGCCGTCAGCAGCACGCGGTTTTCGCTAAAACCGATGAACAGCCGATAGGCGATATCCTTCCAGCCGCGCCAGGGAATGCCCACTGGCGCGGTGGCCCTGCGGCCCCGGTCTGGCTGTTTGGATCGAAGTTCCTGCGTACGCGTCGGCATTCCCAGACAACGCCGACGCGGGCCGCTTGGCTCCGCGCCGGCGCTGCGACAATGGGATCAGGCCACAGCCGCCTTTTTGCGCGCGATACGGGCACGGATGTGCTCGACCTCGGTCTGCGGCGTCGCGGCAAAGAGGGTCTTGGTATAGGCGTGCTGCGGGTTCGAAAACACCGCGTCCCGGCTGCCGTGTTCAACGACGTCGCCAAAGTACATGACCATGACTTCGTCAGCGATGTAGCGCACGACCGAGAGGTCATGGCTGATGAAGACATAGGTCAGCCCGAACTCGTCCTGCAAATCCTTCAAGAGATTCAGGATTTGCGCCTGCACCGAAAGGTCGAGCGCCGAAACCGGCTCGTCGAGCACCAGGAAGCTGGGATTGAGCATCAGCGCCCGGGCAATGGCGATGCGCTGGCGCTGGCCGCCCGAGAACATGTGCGGATAGCGGTTATAGTGCTCAGGCTGCAGGCCGACCTTGGTCAGCATGGCCATGGCCTTTTCGCGCCGCTCGGCTGCCGACATGTCGGTATTGAGCAGCAGCGGTTCGGAGAGCACGTCGCCGATCTTCTGGCGCGGATTGAGCGAGCCATAGGGATTCTGGAAGACGATCTGCACTTTTTGGCGCAGTTCCTTGGTCACATGCGACGCGCTGGCCTTGATGCCATCGATAAAAATTTCGCCCGAGGTCGCCTCGTCGATCAGCGTGATCATGCGGGCTAGGGTCGACTTGCCGCAGCCGCTTTCGCCCACGACGGCAAGTGTCTTGCCCTTTTCGAGCGTGAAGCTGACGCCCTTGACGGCATGCAGCACCTTGGCCGGCTTCAGAAAGCCGGCGGAAGTGACGTAGTCGCGCTTGAGATTGCGCACTTCGAGAACGGGTGTCGTCATTGGGCAACTCCCGGGGCGGCGGTAAACAGCATGTCGGAAACGGTCGGTAGGCGATCGCCCACGGCATTTTCCGGCAGGGCCGATAGCAGCGCCCGCGTATAGTTCGACTGGGGATTTTCAAAGAGGGAGAGCACATCGGCCTCCTCCATCTTGTGCCCCTTATATTGCACGATGACGCGGTCGGCCGTTTCGGCGACGACGCCCATGTCATGGGTGATCATGATCAGCCCCATGCCGGTCTGCTGCTGCAGCCCGACAAGCAGATCAAGAATCTGCTTCTGGATGGTCACGTCGAGCGCGGTGGTCGGCTCGTCGGCAATCAGCAGTTTTGGATTGCACGAAATGGCCATGGCGATCATGACGCGCTGGCACTGGCCGCCCGACATCTGATGCGGAAACGCCTTCAGCTTGTCCTCGGCGTCGCGAATGCCGACCTGGTTCAGCAGCTGAACCGCACGCTCATGCGCCGCCCGGCCCCTGAGGCCGAGATGCTTGTCGAGCACTTCGCCGATCTGGAAGCCGACCGTGAAACACGGATTGAGGCTGGCGATCGGCTCCTGAAAGATCATGGCAATGTCCTTGCCGATGATTTTCCGCTTTTCGCTGTCGCTCATCTTGAGGAGGTCGCGGCCTTCAAAACGCATGACATCGGCAGTGACGCGGGCGCTTGCTGGAAGCAGGCCCATGGTGGCGAGCATCGCCACCGATTTGCCCGAGCCGCTTTCGCCGACAATGGCGAGCACTTCGCGATTGTCGACCGAGATGTCGATGCCGTCGACGGCCTTGAAGAGACCAACCGAGGTGTCGAAGGCGACGGTGAGATTCTTGATTTCGAGAAGGGACATGGCGTCAGCTCCTCTTCAGCTTGGGATCGAGCGCATCACGCAGCCCGTCGCCGATGAGATTGATGGCAAGCACCGTGATGAGGATGGCAAGGCCCGGGAATGTGACAACCCATGGCGCCTTGAGGATGAATTCGCGGGCCGAAGCCAGCATGGTGCCCCATTCCGGGGTCGGCGGCTGCGCGCCCATGCCGAGGAAGCCGAGCGCGGCGGCTTCAAGAATGGCATTGGAGAAGCTCAGCGTTGCCTGCACGATCAGCGGCCCCAGGCAGTTGGGCAGGATCGTTACCATCATCAGGCGCAAATGGCCGGCGCCGGAAAGCTTGGCCGCCGTCACATATTCACGGCTTTTTTCAGCCATCACCGCCGCACGCACCAGGCGCGCAAAGTGTGGCTGCAAGACCAGCGCGATGGCGATCATGGCGTTGAAGAGGCCCGGGCCCAGAATGGCCACCAGCACCAGGGCCAGCAGCAGCGGCGGGAAAGCCAATATAATGTCCATGATGCGCATGATCAGGACGTCGACCCAGCCGCGGAAATAGCCGGCCAGGACGCCGAGGATCACCCCGACAACAAGCGCGCCGACCACGACGAAAAAGCCGATGAACAGCGAATAGCGCGCGCCGTGGATGAGGCGCGAAAGCATGTCGCGGCCCACGGGGTCGGTCCCCAGAATGAAGCGCGGGTCGGCATTGGCGTCCCAGATCGGGGGTTTCAGCAGCGCATCGCGGAACTGCTCGTCGGGCGCAAAGGGCGCGATGAGCGGCGCGAAAATCGCGACGAAGACGAGGATGGCAAAGACGGTGAGGCCGATGACGGCGCCGCGATTGACGGAGAAATAGTACCAGAATTCACGCAGGCCCGAGGCCGGTGCACTGGCGGGAGTGTTGGTCGTAGCCATGTTACTGCACCCGGATGCGCGGATTGATGAGCGCGTAGAGGAGGTCGACGATCAGGTTCACCGACATGACGATGAGAGCAATGATCAGGAGCCCCGACTGCACCACGACATAGTCGCGCTTGGAGATGGAATCGATCATCCACTTGCCGATGCCCGGCCAGGTGAAGATGGTCTCGGTGAGAATGGCGCCGCCGAGCAGCAGCCCCACCTGCAGGCCGATCGTGGTCACGACCGGGATCAGGGCATTGCGCAGGGCATGCACATTGACCACGCGATTGGGCGACATGCCCTTGGCGCGGGCGGTGCGCACATAGTCTTCGCCCAGCACTTCGAGCATGGCCGAGCGCGTCTGCCGCGCGATGACGGCAAGCGGAATGGTGCCGAGCACGATTGCGGGGAGGATCAGGTGGCGCAGGGCCGAAACGAAGGCCGCCCAGTTTCCATAAAGCAGCGTGTCGATCAGCATGAAGCCGGTAATGGGCTTCAAAAAGAAGGTCAGGGCTATGCGACCCGAAACCGGCGTCCAGCCGAGATAGCCCGAGAAGAAGATGATGAGCAGCAGCCCCCACCAGAAGATCGGCATGGAATAGCCGGTCAGCGCCACGCCCATGGTGATCTGGTCGAACCACGAGCCGCGCTTGATGGCGGCAAAGATGCCGGCGGGAATGCCGATGACGACGGCAAAGAGCAGCGCAACGAAGGCCAGCTCCATGGTGGCCGGGAACAGCGCCATGAACTCATTGATCACCGGGCGCTTGGTGGCGAGCGAGATACCGAAATCGCCCTGCATCACGCTCCACAGATAATTGAAATATTGCTGCCAGATCGGCAGGTTATAGCCGAACTGCTCGCGCAGGATTTCGTAGCGTTCCGGGGTCACGCCATGTTGCCCGGCCATGGCCAGGATGGGATCGCCCGGCAAAACGCGGACAAACGCAAAAGCGCAGATGGAGATGCCGATAATGGTCGGCACCAGTAGCGCAATCCTGCGCAAAACATAGTTCAGCATGAGAGGGTCTTGCCTCTGGGGCGCAAGCCCGCCGCACAAATGCGGCGAACCCGCCGGTCCCGTTTCCTGTTATGGCGGAGTGCGTCCGTGGACCTTGGTTGGCCCATCCAACCCCGCTCTGTCTTAAAAGGCGGAGCCCCGCTCCGGTGTTTGCCGGATCGAGGCTCCCTTGTTTGGTGAGAAGGCTAAAACCTTACTCCTGAACGTCCACACCCTTGAAGGAGTGGCTGCCGAGCGGGCTCATGACATAGTTGAGCACGGTCTTCTTCATCGGCATGAACACGCGGCTGTGGGCCAGGGTGATCGCAGGTTCTTCAGCCTTGAAGATTTCCTGGGCCTTGGTGTAGAGCGCGGTGCGTTCTGCCGGGTCAGACGAGGTCTTGGCAGCGGAGATCGCAGCTTCGAAGTCGTCATTGCACCAGCTCGAATAGTTCGAAACGCCGATGGCCGAGCAGGAGAACAGGGTCGCGAAGAAGTTGTCCGGATCGCCATTGTCGCCGGTCCAGCCGATCATGAACGGGCCCTTGCGGTCGGGCTGCTTGCCGCGCTCGCGATATTCGGTCCATTCATAGGTCACGATATTGGCGGTGACGCCGACCTTGGCCCAGTCGGCCTGGATCAGTTCGGCAACGCGCTGGCCGTTCGGGTTATAGGGACGCGACACCGGGATTGCCCAGAGGTCGGTCGTCAGGCCGGTGACGCCGGCAGCTTCGAGAGCGGCCTTGGCGGCTTCCGGATCATAGACGTCGGCCGCGATGGCATCGTCATAGGACCACATGGTGGGCGGGATCAGGTTCTTGGCGTCCTGGCCAGCACCCTGGTAGACGGCCTCGATGATGGCCGACTTGTCGATCGCCATGGTCAGGGCCTTGCGCACTTCCGGATTGTCGAACGGCGCTTCGGTCGTGTTGTAGGAGATGTAGCCGATATTGAGGCCTTCCTGCTCCTGCACGGTCAGGTTCTCGTCAGCCTTGAGGGCTTCGAGATCGGCCGGAGCGGGGTAGGGCATGATATCGCATTCGCCGGCGAGCAGACGCTGCGCACGCACCGAAGCATCGGTGGTGATGGCGAAGATCAGGTCGTCGATCGGCTGCTTGCCTTCCCAGTAGTCGGGGAATGCGGAATAGCGGATCACGGTGTCGAGCTGGTAGTCGACGAACTGGAACGGGCCAGTACCGACCGGCTGGGTCGAGAAGACGGCGAGATCACCGGCTGCAGCGACCTGGTCGGCATATTCCTTCGACACGATCGAAGCGAACTGCATGGCAAGGTTTGCCAGCATCGGTGCATTCGGCTCGGTCAGGGTGATCTTGACGGTCAGGTCATCGACCTTTTCGATCGAAGACAGGTACTTGGGCATGTCCATGCCCTGGAAGTAGTCCCAGGTCATGCCTTCGAGATAGGCGTGCCACGGATTGTCTTCCTTCCACTGACGCTCGAACGAGAAGATCACGTCGTCAGCGTTGAGGTCGCGGGTCGGGGTGAAATAGGGCTGGGTGTGCCACTTGACGCCCGGACGCAGGTGGAAAGTGTATTCCTTGCCATCTGCCGAAACGTCCCAGCTTTCAGCCAGGGCCGGAATGACTTCGGTCGAGCCGGGAGCGAACTCAACCAGGCGTTCGAAGATCGTGTGGGCAGAGGCGTCGAAGTCGTTGCCACCGGTCACCGGGCCGGGATCGAAGTGAGCCGGCGAGGCTTCCGAGCAGTAAACCAGCTGCTTGGCCTGGGCGGCGCCGGCGGCCACAGCCACCATCGCAGTCGCGACCATCAGGGTTTTCATCAATTTCATGATTGTTGTCTCCCGAAGTAATTCATGCTCTCCAGAGTTCCCATCTGGAGGCTTGGGCGACACCAAAGCCTAGTTTTTTAGGAAGTGCAATGACGAAGTTGACCATTTGGTCAATCGTGTGACGGCCGAATGGCTTTCCACAGAAATGGACGGATGATTCCAAATCCGTTCGGCAAGTAATCATGGCTTGACCGCGTCTTATCGGTAATGAACGATAGAGTCATGACGCAGAAGATTGCCACTCTCGCCCTTGTCGTTGCCGACTATGACGACGCCATCGAATTTTACCGCGACAAGCTCGGTTTTTCCCTTGTGGCCGACACGCCATTGGGGCCGGACAAGCGCTGGGTTCTGGTCGCCCCGCCGGGTGGCAATGGTGCGCGCTTGCTGCTGGCCAAGGCCGACGGAGCCGAACAACTGGCGAGTGTGGGCAATCAGGCCGGCGGCCGCGTCATGCTCTTTCTTGAAACCGACGATTTCGCCGGCGACTTCGCGCGCATGAGCGAAAAAGGCGTGACCTTTCTCGAAGCGCCGCGCCACGAGCCCTATGGCTCGGTTGCCGTCTTTGCCGATCTTTATGGAAACAAATGGGACCTCATCGAGCCGCGGGGCTGATCCTCTTTTTGGTCATGGCCCAGCCGGCTTTTGCGCAGGCGCCCGGCTGGCAATTTTCGCCCCTGTCCGGTGAGGGCGATCGCGCTGCCATGGGGTGCGACCGTGAGGCGGCGCAAGAGAATTTCACCTGCCTCGTTGTCCGCTGCGAGGACGATTTTTCGACCGGCCTCCACGTGCATTCGAGCCGTTTCGGCGGCGATGCCGGCACCTGGGAAATGACGCTCGACCGCGAGGACCGTAGTTTCATTGCCGAAAAATCCGGCAGTCCCTACGGCGCGCGCATTCGTGAAGACGCCGATCTGCTGCTCGATCGGCTCCGTCATGGAACATTCGTCTATCTCCGCCATAGCGGGGACGAGCATGCGCCCTTCGCCTTCATCGATCTTGCGGGGTCGATGAAAACCATCGCCGAGGCGCTCTACTGGTGTGCGCCCCGCGTGCCGCCGCAAGAACAAAACGCAGTCTCGGACGTTGACCACGATCAAAGTCTAGGTCCGTCCAAACTTGGAGAAGAGCAATGAATCGTCGTCCTCTCGGCCGCAGTGAACTCGTGATCGAACCGCTGGTTCTCGGTGGCAATGTCTTCGGCTGGACGGTCGACGAAACGCTCGGCTTCGAAATTCTGGATGCCTATGTGGACGAAGGTTTCTCCGCCATCGACACGGCGCAGGGCTATCCCAATTGGGTGCCGGGCAATCCGCCGGGCATGAGCGAAACCATCATCGGCAAGTGGCTCAAGGCGCGCGGCAATCGCGACAAGGTGCACATCATCACCAAGGTCAATTCCGCGCACCAGCCCCAGGGCCTCAGCGCCGAAGCGATCAAGACCGGCATCGAAGATTCGCTAAAACGCCTCCAGACCGACTATGTCGACCTCTATTTCAGCCACTGGCCTGCGACCGAAAACACCCATGAGGAAACCCTGGCTGCCTATGACGTGCTGATCCGCGCCGGCAAGGTGCGCACCATCGGCGCCTCAAACTATGACGCAGCCATGATGAAGGCGGCGCAGGATACGGCCATCGTGAAATCGCTGCCGCGCTACGAGGTCACCCAGCCGCTCTACAATCTCTACGACCGCCAGCAGTTCGACGCCCTGCGCCCCTATCTCCTCGAAAACGAGGTTGGCGCCATCACCTATTTCAGCCTCGCGGCAGGCTTCCTCTCGGGAAAATACCGCTCCAAGGCTGATCTTGGTAAATCACCTCGCGGTGGCAAGGCGGAAAGCTATCTCAATGAAAAGGGTCTCGGCATTCTCGACGCGCTCGATGCCGTCGGCGGGGAGCTTGACGCGACGCCATCCGAAGTGGCGCTCGCCTGGCTTGTCGCCCAGCCCGGCGTCAGCGCGCCCATCGCCTCGGCAACCTCGGTCGACCAGGTGAAAAGCCTTGCCCGCGGCGTGCGGCTTACTCTGGGTGATGATGCCAATGCGCGTCTCACCAAGGCGGGCGCCTAGAGCAAGAGCGTCTCTGATGGCACCACCGGGCCTGTCCCGGTGGTCCCTGCGGCCCGTCTTGTCGCGCACAAATCGCCCGCGCGGCGAAATGGCCGCTTGCACTGCCGCCTTGCTTGGCCATGATGCGGCAAGCGAACAAGCTGGAATCGGCACCGGCCCCATGACTGCTCCATCCCAAGGGAGCGGCGCGGGAGCCCATTCGCTCTGCTTTATTCAGAACTATGTGACGGGGAGGCCGGCGTGAGCGATTCCGCAGTCCCGACGATCGATCTATTCAACCTTGGCGCCAAGGGCTTGCAGCACCATGGCCTGCGCCGGGCCAATGAACGCGCAGTGCTGACCGTCGTGGGGTTCAATCCCGGCCTCTCCAATGCCGAAATTGCCCGCATGTCTGGCCTTGCCCCGCAAACCGTGTCGGCCATTCTCAACGATGTGGAGGCGGCTGGCCTGATCGTGCGCGGCGAAGTGCTGCGCGGCCGTCGCGGCCAGCCGGCCACCCCGATTTTTCTGAAACCTGAAGGGGCCTATTCCATCGGCGTCGAAATCGGCTGGCGCCATGCCGATGTCCTGGCCATCAATCTGCACGGTGCGGTGGTGGCCCATCGCCATCTCGACTATGCCGAGGCCGATCTCACCGCGCTCGCCCCGCAACTGGCGCTGCTGATCGAGGAAATGACTCGCGACTGGTCAAAGGAGCAGCGCGAGCGCTTGGCCGATATCGGGGTGGGCATGCCCGGCTCCATTCACGCCGCCACCTGGCCGCTCGAAGACGGTTTCGGCAGCAAGTCCGGCCCCTCACCGGCCGATTTTGCCGCCGATCTCGAAAAGCGGACCGGGCTTGCCGTAACCCTGTTCAACGACGGCAATGCCGCCTGCTGGGCCGAACTGATCGCCCAGCCGGCGCCGCGCCCGGCCAGCTTCATCTATCTTCTCGTTTCGACCTATCTCGCCGCCGGCCTCATCGGCGAGGGCCGGCTGTGGCAGGGGCCAACCGGCCATTCGGCCGATCTTGGCGCCATGCTGGTCGATCGCAATGACAGTGGCCCGCTATCGGCCCATGCCATCGCCTCGGCTTCGGCCCTGGTCGAGCGGCTGAGCGCCGCCGGCATAGCGGTGGATATTGCCGATGTCGAAAACTGGGACTGGCCCACGCTCGAACCCATCGTCGAGCCTTGGCTGGAAGACTGCGCCAAAGCCCTGGCGCTGGTCGTGTTCAACACCAATGCCGTGGTCGAAGCGAGCCTGGTCGTGCTCGATACCATCCTGCCCACGGCGATCACTGTTCGCCTCGTCGAGCGCCTTTCCGCCCATTTCGAGCGCCTGCCGGCCCGGCGCCGGGTCAGCATTGGTTCGGGCCATATCGGTCGCCTGGCGCCCGCACTGGGCGCTGCCGAACTGCCGCTCTACCACCGGTTCTTCTCGCGCAATCTGCTCGAAAAACCCCGCGATTAGTGCGCGCCACCCAGGCAAACAAAATCCCGCGAAAGCGGGATTTTTTGTTGGCCTGATATTTTGTCGTGGAACCCGAAAAAGCCCTAGCTATCCGCCAGTTCATCCAGCGCCTCGCGCAGGCGCGCGCTGGGCGTAAAGGTGACGGTATGGCGGGGGGTGATCCGGTGCTCGGTGCCGGTGCGGGGATTGCGCCCCACCCGTTCGGCCCTCGAGCGCACCGCGAGGGTGCCGAAGCCGGTCAATTTGACCGTTTCTCCGGCCTTGAGCGCATCTCCGATCAACTCGAACATACGCTGGCCAATGGCGGTGACGTCGTTCTTGGCTAGGCCCGTGGCCTCACTGGCAGAGGCGGTGATGATAGCTCGCGTGACGGTGGTAGACATGCGACACTCCTCCTAATAATTTCATATTCCGAAGTTAAGTCGCTGTCCAGTCCGGTTTTTGTCGCCTTAAACATGATCAGGACGTTCAGAATAAGATTGACATTCTTTAGAATGGTTTTAAATTACGGCTCGTGCCATGGATGGGTCGAAGCCGTGGCCGGCCCGGTTAACCGCAAAGGGATCGTTCGCTCGTGAGACTGACTCGCCAATCCAACTACGCCATCCGCACTCTGGTCTATTGCGCCGTCAACGACCCGGAATTGAGCCGCGTAGCCGAAATTGCCAGGGCTTACGGCATCTCCGAACTCTTCCTCTTCAAGCTGATCAAGCCGCTGGTGGAAAATGGCCTGCTGCAGACCGTGCGCGGCCGCCATGGCGGGATCAAGCTGGGCAAGCCGGCTGACCAGATCACACTGCTCGAGACGATTCGCTTGACCGAAGAAAACTTCGCTCTCGCCGAATGTTTCGAGGAAGGCGCCGATTGCCCGCTGATCGGCGAATGCGATCTCAATGGCGCGCTGCGCGAAGCGCTTGGCGCCTTCTTTGAAGTGCTCGCCGGCTATTCCATTGCCGATCTTGCGAGCAAGAAGCGCTCCATTCGCCAGCGCCTGGGTCTGTCCGCCACCGAGGCGGTCAACGCCGATTCCGCCGGCAATATCGTCGGTGACATTGTCGCTGCGTAAATCTGACTGAAAAACTCAAATATGAGTTTGACAATCAAGTTTGCCCATGGTTATTAGGTTGCATTGGTGCAGCGCCCCCGTGGGGCCTGTGGGGTGCAGCGCCAAAACGACGGGGCTTGCTGCTGCCGTCTCCCCGGGCCGATCAGGATCCTCAACGTCCTGATCGGCCTCTTTGCTTTTCCCTCACATTGATATGTCGCCGGGCCTGTGCTCTATCCGCGGCAAATTCCCGGACTTTTTTGCCCATGGCCCCGCCTCCTCTTCTTTCTCTGCAGAATATTCAGCTGACCTTTGGCGGCACGCAATTGCTCGAAGCCGCCGAGCTGATCGTGTCGCCCGGCCAGCGCATCGCGCTTGTCGGCCGCAATGGCTCGGGAAAATCGACGCTCCTCAAGATCGCTGCCGGCATGGTGCAGCAGGATGCCGGCAAGCGCTTTGCCGAACCCAGCGCCACCATCCGCTACCTGCCGCAGGAACCGGATCTTTCGGCCTATGCGACAACGCTGGCCTATGTCGAAGCCGGGATGACCTCCGGCGACGATGAATATCGCGCCCAGTATCTGCTCAACGCCCTTGGCCTTTCCGGAACGGAAGACCCAAAGACCCTTTCGGGTGGCGAAGGCCGCCGCGCCGCCCTGGCGCGCGTTCTCGCCCCGCAACCCGACGTGCTGTTGCTCGACGAACCGACCAATCACCTCGATCTGCCCGTCATCGAATGGCTGCAGGCCGAACTCGATTCCATGCGGTCTGCCATGGTGATCATCAGCCACGACCGGCGCTTCCTCTCCGATCTCTCCCGCTCCACCGTCTGGCTCGACCGCGGCCTTACCCGTCGCATCGAAAAGGGTTTTGGCTCCTTTGAAACCTGGCGCGACGAAGTGCTGGAGCAGGAAGAAAAAGACCGCCACAAGCTCGACCGCCAGATCGTGCGCGAAGAGCACTGGCTCCGCTATGGCGTCACCGCCCGCCGCAAGCGCAATGTCGGCCGCCTCGAACGCCTCGCCAATCTGCGCCAGGACCGCCGCGATCAGCGCCGCGTCACCGGCGCGGTCAATATGCAGGTCACCGAAGGCCGCACTTCTGGCGCGCTGGTGGTGGAAGCGGAAAACATCTCCAAGGCTTTTGGCTCGCGCACGGTTGTCCGCGATTTCTCGACCCGCGTGCTGCGCGGCGATCGCGTCGGCCTCGTCGGCCCCAATGGTGCGGGCAAGACCACGCTCATAAAAATGCTCAATGGCCTGCTCGAACCCGATAACGGCACGATCAAATTGGGCTCGGCCATCGAACTTGCCATGCTCGACCAGGGCCGCGCCCGCCTCGATCCGGAAACGCGCCTCAAGGACGCGCTGACCGGCGGCGGCAGCGATACCTTGAAGATCAACGGCGAGAACAAGCACGTCGTCGGCTATATGAAGGATTTTCTGTTCACCCCCGAACAGGCCAACACGCCGATCGGCAAGCTGTCCGGCGGCGAACGCGCCCGCGTCGCTCTGGCACGCGCCTTGGCGCTGCCCTCGAACGTCCTCGTCCTCGACGAGCCGACCAACGACCTTGATCTCGAAACCCTCGATCTCCTCGAAGAAATGGTTTCGGACTATTCGGGCACCGTCATCGTCGTCAGCCACGACCGCGATTTTCTCGACCGCGTCGCCACCTCCATCATCATGGCCGAAGGCGACGGCAACTGGCTCGAATATGCCGGCGGCTATTCCGACATGGTCGCCCAGCGCGGGGCAGGGGTTTCGGCCCGCGTCGTCGAAAAGGTGGCAGCGGCCGCAAAGCAGAAATCAGAACCCTCGAGCGCCCCGGCAGCGTCCAAGCGCAAGCTGAGTTTCAAGGAAAAGCACGCCCTCGAAACCCTGCCCAAGGAGATCGCCAAGCTTGACGACCTGATGGCGACCATCAATCGCAAGCTCGCCCAGGCCAATTACTACACCCGTGACCCCCAAGGTTTTGCCAAGGATTCCGCGGCGCTGAGCGAAGCGGCGACCAAGAAGGCCAAGGCCGAAGAGCAATGGCTTGAACTGGAAATGCTGCGCGAAGAGATCGAAGGCTAAGAACCGGCGCTCGAATGGTGGGGCCCTGACCCCACCCCCCATCGTCACCACCGGGCTTGTACCGGTGGTCCTTGCTCCACCCACCACGTCATCCCCGCGAAAGCGGGGATCTTTGTTTCGGGCAGTAAGATTCCCGCTTTCGCGGGAACGACGCTGTGACGGCAAGTGTCAGGCACGCGCCGGCCCCTGCCCAGCTCCCGTAGCCTCGATCGCCTTGGCAATCACCTCGACATCCCCTGCATCGAGCTCCAGGCTCGCCGCATCGATCCAGCCATCAACCTGCGCCGGCGAACGCGCGCCAACAATCGTCGCCGTCAGCCCCGGCCAGGCATGGCACCAGGCCAGCGCCACGCTCGACACACTCGTTCCATGCTTTTCCGCAATCGGCTTCAGGCTCTCGGCCAGTGCTAGATTGGCCGTCAGCTTCTCGCCCTGAAATTCCGGGCTGCCCTTGCGCCAATCATTGTCGGGCATGGCCGCAACGCGGTCGGCCGTCATCGTGCCGGTCAGCAGCCCCGCCTGCATCGGCGAATAGCAAATGACACCGGTGCCGTGCTCCGCGCACCACGGCAAAATCTTGCCCGCTGTCTCGCGGCGGATCATCGAAAACGGTGGCTGCAACGTCTCGACATGTCCGATCGCCTCGGCCCGTGCCAACTGCCCCTCGTCATGGTTGGAAAGCCCGACATGGCGCACCTTGCCCTCGGCCTTGAGCTCCAGCAGGCTCGCCCAATAGTCTTCCAATGGCACATCGTCCGAAGGCCAGTGCATCTGGTAGAGATCGATCACATCGACCTTGAGGCGTTTCAGCGAATTTTCCAGCTCCTGCCGCAGATGCTTCCGCTCGCCGATCCGCCGCGGATTCTGCCCGTTCTCGTCGCGAACGATCCCGCCCTTGGTGAAAACCAGCGGTCGCTTGTCCGCCGGCAGCCCCGCCAGTGCTTCACCAATGACCGCCTCGGAATGCCCATTGCCATAGACCGCCGCCGTGTCGATCCAGTTGATGCCGCTATCGATCGCATGCCGAATCGCCGCCACGGAGTCCTGGTCGTCCTGCGGTCCCCACATATTGCCGCCCATGGCCCAGGCACCGATGCCGAGCTTGGTGATGTGCATTCCCGTCTGGCCAAAGGCCCGTGTCGGCAGATGCGTCTTCATCGCGTGTCCTTCCAAAACTGCTGGCTTTTCCATGGTCTACAAGCCGAAGGTTCTCTTGTCACCCGTCATGTATGGAAGATATAAGGCACTAACATGTTACGGTGATGAAGGATCAACCGACCGATGCAAGCCCTGACCATCCTGCGTCCCGGAACCGCCGCGCTCACCGAGAAGCCGGTGCCGATGCCCGGCCCCGGCGAAGTCGCCATCGATCTCGCCTTTGTCGGCTATTGCGGCTCCGACCTGACCTCTTATCGCGGCCTCAATCCGCTGGTGAGCTATCCCCGCGTCCCCGGCCACGAAATTTCCGGCACCATTGCCGAACTGGGGCAGGGGGTCGAAAATCTCGCCCCAGGCACCGCCGTAACTGTGCTGCCCTATTTCAATTGCGGCACCTGTCGCGCCTGCCGTTCCGGCCGGGTCAATGCCTGCCCCCACAACCAGACCATGGGCGTGCAGCGCGAAGGCGCCATGACCGGCCGCATCGTCGTGCCTGCCGCCAAGGTGATTGCAGTTACCGGCATCTCCCAACGCGATCTGGCTCTGGTCGAACCCTGCGCCGTCGGTTTTCACGCTGTGCGCCGTGCCGAATTGACCGCGGGCGAAACCGTCGTCGTCCTCGGCTGCGGCATGATCGGCCTCGGCGTCATCCTCGGCGCCCTGCGCCAGGGCGCCCGTGTCATCGCCGTCGATCTCAGCGATGCCAAGCTCGACGTCGCCAAAAAGCTCGGCGCTCATGAGGTCATCAACGCCTCGACCGACGTCAAAGCCCAGGTCGCCGAACTGACAGGGGAGGGGCCCGACGTCGTGGTCGAAGCGGTGGGCGCCGAGGCTACATTCCTCCAGGCCGTCGACCTCGTCGCCACCACTGGCCGCGTCGTCTATATCGGCTACGCCAAGTCCGCGATTGCCTATGAAACCAAGGTGTTTATTACCAAGGAACTCGACATCCGCGGCTCCCGCAACGCGCTGCGCTCGGATTTTGACGATGTCATCGACGAGTTGCGCAAGCGCCCCGATGCGGGCGATCTCATCGTCACGCGTACCGCAACGCTTGATGAGGCTGCCGAGGCACTGGCTGATTGGCATGCAAGGCCAGGTGATTTCACGAAGATTCTGGTGAAGTTCTAGGCCCTCAACGGCCCGCTCCCGACCTCACCCTCTTCTCACGCGGTGGGTGTGGTGGCAGAGCTAGTCCCAAGCCCCAAGCATCGACGCGGTAACAAAATCCAGATGCGCCGCCATGGCTTCGCGGGCGGCCTCCGCATTCCCCTGCACAATGCCCGCAACGATCCGCGCATGGTCATCCATGATGTGCGTCCGCACCTCGCTCATGCTCGCGAGATGTTCGTGAAATTTCGTATCGACGACTTCGAAGCGTGAGTTCCACAGCAGGTCCAGCACTTCGCGCAGCATCGTATTGCCCGAGCCTTCGGCAATGGTCAGGTGCAGCATGCGGTCGCTTTCCGAAGACCAGCGATTGTTCGTCGTCTCGGCCTGCATGCGCCGCATGGCCTCGGCCATCCGCGCCGTGCCTTCGGGCGAAATATTCTGGCTCGCCAGCGCCGCAGCTTCGGGCTCCAGCAGACGCCGGACCCGCATGATTTCAATGGGTGAATGGCCTTCATCGGGCAGGGCGGCGCTGCCCTTGCTCTGGTCGCGCACGAAGGCGCCGACCCCAACGCGCACTTCCACGAACCCGGCGACTTCAAGCGCAATCAGCGCCTCGCGCACCGTCGGGCGAGACACCCCCAGGCTCACCGCCAGGTCGCGCTCCGAGGGCAATTGCCGCCCGGCCTCGACCTCACCCGCCAGGATCTGATCCCTGATCTGGTCGGCAATCTGGATATAGAGTTTGCGGTTGGATACGGCCTGAAGTTTCATTCTCTCCCCCTAGAACCTGCTTCCGCTTTGGGGAAGCGGGTTCCAAGCCGTTTAATTGAAGCGAGGCGGCTATGCCGTTCCCTGTCTCAACCCATAGCGCCACGCTCGTTGCATGTCTACTGGTCTGACCACTTGACAGCCTGATCGTTTTGCCATTCATTCCTCCCACATTGCGAGGACGGCTCGGGAGCAACGGAGCCGCGATACGCATCGGGAGGACTTTACATGGCTGGGCATTTCGCACCGGCATCCCCAGCGGATGCGGCGGTGCCGCTGGCGAACCCGCCGGTCCCATTGGTCGAAATGACCGACATCGACAAGTCCTTCCCCGGCGTTCGGGCCCTCTCCAGGGCGCGCTTCGAGCTCAAGCCCGGCGAAGTCCATGCCCTCATGGGCGAGAACGGCGCCGGCAAGTCGACGCTGATGAAGATTCTTTCGGGCGTTTACACCCGCGATGCGGGCTCCGTGCTGCTCGATGGCCAGCCGGTGGACATCACTTCGCCGCGTCAGGCCCAGTCCCTCGGCGTCGGCATCATCCATCAGGAACTGGCGCTGATGCGCGACCTGACGGCCGCCCAGAACATCTTTATCGGCCGCGAACCGCGCCGTTTCGGCATTTTGGACGAAGGCCAGCTCAACCGCGACGCGGCAGCCATCTTCGCCTCGATGAACCTCAAGCTCGAACCGACCGTAAAAGTCGAAACCCTGACCATTGCCAAGCAGCAGATGGTGGAAATCGCCAAGGCGCTCTCCTATCGCTCCCGCGTCCTCATCATGGACGAGCCGACCGCGGCGCTGAACGACGCAGAGATCGCCGAGCTGTTCACCATCATCAATCGCCTCAAGGCCGAAGGCGTCGGCGTCGTCTACATCTCCCACAAGATGGACGAGATCAAACGCATCTCCGACCGCGTCACCGTGATGCGCGATGGCGAATATGTCGGCACCGTCCCGGCCGCCGATACGCCCATCGAAACCATCATCTCCATGATGGTCGGCCGCACGCTCAGCAATGAGGCGCTGGTCATCCCCAACACCGCCGACGCCCCGGTTGCCCTTGAGGTCAAAAACCTCAATCGCGGCCGCGAAATCCGCGATGTCAGCTTTGCGGTAAAGAAGGGCGAAATCCTCGGCTTTGCCGGCCTCATGGGCGCCGGCCGCACCGAAGTCGCCCGCGCCATTTTTGGTGCCGACCGGCGCGAGAGCGGCGAAATCTGGGTCCATGGCAAGCGCGTCGGCATTGCTTCGCCCAAGGACGCGGTGGAGGCCGGCATCGGCTATCTCTCCGAAGACCGCAAGCATTTTGGTCTCGCGACCGGGCTCGACGTCCGCAACAATATTGCGCTCGCAAGCCTTGATCGCTTTACCGGCCTCGGCGGCGTGCTCGACGAAGCCAGCATGCAGAAGGAAGCCGTCGGCTATATCGGCCAGCTTTCCATCAAGACGCCCAGCGACACGCAGGAAGCGCGCCTTCTCTCGGGCGGCAACCAGCAAAAGGTGGTCATCGCCAAGTGGCTGCTGCGCGATTGCGACATTCTCATCTTTGACGAACCGACGCGCGGCATCGATGTCGGCGCCAAATCCGAAATCTACAAATTGCTCAATGCACTGGCAGCCGAAGGCAAGGCGATCATCGTCATTTCCTCCGAACTGCCCGAAGTGCTGCGCCTTTCCCACCGTATCGCGGTGATGTGCGAGGGGCGCCTTACCGGCATGTTGCCCGGTGGCGCATCCCAAGAAGAAATCATGCGTCTGGCGACCCAGCGCCAGAGCAGCGTGGCCGAAAGCGCCACCCAAAGGAGGACGGCATGACCGATACCGCAGCCCCCGCAGCCCAAAAATCCGGGCCCCGCATTTCCGGCGCCTTCCATCGGCTGCTCGCCTTTTCGGGTCTGATCGCCCTGGTCGTTGCCTTCTCGCTGGCCTCGCCCAATTTCATGCAGACCCAGAACATCCTGGCCATCCTGCAGGCAACCTCGGTCAACGGCGTCCTCGCCATCGCGGCGACGCTCGTCATCATCACCGGCGGCATCGATCTCTCGGTCGGCACGCTGATGACCTTTTGTGCGGTGATTGCCGGCGTCATCCTCACCTATCTCGGCCTGCCTTTGCCCCTCGGCGTCGTCGGGGCCATCCTCGCCGGCACCGTCTGCGGGCTCATCTCAGGCACCATCATCGCCAAACTCAAGGTCCCGCCCTTCATCGCCACCCTCGGCATGATGCTCATTTTGAAGGGTCTTTCGCTGGTCATCTCCGGCACGCGCCCGATCTATTTCAACGACACGCCCGGCTTCAATCAGATCGCCTTGGGCTCGGTCGTCGGCCAGATCATTCCGGCAGTACCGGTCCCCAATGGCGTGATGATCCTCTTCGCCGTGGCGCTGATTGCCGCCTTCGTCTTGGGCAAGACCGCGCTTGGCCGCTACACCTTTGCGCTCGGCTCCAATGAAGAAGCTGTGCGTCTCTCGGGCGTCAATGTCGATCGCTGGAAGATCGGCGTCTATGCGCTGGCCGGCGGCATTGTCGGCGTTGCCGGCGTGCTCATTGCCTCGCGTCTCAATTCAGCCCAGCCGGCTCTCGGCCAGGGTTATGAGCTTGACGCCATTGCAGCCGTGGTCATCGGCGGCACCTCGCTTTCGGGCGGTCGCGGCACCGTGCTCGGCACGCTGATCGGCGCCCTCATCATATCCGTGCTGGCCAATGGCCTGCGCATCCTATCGGTGGCTCAGGAATGGCAGACGGTGGTGACCGGCTGCATCATCATCCTGGCTGTCTATGCCGACATACTGCGGCGCCGCACACTTTAGGCGCCGATTCTGCCTGCGCCCCGCGGGGCGCCAACAAAATGGCTCAAGCAATGCCAAGAAGTTTCAACGCAGCATGTGGGAGGAAAACCATGCTCAACCGTCGCACCCTGCTCGGCGCGCTCAGCGCCGTCGCAATGCTCGCCGCATCCAACGGCGCCGCATTCGCGCAGGATACTTATGACATCGCCCTGATCTCCAAAGGCTTCCAGCACCAGTTCTGGCAGGCCGTGAAAGCCGGTGCCGACAAGGCCGCGGCCGAGTTTGGTGCAAACGTCACCTTCGAAGGCCCGGAAAGCGAAACCCAGGTCGACCGCCAGATGGATATGCTGGCCGCCGCTCTCTCGCGTCAGCCCGATGCCATCGGCTTTGCCGCCCTCGACAGCCAGGCCGCCGTGCCGCTGCTGCAGCAGGCTTCGGATGCCGGCATTCCGATCATCGCCTTCGACTCCGGCGTCGATAGCGACATCCCGCTCTCGACCGCAACCACCGACAACGTCGCCGCTGCCGCTCTCGCGGCCGACAAGATGGCCGAACTGATCGGCAGCGAAGGCAAGGTTGCCGTGGTTGCCCACGACCAGACCAGCCGCACCGGCATCGATCGCGTCGACGGCTTCGTCAACCGCATCAAGGAAGCCTATCCCAACATCGAAGTGGTGTCGGTTCAGTACGGCGGCGGCGACCAGCTGCAGTCGACCGAAATCACCAAGTCGATCCTGCTCGCCAATCCCGACCTCAAGGGCATCTTTGGTGCCAATGAAGGCTCGGCCATCGGCGTTGCCAATGGCAAGACGGAACTTGGCAGCCAGATCGTCGTCATCGGTTTTGACTCCGGTGCTGCTCAGAAGGGCATGATCACCTCGGGCGTGATGGCCGGCGCCATCACCCAGAACCCGGTCGGCATTGGCTACGAAACCGTCAAGGCCGCCATCGGTGCACTCAAGGGCGAAACCCTGCCCAAGGTCATCGATACCGGCTTCTACTACTACGACGCCACCAACATGGCTGACCCGGAAATCGCCGCGGTCCTCTACGACTAAGACTTTCACCGGCCGGGCAGCGCTTTGCACTGCCCGGCTTCTTCTTTTCAGGAACAGAATATGGCCGACCTCAACGGAAAGATCGTCTTCATCACCGCCGCTGCCCAGGGGATTGGCGAGGCTTCGGCCCGCGCTTTCGCCAAGGCAGGCGCCAAGGTGATCGCGACCGACATCAACGAAGCCAAGCTCAAGGAGCTTGAAGGCACGCCCAATATCACGACGCGCCTGCTCGACGTTCTTTCCGATGAGGCCGTGCAGCAGGCCGTCGCCGAAATCGGCCGCATCGACGTGCTCTTCAATTGTGCCGGTGTGGTCCACAACGGCACCCTGCTCGAAATGAGCGACAAGGATTTGGACTTCGCGCTCGATCTCAATGTTCGCGCCCAGGTCCGCACCATCAAGGCCATTCTGCAGCAAATGCTGGAGCGCAAGGACGGCGCCATCATCAATATGGCGACGGTTGCCTCCTCGATCAAAGGCGTGCCCAACCGCGCCGCCTATACGATCTCCAAGGCCGCCGTCATCGGCCTCACCAAGTCGATCGCGTCCGACTACACGACCTCCAATATCCGCGTGAACGCCATCTGCCCGGGTACGGTGGAATCGCCGAGTCTCCACGATCGCTGGCACGCCACCGGTGATTTCGAAGGCGCCAAAAAGGCTTTCATCGCCCGCCAGCCCATCGGCCGCATCGCCCGGCCCGATGAAGTCGCCGATCTCGCGGTCTATCTCGCCGGCGCCACCTATACGACCGGCCAGGTCCACATCATCGACGGCGGCTGGACGGCGTAGGCCCCTCATCCGGCGCTACGCGCCACCTTCTCCCCGAGAGGGAGAAGAATAGAACCGGCGCCTGCCTGAACGCGGTGCCCCCTGTTCCTCTCCCTCGCGGGGAGAGGGTGGATCGGCCGAAGGCCGAGACGGGTGAGGGGGCCTTTTGGATAGTTGCAAATGAAGATCACCACCCTCACGACGCACGACCTGCGCTTCCCCACCTCGGCCTCGCTCGACGGGTCCGACGCGATGAATCCCGATCCCGATTATTCGGCCGCCTATGTCGTCCTCGGCACCGATGGCGACCTTGAAGGCCATGGCCTGACCTTCACCATCGGCCGCGGCAATGAGGTGGTCTGCGCCGCCATCGCCGCGCTGACCGACCGCGTCACCGGCCTCGATCTCGACTGGGTCGAAGAAAATCCCGGCCGCTTCTGGCGCCACATGACCGGCGACAGCCAGCTGCGCTGGATCGGCCCCGACAAGGGCGCCATGCACCTCGCGACCGGCGCCGTCGTCAACGCCGTCTGGGATCTCCTCGCCAAGCGCGCGAAAAAGCCCGTCTGGCTCTATGTCGCCGAAATGAGCCCCGAACAGCTCGTTTCCATCATCGACTTCCGCTATCTCACCGACGCCATCACGCCCGAAGAAGCCCTTGCGATTTTCAAGGCCGCCGAACCCGGCAAGGCCGAACGCATCGCCAAGCTGCGCGCCGAGGGCTATTCCTGCTACACGACATCGGCCGGCTGGCTCGGCTATTCCAACGAAAAGCTGACGCGCCTTGCGACTGAAGCGGTGGCGGAAGGCTTCACCCATATCAAGATGAAGGTCGGCCGCGACCTCGCCGACGATATCCGCCGCCTCGAAATCGTCCGCTCCATCATGGGCCCCGATCGCTACCTGATGATCGACGCCAACCAGGTCTGGGAAGTCGACCAAGCCATCGAGTGGGTCAATGAGCTCAAGCGCTTCAATCCCTATTTCATCGAGGAGCCGACGAGCCCCGACGACATCGAAGGCCATCGCAAGATCCGCGACGCCATCGCTCCGGTAAAAGTCGCGACCGGCGAAATGTGCCAGAACCGCATCATCTTCAAGCAGTTCATCACCCGCGATGCCATCGACGTGGTGCAGATCGACGCCTGCCGCATCGGTGGCCTCAATGAAGTGCTCTCGGTTCTGCTCATGGCCGCAAAATACAAAAAGGCCGTCTGGCCGCATGCTGGCGGCGTCGGCCTCTGCGAATATGTGCAGCATCTTTCGATGATCGATTATCTCGTCGTATCAGGCACCAAGACCGGCCGCGTGATCGAATATGTCGATCACCTGCATGAGCATTTCATCGATCCCTGTGTGATCAAGAATGCTGCCTACATGCCGCCGGAGCTGCCGGGATTCTCGATCGAAATGAAACCGGCCTCGATTGCCGGGAACAAATTTATTGCTCCGGTAAAGGCGCAATAAACCATCGAAGAGAGTCCTGCTAAATGCATGTGAGACATTAAGTTTCGCATAAGGGCTCATCCATATCATCACCCTCGCATTAGGCCGGGGGGCTGTATTGTGTACGTGCTGATCGTGGATGACAGCCGGTCGAGTCTGGCCTTACTGGGCTCGATCGTTCGGGAAATAGTGGGTGAGGGCGTCGAGCTTTGTCTCAATCCGCTCGAGGCCCTCAAGCGTTGCGAGGAGCGGCAGTATGATCTGCTGCTCGTCGACCACATCATGCCGGAAATGGACGGCATCCACTTCATCGAAATGCTGCGGAACTGCGATAACTATCGCACCGTCCCCATGGTCATGGTGACCTCCGACATCGACAAGGCCATCCGCATCGAGGCCATCCGCGTCGGCGCCAATGATTTTCTGACCAAGCCCTTCGACCCCATCGAGCTCAAGGCGCGTATCACCAATCTGCTTGCCCTGCGCGGCGCCCAGGTGGAACTGGCCGATCACGCCAATCGCCTGACGCGCGAAGTCGCCAAGGCTACGGCCCACCTGCTCGCCCGCGAGGAAGAGATCATCTGGCGCCTCGCCCGCGCCATCGAATATCGCGACGGCGACACTGGCGAACACGTCTCGCGCGTCGCCCAGATCAGCAAGATCATCGGCGAGGGCCTCGGCCTCACCGCGCAGCAATGCCGCATGATCTACCTCGCCGCCCCCCCTCCACGACATCGGCAAGATCGCCATCGCCGACGCCATCCTGAGTAAGCCCGGCAAGCTGACATCAGAGGAAATGGCCCGCATGCGCGAGCACGTCACCATCGGCGCCCGCATCCTTGCCGATGCCGACAGTGATCTCATCCGCACGGCCGAACTGATCGCCCAGAGCCATCACGAAAAGTGGGATGGCACCGGCTATCCCAACAGGATCTCGGGCACGGCCATTCCCATCGAAGCGCGAATTGTCGCCCTGGCCGACGTCTTCGACGCCCTCTGCTCGGAGCGCCCCTATAAGCGCGCCTGGCCGCTCGAAGAGGCCTATGCCGAAATTGCCCGTTGCTCGGGAAGCCACTTCGACCCCGCCTGCGTCGCCTCGTTCCAGTCCCGCTGGTGCGAGATTTCCGCGCTCATGGGTGGTGACCCCATCCAGCTCGCCGAAAGCGCCTAAGCCAGTTCCTGCACCGCGGCCCGGGCCCGTCCGCGCGGAATGCAGATCGGCCGTCCGTGTACCGGATCGGTCATGATCGCCGCGTCGACCTCGAACACCTCGGCCAGCAGTTCTGGCTTCATCAGCTCTTCCGGCTGTCCCAGCGCCCGCACGCGTCCCTCATGCACAAAAACCAGCTGGTCGGCATAGCGCGCCGCCAGATTGAGATCGTGCAGCACCAGCACGATGGTGCGCCCGTCTTCCTGATTGAGTTTTGAAACGAGATCGAGGCAATCGAGCTGATGGGCCATGTCGAGATGGTTGACCGGCTCGTCGAGACAGATGACGTCAGTTTCCTGCGCCAGCACCATGGCAATCCAGGCCCGCTGCAATTGCCCACCCGAAAGCGAACCGATGCGGCGCGTCTTCAGACCCGTCACCCCTGTGCCGTCCATGGCGCGATTGACGGCGACACCATCCTTCTCGCTCCAGGGCTGCAACATGGCCTGATGCGGATAGCGGCCCAGCCGCACCAGCTCCTCCACGGTCATATCGGGCGGCGCCGATGGGTTCTGGGCCAAAAGCCCGATCTGCCGCGCCAGGTCCTTGGCGCCGAGCGAAGCGATATCGACATTGTCGAGAAAAATCTGCCCCTTCTGGCCCGTATGGAGGCGCCGAATGGCGCGCAGCAGCGTGGACTTGCCGCAGCCATTAGGCCCGGCCAGCACCGTCACCTTGCCGCGCGGAATGGGCAGGTTCAGCGCGTCGAGCACCGTGTCGTGCCCGTAAGTCAGGGTGAGGTCGCGTACCTCGATGCGGCTCGGAACGAGGTCAGCCATTGGTCTTGTCCTTGCGCATAAGGAGGAAGAGGAAATAGGGCGCGCCAACAATGGCGGTTACCGTGCCCGCCGGCACTTCAAGCGGGGTAAAGACGACGCGCACCAAAAGGTCAGCGCCGATCAGCATCATCGCGCCGAGGAGGCATGAGGTGAGTATCCCCGCAAAGCGCGAACGCCCCACCAGCAGCCGCGCCAGATGCGGCGCGATCAGTCCCAGAAAGCCGACGCCGCCCACAAAGGCTACGGCAATCGAGGTCAGCACGGCCGCAACGAAAAACACGGCAATGCGATAGACCGGCAGATTGAGCCCGATGCTACGCGAGGAAACGTCGTCGAGATCGGCCGGCGGCAAGTCCTTGGCCAGCCACGCCGCCACCAGCACCGTGGGCACGAGGCAGATCGCCATGATCTGGATTTCGCTCCAGGAAATGGCATTGACCGCACCGGCGAGCCAACGCGCCGCCTGCGCCGCCTGATAGACCGGCCCAACCAGCATGAAGACCGTCGTCAGCGCCTTGGCCACAGCCGCAATGGCAATGCCGAACAGCAAGAGGCGAATGGCCGAGGACGATTGCCGCCCCGACAGAATAAAGACCAAAGAAATCGCCGTCAGCGCCCCGATCGCCGCCGCGAGGGGCTGCCAGGCAACCGACACGGTCAGCGCATTGGATTCGTTGGAAAAGATGGCGAGGAACAGCACGACGCCAAGCGCCGCCCCATCGACGACACCCAGCACGCCCGGCGAAGCCAGCTCATTGCGCGTGATGCGCTGCAGGAGATAGCCCGAAAACGCGATGGCTGCCCCGGCAATGGCCGCTGCCATGACGCGCGGCATGCGCAATTGCCAGACCACCAGCTTTTCCGTCTTTTCCCCGCCGCCGAGGATGACATTGGCGACCGTCTCGAGCGGGATCCAGGTCGAGCCAAAGCCAACGGCCGCGAGCGTGAGCAGCACAAAAAGCCCGACAATGATGAGAACGATTGCCCCGATGCCAAAGCGGCGCCCGGCGGGGGCAGAGACAGCCAGAGTGCTCATGCCGCTCTCCGCATCAAAAGAACCAGGAGGACAATGGCCCCGACCACAGCGGTGATCGCACCCACCGGCGCCTCGACCGGATAAATCACGAAGCGCGCCGCCACATCGGCCAGCGTCGCATAAACCGCGCCGAACAAGGCCGCCGCCGGCAATTGATGAATATGCCGCAAGCCCACCAGCCGCCGCGCCGCATGCGGCACGACAAGGCCGACAAAAGCCACCGGCCCCGCCATGGAAACAGCCGCGCCTGTCAGAAGCGCCACGGCAACGAAGGCCAGCCCCCGCACCGCCGCTAGCGGTACACCGAGCCCCGCCGCGGTTGAATCGTCGGCCTGCAGCGCATCGAGCGCCCGCGCCAGCGCGATCCCGATCACCGCACCCACGATCACCACCGGCAGCCCATTGTAAAAGAGCGCAATCGGCCGATCGACAAAGGCACCAGAGAGCCAGAACAGCAATTGCTGCAGTTGCGCCTCGTTGCTCGTCAGCAGCACTTCGACAAAGGCATGCGAGAGGCTGGCAAAAGTCACGCCCACCAGCACGATCTTCAATGGAGAAAGCCCGCCCGCGCTCGCGGCTACGCCAAAAACCACGATCGCCGTAACAAAGGCCCCAAACGCTGCCGCCAGCGACAACCCGGCCAGCGATTGCACGCCGAACATGATGCTTGCCACCACCACGGCCAGCGACGCCCCTGCATTGAGCCCCAGCGTATCGGGCGAAGCGATGCGATTGCGCGAGAGGGTCTGCACCATCACCCCGGCCATGCCCAAAGCGGCACCGGCCAGCGGCGCAATCAGCGCCCGCGGCAGTCGCAGCCCCGCGATCACCACGGCCACTTCCGACCCATCATGGGCGAAAAGCGCCATCCAGACCTGGTCCAGCGAATAGAGCTTATAGCCCAGCGTCAGGCTCATCAGCATGGACAGGGCCAGCAGCAGGATCAGCCCCGCATAGACCTGTACCGGACCCAGGCGCAGGCCCTGCGATTGTGGTGACATTGCCAGTGTGGACACCACTGGGCCCCCATATAGTTGATGTTGACAGTCAAATTAAATTCTGACTTTTTGCACCCATCCAATTTCCGACTAACGATGTCAAGAAAAGATGGGGGAGGGGGACATGAAGTCTCTGCATCTGCTGCTTATGCCGCTGGCCCTGACGGGCCTGCTTGCCGTGCCGACCTTCGCCCGAGAAATCACCCATGCCATGGGCGTCACCGATGTGCCGGACAATCCGCAGCGCGTCGTCGTCCTCACCAATGAAGGCAATGAGGCGCTGCTCGCCGTCGGCGTCGTCCCGATTGGTGCGGTGGAAAGCTGGAAGGGCGATCCCTGGTACGACTACCTGATGCCCCAGCTTGAGGGTGTCACCCTTCTGGGCACCGAGGGCGAACCCAATCTCGAACTCATCGCCAGCCTCGAACCCGATCTGATCCTCGGCAGCAAGGTGCGCCAGGAAAAGGTCTATGAGCAGCTTTCCGCCATTGCCCCCACGGTGATGACCGAAACGCTCGGCGCGCCCTGGAAGGAAAACCTCGTCGTCTACGCTGATGCGGTCGGCAAATCGTCCGAAGGCGCCGCCGCGCTCGCCGCGTTCGACCAGCGCATCGGCGCCATCCGCGCCGCTCTCGGCACCTCGGTCGAAGACACCATCTCCCTCGTGCGTGTTTCGCCCGCACGTACGCGCATGTATCTGAAGGCCTCGTTCCCCGGCGCTATCTTTGACGCCATCGGCTTCAAGCGCCCCGCGACCCAGGACAAGGACGGCTTTGCCGAAGACCTGACCAAGGAACGCATTCCCGAACTCGCGGCCACCCGCATCTTCTATTTCTCGCCCGATCCGACCGACAAGGAAGCCGAAGCCAATCTCGCCGATTGGACCGCCGATCCGCTCTGGCTCGGCCTCGAGGCGGTGAAGGCCGATCAGGCCAAGCGCGTCGACGACGCTACCTGGATCGCCGCCGGCGGCATTTTTGCCGCCAATATCGCTCTCGACGACATCGAGGCCACCTATGGCCTCGCCTCTACCCGCTGACTTTCAACTGAGGAGCTCCTCCCATGTTCCACCGTTTCGTAACTGCCGTCGCCGCCGTGGCGCTGCTGAGCGCCCCGGTCTTCGCCCGCGAAATCACCCACGCCATGGGCGTCACCGATGTGCCGGACAATCCGCAGCGCATCGTCGTCCTCACCAATGAAGGCACCGAGGCGCTCCTCGCCATCGGCGTCAAGCCGGTCGGCGCCGTAAAATCCTTCGTCGGCGATCCGTGGTGGGATCACATCGCCGCTGACATGACCGATGTCGTGGTCGTGGGCGAAGAGTCGGCCGTGAACCTTGAAGTGCTGCTCTCGCTCGAGCCCGATCTGATCCTGGGCAACAAGATGCGCCACGAAAAGATCTACGAGCAGCTTTCCGCCATCGCCCCGACCGTTGTTTCCGAGCGTCTCCGCGGCGACTGGAAAATCAACATGGCGCTCTACACCGACGCCGTCGGCAAGGGCGAAGACGGCAAGGCGGCTCTCGCCAAGTATGACGGCCGCATCGCCGCGCTCCACGACTCGCTCGGCGCCTCGCTCGATGAGAAGATCTCCATCGCCCGCTTCATGTCCGGCCAGACCCGCATCATGTTCAAGGACAGTTTTTCGGGCCTCGCTCTCTCCGAACTCGGCTTCCAGCGCCCTGCCACCCAGGACAAGGACGAGTTCGCCGAAGAGATCACCAAGGAACGCATCCCTGAATTCGAAGGCGATCGCCTGTTCTACTTCACCTATGAAACCGGCAATGGCGAAGGTGACACCCAGGCCAAGGACTGGCTGGCCGATCCGCTCTGGAACAATCTCGAAGTGGTCAAATCAGGCAAGGTCCACCCCGTCTCCGACGCCATCTGGAACACGGCCGGCGGCTATATCGCTGCCAACCTGATGCTCGACGACATCGAAAAGATCTACGGGTTGGCAAGCACTCGCTAAGCACCGAAAACGCCCCAACCTCCAATGTCACCTCGGCCTTAGGCCGGGGCCCATCCTGAAATCTCAAGATGGATCCCGGCCTTCGCCGGGATGACAGCCGGCGGGTTGGGCAACACCACTCCCACCACAGGAAACCGAGAATGCTCTCTCTCCGCTCCTCCGCTGCCCTGGCCGCCGTCTTCGTTGCTGCCGCCACGCTCGTCGCGCCGGCTTTTGCCCGCGAAGTCACCCATGCCATGGGAACAACCGAAGTGCCCGACGCCCCGCTGCGCGTCGTCATCCTCACCAATGAAGGCACCGAGGCCCTGCTCGCCCTCGGCGTAAAGCCCGTCGGCGCCGCCCAGAGCTGGGATGGCAATCCCTGGCACGCACACCTGACCGATCTCCTCGTCGACACCGTCGACCTCGGCACCGAACTGGCCGTCGATCTCGAAGTGCTGGCAACGCTCGAACCCGATCTCATCCTCGGCACCAAGGTGCGTCAGGAAAAGATCTATGAGCAGCTGTCCGCCATTGCTCCCACCGTCATGACCGAAACCATCGGCGGCGAGTGGCAGGAAAACCTGAAGTTCTACGCTGCGGCCCTCGGCAAGGATGCGGAAGCCGAAGCCGTTCTCGCCACCTTCGACGCCCGCACCAAGGCGATCCACGATGCCCTGGGCGATGCCGTCAACGAACAGATCTCCATGGTCCGCTTCTCGCCCAACCGCACCCGCATCTATTACAAGGATACGTTTAGCGGCCTGATCCTCGACCAGATCGGTTTCCAGCGCCCGCCCGCCCAGGACAAGGACGAGTTCGCCGAGGAAGTGACCAAGGAACGCATCCCCGACATGGCCGGCGATCGCATTTTCTACTTCTCGAGCGATCTCAAGGATGCCGAGCCCGAAGCCAATCTTGCCGACTGGCTGGCCGATCCGCTCTGGAACAATCTTGAGGCCGTCAAGGCCGGCAAGGCCCAGCGCGTCAGCGAAATCACCTGGAACACCGGCGGCGGAATCTACTCGGCCAACCTGATGCTCGACGATATCGAGAAGATCTACGGCCTCGAAAGCACCCGGAAGTAAGGTTCTCAACAGATCGTCACGACCACATGGGGACACCTCCCCACCACCAAACGTCATCCTCGGGCTTGACCCGAGGACACTTCACCTGCTGAGGCCGCAGTAAGTACAGAGCCCTCGGGTCAAGCCCGAGGGTGACGATCGGTAAAGGATGGCCGGCCGGCTATAGCCCCGCAACCAACCCCGCCCAATCCTCCACCAGTTCGTCCCGTGCCCTGAGCCCGCCACTCTTCTGGTGCCGCTGCTCATCCTGCGCCAAGCGCACGAAAACCAGCCGCCGATCACCCTTCTCGGCCCAGCCCACATACCAACCCCAGCCCCGCGCCCGGTCGAAATTCCCATCCGCCATCCGCGGAAAGGCCGAGCCTGTCTTGCCCTGCAGCGTCCAGCCGTCGCTGGTCCCGCCCAGCTGCACCAGTTCCATGGTCCCTGAGATCACCGCCGGCGACACCGGCAGCTTGCCATCCACCAGCGCCGCGACAAACCCCGCCTGCTCCAGCGGCGATATCTTCAGCGACGAAGAAATCCAGGATCGTTCAAGCCCATTATCCTTGCCCAGATCGCCGGAAAAATCGGCATTCCCGTAGCCAAATTTCTGCGCATAGGCCGTCAGCTTTTCGGCCCCGAGCATCTCGGTCAACCGCTGCGAATACCAGACCGTGGAATTGGCCATCCACATGGTCGGGTCCGTATCCTGCCGCCAGGCTTCGCCCATCCAGTCGGCATAACCTTCCTTGAAGGGGAGTTTCGGCTCATGCGCCGAGGTGATGATTCCAGCATCATATGCCATCACCGCCAGCGCCACCTTGAAGGTCGAAGCCGGCGTCACCCGCGTTTCGCAGTCGCCTTCTTGGTGCAAGACCGTCCGCGTCACCGCATCGGCAATCAGTGTACAAATATCCCGCGCCTGTGCTGGAACGGCCAAGGCAAAGACACCCGCCAGAGCGGCGGCAAATAAAGTCAGTCGCACGAAAATCTCCCCCGGCCTTCTGGCCGCGCGCCAGTTCTTCAGCCCCGCTGCGTCGCAATTGTGACGCGGCAGCACTCATGGTGAAGAGGAGGTAAAGGAGAAAAGCGCCTTAGCGCAGCCCAGACTTTTCGAGCAGGCCCAGGCGCTTGGCGTCGTAATAATAGCCACTGGCATAGAGCTGCATGGCGCGGTCGTGATTGCCGCCCGCCGTCACATAGGCGCCGGCGAGATAGCGCACGGCAAAACGCAGATTGGTTTCCGCATCGAGCAGGCCCGCGGCTTCACCTGAAAAACCCATGCCGCGTGCCGTGGCGTGGCTGATCTGCATCAGCCCGTAATAGGGCCCATTGCGCGCCGCCGGATTGTAGCCGCTTTCGCGTACGATCACCCGGCGCACTAGGCTTTCCGGCACGCTGTATTGGGTCGAATAGTGGGAAATCAGCCCATCGAGCGAGCCGCGCTCGCTGGCGGCAAAGCCGAGCAGCAGGTCTGAACCGGCGCGCGGCACATTCGCCGCCTTGGGCACATGGCCCGCCGGGGTCGGCATTGGCGCTACGGGGGCAGCGGCAGCAATGGCAGCAGAAGCGGATTTATTGCCCGGAAGCGGCTTGATGCCGGACATGGAGCAGCCCGAGACGATGACCGCCAGCGCCAAAAGTCCCGCCAGAGGTATGGCTCGTGCCGTCATGCCTTCGTCCTTTTGCGGATGCTTCAATTGCGGCATCTAAGCCCAAATCGCGGCGCCTTGATGGCAGAACAATGTTCCCATGCCGCGCAAGCATATTGTGATCACTATGCCGGCTTCTGCCGTCAAAAGGTTTACGCTTCCTTACTGCAATTGCTTAGGTGATGAAAGCAAGTCTATCAAAAACCGGCTCTCAGACCCGTTCGAGCCCCACGGCAATACCCTGGCCAACGCCGATACACATGGTCGCCAGCGCCCGTTTCTTGCCCGTAAGCGCCAGTTCCAGCGCCGCCGTCCCGGTAATCCGCGCACCACTCATCCCCAGCGGATGCCCCAATGCAATCGCCCCGCCATTGGGGTTCACGCGCGGATCGTCTTCGGCAATCCCGAGGTCGCGCAGCACGGCAATACCCTGGCTCGCAAAAGCCTCGTTGAGCTCGATCACATCGAAATCGCCAGCCGAAAGCCCCAGCCGCGCAAACAGCTTTTTGCTGGCCGGCGCCGGCCCCATGCCCATGATCCGCGGCTCGACGCCCGCAGTAGCGCCACCCAGAATCCGCGCAATCGGCGTGAGGCCATACTTCCTGGCCGCCGCCTCCGAAGCAATGATCAGCGCTGCCGCCCCATCATTCACCCCCGAAGCATTCCCCGCGGTAACCGTCCCATTGGGAAAAAGCGGGCGCAACTTCGCCAGCGTTTCCACGCTCGTCCCGGCGCGCGGGTGCTCGTCGGTATCGACGACAACCGGATCGCCCTTTTTCTGCGCAATCGAAACCGGCACGATTTCCCGGCCCAGCCGCCCGTTCTTCTGCGCCGCCACAGCCTTGTCCTGGCTCCGCACGGCAAAAGCGTCCTGCGCGTCCCGCGACACGCCAAATTCCTGCGCCACGTTCTCGCCGGTCTCGGGCATGGAATCGACACCATAAAGCGCCTTCATCGCCGGATTGACGAAGCGCCAGCCGATGGTCGTGTCATAAATCTCCGCATTGCGCGAAAACGCCGTGTCCGCCTTGGGCAGCACGAAAGGCGCCCGCGACATGCTCTCGGTGCCGCCGGCAATCACCAGGTCGGCCTCACCAGCCTTGATCGCCCGAGCCGCCGCAATGACCGCATCCATGCCCGAGCCACAAAGCCGGTTGATCGTCGTCCCGGTCACCCCCACCGGCAGTCCCGCCAGCAGCAGGCTCATCCGCGCGACATTGCGATTGTCCTCGCCCGCCTGATTGGCATTGCCAAAGATGACGTCGTCGACCGCATCCCAATCGACCTGAGTCTGCTCCGCCATCAGCGCCTTGAGCGGAATTGCCCCCAGATCATCCGGCCGCACGGAAGACAGCGACCCACCAAACCGCCCGATCGGCGTGCGCTTAAATGCGCAGATAAAAGCCTCAGCCATTTTATGAAACCTCCGGCGCCACGAGGTCGCCAATCACATCGGGCAGCACCAGCTCCGCCCCCGTCACCGCCTGCAATTCCTCGACGCTCATCGACGGCAATTTCTCGCGCAGCACGAAACGGCTATTCTCGATGTCGATCACCGCCAGGCTCGAATAAATCCGCGTCACGCAGCCCACCCCCGTCAGTGGCAGCGAACACCGCTTCACCAGCTTCGGTTTTCCGTCCTTGGTCACATGGTCGGTGATAACAGCCACGCGCTTGGCGCCATGCACCAGATCCATCGCCCCGCCAACGGCCGGCACGCCCTTCGGCCCCGTCGACCAATTGGCGAGATCGCCATTCTCCGCGACTTCATAGGTCCCAAGGATCGCCACATCGAGATGCCCGCCGCGCACCATGCCAAAGCTGTCGGCATGATGGAAAAACGCCGCGCCGGGTTTTAGCGTGATCGCCTTCTTGCCGGCATTGATCAGGTCCCAGTCCTCTTCACCCTCCGGCGGCGCCTCGCCAAAGTTCAGCACGCCGTTTTCGGTATGAAAAATTGCCTGCCGCCCCGGCGGCTGAAATTTCGCGACCATTTCGGGAAAGCCGATGCCCAGATTGACATAGGCGCCATCTGCAATGTCCTGCGCCGCGCGCCAGGCGATTTGTGCGTTGGAAAGTTTTTGGCTCATGCGTAGGCCACCCCTTCGCGCATCAGCGCCTCTTCCTGCTTCGCGTCAGCCACTTCCACAATGCGGTTCACGAAAATCCCGGGGGTGACGACCTGTTCGGGATTGATCTCGCCCGGCGCGACAATTTTTGTCGCCTGCACGATCGTCAGCTTTGCCGCCGCCGCCATCAGGGGCGAAAAATTCCGCGCCGCCTTGCGATAGGTGAGATTGCCCATCGTATCGGCCAGCTCCGCCTTGATCAGCGCCGCATCGGCCTTGAGCCAACGCTCCTGCACATAGCTCTTGCCATCGAACTCGGCCACCGGCTTGCCCTTGGCCACGTCGGTCCCAAAACTCGCCGGCGTATAAAAAGCCGGGATGCCCGCGCCGCCAGCGCGAATGCGCTCGGCGAGCGTGCCCTGCGGCACCAGCTCCAGCGCAATTTCGCCCGCGAGATACTTTTCCGTAAAAGCCCGCGGATCAGCCGAGCGCGGAAACGAGCAAACCATTTTGGCTACCATCCCCGCATCGATCATCGCGGCAATACCAATGCGCCCATTGCCGGCATTGTTATTGACCACGGTGAGGTTTTTCGGACTCCCCGTCGCCTTGAACCGATCGATCAGCGCATGAATAAGCTCGATGGGCGCGCCCGAGCCGCCAAACCCACCCACCATCAGCACCATGCCATCCTCAATCCCCGCTACGGCAGCGGCGAGATCGGGCACTGTCTTGTCCATTGTCTTGTCCTTTTCGGCTGGGGCCAAAAGCATGTTTGCCATCGGAAACCCGCGGACGGAAATGAAATGGTAGGGACGATGTATAGGTTGAGGGTTATGTCATTGTGCCATAAATCCGGCCAATGTGCCAAAATATGCCTCTCACGATAACTGAATTTCCCATTTCTCTCGGTGTCATCCCCGCGAAAGCGGGGATCTCCGTTTCAGAACAGGAATTCCCGCTTTCGCGGGAATGACACGGTGGGTGGGGTTCAAGCGATCCTGATCTGCTCAACCAGCTTCTGCGCCAACCGCAAGCTAGCCCCGGTCGACACCAGCATCTGCGGCAGCGTCAGCCATTCGAGCGTCCATGCCGCGCCCGAGCGCTCGTTCTCATGCACCAGCGCCTGATTGAGCGTGCCCGAAAGCCCCGCCACCTGCCGCGCCAGCGCCACCAACACCTCGGCATTCACCGGATTACTCTTGTGCGCCATGGCCGAAGACCCGCCGCCGCCTTCGAGCGCCAGAGCCGCAACCTCGTTCTGCGCCAAGAGCGCCACATCCATGCCCATCTTGCCCAGCGTCCCGGCGATCAGCGCCAGCAAATTCCCCAGCGCCGCAATCGGATCGCGCTGCGCCTGCCACGGCGTCGCCAGCCCCAAATCAAGCCGCTTCGCCATCCCAGCTGCAATGGTGTCGCCAAAACCCTCAAAGCTCCCGCGATCGCCAACCGGTCCGCCGAGCTGAATGACAAGCAGGCTCCGCCGCATCCCAGCAAGCGCCCGCAGATGCCGCTGCAATGGCTCGCCCCAACTCGCCAGCTTCGCGCCCCAGCTCGTCGGCAGCGCCACCTTGCATCCGCGTATGCGCCATCAGCGGCTTGTCACCATGGAGGTGCGCCAGTTCTTCCAGCGTCGCCAAAACGGAAGAAAGCCGCGTCTCATAGACCCCAAGCACCTTTGCCACCTGCAGCATCAGCGCTGTATCAATGACATCCTGGCTCGTCGCGCCCTTATGCAGGGCAGGGCGGTGCTCATCCGGAACCCCCGCCTTCAATTGCTTGACCAGCGCCGGCACCACCACGCCATCGCGCGCCATGCCCGCGGCCAACTCCGCCCAATTTGGCTCAAAGCTCGCCGCCGCAGCGACGATAGCGCCCGCCGCCTCGGCAGACACAAACCCACAATCCGCACTCGCCTCCGCCAGCGCGCGCTCAAAAGCCAGCATGGCCCCAAGCTGCGCCTGGTCCGAGAGCAGGTCTTCGATTTCCGGGTCGCCCGTGAGGGCAGAGAGGAGGGCGGTCATGTCAGCCTAAATATCAAAAAACACCGTCTCCTTCTCCCCCTGGAGATGGATATCGAGGTGATAACGCCCGGCGTTTTCTTTCCGCGCAATCAGCGTCTGCCGCCGGCGCTTGTCCATGATTTTGTTGAGCACGAAGTCGCCCTCGTTGGCCTCGGCTTCGTCCTCAAAGTAGAGCCGCGTCTGCAGCCCGATATTGATGCCGCGCGCCACGATCCAGAGCGACACATGCGGTGCCATCGGCTTCCCGTCCGGCCCCGCCACGCGCCCCGGCTTGATCGTTTCAAACGCCGCGACGCCATCACCATTGGCCGGCTGCCGCCCCCAGCCGGTAAAGGCCGGCACGGAATTGGAATTGGGCGCCGTCGGCGAAACAAAGCTGCCGCTGGCATCGGCCTGCCAGATTTCTACCAGCCCATCATTGAGCGGCACGCCAGCCCCGTCGATCAGCCTGATATTGAGCGTAATCCGCTCGCCCTCGACTTCGCCATTGATCATGGTTGACCCCATGTCGGTGGCATAGACACCCGGGATATCGCAAAAATTCGGCGTCATGCCGATATGGACATAGGGGCCGGCCGTCTGCGACGGAGTTTCCTTCAGCGTCGGAACGGGATGCAACATCAGTTCCCCTCCAGCTTATTTTCAAACATGGTCGAACGCCGCCCGCGCAGCACGATATCGAAGCGATAGGCCAGCGCATCCATCGGTGTCGTGTTCTGCCGATCAAGCCGCGCCGTCAGCTGGTCGATGGCCGCCTTGTCATTGATCGTCGCGACAATCGGGCACTGCCAGATCATCGGATCGCCCTCAAAATACATCTGCGTAATCAGCCGCTGCGCAAAGGCATGGCCGAAGACGGAAAAATGGATATGCGCCGGCCGCCAGTCATTGCCGCCATTGGGCCAGGGGTAAGCGCCCGGCTTCACCGTCCGAAAATGATAAAATCCGTTCTCGTCGGTAATCGAGCGGCCAAAGCCCCCAAAATTGGGGTCGAGCGCCGCAAGATACCCTTCCTTCTTGTGCCGGTAACGCCCGCCGGCATTGGCCTGCCAATATTCCACCAGCGTATGGGGCACCGGCCGCGCATTCTCGTCGAGCACTTGCCCATAAACAATCATCCGCTGCCCGATGGCATCACTGCCGTCCTGGCTGAAATTGCGGATGAGATCGTTGTCGAGGGCCCCAAGCTTTTCGTGCCCAAAGGTCGGTCCCGACATTTCCGACTTGGTCGGCCCCAGTGCCAGCAGGCTATGCTTGGGCGCACGAAACGTCGTGCTCTTATATCCCGGCGTATCCGCGGCCGGGTGCCAGGCGCGGTCGCGCTGATAAAGAGCGCCATCGGCGCCGGGCAGAATAATGCCGCTCATTGTGCGCCCTCCTTGCGCTTGGCCAGCTCTTCGCGGGCGATCTTGAACGCCCGATTGGCCGCCGGCACGCCGGCATAGACAGCCACATGCAGCAGCGCTTCTTTGATGTCGTCGGGCGTAGCCCCGGTATTGGCAGTTGCCCGCACATGCATCGCCACCTCCTCATCATGGCCCAAGGCGGCGAGCAGGGCGAGGGTGATCATCGAGCGCTCGCGCTTGCTCAGCCCCGGCCGCGACCACACCGAGCCCCAGGCGCCCTCAGTAATAAAACTCTGAAAGTCGGCATCGAATTCGGTCATTTTCGCCGAAGCATTGTCCACATGGGCATTGCCCAGGACCGAGCGGCGCGTCGCCATGCCCCGGTCGTAAAGCGTCGTATCAGCCATGACCGGCCTCCTTCAAAAATTCGAGCATCAGGCCGGCCAGTTTCTCCGGCGCCTCGATGGATGGAATGTGCCCCACGCCGGGGAATATTTCGAACCGCGAACCCGTAACGGCTGCGGCCGTGGCCTCAACCTGCGCCACCGGCATGGCGAGATCCTGCTCCCCCGCCACCAACAGCGTCGGCAACGCAATCGCACAGACTCTTTCCCGCAGATCGGCATCGCGCAGTGTTGCGCAGGTCGCGGCATAGCCCCGCGCATCGCAGCGCAGAAACATGTTGCGCCAGCCGGCCAATTCCTCGGTCCGCTCCGCGCGAAACTGCGGGCTGAACCAGCGCTCCATGATGCCATCGGCAATCGACGCAACGCCGTTCTCCAGCACCGCGTTCATTCGCGCCGTCCAGAATGCATGATCGCCCGATTTCGCCGCCGAATTGCAGATCACCAGTGCAGTCAACCGCTCCGGCGCCCGCAAAGCCGCGCCCTGCGTGATGAGCCCGCCAATCGACACGCCACCAAGCGCAAAGCGCCCAATGCCCAGATGATCGACCAACCCAAAGAGATCATCGAGATGGTCATCCAGCGTGTAGTCACCAGCCGGAATATCGCTCAGCCCATGCCCGCGTTTGTCATAGGAGACGACGCGATAGGTCGCGGCCAGCCGCGAAATCACCCCGTCCCAGATGCGCGCATCCGTGCCGAGCGAATTGGCGAGCACGACCACCGGCGCCCCTTCGGGTCCAGCCAGACGATAATGCAGCAGCACGCCATTGATGCGGGCAAAGTTCATGGGGCCTCCCTCTCAGTGTCGGTGTAACCAGCCCAAAACCCCAAGTAAAATGATTAGCTCTGGACGAGTTATAACCTCTGGCTTATCGATGGCCCTAAGAAGCGCAAAAAATGCGCCCCGAAGTGCCAGTCACATAACCGGAGGAAGTTTTTTGGCGCAACGCATCATCGACCCCCGCATAAAACTGCGCCACATCGCCTGCTTTCTGGAAGTCGCGCGGCTCAGGAGCGTCGTCAACGCCGCCGATGCCCTCAATATCTCTCAGCCCGCCGCCAGCAAGACCGTGCAGGAATTGGAAGAATTCCTCGGCAACGCCCTCTTCGACCGCTCCCGCCGAAAGCTCTTCCTCACCCCCTTCGGCGAAACCTTTTATCGCTATGCCTCCACATCCATCGCTGCCCTCCGCCAGGGCATCGATGCCGCCCGCTCCGGTGGCGAGGCGACGACGGTGAAAGTCGGTGCGCTGCCCACCGTTTCCGCCCGCATTCTGCCGACTGCCGTCAGCGCCTTCACTGCAGATGATCCTCCCGGCGTCCACACCCGCATCATCACCGGCCCCAACAATTATCTGCTGTCGCTTCTCCGCACCGGCGATGTCGATCTGGTCATCGGCCGCATGGCCGAGCCCGACGTCATGATCGGCCTCGCCTTCGAGCATCTTTATTCCGAGCGCGTCGTCATGGTCGTCCGTCCCGACCATCCGCTCCTCAGTGTTAGCGATTTCAACCTCGGCCTGGTTGAACCCTACCAGGTGCTGATGCCCACGCCCGACGCGGTCATCCGCCACCATGTCGACCGCATGCTGCTCGCCCACGGCATTTCCAACATCCGCGACGAGGTGGAAACCGTCTCCAATGCCTTCGGCCGCTCCTATGTCAGGCAGACCGACGCCATCTGGATCATTTCCGAAGGTGTGGTGGCAAAAGATGTCGAAGAAAACCAGTTGGCCCTGCTACCCGTCGATACCAGCGAAACCACCGGTCCCGTCGGCTTTACGACACGCGCCGACACCATCCCGACCTTGGCGACAACGGCCCTGATGCAGGCCATCCGCAATGTGGCTGCGGGTTTCCGCTAAGCCCGCCGCTTCGCAGAATCGAGGGAAACCACATTCCCCGCCTGCGCCTCGGTAACCTCGCTGGGGCGTCCGAAAAAGTAGCCCTGCGCATGGGTGCAGCCGTCGGCTGCGATCATGTCCTGCTGCTCCTTGCTCTCAACCCCCTCGGCCAGCACCGGAACATTGATATTGCGCCCCAGATCCGCAATCGAGCGGACGATGGCGCGCGCATGCTTGTCCTCCGACATGGCGGCAATGAAGCTGCGGTCAATCTTGATCTTGTCGAACTGGAAGGTTCGCAGATTGCTCAGCGAGGAATAGCCGGTGCCAAAATCGTCGATGACGATCCGCACGCCATGGGCTTTGAGCGCGTGAAGCATTTCGCGGGAAAGCGCTTCGTCCTGCAAAAGCACGGATTCGGTGATTTCGAGCTCCAGCCGATGCGCAGCAAGACCCGTTTCCTCCAGCACCGCAAAGACGCGATCGGCAAAATTGCGGCGACGGAATTGCACGGCCGAAACATTGACCGCAACGCTCAGCTCTTCCCGCCACTGCGCTGCTGCCCTGCAGGCCGAGCGCAGAACCCATTCGCCCATCGTGTTGATGGCCCCGCTCTCCTCGGCGATCGGAATAAAGACCGAGGGCGGAACTTCCCCCAGTTCCGGATGGTGCCAGCGCAACAGCGCTTCATAGCCCACGACCGCACCCGTCTCCGCCCGCACCAGCGGCTGGAATGCGGTGCGCAATTGCTTGCGCCTTATGGCCTGGCGGAGTTCGGCTTCCATCCGCCGACGCTCCCGCAATTCCTGGTCCATCTCGGTCGAATAGCTGGCCGTAATGCCCCGGCCGGTGGATTTGGCCCGATAGAGCGCGATATCGGCGCAGTGGCGCAGCGCATCCCCATTGTCGCCATCGTCGGGATAGAGGGCGACGCCGATACTGACCCCGACCGACATGGGGTTGGTATGGGGATTAAAGTCGCGCTTGAAAGCGCGCTGGATGTTTTTCGCCAATTGCTCGGCCGCCTTGGGCTGGCTCTGGCCCACCTGCACGATGATGAATTCGTCGCCGCCGATCCGGGCGACCGTATCGACGTCATTGGTGCATTCGCGCAGGATCGCAGCGACGGTTCTCAGCACCTGGTCGCCGGCACTGTGTCCAAAAAGATCATTCACTGCCTTGAAGCGATCGAGGTCGAGCGCCATCACGGCCAGCGACGCATCGGCGCGACCGGCCACCGATATGGCCCGTTCAAGACGCAGGTTAAGCAGGGTCCGGTTGGCGAGCCCTGTAAGCGGGTCATGATTGGCAAGGTGTTCGATCTGGCGCTGCGCCTGCCTTGTGGCCGTCAGGTCGCGCACCGCCAAAACCTGCGTCGGTCGCCCCCGATATTCCACGGTGCGAACCGCGAATTCCAGGCTCCGTTCCTGCGGGCCATTCACCAGGGTCGCCTCGGCAATGCCCTCGCGATTGCCCAAAACCTTCTGCCCATCGACGGGCAGCAGCAGCTTTTCCGGGTCCATGCCGGTCATTGCCGAAACCGCGCCGTCGAAAGCCACGATATCGCGAAACCGCGCATTGAGGTCGATGATGCGATTGTCCCGCACTATGGCCACGCCCTCGATATAGGCTTCGGTCATGCCGCGCAGGTCGGTGAGGTAGCGGTCGAGCACCACGGCCGCCACACTGCCGCAGGCCGAAATCGCGGCAATCGCGCAAATGGCGCCCACGAGCCAGATGCGGCTCGCATCGTCCGCGCCATGGGCCGAAACGGTGGCATCGACGACAAAGCTCGAGGCGGCCATGTCAGAAAAATGCAGCACGACGATACCGGCCGAAACGAGAAGTCCCGGCGCCACCTGCCGCAGCCCCCTGATGCCGCTCCGCTGTCCGACATAGGCGAGCCAGAAGGCGCCGACCGCAAAAACGGCTGCGCCGATCAGCATCGAAAAATCATATTCCTGCCGCGTCAGTCCCTGCATGGCCATCATGCCCAGGAAATGCATCGCCGCCACGGTGCCCGCGAGGACCACGGCCGCGAGGATCGAACCGACGAGCGATTTCCGGCTGGCCAGCCGCAGGCTTTCCAGAACGCCGCCCACGGCCACCAGGGCCGAAAGCCCGGTCACCAGCCAGTCGAAATTCACCGCAATCGAACCGTGATAGGCCAGCATGGCGACAAAATGCGTCGCCCATATTCCCAGGCCGCCCACGCTGGCGGCTGCAATCAGCCACAGGGGTTTTCGGGCCTCCGCGCATTCATCAACGCGCCGGAGCAGCAGGAACATGACCTGCATCGAGGATAAGCAGATTATTGCTGCAAGAAGAAAAGTTACTGTGTCGTGCTCTAGTACAATGCAGTCCAGTAGCTTCAACATCAAGACACTCCGTGCCGATGATTTGATGCTGAACCTCAATTGTTAATTTATGCATAGTTTTGCAGTGGGCGTAACTACCGCCCACGTCACGGCCAGGCCGCATAGGACCCATCCCGCCGCCCCAGCCTCTGCGCTGCCTGCTGCCGAAAACGTCCCGGCGAAATCCCCTTCCGCTGCGAAAAGAACCGGCTGAAATAGCCCGCATCGCGAAACCCCAAGGCATCAGCCACTTCCCCCACTTGTAGCGCCGAGCGCTCCAGCAAGGCCTCCGCATCTTCCAGCAGTCGCCGATGTACCAGATCAAGCGGCGTCGCCCCCGTCGCCCGCTTGATCGCCGTATTCAACCGATCGGTCGTAATCCCCATCGCCCGCGCATAATCGGCCACCCGCCAATGCCGTCGCGCATTGAGCTCCACCAGCTGCAGAAAACCCTGCACCAGCATACGCGGCGAACTCTGCGCCGGCCGCGTCCCCCCGCCGCCCAATCGCCAGAAGGCAATGAGCACCAGGCAAAGCCGGCTCATCACCGCCTCGCGCATCCCCGGCAGGTCTTCAAACAATTCCTCGCTTAGCGCCGCAATATCCGCGCCAATCCCCCGCGCCGCCTTGCTATCGAGCGGTACGCCGAGCAGCGGTCTTTCCATGCCCTCGCGCAGCGGTCCGGCAATGGCGGTGGCCGGCACCACTCGCGCCAGCGCCCCGTCCGAAACCGTCAACGCGGCCCCGCGCGCGCCCGCCGCCAGCCGCACCTGCCCGCCTCGCCCACCGGGCAGCCAGATCAGACACGGTCCCCGGACGGCGGTAACGGTATCCCCCAACCGCACCTCACCTTCGCCGGCATTGAGCAAAAACCCATGCGCCGAGCGTCGCGCCCGGTCTCCGGCAAAACTCCATTCCGACGGTCCAAGACTGCCGGTAAGGTCAGTCACCTCAACATCCGGCCCCTCGACGCGCGCGCCCTGCGCTATAGCTTGATGCACGTTCCTCTCCCCAAAAACGCCGCTAAAAATACAAAACTCTCTCAGTTTTGTCCATTTCGCTTGGGTCAAACCCGGCCTAGCGTTTCCTCAGGGTCGGAACCGGACACCCAAAAGTGCCGCCAAGGCAGGGGTCCGGAACCGAATTTTGGGAACGCCCGCCGGGAGCGGGCATGGGAGGACGACATGACTGATCTGTCTCGTAGAACGCTATTGCAGGCCATGGGTGCCGGTGCGCTCGCCTCGGCTCTCGCCAGCCTGCCCACTTTTGCGCAGGATCGCACCGCTATCCGCATCGGCTATGCCGTGTCGAAGACCGGCGCCAATGCTGGCGGCGCCGGCATCTCGACCATTCCGAACTATCTTCTCTGGGTCGATGACGTGAACAAGGCCGGCGGCCTCGAGCTGTCCAAGCTCGGCGTCACGCTGCCCCTCGAAGTCACCGAATACGACGACCGTTCCTCCGCCGAAGAAACCGTCCGCGCCATTGAGCGCCTCGCCACCCAGGATAATGTCGATTTCATCCTGCCCAGCTGGGGCACCGGCTCCAACCTTGCCGCCGGCCCAACCTTCGACCGTTTCCAGTTTCCCCAGCTCGCCGGCACCGCCGTCACCGACATGGCCCCGCAACTGGTCCAGCGCTGGAAGAACTCTTTCTGGTTCCTCGGCGGCGGTCACGACTATGCCAATGCGCTGGTTGACCTCCTCGTCAAGCAGCGTGATGCGGGAGCGATCAACAACAAGGTCGCCATTGCCTCGGTCGCAGACGGTTTTGGTATCGACCTCTCCAAGGCCGCGACGCCCGCCTTCCAGGCCGCCGGCTTCGAGCTCGTCTATGACAAGACCTATCCGCTCGGCACGTCCGACTTCGCCCCCATCATCAATGAAGTCTCCGGCCTCGGCGTCGATACCTTCGTCGCCTTCTCCTATCCGCCCGACACTTTCGCGCTGACCCAGCAATCGGTCGTCGCCAATTTCAGCCCGAAGATTTTCTATCTCGGCGTCGGCACCGCCTTCCCGATCTACCCCAATGTCGCCGGTCCCAACCACAATGGCGTCATGGGCGTTGGCGGCATCGACCCCGATAGCGAAGCGATCGCTGCCTATTTCGAGCGCCACACCGCCCTTGTCGGCCAGGCGCCCGATAGCTGGGCCAGCGCCGTCACCTATGCCAGCCTCGAAATTCTGGGCCAGGCCATCACCCGCGTCGGCGATCTCGACAAGGCAGCGGTCGCAGCCGAAATCGCCTCGGGCGAATTCGACACGATCCTCGGTAAGGTCAAACTCGTCGACAACCAGCTCCGCGCCTTGTGGACTGTCGGCCAGTGGCAAGACGGCAAATTCGTCGGCCTCGCCCACACCGAAGGCAAAGCCGCCCGCGAACCGGTCGTGCCGAAGCCGGCCTGGGTTCCCGCGAGCTAAGAAAGCACCGGTTCACCCCCTCCCAGCCTCCCCCATCTAGGGGGAGGTGCAGGGACTGTGCGCGACGCACGATGGTGCCCCATACTCGATGCAACACCTCCCCTAGATGGGGGAGGAAGGGTGGGGGTGTCGGCAATCGCCGACACTCAAACCACGCCCACACTCTATTCAGGAGCAAAAATGCTCTTCAGCGCCATCCTCACCGGCCTCGTCCTCGGCGGCACCTATGCGCTCATCGCCATGGGCCTCACGCTTCAATACGGCGTCGCCCGCATCATGAACCTGGCCTATGGCGATCTCATCATCGCCGGCAGTTTTGGCGCCATGCTCCTCTTCACCGCCGCGGGCATCAATCCGCTCATCGCCCTCTTCATAGTCGTCCCCCTCGGCTTCGCCCTCAGTTGGCTCGTCTATGCCCTGATGCTCCAGCCACTCGCCCGCCGCTCGCCCAATCGCGACCGTCTCGAGGGTGACTCCATCCTCGCCACCTTCGGCCTCCTCTTCGTCATCCAGGGCGTCGCACTCGTCCTCTTCGGCGCCAATTACCAAAGCTATTCTTTCCTCGCCGTCCCCATAGACGTGCTCGGAACCACTATCGCCGCCAACCGTCTCCTCGCCTTCGCGCTCGCCGTCCTCTTCGGCGTCGGCCTCTGGCTCCTCCTCACCCGCACCCGCTTCGGCACCGTCATTCGCGCCGTCGCCGCCAATCCTGGCTCCGCCCCATTGGTCGGCATCAATGTCGATCACGTCGCCCGCCTCGCTTTTGCTTTGGGCGGCGGCCTCGCCGCGGCCGGTGGCGTCGTCGTCTCCATGTATCTGACCTTCTCTGCCACCATGGGCGTCATCTTCACCATGAAGGCGCTGATCGTCGTCATCATGGGCGGCGTCGGCAATCTCCTCGGCGCGCTCGCCGCCGGCCTCATTCTTGGTGTCGTCGAAACTCTCGTTTCGAGCTTCATCGATCCCGGCCTCACCCTGGCCGCCACCTATCTCATCTTCCTCGCCGTGCTCGTCGTCCGGCCACAGGGCCTCTTCGGAAAGGCCGCCCGATGAAACTTTTGACCCCTCTTGTCGCGCTCGCGGCTCTTGCTGCAGTTCCCTTCTTCGTCGGCGCCTATCCGCTCGGCTTGGGCATCGGCATTTTGGGCTACGCCACCCTCGCCACTGCCTGGGCCCTCTTTTCCGGCCCGACGCGCTATATCTCTCTCGCCACCGTCGCCTTCTTCGGCATCGGCGCTTACACGGTCGCGGTCCTCGCCGATCTCATGCCCTATCCGCTGGTGCTCCTTTGCGCCGCGCTGATCGGCCTCGTCGTCGCTGTTCTCGTCGGCCTCGCCACCCTGCGCCTCGCCGGCATCTACTTTGTCATCTTCACTTTCGGCCTCGCCGAACTCGTGCGCCAGCTCGTCACCTATTATGAGGTCAACGTCACGCGCACCCTTGGCCGTTATGTCTTCCTGCCCATCGGCCCCGAACACATTTATTGGCAGCTCCTCGGTCTCCTCGCAGTCACCCTCGCTCTGGCCTTCTGGATCAGCCGCGCCAAGATCGGTCTCGCCCTCCGCGTTATCGGCGATGATCCCGTTGTCGCCTCCCACCTCGGCATAGGCATCACGCGCACCAAACTCGCGCTCTTCTCTCTAAGCGCCGTGGTCATGACCCTCGCCGGCGCCATCCAGGCTCCCCGCTGGACCTATATCGAGCCATCCATCGTCTTCAATCCGACGGTCAGCTTCCTCACCGTCATCATGGCCCTCCTCGGCGGCCCCAACAGACTCTTCGGGCCCCTTCTCGGCGCCGTGCCGCTCTTCCTTCTCTTCGAATGGCTCTCGGCCAATTTCCCCAACCACTACTCCATCATCCTGGGCCTGCTTTTCATCGCCATCGTCTTCCTCCTGCCCAATGGTGTCCTCGCGGCGGCCGACAAGTTTGCCGCCCGCTTCAAGAACAAGGAGGCATCAGCATGACCCTTCTCACTCTCTCCAATGTCACCAAGCGTTTTGGCGGCCTCACCGCGGTCAATGATCTCTCCTTCACCCTGACCGCAGGCGAGACCGTCGGCCTCCTCGGCCCCAACGGTTCGGGCAAGACCACAGCGCTCAATATGATCTCGGGCTATCTGCCCGTCACGTCGGGCACCATCGCGCTTGATGGCACCACCATCAGCACATTGGGCCCCGAGCGCATCGCCCATCGCGGCGTCGCCCGCACTTTTCAATTGGTCCGCGCGCTGCCATCCCTGACAGTCGGCGAAAACGTCCTCGCTGCCTTGGCCTTCCGCAAAGCCCCCTCTGGGGCAACGAAGCGGAAGCCAGGATTGAGAATCTGTTGCAAAGCGTCGGCCTTGCCGGCCGCCAGCACGAACGGGCCAGCAATCTCACTTATATTGACCTCAAGCGCATGGAACTGGCCCGCGCCCTCGCCACCGAGCCCAAACTGCTGCTGCTCGACGAATGGCTCGCCGGCCTCAACCCGACGGAACTACGCGCCGGCATCGACCTCATCACCCGCCTGCGACAAAGCGGCATCACCATTCTGCTCGTCGAACACGTTATGGATGCGGTGCGGGCGCTCTGCACCCGCTGCATCGTCATGAACACCGGTTCGCGCCTCGCCGATGGCCCCACTTCAGACGTCTTGGCCGACAAATCCGTCATCCGCGCCTATCTCGGAGACGACCATGCTTGAACTGACCAATGTCGCTCTGCGCTATGGCAAACACCTCGCCCTCCACGGCGTCGGCATCTCCATCGCGCCGGCGGAAACCGTCGTCGTCCTCGGCGCCAATGGTGCCGGCAAATCCTCGCTCCTCAAAGTTCTCGGCGGATTGGTCCGCCCCGAACCCGGCGCCGACCTCACCTTCGAGACCAAAAAAATCCTCGGCCGCCCCGCTCATGATTTTCCCGAGCTGGGCATTGCCCTCGTCCCCGAAGGCCGCGGCATTTTTGGCGATCTCACCGTCGCCGAAAATCTGCAGCTCGGCGCCCACCCGCCCCATGCGCGTCCGCACGAAAAGCGTCAGCGCGATCTCGTCCTCGACCTTTTCCCGCGCCTTGCAGAACGCCAAAGCCAGATCGCCCGCACCATGTCCGGCGGTGAACAGCAAATGGTCGCCATCGGCCGCGCCCTCATGAGCTGCCCAAAACTGCTCATGCTCGACGAACCAAGCCTCGGCCTCGCACCCATCGTCACCTCGGAACTCTTCACCGCCCTCGGCCGCATCAGCGCAACCGGCATCGCCATGCTGGTCGTCGAGCAAAACGTAAAAGCCTCCCTCGCCATCGCCCAACGCGGCTACCTCATGGAAGCCGGCCGCATCACCGGGGCAGGGACGGCAGACAGCCTCCGCGCCGACCCGGCCGTACAACGCGCATTCCTCGGGGCGGTGGCATGAGCACCATTCCCCACCCACGCTCGGTGTCATTCCCGCGAAAGCGGGAACCCCTGTTTGAAAACGGAGGTCCCCGCTTTCGCGGGGATGACATCGTGAACTTGGCGAGACCAGTTCTCACCACAAACCCGATCCAATCCCTCCCCCTTGAGGGGGAGGTTAGGTGGGGGTGTCGCCCCACACTCAATCCCAAGAATAACCACATCGGAGACCCCGCATGACCGATCTCGGCCTGCTCATAAACAACGAGGAAGTCCAAGCCACCGGCGGGGCGACCTTTACCCGCAACAATCCCATCACCGGCGAATTGGCCACCCGCGCCGCCGCCGCCACGGTCGATGACGCGCTGCGCGCCGCCGACGCTGCGACTGCCGCCTTCCCCGAATGGAGCCGCACCGGCCCAGGCGCCCGCCGCAAAATCCTCCTCGCCGCCGCCGACAAGCTCGCCGCCAAAGCCCCCGAATTCATCGAGGCCATGGGCCACGAAACCGGCGCCACGGCCGGTTGGGCCGGCTTCAACGTCATGCTCGCCGCCGACATGCTGCGCGAAGCCGCAAGCCTGACGACCCAGATCACTGGCGAAATCATCCCGTCGAACCGCCCCGGCTCCACGGCCTATGGGATCCGCCAGGCCGCCGGCGTCGTCCTCTCCATCGCCCCCTGGAACGCCCCGGTCATTCTCGGCGTCCGTTCGCTCGCGACCCCACTCGCCTGCGGCAATACTGTCGTCTTCAAGTCGAGCGAAATCTGCCCGCGCACCCATCGCCTCATCGCCGATGCGCTCTTTGAAGCCGGTCTCCCCAAGGGTGTTCTCAACGTCGTCTCCAACGCCCCGGCCGATGCGCCCGAACTCGTCGAAGCGCTTATCGCCCACAAGGGCGTGCGCCGCGTCAATTTCACCGGCTCCACCCGCGTCGGCCGCCACATCGCCGAAGTCGCCGCGCGCAACCTGAAACCCGCACTCCTCGAACTCGGCGGCAAGGCTCCCTTCGTCGTCCTCGATGACGCCGATATCGGCGAGGCCGTCGCCGCAGCCGCCTTTGGCGCCTACATGAACCAGGGCCAGATCTGCATGTCGACCGAACGCGTGGTCGTCGACGACAAGATCGCCGACGAGTTCGTCGCCGCTCTCGCCACCAAGGCTGCCTCCCTCAAGGCCGGCGATCCGCGCAAGGGCGACACTCCCCTGGGCTGCCTCGTCGATCTCTCAGCCGCCCAGCGCATCGACGCACTCATCAAGGATGCCGTCGCCAAGGGCGCCCGCGTCGTCGCCGGTGGCGGCATCGATGGCACCATCATGCAGGCAACCGTTGTCGACAACGTCACCCCCGGCATGAAGCTCTATCGCGACGAATCCTTCGGCCCCGTCGTCGCCGTCATCCGCGTCGCCAGCACCGAAGAAGCCATCCGCGTCGCCAATGACACCGAATACGGCCTCGCCGCTGCCGTCTTCGGAAAGGACCTCACCCGCGCCATGTCGGTCGCCTCCCGCATCGAGTCCGGCATCTGCCACATCAATGGCCCCACCGTGCACGACGAAGCCCAGATGCCCTTCGGTGGAGTAAAAGCCTCCGGCTACGGCCGCTTCGGCGGCAAGGCCGGCATCGCCGAATTCACCGAACTGCGCTGGATAACCGTCCAGGGCGCCGAACACATCCACTACCCGATCTGATCTCTTCACCTCTCTCTTCGGGGGAGAGGTCGGCGCAAAGCGCCGGGTGAGGGCGCCTTGCTGCAATCGCTACTGCAAGCAAGGCCCCCACACCCCAAACCCTCTCTCCCAAAGGGAGAGGGAGCAAAGGACCGATGCCCGTCGGGCCTATCGCTCCATCGCCTCTTTCCGAAACGCCGCCGGCGACATCCCGAGCACCCGTGTAAGCACCCGCGAAAAATACGCCGGGTCCTCATAGCCCAGCTCCGCCCCGATCTCCTTGATCGAGAGCGACGAGAACAGCAGCATCCGCCGCGCCTCGAGCGCAATCCGCCGCTCGATCACCTCCAGCGCCGAAGCCCCCAACACCTCCCGGCTCACCCGATTGAGATGCGTCTGGCTGATCCCCAATTGATCGGCATAGTCGCCAATCTTGCGCGATTGCCGAAACTGGTGGTCCACCAGCGTCCTAAACGCCTTGGCATGCAGCAAGGCCCGATCGGCCACTTCGCCTTCCGGCCGTCCCTCGCGCTGCGCCCGCGCAAGGGCCACCAGCAATAAAGTAAGCAGCGCTCGCATCGCCGCCTCGTGGCCTGCCCCCGGTCGATCCGCCTCCGCAATCAACCGATCCAGCGCCTCGCCCACCTCGAACGACGCCCCCGGCAAAACCATCGGCCCCGGCAACTCCAGCCCCAGCCCGACAAGATCGCGCTCCATCAGCGTAACGACGATCCCCTCGACATCATCGCTGAACGCAAAACCGTGCACCGTCAGCGCCGGCACCACGACCACGCCTTCGCGCCTGATGTCGAACTTGCCATCATCCAGCGTCACCCCGGCCCAGCCACCCGTGAGGTGCAGCACCTGGAAAAACTGCTCATGCCGGTGCGGCGCTATTTTGTAGCCATAGAGCCGACTGCGCGACTGGATGCTCTCCCAGTGCAGCCAGTCCTGTGTCGCGACCTGTTCGCCGTAAAGCGCATAGACGGGGATCGTGCTCATGTTCGGATAGTGCAAGTCATTGCGCACCCTGTCCATTCACCAAATCGCCGAAAGGCGGATGATGGCGGTAACGAGAGGGGAACACTTTGCGTACCAATGTTGTCATTATCGGCGCCGGGCCCGCAGGCCTGATGCTGGGGCGCCTGCTCGAACTGGCGGGTGTCGATGCCATAATCCTCGAGCGCAAAAGCCCCGACTACGTCCTCGGCCGCATCAGGGCAGGGGTGCTGGAGCAGGGCACCGTCGACCTCATGGACCGCGCCGAGGCCAGCACCCGCCTCCACGCCGAAGGCCTTATCCACCACGGAATCGAACTCAGTTTCGACGGCGATCGCCACCGCCTTGATTTCACAAAGCTTATCGGCCGCCACGTCATGATCTATGGCCAGACCGAGGTCACCCGCGACCTCATGAACGTGAGAAAAGCCCCCACTATCTACGAAGCCGAAGACGTCGAACTCCACAACTTCGATGGTCACTCACCCCACGTCACCTATAAGAAGGGTGGCATCACCCATCGCATCGACTGCGACTACATCGCCGGCTGCGACGGCTTTCACGGCGTTAGCCGCCAAAGCGTCCCGGAAAAGGCGCTGACCACCTTCGAGCGTATCTATCCCTTTGGCTGGCTTGGCATTCTCGTCGATCAACCCCCGGTCGCCGATGAACTTATCTACGCCCACAACGCCCGCGGCTTCGCCCTCTGCTCCCAGCGCTCCCACACCCGCAGCCGCTATTACGTGCAGGTCCCGGCCGACGAAAACGTAGAAAACTGGTCCGACACCCGCTTCTGGGACGAGCTGCGTCTCCGCCTCAATCCCGAAACCGCCAAAGCCCTGAAAACTGGCCCCTCCATAGAGAAGTCTATCGCCCCACTCCGCAGCTTCGTCGCCGAACCCCTGCGTTTTGGCCGTCTCTTCCTCGCAGGCGACGCTGCCCACATCGTCCCGCCCACGGGTGCCAAGGGCCTCAACCTCGCCATGAGCGACGTCGCCACCCTGGCCGATGCCCTCATAGAGGCGACAATCGAAAAATCCCAAGCCGGCGTTGACGCCTATTCGGCAAAAGTCCTGCAGCGCATCTGGAAAGCCGAGCGCTTCTCCTGGTGGATGACCTCGCTCCTCCACACTTTCCCGGAAACCGGCGCCTTTGGCCGGCGCATCCAGCGGGCCGAATTCGACTATCTGTGCAGTTCGCATGCGGCGCAGCAAAGCCTTGCCGAGAATTACACAGGCCTGCCGTCCTGATTGGCAGGAGCAGCCAAAAAAATCGATCAAGCGGTCAAACCCCTTGTTTTCTGGGGACTTGCACCTAGATATCCACAGTACCACCCCACCAAGAACGACAGAAATGTCATGGAGTTTGGAAAAGGGGGTTTACAGCCCCAAAGGTCATCCCTATAACCCCGCTCACCGCTGCAGAGCGAGGCGCCAAACGGCGAAACGAACTGCGGCAAGCCACTGAAAAGAAAGAGCAATCTGACTTAGAGGTGACTTCGAAATTCTCCTCGGTGAGTTCAAAACGAACCGAAAAGAAAATCGAAAAAAGCGATTGACAGTGAAAAAGAACTTCAC
>NZ_JANQAH010000005.1 GCF_024707125.1 Devosia sp.
CGACTTCGGCTTGGGCATACGAGCAAGCGGCTTCTTCAAGCAACCAATATTCGATGTCGAAGGCTTCCTGCTCGGGGAGGCCCTGGTATTCGCTGACGGTCGAGGCGCCGCGCATCACGTTGATGGCGTTGACATAGAACTCGCCAGAAATGCGGGCAGTGGCCTTGTCCTTGGCGAAGGTCAGCATGCCCGACGCCGAGGATCAGGTAAACGACGGCGTTCGGATCGCGCACGGCCGGCGAATTGTCGTGCTTGCAGCGTCGTAATAGGCACGGTAGTCGACGCGATAGGCGGCGATCTGGGCATCAAGGCCAGCGATCACGGCATCAACGTCCCGGGTTGGCCGGGTTGAAGTCGATGACCAGCGGACGGATCTTGGTGCGCAGGAAGTGGTCGGGGCAGGACGTGCCGAGCCGCCAGTGGGCGAGGAGTTCTTGGAATTGACGAATTCGAGGACGGCGTCGCTGTCGTCGAAATGGCCGAGCTTGTGGCTGTCTTCGGAGATGAAGCCGCGGATTTTTGGCATCAGCTTGGCAGCGACGGCTCGACGGGCGTCGGCATCGAGCGACTGGGTAGCGGCGCCACCGAAGATGGTCTTGCCAGCGGTTTCCTTTTCAAACCATTCGATGGCCTGATTGATGATGCCGATGGTGGTTTCGTAGCATTCCTTGGGGTGTCGCCCAGGTGAAGAGGCCGTGCGACTCGAGGATGAGACCCTTGGAGTTCGGGTTTTCTTCGCAGTACTTGCCAAGCCACAGGCCGAGTTCAAAACCCGGCTTCTTCCACGGAAGCCAGCCGATGGTGTCGCCAAAGATCTGCTTGGTCAGTTCCTTGGAATTCTTCGAGGCCGCGATGGCGATGATCGCGTCCGGGTGCATGTGGTCCACAAAGTTGTGGTTCACATAGGCATGGAGGTGGGGTGTCGATCGAAGCGGCGCGCGGGTTCAGGTTGAACGTCGCGTGGGGCAGGTAGCCCACCATCTCGTCTTCGAACTCAACGCCGCGATAGAGGCCCTTCAGGGCGCGCAGCTTGTCCATGTAGAGCGTCGAGAAGCCGTCGAGCTTGATCGAAGCGCTGTCGCCGCCCGAACCCTTGACCCAGAGGACTTCGACCATCTCGCCCGTAAGAGGGTCCTTCTGCATGATCTTGGAGGAGGTATTGCCGCCGCCATAGTTGGTGACGCGCTTGTCCGAGCCGAGCAGGTTCGAACGGTAGACCAGGCGCTCCGGCTCGGTCATGGACGCGGCTTTGGCGTCGTCCCACTTGTTTTCAAGGCGCTTGGGCGCGGTGGACATGGAAGTTCCTCCCGAAGGTTAGGCGAAGTGGAGATTTGGCCCGGACATGGCCATAGAACGATATACGCTGTCAATCAGAAACGATCAGGATTCATCATTCGTGCGCGCTTCTGACTGAAACATGTCGATTGCTGATTGACTCTGCGCGGAAAGAGTGAAAGCACTGCGTTCAGGGAGTATCAGCCTTGCACGAAACGGAACGCCACCGCGTCATTCTATCCGCTGCACAATCGCACCCCGTGGTGACGGTGGCCGAATTGTGTGAAGTGACAGGCTCTTCCGAAGCCACGATCCGCCGGGACATTGCCTCGCTCGACGAGCAGGGCAAGCTCCGCCGCGTGCGTGGCGGCGCCCGAGGCGATCAATCCTCCGGCGCAGGGCGGTCTCGTCGGTCGACCCTTCTCCGTCAACGAAACGATCAATATTGCTCAGAAGCGGGCAATTGCGCGCGCTGCTGCAGATTTGTGCAGCGATGGCGAGCCGATCATCATCAATGGCGGCACGACGACCTATCAGATGGTGCACTTCCTGACCTCCAAGCGGGTCAGCGTGTTCACCAACAGCTTCGCCATCGCGGAGTATCTGATCCACAACTCGCGCAACCCCGTCGTCATTCCCGGTGGCACGGTCTATCGCGAGCAGAACGTCATCCTCTCGCCCTTTGGCGGGGTGGTGGCGAGCCACTTTTATGCCAAGCGCATGTTCATCGGCTGCCAGGGTATCGGCGCCCATGGGCTGATGGAGGCCGACCCGATGGTCGTGCAGTCCGAGCTTGGCCTGATCGGGCAGGCAGACGAACTGATCGTCCTCGCCGACTCCTCCAAATTCATGGGCCGCAGCAGTCTCATCCTCTGCGGGCTCGATAGAATTGCCGCTGTCATTACCGATAGCGGCATCCGCGACGAAGATCGTCAAATGCTGGAAACAGCAGGTGTGCGGCTCATCGTGGCGGACACGACTGCTCAGGCCGACCGTCAAAGTGCGGTGGCTTGAGACATGAACGACAGATCATCCAGGGAGGGACTCTTATGAAACTGTTCAAACTGATGGCCGCGACGGCTGCTGCCGCCATTCTCCTCGCCGTGCCGGCCTATGCTCAGACCCGCATCGCGCTGGTCGTGAAATCGCTCGGCAACGGCTTCTTCGACGCCGCTGCCAAGGGTGCTGAAGAAGCTGCCAAGGAAATCGGCGACATCGAGCTGATCTATACCGGTCCGACCGCTGCAACCGCCGAAGCCCAGATCGAAGTCGTCAACTCGCTGATCGCTCAGCAGGTCGACGCCATCGCCATCTCGGCCAATGACCCGGATGCTCTCGTGCCGGTTCTGCAGCGCGCCCAGCAGCGCGGCATCAAGGTGATCTCGTGGGATTCGGGCGTTGCTCCCGAAGGCCGCCAGATCCACCTCAACCCGTCTGATATCGGCCTGATCGGCGAAACCATCATCAAGCTGGCTGCCGACTACCTGCCCGAAGGCGGCGACGTTGCCATTCTCTCGGCCGCTTCCACCGCGACCAACCAGAACGCCTGGATCGAAGCCGCCAAGGCTGTCATTCCGGAAAAGTTCCCGAATATCAACCTCGTCGCCACCGTTTACGGTGACGACGACTCGGTGAAGTCGACCGAAGAAGCCCGCGGTCTGATCGCTGCCTATCCGAACCTCAAGGCCATCATCGCTCCGACTACCGTCGGCGTCGTTGCTGCGGCCCAGGTCGTGACCGACCAGAACCTGATCGGCAAGGTCAATGTCACCGGTCTGGCTCTGCCGTCCGAGTTCAAGCAGTTCATCGACAATGGTGCTTCGCAGGCTGTGGCTCTGTGGAACCCGATCGACCTCGGCTACTCGGCCGTCTACCTCGCCAAGGCTCTCGTTGACGGCCAGGAAGCTGCCCCCGGCGCGACCTTCTCGATCGGCAAGGTCGGCGAAGTGACCCTCGATGACAACAACGCGGCTGCCATGGCTGCCCCGTTCCAGTTCGACAAGAGCAACATCGAAGAATTCTCCAAGATCTACTGATCTTTTTCGGCCCGGCGCTTCGGTGCCGGGCCACCCCAAACCACGGCGTCATTCCCGCGAAAGCGGGAATCTCTTTTTCGGCAATGAGATTCCCGCTTTCGCGGGAATGACGTGGTGATTGATGCCGCTGCCGGCGGTCAAGGACACACGCGCAATGACAGAACCCATCCTGACCCTGACGGGCATATCCAAGAGCTTTCCCGGCGTAAGGGCGCTGCACAATGTGTCGCTCGAACTCTTTCCCGGGCAAGTGACGGCGCTGATCGGCGAGAACGGCGCGGGCAAGTCGACGCTGGTCAAAACCATGACCGGCATCTACCAGCCCGACGAAGGCGAAATTCGTGTCAAAGGGCAGGTCGTGACCCTGCCGACGGCGATTTCGGCGACCCATGCCGGCATCACCGCCATCCATCAGGAAACGGTTCTGTTCGACGAGCTTTCGGTGGCCGAGAATATCTATCTCGGGCATGCGCCGCGCAATCGCTTCGGCATGATCGACTGGAAGACCATGAAAAACGAGGCGCAGAAGACGCTCGATTCCATGGCCGCAGGGATTGATGCCGGCACACCGCTCAAGGAACTGGGCATCGCCAAGAAGCACCTCGTGGCTGTGGCCCGGGCGTTGAGTGTCGACGCGCAGGTCGTGATCATGGACGAGCCGACCGCCGCGTTGAGCCAGAAGGAAATCGAGGAGCTTTACGTGCTCGTCGAACTCCTCAAGGCGGATGGCAAGGCTATCCTCTTCATCTCGCACAAGTTCGACGAAATCTACCGCATCTGCGACCGCTTCACCGTGTTCCGCGATGGCGAAATGGTGGGCAAGGGTTTCATCAAGGAGACCCCGGAGAACGAGATCGTCAAGCTCATGGTCGGCCGTTCGGTGGACCACATCTTCCCCGCACGCACCGCCACGATTGGCGAGACCGTGCTTGAGGTGAAGGGGCTGAGCCACCCGACCGAATTCGAGGATATTTCCTTCGAGGTCCGCAAGGGCGAGATCCTGGGCTTTTACGGCCTTGTGGGCGCCGGACGCTCCGAGGTCATGCAGGCTGTGTTCGGCATGACGCAGATTGCTTCGGGCACGATGGTGCTCGGCGGCCAGACGATCGCGCCGAAATCTGCAGCGGATGCGGTCGAGGCGGGCATCGTCTATGTGCCGGAAGAGCGCGGCAAGCAGGGTGTCATCACCGGCGAGCCGATCTTCAAGAACGTATCGCTGCCGAGCATCGACAAGACCAGCGCCAGGGGCTTTATCCGCATGGCGGAAGAGTTCGCGCTGGCGCGGACCTATACCGAACGGCTTGATCTCCGCGCTTCGTCGCTGAGCCAGAACGTCTCCACCCTGTCGGGCGGCAATCAGCAGAAGGTCGTCATCGCCAAGTGGCTGGCAACGCTGCCCAAGGTCATCATTCTCGATGAGCCGACCAAGGGCATCGACATCGGTTCGAAAGCGGCGGTGCATGAATTCATGGGCGAGCTCGTCTCCCAGGGCCTGAGCGTCATCATGGTCTCGTCCGAACTGCCGGAAATTTTGGGCATGAGCGACCGTGTGGTCGTCATGCGCGAAGGGCACATCATCGAGACCCTCGAAAACAAGAATCTGCAGCCCGAGACGCTGGTGCGTCTGGCGGCTGGTATTGCCAAGGAGAAGGCGGCATGAACCGGCTTCTGAAAACCCGTGAACTCTGGCTGGCGCTCGGCATTCTCGCCGTTATCGTGCTGGTGACGCTGCGCTTCCCGCGCTTCTCGCAGCCGGGCAACCTGCTCACCATTTTCAACGACACGTCCATTCTGATGATGCTGGCGCTTGGGCAGATGGCCGTCATCCTGACGCGCTCTATCGACCTTTCGATGGCGTCTAACCTGGCGCTGACGGGCATGATTGTCGCCATGATCAATGCCGCAGCACCCGGTGTGCCGATTCCGCTGCTGATTGCCGGCTCGGTGGTGATCGGCTCGGCATTGGGTGCGTTCAACGGCATTCTCGTCTGGAAGCTCGATATTCCGCCGATCGTTGTCACCCTCGGCACGCTGACCATTTTCCGTGGTCTCGTTTTCGTCATCTCGGGCGGTGCCTGGGTCAACGCGGCGCAGATGAGCCAGGAGTTCATCCAGCTCCAGCGCGGCACCTTCATTGGCCTGCCGATCCTGAGCTGGTTCGCCATTGTTGTTGCAACGCTCGTCTATCTCCTGATGACGCGCACCGCGGCCGGACGCGCCTTCTATGCCATCGGCGTCAATCCGACGGCGGCGGTCTACACCGGCATCAATGTGGGCCGCACCAAATTCCTGGCCTTCGTTCTGGCCGGGGCCATTGCCGGTCTTTGCGGTTATCTCTGGATTTCGCGCTACGTGATCGCCTCGGTGGAAGTCGCCGGTGGCTATGAACTGACCATCGTTGCTGCCTGCGTTATCGGCGGCGTGTCGATTGCCGGCGGTATCGGCACTGTGGCGGGGGCGCTGCTCGGCGCGCTGTTCCTCGGCGTCGTCAACAATGCCCTGCCGGTGATTGGCGTGTCGCCCTTCTGGCAGATGGCCATTTCCGGCGCCGCCATCCTGATCGCCGTGGTGCTCAATGGCCGCAGCGAACGGACCAAGGGCCGCATTATCTTGAAGAAGGCAGAAGCCGCATGACCGATACGACCGCAACCGGCCGCCATCTTCCCGATCGGCTCGACAATCCCGTCAAATCCGCCGTCCTGAGCTGGGAGAGCCTGCTGGTTCTCGTGGCCCTGGCTATCTTCATCGCCAATTCCTTCGCCTCGCCCTACTTCCTCAATGAGTGGAGCCTGAGCGACATGACGTTCAACTTCACCGAGAAGGCGCTGATTGCGCTGGCGATGGCGCTGGTCATTATCACGGGTGAGATCGATCTGTCGGTCGCTTCGATCATCGCGCTGGCTTCGACCATGATGGGTCTGGCACTGCAGGCGGGGGCGGATACGCCCGTGCTTGTGGCCGTGGGGATCGGCGTCGGGGTGCTCTGTGGCGCCTTTAATGGCTTCCTCATCACCGGGCTAAAACTGCCCTCGATCGTCGTCACCATCGGTACGATGAGTCTCTTCCGCGGCATTGCCTATATCGTCCTCGGCGACCAGAGCTTTAAGGGCTACCCCGCGAGCTTTTCGTGGTTCGGCCAGGGCTACGTGTTCTGGGTGATCTCGTTCGAACTGGTGCTGTTCCTCGTCTGTGCGTTCATTTTCTATGTCGTGCTGCACCACACCAATTTCGGTCGCCGCGTCTTTGCCATCGGCAATAACGCGACCGCTGCGCGCTTCTCGGGTGTGCGCGTCGATCGCATCAAGTTCGTGCTGTTCTGCCTGACCGGGTTGATGAGCGGCATCGCTGCGGTGCTGTTGACGGCGCGTCTGGGTTCGACCCGCCCGTCGATCGCCGAGGGCTTTGAGCTTGAAGCGGTGACCATGGTGGTTCTGGGCGGCGTGTCGATCCTTGGCGGCTCCGGCACTATCATAGGCGTCGTGCTGGCCGCACTGATCATGGGTCTTGTGACCTTCGGGCTGGGCCTGCTCAACGTGCCTGGGATCGTGATGTCGATCTTCATCGGTTCGCTGCTGATCGTCGTGATCGCGCTGCCGATCCTGTTCCGCATGTGGAGGCAAAGAAAAGCATGATCACCGACGACGGCTACGAAAAGCACGCCTTCAAGATGCATCTCAATCCCGGCATGACGGCCGAATACAAGAAGCGTCATGACGAGATTTTTCCCGAGCTAGTCGATCTGCTGCACGACGCCGGGGTGAAGGACTATTCCATTCACCTCGACGAAGAGACCAACACGCTGTTCGGCGTGCTCTGGCGCCGCAAGGATCACACGATGGGTGATCTGCCGAACACGGACGTCATGAAGCGCTGGTGGGCCCATATGGCCGACATCATGGCCACCAATGAGAAGAACGAGCCGATCTCGGTGGATCTGCTGCCGGTGTTTTGGATGAAATGAAGAAAAGGCCCCATTGGGGGCCTTTGCCGCTTTAGTGCATCCCAGCCGGCGTATGTGCCCGGCGCACGGCGCGGGCCATGAGCCAGACAGCCAGGACCACGAAGGGCGCTGCGATGGACAGCGTCATGGTCTTTTCCCAATGCAGTTCTTCCAATGGTCCCGCGAGCAGATAGCTCAGGATGCCGAGGAGATAGTAGCTGATGGCGATGGTTGAGAGACCCTCCACCGTCCGCTGCAGCAGGAACTGGCTGCGCGCCGTATGCGCGATGCTGTCGAGCACGGCGGCGTTCTGCACCTGCATATCGACCCCGATCCGCACATCGAGCAGGCCAATGGCGCGCTCGATCTTGTCCGAGACAACGGCGAGACGCTTTTCCATGGCGGCGCAGGTGGCAAGGCCCGGATCGACGCGATTGCCGATATAGTGCGTCAGCGTCGAGCCGCGGGCGGTCGAGTTTTCACGCAGATTGGCGAGGCGCATGCGCAGGATTTCGCCATAGGCCTGGCCGGCGGCAAAGCGATAGCCGAGACGTTCCGACAACTGGCCCGAGCGCACCGACATGGTGTGGAGCGCGCCGAGCGACTGCTGTACGGCAGCGGGCGTCGTGGCAGCGGAAAGGCTTTCGACGAGCGCAGTCAGATCGAGTTCGATGCTGCGCAGGTCGCCCGCGACTTCTCGCGCCAGCGGCAGGCCGAGGAGGGCCATGGTGCGGTAGGTTTCGACTTCGAGCAGGCGCCGGACGACGATGGAGCGGCGGAGCGTGGTGAGGCGGCCGGCGGCGAGTTCGAAGCGGGTGAAGCGGTCGGCATCGGGCACGAAATCGGTCGCCACCTGGCCATTGCCGTTCTCGATATCGGCAAGGCAGAGGCTCGGGAGGTTGAAGCCGGGCACCAGCTTGTCAGGCACGGTGCCATCGGCCGTAACGTCGATGCGCATGGCGCCGATGAGCTGAGCTTCGGCGAGCGCGGCAAAGCCGATGTCGTCGGGCCAGTTTTCCCAATCGTCGAGGTCGCTGCGCCAGGTGAGGGTGACGAATTCGGTGTGGAATTCCCAGGTGACGTGGTGGCCCGGCGTCTCAAAACTGTATTGACGGCTGGCCAGCGTCGGAACGGGATGGCCCGCTTCGATGCAGAATGCTTCGAAGGCATGGAAAACGCGCATCATGGCGCCGGAGACGGCGGGCATGACGAAGACGAGGCGACGGAGGCGGCAGGCTTCGGGCACGATCTCGACCGGGCGCGCATGCACCTCGGCCATGATGGCTTGCCGATAGGGGTGGTCGACAGGGAGCGGCGCGGCCATGGGAACCTCTGGGAGCTTTTCTGGCTCCCATTGGTGGCGCGCCACCCCGATTTGACAATGAGACGTTAGCGCACGCTACTTTGGTCGAAGGGCTCTACTTGGCCACCTCGCTGCGCCAGCTGTATTGGGGCGAATAGCCGAGGAGGCGTTTGGCCTTTTCGATCGACAGCAGCGTGCCATTGGTGGGGATATTGCCCTTCTGCGGCACGTCGGGGAAAACCTCGGCGAGCAGCGAAATGTTGGACCGGGTCATGACCGAGTCGGCATTGGCGATGATGAAGGCCTCAAATCCCTTGAAATCGGCCTGGATGGACCGGCGCACGGCCTGGGCGCCGTCGCGGGCGTCGATATAGGCCCAAAGATTCCATTTGCGGCTGCGCGGGTCGCTGTCGAATTTGGGGAAGGCGGCGTAGTCCTCGGGATACATGACATTGGAGAAGCGCAGGGCCACCATGCGCAGTTCCGGATCCCAGCGGCAGAATTGGGCGGCCATGGTCTCGTCGAGCAGCTTTCCCAGCGAATAGGCGCTTTCCGGGCGCGGGAAATACTCCTCGTCGACCGGCGCATAGGGCGGGGGCGTGTCGAAAGGCAGGCCGAGCACGGTTTCGCTCGAGGCGAAGACGACGTTCTTGATCTTGGCGAGGCGCGTGGCCTCGAAGACGTTGTAGGTCGTCGTCACATTGTTCGCAAAAGTCTTGGCATTGGCGGCAAGGCCCGGCGCGGGAATGGCGGCGAGGTGCACCACGGCATCGAAGGGCCCGCCGCGCTCATCGACACCGCCGAGAATGGCTGATGCGACCTCGCCGAAATTGGTGAGATCGATCCTGACCGAGCGGCAGATCGGTTCGGAAAGCGCCTGCTGGTCGATGTTGAGCACATCGTAGCCATGGGTCACGAGATCGCGCAGCACGGCACGGCCAAGCTTGCCGCTGCCACCGGTCACCAGCACCTTTTTCATCCGAACCTCCTCATTTTCCACGCTGATTTCGTGGTTGTCCGGCTTCTAGCCTAAGCCCGAACAGCGCTTCTGCCAACCGCGGAAGGCCGGTTTCCGGCGGTTAACGGGAGATGAATGCGGCTCTCAGCACGGGTTCAAAGGGCAGGGCTCATAACACCGCCACGCTCGATGCAAGGACATCGAAATATCAGGCGGTCCGCGAGGGGCGGATGCCGAACCAAACTGGAGAAACAAAATGCTCAAGATCACCACGCTTGCCGTTCTCGCCGGCCTCGTCACCGCTGCTTCGGTCCTGCCCAGCTTCGCCCAGGTTGCTTTCGTTCCCGGCAGCAACCAGCGCTATCCGCAGCCCGGTTCCGGCCAGGAATATGATTGTTCTGCTGCCATGGGTCATATGCGCAGCGTCAAGCAGGCCGATATTCTTGCCATCAACGGCAACCGTGTCGCCCTGCTGCCTGTCTGCGAAGACCTGACGGTGCGCGGCAAGAATGTCTATGGCCCGCTCTTCGTCAACGGCAACGTCAACCACCTGCGCGTGCCGATTGCCCGCAATGCCACGCTCATGGCCGCCCTGACGGCCAAGGGCTACGACCAGAACGATGTCGTCTCGCTCCGTCACGGCGCCAATGACAGCATCATCCTCTACGTGCACCAGCGCGACATGAACTGATCGGGCCTGACTGCCCGACTGTATCCGAGCCGCACCCGAGGGTGCGGCTCTTTCAAATCCAAACCAACCCAAACCCAAGCGTCACGGCCGATGCCAGGCATCCGCCGCCCAAACCTGAGATCATCAAAAATGCTGAAATTCGCTACCCTCACCCTGCTCGCCGGTGTCCTCACTGCAACCACCGTTCTGCCCAGCACTGCTGCCGTGATGCGGCCGCGCCCCCGGCCGTTGAGACGAGCTCGGGGAGCACGCCTGAGTGCTCTGCTGCGATGGGGCACATGCGCAGCGTCAAGCAGGCCGACATCGCCGCTATCCACGGCCAGGATGTCGTGCTGCTGCCGGTCTGCGAGGAACTCGCCATCTATGGTCGCAATGGCTACGGCTCGCTGTTTGTCGAAGGCAATGTCAATCACCTGCGTCAGCCCATCGCCCACTCGGCGACGCTGATGGCCGCCCTGACGGCCAAGGGCTACGACCAGAACGACGTTGTCTCGCTCCGCCAGGGCGGGAATGACAGCATCATTCTCTATGTCTACCAGCGCGACACGCGCTGAGCCGATGTCTTGTCGATGAACCGAGCCTGAACGCACCTATCAGGGTGAGTTCAAGCCGGTTCAGGCAAGGTGCTTTCAAGATGAAACGCCCTGAGGGACACTGAAATGAACAAGTCACAGGAAAAGGTTCTGGTCGCAGCGCTCTGTGGCCTTGTCGTTACCGCCGCCGCCGGCTTTGCCGTGCAGCCTGCCATGGCTGCCGGCTACCAGGTCGAACAACTGGCGCGGGTCAGCAATGTCGCCCATTGGGACCAGCTGAACGTGCGCAAGTGGCCGGCCAGCTATTCGCAGAAAATCGGCGCCCTCCAACCCGACACCCCGGTTTGGGTCGAACGCTGCATCACCGTCCCGAAAAGCGCCGATTGGTGCCTTGTCGACCGCCAGAACACCCGCGGATGGGTCAACTCGCGCTACCTGACCCTGGTCGATGGCTGGGACATCTGAGCTTTCGCGCCGTTTGCCCGGCGCGCCTCTTTAGTAACCGCGTACCTCCTACCCATGCATGTTGACTTTTCCGGCTCTGCACTGTTCCTCAGGGACAGTCAGGGCCGGAGTTTTCTTACATGGATGCCAACCCCATTCTCGCCGAGGCCGTCCGCGGCAACTGGGTGGAAAACCGCCATCGCGGTGCCTTTGTGGTGATCGACGCGACTGGGCAGGTGATCGCTTCAGCGGGCGACATCGAGCGTCCGGTTTTTCCACGTTCAGCGATCAAGTCCATGCAGGCTCTGGCGATTTTCGACCGGCATGCAGCCGAGCGCTTCCATCATTCGAGCGAAGAACTGGCGCTGGCTTGCGCCTCCCATCATGGCGAGGACGACCACGTGACCAATGTGGCCAACTTTCTTGGCCGCATGGGGCTGTCGGTGGCCAATCTCGAATGTGGTGCGCATCAACCGACCAATGGCGCGGCGCGCGAGGCGCTGCGGGAGCGGCATGAGGAGCCGAGTGCGCTTCATAACAATTGCTCCGGAAAACATGCGGGCATGTTGAGCGTGGCGCTCGCCATGGGCGTGCCGACAACAGACTATGTGAAACGCGAGCACGACGTGCAGCGCGCCGTGCGGGCGGCGGTGGAGCTGGTGATCGGCGAGGGGCTGACGGAAGATCGTTGCGGCACCGATGGCTGTTCCATTCCCACCTGGGCGGCGCCGATTCGGGCCTGGGCGCAGGGTTTTGCGCGCATGGCGACAGGGCAGGGGCTCGATGCTGGACATGCGGCCGGTGCGCGGGCGCTGTTCGATGCGGCAACCAAGCATCCGCATCTCGTCGCCGGGACGGGGCATCTTGATACGCTGGTGATGGAGGCCTTTGGTGGCCGCGTCATGCAAAAGGGCGGGGCGGAAGGCGTGCAATGCGGCGCCATTCGCAACAAGGGCTGGGGCTATGCGCTCAAATGCGACGACGGCAATATGGCCGCGAGCCAGGCCATGGTCGCGGCGCTGTTGCTGAAATTTGCCGATCCGGATGAGACGCAGCGCGCGGTGCTGGAAGGCTTTGCGCGGCAGCCGACGCTGAATGTGCGCAAGACTGTGGTGGGGGAAGTCAGGGCGGTGCTGTAGGTAGGAGAGGGGACGGCTTCGCGCCTCTCTTCCACCGCGTCATTCCCGCGAAAGCGGGAATCTCCTTGAACAGAAACAGAGATTCCCGCTTTCGCGGGAATGACCCCGTGTTTTTGAAGGGTCTAGGGACCCTTTGCCCCTAACGAATAGTGACGTGCGGATAGCGATCGGCGACGGCGCGGAGGTCGGTTTCGGCGACCTCGGTCCATTTGAGACCGACGATTTCGCCGACGCTGGGCTCATGCACCATGTTGTCGGCGATGAGCACATTGCCGGCGCCTTCGGCGACTGAAACGCCGATGCCGATATTGCTGGCATAGACGACGTTGCTGGTGATGACGACGGAGCGCATGAAGCTGCCGAAACCCGCCGCAATGGCAACCCCCGGGACGTTTTCGACCACATTGCCGGTGACGGCGACCTCGGCCTCGACATAGATGCCGACGGGGACTGTGTCTGGGTTCACTTCAGATTTCGACGAAATGTTCCGCACGATATTGCCCGAGCAGACGGCGAGGTGCCCGTTGCTGTCGAGATTGGTGATGGAAATGCCGGTGGCAGCGCCATCGACCACGTTGTCGGCGATGATCGAGCCGGAAAAGCCGAATTCGGAGAAGATCGCGACCTCGCCGCAAGTGCGGCAGATGTTGCCGGTTACCTGGCAGTTTTTCGTGGTGTTGAGGCGTACGGCCGTGAAGGCGCAATCGGAAATGTGGTTGTCGGCGACGACGACTTCATCGGCGAGATAGACATTGATCCCATTGCCATTCTGGCCATTGCCGCCCTGGCGCCAGTCGATCTTGCTGATGCGGTTGTTGACCAGGATCGAGCCATCCGGCCCCGCCTCGTTGCGCCAGATGCGGATGCCGGCATTGCCGCAGCCGGAAATCGTGTTGCCGCTGGCGAGGAGACCGGTGCTGTCGAGGGAATGGATGGCGGCGTCGCCGTGGTTCTCGAAATCGCAATCGCGAATGGTCGCGGCGCTCTGGAAGAGCGACAGGGCGATGCCGGGGCTTTCGGAGAAGCGACAGCGTTCGATTGTGACATTTTCGGCGGCCTGGACGCCAAAGAGCGGATCGCTGCCGCTATCGCCGGTAAAACCAATATCGCGGAGGACGAGGCCGGATTGATGCAGGAAGCCGCCAATGGCGGTACCTGAAGCGACGAGGACAGTGGCGCCGGGGACGCCTTCGACTACGAGATTGGCCGGGAAATTAATGTTGCTGACGCGAAAGCGGCCGGCGGGCAGGGTGAGGCGGCCAGTGGCAGCATCGAGCGCCGCCTGCAGTGCCGCGCTCTGATCGGCATCGCTGTCTGGCGTGAGATCGGCGGTCTGCGCCTGTGCTGCCATGGGCAGGCCGACGGCGAGACCGGCGAGACCGGCAAGGGCATGGCGACGGGTGATCTGGATTTTCTGGCGCATGGTCTCATTCTGCCAGCTTTGGCGCGCGCGGCGAGCAAAACCCAAAGACGTGGTGAACGGCTTTGGCTATAACGGGCAAGACTTTAGAAGACCAAAGAGGTGACTACATGCTCGTGGACGGCAAGATCTATCTCGGCACGAGCACGCGGCCGGAATATCTCAGCCTCAAATATGGCAATCGCCATGGCCTCGTGACTGGCGCCACGGGCACGGGCAAAACCGTAACCCTGCAGGCGCTGGCCGAAGGCTTTGCGGGGGCGGGCGTGCCGGTCTTTGCGGCCGATATCAAGGGCGATCTGTCGGGCGTTGCCAAGGGCCAGCCGATCCAGGAATGGCAGACCAAGCGTGCCGAGGATATCGGCTTTACCGACTACATCAATGACGCCTTCCCGGTGGTTTTCTGGGATCTTTTCGGCAAGCAGGGGCATCCCGTTCGCGCCACGATTTCCGAAATGGGCCCGGTGCTGCTGAGCCGCATCCTCGATCTCAACGACACGCAGGAAGGCGTGCTCAACATCGCCTTCCGCGTGGCCGACGAGGAAGGGCTGCTGCTGCTGGATCTGAAGGACCTGCGCTCGATGCTGGTCAGCATTCAGGAGCGCTCCAAGGAAGTCTCCGCGCGCTATGGCAATGTGACGACGGCCTCGGTTGGCGCCATCCAGCGCGCGCTGCTGGTGCTGGAACAGCAGGGCGCCGACAACTTCTTTGGCGAACGGGCGCTGGAAATTGCCGACCTGATGCGCGTCGATACGGATGGCCGCGGGTTCATCTCGATCCTCGCGGCCGACCAGCTGATGAAGTCGCCGCGGCTCTATTCGACCTTCCTGCTCTGGCTGCTCTCGGAACTTTTCGAGCAACTGCCGGAAGTCGGCGATCCGGATAAGCCGAAAATGGTGTTCTTCTTCGATGAAGCGCATCTGCTGTTTGACGATGCGCCCAAGGCGCTGATCGACAAGGTTGAGCAGGTCGTAAAGCTGATCCGCTCGAAGGGTGTCGGCGTTTATTTCGTGACGCAGAACCCGATTGATATTCCGGAAGCCGTGCTGGCGCAGCTTTCCAATCGCGTGCAGCACGCTTTGCGCGCCTATACGCCACGCGAGCAGAAGGCCGTCAAAGTGGCGGCGGAGACTTTCCGCCCGAATCCGGATTTTTCGACCGAAGAGGTCATTACCCAATTGGGGATCGGTGAAGCGCTGGTTTCGGTGCTGGAGGACAAGGGCATTCCGTCCATGGTCGGCCGCACGCTGATCCGGCCGCCTTCCGCACAGGTGGGGCCGCTCAATCCGGCCGAGCGCGATGCGACCATGGCCAACTCGCCGGTGGGCGGGCTCTATGACAGCGTTAGCGATCGTGAATCGGCCTTTGAAATTCTGGAGCGCCGGACGCGCGATCGGCAATTGGCCGAGGAGCGGGCAAAATATGACGAGGCAGACCGCGTCGCCGCCGAGCGGCAGGCCCGCGAAGAGCGCGCAAGCCAGCCGCGCCGCACATCGAGCCGGCAAACGCCCGCTGAGGCGGCGATGAATTCCTTTGCGCGGACTGTGGCCAACAAGCTGGGCAATGCCATCGTGCGCGGCATCCTGGGCAGCATGAAGGGTCGATGAGCATGGCGGTTATCGGCATTTTCGCTTCGGACAAGGGGCCGGGCGATCCGGAACGGGCGAGCCTGATGAGCCAGACGGGGACGCTTTTTGCCCGCCGCGGCGCGCAATTGTTGTGTCTCTGGGAAAACGGCGCCGGGCCGCTGCCGCTGATGACCGCGGCAAAGACGGCGGGCGGAACCGTGTCGGTTCTCGCGGATGCCGATGCCGCTTTGCCGCCGACGCTTTCGGGTGTGCCGGTGCGTGTCGTAGAGGATCGCGGCGCGCGCCACGCGCTGTTTGCCGAGGAAGCGCAGGTGCTGGTGGCGCTGCCAGGTTCGCTGGCTTCGACGTCGGCCTTGTTCGGGAGCTGGGCGTCCAGGCAGGGGCGGGCCAAGCCCGTCGTTATGCTCAATCGCCACCGGGCCTTCGAGGTGGTGAAGGGTTTTGCCGGCGACGTGCTGTCGCATTCGGTGGCGGGCTATGACCGGAATGTGCAGTTCGCGGATTCGGTCGAAGACCTTTGGAACAAGGTCAGTTGGGTGCTGGAACAGAAGCGGTAGGTTTCTGCCAAGTTCAGCGAAATCCATCCGCGGTCGTCACCGGGCTTGTCCCGGTGGTCCCCAGCGGAGGCGAGATGGATTGCCGGGACAAGCCCGGCAATGACGACGCAATGGGACGGCCGGTGTTGGCGTCGCGGAACAGCGGTACGGTCGGCAGGCCTAGGCCAGCGGCTCGAGCCCCGGGTGCATGGGCTTGCGGCGGTCGGGGAAGAGCGGCACGACATTGTCGGTGGCGCGTCGCGTCGGGTGCGGTTGTGGCTTGGAGAGAGGCACGCGATCCCGGCGTTCGGGGCCGCGATAGCCCGAGCCCAGAAGGCCGACGACGCTGCGATTGATCAGGCGGGCTTGCACGCGCTGCAGCAGGTGGCGCGGCGACATGGGTTTTACCAGCACTTCATCAATGCCGGCGCTGATCGCCTGATGGCGCATCGGCGGGGTGATGCTGCGGGTGAGGGCGATGACGGGCAGTTCGCGGCTGACGAAGCGCGGGTCGAGGCGGATGGCTTCGACCATTTCATAGGCCGGGCGGCCCTCACGATCGAAATCGACGACCAGCATGTCGAGAGGAGCGATCCGCATATAGGCGAAGAGCTCGGCTTCGCTCTCAAAGGGGCGCACGCGCAGGCGCGTATCACCGGCCAAAACCATGGTCAGCACAGACGTAAGCGCAGGATTGGCCGCCAGAATGGCGACCGTTTTCGGCCGTGACGTCAACGCATCCCCCCTTGTGGTAAATAGAGCGTTAACATGGGTTCGCGGATGTTTGAAGCTGGGGATTCCACCAAGTCGCGGATAATCTTGGGAAAAGTTAATCCCACCGGGCAAAACGAAACCCGCCGGCGCTTTGCACCGGCGGGCTTGGTCTAACGTTTCGCGTCAGCGAAAAATTACGCGGTGGCTTCTTCGAACAGCAGCTCGACGTGTTCCCAGTTCACCAGGTTATCGAACCAGGCTTCGAGGTACTTCGGGCGGGCATTGCGGTAGTCGATGTAATAGGAGTGCTCCCACACGTCGACGCCGAGGATCGGCTTGCCGCCATAGACCAGCGGCGATTCGCCATTGGCAGTCTTGGAGATTTCGAGCTTGCCGTTCTTGACCGAGACCCAGGCCCAGCCCGAGCCGAACTGGGTGGTGCCGGCAGCGATGAAATCGGCGCGCAGCTTGTCAAAACCACCGAGGTCGGAATCAACGGCAGCCTGCAGCTTGGCGGGGAGCTTGTTGCCGCCGCCATTGGGCTTCATCCAGTTCCAGAAGTGGACGTGGTTGTAGTGCTGGCCAGCGTTGTTGAAGAGGCCGGCATTCTTGCCGAAGCTTTCCTTGACGATGTCTTCGAGCGGCAGGATTTCGAGGCCCGAACCTTCCAGCAGCTTTTCGCCATTGGTGACGTAAGCCTGGTGGTGCTTGTCGTGGTGGACCTCAAGCGTCTCTTTCGACATGTAGGGGCCCAGGGCGTCGTAAGCATAGGGCAGGGGCGGCAGGGTAAACTTGGTGGACATGGTAGCCTCCGTTTCTGGAAAGGGATGACGCTCGGTCAAAACCGGAACTGGTGAGAAGGTATAGGCAGATTGGCTTGGCGCAACAATGACGCAGGAGAAACTAACCGTCTAATCCTGCTGACTTTATTGCAAAGGCGTAGCACTGGGCTGTTTCCTTGAGGCGATCGAAGCGACCCGAGGCCCCGCCGTGGCCGGCCCCCATATTGGTCTTGAGGTACAATGGTGCATCCCCCGTCGCGGTTGCCCGGAGTTTTGCCACCCACTTGGCCGGCTCCCAATAGGTGACGCGCGGATCGGTGAGACCGGCAAGGGCGAAGATCGGCGGATAGTCTTGCGCCGACACCGCTTCATAGGGCGCATAGGCGGCGATGCGGGCATAATCCTCGGCCGAGGTGATGGGATTGCCCCATTCGGGCCATTCGGGCGGGGTGAGCGGCAATGTGTCGTCGAGCATGGTGTTGAGCACGTCGACAAAGGCTACCTGGGCAATGACGCCGGCCCAGAGATCGGGGCGGAGATTGGCGATGGCACCCATCAGCATGCCGCCGGCCGAACCGCCCTGGGCGACGATTTTGCCTTTTTGCGTGTAACCGCCTGATATCAGCGCCTCACCGGCGGCGATGAAGTCAGAAAATGTGTTGGTTTTGAATTCGCGACGGCCGTTCTTGTACCAGGCATAGCCCTTGTCCATGCCGCCGCGGATATGGGCGATGGCATAGACGAAGCCGCGATCGACGAGGGACAGGACCGAAACCGAGAAGCTGGCCGGCATGGACATGCCATAGGCGCCATAACCGTAGAGCAAGGCTGGGTTGGAGCCGTCGAGTTTTGTGCCCTTCTTGTAGAGCAACGTGACGGGGACTTCGGCGCCATCGGCGGCCTTGGCGAAGATGCGGTGGGTTTCGTATTGCGCGGGATCGTGGCCGGAGGGGACTTCCTGCGTCTTGAGCAGGGTGCGGGCACCGGTTGCGAGATCGACGTCGAAAACCTGGTTGGGCGTTGTCGGCGAGGAATAGGAGAGGCGGAAGACGGTGGTGTCGAATTCGTAGCCGACCGACATCCCGAGCGCATAAGCCTCTTCCTCGAAACGGACAGTGTCTTCCTTGCCGGTGCTCAGGTCGCGCACGACGATGCGCGGTAATCCATCCTGGCGTTCGAGACGCAGGAGGTGGTTCTTGATGACAATGGTATCGAGAACCAGCACGCCGGGGCGGTGGGCGATGAGATCGGTCCAGTTTTCGGCACCGGGATTGTCGAGCGGTGCGGTGACGACCTTGTAGTCTTCGGCGCCATCGGCATTGGTGCGGATATAGAGAAGGCCGTCGCGCTCCTCGACGTCATATTCGCGATCGGTGAGGCGGGGGAGACCACGCGGGGTTCGCCGCCCTTTTCGGCGTCGATCAGATAGACTTCCGAGGTCTGGTGATCGTGCGCGTCGATGATGATGAACTTGTCGTTCTGCGTCTTGCCCACGCCGACGAAAAAGCCGGGGTCGCTTTCTTCATAGATGATCGGATCGGACGATTGCTCGGTGCCGATGTCGTGGCGGCGCACGCGATAGGGGCGGTGGTTGTCGTCATACTCGGTGTAGTAGATGGCGCTGGAGTCATTGGACCAGACATAGGAGCCGGCCGTATCCTTGATGACTTCCGGACTATCGACGCCGGTTTCGAGATCGCGCACGACGATGTCGTAATATTCCGAGCCGGCGCGGTCGGCAGCCCAGGCGAGATAGCGGTGGCTCATGTCGTGATCGGCGCCGGCAAAGCCGAAATAGTCCTCGCCCGCTTCCACATTGCAGTCGAGCAGGACGGCTTCGGCGCCACCCTTGCGCGGAGTGCGAACGACCTGCGGGTACTGCTTGCCCTCGAGCATGCGCGAATTATAGGCCCAGGGACCATCGGGCGAGGGGACGCCAGAGTCGTCCTCTTTGATGCGGCCGCGGATTTCCTTGTAGATATTGTCCTGCAGATCGGCGGTCGGCTTGCCGAACTGGTCTTCGTAATAGGTGTTTTCCGCGTCGAGATAGGCCCGGATTTCCTTGTCGAGCGTTTCCGGGCTCTGCATCACCTCCTGCCAGTTTTCCGCGCGCAGCCACGCCCAGGGGTCTTCACGGGTCACGCCGTGATGGGTGTGGCTATGGGGCACGCGCTTGGCTTTGGGAGGAGTTGCTTGGCTCATCGTCTTTCCGCAGTTTCTGAAGGCGCGGAGTTTTACGGCCGCAAAATGGGTCACAAGGACATAGGCCGCGCGGCGCGCGATTGCCAGACCCCCGAAGCCTTTGCAGATATCCGCAACTATCGACAGCCTCGGTCCGATTTGGCTTGTCCTTGGGGGCGTCATGGTTAAGGTTCTGTCACGAAACCGAAGATCGACTGGCACACTGGGGAGGGGCGGAGTGGGGCTGTCCTTGGACGCAAGTATTGCCCTCGTGGCCTTGGCGCCGTTCCTTGCGGCAATTCTGGCGCCGTTTATTCATCGTCTTGCCGGCAGCTATTCCGCCTGGATTTTGGCCATCGTGCCTGCCGGCATTGTCATGCTGCTGATCAGGCTGGCCGAGCCGGTCATTGCGGGCGGGACGATTGCCGCCGCCATCGACTGGGTGCCGTCCTATGGACTGACGCTGGCGTTTTTCCTTGATGGGCTGAGCCTGGTTTTCGCCCTGACCATTGCCGGCATCGGCGCGCTGATCGTGCTCTATTCCGGAGCCTATCTGAAAGGGCATCCGCATCAGGGGCGGTTTCTGGCCTATCTCCTGGCCTTCATGGGTTCGATGCTGGGGCTGGTGCTGGCCGACAATATGCTGGCGCTGTTCATGTTCTGGGAGGCGACGTCGATCACCTCCTTCCTGCTGATCGGCTTTGACCACAATCGGCAGGCGGCGCGCCGTGGGGCCATTCAGGCGCTGGTTATCACCAATATTGGCGGCATGTGCTTGCTGGTTGGCGCCATTGTGGCCCAGCATCTGTCCGGGACGTGGCTGCTCAGCGAATTGCGCGGGCTTGAGGGCGTGCTGAAGGACTCTGCGCTCTACGGGCTGGTGCTGGCGCTGTTCATCGGTGCGGCCTTCACCAAGTCGGCGCAGTTTCCGCTGCATTTCTGGCTGCCTAATGCCATGGAGGCACCAACGCCGGTTTCGGCGTTTTTGCACTCGGCGACCATGGTGCAGGCCGGTGTCTATCTTCTGGGGCGCATGACGCCGGTACTTGGAGGGACATCGGTCTGGACCGGTGTGCTCGTCGCTTTTGGTGGTGTGACGCTGATCTGGGGGGCGCTGGGGGCGCTCAAGGAAACCGATCTCAAGCAGATCCTGGCGCAGACGACGATCGCGTCGCTTGGCTTGCTCGTGCTGCTGATCGGGCTTGGAAGCGAGGCCGCGATTGCGGCCATGCTGGTCTATTTCGTGGCGCATGCCTGCTACAAGGCCGGGCTCTTCATGGTGGCCGGTGCGGTCGACCACGAGGCGGGGACGCGCGATATCACGGCGCTTGGCGGGCTGGCCGACAAGATGCCGGTGACGTTCATCGGGGCGGCGCTGGCAGCGCTCTCCATGGTGGGGCTGCCGCTGACCGTGGGCTATTTCGCCAAGGAAGAAATGTACTTGGCGCTGGTCGGTGGCGACTGGTTGATGCTTGTCGTGCTGGCTTTGCTGGTCATCGGCAATGCCCTCCTGGCGGGTGTGGCGCTGATCGTGATGATACGGCCGTTTCTCGGCGACGCGCTGCCGACGCCGAAGTCAGCGCATGAGGCCCCGGTTGCCATGCTGGCGGGGCCCATCCTCCTGGGCGGCGCGGGAGTGGTGGCTGGTCTTTTGCCCGATTGGCTGGGTCATGACGTGCTGGCGCCGGGCGCGACGGCCATTCTGGGGCATGCGGTCGAGCCGCATCTCAAGCTCGCACTTGATCTGGCGAGCCCCCTGATCTGGCTGTCGGCACTGACCTGGCTGCTCGGCATTGTGGTGTTCCGGCAGGCCCATGCGATCCGCACCGTCTTGCGGCGCCTGAGTGCTGGTCTGGGCTGGAGCGCAGATACGGTTTTCGATGCCGTCATGTTCGGCCTTATCCGCTTTGCCGCGACGGTGACCCGGGCGCTGCATCACGGCAAGCTGGAATTCTACCTCGTAGTCGTCTTCGTTGCGCTGGCTGTGGCGCTATTCTGGCCCATGCTGGCGCTGGGGGGCCTTGACTGGATCGTGCCGACGGCCGAATTGGGCGACTGGTCCAAGCGCCTGGTTCTGCCCGAACTCCGTCCCTATGAATGGGGTGTGGTGCTGCTGGCGGTGCTGGGGCTTTTGGCCGTGCTGATCGCGCAGAGCCGGCTCATCGCCATTCTCTCGCTCGGCATTCAGGGCACGGCCCTGGCGCTGATCTTCCTGCTCTTCGGGGCGCCGGACCTGGCCTTTACCCAGCTCATGGTGGAAGTGCTCTCGGTGGTGATCCTGACTATCGTCATGACCAATCTCAGGCTCGACGCCAGGGATCACCGGCCGTTTGAGGATTGGGCGCGCGACGGTACTCTGGCCGTGGTCTGCGGCGCCGGGGTGAGCCTGCTGCTCATGCTGGTGCTGACGGGTACGCTCGATACGCGGCTCTCGGATTTCTTTACCGCGACCAGCGTGCCGATCGCCCATGGCGCCAATATCGTCAACGTCATTCTCGTCGACTATCGCGGCTTTGATACGCTGGGCGAAATCTCGGTCGTCATGGGGGCGGGCATCGCCATTCTGGCGCTGCTGCGGCGCCGGAAGAAAGCGGAGGGTGCAGGGCCATGAACACCGTCATTTTCCGAACGGCGGCGCCGCTGATCGTTGCGACCATGCTGGTCTTTTCCGTCTATGTTTGTCTCCGCGGCCATAATGAGCCGGGCGGCGGTTTCATTGGCGGACTGATCGCCGCGGCCTCCATTGCCGTTTTCGGCATGGCTTCTGGCGTGCCGGCAGTGCGGCGGGCACTGAAGGTGGATCCACTGGCCATTGCTAGTTTTGGTGTGTTGCTCGCGGGCTTTTCGGGGCTGCTGAGCCTCTTCATCCACGCGCCCTTCATGACCTCGATCTGGCTGTACCTGGAGCTGGGCGACACCACGGTGCCGCTCTCGACGCCGATGTTCTTCGATATCGGGGTCTATTTCGTCGTCTTCGGCACGCTCTCGGCCATTGCCCTGGCGCTTGAGAGCGATCACGAGGAGGACCTGTGATGGATTATGTCCTTGCCGCCCTGGTGGGGGTCTTCGTTTCGCTCGGCATCTATCTGCTGCTATCGCGCTCGGTGATCCGCATGCTGATCGGCATGACCGTGCTGGGCAATGGCGTCAATCTGCTGATCTTCACGGCGGGGCGGGTGACACGCGAAGTCGCGCCCATCGTGCCGGCCGGGCTCGATGCACCAGCGGGCCCAATCGCCAATCCGCTGCCGCAGGCGCTGATCCTGACGGCCATCGTCATCGGCTTTTCCATGTTCAGCTTCCTGCTGGTGCTGGCCTTCCGCGCCTACAAAAGCCTCGATGCCGATAATACCGACACCATGCGCCTGGCCGAGCCGGAAAATGCGCCTCAGCCACCGTTGAGTTACTGACCATGACCGAATTGCCTCAGGCCATGATCGAAACTGTAACGCTCGCTGCTGACTGGGTGCTGGTGCTGCCCATCGTGCTGGCACTCTTGGGCGCGGCGGCGCTACTGGTCGTGCGGCGCAGCAATAATCTGCCGGTGCTGGGCGCTGTGCTCGTCATTGTCGCCATCATTGCCTGCGAGATCAGCCTGTTGCTGCGCGTGGTGAGCGAGGGGCCGCTCAGCATGACCATGGGCAAGTGGCTGCCGCCTTTCGGCATCAGCCTGACGGCGGACCTTTTTGGCGCGGCCTTCGCACTGGCGGCGTCGGTCGTGACGCTGGTGGTCGTGCTCTATGCCGAAATCGACCGGGAGGGGAATGACGGCCGGGATGGCTTTCATTCCATGGTCCTGCTGCTTTTGGCGGGCGTCACCGGATCGTTCCTGACCGGCGATCTCTTCAATCTCTATGTCTGGTTCGAGGTCATGCTGATCGCCTCGTTCGGGCTGATCGTGTCGGGTGGCAGCCCGCTGCAGCTCGATGGCGCGGTGAAATATGGTTTCCTCAATTTCCTCGCAACGACGCTGTTCCTGCTGGCGCTTGGCCTGACCTATGGCCTGCTTGGCACGCTCAACATGGCCGATATCATGCGCGTGGCGCCCGAAGCCAATCGGGCCGCCATGACAGGGATTGCGGCGCTGCTGCTGCTTGCCTTTGGCATGAAGGCGGCGGCTTTTCCGGTCAATGCCTGGCTGCCGGCCTCCTATCACACGCCGACGCCGGCGGTTTCGGCGCTGTTTGCGGGCCTTCTCACCAAGGTTGGCGCCTACGCTCTCCTGCGCTCGCTCGTGGCTATCCTGCCTGACAGCCGCGATGTGCTGGAGCCGGTTCTGGCCGTGCTGGCGATTGCGACGCTTGTGATCGCGCCGCTCGGCGCCATCGCCGAAACGCATCTGCGCCGGGCAGTGGGCTTTTTCGTCATTGGTGGCATCGGGGCGATCCTGGCCGGCCTGTCGCTGCCCAATGTCATCGGCATTGCCGGAGCGGGCATTTACATTTTCCACGCCATCCTCGCCATGACGGCGCTTTACATGGTTGTGGGGCTGGTCGAGGCGCGGACCGGAGCCAGCGATACGCGGCAGATGGGCGGGCTCTACGCCGCCAGTGCGCCGCTTTCGATCCTGTTCTTCGTGCTTATTCTGGCCGTTGCGGGCGTGCCGCCCTTCCTCGGTTTCTGGCCCAAATTGCTGTTGCTCGAGGCGGGCGTGGTCGATGCCGAATTGGGCTGGGTGGGCAGTGCCATGGTCGTCGCATTGGTGATCAATGCCGTCCTGACCCTGATCGCCGGGACGCGGCTCTGGTCGCACATATTCTGGCGCAATGGGCCCGAGGGCCTGCCGGCTTCGGGTGAGCCGATGGCGCTGGTCGCGCCGACGCCCCGCGTGCGGTTGGCCTTCGGCGCGGTCAGCGTGCTGGTGCTGGGCGTGGTGCTGATCGGGCTCTGGCCCAATCCGCTGATCGAGGTGGGGCAACGGGCCGCGGCCGATATTGTCGACCCCAGTCGCTATGTCGAGGCGGTTGGTCTGGCAGGAGTTGAACCATGAGCGGCGCTTTTCTTGTGGTCATTCTGGCCCTTGGCTGGGCCGGCATAACCGGCAATTTTTCCGGCCTGAACCTGCTCTTCGGCGGTCTCATCGGGGGCGGCGCTCTGCTGATCCTGCGCTATTCGATCCGCCAGCAAGGTGCGTTGGGCAGGGCGGGCAGGGTCCTGTCGCTGGTCGGGCTCTTTCTCTACGAACTGATGGTCAGCGCCATCAATGTGGCGCTGATCGTGCTGCACCCCAATCTCAAATCGGCTCTGAAGCCGGCCATTGTGGCTGTGCCACTGACGGTCAAGTCTGACGCCGAAATCACGCTCCTTGCCAATATGATCACGCTGACGCCAGGCACGCTGACCGTGGACGTGGCCGAGGATCGTTCGGTGCTCTATGTCCACGTCCTCGCCATGGAGAGCGACACGGCCCTGATCGCCGGCATCGCCAATGGCTTTGAAGCCAGGATCAAGGAGGTGTTCCAGTGAGCGCAGCTGCCTTTGTCGATCTGTCGAGCCTGATCGCCCTGATTCTCTTAGGGGTGGCCCTGCTTGTTTCCATCATCCGCATCGTCATCGGCCCGACTTTGCCTGACCGCGTGCTGGCGCTGGACCTGATGACCGTGGTCGCCATGGGTTTTATCGGCGCCATCGCCGTGCGCACCGGCCTGATGCTCTATCTCGACATTGCCATTGCCCTGGCGCTGCTGGGCTTTCTCGCGACCGTGGCCCTGGCTCGCTATATTTTGCGGCGGGGCCTCAAGACCGATGCCGCCGCAATGGAGGCGCAATCATGATCGGCGATATCGCACTCTGCCTTGGAGGCGTGCTGCTGATTCTGGGGGCGATTTTCACGCTTCTCGCCGCCGTCGGTGTCGTCCGCTTGCCTGATCTCTACACGCGGATGCATGCCGCCTCCAAGGCAGGCGCTGTTGGCGGTGGATTGGTTCTGCTCGCCGTCGCCATGGTCAGCATGGATGCTGCAGTGGTTTTGCGCGCAGTTATCGGTGTGATTTTCGTGCTTTTGACTACGCCCGTGTCTGCGCATCTCCTTGCCCGCGCTAGTTATATTGCGGGTTATCATGCTGGGGAAAGTACGCTGCGTGACGATCTGAAGACACGATTGGAACAAAGTTCTGGATCATGAATAATCGGTAATGCATCCAATTAATTGGATTAGCGGCAGTTGCCTGCGGCAGTAAACAGACTTAGGAATGCAGCAAGGCCGTGACTGCCCCTGTTGCTGCCCAATAAAAAAATTACGGAAGGTTAGATCATGAACGACAATACCGCTCCGGCGGATGTGGGTGAGTTTGATCTCGTCGAACTCAGTGCCGATATCGTCTCAGCATATGTAAGCCACAACGCCGTGAGCCCCTCGGACCTGACGCGGCTGATCGCCGATGTACATGGTGCCCTGCGCGCGCTGCGAAGCAATGAAGTACCCGCAGTGGTCGAGGATCTGAAGCCGGCCGTGCCGGTCCGCAAGTCCGTTGCTGCCGACTACATCATCTGCCTGGAAGACGGGAAGAAGTTCAAGTCGCTCAAGCGCCACCTGCGCACGCACTACAACCTCTCGCCCGAGGAATATCGTGAGAAGTGGGGTCTGCCTGCAGACTATCCCATGGTTGCCCCGAACTACTCGGCGACGCGCTCCAAGCTCGCCAAGGACAACGGTCTCGGCCGCAAGGCTGGCTGATCTCGCATAGCGGCGGCCGATTCGGAGGGACCGGATCGAACGCTCTAACTTCCTCATACTGCCTCGCAATTGAGCAACGCACTTTGGTGCCGGGCCTTGCGATGCACCAAAAAGCTGGTCCCCCTGCTTTGCGGCCGCCTTCGGGCGGCCGCAGTGTTTTCAGGCTCTCCTCTGAGGCCTCCGCCAAAATATTCGCAAACTTATCCCCGGGGTGGACAACCTCTGTCAGGTTGTAGGAATATTATCCTATATCTGGTGGAGGACGGCCGTGCGAATCGAAACCCTTCATGGCAATGGGCGCCCCGAGCGTCCGTTGTGTATGCGCGAGGATGCGGGGCTTGCCCAAGTTCTTGCCCTGATCTCGCGAGAGAAAAACACCCCTATCCGTTTGCTGGTGCACGTTTCTCGCTGCCAGGCGGATACGGCACGGGCGCGGCAGCTGGCCATGTATCTCGCCCATGTCTCCAAGGGCATCAGCCTGACAGCCATTGGCGCTGCCTTCGGGCGAGATAGGACAACAGTCTCCTATGCCTGTAGCCTGATTGAAGACCTGCGCGATGACGCCAAGTTCGATGCCGAACTGGACCGGCTCGAAGCACTGCTTATGGCGGGAGGCGGGCATGAGTGAGGGCTTGCCGGAGGCCGTTGGCCGCCTGGCGGCAGGGCGGCGGGATAGTGCCCCTTTTCTGCTCCCACATCATGTCGAGGCGGCGCGCCGCCTTGCCCATACCTTCGAGCGCTCCCGCCTGCGCCAACGTGTGACCATGTCTTATGATCCGACGCGCACCGGCGGACGGAGCAGCGGCAGTCCGGTGCAGGGTGAGCTTTCGGCCAGCGCGGCCGATGCGCGAAAGCAATTGGCGGATATTGCGGCGATGATGCCGGCCGATTGCTGGGCCGTGCTCTTCGACATCTGCGGGCTCGATCGGGGCTTGCAGGACGTCGAACTCGATCGCGACTGGCCCCGACGCGGCGGCAAGCTGGTGCTGCGCATCGCCCTGTCTCATCTCGCCGCCCACTATGGGCTCGAAGCGGAAGCGCGGGGGCGCGATGCGCAAAGGCAGCGGCACTGGCTGCCCGAGCGGGCGCCGATGTTTCCGCCGGCAGAAGCTTCTTAACGATGTAAGGTTCTGTAATGTTTCCGAGGCGGCACGCGTGATATTGGAGGCGTGCCGCAATCATCATCGTGCCATGTCCGGGAAAATCGTCTCCGTTCAATATCTGCGCGCCATCGCCGCCCTGCTGGTGCTGGCGTCGCACGCCTTGCTCTACCCGCTCGTGGGAGAGAACATCGCCTACGGACGGTTGGGCTGGCTCGGCGTCATTCTGTTTTTCGTGATTTCCGGCTTCATCATGGTCAGCGTGACCGATGCCGGTCGCTTCGACGGGCGGCAATTCATGCGCCGGCGCATCCTGCGCGTGGTGCCGCTCTATTGGGGTTTTACGTTGCTGGCGGCAGCGCTGGCGCTGCTGGCACCGCAATTGTTCAAGACCACGAGTTTTGACGGCAACCAGCTGGCGCTCTCGCTGGCTTTCATCCCGTTCTACAATGGCGCGAGCCATGGGCTGCATCCGCTCTACAAGCTTGGCTGGACGCTCAACTACGAGATGTTCTTCTATGCCTGCTTTGCCCTGCTGGCCATGTTTACGGCACGGAGCAGGGTGGTGGGGCTGACCTTGGCCTACGCTGTTCTGGCGATGCTGGGCTTTCTGCTCGCCCCGCAATCGGCCATTCCGCAATTCTATACGAGTTTTTTGCCGCTGGCCTTCGTCGTCGGCTGCTGGATTGGCCTGGGTCAGATGGAAGGCTGGATCAAAAGGCTGCCGACGCCAGCGGTGATTGCCTTGGCCGTCATTGGCCTAGCTGGCCTTGCTGAAGGCTTTCTGTGGAATCACGGCTTTGTCGAGGATGTCACGGCCTTTGCCGGTTTCCTGACATTCTCCGGTGTTGCTGTCGTCCTGGCGCTGCGCAGCGAGGGGCGCTTGCCGCACTTTGCCTGGCTCGAACGGATGGGCAATGCATCCTATTCGATCTACCTGGTGCACATCTTTGCCGTGGCACTGATGGCCGGCGTGGGACTGAAGCTGATCGGGCCCAACCTGCCCGGCACTGTCCCGGTCGTGACCGTTCTGGCGATCGCAACCGGGGTCTGGATGGGCCTGCTGCTCTATCGCTTTGTCGAGCAGCCGCTCCTCAGAAAGCTGCAGCGCATAAAAGCCGACTAGTGAACCTTCGCCCGCGCTTCGTTGCGGATGCGGTTGACCATGGCGACGAGGCCATTGGAGCGCTGGGCCGTCAGATGCTCGCGCAGGCCCAGTTCATCAAAGATCGCAACGGCATCGGTCTCGGCGATTTCGCGGGCAGGGCGGTCTGAGTAAAGCGCCAGAAGAATGGCAACGAGCCCCTGCACGATCATGGCATCGCTCTCGCCCCGGATGTGCAGCGACACGGCACCGTCCGTTTCCACGGGTTCGGAGACAAGCCAGACCTGCGACACGCAGCCATTCACCTTGTTGGTGTCGACACGCTCGTCCGCTTCAAGGCGCGGCAGGGCCTGGCCGAGTTCGATGAGATAGCGATACCGGTCTTCCCAATCGTCGAGGAAGGAAAGATTGTCGGCAATGTCCTGAAACGGCTGGGGCTGGGTCATGCCCTCTATCTAGGTAAAGAAAGAAAAAGCCGCAAGCACGGGGCAAGGTGCTTGCGGCAGGAGCCAGTGGACGCTGGAGCTGCGTCGCTTGGGCAAGAGACGCGTGCCACTGGATATTCTCATCGGGCGCCGGGGCAGGCGCCCGTCAGCCCGCCCAATCCGGTCGAGGTCGGGGGTAAGGAACCGGATTGTCCTGCGGCGCGACATGCATGGGTGTGCCGGAGGGCGGGATAGGCGGGAGGGCAGCGGCGACAATTGCCTTGCCCCCAATACATTGCAGGCTATCGCACTCGATCGCCTGGATCTGGTCGGCAACGAACTGACTGCCGCGGGCCATCGCTTCGTTGGCGACCGACCCGGCAGATGCGCGCACATCGACTTCGGGCCGGATGACCACGAAGGCGACGGTGAGCCAGAATGCCGAACGCAGGAGAAACATCATAACCGGAGCTTCCGAACGGGCCTCTCCCGCTCTTCGCATTAAACACTATGTGCCGCTTCTTAAGGCGAGCTGGGTCCAGTTCTTAAAATTTGAAACAAATGGTTGTCGCAGTTTCGGAATTGGGCAACGCCTTGTTTACGCTAACCGCCGAAAGCCCCCCTTGAGGGCCAGCACTTAAACCTGTCTTAGGGCCTGCCACGCGAGTGTGCCCATACAAGATCTGATGCACAATCAGACGGGCGGGTTCGTAAGCGAGCCTGGCCCAACGGCTTTGGGGGCCGGCAAGAGTGGCGTCTCGAGTATGAGTAAAGTGATGCGTAGCCTTGGTATTTTCGGCATCGGCGGAAGGGATGATGGCACGCCTGCGGCGTCCGCCCAGCGTCCCGATGTGCTGCGCCGCAAAACCATCGCCAACAATGCCCGCCTGATGATTGCCGTCTCCGTCGTCTTCATGCCCTTCGCCATGTGGGCGCTGGCAAGCCAGGCCGCGCTCGGCTTTGCCATTGCCTGCGTCGGCCTCGGCGGCGGCATGCTGAGCCTGTCGCTCTATCACCGTGCGCGCCATGATGACGCCGCGCTCGCCCAGATCGTCGCGGTCATGGGCTCTGGTCTGGTTCTCACCCTGCTCGATCCGCGGCTGGCCGATATGGGCCTTATCGTTACCGTGCTGGGCCCGGTTCTGGCGGCGCTGCTGATGGGGCCGACTGTTCGGCTCTGGAGCTGGCTGGCTGTCGTTACGGCACTGGTCCTGGGCTCGCTGGGGTCGCTGGTCGGCCTGCCGTCCGATGCCGCGCTGGCCAACGAAGCCATGGTGGCCGGCACGGTGGCCTTCTGCCTTGCCGCGCTGCTCGTTGCGCACACGACCCACCACATCAATGCCGGCTATGTCGTGCACGACAAGGCCCAGCTCAACGCCTATCGGCATCTGGTCGAACACGTGCAGGACACGGTGCTGTGCTTTTCCACCGATGGGCAATTGCTGTCCGCTTCGCGCTCGGCCGAAACGCTATTCGGCTGCCCGCGCTATCAGTTGACCACCGGTTCGCTTGGCGAGCGGCTCCATGTCATGGATCGCCCCGCTTACCTGACCGCCTTTGCCGACGCCAATCAGGGGGGCGGAGCCGTTCGATCGAGGTGCGCATGCGCCGCGACGATCCGCATGCTGTTGGCGGCGTGCCGCAATTCATCTGGGTGGAAGCCCATTTCTCGCCCATTCGGGACCAGATGGTCGGTTCTCGCTATGAAGTGACGGCGCTGCTGCGCGATGTCACTGAGCGCAAGGATTCTGAAGCGGCAATGACCGAAGCCCGGCGTGCAGCCGAAGAGACTTCGCAGGCCAAGTCGCGCTTCCTCGCCACTATCGGGCACGAGCTGCGCACGCCGCTCAATGCCGTGGTCGGTTTCTCGGAAATGATGACCTCGGGCATTGGCGGCGAGCTGTCGCCGACCCATCGCGAATATGCGGGCCTCATCCACCAGAGCGGCAAGCATCTGCTCGACGTCGTGGGCATGCTGCTCGACATGTCACGAATCGAGGCCGGAAAGTTTGAAATCAGCACGGCGCGCTTCCAGCCCGACGAAATCGTGCCGGCCTGTTTTGCCATGGTTGATACCATGGCCAAGGCCCGCTCGATCACGCTCGAAGCCCAGATCGAATCGGGTCTGCCGACGATTCTGGCCGATGAGCGCGCCTGCCGTCAGATTCTCATCAACCTGCTCTCCAATGCCATTAAGTTCAGCCATGTGGGTGATACAGTGACCCTCGTGGTCAAGCGCCAGGGCCAGTCGCTGAGCTTTGCAGTGCGCGATCAGGGCATTGGCATGGCGCCGATGGCACTCGAACGCATCGGCGAGCCGTTCTTCCAGGCGCAGGATGGGCTCAACCGGCAATATGAAGGCACGGGCCTCGGCCTTTCGATCGTCAAGGGTCTGGCCGAGCTGCACGGTGGTGCGCTCCGCGCCATGTCTGAAATCGGAGCGGGGACAACCATGACCGTTCTTCTGCCGATAAACGGTCCAGCAACGAAGTTGGAAGAGACTGTCGCAGTTCTACCCTTGCACCGGGAGCCTGCGGCGGCGCCTATCGATTCATGGCAAAACGAAAAAAGAAAAGCGCAATGACAGCATCGACCCTGTCCCAGCTGCCGCTTATGGCCGGTAGCGTCCTCATGAACCAGCTCGGTCGTGGGGCGCATTGGGCATTTAATCGCTATATGCAGGCCCCACTGGCCTCGACGGGCATTTTTGCCCTGGTGACCATGAGCGCCCTCGCGGGCAGCAATGCGCTTTATTTCCAGACCGGCGTGCATCCCGCCCCGTTCTTTGCCGCCGACCGCAGCGTACCCTATGCCGTGACCCCAGAAGCTGCGCCCATTCCGGCGCCCGCCGCGATGCGGGAACAGGCCGTCGAAGATGCGCAGCAGGCTGTTGTTGCCGCGCCGGTGGTTTCGCCTCAGACCACAGGCAGCGTTGCTGCCGTGCCGCAGACCATTCCGGACCAGCCTGTCGGCAATTCGGAAGTCTTTGCCGTACAGAAAAAGCTTGCTGAACTGCAGCTCTTCGACGGCAAGGTCGACGGCTACTACGGCCCGATGACCGCCCGCGCCATTCGTGCTTTTGAAGAACGCAACGGCTTTGCCCCGCTTGGTGCGCTGTCGGCCGATGTGGTCAACGCCATCCTTGGCTCCAATGCGTCAGGCATCGTGGCAACGCCCGCTACCGCGCCACAGCCTGTCGTCCAGGTGGCTCCGCAGCCCCAGGCTGCCGTTGCGCCTGCGCCGGCTCCTGTTGTGAGCCAACCGGTTGTCGTGGCCGCTGCGCCAGCTCCGGCACCGATCCAGCAAGCAGCGTCCGTTGAGCAGGACCGCGTTGTTGCGCGTCTTCCCGCGCTTTCGCCGGTCGAGCAGGCCGTCGATACGGTGGGTGTCGCTGCAGCCAGCACCATTGATTCGATTGTCGCGGCCGTCGATGGCACGCGTGGCACCGGCACACCGGTTGCCAATCCGCCCATGCCGACCGCCAGCCTGCCGAGCCAGGCCATGCCCGCTCCGGTTCAGGCCGCTGCGCCGCAGCCGCAGGTGGCGGTGCAGCCGGTTGTTCAGACGGTTGCCGCCACGACGCCGCCCTCCCAGCCACGGGCAGCGCGCCCGGCGACAGATGGCGAACTCGTTGCCGATATTCAGCGCGGCCTCGCCAGCCTCGGCTTCTTCCGCGGCCAGATCGATGGCAATCCGGGGCCGGAAACGGCCCGCGCTATCCGCGAATTTGAAAACTTCCATCGTTACAAGATTACCGGCCAGGTGCAGCCCGACCTCATTGAGCTGCTGCGCAAGGCTGGCGCGACGATCTAGTGGCCGGCTCCATTCGCAGCGATCTGTGGTGCATGGCCTTTGTGCGGCGCCACAATGATCTCGGCCACATGTGTGTGGTCGCTCGGAAGGGCGACCCGATTGCCGGACAGGTGTTCATCGAAGTCGACCATCTTGATGGTACGCGCTCGCTCTATACGCCGGCGCCGGTGGTCAGCCGGGGCGAAGGGGCGGGGCTGGTGTTCCAGTCGCGATTTTCGCATGTCGAGCCCGAGACGGTGCGCCAACGCATTGCGCGGGAAGCCGATTTCGATCCCGATCTCTGGGTGTTGAGCATCGACCTGCGGGAAGACGATCTGGGGATCGATGTGATCAAGGATCCGGGCAAGCAGTAGGCTTGCTGTCCCCACATCCACGGTGTCATTCCCGCGAAAGCGGGAATCCCTGTTTGCGCCCAAAACGGAGATCCCCGCTTTCGCGGGGATGACACGGTTCTTGTTGCTGAAGCGTGGGTGCTTAGCCGGCGCGGCGGGCGCCGATGCGGGAGAGGGCGACCATGGCCTGCTCCACCACAGCATTGCCCGAGCTTGCGGCCGGCTGCTGCTGCGGCGTGCGGCGGCTTGGCATGTTGACCGGACGGTATTGGGGCTTGGAAAGATCCAGCAGGTTCACTTCGCCACGCCATGCGCTCATCAGGTAAGCCATGGATTCGGCCGAGACGGTGGCAAAGAGCGAAGCGAAATCGGCGAGGGCGCGGGAGCGCTCACTGTCGTGGCTGGTGGCGTGGATCAGAACTTTCAGCCCGTCATAGGCCGAGACGCCGAAGCCGCGGAGGACCACGAAGGTCGACGCGCCGGTGACATCGTGGGCGATCTGGCCGCAGCGGACTTCGTCGAGCCCGGTGATCTGGGCGAGTAGCTTGGTGATTTCCGGACGACGGTTTTCCGAAAAGAGCTTCATCAGCGCTTTGGTCAGTTCCGGGGTGGCGACCGAAAGCTGCTCGATGGTGCGCGAGATCGGCGCGGCCGGGGTTTCGCGATTGGCAAAGGCCTGGATGACCTTGATTCGCTGCGCATCGGAGAGATCGAAGAAAGCCGGGGCGAGGAGCGCTGCGTCGAAATCGCGACGTTCGCCAAGGGCTTCGGCGACGAGGTGGTCCATCTGCGCCGAGCGGGCGAGGGCGCTGAGATAGGCGCCGCGCGGGGTGATGTCCATGTTCGTCGCAAGCGCGCGATAGACCTTGCGCGAGTTCATCTGGAAGAGTTTGGCGAGAACCACATTGGTCAGGTTCTTGCGGCCGGCAATGGTTGCAGCGGCGGCGACGTCGTAGCGACCGAGCACGTCGAGCAGTGTGCGATCGGAAAGCTCTTCGGCGCTGGCGAGGAAGGAAACGAGATCTTCGCCAATGTTTTCAACGACGAGCTGCTCAAGCGTCTGCGAGAGCAATTCGCTGCGGCCGAGAATTGCGGCGGCCTTGGCGCGGGCCTGGGGGCTGGCCGATTGGAAGAGGCGGGTCGCCAAAGTTTCGAACTGTTCCATTTCGGGAAGGGTCGGGCGGCCGCGGCGGGCATAGGCATCGCATGCTGCGATGAGCAGGGTGTTGGTGCGGTCCACACCGCCGGTTTCAATGAGAAGCTGGAAGGTTTCGTAAGGCTGAAAACCGAGCATGTTGGGCAGGACCATCGACTAATTGCGCGCCCCCGGCGCGTTCTGTCGATCAATTTGCCTGCAATTCGTTAGCAGACTGTTAACCTTGACGATCTCTTAATGGGGACAGCGCGGGATGCGTCGCCGCGCCGGGAGAATCACACTGAACTGGCTGCCTCCATTAGGGACGGGGGAGCTGCGCAAATGGAGGTCAGCTTGGGAAAGCTGCTGGTATTCGAAAAGCGGGATCGCCCCGTAAAGTCCGGACAACCACTGTCCGGCGACGCACAGATTTTTATGTTCACCGGGGTACGTTATGAACGCGGTCCGACGCCGCCACCCACTGACCGTCTCGACCCCTCACGGCGTCGTCGTAAACGCGGCTGAATTCATGCCGCGTTTTTTTGGTTTTCTCGGGACGGCACTTTTGGCCGGGCTGCTGGTCGCTTGCGCGTCGCGGCCCGTTGGTGATTTCGGCCGGGCCAAGCCGAGTGTGCTGCACGACAATGTGCTGCCCGCTGTCGGCACCTTCATGGCCAAGCAGCGCGAACCTGTGTCGAACTTCAACCAGACTGACCAGGAACGCGAAATGCACGATCGCACCTGGCGCTTCCTCGTGGCCGCGCATTCGCGGGACTGGATGTTCGACACGGAAGTCGAAATGCAGCGCACGCGGATCACGCGGGCCAAGGACTGGAAGTTTACCACCGACCGCTATTACAACTGGCTCAAGCGCGAGCATTACCAGTCTTCGCGGGTCCGCTATGCGACGCTGGGCCGGCATATCCTGGCCGATCTTGACACCCTGCCTTCGACCTTTGAGGCGGTCTGCGCGGTGATCGAGGTTGATCGCAATCGCGAGATTGCGTTGGCCTCGCTGACCAATGTGGCGCCGACGGCGGCCAGTGATGTCGCGGCGCGGCGCTATGAGAATACCCACTACATCGAGTGGTTCGTGCGGGCGGTGAATTACCGCTACGAGAGCTATTCCTATGCGCTCGACAATCTGCTCGTTGAAACCCCGCACGAGCAGTCGATTGCGGTCGACAACTCGCTAAGCCAATTGCGCGCCTGGGCCGACCGGGCGAGCCGGCATGATTTCTGCTCGGGCAGTGGTTCGCGGCCGGGGCATGGCGGTGTCACCATACCGTCACGCTTCCAGACGATGGTCCCGGACACGGAAGTGATAGAGATCAAGTAGTTGCCGGAGCAAAGCGTGAGTGTGAAGACCGGGTCGGCCGGAGAGGTTTTTGGAGCCTTTCTCAAACTTGGTCTCACAAGCTTCGGCGGGCCTGTCGCACATCTGGGATATTTTCGCGACGAGTTCGTCACAAGACGAGGCTGGTTCGACGACAAGGCCTATGGCGATCTCGTTGCGCTCTGCCAGTTTTTGCCGGGACCAGCCTCGAGCCAGGTTGGCTTTGCCATCGGGCTGATGCGGGCGGGGCCGTTTGGTGCGGCGGCGGCATGGATCGGGTTCACCCTGCCATCGGCGATTTTGATGGTCGCGGTTGCACTGGGCGCGGCGGCGCTCGATGGCGATCTGGCGCAAGGGATTCTGCATGGCTTGAAGCTGGTGGCCGTGGCTGTCGTGGCGCAGGCCGTGCTGGGCATGGCGAAAAGCCTGACGCCGGACAGGGCGCGGGCGGGCATTGCCGTGCTGGCCGTGCTTGCCATGGTGGCTTTTGGCGGGGTGCTGGGGCAGGTCGCCGCGATTGTGGTGGGCGTGGCGCTAGGGCTGGCGCTGTGCCAGGAAAAGGGCAATGGCGCTGTGGCAGAAGCCCAAGCGCCGGTGTCGCGTGGTTTCGGTATTTTCGCGCTGCTGCTGTTTGTCGGCCTGCTGGTGGTGCTGCCCCTTCTTGCAGGCGTGAACCCGGCTCTGGCGCTGTTCGATGCCTTCTATCGGGCTGGAGCGCTGGTGTTTGGCGGCGGCCATGTGGTGTTGCCACTGCTTGAGGCGGGGACGGTTGGACAAGGTTGGCTGAGCGAGAGCACGTTCCTGGCCGGCTATGGCGCGGCACAGGCGATGCCCGGTCCGCTTTTCACCTTTGCCGCCTATTTGGGGGCAGCGAGTTCCATGCCGCCCAATGGGATTCTGGGCGCGACGATTGCGCTGGTGGCGATCTTCTTGCCGGGGATTCTTATTCTTGTGGCGGCGCTGCCGTTCTGGCACGGGCTGCGAGGAAATCTCTTCGCACAGGCGGCGATGCGTGGCGCCAATGCGGCCGTGGTCGGGGTTTTGGCGCTGGCGCTCTATGATCCGGTGTTTACGAGTGCGGTTCTGTCGCCGCTGGACTTTGCGCTGGCTCTGGCGGGGTTTGTGGCGCTGGTGAGCTGGAAATTGCCGCCGCTGTGGGTGGTTGCGGCACTGGCGGGGATTGGTGGGGTGATTGGGGTGTGGGGCTGAGTGCCAGTGATGCCCAGCACAATCACCTGTCGTCATCCTCGGGCTCGACCCGAGGACACTTCACTTGGCGTTGGTGCAGCAAAGTACAGAGCCCTCGGGTCAAGCCCGAGGGTGACGGATTTGTGGTCAGGCTCGACCCCAGGGACGCACGTATCGGGCTGGAGCCCTCACCGATTTCAACCGCTCTGCCGCCTTTGGGGCAAACTCTGCCAGCATCTCGACCTCGCGCCACTGCGCCGCGTGAACTTCGTCGAGCTGCGCCACGAGTGGCAGGCTCGGATCGGCGACAAACAGATATTGCAGGTCGTGATGGACGTGCGGCGGCTCGTTGCGGGAGCGCTTGCCGGGAACGTCGTGGCTGTCGATGACGAAGGGCAGGTCCTGGCCCTGATGCCGGGGATGGAGCTTTAGGCCCACGACGCCGGTTTCTTCTTCCGCTTCACGCTGGGCGGAGAGGTGGAAGAAGGCGCTGGGCTCGTAGTGACCGCCGGGTTGCAGCCAGCGGCCAATGGTGACGTGATCGATGACGAGAATTTTGGCGTGATCGGGCGAGAGCACGATGGCGCTGGTGGTCAGGTGCCCCGGCATGGTTTCGCGCAGATCGAGGCGGTGGCCTTCACTCATCTGCCAGAGCAGCAGTGAGAGATGTTCGGCCGGCGCGGCGACTTCGGCGCGGTAGCGGGAAACTGCCGTGGCGAGGGCGGTGGGAAAGTCTTCGGGCGTCATGATCAGCTGCGGGTCTGCAGGGCGATCCGGTTGCCCTCGCTGTCGCCGATTTCGGCGACATGGCTCCCATCGGAGAGCGCAGTCTTGGGAAAGAGCACTTCGCTGCCGAGGTTTTCGGCGCGGCTGAGTACTGCGTCGATGTCGTCGACGGCAAAGTAGAGTATCGCGCCATTGCGGGTGGGGACATAGACCTCGCCCTCGCAAAGGGCCCAGCTTGCGCCCTCGGGCGGGGTTTCGGCATAGGCCATCCGGCTTTCGTGCAGGTCGATTGGATCGGCAAAGCCGACGTCGAGAACCTCCCGATAGAAGGCTATGGCGCGGTCGAGGTCGGTGGCGGCAATTTCGACGTGCAGGATCATGTCAGCCTCGTGGTCCGAAAAGGATGAGCGCCGCACCGGCAAGGGCGAGGAGACCCCCGGCCAGATCCCACTGATCGGGCTGACGGCCCTCGACGGCGAAAAGCCAGATGAGCGACGCGACGATATAGACGCCGCCATAGGCGGCATAGGCGCGACCGGCGTGGTCGGCTGGAGCAAGCGCCAGCAGCCAGGCAAAGGCGATGAGAGCCAGGAGGCCCGGCGCCAGCCAGAGCGGCGACTTGTCGAGGCGCCACCAGGCCCAGAAGGCAAAGCAACCGGCGATCTCCGCCAGGGCGGCCAGCGCATAGATGGCGATGGCGGAGAATGGCATGGCCATCAGCGGCGCGGTCCGCATTGGATGGCGGCAAGGCGCTCGGCGAAGCGCGCACGCATGACTTCGTGGGGCGGGGAGAGACGGACGAGGACGAAGAGGTTGTCGGTGGGAGCTTCGACGACCAGCAGGCCTTCGTCGATGTCGAGCTGCTGCTGGGCGAGGAGGCGGGTCTGGGCGGCGTTGAAAATGCCGAGATCGACCGTCTGGCCGATGCCATCGCGATTGGTGGTCGAATAGATCACGGCGCCTGCTTCGTTGAAGAGAGCCAGGGACCAGAAGGCGTCGGGCAGCATGCCGCGGAGATAGGCGGGGCCTTCATCGAGATCGACCTGGCAGAGGCCGTAGACGAGTTCGGGATCGAGCCCCAGGGGATTTGGCTGGCCCGCTTCGACAGGGGGCAGGATCAGCATGCGGTTTTTCGCCTCGAAGGCGGAGACGCGGGACCAGGTGGTCTCGTCGGCCAGCATGGGCAGTGTGAGGATGACGAGAATGTGGATGATGCCGCCGAGGAGGACGCCGCCGAGCAGCCAGAGAATGACGCGGGTCATGCGCAGGCCCCCCGCGTGATCTTGGGCATGGTGTCATTGTCCGAGCCGAAGCCGGAAAAGGCGGTGGTGTCGTAGAGCGTCAATTCGAGCGAGAAGGGGCCGCTGCCGGTGAGTTCGAGCCAATTGCCCGGCGAGAGGGTTTGGCCGACATGGATGACCATGCTGCCTGTGCTGATGCGGGCGATTTCGCTGGAGCGCAGGGCCAGATCGGTTCCGGGGGCGGCGAGATTGATGCCCTCGTTGTTCACCGCCACGAGCGTCCAGAAGCTCGAGACGGGCACATGGCCTTCGAGCGTATAGGCGCAGGAAAGATCGAGCGCCTCGCCTTCGCTATCGGTGGTGGCAACGAATTTCAGACCCTCGGCGCGGCCGAGCTGCAGCGCGGCTTCGCGAGTGAGATGGCCGCGCGAATAGGGATTGGGGGCGGATGAACCAAGGTCGGGCCAGGAAACCCAAGGACCGATTTGCGCGGCGCCAAACAGGCGCCCATCGGTCAGCGCATAGTAGCTGAGGCCGAAACCCGTCGCGAGGGCAATGGCGATGGAAACGAGGAGCAGAAGGACAAACCGCATATTGGTTCAGCAACCTCTATGGTTAGGCATGGGGTGCTGGACCGGCAGCGCTGCGAACGGTTTAGGCTATAGCAATCCATGGCGCAGGGCGGAAGCCCGTTCCCATAGCGCTCAACCGATGTTGCGGACAAAAGCAACGGAAGGCAGGATTGCCCTTGTGATTTGGGGGGGACAATGACCATTCCGGGGGAGGAGCTTCGGCAGCAGGTTGAGGCCATGGTCGGCTTTGCGCCCGACGAGTGGCGAGAGGTTCATGGCGGCTATACGCCGGCGAAGCGCTATCTGGTTCGAACCGGCAGCAGGTCGGCCTTCGTCAAGCTGGCGACGACCCCGCTGACGGCGCGCATGCTGACGCGCGAAATTGCCAACTATCGGAATCTCTCGGGGCCATTCATGCCCAAGGTCCTTGGTTGGCTTGAGGACGCAGTCGTGCCGATGCTGGCCATTGAAGACCTGAGCACAGCCTATTGGCCGCCGCCCTGGACGGCGGAGACCGCCGCGCTGGTGATCGACCAGATCCACAGGATGCATGGGACGAGCGGCAGTATCGAGCGGTGGGGCTTTCTCGATGGGGGGCGGGAGCCGGGCTGGGCGAGCGTGGCGCGCGATACCGCTCCATTCCTGTCGCTGGGACTGGTGACGCAGGAATGGCTGAGAGTTGGCTTGCCGGTGCTGGTCGATGCGGAGACGCGGTGTGAACTGGGCGGCGAGGCGGTGACGCATCTGGACCTGCGCAGCGACAATATCTGCATCCACGAGGGCACGGTGAAATTCATCGACTGGGCCGAGGGCGGGATCGGCAGCGCCGAGGTCGATCTTGGCTTTATGCTGCCGAGCCTGGCCTATGAGGGTGGGCCACTGCCCGATGCGGTCATGCCGGGGGCGCCGGAGGTTGCTGCGCTGGTTTCGGGGTATTTTGCCTCGCGGGCCGGCCTGCCCATCATTCCCGACGCGCCGCTGGTGCGGCGGGTGCAGCGCGAACAGCTGTCCACGGCGCTGCCTTGGGTGCAGAGGGCGCTGGGCCTGCCGGGCTTTTAGAGGCCGGTCGTGACCTTGGGGGCGCTCGCCTGATCCGAGACCGGCTGCAGGACGTCGATTGCGGCATCGAGGCGGTCCGCCAGATCGAGAAGCTTGCGGGCGGCGGCCGGCGTCAGGTTGGGCGGACGCTGGACCACTTCCTCTACCGGCTCTTCGGTTCCAGCATCGGCGACCACGGTCTGGGTGGGCACGAAGTCGATGCCGAAGACCGGTTTGATCTCGATATTGGTATGGGCATAGGCCATGAACTTTTGCCACGCGACGGTGGGCAGGGTGCCGCCGGTGAGGTTGTTGGTTGGGCGGTAGTCGTCATTGCCGAACCAGACGGCGGCGACATAATTGCCGGTAAAGCCGGCAAACCAGGCGTCGCGATAGGAGGTCGTGGTGCCGGTCTTGCCGAGCGTCGGCACGCCTTCGATCTTTGCGCGGGTGCCGGTGCCGGCCTGGGTCACCGCATACATCATCTGGTTCATATAGGCGACGGTCTGCTCGGAGAGCACGCGCTCGCGCGGGGCATCGGGATCGGCTTCCCAGACGAGGTCGCCGCCCAGCGTCGTCATGCGGGTAATGCCGAAGGCGGGGGTCTTGTAGCCGTCATTGGCAAAGACGGCATAGGACGAGGTCATGTCGATGACCGAGACCGAAGCAACGCCGAGGGCGAGGGAACGGGTGACCGGATATTCGGCGCGGAGGCCCATGCGATGGCTGAGCTGGGCGATCGGCTCGCGGCCAGTCTTGATCGAGAGGGTTACGGGGACCGTGTTGAGCGACTGGGCAAAGGCGCTTTGGAGGCTCACCGTGCCCTTGTAGCTGCGGCCATAGTTCTGCGGGCACCAGTCGCCGATGCAGACGGGACGATCGGTGATGGGGTCGGAGGGAGTGAGGCCGAGCTGCTCGAAGGCTTCGGAATAGACAAAAACCTTGTAGGCGGAGCCGGGCTGGCGGGTGGAGACGATGGCGCGGTTGAACTGACTCTTGCCATAGTCCATGCCGCCGACCATGGCGCGGATGGCACCTTGCGTGTCGGTAACGACCATGGCGGCCTGGGTGACCTTGTACTGCTCGCCCTGTTCGCGGACGACCGAGGTGACGGCTTCCTCGGCGTATTTCTGCAGCGTCGTATCGATGGTGGTGCGGACGAGGAAATTGTTCCCCGGCGCATTGGTTTCCTCGATCTTGAGTTTTGCCTCTTCGAAGGCCCAATCGAGGAAGTAGTTCGGCGAATTGATATCGGCAGTGCGGTCGATGGGCGCTGCGGGGTGGCGGCGGGCGGCGGTCACCTGGCCTTCGGTGAGAAAGCCCGAGGCGACGAGATTGGTGAGGACGAGATTGGCGCGGCCGCGGGCGGCGGCGAGGTCGACGTGTGGCGCGTAGCGGGTGGGGGCCTTGAACATGCCGGCGAGCATGGCGGCTTCCGCGAGGTTAATGTCCTGCACGCGCTTGCCGAAATAGAATTCGGCCGCGGCGGTGACGCCAAAATTGCCGCCGCCCATATAGGCGCGGTCGAAGTAAAGCTTGAGGATCTCGTCCTTGGAATAATGCCATTCGAGCCAGACGGCGAGGAAGGCTTCGATGATCTTGCGCTCAAGCGTGCGCTCGGAGGAGAGGAAGAGGTTTTTCGCCAGCTGCTGGGTAAGCGAGGAGCCGCCCTGGGTGGAATTGTCGCCCTGGGCGTTGGAGGCGAGGGCGCGCAGCGTGCCGACGATGTCGATGCCAAAGTGTTCGTAAAAACGCCGGTCTTCGGTGGCGAGGGTCGCCTTGATCAGGAAGTCGGGCATCTGGTCGAGCGCGACGCTGTCGTCGGAGCGAATGCCGCGGCGGCCGATTTCATTGCCGAAGCGATCGAGGAAGACGACGGAATAGTCCTCGGCCTTGTTGAAGGCGCCGCGATCGATGATGTTGAAGGCGGGAAGGGCAAAGGCGGTGACGATCACCGCACCGATGGCGCCGAAGGTGAAGGCGTCGGAGAGGATTTCGACGAAGAAGCGTTTTATGCCGGTGACGTGGAACCGGCTCATGAAATCCTGGTAGCGCGTGTACCAGCGGCCGAGCGTCTGCCAGAATTCGTAGAGCGAGGAGTCGAGCCAAGCGTCAGCCGCCAGCATGCCGCCGGCGCGCTTTTGCCGCTTTTGCTTGCTATAGAACGGATCCTGCACGCGAAACCCCTGGGCCCTAGGCGCCTGAATGTGTCTTGCGCCCCCGGGCAATGCAATTGCATCGCTGGAATATGATTGCGCCGGGGCCAAGACAAGCGCAAACCGGCAACAGGATAAACGAGACGACCTTGCCAATGTCCTTCTGGGAAGAAAAAACGCTTGATCAAATGACCGCGACGGAGTGGGAAGCACTCTGCGACGGCTGCGGGCGCTGCTGCCTGATCAAGCTCGAGGACGAGGATACGGGCACACTGATTACGTCGGATGTGCGCTGCCAGTTGCTCGACGGGGACAAGTGCACCTGCACCGACTATCCCAACCGGCAAAAGATCGTGCCCGACTGCATCAAGCTGACGCCGCAGAATGTGACCGAGATCAAATGGATCCCCACGACCTGCGCCTATCGCCGGCTGGCCGAGGGCAAGGGGCTCGCCTGGTGGCATCCGCTGGTTTCAGGCGATCCGCAGACGGTGATCGATGTCGGGGTTTCGGTGTCGGGCCGGACGTTCCTCGAGACCGAAGTCGACCCGGAAGAGTGGGAAGAGCACGCGGTAGAATGGCCGGAATGGGAGCCGCCAGAGCACCTGTAGCGCTCCTTGTTGAGTCGAATTTGTCACACAAGAGATGTCGTGTGACAATTGATTTGCCGCCAAGCAAAACGACATCTTGCCAAATCATTAATGATGGTAACTTCTCATTAACTATAGTGTGACCAGATCGGGCAGCAAAAAGACTGCGCCGGGGGCGGGCATAATGAGCATGACCGAAGCTTTCCAAAAAAGACGGGCTGTGGCAGAAGGTTAGATCTCTGCTCGGGCGTCACGCGGAGAGGCGGGATGCGCGGCGACCAATGTCGTCGGCAGGCTCTCCCAAGCGGCATTCGGCGGCTCGTCCGATCGAGGAAGAGCTGCAAAGAGCCTGGATGCTCGCGGCGGAACGCAATGTCTCGCTCTGTGTCGTGGCTCTCGAAATCGACTGCTTTGGCGAATATCTCGCCGCCTATGGCCGCGATGCGGCGGAAGACTGCCTCGAGACGCTGGAACGGGTGATCGCTTCGCTGTTGAAGCGCGACGAAGACTGCTGCCTGCGCCTGGGGCAGAGCGGCTTCCTGCTGGTTCTGCCCGATATGCCCATGCTGATGGGGCGCGATCTCGCCAACAAGATCAACCAGGCGGTGCGCCGCGAGGGTCTGGTCAACAAGGAAAGCCACGCCGGGGCGGTGACGCTGGGTGCGGGGCTGGCCGTAGTCAATCCTGTGCCGCCTTTTGACAAGGATGTGCTCGATACCGCCAAGAGCGCCCTGCGCAAGGCACAGCGCCGCGGACTGGCGCGGCTGGAAATTGCCGATATGCGTCTTAGCGATAAGCGGGAAGTGGCGGCCTAAGGGAGCCGGAACGCCTCTCGCGGTCGAGCTCATCCAAGATTTATCCGTGGTCGTTACCACCGGGCGTGTCCCGGTAGTCCCCAGCGGAGGCGAGATGGATTGCCGGGACAAGCCCGGCGATGACGCCGGAACGGGTGGGGTGGTGGTCTGCCGCCATTCGAGCATAGCTCTCATGGCCTTCTCTCCTCAAATCGCTCCACTGGAGCGATTTGCCCTGCGGGACGGTTCGAAGTTGCCAACGCCTCCCCAACCCCTTATAGGGGCCGTCCCTGCGCGCTTGCCGCGCCTTCCCCAGATATGGACGGCTCAAAATGGCGCTTGGCTGTGGCCTCGATTTCGGCACTTCGAATTCGACCCTCGGACGCGTCGGCGCCGATGGGCATCCGGACCTTCTGGCGCTGGAGGGCGGCAGCCGGACTATTCCGAGCGTGCTCTTTTTCAATTTTGAGGACGACCAGCTCTATTTTGGGCGTGCCGCGGTGGCCGAATATGTGTCGGGCGCCGATGGGCGGTTGATGCGCTCGCTCAAGAGCGTGTTGGGCACGGCGCTCTTTGGCGATACGACGCGCGTGAAAGCGCGGCGGCTGGGCTTTGGTGAGATTATCGGCAGCTTTGTCGGCGAATTGAAGCGGCGGGCCGAGGCGGAGCTCGGCGGGGAACTGACCCAGGTGGTGATGGGCCGGCCGGTGCATTTCGTCGATGACGACCCGGTGGCCGATGCCGAGGCGCAGGGGCAGCTTGAGGCGGCCGTGCGCGCCCAGGGTTTTAAGGACATTGCCTTTCAGTTCGAACCGATTGCCGCGGCGCTCGACTATGAGCGGCAGGTGACGGGCGAAAAACTGGCGCTGATCGTCGACCTTGGCGGCGGTACCTCGGACTTTTCGGTGGTGCGGGTTTCGCCCGAACGTAGCGGGCTGGCGGATCGCAGCGGCGATATTCTGTCGACAGCCGGTGTGCATATCGGCGGTACCGATTTTGACCGGTTGCTGGCCATGGCCAAGGTGATGCCGGAATTGGGGCTGGGCACGGAAACGCGCGACAAGAAGCGGTACCTGCCTGTCGCGCCCTATGTCGATCTCTCGACCTGGCACCGGATCAATCGGCTCTATGACGCCAAGGCCATGCGCGACCTGCGTTCGACGGTGCGGGAAGCCTCTGAGCCGGATCTGGTGGAAACCATGGTGATGCTGGTCGAGGAACGACTGGGGCACAGGCTGATCGGGCGGGTGGAAGAGGCCAAGATCGCGCTCTCCGACGCGGATGAGACGCAATTTGTGTTTCCGGTGCGCGACCGCGAGATTTCGACCCCGATTACGGCAGCAGAACTGGGACAGGCGCTGGCGGATTCGATCCGGCGGCTTGAGGCGACCATTGTTGAAACGCTGCGGCGGGCGGGCGTTGGCGCAGAAGCGGTCGACAGTTTGATTCTGACTGGTGGCTCGACGCTGGTGCCGGCGGTGGCCGGGCGGCTGCAGGCGCTGTTTCCCGAGGCGGAAGTGGTGCGCACCGACGTGCTGGGCTCGGTCGGGCTGGGCCTGGCCATGGAATCGAGGCGCGTTTTCGGCGCCTGAAGCAGACCCAAACTATCCAGCTTATCCAACTAATCCCCGCGTCACGGTGATCTGCTAGTCTTCAGGCATAGTCGAACAATTGGGTTTCGACAGAGCAGGAGGCGGGCATGAGCGAGATAGCGGTGCCCGATTGGGCCTCCATTCGCGAAGAATATGAGGGCCGCCAGTTCCTGCCGACAGTGATCTGTCGGCGGCATGGGATCAGCGTCGCGCAACTGCGCTATCGCCGCGAAATGGAGGGCTGGCTGAGCGCACGGGCGAGGGTGCCCAAACAGGCCGACCTCGTGGCGCGCATGCTCAAGGTGCTCGACAAGCAGATCAGAAAACTGGAGGCGGCGGTGAACGAGCCGATCGACAAACAGGCCAATGTCTTGGCTACGCAAGTGAAGACGCTCGACAAGCTGATCGAGCTTGGCGCGGCCAAGCCCAATGTCGAGCCGGCGAGCCGCAAGGATATGACGGACCTGCGGGCGAAGCTCGTCAAGCGCATGGAGCAGTTCAAGGCGCGGTGACGGAAACCAGCGGAGCGGTACGGAATGGCAAGTGCCGAGGAACGCCAAGTCGCCGCTCTCGATGACGATGTGGTCGAGAAGCGCTATTTCGAATGGAAACGCTGGGCCTTGCCGAAACAATTGCCGCCGGCGGGGGATTGGACGACCTGGCTGCTGATGGGCGGGCGCGGCTCGGGCAAGACGCGGGCCGGGGCGGAATGGGTGCGCGAACTGGCGCGCGACAGGGTGACACCCATCGCTCTGGTGGGTGAAACCATGACCGAGGCGCTGAGCATCATGGTGCGGGGCGAGAGCGGCATCATTGCCGTGCATCCCGATGATGACAGGCCGATCCTGCGCGGTGGCAACAGGCTGATCTGGCCCAATGGGGTTGAGGCCTGGATCATGACGGCCTCGGACCCGGAGCGGTTTCGCGGGCCTCAATTTGCCGCAGCCTGGTGTGATGAGGCCGGCAAATGGCCTCATGCCGAAGACGCGTTCGACCAGTTGCAGTTCGGGCTGCGGCTGGGGGACAGACCCCGGCAATTGGTGACAACAACGCCGCGGCCGACGCGGCTGATCAAGCGGCTGCTGGCCGACCCGCATACGGTGACGGTGCGGATGACGACCGCAGAGAACAAGGCGCAACTGGCGCCGCAATTTCTCGATGCCGTGGTGGCGCGTTATCGCGGCACGGTGTTGGGGCGGCAGGAGCTGGATGGCGAGCTGATCGAGGATCGGCCTGACGCGCTTTGGCAGCGGGGCATGTTTCACGAGGGCGGGCCGGTGACGGGTCGCATCCTCGTGGCGGTTGACCCGCCGGTGACGGGGACGGCGCGGTCGGATGCCTGCGGGATTGTGGTGGCCGGGCGGAGTGGCGAAGGCGCGGTGGTGCTGGAGGACGCGACGCTGAAGGGCGTGGCGCCGCTGACCTGGGCGCGACGGGCGGTGGCGGCGTTTGAGGCGCATGCGGCGGATGCCATTGTGGTTGAGGTCAATCAGGGCGGGGATCTGGTGCGGAACCTGATTGAGCAGGTGGATGCCTCTGTGCCGGTGGTGCCGGTGCGGGCGAACCGGGGCAAATGGCTCAGGGCCGAGCCGGTGGCCGCGCTCTATGGGCGCGGGCTTGTGGGGCATGTGGCGGGGCTGACGGCGCTGGAGGATGAGCTCTGCGCCTTTGGGCCGGATGGCAAGGCCGATGGGCATTCGCCGGACCGGGTGGATGCGCTGGTCTGGGCGCTGACGGAATTGCTGCTGAAGGGCGCAGGGCCCCGCGTGCGCTGGGTCTAGGCCGCGAATAGACAAGGATCAAAACAATGCCGAACTGGATGAACCGCCTTTTCGGCGGACGGACGAACACGCCCAGCGAAACCAAGAATTTTGCCGGGCACACGCTGATGACGCTGAGCGCATTGGGGCCGGCGCAGTGGAGCGGGCGGGGTTATGGGAGCCTTGTCAGCCAGGGGTTTATGCGCAATCCGGTGGTTTATCGCTGCGTGCGACTGATTGCCGAGACGGCGAACCGGGTGCCGCTCACGGTGCGGGTTGATGGCAAGGTGGTCAGCGAGCATCCGCTGAAGAGCCTGTTGCAAAGGCCCAATGGGCGGCAATCGGGCGCGGAAATGCTGGAGGCGGTTTATGCCTATCTGCAGACTGCGGGGAACGCCTATTTGCAGGCCGGGATCGTCGACGGTGGGGTGAAGGCGCTGTTCGTGTTGCGACCCGATCGTATGCGGGTGGTGGCCGGGGGCGATGGCTGGCCGGTGGCCTATGACTATACGGCGGGCGGGAAGACCGTGCGGATTTCGCAGGAGAGCGCGCCGCTGCCGGGCATTCTGCACATGGCCCTGTTTCACCCCATGGACGATCATTATGGCATGGGGCCGCTCGAGGCGGCGCAGACCAGCCTCGATATTCACAATGCCTCGGCGCAGTGGAACAAGGCGCTGCTCGATAATGCGGCGCGGCCGAGCGGGGCGCTGGTCTATTCGGCCGGCGGCGGCACGCTGACGGAAGAGCAGTTCCGGCGGCTCAAGGAAGAGCTGGAGGAGAATTTTTCCGGTGCCGCCAATGCCGGGCGGCCCATGGTGCTCGATGGCGGGATCGACTGGAAGGCCATTGCCATGAGCCCGCGCGAGATGGACTTTATTGAAGCGCGGCATGCGGCGGCGCGCGATATTGCGCTGGCCTTCGGGGTGCCGCCCATGCTGCTCGGCATTCCCGGCGACAATACCTATGCGAATTTGGCCGAGGCCAATCGGGCGCTGTGGCGCCAGACGCTGGTGCCGCTGGTCGTGCGGGTGAGCCAGGAATTGAGCCTGTGGCTGGGGCCGGTGTTTGAAGGTGCGGAAGTGGTGCCGGATTTTGACGAGGTCGAAGCGCTGGCGGAGGACCGCACGGCGCTCTGGGCGCGGGTAAGCGGAGCGGATTTTCTCAGTGATGCTGAGAAGAGGGAGATGGTTGGGGTAACAGGATAAACGTCGGAGCGTAGTACCGACCGCAATTGACGCCCGGAGTAGATGCATCGAAGATCTGTTTGTTGATGGTCTAGGCCCGCCATCCAGTGGAACCTTCGATGCAGCGAATAACAAATATCTCCGCCACGGTTAGAGCTGCCGAAATCCTCGATCGGCATGTGGTGATGTTTACACCAAGGGTCATCGGTGATGCATTTGCGCTGACCTTTGTCTCGAGTTTCGTGGAGCCTGATGGCACAACGGTTGTGGGCTTTCGCCCTGGCTATTCTGCGGACTCCGTTTCGCCTCACAGTCTGAACGCGATGTGGGCCCTCGCGCAGCCAAAGGGTGCTCCGGAATTTCTGTTCATGCCAAAATTCGACTGGCGGGATGACGAACTGTATTTGGTCGATGTCGCAAGCGAAGCGTTTGGGCTGCTCTCCATCGGGCCAGTTGCTCGATGATGTCTCGGAGGCAGGCTCTAGACGCAATAAAGGTAGGCGACATCATCTATGGCATCGCTGGCGGTGGACAGCCAAAGCTGCTTTTGGTCTATGAGGCCGACGAGAACAGTTTTTCGGCGCGGCATATGACGTCGCAGTCTAGAGCGAAATTTGGCCGAGATGGCGAAGCCACTTGGACACCTGATGGTGGCTCATGCACGATCGTATCGACGGCCGCGCTGCCGCCTGAGCAACGCGAAGTCGCCATCGCGCTCGACCGCAGGATTCGCTCGAAGCCGGAATATCCGGATACGAGGCTGACTGAGGATGAAATTCACCTCATCCTCTCTCACAAAGGGTATTTTGAAACCCGTTTGCTTCCTGGAACTGAGGCGTTTGTGGAGCAAATGCAGAGGCTTAGGGCCGTCGAAGAGTGATGCGAACCAGTGAATACCCAAGCCCGCCTCCGGCGGGCTTTTTTGTTGCCCAGGAGGACCGCGATGGACGACCTCACCAAGACCATTATCGAGCGCGGGGATCTCGCGCATCTGGCGCTGTTTCTGTGGGCGAGCGGGGCGAGTGCGCTCTTGGTCTGGAGCCTCAAGGAAATGGCTTCGGCCAATAAACGCTTCAATGATTTCGTGACCGAAATTGCCTCTTTGAACAGGCTGTTTCGCAAGGGGGACGACTGAATGGCGGACAAAGAGAGCCGAGAAACGGCGAAACAGACGTTTCGGCAATTTGCCTGGAACCTGGCGGGGACCCTGGCTGACAAGGGGAGGCCCGTGGCCAAGCCGCAGGGCAGGGCGGGGAGCAAACGCTGATGGCGGGGCCAATTCCCGTCGATGCCGATGGGCGCTTTGCCGGCTATGCCAGTGTGTTCAACCGGCTCGATAGCGGCGGCGATATTGTTTTGCCGGGGGCGTTTGCGAAGAGCCTGAAGAGCCGCGCGGGGCGCATTCGGCTGTTGTTTCAGCACGATCCCAAGGAGCCGGTGGGCTTTTGGGAGGAGCTGCGCGAGGATTCTCATGGGCTGTTTGCGCGTGGGAAACTGGTGCCGGGCGTGCCGCGGGCGGATGCGCTTAAACGCCTGATCGAGGCTGAAGCGCTCGATGGGCTGTCCATCGGCTTTCGCACGGTGAAAGCCAGCCGGCAGGCGGGGAACCGGCTGCTGCACGAGATCGATCTTTATGAAATTTCGATCGTGACCTTTCCGATGATGGAGGCGGCGCGGATTGCCGCCCCCGTTTCGGCCGGCGCCGCCATTGCGGCTGCCACGAGGACTATCCGTAACCGATAGAAGGATGCCGACATGGATCGGATTGACGACGGCCTTGAGACCAAGGCCGGCGCGGGGACTGATGTTGCCGCGCTGTTCAGTGAATTTTCCTCCGCGTTCGAGGAATTCAAGCGCACCAATGACCAGCGCCTGAAGGATATCGAAAAACGCGGCACGGCCGATGGCCTGATCGAAGGCAAGCTCGAGCGGCTCAATGCCGTGCTCGATGGGCACAAGGCGGCGCTTGATCGCGTCAGTGCCGAGCGCGCGCGCCCGGCGCTCGAGGGCAAGGGTGCCTTTCCCAATGGCGAATATAAGGAGGCCTTTTCGGCCTATGTGAAGCGCGGCGAGGAGAAGGCGCTGCAGGTGGGTGTCGGGGCCGATGGCGGTTATGTGGTGCCGGCTGAGGTCGAGACGGAAATCACCCGCCTGATGACGGGCATTTCGCCGATCCGCGCCATTGCCGGCGTGCGCCAGGTTTCGGCGTCGGTCTACAAGCGCCCGATCACGGTGAGCGGGCCGCAGACTGGCTGGGTGGGCGAGGCCGCGAGCCGTCCGACCACCACGAGCCAGACACTGGCCGAGCTGAGCTATCCGACGACCGAGCTCTATGCCATGCCGGCAGCGACCACGGCCTTTCTCGACGATGCGGCTGTGGACGTTGGCCAGTGGATTGCCGACGAGGTCAATGCAGCCTTTGCGGCGCAGGAGACGACGGCTTTTGTGACCGGCGATGGCACCAACAAGCCCAAGGGCTTTCTGGCTTCGACGACGGTGGCAGAGAGTAGCTGGAGCTGGGGGAACCTAGGCTATGTGGCGACGGGGACTTCGGGCGCGCTGCCAGCGAGCAATGGCAGCGATGTGCTGATCGATCTCGTCTATGCGCTCAAGGCCGGCTATCGCCAGAATGCCAACTGGGTGATGAACCGCAAGACGCAGGGGCGCTGCGCAAGCTCAAGGACTCTGACGGCAATTATCTCTGGCAGCCTTCGGTGACGGCGGACGGTCGCGCCAGTTTCATGGGCTTTCCGCTGGTCGAGGCGGAGGACATGCCGAACATTGGGGCGAACTCGCTTTCGGTGGCGTTTGGCGATTTCCGCAGGGGCTATCTGATTGTTGATCGCCAGGGGGTGAACGTGTTGCGTGATCCCTATTCGAGCAAGCCGTATGTGCTGTTCTATACGACCAAGCGCGTTGGCGGCGGCGTGGCGGACTACGATGCGATCAAGCTGCTGAAGTTCGGTACCTCGTGAGGGCCAATCACCACGTCATTCCCGCGTAAGCGGGAATCTCTTCCTGGCTGAAACAGAGATCCCCGCTTTCGCGGGGATGACGCCGTGGTTATGGGGAAAACTGACCGCAACATACATGCGATGTCATCCCGGCGAAGGCCGGGATCCATCTTGAGATTGCGCCACCTCCACACATCTCGGGATGGGCCCCGGCCTTCGCCGGGGTGACAGCCGGTGGGCGCCTAGGCGCTTTGCGCTGCAACAAATTCAAGGACCAAAACAATGACCTCCTATCTCCTGGCGGGGCCCGCCGAGGAGCCGGTTTCGCTTGTCGAAGCGAAGGCTTTCCTCAAGGTCGATGATGCGGCGGAAGACGGGCTGATCACGACGCTGATCTCGGCGGCCCGGCTGCACATCGAAGGTACTACGGGCAAGGCGCTGTTGGCGCAGAGCTGGCGGGTGGTGCTCGATGATTGGCCGGAAAACCGGGTGGTGAAGCTGCCGGTTTCACCCCTGATTGCGGTGACGGAAATTTCGGCGACGGATGGCAATGGGGCGAGCCATGACATTGCGCTCGATCAGTTTGGTTCGGAACCGGACCGGCTGATCGTGCCGCGCGTCGTGGTCGGCATGCCGGCGCTGCAGGAGCGGCAGGGGATCGAGATCGACTATGTCGCCGGGTTTGGTACCGAGCCAGAGGAGGTGCCGGCGGATTTGCGGCAGGCACTGCTAGGGCTGGTGGCGCATTGGCATGAGCATCGCGATGCGGTGATCGTGGCGGGGGCCGGTTCGGTCGTGCCTTCGGGATTTGATCGGCTGGTGGCGGCGCACAAGCGGGTGCGGCTGTGAGCGAGAAGATTCCGCCCATCGGGACGCTAACCGATCGGGTGCAATTGAGGCGGCGCGAAAGCGTGGCTGAGGCGGAGGGCGGGCATGGGCGGATCTACGTGCCGTTGGGCAATGCCTGGGCGCGGGTGCGCAGCCTGACCGGGCGGCAGGGGACCAATGCCGATGGGCGGGCCGTGGCCATCTCGCATGCAGTGGTGCTGCGGTTTCGGCCTGATTTGGGGCCGGGTGATCGTGTGGTCTATCGCGGGCGCAATCTCGATGTGGTGAGCGCGGCGGATTTGAATGGGCGGCGGGCGTACCTCTCCTGCACCTGCAGCGAGACGCAGGTGACGGGATGACCCATCCGATTGTGGCTTTGCAGGCGGCGCTGGTTGCGGCGCTGGAAGGGGATGCGGCGCTTACCGCGCTGGTGGGGGCGTCAGGAGTTTTCGACGCGCCGCCGCAGAATAGGCCGGCGCCCTATGTGGTGATCGACCGGCACGACATCAGGCAAGTCGATGGCGATGGCACGCCGGGCCAGGAGCATCGGGTGCTGGTGCATTGCTGGGCCGATCGCCCGAGCCGCAAGGCGGCGCTGGCGATTGCCGAGCGGGTTACAGCGGCGCGGACGGGCTTGGTGCCGGCGGGGCTGGTGGTGTCGCTGGCCGAGCATGTGCGGACCGAGACGGTTATCGACGCTGCCACGGGGCAGGCGCGGGCGGCGGTTTTGCTGCGGTTTCTTACCGAATAGGCATCGGGGCTCACACACCCCCTCCCAACCTCCCCCGTCAAGGGGGAGGTGCCGGATCCGCGATTGGGGAAGGAAACTGCCTCACACTCGATCGGCACCCTCCCCTTGACGGGGAGGGTTGGGGTGGGGTGCCCAAGAACTCGAACTTGAGGACAAAAAATGGCAGCCCAGAGTGGCAAGGATATGCTTCTAAAGCTCGACCAGACGGGGTCGGGGAGTTTCTTGACGGTGGCGGGGCTGCGGACGCGCAGCCTGGCGTTCAACGCGGCGAGCGTCGACACGACGGACCAGGAAAGCGCGGGGCGCTGGCGCGAACTTTTAGCGGGCGGTGGGGTGAAGCGGGCTTCGGTTTCGGGCTCGGGGGTGTTCAAGGATCAGGCTTCGGATGGGCTCATTCGGAGCCTTTTCTTTGCCGGCACCATCCGGAACTGGCAGCTGATCCTGCCGCATTTCGGCACGGTGGAGGGACCATTCCAGATCGTGGCGCTGGAATTTTCGGCTGACCACGCCGGGGAAGTGACGTTTGACCTGGCGCTGGAAAGCGCCGGGGAAGTGACGTTTGTGGCGATCTAGCGAGACAAAAATGCCCAACATTCATCGTGGAGAAATCGCCGCCGAAATCGGGGGCGAGACGAGGGTGCTTTGCCTGACGCTGGGGGCGTTGGCGGAGTTGGAGGCACGGCTTGGCGTTGGCGATCTGGCGGGGTTGGCCGAGCGCTTTGCCGGCGGAAAAGTTTCGGCGCGGGATCTGACGGCGATCATTGGCGCGGGGCTGCGCGGAGGTGGCAATGCCATTTCCAATGATCAACTGGCGCAGATGAGCGTCGAGGGCGGATTGCGCGGGGTGGCCGATATTGCCGTGCGGTTGTTGCAGGCGACGTTTGGGGAGGCGGCATGAAACCCTTCCCCTGGCGCGATGCCATGCAATTCGGGCTTGGCGTGCTGAAACTTCCGCCCGAGGCTTTCTGGAGGATGAGCCCGCGTGAACTGGCGGCGGCCTGGGGTGCGGTGGTGGGCGACAAGGCCGGGCCGCTGGATCGGCAGGGGCTCGAGGCTTTGATGGCGAGGTTTCCAGATGGCCGGTGATCTCTTTGACGACGATTTCAGGAGCGAGCTGAGCGATGTGTCGGTCGAGATCAAGCGTATCCATTCGCTGGCGGATGGGGTAGCGCGGTCGATTTCGTCGGGCTTTCGCAGCGCGCTGACGGACGGCAAATCGCTGGAGTCGGTGATCGTTGGCGTGGGGCGGGCTTTTGCCGATATGGCGCTGAAGGCGGCGTTCAAGCCGCTGGAGACGCTGGCCGGCAACGCGCTGGAAGGCCTTTTTGCTGGACTCAATCCCTCGATCATTCCGCATGCCAAGGGCGGTGTGATTGCGACGCCGACCTATTTTCCGCTGGGCAACAATGTGGGGCTGGCGGGCGAGGCGGGGCCGGAGGCGATCATGCCGCTGGCGCGCGGGTCCGATGGTCGGCTCGGTGTCGCCGGTGGTGGGGGCGGAGTCCATGTAACGTTCAATGTGACGGCGACGGATGCGCGCAGCTTTGCGGCGAGCGAGGCGGAAATGAGCGCGATGTTGTTGCGGGCGGTGCGCAGGGGAACGCGGGGGAGCTGAGATGGCCTTTCATCATGTGCGGTTTCCGCTCGATATCGCGCTTGGCGCGCGGGGTGGGCCGGAGCGCAAGACCGATGTTGTCACACTTGCCGGCGGGGGCGAGCAGCGCAATGGACGTTGGGCGCATTCGCGACGGCACTACAATGCCGGCTATGGGGTGAAATCGCGGGCGGACATGCAGGCGGTATTGGCGTTTTTCGAGGAAAGACGCGGGCGGCTGCATGGGTTTTTGTGGCGTGATGGGATCGACCATTCTTCGGATGGCGCGGTGCCGTTGCCGGGGGACCAGGCGATTGGGACCGGTGATGGGGTTAAGACCGGCTTTCAGCTGCTGAAGCGCTATGGGGCGGCGTTCGATCCCTATTTTCGGCTGATCAGGAAGCCTGTTGCGGGCTCGGTGCGCGTGGCTGTGGCCGGGGGCGAGCGGACGAGCGGTTGGACGGTGGATGTTACCACTGGCGTCGTCAGTTTTGCCGTGGCGCCGGCTGCCGGGGCGGCGGTGAGCGCGGGATTTCTGTTCGATGTGCCGGTGCGGTTCGATACGGATCGGCTCGATATCGAGTGGTCGAGTTTTGATGGTGCCGAGGCGCCAAGTATTCCGCTGGTGGAGATCTTGCCATGAAGACGATTGGGGCGGGATTGGCGGCGCATCTGGCGGGGAGCGAGACGACGCTGGCGCATTGCTGGCGGGTGCTGCGCGGCGATGGCGTGGTGCTTGGGTTTACCGATCACGATGTCGAGCTGGTGGTTTCGGGGACGGCTTGCAGGCCCATGCATGGGCTAGAGGGCGGCGAGGTGCCGGCGCGGCTGGGGGCGCAGGTCGAGACCGGTGAAGTGCTCGGTATTTTGCACCATGATGCCATTGACGACGAGGATATTGCGCTCGGGCGTTATGATGGCGCGCGCGTAGAAACCTGGCTGGTGAACTGGGCGGAGCCGAGCCAGAACCTGTTGCTGCGCGTGGATACGATCGGCGAGATCGTGCGCGAGGATGGCACGTTTCGGGCGGAGTTGCGCTCGGCGCAGGAAGCGCTGAACTCGGTGCGCGGGCGGCTCTATCAGGGACTTTGCGATGCCGTGGTGGGGGATGCGCGCTGTGGCGTGAACCTTGCGGCGCCAGGGCGGTCGGGGATCGCGACGGTTGTGTCGGTGGTCGATCCGTTTCGGGTGCTGGTTAGCGGGCTTTCGGGTTTTGCCGAGGACTGGTTTGCCTTTGGTGTTGCGCAGTGGTCGGGCGGCAAGCGGGTGGGATTGAAGGATGCGGTGCTGACGCATCGCAAGGGGGCGGGCGGCGATCTCCTGGGCTTTGGGCAGCGGGTAGGCGATTGGGTCGTTGCGGGCGACGTGTTTGCCGTGACGGCGGGGTGTGATCGGCGGTTTTCGACCTGCAAGGCCAAGTTCGGGAATGGGGTCAATTTTCGCGGTTTTCCGCATGTGCCGGGCAGCGACTATGTGCTGCGCTATCCGCGCGAGGGCGATGCGCTGGATGGTCGGGCGGTGGTTCCATGAACGCCGAACTGGTGGTCGCGGCGGCGCGGGAATGGCTGGGCACGCCCTATCGGCACCGGGCTTCGACGCTGGGGGCGGGGTGCGATTGTCTGGGGCTGCTGCGCGGGGTGTGGCGGGCGCTTTATGGGGATGAACCCATGGCGCCGCCGCCCTATCGGGCGAGTATTCGCGATCCCGAAAATGCCGGGGCGCTACGCGCGGCGTCGGAGCGGTTTTTGCTGCCGGCGGAGGGGGCTCTTGGAGCGGGGCAGGTGGTGCTGTTTCGGCTGGCGGGGCTCGAAGAGCCGAAGCATTGCGGGATCATGGTGTCCGAAGACCGCTTCATTCATGCGCAGGAAAAGCTTGGCGTGGTTGAGGCTTATCTGACCGATGGCTGGGCGAAGCGGGTGAGCGGGCGGTTCTGGTTTCCGGATCGCTGAACTTCCCTTGTGAAGGACCAAAAACATGGCGACTTTGGCTTTATCCCTGGCGGGGCAGTTCGCTGGGGGGCTGGTTGGTGGGCCGATTGGCGCGACGGTGGGGCGGGCGCTGGGGGCGCTGGCGGGGAATGCCATCGATAGCTGGCTCTTTGGCGAGACGCCCAAGCAGCGCGAACAGGCGACCTTTGATGTCAGGATCGGCGGGTCGGTCGAGGGGGCGGCCATTCCGCGGCTTTACGGCTGGGGGCGGCTTTCGGGAAACATCATCTGGGCGCGCGAGCTGGAAGTGCTGGGTGGCGAAACGGCGGGCGCCAAGGGCTGGGGGCAGCAACCCCAGCAGCAGGAAAAGGAAGACGAGATCGGCGCGAGCTTTGCCATCGGTTTTTGCGAAGGTCGGGTGACGCGGCTGGGCCGGGTCTGGGCGGATGGGCAACTGCTTGATCTCAGAGGGATCAACTATCGCTTTTATGCCGGCAGCAATGGGCAGATGCCGGATGGGCTGATCGAGGCAACGCAAGGGGCGGGCAATGCGCCGGCCTATCGCGGGCTTTGCTACATCGTGTTCGAGAACCTGCCGATTTCGCGGTTCGGCAATCGCATTCCGCAGATTTCGGCGGAGCTTTGCCGGCCGGTGGGGGACCTTGAGACGTCCATTCGCGCGGTGACGGTGATCCCTGGGGCGACTGAGTTTGGGTACGATCCGGTGCCGCGGCTGCGTGTGCTGGGCATGGGGACCGGCGCGGCGGAAAATGCGCATGTGCAGCCCGGTGTCAGCGATTGGACAGTGTCCATCAATGAGCTGCAGGAGCTTTGCCCGAACCTGGAACATGTGTCGCTGGTGGTGAGCTGGTTCGGCAATGACCTGCGCTGCGGGTCTTGCCAGATCGGGCCGCGGGTCGAGGCGGCGAGCCGGGATGTGCAGGGCGTTTCCTGGAGTGTGGCCGGATATTCGCGCGGGGCGGTGCCGGTGGTGTCGAGCCATGGCGGCGGGCCGGCCTATGGCGGGACGCCTTCGGATGGGGCGGTGCGGGCGGCGATTGCTGATCTGCGGGCGCGCGGGCTTTCGGTGACGCTCTATCCGCTGATCATGATGGATGTGCCGGTTAGCAATGGCCTGGCCGATCCCTATGGGGGCAGCCAGCAGGCGAGCTATCCATGGCGCGGGCGGATTACCTGTCATCCGGCGGCGGGTGTTTCGGGCTCGCCGGATGGGACGGCGACGGCTGCAAGTCAGGTGGCGGCGTTTGTGCCGGGATACCGGGCGATGATTCTCCACTATGCGCAGATGGCGGTGGAGACCGGTGTCGACACGCTGCTCATCGGCTCGGAAATGCGCGGGATGACGACGGTGCGGGGTGCGGGGAATTCGTTTCCTTTCGTTTCGGCCTTGGTGACGCTGGCCGCGGATGTTCGGGCGATCGTCGGGTCCGGTACAAAACTCAGCTATGCGGCGGATTGGAGCGAATATTCGGGCTATCAGCCGGGAGGCGGCCAAAAGTTCTTTCATCTCGATCCGCTCTGGGCCTCGTCTGACATCGATGCCGTGGGGATCGACTGCTATATGCCGGCGGCGGATTGGCGGGATGGTCAGGGGCATCTCGATGCCGCGGCGGGGAGTACGCATGACCTCGACTATCTCGGCGGCAACATTGCCGGGGGCGAGGGGTTTGATTGGTACTATGCCAGCGACGCGGATCGGGCGGCGCAGGTGCGCTCGCCGATTACCGACGGGGCGCATGGCGAGCATTGGATCTGGCGCTACAAGGATATATCGGCCTTCTGGAGCCAGTATCACTATGACCGGCCAGGTGGTGTTCGGGCGGTATCGCCCACCGCTTGGGTGCCGGGCTCGAAGCCAATTTGGCTGACAGAGCTTGGGTGCGCCGCAGTCGACAAGGGGGCGAACCAGCCCAATATCTTTGGAGACGCCAAGAGTTCTGAGGGCGGACGGCCCTACTTTTCCAATGGGCAGTCGGACCCGCTGATCCAGCGACAGTTTTTGCGGGCACATTACCGGCATTGGGGGAGTCCGGCGAAAAATCCGGCAGGAATGGTCGATCCCGAGCGGATCTATTGCTGGACCTGGGATGCGCGACCGTTTCCGGCCTTTCCGGCGCGGACCGATGTCTGGTCCGATGGCGTCAATCACGCCACGGGGCACTGGCTGACGGGCCGCCTCGGGGCCATGAGCAATGACGAAATGGCGTCTGCCATGGCGGCCGAGCACGGGGCGGTGGTCCATGCGGGGGCGTCCGATCCGATGGTTGAGGGCGTCATCCTTTCGGGGCCGAGCACGGCACGTGATGCGCTGGAACCGCTGCTCGAGATTACCGGGCAACGTCTGGTGGCGCGTGGGGGCGTGCTCACGGCGATTTCGGCGCGGGGCGGCTCGGTCACTGCGTTCGATCGCGAAGAACTGGCGCAGGGCGAGGGCGCGGTGCTGTCGCAGCGTCGCGCGGCGGCCGTGGAGCGGCCGGGGCGGCTAGCGCTTGGTCACTTCGACAAGGGGCGGGATTATCTCGCGGCTTCCGCGACGGCGGTGCGGCCGGGAGCGGGGCAGTTGGTTAGTGAAAGCGTCAGCATGGTGCTCGACGGGGCTTCGGCGCGTCTGGCGGCAGAACGGCTGCTCGATGATCGGGCGGTTTCGGCGGATACGGTGGAGTTTTCGCTGCCGGCCAATGTCGTTGCACTTGAGCCGGGCGACCGGGTCGCGGTGGACGGGGAGGGGCCGTACGAGATCACCGAAATCCGCGATGGCGCGGTGCGAAAGGTGACGGCGCGGACGGTATCGGCCGGCACCGCTACGGCATCGGGCAGCGACCGTGCGCCGGCGACGGCACCGGTGGTCGGGCTGGCGGTAGCGCCGGTGGTCTTTTCGGCGCACCTGCCGCCGCTGTCGGGCGATCCCAGTCGGAGCCGCTTGGTCTTTGGCGCCTATGCAAAGCCTTGGCCGGGAACGGTGCGGCTGGTCGACGAGGCGACCGGCGCGGCGCTGCTTGATCTGACGCGAGCTGCGGCGCTGGGCGAAGTTGTTGAAGGCATCGGGGCGGGGCCCGTGGCGGTCTGGGATCGGGGTTCCGACCTCAGCGTCCGGCTTTATGGCGGGCATATTGCCGACGGGGCGGAAGCGGCTGTTCTGGCCGGCAGCAATCGGCTGGCGGTGGAGACCGATGCTGGGTCCTGGGAAGTGATCGGGTTTGCGCAGGCGGAACTCGTCGAGCCGGGGCTTTACCGGCTGACGCGCTTGCTGCGCGGACTTGAGGGGAGCGATTGGGCGATTGGGGCGGTGTCGCCGGGGCGGCGGGTGATCGTGCTCGATGGCAAGGTAGGCGTGGTGCCGGTCGAGGCTGGGCGGCTGGGGGAAGCGCGGGACATTCGCGCCTATGCCGGCACGGCGGACCTCGATGGACAAGCGCTGATCGCTTCGACGACGACAGAACCGGGACTGCCGCTGGCACCGGCACATCTGCGGGCGGCAAGGGACGCGACGGATGCCATCGCCTTTTCCTGGATGCGGCGCAGCCGGGCCGAGGATGATGCCTGGGGCGCGGCTGAGCCGGCTTTGGAGGTCGCGCCGGAGCTTTATCGGGTTTCGATTTTCGATGGATCGACGCTCAAGCGGAGCATTGAGGTTTCGATGCCTTCGGCCAGGTATGGCGCAGCCGAACAGGCGGCGGATTTCGGCGGCCTTGCCACAAGTTTCGAGTTTTCGGTGGCGCAGGTGAGTGCGGCGCTGGGCGCAGGTCATGCGGCGGAGGGGAGCTATGGCGAATGACGAGAGGTTTCAGCGTTGTTTGACCGAGGTGTTGCGGCACGAAGGCGGCTATGTCGATCATCCCAGTGATCCCGGCGGGGCGACGAATATGGGGATCACACGCAAGACGCTGGCGCGGTGGCGAAAGATCTCGCCATGGACCGACTTGCCGAAATCCTCGGTTGCTTCGTTGAAGCGCGACGAGGCGGCGCTGATCTATCGCGCCAACTATTGGAACCCCAGCAGGGCGGGCGACATGCCGGCCGGTGTCGATCTGGCGCTCTTCGATTTTGCGGTCAATTCGGGGCCGGACCGTGCGGTGCGCACGCTGCAGGCGGCGCTTGGCGTGGCAGCGGATGGTGAGGTGGGGCCAGTGACGCTGGCGGCCCTGCGCGCGGCTGACCTCGCCCGGCTGCTCAATGATTTTTGCGATCGGCGATTGGCCTTCCTGAAGGGGCTTTCGACTTTTGTTGTTTTTGGCCGGGGCTGGACTCGTCGCGTTGCCGACATCCGGGCCGCCGCCCTCGCGGATCTCAAGACTTCTTCATCCACACAACGGAGAGTGATCATGACCATGTTGTCGGGTTATCGCACCTATATCGTCGCGGCTTTTATGATTGTGGCGGGGCTGGCGCAGGTGCTGGGGGTGGAGCTGCCGACGCTTGATGGTGGTTCGGCGGGCAGCTTGATCCTGGAGGCGCTGGCCATCATTTTCCTCCGCAAGGGGCTAAAGGGCGACGCTGCCTAATGTGCTCGCGGGGCCCTTGCGCATAATGGGAACTGTGGACGCAAACATGAATTGCCTTATTCATGTCCCATTCAGTAAGGCCCCGCTAGTTTAGCTTCATGAAAACCACAGCCCCAAAACCTTCCGCCGCTGCTGCCATTGCGCTGGCTCTCGCCCTTGCCCTTGCGGGCACCGGCACGACCCAGGCGCAGTCCTGCCTTGGCCGTCAGGAAATTCAGGAGGCGGTGACCTCCGGCCAGATCATGTCGCTCGACGCGGTTCTGGCTTCGGCCGGGGTCGATCCCAGTGCTGAAATCCTGAATGTTCAGGTTTGCGACCAGGGCGGACAACTTGTTTATATCATTGGTGTCTTGACGGCCGACGGTCAGGCGCAGAATTTGGTTCTGAACGCGCAATAGCAGCTGAGCGGCGGGGGCAGTCATGCGTATTCTGGTTGTCGAAGACGATACCAATCTCAACAGGCAGCTCAAGGAAGCTCTGACCGAAGCAGGCTATGTCGTGGACGTAGCCTTCGACGGGGAAGAAGGGCACTTCCTGGGCGATACCGAACCCTATGATGCGGTGGTGCTCGATATCGGCCTGCCGCAAATGGATGGCCTTTCCGTGCTCGAAGAATGGCGGCGGGCGGGCAAGACTTTGCCGGTGCTGCTGCTGACGGCGCGCGATCGCTGGAGCGACAAGGTGCAGGGCATCGATGCCGGCGCCGATGACTACGTGGCAAAACCATTCCACATGGAAGAAGTGCTGGCGCGCCTCCGCGCGCTGGTGCGCCGTGCCGCGGGCCATGCCAGCAATGAAATCACCGCCGGGCCGGTGCGGCTCGATGCGCGTTCGGGCCGTGTCACTGTGGACGGGCAGGCGATCAAGCTGACGAGCCACGAATTGCGGCTTCTGAGCTATCTCATGCACCACAAGGGCAAGGTGGTGTCGCGCACCGAACTGACCGAGCACCTTTACGATCAGGATTTTGATCGCGACAGCAATACGATCGAAGTGTTCGTGGGCCGCCTGCGCAAGAAGCTGCCGGAAGACTGCATCCAGACCGTGCGTGGCCTCGGCTACCAGATCATCGAATAGGAGCGGCCTTGTCCAGCGAGGCCGAGAAACCGGCGCCGCAACCCAATGCGGCCAAGAACTGGCTGCGCAAGGGTTCTATTGCCGCCTCGCTTTTTTGGCTGACGGTGGGTTGGCTGGTCGTGGCGCTGCTGGCGACCGGCTTCCTGCTGACCGATCTTTATTCGCGGGCGCTCGATACGACGCTGGGGCAGACGCTCGATTTTCATGTCGAAAGCCTTGCCGGTGTTTTGCTGGAAGTGGGTGATCCGCGTGATCCCGACATCGCGCTGGCCGATCCGCGTTTCGATCGGCCGCGATCGGGCTGGTACTGGATTATCCGCGACGGCGACGGGGTGCTGGTCAATCTTTCGACGTCCGTGGTGGGTATAGACCTGCCGCAGCTTTCGGGTTCGCTCGATGAGCAGGGCCGGCGGACGGGCGTGGTGGCGGATGCCTTTGGCACCCAGCTGCGGGTCGTCGAGCGCAGCGTGACCCTTGATGGGGAAACCTATCGTATCGAGGTGGCGGGCAATCTCACCGAAATCCTTGGGTTAGTGGAAGATTTTCGCGGGCAGACTTTTGTCGTGCTCGGGGCGGTGGGCGCCATGCTGGCGATCATGAGCGTGATCGTGGCGCGCTTTGCGTTGCGGCCGATCGACAGGCTCAGTGCGGCCATCGAAAGCGTTCGCGAGGGCGAAAGCACGGAGATTACCGGGCAATATCCCACTGAAATCGCGCCGCTGGCCGAAGAGGTCAACGAGCTGCTGCGGTCCAATGCGCAGATCATCGAGCGGGCGCGCAATCAGGTGGGCAATCTTGCCCATGGGCTAAAGACGCCGATTGCCGTTCTGCGCAACGAGGCCGCCGCCAAAAAGGGTGCGCTGGCCGATGTGGTGCAGGCCGAGACCGAGAAGATGAGCAATATGGTCTCGACCTATCTCGAACGGGCGCGGCTGGCTGCACGCACGTCCATTGTCGGCAAGAAGGCCGACTCGACCATGATCATGCTGCGCCTGACGCGCGTGATGCGGAAAATCCATCCCGATGTGACGATTGCCTTCCAGCGGCCGGATGCATCGCTGCCCTGGTTCAGGGGCGACGAGGCCGACCTCGAGGAAATGGCGGGGAACCTCCTCGACAATGCCTGCAAGTGGTCCAAGGGGCAGGTTGGTGTGCGGCTTTCGAGCGAGCGCAATGCCAAGGGCACGCAATTGCTGATTCGCATCGACGACAACGGGCCCGGACTTTCCGAGGATGACGCGCGCAAAGTGTTGCGCCGCGGTGTCAGGCTGGACGAGAAAACGCCGGGATCAGGACTTGGGCTGGATATCGTCAAGGAACTGGTTGATGTCTACGGCGGAAGCTTGGAGCTCAAGCGTTCCGCGCTTGGCGGGCTTCTGGTTGAACTCCGCCTGCCCACGGCGCGGCTTGGCGGTTTGGTTCGATCCCCTGCGGCCTGACGCACTTTCGCCGCATTGGCTCAACAAGTACCGACCATATGCTGAAAAGGTCCATATCGATGAATCGCTTCGCCCTGTTTGCCATGCCAGTTCTTGCTCTGGTTCTTGCCGGTTGCTCCAGCACCGGGACGAACCAGGTGGCCCAGGCGCCGGTTGTCACCGCTCCCGTCATCGCCCAGCCGCTGGTGGCGAGCTCTGCCCAGAACGTGCAGCAGGCGCGCCTGACGACCAATATCTCGAACGGTTTCGTTGATCCGGCAGCTCTCGCGGTGATGACCGCCAAGGATCTGAACGAGGCCAACAGCGCCCAGTTCTATGCCCTGCAGTTCGGCCGCCCCGGCGCCCCGCGCCAGTGGGCCGGTGACAAGGGCACGACCGGTTCGGTTTCCGTGGGCCCCTATGTCCGCGTCAACAATCTCGATTGTCGCGACTTCACCCACACGGTCAAGGTCAATGGCCAGGACTATGTGAAGAAGGGTACCGCCTGCCGCGAGCAGACCGGTAACTGGAACGTCGTCCAGGGCGCCGCTTAACGACAAGTCCGTGCTCGGCAGTTAAGGATTGTTTACCTGCGGGCGGTAGGCTCGCGGTAAACACCCCTCTGACCGATAGTATTGATGACACAGCTTGCCAACCGCGCGGACGTGAGTGCGTCGGCCCCGACAAACTCGGGGGCCGCCGCCACCAGAGCTTCAGGGCCGTTCTGCGGCCTCATCGATGCCGTTCTCGTGCAGGAACCGGTTATCGAGAATTTCCCCGGATCGGTGAATGCCGAGGAGGCCCAGGCCATATGGGTCTGGGTGACGCGCGATCTCTGCAGCGATATCTTTGCGCCGGAAAAGCTGAGCAACGGCACGCTGACGGCCGCCGATGTGGAAGCGGCCATGCCCGAAATCCTCGGCCGCATGAAGGCCGGGCTGGCTCAGGGGCAGGCGGATGCCGAGGGCGCGCGGCGCCTTTCCGCGCAGCTCGGTCGCGAAGATGCGCGGCACCATCTGCCAACCGTGATGCTGGCTTTGCGAAATCGGGCGCTCTTGGGCAAAGCCCAGGCTTTTGGCAAGGCGACCAATACGATTTCCGACGAGACGGCGCTCGGCACGGCCATGCAGGCCATGCCGCTGCAGGATCCCGCTCTCGCCGCGCTGGTCTTCCAGGCGGCCCTGGGGCAAGGTGGCGCAGCCGACCAAACTCATTCTCGCCGCGATCAAGGTTTCAGGCGCCGCGACCGAAGTATCGGTGCGTCGTGCGGGTCTTGGCCCGCTGATCGATGCCTGCGTGTCGCATGCGCAAAACCAGTTGCGGTTCTTCCAGGCCATCGGCCCCTTTGCCGATATCGACCTGATCTGCCGGGCGCTCGAGCGCTTCCACAAACTGGTGCGCGCCCTGACCGGCTATCTCGAATTCTCCCGCGGAAGCCAGGCGACGGCGGTGCTCTCTGCCATCACCAAGCATGTCTCGGATCGCATCGAACCGCGGCTCAAGGAGGTCGTGACCGATCTCAACCAGGCCATGCGCCGGCGCGAAAACTCCGATCGGCTCGATACCGACAAGCTGCTGGCGGCGGTGGGCGGCATCTATCTGCTGGCCACGGTCCGCGATTGCCGCGATTCCCTGGCGCTCAATACGGTCTACGAACAGGCCTGGCACCAGTCGGGGCAGGCGCTCGAAATTCACATCCAGCGCAATATGGAACTCTTCAAGGAAAACCCGGACGACGCCAATACCATTGCGCGCCTCGATGCGGTGATCCAGATGGCGCAGGTGCGCTTCTCGCCCGAATATGCCGAAACGCTGAAGCGCGCGCGGCAGGCGGCCGAACGCCGGAACTAGGTTTCCACCTCGGCCGGGATTGCTTGGCCAAGATCTCGTACCACCACATTGCGGACCGAAGCGACAACGAGCGCTTCGGTTTTTCCGTCTCTGGTGCGCAGCACGACGCCGACGGCGCGGCGCGGATCGGTGACATCTTCCCCCTCGAAAATCAGGGCGCCGCTGCCCAGCTGGCGTGACGGGTCGTGGCGCAGCGTCTTTACGGCGGCGTCGTGACCAAAGCGGTCGGCGAGATAGGTTGGGACCGTCGCCATATTTTCTGAGGCGGGTGGGCGCGGCGGTTCGGCGCGTGTCAAAGGCACGAGGGCCACGCGCTCCTGGGCGACCACGCCGGCTGACTCTGGCGGGATGAGGCCAATGCCCACGCCGGCGCAGATGGCGCCGATGGAGAGCGGTTGCGGGGCTTCGGAGAGAACGCGGACAGGCCCGCTACGGGGGCCGCGGAAAATACTCGTCCAGCGGCGGCGCGGTGGCGGGGCTGGGCGCAGCATCAATGTGTTGTCGGCATCGAGATAGGTGGGGGCGGGCGCGTTTTCGCTGTCGCCCACATGCATCTGCCGGTCGGGCGTTTCATAAAAAGCATCGATGACGGGATCGTCGACACCAAGGCCTGGGCGGCCAAGCAGGCGATCGACGGCATGGATCCCGCTGGTGACGCAGCCACGACGGGTAAAATGCCCAGCGGCGGAGCCGGCAAGCACCAGGCCCGGTACTTCCCCGATGGGTTCGAGGCGCTCCCTCCGAACATTCCAACGGCTCTGGCCACCGGCGAGGTGCCAAAGCGTCAGGTCTGGCTGCCAGCCGCCGCAGAGCACCAGCCGGTCGACGGAGGTGGGTTCGCCATGCGGGAGTTCCACCGAGAGGCGGCCTGCCGGGCCGGGTGTGACGGCGAGCGGAACAGTGCCCGGAAACTGTCTGAAGCCGTAGGCCTTGCAAAACTCGATATAGCGCGAGCTGGCATGGTCGCGACCATCAAGGATGCGATCGAGGGTCGTGCCGCTTTCAGCGAGCAGGGTGGCGAGGCGATAGGCGGGATTGCCCGAAGTGGCGAGGAGCCAGGACTGGCCCGGCCAGATGCCATAGCGATAGGCGAGCTCGAATGCGTCCTGCGCCCCCACTATCCCGGGCAGCCTATTGCCCGGCAGCACGGGCAGGCGCTCGAAGGCGCCGGTGGCGAGGATAATGTAACGCGCGGGCAAGTCGACGACCTGGCCTTCGACGCGCTCGCCGCTGATATCGAGCTGGTGTACGCGCACGATGCCCTCGCCTATGGCAAATACCTCGGCATGGGTGAGAACCCTGATCGTGTGATTGGCGGCGACTTCGGCTGCGAGCGCGGCGACATTTTCCTCTGGCGTGCTTTCGCCGTCCTGCGTGCCGAATAGGCCCGAATGTCCGCCCAGATGCGGGCTCGCTTCGATAAGCGTGACCTTGAGGCCCGCATGGGCGCCGGCAAGCGCTGCGGCCATGCCGGCAACGCCGCCACCGACAATTATGAGATCGGTCGGCTCAGCCTCCCGGCCGCGAATGGATCGCCACGGGCGTACGAGACTGTTGGGCGTGTCGAGCGAAAGCCCCAGCGTTCGTCCGGGTTGAAAGAGGCGCGCGAAAAGGCCGGGCCCAGGACCTTCGGCGATGATGCGATATTCGGCGCCGTCCCGCGCTGGCGTGCGCTCCATGGGGAGAGCATGTGCGGGCGCGTTGGCCTTGGCAGCATAGGCAATGGCGGGGGCGGCGCTGGCGCGGAGGCCGAGCGGCTGGCCCGCATGGATCCCGATCGTGTCGACGCCCGCGGCCAGCAAAGCGCTGAGGACAGTGTCACCCTGAAAGCCGGGCGTGACACGCCCATTGATGGTGAACCTGATCGGGCGGCTCCGGTCGATATGCGCGCCGGAAAGGCCCTTGCCGGTGGTGGCGGGCAGGCGATTGGTCTGTGGCCTCATGCCGCCTGCTCTTCGATCCGGAAATTGAATTCAGCAACGGAGCTGCCGAGGCCGCGCTTGTCGGCGCGGCGCGCTTCGCACCATTCGGTTTCGTCACTGCTGGCTTCTCCCGCAAGCCAACGCGCCAGAATGGGCGCCATAAAGGCTCCGATCGGACCAAGGCCCGTGAGAATGAGCGGTCCGTCGGCAGTGACGGGGCCGAGGAGTGGCGCACCATCGCTTGGAGACAGGATTTCGTATCCGACCTGGCCGACCTGCTGCAATTGGCCGGCTTCGGCCAGCAGCGTGGCGAGCTGACCGGAGAATGAGCCGAGATTGCCCGGACCCATGGCGGCCATGCCGCCTTCCTCGTGCTGGACGAGAATGGTGCCGCTATCGAGCTGGACCATGATCGGACCGGCGAGGTGGCGGCTTGATGCAGTCAGCACGGTGGCGTGGGGGCGGCGCAGCAATTGAGCAGGCCATTGCCAGCCTGGCAGGGCATGGAGAATGGATGAGTCATCGACCAGAATGGCGCGGCGGGCGACCAGCACCTCGTCGTCTGCCTTGATCGCGGTAGCGCCGCCGGGCGCCATCGTAGCCGCTTCGGGGCCAAAGCGACGAACGCCAAGTTCACCGAGCCAGGTTTCAAGAGCAGGCCCGAAGCCGGGACGATGAATGGTCACAGCATCGTTGATGCGCAGGGCGGCACGATCGGCGCCGATCTTTGCCGGCGGCACGGTTTCGAGGATCATGCCGTGGGCGCGGGCCATATGGGAGAAATGGCCGAGGGCTTCGCGGGCAGCCAGACCATCGGCAAAGAAGATCGGATCGACGCGGCGTAGCGCCTGTCGCCCGCCGATCCTGGTGATGAGCTTGGAAATATCGGGCAAGGCGGCTGTCAGCAGCGCCCAGGTTTCGGGCCGGGTGACCGGTGCGACCGAAATATCGAGCGTGCGCGGCAGGCGATAGCGCGCCTGCGCATCACCCACCATCACAACCCTACGCTTGTGGCGGCTCGCGAGCAGACCGGCAACCAGCCCGGCCAAGGGGCTCGATCCGAAAACGGCAAAGTCCACCTGCGTGTCGGTCATGCCCTCAAACCCCTGCGACGAGCCGCCGCTGTGGCAATGCGTCCACAGCGAACACGCGGGTTTTGATGGTTTTTCGCCGCAATGGGCTTATAGAGAACCCAACCTTGCTCGTTGAGGAAAGCAAGCGTTTGGGGCCCATGATTTTCTGGTTGATCGCCATTGCAGTCACCGCCATTGCCTGCGCCGCGTTGTTGTACGCGGGGCGCGGTCGCGTGGTCAACGTGAGCGCCGCCGAAAGCGCTGATGCCAACAGCCATTTCCGCCTTGTGCTGGCTGGGATCGACGCCGATCTCGCCGCCGGCAAGATCGGGGCCGAGGAAGCCGTGGGCGCCAGGGGCGAACTGGCCCGCGAAATGCTGCGCGCCAAGGCCGAGGCTGGGCCACAGGCCACGCACGAAATCGGTCGGGGTACGCTGCTTTCGGGCCTCGGTCTCGTCGCCGCATTGGCGCTTGGTCTCTATGCCTTTCTTGGCAATCCGAACCTGCCCGGCCAACCGTTTGCCGGGCGCGCCGACGTGGCCGCCCAGAACATGGACCTGGGCGCTGCTATCGCGCGCATTGAGGAACGGCTGACGGCCGATCCCGATGATCTGCGCGGCTGGACCGTGCTGGCGCCCGCATTGCTGGAAGTTGGCCGCTTCGCCGAGGCTGCGAATGCCTATGGCCGCATCATTGATCTCTCGGAACCAACCGCTCAATTGCTGACCGATCGGGCGGAGGCGCTGTTGCTGGCCGCCGATGGCGCAGGGTCGGAAGAGGCCATGGGGCTCTTGCGTACCGCCGCCGAGATGGACGCGAGCCATGTGCAGTCGCGCCTTTACCTTGGCGCCGAACTGACGCGCACCGGCCAATATGACGACGCCGTTCGCTTCTGGCAGGCGGCCATCGATCTGGCGCAGGGCGATGAACCCTGGTTGCAGGCTGCCCAGCAGGGGCTCGCCGTGGCAGAGAACGACGGTGTCGATACGACTGCGCTGGATCAAGCAGAGATGATCCGAGGCATGGTAGAGAGCTTGTCCACGCGCCTCTATGCTGATGGCGGAACTGTCGAAGAGTGGTCGCAACTGGTGCGCTCCTACATCGTGCTTGGCGATCTGCCCAATGCGCAGATTGCCTATGACGGGGCGGTAGCTGCCTATCCCGCGGCCTTTGATCGAGGCGAGCTCGACAGCATGGCGCTGGCCGCTGGCCTGAAACTCAATGGAGCTGAGCAATGACCATGCCGTCTGCTGTTCGCCGCAAAGGATGGTCGCGCAAGCAAAAGCGCCTGGCTGTCATTGCCGGGCTGGGCGTGGTTCTGGTGATTGCCGCCGCGCTGGTGCTGACGGCGCTGCGCGACCAGATCGTGTTCTTTTATTCTCCGACCGATGTTCAGACGCGTGGCGTCGAACCCGGTCATCCCATTCGGCTCGGCGGTCTCGTCAAGGACGGCAGCTGGGTGCGCGAGGGGCAGTCGAACACTTTCGTCGTGACCGATGGCGCGACTGAGATAGCGGCGCATTATGTCGGCATCCTGCCCGACCTGTTCCGCGAAGGGCAGGGCGTCGTCGCCGAGGGCGCGATTGGCCCCGATGGCAGCTTTGTCGCCACCAATGTGCTGGCCAAGCACGATGAAAACTACCTGCCGCGTGAAGTCGTCGATGCGCTGAAGGCGCAGGGCGAATGGCGGCCGGAGACTGCGACGCCGTGAGCATCGAAGTTGGCCATTTTGCCCTGATCCTGGCTTGTGCCATCGCCACCGTTTCGGCGCTGGCCGGTCTGTTGTTGTGGCGCAGCGGCCAGCGTCTGGCGCAGGTGCTGGCGCAGGCTTCCATACTGCAATTCGTGCTGGTGGCCGTGGCCTTCCTGGCTGTGGTCCAGGCCTTTGTGGTTTCGGATTTTTCGCTGAAGCTGGCGGTCGACAATTCGCATTCGCTGAAACCACTGATCTTCAAGATCTCCGGCGTCTGGGGCAATCACGAAGGTTCACTCCTGCTCTGGATTCTGATTCTTGTGCTGTTCGGCGCGCTGGTGGCGGCCTTTGGCCGGCGCTTGCCGGCTGACCTGCTCAATCTGGTGCTGGGCGCGCAGAGCCTGCTCGTCGCCGCTTTCGGCGGTTTCACGCTCTTTACCTCAAATCCCTTCGCCCGGATGTCGCCGCCGCCACTGGAAGGTTCGGACCTCAATCCCATCCTTCAGGATATCGGCCTCGCCATTCATCCTCCGCTCCTCTATGCGGGCTATGTCGGCTTTTCGATCTGCTTCTCCTTCGCGATGGCCGCGTTGATTTCGGGCCGCATCGATCAGGCCTGGGCGCGCTGGGTGCGACCGTGGACCATGCTGAGCTGGGTCTTCCTCACCCTCGGCATCGCCATGGGCTCTTACTGGGCCTATTACGAACTCGGCTGGGGCGGCTGGTGGTTCTGGGACCCGGTCGAAAATGCCAGCTTCATGCCCTGGCTCGCCGGCACGGCGCTGCTGCATTCGGCGCTGGTGATGGAGAAGCGCAATGCGCTGAAAATCTGGACGATCTTTCTGTCCATCATCACCTTTTCGCTGTCGCTGCTCGGCACCTTCCTCGTGCGCTCGGGCATTCTGACCTCGGTCCATACTTTTGCCAGCGACCCCACGCGCGGCCTCGTCATCCTGACCATTCTGGCCGTGCTCATCGGTGGCGCCTTCCTGCTTTTTGCCCTGCGGGCAAGCAGCCTGCGGCAAGGCGGGCTTTTTGCGCCCATCAGTCGCGAGGGCGCGCTCATTCTCAACAACCTGTTCCTCGCCACGGCTGTGGGTGCGGTACTTGTCGGCACGCTCTATCCGTTGCTGCTCGATGCTTTGGCGGGTACGACGATTTCGGTCGGTGCGCCCTTCTTCAATCTCACCTTCGGCGCGCTGATGGCGCCGCTCCTGCTCGTACTGCCCTTTGGGCCATTGTTGCCCTGGAAGCGGGCTGATCTCGTTGCTGCCGGACAGCGATTGGTGGGCGCGGCGGGCCTCGCCATTTTCCTCACCATTCTGGTTTCGGCTCTTGGCGGCATTTCGATTTCGCTGGCTCCGCTCGGGCTGTTGCTCGGCTTCTGGGTGACGTTTGGCGCCTTCGCCGAATTGATCGAGCGCGGGCGCATAGGTCGCATTCCGGTCGGCGAAAGCGTTCGTCGCCTTGTTGGCCTGCCGCGCACCATCTGGTCGACGGCGCTCGGCCATATGGGGCTGGGCCTGACGGTTCTCGGCATCGTCTCGGTCACCGCCTGGGAAACCGAACTAGTGACGACGCTCAATCCGGGCGAGACGGCAGAACTCAGCGGCTATTCCCTTGCCTTCGATAGTTTCGAGCAAATCCCAGGGCCGAACTACATGGCCGACACCGGACATTTCACCGTCACCGCTCCGGGCGGCGGCACCAAAACGCTGGAGGCTGAGCGTCGCACCTATGTGGCGAGCGGCATGCCGACAACTGAAGCGGCCATCGAAACCTACGGCCTGTCGCAGTTTTATCTGCAACTGGGCGAGCCGCTCGACAACACCCATGTCGTCCGCATCTGGTACAAGCCCTATATCCTGCTGATCTGGATCGGCGCCCTGGTCATGGCCGGCGCCGGCGTGCTTTCGCTGACCGACCGGCGCCTCCGCGTAGGCGCGCCGCAGCGGGCGGCGAAGCAAGTCATGGAGCCGGCGGAATGAAGCGCCTGCTAACTCTGCTCGCGCTGGTTCTTTGCCTCGTCATGCCCGTTCTCGCCGTGTCGCCCGACGAGATGCTGGATGATCCGGCGCTGGAGCAACGCGCCCGAGATATTTCGGCCGGCCTGCGTTGTCTCGTCTGCCAGAACCAGTCCATCGACGACAGCGACGCCGATCTCGCGCGCGACCTTCGTGTTCTGGTGCGTGAGCGGCTGGTAGCAGGCGACAGCAATGCCGAAGTGGAACAGTATCTCGTCGATCGCTACGGCGAATATGTGCTGCTCAATCCCCGGCTCAACAACCACACGCTGATCCTCTGGATCGCTGCACCTGCCTTGTTGGCGCTTGGACTGTTCGGCCTCTTTTTGGGCCATGCGGCGAGCGTCATCCACGTCCAAAGCTGAACCTCTTTCCGACGACGAAAAGCGCGTTCTCGCCGAACTTTCCGACGCTGAGGAAAGTGACACGACAAAGGGTTGAGGGCGGCTTGCTGGCGCCTTGGCGGCGGGATATGCCTCTTTCATGAGCATCCATCTCTCGCCCTTGCCCGCCATTCCGCATCCCGCTTTTGACGCTCTGCTGGCTGAATTACCGGCCACGGCCGTTTCCGCCTTCAAGGCGGCGACACCCACCCTCAGCACCTTGCTGCAATCGGCGCCCTATCTGCTCGAACTGGCTCGGACCCATCCGGACTGGCTGGCGGATGCGCTCGAGCGCGGGCCGGATACAGTCTTTTCCGAGCTTTTGGTGTCGGTGGCCGAAGCGGGTATCACCGCGGATGAGGCCGGCCTTGGCCGGGCGCTACGCATCGCCAAGGGGCGCACGGCGCTTCTGGCGGCTGTGGCCGAAACCGGTGGCGTCTGGACGACGGCGCGAGCGACCGAAGCACTGTCCGACCTTGCCGATGCTGCCCTTGAGGCCGCGCTCGATTTCCTGATGGTTCAGGCCTTCGACAAGGGTCAATTGCTGCTTCTGCGCGAAGAAGCGCGCGCCAAAAACTCCGGCCTCGCGCTCTTCGCTCTCGGAAAGCATGGCGGGCGCGAACTCAATTATTCGTCGGACATCGACATCGTCGCCTTTTTCGATCCGCAAAAGCCGGTGCTGGTCGACCCGAGCGAAGGCACGAAGATCTATTCGCGCATGGTGCAGAAGCTGGTGGGGCTGATGGAGGACCATCAGGCTTATGGCTATGTCTTCCGTACCGACCTGCGACTGCGCCCTGATCCCGGTTCAACACCCGTAGCGCTCTCGGTCGATGCGGCGCTGGCCTATTACGAAGTGCGCGGCCAGAACTGGGAGCGCGCCGCCTGGATCAAGGCGCGGCCCTGTGCCGGCGACAAGCAGGTGGGCGAGGCGTTCGTGAAGGAACTCGCGCCCTATGTCTGGCGCAAGCATCTCGATTTCGCGACCATCGCCGATATCCAGGCGATGAAGCGCCAGATCAATGTGTCCAAGAATGTCGGCGATATCCGCGTCGAGGGCCACAATGTCAAACTCGGCCGCGGTGGCATCCGCGAGATCGAGTTTTTTGCCCAGACCCAACAGCTAATCGCGGGTGGCCGCGACAAGGCCCTGCGCGTGCGCCCGACCTCGCAGGCACTGGCGGCCCTGGCAGCGGCCAACTGGATCAGTCCGACCACGGCGAGCGAGTTGACCGAAACCTATTGGTACCTCCGTGCCGTCGAAAACCGCCTGCAGATGCTCCGCGACGAGCAGACCCACATCATGCCCGGAACGCCCGAGGCCGTGGCGGTCATCGGCCGGCTGATGAACCAGCCCGACCTGCAAACGTTCGAGACCGACTATCGTGCCGCCCTCGAGCGCGTCGCGCGCTACTACGCCGAGCTTTTCACCGAAGGAGAGTCCCTGGGCACGGTGGAAGGCAATCTCGTCTTCACCGGCAGCGATGACGATCCAAATACGCTCGAAACCCTGACCAATATGGGTTTTGCCGATGCCCACAAGGCCATCGAGACAGTGCGAAAATGGCACTATGGCAGCTATGCCGCCACGCGCAGCGCCGCCGCACGAGCGCATCTGACGGAACTGCTGCCCTCCCTGCTGACAACCCTCGCCAATGCCGGCAGCGCCGACCTTGGCCTCGCGCGCATGGACGATTTCCTTTCCCGCCTTCCGGGCGGCGTGCAGCTCTTTGCGCTGCTGCGCAACCATGCTCAATTGCTCTCGCTGCTCGTGCAATTCATGGCCTCGGCGCCGCGCATGGCCGAGGCGGTCATTCATCGCGCTCATGTCGTAGATGGCCTGATTGATCCTGCTTTTGCCAATGACGTCACCCATCGCGACGTGCTGGTCGCCAAGGTGGATTCCTTCCTTGCCGACGCACGCACCTATGAGGAGCTGATCGACCGCGCCCGCATCATCGGGCAGGAGCAAAAAATTCCTCGTCGCGGCCGGCCTGCTTTCGGGCACCGTCAGCGCCGCAGTGGCCGGGGAACAGTTCACGGCTCTCGCCGAAACCCTGCTCAATCGCCTCTTTGCCAGCGTGCAGGAAGAATTTGCCCGCCGCCATGGCCTGATCGAGGGCGCTTCCACGGCGCTTCTCGCCTTCGGCAAGATGGCGAGCCGGGAGATGACCTTCACCTCCGACCTCGATTTCATCCTGCTCTATGACGCGCCGGACGCGGAATCCGATGGCGAACGGCCACTGGCCCCATCGCATTACTTTGCGCGCCTGACCCAGCGCCTCGTTGCTGCGCTCGCGGCGCCGACCAGCGAGGGCGTGCTCTACGAAACAGACATGCGGCTGCGGCCCTCCGGCAATGCCGGGCCGCTGGCGACGAGCCTTGCCTCGTTCCGCTCCTACCAGCGTGGGGAGGCATGGACCTGGGAGCACCTGGCGCTTAGCCGCGCCCGCGTCGTCGCCGGCACGGGTGATCTTCCCACCGTGGTCGAGCGTGAAATGGCCGAGGTCATGGCGCTACCCCGCGACAAGGACAAGATCATCGACGACGTCGTGAGCATGCGCGCGCTGATGGCCAAGGAGCGCAAGCCGCGTCACGCCTTTGACCTGAAACTCGCCGACGGCGGCCTCGTCGATCTCGAATTTATCGCCCAATCGGCTCAGCTCGTTGCCGGTGCGCAGATCGACCTGCCACAGGCGCCACCGGCCGAGGTTCTGACGCGTCTCGGCGAAATTGGACTCGTGCCCAAGGGCCAGCGCCTTGCAGAAATCCACACGGTCTATGCGACTGTGTTACAGATCATGAGTTCGGCCCTGGTCAGTCCGTTCAAGGACGAAGCCTGGTCACCGGCATTCCAGGACCTGCTGGCCCAGCTTTGCCACTATCCCGATTTCGGGCGTTTGGCGCTTGATGTGTCGGAGATGCAGGGCGAAGTGGCTGCCGCCGCCGCAGCCTGGTACGAGGCGGCGCGAAGGCTCTAGTGCCGCCGTTCCGGCTGTGGAATGCCGCGCTTGGCGAGCTCGGCCTTGATGCTTTCGGGCATGTCCCGGCAGCCGCAAAGCTCGGCGTGCTCGATGTGCCACGCAACGCGTTCGTCCAGCTTGGCTTTCGGGCCCAGACGATGCGCTTCGTGCCACTCGCGGTTGATCATGATCTAGGCCGCCACGGTCACTTTGCTGTGCCGCACATCAAGCGGCAGCGAAATGGCGACCGTCGTGCCTATGGATGGCGCGGAGTCGATAACCATCCGGCCCCCGCTTAGCTCCGCAATGGCGCGCGAAATGGAAATGCCGAGGCCCGGACCGACACCTTCGCGGGTGAAAGTGGCGTCACCCAAGGCAAAGGGTTGGCTGAGGCTCGAAAGCCGTTCCTCGCTCATGCCAATGCCGGTATCGGTGACCTCGATAACGACGCCATCGTCTGCGGCAAAGGTCGCGAGGGTCAGTTTGCCACCTGCCGGAGTAAAGCGAATGGCATTCTCGACGATATTGCCGACCATGCGCACAAAGGCCAGCCGATCGCCGCAGAGCATCGCGCCCGTTTCGGAATTGACCGAAAGAGCAAGACCAGCCCGCGCGATCTGACCGCGGAAGCGGCGGCAGGTCGCAGTGATGACTTCGTCGAGCGGGACGGCGTCGGCGCGCAGCACCTTTTGTCCATTTTCGAGTTCGGCGAGATCGAGAATGGCGGCGAAGGAATTGAGCAGGTGCTCGCCCGAAGTTTTGATCGACTGCACATATTCTGCGTAACGCGGGTCGCCCATCTTGCCATAGGTCTCGCATTCCATCAGCTCGGCAAAGCCGATGATATGGTTGAGCGGGGTGCGAATGTCGTGGCTGAGATGGGCGAGGAAATTGGTCTTGGCGCGGCTGGCAGCCTCGGCCTTGATCTTTTTCTTCGTGGTAGCGGCGCGCCAAGAGGCGCTGCTCTTCGCGAATGGTCGAGAGCAAAACGTCGGTGCGTCGGCGTTCGGTCTCGTCCGAAAGGATGGTCATGAAGCCGCCATCGGGCAGGGGGCGTTCGTCGATCAGGAGACAGGAGCCGTCTTGTTGGTGCAGCTCCAGCAGGCGGTTGCCGCTCTCTTCGCGCAGCAGTTTCATATAGCCGCCGGACAGCAGGCGCCCCAATGCTTCGGGATAGGTGATGGCATCGCTATCAAGCTGCAGGCGCTCGCGATAATCGCCATTGCAGACGATCATGCGACCGTCGGTGGTCCAGCAGGCGATGCCCATGGGGATCGCCGAGGTGAGGGAGCGGTAGGTATGGCGCTCCATCGGGTCGGGCATGGCCTCGTCGCGACGACGGCGCACCGTCAAGGCGGTTACAAGGCCGGCAAGTGCCAGGGCCGCTGCGCCGCGGCCGGCAAGGACGCCAACTGCGCCCGATTGCTCCGCCTGCACGCTGAGCAGGCCATGCGACCCGGCCGGCACGGCGTGAGAGAAGAAATCGCCGAAATCGGCTTCTGCCTCGACAAAGCGCGCGCGGGTAATGCCCGGAAAATCGCTCGGTGTGCTCGCAAGGGTCGTTTCGGCGACGGTCGTGGGCTCATTGGCAACGCGGGCGGCGACGGCAACCCCGATGAGCGAGAGTTCGCGCTTGACCTCGCCCAGCGTTGTGACGACGTCGTAGACGATGAAAAAGGGTTGCGGCGGCAAAGGCGGTGGCGGCGACGGCCAGCGTCATCGGCGTCAGGACACGGTGTCTGAACCCGCGGGGTGCAGCCGTGCCCTGGCGGCGGAGGCGCCGAAAATTATGCCCATTGCCCATGCCGAATCCATCAGCATCGGCGCCGGATACCTCCGACGACCGCATGAAATTCTCCATAAATTTAAAGGGTTAGCCCCGAAGCGATTTGCTCGTTAACAAGTAATGAATCACCCGTAGGGGGCTTGTCCATAGGGGTGTTTGCGTCCCGGCGGGCGCGGCGCCAAAACGTGAGTCTCTTGAATCACTTAGGCGAAAAGAAAAATCCTTCCACAGCCCTTTGAGAATAACGCTGCGGTGAGGTCGGATACCAGAAACAGCGATGCCTCCCCCTTTTGAGGTGGGGAGGCATCGCATTTTTGCTCGATATCAGGCGTTTAGCCCGCGAGGATTCGGTCGACAATGTCGCCGGTATTGCGGCTCAGCGTGTGATGGTTCTTAAGCGCTTCGAGAGCGGCGCGGCCGGCCTCTCGACGGCCACTTTCCAGCAGCGGCAGGATGCGGAAGCCCGTGAGGATGCGCGCGGCCACCTGCGGGTTGACCTTGTCGATCTCTGCCGCAGCTTCCGTGATGAAGCGGAAACCCAGGCCATCGGCCCGCGCGAACTGCGCCGGATTGCTCATCACGAAGCTGCCGAGCAGGGCGCGCAGGCGGTTCGGATTGGTGCGCGGGAAATCCGGAGCCGCCAGAATGGCCCGCAGGCGCTCGATCGCCGCATCGTCCGGAGCCTGCGAGGAGGCAACCAGCCACTTGTCGAACACCAGCGGATCGCCGGAGAAACGCGTACGGAAATCGCCGAGAAGGGCGGGAGCAGCGCTGGTCCAGTTGTGGGCCGAAATGGCGAGGGCCGCATAGCGGTCGGTCATGTTGCTGGCCGCATGGTACTGCGCTTCAGCGAGGGCCGCGCCGCGGTCCGACCCGGCCGTCAGCAGCGACAGGAGACCATTGCGCAGCGAGCGGCGGCCTGCCTGGGCAGCATCGGGGCTATAGGGCTCAATGACCTGCAATTCGGCATGAAGCGCTTCGAGACGCTCGGCCACTGGCCCGACGATAGCGCGGATCAACGCCCGGCGCGCTTCTGCAACCGCGCTCGGATCGACATCCCTGCCGATCTGGCGGGCAATGACCGTTTCGTCGGGCATGGCGATAACCTGCGCCTTGAACGCATGGTCGAGAGAGGGATCGCTGAGCGCGTCGACAATGGCCTGGCGCAGCGCGTCGACATCGCTCGACGCCGGCGCCTTGCCGGTAGCGGCGGCGGCCAGCAATTGCGTCGCGACTGTCTGCAGTGCATCCCAGCGATTGAATGGATCGCTATCGTGCCGCGCGAGGAACAGCAGGTCCTGCTGGGTCAGATTGGTCGAGAGTTTTACGGGAGCCGAGAAGCCGCGCAGCAGCGACGGCACCGGGCGATTGGCAACCCCGGTAAAGGTCAGCGTGACGCTATCGCCATCAAGAACGATGAGGTCGTTCTTGACCGTGCCGCCGGCAATGCCGGTCCAGCCCATCGGGCTGCCATTGGGGCCGATCAGGCCGAACTTCACCGGAATGACGAAAGGCGGCTTGTCCGGCTGGTTCGGCGTCGGCGCCGTCTTTTGCGACAGGGTCAGCGTATAGGTCTGGCTTGCCGCATCATAGCTGTCGCTGGCCGTTACGGCCGGCGTGCCGGCATTGAGATACCAGCGGGAGAACTGGTTGAGATCAGTGCCGGTAGCGTCTTCGAAGACCTTCAGGAAAGCCTCGATGGTCGTCGCCTCGCCATCATGGCGCTCGAAATAAAGGTCCATCCCCTTGCGAAAGCCGGCTTCGCCCAGGAGCGTTGCCAGCATGCGGACGACTTCCGAGCCCTTCTGGTAGACCGTCGTCGTGTAAAAATTGTTGATCTCGCGATAGCGATCCGGCCGCGGCGGATGGGCGAGCGGGCCGCCATCCTCGGGGAACTGTGTGATGCGCAGGTTTTCCACGTCATGGATGCGCTGCACCGGGCGGCTGCGCTCGTCCGAGGAAAATTCCTGGTCTCGATAGACGGTCAGGCCTTCCTTGAGGCAGAGCTGGAACCAGTCGCGACAGGTGATGCGATTGCCGGTCCAATTGTGAAAGTATTCGTGCGCGATGACGCGTTCGATATTGGCATAATTGGCATCGCTCGCCGTCTCGGGCAGCGCGAAGACCAGCTTGTCGTTAAAGATGTTGAGGCCCTTGTTCTCCATCGCGCCGAAGTTGAAATCGCTAACGGCAACGATGTTGAACACATCGAGATCATATTCGAGGCCGAAGCGTTTTTCGTCCCAGGCCATGGAGCGCTTGAGGCTGTCCATGGCGTAGAAGCATTCGGCCTCCTTGCCATGGGTGCAATAGATGGCGAGGTCGACCTTGCGGCCACTGCCCGTTGTAAAGGTGTCGGTGATCGAGCCGAGGTCACCGGCCACGAGCGCAAAGAGGTAGGCGGGCTTCGGGAATGGATCTTCCCAAAGCGCAAAATGCGTGCCGTCACCCGCGTCGCCCTTGTCGATCAGATTGCCGTTGGAGAGCAGGACCGGCGCGATGTCGCGCGGCGCCGTGATCCGCACCTTGAAGGGCGCCAGAATATCCGGGCGGTCGAGATAATAGGTGATGCGTCTGAATCCCTCGGGCTCGCACTGCGTGCACCAGGTGCCGCTCGAGCGATAAAGCCCCATCAGCTTGGTATTGGTCTCGGGCGTGAGATTGACTTCGGTTTCGAGCACGAAGCGACGGAAGGGCGGTTCCACGACGGTTAGCCCATTGTCATCGGTCGCATAGCCCGACAGCATCAGCGGCAGACCATCGATGGCGATTGATTGCAACGTCAAACCGTCGCCGTCGAGCACGAGCGATGTGCCGGGCGCCGTTTCCGGCCGCGGCTCGATCGTCATCTGCGTCCGGACCCGCGTTCCCGCCTCGGTGATCTTGAAATCCATGTCCACGGCAACGATCCGATACGGCGTCGGTGCGTAGTCCTTGAGGAAGATCGTGTGCTCGGTTTCGGTGCGCATGAAATGGTCCAGTGCAACGTTATTTTCTGACGCTCGAATGTGGCCAAGTGGCAACAGCCGACTCTAGCCTTTTGTGTATGCTACGCCGCTCTTGGCTGCATAGCCCAATTCTTTGATGCTTCCGGGCATTAGGGAGGAGGCCTGGGCTAAACGCCACGCGGCTCCTCTGCGTTCAACGGAACGTATCGAGCGCGGTCTTTGAAATTTCCCTGGATGGATCGCCCATCGCCAGAACCTGCTGACGGCCAATGTCATAGCCGTCACTTAGCGTTCGGCCATGGTGTCCCTTCCGGACGATATACATGGTGACGCAAGTGCTGAAATGGTTCGAAAAACAGCTGGACGCTTATCCCCTGGGAGAGCCGACCGAGCCACCGAAGGGTCTTCTGGCTTTCTGCCTGCACTATAGCCACGGCGCCAAGAAGTGGCTGGCCGTCATGGCTTTTGCTGCGGCCGCGGTCGCCATGGGCGAAATCCTCGTCTTCAGCTTCATCGGCGATGTGGTGAATTGGTTGGCGGCGGCCGATCCCAAGACCTTCCTGCAGACGGACGGCTGGAAGCTGGCGCTGATGGGCGCGATGATCGTCTTCATCGTTCCCGGCTTCGCGCTGCTCTCGACCCTGACCATGCATCAGACGCTGCTTGGGAATTTCCCGCAGCGTATCCGCTGGATGGCGCATCGCTACCTGATCCGCCAGTCGATGAGCTACTTCCAGGACGAGTTTGCCGGCCGCATCGGCGCCAAGCTGATGCAGACCTCGCTCGCCGTGCGCGAAGTGGTCATGAAGCTGCTCGACATGCTGGTCTATGTCGTCGTCTATTTCACCGGCGCAGTCATCCTGGCGGCATCGGCAGACTGGCGCCTGGCCATTCCGTTCCTCGTCTGGCTCGCCGCCTATATCGCGCTGATGGTCTATTTCATCCCGCGCATGGGCAAGATTTCGCAGGCCCAGGCCGATGCGCGATCGATGATGACCGGCCGTATCGTCGACAGCTACACCAATATCGCGACCGTAAAACTCTTTAGCCATTCCAACCGCGAAGAGTCCTATGCCCGCGAGGCCATGGATGAGTTTCTGGGCACCGTCTATCGGCAGATGCGGCTCTTCACCTGGCTCAATATGCTGGTCCTGTGGTCCAATGCGCTGCTGCTCTTTGCGGTGGGCGCCACGGGCATCTGGCTCTGGATGCAGGGCGTCATGAGCCCCGGCGCGCTCGCCGTTTCGCTTGGCCTTGTCATGCGCTTCCAGGGCATGAGCCAGTGGGTGATGTGGGAAATGTCGTCCCTGTTCGAAAACATCGGCACGGTCAAGGATGGCATCAATTCCATCTCGCTGCCGCGCGTCGTGTCGGACCAGCCCAATGCCAAGCCAATCGGCCGGGTCGAGGGCGACATCAAGTTCGACAATGTCTCATTCCACTATGGAAAATCGTCTGGTGTTATCGAGGGGCTCAACCTCAATATCCGCCCGGGCGAGAAGGTCGGCCTTGTCGGCCGTTCCGGGGCGGGCAAGTCGACCATCGTCAACCTGCTGCTGCGCTTCTACGACCGGCAGGGCGGGCGCATTCTGGTGGATGGCAATGATATTGCGACGATCCAGCAGGATAGCCTGCGTGCCAATATTGGCGTTGTGACCCAGGATACGTCGCTGCTGCATCGTTCGGTGCGGGACAACATCGTCTACGGCCGCCCCGACGCGACCGAAGAAGAGATGATCGAAGCGGCGAAACTTGCCGAGGCCCACGACTTCATCGCCGACCTTTCGGACTACAAGGGCCGCAGGGGTTACGACGCCCATGTGGGCGAACGCGGCGTGAAACTCTCGGGCGGCCAGCGCCAGCGCATCGCTATCGCACGCGTGCTCTTGAAAAATGCCCCGATTCTGGTGCTCGATGAGGCAACGTCAGCCTTGGACTCCGAGGTGGAAGCCGCCATACAGAGCCAGTTCGAGCTCTTGATGCGCGGCAAAACCGTGATCGCCATTGCCCATCGCCTGTCGACCATCGCCATGATGGACCGTCTGGTGGTGCTGGATAAGGGCCAGATCGTCGAGCAGGGCACCCACGCCGAGCTCGTGGATTCGGGCGGTATCTATAGCCAGCTCTGGGCGCGCCAATCGGGCGGGTTCCTGGAGATGGATCAGGTCGAGGACGCGGCGCAGTAGGCGCCGCCGTCCCAAACAGATTTCACACGCCCTCCATGGTGGAGGGCGTCAACCAAAGGAGATCCCAAATGGGAGATTTCATCATGACGCGACACCTGGGCAATCCGAATGCCATCGCCCCGAGCCAATGCAAACCCCTTTCCCGGCACCGAACCTGATACGAACCGAGCGTTCTGTCAGGCGCGGCTCAATAAAATGAGCAGAAAATGTTCAACCGCGTCATCGACTTCTTCGACAATCTCTATTCGCCCGTCGCCCTGGCCAAAAATCGCCAGCCGCCTATGGGCCTCACTCCTTTCGTTCGCTACTTCGTCGCCCAGTTCAAAGGCGCCTTCGCGATCCGTATTGGCCTCGTTGCCATCGGTTCGGTCGCCGATGCGCTTATGCCGGTCTTTGTCGGCATGGTGGTGGGCATGCTGGCGACTACAAATCCCGGCGAAATTTTCGACCAGCACACCCAGACCTTCCTCTGGATGGTCTTCGTCGTCGTCATCGTCCGCCCGCTGACCTTCGTGCTCGACACGCTCGTGCGCAATCACGGCATCGTCCCCAACCTCGTCGATATCGTCCGATGGCAAAGCCACTGGCATGTCATCCGGCAAAGCTGGACCTTCTTCCAGAACGACTTTGCCGGCCGCATCGCCAACAAGGTCATCCAGGCCGGTGAAGCCATCGAAATCGGCGTCAACCTCACTATCGACGCGGCCTGGTATGCCCTGGTCTTCGTCGTGGTCGCCATCGTCGTCCTGGCCCAGCTCGATCCGGTTCTTCTGGTGCCGATCGGGGTATGGCTGCTGCTCTATGCGGTGCTGTTTGCCATCACCATGCCGCTCATCGCCCGCTATTCCGAGGAACTTTCGGAAAGCAAATCGGTGATGACCGGCCGCATCGTCGACAGCTACACCAATATCCAGACGCTCAAGACCTTCGCCTCCGGCGAGCATGAAGACAAATATGTCGCCGACAGCGTGCTCGACCATGCCGTGAGCTTCCGCAAACTCATGCGGGTGTTCACCTACATGTGGTCGATCCTGTTCATGCTCAATGCGGGCCTCGTGGTCTCCGTCACCTGGCTGGCCCTCGCCGGCTGGAACAATGGTGTGCTCACTGCCGCAGCGGTGGCAACGGCGATTCCCTTCGCCCTGCAGATCATGAACATGAGCGGTTGGATCCTCGAAATTGGCTCCAACATTTTCCGTCAGATCGGCACGACGCGGGACTCCATGGACACCATCGCCCAGCCCCTGACCATGCTCGACGCGCCTGAGGCCAAGCCTCTCGCCGTCACCAAGGGTGAGCTGCATTACGACAATGTCAGCTTCAACTATTGGCGCGGCAAGGAAGGCTCGGTCATCGACGAGTTCAGCCTGACGGTAAAGCCGGGCGAAAAGATCGGCCTCGTCGGCCGCTCCGGCTCGGGCAAGTCGACGCTGGTGAACCTTGCCCTGCGCATGTTCGACGTGCAGGACGGTTCGATCAAGATCGACGGCAGCGATGTCCGCTCGGTGACCCAGGAAAGCCTCCGCGCCGCCATCGGCCTTGTCAGTCAGGATACATCCCTGCTGCATCGCTCTGTCCGCGAGAACCTCAAATATGGCCGCCAGAACGCGACCGACGAGGAAATGATGCGGGCGGCCGAGCAGGCCAATGTCCACGATGTCATCATGGGTCTGTCCGACCCGCAGGGCCGCAAGGCCTATGATGCCCATGTGGGCGAGCGCGGCGTAAAGCTCTCCGGCGGCCAGCGCCAGCGCGTCGCCATCGCCCGCGTTCTCCTCAAGAACGCGCCGATCCTGGTACTCGACGAAGCCACATCCGCCCTCGATTCCGAAGTGGAAGCGGCGATCCAGGAGCAGCTCACCCAGCTCATGCAGGGCAAGACGGTGATCGCCATCGCGCATCGCCTGTCGACCATTGCGGCCATGGACCGGCTCGTGGTGCTCGAAAAGGGTCGTATTGTGGAGGAGGGCTCCCACGCCCAACTCCTCGCCTCGGGCGGCCACTACGCCATGCTCTGGGAACGTCAGTCCGGCGGTTTCTTGGACCTCGAAGCAGCACAATAAGAAAAGGCCCGGTCAATCGACCGGGCCTTTTTGCCTACGATACCCCCACCATCGTCATTGCCGGGCCTGTCCCGGCAATCCATCGCGCCTCCGCATGGGCCACCGGGACAAGCCGGTGGCGACGACGAACATGACGCTACCGCACAATTGGAAAGAGGTTTCTCAGCCTCGGCTCCCGCAACCAAAGCGCCGCCCATGCCAAGGTGCCAAGGTAGATGCTGAACAGCGTATGGCTGAAGAGCGGATTGTCCACCCGCAGGTTTGCTGCCAGCGCGGCGCCAAGCAGTGCGGTCATCAGCACGGCGCCGAGCAGAGCCGTGCGCGGTATGATGTAGAGCACCGCGCAGACCACCTCGATAATGCCGATCAGCAGCAGGTATTTCGCCGGCCAACCCACCACTTCCAGCGGCTCAAGCGCCAGCGGTGAATTGATGAGTTTGGGTGCAGCCGAAGCCCCCAGAAGAAAGAGCGTCACCAGCGCGCTCAATACCCAACCAGTCCTGATCATTCTTTGCCTCCTGCGGTTCCGTCATCGTCCGCTCGTTTCTGCGACGAAGCGACAGGGCGGATTTCGACAGGCGCTGCCAGAGATTTATCCAGATCAACTCGCCGCGCCAAAGCGCTGGTTGTGCTCCGGGCGCCAACCCGCATCGCTTTTTTCGGCGTGAGCGAGGGCCTGTTCCGGCAGCATCGGTCGCCCGAAAAGGTAGCCCTGCATCACCGTGCCACCGAGGCCGGCAAGAGCCTCAAGCTGCGCCTCGGTTTCGATCCCCTCGAAAACGCAGGACATGCCCAGGTTCCGGCAGAGATCGACCATGGTCTTGACGATGGCGCGGCTGGTCGGATCGCTCGTCACTTCGGCAACAAAGCTGCGATCGATCTTGATCCGGTGCAGCGGCAAGCGCTGCACATGGGTGAGGCTGGAATGCCCGGTGCCGAAATCGTCGAGGGCAATGCGCGCGCCAAGGCTGAGAAGGCGCGAAAGCGCCTCCTTGGCCTGGTCGAGATCGCGCATGATGGCGGTCTCGGTGATTTCGAAATCGACGCGGCTCGGGCGCGGCGCGGCCTCCACCTGCGCGATGACGGCATCAATGGCCGCGGGCGAGCCAATGTCATTGGCCGAAAGATTGACCGACAGACGCATGCGTCGTGGCAACTGCTCGCTGATCGCCAGCGCCTTGCGCAGCACGATCTGGGTGATTTTTCCGATCTGGCCCATGCGCTCGGCCATAGGAATGAACTCGGCCGGCGACACTTCGCCCAGGATCGGGCTGCGCCAGCGCGCCAGCACTTCAAAGCCCGTCGTCTCGCCAATGGCAATGTCGAATTGCGGCTGCAGCAGGACATAGATCTCTTCGTCGAGATCGGCCGTGTGCAGCAGATGCTCCATGCGCCGGATCTGCCTGAGGTCATGCGCATCGATGGCCGAAAACACCATGGTGCCGCCCCGTGCGTCGCGCTTGGCGAGCCATCCGGCATAGTCGGCGTGGTCGAACAGCGTTTCCGGCGTGTCCTCCGGCCCCGATGCGGCAAAGCCGATGGAGGCGGTGACATGAGCCGTACCCAGCGGCAGTTTGACCGGCCGTGCAATGGCCTCGCAAAGGCGCTGGCCGAGCCGCTCCAGATTGGCCCCCGACGAATTCTCGGTCAGGATCACAGCAAAATTGTCGCTGTCGAGGCGTGCGAGAAAGGAGGAGAACGGCCGGGTGATGTCGATCCGCTGCGCCACCTCGATCAGAACCCGGTCACCCATGATTTGACCGAAAACCTCGTTCACCGCCTTGAAGCGATCGAGATTGAGCCGCGCCACTGCGATGGTTTTTCCGTTTGCCTTGGCGTCCTCCAGGGCTCTTGCCAGCTCCTTCTGAAAGGACCGGCGATTGGGCACCCCGGTCAGGCTGTCGAGCCAGGCAAGGCGGTGGTTTTCATCGAGCAATTGCTGCGTCTGCTCCTGCCGGCGCGCCATTTCCTGGCGGGACGCAACCAGCCCGGTAAAGCCGCGATAATTGTCGATGAGGATCGTCGCAAGGATTGCCGTCACCAGAACCATGTTCAGGGCGATGGCGACGAAGACGGGTTGCCCGGTCAGGGCGAAGAAGGCCGTAAAGGGGATAAGAACGCAGGCGGTGATCGCCACGGCCGCCAGGCGCACATTGAGCAGGCAGAACATGCAGCCAATGGTGGTGATGGCCATGAAAAAGGCGATGTGCGCCTGCTGCAGGGGGCCGCCATAGGGATAGAGACTGAGTGCCCAGCCGGAGATGCCCACGGCAATGAGCGGGCCGAGGACCACCATGGCCCTGATATCGCGGCGCGCCTGGTCCGGTGTGATTGTCGCGCTATCGCTGCGCACCCAACGCAGGATGCGCGAGCCGCAGAGCACGGTGAGCGCTGCGGGGATGAGCAGCGTCAGAAACCTGGGGGCGCCGGAGAAATGCGTTGCAGCCAGGATGATCATATTGGCCAGCAACATGGCGTACATCAGCGGCACTTGGCGCTTAAGTGCGTGCCATTGGGCCAGCGACAGTTCTGCCGACCCCGGAGACTCAAAAATGACGCGGCCCAGGCGCCGGAATACTGACATGGCACTGCCCTTTGTATGACAAGCCTAGGCTTGGATTTCCTAACAGATCAGTAAATCTACGGCGGTGGCCTCTTCGGGCAGCAAATTTCGCATTCGCAACGATGCAACAGGCAGCAAAAAACCCTTTTCTGCCCATTGGAAGGCGCCGCGCTTCCCGCTACAAACGCCTCCGAAATCGATTTCGGTAGTTGATTTGCGACTGCCAGAGGTGCCGGCCGCGGCTGGCAGGAGGACGACTTGACGATATCCAGCTTCAACACCGCACTTGATCTCAGCGGCGCCTATGGCCTGACCGCGCCGGCGCGCAACATCACGACGGCAATCACTCTGCCGGGCGACGTGCACGGCGCGCTCCTCGCTGCCGATCTCATCCCCGATCCCTATTTCGGCGAGAACGAAAAGGTCGTGATGTGGGTGGGCGAGACGGAATGGCATGTCGAGCGCCGCTTCGACGCCTCGGCGGCCGATATCGACGGCTACTTGACGCTGACCCTCTCCGAAGTCGATTGCATCGCCACCATCCTGCTCAATGACGAAGTCGTCGCCCGCACCGACAATAGCTTTGTCCGCAACGACATCGACGTCACCGGCAAGGTGCATCTGGGCGAAAATATCCTGCGCATCGAGTTCGGCGTTGCCCCCGATGTCGCCAAGGCGCGCTCGGACGCGCACCCCTTCCCGATCCCCTTCACCTACAATTACCAGACCAATGGGTTGAAGGGCATCCACATGAACTTCATCCGCAAGGCAGCCTGCCATGCGGGTTGGGACTGGGGCATCTGCACCATGCCCGTCGGCGTCTACGGCACGATGAGCCTGCGCAAATCGCGCCTCGCCCGCCAGGACAGTGTCGAGGTCGAACAGACCCACGGCGCCAATTCTGTCGAACTCTCAGTAAGAACCCGCGTCTTCGCCTTCGCCCATGGCGAAGTCGAACTCGAACACAAGATCGACGGCCAGACCATCACCGACAAGGTCGCGGTCCAGAAGGGCGAAAACGTCTTCACCCACAATGTGACGATTTCCAATCCAAAAATCTGGTGGCCAGCCGGGCAGGGTGCCCAGCCGCTTTATGAGCTGACCACCAACCTCGAAGGCGAAGTCACCACCCGCAAGATTGGTCTCCGAAAGCTCGAATGGATCATCGAGAAGGACGAGATTGACCACTCGTTCAAGTGCCGCATCAATGGCCGCGACATCACCATGATGGGCGCCAACTGGATTCCGGCCGACGCCATCCCCTCGCGCGTCACGCCCACGGTCATCCGCGATCTCCTGGAAAGCGCCAAGGCCGCGAACATGAACATGCTCCGCATCTGGGGCGGCGGTCAGTATGAGCCGGACTATTTCTACGAGCTCTGCGACGAGCTCGGCATCCTGCTCTGGCACGATTTCATGTTCTCTTGCATGAGCTATCCGTCCGACCGCGAGTTCCTCGCCTCCGTCGAAACCGAAATCACCCAGCAGGTGCGCCGCCTTTCGCACCACGCCTCCATTGCCCTCTGGTGCGGCGACAACGAGGTCATCGGCTCGCTCAACTGGTATCCGGAAACCCGCGCCGAGAAAGAGCGCTACATCGCCAATTACGACCGGCTCAATTCCATGCTGCACCGGATCGTCGAGGACGAAGACCCCGCCCGCCGCTTCTGGCCGTCCTCGCCCTCGCTCGGCTACATGGACTTTTCCGACGGTTGGCACTCCGATACCCGCGGCGACCTCCATTATTGGGACGTCTGGCACTCGGCCAAGAGCTTTGACGCCTACCGCACCGTCAATCCGCGCTTTGCCTCCGAATTCGGCTTCCAGTCCTTCACCTCGATGAATGTCATCGAGACCTTCTCGGAAGAAAAAGACCGCAATCCGTCCTCGCCGGTCATGGAAAACCACCAGCGCAACAATGGCGGCAATGCCCGCATCATCGAGACGATGACGCGCTATTTCCGCTTCCCGCGCGATTTCGACCAGATGGTGTTCCTCTCCCAGATCCAGCAGGGCCTCGCCATCAAGACCGCCATCGAATACTGGCGCTCCACCAAGCCGCGCTGCATGGGCACGCTCTATTGGCAGATCAACGACATCTGGCCGGTGGCGAGCTGGTCGAGCCTTGACTACGGCGGGCAGTGGAAGCTGATGCACCACATGGCCAAGCGCTTCTTCCGCCTCGTCAATGTCGTCGCCGTTCCCAATGCCGATGGCTCCGAGATCACGCTCAAGGGGATCAACGACACCGGCCGCCCGGTCTCGATCGCTCTCGAAGTCATCGCCGCGAAAGTCACCGGCGAAAGCCGCGTTGTGTTCTCCGGCAACAGCGCCATCAGCGCCGACGCGGCCATTGGCGTCACGACCATTTCCGCCGCGAACCTGGCCGCCGACGAATTCCTCTACTTCACCTGGAAGGACGCGACCGGCACGATCCTCGGCGAAAACGACTATTTCCCGAAACCCTACAAGGCCTACGAGCTGGTGCAGCCATCCATCTCCGCCGCGTGGTCGGATCGGGATGGTCAGGCCGTGCTGACGCTCTCAAGCGACAAGCCCGCCTTCTTCGCCACCGCGACAGTCGATATCCCTGGCTATTTCTCGGACAATGCCATCACGCTGCTGCCGGGCCAGCAGGTCGATCTCACCTTCATTCCGCGCCACGGCGCCAAGGTGACGTCCTCCGATCTCGCCGGCTCGCTGACACTGCGCAATCTCGCGGAGACGTTCTGAGTGCCGCCTCTTCCATACTAGAGCATTGACTTGGCGGTCCCCATCGCGCATCGGTGCGGGACCGCCTTTTTCTTCCTGCCCGGACCAGCCATGTCTCGCCCCCGTATTCTCGGCACGTTCTTGTTCCCTGCCGGATATGGACTCTCCTGATGGCATCCACGGTTTCGCCCATCGAGAGCCGCGCGAACCTGGGCATTGGCCTGGTGCTGATGTCCCAGCTCGTTCTTCTCGTGCTCGACATCTCGGCCAAGTGGCTGTCAGTCGAAGGCATGGCGACAACGCAGATCGTCTTCATGCGCTACGGCATGCACCTGGCGCTCCTGCTGCTGCTCTTCCTGCCGGTCAGCGGCTTCAACGTGATGAAGAGCAACAATTGGAAGCTGGAAATCCTGCGCGGTGTCTGCCTTTTGGCGACCACCGGCCTCAATTTCCTCGCCATGCGCTACCTGCCGCTCACGGTCACCAGCGCCATCCAGTTCACCTCGCCGCTGCTGATCTGCGCCATGTCCGGCCCGCTTCTGGGTGACACGGTCGGCTGGCGCCGCTGGCTCGCTATCGGCGTTGGTTTCATCGGCATTCTGATCATCGTGCGCCCTGGCTCCGAGGCCTTCCAGCCGGCCGCCCTGTTGAGCCTCGGCTGCGCCTTCTTCCTGGCGCTCTTTTCCATCCTCACCCGCAAGCTGGCGGGCGTCGACAGCGCTTCAACCCAGCAGTTCTTTGCAGGCGCAACGCCCGTCATTCTCCTGGCGCCGGTCGCCTTTACGGATTGGGCATGGCCGACCCAGCCGATCTCCTGGGTCGCCTTCTTCATCATGGGCGCAGCGGGCCTTGGTGGGCACTTCCTCAATTCGGTGGCCCATCGCTTCGCCGCGCCGGCCATCCTTGCCCCGTTCAGCTATCTCAGCCTGCTCTACCTCTCGATCGCCAGCTGGCTGATTTTCAACCAGCCACCCGACCAGTGGTTCATCCTGGGCGCCGCCATCATCATCTTGAGCGGCCTCTATATCTGGCTGCGCGAACGCCAGCTCTCAAAGGCCGAGGTTACCCCGGTCAACGAACCGGCCTAGCTGTCCACGTCCGCCAGCGTCTCTGCAACAGGTGCAGTCGAATGCGTGATCAGCCGAGCGCTGCGCTGGCCGGTGAGATAGATCCACAGCCAGCTCATGGCCACGAAGATGCGGTTTTTCACGTCCACCAGGAAGTAGATGTGGGCAATGCCCCACACCCACCAGGCAAACCAGCCCTTGAGCGTCAGCCAGCCGAAATCAATCACCGCCGCCTGCTTGCCGATGGTCGCCAGATCGCCGTCATGACGATAGACAAAGGGGTGTTGGGCCTTGTCGCCGGCCACCCGCTTCACCACAGCGCGGGCAGCATGCGCGCCCGCCTGCTTGGCCGCAGGAGCGACGCCTGGCACCGGTTTTCCATCCGGTCGTGCAATGCTGGCCGTGTCGCCGACCACAAAGATTTCGGGATGCCCGGGCACCGAAAGGTCTGGCTCGACTTTCACCCGCCCCGATCGATCCGCTTCCACCCCCAGCCATTTCGCGGCCGGCGAAGCGGCCACCCCTGCCGCCCAGATCACCGTCTTGGTCGCGAGGCGCTTCTCACCAAAGGTCACGCCGTCTTCATCGATCGCCTTGACCATCTGGCCGAGTTCAACCTCGACACCGAGATCTTCGAGCGACTTCAGCGCATAAGCCGATAGCTCCGGCTTGAAGTTGAGGAGGACGCGATCCGCGCCTTCGATCAGCACCACGCGCAGGTCTTCCGGCGCAATGGTCTGGAACTGCCCGGCAAGGCTTGCCCGTCCAAGCTCACTGATCGCCCCGGCCATTTCGACGCCCGTCGGCCCGGCCCCGATAATGGCGAAGGTCAACAGCGCCCGGCGCTTGCGCGGATCGAATTCACGCTCCGCCGCTTCAAAAGCCAGCAGCAGTTTTCGGCGGATCGCGGTGGCATCCTCGAGCGTCTTGAGCCCGGGAGCAAACTCTTCCCATTGGTCATTGCCGAAATAGGCGTGCTGCGCACCCGTCGCGATGATCAGGCTATCATAGCGCTCCGGCGCGCCATCCTCGATAAGCACCTGCCGGTTCGCCACATCGATCCCGGTCACAGTCGCCATGATCACTCGCGTATTGCGTTGCCTCCGCAGGATGTGGCGGATCGGCCAGGCGATTTCCGATGGGCTCAGCGACGCGGTCGCGACCTGATAGAGCAGGGGCTGGAACAGGTGGTGGTTGCGCCGGTCGATCAGCAACACCTCGACATCGGCGCGCGCCAGCGCCTGCGCCGCCGCTATACCGCCAAAGCCGCCGCCAATGATTACGATGCGGTGCTTCGGCTCTGCCATGTCGGCCTCCATGTCTGTGATCCAGACATGGGATGCCGATGGCCCGCCGTCAATGCATCTCGGCCCAAGGTCTAGGCCTTGACGCGTTCCCGCCAGCGCCGCGCATAGTCCGCAAATCCGGGATGAACCAGGGGCACGATGGGGCTGTCATGCTGCTCGTGGGCCGGCTTGCCACCAAACAGCAGGCTCGCCCCAAGGCTCGTGCCCGTGCCATCGCCCGAAGCATGCACCGGCCGCTCAGCCAGTGTCGCCAGCGCCGCGCCGAACACGGCATTGCGCGCCAGCGGCCCTTCGATGGTGATGCTCTTGCCCAGCCCGCACAGATCAAGGCATTCACGCGCCACCAGCGCCAGATACAGCGAAGCCGCAGCCGTACGCTCGCCATCCGTCAGCCCCTCGGGCGCCACGGTCCAGCGCCCCCGCCCATCTGCAAAGGGACCGACGCCGGGCGCAAAGGTCGGCAGCGCCTGCACGTCGCGCTCGATCACCGCGGCGATATCGACTTCGCTCGGCGCAACGATCTTGCCCACGATGGTGTCGAACTCGCGCCCACCCATGAAGCGCGCAGTCGGCACGGGCCGGCCAAAAGCATCGACATTGGCAAGGCTATCGCGCGCCTGGTCGAGTTTTGCTGTATCCCCGCCCACGGTCATCGCAATGGCCCATGTGCCGGTCGACAGAATGGTGAACGGAGCCTCGTGGCGACCCAGATGCGGCACCAGCGAAGCATTGGAATCATGAATGCCGCAGGTCACCGGCGTATCCGCCGGCAGCCCGGTATAGTCCGCAAGATTGTTCAGCAACGGCCCGAGGACAGAAGCCGCCGGCTTGATCGGCGGGAAGAAAGCCCGCCAACCCTGCACATCGACCATCGAGGAAAAGTCGCCCTTGTCCGGCGACCAGAGATCGGTGTGGCAGCCGAGCGAGGTCACTTCGCTGGCGTGAATACCAGTCAGGCGCCACGCCCAATATTGTGGATAGGTCAGGATCGCGGTGACCTTGGCGAAGTCTTCGGGAAAAGCCCGCGCCTGCCAGAAAATCTGCGCGCCAAGATTGAGCCCATTGGGCAGGCGCGGCGACAGCGTCTCGGCAAACCCCGGCCGGGCGCGGTCATAGGCCTCGTCCGAGGCCTGTGTGCCGTCATATTCATAGTCGAGCACCGGCAGCGCCAGTCGATCGCCTGCCATCAGCGCGGCGGTGGCGCCGTGGGTGGTGATCGAAATGCCATCGATCCCGTGTTCGCGGTGGAGTTCGCCCAGGCTCGAGAGGATAAAATCCCACAGCCCCTCAACGTCGGCATGCGGATAGGGCGCGTCGCGGCGCACGCTATTGGGCCGGCTGAGCGAGCCGAGCAGTGCTTCGCTTGCCGCATCGATCAGCACGACCTTGGCATTGGTCTTGCCGATATCGATCACGGCGATATGGCGGGGCAGGGACTGAGTCATGGCGCGACGCTTTCTCTAGGGTACCGGCCCCATAGCGGAAAATCCGGCGCCGCGCCATAGCTGACATGTTAGTGCTTCATGCGGAAAAGGGGGTGCCGGTTTCCGCGAAGAACGAAGCGCCAGGGACACACTATTTGATGATCAGAACCGGAATTTCGGCATGGGCCAGAACTTCCGCCGCCTGCGAGCCAAGCAGCAGCCGGCCGAGCCCGCGACGACCATGAGAGCCCATGACGATGAGGTCGGCGCCCGCAGTTTTCGCATGCCTGATAATGCCTTCAGCCGCCGGCAGATCGGGCACGTGGTGGGTCGCAAGACTGATACCGGCGGCGCTCGCCAGCCTGGTCGCGTCCTCCAGCACACTCTTGGCGGATTCTTCCTTGGCCTTGTCGAGTTCGGCCAGGATGCTTGATGTGTCTACCATCATCATTTCCGCGCCCGGCGCGATGATGATGGAAGGATCGGTAACGGTGACGGCGGTCAGCCTGGCGCCGAGCTTACCCGCCAGCGCAATGGCATGGGTAAAGGCCTTGGTGCTGAGGTCCGACCCGTCGATGGCGCAAACGATGTTCGAGTACATGGCGATAATCCCCCGTTGGCTGCGATGACAAGACTATAGAACAACGCTGGTATCAACACATTGATCCAGATCATGCTCGCCCTGGTCCAGATCACGCCCGGCATTGCCCGCAAGGTCGGAAGAGGGTATTGGACGCCACTCCGAATATCAGATGAAATAGCGCCGATGACCAAAGTGGGGCGCGGCCAGGAAGTCTCGCTAGAGACCGCCCGCCGCTTTTCCGTTGCACCGATGATTGATTGGACCGACAGGCATTGCAGAACCCTGCATCGCCTGCTGACCAAGCGCGGGCTGCTGTTCACGGAAATGATCACCACCGGCGCCATCATCCATGGCGATACCGACCGCCATCTGCGTTTCGATCCCACAGAGCAGCCCGTCGCCCTGCAATTGGGCGGCTCCGACCCGGCCGACCTTGCCGCTGCCACTCGCCAGGGTGACCTCTACGGCTACGACGAGATCAATCTCAATGTCGGCTGCCCTTCGGACCGCGTGCAGTCCGGCAAATTCGGCGCCTGCCTCATGGCCGAGCCCGACCTCGTTGCCGATTGCGTCCGCGCCATGCGTTCGGCCACCGATAAGCCCGTGACGGTCAAATGCCGCATCGGCATCGACGAGCAGGACATCGAAGAAAGCCTCGATCGCTTCGCCGACAAGATGGCCGAAGCCGGCGTCGCCGCGCTCTATGTTCACGCCCGCAAGGCATGGCTCCAGGGGCTGAGCCCCAAGGAAAACCGCACCATCCCGCCGCTCAACTACCCGCGCGTCTATCGCCTGCGCCAGCGCCTCGCGCCCCTGCCGACGATGATCAACGGCGGCATCGAGACGTTCGAACAGATCAACGAGCACCTCCAGCACATGGACGGCGTTATGCTCGGCCGCGCCGCCTATCACAATCCGATGATGCTGGCCGAAGTCGATCACCGCCTCTTCGGCGACGCGCCGTCAACGCTTACCCTTGCCGAAATCATGGAGGCCATGGCCGAATACGCCGAGGCCCAATTGCAGACGGGCACGCGCCTCAACAACATCGCCCGCCATATGCTCGGCCTCGCCAATGGCCGCCCCGGCGCCCGCCAGTTCCGCCAGATTCTCAGCGTCGATGCCTGCAAGCCCAAGGCTGGCCCGGAAGTGTTCATGCATGCGCTCTCGGTGGTTGAGGAACGCGCCGAAGCCGTCGCGAGCTGAAGCTCAGGCCGCGAGCACCTCGATCTGCTCGATCTCGCTCGCCAGCGCCGGCCCATCCTGCGCCAGGTCATAGGTCATCTGCATCTGCAGCCAGTACTGGGGCGTCGTGTCGAAGAATTTTGCGAGGCGAAGAGCCGTATCCGAAGTGATCGGGTGGGTTTCTTTGATCAGGCGCTCAATGCGCGTACGGGGAACACGCAGCTTCCTGGCAAGCGCGCCCGCCGACATGTTGAGCGGCAGAAGATATTCCTCACGAAGGATTTCACCCGGATGGATCGCTGGCACGATCTGAATGGGCATTTGATGAACTCCATATCGGGCCACGGTTGGCCTAGTGATAGTCGGTGATCTCGACGCCGTGGGCGCCGTCATTTTTCCAGACAAAGCAAATACGCCACTGATCGTTGATCCGGATCGAGTGCTGCCCCTTGCGATCGCCCTTGAGCGGTTCAAGCCGATTGCCGGGCGGTGACAACAAATCCCGCAGTTCGAGAGCGCTGTCGATCATGATGAGCTTGCGCTGGGCCGAGCGAACAAGATCGTTCGGAAAGCCCCGCGGAGCCTTGCCTTTCGCCACGTCCTCCGCAAATCGTCCTTTGACAGATACGATCACGCCCCAACCTCATATTTGGGAGTATGTATCATGTGAAGATACAAATAGCAAGAGTTTGTATCATAGTGTGATACGAGGCTGATCCGCTAATCCTGCAGCTCCAGCGAGTTCTGCGTCACGCTGTAGCGCCCCAGTGTCTCCAGAAACGTCATGCCCAAAAGGCTTGTTTCGAGCGCGCCATCCTCCGCCACGAAAGCCGGGATATTGCGCCGCGAAATGCCCCCCACCTCGATGGTCTTGAGCCGCGTCCGCGCTGCCATGCCCGTGCCATTGGCGGTTGAAACCGGGATCGCATAGCGCAGCTCGGATAGATCGATGCCTGCAGCCTCCGCGTCCGCGCGCGTCAACACCACGGCGCTGGCACCCGTATCGAAAATCATCGGCGTCGTATGGCCATTGACGGTGGCGGCAATCTCGAAATGCCCGCCAAAACCACGCCGGAACACCGCCGTGCCGCGTTCACTGTCGACGACGGCAACGCCGGGCCGCAGTTCGCCAGTGACCCGGCCGACCACGCCCATCAATTCATCGCGATAGGCATAGCCAACCCCGACCACGGCAAAGATGCCGACCCATAGCACCAGCGCGCCAATCAGCTCAGCCGCCTGCCGGCGTCGCGCAAAGGCACCACCGGCAAAGACGATGAGGATGACGACGAGCGGCACCAGTTGCGCCGTCTGCGTCTGGGTGAGGCCGATCATGCTGCCGGCATCGGCCGAGATCATCAGGGCGATTCCGGCCGCTACAAGCAGGGCAATGCCGATGAAGATCATGTCTCTGCTTTCCCTCAACCTCTGATCCCCTTCGATTAAGGGACAGACCGTCACGATTTCAAGACTTTGCGCCGACCATATGGCGCGGTCACAGTGCCGCAGCTTCGCCGCGCGGCGCCTCAATTGCAATTGGGGCCATTCTGGGCAACAAGTCCGCACCTCTTGGCCATCTCGGACTCCCAAAATGCCTGCGCTCAATCCTGCCTTCGCCGATATCGTGGAACTGCTGACCGCCGTACCCGATGGCGATGAGGCCGCCGTCGCCGCCGTTCGCCGCCGCGATGCCGAATTGACCAAGCCGGCCGGTTCGCTGGGACGCCTCGAAGAGCTCGTAGAATTCCTCGCACGCTGGCAGCACCGCCAGACCCCGCGCCTCGAAAATCCCATGGTCACCATTTTCGCCGGCAATCACGGCGTGGCCGATCAGGGCGTTTCGGCCTTCCCGCAGGACGTGACGGCGCAGATGGTCGCCAATTTCACCAATGGCGGCGCCGCCATTTCGCAGATCTGCGGCCTGCATGAAATTAACCTGCGCGTCTTCGAACTCGCCCTCGAATTGCCGACCGGCGATATTACCCAGGAAGCCGCGCTCGACGACCAGATGTGCGCCGCCACCATCGCCTATGGCATGGAAGCGGTGGCCGGAAAGCCCGACATCATCGGGCTCGGCGAAATGGGCATCGGCAATACCACCGTCGCGGCCGCCATCTTCGCCGCCCTCTATGGCGGCACCGGCGCTGATTGGGCTGGTCGCGGCACCGGCGTCGACGACGCCGGCTATGCCCGCAAGGTCAACGCCATCGACCAGGCTCTCACCCTGCACCAGGACGCCCTCGATCATCCGCTTTCGATCCTTGCCCGCCTCGGCGGCCGCGAAGTCGCCGCCATGCTCGGCGCGCTGATTGCCGCGCGTCACCAGAAGGTGCCGGTAGTCATCGACGGCTATGTGGCAACCGCCGCTGCCGCCATCGCCCACGCAGTCAATCCCGAAGCCATCGACCATTGCCTTTTCGCCCATGTCACCAGCGAAGGCGCCCACGCTCGTGTGCTGGAACATATGGGCAAGGCGCCGCTGCTCGATCTCGGCATGCGTCTCGGCGAGGGTACGGGCGCGGCGCTTGGCGTAGTCCTGGCCAAGACCGCCCTGCATCTCCACACCAATATGGCGACGTTCGACAGCGCTTCGGTCAGTCGCCGGCTGGACTGACCGGCCGCGCCTTTGGCGCAAAGCCCTCGGGCCCCGGCTCGAGGGCAAGCAGGTCCACACCCATTTCCTGACGGAAACGCGTCACCGAGGCCAGCGCCAGCTTGCCCAGCGCCGTAATATCCTTGCGCACTACGGCGTCGTTGAGCGCGGCATGCTCGACAAGGAAGCGCAGGATATAGCTTTCGGCCATTTCCTGCTTCTGCAGTGCATTCAGCGTGCGGAAATTGGCGTCCGCCGCCATGGACGCCTGCAGCTGCGCCTGGATGGGGCGATTGTCCACCTTGAAATTGTAGCGGGCATTGGCCGTTACCCAGTTTAGCACCCAATAGGCGGTAATGGCATCGGCCACATTGCCCGTCTTGAGCCCGTCCGCGGCCACGAGCTCCTGCCAGATTTCGAGCGCCGGACGCTCGGCAAAGGCCGCCGCAAGGTTGTTTCTGGCCTCGGCGCTGACGCTCCAGCGGACACTGTCGAGAAACTGGCGCTGAATACGCGCCGAAATCACAGCCGAGGCTGGATAGCTCGTGTCGAAGGGGGCGGCAGGTGCAGTATTGTCCTGAGCCAGGGCGAGACCCGGCAACAGGAGCAAGGCAGCGATCAGTCGAAGAATTCGGTTCAAAGCATGCACCCCAGATCGCCGGCAGGAGAGACGGCGATGAGGGCAAATTTGGGACCTGCTCCCAGCCCGATCAACCAGCCTGCGAATAGATTTCGAGCTTGTTGCGGCGCTCGGTCACCGGAGCCAGCGCATCCATGACGCGGGCGCGCGGGAAAGTGGCGATCACTTCCGTGCCGAAGCGCAGTTTCGAGAAGAGATCAAACCGGCCCTGATGTAGGTCCATGATGCGCTGCACGATCGGCAGGCCAAGGCCCGCGCCCTGTTCGGCCGTCTTGTGGGCAAGCGAGCCCTGACCGAATGACGACAGCACGGTCTCGATTTCGTTTTCCGGAATGCCCGGACCATTGTCCTTGACGGAAATGAGTTGGCCGCCATCGGCGCTGCGCGTCACCACCAGCGACACCTTGCCCTGTTGCGGCGTGAACTTGATAGCATTGCTGAGCAGGTTGAGCACGACCTGGCGGATGGCACGCTCATCGCCCCAGATTTTTGGCAGATTGTCGCCATAGCTGAATTGCAGTTCGATGCCCTTGGACTTGGCACGCAGCTGCATCATGCGCTGGCAATCGTCGGCAATGTCAACGATCGAGACCGCTTCTTCGTGCAGCTCATACTTGCCCGCTTCGATACGGCTGAGATCGAGCAATTCATTGATGAGGTTGAGCAGGTGCTGGCCGCTGGCATGAATGTCGCCAGCATATTCCTTGTACTGCGGCACCTGGTGGCCGCCCAGCAATTCGGACTTCAGCACTTCGGAAAAGCCGATAATGGCGTTGAGCGGCGTGCGCAGCTCGTGGCTCATCGTCGCAAGAAACTGGCTCTTGGCGATATTGGCCTGCTCGGCATGGCGACGGGCTTCGTCCGACATGTGCCGGGCTTCTTCGAGCTCGGCGATCAGGGAGTCCTTTTCCGACTGGTGCGAAAGGGTCTCAAGGTCCGAGGCATAAAGCTGCCGCGCCAGAAAAACGAAAAAAATCTCGCCGCAAACGGTCACCGCTGCCAGCGTGTAGTTGAGCGTGCCACCCAGCGCCAGGAGGCTGATCGTGACGGTAATCGTCACCGGCAACGTGCTCATCAGCGTGGCCGGGGGCAGGGTATGGGTAGCAATGGCATTGGCCGCGATGCTCACCAGCACCATGGCAAACATCACCGGCGCGACGTCATGCGGATTGGCAACGATGGTGGAAAGGGCCAGCAGCGACAGGGCCAGACCATAAAGCGTCTCGGCAGCGACAAAGCTCGTCGTCCAGCGCGAGGCGTTGAACTTGGATGGGTCCTGAGCGATGAACCGGCTTGCCACCAGCACCACGACGAGAAGGCTCGAAATAACGAGGCCGGCCCAGAAGGCCGAGAAGATCACCGGGACCCAGAAGCTCGAAACGATGGCCAGAATGACGACGATAGCCGCCATGGGCAGGGCCGCAGCGCGCCGGGACTCGGCGTAGTCATGCATCAGCTGGAAGTCGAATTCGGCACGCGTGCCGGAGCTGGATGTCAGCTTCTGGCGTGCTTCGAGCACGGTCTTTTGGGCTGCGCGCTTGCCGTCATGGCCCATGAGGGCGCGGACGTCCGCGTTATTGGCCGGCTGAGACGGCATGAACGGTACTCATTACTAACTCACGCAATGGCAACGGCCATCGCAACGCTCGGTGCCGAAGTTAGGCGAGGCGTGGTTAACACCCCGTGAAACTCGGGCTCCAATCGCGGCGCGAATGATGCGAAACGGGCCAGTGCCTGGTTAATCCTCCCTTACCAATCATAATACGAGTGCCTCACGCAATTTTATTGCGCCCCGCATGCCGATATGGCAGTTTCCGCTGCGTACGTGCCCCAAAAATCGTCAATAAGAAAAAACTGATTTCAAAGAGAGGGCCTGATGGCACTGGACAAGATCGACCGCAAGATACTGACGCTCCTGCAAAAAGACGCAACCATGCCGGTGGCCGAGATCGGCCGCAAGGTTGGACTGTCCACCACGCCCTGCTGGCGGCGTATCCAGAAGATGGAAGAAGACGGCGTTATCCAGCGGCGCGTGGCCGTGCTCGACCCCAACAAGGTCAATGTCGGCGTGACGGTTTTCGTCTCGGTCAAGACAAACGAGCACAACGAAGCCTGGATGCGCAAGTTCTCCGGCGTCATCGATGAATTCCCCGAAGTCGTGGAATTCTATCGCATGAGCGGCGACGTCGATTATCTGATGCGCGTGGTCGTGCCCGACATCCAGGCCTATGACGCTTTCTACAAGCGGCTGATCAGCAAGATCAATCTGACCGATGTCAGTTCGGCCTTCGCCATGGGCCAGATCAAATACACCACGGCCCTGCCGCTCGACTTTGCCATCGTCGTCGACGACGACAAGTAAAGCCATGCTGCTTGGCTTCGAACATGTCGGCATGACCGTCTCGGACATGGACCGGGCGGTCGCCTTCTATTGCGACCTGCTCGGTTTGAAGCTGGCATTGCGCAAGCCCGTCGATCGCGGCGAAATGGGCTTCTTTGATACCGGCACTGGCATGCTCGAGGTCTTTGCCCCCGCCACCAAGACTGTCGACCGGTTCCGCGACGTGCCCAATCACGAAGCGGGCCTGCGTCACATCACCTTCGCCTTTTCCAGTGTCGACGAGAAATTCGCCGAGCTGGAGGCCGCGGGCATCGAGGTGGTGGAACGGCCGCGCGCCGCCTTCCACAAGGAAATGATCCAGCGCGTCGCCTTCGTAAGGGACTATGACGGCATCCTTGTCGAGCTCATAGAACGAGCCCCAGGACGGACGAGCTAAAGTCCGTCCTCAAGTAGGGCATGGCACCGGTCCAACGCCCAGTCGGTCAGAGACCCGTCGCCCGCCTTCGCCGCTTCGTAGGCGGTACCAAGGCCGATATGGATGGCGTAGGCCACGAGCCGGTCCCGCTGGTCGAGCCTTTGCGGCTCGTTCTCGTTGACGTAGCGACATTGCTGTTCCATGCAATCGAGCCAGGGCCGCCAGAAGAAGATGTTGGCGAGGTCGTAGAGCGAGTCACCGACCATTGCCTCGGACCAGTCGATCAGACCGGTTACTCGCCCATCTGCCACCAGCACATTGTTCGATCCGAAATCCCCATGGATGAGCCGCCGGACTTCGGTCTTGTATTCCGCTTCGCTCTCGATACACCCCAGCAATTGAGGCAGGCGCGCAGCGCGGGCAGGGGAAAGGAATGTCCAATCTCGCGTGGTCATCGACAGGAGAAAATCGGACCAGCTTCTATGACGACCCAGGCCGTCCGGCGAAATTGGCCCATAACCCTGGCTCCAGCCCGTGTCGCACCGCTCTAGCCCGTCTAATAGATCGCATACGGCACGGCCGTATTCATAGGCGCCGCCCACGGCCAAATCCTGCAAGGTTGTCCCGAGCGCGCGTTCCGAGACGCAGGCGTAGTAGCGGCCCATCGGGGCAATCAGTCTGATTGCCGGAATGGGCAGGTCCGCCGCGCCAAAGCGTTCTCCAGCCATCCTGTCCATGTCGAAATCACGACGAGAGGCATTTATGCGCAGAACGAGATCTTCTCCGTTCCAGCGAAATCCAAAGGCCCGCGACTCCTCGCCTTCGCTTAGAGAATGAAGATGCTCAATTTCGCCAACAGTACTGCGCAAGAATGCAACTGCATCCTCTGTTGCAATCGGCGGCTTGTTCCCGGCCATTAGCCCCCAGTGACGCTCATATGCCGCGCCACGGCCGGAGCGCCGGTGCTGCCGCGATCCAACACGAAATCATGCCCCTTGGGCTTGATCAGCATGGCCTGATCCAGCGCCGCGTCGAGCGCTTCCGGCCCGCCCTCCCGCAGCGCGTCCCGCAGGTTCACCTGGTCTTCCTGGCCGAGACACAGGAAAAGTTGCCCGGTCGCCGTCAGGCGTACGCGATTACAGCTTTCGCAGAAATTGTGGCTCATCGGGGTGATGAAGCCCAGCACACCGCCGGTCTCGGCGACATGCACATAGCGCGCCGGCCCGCCCGTCCGCTTGTCGAGCCGCGTCAGCGTATAGCGCCGCGAGAGGCGCTCATGCAGTTCGCGCAACGGCAGGTAGCTGTCGACACGATCGATCCCGACTTCGCCCAGCGGCATGCCTTCGATCAGCGTCAGCCCCATGCCGTTGCCATGGGCCCAGGCCATCATGGGCTCGATCTCGTCGTCATTGACGCCGCGCATCGCCACCATGTTGATCTTGATCGCGAGACCTGCCGCCTGCGCCGCCTCGATCCCGGCCAAAACGTCGGGCAGGCGCCCACGGCGGGTAATGGCGGCAAACCGCTCTTTGTCGAGCGTATCGACCGAAACGTTGATCCGCCGCACTCCGGCGGCGAAGAGGCCCTCGGCGTGCTTGGCGAGCTGGCTGCCATTGGTGGTAATGGTCAGCTCTTCGAGACCCGAGCCGATGCGGCTGCCAAGGCTCCTCACCAGATCCATGATATCGCGCCGCACCAGCGGCTCGCCACCGGTCAGCCAGAATCTTGGTCGTGCCTCGTGCGATGAAGGCCGAGGCAATAGTCTCGACTTCCTCAAAGCTCAGCACGTCCTTCTTGGGCAGGAAGATCATGTCTTCCGCCATGCAATAGACGCAGCGGAAATCGCAGCGATCCGTCACCGAAATCCGCAAATAGCTGATGGTCCGGCCATAGCGGTCGATCAGGGGACGGGACGGGAGGAAAGGCGCGTTCATGAATGCCATTCTAAGGCTTTAGCGGCGCAATTGGAATTGCGATCTCTGCGCTGCTGGTACGCACTGCCCCAAGCAAAAGGGGCCGCCGAAGCGACCCCTTCAAAATTCCTGTCGTCAGATCTTAGTGATTGACGACGATCCGGGCGCCAACCTTTACGCGCTCATAAAGGTCGGTCACGTCGTCATTGGTGAGACGGATGCAGCCCGAGGATACGGCCTGGCCGATAGACCAGGGCTCCGACGTGCCGTGCACGCGATAAAGGGTCGAGCCGATATAAAGGGCGCGGGCGCCAAGCGGATTGTCCGGGCCGCCCGGCATATAGGCCGGAAGATCGGGAACGCGCTTGCGCATGGCCGGGGGAGGGGTCCAGCCGGGCCACTCGGCCTTGCGGGTGATGCGGTGGCTACCGGACCAGGTGAAGCCGTCACGGCCCACACCGATGCCGTAGCGCATGGCCTTGCCGCCTTCGAGCACCAGATAGAGACGGCGTTCGCCGGTCTCAACGACGATCGTGCCGACTGCATAATTGCTGTCGTAGTCGACGATCTGCTTCTTGACCGGGCTGCCGCCGCGGCTACGCGTAGCCACGACGGAAGGTTCTTCCCAGGTATTGGTATCGGGATTGTAGACGCGGGCGGCCTGGCTTGGCACGGCCATGCCTACCGCCAACAGGATCGACAGCACCACGGCCATAGCCGCTTTCATAAACTTCATGCTCTTCCAGGCCTCTGAATGAATGCGGCTCAATGATTCGGTCACCGCAAGTAATGCCGCTATTTACATTTCCGCATTTTAGTCGAGAAGGGTTAATAGTCACCTTTTAGCCACATCCGTGGCACCCTTGCCTTATTGTGTTGCTGCGCCGCTACAGTGGCTATTCACCAATGCGTGAACAGCCCGGCCAGCAAGGCTTGACAGCATGGTCTGCGAGCCTGCATCACGCTTGCATATTAGCGAGGTGAACATGTCTGAAGATCTCAAGCGCGAAGCAGCGGCGAGAGCCGTTGAAGATGTTCGCCCCGGCATGCGCCTTGGCCTTGGAACCGGCTCGACCGCCCGTCATTTCGTCGACCTCCTCGGCAGCAAGGTTGCTCAGGGCCTCGACGTGATCTGCGTCCCGACCTCCGAGGTTACCGCCCGCCGGGCCGAAAGCCTCGGCATTCCGCTCTCAGACCTCGATCGTCTCGGCCGGCTCGACCTTACCGTCGACGGGGCCGACGAACTCGATGCCAATCTCAATCTGATCAAGGGCGGCGGTGGCGCGCTCCTGCGCGAAAAGATCGTGGCAGCGGCTTCCGACACCATGATCGTCATTGCCGACAGCACCAAGGTGGTCGAAACCCTCGGCCGCTTCCCGCTACCCATCGAAGTCAACCGCTTCGGCCTCGGCGCCACGCGCCACGCCGTTGACGCGGTGATCAAGGCGCATGGCGCGGAGGGCGGGTTGAAGCTGCGCGGCGAAGACAAGCAGGACGTCTTCGTCACCGACGGGGGACACCTGATCCTTGATGCTTTTTTTGGCCGCATTTCGCAGCCAGAAGCGCTTTCACGCGATCTGCTCGACATTCCGGGAGTGGTCCAGCACGGACTTTTTCTCAATATGTGCAGCAAGGCTTATGTGGCAGCGCCCGATGGCGTAAAAACACTTCTCAAGGGCAAATGACGTCAGCCCGCAACAGACAGATGGGGAACCGGATGAACAGGGATTTTATGCGCGGCGCCAAGGCGATCTTCGCGGCCGTGGTGACTGCCAGCATGATTGGCCTCGCAGCCCCCGCCTTTGCGCAGGAAGTGCCGCCCGAGCAGTTGGCACTGGCGCGCAAGTATATCGACCTGACCGACCGCGGCGGTGTCTATGAAGTCACCATCGTCGAGACCGGCGTCGAGGCGATGCAGCAGATCGTCACCCAGAATCCCGAGATCATCGACGAGACCAATGCGGCGATCACCAAGGTCATCGAGGAATATCGCGGCCGCAAGGGCGAGCTTCTCGACCAGTTCGCCCGCGTCTACGCCCTGCGCTTCACCGCCGAGGAACTGCAGGCGATCGTGACGTTCTACGAGACCCCGACCGGCCAGAAGCTGGCCCAGGCCAATTCCGAGATCAACACCGATCTCCAGCGCGTGATGCAGGTCTTCTCGAACAACCTCAAGCGCGAGTTCTTCGCCAAGGTTCGTGCCGAGCTGAAGGCCCAGAACATCGAAATCTGATCGATCGGTTCTGCCGACCATTGACCCCGCCAATGTGCGGGGTCTTTTTTTGTGCGCGACAGACGCCTAGATATATCGTCAAATGACGATGAACGACTTGGGGACTTCCATGGCTTACGACTACGATCTTCTGGTGATCGGTGCCGGTTCGGGCGGCGTGCGCGCTGCGCGCATGTCGGCGACCTATGGCGCCAAGGTAGCCATCATCGAAGAGTTCCGCGTCGGCGGCACCTGCGTCATCCGCGGCTGCGTCCCCAAGAAGCTCTATGTCTATGCCTCGCGCTTTGCCGATCAGTTCGATCTCGCCCCCAGCTTCGGCTGGCAGGTCGATGCCCGTTTCGATTGGCCGACTTTGGTCGCCGCCAAGGAAAAGGAAATCACCCGGCTTGAATCGGCCTATACCGCCAATCTCGAAAAGCCCGGTGTGGAAATCATCAAGGAGCGTGCTGTCGTCACCGGCCCCAACAGCATCAAGCTCCTGGGTTCTGGTCGCGAGCTGACCGCTGAACGCCTGCTGATCGCAACCGGCTCGCACCCCTTCATTCCCAATATTCCAGGTGCCGAATTCGGCATTACCTCCAACGAGGCCTTCGACCTGCCGACCCTGCCCAAAACCATCCTCATCGAGGGCGGCGGCTATATCGCGGTGGAGTTCGCCACCATTTTTGCTGGCCTCGGCGTCGATACGACCCTGATCTATCGCGGTGACCGCGTGCTGCGCGGCTTCGACGAAGACATGCGGATCGGTCTTGAAGCAGGCCTCACCACCCGCGGCGTCAGGCTGATCTATCAGACCACCATCGCCTCGCTCTCCAAGATGGGCGAGGCCGTCCACGCCACCTTCAGCGATGGCGTCACCGCTCCCTATGATGCGGTGATGTTCGCCACCGGCCGCCGCGCCAATACGACCGGCCTCGGTCTCGAAACCGCCGGGGTAAAACTCAACGCCGATGGCAGCGTCGCCGTCGACGCCTATTCGCAGAGTTCCGCCCCCTCGATCTACGCGGTGGGCGACGTCACCGGCCGCGCCCAGCTCACCCCGGTCGCCATCCGCGAAGGCTGGTATTTTGCCGAGACGGTCTACAACAACAAGCCGCAGGCCGTTGACCACTCGATCATCCCGACCGCCGTTTTCAGCGAGCCCGAAATCGGCGTGGTCGGCCTCAACGAAGAGGAGGCCGCGACCCATGGCGACATCGACGTCTACGTCGCCCGCTTCCGCCCCATGCAGAACACGCTGTCCACCAGGACCGAGCGCATGGTCCTAAAGCTCATCACCGAGAAGAACGAAGGCAAGGTGCTCGGCGTCCACATCTTGGGCCCCAGCGCCGCCGAAATGATCCAGCTTGTCGGCATCGCCGTCGGCATGGGCGCCACCAAAGCCGATTTCGACCGCACCATCGCGCTGCATCCCAGCGCCGCGGAGGAACTCGTGACCTTCAAGGCCCCTAGTTACATTTATCGGGATGGCAAGAAGGCAGGGGGCTGACGACCCCGTCCTATCGCTGGGCGCGTCTGGCAATTACCCTGGAAATCAAAAAGGCAGCGATGCCGCTCACCAGACTGAGCCCGAGGTAAATAGGGAAGGCGGCTACCGCGTCGGAACACTGATTGGCGTCGGGGCAAGTTGCCCCTGCCTCAAGCATTACGCTGATGCCAATGAAGCCGGAAAGGCACGCCACTACGATCGCCAGAGTAAGGGCAATCAGCCAAATGGCAGTCAACAAGGTGCGCATGCTTCAGCATAGGCGAGCGCCCTGGTCTGGCGCAACCGGGACCGGGTCTTGTGTAGCGGCCACACGATCAGACCCGAATATCCTTGTCCACCGGGCGTGCCCTTGGTATTCCGCCCTCAACAAAGCCTAACCGCGCGTGAGCGAGATGACCATGACCACTTGGACCCCCAATAGCTGGCGCGAAAAGCCGATCAAGCAGGTTCCTGCCTATCCCGATCCGGCAGCTCTCGCCGAGGCCGAACGCCAGCTCTCGACCTTTCCCCCGCTGGTCTTTGCCGGCGAAGCGCGCGAACTCAAGGCTCGCCTTGCCGCCGTTGCCCGTGGCGAGGCCTTCCTGCTCCAGGGCGGCGACTGCGCCGAAAGCTTTGCCGAACATGGCGCGGACCATATCCGCGACTTCTTCCGCGTCTTCCTGCAGATGGCTGTTGTCCTGACCCACGGCGCCTCCAAGCCCGTCGTCAAGGTCGGCCGCGTCGCGGGCCAGTTTGCAAAACCCCGCTCGGCCGATACGGAAATCATTGATGGCGTCGAACTGCCGAGCTATCGCGGCGATATCATCAATGCCATCGAGTTCAACGAAGCCGCCCGCGTGCCCGATCCGGACCGCATGCTGCAGGCCTATCGCCAGTCGGCTGCAACGCTCAACCTGCTGCGCGCCTTCTCCATGGGCGGCTATGCCGAGCTGACGCGCATCCACGAATGGACCATGGGCTTCATGAAGGGGTCCAACTGGAACGTCCGCTTCGAGGAAGTTGCCAAGAAGATCGACGACGCCATCACCTTCATGGCGGCCCTCGGCCTCAACCCGGAAAACACCCCGGCCCTGAAGCAGACCAGCTTCTACACCAGCCACGAAGCCCTGCTTCTCGGCTATGAAGAAGCGCTGACCCGCCGCGACTCCATCACCAACAACTGGTACGCGACCTCGGGCCACATGCTCTGGATCGGCGACCGCACCCGCCAGCCCGATTCCGCTCACGTCGAATACTTCGCCGGCATCCACAACCCCATCGGCATCAAGTGCGGCCCGAGCCTTGCCAGTGACGATCTCTTGCGCCTGCTCGATCGGCTCAACCCGACCGACGAAGCCGGCCGCATCACCCTGATCTCGCGCTTCGGCGCCGAAAAGGTGCACGAGCATTTGCCGCGCCTTATCGAGACCGTGCAAAAGGCCGGCCGTACCGTTGTCTGGTGCTGCGACCCCATGCACGGCAACACCATCAAGGCGTCCACCGGTTACAAGACCCGTCCATTCGACCGTGTCCTCACCGAAGTGCGCAACTTCTTCGACGTGCACCGCGAAATGGGCACCTATGCCGGCGGCGTGCATATCGAAATGACCGGCGACGACGTCACCGAATGCGTCGGTGGCCTCTCTGCGGTCACCGAAACCACCCTGGCCGATCGCTACAACACCTATTGCGACCCGCGCCTCAATGCCAGCCAGGCGCTGGAACTGGCCTTCCTCGTTGCAGAGGAAGTGCATTCCCAGAAGCCGCCGGTCCAGCGTCGCGTCGCCGGCGAATAGTCTCTGTTTCAAGGTGAACCCAAATAGGGGCCGCGCGTTCATTTTGGGCGCGTGGCCTTTTCTTTGCCCGCATCCGGGCACAGGATGGTGCTTCGTCAAGGTGAGTAGGTAATGCCGAGATCTCTGTTTCCCCACGCTGCGCCCGAAACTCGAGCCGCGCTTGAACGAGACCCGACAGTCAAGTTGCTCAACGACTATGATTGGACCCAGAATCCTCTTGGTCCGATTCCCGACTGGCCGGACAGTCTCAAGGGCGCCGTGCGCCTGGTCATCGTAGCCTCCACGCCCATGGTCATGATGGTGGGCGAAGAAGGCATCCTCATCTACAACGATGCCTATGCCCGCTTTGCCGGCCAGCGACACCCGGCGATTTTCGGCATGCCCGCCGAAGAGGCCTGGCCCGAGATCGCCGAGTTCAACAGCCTCAATATAGAGCGCGGCCTCAGCGGGGAATCCTGGCTGCTGCGCGACCAGGAACTGGAGCTCAATCGCCATGGACAGCTCGAAACGAGCTGGATGGACCTTCACTACAGCCCCATCACTGGCGACAACGGCCTCTCCATGGGCACGCTCTGCATAGTTCACGAAACCACCGACCGGATTCTCACCGAAAAGGCGCTGGCCCGCAGCGAGGAGCGCCTGACGCTGGCGCTGTCCAGTTCTGCCCTGGTCGGTACCTGGGATTGGGACGTCGTCAACAATATCGTCACCGCCGACGATCAGTTCGCGCGCCTCTACAATATCGATTCCCAGATCGCCGGCCTCGGCGCGCCGCTCGAGCAATATCTGCTCGCCATCGAGCACGAAGATCTGCCGCGCGTGAATGCCGAATTGCAGCAGGCCATCAAGGACGGCACCGAGTTCCGCAGCGAATATCGCGTGGTCAGCGAGGATGGTGTCCGCCGCTGGCTCATGGTGTCCGGTCGCCCGCGCATGGATGCCAATGGCAAGGTCTACCGTTTTCCGGGCGTCGCCATCGACATCACCGATCAGCACTGCGCCGCGGAGGCCCTGGCCAAGAGCGAACTCGAATTCCGCACGCTGGCTGATACCATGCCGCAAATGGTCTGGGCCACGCGGCCCGACGGCTTCCACGACTACTACAATGCGCGCTGGTACGATTTCACCGGCGTGCCCGTCGGCTCGACCGACGGCGAAGGCTGGAACAACATGTTCCATCCCGAAGATCAGGAGCGCGCCTGGGGATTGTGGCGTCATTCGCTGGAAACCGGCGAGCCCTATCAAATCGAATATCGCCTGCGCCACCATAGCGGCGAATATCGCTGGACGCTGGGGCGGGCTCTGCCCGTTCGCGACAAGCACGGGCACATCCTGCGCTGGATCGGCACCTGCACCGATATCCATGACTCGCGCCTCGTTGCCGAGGAACGCGAACTGGTCGCCCAGGAACTGAGCCATCGCATCAAGAACATTTTTGCCGTCCTGACCGGCATCGTCTCGCTCTCGGCCCGCGGCCAACCGGAGGTCAAGCCATTCGCCGAGCAGTTGCGGCAACGCATCTTTGCGCTTGGTGAAGCCCATGACTTCGTCCGCCCGCAAAACTATCTCTCAACCAGCCAGGCAGGGCAGGGCACGCTCTCAGCGCTCGTCACCCGGCTCATGCGCCCCTATGAAGGCGAAGACGGCGAAAATCGCGTCCGCTTTTCGGGTGAGGACACCGTCATCGACGATGCGGCCGCGACGCCCCTCGCTCTGCTCTTCCACGAATTGGCGACCAATGCCGCCAAATACGGCGCCCTGAGCCGGCCCGAAGGCTGGACGGGCATTTCCGGCCGCACCGAGGGGGAGCAATTCCACCTGACGTGGAAAGAACACGGTGGTCCCGAGATCACGGAGCCCAGCAACCTGTCAGGCTTCGGCTCGAAGCTCATAGACCTATCCGTGAGCGGTCAATTGCGTGGTTCGATCGAGCGTTTCTGGGAAAAGGACGGGCTGCGGGTGGAAGTGTCCCTGCCGCTTGCTGCACTAACCCGTTCGAGCCGCTTGCGCCCGGCCGAAAAGGCCGAAGACGCTTAAAGCACTAAGTCGCGATCGGGCTTCCATCTGGCCAATCAAACAGCCGCAAGCGCCGCGGGGGCTTGGCCTCGGCGGCGGCACGGCGCGCCACTGCATAGTCGACAACGTCGCGCAGGTCTCTCTCGGCCACGGGCTTGGAGACGACGCCAATGGTGCCGGGCACCCCGGTACCAAGCTGGGCCGGATTGGCGGTGATGAAGATGACGCTCGCCCCATGGGTCTGCGCCAGGATCTTGCCGATTTCGATACCCGTCGCGCCATCGCGCAGGTTGAGGTCGACGAGAGCGACCTCGGTGTCGCCGGCAAAGCGCAGGGCGCTCTTCTTGTCGGCAGCTATGCCGACGGGATCGTGCCCCATCTCGGCAACGATCTGTTCGATTTCGGAAGCGACGAAGATTTCGTCTTCAACGATGAGAATACGGCACGACATTACAAGACTGGCTTCTGAGAAACGTTCATTTGACCCGACAAACTCCCGACTCGTCGCCTCGGTTGCATGCAGCACAGACAATGGAGGCCTGCAAACGGTATTTTCGGCCAAGGAAGTTACCAAAGCACCAATCGCACCAACCGCTAGCTTAGTGGAACATTAACCCTAATCATTCACAAACATTCCACGATGTTTGTCGGTAAAGCCGATCGGGAGTGTGTGATGAAGCAATTTGCATTGAGTGCCCTTGTGCTTCTTTCGAGCGCCGCGACCCAGCAAGTGCTTGCTGCAGACTATGGCGCGCTCCCCGGCCTGCGCCCGTCCTATCCCGATCAATGGCAGCACAGCGAAGAGAACCCGCTACGCTTCGAAGCGGGCCTTCGTTATTGGTACGCGGTGGGGCAGCAGTCATCCGAGCTTGGCGGCGACACCTTCAACACCACCGATCATAGCCACATCCCGGAAGTTCATCTCCGTATTGACGACGATTTCACCTCGTCCTTCGTTAAGGCACAGGCCGGCTATGCAGCGGTCGTCAGCGGCGAGCACAAGGCCGGAACCAATGCGCCGGCCAGCTTCAGTGGTGGTCACATCGGCTACGTCGGCGGCGACTTTGGCTACATGCCCTTCGGCAACGACGCCTTTAAGGTTGGCGGCCTGATTGGCTACCAGTACCTGCTCGATTCTCCGGACCGCAACCGACTCGACGTGCAGAGCATCAAGGGCCTAAACGTCCACATGCTCCGCCTCGGCCTCACTGGTCGCGCCAATATCGGCGATTTCGCTGACATCGAAGCTGAGGCCGTCGCCATCCCCTATGCCTACGCCTCTGGCAGTTCTGCCGAAATGCCATTCGCCGACGAGGTTCGTCCGGGCGGCATTATAGTCAACCGCAGCAATACCGAGGCTAGCGGTGCGATGTATGGCGCCTCTGGCCAACTCATGGTCGGTTTCCACCCCACCGAAAACCTGACAGTCCGCGTTGGTGGCCGCGCCTGGTATCTCACGGGTCCGGCAAGCGCGCGCTACAAGGAATGGAACGCCGCGACCCCGAACAGCTATCTCTATTCAGACACGCCGCTTAACGCCTTCTCGCTTCTCCGCTACGGCGGCCTTCTCGAAGTCACCGGCCGCTTCTAGAGCCGCAACAGGGCTCTCACCCAATCCATCACCGCGTCATTCCCGCGTAAGCGGGAATCTCGTTTCGGCCATTCAGGACGTCCCTCTGTCCCGGGAGAAGCCGCGGCGCCTCCCTGGCGCTTGCTCTCCCACGGTCCAGAGGCTAAGTCTTGCCCGCGTTCGGCCGCGGGCCGGGCGGTCCGTCCATTTGCTTAGGTTTCCTCCGTGACCGACCAGCTCAGAATTGCGCTTGCCCAGCTCAATCCCAAGGTTGGCGACCTTCCCGGCAATCTCGCTTTGGCCAAGAAGGCCCTTGCCGACGCGGTTGCCGCCAAGGCCGACATCCTCATGCTGTCCGAGCTGTTCCTCACCGGCTATTTCCCGGACGATCTGCTCTTCAAGCACCAGTTCGTCACAGACGCCATGGCCGCGGCCCAGACCCTGGCTGCCGAAACCGCTGGCACCGACGTGGTCCTCGTCCTCCCCACCATCTGGAAGGACCAGACCGGTCTCCACAATGCCGTCCTGGTCGCCGAAAAGGGTCATATCTTCGCCCTGCGCTTCAAGCGCGAGCTGCCCAATGACGACGTCTTCTACGAAAAGCGCTACTTCGCCGCCGGCCCGTTGCCCCTCCCGGTGACCATCAAGGGCGTCTCGGTCGGCATCCCGATCTGCGAAGACATCTGGCACCCCTGGGTCTGCGAGCACCTCATGCGTGAAGGCGCCGAAATCCTGCTCTGCCCCAACGGTTCGCCCTACTGGACCAACAAGCAGCACATCCGCAAGGAACTGGTGCGCAAGCACGCCGTCGAGCACGACGTCCCCTTGATCTATCTCAACCAGGTCGGCGGCCAGGACGAACTCGTCTTCGACGGCGCCTCCTTCGCCATCGCCCCCGGCGACAAGCTGGTCCTCCAGGGCAAGTCTTTTGAAACCGACTTCCTGGTCTCCGACTGGCACCGCGAAGGCGACACCTGGACTTCCACCAATGGTCGCATCGAAGAGCTGACCTCGGTCGAGGAAGCCCCCTGGCGCGCCGCCGTCCTCGGCCTCCGCGACTACGTCTACAAGAACGGCTTCAGCCACGTCGTGCTTGGCCTCTCCGGCGGCATCGACAGCGCCGTCGTCGCCGCCATGGCTGTTGATGCCTTCGGACCTGAAAAGGTCCACTGCATCATGCTGCCCTATCGCTACACGTCCGACGAAAGCCTCAAGGACGCCAAGGACTGCGCCGAGCGCCTCGGCGTACGCTACGACATCGTCTCCATCGGCAACCCCGTCGACGATGCCCTCGTCGAACTCGCGCCCATCTTCGACAATCGACCCGCCGATCTCGCTGAAGAAAACATCCAGTCGCGCATGCGCGGCGTCGTGCTCATGGCCGTCTCCAACAAACTCGGCTCCATGCTGCTCACCACCGGCAACAAGTCCGAAATGGGCGTCGGCTACGCCACCATCTATGGCGACATGAACGGCGGCTACAATCCGCTCAAGGACATGTTCAAGATGGAAGTCTATGCGCTGGCTGATTGGCGCAACAAGCACATGCCCGGCGACAGTTTTGGGCCCTCGGGCGAAGTCATCCCGCAGTCCATCATCGACAAGGCCCCCTCGGCCGAGCTGCGCCCCAACCAGACCGACCAGGACAGCCTGCCGCCCTATCCGGTTCTGGACGATATCCTGCGCTCCATCGTCGAAGACGAAATGAGCCTCGGCGATGTCGTCGCGCGCGGCCACGACCCCGCCCTCGTCAAGCGCATCGAGCGCCTCATCAACATTGCCGAATACAAGCGCCGCCAGTCCGCGCCGGGTCCGAAACTGACCCCGCGCGCCTTCGGCCTCGGCCGCAAATACCCCATCACCAATGGCTATAAGGACGTGACCGTCGGATGACCGTCGTTCGCTGGGCCCCGTCTCCGACGGGCCGCATCCATCTCGGCAATGCCCGCCCGGCGCTGCTCAACTGGTTCTTCGCCCGCCGCACCGGCGGCCGCTATGTCCTGCGCATGGACGACACCGATCTGGCGCGCTCCACCCGCGAATTCGCCGATGGCATCGAAGTCGATCTCGCCTGGCTAGGCGTAACGCCAGATCTTCTCGTCCGCCAATCCGAACGCACCGCGCTCTATGACGCCGCCCGCGACAAGCTGATCGCCGCCGGCCGCCTCTATCCGGCCTACGAAACCGAAGACGAACTCGACCGCAAGCGCGCCCGCGCCCGCCTCCTCGGCAAGCCGCCGACCTACGATCGCGCTGCGCTGAGCCTCACCGCCGAAGACAAGGCCAAATACGAAGCCGAGGGCCGCAAGCCGCATTGGCGCTTCAAGCTCGATGGCCGCCCGGTGCAGTTCCAGGACCTCATCAAGGGCCAGCAGACGGTCAACACCGCCTCCATGTCGGACCCGGTCCTCATCCGCGCCGACGGCTCCTATCTCTATACGCTGCCATCCGTCGTCGATGACATCGACCTCGGCATCACCCATGTCATCCGCGGCGAAGACCACGTCTCCAATACCGGCACCCAGATCGAGATCATCGAGGCCCTAGGCGGCACAGTCCCAACCTTCGCCCACCACAATCTCCTCACCGACGCCGCTGGCCAGGGTTTTTCCAAGCGCCTGGGTTCGCAGTCGATCTCCGATTTCCGCAATGAGGGCTATGAGCCGCTCGCCGTCGCCATCATGGCGACCCTCACCGGTACCAGCCTTCCCATCGAGCCCTACGAAAACCTCGACGCCATCGCCGAAAAACTCGAACTCTCGATGATTTCACACGGCGCCGCCCGGTTCGATCCCGCCGAACTCGACAGCCTCAACGCGCGCCTCCTCCACACCATGTCGTATGAGGAAGCGCTCCCGCGCCTGTCCTCCATGGGCCTCGAAGGCGAAGCCATCTGGCTCCTCCTGCGCGAAAACCTCGTGCGCTTCCCCGATATTGCGGAATGGTCGAAGCTCGTCACCGGCCCCATTGAGCCCGTTGTCGCCGACGAAGACCGCGAGTTTCTTGATGTGGCCAAGGCTATGCTCCCCGCAGAACCTTGGGACGAAACCACCTGGTCCACCTGGACCAATGCCCTCAAGGGCGCGACCGGCCGCAAGGGCAAGCCCTTGTTCATGCCGCTCCGCATGGCCCTCACGGGCCGTCATGATGGTCCGGAGCTTAAGTCCCTGCTCGTCCTGCTTGGGCGTAAGGCGTGTCTGGACCGACTACCCTGACGGTCTTTTCACCGAAGTGAACGATCCGCAGGTCCGCCTCTGCCGGCGTCTGGCTGGCGCTGGGGCGGACAGCGACTTCGCCTGGACCCGCCGGACGCGGGCGGGGTAGGGGCACGTCGATCATGGCCACAGCCGCAACGGCCTCGACCGGCGCCGCCTGAACCGGTGTCACCGGCACCGCGCCGCGCGGATCGCGCCGGGGCAGGGGGAAGGACAAGCCGGCAATATCGAGCATGGCCTTCGCATCGCCGCCACCTGATGCGGTGAGCGTCACCGTGCCATCGGTCTTCGGCGCCACCTTGCAGCTGGCATTCTTGTCGAACTGGTTGCGATAGGCAAAGGCGGTGGGCAGCGACGTATAGGGCGAGCCATAGACGTTCTGCATCTGCTCCGGCTCCTGGCCGGGATTGTCATAGTAGTAGAGGTCGACCTGCGTGTTTGGACACATGGCCTGACACTGCTGCAAGTCATTGCCGATATATTCGTGCAGGGTCGAATAGCTGATCGGCCAGAAATAGCCGTCCGAAAGCCGCACGCAGACGGTGCGCACGGTCGCATAGCCCTGATAGCCCCAGTAGTCGCCACCATCCACCATGTCGCCGTTGGTGAAATCGCCTTCCGAGGTCGAGCCGAAGACACGATCAAAGATCGACTGGCGTTCCTGGTTGAACGTGGCGGACGAGCCGGCATTGCAGCCAAAGCGGGCCATTTCCTGCAGAATTGCCTCGCGCTGCTGCGCCACGGCATTGGCCGTGTCGACCGATTGGGAAACCTTGGCGAACTCGTCGCGCAGGCTCAGCACCGCCCGCGCGATCTGCTGGCACTGCCGGGTAAGCTGCTGCCCGGCCCGCGCCGCGTCATTGCAGCCCTCGCGAATATACTGGCTTTCCGCCGCCTGCACGTCGCGCTGCAATTGCCGCGCCGCGCCCGAATTGTTCTGCATCTGCCGGAAGTCGCCATTGCGGTCGAACTGGCGCAAGGCATTGTCGAGCTGCATGCACTGGGTCGATTGGGCATAGACGGTCTGCACATCGAGCGTAAAAATCAGTGCCGCCAGAAGCAGCAAAATCGACGCGCGAAAACCAGAAGCAGATAAGGTCACGAATGGGTCCTGTTCGTCGGCCATATCAGGCGGCCGTATGTCGCCTTAAGACATCGCTGGCGACAATGGCAACACTATAGCAATCTGAAACGCCGACGATATCGCCGCCAGGCAACACAAAAGAGAGATCGCCCGTCCATGAAACTCGCCACCCTCCGCGCGAACCGCCCCGACGGGCAATTGGTTGTCGTTTCCCACGATCTCCAGCGCTGTGTCTCCGCCGGTCGCATTGCCCCCAGCCTGCAAGCGGCTCTGGACGATTGGGATCGCCTGTCTCCGGCCCTCGCGGCCCTCTCCAACCAGCTCGATAAGGGCGAAATATCAGGTCAGCCCTTCGAGCCCTCCGCCGTCCTTGCCCCGCTGCCCCGCGCTTTCCAGTGGATCGATGGCGCCGGCTATATGGGCCATCTCGAGCGTGTCCGCTCCCTCAAGGGCAGCAAGGACGAAGAGCTGCAATCGGTCCGTCCGCTGCTCTACCAGGGCGGCTCCGATTCGCTGTCCGGCGCCTCCGACCCCATCGTCGTCCCCGAGGATGACCTCGCGCTCGATTTCGAGGTCGAGGTGGCCGTCATCATCGGGGCCGTACCCATGCGCCCCAGCCGCGAACAGGCCGCCTCAGCCATTCGCCTCGTCACCATCTGCAACGACGTCTCCCTCCGCCGCCTCGTCGCCGACGATCTGCAGAACGGTTTTGGTTTCTTCCACTCAAAGCCTTCCACCAGTTTCGCCCCTGTCGTCGTCACCCCCGACACGCTCGGCGATCGCTGGCGCGACAACCGCCTGCACCTGCCCGTCCGCGTCGAGGTCAATGGCACCCTCTATGGCCAGCCCAATGCCGGCGTCGACGTCCACTTCGACCTCGTCGATCTCATCGTCGAGGCCGCCCGCACCCGCCAGCTCGGCGCCGGCACCATCATCGGCTCCGGCACCATCGCCAACCATCACGACGCGACCCTGCCCATCAGGGAAGACGGCATCGGCTTCGGCTGCATCGCCGAGGCCCGCACCGCCGAAAAGGCGAAATTCGGCCGCGCCCGCACGCCGTTCCTCAAGCCCGGCGACCGCGTACGGATCGCGGCCATCGGCACCGGCGGGCGGTCGGTTTTCGGCGATATCGACCAGACCGTGGTGGCGCTCTCCACCTGACCTCAATTCGGTAACATTCCTGTGTTGACGTTGGGAGCGATGCAGCCGCATGGCAGTGTCACCCTGCCGGGGGAGGAGACCGGCAAGACGTCGTGCCGACGCTTGGAGCGGTTGGCAGCAAACGCATGTTGAGGGTGCAGCATATGATTTTTCAGAAGTTTTCCGTGATCGCCGTCGCCGCTGTCCTCGCTGTCGGCACCGTCGCGGCCCTGGCGCAAGACGCCTTTACCCCGCCGGCGACGCCCGAAGAGGCAGTCACCATGCGTCAAAACCTGATGCGTGAAGATGGTGGTATTCTGCGCACTGCCGGCAACCTGACCGGTGCCGAAGCCGTCGCCGCCATGACCAAGCTGCGCGACAACTATAGCCATATCACGGCCCTTTTCCCCGAAGGCTCGGTCGTGGGTGAATCCAAGGCGCTTCCCGCCATCTGGGAAAACTGGGATGCCTTCGCCGCCATCGTCGACACGGGTATCGCCGCCGCCGAAAGCGGCCTTGCCGCAGCCGAAGCGGGCGATGCCGCGGCCTATGCCGCAGCCCTTCAAGCCATTGGCGGCACCTGCGGCCAATGCCATCAGCAGTTCCGAAGCTAACCCCGTAGCTTCGTCATAGGATCATCCTCCCTTGGATGATGTTCGCCTCCAAAGCGAAATGGGCGGCCCTCGGGCCGCCCTCTTTCTTTTGCGCTTGATTTATTCAGTGCGCGCGGCCAATCTCCCGCCCATGAAGACCAAGTGCACCATTACCGCCTGCATTATTACCTGCTAACCCAAGCGTTGGCGGAGCGGTCTTCTTCATCTAAAATTCTCTGAAGATAGAGGCTCCCGCCAGCGGAGCGTTGTCAGGAAAAGTGGAAGCCACTTTTCCGGTTCGACAGCGCGACCACCTAAGACCATACCGTCTGGCCCATAGGACCTCTCGATGACCACGGCAAAGCCGCAGATCACCCTCTACAACACGCTCACCCGCACCAAGGCGCCCTTCGCGCCCATGGATGCGAACAATGTGCGCATGTATGTCTGCGGTCCGACGGTCTATGACTTCGCCCATATCGGCAATGCGCGCCCGGTCATCGTCTTCGACGTGCTCTTCCGGCTGCTGCGCCACGTCTATGGCGAAAGTCACGTCACCTATGTGCGCAACATCACGGACGTCGACGACAAGATCAACGCCCGCGCCCTGCGCGATTTTCCCAATCTGCCGCTCAACGAGGCGATCCGCAAAGTCACGGAAAAGACCGAAGACCAGTTCCTCGCGGACGTCAAAACCCTCGGCACGCTCGAACCGACGCACCAGCCTCGCGCCACCGACAACATCGATGGCATGCAGACGCTGATCGCGGCGCTGATCGAAAAAAACCACGCCTACAATGCCGGCGGCGAAGTCCTCTTCCGCACCCGCTCCATGGCAGACTACGGCCAGCTCTCGGGTCGCAATCTCGAAGACAATCTGGCCGGCGCCCGCGTCGCCGTCGAAGCCCACAAGGAAGACCCGGCCGACTTCGTCCTCTGGAAACTTTCTTCGGCAACTGAGCCCGGCTGGGATAGCCCCCTGGGGCCGCGGCCGTCCCGGTTGGCATATCGAATGCTCCGCCATGTCCGAGCGCTATCTCGGCCAGACCTTCGACATTCACGGCGGCGGCCTCGATCTGATCTTCCCGCACCACGAAAACGAAATCGCCCAGTCCCGTTGCGCCCATGGCACCCATGCCATGGCCAATGTCTGGATGCACAACGGCTTCCTGCAGGTCGAAGGGCAGAAAATGTCCAAGAGCCTGGGCAATTTCGTCACCATCAACGAGCTCCTGGAAACCGGCGCCATGGGCGGCCGGGCATGGATCGGCGACGTCCTGCGCCTCGCCATGCTCATGACCCACTACCGCGAGCCCATCGACTTCACGGTGAAACGCCTAGAAGAAGCTGAATCGAAACTCCGCGACTGGCAACGCGCCGCCCGCGGCGCAACGCTGTCCGAGGGCGACGCCCCTGACGCTTCGGTGGTCAATGAACTGGCCGACGACCTCAATTTCCACCGTGCCAGCGTGGCGCTCGATTTCATCGCCAAGAGGGCCAATCGCGAGGAGGGCAATGCCAAGCATTGCCTCGCCGCCACCCTGCGCTTCCTTGGCTTCAGCTTGGACAGCCTCCTCGATTCCGAAGACGGTTGGGAAGCCCCCGCCCACATCGCCAACGCCATCGCCGCCCGCCTCGACGCCCTCAACGCCAAGGATTTTGCGAAGGCTGACGCCATCCGCAACGACCTTGCGGAACAAGGCATCGCCCTCCTCGACTACAAGGACGAAGAGGGCCAGCGCGCCACCAAGTGGGAGGTGAAGAGGTGAGTGCAGAACACCCCTCATCCGGCGCTGCGCGCCACCTTCTCCCACAAGGGGAGAAGGGTAGTCCGGTGCTTACCGAACAATCCGCCCCACCCGCCGGCCCCCCTTCTCCCCTTGTGGGAGAAGGGGCCCGAAGGGCGGATGAGGGGGCCTCTTCTGCCATTGGACCCAAACTGCTTGGCTATGCGCGGTCAATGCGTCGCGAACCTACGGAAGCCGAGTTCAAACTCTGGCTGATCCTGCGCAATCGTCGCTTCGCGGATTTCAAGTTTCGGCGCCAAGTTCCGATCGGCCCGTATATTGCAGACTTCGTTTGCTACTCCGCCAAGCTCATCGTTGAAGCCGACGGCAGCCAGCACGCCGGCAATCCGCATGACCTGAAGCGTGATGCCGAACTCAAGCGCCGTGGCTTTCGTCTCCTCCGCCTCTGGAACAACGACATCCTCGCCCGTCCCGATGATATCAGCGAAGCCATCTGGGCCACTCTCCACGAGGAAAGTGCATGACAGCATTCCTCCTGACATACCTTGACCACGTGCCCCCATCTCCATGGCCACTCCAACACAGGAGCTACAACCATGCTTGATCACGTCGGAATTCTCGTCGCAGACTGGAACAAGGCCAAGGCCTTCTATGATGGCGCTTTTGCCCCCATGGGCATCAGCCTCCTCATGCAGGTGCCCGAAGAATATACCGGCGGCGTCAAGGTCGCTGGTTATGGCAAGGGCCACCCCGATTTCTGGGTGACCGAAGCCAAGGATACCGGCCCCGGCCGCCACTATGCCTTCGCCTCGGAAAATCGCGCCGCCGTCGACGCCTTCTATGCCGCCGCGATGGCCGCTGGTGGCCGTGACAATGGTGGCCCGGGCCTGCGCCCGCACTATAGCGAAAACTACTACGCCGCCTTCGTGCTCGATCCCGATGGCAACAACATAGAAGTAGTCTGTCATGCCCCAGAATGAAGCCTATACCGGAGGCTGTCAGTGTGGCGCGGTTCGTTTCCGCGTCACACGTCTTGGCCGGCCTTCCATCTGCCATTGCCGCATGTGCCAGAAGGCATTCGGCGGCTTCTTCGGGCCGCTGGTAACCACCCATAACGCCACCTGGACCCGCGGGGAGCCCAAATGGTTCCAGAGTTCTGACGCCGCCCGCCGCGCCTTTTGCGGCGAATGCGGCACCCCGCTCGCCTATGAAACCCGTTTCGGCCTCGAACTCGCCATCGGCGCCTTCGACGATCCCACCGTCGCCGCCCCCGAAATCCAGGTCAATCTCACCGACAAGCTGCCCTTCTTCGATAGCCTGACCAGCCTGCCCGTGCGCAGCGAGGTCAGCGACGAATGGCGCGACTTCATGGCCGGCATCCACTCCAACCAGCATCCGGACCACGATACGGAAGCCTGGCCGCCAAAGGACAAGAGCTGATGGACCGCTACAAAATGGAAGTCAGCGGCGGCTGCCAATGCGGCGCCGTGCGCTATCACGCGACGGAAATGTTCGACAATTCGCACATCTGCCACTGCCGCATGTGCCAGAAGGCCGTCGGCAACATCTTCGCCGCCCTCGTCGCTGCCCCGCGCGAAGTCATCACCTGGACCCGCGGCGAGCCCAGCCGCTTCCGCAGCTCCGACCACGTCGATCGCGGCTTTTGCAGCAAGTGTGGCACCCCGCTTTTCTACGACGACATCACCGGCAATCGCGTCAACTTCACCATCGGCTCGCTCGATCATCCCGAGCTGTTCCCGCCCGGCGCCAATACCGGCAACGAAGCCCGCGTCCCCTGGTTCGATACGCTGCCCGTGATTGAGCACGGCGGCATTACCGAACAGCCCGACCGCGAGGACTGGTGGGGCGGCATCAAGGCCACCAACAACCAGCATCCCGACCACGACACGGCCACCTGGCCCCCGAAATAACTAAAAGACCAAACAGGCCCCCAAAATGTCCCGAGACCGCCTCTATCTTTTCGACACGACCCTGCGCGACGGTGCGCAGACGGCCGGCGTAGAATTCTCGCTCGAGGACAAGATCGCCATTATTGACCTGCTGGAGCAACTGGGCGTCGACTACATCGAGGGCGGCTATCCCGGCGCCAACCCGGTCGATACCGCCTTCTTTGAAAAGCCGCGCACGAAGAATGCCACCTTCACCGCCTTCGGCATGACCAAGCGGGCAGGGCGCTCCGCCGCCAACGACCCCGGCGTACAGGGCCTCGTCAATTCCGCTGCCGCCGCCACCTGTTTCGTCGCCAAGGCCTGGGACTATCAGGTCGAACTCGCCCTCGGCTCCACCACCGACGAACACCTCGAAGGTCTCGCCGACACTGTCCGCACAGCCGCTGCCGCCGGCAAGGAAGTGCTCATCGACCTCGAACACTTCTTCGACGGTTTTAAAGCCAATCCCGAATACGCCCTGTCCTGCGTCACCACGGCGCTCGAAGCCGGCGCCCGCTGGGTCGTCCTCTGCGACACCAATGGCGGCACCATGCCCTCCGAAGTCCGCACCATCGTCGGCACGGTCCTCAAATTCGCCCCCGGCGAAAAACTCGGCATCCACCCCCATGACGATACCGGCCAGGCTGTCGCCAATGCCCTCGCCGCCGTCGAAACCGGCGTGCGCCAGGTCCAGGGCACGCTCAATGGCCTCGGCGAACGCTGCGGCAATGCCAATCTCGTCACCCTGATCCCGACGCTGGTCCTAAAACCCTACTACGCCGAGCGCTTCGAAACCGGCATCACGCCGGAAAAACTCGAACGCCTGACCCATATCTCCCGCGCCTTCGACGATCGGCTCAACCGCGCCCCCGCGCGCCAGGCGCCCTATGTCGGTGCCGCTGCCTTTGCCACCAAGGCCGGCATCCACGCCTCGGCGCTGCTCAAGGATTTTTCGACCTATGAGCATGTGCCGCCCGAAAGCGTCGGCAATGAACGCGCCATCATGGTTTCCCAGCAGGCCGGCAAATCCAACCTGCTGACCGCCCTCGCACGCCACGACATCGTGCTCGAAAAGGACGACCCGCGCCTCGAAAAGCTGCTGTCCACGGTCAAGGAGCGCGAGGCCAAGGGCTATTCCTATGACGGCGCCGACGCCTCCTTCGCCGTCCTCGCCCGCTCCGTCCTCGGCACGCTGCCGAGCTTCTTCGATGTCGAGCACTATCGCGCCATGGTCGAGCGCCGCCACAATGCGCAGGGCGAGGAAATCACGGTCACCGAGGCGGTGGTAAAAGTCCGCGTCGATGGCGAATTGCTGATGTCCGTCGCCGAAGGCAATGGCCCGGTCAACGCCCTCGATCAGGCCCTGCGCAAAGACCTCGGCATTTATTCCGCGCGCATCGAGGACCTGGAACTGGTCGACTTCAAGGTCCGTATCCTGGACGGCGGCACGGGCGCGGTCACCCGTGTACTGGTTGAAAGCAAGGATGGCAGCGGCGAGCGGTGGAGCACCATCGGCGTCTCGTCCAATATCATTGATGCGTCGTTTGAAGCTCTGTATGAATCAATCACATACAAGCTGTTGAAGACTGAAGCGGTGCAGTCGTCCTCAGTATTGGCGACTGCGCGGCCGGCTCAAAAAGCGACTGGCTGACAACCGTCCGGGAGGACAAACTGGCCGAAACTGCTCCGAAACGACCTCTCGCCCTGACCATCGGGGCAGTTGCCGTCACTCTGCTCGTCATTGCCGGCGTTTTTGTCGCCCCCACCGCAGTAAACTGCTTCAACAGCCCCGACGGCATGGGCCAGTGCATCAGGGGCAAACTCGCCGATGCCGGCCTCTTCCCCAAGGCGCCGGTGGAAGCCGTGGCAGAAGTCGAAGCGCCGGCCGTGCCCGCCGCACCAGCCGCGCCTGAAGCACAGCTCACCGCCCCTGCGCTCGACGTCGTCCCACCCGCCGATGTTCCGGAAAATCTCGTCGCCGCGACCTTCGGCCTGCTCCGCGCCGAGCCCGATGGCTCCGTGGTCATCGCCGGCAGTGGCAGGCCCGGCAGCGAAGTGGAAGTCTATTCCGACGATACGCTCCTCGGCAGCACCACGGTCGAAAGCTCCGGCGATTGGGTCTTCGTGCCCGATCAGCCCCTGCCTGCCGGCGGCGTTGAAATCACGCTCGCCGAACGCGGCAAGGAGGGCAGGGCGGCCCAGTCCTTCGTCGTCGTCGTCAACGAAGACAAATCCACCCAGCCGCTGGTTGTCGCCAGTGCCCCGGGCCAGGCGAGCGAAGTGCTCCAAGGCCTGACCCGCACAGACGCACCAGCCGCAACGGCGGTCGCAACGGCCGAACCCGCCGCCCCAACAGCAGCCGAGCCGGCGCCAGTCGCCGTTGCTGCTGCGCCTACGACTGCCCCTGCTGCTCCCACAGCAACGCCTGCGACCCCGGCTGCGGCACCTGCTCAGACGGAAGTGGCGCAAGCGCCCGCCGCGCCCGAAGCACCCGCGCCGGCCGCCGCCACGACGCCGACCACACCTGCACCTGCGACGGCACCTGCGCCTGCTGCCACTCCAGAGGCTGCCGCCCCGACTGCTGCAGCAACCGCACCTGAACCAGCCACCCCCACGGCCGCCACTACGCCTCCGGAACCTCCAGCCGAGCCTGCCGCCGTGCCGGCAGCCCAGCTTGCCGACGTTCCGCCCACTATCGACGCCATCGAAATCGAGGGCGACCGCACCTTCTTCGCCGGTGCCGGCCCTGAAGGCGGCATCGTCCGCCTCTATGTCGATGACACCTTTGTCGCCGACGCCACCATCGAAGGTGGTCGTTGGCTGGTCGAAGGCGGCGATGTCCTCGACGCCCCGAGCCAGCGCGTCCGCGCCGACCTGCTCGCTGCCGGCTCACCCGACGTGATCGCCCGCGCCGAAGTCGATTTCGTCGTCGACGTACCCGCGGACGAACCCGCAACGGCTGTCGCCAGCGCCGACGTGACGCCCCCTGCAGCTCCGACCGCTGCACCCGCACCCGCCGCTGCCCCGGCCGCCACGCCCGCTCCGGCTCAATCTGCTGCGCCGGCTGCACCTGCGACTGAGCCCGCTGCTTCGGCGGCTCCTGCTGCTGCCGCACCTGCCGCAGCGGCGCCCGCTCCGACTGAGCCGGCTGCACCGACGCCGGCTCAGCCCGCCGCAACACCTGCTCAACCGGCTGTACCGCCGGCGCCAGTCGCCGCTGCTCCCGCTGCAACGCCCGCCCCGGCAGCCCCCGCCACTCCGGCCCAGCAACCCGCCGTCGCCGCAGCGCCAACCGCCCCGCAACCTGCCGCTCCGCAGCCGGTCGCCGAACCCGCCGTGCCCACCATGGTCGCTGTTGCCGTCGGATCGCCCGATGCCCAGCGTTTCGCCTCGGGCAAGGCCATCATCCGTCGCGGCGATAATCTCTGGACCATCGCCCGCCGCGTCTATGGCGAAGGCATCAAATATACGACCATCTACGATGCCAATACCGGACAGATCCGCGATCCCGATCGCATCTATCCCGGCCAGGTTTTCAGCCTGCCCCAGTAGGTCTACTGACACGAAATGGCGCCCGAGGGCGCCATTTCTGATTGTGAGCTACCTCTCTTCACCTCCCCCTGAATGGGGGAGGCCGGGAGGGGGTGATCGGCAACAGCCGATCCCCAGCTTAACGCCGTATTTCTACCCCTATCCGTCCCCAGGGATTGACCTTCCAGCCAATCCTCACCATGTTCATCGCAATTCACCGATTAATTCGGCCGGCCCCCCATGCAAGACGACGACATCGCCAACATCATGCGAGCCCTGGGTCACCCAGTCCGGCTCAACATCCTGCGGTTCCTCGCGAGCCAGCAGCAGCGGGAATGTTGCTGTGGCGACGTCACCGAATCCTTGCCGCTCGCCCAGTCCACTGTTTCCCAGCACATAAAAGTGCTGCTCGACGCTGGCCTCATCGAGCGCAAGCCTCATGGCACGCGTAATCGCTACATGATCCGGCATGACCGGCTTGCCGAAATCGGAACCGCCTTTGGAGGCCTGCTCGATGGCCTCAACTTCCAAGCGCCCCACAAGGAAGCGGAACCGGCCTGATGGCTAATAACAGCACTGAAAAGAAGCCGTCCGTTAGCGCGGACGAAGGCTCTGTATTCTCTACAGTTCGCAATCTCTGGCCCTATATGTGGCCCGAAGGCCGTCCCGACCTGCGCATGCAGGTGGTGCTGGCTCTCGGCGCGCTGGTCGTCAGCAAGGTCGCGACCACGCTCATCCCCTTCGCCTATAAGGGCATCATCGATAGCCTCGGCGGCACCGATGCGGACAGCCAGCTCATCCTGGGCCTCGCCGTCCCCGTCGTACTGGTGATCGCCTATGTGCTGGGCAACATCCTCGATGCTGCCTTTCAGCAATTGCGCGACGTGCTCTTTGCCGGCGTCGGCCAGCATGCCGTGCGCAAGCTTGCCCTCGAAACCTTCCACCACGTCCATCGCCTGTCGCTGCGCTTCCATCTGGCGCGCCGCACCGGCGGCCTCTCCCGCGTCATCGAGCGCGGCACCAAGGGCATCGAAACGGTCGTCCGCTTCGCCATGCTCAATATCGTGCCGACCATTCTCGAGTTCCTGGTCGTCGCCGTCATCTTCGTCTGGCTTTTTGGGGTCAGCTATGTCGGCGTCCTGGTGGTGATGATCTGGGCCTATCTCTGGTTCACCATCAAGGCATCCAACTGGCGCATCGCCATTCGCCGGGACATGAACGATTCCGATACGGATGCGAATGGCAAGGCCATCGACAGCCTTCTCAACTACGAAACGGTGAAGTACTTCGCCAATGAGAAGATGGAAGCCGAGCGCTACGATCGCTCCATGGCGAACTACGAAAAATCCGCCATTCGCATCTGGACCTCGCTGGGCTGGCTCAACTTTGGCCAGGCCGTCATTTTCTATGGCGGCTTCCTCGTCATCTCCATCATGGCCATTCTCGGCGTCATGGATGGCCGCCTGACACTGGGCGATTTCGTCCTGCTCAACACCTTCCTGATGCAGGTCTATCGCCCGCTCAATTTCATCGGCTTCGTCTATCGCGAACTCCGCCAGGGCCTCACCGATATCGAGGCGATGTTCAAGCTGCTCGATCAGGATCCGGAAATCCTCGACAAGCCCGATGCGAAGCCGCTCGCCGTCACCGGCCCGGTCATCCGCTTCGAGGATGTCACCTTCCACTACGATTCCGACCGGCCGATCCTCAAAGGCGTCAGCTTCGAAGTGCCTGCCGGCAAGACCGTCGCCATCGTCGGCCCCACCGGCGCCGGCAAGTCGACCATCTCGCGTCTGCTCTATCGCTTCTACGACGTCACCAGCGGCCGCATCACCATTGATGGGCAGGACCTTCGCGATGTGACGCAGGAAAGCCTGCGCTCCACCATCGGCATGGTCCCGCAGGACACGGTGCTCTTCAATGACACCATCGGCTACAACATCGAATATGGCCGTCCCGGCGCCTCGATGGACGAAGTCCGCCAGGCCGCCCAGATGGCCCAGGTCGGCGCCTTCATCGAGGCCCTGCCCAAGGGCTACGAAACCCCGGTCGGCGAACGTGGCCTAAAACTTTCGGGCGGCGAAAAGCAGCGCGTTGCCATCGCCCGCACGATTTTGAAAGCCCCGTCCATCCTCATCCTCGATGAGGCGACCTCCGCCCTCGACACCAAGACCGAGCGCGACATCCAGGCCGCTCTCGACGTCGTCTCGCGCAACCGTACCAGCGTCGTCATTGCCCACCGTCTCTCGACTGTGATCAATGCCGACGAAATCCTGGTGCTGCGCGAGGGCCTCGTCGCCGAGCGCGGTAGCCACGCCGCGCTCCTCGCCCAGAACGGCCTCTACGCCCAGATGTGGAGCCGCCAGCGCGAAGCGACCGAAGCCGAAGAAGCCTTGGCTCTGGCCCAGGAAGACCCCGACGGCTTCGTCAAGCGTGGCGCGCCTGCCGCGGAATAATCAGGCGGCGGCGATCTCCGCATCCGCCGCCGCAACAAAGGCCTGCGGGTCCCCGCCCATCTGGCGCAGGGCCCGCGCTGCCGTTCCGTGGCCCATCTCGGCCACAACCTTGATCACATGCGATCCCGCCAGCGGTCCTGTCACTCCACGCTGCCGCAGCCGCGCCAGTTCCTGCACCACGATCTGCCCAGAGGGCGCAGCCCGATAGACGCCCCCAGCCGGGGGCAGGGGCGGGCTCACGTCCAGGGCGCTTTCCACCACCACGCCATCGACACCCACGGCCCGCAGCGCCTCCCGATGCTGTTCTGCCAATGCCGCCTTGAACCCGGCACCACTGAGCCCGAGCCGAGCAAACACACGCCCCGCCGAACCATCGGGCAGCGTCAGCGCCGCCTCCACAAAATGCTCCGCCTCCGGCGCCTCGCGCCCCTCCGCCCGCGCCAAACCCTCAGCGGTCTCGCACAAAACCTTCAGCGTTCCGGCATCCTTCGCCGCCTGCATCAAGCGCTTCAACATGGCATTCCTCACTTCTTGGGGGGTTCAACCAGACCGGACAGCCGCTTATGCGCAGCCTGCTTGCTGACGCCGAGCGCCATGGCGATCTGCGACCAGCTCCAGCCGCGCTTCAGCGCCTCGGCAACGGCCTGCAGTTCCAACTGGTCGGCCATACGCCGCAACGCCACGACACTGGCCAGTGCGGCCTCAGGGTCTTCAGTTGGATCAATCTTGCTCTCTGTCATCATGCGTCAACTATAGTTGACGACGTGCATGGCGTCAACCATCGTTGACGCTGGCCACGCAAGTATCTGTCGGCTAGGCTTCGCCCATGACCCAGCCTTCCATCAGCCTCGTCCCCGCCCACCCCGACCAGAAACCGGTCATCGCCAACCTGATCCAGCTCTACCTCCACGACATGACCGAGTTCATGCCGTTCCCAGTCGGCGTCGACGGCCGCTACGCCTACGATTTCCTCGACCGCTTCTGGCGCTTCCCCTATTTCATCATGTCCGGCGACGAGATCGCCGGCTTCGCCCTCGTCATCGACGAATGCCCTCTTACCGGCAGGGCGCCCTGCTGGTTCATGGCCGAATTCTTCGTGCTGAAAGCCTACCGGGGCAGGGGCACCGGCCGCTCCGCCGTCCAGCAGGCCCTCCAAGCCCACCCCGGCCAATGGCACATCGCCGTCCCCCACGCGAACCGAGCAGCACAGTCGTTCTGGTCCAAATCCCTGGCGCCCCAAAACCCCATCAGCCGCGACATCCACTTCAACGGCGACGACTGGGTGCTGCATCAGTTCGATGCGGGCTGTGGTCGACAGTGACTTTGCGATGCGCCCTTAAGGCAACGGCGCGGTGTGCTCATGAAGCCATGCTTCAAGCACATCCTTGCGGAAGGTGCCGGCGTCGAGGTTGGAATAGATGAACTCTATCCAGTCTTCTTCCCGGCCTTGCGGCTCTATGCCGTTTGCCTGGAGGAAGATAATCGCACTGGCAAAAGCAACTCGCTTGTTCCCATCGATGAAGCCGTGGTTCATCGTCAGGCTTTCCCATAGGGCCGCCGCTTCTTCTACCGTATCTGAGTAGTATCCAGTCTGCGGGCGCAGGAGGGCGGAAAGGATGAGCCCCTGGTCGCGGACACCTTGCGCTCCACCATATTGGCGAAGCTGCTCCTCATGAATCCAGAGAACATCATCCAGCGTGAGATAAATCCGCGCTGCCATGGCTTATTTGGCCAGCGCCTCATATACCTTGCCCCAGCGCTTGATGCTCTCCCCATGCAGCTTGACGATCAGTGGGTTGACACGCGGCGCGGTGCTTTGCTCCTGCAACGCCGCATACTGCTCGGCCGACAGCATCACGACGACATCGCGTCCGTTCTTCTGAATACGCACGGGTCCAGCTTGCGCCATTTCCAGGACCTGACCGAACTTGTTTTTCGCCTCGGTCGCAGAAATCTCGGTCACGGCAGCCCCCTTTGGCTGAATTAGCTAAAATGGATATATAACGCTTTAGCGCTAGAAACTCCAGCCCTCCAAAACCAAAAAGGCCCGCATCACTGCGGGCCTTTCTCATTCTGTCTCAGTCCACCTTACTCCGCCGCGTCGCGACGGTCGTCCTTTTCCTTGTCGCCGAGCCCGGCTTCCTTGCTCACGACATACTTCTTGCCGTCGGCATCGTCCGGAATTTCCACGGCCACGCCGTCAAAACCAGCCGGTGCCGCAGCGGTCTTGCCGCGGAACGGGCTCGTCACCCATTGGCCGACGCTCGCAAAGTTCGTGCCCAGCCACTTGATCTGCTTCCACATCACACTCGGCGCGGTGATCATCACCGGCACCATGATCAGCGTCAGCAGGGTCGAGAAGAACAGGCCTGAAACCAGCGCTGCCGAAAGGTGGATGAACCACGAGCCGGCAATGCCACCGATGACGATTTCACGGCGGATGAAGTCGAACTCGACGTTCGCCCACATCGGGATAACGCCCAGTGCCGTGAGGAAAGCCGTCAGCAGAACCGGACGGACACGCTGGCTGACCGTCAGCAGCATGGCCTTCACCGGTTCGACATGCTGGTGGCGGTTATAGTCATTGTAGGTGTCGATCAGCACGATGCCGTTCTTCACCACAATACCCGCCAGCGCCACGATGCCGAGACCGGTCATGATCGCCGAAAAACTCATCCCCGTGACCAGCATGCCCAGAAGCACACCTGCCACCGACATGACCACCGTCGAGAGCGTCACCATCACCTGGTAGAAGCTGTTATATTCGAGCAGCAGGATGAAGAAGATCAGGGCCATTGCCATGCCCATCGCCTGGACGATGAAGGCATTGGCGTCGCCCATCTGCTCTTCGGCACCACCGAAAGCGACATTGACGCTTTCGGGGAAGCCCTGCTCGCCGATCCACTTCTGCAGCTCGGCCACCTTGTCGGCGGCATAGACGCCTTCCGGCAGGTTGGTGAGGCCCGCAGCCACGTTCATCACATAAACCTGGTTGCGGCGCTCGATATTGGCGACCTTGGGCACGGCCTGGCGATCGATGAAGTTCGAAACCGGGATCATGCCGTTCTGGGTGGCGATGCGCATGGAGTCGAGTGCGTCGAAGGTGCGCTCGTCCTTGGGCAGGCGAACACGAATGTCGAGTTCGTCGCCGGTTTCGCCGTCGCGATAGGTGCCGAGCTTCACACCATTGGTGATGAGCTGCACATAGGGCACGAGCTCACGCACACCAATGCCATACTTGCCCGCCTCGGCGCGATCGACGGTGATCTGCCAGTCGATGCCCGGGGAGGGGCGGCCGTCTTCGGCGTCGACCACTTCCGGCCAGGTAGACAGATGATCGCGAATAGCGGCAACCACAGGCACCAGGTCGTCGTAGTTTTTGCTCTCGACGCGCATGTTCAGGTCTTTGCCCGCCGGCGGACCATTTTCCGCCGCCAGCACCTGAATATCGAGGCCGGCAATATTGTCGACGCGATTGCGGATGTCGGCAAAGATCGTCGCGGCCGGCACGCGATGGTTCCAGTTGACGAGCTGCAGCTGGAAATTGCCGATCGTGTCCGGCGGCATGGTGCCAAAGGCGCCCGTCGTGCCGAACTGCATGATCACGTCCTGGATGCCGTTGACCTGCAGGATCTGGTCTTCGACCTCGATCAGCATGTCGCGGATTTCTTCGGGCGAGTAATTGCCCTGGCCGACCACGGCAACCGTCGCATATTCGGGTTCCGAAGCCGGGAAGGCTTCCGAGCCGGTCGGGTTGGTCGAGTAGGCGATGAAGATCGCCACGATGATCCCGAAGCCCACCGCCAGCGTCGGCACAGGCCAGGAGATCAGCTTCTCCATGATCCGCACATAGAACCCGGTCAGGCCCGTGACCTTCTTGGGGTCGAACTTGTCCGGATACATGACGATGTCGGCCTTGGCCTTTTCCTTCTCGTCCACATGGGTCGAGGCGATCACCGAGCCGATAACCGGCATGAAGATCAAAGCGGAAATGAACGAGGCGATCATGACGATGATCACGATCATCGGCAGATAGCTCATGAACTTGCCGATAATGCCCGGCCAGAACAGCAGCGGAATGAAGGCGCCGAGCGTGGTCGCCGTAGCGCCCACCACCGGCACGAACATTTTGCGCATGGCCATGATGAAGGCTTCGCGCTTGGGCACGCCTTCCTGCAGCTTTCGTTCGGCATATTCCACGACCACCACGGGGTCGTCGACGAGCACGCCCACCGCGATCACAAGCCCGAACATCACCATCATGTTGATGGTCATGCCCAGCATCTGCGCCACGAGGAAGGCCATCATGAACGAGAGCGGGATGGAAAGGCCGATCATCAGCGCGGGGCGCAGACCCAGCGTTGCGATACAGGTGATCAGCACCAGAGCCACGGCGGTAAGCACTGCCGCCTCAAGCGAGCGGAAGAGGCTCGTCGTCGTGTCGGCCTGGTCGAGGAAGACGGAGTAGCTCACCCCGCTTGGCCAGGTCTTGGCGAGTTCTTCCGTCGTCGCGCGAACCTGGTCCGAAACGTTGATGATATTGGTGCCGAGTTTCTTGGAAACGCCGAGGATCTGGGCCGGAGAGCCGTTCACCTGGGTATATTCGGTCGCATCGGCAAGGTTGCGGGTGATCGTGGCGACATCGCCGAAGGTGACGACGGTATTGCCATCGGTCTTGATCGGCAGGTCATAAACGTCCTGCGCATTGCTGATCAGGCCCGGCACTTCGATATTGAACGATCCCTGTCCGGTATTGAGCGTACCGCCGGGGACCACCATGTTGTTGCGCGAAAGCGCGTCCAGCAGCTGGCTGGCGGTGAGGCCATAGGCTTCAAGACGCAGCAGGTCGATGCGGACTTCGAGCTGTTCCTTGCGCGAACCCGAGAGCTTGACTTCGCGCACGTCGCCAAGGGCTTCGAGCGCGTCCTGCAGTTCCTCGGCGCGGCGGGTCAGTTCCTTTTCAGGCGCCGTACCATAGATCGCCACCGACATGATCGGGCCGATAAAGTCGATTTCCGAGACCGTCGGGTCATCGGCATCGGCTGGGAGCTTGGCCTTGATCGCGTCCATCTTGGCGCGCGTATCCTGAAGGGCCTGGTCCTTGTCGGTATTGATATCGAATTCGAGGATCACCGACGCATGGCCGGTGGTCGAGGTCGAGGTGATATTCTGCAGGCCCGGCAGATTGGCGAGTTCTTCTTCTGCCGGCTTGGCGAGCAGGTTTTCCGCGTCGCGCGGCGACACGCCGGTCTGGCTGATCGAGACGTAGAGATAGGGAACGTCGATGGCCGGGAAACTCTCCTTGGGCATGGAGAGGTACGCAGCCGTACCAGCCGTCAGGACAATCGCCATGACGGTGAGGACGACTCTCGGCATCCTCAGGATTTTTTCAATGAAGTCGAGCATGAAACTCGTCCTTAGCTGGCTGCGGTTTCGGTCGTCTTAGGAGCGGGGCTGGCCTTCACGGCCTGTCCGGCAGTCACACCTTCCTGGCCGACGGTGATCACTTCGGTCACCGGGGGCAGGCCCGTCACCCAGACGCCCTGACGGGTGTCGCTGACGATGGTCACTTCGTGGAACGCCACGACGCCGTCTTCGACGGTCCGCACGCCGAGCGTGCCTTCGTCATCGAGCGTCAGCACCGACTGCGGCAGCAGATGGCCCGGTGCAGCACCGAGATTGACGAGAGCCTCGGCGGTCACGCCGTCCTTGATGGCAAAGTCGGCATTCGGGATTTCGATTTCGACCGGGAAGGCCCGGGTGGCATTGTCAGCCTGCGAGGCGATATAGGTCACCTTGCCTTCGACTGCCTGGCCCGTCACGGTCTTGATCGCGGCAACAAGACCGAGCTTGGCGAGGCCAATGTGCTTTTCCGGAACCATGCCGGCAAAGATCATCGGGTCGAGCTGCACGATAGTGGCGCAGGCGCCACCGGCATTCAGCATCGAACCGGCAAGGGCCACCGGATCCTGAACGAGGCCGGCCACCTTGGCGGTGATTTCGGTGCGGTCGAGTTCGGCTTTCGCATTGTCGAGACCGGCTGCAGCCTGGCTCACGCCTGCCTTGGCCTGGGCGAGGGCCACGTCGGCAGCGTTAGCGGTATTGGCAGCGGCAAGGCCTTTTTCGCGCAGGCCCGCATTGGTGTCGAAATTGAGCTGGGCCTGGGCGAGAGCCGCATTGGCCTGGTCGACGCCGGCCTGAGCCTGGGCGACGGCAGCAACGCGGGTGCCCTGGTCGAGTGTGCAGAGCAGGTCACCCACTTCCACGCGCTGGCCCTTGGTCACATGCACGGTGTCGACCGTGCCGGCAGTTTCGGCCACGGCGGTCACCATGGCCTTGGCCCGGGTGCGGCCGCGCAGCGGCACTTCGACAGGCATCGGCTGGGCGGTAAAGGTCTGGGTCCGCACGTCCGGTAGCGGGGCATTGGAACCGGTCGTTGCTTCATTGCGTTGAGCAATGGTCAGGGCAGGGTCGGTTTCAGGCGCATGGTGTTCAGCCAGAACGCCGGCATCGGCAAGCGCGTTGTGCACGGGTCCGTGCTCTTCGCCTTCGATGACGGAGATGATCGGCTTTTCGCCATTGCCCGGGCCGTTACCCCCCTGCACGAGGGTACCGGTGGTGAGCCAGGCGCCTGCTCCAAGCAGGATTAGCAGCGCCAGGCCATAGGAAAACAATGCACGCATAGAATATCTGCCCCTTTTATTCCGCCGCGTCCTTGCGCTCGTCGGCTCGCGATAAGTTGATCAGTTCGTGCATATGGGTACGCAGATACTTCTCTGCAACGCCCAAAACTTCACGACCGTAATTGAGAACCCAGCAATCGGCCGGGCTGCATTCCTGTTCGGACCGTGCCTGGTCCAATTGCTGCCGCTCGGCGGTCATCCGCTCGAGATGTTCGGTCACCCTGTCGGCGACCAGACTTTGCGGCAGGATGCTGACAAAACGTGCCAGCAGAAGAAACGGACTGCGGAAAACGTCTTCGCCCAGTGGCGCCGACAGCTCCTCGGCAAAAGCCTGGCGTCCGCCATCGGTGATGGAATAGACCTTCCGCGCCGGCTTGCCGTCCTGTGGCACCGTACGGCTCGTTACAAGGCCGTCGTCTTCGAGCTTGGCGAGCGCTGGATAGATCGAGCCAAAGCTGGCTTCCACGAAATAGGCGAACTCGCCCTCGGTGCACATGCGACGGATGTCATAACCCGTGGCCTCACCCTCGTAGAGCACCGATAGACAGAGCGTCCGCACGTTCATCTAGCATAATCCTCCCGGCACTATGCCGGTTCGATATATGCCGGGGCTATATATGTACAACCCCCGGCACACAAGATTTACGAGGGTTGTGATCGTGCAGATCAGTTAAGCGTCTGTTGCATGACGCTTTTATTCTAGCAGCGTCTGCATCTCTTTTGCGGCCTTTTGGGCGAGTTCCAGGCTCGCCGCGGCCACAAAGTACGGATTGAGGAAGCTCAGCTCGTGCTTTCCGTAGCGCATCGGGGCGCCATCGAGTGTTACCACGGCTCCCCCCGCCGCTTCCAGTACCGCCTGGCCCGCCGCCGTGTCCCATTCGCAAGTTGGGGTAAACCGCGGGTAAAGCTGCGCATCGCCGCGCGCCAAGAGACAGAACTTCAGCGACGAGCCCACCGACACATCGCTCTCGACATCGAGCGTCTGGCAAAGCTTTTCGAGCGCCTCATGCCCATGCGAGCGGCTGGCAACGATCCGCAATCGCGGCAACCAGCCCACCTTGGTCTCACGCTTCTCCATCACGACGCCATCCACCACGCGCCCAGTCCAGGCGCCGCTGGTATCGCCAACGAAAATCTCGCCCGTCACCGGCGCCAGCACCACGCCCATGGTCGGCTTGCCATGTTCCACGAGCCCGATATTGACCGTGAATTCGCCATTGCGCTTGATGAATTCCTTGGTCCCATCGAGCGGGTCGACGACGAAATAGCGCTCGCCCAAAACCGGCACGATACCCGCAGCCACGCTCTCCTCGCCCAGAACCGGCAGCCCGGTCCCCTTGAGATGCGCAATGATAACCTGTTCGGCCGCCGCATCCGCTTCGGTCACCGGCGACCCATCCGATTTCGCCACGGCATGGATCGGCCGCGAATAGACATCGAGGATCACCGCCGCCGCTGCGATCGCAGCCTCAACTGCAAGATCGGTAATGGTCTGGGAGGCGGCAAGAACAGAACTATCGGTCATTTGGCCGGCTTTTTGGGAGAAAGTCAGCGCGTCTTTACGCCTGTCTCTGCCGCCTGACAATCGACCGAATTTGCCGGCTCTATCGTCTCCCTCCCCCTTGTGGGGAGGGATCAAGGGTGGGGGTTCGGCAAACGCTGGTGCGTAAAACCCTACCGCAACAACCCTTGCCCACCATCGATCCAGACCGGCGTCCCCGTAATATGCCGCGACGCATCCGAAACCAGAAACAGCACCACCTCGGCCACATCCTCGGCCTTGCCCGGCTTACCCCCGGTAATCGGAATATCACCCCGCGGAAAGCTCACCGGTATCTCGGTCTTCTCCATACCGCGCTTGCTCGTATTCTCCCCGATCTGGCTCTCGATCGAGCCAGGACACACCGCATTGACCCTGATCCCCCGCGGCCCCAGCTCCAGCGCCAATTGCTGCGCTATAGCCAGCTGCGCCGCCTTCGTCGCCGAATAGGCCGATGCCCCCGGCGTCGTAAACGTCCGCGTCCCATTGATCGACGAGATGATCACGATCGCCCCACCCCCCGCCGCTTCCAGCCGCGGCACCGCATGATGCAGCGTCAGATAGGTCCCGCGCAGATTGACCGTGATCGTCTTGTCCCATTCCTCGGGCGTAATCTCCTCGATCGGCGCCCAGACCCCGTTGATCCCCGCATTGGCCACGACAATATCGAGCTTTCCAAACCGCTCGACCACCAGCGCCACGGCCCGCGCCATATCCCGGTCATCCGAAATATCCGCCGTAATGCTGATCGCCTTGCCGCCCTGGTTCTCGATCTCAGCCGCCACGGCATCGACCTCCGCCTTGGTCCGGCTCAACACCGCAACATTGGCGCCCTCCCGCGCCAGGAGCAGTGCCGTCGCCTTGCCAATCCCCGAGCCGGCCCCGGTCACCAATGCGGTCTTGTTCGAAAGGGTCTGCATCCACGCCTCCTTGCTGACAGGCAAAACGCAAAAGGCGGCGCAGGGTTGTCCCACGCCGCCCGATTTCTCGAAACGTCCAAGACTTACCGGACCTTGTGGTCCTGCTCGATGATGGCGTGGGTGAGGCTGCCGGTCGCCGGATAGAGCGGGATCAGGCAGGCCTGCAGCGCGTGATAAATGTCCGGCTTGCCCACAAACAGGTTCGAAGCCGGCGTCAGGTCTTCCTTCAACTCGCTGAGCCAACCGCCACGCGCATGGTCGATCACATGGTTCTCGGCATAGTCCCAGAGCTTGCGGTACCAGACCTGGAAATAGGCATCATTGTCATGCGCCGAAATATAGCTCGCCGCACCAATAGCCTCGGCCACCGGCCACCACAGCTTTTCGCGGATCGCCGGCTCGTCGTTCCAGTCGAGCGTATAAAAGAAGCCGCCATGCACCTTGTCCCAACCAAGCTCGATCGAGCGTTGGAACAGGTTCCGCGCCGCCTCGGTCATCCACGAGTGCTGCTTCTGGCCCAGTACCCAGAGCTGATAGAGCAGGCGCGACCATTCCAGCCAATGGCCCGGCGTCGTGCCCGAAGGGCGGAACATTTCATTGGGGTGGCGATAATTCTTGTCGACCACCCAGTATTCGTCAAAGTGCTCGGCCACGCGATGGTTGAGCCGCACCGCGTTCTTGCGGATGATCAGCTCGGCAATACGCTCGGCCTTCTTGAGATAGGCCTGCTGCCCCGTCGCCTCATAAGCCGCCATCAGCGCCTCGGTGAGGTGCATATTGGAATTCTGCCCGCGATAGCCGCGAACCTCGGTCCAGTCCGCGCTGAATTCTTCGCGCACCGCCCCGACACTATCGTCCCAGAACCGCTTCTCGATCACCTCGGTCGCGTCGGCAATCACTTTGTCAGCCAGCGGATGCCCAACCAGCTTGGCGCTTGACCCGGCCAGCAGCACAAAAGCATGCCCGTAGGCCTGCTTCGCACCATCTTTCAGGCCATTGTCGTCGAGCGACCAGACATAGCCGCCGCGCTGCTGGTCGCGATGCTTGTTCCAGAGATAGTTCATGCCATGGTCGATGATCTCGTCCGATCCCGGCCGCCCGATCAGGCTCCCCACCACGGCGCAATGGATCATGCGCGTCGTCACATGGATCTGCCGGACCGCATTGTCTTCCTCAAGCGGCATGCCCTCGTCGTCGAGCTCAAAAAAGCCGCCCTTGGGATTGATCGAGGCCGCTTCGAAAAAGTCGAAGAGATCATTGGCCTGCCGCATCAGATACTGGCGGTGAAAAGGGCGCTTCTGCCAGGGGCTGGCATTGGTCTTGGGCAGAGAATTGGTGGCGTCGCTCATCTTGGCTCCCGTCCGGCAGAAGAAAAGAGCCGGGCATCAAGGAAGCTTCTAGCGAGATCGTGGCAACGTTGCAAATTCTCGCCGCACCATAGCCCGGTAACCCAGTAGCCCTCATGGTGAGGTGCGAAACGAAGTGAAGCCTCGAACCACGAGGGCGTGCCCGGATGCTGCAGTGCCATGCTCTCGTGGTTCGAGGCTTTGCAAGTGCAAAGCGCCTCACCATGAGGGCTACTGCGAAGCCTTGGTTGAACTCAGCGGACGCGAAAATCACCCCTTCGCGTACCAGGCCTCCACCCGCCGCACCTCCTCAGCCGATCCCAAAATCACCGGCACCCGCTGATGTATCCCCGTCGGCTCCACATCGAGAATTTCCTGCCGCCCCGTCGTCGAAAGCCCACCGGCCCCCTCGACCAGCCAGGCCATCGGGTTCGCCTCATAAAGCAGCCGCAACCGCCCGCCCTTGCTCACCGTCTCGCTATCGAGCGGATAGAGAAAAATCCCGCCCCGCATCAGGATGCGCAGGATATCGGCCACCATCGACCCCACCCAGCGCATATTGTAGCGCTTACCCGCCGGCCCGGCTTCCCCGGCAACACTTTCCTTCACATAGCCCAGCGTCGCCGCGTCCCAAAACCGCTCGCGCGCCGTATTGATGGCAAATTCCCCCGAGGCTTCCGGCACCTTTGCCGCAACGACCACCTGCACCCATTCGCCCCTGCCATCGAGCGTGAACACAGAAACATCACCCGCGATCCGCAAAACAAGACTCGTCGCCGGCCCATAGGCAACAAACCCGGCGGCCAACTGCGTGCGCCCCTTCTGCAAGAGGCCCCCGCGCTCGGCAGCACCGAAAAAATTGTGCCTACCGTCACATTCACATCGAGATTGGACGACCCATCGAGCGGATCGGTGGCGACAATGAACGCCCCCTGGTTTTCGAAATGAACCGCATCATCCAGCTCTTCCGAAATCAGCACCGAAACCGCGTCATTCGCCTGCAGATGCTTGAGCACGACATCATTGGAGATGACATCAAGCGCCTTCTGCGCCTCGCCCTGCACATTGGTATGCCCAGCAAGCCCCGTCTGCCCGGCAATCGGCGCCTCGCGCAACACAGCCCCGATCTCCGCCGAAGCCGCCGCCATACTCACCACCACGCTCCGCAGCGCAGCATCATCGGTCTCGGCAACAAGCCATTGGGCAAGCGTGGTCATGGGCAACTCCTTGTTGCCCGCCACTGTCGCGATTGAGGCTTTGCGGACAAGACCGACTTTTGGGTTACTCGCCGGCCCAAGGGCAAATTCGCTCCGGTGGAGCGAATTTAGGCGAGGAAGCCATTCGAGCTACGCTCGAATCGCGGGGCCAAGCGACCTCACCCCTCCCGCGCCAAATCCGCCAGCAAACCGGCCGCCACACTGAGCCGCGACACAGTCGCCGCCCCACCCGTCAGCTCGGTCACCGCCTTCACCGTTCGCGCAATCCCGGCCTCATGCTGGCCTCGCCAGGTCGCAATGTCCCCGGCCTTCAGCACGTCCGCCGTCAGGTCGCGCAGCGCGCGCATCAGGTTGGCCAGGGCCCGGTCGAGCGCCATGCGATCAAACCGGTCTGCCAGCACAATATTCCGCCCCTCCTCGACGATGCGGAAGAGATCAAACTGCCCCGCCGCGCCGAAGAACGCCCCCGCCGCCGCTTCGATCGACACCCCGGCGCGTTCCGCCACCAGCACGATATCGCTTGCATTGCCGATCACCGGCAATTCCCCGATCCGCTGCGCCAGTTCTGCGTCGACGCCATGCTCCACGAGTTCAGCGATCCGTCCCGAAAGCGCCTCGCGCTCCTTGTCCGACAGCAGGCTGACGCCAGCACCACGCAACGCCTCGACGCCCGCCTTGTGCCGCTCCACCAGCGCCGCCACATCGCTCGCCCCGACATTGCCATTGCGCAGGAACCACAGCGCCTCGCGATAGAGCAGGGCCTCCACCTGCGCATAAAGCGCCAGCTGCACCGCGCCCGGCACCTTGTTGTCCAGCGCGTCCACAGCCGCATAAAGCGCTGTCAGCCCATAGACATCGCGCACCGCCGCATAGGCGAGCGCCACTTCCCCGGCACTGGCGCTAGTCGCCGCCATCAGTTCGGAAACGAAGGCCGGCCCACCGCGATTGATCATCGCATTGGCCAACACCGTTGCGATCACTTCGCGCTTCAGCCGATGCCCTTCCACGGCCGCGGGATAGGTCGCATTCAGCTTTTGCGGGAAATAGCGGAAAAGCTCACCCGCAAGATAAGGCGTGTCGATTGCCCGCCCCGCAACGAGGTCATCGAACAGCGACAGCTTTGCATAGGCAAGGATGACAGCCAGTTCCGGCCGCGTCAGTCCCTTGCCCTGCGCCGCCCGCGCGTCGAGCACCGCATCGCTGGGCAAGAATTCCACTGCGCGATCAAGCCGTCCGCGCTCTTCCAGCCCTTCGATCAGCACACGATGATCCGGCAGTTCCGAAGTGCCCGCCCGCTCGGCCAGCGACAGTGCCAGCCCCTGCAGATAGTTGTTCCGGAGGCACAGTGCCGCGACGTCGTCTGTCATGCTGGCAAGGAACGCAATGCGCGCCTCCCCGTCCAGCGCCCCCGCTGCCACCACCGGCGCCAGCGCGATCTTGATATTGACCTCGAGGTCGGAAGAATTGACGCCGGCCGAATTGTCGATGGCGTCGGTATTGATCCGCCCACCTTTGAGCGCATAGGCAATGCGCCCACGCTGCGTCACGCCGAGATTTGCGCCTTCGCCCACCACCTTGGCGCGCACCTGATCGGCCGTGACACGGATCGCATCATTGGCGCGGTCACCCACCGAGGCGTCGTCCTCTTCCGGCGCCTTGATATAGGTACCGATACCGCCAAACCACAGCAGGTCCACCTGCGCCGACAAAATGGCGCGCATCACTTCGTTCGGTGACGCGGTGGCCTTCTGCAGCCCCAGCAGCGCCTGCATTTCCTCGCTCAGCGGAATGACCTTCAGGCTTCGCGAAAACACCCCGCCACCCGCTGAAATCAGGCTCTTGTCATAGTCCTGCCAGCTTGAACGGGGCAGGGCGAAAAGCCGCTTCCGCTCAGCCAGGCTCACCGCCGCATCCGGCGTCGGATCGAAGAAAATATCGCGGTGGTCAAACGCTGCCACGAGCCGGATTTCGGGCGAAAGCAACATGCCATTGCCGAACACGTCGCCGCTCATGTCGCCCACGCCGACAACGCTGAACGGCTCGGCCTGGATATTGCGGTCCATCTCACGGAAATGCCGCTTCACCGCTTCCCCAGCCACCGCGCGCGGTAATGGCCATCTTCTTGTGGTCATAGCCGACCGAACCGCCCGAAGCGAAGGCATCGCCCAGCCAGAAGCCGCGCGAAATGGCGATGGCATTGGCCGTGTCCGAAAAGCTTGCCGTGCCCTTGTCCGCCGCCACCACGAGATAGGGATCATCCCCATCGCGTCGCATCGTTTCGGCCGGCGGCACGACTTCGCCATCAATGAGATTATCGGTCACATCCAGCAGCGAGCCGATGAAAATCTTGTAGCTCTCGGTGCCTTCCGCCATGAACGCATCACGCGCCATCCCGGCGACGAGCCGCTTGGGCACAAACCCGCCCTTGGCCCCCACCGGCACGATCACGGCGTTCTTCACCTGCTGCGCCTTCACCAGCCCCAGCACTTCCGTGCGGAAATCTTCCGGTCGGTCCGACCAGCGCAAGCCGCCACGTGCAATGGCGCCAAAGCGCAGGTGAATACCTTCAACCCGCGGCGAATAGACCGAAATCTCGCGATAGGGCCGTGGCGCAGCCATGCCTTCCACCTTGGCGCTATCATACTTGATTGCCAAAGCCGGCCGCCGCCGCCCATCCGCATCCCGCTGGAACGAGTTGGTCCGCAGCGACGCGTCAACGAGGTTGAGGAACCGCCGGATGATCGTATCTTCATCGAGCGAAGCGGTCGCTTCCAACTGCGCCGCGATAATGTCCCGCGCCGCCGCCTCGGCCATGCCGCGGCTTTCGAGCTTCGGATCATGCAGCGCGCCAAACAGCGTCACCAGCGCCTTTGCCGCCTCGGCCTGCGTCACGAGCACCTGCGCAATATAGCGCTGCGAATACGAAATCCCGATCTGCCGCAAATAGCGCGAGAACGAGCGCAACAGCGCCGCATCGGTCCAGTCGAGCCCAGCCTGGGTCACGAGCGTATTGAGCTGATCGCTCTCCGCCGCCCCGGCCCACACAGCCAGGAGCCCCGCCTCGATCGCCGCACCCCGCGCCACAACATCCAGCTCCGCCCCATTGCTCGGCGCCAGCACCATGTCGTGGATGAACCGCTCGATCCCGTCGCGCGGCACCAGCGTATAGGTCCGCTCGTCGATCACCTTGAACCCAAAGTGCTCGAGCATGGGCACACGGTCGGAAAGCGGAATGGCCCCGCCCTTGGCATAGAATTTCAGCCCCAGCGCGCCCTCGGCGCCCTGCCGCGCCCGCAGCTTCAGCGCAATCCCACCCTCGTGCACTTCGCGCAAGACGGCGATATCGCCCAGCGCATCCTCGGCCGAATTGCGCGACTGGTAAGCCTGCGAAAATGCCGAGCGATAGTCGCTGATCGCTGCCGGATCGGGCGCCGCCTTCTGCAGCAGGTCCGAAAAATCCTGCGTCAGCGCTTCGACGCGGCTTTCGAGCTCCGTTCGGCTCGGATTGGGCGTCACGCCGCCAAGCCGCCCGATGATCACATGCAACCGCACGAGATCCCCTTCGGGGAAGTTCGGATAGTATGCCGAAACGCGCCCGTCATAGATTTCCGCGAGATAGCGCGTGATCCGCGCCCGCACGTCCCCGTCATAGCGGTCGCGCGGCACGAAAACGAGGATCGACACAAAGTTGTCGAACCGGTCGATACGCGGCAAGACCCGCACCCGCGGCCGGTCATAAAGCGCCGCAATCGCCTCAGAAAATTCCGCCAGCAGCCCCGTATCGATCTGGAACATCTCGTCGCGCGGATAGCTATCGAGCGCGCTCAGCAGCGCCCGCCCGGCATGCCCCAGCGGATCAAGTCCGCTCTTGCGCATCACCTCGGCCACCTTGCGCCGGATGATTGGCACATCGGTATGCGGCGTCGCCAGCGCCTGCGCGGTAAACAGCCCCACCACGCGCAATTCCCCGCGCACATTGCCCGCTGCGTCGTAAAGCTTCACCCCGACATAATCGAGATGCACGCGCCGATGCACGCGCGCCCGCACATTGGCCTTGGTCACCAGCAGCGGCTCGGCGGTCTTGAGGAAAGCCACCAGCTCCGGCGTGCTGTCCACATAGGCCTGGCCCGTCCGCAAAACCTTCAGCCCGGCATCGCGCAAAATGCCGAGCCCGGTATCGTCCTCCGGCACCAGCGTCTCGTCATCCAGCCGATATTCGCGCATGCCGAGGAAGGTAAAATTATGCTCGGTCAGCCATTCGAGAAAGCGCACCGGCTCGTCGCGCAGCGCCGGCTTCAGCCCATCGAGCCCACCCATCGCCTGCCGCAAGCGGTCGAGCATCGGGCGCCAGTCGTTGACGGCCCGCGCCACTTCGGTCAGCGTCTCGGCAATCTCCGCGCGCAAAGCCTCCGGATCGGCCACCGGCTCGCTATGGATATGCAGCACGCTGATCGCCGCGCCACCGGTCTCGGTCACCTGGCCCTGGTTCACCCGCACCACGGGATGGCAGAAGAGGCGAATGGCGCCGCCCATGGCCCGCAGCGCCGCCAGCGTCGAGTCGACGATAAAGGGCATGTCGGGCGAAATCACATCGATCACCAGCGCGCCCCCCGCATGGGCCGGCGGGGTGAGCAGAATGCGCGTATCGCTCAGGGACCCGGCGAACAGCGCCTTGTGGCTGGCCTCGAGCGCGGCAAGCAGAACCTCGGGCTTCTGACGCACCAGATCGTCCGGATCAGCCGCCTTGATGGCCTCGATCAGGAAGCGCTCCAGGCTGGCATTCCCCTTCGCCAAGGCCGATGCTGCCTCGATAAAAGCCCAGCTCCGTTCGTCCGTCATATGCCGCCCCCCTTAGAGCGCTTTCAGGTGATCCCGGCGCCGCTTTCTCTTAAAGCCAGACGCCAGTCCCGAAGTGATTTGGTCCGCACTCTATCAGGCTTGGCCCGCCTGTCTGCCCTTCCTAAGTTTCATGCCCCAATGACCGAACAGCAGTGTGACGACCGAAAAATTTCACAAAACTGCCACATTCGGGCAAAGCGTTTCCGACTCGCGCCGTGTCACGCAGCGTTTACCTCTTGTTAATCTCGATTGATCTGGTAGTCTTTTGATAGACATTGCGATGAGGCCCCCATGCCCAACGTCTATCTGATGGTTTCCTACGCCGCGCTGGCCGCAGCCCTGATCCTGGGCTTCGCCGTCACCGCCCATGGCGGACCATTGTTCTTCTGAATAATCCGGGCGCGAAGCTTGGTTCCGATCAGTGCACGCTTACCGGCGTGACCGGGTTCGCTGGCCCTTCGCCGATTTTCGGCCCTTCCCAAAACACCACATAGAGCAGCTCTTCGCCGCGCGCGTCGGTAATCTCGATCGTCCGCGGTGCGCGCGTCTCGCCGCCTTCGCCGGCCAGCTTGTCGATGATCGCCTTGCCGATTTCCGCCGCCTGCTGCTCGGCAGCGTCCAGATCCGCCAATTCGCTGCCCGCTTCGTCGCGAACCAGCTCTTCATCGGTACGATAGTGAAAGAAATAACGCGGCACATCTGCCTCCTGGACGCTTGGCAAACGCCGCCCTCACGGTCGCGGTTGCCTCATCCAGAGTGAATCAGGAAATCGATTGCAGTGTGGCACTAAAGCCTGGCTGCCGAAAGTGCCTGCCGGTTTTGAGGCAAGGGCATGCTCAAAAAAACCTGCGTCAGTCGATCCTTGAAAGCGCGTGATAGTCGTGCCGCTGCCACAGCAACGGACTGCGCCCATCATGCGATTCCGCCTCGATGATGGCTCCCGCAAACAGCACATGCGTGCCCGTCTCGATCGAGCCGATCACCTCGCAATCGATCGCCGTCACTGCACCCGCCAACAGCGGTTGCCCCGAGGGCCAGCGCGACCATTTGCCGAGATCGAACCGCGCGTCATGCGGCACCTTGCCGGCAAAGGCGTCAGCAATCTCGCTTTGATCTTCCGCCAGCACCGCCATGGAAAATCCACCGGTCTTGGCGATGAAATCGGCGAGCCGACTGACGATGTCGATCGAGATCAACACCGAAGGCGGATTGGCCGAAAGCGACAGCACCGCCGTCACCGTTCGCCCCACCATTTCGTCGCCCCGCCGCGCCGTCACCACGGAAACGCTCGAAGCCACGGATGACATGGCCGCGCGAAACTCCGCAGTGCTCACCACAGGGTTTCTCGTCGGGCGCAGCGCCATGCTGTCCGGCATTTCAAAATCAGCCATAACGCTACTCAAGGACGCACCCGCCTTGGCGCGCTTTGCGCGTCTGGCGAACTGCTGAAAATCAATAATCGCGCAATCCGGTCGCAAGGCGCAATCCATCCGCCGCATCGCATTTTGGAAATTGGAGAAACGGCGCAGAACCTTTCCCAATCCCGGTGTCATTCCCGCGAAAGCGGGAACCTCTGTTTTGAAACGGAGGTCCCCGCTTTCGCGGGGATGACCCGGTGATGGGACTGTCCGCGTGGACGAAAGCCTCAGCCCACGTTCGCCTCGGCAAACTCATAGTTCGCCAGCCTATCCAAGAAGTTCGTCACATAGTCCGGACGACGATTGCGGAAGTCGACATAATAGCTGTGCTCCCACACATCGAGCCCAAGCAGCACCTTGCCTTCACCCGTAGCAATCGGGTTCGAACCGTTCGGGGTCTTGGTCGCCTTCAACCTGCCGTCCGTCCCCAGCACCAGCCATGCCCAGCCCGAACCAAACTGCGTCGTCGCAGCGGTCTTGAACGCATCCTTGAAGGCATCCACCGAACCAAAATCTTCAACGATCTTGGCTTCGAGCTTGCCCGGCAGCTTGCCGCCGGTCGGGGTCAGCGCGTTCCAGAAATGGATGTGGTTCCAGTGCTGGCCTGCATTGTTGAACACCGGCGCCAGATCGGCCTTGTCCTTGGCAAAGAGAACGATCTCTTCAAGGCTCTTGCCCTGCAGGTCCGGATTCTTCTCAACGAAACCGTTGAGCGCCGTCACATAGGCCTGGTGGTGCTTGCCGTGGTGCAGCTCCAGCGTTTCCTGGCTCATGCCGGCAGCGGCCAGCGCATTGGTGGAATAGGGCAGGGTGGGGAGTTCAAAGGCCATTTCGGGGCTCCTTCAAAAGCGCTTCCGAGAACCAGAAACGCGACCGGCTTGCCATTGTTGGCCATCCGGAGTATTTTCCAAGCAATGACTTTGAAAACCCATTCCACGAATATGTCAAGTTCGGACTTGGAAAATTACGCATGGTCGCCGCGCAGCCCCGGCGAGCGTGTGCTCATGGCGCTAAAAATGCGCAATGGCCTCTCCTCGTCCGCCATCGGCGAACAGTTGGGGATCACCGGCGAAGCCGCGCGCCAGCAATTGCTGCGCCTCGCGCAAGAAGGCCTTGTCACCTCCGAGAACATCTCCTCCGGCGTCGGCCGCCCCACCCAGGCCTGGTCGCTCACATCAGCCGCCCAGTCGCGCTTCCCCGATACGCACGCAGCCCTGACGGTTCAACTCCTCGACCTCATCGGCTCGACCCTCGGCGAGGGCGCCCTCGACACCATCATCACCGCCCGCGAAACCCTCACCCGCGAGGCCTATGAAGGCGCCGTTTCCGACAAACCAGACCTGAAGGATCGCGTCGCCGCCCTGGTCGACCTGCGCAGCCGCGAAGGCTACATGGCCGACTGGAACGAGCAGCCCGACGGCTCGCTCTTGTTGGTCGAAAACCACTGTCCCATCTGCGCCGCTGCCACGGCCTGCCAGGGCTTTTGCCGGGCTGAACTCGACGTCTTCCGCGCCGTCCTCGGCCCCGACGTCAATGTCGAGCGCGAAGAACACATCGTCAGCGGCGGCCGCCGCTGCTCCTATCGCATTACCTCCGAGTCCGCCTCATGACCGAACCCCGCCCCCCGTCGGCACGCGCCTCACCCGCATCGGCTGGGACACCCCCGAAGGCCTCGACGAAGCTCTCATTCAGCAGGTCGTCAACGAATTCTACGCCGCTGCCCGCCAGGACGCCGTCATCGGCCCGGTCTTCAATCGCGTCATCCCCGAAGCCGATTGGCCTTCCCACCTCGCCACCATTGCCGATTTCTGGAGCTCCATGCTCCTCGGCACCGGCAAATATGGCGGCCGCCCGATGCCAAAACATATGGCCATCCCCGAGCTCGAAGACGCCCACTTCATGCGCTGGCTCCGCCTTTTCCGCGAAACCGTCACGCGCCTCTGCGCGCCCGAAATCGCCGAAATCTTCATCGAGCGCTCCGAACGCATCGGCAATTCCTTCCGCATGAACATCGCCATGCGCCGGGGCAACGACATCACCACCATGGGCCCGCTCAAGCGCGAACCGCCCGCGGTCTGGAAGCCGGGTAATTCTTGAGCTTCCGCACCCGGATCGTCACCGGCCCCTGCCCAAAACTCTATTGTCACCCCGGCGCAGGCCGGGGCCCATCTTGAGATCTGTGGATGGGCCCCGGCCTGCGCCGGGGTGACAGTCTGAGGTTTTCTAACCACCCTCAAGAATCCCACCCCCTGACGACACCCAAGTTTCGGCGTATCCTTCCCGCCAAAGGGAAGGAGTATCTGTCATGGCAACATTGGTCAGGTTGACCCCGGAGCAAATTGAAAAACTGCTCGACGACGCGGACGACATGGAACGCGCCCTCAAGGACATGCACGAGGAACTGATCACCCTCGGCGTCCCCAACGACACCGCCACCCGCTTCAGCAAACTTCACGACCGCTTCAGCGGCTGGATCGGCTTCCTCCGCCGCCAACGCGAACTCGGCTCCGAGCCGCCTGTAAGCTAGTCGCCGCACCCACCGGCTGTCACCCCGGCGAAGGCCGGGGCCCAACCCGAGATACCAAGATGGATCCCGGCCTATGCCGGGATGGCAATCGAGTTTTTGTGAGGCGCTTGCCTCGGCGCAGCGGTCCCTGCGCCTCCCTCCCCTCGTGGGGAGGGAATGAGGGTGGGGGTATCGGCAAGCACCGGTCTACCTAATCATCCAGCCCATCCAAGAACTCCAGCACCACCCCATTGAACACCCCCGGCCGCTGCACCGGCGCAAAATGGCTCACGCCTGCCATCTCGACATACCGCGCCCCCGGCACCGTCTCGGCGATATACCGCGCATGCTCGGCCCGAATGAACTCATCCCGCTCCGATTGCGCCACCGTCACCGGCACCCCAATCGCCTGCAAATCCGCCGCCGAATAATCCGGCTGGCTCCCCTGCATCACCTGCAACTTCTCACTCATTTCATCAAACCGCTCCGGATGCGGTGATAGAGCAGCATAATCCTTCTGATGCCGCGCCAAACACTTCCCGATCGTCTCCGTAAACTCGAACGGCAGCGTCCCGCTCGGGTCGACATTGCAGGCAAAGAAAAACACCCCCGCCACCCGCTCCGGCGCCGCCTTGGCCATGGCAAGCCCGGTACAAGCCCCATCGCTCCACCCAACCACAGCCACGCTGTCGACCTCCAGCCCATCCAGCACAGCAAAGGCATCCTCGGCGAACTGCGCATAGGAAAACGCCCCGCCGTCCCAAGAACTGCGCCCGTGCCCCCGGCTATCGATCACCACGACGCGATACCCGGCCGCGATCAGCGCCGGCACCTGATGCCCAAAATTGTTGGAATTTCCCATGCCGCCATGCAGTAGCAACACCGCCGGCCCCGCGCCAAAACTGGCGAACCAAACCCGCGCGCCGTCGCGCTCCAGATACTCGCCCCCTGCCGGCAGGGCAGGGGGACCGTCTTGCGCAAAAAGGTCGAGGCTGTCGTCCTGGAAAGTGTTTTCCATCATGTCCCTCCATCTGTGACACCGCCGCGACGAGTCTTCGCGACAGCCTTCGACTACCGGGACTGATTTTATCGCAAAATCGGCAGGTCCACTGGAATATCGCGCTCGAGCACCAGCACGCCGTCCCTCACGGTCAACCGCCCATGATGGATCACCGTCGCCCGCGACCGCGCATCCGGCGGCCCTTCCTTGTGCCCCAGCTCGTCCCATTCGGGATGGGTGAAATAGTAGAGCGCACCATGATCGCCCACGACGACCACCTGCGCGTGGCGCATGAATTTGTGGTCCAGCGCATCCACGCCTGGCTCGCCGCCCACAATCCCCTGCCGCACCCAGTTCTTCGTGTCGTCCGAGCGATAAACCGCCTGGCCCCGCCATTCATCGACGATCAGCCAGTAAAACCCGCCCAGCCGAAACACATTCGGCCCCTCATGCGGCGGCGCATCGGGCGCCCCCGGCAGCACCAGCCCCTCAAGCTTCCAGTCGAACATATCCGTGCTGGTCGCGCTCCAGGTGCTCGAACCCTGGCCTTCGTCCTTGTACCACATGCGCCAAAGCCCATCCGGGCTCTTGAAGACACACGCATCGATGCAATTCGTGCTCGAGAGCGTCAGCGGCCCAACCCGCGTCCAGTTCTCAAGGTCGTCGCTGACAAAATGCGTAATCGTCCGCGGCACCTTCCAGTGCGTCGGTACCCCGGTGATATAGCTGAGGAACATGTGATACCGCCCCTCGGCAAAGATCACCTCCGGCGCCCAATGCGTGTTGGGCCCATCATCCCCGGGCGCATCGAGCCCCTTCACCGTATCCCGATAGTGCCAGCTCGCCCCATCATCCGTGGACACCGCCACCCCAATCGGCGAACCATGGATCCACGAAAACCCCTCGCCCCCGGCCGCAGCCCGGCGATTGGTATAGAACATCCACCACTCATTGGTGCCTTCCCGCCGGATCACCGTCGGATCAGCCGCTCCATCCTCAATCGGATCGCGAAATATCGGCGCACTCATTCTTCACCTCTCCCTCTGGGGGGAGAGGTCGGCGCGCAGCGCCGGGTGAGGGGGCCTTGCGAAACTACCCATAGACTCTCACTTCCCGCCCATCCGGCCGCGCCACCAGCTTCCCGGCCTGACCCACCAGCCCGTTAGCCGCCGTCACCATTCCCGGATCCGTCTCGAGCTTCCCATCGCCCGCATCGTCGGTGGAAAGCACCGAAGCCTTCAGCAGCTTGGAATAGGGATGCTGCGGACTATCCAGCACCGTTCGTGCATCGCCCATCTCAACAATCCGCCCGCGCTGCATGATGATCAGCCGGTTGGAAATGTAGTAGGCCGTCGCCAGGTCATGCGTGATGTAGATGACCGAAACCTTCAGGTCATCGCGCAGGCTCTTGAGCAGATTGACGATGCTCATGCGCAGCGATGCGTCCACCATCGACACCGGCTCGTCGGCAATCAGCAGCGGTGGGTTGGGGATCAGCGCCCGCGCAATGGCGCAGCGCTGCAATTGCCCGCCGCTCATCTCATGCGGAAAGCGCCCGCGAACCTCTTTCAGGCTCAACCCCACCTTCTGCAGCGCCTCGTCCATCGCCCGGTCGATCACGGCCGTGTCGCGCGTCTGCAAAAACCGCCGCGCCGTGCTCTCCAGATACCGCTCGATTTTCTTCAGCGGATTGAACGCCTCGAACGGGTTCTGGAACACCGGCTGCACCTGGCTCATGAAAGCGAGCTTTTCCGCCCGCCCCGCATGCCGGGTCACTTTCTTCCCCCGAAACAGGATTTCCCCTTCGCTGGGGTCTTCCAGCCCCAGGATCATCCGCGCCAGTGTCGTCTTGCCCGATCCGCTCTCGCCGATAATGGTGAAAATCTCCGGGTTCTCCGCGCTCAGCGAAAAACGCGCATCCATCACCGCATTCACAGTCTTGCGGCCAAAAATCCCGCCCATCGTGAAATGCTTGGATACGTCCCGCACATCGAGAAGCGTCGTCATGCCATCACTCCCGATGGTGCACTGGCCCCAACCAGCGGTTTCACATCCTGCCAACGCCAGCAGGCGGTCCGATGATCCGGCCCCACCTGTTCGAGCGGCGGCGCTTCCTGCCGGCATTTATCCACGGCCAGCGGACAGCGCGGGTGAAACCGGCAGCCCTGCGGTGGATCAGCCAGGTTCGGCGGCCGCCCTTCCAGCGCCGGCCGCTGCTTGGTGTCGCCAATGCGCGGCAGGCTTGCCACCAGATGCGCCGTATAGGGATGCTTTGGCGCAAAGAACATGTCCCGCGTCGGCCCCTCTTCGACGAGGCGCCCCGCATAGATGATGCCCACCCGGTCGGCCACGTTCGCATGCACGCTCATGTCATGCGTCACGAACACCACGGCGGCGTTCATCTCCTTCTGGATGTCGCGGATAAGGCTCAGCACCTCCTTCTGCACCACCACGTCGAGCGCCGTCGTCGGCTCGTCGGCAATGATGAACTCAGGATGGCACACCGTCGCGAGCCCAATGGTCACGCGCTGCCGCATGCCGCCCGAAAGTTCATGCGGATAGGCCTTCAACACCTCCGGCGGGAGCTTCAGCCGTGCCAGATGCGCAATCACCCGATCCTCGAACGCCTTGCCCGTCAGCCCCATCGGCCGCGAGGCAAAGTCATGAAAGGTCCGCCCGATGCGCCGCACCGGATTGAGCACGCTCATCGACCCCTGCATGATGTAGCTCAGGTGCTTCCAGCGGACCGCCTCGATCTCCCTGGGCGTCGCCGTCGCCACCTCGAACGGCCCGTTTTTGAAGTCGAATTTCACCGACCCTTCCACGACCCGCAGCGGCGGGCGAATGGCTGCAGCCAGCACCTTGATGAACGAGGTCTTGCCCGAGGAACTCTCCCCGGCAATGCCATAGACCTCGCCCTTGCGCACGGTCATGGTGATCCCGTCGACCGCCCGAACCTCCCGGCTCACGCCAAAATAGTTCATCTGGTAATAGGCCTTCAGCCCTTCGACTTTAACGATATCCTCAGCCATGGCCTCAAGCCCCCATGCGGCGCAGGCGGCTGCGCGGGTCGATATATTCGTTCATGCTGACAGCCAGCAGGAACAGCCCCAGGAAGGTCATGACGATCAGGATCACCGGAATGACGATCCACCACCACACCCCGACCACCATGGCCGAGTGCGAATTGGCCCAGTAGAGAACGGTGCCGATGGTGGGATTGTTGATATTGGTGAACCCCAGCACGGCCAGCGTCACCTCCATGCCGATCGACCAGAGCATGTTGTTCATGAAGGTCGAAAACACGATCGGCATCACATAGGGCAGGTGCTCCTCGAGCAGCACTTTGCGTGTCGACATCCCGGCAAACACGGCATGCCGCGTAAATTCGCGATGCTTCAGCCCCAGCGCCACCGACCGGATCAGCCGCGCGTCAAACGGCCAACCGAAACAGGCGAGGATCAGCGCCATGGTGAAACTGTCCATGTTGTTGCGCAGCACGAAGTAGAACAGCACGAGGATCGGGAAGATCGGCACGGAGACGAAAATGTCGTTGATGAACATCAGCACCCGGTCGACCCAACCGCCGAGATACCCCGCAGCCAGCCCCACCGTGATCGAGATGATGCGGCTCAAGACAGCGACAGTGATGCCGAAAATGAGACTGTTCTTGAACGCCGCCGAGAGCTGCCAGAAGAGGTCCTGTCCGCGCGAGTTGGTGCCGAACCAATACTGCGCCGAAGGCGGCTGGTCGGGAATAGTCATGTAGATCAGGCTGGGGTCCATCGGCGCGAAGAACGACAGCGAGGCAAAGACCACCATGATCCCCACAAGGATCAGCCCGATGGTAAACTCGGCATTGTAGCGGATGAGATCGCGAAAAACGGCGAACATGGCTCTACTCCGCCCGAACGCGCGGATCGAGCAGCGGATGCAGCAAGTCCACGACAAAGATTGCAAACGCGACGGCGGTGATCGAGACGGTGCAGACCGCAAGAACTGTCGAATAGTCGCCGGCATTCACGGCATCGACCAGCAGCGATCCCATGCCGGGATAGTTGAACACCTGCTCGGTGATGATCGTGCCCGAAAACACCCCGCCAATGGTCATGGCGAGCGCGGTCACCTGCGGCACCAGCGCATTGCGCATCACATAGGAGCCGACAATGGTGTCGCGCTTGACGCCGGCGAGTTCGGCATAGGTCACATAGTCCTCGGTGACGATGTTCGACACCAGCGCCCGCATGCCGATGAACCAGCCACCGAGCCCCACCAGCACCAGCGAGAACGCCGGCAGCAGCGAGTGCTGCAGCACCGAGAAGACGAAGGTCCAAGACCAGCCCGGCCGCACATCCATGCTGAACCCGCCCGAAATCGGCAGCACCGGCCAGAGGAAGCCGAAGATGATCAGGATGATGAAGGCGACGATGTAGTAGGGAATAGGCTGCAGCCCCATGGTCACGATGCCAAAGGCCTTGAAAAACCGGTTGTTCTGAAAGTAACCGGCAAGCCCGCCCATCAGATTGCCGATGATGAAGGTGAAGATGGTCGAGCTCAGCAGCAGCCCCAGCGTCCAGGGCATGCCGCGCATCACCAGCTCCATGGCCGGGGTGGGGAACGCCATCAGCGATGCGCCAAGGTCACCCTGCAGCAGCCGCGTCCAGAAATTGAAATATTGGGTCAGCATCGGCTGCCCGGTGCCAAACATGGCCGTCAGCGCCTCGCGCGTCGCCGCAATGGCTTCAGGCGACAGGTTCGATCTGGCCGAAAGTCGTCCCAGCACTTGTTCGACCGGGTCGATAGGCGAGAGATACGTCACGAGAAACATGGCCGAAACGCCGAAGAATATCACTGCAAACATCAGCAGCGCGCGCTTCGCCACGAAATAGAGATAACCTTGCATACGGACTCCTCACCGTCCTTGCCTACTCGGTGGGGGTCAGTCCTCGGCCAATGGGGCGCCGAAGCAGTCTCCTCCACTAAATGTCACCCCCGCGCAGGCCGGGGCCCATCTCCCGCAGATTGGGGGCCTATGGAGTGAAGCCATCTCGGGATGGGCCCCGGCCTGCGCCGGGGTGACATCATGGGATGCAAGACACGCCAACCTGGACCCAATCCACAGCGTCATTCCCGCGACGGCGGGAATCTCTTCTCGCCCGCGGGAGAAAATTCGTGGGGAGCGCGGGTGACCGCGCTCCCCAAAGCAGCGTGGCTTGCGCCACGCCACTCGGGAGGACGCTCTTACGCCCCTGCGACAGGCGTAATCTGGGTGAAGATATACCGCCCGTTCGACCAGTTGGTCACAGGGTTGGCATAGTTGTTTTCCGCATTCGGCCAGCCGGTCCAGAACTTGTTCGACTGGATGGAGAACACGTTGTAGGCCATGATCGGAATGTTCGGCATTTCTTCGAGATGCAGCTTCACGAAGTCATGGCCGTATTCGATGCCCTTGGGATCGTTGAAGTCGATACCGCGGATCTTCTCGATGATTTCGTCGAGACGCGGATCCTTCCAGCGCATCCAGTTGCGATCCGGCTGCGAAGCGCCCGGCTCGGCAACATAAGCCGAGTGGTAGCTGTCCATGAAGAACGACAGGTCGGGGTGACCGCCCCAGGTTTCCACGGCCCAGGCGATGTTGCACTCGTAGTTGCCCACGCGCTGGCGACCCCAGGTGTCGGCGTCGACTTCAGCCTGTGCGCCGATGCCGTTCTGGGCCCAGGTCTGGGCAATGATCACGCCGAGACGGTTGACCACGCCTTCCTGCGGCACCATCACCGAGAAGGTGAAGGGCGTGCCATCAGGCTGCATCCACTGGTTGCCGTTCTTGGTGAAACCGGCCGCGGTGAGCAGTTCTTCCGCCGCCGGAATGTTCTGCTTCCACCAGCCATAGCCGAAGGCGTTGCGCACGGCGGTTTCGTCGGTCGGCACGGCATCGCCGAACTGCGGACGGACCATATCGGCAATCTGCACGCCGATATTGGGATCGTATGGCTTCACCTTGCTGGTGCCCGTGTCGATCTCGTAATTGGTCAGGAATTCCTGCAGCGGCGCATGGTAGTCGCGCGGATGCGTACCGGTCGGCGGCACCGAAATGGCCGAGAGCGTTGCCGCACCACGATACGAAGCCATCGACATGGCGCGGGCATCGAGCATCAGAGCCAGAGCCCAGCGGACGCGCTTGTCCTGGAACTTCGGGTTCTGGTGGTTGAAGATCGCCATCACCAGCGTCGGATCGGGATGGGCATAGGGGAAGCCCGGGAACCAGCCCTGGATCTGCGGATCCTGCTGAACCACCGAGAATGTGCCTTCCGGCGTCAGGTCGTGCACCATGTCGAGATTGCCGTTGCGGATCTCGATCAGGCGGTTATCGGTCGAAATATTGTTCCGGTAGATGACATACTTCGGCTTCGGTTCGCCGACCTTGCCGAGCGCCGTACGTTCCCAGTCCGCGCGCTTTTCCCAGATATACCAGGTGCCGTTCGGATCGAACGAGTGCAGCGTGTAGGGCCCGAGCGAAACCGGGGGATTGGCGTCGTAGCTCAGGATGTCGTCCACAGCTTCATAGATATGCTTTGGCATGATCCATGCTGCAGTCCAGCGCACCGAGAACAGCGCGTGGAAGCGCGAATTCGGCGCCTTGAGCTTGAAGTGGACGGTGTACTTGTCCGGCGCAGTAACTTCGGCGACCTGGTTGGAGAAAGCGCCATTATAGGGCGTGCCGGGCGTCGCCGCCTGCTTCTGCACCGTGAACACCACGTCGTCGGCGGTGAACTCGACGTCGTCGCTCCAGTAGATTCCCTGTTTGAGCTTCACGGTCATTTCCGAGAAGTCTTCGTTGTACTGCCAGAGATCGTCGGCCAGCGAATTGTAGACTGCGTTCTCGCTGGCCCCTTCGACGCCGCGATCGGGATCGATGAACCAAAGCGTGTCGGTGGTCAGGTTGTGCAGGCCGTTGGAAGTGCCATTGCCCGCGCCCACGGCCCAAAGGTTGAACCATGCCGGGTTGCGGATGATCCCTTCGGGATTGTGCACGATCACGGTTTCGCTGCGGGGAAACTGCGCCAGATCCGGAGCCGAACCTTCGGCTTCCTGCGCAAAGGCCAGACCCTTGCCGGCGACCATCAACGCGCCAACCGCCGTTGTTCCGATCAGGAAACTACGTCTATCCATTCTGTATCCTCCCATGGGCGAAATGCCTCCCGCACTCCGCTCTCGACGCCCTCCAGCGCCGTCATAAGTCATACTTAACTAGGGGGTAGGGGTTGTCAATCGCTTGTGTGATATAAATCGGAAAACATGATACAAAATGAAGAGAGGCACATCGTTGCCGATGTGCCTCCGTTTTCACCGCTGGGAGCCGGTGAATGCTAGCAGTCTGCTAGCGAAGTCATGACGCAATCGCGCGCTTTTGATAGTGCGTCACCCCCTCCCAACCTCCCCATCGAGGGGGAGGTGCAGACCGAGTGGGTGGCACTTTCTCGCCCCAACCACCATCCCTGCACCTCCCCCTTGATGGGGGAGGTCGGGAGGGGGGTGGGGTCGCAGGCGCGATAGTTCCGCCTTACAGCTTCACCCGCACCATCTGGTACGAATACGGCGGCAGCTTCACCGAGAGCTTCCCGCCCTCGACCTTGGCGCCTTCGCCCTTGTTCGGCTTCACTTCATCCTGGTTCTTGGCCGTGTTGACGGCCTTGAGGTTCGGATGCGTCATCACCTGATGGTCGATAACGGTGCCGCCGGCAAAGCCCTGCAGGCTCACTTCCGTCTCGATGCTTTCGCTGGTGTGGCGATTGACGAGGAAGAAGCTCAGCGTGCCCTCTTCTTCATTGTGCACGCCCGAAACGTCGACATAGGCCGTGTCCTTGGCATGCGTCGTTTCATAGCCCGGCGAATTGGTGACGAGCTGCAGCGCCGTGCCGCGACCAAAGACAGAAGCGAAGAAATACGGGTAGTAAATGGTCTGTGCCCAGGCCGGGCCACCCTTCTCGGTCATGATCGGCGCGATCACGTTTACGAGCTGGGCGATACAGGCGATCTTCACCACATCCGAGCGACGAATGAAGGTGTTGAGGATCAACCCCACCATCAGCACGTCTTCAAAGTTATAGATGTCTTCAAGCAGGCCCGGCGCATGCGGCCAGCCGCCATTGCCGTCAAGGATCTCGCGATCCTTCTTGTTCGAATGATACCAGACGTTCCATTCGTCGAAGGAAATATAGACATCCTTCTTCGACTTGCGCTTGGCCTTCACCTGCTTGATCGTCGAAGCGACGGTCTCGATATAGGTGTCGAGCTTTTCGCTGAGGCCGAGGTAATTCGGCGTATTGTCATCGCGATTGGCGAAATACATGTGGAGCGAAATATGATCGACGTGATCATAGGTGTGCTCCAGCACGATCCGTTCCCAATCGGGATAGCTCTGCATATCCGAGTTCGACGAACCGCAAACGATCAGTTCGAGGCTCTTGTCGAACATGCGCATGGCGCGCGCCGTGTTGGCGGCGAGCTTGCCATATTCATGCGCGTCCTTGTGGCCGACCTGCCAGGGACCGTCCATCTCGTTGCCGAGACACCACATTTTTACGTTCCACGGCTCCTTGCGCCCGTTCTTGATGCGCAGGTCGCTCCAGTAGGAGCCGCCGGGATGATTGACATATTCCAGGAAGTTGCGCGCCTCGTCGACGCCGCGCGAACCAAGGTTCACAGCGAGCATCATCTCGGTGCCAACAGTGGCGCACCAGTCGGCAAATTCATGCACGCCGACGGCATTGCTTTCCGAAGTGTGCCAGGCCAGGTCCAGACGGGTCGGGCGCTCCTCACGCGGTCCGACACCATCTTCCCAATTATAGGCCGAGACAAAGTTACCCCCGGGGTAGCGCACCACCGGTACATTGAGATCCTTCACCAGCTTGGCGACGTCGCCACGCATGCCGTCTTTGTCGGCCGTCGGGTGGTCGGGCTCGTAAATGCCCTCATAAATGGCGCGGCCGAGGTGCTCGAGAAATGCCCCATAGACACGATCATCGATTTTGGAGATCGTGTAATCCTTATTCGCTACGACAGACGCCTTCACCCTCGTCCTCCCATACAATCTGTTTTTCTGATTTGTATCAGTAAATCGGTTGTACAGGACGAAGCCCGGCCTGTGAAGCCGCCCCGCGCACTTTTGTATGATTTTTGGGCGAGGGGCTCCAGTAGCCCTCATGGTGAGGTGCGCGGCGAAGCGAAGCCTCGAACCACGAGGGCGTGGCATCCTGGGCTTCCACTCGCTCGACCCCGTGGTTCGAGGGTCGGCTAGCCTCCCACCTCACCATGAGGTCTTCTTTAGTCACCGCGCCGTCTGCAACCGCATAATAATATCCTGGTCGTAGTTCCCAAAACCGCGCCCAAAGATATTGATCCCGCCCGGATGCCTGGCATCAGGCTTCACCGCAATCCGCAACCGGATCGAGTGGTGATTTGAAAGATCGAGGTCCACCAGCGACACCGGCGAAATCTTCACCCCGTCGACATAGGTGCCTTCGCCCGTCACCCGCCAGCTCTTGAGCTTGCCATATTGGCTGCCCTTGAGCTTCCACCAGTCCGGGGTATAAACCCCACGTTTGTCGCCAAAATCCCCCGGCGAGGTCCACGTCCCGATTTCGGTGCCATTGACCGAAAGCGTGATATCGCTCGGCCAATCCGCCGATGTCCCCGGCACTTCCGAGCTCAATTCCAGCGCAAATTCAAGTACTTCGATGGTGTTCTGCGCCAGCTTGGCATTGTTGGGAAACTGATATTCGAGGAACCCGCGGGTAAACCAGATCAGCCCCGCCTTCATCCGGTCCGGCTCGAGATAGGTTTCCGGCACATCCAGCAACCCGATAATGCCCTCGGTCGAGCACAGCCCACACGGCGCCGAAACCTCGCAACTCGTATAAAGCCCAAGCGGCATCGCTACCTCGATCGAGTTCGACCGCAGCGGGGTGATGTCGTCCTTGAACATCACCAGCACTTCGTCAAACGTCGAGTGGCAAATCTTCTGATTGCCCTTCCGCGCCTTCTGCGTCTCGGTGCGGATCAGCCCGGCCGTCTCAAGGATCTGCAGATTGGTCGATACGGTCGACTGCGGCAGGTCCAGCTTGTCGGCAATATCATTGCCATTGAGCGGCCCTTCCACATGCAGCAGTTTCAGGATGCGCACCCGGATCGGCGACGCCAAACCCTTCAGAACCTCGATATCCTCTTCGGGATCGACGACCAGAAAATTACGGCTCATAGGGGATTAGGCTTTCAGATGATGGACAGCAATTGTCTATCAAAAAGTCTGAACCAATCAAGCAGGCTGCAGCACTTTCGTCACAAAGGCCCGAAAACGGGATGTTTCAAGGAATCAAGAACCGCGAAATACAAAGATGCATCCCGAAACGCGGTGTCATTCCCGCGAAAGCGGGAATCCCTGTTTGGGCGCCGGAACGGAGATTCCCGCTTTCGCGGGAATGACACGGTGGATGGGCAGAGAAGCTCACCCCACCCGCAGCCCTTCCCCATTGAAATAATGAGCTTCTTTGGAATTTATCCCCAGTGTGATGGGGTCGTGTATCTTGTACTGCGACTGCCCCGGCGCCTGCACCAGCAGCGTGTCACCCGAAGCGACGCGCACATAAAGGAACACCTCGCTCCCTAGATATTCGACCAGCGTGATCGTCCCCTCGACCGTCAGTTCGCCAGCGCCAATCGTCACCTGCTCCGGCCGCACCCCAATGCTGATCTTCCCTTCGGCCTGCTTATCGGCGGGCAGGGGCAGCGTCCCAAGCCCCGCAACCTCCACCTTGCCGCCCGCCGCCGTCGCCGCCAGCACATTCATCTTTGGCGAGCCAATGAACGTCGCGACAAACAGGTTCGCCGGCGCATTGTAGAGCTCATAGGGCGTGCCCACCTGCTCGATCCGCCCCTTGTTCAGCACCACGATCCGCGTCGCCATGGTCATGGCCTCCACCTGATCATGGGTGACATAAATCATCGTTGTGCCCAACCTATTGTAAAGGCTGGCCAATTCGACGCGCATCTGCACCCGCAGCTCAGCGTCAAGGTTCGACAGTGGCTCATCGAACAGGAACAGTTGCGGCTCGCGCACGATCGCCCGCCCGATGGCCACGCGCTGTTTCTGCCCGCCCGAAAGCTGCCGCGGCTTGCGCTCCAGCAGCTCTTCAATGCGCAGAATCCGCGCCGCTTCCGCCACGCGCCGCTCGATCTCCTCCCGCGGCATCCGCAGGTTCACCAGCCCGAAAGCCAGGTTCTTCCGCACGCTCATATGCGGATAGAGCGCATAGGATTGAAACACCATCGAGAGATTGCGCTGGCTCGCCGGCAGGTCGTTGACGATCCGGTCGCCGATGGCGATCGTCCCGTCCGTAATCTCCTCAAGCCCTGCAATCATCCGCAACAGCGTCGATTTTCCGCAGCCCGAAGGTCCGACCAGCACGAGAAATTCGCCCGAATTCACCGCCAGGTCGATGCCGTGAATGATCGGCACTTGCCCGTAGCTCTTGCGCACTTCGGAAAGGGTAACTGCAGCCATGGCAAAACTCCTACTTCAGCCCGCTCATGGCAATGCCGCGGATGATAAGTCGCTGGAAAATAACGAAGAACAGGATGATCGGCAGGATCGAGAGGATCGACATGGCGAACATCGGTCCATATTGGCTGACCCCGTCCGAGCTGATGAAACTGCGAAGCGCCAGGGGCACCGTGTAGTCTTCCATGTCGTTGAGATAGACGAGCGGCCCGAGGAAATCCTCCCAGGTCCAGATGAACGAGAAGATCGCCGCCGTCGCCATCGCTGGCAGGCTCAGCGGCATGATGATGGCCCAGTAAATCTTGAACGGCGAACACCCATCGATCATCGCCGCCTCATCCAGCTCGCGCGGCAATTGCCGGAAAAACTGGATCATCAGGAAGATAAAGAAGGCATCGCCCGCCAGAAACCGCGGCACGATCAGCGGCAGATAGGTATCCACCCAGCCCAGGTTCAAAAACAGCAGATATTGGGGGATGAGCACGACGTGATAGGGGATCATCAGCGTCATCATCATCAGCGCAAACCAGATGGTTTTTCCTGAAAACTCAAGCCGCGCAAAGGCATAGGCGGCAAACGAGCACGAGATGACATTGCCGATCACCGACAGCACGGTGACCACAGTCGAATTCCAGAAGAACGTCGTAAAGCTGACGGGCAGGGCGTTCCACCCCGCCCAATAGTTCTGCCACTGAAACTCCCGCGGCCAGAGCCCGAGATCGCCAAAAATCTGGTTGTCCGGCTTCAGCGAACTCGCGAGCATCCACAGCAGCGGATAGATCATGATCAGCGACGTGATGATCAGGAACACATGCTTTAGCAGCGCCGCCTTCTTTGCCCGCTTGGCCTTCGCCTCGCGATAGGCGCGCGCCACCTCGGCGGTGCTGAGCATGGCAGGGGTAATGGTCGCCTCGGTCATGGCTCAGCCCCTCTCGTTCTCGTAGTGGACCCAATATTTCGAGGTCCAAAAGGCGATAGCGGTGAAGAGCGCGATGATCAGCAGCAGCACCCAGGCCAGCGCCGAGGCATAGCCCATGCGGAGAAACGCAAAGGCCTCGTTGTAGAGATAGACCGTGAAAAACAGCAGGCTATCGAGCGGCGCACCCGTGCCACCGGAAATGATGAAAGCCCCCGAAAAGCTCTTGAACGCCTCGATCATCTGCAACACGAGATTGAAGAAAATCACCGGCGCTAGCAGCGGCACGGTAATGGCGAAAAACTTCCGCACCGGCCCTGCCGCATCGATCTCCGCCGCCTCATAAAGCTCCTGCGGAATGGCCCGAAGCCCCGCCAAAAAGATCAGCATGGGCGAGCCAAACTGCCAGATCGCCAGCACGATCAGCGTCCACAGCGAATACTTTGGATCGCTCAGCCAATAGGGCCCATCACCCCCAAACAGCCGCAGGATCGAATTGATCACCCCGTCATAATTGAACAGCTGTCGCCAGAGGATCGCGACGGCAATCGAGCCGCCAAGAATGGATGGCAGATAGAACAGCGCCCGATACCAACCAATGGCCCGAATACCCTTGTCGAGCGCCATGGCGACACCCAGCGCGAACATCAGCTTCAGCGGCACCGAAATAACCACGAACTGGAACGTCACCTGCAGCGCTTTCCAGAAACGCTGGTCCATCTGGAACATGTAGAAATAGTTGTCCAAGCCGATCCACTGCGGCGGCCGAACCACGTTGTACTTGGTGAAGCTGAGATAGAGCGACGCCAGGATCGGCCCGATAGCGAGCAGGAAAAACCCGATCAGCCAGGGCGATAAAAAGGCATAGCCGGCGAAATTGCGTCTCAGGAATTTGTGCATCCCAGCCTCGTCACTATGAAAAACACCCGCCGCCCTCCAGGGAAAGGGCGGCGGGCCGGGTCAGGCTTTTAGGCGCGAGCCAGGATCGCCTTTGCCTGATTGAGGAAGTCCGTCGCCACTTCCGGAATGGTCCGCTCGCCGAGAAGCACCGACACAGCCAGACGCTCGAACGTCTGCTCCACTTCGGCCGAACCGCTCGGCGGCGGCGCGGTCAGCGGCGCGGTCTTGCCCTGGATCCTGTCGATGAACTCCACCGACACTTTTTCGGCCGCCGACAGGTTCGGCTCCAGCGCCGCGCGCACTTCGGAATTGGACGGAATACCGCGCTCAAGCCCGAGCACCGCCGTCATATCGAGATCATTCACGAAGGCGCTCATATAGGCCGTCGCCGCTTCCGGATTGCCGCTGTCGCGCGTCAGGCAGACGAACTGGCTGGGCTGGATCACCGATCCCGGGATCATCTCGGGCGTGTTGGGATAAACCGCCGCGCCCAAAATATCCTGCATCAGCCCCTGCACACCGACGAGCTGGTTGCTCCAGAGATACGACATTGCCGATTTGCCGGTGACCACGCCAAGCTGGCTCAGTTCCGAAACCCCGGCCAGCGCCGCCGATTCCGGCCCCGGAGGCGTACCACCCGCATCACGGATCGCGGCCCAGGTGCTCCAATATTCCTCGACGATTTCCTGCGTCGGACCATAGGAGCCATCCTCATTGTAGAGGTTGGCACCCTTCTGCACGGTGAAATCGGAAAAGTTCTGGTAGTCGGCCGTATTGTCGTCGGTGCCCGGAATCCCGGTCGCTTCCTTGATCGCGGCCGCGAACTCTTTCAGCTCGTCATAAGTGTACGCAAACGGATCAAAGGTCTCGCCCGGCTTCACGCCCGCTTCTTCAAAGAGCCGCGTATTGAACACCGCCATATGCGAATTCGCGCCGATCGACAGCGCATAGAATTTCCCGTCCACCGTGCCGGCATCGATGGCGCTCTGGTCCATCTTCGAAATATCGAGGCTCTTGCCAACAAAATCGTCGAGCGGCACCACGGCGCCATTGGCGATATATTCGAACAGCACGCCATAACCCTGCTGGATCACGTCGGGCATGTTGCCGCCGGCAATCTGCGTCGTGAGCTTGGTGAAATAGTCTGCAAAGCCGAGCGTTTCGCCGGAAACCACCACACCCGGCGTCTTGCCGTTATAGATGTCGATGACGGCAAAGGTGCGCTTGTCGCGTTCCGGATTGCCCCACCAGAAGTGGCGCACGGCCGCGTCCTGCGCAAAGGCCGGCCGGCCAAAGGCGGACATTACGGCGACAGAACCGGCAAAGCCGGCCGATGTGTGCAGGAACTGCCTGCGGTTGAATTTGCTCATGGTTTCCTCCCGAAATGAGCTACGTACGTCAGAACTGGATGCGTTTATTTGGTCTTGTGCATTCCGGCTGAAGCGGTCTTTCGCTGCTAGTGTCTCCGATCAATAGGTTGGGTGTGTCAGCCGCGAGGTTTTTTGCCGTGTGAAGGCGCCATCCCTGAGCGCCTGCACTTCATTGGGGCCAATGGTAAAGTCGAGCCGCGCGCCACCAATCTCCAGCGCCCCGGCAATATCAGTCACGCTCATCCCGATCAGCGCTTCGATCTTACCCGCCCGATCCGTCACCACGCGCACGCCCTTCGGCGCCGAAAACAGCGGCGCCCCATCGCGAAACACGCGCAGAGTCACCCCGTCATTGACCATCTCAAACCGGTGCCCATCGACCACCCGAGCATAGGCTGTTGCATGAGCGACATCCCGATGCTCGATCTGATAGGGCACGAGCCCGGTGAACCACAGCGTCCCCTCCGGCCGCGGCAAAATCCCCGTCAGCCGCTCGATGAAATCGAGGAGACACAGGATGCTGGGCGAATAGGCCTCGGTAAAACCCATCGCGCCGTTGAACGGATTGATGGTCTGCGCAAAGCGCTCGCCCCGGAAGAGCGCCGAAAGCGTGGGCTGCATCATCCAGGTCAATTCCACATGCCGCCCATGGTGCTCAAAGGCATGCGCCGCCCGGATCAGCGTCAGAAAATTCGTCGGCCCGCACCAGCTATTATAGTCAAACGCCGGATCGAACCGCGGATCATCGAGCGCTATGGACGTGAACGGATATTTCGCGAAAAACTTCCGCGTGTTGAGCAGATACCGGCCCAGCGCCTCTGCGAAAAAGTCCTCGTCGCCCACTTCGCAAGCCAGCACGCGCAGCAACACATCCGATTGCACGCGGATGAACTGGCCATTGCGGTCGAGATCGTAGAAAAACCCGTCATCGGGATCAAAACACTGCTCGAACAGCGCCGTCCGGCTCGCCTCCGCCCTTTCGTGCCACCCCGAACCATCCTCGCCCAGTTCCTCTGCCATCAGCGCCAGATAGTCCCGCTGGCAGGCGACATTCGCCGTCAGATCAGGCGCGATAAACGGCAGCACCGGATTGTCCGCCCGATAGCGCTTGGGATCATTCCCCTCCGGCGAATCCGGCACATGCCAAAAACGCGCCGAAAGATCGTGCCCCGTATCAAAGGCGCAAAACGCCTCGACCGCCCCAGTCCCCCGCGTGTCGCGCCAGCGCGCCAGCCAGGCATCGTTCCGCCCCATGGCGACATAGAGTTTCCTGAGATAGTCCCGATCCCGCCCATTGAGCGCAAAATGGTTCCACACCGACCGCGCCAGCGGCGTCACCGTCTGGATCTGCGAAAACACCGGCCCCGTCTGCGTCAGCTTGTAGGGAAAAAGCCCGTCCTCGCGCTGATTTCCAGCAAAGCCGGCAAAGGTGTCCCCGGCGACTTTTGGAATAAACCGCGACAGCAGTTCGGCATTGATCGTGCCCGTGCTCTCAAGCCAGCAACCGTAATAAATGCCGCCTTCATTGAGGATGGCGTCGCTCCCCGCCGTCGGCTTGATGCAGGAAATCAGCTCCCGCACCGCATCGCCAAAGCGCTGCTCCATGGCCGGCGAACTGGCCACAAGAGCCACACCGGAAGCCACAAATTCATCGACCGCCGCCTGGCCATGTTCGGTATCGACCGGCACGGCAACCTTGGCCGCGCGCAGCCGCGCAAGCAGCGTTTCCGCTACCGACACACCTCCGCTGACGCCAAGCGCCTCGGCCATCGCCCAAAATCCTCCCAGCTGCCGGAATGGCAGCAAAACCTGTCCCGGTATGCCGGGATCGATATGGGTCGAGTGCTGGGGGAGAAATGGACTGCCCGCCAACCGCGACCGCACGGTTGAGTTACCCAAGGGGCCATCCAGAAGGCCGATACGAGCATCTGTCCGTGTTTGTTTCGGTCAGACAGAAGACGTACCGCGTAGCGCGCGCTTGACCACATACCCTGGCTGGGCCCTTGGGCCCATGACGCGTCTCCGGCCGATCCTGGAGGATTGATCCCGCCCAGATGCCAATACTGTGCCGATCACAGGTGCATTCTGTCAACTCGATTTCGTGCAACATCCGAAATTTGTCAATTTTGCCGTTTCATATCAATGAGTTAAATCAAGTGCACTACCATACAAGACTCTGTGCCGCCTTTTGACTTTGCCCATCGGCAGGCTAGATTGTCGCAATTCATCGCCGTGTCATTCCCGCGAAAGCGGGAACCCTTGTTTATGAGGCAAGGGACGATAACGGACCGGCATCAGGAGACGGACCTATGAGCTTTCGCGCCCTTGTTACGCATAAGGCCGAGGATGGCAGCGTCAGCAACGCGATCGAAACGCTGGACGATTCCCGGCTGCCCGCAGGCAATGTCACGGTCGACGTGGACTGGGCCGATCTGAACTACAAGGATGGCCTGTGCCTGACCGGGCAGGGCGGTCTCGTCCGCACCTTTCCTCACGTCGCCGGCATCGATTTTGCCGGCACGGTTCGCGACAGCTCCGACGGCCGTTATCGGGCTGGCGATCCCGTCGTGCTCACTGGTTGGCGCGTCGGCGAAACCCATTGGGGCGGCTTTTCCGAACGCGCCCGCGTCAATGGCGATTGGCTCGTCCCGCTGCCAAAGGGCCTCACCACGCGCGATGCCATGATCGTCGGCACAGCCGGCCTCACCGCCATGCTCGCCATCACCCGCCTGGAAACCGAGGGCCTCACGCCATCCGCCGGCGAAGTCCTCGTCACCGGTGCTTCAGGTGGGGTCGGCTCCATCGCCATTTCGCTCTTGGCCCGCCTCGGCTACACCGCCGTCGCCCTTTCCGGCCGCCCCGAAAACAGTGCCGCGCTCACCACCCTCGGCGCCGCCCGCATTCTCGACCGCGCCGAGTTCCTGGCCGATGCCGACAAGCCACTCGAACCCGCCCGCTGGGCCGGCGTCGTCGATTGCGTCGGCGGCAACGTGCTCGGAAAAGTGCTGAAACAGGTCAAATATGGCGGCTCCGTCGCCGCCCTGGGCAACACGGCCGGCGTGGGGCTTTCCACCAACGTCCTGCCCTTCCTCCTCCGCGGAGTGAACCTGCTCGGCATCGACAGCGTCATGCAGCCCTACGAAAAGCGCATCGCCGCCTGGCAGCGCGTCGCCGAGCTTTTCGACATCCGCGCCTATGGTGCGCTGGTGGAAGAAGTCGACCTTGAGGCTCTTCCCGAAGCCGCCAACCGCATCCTCAAGGGCGAAGTGCGGGGCAGGGTGCTGGTGAACCCAAGCCGGTAGTCCCTCCGCTTTCTAAGGCGCGGGGGATCGTCTATCCACGGCTTTCACCCCGGCGAAGGCCGGGGCCCATCTTGAGATCCCAGGATAGGCCCGGCCTTCGCCGGGGTGATAATCGGGTCTAGGCCGTCCCGTTCCAAAGCTGAAACGGACTTGAACATCCCGTTGACCACCGGGCTTTTGCCCATATAGCTTCCGCCCTCATGGTCACACTCAAGGAAATCGCAGCGGCAGTCGGCGTTTCAAGCGCCACAGTTTCGCGCGTGCTCAACTACGACACGACGCTGTCGATCTCCAACCGCAAGCGCCAGGCCATCATCGAGACGGCCGAAAAGCTCAACTACGCGACGCCGCGCAATCGCAATCGTGCCAATGTCCAGGGTCTCACCAAGCTCGCCCTCGTGCATTTCCTGCGCCCCGAACAGGAGCTGGTCGATCCCTATTACGTCGCCCTGCGCCTTGGCATCGAAAGCCGCTGCGCTGCCCTCAAGATCGAAACGGTAAAAGTTTACCACACCGACGCTAAACCCGATGCCGGCATGCTGCAAAGCGCCTCCGGGGTCATCGCCATCGGCCGGCATGATGAAGACGAGATCGAGTGGCTCCAGCGCCATGCCCGCCAATTGGTCTTTGCCGACCATGCCCCGCCTGACGACCAGATCGATAGCGTTCAGGCCGATCTCCGTCTCGCCATGGAAAAGCTGCTGCAATCCCTGGCAAATCTCGGCTATCGCCGCATTGCCTATATCGGCTGGGGTGATCGCCGCGCCCAGGCCTTCGTGCAGTGGATGACCAAGGCCGGTTGGTTCGATGACCGCATGTTCCGCTCAGGCGACAATACCGAGCAGGGCGGCTATCGCCTGACCAAGGAAATCTTTAGCGAAAAGCGTCCGCCCGACGCCATCATCACCTTCAACGATTCCATGGCCATCGGCGCTTATCGCGCCATTCACGAAATGGGCCTCTCCATTCCCAACGATATCGGCGTGGCGAGTTTCAACGACATTTCCGTCGCTCAATTCCTCAATCCGCCGCTCACAACCGTGCATCTTCCGGCGGAAGAAATCGGCGAAGGGGCGGTGGAATTGCTGCTCGAACGCGTCGGCGGTCGGGAACTTGCCAAGCAGATCACGCTGGCATCGAAACTGGTCTGGCGTGGCAGTACCCGCCAACCCCTTGAAAAATAACGCAGTAAAAATTTACTGAAATTATTGCGTAGCGCGATTTATGCGGCTACTGTCTTGCCTATGGGTGTGGAGGAAACACCCACTAGGGAGGATTTGCAATGACCCGTTTGTCCACGGGCTGGAAGCGTGCGGCTGCTGTCGCGCTTGCCAGCGTAAGCATGTTCAGTGTTACCGCCGCTTCGGCGCTCGAAATCACCGTCTGGTGCTGGGATCCCAACTTCAATGGCGCCACCATGAAGGAAGCGGCCGAGCGCTATGCTGCTCTGCACCCCGACGTGACCGTCAATATCGTCGACTTCGCCAAGGCCGATCTTGAAACCAAGCTCCAGGCCCAGCTCGCTTCCGGCACCACCGATGGCCTGCCCGATATCGTGCTGATCGAAGACTACGGCGCCCAGAAATATCTGCAGTCGTTCCCCGGCGCCTTCGAACCGCTCAATGACAAGGTCGATTACTCGGGCTTCGCACCCTACAAGGTCGAACTCGCCACCGTGAACGGCCAGACCTATTCGCTGCCCTTCGACTCCGGCGTCACCGGCTACTTCTACCGCTCCGATCTTCTCGCCGAAGCCGGCTTCGATGCTGCCGCGCTCGAAAACATCACCTGGGACAAGCTGATCGAGATCGGCAAGGCCGTGAAGGAAAAGACCGGCGGCACCCTGCTTCCGATCGATCCGAACGATGCCGGCTGGCTCCGCATCATGATGCAGTCGGCAGGCTCCTGGTACTTCAATCCCGATGGCAGCGTGCACATCGCTGACAATCCGGTCCTGAAGGCCTCCATCGAGACCTATCAGCGTCTCCTCGCTGCCGGCATTTCCAAGCCCGTGGCCGGCTGGACCGAATATACCGGTTCGTTCACCTCGGGTGACACCCTCTCGACCTTCACCGGCGTGTGGATGACCGGCACGATCAAGGCCAATGCCGATCAGTCCGGCAAGTGGGCCATCGCGCCGCTCCCGGCCCTCGATGGCGTCGAAGGTGCCACCAACGCCTCCAACCTCGGCGGCTCGAGCTGGTACGTTCTCTCCTCCTCCGCCGAAAAGGCCGAAGCCGTTGATTTCCTCGCCGAAATCTGGGGCAAGGACGTCGATTTCTACCAGAAGATCCTCGTCAACCAGGGCGCTCTCGGCTCGCTCCTCGCTGCCCGCGAAGGCGAAGCCTACAAGGCCAGCGACGAATTCTTCGGCGGCGCACCCGTCTGGCAGAACTTCTCCGATTGGCTGAGCGCCATCCCGGCTGTGAACTACGGTATCTTCACCAACGAAGCTGACGCTGCCGTTGTTGCCCAGATCCCGAACATCACTTCGGGCGGCAATATCGACGAGATCATCGCTGCCATCGACTCTCAGGTCCGCCAGCAGGTCCAGTAAGGTTCTTCGTAAGGGGCGGCCCACGCCGCCCCTTACTCTCCAACTCGCCGCGTCATTTCCCGGCGATATATGGAGCTTCCTGCTTTTGCGGGAATGACACCGTGACAGGTCGAAGCAGCCCTATTTGGCGACAATAACGGAGAATAGCGTGGCGCAATCGGGTCTCGCGCGTAACGAGCATTTGAGCGGCTGGCTTTTTGTCATGCCCGCCCTGGTCCTGCTCGGCCTCTTCATGATCTATCCGATCCTCTGGTCGCTCTGGATGAGCTTTCAGGTCGGCCGCGGCATGGCCTTCAGCTTCGGTGGCTTCACCAATATCATGCGCCTGACGCAGGATCCGGTGTTCCTGCGCGCGCTCACCAATACGCTGACCTTCCTCGCCATCCAGGTCCCGATCATGCTGGTCCTGGCGCTGCTCTTTGCCAATGCGCTCAACGACAGCAAGCTCTGGGGCAGGGGCCTTTTCCGCACAGCCATCTTCCTGCCCTGCGTTACCTCGCTCGTCGCCTATTCCGTCGTCTTCCGCTCCATGTTCGCCCAGGACGGCGTGATCAATCAGTTCCTGATGTTCGCCCATATCATCGCGAGCCCCATTCCCTGGATGGCGGATCCCTTCTGGTCGAAAGTCGTGATCATCAGCGCCATCACCTGGCGCTGGACCGGCTACAACATGATCTTCTATCTCGCCGCCATGCAGAACATCGACCGCTCGATCTACGAAGCGGCCAAGATCGACGGCGTCCCGGCCTGGGCCCGCTTCTGGTACATCACCGTACCCATGCTCAAGCCGGTGATCCTCTTCACCACGGTCATCTCGACCATCGGCACGCTGCAGCTCTTCGATGAGCCCAACCTGATCCCCTCGACCCCCGGCGCCCCCTCGGATTCGACGCTCACCCTGTCGCTCTACATCTACAATCTGAGCTTCAAGTTCATGCCCAGCTTCGGCTACGCGGCGACCGTCAGCTACGTCATCGTCGTCATGGTCGGCATCCTGACCCTGATCCAGTTCCTGGCCGCAAGAGAGCGCCGCACATGAGCAATCCTCTCGCCCTTCTCGGCCGCGTCGCCACCTATGCGCTGCTGATCATTGCCGCCTTCGTATCGGTCTTTCCCTTCCTTTGGATGCTCATCGGCGCGACCAACTATTCCGCCGATATCATCAAGGGCAAGGTCACCCCAGGCACGGCCCTGCTGCAGAACATTTCGGTGTTCTTCAATTCCGTCGATATGCCGCGGATCCTGTTCAATTCGTTCTTCATCGCCGGCGTCGGCACGGCGCTGACGCTGCTGATCTCTTCGCTTGCCGGCTATGGCTTCGAGATGTTCCGCAGCAAGTTCCGCGAAAAGGTCTTTGGCGGGCTTCTGCTGATGCTCTCCATCCCCTTCGCCGCCCTGATGATCCCGCTCTTCATCATGATGGCCAACTTCAAGATGATTAATACCTATCAGGCGATCATCCTGCCCACGGTCGCCTCGATCTTCATCATCTTCTACTTCCGCCAGGCAACGAAGGCCTTCCCCCATGAGCTGCGTGATGCTGCCCGCATCGATGGCCTCAAGGAGTGGCAGATCTTCCTCTATGTCTACATGCCGGTGATGCGCTCGACCTATGCGGCCGCCACCATCATCGTCTTCATGGCCAATTGGAACAATTACCTCTGGCCGCTCATCGTCCTGCAGACCAATGAGATGAAGACGCTCACCCTCGTCGTGGCTGGTCTCACCTCCGCCTATACGCCCGATTTCGGCGTCGTCATGGTCGGGGCGATTTTTGCGACCCTTCCCACCCTGGTCATTTTCTTCCTGCTCCAGCGCCGCTTCGTCGAAGGCATGCTGGGCGCCGTTAAGTAGAACCCCTATGCGACCACTGATCGATTTCAATTCCGGCTGGCTCTTCGAAGGCAAGGACACCGTCCGTCTGCCCCACAATGCGGTGGACCTGCCCTTCTCCTATTTCGACGAGAAGGCCTATCAGCGCGAATTCACCTACGAAAAGCGCTTCGCTGCCGATCCGTCGTGGCAGGGCCAGGAAGTCTCCGTCGTCTTCGACGGCGCCATGGCCAATTCCCGCGTCTATCTCAACGGCACGGAAATCGCCGCCCATAAGGACGGCTACACCCCCTTCGAAGGCCGCCTCACTGGCCTTCTCAAATCCGGCGAAAACGTCCTCAAAGTCGTTATCGACGGCAGCGAAAACCCCGCCATCCCGCCCTTCGGCGGTCAGATCGATTACCTGACCTATGCCGGCCTCTACCGCGAAGCCTGGCTGCGCGTGACCTCCAATATTTTTGTCGGCAACGGCAAGATCGAAACGCCCAACGTGCTGGCCGACAGGAAGTCCGTCCGCGCCCGCATCGAACTATCCAACCCGCAGAACCTGCCGCTCTCCGGCACCCTGGTCGCGACCCTCAAGGACGCTTCCGGCAAAGCGATTGCCACCACCGATGCCGCCATCTCCGGCGCTTCGGTCGACGTCGCCTTCAAAGACCTGACCGGCATCACCCTCTGGGACATCAAAACCCCGGCGCTCTACACGCTTGAGGTCACTTCAGACACCGCTGCTGGCCAGGACACCGCCAACTTCCGCTTCGGCTTCCGCAGCGCCGAATTCACCACCGAGGGTTTCAAGCTCAACGGCAAGCTGCTGAAACTGCGCGGCCTCAACCGCCACCAGTCCTTCCCCTATTCCGGCTATGCGATGGGCAAGTCGGCCCAGGTGCAGGATGCCGAAATCCTGAAACACCAGCTGCACCTCAACATGGTGCGCACCTCGCACTATCCGCAGAGCCACTATTTCCTCGACCGCTGCGACGAACTTGGCTTGCTCGTGTTCGAAGAAATCCCCGGCTGGCAGCATATCGGCCCGCTGGAGTGGCAGGACGAGTCGGTCGAAAACGTTCGCCGCATGATCACCCGCGATTGGAACCACCCTTCCATCGTCATCTGGGGCGTCCGCATCAACGAAAGCCAGGACAGCCACGATTTCTACGTCCGCACCAACAAGCTGGCCCGCGAACTCGACAGCACCCGCCCGACCGGCGGCGTCCGCTACATCACCGATAGCGAGCTGCTCGAAAACGTCTACACCATGAACGACTTCATCCTCGGCAACGAGGAATGGGGTGGCAATCGTCCGCGCACTCCGCTGCGCCCGCAGCAAGAGGTGACGGGTCTCGACCGCGTCGTGCCCTATATGATCACCGAATATGGTGGGCACATGTACCCCACCAAGAGTTTTGATCAGGAGCAGCGCCAGGCCGAGCACGTTCGCCGCCACCTCGAGGTGATGAACGCCGCCTATGGCGATCCGCAGATCGCCGGTTGCATCGGCTGGTGCGCTTTCGACTACAATACCCACAAGGACTTTGGCTCGGGCGACCGCCTCTGCCACCATGGCGTCATGGACATGTTCCGCGAGCCAAAATTTGCCGCCTTCGCCTATGCCAGCCAGTGCGAGCCCGAGGAAGAAGTCATCCTCAAGCCCGTCACCTTCTGGGCCCGCGGCGAGCGCAATATCGGTGGCGTGCTGCCGCTCATGATCCTCACCAATTGCGACGAGGTCGAGCTGACCTATGGCAATAACGCGCCCAAGCGTTTCCGCCCTGATCGCGAAGCCTTCCCGCATCTCCCCCATGCGCCCGTCGTCATCAAGCGCGAGCACCTGACCGACGAGGAACTCGGCCTCTGGGGCATGTCCTGGGAAGACGCCGTCATCACCGGCTACATCAATGACCAGGTGGTAAAGACGGTAAAGTTCATCTCCGACCCGATCGCCACCGAACTCCAGGTCTCCCCTGACCACACCGAACTCGGTGCGGAAGGCGATACGGTGCGCGTCATCATCCGTGCGCTCGATCAGTCGGGCAAGAAGCTGCCCTTCTTCCCCGAACCGGTTTCCATCGAAGTGTCGGGCGCCGCCGAGCGTCTCGGCCCCGGCCTTGTGCCGCTGCGGGCTGGTTCCACCGGCTTCTGGCTGCGGACCACCGGCAAGGGCCCGATCACCGTCACCGTTACCAATGAGCGGCTCGGCCGCACCGTCACCACTCTCACCGCCGTCTGAGGATTACCAATGTCCGGTCTAAAACTCCGAAATGTGAAGAAGTCCTTTGGCGCGGTGGATGTCATCAAGGGCGTCGATCTCGACATCGAAGACAAGCAGTTCGTGGTTTTTGTCGGACCCTCCGGCTGCGGTAAGTCCACGCTCCTGCGCATGATCGCCGGTCTCGAACAGATCTCCTCGGGTGATCTGTTCATCGGCGACAAGCGCATGAACGAGGTCGATCCCGCTCATCGCGGCATCGCCATGGTGTTCCAGTCCTACGCGCTCTATCCGCATATGACTGTCCGCGAAAACATGGGCTTCGCCCTCAAATTCGCGGGCCGTCCCAAGGAAGAGATCGCCAAGCGTGTCGACGAGGCCGCCCGCATTCTCGAACTCGGAAAACTGCTCGACCGCCGACCCGGCCAGCTCTCCGGTGGCCAGCGCCAGCGCGTCGCCATCGGCCGCGCCATCGTCCGTCACCCCGATGTGTTCCTCTTCGACGAACCGCTTTCCAACCTCGATGCGGAACTGCGCGTCCACATGCGCATCGAAATCGCGCGGCTCCACAAGGAGCTGAACACCACCATCATCTACGTCACCCATGATCAGGTCGAAGCCATGACCCTGGCCGACAAGATCGTGGTGCTGCGCGATGGCATCATCGAACAGGCCGGCTCGCCACTCGAGCTTTATGATGATCCGGACAATCTCTTCGTCGCCGGCTTCATCGGCTCGCCAAAAATGAACCTCCTCACCGGCACCGCCGAAGCCGGCGGCATCCGCCTCGCCGATTTCCCCGAACACCTCGTGCCCTCGCCCGTTGCCGTGCCCGCCGGCACCGCCGTGACGGTCGGCATCCGCCCCGAACACTTCGACCCCACCGGCTCTGCCGCCCTCGACACCTCAGTCGAAATCATCGAACACCTCGGCGGGGAAACCTACGCCTACGCCCGCGGCGCCGGTTCCAACCTCCTCACCATCGCCACCGACAACAATCGCACCCTCAAGACCGGCGACCGCTACCAGGCCAGGTTCAACCCCGCCTCGCTGCTCGTCTTCGGCAAGGACGGCAAGCGCCTGCGCTAACGACGCCCCGCACCACACGCCATTCCTTCCATTCCGTCGTCATTGCCGGGCTTGTCCCGGCAATCCATCTCGCCTCCACATGGACCACCGGGACAAGCCCGGTGGTGACGATCGTCGAGAGCGAAGAAGCCTTCCAAAGCAAAAGTACGCGGCGCCCCAAGGACTCTGGCCCTCCGGCCATCGTCTCCCTCCCCTTGTGGGGAGGGATCAAGGGTGGGGTAGGGATGCACCCAAGTTAGCATCGTTGATGGGGGGCCGGTCGCCTTGGGCACGCGCTGTTCCCTCAATTCCCACCGTGTCATCCCCGCGAAAGCGGGGACCTCTGTTTCAAAACCGGGGCTCCCGCCTTCGCAGGAATGACATCACAGGGAAAAATAAAGCACTGGCCCCCGCCGCGAACACCTCCCATGGCGCCAGCCCCTAGTCCGCCCTTCCACCGGAGCCATCCAGCCCACCCACCCGATCATTCTCCTCCCCCTCCAACGGCCGATGCCCTTGCATCCCACCCCACCCTCCTTTAACATGACCAAACAAATCATATTAAAGACGGGCGGCTCCAGCCATTGCCCGGAGCCGCCATGCACGAAAATGCCGACACCGCCGCCGATCGCGACAACGGAGATATTCTCCATCAGCGCGTCCTGACTCTCTTCTGCGAAGCGCTGGAAGTGAACCAGTCCCAGCCCATGGATGTGCTCGAACATCTCGCGACGGCCCTCGGCAAGGTCTATCGCGAAGTCGCCGACTCCCACCTGCCGCCGCGCAACTGCGTCTGCGGCTGGGAGCCCGCCGAATATTCCGACGTGCACTCCCTGCAGTTCGCCCTGGCCCGCGCGGCCCTTTCGCGCGACGCGTCCTCGCTCGCTTTGTCCCCTGTCATCGGCCACGCCTGAGCATGTCCCACACTCGACCCTATCGCATTTTCAACGCCGCGCTCGCGCGTTCCGAAAACGTCACCCCGCACCTGCGCCGCATCACCTTCGCCGGCCCGGAAATCCGCGAAATGACCACTTGGGCTCCCGACCAGCGCATCAAGATTTTCTTCCCCACCGACGACGGCCGTGTGCCCGACATGCCGGACGCCGAAGACTGGTACGCGACCTACAAATCCGTCCCCGTCGCCGAACGCGTCCCCATGCGCACCTACACCATCCGCAACCTGCGGGCCGATCAGGCCGAAGTAGACGTCGAATTCGTCCTCCACGGCGAGAATGGGCCCGCCTCGCGCTGGGCCACCCACGCCAGGCCGGGCGACAAGGTGCAAATCTCCGCCCCCAATCGCCGCTCTGAAAAGATTGGCGGCGGTTTCGAATGGAAGCCGCCTGCCGACCCGCGCCATGTCCTCCTCATGGCCGACGAAACCGCCGTTCCCGCCCTGGCCGGCATCCTCGAAGAACTCGCCGCGCGCAAAAGCCCGCCACCCTGCGAAGTCTTCGCCGAAGTCGCCGACCGCGCCGACGCTCTGGCCCTGCCCACTTGGCCCGGCCTTAACATCAACTGGCTCATCCGCCACGAAGAGGGCGACCCGCGTCCCGGCGATCTCCTCGTCGCCGCCGTCGACCGCGCCAAGCTCCCCGCCGCCAATGCCGAGCAGACCGCAGTCGAACTCGAAACCATCGACATCGACAAGAACGTCCCTTGGGAACTGGCCAAAGCCACCGAAGGCGCCTTCTACGCCTGGATCGCCGGCGAGTCGGAAGCCATCATGTCCATCCGCCGCCTTCTCATCAAGGAGCGCGGCATCGACCGGAGCCTCCTCAATCTCATGGGCTACTGGCGCTTCGGCAAGGTCTACGAATAGGCCAAAGCCAGGCTTGCGCCCGCGCGAAGTTTTTCTTTCGCGCCCCCACGCCGGCAAGGCTCTATCCTGCGCGCGCTACACCGGAGAATCGCGCGTGACTGAAACAGCGAATGCCGAACGGGTGATCGACATCCGCACCTTCTGGCAAGCCGTCGGCCTCCGCGCCGTCGGCACTGCCATCGTCACGGCCGAGGCCAAGGACGGCCCCCGCGGTTTCCTCGCGCTCTCTGCCACCCATCTCTGCGCCGAACCGCCCATGATGATGGTCTCGGTCGACAAGAAGACCTCGGCCCTGCAGACAATGCTCGATGGCAACCACTTCGCCATCAACTACCTGTCCACTGCTCAGGCCGACCTCGCCGGTCCCTTCGGCGGCAAAGGCGACCTCAAGGGCGCTGACCGTTTTAGTGTCGGCTCCTGGACCACGCTCGCATCCGGCGCTCCTGTGTTGGAAGGCGCGGCCGGCGTCATCGATTGCCGCATCGAGGAAGTCATCGAACGCTTCGGTACGGCCATCGTCATCGGCCGGGTTTTGGACTTCTCCTCGACCCCAGACACCACTCCACTCGTCTCCTTCAGGGGGAAGACACTCTAGAGTCACCAATTCAGCCCAAAACGGCACTCACTGCTAACAGTCTGCTAGCTGATTGGGCCCCTAAAGGGCCGATCGGGCATAGAGCCTCTTGTTAAGAAGATTGATCGACTTTATCTACCAACTGCGCGAAAATTTCGCGCGGCTTGAAGGATGGTCGGTTCGCTATGCTCACCAACAAGGGCAAATATGGTCTGAAGGCTCTGGGCCACCTCTCCGGCGTAAAACCCGGCGATTTGGCCATGGTCGGCGACATCGCCGCGACCAACAACATCCCCAAAAAATTCCTCGACGCCATCCTCTCCGAGCTACGCAATGCTGGCTTCGTCTACTCGCGCAAAGGCAAGTATGGCGGCTACTATCTTGCTCGCCCGCCTGAAGAAATCATGATCGGCCACGTCGTCCGCGTGCTCGATGGTCCCCTCGCGCCGATCCCCTGCGCCAGCAAAACCCGCTACCAGCCCTGCGCCGATTGCGACATCGAAACCTGCCGCGTCCGCAAGCTGATGTTCAACGTCCGCAACGCCATCGCCGAGGTCCTGGACAACACCAGCCTTGCCGACATGCAAGTCGCCGGCGGCATCGAGAGCATCAGCAACGACCTCGTCGCCTAACCCAGCTTAAAGCCGAGCTTCCGCAGCACGACCGTCAACCGCTCCCGCCCATTGAGCGCCGGGGTCGTCGCAGCGCGCCGCGTGACCAGTTCCGTCCAGTCGACCAGCGGCATGCTCTGCTCACTCTGAAACGATTTTAGCGTTTCATTATAAGTGTTTAGGTCTTCCGGTCGCGCCGCGTCGCCATAGCGCTCATGGTGCAAAACCGAACTCTGCGGCAGCCGCGGCTTCACCTCAGACTCGCGCTCCACATCCGGATAACCCACCGTCAGCCCAAACACCGCCACCGTTTCAGGCGGCAGGCCAAGCTCACTCGCCACAGCCTCCGGACTACTGCGAATTCCCCCGATATAACAAGAGCCTAGCCCCAGCGAATTAGCCGCCACCACGGCATTCTGCGCCGCCAACGCCGCATCGATCGCAGCGACCAGAAAACTCTCGAGATAGTCGAGACCATCCCCCGGCGCACCATTCTGCGTGGCGATGGCGCGTGCCCGCGCAAGATCGGCCACCCAGATCAGAAACAGCGGCGCCTCGTCGATATGCTTGTTCGATCCAGCCAGTTGCGACAGCCGCGCCTTCCGCGCCGGGTCCTGCACCGCCACCACGCTCCAGGCCTGCAGATTGGACGAAGTCGGCGCCGATTGTGCAGCCGCTACAAGGGTTTCGATGAGACCCACCGGCAATTGATCCGGCAAATAGGCCCGCGCCGTCTTGTGGTCGAGCAGCACATCGAGCGTCGCCGACCACGGCCCGCGCGGCAACGGCGCCCGCTCGCCATAGCGCCGACGGAATTTCAGCGCACGCATCTCAAGCGTTTCGACGCCTTCGTCCACAAGCGACATGTCTAGTGCAGCTTGGGAAAACCATGGCGCTCAGCGAGCAGCGCCAGGATGCGCGATGTTTCGCTGATGAAGTAGTTCCCATTCGCCTCCCGTGCATCGGCCGGCGGATTGTCGCCGAAAACCAGCACCGGAAGCCCCTGATTTTCCTCGCCGATGAGTTCGATCACCGGCTGGCGCGGCCGGGGGAAGGGCAGGCGGATTACGTCCACCTTCTCCGCCAGAGCTGGAAAGCTCGCCAGGAGTCCCTCGACCTGATTGCAATAGGGGCAGACAAATGGCCCGTCGTCGCGCCTGGGATCGTCAAAACCCGGGGCGATGAGAAAGATTTTGTCCTTGGTCGTCATATATTTGGCTTTCGAAACGCAGCTTATGCGGGGTAGGGCAGGCCATAACGATCCCTGATCGTTTTGCCTTCATATTCAGTGGGATAGACACCACGATCCTGCAGGATCGGCACGACCTTATCGACGAATTCCTCGATGTCATCCGGCGCCCGTGGCGGCTGGTAGGTATAGCCATCCACTGTGCCGTCGGCCCAAAGGTCGATGATCTGATCGGCCACTTCCTCTGCCGTACCGAGCACCAGCCGGTGATGCCCTTCCGAGCGCCGCACAGCCTCGCGCGCCGTAAGCTTCTCATGGGTCAACAGATCGGAAAGCCCGAGCCCCATGCCCACGGCCTGCAGCCGGTTTGGATCGGGAACGAAGCTTTCGCCGTCGAGCACCACGTCCGGATCGAAGGTATCGGGATCAAGCCCATTCTCCTTGATGAAGCGCTTGATGAGCCCATCTTCCGAGCCCGCGCCACTGAAGAGTTCATGCTTGCGCAAAGCCTCTTCGCGCGTCTCGCCGACAATGGCGACGAGCCCGGGAACGATGCGGATTTCCGATGTGTCGCGGCCAACTTCCTTAGCGCGATCAAAGACTTTCTTGCGGAAAGCCTGCCCGGCAGGGCGCGAGAGAATGTTGCAATAGATGATCTCGCCGTGCCGCGCCGCAAGGTCGATGCCGCCTTCCGAAGCGCCGGCTTGGGCGATCACCGGATGCCCCTGCGGGCCGCGCGGCACATTGAGCGGACCCTTCACCGAAAAATGGTCGCCGACATGGTCGATGGCCTGAGCCTGGCTCGCATCCCAGAACCGTTCGGGCGGCACTTCGCCCGCACGGCGCGGATCCCAGCTCGCCCAGAGTTTTTTGGCGACATCGAGAAATTCTCGCGCCTTGGCATAGCGCACATCACGCGGTGGCAGCGGTTCGCTGCCAAAATTGGCGGCCACAGCGGGATTGAACGAGGAGACGATGTTGATGATCAATCGGCCCGCCGAAATGATGTCGGTCGATTGCGTCCGCCGCGCCAGGTTGTAGGGCGAATTATAGGTCGACGACATGGTCGCAACGAAGCCGATATCGGGCACCTGCGCCGCCAGCGCCGTGACCAGGATCAGCGGGTCGATCGTGTGAAACGGCCGGCTGTTCGGGTCCGTCATCAGCGCCGGATGGTCCGAAAAGAAGACCGAGTCAAAGAGTCCACGATGGGCCAGCTGAGTAAGCCTCAGATAGTAGGCGGGATCGGTTATCTCCTCGCGCGTCCCGGTGCGATATTTCCAGCCTGCGCCAAGATATCCGGTCGTGTTGATGCCGACATTGAGATTGAGCCGGCGCTTGTAAGTGGTCATGTCAAGTTCCCAAGCAGTCGGCTCAATAGGCCGCCGTGAAGCGGCGACGCACGTAGCGGCCCTGCTCCAGCTCATCGAGAATGGCCACCGCGAAATCGGCCTCAGAAATGCGGCTATTGCCTTCCGCGTCGCGCAGGAGCTGGTCCTCGCCGAGACGGAATTTCCCGGTGCGTTCGCCGGCTTTGATCTCGAGCGGCGGCGAGACATAGGTCCAGTCGAGATCATATTCGCCACGCTTGAGGGCGCGCACGATCTCGCGGTTGCGCAGCGTATGGGCCTTGTGGTTAGCGGGGTAAAAGTCGCTGTCGACCACATCAACTCCAGGGCTGGCTTCAAGGCTGCCGACCCCACCCACGAGGATGATCCGCTTTACCCCGCCCAACTTGACGCCCTCGAAGAGCGATTCATGGGCGCGGCGGATGAGTTCGGCTGCCTCGTCGGCCGAGTATTTCCGCAGACCCGGGCTATAGGCTGAAATCACTGCATCATGGCCAGAGACGATTTTCGCCACGGCCTCGGTATCGGCAAGGTCAGCCGTGAGCGCGGTGAGATTATGAGCCGCTTCGAGCGGGCTCGAATTGGTGACGGCGGTGACGCGCAGACCGCGCGACAGGGCTTCCTTGCGGATATTGCCGCCGATATTGCCGGAGGCGCCGAAGACGACGATGGACATGGAATGGGGCTTTCTATGGTTCTACTCGGCGGCAACGCCCTTGAGGGCGCGACCGGCGGCGATATTGTTCTGCATGGCGGTGAGCGAAGAGCGCACGGCCTCGTAGCCGTGCTCGCGCATGGCGTTTTCGTAGTCGTGGAGCGCTGAGAGGATGGGCTTGCCGCTCTGGCGGGCGGCCACGAGCTGCGGCACGAGCAGGCCCGTGTCGTAGAGCGCCGTATTGCCGCCCAGCGCGCGGAAATAGGTCATGGCGTGAATGGAATCGCCCAGAAGCGTCACCGGGCCGGTTTCCCAAATCGCACCCGGCTGCGAAGAACGCACTTTGAGGAGGGCGACGGTCGACGGATCGGTGTGGCGAATGAGCTTGAGAATGCGCTCGTCCCAATGGCTGATCTTTGCAAGCAGAACTTGCAGGAGCTCCGCACCGCTCAGGGTTTCGAGCACATCGTCCGGCGCTAGCTCGCCGACCTCATAGGCCGTGTTCCACCAGACGTAGCTGGTCGTGTTGTTGAAGTGGAAACCAGCAATATCCCTATGGGTCGGATCGTTCGCACCGATGACGCCATGACGGTCGAAGGCCGAAGGGTCGACGCGATGACTGGTAATCATCAGGTTGTGGCCCTCGGTTGGGCGGATATTGGCATTGGTGTCGAGCAGGACGGATTCGATGCCGTGCGCTGCGGCGACATCGAGCGTCATCTTGCCGGCAAGCCGACGAATGCCCGTGTCTATGCTCTTGAGATCAGGCAGCAATTGCCGCCGCACGGCCGAGCCCGCGCCGTCAGCGCCGACGAGAACATTGGAGCGCACCTGCGACCCATCGGCAAAGTGCGACAGCACTGTACCTTCCGGCTCGATCTCGTAGTGCAGGAACTGTTTGCCGGTCTGGACAATATCTTCCAGGTCGGAAAGCAGGATTTGCCGGAGGGTGATGCGGCTCACCGATTTTTCGACATGGGTGTCCTCAACGCCGCGACCCCAGGCGCTGCTGTCCACCGAGTTGAAATTCTCGTCGAGCACGGTGTTTTCGGTCGGAGCGCGGCCCAGCGTTGCGAGGAATGCTTCGAAGAGGTGCGCCGGCAGATTGGCCTCCAGCGCATCGAGACCGCGTTGCCGCAGGCGCAGACGAAACCCCTGCACATAGTCGGCACGTACGGTATCGCGCTCGAACACGGTCGCCTCGATGCCATTCTTCTTGAGGCCCTGGGCAAGCGCCAGTCCGCCCGGACCGCCGCCGATAATGGCGATATCGACAAAGGGAGTGGTCATGCAGCCTCGCTGCGCCGGGCGGCGTCGAGTGCGGGTGGATCAATCCAGGCAGTGACGTCGAAGTCGGCGGGAATGAAACCCCATTCGAGGAGGAAATCCTTGAAATGGGAGAGGGCGTCGATCTGCTCGTCTTCGAGCGTCAGTTTCAGGTGCCGGTGGACATTCGGGCCATTGGCGGCCCAGATCGCTTCTTCGGCGACGCCGATTTCCCGAGCGATGAAACGCACCGTGTCCTCGGGATGCGCCTCGGCCCAGGCGCCGACACGATCGACTGTTGCCACCAGTTCAGCCACGAGATCGGGCCGCTCATCGGCGAATTTCGCATCGACAGTCAACGGGCGCGGCGTGCCATTGTTGATGCGGATGCGGGCATCCGGATGGAAGCCGAATTCCGAAACGACGGTCGCGCCGATCTGATTGGCCAGCACCAGGCCTTCGGCGCCCTTGACGAAGAAGGCGTCGATCTCCCCGCGGGCGAGAGCCAGCAGTTCCTCGCCATAGGGATAGCGGCGCTTGAGGCCGAGGAAGGCCGCATTGCCGATTTCGAGCAAAGCCGGCTCGCGCGCATCGAGATAGACGATCTCGACATCGCCAGCCGTCAGCCCTTCGAGCGAAAGCGCCGAAACGATGCCCTTGAGAGCCGTAGCGCGCTGGAAATCGACGATCCCGGCGGTCTGCCGCGGTACGCCGACCTTGCGGCCCTTGAGGTCCTTGGCCGACTTGATGCCGGTTGCGGGGAGAGAAATAACCGCCTGGAACTCATCGGTGGTCGTGATGCCGACGATGCGGGTTTCCCGTCCGCCCGAACGCGCCCAGATCGGCGGGATATTGCCACCCTGACGGAAGGACCAATCGAGCGCATGCGTAAAGTGGCTCTGGCGAACGGCCGGGTCTTTGCTGTCGCGGATCGAGGCCACTTTGACGCTATGGCCGCCAAACGCCTCGTCAACCCAGCCAAGCTGAGCGGCGATAGAAAGCGGCGTTGGGGCAGGGCAGCGCGTGTACCAGACGGATTTGGGTTCCTGGCTCATTTCTGTTTCCTCAGGCGCTGGCAACGAGGCGCGGACGCGTCGGCGTGCGCACGGCGACCGGTTCCACCGGCTCGTCCCTGCGGGCCGCATAGCGGGCGAAAGCGCCCTTGGCCAAAATGGTGCGGATCATGTTGTTCTGCGGCGCATGGGCTTTGCCCGAGATCGCGTCGCGATGGTGCCGCTCGAGCGGATGATCGCGGCTGATGCCGGGATTGCCGCCAAGATCGAGGGCCAGCGTCGTCGCCAGAATGGCGTTCTCGATGACCACATGCTTGGTCGCGGCCGAATCCGAGCCGAAGGGTCGACCCGCATCAAAGTCCTCGGCAATCGTGCGCAGCAGGCGTCGATTGGTCGCGAGCCAGACTTCGATCTGGCCGACGCCGTCCTGGATACGCGGTACGGTCGAGAGCGGCGCGCCGAGGCTAGCTGGAGCGCGCGTGCTGGTGAAATCCACCAGCCAGTCGCGTGCCGCCCGGGCTGCGCCGTCATAGATCGAGGGGACCAGGGTAAAATACCAGGCGCCAAGCCGCTCATCGCGCTTGAGGCCTTCGGTGGCCGGAGCGATGTCGAGCACGTCGTCGATATCGATGGCGACGTCGTCGAGGATCAGGTCATGGCTGTTGGTTGCGCGCATGCCGGTGGCGTTCCAGGTCTTTTCGACGCGGATGCCGTCGGCATCGGTCGGCACGAGGAAGGAGCCGAGGCGCGGTTCCGGCTCGTCGGTAACGGCGAGCACGGAAACCCATTTGAGGAGAGGAATGCCGGTCGCATAGGTCTTGTGGCCGGTGATGCGCCACTGATTGCCCACCTTGCGCGCCACCGTTTCCGGCAGGCTGCCATGCGAGGGCGAACCAACACGCGGCTCGACCTGTGCGGCATTGATGAGGGCCACGCCTTCGCGATTAGCCTTGGTCACGCGCTCTATCAGATGTGCGGGCCACTTGCCCGAGGCGCGGATGCCATAGTGCTGACTGTAGTGCATCGCCAGCACCAGAGCGGTGGATGGCTCGCCTTGCGCCACGGCGGAGACGACCGCGAGCGCTTCGGTTAGCCCGCCGCCAAGGCCGCCATGTTCGGTTGCCGTCACGAGGCCGAGCAAGCCCGCCTCATACAAGGCATCGAAATTGGCGAAGGGAAACTCGCCGGTCTCGTCATAGTGCCCGGCGGTGAGGGCAAAGCGTCGGCCGAGATGCTCGGCCTTGGCGATATAGGGGGTGAAATCGGTGGTCATCGGTGTCCTCGGAATTCAGGCGACGGCGCGGATATCGATGCCGTCCCAAGGGCGGCGGTCGACCCAGGCGTTGATGTCAAAATCGCGTTCGAGGAAGCCCCACTCATAGAGGAAGTCCTTGTAGTGACCGATGGCGTCGACCAGCTCCGGCTCGAGGCCGAGCCCCAGATGCTTGTGCAGATCCGGCCCATTGGCCGCCGCCACGACTTCCTCGGAAGCGCCGACTTCGCGGGCGACGAAACGGCGAACCTCATCGGGATGCGCCTCGGCCCAGTCGCTGGCGCGATGTAGCGTTTCGATGAGGCGCGCGACGAGGTCCGGCCGATCTTCGGCAAGGCGTTCGTCGACAGTCAGCACGCGTGGCGAGCCGGAATTGATGCGGATCTTCGGATCGGGGTGGAAACCGAATTCGACGACCGTATGCGCCGCGATGAGATTGGCCACGGCAATGCCGCCGGTTCCCTTCACGTAGATGGCATCCACCTCGCCGCGCAGCAGGGCGGCAATTTCGGCCCCATAGGCCTGGCGGTTGCGTAGCCCATAAAGCTGCGGTCCTTCGCGGCCATCGAGCACGGAATCGGTCAGCGAGATGTCGACGATCTCCACCTGGTCCTGGCGCAGGCCTTCGAGCGACAGGGCGGAGACGAGGCCCTTGAGCGCCGTTGCTGCCATGAAATCGACGATCCCCGGCGGGCGACGGGCGATGCCGAAGCGGCGACCGATCAGGTCCTTGGTCGTTTTGATGCTGCTGCCGGGCAGGGTGATGATGGCCTGGAACTCATCGGTCCAGGTGATGCCGACAAGGCGAGTCGGATTGCCTTCCGAGCGCGCGCGGATCGGCGGAACATTGCCGCCGTGGCGGAAGGAGTAGTTGAGGTGATGGTCGAAATGGCTTGACCGGATCGCCCGATCCTTGCTGTCGATGATCGAGTTGAGCTTCACGCCCTCTTTGGCAAAAGCTTCTTCCAGAAGGCCCAATTGTACCGCCAGACCAACCGGAGTGGGCACGGGGCAGCGCGTGTACCAGATCTCGGAAATCGTGTTCTTGATCGTCATGCCTCGTCTCCTGTTGGCGGGAGCAGGTTTTTCCAAACCGGCATCCTAATGCGTTTGTCTGTTTCCGTCGCGCCCTATGAAGGGCAATGAATTTGCGTCAATGTTCAGAAATGGCCGATCTGTAAGAAGCTGGTTCCTGAAATGGCGCAAAGTCAGGATGAATTTGCCAAAGCAGATTTGACAAAGCCTATAAAACTAGTCAACATAAATTTCGCAGGCTGAACCCCGGAGCCGAGCGCCGCTCTTTCCGGATGCCGCAAGGACCCCGTTACTCTTATCGAGTGAAAGAGAAAGCGCTCATGTCAGCTCTGCTGCGCATATTGAGGACGTTGCGACGCACGCTTTTGCAAGCGGTGCCCACTGTTCTCGGCATCATCATTCTCAACTTCTTCCTGCTGCAGCTCGCCCCCGGCGACGCAGCCGACGTGATGGCTGGCGAAGCCGGTTCAGCGACCGTTGAGACCATGCAGGCGCTGCGCGAGCGCTTCGGTCTCGATAATCCGGTGCTCGTGCAGCTTGCTAATTATCTCGGCAATCTCGCCCAGTTCAGCCTCGGCTTTTCGCCGCGCTACGGCATGCCGGTGACCGAGTTGATCGGGCAGCGCCTGCCCGGCACGTTGACGCTGATGGCCATGGCTCTTGCCATCGCCATTCTCATCGGCCTGACACTCGGTTCGCTGATGGCGGCCTTTTCCGGCCGCCTGCCGGACCGCCTGCTTTCCATCTTCGCGCTGCTCTTTTATTCCGTGCCCGGCTTCTGGATCGGCCTGATGCTGATCGTGCTGTTCTCGGTGACGCTGGGCTGGCTGCCGAGCGGCGGCGCAGGGACTATCGGCTCCTCCTATACTGGCTTCGCTGCCATCATCGACAAGGCGCGGTACATGGTGCTGCCGGCGACCTCGCTCGCACTCTTCTATGTCGCGATCTACGCTCGCCTGACGCGCGCTGCCATGCTCGAGGTCAAGAACCAGGACTTTGTGCGCACGGCTTACGCCAAGGGGCTCTCGCCCGCGGTGGTGACCGTCAAGCATGTGCTGCGCAACGCGCTGATCCCAATCACCACCATGGCCGGAATGCATGTCGGCGGCATGCTCGGCGGAGCCGTGGTCGTCGAGACTGTCTATAGCTGGCCCGGCCTCGGACGCCTCGCCTTCGAGGCCGTGATGGGCCGCGACTACACCGTTCTTCTGGGCATCCTGTTGCTGTCGTCCATCCTGGTCATTCTGGCCAATGCGCTGGTGGATATCGCTCAGGCTTGGCTCGATCCCCGCATCGGAGAGCAGAAATGACGACCGAAACCGCCGTCACGCATGCCGTTTCGCCAATTCAATCGCGCGCCAGCGCCACCCAAGCCGAAAAGCCGGATGCCTCTCAATGGCATAACATCAAGGCGCCCGATGCCCGCACCACGCGCACTGCTACGGTGTCCGTGCCCGCCGGCCGGCGCGAACTGGCTGCCTTCCTGCGCAATCCCAACGCGCTTTTCGGACTGGTGTTTCTGTCCCTGATGGTCGCCGCGGCCCTTGTCGCGCCGCTCGCCTTTCCCGGTGATCCGCTCGGCATGGTGGGCAAGCCATTCCTGTGGCCCGGTCAGGAAGCAGCCTTCCCGCTCGGAACCGACTCCATGGGCCGCAATGTGCTGGCCGGTCTCTTCCATGGCGCGCGCATCTCGCTCTTTGTCGGCCTGACCGCAACGGCCCTAGGCCTCGGCGTCGGCATCACCGTCGGCTCGCTGGCCGGCTATTTCGGTGGCTGGGTCGATGACGTGCTCGTGCGCATCATCGAAATCTTCCAGACCCTGCCGAACTTCGTGCTGCTGGTCGTGCTCGTCGCCATCGCCCAGCCCTCGGCTACCACCGTTTCGGTCGCCATCGCCATCGTTAGTTGGCCCATGGTGGCGCGCCTCACCCGTGCGGAGTTCCGAGCCATCCGTGAGAAGGACTACGTTGTCGCCGCGCGCAGCCTCGGCTTCCGCCACCCGCGCATCATCTTCAAGGAAATCCTGCCCAACGCACTGCCGCCGCTGATCGTCACCGCCTCGGTCATGGTCGCGACCGCTATCCTCATGGAATCTGCCCTCAGCTTCATGGGCCTGGGCGATCCCAACGTCGTCAGCTGGGGCTCGATGATCGGCAATGGCCGCGAGCTGATCCGCACCGCCTGGTATCTCACCTTCCTGCCGGGCCTCGCCATCGTCTTCACTGTGCTCGCCCTCAACCTGATCGGCGATGGTCTCAACGACGCGCTCAACCCGCGCTTTTCGGAGGAACGCTCGTGAGCCCCGCATCCAGCCGTCTTCTCGAGGTCGAAAACCTCACCGTCCGCTTCGGCTCTGCCGATCCGGTCCGTCACCTGAGCTTCTCCGTCGATCGCGGCGAAACCGTCGCGGTGGTGGGGGAATCGGGCTCGGGGAAATCGCTCAGCGCCCTGGCCCTGATGCGCCTCCTGCCGCGCAATGCGCAGATCCCCAATGGTCGGATCACCTTTGAAGGCACCGACCTGCTGAAACTCTCCGACCGCGACATTCGGAAAGTCCGCGGCAGGGAGATCGCCATGATCTTCCAAGAGCCGATGACCAGTCTCAATCCGGTCGCCACCATCGGCAACCAGATCGTGGAAGTTCTGCGGCTCCACGAAAAGCTGAGCAAGAAGGAAGCGCGCGCCCGCGCCATCGAACTGCTCAACCTCGTGAAAATCCCGGACGCTGAAAAGCGCGTCGACGATTTCCCGCACCAGCTTTCCGGTGGCCAGCGTCAGCGCGTGATGATTGCCATCGCAGTGGCCTGCAAACCCAAGCTGCTGATTGCCGACGAACCGACCACGGCACTCGATGCGACCATTCAGGCGCAGATCCTCGAACTGCTCGACGAATTGCGTCGCAAGCTGTCGATGGGCCTGCTGTTGATCACACACGATCTCGGCGTCGTCTCGCGCTGGAGCGATCGCGTCGTCGTCATGTATCACGGTGACAAGCTCGAAGAGCTGCCCGCGTCCGAACTCTTCTCGCCCGATCGCCACCCCTATACGCGCGGACTGGCTCAAGCCTCGATCCGGCTCGAAGACGGCGTGCACTACACCTCTCGCACCCTCTCCGAAATCCGCGTGGTCAAGGATGCCAACGGGCACAACGACTACCAGATCCGCCAGCCCGTCCCCCGCGACCTGCCGCCAGTCGCCAATGACGACGAGCCGATCCTGCAAGTGGACGGCCTCTCGGTCACCTACCGTACCCGCAATCGCGAAAACCGCGCCCTCGACAAGGCCACCCTTACCCTAGCCAAAGGCGAAACTCTTGGGATCGTGGGTGAATCCGGTAGCGGCAAATCGACCCTGTCGAAGGCCATCATGCGCCTCGTCAACGCCGAAAGCGGCAGCATCCGCTTTCAGGGACAGGAGATCACCGGCCTCGGCCCCAACCAGCTCCAGCCGGTTCGCCGCGACCTGCAGATGATTTTCCAGGACCGCTTTGGGTCGCTCAACCCGCGAAAATCGATCCGCGACATTCTCGAAGCGCCGCTGATCGTCCACGGCGTGCGCGACGCTGCCGAACGCCGCCGTCGCATCGACGAAACTTTTGAGCACGTGCGCCTGCCGCTCTCGGCGGCGGATCGTTATCCGCACGAATTCTCGGGTGGCCAGCGCCAGCGCATCGGCATCGCCCGCGCCCTGATCCTGCGCCCGTCGCTCGTCATCTGCGACGAGCCGGTGTCGGCGCTCGACGTGTCGATCCAGGCGCAGATTCTCAATCTTCTGGTCGATCTCAAGCGCGACCTCGGGCTCAGCTATCTCTTCATCTCGCACGATCTGGCGGTGGTCCAATACATTTCCGACCGCGTCATCGTGATGAAGGATTCCCGCATTATCGAAGAGAGCGACCACAAGACCATCTGGCGTCAGCCCAAGACCGACTACACCCGCGCGCTCATCGCCGCTGCGGCCGGCGGCGAAACGCGGAGCAGGGCGCTCGCTTCCTGACCTCAATTCCACCTTCAATACCAAAGACCATGGTGTCGGCTTACGGCACCACGAACAGGGAGTTTTCCATGGTCGACTATCGCTATCTCGGTCGCAGCGCGCTGAAAGTGTCGCCGATCACCTTGGGCAGCATGATGTTCGGCAATCAGACGCCGGATGACGTCGCCTTCCGCATCATCGACAAGGCGCGCGAACAGGGCATCAATTTCATCGATACGGCCGACGTCTATCACGATGGCAAGTCTGAGCAGACGGTCGGCAAGGGCATCAAGAAGCACCGCGACGACTGGGTGGTCGCCACTAAGTTCGTCAATTCGCGCGATCCAAAACCCAACAAGGGCGGCTATTCGCGCAAGTGGGTCTACGAGACCGTCGAGAATTCGCTGCGCAATCTCGATACCGACTATATCGACATCATCTATTTCCACCGTGCCGTGTTTGACGCTTCGCTCGAAGAGCCTGTCCGCGCCATTGCCGATCTGATCAAGGCCGGCAAGCTGCGCTATTTCGGTGTGTCGAACTTCCGCGGTTGGCGCATTGCCGAGGTTGCCCACCTCGCAGACCAGCTCGGCATCGATCGCCCGATCGCCAGCCAGCCGCTCTACAACATCGTCAACCGCACCGCCGAAGCAGAGCAGCTTCCGGCCGCTGTCGCCAACGGCCTCGGCAATGTCTCCTACAGCCCGCTCGCTCGCGGCGTGCTCACCGGCAAGTACAATGTCGGCGAAGCGGCCCCGGCCGATAGCCGTGCCGGCCGCGGCGACAAGCGCATGCATGACGTGGAATTCCGCGAAGAATCCATCGAGGTCGCCAAGAAGGTCGCTGCCCACGCTGCCGCCAAGGGCACGACGGCTGCCGACTTCGCGCTGGCCTGGGTGCTGAACAACCAGCTCATCACTTCGGCCATCGCCGGTCCGCGCACTGAAGAGCAGTGGGATGGCTACATCCGCGCTCTCGATGTGAAAATCGACGCCGACGACGAAGCGCTCGTGGATAGCCTCGTGGCGACCGGCCACCCCTCCACTCCGGGCTTTACTGATCCGGGTCACCCCGTCGAGGGTCGCGTGCCGCGCTCCGCCGCCAGCTCCGCGCAGATCATTCCGCTCAGCCGCACCCAGCGCGTCGCCTAAGCACTTCGGATTGCACTCAAGAGGGCCGGCAACTTGCCGGCCCTTGTCGTTAGCGGCGGGCAAGAAGAAGCATTTTCTTCTTCGAAGGGGCCGATTTTCCCGCCCACGAACTCGCTTTGGGCCCATCATTGCGTGTTGGCGCGAAATTTTTTCTTTCCGCGCGTCCGGCGGCGTTGAGTGTTTTTCCGCCCGCTGCCTCAGTTCGTAATCCATTATCTCGATAAAATAACTAGACATTATAAAGTCATCCTGCCTCGCCGAATTGGGGCCCCAGTTTCCACGTCGCTCCACAGAGCGGCACGCAACGGACAGGACCAAAAATGACGACTTCCAAATCTCGTGGCGTGCTCGCCCCAACGCGCCGCGCCTTCCTGCTTTCCACGGCCGCACTCGCCCTTGTCTCGACGCTGCCGGGCTTCGCTTTTGCCCAGAGCGCGACCCCGACGCCAGGCGGCAGCGTATCGATCAACATCGGCACGGAGCCGCCGGTTCTTGTGCTCATCGCCCACACGGCAGGCGCCGCCTACTACATCAGCGGCAAGACTACCGAAGGTCTGCTGACTTATGACGAAAACTTCCAGCCCCAGCCGCTGCTCGCCACCGAATGGGAAGTGGCTGAGGATGGTCTGCGCTATGCCTTCAAGCTGCGCGAAGGCGTGAAGTGGCACGACGGCAAGGACTTCACCGCTGAAGACGTGGCCTTCTCCATCCTGGCCCTCAAGGAACATCACCCCCGCGGCCGCGCCACCTTCGCATCGGTCGAACAGGTCAATGTCCTCGGCTCGCACGAGGTCGAACTGATCCTCTCCAAGCCCGCGCCGTTCCTGCTGACCGCCTTCGCCAGCTTCGAGGCGCCGATCGTGCCCAAGCACCTCTATGAAGGGACGAACGTCCCGGAAAACCCGCACAATGTTGCGCCGGTCGGCACGGGTCCCTTCACCTTCGTCGAATGGGTGCGCGGCAGCCACGTCATTCTCAAGAAGAACGAAAACTACTGGGGCGAGGGCAAGCCCTATCTCGACCAGCTCATCATCCGCTTCATCGTCGATCCCGCCGCAGCCGTTGCTGCCATTGAATCGGGCGAAGTGCAGGTTTCGGTCGCCAACGTGCCGCTTACGGATATCGAGCGCCTCAAGGCCAATCCCAACCTTGTGGTCGACACCCGCCCGGCGCCTTATTCGCCGAGCATTGCGCGCGCCGAATTCAACCTCGAAAATCCCTACCTCGCCGACATCAAGGTCCGTCACGCCATCGCGCACGCGATCGACAAGGATTTTATCGTCAACACCATCTATCTCGGCTACGCCACCCGTCTCGACGGCCCGGTGAGCCCGGATCTGGCGCGCTTCTTCAATCCGGACGTGCCGAAATATGAATTCGATCCGGTCAAGGCCGAGGCATTGCTCGACGAGGCCGGCTACCCGCGCGGCGCCGATGGCTTCCGCTTCAAGCTCTTCGTCGATCCGACCCAGCCCTCGGGCCCGCCAAAGCAGACCGGCGAGTATTTCGTCCAGGCACTCGCCAAGGTCGGCATCCAGGTCGAGCTGCGCACGCAGGATTTTGCGACCTTCGTGAAGCGCATCTTCACCGATCGCGACTTCGACATCGCCATTGAAGGCATGAGCAATCTTTACGATCCGACAGTTGGTATCCAGCGCCTCTACTGGTCCAAGAACTTCAAGGTCGGCCTGCCGTTCTCCAACGGCTCCAAGTACGAAAACCCGGAAGTCGATCGTCTGCTCGAAACTGCAGCCGTCGAGATCGACCCCGCCAAGCGTCTGCAACTGTTCAACGATTTCCAGCGCATCGTGGTCGAAGACCTGCCGACGCTCGACATCGTCACGCCCGCGTCGATCACCATCTCCGACAAGCGCGTGCAGAACCTCAAGCTCGGCGCCGAGCACCTCTGGACCAACGGCGCGGACATCTACCTCGCTTCGTAGCGTCGTCAGCCTGCCGGGGATTGTCCCCGGCAGGAGTCTTTTTGTGCAGGATTTTCAATGACCGTTGTGCCCCAAAGCGTCTGGTACGCCCATTCACCCGCCGTCGCGCCGCTGATCGTTGCCCTGCATAAGGGCTGGCTTGCCGATGGGCTCTCCCAGCAGGGAATTGGCTTCCAGTCGGTCAGCGGTCATGCCGATCCGGCCATTCGACGTTCCTATTCGGACCACCACCTCAATTTCCAGATCCGCCAGGGCGGCAATGTTCCTGCCCTATGGGCGCGCTCGAACGGCGCCAACACCCGCCTCGTCGGCCTCACCTGGACGCAGGAATTTCAGGCCATCGTCACTTTGCCCAAGACTGGCATCAAGACCGCCAAGGACCTGACCGGCCGCCGCTACGCTGTGCCGCGCTTCGCGCCGCTCGGCTATCAAGTGCTCGCACCCTTCGCCATTCGCGGCCTCGTCAATGCACGTGCCGCCGAAGGGCTTGATATCGCCGGCATCGAACTGGTCGACGTGCATGTCGGTCGCGACGCTGCCGGGCAGGGCGAAACCTTCGGGCGCTTTGCGCCAAAGCGCCTCGCCATCTATGCCGATGAATCCCTCGCGCTGCTGCGCGGCGAGATCGATGCCTTTTACGTGAAGGGAAGCGAAGGCATTGCGGCGGCTAGCTTTATTGGCGCCAGCGTGGTTAGCGAATTCGGTTTCCATCCGGACATCAATATCCGCGTCAACGCCGGCACGCCGCGCCCTCTGACGGTGGACCAAGCCTTCATCGATGCTCGACCCGACCTAGTCGATCTGCTGGTGGGCGAGATCGCCAGTGTCGGCGATTGGGCTAATGAGAACCGCGCTGAGGCCATCGCTATCCTGGCGCGGGAGAACAATGTCGGCGAGCAATTCGCCAATCTGGCACTGGGTGACGACCTGCGCACGGCCCTCGGACTGACGCTGGAAGTCGGCGAGTTGCGGGCCTTTGAGGCCTATAAGCAGTTCCTCTTGGAGTGGAAATTCCTCGACAAGGATTTCCCGCTTGATGCCTGGGTGGCGCCGCAACACCTTGCCGCAGCACAGAATTTTCAGAAGACCAAGGCCCGACCATGACCGCTGCCGCCCAAAAGATTTTGTCCGTTCCGCGCGGCCCGAGCCGGGAAGAACTGCTTGCCCGTATCCCTGCTTTGGTCGCCGAAATCGCAAAGGGCGCAGCGCAACGCGATCTTGATCGCGAATTGCCGTTCGAGGCGTTTCGGCTGTTCCGGGAGGCCGGGCTTGGCGCATTGCGGGTGCCGGTGGAATTGGGCGGGCCGGGTGGTTCGGTGCCTGATTACATCGAGTTGATCGCGGCCTTGGGATCGGCAGATTCCAATGTGGCTCATGCACTTAGGTCGCATTTCAACTATGTCGAGAACCTGGTTCTTACAAACGCCGACCAGCGCGATGCGGGGGCTATCGAGAGCGTGCTGGAGGGCAAGCTGTTTGGTGGGGCGCATACCGAGCAGGGCACGGCGCGGCCGGGTGAGGTAACGACAAAAATCGTAAAGGTTGGAAGCACTTGGCGGCTCAATGGGCGCAAGTGGTATGCGACCGGAACGGCCTATGCCGACTATGCTTCGTTCAGTGCGGTCAATGAGGCGGGCGAGACGGTTGGTGTGCTGCTGCCGGTGGATCGGAAGGGGATTGAAATCCTCGACGATTGGGATGGCATGGGGCAGAAGCTGACCGCGAGCGGCGGTGTAGTGCTTGATAATGTTGAGGTTTTTGAGCACGAGTTTGCGCGCCGGAGTCTGGAAAATCAGGTCGGCCGGCACTGCTCGACGCTGCGGCAGTTGCATCTGGCGGCGAGTGCGGCTGGGGCGGTGCGGAACGTTTTGAGTGATGGGATCGACTATGTGAGGAAGCAGGCGCGGTCGGCGGCGCATAGTCCGGCGGCGACGGCGCGAGAAGATCATTTCGTTCAACAGGTTATCGGCGAGATCGCGGCCAATTCGCTGGCGATTGACACCCTGATTGCCGAGGGTGCGAAGGCGCTGCAGCATACCGCAGATACGTTCGCAACGGGTGACGCCGAGGCTATCGAAACGTCCCTTATTGCTAGCACACTGGTAACGGCGAAAGCCCAATTGGTTATTGGTCAGCTAGGACCGCGCACGGCCGAGCGCATGTTCGAACTTGGTGGCGGTTCGGCGACCTCGAGAAAGTACAATTTCGACCGTCACTGGCGAAACATTCGGACCGTGCTCAACCACAATCCGCTGCTGCACAAGTCGCGCATTGTCGGCGACTACATCCTCAACGGCACGACCACCCACTTGAAAGAGGGCAAGGTGTTTTGATGGCCGAACTGTTTCTGATTACCGGTGCAACCGGGAAACTCGGTCGGGTGCTGACGCCCAAGCTGATCGGTGGTGGGCATCGGGTGCGCGTGCTGACGCGGCGGCCGGAAATGGCGCGCGAGCTTTATGGCGACAAGGTCGAGATATCGGAGGGGGATTTTTCGGTTCCTTCCTCGTTGCCGGCGGCGCTGGACGGTGTGAGTCGGGTGCTGCTGCTCTCGCCGATCAGCGAGCGGTTGGCTGAGGACCAGATTGCGTTGGTCGATGCCGCCAAGGCGGCAGGCGTGACGCGGATCGTGAAGATTTCCGGTTCGGATTGGACTGTCGGGACGTCGTTCTCGGGCGATGCGCACAAAAGGGTGGAAGATCATCTGGCGCAGTCGGGGCTCGAATATGTGGCGGTGCGGCCTAACGCCTGGCTGCAGGTGTCGCTCGCGGTGGTGGCGGCGCAGATCAAGCGGGGTGAAGCCATTGCGGCGCGACATGGGGCCAAGGTTGGCTATGTCGATATCAGGGATATTGCCGATGTGGCGATCAGCCAGCTTCTGGCGCCGAAGGTGGCGGCGAGCCCGCTGGTGATCACGGGGCCGGATTCACTGTCCATTCCCGATATTGCGGGACTGGCGACGCGGATTATCGGCAAGCCGGTGGGTGTGTCTTCGGCGGTGGCCGGGTTGCCGGCAGGTGTTGAAGGGTTTGAGGCTCAGGTGGTGAAGCAGTTCTTTGTGGTGATTGCACAGGGTGGTGCGGCCGGGCTGACCGATACGGTCGAGAGGGTGCTGGCGCGGAAGCCGCGGAGTGTGGGGGCGTATTTGACGGAGGAACTGGCCTAGCCATACACTCGATGTGACACCCTCCCCTTGACGGGGAGGGCTGGGGAGGGGTGTTCACGACCACAGACATCGTGGCTCCCGCACCCCCTCCCGTCCTCCCCCGTCAAGGGGGAGGTGTCGCGCCGGTGGGTGGGGATATGTCGAGTTCTCTTTCACCGTGTCATCCTCGCGTAAGCGGGGATCTCCGTTTCTGGAGCAGGGATTCCCGCTTTCGCGGGAATGACACTGTGGGGCGGCCTACGAAAAACCGGATTTTGCGCTCAATCCAGAACCAGTGGACGAAAAACCCGGATATCGTCCATTGTTTGGAAGTGTCTCCCTCGACTTTTTTGGTGTAAATGCCGACTAATTCCGTCGTCATTTAACGGACTGAAATTGACCGATCACATCTCCAGCGGCGCGGCTTCGAGTGAAGCCATTATCCAACTGCGCGGGGTCGAAAAAGACCTTTGCGGCACGCGGTGCCAATGCGCCCGTTACTGCACTTCATGAAATCAATCTCGACGTGCCGAGGGGCGCCATTCTTGGCGTTATCGGTCGTTCGGGGGCGGGCAAATCGACGCTGATCCGGCTGGTCAATGGGCTGGAACTGCCCAGTTCCGGTTCGGTGCGGGTCGATGGCGTCGAGGTTTCAGCACTGGAAGAACGGGCGCTGCGTCAGGAGCGCCGCTCGATTGGCATGATTTTCCAGCACTTTAACCTGCTGGCGCGGCGCACGGCCTTTGGCAATGTGGCGCTACCGCTGGAAATTGCCGGTGTGTCCAAAGCCGAAATCCGCAAGCGTGTATTGCCGCTGCTCGATCTCGTGGGGCTGTCGGACAAGGTTGATCGCTATCCGGCCGAACTCTCGGGTGGGCAGAAGCAGCGCGTTGGCATCGCCCGCGCGCTTGCGACCAATCCAAAAGTGCTGCTTTCGGACGAGGCGACTTCGGCGCTCGATCCGGAAACGACCGAACAGATTTTGGCGCTGCTCCGGCAGGTCAATGTCGATCTCGGCGTGACCGTACTGCTGATCACCCACGAAATGTCGGTGATCAAGGGCGTTGCCGATCGGGTGGCGGTGATTGACGAAGGGCGCATCGTCGAAGAGGGCGCGACCTATGATGTGTTCACCGGGCCTCAGCATGCGACGACGCGCAATTTCGTCGCCAGCATTACCGGCACGCAGTTGCCCGAGCATCTGGCCAAGCGCCTGACTGCCGCGCCCGAGGCCGGCAAGGAAGCGCTGGTGCAGCTTGTGTTCAAGGGGGAGGGCGCGGCGCAGCCGTGGCTTTCCGTGCTGACGCGAAAACTCGATGTCGATCTCGGCATTGTGCAGGCCAAGGTCGACCACATTTCCGGCCGGCCTTTCGGCACGCTGGTGGTGAGCCTGCCGGACGTGGCCAAATTGCCCGCCCTTTTGGTGACCTCCAAGGAACTGGGTCTCGAAACGGAGGTGCTCGGCTATGCCTGAAGTCTTCTCGCCCCAAATCCTGAAGCTGCTCGTCGATTCCTTCGTGCAGACGCTCTACATGGTCGGCATTGCCGGGGTCATCGGCACGCTGATCGGCCTGCCGCTCGGCGTGTTTCTGGCGACCAGCCAGCGCGGCGAACTGTTTGCGGCGCCGGCGGTCAATGCCGTGCTGGGCCTGATCGTCAATGCGGCGCGCTCGACGCCGTTCATCATTCTCGTTGTCGCCATCATTCCGCTGACGCGGTTGATCGCTGGCACGTCCATCGGCACCAGCGCGGCCATCGTGCCGCTGACCATTGCGGCGGCGCCCTTTATTGCCCGCGTCATCGAGGCGGCCATTCGCGGTGTCGATCAGGGGCTGATCGAGGCGGCGCGGTCGATGGGCGCGAGCCCCTTGCAGATCGTGCAAAAAGTGCTGCTGCCCGAGGCGCTGCCGGCTATCACGCTGGCGCTGACACTGACCGTCGTTAGCCTCATCGGCTATTCGGCCATGGTGGGCGCCGTCGGCGGCGGTGGCCTCGGCGATCTCGGTATTCGTTTCGGTTATCAGCGCTTCATGCCCGACGTGATGTTGGCCGTGGTGCTGGTGCTGATCGTTCTCGTCCAGGGCGTGCAGAGCCTTGGCGATTCCCTTGCGCGACGCTTCGACAAGCGCTCGCGCCATTAACTCCCCTCCCTCGAAAGGACTTTTTCCCATGTCGTTCAAGACTGTTATCGCTGGCGTGGCCCTTGGCCTCTCGCTGATCGCGGCGCCGGCCTATGCCGAAACCATCAAGATTGGCGCGACGCCCGGCCCGCATGCCCAGATCCTGGAAGCCGTGAAGCCGATCCTGGCCGCGCAGGGCATCGATCTCGAAATCCTCGAATTCTCGGACTATGTCATTCCGAACGAGGCTCTGGCTTCGGGCGAGCTCAACGCCAACTCGTTCCAGCATCAGCCCTACCTCGATAATCAGGTTAAGGATCGTGGCTATGCCATCGAGTCCGTGGCAACGACCGTGAACTTCCCGATCGGCATCTACTCGGACAAGTTCGAGAACATTGCCGACCTGCCCGATGGCGCCAAGATCGGCATTCCGAACGACCCGACCAATGGCGGCCGCGTGCTGCTGCTGCTCGAAGACAATGGCCTGCTTGACCTGACCGAAGGCGTGGGCACGGCGGCGAGCGTGGCTGACATCATCGGCAACCCGAAGAATTTCGAAATCCTCGAAGTCGACGCTGCCCAGTTGCCGCGCGTGCTGCCGGATGTGGATGCCGCAGGGATCAACACCAACTATGCCGAACAGGCTGGCCTTGATCCGGTCAATGACCCGATCCTGCGCGAAAGCCCGAAGGGGCCCTATGTGAACGTGATTGCTGTTCGCACCGAAGACAAGGATCTGCCGTGGGTGAAGGCTCTGGTTGAGGCTTACCACTCGGATGAAATCCGCACGTTTGTTGAGACGACGTTCAACGGCGCTGTGCTGGCGAGCTGGTAATCACCCGTCGTCGTCATTGCCGGGCTTGCCCCGGCAATCCATCTCGCCGTCGTATGGACCACCGGGACAAGCCCGGTGGTGACGATGGGGCAGATGGCAGTTGATCCCCGCGAAAGCGGGGATTTTTTCTGGGTGGAGCAATGTGACTGCCGCTCTACCTCTGTCACTTTGAAATTCAGTTCCACCGCGTCATTCCCGCGAAAGCGGGAATCTCTTGGCACATAAACAGGGATTCCCGCTTCCGCGGGAATGACACCGTGCTTTTGGGTGGGCCAGGAGGATAACTCGTGGCTACGGAACCATCACTCCGGCATCGGCCGGATGAAGTGGTTGTTTGCGACTTCCCGCGTTTCGGGCCGCGGCAGCGCCGATTGGCGGCGGATGAACTCGATGCGGTTGAGTTCTTCGGAAAAGCGCGTGTCTGAGAAACGGCGATCGGGGTCGGGCACTGCCGACAGTAAGAGCCGCGTATAGGGGTGCTGAGGGTTGGTCAGCACGCTCTCGGTGTCACCCCATTCGACGATCTGGCCGGCATACATGACCATGATGTCCTCGGCGACATAGCGCGCGGTGGCGATGTCGTGGGTGATGTAGAGGAGCGCCAGGCCCAGTTGGGCCTTCATGTCATTGAGCAGGTTGAGAATGCCGAGGCGCACGGAGACGTCGAGCATCGAGGTCGGCTCGTCGGCGACGATGACCTGCGGGTTCACGGCAAGCGCGCGGGCGATGCTGATGCGCTGGCGCTGGCCGCCGGAGAGTTCGTGCGGATATTTTGGCATCAGCAATGCAGGGTCGAGTTTGACCCGGGTCAGCAATTCCTCGATGGCGGCGGTGCGCTCCTTGCTGTTCAGCTTTGGCTGATGGAGGCGCAGGGGGCGTTCGAGGTGATAGCGAATGGTGTGGGTGGGGTTGAGGGCCGCGAAGGGGTCCTGGAACACCATCTGCACTGAGGCGCGATAGGCTTTCAATGCCTTGGCACTGGCCTTGCCGAGTGGCTTGCCGCGGAAAAGCAACTGGCCCTCGTCGGGCGTATATTCGCGCATGATGAGCCGGGCGGCGGTGGTCTTGCCGGAGCCGGATTCTCCGACCAGCGCCAGCGTGCGGCCGGGATGGAGGCCGAAAGAGACCGAGCGGGCGGCGTAGACGGGCTTGTCGGCGCGGCCGAAGGTTTTGCTGACATTGTCGAGGGCGAGGATGGCGTCGCTCATGACTTGGCTCCCTCGCGGATCTGTTCGCCATGGAGTTTGGGCATCGAGGCCCAGAGGCGCTTGGTGTAGGCGTGCTGCGGTGTGCGGTAGATGGTCTGGGCGTCGTTGACCTCGACCAGTTCCCCTTCGAGCATGATGCCGATGCGGTCGCTGACTTGCACCATCAGGCCGAGATCGTGGGTGATGAAGAGCACGGAGAAGCCGAGTTCTTTCCTGAAGACGTCGATGCGCTGCAGGATTTCGCGCTGCACCACGACGTCGAGGGCGGTGGTTGGCTCGTCCATGATCAGAAGCTTTGGATTGAGCGCGAGGCAGATGGCGATGACGATGCGCTGGCGCATGCCGCCCGAGCACTGGTGCGGATAGGACGAGAGCCGGTCGGGCGAGATGTCCACGAGCTTTAGGAGTTCAGCGGCGCGGGTGCGGGCCTCGGCGCGGCTGATGCGGGTGTGGGCCTTGAGCACGTCGTAGAACTGCGCCTCGATGGTCAGCACCGGATTGAGCGAGTTCATGGCGCTCTGGAACACCATCGCGACCTCGCGCCAACGGAAGCGGCGGAGTTCGTTGTCGTCGAGTGCCAGGACGTCGCGGCCGCCGACAAGGATCTGGCTGCCTTTGCGAATGAGGGCAGGGGGGCGGTGGAGGCGGCTGACGGCGAAGGCGATGGTCGATTTGCCGCAACCGGACTCGCCGGCAAGGCCGAAGAACTCGCCGGGGGCGATGTCGAAGGAGACGTCTTTGACGGCGTGGAAGTCTTTCTCCGCGCCGATATAGTCGATGTTGAGATTGCGGATGGAGAGGACGGGATCGGTCATAGCTTGCCCTCTCCGATGCGGACCATGCGGGTCCAGCGATTGAGCATGCCGCCCGTACGCAAGCGCGGATTGGCGATTTCGTCGATGGCGAAGTTGATGAGCGCGAGGCCAAGGCCGAGAACGGCAAGGGCAAAGCAGGGCGCGAGGAGGTCCCACCAGGCGCCGACCGAGAGGGCCGAAGCGTTCTGGGCGTTGTAAAGCATGATGCCCCAAGAGACGGTGTTGGGATCGCCGAGGCCGAGGAATTCCAGGGTCGCTTCGGTGATGACGGCGAAGATGACGCTGCCGATGAAGTTGATGCCGACGATGGAAATCAGGTTCGGGAAAATCTCGAAGGCCATGATGCGCCAGCTCGGTTCGCCCAGCATTTCGGCGGATTTGACATAGTCGCGCTGGCGGATGGAGAGGGTTTCCGAGCGGGTGACGCGCACGCCCCAGGCCCAGGAGGTGAGGCCAAGGATGACGGCGATCACCAGCGGGCTCGCCTGGCCGATAAAGGCGGCGAGGACCAAAAGGAGCGGCAGGTTGGGAACGACGAGCACCATATTGGTGAAGAAGTTGATGACCTCGTCGATGACCCCGCCCTTGTAGCCGGCGATGATGCCGAGGACGGTGCCGATGATGGTAATGGCTAGGCCGGCGCCGAAGCCGACGGCGAGCGAGACGCGGGCGCCGTAGACGAGGCGAGCGAAAACGTCGTGGCCGAGGCGGGTCGTGCCCAGCCAATGCTCCCACGAGGGAGCCTGATGCGGACGGCCGACGCGCTTCACCGGGCTATACTCGGTGAGGAACGGCGCGAAAATGGCGACGAGGATGATGAGAAGGAGAATGGTGAGACCCACCATGGCCTTCTTGTTGCCGAGCAGCTGGCGGAAAAGCGTCATGGCTCAGGCCTTCTTCAAACGGGGGTCGAGCAGCACATAGCTGAGATCGACGGCGAAATTGGCGATGAGCATGGCGGCGGTCATGATCAGGAGCTGGCCCTGGATGACCGGATAGTCGCGGGCGATGATGGCCTGGTAGAGCGTGTTGCCGAGGCCGGGATAGTTGAACACCACTTCGGTGACGAGCGAGCCGCCGAGCACGGTGCCAAGTGCAATGGCGAGGCTCGAGACAGTCGGCAGCAGGGCATTGCGTGCGGCGTACCAGAGCATGACTCGATTATCGGCGAGGCCCTTGGCGCGGCCCATGACGATGTAGTCTTCTCCAAGCAGGTTGATCATGTTGTTGCGCATGGTGACGGCGAAGCCGCCGGTGAGCACGATGACCATGGTCAGCATGGGGAGGGTGCCGTGATGGATGACGCTCGAAATGTAGGTCCAGTTGAAACCCGGATCGAGCAGCGGATCGGCGGCATAGCCGTTGGGGAACCAGCCGAGCTGATAGCCAAAGACGAAGAGCATAATCAGCGAGACGACGACGGCCGGGACGGAGCTGGAAAAGATCGCGGTGAGGGAGACGATGGAGTCGAATATCGTGCCGCGGCGCCAGGCGGCCATGACGCCGAGGAAGGTGCCGAGGGCGAAGCTCAGGAGTGTCGCGATGCCGACGAGGCCAAGCGTCCAGACGAGGGAGCGGCCGAGGAGTTCGGTGACGGGCAGGGGGAAATACTTGATCGAGCGGCCGAGATCGCCGGTGAAGACGCTCTGCAGGTAGCGCAGATATTGCTCGCCGATTGGCGCATCGATGAAGCCGAAGGTCAGCTTCAGGGCGTTGAGATTTTCGAGGGAGAGTTCGGAGCCGGCGCTGGCGAACATGATCTGAATGGGATCACCCGGCATCAGGCGCGGCAGGAAGAAATTGACTGTGGCGGCGGCAATGAAGGCCGCGAGATAGAAGGCGAGACGCCGGAGCAGGAAGGTCATGGGTTCTGATTTTCTCCCTGAGGCGGGGTAGTCGGCGGGAGCGCAAGGGTAACGCTCCCGCCTCTGGCACGATTACTGAGCGACTGGATCGAGATCGAGCAGCTGCAGCAAGCGGGCCGGGTTGGCGTTGGAAACGACGGGCGAGTACTTGGGATTCTCGGCGTCGGCCCAGCCGGTGAAGCGGCTGGTATTGTACTCGTAGAAGGACGGGCTGTTGTAGACCGGGATGATCGGCATGGCTTCGGCCACGATCAGCTGGAGCTGGTCCATGAGCGACTTCTGCTCGGCCGGGTCCTTGGACTGGGTGTACTGGTCAAGGAGCGTCATAACCTCGGCATTTTCCCAATGCGGCGCGGTGAAGCGGCTCTTGCCGAAATCGCCCGGGTTGAACGAGCGGATATACGGGAAGTAGGGATTGGCCGCCGACGCCAGGGCGTTGAGCGTCATGGAATAGGTGCCGTCGATCAGGTTCTGGGTCCAGACCGCAGCTTCCGGCGTCGACATTTTTACATTGAGGCCGGCTTCGGCGAGGCTTTCGATGGAAATCTGGACAGCGTCGATCCAGTCGGTCCAGCCATTGGGCACCATGATGTCGATGGCGATCGGGGTGCCATCGGGATTGTCACGGAAGCCGTCGCTGTCGGCGTCGACATAACCGGACTCATCGAGCAGGGCCACGGCGGCTTCGAGGTCGAACTTGCCGTACTGGCCGAACTCGGTTTCGACCGCCGGATTGGCGAAGGCCTTGTAGAGTTCGCCGAGGCTTGCCGGGTCTTCATTGACCAGCGGATAGCCATAGCCGGCGATGTCGACAATGGTCTGGCGGTCGATGAGCATGGAGAGCGCGCGGCGGAAGTTCACATCTGTGAACGCCTTGCGGTTGTTCTCATCGGGCGTGATCTGGCTGACCTGGAACGAGACGAGGCTCGATGGAGTGAACCAGTACTTGTGGTGCTCGGGGTCCTTGGCGACGAAAGTGTTGTCAATGTCGGGGATGAAGCTCGTGGCCCAATCCAGCGTGCCATCGGCAAGGGCGGCGAGAACCTGCGGATTGTCGGCGAGCTGCGGCATGCGCAGGCAGTCGACCTTGAGATTCTCGGCGTCCCAATAGTTGGGATTGCGGCACTGTTCGTAGACCTGCGGGGTGAAGCGCGTGATCTCGGTCATCGGGCCGGAGCCGACCGGGTTCTCGTTGGCGAAGGTCACGGGATCCGCAATGTCCGCCCAGATGTGCTCGGGCACGATCGGCATGCCGACAATGGTATTTGCGATCAGCGAATTGGGTTCGTTGAGGTTGAACTTGACCGTGCGGTCATCGACCTTTTCGACCGAAGCGAGCTGGGCCGAAACCGAGATGAAATCGAGCGCCGGGAATTTCTTGATGTAGTCATAGGTGAAGACGACATCGTCTGCGGTCAGGGCTTCGCCATCGGACCATTTCAGGCCATCGCGCAGCACGAAGGTGATCGACTTAAGATCGTCGGCCAGCTCATAGCTCTCGGCGAGGCGGAAATTGGGTTCGTTGCCCTTGAGGCGGTTGAACACGACCAGCGGCTCGTACATGAAGTCGAGCGTGGTGTAGCGCGCCGAGGTCTGCCCGAACGGGTTGAAATTGCGCACGAAGGTCGTGGTCTGTTCCGAGCTTAGGGTCAGCACGTTCTGGGCGCTGGCGGGTACCGCCATGGCCAGAGTCGCAACCGAAACGGCCGCGATCAGCGTAGTTTTCAGCATTATACGTCTCTCCTTTGAATACGGCCCTGCCTCAGGCAAGTCCGTTCTCCCTGAAAATGTCTTCCACCTCGGCATGGAGCGCCCTCACGTCCACACGAGACTTGCCGAGCTGTGATTGGGCCCGGTCGATACGAGCGAGGCTTTCGGCGGTGAGCGGACCTGCCGCCTTGGCTGCCGCCTCGCTGGCATTGAGATCGCCCTGGCTATGGAGGGCAATGTCGTAGCCGGCATCGAGCGCAGCACGCACGCGCTCCGGCCAGGTTCCCTTGAGTGCCTCCATGGTGAGGCAATCGGTGACGAGCACACCGTCGTAGCCGATGTCGCGGCGAATGAGATCGCAGACGGCGGCGGAAACGGAGGCGGGGTGGTCCTTGTCGATCTGGGTGAAGACCAGATGCGCCACCATGGCCCAGGGGGAATCCTTGAGCGCGATGAAGGGGCGGAAATCGGTTTGGCGCAGGTCGTCGACTTCGGCATCGACCACAGGGCAATCGAAATGCGGATCGACGGTGACGCGGCCATAGCCGGGAATGTGCTTCATGATCGGCATGGAGCCGACTTCGAGCATGGCATCGATGACGACGCGGCCCATCTCGATGACGAGATCGGGATCGTCGCCAAAGGAGCGCTGGCCGATGACGTCATGCGTGCCCTTGCGGGCGAGATCGACGACGGGCGTCGTGCCGCTGCCAAGGCCGAGTTCGCTCATCATCGAGCCCATGGCGAGCGTCGAGAGGCGCATGGCGCGCTTGCCGGTTTCGAGATCCTTGCGGGCGAGGGCGCCGAATTGGCCGAGGCTGCGGAACAATGGCCAATTGCCATTGTCGAGGCGCTGCACGCGGCCGCCTTCCTGGTCGATATAGACCGGGGCGTCGTCGCGGCCGACGGCCTCCTTGAACTGGTGGACGAGGCGCTTGATCTGCTCGGGATTGTCGAGATTGCGCTTGAAGAGGAAGAGGCCGAAGGGATTGGTCTCGCGGAAGAAGGCGATCTCGTTGGCCGAGAGCTCATATCCCGGCATGCCGACGAAAAGGGCGAGGGGCGTCGTGGTCATGGTCTAGTTTGCCTCGGGCTTCTTGATACGCAGCAAGCCCTGATAGATGTCTTCCTTGTCCGACGGGATGGGCATGGCGCCGGCCGCCTTGACGTAGAAATCGACGGGGCCCGCGGAGCCGATGACGGCATAGGCATAGCCATGCGCCTTCATGGCAGCGAGCGTGTGGTAGAAGAGCGCGAGGCCGATATTCTTGCCGCGCTGGTCTTCGGAAACGCCGGTGGGGCCGAAAAAGCCGCGGGCCGTCGCGTCATAGCAGGCAAAGCCGACGAGCTGGCCATCGACCGTGGCGATGAGGCAACCGGGCGGCTGGTGCGCCATGGCGGCGCTGACTTCGCTGACCCAATATTCGGAAAAATGGGTGCGGACCCAGTCTTTGATGATGTGCTGCTCGGGCGGCAGGGCGACGCGAATGGTCGCTTCGACATCCTGGACGCGGGTCCGGAGTTCGTCGAGCTTGCGGCTATAGAGGTTGACGAGCAGGTCCATAAAAGTGCGCCGCTCCCATCGGCGAAGTATCGCGCAACGCGGCCAGGGCGCGGGATTGAGGCTCTCCCTAAGGGGTGTCTCCACACGCCCTATGGCATCGTTGCAAGGGGATGCTAGGAGCGAATATTCCAAGTGTCAACGATCGAAGGAATATTCTATTCCGATCGTGATCAGGCTGTGGAAGGACGCCGACCATGCCAGCGAATAAGGCGAGCGGTGGCGCATATTTAGGCAGAATCTCTGCGGAAAATTTTGGGTCGTATGATCTTGATGGCGATGAAGACACAAAGCCGTGCTCGCCGGCAGCGAACGGCCGAACGGTGTCAAAAGTAATATTCTATTCGCGATGTGCGGATCGTTGGAATGCAATATTCCAATACGGGCTCGGTGCTACCAGCCGTAGTCGAGCACGGTGAGCGTACGGATGCGGCCGTCGTCCAGCCATTCGATGGACGAGTTCTTGCGCATGCCGATGAGCGCGGCGCCGACGGGGCCGAGAATGGGCACATTGCCGCGCTCGCCGAAGGGGCGATTGGGGTAGGTCAGCCGGCCAAGGCGGACCTGGCCCTCGTCATCCAGCCGGAACATCACACGCTGGCCCATGGAGACGCCGGCCGGATCCCATGGGTCACAGACCGCTGCCCGCTTCAATTCGCGTTCGAGATAGGCCGAGACATAGGGCATCGACTCGAACGAACGCTCGGCCAGGACCATGACGCGGTTGTAATCATCTGAATTGATGAGGATTTCGGGCAGGGGAAGCGAAGGAAACACGGTGGTCGGACCGGGGAAAGCGAGGTTTGAGGATATTCCGACCGTGGAAATGCACAGTCAATAGGCGGTCAGAATATATTCTGGTCAACAAGCGTCAGGATTATTGACCTAAGCATTCTGATATGGAAGTTTGATGCCGCATTTTTATGCATGATGCACATTTCATGATCGCAAGGAACAATGATGTCCGACGACACCCTGCTAGATCGCGCCCTTATCCGTCTCGAAGAGGCCGCCAACCACCTCAAGATCGATCAGGATGTCATCGAGAAACTCAAATATCCGCGCGAAACCACCAAGACGCGCCTTCTGATCCGTATGGACGATGGCTCGCGCAAGTCTTTCCTCGCCTGGCGCTGCCGCTATGACGATACGCGCGGCCCGACCAAGGGCGGCATCCGCTTCCACCCCGACTCGACCGTCGAGGAAGTGGAAACGCTCGCCTTCTGGATGACCTTCAAGTGCGCCGTGATGAACCTGCCCTATGGCGGTGGCAAGGGCGCGGTGCGGGTCGATCCGCATCAGCTGTCCAAGTCCGAGCTTGAGCGCCTGTCGCGCGCCTATGTGCAGGCCTTTGCCAATATCATCGGGCCTGATCGCGATATTCCGGCGCCTGACGTCTACACCAACGCCATGATCATGGGCTGGATGTCGGACGAGTATAACCAGATCACCGGCGAGGTTTCTCCGGCCGTGATCACCGGCAAGCCGATTGCGCTGGGCGGTTCGCTCGGCCGCAATGATGCGACGGCGCGCGGTGGCTTCTACCTCGTGCGGCACCTGGCGACCGAACTCGGTCTCGACAAGGATCACACGGTTGCCATCCAGGGCTTTGGCAATGCGGGTCAGTACTATGCGCGGCTGACTGCAGCTGATGGCAATTCGGTGATTGCGGTTTCGGACTCGACCGGGGCGATCCATCGTCCGGGTGGGCTCGATGTCGAAAAGCTGATCGCGGGCAAAAATGCCGGTCGTCGTGTGGCCGACATGGCCTCTGAACTCGGCGCTCATGTCATTTCGCCCGATGACCTCCTGGCGGTGGAAGCCGATCTCTTTGTGCCGGCGGCGCTCGAAGACATGATCACCAAGGATAATGCCGGGTCGATCAAGGCCAAGGTCGTGCTTGAGCTGGCCAACGGCCCGGTGACCCCGGACGCCGACAAGATCCTCAACGACAAGGGCGTCATCGTCCTTCCCGATATTCTGGCCAATGCCGGTGGTGTCACTGTTTCCTATTTCGAATGGGTGCAGAACCGTCAGGGCTATTATTGGGACCTCGAAGAGATCCACGCGCGCCTCTTGAAGATCGTCGAGCGCGAAGGCCGTGCGGTCTGGGATATCGCCCAATCGCGGAAAGTGTCGGCGCGTTCGGCCGCCTATATCCACGCGCTCGGGCGTCTCGCCAATGCCATCGAAGCCCACGGCACGCAGCCGTTCTTCGCCGGTTAGTCCGGCCAGGTTGAAAAAATCGGGGCGTCGCTGAGGGATCAGCGGCGCCTTTTCTTTATGCGGGCTTTATACGGGCCTAACCACTTCCGTATGGAAACTTTACGCGAAAGGGTATGAATGTTCTGGCCTCACATATGGAGGCTCGACATGTTCGATATCTTCTTTCTGGCGCTGGGCGCGGGATTTTTTATCCTGACTTTTGCCCTGGCGAAGCTGCTGGCCCGGGTGTAGCGCGATGCTGATCTGGCTCTGGGGGCTCGGCGCCCTCGCTATCGCCGTCTACATGGTCATCGCCCTGTTCCGGCCTGACAAACTCTAGATCTTTTCGCGTTTTCGAACCGGAAAAGTGGTGTCCACTTTTCCTGAAAACGCTCTAGCGGAAGCAATTCAAAATGAACTGGCAAGGATGGGCGGAAATCGCCCTGACCCTTGGTCTCGCCCTGGCTTTGGGCTGGCCCTTGGGCATCTTCATGTCGCGCGTATGGAACAAGGAAAGCACCTGGCTCGACCCGGTGCTGAAGCCCATTGAGCGCGGCTTTTACGCGGTCGCCGGTATCGACCCCAACAAGTCTCAGGGCTGGGTGGGCTATGGTGCCTCGCTGATCGCCTTCAACCTCTTTGGCTTTATCCTGCTCTACGCCATGCTGCGCCTGCAGGGCATTCTGCCCTTCAACCCGCAGGGTTTTGCTGGCGTCTCGCCGGACCTCGCCTTCAACACGGCGGTCAGCTTCGTCACCAATACCAACTGGCAGAGCTATGGTGGCGAAACCACCATGAGCCACTTCACCCAGATGGTCGGCCTGACGACGCAGAACTTTGTGTCTGCGGCGACGGGGGCAGCGATCGCTGCTGCCTTGGCGCGCGCCTTTGCCGGCAATCGCGAGACCGGGATCGGCAATTTCTGGGCAGATCTCGTGCGCACGACGCTCTATGTGCTGCTGCCCCTGGCGTTTGTCCTCGCCGTTGCGCTGATCGGCCTGGGCGTGGTCCAGAACTTTGCTGCCTCGGTATCGGCCACGACGCTCGATGGCGCCAGCCAGACCATTTCGGTGGCTCCGACGGCGAGCCAGCTTGCCATCAAGCAGCTGGGCATCAATGGCGGCGGCATCTTCAACGTCAATTCGGCCCATCCGTTCGAAAACCCCAACCCGCTGACCAACCTGATGACCGCCATTGCGATCAACACGCTTGGTTGGGCAGCGTTTTTCGCCTTTGGCCGCTCGGCCTTTGCGCGCAAGGAAATCCGGGCGCTGGCAACGGCCGGCATCCTGATCCTCGGGGCGGGCGCGGGGGTGATCTATGTCGCCGAAGCACAGCCGGCTCCGGCTCTCGTGGCGGCGGGCATCGAAAACCCGGTCAACATGGAAGGCAAGGAGACCCGGTTTGGTCTTGCCGGTACTGCCGCCTGGGCAGCGCAGACGACAGGCGCTTCCAATGGCTCGGTCAATGGCATGCACGATAGCCTCATGCCGCTCGGTGGTGGCATGTCCATGCTGCTGATGATGCTGGGTGAAATCCTGCCCGGTGGCATCGGTTCGGGCATTGCCATCATGGTGGTCATGGCCGTGCTCTCGGTCTTCGTGGCTGGCCTCATGGTCGGGCGTACGCCGGAATATCTGGGCAAGAAGATCGAGGCGCGCGAAATCCAGTTCGCCATGGTTGCGCTGCTTGTCGTGCCGCTCTCGACGCTGGGTCTTTCGGCCCTGACCGTGGTGTGGCCGGGCGGGCTCTCGAGCCTCTTCAATCCCGGTGCGCATGGCCTGAGCGAGCTGCTCTATGCCTTCACCTCGGCCACGGCCAATAATGGCTCGGCCTTCGGTGGTGTCTCGGCCAACGTGCCGTGGTGGAACACGACGCTCGGCCTTGCCATGCTCCTCGGCCGCTTCATTCCGATCGTGGCGGTCCTTGCCATCGCCGGCAGCATCGTCACCAAGCCAAAACTGGCCCCGAGCACCGGCACACTGCCGACGACAGGTGCGCTGTTCATCGGTCTTCTTGTTGGCGTCATCATCATTCTGGGCGCGCTGCAATACTTCCCGGCGCTGGCCCTTGGCCCGATCGTCGAGCACTTCCAGGTGCTCGAAGCGGTCGCGGCAAACTGAGGTTCCCTCACATGTCTACAATGGATTTTGAAACACAGGGCAGGGGTTCGACGCGGCTTGCTGGCGGCTTGACGGCCGCGACGCTTGCCCGCGCCCTGGGAGACGCCTTCGTCAAGCTCGACCCGCGAAAACTGCTCGGCAACCCGGTTATCCTGGCCACCGAACTCGTTGCGGTTCTGGCCACGATCTCCGCCGCGATTGCCATCGGCAGCGGAGCCGACGGCGGCTTCGCCGTCGCCATCGCCCTCTGGCTCTGGGCCACCGTGCTCTTTGCCAACTTTGCCGAAAGCATCGCCGAAGGTCGGGGCAAGGCCGCCGCCGATTCCCTGCGTGCAACCCGCACCTCGACCAAAGCCAAGCTGATCGTTGATGAAAAGCAGGAACTGATCGTGCCGACGCCGGCCCATGAACTTGGGCTTGGCCAGATCATCCTGGTCGAGGCTGGCGACGTCATTCCGGTCGACGGCGAGATCATCGAAGGCGTGGCCTCGGTCAACGAGGCGGCGATTACGGGCGAAAGCGCCCCGGTCATTCGCGAATCCGGTGGCGACCGCTCGGCCGTGACCGGTGGCACCACCGTGGTGTCGGACTGGATCAAGGTGCGCGTCACGGCGCGCCCCGGCTCCACCTTCCTCGATCGCATGATCGCCATGGTGGAAGGCGCCGATCGGCGCAAGACACCCAATGAGATCGCGCTGGCTGTGCTGCTGGCAGGCCTGACGCTGATCTTTCTCATTGCCGTCGTTACGCTGCTGGCCTTTGCCGCCTATTCGGGCATCGCGCTCGATCCGGTCGTGCTGGGCGCGCTGTTCGTGTGTCTGATCCCGACGACCATCGGTGGCCTGCTTTCGGCCGTGGGCATTGCCGGCATGGATCGCCTGCTCAAGGTCAATGTGCTGGCAACCTCGGGTCGCGCCGTGGAAGCGGCTGGTGACGTCGATACGCTGCTGCTCGACAAGACCGGCACCATCACTTTCGGCAATCGCATGGCCACCGAAGTCATCGCCTCTCCGGGGATCAGGGAAGAGGTGGCCTTCCGGGCCGCCGTCATGACCTCGCTGGGCGACGAAACGCCCGAAGGCCGCTCGATCATTGAACTGGCTCGCAACAAGGGCATCAGCATCGAAGCGCCTGCCGACAGCACCATCATTCCGTTCTCGGCTTCGACGCGCCTTTCAGGCCTCGATACCGACGGAAAAACCTGGCGCAAGGGTGCGGTCGACGCGATCCTGAAACTGACCGGCAAGAAGGACAGCGACGCGCCGGCCCAATTCCGGCAGGCGGTGGACCGCATCGCCCGGAGCGGCGGCACGCCGCTGGCCATTGCCGAGGGCAATACGCTGATCGGCGTCATCCATCTCAAGGACGTGGTCAAGCCGGGCGTTGCTGCCCGCTTCGCCGACCTCCGCCGGATGGGCCTGCGCACGGTCATGATCACCGGCGACAACCCGGTGACGGCGGCGGCGATTGCCGCCGAGGCCGGCGTCGATGACTTCCTCGCCGAAGCGACGCCCGAGGACAAGCTGCGCCTGATCCGCGAGGAACAGGGCAAGGGGCGTCTCGTCGCCATGTGCGGTGACGGCGCCAATGATGCGCCGGCACTGGCTCAGGCCGACGTTGGCGTGGCCATGCAGACCGGTGCCCAGGCGGCGCGTGAAGCGGGCAATATGGTCGATCTCGACAGTGACCCGACCAAGGTCATCGAGATCGTCGAAGTGGGCAAGCAGATGCTGATCACGCGCGGTGCGCTGACGACCTTCTCCATTGCCAATGACGTCGCAAAATATTTTGCGATCATCCCGGCGCTGTTCGTGGTCGTGCTGCCCCAGCTTCAGATGCTCAACATCATGGGCCTGACCAGCCCCGAAAGCGCCATCCTGTCGGCGGTGATCTTCAACGCCCTGATCATTGTCGCGCTCATTCCCCTCGCCCTGCGCGGCGTGAAATATCGCGCAGTGGGGGCCGGTGCGCTGCTGTCGCGCAACCTCCTGATCTACGGTCTCGGTGGCCTCATCGCCCCCTTTATCGGCATCAAGATCATTGACGTTGCCATCACCGCACTCGGTCTCGCATAAGGAGCAAAGAAAATGCTGAACCAAGCAAGACCAGCCATCGTCTCCATGCTGCTGTTCTCCGCCATTCTCGGTGGCGCCTATCCGGCTGTCGTGACGGCGGCCGGCGGGGCGCTGTTCCCCGCGCAGGCCGAAGGCTCGCTCGTCCGGAACGCAGAGGGTGTGGTCGTCGGCTCGAAACTCATCGGCCAGGTGACGACCTCGCCGGGCTATCTCTGGCCGCGGCCCTCCGCAGCCGGTGATGGCTACAACGCCGCCGGCTCGTCTGGGTCCAATCTCGGCCCGCTCAATCCGGTTCTCATCGAGCGCGTGGCAGCGGACGCTGCCGCCGTTCGGGCCTATGCTCCGGAAGGGGCGATCCCGCCCGATGCCGTCACCACATCCGGTTCGGGTCTTGATCCCGAGATCTCGCCGGAATTTGCGGCATTGCAGGTGGATCGTATTGCCGAGGCCCGCGGTATAGAACCCTCTGAGGTGGTGGCCGTTGTCGCCGCCAATACCGAGGCGCCGCTCCTGGGCTTTATCGGCCAGGCGCGGGTCAATGTGTTGATGACCAACCTGGCGCTCGACAGCGCCTATCCGCTCCAACCTGCTGCTGAGTAGTCCGACGTGCAAGACATCCGGCGTCCAGATCCCGAAGCCCTTTTGGCCGAAACGCAGAAGGCGCATCGGGGCAAGCTCAAGGTATTTCTGGGCATGGCGCCGGGTGTCGGCAAGACTTACGAAATGCTGCGCCAGGCCCGGCGGCGCAAGATGGATGGGCTCGATGTGGTCATCGGGCTCGTCGAGACCCATGGCCGCAAGGAAACCGAGAGCCTGTTGCGCGGCATGGATGTGTTGCCGCGGCGACCGATCGAGCATCGCGGACGAACGCTGCTCGAATTCGACATCGATGGTGCCATTGCGCGCCGGCCGGAACTGCTGATCGTCGACGAATATGCCCACACCAATGCCTCGGGCTCGCGGCACCCCAAGCGCTGGCAGGATGTAGAGGAACTGCTGGCCGCGGGGATCGACGTCTGGACCACGCTGAATGTCCAGCATCTCGAAAGCCTCGTTGATGTCGTGCTCAAGATCACTGGGGTGCGCCAGCGCGAGACGGTGCCGGATGGGGCGCTATCGCGCGCTGACGACATTGAGGTCATCGACATTACGCCGGCCGAACTGCGCGAGCGCATGGCGGCCGGAAAGGTCTATGTGCCCGAGACGGCGAGGCTGGCGGCCGACAATTTCTTCAAGCCCGAGAACCTGACGGCGCTGCGCGAACTGGCGCTGCGCCGCGCGGCCCAGACGGTGGACGACCAGCTCAACGCGGCCATGCGAGTGAAGGGGCTCGAAGGGCCGTGGGCAGCGGGGGACCGCATTCTGGTTCTCGTGGCCGATGATGGCATGTCGAGTGCCCTCGTCCGGCAGGGCAGGCGGCTTTCCGATACCATGAAGGACGCGCCCTGGATCGTGGCGCATATTACCCGCGGGCGATCCGAAGACGGCGAGGCCGGTACGACATCGAAGCTCACCGATGCGCTGAAACTGGCCGAGCAATTGGGGGCGACGACCGTCGTGCTCAATGGCGCGGATCTCGTGGCCACCGCGCTCGCCTATGCCGGCCAGAACAATGTGACCCAGATTGTCATTGGCAAGGGACGAGACAGCCGCCTGCGCGAAGTGTTCGGCCTGTCGCTGGCGGCGGAACTGCTGCGCGCGGCGCGGGGCGTGTCCATTCACGTCGTGACCGAGCCGGGCGAGAACCAGGTGCGGGAACGCCGGCCCTGGCTGCAAATCCTCAAACGCGGCTGGGCGCCCTATGCCATTGGGCTCGGCTATGTGGGGGTCGCTACGGCCCTGGCCTATGCGCTGGATCTGCAATTCGAGCGGGCTGATTTGGGCATGATCTTCCTCGCCGCAATCCTGGCGGCTGCGGTGGTGCATGGGCTGGCGCCGGGCATGGTTGCCGCGGTGTGCGCCTTTGCCATCTACAATTTTCTATTCCTCAACCCCCGCTACAGCTTTGCCATCGGCTCGCCGACCGATCTGCTGACTCTGATGGTTTTTCTCGCCGTGGCGCTGGCCACGGGTATTCTGGCTGGCCGCTCGCGCGACCGGGCCCGCGAGGCCCAGCGCCGGGCGAGCGATGTGACCTCGCTGCTGGTTGCGACCAGGGCCTTTTCGCGGGCGCCCACCAAGGCTGATGCAGCGCGCGCACTGGCCGAGCAGACGACGGCGGCGACCGGCGCCAAGTCGATCGTGCTGCTGCCCGAGGGCGGGGAACTGGTGACCGTGGCTGGGGCGCCGGAAGCGCAGGAACTGGGGCCGGGCGCCATGGCGGCAGCGCGCTGGACCTGGGAGCGCGGGGAACCGGCAGGGCACAATACGGGCACCTTGCCCCAGAGCAATTGGTCGTTTCGGCCATTGCGGGGGTGCAGAACCGGACCGGTGTGGTCGGTATCGAGCGGGTGGCGACAGTGCCGGGATCGGATCAGGAAAAGCTTCTTACCGCGCTGGCGGATGGTGGCGGCATTGCCATCGAGCGTGCCGAATTTGCGCTGCATGCCGTCGAGGCCGAGACGCTGCGGCGCTCGGATCGGTTCCGGACGGCGCTGCTCAATTCCGTGAGCCATGACCTGCGCACACCGCTGTCGACGGTTCTCGGGTCGTCCTCAACCCTGCTGGAGCTGGGCGACAAGCTGGCGCCGGAGGTCAAGCAGGACCTGCTCGAATCCATCCGCGAGGAGGCAGAGCGGCTCAATCACTATATCCGCAACCTGCTCGATATGACCCGGCTCGAAGGGGGCGGGGTGACACTGCGGCTGGAAGACAGCGATATCGAAGCGGTGTTGCGTACGGCCACAGCACGGTTGAGCCGCCGACTGGGCGAGCACTCCATAACCTATGATTTCCCGACCGAACTGCCCAAGGTGACGATCGATCCGGGGCTGCTGGAACAGGCCGTCGTCAATATTCTTGAGAATGCGATTGCCTATTCGCCTGACAATACCGAGATCAGCATCGCGGCCTATGAGGACCGCAAGAAGATCATCATCAGCATCGAGGATGAGGGCAAGGGCATTCCCACCGACGAGCTGGAACGCGTCTTCGACAAGTTCCGCCGGCTCGAGGAACCGACCGATCGCAGCAAAGGCGTGGGGCTGGGTCTCTCGATCACCAAGGGTTTCATCGAGGCCATGGGCGGGGCCATCGTTGCCGCGAGCCCCATCCATGGCGACAAGGGAACGCGGATGCTGATCGCCCTCAACAAGTCCGAAGCCGACGTCTGGAAAGACAAGTGACACCACTGCTTGCACGCATTCTGGTTATCGACGATGAGCCGCAGATTCATCGCTTCCTCGGTCCGGCGCTGGATGCGGCGGGGTATCACCACCGGCGCGCCGACAATGGAGCGCAGGGGCTGCGCGAGATCGCGCAGTGGAGCCCGGATGTGGTCATCCTCGATCTCGGGCTGCCGGACATGGACGGCAAGGATGTGCTGCTCAAGGCGCGGGCCTTTTACGAGGGGCCGATCCTGATCCTTTCGGCGCGCGACAAGGAAGGCGAGAAGATCGAGGCCTTTGAGCGCGGCGCTAACGACTATGTCGAAAAGCCTTTCGGCATCGGCGAACTGCTGGCGCGCATCAAGGCCGCGTTGCGCCAGAGGGCGGCCTCGCAGCCGCCCGTCGCCAAGGTACGGTTCGGCGATGTCGAGGTGGACCTCGACCTGCGTTATGTGAGCCGTCATGGCGAACCGGTGCGGCTGCCGCCCAAGGAATATGCGCTGCTGACGCGCCTCATTTCAGGCAATGGCAAGGTGCTTACGCATAAGGAGCTGCTGGTGGCCGTGTGGGGCGCCGCGCATATGGAGGACACGCAATATCTGCGCGTCGCCATCGGCCAGCTGCGGCAGAAGCTGGAGGCGGACCCCGCTTCACCCATGCATATCGTGACCGAGCCGGGCATCGGCTACCGGCTGCGGCGCGAAGGCTAGGTCCGGTCCGCTTCAAGCGAGGCTTTCACCATGCGCTTGAGCGTCGTGACGTGGCCGGAGAGGGGTTCGGTGGCTTCCGGTTGGAGGGAGGCCACTTGCGCAAGCACATATTCGCCGGTGCCGATGACGTCGCGCCAGCGGGGGCGGTCGGGCAGGGTTTCGACGAGCAGGTATTTGTCGAGCGTGCGTGCCTGCAATGAGGAGCGGTCCAAGCTGACGCGCCAGATGCCGCTTTCCTCGGCGAGGTCGAATTTGGATTTGCCGGTGGCCTTGCGCCAGACGTTGAGGCTCTCGGTCATCACGGCGACGATCATCTCGCGATAGAGCTCTCGATCCGACGGGGTTTCGTCTTCCTCGATGGCGGCGAGGTCGGGGCCGACGGTGTCGAGGACATCGCGAATGGAGCGGTTGACCAATTCCGCCCGCTGCCGCAAGGGCGCGGTGTCCTGATCGATGATCAGCGCCAGCCCGCCGCCTTGCTGGGGTTCGATGTCAAAACCCTGGATGATGACCTTGTGGTCCGGCGCGCCAAAGGTCGTGCTGGTCAGATTGGCCTGGCCGTCGGCTTCGATCTCGCTGCGCATGTTGTCGAGGAAGCCGGGATCGAGGAGGTCACCCAGGAGTGTTTGGCCGGTTTCGATCCGGCCGCCGGAAAACTGCATGGCCTGCTGGTTGGCATAGATGATGCGCCCGGCCTCGTTGGCGCAGACAAGGCCGACCGAGACGGTATCAAGAAGGCGCGACATGCGTTGCTGGGAGAGGCGCAGGGCGTCTTCGACATGCACGCGGCGGTCGATTTCCTGCTTGAGTTCAGCGTTTTCGCGGGCCTGTACCTGTGCATGGGTGGCCGAGAGCAGGGTGGCGATGCGGGCCAGGAGTTCGTCTTTGACGAAGGGCTTGCAGACATAGTCGTTGGCGCCGCTTTCAAAACCCGCGAGGAGGTCGCGGGTGCGGCTGCGGGCGGTGAGCATGATGATGGGCAGTTCGTGCAGCGAGAAACGCTCGCGCAGTTTTCTCGCGACGTCGAGGCCGCTGAGGCCGGGCATCATGACATCGAGAATGACGAGGTCGGGCTTTTGCCGCGCGACGGCCTCGAGCGCTTCCGTGCCGTTGCGGGCCGCTTCGAAGCGGTAGCCGAGTGGCTGGAGCACATTGCGTAGAACCTGGATATTGACCGGCTCGTCGTCGACAACGAGGAGGTGCGGTCCGTCCTTGGCCGCGAAGGGTGCGTCGGGCATGACGGGCAGGTCGATATAGCCGGTGCCCGGTTCGGCAAGGAGTTCCACGGCATTCAGTTCCGAGCCGGGCGGGGCGACGGGAAGAGCGAGGCGGAAGATCGAGCCTTCGCCGAGAGTGCTGGTCGCCGAGAGTTTGCCATGCATGGCATGGGCAAGCTGGCGGGCAATGGTGAGGCCGAGGCCAGAACCTTCGATCTCGTTGCCACTGGCGCGTTCGAGCGGCTGGAAGACGCGTTCGAGACTGTCGGCGGCGATGCCGATGCCGGTGTCGCTGATCGAGATTTCGATCTCGTGGCCCACATGGCGGGCGCTGACCGAGACGGTACCGCTGCCGGTATATTTGATGGCATTGCCCACGAGATTGTAGAGGATCTGTTCTAGCCGCACCGGGTCGGCTTCGAGATAGGGCAGGTCGTCTTCGAGCTCCACCTTGATGCTGACGGGCTCGCCCCAGACCATGGTTTGCGCCACCGACAGGACATTACGGATCGAGGTCGGCAGGTGCACGGCATGGATGTCGAGGTTCATCCGGCCCTGGCGGATGCGGTAGAGATCGAGCAGGTCGTCGACGAGGCGCGAGAGGCGCCGTGCCGAGAAGGTGATGAGTTCGAGTTGGCTGCGCTGCAGGGCGGTCAGATCGCCCGCGGCGCCTGTCGCCAGCGTGCCTGAAATGCCGATGATGCCATTGAGCGGCGTGCGCAATTCGTGGCTGGTATTGGCGACGAAGGCGTCCTTCTGGCGGTCGGCCTCTTCCAGTTCCGCGTTCTTTTCCGCGATGACGCGAACCTGCTGTTCGAGCTCCTGGTTTTTCTGGCCAATGAGGGTGAGCTGATCGCGCACGGCCATGCGCATGCGGCTGAAACTGGTGGTGAGGCGTGCGAGTTCGTCGGGGCCGGAGATTTTGGGCACGTCGAGATCGAGCTGGCCCGCGGCGATGGCTTCGGCGGCGTCGGCCAGTTTGCCGAGCGAGGCCGAGATGGTGCGCGATAGCATGAGGGCGATGAGGAAGATCAGCGGCAGGCTGATGGCGGCTATCAGGGCGACGAACCGGGTGAGGGATTCGGTCTTGGCGAAGGCGAGGCGTGTGGGTGTTTCCGCCGACAGATGCCAGGGCGTGGCGCCGAAGGGCAGGACGGTCCAGGCAGCAAGCGCCGGCTCGCCGCTGGCGCCGGTATCGAGAATATCGGCGCCGCGCTCCGAACCGCGCGAAATGCTGGCGAGGCGTTTGTCGCCGGGATGCAGGGCGCCGTCGGGCGGGCCCGAAATCAGCGCGCCGCTGCTGCTGGTGAGGAACAATTGGCCCGTCGCCTCATTGCCGAATTGGCCTTGTACGACCGCATCGACGGCATCGGCGGGCAGGCGGAAGACGGCGAGACCGCGCGTGCGGCTGTGGAAGTCGATGCGCACCGCGACATAGGCGGAAAAGGCGTTGGTGACGGGGTCACGGCGGAAATCAAGGAGGGCCAGGCGATCTTCGCCATCGCCTTCGAGCAGCGTCTCGGTCAGTTGCCCAAGGGGCGTATTCCTCAGGGTCATCTCGAGATCGGCACCGAGATAGCCGTCCTTTTCGACCGAATAGATGACGCGGGCGGCGCTGTTGATGAGGTAAAGATTGTCGAATTCCGATGTGCGCACGAAGCTCGCGAAATCTTCGTGGAAACGATTGTGCGCATTGGCATATTCGAGCGCGGTACGGAGGAGGGGGCCGCCCATTTCGGCCGGCTGGCCCACGCCACCTTCGTTGAGCGCGAACACCTCCTGCAAGACGCGCTGCGCCTTGTCGGGCGAGGCGTCGATCATGCGGAAGGCATAGGAAAAGCCGTAAAACTCGCCGACCGAATAGCGCACCGTATTGGATTTGGTCAGCGTCTCCGCCTGGCGCAGGGAGAAGGCTAGATATTGCTCGATTTCGGCGTGCTTGGCATCGCGCACGAACTGCAACTGCGCAAAGGTTTCGTCGCGCAGGCTGGAGGTCAGGGTGGTGATCAGCGCCCAAAAAGTCAGGGACAGCGGCACGGCCATCACGCCGAGAAAGATCAGGAACAGCCGTCCCCGAAAGTTGGACGGCCAGAGCGCCGGCAGCTTCATGTCTTCTCCTCCCGGCTCGCTGCCTCATCTCCCCGATGAGACCACTTCAAACCAGACTTCCGCCGCCGCGCTGGGTTTTTGCCGATTTTTCCGGCGAATTTGACGATTTTGACGCGGTGACTCCATCACCACTCTAGTGCCAATTAGATACCAATCGCAACTCATGCGATGGATCCGGCCTCGACGCCGGATGCGGAGGACTATTTTGGGAGGAGTTCATATGTCTCTGAAGAAGACGACGCTCGTGCTATTGGCCGGCGCGGTTGGCCTGCCTGCTGCCCATGCACAGGAAGCCATTCTGACGGCGGTGCCGCAGCAGCTGACCGCCTGGGTTGAAAACTACAACCCGATGAATGCCACCACGGTTCTGCCGACCGTGCAGGATTTCATGTATGAGCCGCTGGTCGTGTTCAACGCCATCAAGGGCGGCGAAGCCAACTATCGCCTGGCGTCGGCATATGAATATTCCGAAGACGGGCTCTCGCTGACCTTTACGATGCGCGATGGCGCAAAATGGTCGGACGGCGAACCGCTGACGGCCAAGGACGTGGCCTTCACCTTCAACATGATCAAGGAATTCCCCGCTCTCGACCTGCGTGCCGTATGGCCCAAGCTCGAAAGCGTTGAAGCCGCTGACGACAAGACCGTCACCTTCAAGTTCAAGCAGGTTGATGCCGGCCTGATCTACCAGATCGTGCAGACCTATGTGGTGCCCGAGCATGTCTGGTCGGGTGTCGCCGATCCGGTCACCTTCACCAACCCCAATCCGGTCGGTTCGGGCCCGCTGACCGAAATCCGCCGCTTCACGCCGCAGGAATATATCCAGTGCCGCAATCCCAATTATTGGGACAATGCAGAACTGGAAGTCGACTGCATGCGCATGCCGCAGGTGTCGAACAATGATCAGGTGCTGACCATGGCCGCCAATGGCGAGCTCGACTGGTTCGGTTCCTTCCTGCCCGACATCGAACGCACCTATCTTGCCGGTGATCCGGATCACCGCGGCTACTGGTTCCCGGCCGGCTCGCCGGTCTATTTCTCGCTCAACATGGAAAGCGAAGACGCGGGCCTCAAGGAAGCCTTTAGCGACGTCGACTTCCGCCGCGCCTTCTCCATGGCCATGGACCGCCAGGCAATGGTTGATATTGCCGGCTATGGCTATCCGACCGCCAACGAATATGCGTCCGGCCTCGGCCAGGCCTATGACGTGTGGAACAATGTCGAAGCGGAAGCTGAATTCGGCCAGTTTGCGCAGTTCAATATCGAAGCTGCCAAGACGTTGCTGGCCGACTCTGGCTATGCCGACAAGGATGGCGACGGCTTCCTCGAAACCCCGAGCGGCCTGCCGATCGCCTTCGAAATCATCGTGCCCAATGGCTGGACCGACTGGGTGAACACGGTGCAGCTGGCCATCGAAGGCCTTGCCGAAGTGGGCATCAATGCCTCGATGGCAACGCCGGAGAGCCCGGCCTGGACCGATGCGCTGATCTCGGGCAAGTATGAAGCTGCGCTCAACGCTGTCGCGACCGGCGTCAGCCCGCACTTCTTCCTCGACTCCTCGCTGCACTCGCGCAATGTCGGGCAGAACCGCTTTGCCTCTTCACGTTATGCCAATCCCGAACTCGACGCGGCGCTTGATGCTTTCAACGCCACGACCGACGCGGCCGAGCAGAGCGAAGCCATGAAGAAGGTTTTGGCCCTGATCGCCGCCGACATGCCGCTGATCAACGTGTTCAACAACCCGCTCTGGTACGAATACAACACGACCCGCTTCACCGGCTTCTTCAATGCCGACAATCCGGTCGCTCGTCCGGTGGTCTATGCCGGCGTGCCGGAACGCCTGCTGCATCTGCTGGCACTCTCCCCAGTCAAGTAATCCCTTGAAGAAAGGCGGCGCGGCTTCGGCTGCGCCGTCTTGCTCTTTTGGAGAGTGCGATGAACTTCGTTATCCGCCGGATAGCCTTCTATCTCGTGGCCTTCCTCGTGGCCGCCACCGTGAATTTCGCCCTGCCGCGGCTGATGCCGGGCAATCCCATCGACGTCATGTTCGCTCAGCAGAACAGCACGTTGACGCCGGAAGCGCGCGACGCGCTGATCGCGACCTTCGGCTTTGCCTCGGGCCCGCTGCACCTGCAGTTTCTCGACTATATGAAGTCGGTCTTTACCGGTGACCTCGGCTATTCCATCCGCTTCTATCCGCAGAAGGTGAACCAGGTTCTGGCCTATGCGCTGCCCTGGACGCTGCTGCTGGCAGGGACCGCGACGCTGCTGGCTTTCTGTGTCGGGTCGATCATCGGCACCTTTGCCGCCTGGCGGCGCGGGGGCATGTTCGATGCGGTGGTGACGCCGGTTTCGCTGGCCTTGCAGGCAACCCCGGCGGTGGTGATCGCGCTGACCGCACTCTTCATTTTCGGCGTGGCGCTGAAATGGCTGCCCACTGGCTACGCCTTTGCGCCCGCGCTTGATCCGGCCTGGAGCTGGGAATTTTTCGGTAGCGTGGCGCTGCATGGGTTGATGCCGATCTGCTCGCTGATGGTGGTCTTTGTCGGCGGCTATCTCGTCACCATGCGCAACAACATGATCGGCCAATTGGGCGAGGATCATGTGACCATGGGGCTGGCGAAGGGGCTCTCGGACCGGCGCGTGCAGCTCAATTATGCGGCGCGCAATGCGCTGCTGCCCTCGGTAACTTCGCTCGGCCTGACGCTTGGCGCCATTCTCGGCGGGTCGCTGGTGACCGAAGTGGTGTTCAACTATCCCGGCCTCGGCCAGACCCTCTATATCGGCATCGTCACGCGCGACTATCCGCTGATCCAGGGACAGTTGTTGATCATGACCTTTGCGACGCTCCTCGCGAACCTCGCGGTCGATCTTCTCTACGTCTTCCTCGATCCACGCCTGCGGAAGGCCTGAGACCATGTTCGAAACGCTCAAAGTTTTCCTGCGCAACAAGAAGGCTCTCATCGGCCTCATCATTGTGCTGCTCTATGTCGCCGTGGCCATTTTCGGGCCCCTGCTGCTCAATCTCGACCCGATGCAGCGTGTTGGCCGGCCGCATCAGCCGCCTAATCCCGAGGAATTGCTCGGCACCACCCGCATGGGGCGCGATGTCTTTGCCCAGCTCATCTATGGCACGCGCACTTCACTCGCCGTGGGCTTCTTCGCTGGCATCATCATCGTCTTGATCGGCACGGTGCTCGGCATTGCCGCCGGTTATTTCGGTGGCTGGATCGACGAGATCGTGACCTTCTTCACCAATGTGGTGCTGGTCATTCCGCAATTGCCGCTGTTGCTGGTCATCGCCGCCTTCATGGGCCAGACCAATCCGGCTGTCATCGCCATCATCATCGGCATGACATCCTGGGCCTGGGGCGCGCGCGTTACCCGCTCGCAAACCCTGACCCTGCGCAATCGCGAATATATTCTGGCCTCTGAACTCATCGGGGAGCGGCCGACGCGGATGATCTTCGTTGAGCTCTTGCCCAACCTGCTCTCGATCATCGGCTTCAATTTCATCGGCTCGGTGACCTACACGATCATCACGCAGGCAACGCTGGAATTCCTGGGCCTTGGCAATCCCATGTCGGTCTCCTGGGGCACCATGCTCTACCACGCTCAAAATGCCTCGGCGATCAGCGTGGGGGCCTGGTGGGAAGTGCTGGTGCCGGCTGTGGCCGTCGCTGGTATCGGCGTCGGGCTGTCGCTGCTCAATTTCGGTGTCGACGAAATCTCCAATCCGCGATTGAGGACCCTTGGCACCGTAGCCGCGGCCATCAAGGCGCAGAAGAAAATCGACCAGCAGCGTCTCGCGGAGGTTAAGCCATGACCGACAAACCATTGCTTGATGTGCGCGGGCTGAAAGTTGATTTTCTCACGGCCAAAGGGCTGTTCACAGCGGTGAAGGGCGTCGACTTTTCTATCGGCCGCGGCGAAGTGCTGGGGCTGGCGGGTGAGTCGGGGTCGGGCAAGAGCACGATCGCTCTGGCGCTGATGCGTTTGCATCGTCCGCCGGCCATCATCTCCGAGGGTTCGATCACCCTTGATGGCGAGGACGTCCTCGCCATGACGCCGGAGCGGCTTCGGCAGTGGCGTTGGTCGAGTGTCTCCATGGTGTTCCAGAGCGCCATGAATTCGCTCAATCCGGTGCTGACGATCTTTGAACAGTTCCGCGACGTGATCGTGCGGCATACCGGCGTTTCGACGGCGGAGGCGCGGGCCCGTGCCAGCGAACTGCTGGCATTGATCGGCATTCCGCAGAGCCGGCTCGATGACTATCCGCACCAGCTTTCGGGCGGCATGCGCCAGCGCGTGGTCTTGGCCATTGCTTTGGCGCTGGAGCCAAAACTGATCATCATGGACGAACCGACGACGGCGCTCGACGTGGTGGTGCAGCGCGAAATCCTGCAGGAAATCGTCGAGCTCAAGCGCAAGTTCGGGTTTTCGATCCTCTTCATCACGCACGATCTGGCGTTGATGGGGCAATTCGCCGATCGCATCGCCATCATGCTCGAAGGCAAGCTGGTGGAAGTGGCGCCTTCGGCCGAACTCATCGCCAATCCGCAACACGACTATACCAGGCGGCTCTGGTCCTCCATGCCGCTGCTGACGAGGGCTTGAACCATGCAGCAGGTTTCAGAACTGCTTCGGATCGAAGGCGCGACCAAGATCTTCCACATGAAGCCCATGCTGGGCGCGGCCCATGAAGTGGTGGCGCTCAACAATATCTCGCTCACGATCCGGCCGGGTAAAGCCCTGGCCGTGGTGGGGGAAAGCGGCTCCGGCAAGTCGACGCTCGGCCGGGCCGTGGCGCGGCTTTTCCAGCTCTCTTCGGGCACTATTGCCTTCAAAGGGCGGGATATTGCCGGCATGCGCTCGCGTGCCGACAAGCTCGATTATCTGCGCAGCGTGCAGATGGTGTTCCAGGACCCGTTCTCGGCGCTCAATCCGGCGCACACGATCCGGCATCATCTTGAGCGGCCGCTGATGCTGCACAAGAAGCTGCATGGCGCCGCGCTCAATTCTGCGGTGGAAGCGGTCTGCGCCGATGTGGAACTCGACCCTTCGGTAACGCTCGAAAAATACCCGCACGAGCTTTCGGGCGGGCAGCGCCAGCGCGTCAATCTCGCCCGCGCCCTGGCCGTGGGCGCGGAACTGATCATTGCCGACGAGCCGACGTCCATGCTCGACGTTTCGATCCGTCGTTCCGTGCTCGACCTGATGCGGCGGATGAAGGAGACGCGGTCGATTACCTTCCTCTACATCACGCATGACATCGCGACGGCGCAGTTCATCGCCGATGACATTGCCATCATGTATGCGGGGCAGGTGGTGGAATGGGGACCGCCGAACCTGGTGATCTCCACCCCGCAACACCCCTATACCAAGCTGCTGCTCTCGGCTGTGCCGGATCCGAAGGTGAAACTCGATGGAACGGGCGCCAAGTCCTTTGCCAGCGAGGCCCAGGCGGTGCGGGCGCTGGCGCGAAAAACCTCGCCTGAGGTGATGGAAGTGCAGCCCGGCCACTTTGTGCGCAAGTTCGACACAGTCTAGGCTAGGCCGTCATTGTCTGTGCGAGACCGGCGCAAGTTTGCGCCGGTCGTGCGTTTGGCCTGTCAGGCCTTGCCGAGGGCGCGGCGGAGGAAGTCGCGGACCGTCTGCTGGAATTTAGGGGCCTCTTCGACCTGTGGGGCGTGGCCCGAATTTTCGAAGATGACCAGTTCCGAGCCAGGGATCAGGCGATGGATGGTCTCGGAGGCGGCGACCGGGGTGATCCAATCGTGGCGGCCCACGGTGATCAGGGTCGGGACCTTGATGCCTGGCAGGTGCGGCTTGAGGTCGTAGTTTTCCTGGTTCACGGCGAAGGCAAAATTGTGCGTCGCATAGTGATAGGGCGTGTTGGCGACGCGGGAGTGCACCTTGTCCATGTCGAGGTCATGGTCGTAGAGCGGCAGGATATGCGCCCAGGCGGCCTTGAGGTCTTCATTGTCGCGGGTCGTGCCGGCCATGATGCGGTTGAAGAGGTCGAGATCGACCTCGATGCGCGGCGAGGCCAGGGCATTGGCGCGCGAGAGTTCGCGGTGTGCATTGTCGGCCGAGGTATCGCGCAGCACCATGGCGAGGACGCGGTCGGGATAGCGGATGGCATATTCCATCGAGATGAAACCGCCATAGGACCCGCCGGCCATGATGATCTTTTCGGCGCCGATCCATTCACGGATGGCATCGACGTCGGCCGCCCATTGTTCGTGGGTGAAGGGCGCCTTGTCTTCCGAAGCGCCGCTGCCGCGGGCGTCGAAGACGACGACGCGATACTCGTCGGAGAAGGGACCGAAGGAGCCCTTGGGTTCGGCATGGCTGCCGAGGCCCGGCGCGCCATGATGAACGATCATCACCGGCTTGCTCTTGTCGTCGCCGCCGAGCACTTCAATGTTCAGGCGTGCGCCATTGATGGTGACGTCCATTCCAGTCTCCTCTTTAGTCGTGAAATCCAGCGATCAGCCGATGATGCATTCATCGATGGTGCGCGGATGGCTGGTCAGCCGCTCCGGCCCCGTTTCGGTGATCAGCACCGTGTCGGAAATGCGATAGCCGCCGTGGCCGGGGATATAGAGACCCGGTTCGGACGAGACGATCATGCCCGGCTGCAGCGGGCTGTCGTCGCCATCGGCGATCCACGGCGGCTCATGCAGCCAGATGCCGATGCCATGGCCCTGGCGGTGGCGCAGATATTGCGCCATGCCGGCCTCGCGGATGACATCAAGGCAGATGCGATTGGCTTCCGAACAGGGACGGCCGGCGATAAGGGCATCGGTGCCGATGGCCTGGGCGCGGGTGGCGACTTCGAAATAGCGGCGCTGCTCGGCCGTGGGCTCGCCCATGACGAAGGTGCGCTCGCTCTCGGCAAAGCGGCCGCCAACGGCGCAGCCGAGCGAGAGGATGAAGGTTTCGCCGGGCTTGACCCGTTCGGCCGAGGGCAGGCCATGGGGCAGGGCGGCATTCTTGCCCGTATAGACGAGGCCGCCGGCCAGCATCTGGCCGACCACGACGTCTTCGTGCTCGGCATACATGGTCTTGGTGCCGAAGCTCGTGACATGGCGCGCAAGTTCGGCCTCGCTGGGGAGCGGCGTGCCAGCGGCCAGAGCGTCGCAGATGAGCCGGAGGCCTGCGTCTACCATGGCGTCGGAGATACGAGCGGCCTCGCGGTGAAGGACGATCTCTTCGGGGAATTTTATGAGCCGTGCGTCCTCGACGATTTCGGACATGACCCAGGTGGCATTGGGGGCGAATTGCTCGAACTTTTTGACACGGCCCGCGGGCGTGGTCGGCGAGTAGGCGATGCGGCCGGTCGGGTTCAGCTTTGAGAGCAGGATCGAGAAGGCGTCCTCGATGCCGGGATATTCGGGGTAGACGACAAAATCGGCAGCGGTGTTCTGCTTTTCGGCGTGGTCGGCTTCGAGCGCCGGCACGAGCAGAATGCAGTCCTTGGCCGTCAGCCAGATCGCGGCGGGGCGCTCATTGGGAAAGTGGAAGAAGCCGCTGAGATAGGCGACGTGGTGATGATCGTCGACGAGGAGGCCGTCAAAACCCTGGGCGGCCATGCGGGCGCGCAGCCCATCCTGGATGCGCGCATAGGTATCGCGCGAAAGGCGTTGCTTCACGGCTCAGTTCTCCCGGGTTTTTGGATTGCGGGCGTCGTTGTAGGCGATCGACACGAGCGTCGAAGAGACGACCAGAAGAAGAATGGCCAGCGAGGGGAAGAGCGTGCACCACCAGGCGACGGTGAGTGCGCCCGATCGCTGGGCATTGAAGAGTATCTTTCCCCAGGACCAGCTTTCCGGATCGCCAAGGCCGAGGAAGGAGAGGCCGGCTTCGGACATCACGGCGCGCGAGGCTGTGAGGACGACCGAGACGACGATGATCGGCGCCACGGCGGGCAGAAGATGGCGGGTCATAATCCAGAAATGCGAGCCGCCAATGGTGCGGGCCGCATCGACATAGGGGAGGCGCGTGACCGACAGCGCCTGCGAGCGGACGATGCGGGTCACTTCGGGCCACGAGAAGAGCGCGATGACGACGACCAGCGTTGTGACTGAAGGGCCCACGAGCGCCGCAACGAGGATCATCAGCGGCAGGACTGGTAAGGCGAGGGAGACGTCGACCAGCATGGAGATCGGCGCGTCGAGCCTTTTGGCATAGGCGGCGAGAATGCCCAGGGCCACGCCGATGAGGATGGCGAGGAAGGACGAGGCAAAGCCTATGATCATGCTGATGCGGGTGCCCCAGATGACCTGGGCTAACACGTCACGTCCGAGATCGTCGGTGCCGAAGGGGTGGGCGGCGGAAGGCGGCATCAGGATTTCGATGCCGTAGCCGCTGGGGAATTCGGCAAGCAGCGGCGCAATGAGCGCGACGAGCACCATGAGCAGGATGACGGCGGCCGAGCCCATGCCAAGCGGATTGCGCCGGAAGGCGCGCCAGGTGCGCTGGGCGGGCTTCAGATCGGCTGGGGGCAGGGTGGGCGCGGTGGTCGAAGTGTTGGTCATAGTCATCAGGCACGCACCCGCGGGTCGAGGAAGCCGTAGGCGATGTCGGTCACAAGGTTCGCGATCACCACCGTGGCAGCGAGCAGCACGAAAGCGCCCTGCAGCACGGGGAAATCGAGCTGGCCGACGGCCTCGTAAATGGCGCGGCCAACGCCGGGATAGGCGTAGATGGTTTCGGTGAGCACGGCGCCGCCTACCAGGAACCCGATCTGGAGACCGATCAGGGTGGTGGTGGGGAGGAGCGCGTTGCGCAGGGCGTGCTTCCAGATCACCTTGTTTTCGCGCGTGCCCTTGGCGCGGGCGAGGTCGCAATATTCTTCACCCAGAGCTTCGATCAGCGTGGCGCGCAGGGTCAGCACATAGGAGGCGAGCTGCGCGAGAACGAGCGTGAAGCAGGGCAGGATCAGGTGGTGGAGGACCGAGAGGTAATAGGAAAAGCCCGTGAGGCCTGATTTGACGGCCCCGCCGATGGGGAACCAGCCGAGCATGAGGCCGAGGGTATAGAGGAGCAAGATGCCGAGCGAGGGCACGAAGAGCGATTGCCCGACGACGCCGGTAATCTGGACGACCTGATCGACCCAGCCGCGGGCACGGGTGGCCGCCAAGACGCCAAGCGGCACGCCGAGGATCACCGTGAGCAGAAGGGCCGACCCTGTAAGAAGGAGCGTCCACGGGAGACGCTCCATCAAGACTTGGCTCACCGGCTGGCTGCGCAGGAACGAGACGCCCAGATTGCCCTGAACGAGCTCGCGCAGATACGCGAAGTACTGGACCAGCAGAGGCCGATCCAGACCGAATTGCTGCAACTGGGTCTGGCGGATTTCCTCGGTCATGCCCGGTGCGGCAACAGCCAGCACCGGGTCACCCGGCAGAAGCCGGACGAGGAAGAAGGTAACCGTCACGGCGAACCAGAAGGTCACCAATCCACGTATCAATCGTTGCAGAAAATAGCCGGTGAGATGCACGTTATCAGGTCTCTACTGGTCAGTTCTTGGGCTTGACCGAGGCCAGCGACAGCGGATTGACCAGCGAGAGCAGATCAGAGGGCTGAACCACGAAACCGTCCCACTTGTCGCTGTTATAGGCGAACTGGAAGGTCTGGTAGTAGAGCACGTTGTCGTAGACCTTCTCCGAGATCAGCTTGGCAGCGGCCTGGACCGGCACCTTCACAGCTTCGGGGGTCGTTGCAGCCTGGGCTTCGTCGATCAGCTTTTCCAGATCCGGATCGGAGATCGAGGCATAGTTGATGAAGCCGCCGGTGCGATAGGCGAGGCCGAGATAGGCGGCCGGCTCTTCCATCACCGCCCAATTGCCGGCGTAGATGTCAAAGTCCTTCTCGCGGCCACGGGCCAGGTAGGTGTTACGCTCGAGACCGGTCAGGTTGATCTTGATGCCGGCCTTGGTGGCGCCGTCCTTCATGATCTGGGCCCAGTTGGCGATATCGGCGGCGCTCTGTTCGTAGAGCAGGGAGAATTCGAGGCCGTCGAAGAAGCCGTCGCCATTGGCGTCGGTATAGCCGGCATCGGTCAGGATCTTCTTGGAGAGTTCCGGATCGAAGGCATATTCCTTGGCTTCCGGGTCAGCCCAGTAGCTCAGAACCGGCGAGATGGCCGAGGAATTGGTCGAGGTGGCAAGGCCCTGCATGGCGATGGCGCGGATGGCCTCGTAGTCCACGGCATGGGACAGCGCCTGACGGACTTCGAGCTTGGAGAGCTGTTCGTCGGTCATGTTGTAGAGGACGTGCGACCAGCCCAGCGACGGCGCCTGGGCGAGAGTGATGCCCGGCTGACCCTGAAGCGTGCGGGCGATGGGGGCCGGCAGCGAATTGGCGATGAGGTCGAGGTCGCCGGCGCGCAGCGCCAGGGCCTGGGCGTTCACATCGGGGAAGACGCGGAATTCGACTTCGTCGACGGTCGCCTTGCCGGCTTCAACGAGCGGGTAGTTGTCGACGGCGGTCAGCAGGTAGTTCTGGCCGGCATTGACTTCGGTGAGGGCGAAGGGACCGACGCTGACCCAATCCTTGTCATTGGCGAAGGCTGCAACCTGGCCGACTTCGGGGAAGGCGTGCTTCGGAACGATCGGCATCCAGAAGCCGATATTGGTCAGGAAGGTCGAGTCCGGACGGCTCAGCGTGAATTCGACGCGGGTCGGCGAGACGGCCGTGGCGCTGACGAAGGAAGGAATGAGACCTGCCGTCACGCCGATCTTTTCGGTGGTGACCGCGGTGACGGTGAAGACGATGTCGTCAGCCGTGAAGGGCGTGCCGTCGTTCCAGGTCATGTCGCCGCGGATATCCATCCAGGCGGTCAGGCCGTCCTCGGAATAGCCCCAATCGGTGGCGACATAGGGGTCCTTGGAGCCCTTGTCCGTCATCTGCATCAGGCGCGGATACATCAGGTTCGTGACCCAGGTATCCGAGCGGCTATTGCCGACGAGCGGGTTGAAATTGACGACGTCGGCGGTGGTGCCGATGACGATGCGGCTGGCTGCGTCCTGCGCATTGGCGGGGCTCAGGCTGGCCATCCCCATGGCCATAACGACCCCGCCCATCAGGACGGAACGACGGGTCAAAGCATTCCTAACATTGCGGATCATCATGGTCTCGCTGTTGAATTGGCACCCAAGTGTTGCGATGCGGCCGAAGCCGTGTCAAGGATTGTCGTACAATTCTTGAGCGAGGTAGTGTCACTGATGACGAAACAGGCAGACGAGCGCCCAGTGCTGTCGGTGTCAGGGCTCGATGTCAGCTTCCGCACCATGCGCGGCGACGTGAAAGCCGTTAGCGATGTTTCATTCGATCTCAAGCGCGGCGAAGTGCTGGCGCTGGTGGGGGAATCCGGCTCGGGAAAATCGGTTTCGACGCGCGCGGTGATGGGGATCGTTCGCGGCAATGCGACGATCAATGCGCGACGCATGGAGCTGGCAGGACACGACCTGCTCACTGCCGACGAGGAGCAGAAACGCAAGCTGCGCGGGCGTGTGATCAGCCTCGTTTTCCAGGATGCGCTATCGGCGCTCAACCCGGTTTTGTCGATCGGCGACCAGCTTGGCGAGCTCTACCGCACCCATCTCGGCGTGTCGAAAAAGGAGGCGCGGGAGCGCTCGATCGAGCTTTTGCGCTCGGTGCACCTGGCCTCGGCCGACAAGCGAATCGACGACTATCCGCACCAGTTTTCCGGCGGCATGCGGCAGCGCATTCTCATCGCTTCGGCCATTGCGCTGAAGCCCGAAGTGCTGATTGCCGACGAGCCGACGACGGCGCTCGACGTGACTGTTCAGGCCCAGATTCTGGACCTTTTGGACGAGCTGCGGGACGAGCTGGGCATGGCCATTCTGCTCATCACCCACGATCTCGGCGTCGTGGCGCGCATGGCTGAGCGGGTCGCCGTGATGTATGCCGGGCGCCTTGTTGAAACCGGCAGCGTCGACGATATTTTCCGTGCGCCGGCCCACCCCTATACGGCCGCACTGATGGCTTCGGCGCCGCGCATCGAGACGGTGGAAAAGCTCGAACCGATCAAGGGTTCGCCGCCCAACCTGATTGCGCCGCCGCCGGGCTGCGCCTTCAATCCGCGCTGCACGCATCTAGGCGAATTGTGCACGAAGGTTCGTCCGGAGCTTGTCGGCGATCTTCCGGGACGTAGCCGCGCCTGTCACTATCCGCTCGTGGAGACCGCCCATGTCGGCTGAACCGATCCTCGAGGCCCGTGGCCTTTCCAAGACTTTCAGGGCCGGCGGCGCTGTGTTTGGCAAGCAGTTTCATGCGGTGAAGGACGTGAGCCTTGCCGTCATGCCGGGCGAAACGCTGGCCGTTGTGGGAGAATCCGGCTGCGGCAAGTCCACGCTGGCGCGTATGCTCGTGGGGCTGGAGACACCAGACGAGGGCGAAATCCTCTTCCGCGGCGCGCCGATCAAGCGGGATCGGGCCCTGCGCCGACAGGTGCAGATGGTGTTTCAGGACCCCTATCTGTCGCTCAATCCGCGGCGCACCGTGCTCGATATCGTGGCTGAACCGCTCGATGTTCATGGGCTCGCCAAGGGCGCGGCGCGCACGGCACGGGTTGAAGAACTTTTGACGGCAGTGGGTCTTGATCCCGCCGCGTCGAGCCGTTTTCCACATGAATTTTCGGGTGGCCAGCGTCAGCGCATCGGTATTGCCCGCGCGCTGGCGGCGGAGCCCTCGGTTTTGGTCTGCGACGAGCCGGTTTCGGCGCTCGACGTGTCGGTTCAGGCGCAGGTTGTGAACCTGCTGATCGACCTCCAGAAGCGACTCGGTATTGCGATTATCTTCATCGCCCACGACCTCGCCGTGGTGCGGGCCATCTCGCATCGGGTGATGGTGATGTATCTCGGTCGCGCGGTCGAAGAGGGTGGTGCCGATCAGGTTCTGGTGACGCCAAACCATCCCTACACAGTGGCCCTGCGTGGCTCGGCGCTGGAGCCCGATCCGGCGCGGGCGCGTCTGGCGCGTGGCAAGGCAACGCGTGGCGAGCCGCCCAATCCCGTCAATCCGCCGCCGGGCTGTCGCTTCAATCCGCGCTGTCCGCGCGTGACCGACGAATGCCGCAAGGACGAACCGCAGATGAAGCGGCATAGCGATGCGGCCGGCGTCAGCGGCGTTGCCTGCTACCATCCGGTGCGCGAGGCGGCTGAGCTCAGCGCGTAAGCAAAAAAAAGGCGGCCGGAGCGATCCGGCCGCCTTTTTCATGCGTGAAATCAGCTAGACGCGGCCGAGCCGGTCGAGAAGCGCGGCGCCGGTGCGGATGCCTTTCAGGAACAGGTCGATTTCCATGTTCTCGTTGGGTGCGTGGTTGGCTTCGTCGGCATTGGCATAGGGCATGACGAAGGCGGGGACGCCGAGCACCTTGGTGAAGACATAGTCGGGCAGGCTGCCGCCGGCCGAGGGATAGACCAGCGGCTGCTCGTTGCGGGCTTCAACAATGGCTTCCTGGATGAGCTTGCCCCAGGGGTCGTCCAGCGGCGTGCGCGAGGGCAGCATGGAGCCATAGGTGATGACCTCAACCTCGGGCGCATGCTTGGCGACGTGGGCTTTGACGCAGGCATAGACATGGTCTGAAGTCATCGCTTCGACGAGGCGGATGTCGCATTTGGCGACGGCCTCGCAGGGCAGGACCGATTTGGTGCCCGGTCCGCCATAGCCGCCGTGAAGGCCGTTGATGGTGAGGGTCGGATGGAACATCAGCCGGTCCCAGAACGGGCGATCGGCTGGCTCGTCGAGGCGGGTCAGGCCCATATCGGCCATGTATGCCGGCAGGTCGAGCGGCAGGGCCTTGGTCGCGGCAATGTCGGCTTCGGTCGGCGGAATGATCTGGTTGTGCAGGCCGTCGATGGTGATGCGGCCATCGGAGGTCTTCATGGTCGAGAGCAGATGCACCAATGTCCAGATGGCGTTGGGCATGACGCCACCGTAATTGCCCGAATGGGCATCGCGGGCGGCGGTGCGGACGCGCAGCTCGAACGAGGTCATGCCGCGCACGCCATAGGTCAGCGTCGAATTGCCGGATTCGTGCAGGGGGCCATCGGCGGTGACCACGAAATCGGCCTTGAGGCGATCCTTATAGTCCCTGACGAAATCGGCGATCTGCGGCGAGCCAATCTCTTCCTCGCCTTCAAGGAGGAAGATCACGTTGCAGGGCAGGGTGCCATGCACCTTGAGATGCGCCTCGATGGCCATGATCTGCGCAAAGTGCTGGCCCTTGTTGTCGCCAACGCCGCGGGCATAGATGCGCCCATTGCGAATGGTCGGCTCGAAGGGCGGGCTTTCCCACAGTTCCAGCGGATCGGGCGGCTGCACGTCGTAGTGGCCGTAGAGCAGCACGGTGGGCTTTGCCGGGTCGACATTGTAGCGGGCGAGGACGAAGGGATGGCCCTTGGTCGGGATCGCCTCGACTTCCATGCCCAGCTCGCCGAGCATTTTCACGAGCAGCTCGGAGACTTCGCGGATGCCGATATTGTGGGCGCTGATCGAGGGATTGCGCACATAGTCGATCAGGCGAGCGATATATTCGTCGTGCCGGGCTTCGATATGGGAGAAGACCGGGCTCAGCGTGGGCGAGGTCATGCTGCTTCCTTGGTGAGGATGATGCCGCCCGAGGCATGCACCTTGCCCTGCCAGCCGGAGGCGACGAAGGTGGTGGTGTCGAGCTGGGTCAGGATGACGGGACCGGCGAAGGTCGCACCGGCGCCGAGTTTTGCGCGATCGAGAACGGGCACGTCGACTTGTTTGCCGCCGATGCTGACAGCAGTGTGCTCTTCCGGCGCAGGCGTCGTGCCCGGTGCCAGTTCGACGGCGGGCGGCACGGCGGCAAGACCGGTTGCGTGAACACGCAGGGTGACGAGCTCGATCGGAGCGCCGAGATTGAAGCCGTAGAGCGCCTTGTGGGCAGCCTGGAAATTGGCTTCCACCTGCGCACGGTCCGCGGCGTAGGCCACGGCGATTTCGCCGCCTTGTCCGGCATAGCGCAGGAGGGCAACGCGTTCGATGACGCGCACTTCGGAGGCGACATCTTCCTCGTTGAGCCAGGCGGTTGCCTGCGCTTCTAGTTCGGCGATGATCGGCTCGGTCGCAGCCGGGTCCATGGCGCCAGGGATGGCCATGGCACGCGAAAATTCCGACTTGAGATCGGCGGCAAGGAGGCCATCGGCGCAGAGCACGCCGGGGGCAGGGGTGATCAGCACGCTCTTGATCCCCAGAAGATCGGCAAGGGCGCAACCATGGAGCGGGCCGGCACCGCCGAAGGGCACGAGGGTGAAATCACGCGGATCATGGCCACGCTCGACCGAGACCACGCGCATGGCGCCGACCATGTGGTTGTCGGCAATGGCGAGGATGCCGCGGGCAGCGGTTTCGAGGTCGAGCCCGAGCGGCTCGGCGATGGTCATCACCGCGCGCTTGGCGGCCTCGACATCGAGCACCATGCTGCCGCCGAGGAGGCGTGCAGGCAATTGGCCGAGCGCGACATGGGCGTCGGTGACGGTGGGCTCGGTGCCACCCTTGCCGTAGCAGGCGGGGCCGGGCCAGGCGCCGGCGCTTTCGGGGCCGACAGTCAGGGCGCCGTCCTTGATGCGGGCGAGGGAGCCGCCGCCGGCACCGATGGTGATCATGTCGACCATGGGCAAGGCCAGCGGCCATTCGCCGACGGCGCCGTGCTGGGTGAGGCCGATCTGGCCGCCCTTGATGAGGCAGATATCGGCCGAGGTGCCGCCGATATCATTGGTGATGATGTCCTCAATGCCGCAGGCAGCAGCCGCGGCGCGGGCGCCGACGACGCCGGCTGCGGGGCCGGACAGGGCAGTGAGGGCGGGGGCGACGCGGATTTTCGGTGCGCCCGCAACGCCGCCATTGGACTGCATCAACATCAGCGGCGGGGTAGCGCCTTCGTCATCGAGGCGCTTTTCGAGGTTTTTCACATAGGTGGTCACGCCCGGCATGACCGTAGCGTTGAGCACGGTGGTCAGGCTGCGCTCATATTCGCGCACCACCGGCAGCACGTCGCTGGAAACGGTGACGGCGAGGCCGGGCAGTTCCTCGCGCAGGATTTCGGCAACGCGCCGCTCATGCGCCGGATTGGCATAGGCATGGATGAGGCAGACGGCGACGGCCTGCACATTCATGCCGCGGATCTTTTCGGCAGCGGCGCGAACGGTTGCTTCATCGAGTGCTTCGAGCACCGCGCCACCGGCGGCGACGCGTTCGTCGACTTCGACGATGCGGCTCGACGGCACCGGGGGGACCGGCTTGACCCAAGTATAGAGATTGGCCTTGCGTGGAATATCCTGACGACCGATGGCCAGCACGTGGCGGAAGCCGCGCGTGGTGACGAGCGCAGTGCGCGCGCCCTTGCCTTCAAGGATCATATTGGTGGCAACGGTCGTGCCGTGCAGCACCTGATCGAGATCGGCAGCCGAGGCGCCGGCCTGCTGCAAAGCAAGGCGGATGCCGTTGAGGAAGGCTTCCGACGGATCGGACGGGATGGACGGGGTCTTGGCGCGCCAGGAGCGGCCGGAACCGTCGACCAGGGCGACGTCGGTAAAGGTGCCACCGATATCAACGGCAACGGCGAGATTGGTTGGGCTTTTTTCCGTGGCCATATCAGGCGAGCTCATCGATATAGGTATTGCGGTGGAAGGGTTTGGTGGCCGGACGGTCGGCGCGCAGCTTTTCTGTGGCTTCGACATCGAGCTGGTCGTCTGAAATCACGACGCCGTAGAAGGTCTTCGCAGCTTCAGCAGTAACGAAACCGCCGCGGACGTCTTCGAGCACGCGTTCGGCCGGGCGATCATAGGGGTGGCCCATGCCGCCGCCGCCGCCGGTGCGGATGCGCAGGATGTCGCCCTTCTTGAGGGCCGTGCCGTCCGAGAGCGGCGGAATCTTGCGCTCTTCGGGCGTGCCGGGATTGACGACAATGGAGCCGCCGCCACCAGACATGCCGCCGGCATAGCCCCAGGGCGGGTTCTTGACGCCGTCAATACGGATGGCAAGGAGAGCCTCATCGGCGAGGATTTCGTACTCGCGGATAATGCCGGTACCGCCGCGGAAGCGGCCGGGGCCGCCGGAATCGGGCACGACACCATATTGGCGCAGACGGATCGGATAGCCGCCTTCGAGGAACTCGACGGGGTAGTTTTCCTGCGCCACGAAGTAGACGGCGTCGATGCCATCGGCAAAGTCGCGGGCGCCATAGCCGACGCCGATACCGTCAGCGAGGAGGAAGGGTTTCGGCGTGCCGGTTTCCTTGCCAAACGTGCCGCGCATGATGGTGACGACATAGGCCGAATGGGCCGCCGGGGCGCCGCCCTTGCCGCGATTGACGAGGCCGTTGAGCACGGCAAGCATGCGCATCATGGTGAGGCCGCGCATGCCGAGCGGTGCGGGGAAGCGCGGTTGGACGATGGAGCCTTCGCGCAGGCGCACTTCATCGATGGCGAGCGGGCCGCCGGCGTTGACCACCTGGGAGGGATCGCCGCCGAGGAAATAGAGCCCAAGCGCCATGCCGGGCACGCCCTTGTTCATGATCAGGTTGACCGGGCCGGGGGCCTGATCGTCGCTTTCCGTCGCGTCGAAAATGAAGCGGTCTTCGCCATTGGCACCCTTTTCGCGGGTGATGGCGAAGCGCAGGCTGAATGGGCCATTGCCGTGGCCGTCGCTGTCGATCTGGTCGGAGAACTTGTAGGTGCCGTAGTCAAAGGTTTCGGCAAGGCGACGGCGCACCAGCGTGCGGGTGCGGTCGAGGAGCTGCGCGAGGGCGTCCGAGACCGTGTCGGCGCCGTGGCGCGCGACGACTTCGGCAACGCGGGTGACGCCGAGCTTGACCGAGGCCATGAGCGCCGACATGTCACCTTCGCTCTGGGCCGGGAAGCGCGAATTGCGGTGGAAGATGGCGAGGGCCATTTCGTTGACCACGCCCGCATCGACCAGCTTGGTCGGCGGGATGATGATACCCTCCTGGTAGATGGAAGTGGCATCGGGGCTGATGGAGCCGGGATGCAGGCCGCCGATATCGGCGAAGTGTGCCCAGCTCATCACGAAGGCGCAGAGGCGGTCGCCGTGGAAGACCGGGGCGAGCAGCACCTGGTCGTTCGAGTGGGTCACGGCGCCCTTGGAGCCATAGCAGTCATTGTACCAGTAGAGATCGCCCGGCTTCATGGTCTCGCGCGGAAAATGCTCGAAGACCGGCGAGGTGAGGTCGCCGAAGATCGGGACCATCGAACCCACGGCCATGACGCCGCGCTCGTCGAAGAGGGCGGTATAAAAGTCCTTCTTTTCGCGGATGAAGGCGGAGATCGCGGTGCGCTCGATCAGCGCTTCCATTTCGCGCTGGGTCGCCATGATCGCCCCGCGGATGATTTCCAGCGTCACCGGATCGCAAATGGGGGCAGTATCCGGCGCCAAGGCCGGCATGGCGGATGAGAGCGGTGTCATCAAAAGCCTTCCAGAGAGAAAAGAAGAGAAAGTATCGGGAGCGTGCTCGGCACTATTCATCCCGGTCCATATGGCGGAGCACGGCGTCGGCTGAGCGACGCACATAGATCCGGGTGGCGCGCTCGGCGGCGGCGATATCGCGGGCGGTGATGCCGGCGATGATGGCACGCACGCCTTCCATGCCGGTTTCGAGCTGGCCCGGCTCGTCCATGGCGTAGATGCGGAGCATGTTGACGCGGGAGCGGAGCTGATCGAGCATTTCGGCAGCGATCTGGTTGTCCGCGACATCGGTCATGAAGCGCAGGAATTTCGACATGGTTTCGGCCATGCCGACCTTGTCCCCATTCGAGCCGGCTTCGAGGAGACGGCGGCCAAAATCCTGGGCGGCGGCAATATCTTCGTCCGTCGCGCAGGCGAGGAAGCTGCGCACGGTGATGGCTTCGAGTTCGGTGCGGATCTCGTAGATTTCGTGGACGTGCTTGCGGGTCAGCCGCGCGACGCGGAGGCCGCTATGCGGGATGACGTTGACCAGCTTTTCGGCTTCGAGCCGGCGCGCGACTTCGCGCACCACGGTGCGGCTGATGCCGAAGGCTTCGCAGAGTTCGCGCTCGGTCAGGCGTGTGTCCGGCGCAATACGGCCTTCCATGATCGCGGTGCGGACGGAGTCAAAAACCCGATCGCGGGCGAGCTGGCGCGTTTGCGTGCTCTCCTCCGCCAGCTCATCGGCCATGTGCGATGCATCAACCTGAAAGATTCTACGCAAGTCGCTCATTAGTATCGGTCGCCCCAAGGGAAAATGGGTGGGTCATCCTGCATTTGGCCGTCTTGGTCAAATCGGTGCGACGGCGTGTTGGAATGACTGTAACGAGGGTGTTTCGCAAAGCCTAGCGGAAAATTGTCGTACAATCCGGATTGTCGTACAATTTATCTTGGGGCATCGTGGGCCGTCACTTTGCATAGAGAGGGTTCAGCATGCTCGACACGGCCATCAAAAACGCCATCGCCCAGGTCAATGCCGACGCGGCTTGGCCGCTGGTGGAAGCCTTTTCCACCATGCCGCGCTGGAAGCCGGAAGACGTCGAAGCCTCAGCCCACGATATTGCCCGGCGCCTTGGAGAGCTTGGCGTGCCGGTCGAAATGCTCGAAGCCTCGCTCTATCTATCCATTCCATATGAGGCATCGGTCGAGGCCAATGGCAAGACCTATGCCTCGAAGCCTCCCGCCTATTCGCTGAGCTGCCCGGAAGGCATGAGCGGCGTGCTGCACCATGTGCCGGGCGCGCTGGCTGCCAGCGTTGGCAGCTTTTACGAAAAGAACCGGGACGAGGCAGCGGCCGCCGAGGAGCGCATTCGCGGCAAGATCGTGCTCACCGACGGCTTTGCCTCGCCCAACAAGGTGCTCGAATTTCAGGAAAAGGGCGCCATTGGCGTCATCGCCGTCAATCCTGGCATCGACCGGCACTGGGGCATCTGCTCCTCGGTCTGGGGTTCGCCCGATCTCGATGGCCTGCCGCGCAAGCCGGTGATCCCCGTTGCCGTCGTCAACAATCCCGATGGGCAGGAGCTGATCGAACTGGCCAAGGCCGGTGGCAGCGTCACCATAAAGACCCGCTTGGAAGAGGGCTGGTTCAAGTCGCTTGTGCCGGTGGTCAATGTGCCCGGCACAGTGGAGCCAGAAAAGTTCGTGCTGCTCGCCGGCCACTATGACAGCTGGGACGTGGGCGTGGGCGACAATGCAACGGGCGATGCCGCCATGCTCGAGATCGCCCGCGTGCTCTGGCACAACCGTGGCGATCTCCGCCGCTCGGTGCGCATCGCTTGGTGGCCGGGCCACTCGACTGGCCGCTACGCCGGTTCGGCCTGGTATGCCGATGCCTTCGCGCTCGATCTCGACGAGAACTGCGTCGCCCAGGTCAATTGCGACAGCCCCGGCTGCCGTTGGGCCGATGTCTATGAGAACGTCGCGGTAATGAGCGAGGCCAATGGCCTCTGCACCGATGTCATTCGCGAGGTTGCCGATCTGCCATTCCATGGCGAACGGCCGCTGCGCGCCGGCGATTATTCCTTCAACAATATCGGGCTTTCGAGCTTCTTCATGCTGTCCTCCACCATGACGGTCGAGAAGCGCAAGGAGATGGAATATTACACGGTCGGCGGCTGCGGCGGGAACATTGCCTGGCACACCGAAAACGACCTGATGGACATTGCCGATCGCGACATTCTCATTCGCGACATCAAAGTCTATCTCGCCGGCATCATGGCGGTGGCCAATGCGCCGATCCTGCCCTTCGACTGGCGCGCGACGGCTGCCGAGTTCAAGGCGACGCTGGAGAAGTATCAGAAGGCGGCGGGCGACGATGCCGCGCTGCTCGATCCCGTTGCTTCCGAACTGGCCGGTCTCAGCGCTTCGCTCGACGCCTTCTATGCCGGTACTGCGAATGGCACGGTGGCCGAGGCTCAGGCCAACGCGGTGATCCAGCAGCTCGCCCGCATTCTCGTGCCGCTCAACTATACGCGCGGTCCGCGTTTCACCCATGATCCGGCTTTGCCGGTGCCGGGTCTGCCGGCCATTTCGGTGGCGGGCGAGCTCAAGACGCATGGACCGGAAACGCTCGGCTTTGCCCGCACCCAGCTCATGCGCGGCGCCAACCGCACGGCAGCGGCCCTGCGGCAGGCGGCGCGGCTTCTGACCGCCTAAAGCAAAACGTATGGTCGGGCAGGGTGCCCGGCCATACCGCTGGCGCGTTGGAGCTGAAACAGCCAGCGCCTTGGGCTTCGATCCCGCACATTTCGTTTCGGCGCAACGCACGCCCATTAGCTCGCAGGTCCGGCCCGCGGGCGAACCGTCGCGGAAGTTCATCCCATTCTTGCAATTAATTCTTACTTGCAAAAACATTCGATGTGGCGCTACTTCTAAATTGCGAATGGTTCGCAACTGGGGTGCTCATGTCAAACGCCGAACTTGCTCCCGATCTGGTCAGCCGCCGCAGCTTGTTGCTGGGTGGGCTCGCAGCTGCCGGCGGCGCTGCTGCGCTGGCCACGACCACCGTTGCCCAGGACATGCCGGGGCATGACATGAGCGGCATGCCGGTAGAGCCGGCTGCAACCTCGACCAGCCCCTATGCCGCGCCCCCGGCGCATGGCGGTGCCCACGGCGACATGATGACGGTCGGTACGGTGGATCACGGCGCCAACGGGTTCGATCCCTCCACCATGCTGACCGAATGGGAAACCGGCACGCTGTCCACCATGGAGGACGGTCGGACATTGCGCACTTTCACGGTCGAAGCGATCGATAAGGAAATCGAGATTGCTCCGGGCGTGATGTTTCCGGCCTGGACCTATAACGGCCGCGTGCCAGGCCCGGCGCTCCGCGCCAAGGAGGGTGAGCGGCTGCGGATCGTGTTCAGCAATTTTGGGTCCCATCCGCACTCGATGCATTTTCACGGCATTCACTCGGCCCGCATGGATGGCGTGCCTGGCGCTGGGCTGATCAATCCGGGCGAAGAATTCGTCTACGAATTCGACGCAAAGCCTTTCGGCTGCCATCTCTATCACTGCCACGCACTGCCGCTGAAACGGCACATGCACAAGGGCATGTATGGCGCCTTCATCATCGACCCGGATCCCGCGCTGCATCCCGAATTTGCCGAAGTCGCCGCCTCCCGCCTGCTCGGCACGCCCGAAAATGCGCTCTGGCAGGAAATGGTCATGGTGATGAATGCCTTCGACACCAATTTCGACAACGAGAACGAGTTCTACGCGGTCAATACCATCGCCCATGCCTATGCAAAGACGCCGATCCGCATCGTCAAATCGAGGCCAGTGCGCATCTATCTGGTCAATGTCACCGAGTTCGACCCGATCAACTCGTTTCACCTGCACGCCAATTTCTTCGACTATTTCGACACCGGCACCAATCTGGCGCCCACGCTGCGGACCGTTGACCTGATCATGCAATGCCAGGCCCAGCGCGGCATTCTCGAGTTCTCGTTCAGGGACCACGAGGCCGGCAGCTACATGTTCCACCCGCACCAGAGCGAGTTCACCGAACTGGGCTGGATGGGAATGTTCGACGTGGTGGAGGGCTGAGCCATGAACGAAATGGCCGACACGACGACCACTTCGGCAAAGGCAGCAGCCATCGGCAACCGTCGATCCCTTCTCTGGCTGCTGCTGCCGCTGGGGCTGTTCTTGCTGGCTCTCGCCTGGATCGCTTCCACTGATCCGCTGCGCAACTTCAACAATGGCGCCCCGCCGGTCGAGGCGCTGACCTATGAGCGCACGGTGCTCGACGACACCGGCATTCACGTCCAGCTCCGCGCCGGCGGCTCCGAGCCGATGACGATTGCCCAGGTGCAGGTTGACGATGCCTACTGGAATTTCTCCCAGACCCCGGCCGGCCCGATCGCCCGCGGCAGTACCGCGTGGATCGACCTGGCCTATCCCCTGGGTTCTGGGCGAGGCCCATGTCGTCAATATCATCACCAATACCGGCGCCGCCTTTGCCCACGAAATCGCCGTGGCGGTACCGACGCCGGTCCCGACCCAATCCATGCTCTGGCAGCAGGCGCTGATCGGCATCATTGTCGGCGTTTTGCCCGTTGCCATTGGCCTCCTGTGCTACCCCGCGCTGCGCGGTGTCGGTCAGGCTGGCATGAATTTCCTCCTGGCGCTGACCATTGGCCTTCTGGCTTTCCTGCTTGTCGACATGACGTTTGAAGCGCTGGAACTGGCCGGAGAGTCCGCCGCGATGTTCCAGGGCTCGTCCATGGTCCTGCTGGTGGCGCTGGCCAGCTTCCTGATCCTCATGGGCGTCGGGCACTGGCGTGGCACGCCAACCGGCCTGTCGCTGTCGTTCTTTATCGCGCTCGGCATTGGCCTCCACAATTTCGGCGAGGGCCTTGCCATCGGAGCGGCCTTTGCCGCGGGCTCTGCCGGTCTCGGCACTTTCCTGGTGCTGGGTTTTGCCCTGCACAACGTCACCGAAGGCATCGGCATAGCCGCGCCAATCCTTCGGGTTCGTCCGCCGCTCTGGAGCTTTGCGGCATTGGCGCTGCTTGCAGGTCTGCCTGCCGTCTTCGGGCTGTGGCTAGGTAGTCTCGCCTATGCGCCGCAATGGTCCGCCCTGGCGCTCGGTGTCGGCGCCGGGGCCATCGCTCAGGTCATCGTCGAGGTCGGGGCCTATCTGCTGCGTTCAAACCCTGGTTCCCGCTCGCCGCTGTTCTCGCCTGCAGTCCTTGGGGGCCTGCTGACCGGCATCGGCTTCATGTACGTCACCGCTGCGATCATCAAGATCTGAACCCAAAGCCCGCGACCCAAAAAAGCAGGCGGGGCGATCGACACATCGATCCGCCCCGCCTGCACAATTTCAAATCGCGCCTGGATGGTTCGCTTAGTCGAGCTTCTTCGTCTGGGGCAGGGCCAAGGGGTCGGACGGCGTCGGCGACATGAGCTGCGCCAGAATTTCGTCGGCTGACTGGCTGGAGCCGCCAATGCCGGCTTCGCGCAATTGGCGATCGAGGTCATTGCCGTTTTCGAGCGCGGCGAGTTCGGCGCCGGCGGCGATGCGGCCGGCCGTGGCCTCCTGCTTCTTCTTGATGCGCTCAAGGCTGTCGACAGCGCTGCCGAGGCGGGTGTTGATGCCCGACTGGCTATGGGCCAGAGCCGACTGCGCCTTGAGGAGCGATTCATTGGCTTTGACGTTGTCGACCTCGCGCTTCATCTGGGTGATGCGCGCTTCGGTGTCCTGAATGGTGCGCAGCATCTGCTGCTGGCGCGGCAACAACTGGTCGAGCTCGGCCTGGTCGCGCTGCAATTCGCCCCGGATGGTGGCGATGCGCTGGGCAAGGCCCTGCGCGAGGTCGGTGCGGCCCGCGGCGATGGCAGCGCGGGCGCTATCGGTATCCTTGGCTTCCTTGGCGCGGTTTTCCTCGATACGGCGGGCCATGCTCTTGTTGGAAGCCATGATGCCGGCAAGGTCGGAGCGCGCCTGTCGCAGGGATTGTTCGGCGTCGCGAATTTCCTGGTCGAGAACGCGCATCGACTGGCTATCGGCGACGGATTCGGCGGCTTCGTTGACCCCGCCGCGGATGGCGGTGAAGATTTTACCCCAGGCGCTCACGCTGCGAACTCCCCATTCTTCCATTCATTGATCATGTCTGCCGCATCGACCGCATTGGCGGCGAGCACGGCGACTTCTTCGACGACGGTCTCGGCACTGGAGCGGGCCGAAAGCGAGCCGAAGAGTTCGTACCATTCTTCGCCGTCGATCTGGGTGATACCAAAGCTCGAAAGCGGCACCAGCTTGTGCGTCTTGAGCACCATGCGCTCAAAGGATTCGCGATGGGGCACGTCCTTGCAGGGCGCGAGAATGACGCTGGCGAGAATATCGCGGTCGCCACTCATGGTGACGAAGACGTCAAGATCGCCCTTTTCCTTGAGCGTCACGAACAGGACATTGCCCTCGGGCGGAACATGCACGTCCACATCGCCAAGGGCTTCGGGATCAGACGCGAAAAGCTGCGTCAGGGTCGTGAGGTTCCAGGTATCCAATAGGTCCTCCATGGGATCTGTCGATATCGGCCGGCTTGTGCGGGCGCCTTGCGCATATGGTACTATCACATTGTGACCGCAACCATATTTGCCTGTGGCGACTTGTCGCCAATATTTGGTGCGGTTCGCCTTCCTAGCATCTCGGCGCATCGCTACCATATAGGAGCGATGAATCCGGCTTGCATGGGGTTCATGGCCGCATAGGGAGCAGGGCATGATCGGTTGGTTCGGCCGCAAAGACGAGAAAAAACCGCTGCCGGTCGAGCGTGGTCCTCTTGCCGTCGGTATCGGTGGCGCCCTCGACCTCGATTTTCTGTCGCTCGAAGCCAATGCACTTGGCGGCGAGCCGGCCATGCCGTTGCCGCTGAGCGGGCCGTTCATCGTTGCCGCCTATGGCGAAGTGCAGCTGGACGCCTCAAGTGTGCTCTCACGCTACTATGACGACGAACACCGCATGATCCAGACCATGTCTGGCGGTGGCAAGCCCGGCGATGCGGTGGAAGACATCAGTTTCTATCATCCCTGGGACAGTGTCGTGCCCTCCGGGCCGCAGGCCTGGTCGCGCTGGACGGGGCCGAATGGGCTGATCGGGCAGGAACACTATGATGCCGATGGCATCCACTTTCATCGCTTCTGGGGCGAGGGGCCGGAGCGCACGGCGCTCGTTGAATTCGTCGAAAAGGTCGACGATGGCGAGGCGCTCCGCTCCATCCACCAGACCTGCATGCTCTATTATCGTCCCCTCGGCCAATCGCGCGAAATGCTGCTGATCAATGTCGAGCGCGACCTCGGGCAGGGGCAGAGCCAGACGGGCAGCTCGGTCGAATTTCTCATCGGCTACGGGCTTACCCCGGCCGATGTGCGCCGCGTCTGACATCCATTGAACGTTTCATCCAAGGAGTTTCGACATGCTTGACTATGTGGCGGGCCTGCCGGCCTTCCTCGGCTATTTTGCGATTGGCCTGGCCGCTTATGGCGCCTTCGCTTTCGTCTATACGGCCATCACGCCGCATCGCGAGGTGGAGCTGATCCGGGCCGGCAACATGGCCGCGGTGACGGCCTTTCTCGGTGCCATTCTTGGCTTCAGCCTGCCGCTGGCTTCGGCCGCTGCCAATTCGGTCAGCATTGTCGACTACATCATCTGGGCCGTGATCGGCATCCTGGCGCAGATCCTCGCCTACTACATCGCCAATTTCACGCTCAAGAACCTGCACGAGAAGATCACCAATGGTGACGTGACGGCCGGCATCTGGGGCGGTGGCATCGCGCTCGCGGTCGGCATTCTCAATGCCGCCTGCATGACCTATTGAGGGAGGACGCAATGCGCAGACGTCTCAGCGGTCGCAAGCCGCCGCTTCTCTCGCTTGGCACCATCGCCATCTCGTCGCTGGCCCTGGCCGGTTGCGCCGGCGAGCCGCCGGGCGAAGTGCTTTTCACCTCGGTCGATCAGTGCATCACTGCCGGCATGGATGCCCAGGTGTGCCAGGCCGGTTATCAGGATGCGATGCAGGCCCACCTGCAATCCTCGCCCAAGTTTGATGGCCTCGCTGCCTGTGAAGCCGAGTATGGCGTGGGCCAATGCGCTGAGCAGCAGCCAGTGGCGACGGGGGTGGCGGCAGCTTCTTTACCCCGTTCCTCGCGGGCTATCTGCTGTCCTCGACGCTCAACAATATCGGCGATTACAATCGCTATCGCGACCAGCGGATTAACAACGGCTTTGCCTATGGGTCGACGCCGATCTATCGCAATCGCTCCGGCCAGACGGTTACCCCTGGCGCCCGGCCAGGCGGCGATGTGGTGGCCCCCTCGCGTCAGACCATGCAGCCGGTCAACGTCAATACCCGCACCGTCGTTCGCCAGGGCTTTGGTGGCGGTGGCGGCTTCAGTTTCGGCGGGTAGGCAATGAAACGCATCACCTATCCGGAACGCCATGGCTGGCGCGACAAGGCGCGCGAGGTCGGCTTCGGTTTTCACGAAATGTATGGCGAGCCCTATTGGCTCGACGATGTCGCCTACACCTTTACGCTCCAGGAGATCGAAGAACAGATCGAAGCGCCGAGTCAGGAACTGCACGAAATGTGCATGGACCTGGTCGGCGATATCGTGACAAGCGAAGAGGCCCTCGACCATCTCGCAATTCCTGAAGAGCTGCGCGATCTCGTGCGCGACTCCTGGGAGCGCGGGGACCGTCACCTCTATGGCCGGTTCGACCTCGCCTATGATGGCCAGGGTCCGGTCAAGCTGCTCGAATACAACGCGGATACGCCGACATCGGTCTTCGAGACTGCCTATTTCCAGTACAATTGGCTGATCGACCAAATCGCGGCCGGCGTGCTCCCGCAGGATGCAGACCAGTTCAACTCGCTGCAGGAAAGCCTCGTCGAGGCGTTTGGCCAGTTCTCCAAGGAACCGATCTTCCATTTCGCCGCCATGACCGACAACGAGGAAGATCGTGGCACGACGGTGTACCTCATGGATTGCGCCGTGCAGGCCGGGCATCGCGTGGAACTGCTCGATATCGGCGAAATCGGCGTCGACGCGCTAGGGCGCTTTACCGATTTGCAGGATCGGGTCATCGATCGCTGCTTCAAGCTCTACCCTTGGGAATTCATGCTGCGCGAAAATTTCGCGCCCTATCTGCCGCGGTCGGGCCGGGCTTTTGTTGAGCCCGCCTGGAAGGCCGTGCTGTCCAACAAGGGCCTGCTGCCGCTTCTTTGGAAGCGTTATCCCAATCATCCGAACCTGTTGCCGGCGTTTTTCACCGACGATCCCGGCGCGTCGTCCCTGTCGAGCTATGTGCAAAAGCCCCTGTTGTCGCGCGAAGGCGAGAACGTCTCGATCTTCACCAATGGCAAGGAGCTGGCGTCGGCACCGGGTGATTACGGCGCCGAAGGTTTCGTGATCCAGGAATATGCGCCGCTCTTTGAAAGCGAGGGTGGCTTTGCCGTGCTTGGCAGCTGGATCGTCGGCGACCGTGCCTGTGGCCTCGGCATTCGCGAGGACCGGTCGCGCATCACCGCCAACCTCTCGCGCTTCGTGCCGCACGTTATTCTGGACTGAGGGGACCGAAAGCAAGCTTTCGGGGTTGCGGCGGGCCTGTTTCGTGGCCATGTGGGGACCTCTGGTAATCGAGGTCGCAAGAATGAGCGCTGTTCCATCTGCCCGCCGCCGCGCCTTGATGCTGGTTAATCCCAATGCCAGGCGCGGCTCGGAAGCCATCGAGCCCGTCATCGAGCGCCTAGCCCAGGGCGGGGTCGACGCTGTCGTCGAGCGTTTCGATACGCCCGACGAAGTCTCGGCCGATATTGCCCGGCGCCGGCACGAGGCCGATCTCGTCATCGTCTGCGGCGGCGATGGCACCATAAATTCGGCGGCGCGGGGTATCCTCGAAACCGGGCTTCCCATGGGCATCATGCCGATGGGGACGGCCAATGACCTCGCACGCACGCTTAGCATTCCCAATGGGCTCCTACAGGCTGCCGACGTCATCATCGCGGGGAACACGCGGCGCGTGGACCTTGGCGAGGTGAATGGCCACCCCTTCTTCAACGTCGCCAGCATGGGACTCAGTGTCGATCTTGCCCGTGGGCTCACACCGGAGGCCAAGCGCCGCTGGGGCAAGCTCGGCTATGCCTTGGCGGCCCTGAAGGTTGCGACCCGCGCCAAAAGGTTTCGGGCCGAGATCATCAGCGATACCGGCCGCGAGCGCGTGAAAACGCTGCAGATCGCGGTGGGCAATGGCGTTCACTATGGCGGCGGCACGATGATCCATGCCGATGCGACCATCGAGGACGGACACCTCGACCTCTATAGCCTTGAACTCAAGAATGTCTGGAAGTTCGGCCTGATGCTGGGCGCCTTCCGCCGCGGCGAGCATGGCGCCTGGGACGAAGTTCGCACCGCCAAGAGCACGGAATTCGACATTCGCACCGAGACGCCGATGCCGATCAATACCGATGGCGACCTCGTCACCCAGACGCCGGCCCATTTTCTCATCCGGCCAAACGCCATTTCCGTATTTGCACCCAGCTGAGGGAGCAGCTAGCACCGTGAAGGCTTGTGTAAGACCAGCGGAGTCGGGACGTTGACGACATCTCCAGAGCGCGTTCAGCCTGCAGGGCGTTCGCCTGACAACACTCTGTTTTACATTGGCTGCGCGGTGGCTGCCGCGCTGCTGACGATTTTCGGAATCCTCGCGGATCAGGTTGTCGATGGCGACACGGCCGCTTTCGATCATGCCGTGGTGATGCTGTTTCGCGATCCGGCGACACCGGGCATTCCCGTTGGTCCGTCATGGTTCAACGAAGGCGTGCGGGATATCACTGCGCTCGGAAGTTTCCCGGTCCTCGGCGTCCTGGTGATCGGCGTCGTGTTGCATCTCTTGCTCACCGGGTCGCGCCGCACGGGCCTGCTTATTGCCATCAGCGTCCTTGGCGGCACGATCATCAGCACGGTGCTCAAGGCGCTCTTCGATCGGCCGCGGCCGGATTTCACCGGCGCCGTCGAGGTCTTCACCTCGAGCTTTCCAAGCGGGCACGCCACGACCTCCGCCGTCGTCTACCTGACGATTGGCGTTCTTTTGGCCCAGCGCGCGTCCACATGGCCGGCGCGAGCCCTTTACCTGCTGGGCGCCATCATCCTCGTCGGCGCCGTTGGCCTGAGTCGAATTTACCTTGGGGTCCATTTTCCAACAGACGTCCTGGCGGGCTGGGCTCTGGGGGCGGCCTGGGCGTTGATTTGCCTCGCGGTAGCGCACGCTCTGGACCGTCGCGGAACACTGCGCGATGAGACCCCGCCGGGACCGCCGACCGAAGCGCGGTAGGCCCGCTTGCTCCAGATCAAAGACGTTGCGACAAAGATGTCGTTGAGTGCAGCCTGATCGCCGGATATAGCGGCGTGATCAGGGGGCAAGATGCCGTTTAGATCGCGGAGCATCATTAGGGAAACGGCCAATGCCATAGCGGTATTGGCTCTCTATGTCCTCGTCCTCCTGGCACCACTGCATCAGGCCGCGGGCCTGCAGCGCGATTTGGATTCCCTGGGTTATGCGTCGCTGGACCTCTGGTCGGTCTGCGCGCCGCTGACTGTCGATCAAACCGACGACCAGCCCCAACTGGCCAAGTGTCCCCTTGCGGGCGTCGGAAAATATGAAGTCGCATTGGCCGAGCCTGCATCGCTCGATCTCGGCTTGCTTCGGTTTTGGGCAGAAGCGTCTTATCCCGCCGTCGCCGAACTGCGTCACTCTCATCACGCGCCCCATATCGGGCAGGCACGGGCGCCGCCAGTGATGGTCTGAGCTTCAGGCGTAAGCCAACCCTCTGACCATTTTATCACTGGAGATCATCATGATCCGTATTCTCGCCGCTTCGGCCGCACTCGCCGTTGCCCTCACTGCCGTTCCCGCTTTCGCCCACGTCACCCTCGAAGTGCGGGAAGCTGCCATCGGCTCGACCTACAAGGCCGTGCTGCGCATTCCCCACGGCTGCGGGACCGAGGCAACCAATGTTGTGCGCGTCCAAATTCCCGAAGGCTTTTACAATGTGAAGCCGATGCCCAAGGCGGGCTGGACCCTTGAAACCGTCACCGGTCCCTATGCGCAAGCCTATGACAATCATGGCACGCAGCTCACCGAGGGCGTGACCGAGATCGTCTGGTCGGGCGGCGACCTGCCGAACGAATGGTATGACGAGTTCGTCTTCCGCGGCACCTTTGCCGGCACGCTGGAGCCGGGCAAGTTCTACTTCCCCGCCATCCAGGGATGTGCCAACGGCGAAGAGGCCTGGATCGACGTCACGGGCGACGAAAACGCCGACATGCCCGCGCCGAGCGTCGAACTGGTTCCCGCTGGCGCTGCTGGTCACTAAGCCCAATGGGGTGCGGTGCGCCGCACCCCTCTTTCGCAGGGATCGCGTCACAGCCCTGTCGCTTGCAGCCGGTAGGTCGGTCTCTGCTGCATTATCAAAGAGCCGACCATGACCCGTTTCCTCCGTCCCTTCCTATTGCTGCTGCTCGTCTCCACGCCTCTCGCGGCGCAAGACCATGCCCATAGTGACCATGAGGCGAGCCTTGGCGCTGTCACCGTGATCCATGCCTGGACACGCGCTACCGCGCAGGGTGGGGACGCTGTGGTCTTCTTCGAGATCGAGAATGCGGGCGAGCCAGTTGTGCTGAGCGGGGCCGAGGCCTCGAATTCAGCAAGCGTAGAGGTGGTCGGCGCCACCATGGGCGCGGATGGCGTCATGGCCTATCAGCCGGTGGGTGAATTCCAGCTTCCGAGCGGAGAATTCGACTTCGACCCGAATGGACTGGGTCTGCGGCTCAATGATCTCACGGCTGAACTCAAGCAGGGTGACCATTTTCCGCTGCATCTGCTGATCGGTGGTGGCGAGCTTCAGATCAGTGTCGAAGTCGAAGCATCAGACGCCGTCGCCCATAGCCACGCTGGGCATAGCCACTAGCGCAGAGCGTCGACCACGGGCCGGCGATAGATAATCAGCGCCGGTACCAGCGCCAGAACGAGGCCGAGGCCGACCAGCGTGCCGACGAGCGACAGCTCGCGCGCGCCGATCTCGGCGCGCATGGCGACACCGGTGGATTGCGCCAAAAGGTCGGAGACCACAGCCGCGGCGCCCCAGCCGAGGACAAGCCCTGTCAGCGCGCCGGTGACGACGATGCCGGCGACGTAAATCCAGACCGTGGCAAAGATGAAGAGCGGCGAGGCGCCGAGGGCGCGGAGCACCGCGAAGCGCTGGCGCTGCAGATCGAGAATGGCGACGACACCAGCAAGGATGGCCGCGACTACCAGCGCCTGGGCCGCGAGCGTTAGGGCACTCATGATGGCGGTGGCGTCGCCGAGCAGGGCATAGAGCCCCACCAGAACTTCGGCAGGAAAGAAGGCGGTCGATTGCGGTGTGCGGTAGGCGGAGCGAAGGCCATAGGCGGCCGCCAAGTCCTTTGGCTTTACCACCACCGCCGGCAGGCCGGGCAGGGCGTCGGGATCGAAGGGCGCGCCGATATGGGTGTCTTCGGGCAGATGGCCGGTGCCGAGACCGTGCGCCGCCCAATTGTATTCGATGGGTACGACAATGGCGCGGTCCCAAGGTGTGCCGGTGGGCCGCATGCGGCCGACAATGGTGATGTGCGGATGATCACCATCACCGCCGGGCACGGCCTCGCCGGCTTCGATGGCATCGGCCGCGGCATCGGCATCAGTACCGGTGGCGCCGCCGTGGCCGTGCGAGACTTCGAGTTCATCCCCGACGGCGTGGGGCGACAGGGCGCCGACAACCGCTTCGTTGACCGTTTCGAATAGCCGGCCTTCGGCAAGACCACCTGAAAGGTGGTCGACGAAGGGTGCCACGGTGCCGACAACGGGGTCATTGCCGATGGCATCGCCAAAGCCGATGGGGGCGACGAAGTCAGCCTCCGGCTCATCGAAAAGCAGGCGGGTGATGGCGGGATCGAGTAGTTCGACGGCGGTTGGGTCGAGATAGACGGTCGAGAACAGCACGTCATTGTGGCTGCCGGGGGCGGCGACGATAAGGTCGAACTTGTCCGCGGCGCGGGCGCTGCCGATGCGGAGGGCACGCTCCTGGGCTGAAATGGCGATGCCGAGGGCCACGGCCAGCGCCACGATCAGCAGGAACAGAATGGCGGTAAACCTGTTGCGGCGCAGGGAAGCCCAGGCAATCGGGAACGGGTTCATGGCGTCCGCTCCCTGCGGCCATGGTCGAGTTGCACCGTCTGGTCGGCGAGGGTTTTGAGCGCCGGATCGTGGGTCGCGACAACAACGGTGCGGCCGTCTTCGCGGGCGAGGCGTTGCAGCACCGCGGCGACGGTTTCGCCTGTGGCCGCGTCAAGGCTGGCTGTGGGCTCGTCGGCAAAGATGACGCTGGGATCGCCGATCAGGGCGCGGGCAATGGCGACGCGTTGCTGCTGGCCGCGAGAGAGTTTTGCGACGCTTTCACGTTCGGTCGGCACATCGAGTTGGCGCAGCAGGTTGACCGCGTGCTGTCTTTTCGCGGCGGCCGAAAAGCTGTCGAGCCAGATGGGCACCAGCACATTGTCGACCGGGCTCATTTCCTCGATCAGGTGAAAATTCTGGAAGATGAAGCCGGCCTGTTTGCGGCGCCAGCGGTCACGCTGGCTTTCGCCGAGTTTTGCAATGTCGGTGTCGGCCCAGGCGATGGTGCCGGCGTCCGGGCGCAGGAGGCCAGACAGCAGGTAGAGCAGGGTGGATTTCCCCGAGCCGGATGCGCCCGAGAGCACGGTCAATGTGCCGGGCGCGACGGCGAGGCCGGGCAGGTCGATGACATCGGCGCCGGCGAAGGCGAGGCGCAGGCCGGAAACGGCAAGAGGCAGTCCCGGCATGGAAAACTCAGAGAATGGTGTAGCGGGTATCGAGCAGGCGCACCTTGCTGACAAAGCCGGTCGGCCCGTCGGTCTCGATGCCGGTGTCGAAGGTGCCCTCGACGCGGATGAGATTGGAGAAGCGCGTGAACTTCATGTCGCCCTCGAAATAGGAGAGGACAATGTCATTGGGCCAGTCCGTCGCGTCATCGCAGAAGGGGCACGTGGCCATGGGCGTCTTGGTCAGGACGAAGAAATTGATCTCGGGCTTGAGCGGTGGCGCCATATAGCCGGTCATGACGATGCGCTGGCCTTCGAGGGCGATGGCCTGGTCCGAAAGGTCCTTGCCGCGCGAATACATGTCGCGGAAGCGCAGGGACGGCAGGTCGGCGAAAGCGGGCTTGGTAGCGAGGAGCGTGCCTGCGGCGGCGAGGCCGGCGACGAAGTGGCGTCGTTGCATGTCTTTTGTCCTGTTCCCTAGCCGGCGCAGCCCCCGTTGGAGCCTCGCGTCATTCCCGCGAAAGCGGGAATCTCACTTGGTCGACGATCGGATTCCCGCTTTCGCGGGAATGACGCTGTGCGGAGGAGAGTAAGCCGAAGGCATCCCCACCGTGTGACAATCACGGCCTCGTGAATCGAAAAGTGGCCGCCGGCTCCCTGGCGGCCACTTCTGTTGTAAAAAGTTACTTCGTGGCGTTGAGGCCGATGGCCTTGGCCATGACGTGGTAGATCAGGTTCTGTTCGATCACGCCATCGAGGAGGTAGGCCTGCGGGCCTTGTGCGAAGACGGCGACGTCGTCGCCGGCGTGGCTTTCCGAACCCATCGGGATCAGGGCCTGCTGCAGGAAGTCGACGTCGGTGGTGTCGACTTCGGTGAGGTCGGCGCGCTGCAGGGCGGCGCGGACTTCTTCGCCGGTCATCTTCGAGACGTCGGCACCTTCTTCAAGGGTCTTGGCGCCCGGGCCGTTCATGTAGCCGAGGGTGGTGTAGGGCAGGCCGTCATCACCCGTACCGGCAATGCCGAGGATCGGGTTGTTGCGGGTCGGATAACCGGCGATGGTGAAGACGTGGCTGTGGTCGGCGGTGAGCACGATCAGCGTTTCTTCCGGGTTCACCGCGTCATAGGCAGCCTTCATGGCTTCCGAGACGGCGATGGCGTCGGTGAGGGCGCGGGCAGCATTGCCGGCGTGGTGCGCGTGGTCGACGCGACCGCCTTCAACCATCAGCACGTAGCCGTTTTCGTTCTTGGAGAGGATGTCGATGGCCTTGGTGGTCATCTCGGCGATGGAAGGTTCGCCGCCGGCATCGCCTTCGCGGTCGGCTTCGTACTGCATGTGCGAGCCGTTGAAGAGACCGAGAACATGGCCGGTGTCGGCGGTGAGCGCGTCAAAGCCTTCCTTGTTCCAGACATACTGGCCATCGTTGTACTTGGCCTGCCAGTCGGCGATCAGGTCACGCTCCTTGCGCGAACCGGTCTTGGTCTCGTCTTCCGGATCCTTCTGGCTTTCGAGCATGAAGTTGGCACGGCCGCCGCCGAACACGACTTCAAAGCCGTCGCCGAACGACCAGTCGACCAGCTGCGAAGCGATATCGGCGCACTTGCCGACGGCGTCTTCAGGCAGGCTCTTGTCGTTTTCCCAATCGCGACCGACGGTGTGCGCATAGGCAGCAGCCGGGGTGGCGTGGGTGATGCGGGCGGTCGAGATGATGCCGGTGGCAAGGCCAGCGGTTTCGGCCTGTTCGAAGATCGACATGGTGGTGGCGCCAGCCTGGGTCGAGCAGTCTTCGAGCACGGCGGTCTGGTCGACGCCGATGGTGCCGTTCAGCGACTTGACGCCCGAGGTGATGGCGGTGGCGGTCGGGGCGGAGTCAGCGACCTGGCTGTCGTGCGTGTAGGTCTTCACGAGAGCCGTGTGCGGGAGCAGGGTTTCGAAGGCGAGCGAGTGGCTTTCGCCATCGACGCCGGCCAGCTGGCCTTCGTGGATACGGGCAGCGGTGATGGTCGGGATGGAGAGACCGTCAACGATGAACATGATGACGTTCTTGGCCTTGCCGGTGTTTGGCTGAACGGCTTCCTTGGCGGCGAGCTGTTCCTGGGCGGCGAGGAAGTAGCTGTCATCGGCCTGCGGCACGGCCGTCTGGGCCAGAACCGGCAGAGTCAGGGCGAGCGTGGAAACGCCAGCAAAAAGAGCCCGGGAGAGCTTGACCATGATGTTCACCTTCTTGGGTTGGAGCGTCCGGGCAGGAGCGGAACTGACCGGTTCATCAACCCATTAGACCGGCGATGTGACACATAAATGTAGTTACGTCATAACGTTACGGATGGTTGGTGATGTGTCGTCGTAACGGTGGGGTTGGGGGATGGCCCTGGCGCATCCAACTGTCAGCGCTGGGGAATGTCATCGGCCGTTCACGCCGCTGTGATCCCAGCGACATCACGCTTCTTTAGGGCAGGGCATCCATTTTTCCTGGAGAGAACCATGCTCAAAGCGCTCGCCCTTGGCGTCAGCCTCAGCCTCCTCGCATCCCTGTCTATGGCTCAAGATACGGCCCAAGGTCCGACCAAGTTTGAAGCCGTGTTGAAGGCCCATGCCCAGCTGCCGGCCCAGACCTTCCTGCCCGCTCCCGCAGATGCTCCGGTTGGCCTCCAGAAGTCCGGCCGCTTCACCTCGGGCACGCGCGCCGAGACCCCCTATGGCTGGTCCAATCCGGCTTCGGGCATTGCCATGCCGTTCCCCGGCCAGCCCCTCCAGGGCATGAGCGGCGTGCGCTCGCTCGGCGATGACCGCTTCCTGTTCCTCACCGACAACGGCTTTGGCAACAAGGCCAACTCGTCCGACGCCATGCTGATGTTCAACATGCTGAAAATGGATTGGGAAGCGGGCAAGGTCGGCATCGAAAAGACCGTGTTCCTGAAAGACCCGAACCGCGTCGTTCCGTTCCCCATCGTTACCGAGCACAGCGAAAGCCGCTATCTCACCGGCGCCGATTTCGATCCGGAATCCATCCAGCCAGTTGGCGAAAACTACTGGATCGGCGACGAATTCGGCCCCTGGCTGATCGAAGTCGATGCCGAGGGCGTCGTGCTGCAGGTGGTCAAGACCAACCCCGGTGGCGTCGACTACAAGTCGCCCGACAACCAGTTCACCTCGCAGCCCGCTGCCGGCACTGTCGTGACCGGTATCAATACCGGCCGCTCCGGTGGCTATGAAGGCATGGCGCAGTCGATCGACGGCACCACGCTCTATCCGCTGCTCGAAAAGCCCTTCTTCGACGAAACCGCCGGCGCGCTCGAACTCGTCGATGGCAAGCCGGTCATCCGCATGCTCGAATTCAACGTCGGCGATGCCACCTGGAGCGACACGGTTCGCTACTATCCACTCGACGACGCCGGCCACGCCATCGGCGACTTCAACATCTTTGAAGGCACCCGCGGCCTGATCATCGAGCGCGACAACAATGAAGGCGACGATGGTCGCGAAAAGGCCGCTGCCTTCAAGCGCATCTATCTTGTCGATCTCGCCCGCGCCGACGAAAACGGCGTGCTCGAAAAGATCGCCTATATCGACCTGATGGCCATGCAGGACCCGGACGGCATCGCGCCGCGCGGCAGCAAGGACGGCGTCTTCACCTTCCCCTTCGTGACCATCGAAGACGTTGATCTCGTCGACGCCACCACCATCGTCGTCGCCAACGACAACAACTATCCCGGCTCCACCGGCCGCGAAGCTGGCCGCGCCGACGACAACGAGTACATCCTCCTCGACGTCGCCGACTTCCTCAAGGCCGAGTAATCTTTTGGCTTTCGACGCGGAGGAGGGGTCTTGGTACCCCTTCTCCGGATCGAAGCGCGGGGCGGCGAATTCGGTGCCGGAGTGAACGTCCGGGTAGGGTATCGACTATGCCGCTGCCGTAGCCCGATCGATAAAGGCCCTTTTTGCCGCGGTGTACGCGGCGCGGTCCTGCGCGAACTGCACCGCAAGCCGCTCCTTGAGGTCGTCGTACTCGTGCGCCAGGTCGGGATCAGCTCTGAGTCGATCTCGGAACCTAAGGTTGTGATGCCAAGTGGGACCGTCGAACTGAACGACATGCACCAGATGTGTTCTTGCAACGCCTTTGCCAAACACATGGTCGTTGGGGACGCCCGCCTGACGGGCAAAATCATATCCGATGGACGACATCGCCGGCTCGAGCAGCGGCCCCGCGTCCAGATCCTTTATGCCAACCATCAGGTCTAGTATCGGCTTTGACCTGATTCCTGGAATTGACGAACTGCCAATGTGTTGAATGTCGATCAAGCTGGCACCGAGAACTGAGCGAACGACTTCAGCTTCTAAGTCGAAGGCGGTTTTCCATGCCGGATTGTGTGGCACCAGCAAGACTACGCCATGCTTCAGGCCGAGGCCGAAATCGTTGGTGATACATTGGTTGCGATCGTCGCTCATGAGTTCAGTCCACCACGGTTCTACCGATTTTTCAAACGGCTGTTGGGACGCGTCAAAAACCAACAGGTGCGTTTGCCGGTATCGAGCGCGGCAAAAACAACAGATCAGATTCAAGCCCCGAGCGACCTTGCTTGATCTGCGTATCCCGACGGCTATAGTTGGGCGGCGGCCGTCCCGGCCGAACCTGCCGCCGGGTTGAAGGGGACGTACTCTCTCACTGCATTGCGACGACCTCATTCATGGTCGACGCGTAATCGGCGGACGTCGACCGTAGAAGAGAGGTTCGTCATGCCCTTCGGCAATACGCCCTTTACGCGTGCGCATATCTCCATGTTGAAGAACGCGGTCCGCGATCGCTATCCAGAGATCAAGTCGTCACATGTCGATGAAGCGATCGCCTTCAGCTTCGGCTTCGATACCTACGCAGCCATGCTGCCGGTGCTCGATCAAGCGGAAGGGACCAGCTGCATGTCGGCACAGTTGATACCAGACTGGTTCGCGGTGAGACTTCTCCAGTTGGGGTATGACCCTCTGAGATACTCTGATCTTCGGCATATTCTCTGGATTTCGGTTCCCGAAAGCAGGCCTGCAGCCAATCGGCGGCTAGAAGCTGCCAAGGACCTCTTCAGGCCAAGACCGGCGAATGACACCTGATAATGGGAGACACCCTGCAGGACGCCTCCGGGCCCCCTGCGCGTCAGGCCTTGAGGACGACCACCTTCGTATTCACCGGCGTCTTCTCGTAGAGATCGAGCATGTCCTGGGTGAGAAGACCGACACAGCCACTCGAAACGCCCTTGCCGATCGTTTCGGGCATGATCGTGCTGTAGATCGTGTAGAGCGTATAGGCACCATTCTGGTAGAGATAGAGCGTGCGGGCGCCGAGAGGATTGTCGAGGCCCGGCGGCATGCCATTGGCATAGGGCGCCGCTTCCGGCTGGCGCGCGATCATTTCCTTGGGCGGCGTCCAGACCGGCCATTCAGCCTTGCGCCCGATATAGGCTTCGCCGCTCCACAGGAACCCGGCGCGCCCGACATTGGCACCGTAGCGCGTGGCATTGCCGTTGCCCTCGATGCGGTAGACATAGTAGCGGGCGGGATCGACGATGATCGTGCCGACCGCTTCAGCAGAATCGTAGCGCACCGTTCTGCGCAGATATTTCGGGTCAACCTTGCTCAGTTTTACCGCGGGGATGGGGAAGCGCTCATTGGGAACCGGCCCATAGACCCGTTCCGCTTCCGCCATGCTCATTCCGGCGGGTGAGCAACCCGCAAGGCCAAGCGCGGCAACGGCAGCAGCGCCGCCAACCAGGAACGACCGACGACCCAAGCGCGGAGCGTTGGAGTCGATTGCTTCGGCATTGATGAAACCATCTTTTGTCGCCACCACACCCTCCTGCAGGCGGAACCGCAATGTCTTGCGGGGGAGATTGGTCTCACAATGCCCGGTTGGCAAGCTCCGCGTTCAGGGTCGCGGCCGCCACCCTGCCTCCTTCGTTTGCGGTCCAGCAAATTCCACCGATGCGGTGGGCCTTGATTTCCTGGCCCAGGAAAGCAGACTGTCGCCATGGAAAGAAATCCAGACGATGATGAAGTCTCCCTGGTCGGCGGCAGGTCTACCGTCGCCACGCGCGCTGGCGTTGTCTATCGGCAAGCCGCGCCGTGGTCGGCAACAACGATCGCCCTTTTGCGGCACCTGGAAAAGCAGGGCTTCGAGCATTCTCCCCGCGTCGTCGGCACAGGCTTCGACAATCAGGGACGCGAAACGCTGGCCTATATCGAGGGGGAGAGTGTTCACCCTTACCCCTGGGCAGATGACGCGCTGCCCATCCTCGGCGGCATTCTGCGAAAACTGCACGCGTCAGCCGCCTCGTTCGCGCCGCCTGAGGGCTCAGTCTGGCGACCCTGGTTCGGCAGGCACCTTGGCCGGCCAAGCGCCATCGGCCATTGCGATACCGGGGCATGGAACATCATTGCCCGTGCAGGGCGGCCTGTTGCCTTGATCGATTGGGAAGAGGCCGGGCCCGTCGATCCGATGATCGAATTGGCGCAGGCATGCTGGCTCAACGGCCTGCTCTTTGACGACGACCTGGGCGAGACCCTGGGCCTAGGCTCGGTCGAAGCGCGCGGGCGCCAGGTGAAGATGTTGCTCGATGGGTACGAGCTGCCCCGTGACGCGCGGGCGGGATTCGTCGACCGGATGCGAGACTTCGCGATCCTCAGTGCCGCCAACGAGGCCATTGACGCGAAGGTCACTCCCGAGACGGAAGACGCCACGCCACTGTGGGGGATCACCTGGAGAACGCGAAGCGCCGCCTGGCTTGTGAAGCACCGGGACACTCTCGACCGAATAGTGACTTCGGCCGGCTAGCTGTTAGCGCGGCGAGGGCAGCGCCACGACACGGCGTCCGGGAGGCTCATCGGTTTTCACGAATGGGCGGCACCAAAGTTGCCGCGGCGCTAAGCGATCTGCGCGGGCAGATTCTAGCGGAGGTGACTGAGCCGACGGTGCGGACCGGAGCCACGGACCTCGTGGCGCAGCTGGGTCGCATGACATCGATGCTGAGCGAGCAAGCCGAAGTGCCGCGGTCGGCGCCGTGGGCGTGCCGGCGGCGGTCCATCCGGAAACGGCGGACTTGAGCCTGGCTGGAAATCTACCGGGGCTTGAGGGCGCGAACTTGCGGGCCGCCCTTGCAGAGGCGATGGGTGTCGACGTGTTGATCGACAATGACGTCAACCTGGCGCTTCTTGCGGAAGTAGGGCTGGGCAGCGCCCGCCAGTTCCTAGTCAACCCAACGGGCTGGCAGGGCGATGTACTAGGCACCCTGCCAACCCGCTAATTGTTTGGTGACATCAATCCTCTTCGACGAACACCTCTTTGCGTTTGCTCCTGATGGAGGGCAGTACGGCGATGATCACTGCGAGGAGGGCGAGACCAAGAAGGGTCGCCGAGATGGGGCGTTCGAGGAAAACCATCGGATCGCCACGCGAGATGATCATGGCACGGCGCAGATGCTCTTCGAGCAGCGGTCCGAGCACGAAGCCCAGCAATAGAGGCGCTGGTTCGCAACCGAGCCGGATCAGCACGTAGCCAACAATGCCGAAGAAGCCGATGGCGAAGACGTCGAAGATGTTCTGGTTGATCGAATAGCATCCGATGCACGCGAACAGAACGATGGCGGGGAACAGTGCGCGATAGGGGATGGAGAGCATCTTCACCCAGAGCCCGATCAACGGCAGATTCAACATCACGAGGAGCAGGTTGCCGATCCACATCGAGGCGATGATGCCCCAGAAGAGCGCCGGCTGGTCGTTGATGACATTGGGCCCCGGGGTGATGCCCTGGAGGATGAAAGCGCCGACCATCAGTGCCATGACCGGATGGGCGGGAATGCCGAGGGTCATCAGCGGAATGAAGGACGTTTGTGCCGCCGCGTTATTGGCAGATTCCGGACCGGCGACGCCTTCAATGGCACCGTGGCCGAACTCTTCCGGATGCTTGGAAAGGCGCTTTTCGGCGGAATAGGAGGCGAATGACGCCAGGATATGGCCGCCGCCGGGGAGAATACCGAGCACGGAGCCAAGCGCGGTGCCGCGGATAACCGGCGCGACAATGCGCTTCAGCTCCTCTTTGCCGAGCCAGAGATTGCTCACTGACTTGACCATGACATCGCGACCCTTCTCGTTTTCGAGGTTCCGCAGGATTTCGGCGACACCGAAAATGCCGACGGCGACCGAGACGAAGTTGAGGCCGGAATAGAGTTCGCGGATGCCAAGGGTGAAGCGCGGGGTGCCGGTATAGATGTCCTGCCCGACCATACCCAGCAGCAGGCCGAGAACGATCATGGCGAGAGCCTTGAGGATCGAGCCATGCGCCAGCGCGATAGAGACGAGCAGCCCAAGAACGATCAGCGCAAAGTATTCCGGGGCGCCAAAATTCAGCGCCGCTCGGGCAAGGGGCGGGGCGAAGAAGGCAAGCAGCAGCGTGCCGACCGTCCCGGCGAAGAACGAGCCGAGGGCGGCGGTGGCCAGAGCGTGGCCGGCGCGGCCTTGCTTGGCCATCTGGTAGCCATCGATGGCAGTAACGGCCGATGAACTTTCGCCCGGCAGGTTGATCAGAATGGCGGTGGTAGAGCCGCCATATTGGGCGCCGTAATAAATGCCCGCCAGCATGATCAAAGCCGCGGCCGGCGACAGTGAGAAGGTGATGGGCAGCAGCATGGCGATGGTGGCGGTGGGGCCGATGCCGGGCAACACGCCAACCAGAGTGCCGAGCAGCACGCCAATAAAGCAGTAGAGAATGTTGATGGGATCGAGGGCGACGGAAAAGCCGAGGCCGAGAAAGCCGATGATATCCATGTGACGCTCCTATTGACCGAGCCAGGGCCCAAACCACGGCACGGACATGCCAAGGCCAATGACGAAGATGGCGGTGCAGAGAACCGTGAGCCCGATGGCAAGGAGGGCGGCAAAGAGTGGGGAATTGAGCCGGCTGGCCATGGCGGAAGCGAAGGCCGAGACGAAGACCACAGGCACGAAGCCGAGGCCGCGAATGGTGGCGCCGAAGAAGATCACCACGCCGATTATAAGAGCGATGCCGCGCCAGGAGGGTGGCAGGGGGTCTCCTTGTCGGGTTTCTGCCAGCCGCTGGCGGCAACACCGATGCCGAGAGCGGCGAGCACGGCGCCAAGCGCGAGCGGCATGAAGCCTGGTCCCATGCGGAAGGGCGTGCCGACCTCATAGTTCAGCGCTTCGAGCGAAAAGTAGGCTCCGGCGAGGACGAAGATGCCGCCTGCCAGGAGATCCCGGAGTGAAAACTTGGCCAGCATGGCCGCCTCCCCAGATGAAACAGATGGATGTGCGTCGGGGACGACCTGCGGAAAACCGCAGGTCGTGTGACGTGGGGCGATGGAAGACCTTAGTCGGCGTAGACGCCGGCCGCCTCGATGACGCCGCGCCAGAGTTCGATCTGGCTGGTCAGCATTTCGGTAAGCGCTGCGGGCGTCGCTTCTTCAGCGGTGACCGGGACGGTGCCAAGTTCGGCAAAGCGGGCGACCACTGTCTCATTGGTCAGGGCAGCCTGCAGCGCGGTTTCGAGTCGCGCAATGATGGCCGGATCGGTGCCTGCCGGAGCGTAAAGGCCATGCCACACGCCGATCTCGAGATCGAGCCCGGCTTCCTTGGTGGTCGGAACGTCAGGCAGGTTGCCGAGCCGCTCGGGCGAGGTCACGGCGTAGGCCTTTACTTCACCGGCCTGGATCTGGCTCGTCGTGTTGGTGGTCTGGTCGCAGATCATGTCGATCTGGCCGCCGATGATATCGGTCATTGCGGGGCCAGCGCCCTGATAGGGGACCGTTGTCATGATGGTTTCGGTCGATTCCATCAGCAACATGCCGCAGAGCTGGCTGGCCGAGCCGATGCCGGCATGGGCATAGGTGACGTTCTCGCCATTGGTCTTGATATAGGCCAGCAACTCTTCGAGAGTATTGGGCTCGAAATCCTTGCGGGCGACAAGCGTCATCGGCACGGAAGTGATGAGGCCGATGGTGGCGAAGTCTGTCAGCGGGTCATAAGGCAGACTGCGGTAGAGCGTCGGGGCGGTCGACATGCCGATGTGGTGCAGCAGCAGCGTGTAGCCATCGTTCTGGGCGGTCGCGACTTGCCCCGCACCCAATGTGCCGCCGGCGCCGCCGACATTCTGCACGACGACCTGCTGACCGAGATCGCCGCTCATCACTTCGGCCACGAGGCGTGCCACCGTGTCGGTTGGCCCGCCGGCCGAGAAGGGTACGACAACCGTGATCGGCTTCGTCGGATAGTCCTGAGCGAAGGCGGTGGTTGAAAGTGCTGTTATGGCAAGCGCCAGAATGGCGACGGTCTTTTTCATTGGATGTCCTCCCGAGATGGATCTTGAACCCGGCTCCTCCGCCGGTCGATCACCTGCTTTGCAAAGCGTGTGCCAGATCGAAAGTGCAGGCCAGACCTGCGATTTTTGCAAGTCACTCTGGCGAAACTGGCGGAATATTGCCAAGATGTCGCCCAGGAGGTGGCAATTTTTTGCCAAAAGCAGCAAAGCCAAGCCGTTTCGGTCTCAGCGAATTATTGGGACGCCGTCAGCTTCTGCTGATTGGGGCGGCCTTGCTCGCGATTGTGGCCAGCGGCTGGGTGGCCTTTGAAATTTCGCTCTCTGGAGCGCTGCGCAGCGGTGGCGAACAGGCCGAGCGTCGGCTGGTGCTATTCGACCGAACGCTTGAAGCCATTATCGAGCGATTTCATTACCTTCCGTCCAGCATGGCGCTGGCCGCAGAAGTGCGCGCCATACTTGCCGACCCAGACAATGCCCAGCGACGCGAGCGCGCCAACGGCTTTCTCTCTCGTCTCAACGATACGGCCGGGGCAGGCGAGCTTTTCGTGACGGCCGCCGATGGCCATGTGGTCGCTGCGTCCAATTGGTGGGCCTACGATAGTTTCGTCGGCGAAAATCTCGGCTACCGGCCCTATTTCGAAGAGGCCATGGCCGATGGCGATGCGAAGTTCTACGCTGTGGGCACTGTAACGGGCGTTGCCGGTTATTTTCTCGCCCGCCGGATCGATGGCGAAGATGGCCCGCTCGGCGTTGCCGTCACCAAGATCAACCTCGGTGAGATCGAAGCCAACTGGTGGCGGTCGGGAGAGCTGATCGGCATCGTCGACACCAACAACATCACCATTCTCTCGACCCGCCCGGACTGGCGCTATAGGCCGATCTCGCAAGTTTCCCCCGCCGACTACGCCCGCATAAAGCCGCAATTGCGCTATGGACCCCAAGGGCCCGGGGAGGCGCCTGTCGCGTCGGCCATCTGGGCCTCGCGGGACGTCAATTTTGCGTATGTCGCGGGCGACGATGCCGATACCTCGGGCATCTTCATGGTCAATGAACTGCGGCTCCCTGCGCATCAATGGCGCATCATCTCCTTCACGCCCACTGGGCCGCTTTTCCGCGGCGCCTGGCTTGCCGCAGCGGCAGTCGGGCTCGGTGTCGCCGCGCTGCTATTGATCCTCGCCCTTTTGGCCCAAAGGCGACGGCTTCTCGCTCAGCGCCTCGCGGAGCACGAGCGACTGGAGCAGCGCGTGGCCGAGCGGACAGAGGATTTGCACATCGCCAATGAGGCGCTGCGCGAGGAGATCGCTGAACGCATCCGCGCCGAAGATGCCGAGCGGCAGGTGCAGGCGCATCTCGTGCAGGCCGCAAAGCTCGCGAGCCTGGGCCAGGCATTAGCGGGCGTCGCCCATGAGGTGAGCCAGCCGGTCGCGGCGCTGACGACGCATCTCGCCAGTGCAAAGCTTCTGGCTTCGCGCCGGCGCGATGAGGAAATCGGAACGGTTCTGGGGCAGATAGACAGGATTGTCGACCGGCTCGCCGGTTTGACCAGCCACCTCAAGACCTTTGCCCGCAAGCAGCCGACAGCGCCGATCGAGGCGGATCTGGGCGTGGTGATTGCTGACGCGCTTGATCTCGTCGATCACAAATTGCGCCAGGTCGGGGTCGATGTGGAATATAGCCGGCCAGCGGCCCCCATCCGGGTTGTGGGCAATCCCGTGCATATCGAGCAGGTGATGATTAACCTCCTCGCCAATGCCGCCGACGCCATGGTCGGCCAGACGATGCGCGTCCTGTCGATCAGCGTGCAACAGGCCGGAGCCACGGTCTGCGTCGTCGTTGCCGATACGGGCGTCGGCATCCCGTCCGATGCGATCGGCAGCATTTTCGATCCGTTCTTCTCCACCAAGGGTCCGGGAGAGGGCTTGGGGCTAGGGCTCTCCATTTCCTATGGGCTCGTGCGAGATCTCGGTGGCAGCATTTCCGCCGAAAGTGTGCCGGGCAGGGGCGCCCGCTTCACAATGATATTGCCGCTGGCCCGACTGGCGGTACCAACCGAAAGGCAGCGCGTTGACTGAGCCAACCGTACTCATCGTCGATGATGAGGAAATGATCCGCACAGCTCTCGAACAGTGGCTGCGCCTTTCCGGCTTTGCGACGCATGTGGCCGATAGCGCCACCGCTGCGCTCGAAAAGCTCGACGCGGTGGCCCCACATGTCATCCTCAGCGACGTGCGCATGCCCGGTCTTTCCGGACTCGACCTGCTGCGAAAGGTGCGGGAACGCATGTTGCCGGCCGAGGTGATCCTGATCACCGGGCATGGCGACGTGCCCATGGCAGTGGAGGCGATGCGGCAGGGCGCGTTCGACTTCCTGCAAAAACCCTATGTGCCGGACGAACTGGTCGCAAGCCTGAGGCGAGCGAGCGAGCAGGTGGCGCTGAAGCGCGAGATCGCCGACCTGCGACGTCGCCTCGATGGCGGTGAAACCGAGCTGGCGGCGCGGCTGGTCGGCAATTCTTCAGCCATGGAGCGGCTGCGCAATGCGGTGCGCGAACTGGCGCAGATACCGACCGATGTCATCATTTTGGGAGAAACCGGCACGGGCAAGGAAGTCGTTGCGCGCTGTCTCCATGACTTTTCCTCCCGCGCCAAGGCACCCTTCGTGGCCGTCAACTGTGCGGCGATCCCGTCCGAGCTGATCGAGAGCGAACTCTTCGGGCATGAAGCAGGGGCCTTCACGGGCGCAGGCACACAGCGCGTTGGCAAATTCGAATATGCAAACGGTGGCACACTGCTGCTAGACGAGATCGAATCCATGCCGCTCCTAGCGCAGGCCAAGGTGTTGCGGGTGATCCAGGAGCGGGTGGTGGAGCGGGTGGGTTCGAACAAGCAGATTCCGCTCGACGTCCGCATTATTGCCGCATCCAAAGTGGACCTGGGCGCCGAAAGCAATGAGGGGCGGTTCCGCGCCGACCTCTATTACAGGCTCAACCTCGCCACCATTACCCTCGCTCCCCTGCGGGAACGCGGCGAGGACTGCATCCTCCTCTTCCATCATTTCCTGGGCGAAGCCGCTCGACGCTTTGGGCGGCCAGCGCCACAGCTGCATCCAGCCGATACCCAGGCACTGGTGCATCACCATTGGCCCGGCAATGTTCGCGAACTCAAAGCGGCGGCTGATCGGTTCGCTATTGGCCTTGACGCAACGGGACGGTCGCTCGGCGTCATTCTTGGGTCGGCGGCGCCTGACATACCCATGTCCGAAGGCGGTCTCAATGGGCGCGTCGCAGCCTTCGAACGGCATCTGATCGAAGATGCGCTGACCCGCAACAACGACTCAATCGCCGCCGCTGCCGAGGCTTTGCAAGTTCCTCGCAGGACGCTGAGTGAAAAAGATGTCGAGACTGGGCGTGCGCAGGTAGGAAGCGCTTCGCCGCCCCGACAGCAAGCGTGAATCTAAAGGCGCTTGTGCTGTCAGCCCAATACTTTCGTGATCGCTCCAGGATGATCATGCAACGCCAGCTTGTCCATTATGGCGGCACTGGCGTCGTTTATGCCGACCAAGTCGACCTTCGCTCCAGCGCGGCGGAACTTGAGAACGGCAATGTCGACGGCGTTGACGCCAGTTAGGTCCCAGATATGCGCCGCGGTGAGGTCGATGCTAACGCGGGCAAGGTTCTCGTTGAAGTCCATGCTGTTGAGGAAGTCGTCAGCGGAGGCAAAGAAGAGTTGGCCCTCGACGCGATAACGTCGTTCCTGTCCATCCGCGCTCAGAGTCGAGGTGACCCGGAAACTCTGTGCGACCCTCCAGGCGAAGAAAATTCCTGAGATTAGTACGCCGACACCGACACCCAGCGCCAGGTTGTGCGTGCCGACAACAGTCATGACGGTGGCCAGCATTACTAGGCTTGAGCGGCGGGGATGGTGGCGCAGATCGAGGACGGAGCGCCAGTTGAAGGTACCGATCGACACCATGATCATGATGGCAACGAGCGCCGGCATGGGAATGAGCCCCACCAGATCGCCTAGGGCCAGGAGCAGGAACAGTAGAAAGGCGCCCGCGACGAAGGTGGAGAGCCGGGTGCGTCCGCCCGATTTTACATTGATTGTCGACTGGCCGATCATGGCACAACCGCCCATGCCCCCGAAAAGCCCGGACGCGATGTTGGCAAGGCCCTGGCCAATGCTCTCGCGGTTCTTGTCGCTCTTGGTGTCGGTCATCTGGTCGACGATGGAGGCGGTCAGGAGGCTTTCGAGCAGGCCAACGGCGGCGACTGCCAGCGAAGTCGGAAGGATGATCTGCAGTGTTTCGAAATTGAGCGGAACGTCGGGAAACAGGAGGACCGGAAGCGTAGATGGCAGGGCCCCGAGATCGGCCACCGTGCGTGTATCGATCCCAAAGATAAGGGCGAGCGCGGTCAGGACCAGGATGCAGACCAGTGGTGAAGGAACAGCGCGTGTCAGTCTGGGGAAAGTGTAGATGATGGCAAGGCCTGCCGCGATCATCACATAGGTCTGCCAGGTGACCCCGATGAGCTCGGGCAATTGCGCCATAAAGATCAGGATGGCGAGCGCATTGACGAAACCGGTCATCACCGAGCGCGAAATGAAGCGCATGACATAACCGATCCGCAGCCAGCCGAGGCCGATCTGGATCATCCCAGAAAGGATGGTGGCCGCGAGCAGGTATTGCAGGCCATGCTCACGCACCAGCGAGCCGAAGAGCACAGCTGTTGCCGCGGTAGCGGCCGAAATCATGGCCGGTCGGCCGCCAGCGAACGAAATGACAATGGCGATCACAACGGAAGCGTAGAGGCCGACCCGGGGGTCGACGCCGGCAATGATCGAAAAGCCGATCGCCTCGGGGATGAGAGCCAGGGCGACGACAATGCCGGACAGCGTGTCGCCGCCAATATTGGACAGCCAGTCACGGCGCAGGGTTTGGGAAAAGGACATTAATTGCTCAAGGGCGCTACCGGCCGGGTCGCATAGGCGATCCTGACGGCGATGGAATAGCTTGCTTGATTGTCCGGCGGATCGGCGGCCGGAAGAGCCACCCGGGATTGCACCGGGTCCAGGATGAATGTCTCGCCTATGCCAGAGCGGAGAGGCATGTGCAAGCTGTGGCGCGGGTCGCGACCCGTGCCATTCGGCGTCAGAGGATGGATTTGAGGTATTTCGTTGAGCTGGGGAAGTCGTCGAGGTGGTGCGGCTTGCAGGCGGCTTCCAGCACCAGCGTTCCGGCATAGTTGTCGTCCTTGAGGGCCTGGATCTGGCCCTTCACGTCGGTGACGCCTTCGCCATAGCGCTTCCAGATCATCTGACCGTTTTCGATCGCGCCATCCTTGAGATGGACGTTGCGGATATAGGGCTTGAGCTTCTCGTAGCCGGCCCGGAAGTGGGTCTGCTCGGCTTCGTAGAGATTGCCGGTGTCCCACACATAGCCAAACTCGGGGCGATTGACCGCCTGCAGTACAGCGAGGCAGGCGTCGCTGGTATCGGCCCAGCTGCCCGGCAGGTTCTCGAGCTGGACGGTAAAACCATTGCCAGCGGCCTTGTCGACGGCCTTACCGAGGAGGTCGACAACCTTGTCGAATTCGCCGGCGTCCTTTGCCGAGCTACGGTTGGGCGCGAAAACAATCATGGTGTTGACGCCGACCGACGCGGCGAGGTCCATGCTCATTGGGAGCAGGTGGTTGAGGTGAAGGGCCTGGAATTCGCTGTCGAGGCCGGCCTTGAAGAGGCCTGGCGAGGCGGCGGTGAAGGTCACGCCATAGTCGGCGGCGAGCTTCTTAAGGCGCACCCGAGGAGTCTGCGTCGTAGGCGGGGAAGCGGCGGCTTTCGACGATGCGCAGTTCAAAATGCTTGATCCCGGCTTCGGCGGCGCGAGCAAAAATCTTTGGCAGGGATTCCTGGGAAGCGTCTGGAAAGACTTCGTTGGTGACGGCGGTGACGATCATGTCAGGTCCTTGGGGAGTTTTGGGCAAAGGGGAGCCTGCGGCGCGAGCCGGGGCTCGCGACCGTCTTCAGGCGCATTTGGATTGGAGCTAGCGGCTCAGAGCAGCGAACGCAGATAGGTCAGCGAATTGGGAAAATCCTCGTCCATCTGCGGCTCGCATTTGGCTTCGACCGTCAGCGTGCCTTTGTAACCGTCGGCCTTGAGGGTTTCGATCTGACCCTTGATGTCGGTGAGGCCCTTGCCGAACTGCTGCCAGATCATGCGGCCATTTTCGACGCGACCGTCCTTGAGGTGGACATTGCGGATATATGGCTTGAGCTTTTCGTAGCCGGGGCGGAAGTCGCCGGGCTCGGCCTCGTAGAGATTGCCCACGTCCCAGATATAGCCAAAGGCCGGGTGGTCGACTGCCTTGAGGAGGGCAAGGCAGTTGTCGGCAGTATCGGCCCAGGTGTGGGGCAGGTTTTCGAGCTGCAGGGTAAAGCCGCGGGCGGCGGCGTCCTCGGCAGTCCTACGCAGGAGATCGACGACGCGGCCAAAGGCGTCGGCACCGTCGCGCTTGTCGCGCAGCACGCCGAAGGTGACGAGCGTCTTCACATTGATCCGCTCGGCCATGTCCATGCTCATGGCGGCCAGGTGATTGCGATGGGGGGAGCATCAGGTCGCTATGGAGCGTGGTCTTGAAGAGGCCCGGCGACACAGACGTGTAGGTGATGCCGAATTCCTTCGAATAGTGCAGCAGGCGGTCCCAGGCCTCGGATTCAACGATGGGGAAACGCTTGGCCTCGACCATGCGGATTTCAAAGGTGCTGACGCCCTGATCGGCGGCGGTGCGGAAGATGCGCGGGAAGGCGTCGTGCGAGCGATCGGGCAGCACTTCATCGGTGACGGTGGACAAAATCATTGATGTCACAATCCTCGTGGGTTTGCGGCGGGGCAGAGTGAAGGGGAGGGGCGCTATCCCTTGATAGCGCCCGAGGTGATGCCGCGGACCAGAGAGTTCTGCAGCAGGAGATAGACAATCAGGCTCGGGACGAGCGCGAGGAAGGCGCCGGCGAGGAGCACACCGGTGCCGACCTGGACGTCGGCGCGGAGGCTCGCGAGGGCCACGGTGATCATGTAGTCCGAGGTGCGGTTCGCGGCGATAATGGGCAGCAGATACTGGTCCCAGATGCCAATGAAGCCGAAGATGGCGACGACGCCGAGCGCCGGTTTGCACATAGGCAGGATGATCTCGATGAGGATGCGCATTTCGCTGGCCCCGTCGATGGTGGCGGCCTCGACGATCTCGTCGGGAATATCGCGCATGAAGGCCGCCATGACCAAGATGGAGAAGGCCGAAGCAGCGACCGGCAGGATGACGGCAAAGATCGTGCCGCGCAGATTGATGCCGGTCAGCGGCAGGTCGCCTAGAACAACGGCCAGTGGTACGGCCACCACCTCTTCGGGCAGCATCATGGTGGCAAGGAAAATGCCGAGCACGATGGCCTGGCCGCGGAATTTACGGCGGGCGAGAGCATAGCCGGCGGTGACGGCAACGATGATCTGCAGCAGGAGACCGATACCGGCGATCATCAGGGAATTCCAGAAAAAGCCCCAGATCCCGCGCTGGGAGGCAACCGCGAAGTTTTCGAGGCTGGGATTGCGCGGGATCAGGGTCAGGCGGGTCGGATCGGGATTGAGGTCAAAGGCACCGGCGATGATCGTGAAAATCGGTCCGGCGAAGACGAAGAGGATGATGGCGCAGATGGCGGCGCGCAGCAGCGCGGTCGTCTTCTTGCCCGGCTGCCAGCCTAGGGCAGTGTCGAAACTGCTGGAATCGACCTGGGCGCGTTTCTGGCGTGGTTTTGCGGAAGCGGTGCTCATGGTCATTTCTCCGCGCGCTTGCGGGTGATCAGCAGGGCGAGCGCGGTCAGGGCAACGCTGGCGATCAGGAGGAGGATGGAAGCCGCAGAGGCGATGCCCATCTGGTTGCGCTCGAAGCCGAGCGAATAGATGCGGGTCATCCAGACGTCGGTTGCGCCGGCCGGGCCGCCGCCGGTGAGCACCCAGACGTCAGTGAAGACGCGGAGGCTGCGGACGGCTGCGAGCACCAGAACGATGGTCATGGCCGGCCGCAGGGCGGGCAGGGTGACGTACCAGAGGCGGTGGCGCAGTTTGGCGCCGTCGATGGCCGAGGCTTCGTAGAGCGAGCGATCGACGCCGGCGAGCCCGGCAAGGAAGATCACCATATTGTAAGGCGCGCCCTGCCAGATGCCGACGGCCATCACGGAATAGAGGGCTACTGCCGGGTCCTCGAGCCAGCGGACGGGGTCGAGGCCGACGGTGCCGAGGACGGAATTGAGGAAGCCGTTGGGGGCGGGGAAATAGATGATGCGCCAGACTTCGCCGATGACGGCGGTCGCGGTGACGACCGGCAGGAAGGCAGCGGTGCGCACGAACCAGAGCGTCTTGCTGGCGCCTTCGAGAAGCAGGGCCAGCACCAGGCCACCGATGACGGCCCCGATGGACTGGCCGAACCCCAGGATCAGGGTATGGACTATGGCGTCGTGGAAACGGGAATCGTTGAGGACCGCGGTGTAGTTCGACCAGCCGACCCATTCATTACCGAGGAAGGGGCGGACCTTCTGGAAGCTCATCTGGATGCCCGCAAACATCGGGATGAACTTGAAGTAGAGAAACAGCAACAGCGCCGGCAGCAGGAAGAGCCAGACCGTCCACCAGCGGGACTGCGGTCTGGCCCGCCGGCGAAGGGTGCCGGCAGGCGGGCGAGACGCCGCGTTATCAATCAAAGGCGTCATTGCCTCGCCTGCCTGCTCGGTCATTGCAGTGCGTTCTGCATGCTGAGTTCGTCGGAGATGCGTCCGGCGAGACCATCGAGGTTACCCTGGATGTCGCTGGTGCACTGCGAGAACATGGACTGGAACGTCTCGGCGATGTCGAGGCGCGCCGTGGTGAAGTCCACGTCCGACGGCATCAATTTGGAGTCTTCCAGTTGCTCGGCAACCACGGCCCAGCGCTCGTCGCCGTAGATTTCGGCGGCGTTGAGGGTGGTGTTGACGGGTAGGCGCACGACGGGCTGGCCGGGAGCGGTCATGCCGAGGGCCTGCGCCTCCGGGCTGATCAGGAATTCGGCCAGTGCCTTCTGATTGTCGGGCTGGGTAGAGGTGGCGCCAAAATAGATGCTGGTGCGTTCGGTGAGGGTCGTCTTGCCGCCCGGACCTGCCGGGGCAATGACGATCTCATATTTGTCCTTGCCCGGCGCCTTGTCGAAATTGGCGAAGGCATAGGGCCCCGTCTGGTAGATGCCGGCATGGTTCTCGGCGAAGAACGGGGTGGCGCTGGCATTGGTCAGCGCGCCTGGCTGCACAAGGCTCGGCGTGCCGCAGAAAAGGCTCTGAATCCACTCGACGGCAGCAACGCTTTCCGGGCTGTTCACGGTGACCGTGTATTTGCCCTCGCCGCCGGTGACGAAGGAGCCGCCGCGCTGCATCATGTAGGAGGAGAGCCACCAGGTGAAGAAACCGCGATCAGTGGTGCCCGGAACGGCCATGCCATACGTGTCCGCATCGGTGCCGTTGCCGTCGGGGTCCTGTGTGGCGAAGGCGGTGGCGAGCGCCACGAGTTCGTCATGCGTCGTCGGCACTTCGAAGCCGAGCTTTTCGCGCCAGTCGGAGCGGATGAAGGTGACCTGGGCGTGCTGGCTGAAGGGAACGCCATAGTAGGCGCCGTCGGCCATGCGCACCGAATCCCAGGACGCTTCGCTGAGCTGGTCATGACCGGCGAAATCCTCGGGAACGACCGGCAGGATCATGCCGGCATTGGCATAGGCCGCCATGCTGGCCTGATCGTAGATCAGCACGTCCGGAAGGTCCTTGGCGGCAGCGCGCGCCTGGAGCTGGGTTTCGAATTCGACGGTCGCCAGATATTCGACCGGAATGCCGGTCTTTTCGGTGAAGGCGGCAAAGACGGCCTTGTAGGTTTCAGCAGCCTGCGGGCCGCTGCGGGACCAGACTTCGAGCGCGTCCTGAGCGATGGCGGTGGAGCTGCACAGGGCCGCCGCCAGAAAGGCGACACCCCGGAATGCGCTACCGGCCTTGTTTGGGTTCTTGAACAAGTGTTTCTCCATTGTCGCGTACGCGCTGCCGATTTCGGCTCGCTGCGTATTCCCTCGCAAGCCCAAGATTGGCACCGGCATCACTGCCCCACAAAGACTATGTCAGTCTGTAGTAATAACGGCGCGTTATGGATCGGCGGGGTTTCCAGACCAAACGGATATGGGCGGCACAGTGGCCGCCCCTTGGTCCGAGACCCGCTGCAAACGGGGCCTTATGGCAGGAGCGCAATGCCCTGTTCGTTGAATAATACGGCCTTGTCGCTGTCGAAGGCGAACTGCACGCTGGAGCCGATATCGAGCGGACGATCGCCATCGAGAACGGCTAGGATCGTGCTGCCATCGACGAGGTCGCCATTAACGATGGTCTCACTGCCGAGGCGTTCGACGACGGCCACGGTGCCGGTAATCGGCCCATCCGCAGCCAGTCGTAGTTCTTGTGGCCTTATGCCCAGGGTCAGACGGTCACCGACCCTGGCGCCTGCTGTCGCAGCGGGGACTTCGAATTCGGAGACATCGGACGATTTGACCTTGAGGCTGTTTGCTCCGATCCCTGACACTTCGACCGGGATAAAATTCATCTTTGGGCTGCCGATGAAGCCAGCGACGAAGCGATTGGCGGGACGCTGGTAGAGTTCGATCGGCGTGCCGACCTGCTGGACGACACCGCCGTTGAGCACGACGATCTTGTCGGCGAGGGTCATGGCCTCAACCTGATCGTGAGTCACATAGACCATGGTGGCGCCAAGCTCCTGGTGGAGCTTGGCCAGTTCCATGCGGGTATCGACGCGGAGGGCCGCGTCGAGGTTGGACAGGGGCTCGTCGAAGAGGAAGACGCGCGGCTCGCGCACGATGGCGCGGCCGATGGCGACGCGCTGGCGCTGGCCGCCGGAAAGCTGGGACGGCTTTCTATCGAGCAGATGTTCCATCTGCAGGATACGGGCCGCATTCTTGATCTTGGCGTCGCGCACATCGCGGGCGACCCCGGTGACCTTCATGTTGAAGCCGATATTGTCGTAGACGCTCATATGCGGGTAGAGCGCATAAGACTGGAACACCATGGCAATGCCACGGTCGCCGGGATGGACATCGTTGCACAGTTCATCGCCGATCCAGAGTTCACCGCTCGAAATCGTCTCGAGGCCTGCAATCATGCGCAGGAGGGTGGACTTGCCGCAGCCGGAGGGACCGACAAAGACCACGAACTCGCCGTGCTCGATATCGAGGTCGATGCCGGTAATGACATCGGTCTGGTTGAAGGACTTGTAGACGTCCTTGAGTTGAAGCCGTGCCATTGCATATCCCTCCTGCTGAATTGACGTCGTACTAGAGACGGGTGGACGGGAACTCGGTCCTCGTGCCCGTGCGCAAGCCGCCGGGAACTTGCAGCGTCGGCATGATCTCGATCATCCCCACGTTGACATAGTGCGGCGCGGCAATGGCGAAGGCTACAGCGTCAGCAATGTCCTCGGTCTTGGGGCATTCATAGTCGGCATAGAAGCGCTCGTGGGCTTCTTCGGGCGAGATCTTTTGGACCTTGGCGAAAATATCAGTCTCGACGCGACCGGGGCAGATTTCGGTAACGCGCACATCCTTGCCATAGGCATCGACGCGCAGCTGGCGCGAGACGGTGTGCATGGCGGCCTTGGTGGCATGATAGACGGTGTGGCCGCCAAATTCATAGTGGCCGGCAATGGAAGTGATGTTGACGATATGACCGCGATTGCGCTCGACCATGCCCGGCAGGGTGAGGCGGGCAAGTTGCAGTGCAGCGCGCAGGTTGACGTCGATCTGCTCGTCGATGTCGAAGGCATCAGAACTGAGGATATTGCCCGCGCGCGAGACACCCGCATTGTTGATCAGCACGTCGATTTCAAGGCCGCTGACCAGTTCGGTCAGGGCAGCGGTATCGCTGACATCAACGACATGGGTGATGGCGCCGGTGGCATCGGCCAGTTTCTTGAGACCCTCGGCATTGCGGCCGACACCGTGGACCGTGAGGCCCTCCTTGGCGAGGCGCTCGGCGATCGTGTAACCCATGCCCCCAGATGCGCCGGTTACCAATGCGGTCTTGTAGTCTGAAAATGGCATTCTGGGGTCCTTTCGAAATATGACGGGACGGTAACCGTGGGCAGCCTCGGAGCGCCAAGACGGTCTGTGTCTGATGAGATAAGAGTTCGCTATGAATGAGCGAGCAGATGCGAGAGGGGCGTTATGACCCCACCGGCCTTGGTGATGGCCGAGCGGATGCCGCGGGCCATATCGAGAGCGCCGGGCGTATCGGAATGGACTAGGATGGACTGGACCTCGATACGCAGGATTTCGCCGGTGATGGTGACAAGCGTGCCATCATCGAGAAGACGCATTATGCGCGAGGTGGAAGTGTTTTCGTCCTTGATGACAGAGCCGGGCATGGAGCGCGGGGCCAACTGACCATTTGGCAGATAGGCGCGATCGGCGAGGAAGAGATTGATCGTCTGCCTGCCGGCGGCGCGGGCGGCGGCCTCGAGCTCGGAGCCCGAGAGGACGAGATAGGCGATATTGGGATCGAAGGCGCTGGTGGCGCGGACCAAGGCCTCGGCCACGGCGCGGTCGGCGCTGGCGAGATTGCCCAGGGCGCCATGCGGATTGATGTGGCTGATCTTTCGGCCATATGGTCGCGCGAGGCCTTCGAGCGCGCCGAGCTGATAGATGACGTGTTTTTCAAGCTCGGGCAGGTCCATCGCCATGTGACGGCGGCCAAAGCCCATACGGTCGGGATAGCCGACATGGGCGCCGATATCGACGCCGGCGGCTTTGGCGAGGCCAATGGTGCGATCCATGATCACCGGGTCGCCGGCATGATAGCCGCAGGCGAGGTTGGCGGATGTGATGATGTCCATGATCCCGGCATCATCGGCGATGGTATAGGGACCAAAGCCTTCGCCCAGATCGGAATTGAGATCGATCTTCATCAGGCGCTCTCCTCCAGGGTGAAGACGTGGCTGCCAAAGCCGATGAGGTCGCCGTCGCTGGCGAGCACTTCCGAAAGCGTGCCGGTTGCAGGCGCCACGATGGCGGTCAGGGTGCCACTGGCTTCGAGATAGCCGAGGGCCGTGCCCTTCAGGACATGGTCGCCAGGCTTGAATGCCGTGTTCGGACGTCGGGGGTGGCTGGCGCGGAAGGTGCCGAGGCTCTGGCTGCGGACGGGAACGGGCTTGCTTGAAGCCACAGCTGGCACAGCGCTGCCCAGGCGCATGATGATGCTGGTATCGCCTTGCTGCACTTCGAGCCCGCTGAGCCCTGCTGCCTGCATGCGCTTGAGGAGGTCGTCGAGAAGATCAACTGTGATCATGACTGCCACCCCGAAGCGGCGCGGCGCTGGCGTCCGGCGGCGGCGCGGATATCGGCGATATAGGCATCAAGCTCGGCCTGAGCGGCGAGAGCTGCCGGATAGTCGACCTCGACGAAACGGATAGCTGTGCCGGGCTTGGCCTGGGCAAGGCGCCAGTGATCGGGCTCTATGACCGTACCGAATTTTGGATAGCCGCCCATGGTGGCGGCATCGGCCAATTGAATGATCGGCTGGCCACCCATGGGGACCTGAATGGTGCCGGGCACAACGCCGTGCGAGCGCAGTTCGCTCGCGTCTTTCATGGTCAGGTTCGGGCCCGAAAGCCGATAACCATTGCGATTGCTCTGCGGGGTTACCTGCCAGTCGGTAGTCCAGAAACTGCGCTGGGATTCTGCGGTGAACCGATCATATTCGGCGGCCGGCAGGACGCGGGCGGTGACCGGGCCGGTCTCCTGCCTGAACGGCGTGGCGCCAAGCCCGCCGGGCGGTAGCCCGACGGAGGTGCCGAGGGCTTTCAGGCGATCGCCCTTTTTCAGCATGCGCCCTTCGTGGCCACCAAAGGTTTCGCGTAATTGCGTGCTGCGTGAGCCCAACACTTCGGGGACATCGAAACCGCCAACAACGCAGATATAGGCGCGGCAGCCTTCTCGGATGGCTGAAAGCGTCAGGGTCTGACCGGCTTTTACCGACAGCGCCCAATCGGGCGGTAGCGGCACGTCGTCGAACAGCGCTTCGCAATCAGCGCCCGTGATGGCGATGTCGAGGTCTTCGTCGAAGCGTAGCTTGAAGGGCAGGAGGGGGATTTCGATTGCAGCGGCATTGGTGTCATTGCCAAGCAACGCATTGCCGATGGCGAGGGCCAGGCCATCCATGGCGCCGGAGCGGCCGACGCCATCGTGATAGTGATCGAAGCGGCCAAGATCCTGAATGGTGGCCAGCGGCGTACTGCTGAGGATTTCCATCACATCAACACCTTTTCGGGATGAAAACGAATGGTATCGCCCGGCGCCAGTAGCGAAGGCGGGTCGCGCTGCGGGTCGAAAAAGGCCGCCTTCGCCGAGCCGATCGTGTGCCAGCCGCTGGGGCCGGCCGAGGCGGAAACGCCCGTCTGGTGACCGGCAATCGAGAGCGAGCCGCCGGGGATCGAGAGCAGCGGCACCGAGCGGCGCGGCAGGAAGAGGCGCTGGTCGAGCCCGCCAAGATAGCAATAGCCGGCATGACTGCCCACGGCATAAACCGGGTAGGTGGGCGCTGAGTGGATGGCGACGACATCGTCTACGCAAAGGCCGGTCATCTCGGAAACTTCCTGGAGATGCGGGCCGCCTTCACCGCCATAGATGATGGGAATGTCGATGTTGCGTCCATCGACGTCCTTGCTGACGCCCCTGTTCCAAAGCTCGACGAGCTTGCCGCCGAAATCCTGCGGATCGGCCAGTGGCCTATGGAACAGCACTGACAGATTGGTCATGCCGGGCACGGCTTCGCGCACATTGGGCCAGGTGGCGGCGATGTCGGCCATGGCCCAAATGCGGCGCTGATGGTCGAGATCGAAGGCGCCGGGGGCCTCGAAAATGATGGCCGTCATGCCCAGAAGGCTGAAGCGCGGCAGGTCGGTGATGGCCGGAACGGAGTGCATGTTCATGCGACGCGCCTTTCCTTCAACCAGTGTTCGAGGTGATGGATATTGACGCCGCCATTGGCAAAACCCGGTTCGGCAAGCAGTTCAATCTGAAGCGGGATATTGGTGGAAATGCCGCCGATATGGAGGTTTCCCAACGCCTGCCGCATGCGGGTCAGTGCTTCTTCGCGCGTGGCGCCGTGGACGATCAGCTTGGCGATCAGCGAGTCATAGCTCGAAGGAACCGTGTAGCCGGCGCGCAGATGCGTATCGACGCGCACGCCATCCCCCGAGGGCAGGTCAAGCTTGGTGACGAGGCCCGGCGAGGGCAAAAAGGTAAAAGGGTCTTCAGCGTTGATGCGGCATTCGATCGAATGGCCTGTTGTCACAATGTCCGATTGAGTTAGCTTGAACCGCTCCCCCTGCGCGGCGCGGATCTGCGTGGCGACGATATCAACGCCGGTGACCAGTTCGGTAACCGGATGCTCGACCTGCACGCGGGTGTTCATCTCGATGAAATAGAACTCGCCGTCCTCGTAGAGAAACTCGAACGTACCGGCGCCGACATAGCCGATCTGGCGGCAGGCATTGGCGCAGCGCTCGCCGATGGCGGCGATGACGGCGCGATCGATGCCGGGGGCCGGTGCTTCCTCGATGACCTTCTGGTGGCGGCGTTGCATGGAGCAATCGCGATCGCCAAGCCAGAGCGCATTGCCATGGCTGTCGCAGAGCACCTGGATTTCGATATGGCGCGGGTTTTCGAGGAATTTCTCGATGTAGATTTCGGCATTGTTGAAGAAGCGCAGGGCTTCTTCGCGGGTCAGGTCGACGGCATCCTGCAATTCTCGGTCCGAGTGGACGACCCGCATGCCGCGACCGCCGCCGCCGCCAGCCGCTTTGATGATGACGGGATAGCCGATTTCGGCGGCAATGCGCGAAACGGTGTCAAAATCCTGGGGCAGGGCGCTGTCGGGGCCAGGCACGCAAGGCACGCCCGCGGCGATCATGGCGCGCTTGGCGGCGACCTTGTCGCCCATGGTACGGATGGCCGTGGCCGATGGGCCAATGAAAGTCAGGCCGGCCGCCGCGATGGCTTCGGAGAAGGCGGCGTTTTCGGAGAGAAAGCCATAGCCGGGGTGAATGGCCCCGGCACCGGTTGCGAGCGCGGCCATGATGATGGCGTCAGCATTGAGATAGGAGCGGCGCGAAGCGGCCGGCCCGATGCAGATGGCTTCATCGGCAGTATCGAGATAGGGCGCGTCTGCGTCCGCTTCGGAATAGACCGCCACGGTCTTGATGCCGAGTTCGCGGCAGGCGCGCTGGATGCGAACGGCGATTTCCCCGCGATTGGCGATGAGAAGCTTGTCGAACATGATTTTAGTCCAGCCGGATAATGGGTTGGCCGGCAGAAACTTCAGCGCCAGCGGCGACGAGGATGGCTGAGACGGTGCCAGCTTTGTCTGCTTCGATGGGGCTGAAAACCTTCATGGCCTCGATGACGCAAAGGGTCTGGCCGACCTCGACGCGTGATCCGATCGCTACGAAGGGTTCCGCGCCGGGGGCTGGGGAGAGATGGACGATACCGTAGCTGGGGGCAGTAACCTCAGTGCCGGGCACGGGCTGGGTCGCCGCAGGGATGGAAGTAACTTCGGCCTGTCTGCCGCGCACGAGGCGCGTCCTGAAATCGCCTTCAACAATCTCGAGTTCCTGCAGCGGCGAGCGCTGCATCCAGTCGATGATTTTCTGCAGTCTTTCCACGTCCATAGGGGGACTCATCCGGTCGGCGGTTCTTCAGGAAAACAGTCGCGCTTCCGCCTTTCGCAGCTGAGAAAATGGCTAACATAGCGGGGGAATGATGGGGTCAGATCGTTGCGCGATGACTGGGACATCATCGCGGTTCCTTATTGCGTAAGACCGAACCCGTTTTGGATGCGGGCCATGGCGCTCGCCTAGATTGGCCTCAGGAGCAGTCCGTCACGTGGGCGGGGTGCGCATTGAGGACTTTCGATGACCAGCTTCACTCCCGCCGCGCGGGTTGCGCGCATAAAACCATCGCCCAGCGTCGCTGCTGCGGCCCGCGCCAAGGAGTTGCGCGCTGCCGGCGTCGATCTCGTCGACATGACGGTGGGCGAACCCGACTTCGACACGCCAGATGCGATCAAGGAAGTCGGCATCGCCGCCATCCGCAATGGCGATACCAAATACACCCCGGTCAACGGCACGCCGGCTCTGCGCCAGGCCATCCGCGCCCGCATGCTCGATCGCGCCGGCATCAGCTATGGCGATGACCAGATTTCGGTCGGCGGTGGCGCCAAGCAGGTGATCTTCGTTGCGCTCATGGCTTCGGTCGACGGCGATGCCGAAGTGATCATTCCGGCGCCCTATTGGGTGTCCTATCCCGATATGGTGCTGGCCAATGAGGGCAAGCCTGTCATCGTTGAATGTCCGGAAAGCGCCGGGTTCAAGCTGACGCCGGAAGCGCTCGAAGCGGCCATCACCGAAAAAACGCGCTGGCTGATCCTCAATGCGCCGTCCAATCCGACGGGCGCCGCCTATTCCGAGGCCGAGCTCAAGGCGCTCGCCGCCGTCCTTGATCGACATCCTCATGTCTGGGTGATGACGGACGAAATCTATGACGAGATCTGGTTCGAAGCTGGTCGCGTGCAGAGTATCGTCAAAGTTGCCCCGCAACTGGCCGACCGCACGTTTGTCGTCAACGGCGTGTCCAAGAGCTACGCCATGACCGGCTGGCGGATTGGTTATGGCGTTGGTCCGGCCCCGCTGATCGGCGCGATCAACAAGCTGCAGTCGCAGATGTCGTCCTGCCCAGCCTCCATGAGCCAGGCCGCCGCCGCCGCCGCCATGACCGGCGACCAGTCTTCGATTGCCGAGACGGTTGCGGTCTACAAGCAGCGCCGCGACATTGCCGTGGCTGCGATCAACAAGATCGAAGGCCTCTCGTGCTCGGTGCCTTCTGGTGCTTTCTATCTCTATCCCAACTGCGCCGGAGTGATCGGCAAAACCACGCCCAAAGGCACGAAAATCGAGAGCGATCTCGATTTCGTTCTCTACCTGCTCGATAGCGGCGTCGCTGCCATCCATGGCGCGGCCTATGGCCTTTCCCCGCATTTCCGCATTTCGACCGCCACCTCGACCGACCTGATCGAGGAAGCCTGCCGCCGCATCGCTGCGGCCGTGGCAGCGCTCAAGTAGTTCAAGAGGAGACCCAATTGGTACACGTCAAAACGAAAATCGACCGTCCCGATCCCGCGCTGGTCGCGGAACTGGCAAAATACGGCACAGCAACCATCCACGAAGCTCAGGGGCGTCTTGGCGCGCTCAGCTCGCGCCTGAAGCCGGTGGATCGCTCCATGTCGCTCTGCGGCCCGGCTTTCACCGTCAAATGCGCGCCGCGCGACAATATCATGCTGCAGGTGGCGATTTCCTACGCCAAGGCCGGCGACGTCGTCGTGGTTTCGGCCGGCGAGTATGAAGAGGCAGGCTCCTTCGGCGACGTGCTCGCCAATGCCTGCCTTGCCAAGGGTATTGCGGGTCTTGTGACCGATACCGGCGTGCGCGACACGGCCGAACTGATCAAGCTTGGCTTTCCGGTGTTTTCGCTCAGCCACTGCATCAAGGGCACGGTCAAGGAGACCATCGGGCAGGTCAACGATCCCGTCATCGTTGGTGGCGAGATCGTCTATCCCGGCGACATCATCCGCGGCGATGCCGATGGCCTGGTTGTCGTGCGCCGCGAAAGCGCGGCCTTTGCGGCTGAAAAGTCCAGGGAACGCGAAGCCGCCGAGGCCGGCTATATCGCCGCCTACAAGGCCGGCAAAAGCGTCATCGAAGTCTCCAACCTTGCCGGTGTTCTCGCCGCCAAGGGTCTGACCACCGACGAGTAGTTCTTCCTCTCCTCCCTGACTGAAGGCGCCACGAAAGTGGCGCCTTTTTTGTTGCCGCGTCGGGAACAGAAGAAAGCCCGGGACGATTGTCCCGGGCTCTCCGCTCGTCGGTCTGATGGGGGACATCAGGAGCCGAGAAGCAGCCTTGGTCCGATGAGAACGATGTCCGGGAACAGCGCCAGAAGAATGGTAAAACCCATCATGATCAGCAGATAGGGCATGGTCACCTTCGCGATATAGCCGGTGCTTTTCTTGGTAATGTTCTGGATGACCGCGAAGTTGAAGGCGACGGGTGGTGTGATCTGCGCCATTTCGACGACCAGCACGATGAAGATGCCGAACCAGACCTTGTCGAAGCCGGCAGCCTCGACGATGGGCAGGACTACGGGCAGGGTGGTCGCGATCATCGAGAAGCCTTCGAGCGCGGTTCCGAGGATCAGATAGAGGATCATCAGCACGACTATCAGCATGATCGGCGACAGGTTCCAGCCATTGACCATGCCGGCAACGGCTTCCGGAACACCGAGAATGGCGGTGATATTGCCCAGGACCGAGGCGCCAAGGATGATGATGCCCATGACCGAACAGGTCTGGACAGCTCCGAGCGCGATATCCCGCACGGACGCCCAGGTCAGGGCGCGCTGGCTGAGAGCGACGATCAGGGCACCAACAACACCCAGTGCGGCGGCTTCCGACGGCGTTGCAAGGCCGCCATACATGGAACCGAGCACGCAGAGGATCAGGAACATTGCGGGCCAAAGATCCTTGAGTGCGGCGAGGCGCTCGCGGAAGGGCATGTGACGCAGTTCGCGTTCGCCCTCGGGCACCATGTCCTTGTTCATCGACGTGTGGATCATGATCCAGCCGCTGAACACTGCCGCGAGCAAGACACCGGGGATGAAGCCAGCAGTGAAGAGGCGAAGGACCGACTCTTCGGCGAGAACGCCATACATGATCATGACGGTCGATGGTGGGATCAGGAAGCCGAGCGTGCCCGCTCCGGCAAGGCTGCCGATAGCGACGTCGGGCGAATAGCCGCGGCGCAGCAGTTCCTTGAGCGTCATGCGACCCACGACCTGTGTGGTCGCAGCCGAGGAACCGGAAATGGCGGCGAAGATCGAGCAACCGATGACGTTGACGTGCAGCAGACGACCGGGGAGCAAGCCAGCCCAGGGAGCGAGGCCGGAAAAGAGGGCTGCCGAGAGCTTGGTGCGGAACAGGAATTCACCCATCAAGACGAAGAGCGGCAGGGCCACCAAGTCCGGCGTCGTCATGATGTTGAAGACATATTGCGGCAGCAGGCGATCCATGGGGATGGACGTAAAGAGCCAACCAAGACCAACGGCGGTAGCGAGGAGGGCAATGCCAATCCACATGCCCACCGACAGAAACCCGAATAGAAGGCCGAAGAGGCCAGTGAGTACTGCGGCCATGGTCAGCCCTCGATCTGTGTGGCAGCGCCCAGTTCAGGGCGTTCAAGTGGGCTGTTCGCAAGGCTCAGGATGGCGCGAACGACCATCTGCAACGCAAGAACGACAGCGCCAACGCTTAGGGCAACCTGGGGTATCCAGAGCGGGGTGAAACTATCCTGGGAGACTTCACCGCTCAGGAAGGTCCGGTAAGTGAACTGCACCAGTGTCACCGCGAGATACACCGTTATGGCGGCACCCAAGAGGGCGGACAGGATTTCCATGAGGCGGGCGTAGCGACCGTTTTTGGCGCGCAACAGTAGTTCAACGCGGATTTGCTGACCGGCGCGGAGTGTCATACCCGAGCCCAGAAGGAAGGCCCCACCCATGAGATAGGCGCTGTACTCCCAGCCAATGCCGATACCCGACGGCAGCGATGGGATGAAGCGAGCTGCCAGGGCCGCGAAGATTTCCGCGAGAATTAGGCCAGTCAGAGCGACAATACAGGCGGCGGCGAGAAAGGCGGCAATGAGCGAGGTCCAGTCCGCGACGCTTTCCAGCGTCGCGGTGAAGCCCTTCGACACGCCATGGGTCGAAGTGTCGATCATCATTGGGTTGCCTTGTACTGCTCTACGATCGGACCGGCATCGGGGACACGGGCCACGAAGTCGGTCTGCAATTGCTGGGCCTTCTCGACCATCTGGGTGCGCAGGTCATCGGGGATGGCGACCAATTCCATGCCGTTTTCCTGCATGGTCTTTATGCTGTCGACATCGCCCTGGCGCGAGACTTCCCAGAATTCGGGTTCGAGTTTTGCGGCGACTTCCTCAATCGCGGTTTGCTGTTCAGGCGTCAGACGATTCCAGGAGTCGAGGTTGATAGTCACCATGTTTGACCCCCACGTGTGGTTGGTCGGATAGATGTATTTCATGAATTCCCAGAACTTTCCGTCGACACCAGAGGTCGCCGAGGTGGCGACACCTTCGACGCGGCCAGAGGCGAGGGCGGGGATCAGTTCGCCCCACGGCATGGCAACGCCAGCCATGCCTATGGCACTGACCACATCCACCGTGTTCTTGTCGGCGCCGCGAACCGGAATGCCATTGAAGTCGTCGATGCTGTCGACCTGGACCTTGAGGTACACATATTGGGCCGGCGAAGGCACGAGGTAGAGGATCTTCTGGTTGTTCTCCTCGGCGATCTTCTCAAAGGCCGGGCGGACGAACTCGTGGTAGTTCTTGAGTTCGTCCATCGAAGAGACGAGGAACGGAACGCCTTCGACGCCGAACAGTGGATTAACGCCAACCTGCTGGCTGATATTGATGTCAGCCATGTCGACGAGGCCATCGCGAACCGCGGTCAGTTGGTCAGGGCCCTTGAAGCCGAGCGAGCCGCCGGCCTTGACCGAAATGTTGACCTGGCCATCGGTTGCGGTGCTGACTTCCTGCGAAAAGCGGGTGGCGTTCTGCACCATGAAGTTGGTCTCGGGGAGAACGTCCGAAAGATTGAGCGTTGTCTGCGCGGAGACCGGAGCCGCTATGGCAAATGCGCCTGCGACACCGAGCGCGGCGACGAGACCTGCTGCCCGTGCATGGGTGAGCATACTGAATTCCTTTCCCTTGGGTCCGTCGGACGAGCTCCCTATGCTCGGTCCGCGAACGGGCATTGCCCTGCCGTCAAGCACGGAGATCGGCATGCTCGCCGAGCGCCGTGTGACGATACGGTCACGCTAATGCGACGTTAACGAGAGGAGGAAATTGCACGTAGGTCTGACGTGATCGGGAATTCTTATATGTTCGGCTCCCGAGCCTATTGGCCCTTTACACCGGCCAAACATAAAATAATCTGATCACAGCCGCCCCAAGCAGAGCTGATCATTATGGATACCCGTCGTCTCCACGCCTTCGTCAAGATCGTCGATATCGGCAGCCTGACCCGTGCAGCGGCCATTCTGCATATCGCCCAGCCGGCCCTCAGTCAGCAGATCGTTGCGCTTGAAACCCATTTTGGCCGCCAGTTGCTCGTGCGATCGAAGCGCGGAGTGATCCCTACCGAAGCGGGCAAAGCGCTCTACCGGCACGCCCAGGTAATGCTGCGCCAGCTAGATCAGGCCCAGATCGACATCGAGAACACCGGCACGCAGATCGCCGGGCAGGTCAACGTCGGCCTCGCGCCATTGAGTACCGCGACCACGCTGGCGCTGCCTCTCTTGAAAGCGGTGCGCGAGAAATATCCTGGAATCGTGCTGCAGATAAACGAAAACATCGGTGGCGTGATCAGCGAGATGATCATGACGGGGAAGATGGATCTCGCCTTTATTTATGATCCCGGTACGATCCGGGGCGTGAAATTTGAGCCGATCCTGACGGAGGACCTGTTTCTCGTGGCACCCAAGCCACTATTGGCTGCCGGGAGTGTCGACCGTGCCGAGATAGCGGCGGAAGACGTCGCCCGGCTAGATCTTGTGCTGCCGACCAAGATTCACACCGTGCGCCAGCTCGTCGACCTGAACTTTCGTCGCGTCGGCGTCGATGCCCGTGTAATAGCCGAGATCGAGTCCGTGCCAACGATTGCCCGTGCCGTTTGGGCCGGGCTTGGAGCGACCATCCTTCCGTGGTCATCGGCAAATGCGATTGCTTCGGGGCACGACGACGTGGCCGTGCAACGGATCACCTCGCCATCGATGCAGATGAAGGTCTCTCTCTGCACTTCGGACCAGTGGCCGCTTTCCGAGCCGGCCCAGGTGGTGAACGACCTCCTCGCCGACATCGCTCATGCTTACGCTTCCGAACATCAGGCTGATGGCCTCAAGCCCATGGGGCGCAAGGAACGCAAGCGCCAGGCGGCATAGATCATAGGGTTTCCTTATCACCGCATAGGGACATTCTGCTGTTACCAACTTGGCCAGAGCACCGGCAAAGTCGGGCTACGCAAGAGCGAACAGCGAGTTTGGATATGACGAAACCCCACATCCTTCAGATGGGTGCATACCCCGCCTGGGACGTCGAAGCGCTGGAGGAGCGCTTCGTGTTGCACCGCTATTTTGAAGCACAGGACAAGCAAGCTTTCGTGGCAGAGCATGGTGCCAACATCCGCGGTATTGCCACGCGCGGCGAACTGGGTGCCAGCAAGGAACTCATCGAAGCTCTTCCTTCCCTCGAGGTTATCTCGGTCTACGGCGTTGGTTTCGATGCCGTGAATCTCGATGCCGCCCGTGCCCGTGGCATTCGGGTGACCAATACGCCTGACGTCTTGACTAAGGACGTCGCTGATCTCGCGCTCGCCATGATGCTGGCTTCGTCCCGCGACGTGGTCGGGGCCTCGGCCTGGGTACGTTCAGGCAATTGGGCGGGGCAGGGCAACTACCCGCTCCAACGGCGAGCTTTCGGCAAGCGCGCCGGTGTGTTGGGCCTTGGGAGGATTGGCTTCGAGGTCGCAAAACGTCTCGCAGGTTTCGACATGGACATCGCCTATTGCGACGTCTCTGCCAAAGACTTTGCTGGCGACTGGCAGTTCATCGACAGTGCCAGGGACCTGGCCGCACGCTCGGACTTCCTCTTCGTGACACTGACGGGTGGCGCCGCTACCCGCCATGTAGTCGATCGCGAAGTGATCGATGCGCTCGGCCCCGAGGGAATGTTGATCAACGTTTCGCGCGCCTCCAATATCGACGAAGACGCTCTGCTTTCCGCACTTGAAGAGCGTCGCCTCGGATGGGCTGCGCTCGACGTTTTCGAGGGTGAGCCGCGGATTAATCCGCGCTTCCTTGCGCTCGACAACGTTCTGCTTCAGCCTCACCAAGCTTCGGGCACCGTCGAGACACGCAAGGCAATGGGCAAACTCGTGCATGATAACCTGGTCGCTCATTTTGATGGCGCCCCGCTTTTGACCCCGGTGATCTGATGACCATTACGCGCTCAATCGTCATTCATGGTGCCAAGGATCTTCGGATCGAAGAGGGCGAAGCGGAGACCTGCGGTCCCGGCCAGGTTCTGGTGCGGATCGAACGGGGGGATTTGTGGATCCGACCTGCATTACTTCAACCATGGTGGCTTTGGCGCTGTGCGTCTGCGCGAGCCTATGGTGCTGGGCCATGAAGTCTCTGGACGCATCGAAGCGCTTGGAGAAGGCGTTGACAACCTCCGCGTCGGCGACCTCGTGGCCGTTAGTCCATCACGTCCCTGCCGATCATGCTCGTACTGTCTTGAGGGCAAACCGAACCACTGCCTCAACATGCGCTTCTATGGCTCGGCCATGCCTTTCCCGCACATCCAGGGAGCGTTCCGCGAGCTGCTGGTTGCAGACGCCAGTCAATGCATCGTCGCAAACGGCCTGAGCGCGGGCGAGGCGGCAATGGCAGAACCGCTCGCCGTTTGCCTCCATGCCGTGCGCCAGGCCGGCGAAGTTCTGGGCAAGCGCATACTGGTTACCGGCAGCGGGCCGATAGGCGTACTCTGCGTCCTTGCAGCTCGCCGTGCTGGCGCTGCCGAGATCGTGGTCACTGACATTACCGACCAGACGCTGGCACATGCGCGAACCGCCGGTGCAGACCGAACGATAAATACCGCGACGGAAACGGACGCCATGACCGCGTACGGCGCCAACAAAGGCTATTTCGACATTCACCTCGAATGTTCGGGAGCCCCGGCGGCGCTGGCGAGCGGCATCGCCGCCTTGCGGCCCAAGGGCGTTCTGGTGCAACTCGGCATGGGCGGCGACATGAATGTTCCGATGCAGGCGATTACGGTCAAGGAACTCAACCTCCGGGGTTCGTTCCGCTTCCACGAGGAGTTCGCTACGGCCGTGTCGTTGATGCGGGGTGGGCTGATCGAGGTAAAGCCATTGATCACTCATTCGGTGCCGCTCGAACAGGCGGCTAGTGGCTTCTATCTCGCCTCCGACCGTCAGCTGGCGATGAAGGTACAGATCGAAATGGCTTGAGCTCACCATTGGTTTGATACGAAAAAGGCCCCGCCTCGGCGGGGCCTTTTTGCTCGTCGTGCCGTCTACCAGGTTTCTCCGGCAGTCAACAGATCCACCCGCCACCGGCAGATGGTGTCGGTGATATCGGCAAGCGGGGCTTCACCATCGACAACAAGCACGTCGGCCTCGCCTTTCGGTCTTTCCAGCGTGCGTAACTGGCTGTCGAGAAGCGAGGGGGGCATGTAGTGGCCCTTGCGCTCACCCATGCGGGTTTCGAGCACCTCGCGGCGTAGGTCGAGCATGGCGAAGCGCAGGTGCGGTCCCGCGGCGACACGCAGACGATCTCGATAGGCCAGTTTGAGAGCGGAACAACTGACAACGGCGCCTCGACCCGAGGCAGCTGCAGCGGCGACAGCTTCGCCGATCCGGTCCAGCCACGGAAGGCGATCGGCATCATCGAGGGGAATGCCTGCGGCCATTTTGGCAACGCTGACCTCCGAATGCAGCGTATCGCCTTCGATAAACGGCACGCCCCATGTTTCCGCCAGCATGCGACCGACGGTCGACTTGCCGGACCCACTCACACCCATGACGATGAATTGGGTGGACATGGTTAGAGTGACGCCGTGATGCCGCCATCCACAAACAGTGTATGGCCATTGATAAAGCTGGATGCGTCTGAAGCAAGGAAGACGGCTGCCCCGACCAGTTCTTCGACATTGCCCCAGCGGCCTGCGGGGGTGCGTTTTTCGAGCCAGGCGGAAAATTCGGGATTGTCCACGAGCGCCTGGTTCAAGGGCGTCTTGAAGTAGCCCGGTGCGATAGCGTTGATCTGCAGACCGTATTTGGCCCAGTCGGTACACATGCCGCGGGTGAGATTCCGTACCGCGCCCTTGGTTGCCGTATAAGGCGCGATGCCGGGACGGGCCAGTTCAGCCTGCACCGAAGCGATATTGATGATCTTGCCTCGGCCGCGGCTAATCATGTGCCGCGCCACGGCCTGCCCGGCGTAGAAGACACTCGACACGTTGGTTGTCAGCAACTGTTCCCACCTGTCGGCAGGAAAGTCCTCGAGCGGGCTCCGAAACTGCATTCCGGCGTTATTGATGAGGACGTCGATGGGGCCGAGGCTCTTTTCGACGCGTTCGACGCCGGAAACGACCGCCTCGTGCGAGGTTACGTCAAATGGAGCGCCCTCGACGTCAAGCCCTTGGTTTCGTAGATCGCGCGATGCTGCCTCGAGTTTGTCCGCGTCGCGTCCGTTGAGTACCACGCGCGCGCCGTGTTCCGCCATGCCCTTGGCCAGCGCGAAGCCGATGCCCTGGCTTGAACCGGTAATCAGGCAAAGGCGGCCCCTGAGGTCAAAAAGGGTAGATGTCATGGAAATGCAGTCCTGAAAGCGTGCGATTGAATTGCCGAAGAGCGAACCTTCTTCGCTGGACCTGCACTATGAAGTCGGGGCGGGGGTGAGGCAAAGACGATGTGGTACTGATGAAATAGCCAATCGCGATGACGGCAGCGGCAGGTCGATGGGCTAGCCCTTGGAACGGTCTCGACCCTTCACAACCCCAAGGAAAGTCGCCATGAGCAACTCCGTGTTGGCCTCGCGTTTCGTTACCTCATCCCACCCCGCGCTCACCGTCGCCCGTACGGCGGCATTTCTCGTAGCTGGCAGTGCCCTCATCACGCTGGCCGCGAAGGTGAGCGTACCGGTCTGGCCGGTGCCGGTTACGCTTCAGACCCTGGCAGTGGCGTTTCTGTCCGCTATTGCGGGCCGAAAGCTGGGCGTCGCTATTGTGCTGACCTATCTGGCGCAAGGCATGGCGGGCTTGCCAGTCTTCGCGAGCGGCGGCGGCATGGCCTATTTCGCAGGCCCCACTGCAGGCTTTCTGATCGCCTATCTGCCAATGGCCTACATCATCGGCTGGGCTGCGGACCGAGGCGCGGCACGTCGCCCCGTGCTAATGCTCACGACAATGCTGTTTGCCGACGCACTTCTGATGGCCATCGGTTTTGTCTGGCTGCTCAGCATGGCCGGTGCCGCATCTTGGATTGACAGCTCCAATCCCGTTCAGTCTGCGTGGCAAGGCGCCGTCGAGCCCTTCATTGTTTGGGATGCCCTCAAAATGGGTCTGGCCGCAGCTTTCGCGTGGGTCTGCAGCCAAGCTTCGCGGCGCGGACGAGACTAGACGCCATTTCGCTGCCCGTCGGTGCAAGTTGGGCAACGCAACGCCAACTTTGCGGGTCTGCACAACTCTAGCCAACGGTCAGCTCCTGTTGACTTTCGTCGCTTGGCGCAACCATGAAGCGCAGGAAGCCGCGGAGCCAGCAGGCGAAGGCGGCGGCCCAGGCGAGGGCGGCCAGCGCGTAGTGCGGGCCGACCAGCCCATCGGCAAGGCCAAGTTCAGGCAGGACGCGAACGAGTACTGCAACAAGCACGAGGACGAAGGCGGCGTGGCTCCAGCCTGGGAGCAGCAGGTCGCGGCCGGTGTGCCGCAGGCCGGCGATAGAAAGAACGGCGATGACGGCAAGGCCGAGCGCGCCCATGGAGACAATGTGCAGACCCGTGGAGGGCGCGATGGGCAGCCCGAGGCCGGCAAGGCCGATAGCGGTGAGCCCCAGGCCCGAGAGCAGGTTGGCGCAGGCTAGGGCGAGCACCTCGGCGCGAAAGAGCGGACGGCCTATGAACCACTCGGCCAGGCGATCGAAAAACGCGGCGGCGGCAGCAAGTGCAAGGAAGGCAGGGGCCTGTGATGTGGGCAGGATGATAGCCGATATGGCGTAGAGCGCGGTGAGGGCGCCGGCGAGATTGCGGCGGCCAGGATGAGGGCGATAGCGGCGCGTTTCGCCTGTGGGATCGATGGCGTGGTTGATGGTGACGACATTGATCCGGGTGACCGATAGCGCCATGAGAATGACGAAGACGATCAACGCACTTTGCAGCAGTGTTTGCGAGAGGGCATGGTCGCCAAGAATCCAGCTCGCTCGAATGGCGATTTCAAGGCCCAGCATCGTCAGGACCCATATGGCAAAGGCGGCGTGACTGGTGTTGCGGCGCCGGATCATGGGGTCGATGATGGCCCAGGAGAGCAGGGCGAGAAAGGCCGCGTCGGTGAGGCCTGACGGGGCGATCATCCAGTCGGCGCCGACAAGGCCGGCAACGCGACCGGGCAGCCACAGGCCCAAAAGAGCGAGCAGCGAATTGCCGCGCCAGCGCGGTGTGTTGGTCCATTCGGGCACCGCGGAGATGAGAAAGCCGGCCAGTGCCATGCCATAGGTGCCAAAGATCATCTCATGGGCGTGCCACTGGCTGGTCGGCACTGAGCCGGCGAGGGGCAGGTCGAAGGCGTAGAGCAGCACCCAGATGACGGGCCAGATGGCGCCATGAATGGCCGCGGCGGGGAAGAAAAGCCGCAGCCCTTCGCTCAGGATCGGTGGCTCAGGCTTCACGCGCGCACCCGTTCGTCATACCCAAATAGCTCGGCAAAGGCGGGGTCGGCCGACCAGCTTTCGACCAGCTCGAAAATCTGGCGACTTGTCCGCTGGCCGGGCATCCCTGCAATGTCGCGGCGGGAAACGACGCCGCCTTCTGCGCTGGAGAGCACCACCAGCCGGTTGGCGATGCGGACGGCCTCGGCCAGATCATGGGTGACGAACAGGGCCGAGAAGCTGTCGCGGCCAGCGGCTTCGATGACAAGGTCCTGCAAGATGCGTTTGAGGCCGACGTCGACGGCGGTGAATGGCTCGTCGAAATAGATCATTTGCGGGCTGACGACCAAGGCTCGAGCCACTGAGGCGCGCTGGCGCATGCCACCCGAAAGTTCGATCGGATACTTATCGAAGTCGCCCGTAGCCAAGCCAACCTGCAGCGCGCGCTCGGCAGCGATCTCCCGAGCCGCATGGCGGGAATTGCCGCTAACGCGCAGGCCATAGGCGATATTGTCGAGTGTCGTCAGCCATGGCAGCAGGCGCGGTTCCTGGAACACAACGGCATGACGATCATAGTTGCGCGCGACGGTGCCGCGGGCCGGTTCGACGAGGTCGGCGGCGATCTGCAGGATAGTGGTCTTGCCGCAGCCCGAGGGGCCGATCAACGCCACGACTTCGCCGCCGCCCAGGCTGAGGTCGAAACCCTCGATGACGGTCTTGCCAAAGTAGTGGTGGCCGATGTCTTCCAGAGCCAGCCTCATCGTTTAACGCCCCAGGGAATGCCGGCGGCGCGCCAACGCTCCAGTGCCTCGCGGACCGGCTGGAGCAGCAGGTATTCCGTCATCAGCGCGAAAATCACGACCAGCAGGATCCAGGCCATGACCTGGGGGATGTCGAAGAGAGCCCGTGAATTGGCAAGAGCGCCACCAATGCCCCCGGTATTGGAGAGGACCTCGGCCATGACGACCACTTTCCAGGCATTCCCGGCGGTCGTGATCCAAGCGGGGTAAAGGTATGAGAGGAGATGGGGCAAGGTGACGGTGCGGAAGCGTGTGAACGAAGAGGCGCCGTAGGAGCGCGCCATCTGTTCCAGCGACCGATCGCGCGTTGCGACGCCTTCCAGCCCGCCAGCAAATGCGATGGGGAAGGAGGCGATGACGACGGTGAGAATGGCCGAGCCACCGCTCGAGCCGAACCAGATGATGGCCAGCACGATCCAGGCGATCGGCGGCACGCCCATAAGCAGCGTGACCATGGGGCGCAGGAGGCGCATGGCGGCGAAAAAGTACCCGGCAAGCGTGCCCAGTACGGTGCCGATCAAGGCCGCCAGGAGAAAACCTACCAGGGCCCGAAAAATAGAATTGCCGGCAATCTCGGCAACGCCAGGCATGGAATAGAGATCGATCAGCGCCAATACGGTTTCGAGCGGCGATGGCAGAATGAACGAGCCATAGATTTCGTGGCCAAACTGCCAGACCGCGGCAAAGCAGAAAAGACCGGCAGCGCCCGCCCAGCCCGCCCAGACATAGCGGCCAATCCACGCGGCAGCCGAGAGCAGCGCACGCGTGGGGCGAAGAAGGATGGTTGCGAACATAGGGCGTCGACCAAAAGATGGGCGCGGATCGTCTCCGCGCCCAATAGGGACTAGAGGGCGTAGAAACCGTCATCGGGCAGCTTGCCCCCAATGATGCGCGGATCGGCCTCGGCCAGCACGTTGAACAGGGCTTCGATCTCGGCTTTCGCCGACTGGGCGCGGCGTGCCACGAGATTGGAATGGCCGACGGCTTCGGCGATCACCGGCACTGGCAGGCCGAGCGCTTCGGCGGCCAAGGCGGCGGCCTCTTGTGGTCGGGCGTTGACGATCTCGACGGCGCGTTCGATCGCCTGCTGCAGCACTTCGATGCCGTCATCGCCAATGCGCTCACCAAGGCTGGCGGTGACGGCAAGGCCCGGAGAGGGCTGGCTCGAGGTGCCGGTGGCGGCAAACCATTCTTCGCGGACATTGATCGAGCGGTAGAGCGTCTTACCTGCGGCCTTGGCGGCTGCGATGGCACCACTCGCCACCGGTTCGGGAACAGCGATGGCGTCGACGCGCCCGGCCAGCAGCAATTGCATGCCTTCGGGTGGGGTCGCCGTGTATTCGATGGTCACATCCGTGCCGACAACAAGGCCGGCCTCGCTGAAGAGGCGCTGCAGCATGTAGTCGGGCATGTCGTTCTTGAAGGGGCAGGCAATTGTCTTCCCCTTGAGGTCGGCTGTTGTCTGGATACCTTCGTCCGCGGAAACGACGTAGAGCAGACCATCGGTCAGTGTATTGGCGAGGCGCACGGACAGGCCGCGATTGTAAAAATTGGCGGCGGCATAGACCGGCACGATCACAGCCGACATATCGCCCGAAGCAATGCCGGCGCGCATTTCATCCGGGTTGCGCCAGACGGCGAAGGAGATGCCGGGAGCCACTTTGGCAAGCTCGGCATCCTGGGCGGCTTGCGCCAAGATCAGCGACGGCGTTGCCGGCGGGCCCCAGAGTACCAACGGCGCCTGCTGTGCCCGCACCAGCGACGGCGCGAGCAGTGCGCCAGCAACGCCAGCCGACGCGCCTGCGACAAACTTGCGACGAGTGATCATATCCAACTCTCCAGAAGGACCGACCGGGGACAATTCCCTGATCAGTTAACATGTATTCAAAAGTCATGTTTTGATAACGCGGGTTCTAGGACCCCGCCATGCGGCAGCGCGCCACACCCTGAAGATTTATGACTTGTATAGTCAGCATAATTGATGTCAGGATTTTGGTAAATTACCAAAATCGAGATTCTGATGAGCCAGATGCCACGCTTTGATGCTTCCGCGGCCCGCACCTATGACAAGGGCATGCCGCAGCGAGTTCCCGGTTATACGTTGGGGCTGGAGTTGGCTGCAGCGGTGCTGGCGAGCCGACTTCCCGTCGCCGCCCATATTCTGGTCGTCGGAGCGGGCACGGGGGCAGAGATCCTTCATCTTGCGCCATTGCAGCCGGGCTGGCGCTTTACGGCACTCGATATTTCTCAAGCCATGCTGGATGTGGCGCGCGAACGCCTTGATGAAGCTGGATTTGCTGATCGCGTTGATTTCGTTTCGAGCGCGATGCAGGTGGCTGAGGGTTTACCAGCTCATGATGCAGGGCTCGCGCAACTGGTTACCCAGTTCGTGCCGCATGCTGAAAAGCCGGCCTTTTACGCCGGGATTGCCAAGGCGTTGGCGGAAGGCGCACCGCTGTTGAGCCTCGACTATCGCCCTGATTTGTTTGCGGACACGACGACGCTGCGCAACTGGGCCTTGCAGGCAGGCGCGACGCCCGATGCGGCTGATGTCATGCTGTCGCGGATCAAGGACAGTTGGTATATTCCCTCCGAGAAAGATCTCACCAGGGCGTGGCTCGGGGCTGGGCTGATTGCCGAGGCTCGCTATATGCAGGCGCTGGCCTACACCGGCACCATTCTGCGCCGGCAATCATAAGGAAAACCGCGCTGAGCAGCGATGTCCGAAGGCGCATTCTGGATGCGGCGCAGACCATCATAGATACCGAGGGACTGCCGGCTCTGACCCAGCCGAAGGTCGCGAAGGCGGCTGGCGTCAGGCAATCGCACCTGACCTACTATTTTCCGCGCCGGACAGATCTTCTGTCCGGTCTATTGGAGCATTCCCACGAAAGCGCGGGGCATTCCGAGCCGGAGGCCGATCTCGCGGTCGAACTGGCCCGCTTGCTGTTCGATCCGCGGCGGGCCCGCTTCTTTCTTGCGGTGGTAGTCGAAACCTGTGGCTCGGAGGAGGGGAGGCGGGCGACGTCAGCACATATGGCTGGTTTCGGTGCCTATCTGGCCGCTAGATTTGCGCGAACCGTGGACGATCCGGCAGTCCTCGCGCTCATGGCGCAACTGCGCGGCATGTCGTTGCAAAACCTTGTCGATCCCATCGGCTTCGAAGAGGGCGCCAAGCAGATCGCGGCGGCGGCTCGGCAACTTGGATTGCAGCTGCCGAGCAACGCCCTATAGATCGCCCGCTCGCATCGGTGTGATCCCGGTCGTGTCTTCGCCGCGCTGGAAAGCGATGGCCAGCCGAAAACTCTGGGCGATTCGCTCGGCGCGATCGATAAAAATGGCTGCGGTGTCGGGGTGGCAGACGGTGTCGACTGTTTGCTTGAAGAGAATCAGCCAGCGCACAAAGTGCTCATCTGCCAATTGCGGAATCGCCAGGTGCTTTGGCATTGGGCGGCCCTCATAGCGCCCGGTGCCCAGCAGCATTGCCGACCAGAAATCATACATCTGGCCCAAGTGATGCGGCCATTGTGCATTGGCGATTTTGCTATCGAAGACCGGCGCCAGCAGTTCGTCGCGCCTTACGAGGTCGTAAAAGCTGTCGACGACGAGCTTGACGCCGTCTTCGTCCAATCCGGGCGGCGGCTCGCGTCCTGGTGCTTTTGGATGCATGGGCCGCTTCAGGTCGGATCTGTTGATCGCGTTGAGAAAGGCCGCCGGCGAAGGGGGAGGGGTGTTCTCTGATCCCTCATAGAGAAATTCGTAGCGTATGCTCGCATTGGCCGAAACGTGGAGGCGATGCGCCTGGCGTGGCATCAGGGCGATTGAGGCGCCAAGGCCAACGCGACGCCGCTGTCCATCCTGTGGCGTTTCGATCTCCGCCTGGCCGCTCAGCAGATGAACGCGTGCCCAGATGCCATTTGGCGTTTCGCGCAGGCCGGTCGTTCCCTCGGGCAAAATTTCGATGTCGCTTTGCGCAAGGCGTCGCATTTGCGTCGAGGGAGTTGTCACGGTTCTGTCCTTTGAACTCTCGATATGAGATGAAGGTGTATATAAAATACATGTTATTGGATCCCTGCTACCTGCAGTTCTCGTCGGGCAGCACCCGCACCCCGACGGGCGTCCTGGTCCGCCACAAGGCCCTGATGGCCAACTGCGTGGCGATCACGCGTGACGGCCTGCAGGTCGTGCCCAGCGACCGCGCCATCTCGTGGCTGCCGCTCTATCACGACATGGGGCTGATCGGCTTCCTGCTGGCCCCGCTGAGCTGCCAGATGTCGGTCGACCTGCTGCCCACCGCGGGCCTTCGTCCGCCGCCCGCTGCTGTGGATCGACCTGATCTCGCGCAACAAGGCCACTATCGCCTACAGCCCCACCTTCGGTTACGAGCTCTGCGCTCGACGCGTCCAGGGCCAATCGCTCGACGCCTATGACCTCAGCCACTGGCGCCAGGCCGGCCTGGGCGGCGACATGATCCGCATGCCGCCGCTGAAGGCCTTCGTCGAGGCGTTCGGGCCGGCGGGCTTCTCCGACAAGCGCGTTCGTGGCCAGCTACGGCATGGCCGAGGCGACCCTGGCCCTGTCGATGGCCCCGCTGGGCAAGGGCCTGCGCGCCGAGACCCTGGACGTCGAGCGCCTGGAGCGCGACGCCGTGGCCGTCGACGCCCCGGAAGGCTCCGAGCGGGCGCGGGATTTCGCGCGCTGCGGCCCCGCCCTGCCCGGCCACTTCCTGGAAGTGCGTGGCGAGGACGGCCAGGTGCTGCCCGAGCGCGGCGTCGGCCGTATCTTCGCCAAGGGCCCCTCGGTGATGAGCGGTTACTTCGCCAATCCCGAAGAGACGGCCCGCGTGCTGTCGGCCGACGGCTGGCTGGACACCGGCGACCTCGGCTTCAACATCGAGGGCGAGATCGTTATCACCGGCCGCGCCAAGGACCTGATCATCCTCAACGGCCGCAACATCTGGCCGCAGGACCTGGAATGGACGGCCGACCACGAGATCGAGGGCCTGCGCAGCGGCGACGTCTGCGCCTTCGCGATCCCCGCCGAGCCGGAAGACCAGATCGTCGTCCTGGTCCAGGCGCGCGGCGGCGACGCCGACAGCCGCGCGGCGCTGGTCGAGCAAGTCGCGACCCTGCTGCGCACCCGCCACGGCGTCGAGGCCAAGGTGAAGCTGGTCGGGGCTCACGCCCTGCCCCAGACCTCGTCGGGCAAGCTCAGCCGCTCCAAGGCCAAGACCGCCTATATGGCCGGCGCGTACGGCGACTGAGGCATGGCGGGCGTCGTCGCCGTCACCGGGGCCACGGGCTTCCTGGGCCGCCATCTGGTGCGCGCCTTGGCTCGCGACGGCTGGACGCCCCGCGTCCTGGTCCGCCGCGACCCGATCCACCTGCTCTGGCGCGACCTCGAGGTCGAGGTGGTGGCCGGCGATCTCGGGACGCCCGGCCCTGGGCCGCCTGAGCCGGCGCGCCAGCGTCGTGATCCACGTGGCCGGTCTGATCAAGGCCTCCTCCCTGGAAGGCTTCAACGCCATCAATCGCGACGGCGCCCTGGCCGCCGCCCGCGCCGCGCGCGAGGCCGGCGCGCGGTTCATCCTGGTGTCCAGCCTGGCCGCCCGCGAGCCGACGCTCTCCCACTACGCGGCCAGCAAGCGCGCGGGCGAAGACGCGGTCCTGGCCGACTCGCCCGACGCGCTGATCGTTCGCCCGCCGGCCATCTACGGACCGGGCGACACCGAGACGCTCGGCGTCTTCAAGCTGGCCGCGAGCAGCCCCGTCCTGCCGGTGCTGTCGTCGGCGTCGCGGGTGGCGATGATCCACGTCCACGACGCCGCGGCGCAGCTGGCCGCCTATTGCCAAAGCCCGATTTCGGGCCTTGTAGAGCTGTCGGATGTGCGGCGCGACGGTTACACCTGGGCGGAAATCATGAGCGCCGCCGCAAGCGTCATGGGCCGAAAACCAAGGCTGGTAAGGCTTCCGGAAGCGGGTATTCTAGCGGCCGGAGCCCTTGCGGATGCTTGGTCTTTCGCCAGCCAGACCCCTTCCGTCTTCGGTTCTGGCAAGGCGGGAGTTGCTTCACGCCGATTGGACCCCATCTAGCGCTCCGAAGGCGGAGGGAGTACCCAGCGTATTCGGTCTTCTCGACGGTTTCGCTCACACCGTCGATTGGTATCGAACACAGGGTTGGTTGCCCAAAATATCATCGCCTCGCGCAAATGAGGCGGCTATCTGACAGACTCGCCGTTACAGTAGTGTCACGGGTGGGGCTCCCGGAGGTTTGATTTAGAATGGAAACGGTGACGGATCTCAGCTTGCGCGAGATCGGGGGTGGCGGCGAGCAAGGTTCTGGGGCGGCCCGTCGAGGTGCGCTCCGAGTCGCACATCGGCCGCGACCTCGCCGTGGACTCCTGGCCCTCATGAACATCATCATGGAGCTCGAAGACACCTTCGACATCTCCATTCCCCTCGATCGCCTGGCCTCAGTCGAGACCGCCGGCGACCTTTCCAAACTGATCAATGATCTCCGGACTAGGGCTTAACTAATGGGGCTATTCGATAAGCACCTGGCCTATCGCGATGCGTACAAGGCCATCCAGGACGCCGGGGCCGACCCTTCAAGGTTCGTTTCGACGCGGTGCATTCGCCGACGGAAGGCGTGGTGGACGGCCGTCCGACCATCCTGCTCGGCACCAACAACTATCTCGGCCTGACCTTCGACCCCGAGAGGCGTCATCGCCGCTTCGGTCAAGGAAGCGCTGGAGAGGAACGTTCGGCACCGGCACGACCGGTTCCCGCATCGCTCAACGGCAGCTTCCGCGGCGCACGTGGAGCTTGAGGCAGGCGCTGCGCGAAGTTCTACGGCACCACCGGCGCGATCGTCTTCTCGACCGGCTACCAGGCCAATCTGGGCATCCTGTCGACGCTGGCTGGCAAGGGCGACCACCTGATTCTCGACGCCGACAGCCACGCGAGCATCTACGACGGCTCGCGCAAGCAGGGCGTCGCGGAGGTCGTCCGCTTCCGCCACAACAGCCTCGAGGATCTCGACAAGCGCCTGCGTCGCTCCCCGCCGACGCCGGGCGAAGCCTGATGGTGGTGGAAGGCGTCTATTCGATGATCGGCGACGTCGCCCCGCTGAAGGAAATCGTCGCCGTCAAGCGCGAGCATGGCGCCATGGTACCTGCTGGTCCGACGAGGCCCATTCGATGGGCTGTTACGGCCCCAATGGCCGTGGTCGTGGCCGAAGCGGCACTGGGCGTGCGAGGACGATGTCGACTTCATCGTCGGCACCTTCTCCAAGTCGGTGGGCACCGTCGGCGGCTTCTGCGTGTCGAACCTGGACCGAATTCGACGTCGATGCGCGTCACCTGCCGCCCCTACATGTTCACCGCCTCGCTGCCGCCCAGCCGTGGTCGCCTCGACCATCACCGCCCTGCGTCGCATGATCGAGCAGCCTGAGCTGCGCGACCGCCTGAACCACAACGCCAAGCGTCTGTACGACGGCCTGACCGCTCTGGGCTTCCACACCGGCCCGACGGCCAGCCCGGTGGTCGCCACGACCATGCCGGACCAGGAACGCGCCATCGCCATGTGGAACGGCCTGCTGCACGCCGGCGTCTACCTGAACCTGGCCCTGCCGCCCGCCACGCCGGACAGCCGTCCGCTGCTGCGCGCCAGCGTCAGCGCCGCCCACACCGACGAGCAGATCGACGCGGTCCTCAAGACCTTCGCCGAAATCGGCGCGGCCCTGGGCGTGATCGAGCCCCTCAAGCGCGCCCGCGCCTGAGACCGCTCCCATCCGACACGAAGACGCCCGGGCTCGACGCCCGGGCGTTTTTGTTTGGGCGATCGGTCAGACCGTCCGCCGCCGGGTTCTCCAGACCTTGAGCAGCACGCCCGGCGCGGCGAGGATCGGATGGCGTTCTCGCCAGGGCGTGACCTCGACCCGCACGCCGGTGTGGCGCTGGATCTTCCAGGCGGCGTAGCGCGCCGCGCCCTGGAAGGTGAAGGCCGCCTTGACCAGGCGCGCGACGTTCAGCGGCTTGCCCAGCAGCTTGCGCGGTCCCCAGGCCTTGCGCAGGCGCGACCGCTCGGCCTGGCTCGGAGGCTCGCCCTGGTCTGCGCGCACCGCCTCCATGACGTGATCGTAGCGTTCGGGATCGTAGGCCAGGATCGAGACTTCGCGTCCGGCCTTCTCCACCCGCAGCTCGGCCTTGTAGGTCTCCTGGAACAGGGCGGTCCATAGCGCCCGCGGCGCGGCGCCGACCGGTCCGAGCGCCTGGGCGAAGCGCGCGGCCGTGCGGCAGGCCTCGGTCACCGCGTCGACGACCGTCTCTCGCACGCCCTCGGCGGCCCAGACCAGGGCGCTGGGCTGGACGAAGCGCGCCCAAATGGTGGTGTCCGCCCCCGCGCCCGTGACCGCCCGCTGGAACTGGGCCAGGGTCATGGAGGCGACCTTGGCGCGCAGGGCCTGACCGTCGAGCTCGATCTCGTGATAACTGACGTCCGGCCACAGCAGGCGCGTGAACACGCCGCGCCAGCCGGCTGGAGGCGCCTCGGTCAGGACGTAGTAGTCCAGCACGCCGCTCAGGTCGCCGGTCCGCAGGATCGAGCCGTAGAACAGCACCGCCCGCGCGCCCGGAAACAACATCGCGAGCCGCTCGGCGAAGGCGGTGATCGGCGCGGGCGTCGGCGTGGAGAGCTCGGCCGCGACGAGGTCGCGAAGCTTGGTCATCCGACCAGGAACCGCAGCGCCGGGCCGAGGCCGATGGTCAGGTCCCCGCCCTCGAAGATCTCACCGTCCAGAACGAACGGCGCGCCGCCGGCCAGGAGGACCTGGCTGGGGTCACGGCGGCGATAGCCCATGCTCTCCAGGCCGGGAACGATCCTGCCGCTCAGCAGCACCGGCAGGGCCTTCAGCAGGCGGCGGGCGGCGCGTCGACGTCCAGCAGCTTCAGCCCCTCGCGCGGCGCGCCGAAGGGCTTCAGACCGAACGGCAGGCGCTTGAGGGCCGTGGCCAGGACGGCGAAGCGGTCGCCCGGGGGCTGGTCCTCGCCGTCCAGGACGAGCCGGGCCGGCACGCCCTCGCGCCATTCGTCGCGCGCCCCGCCGAACACCGCGCCCAGCGAGGCCGTGACGATGGTGACGCCCACGGCGAGGTTATGGAAGAAGCCGACCTTGTGGACCTTCTGCGATAGCCCGGTGGCCTTCACCGGCGCGCCCACGCCGAAGAAGAAGCCCTGCAGGCAGGGGCGACCGTCCTCCCAGTTGATGCGCAGCGGCGGGCGCGACTTGATCACCGGCTCGCTGCGGCGCGCCGCCACCAGGGCCTCCTCCAGCCGCCAGCCCCTCGGGCGTGCCCAGGTCGATGGCCAGAACATTGGTCTTGCCGGACGGCAGCACCGCCAGCAGCGGCAGGTCCTCGCCGAAAAGGTGTGGGGCAGCAGGCTGATGACGTCGCGGACCGTGCCGTCGCCGCCGTCGATGACCAGCAGGTCCAGTCCCTCGCGGGCGAAGTCGTTCAGGGCGAACCTCAGCGCCTCGCGTCCGACCGGCTCGACCAGGCGCACGCCCTCGGGCGGCGGTCCCGGCGGGCGCGCCCGGTTGCCGTGGCTCTTCGGATTGCGAACGACCCCGATGCGCGTCATTTCGATAGCCAAGACTGATCGAGCCCTTCGGCGCGGCCAGGCCCTGCAGGATCTGTATGGCGTGAACGGCGAAGCACACGGCCGTCCAGACCGCCACCAGGGTGAAGCCGATGTCCGGCCGTCCCGCGAGGGCGCAGGCCGTCATCAGGATCAGGTTCGGGTTCCGACGCGCGGTGATCAGGCGGAAGAAGCTGTCGAACGGCCGCCAGGCGTGCATCTCCAGCTTGAAGAGGGCCAGGAAGATCCCCTCCTCCACCCGCTGGGCGACATAGCCGCCGATGACGATCGCCAAGCTGAGCGGCGCGTAGGGGATGGACTGGCCGACCGCGTAGACGCCGACGAACCACGCCCACCACCAGAACGGCGGGTGCAGCAGGTCGATGCCGTGGTCGAAGACATTGCCCCACTTCGACGAGGTCAGGGTCACGCGCGCCAGCTTGCCGTCGACCGTGTCGAGGAAGGTCATGATCCAGGCGCAGACCAGGCCCCAGCCGAACTCACCCCGCCAGAACAGCCAGGTGGCCGCCAGGGTGAGCAGGAAGCCCAGGAAGGTCACCTGGTTGGGCGTCATCTTCGCGATCGCCGCCCAGCGGGTGACGATCCGGGCCGGCGTCGGCCAGACGTACTTGGTGACGAGGTCAGTGACGCCCTTGTAGGAGCCCTGGAACAGGCGCTTTTCGACGGCGCGGACGGTTTCGGGCGTCAGGCGCTCCAGCACCGGCGGCTCGCGCTTGCGCAGGGCGCTGTTGTAGGCCGAGCCCAGCTCCAGGGCCGTCAACCGCGTCAGGCGGGGATCCAGGCCGGACGGATCCTGGCCCGCCGCCAGCGCGTCGGCGACCGCCTTGGCCAGGGCCGCGGGCGCATGGGCCGCCACGGCGCGCCCGGCGTCGTCGACCAGCACCGCGCCCTCGCGGCCCGCCAGCGCCTTGATCAGCGACTCGTCGAACACCCAGCCGGCGTCGACGGCGACCACGGGGCGCGACGCATCGGCCGTCGTCGCCTCGACCAGGCCGAGCCGGCGATAGATGCGCGACAGGCGCTCGCGCGAGGTCATGCCCCAGATCCGGCCGCCCGCCTGGCCCACGGTCACGGCCAGCGGCCCGTCACCCGCCGTATTTTGTATTTCAGCGCTCAAGAACTCATATACCCCTTGAATCCCGCGCCGATTGATAAGCAGCTTCGGCTGCTTCGACCAGAACGACACGAACCGTCTTGTCCATATACCGCATCGCCCATCTGTCCGACCCCCACCTGCCGCCGCCGCCGGGGCCTTCGGATGGAAGGACATCTTCACAAAACGCCTTCTCAGCCGCATCGCCTGGCGCAAGAAGCGCAAGGTTCACCGCCCCGAGGTGCTCAAGGCGCTGGTGGCCGACGTGAAGGCCGCCGCGCCCGATCATGTGGTGATCAGCGGCGATCTCACCAACTTCGCATCGCATACGGAGATTTCGGCGGCGCGCGCCTGGCTGGAGTCGCTGGGCGCCCCGGCCGACTTCACCGTCAGCCCCGGCAATCACGACGCCCTGGCCGGCCGCGGGGGACACGAGCGCTCGCGCCCTGGACGCCCTGGCTGGGCGACGCGGGCGAAGCCCCAGCTTCCCGCAGGTGCGCATCCGAGGTCCGGTCGCGATCTTCAACCTCTGCTCGGCCACGCCCACCGCGCCGCACCTGGCCACCGGCCGGCTGGGCGAGGACCAGCTCGCGCGCCTCGACGCGGCCCTGGCCGATCCGGCCCACGCCGATCGCTTCCGCCTGGTGGTGCTGCACCATCCGCCCGCACGAGGGCGCGGTCTCAAAGCGCAAGTCGCTGGACGATCGCCAGGTGCCTGCGCCGAGATCCTCGAGCGTCGCGGCGCCGATCTGGTGGTCCACGGCCACGCGCACGAGGCCCTGCTCGATCGCCGCGCGGTCCCGGACGGCGCGACCATCCCGGTGCTGGGCGTCCCGTCCGCCTCGGCCAAGCCCCAGCCGCCACGCTCCCGCCCGCTGGCACGCCATCGAGATCGAACCCCGCGCCGCCGGCGGGTTCGACCACGCGGATCGTGGCGCGGGGGATCGAGCCGGGGCGCGAGGGGATAGGCGAGCTTGGCCGGTTCAGCCTCGTCTTCGGCGAGCGCCGCTCAGCGCGGATAGCGGATCTTGATCCGTATGGTGTTGTCGCCCGGCTTCACGACGAAGCGCGCGGCGTCGAACGAGGGCGCGGCGTAGCGGGTCGGGGCGTCGTTGGAACAGCCATAGCCCTCCATGGGAACGCCCAGGGTGTTGCGGTTGAAATCCTTGTCCGCGTTGGCGTCGTGATAGACGGCGACCGCGTAGGCGTCGGCGGGGGGCAGGCTGAAGCAGGCCTGGGTCATCGGGGCCGAGGTCTTGACCCGCTGACGCACCAGCTTGCCGCGCGGCGCCAGGAACCGCTCCGGATCCGACGGATAGACGGTGATCGTCACCTCGCCGGCGTTCGACCGCAGCGCGCGCCCACCTGCACGCCGTCAGGCGAATTCCGGACTTGCGTTGCCGGCACAGTCCTTCTCGGGCAGCGGACGAGCGCGCGGCCCTCGGCGTGCGCCGCACCTGCAGCCGTCGTCGCGAAGATCGCGCCAACGAGAACGGATCGTGCTTTCATCTAAAACGGGCCGCATCCCTATTGTTACGCGCAGGCGACATCAGCCTGAAGTTCCCGGCTTCTCATGACCAATCCCACCGCCCTGGCGTTCGGCTATCCCGGTTCCAAGATCGCGGAGACCGATCACTGGCTGATTCTGGTCCGTCCCAAGCAACCGACATTTGGGTCTTTGGTGCTGGTGTGCAAGGAAGCGGTTCAGGCGTTCTCCGAGGTGAGTCGCAGCCGCCTTCGCCGATCTTCAGGTGGCGGTCGGCGGAATCGAACGCCTGCTGAAGGCGCTCGTGGGTCTACGCGCCGAAGATCAACTATCTGATGCTGATGATGGTCGATCACGACGTCCATTTCCACGTGCTGCCGCGCTACGCCGGCGCGCGCGAGCACGAGGGCCAGAGCTTTCCCGACGCCGGCTGGCCGGCCGCCCCCGCCCTGGGCGCGGCGGTCGAGTTGTCGCCCGACGCGGTCGAGCGCCTGGCCAAGCAATTCGCCCAGGCCTGGGTCCAAGCGTGAGCGCCAGGGAAATGTCCACCGGCGGCTTGCGGCTGATCGACCGCTATCTGCTGCGCCCTGCCCTGTGCCTCTGGCCGCTCGTCGGCTGCCTGGGCGTCACCGTCGTCGCCCTGCTGCTGGAGCGCATCCTGCGCCTGCTGGACGCCCTGTCCCAGAGCAGCGCCCGGTTCGGCTACGTCGCCCAGCTCGCCGCCAATCTGGTGCCGCACTATCTGGGCTTGGCCCTGCCCGTCGCGTTCTTCGTGGCCCTGTTCATCGTCATCGTTAGGCTGTCGGACGGCTCCGAGGTCGACGCCCTGCTGGCCAGCGGCCAGTCGCTGGAGCGGATCGCCGCGCCCTTCCTGGCGGTCGGCCTGTTTCTCAGCGTCTTCAGCCTGATCGTGTTCGGCTACATGCAGCCCTACAGCCGCTACGCCTATCGCGCGCGTCATGCACGCGGCGGTCAACGCCGGCTGGAACGGACGGCCTGGCGGGCGGCGCCTTCATCGACGACAAGGGCTCGCTCCTGACCGCCGACAGCGCCGACATCGCCGGCCAGCGCCTGACGCGGGTCTTCATCCGCCGCCTGGACTCCAAGGGCCAGGAGGAGATCATCACCGCCGCCTCGGCCGACCTCAAGCTGGACGCCGGCGGCAAGACCGTGACCATGGACCTGCGCGACGGCCGCCGCATCGCGCGAGATCCCAGTGGCGAATATCGCAACCTGGCCTTCAACAGCCTGACCACCCAAACCCCGCTGGCGGCGGCCGCCGTCCTGCTGCGCGACCGCGGCGGCGACGAGCGCGAATTGACGCTGGGCGAGCTGGCCAAGCAGGCCAAGTCGCCCAATCCGATCGTCTCCAAGAGCACCCTGCTCAGCGAGCTCTACGGTCGTCTCGCGCGCGCGGCCTTCCTGCCGTTCCTGCCCCTGCTGGCCTTCCCGCTAGGGCTGGCCTCGAAGCGCGGCAATCGCGCCCCCGGCCTGATCATGGCCGGGGTGCTGCTGCTGGCGTTCCAGCACGCTCTCCTGCTGGGCCAGGGCCTGGCCAAGGCCGACAAGGCCGCCGCCGCGCCGGCCATCTGGATTCCTTCTCGCTGTTCGCGGGCTTCGCGGTCTGGCTGTTCGTGGGCAGCCGCACCCGCCCCGGCGACACGCCGGTCTCGCGACTGGTCCGCCGCATCAACAACCTGGTCTCGCGCGTGCTGCGCGCCCTGCCCCTGCCGAAGCGACAACCCGCATGATGCTGCAGCTCTACGTCCTGCGGACCGTCGCCACCCGGATCCTCGGCGCGGCCCTGATCCTGATGGCGATCCTGCAGATCCTCGACCTGCTGGACGTGA
>NZ_JANQAH010000011.1 GCF_024707125.1 Devosia sp.
ATGGGGCGCAAGGCCGGACGCGGAAGTCGAGAGCTAAAAGCGCCGCTTCAGCGCAACGTTTGCCGGCCTTTCCAATCGCACCACGTCATTCCCGCGAAAGCGGGAATCTTCGTTTCCATGCCGGGCATAACTGCCCCCTCACTTTCCCGAAATCTTACCGGATTTTAATGTAGCCAAACCGCGCAAGCTGTTACGCTGCCTTCGATTTTGCGCGCCCCGCATTTGAGGTTTTCTTTTGATCCGGCAGCTTCTTGCCTCCTTCGCGGTTCTCGCCGCGGCCGCCTTTGCCTGGCTCTATTTTGCGCCCGGCGCGCCCCAGGTTTTGACCAATGCCGGCATCGTCCTGCCCTTCGGCCCGCAGGCGCAAGCCGCTCCCGCCCCCAGGCCGGCGGAGCCGGCCAGCGCCCCGGCGGCCCACAGGCCTCCGGCGGACCCGGCGGTAGTGGCGGACCGGGTGGTCCCGGCGGTCGGCCCGGCGCCCGCGCCACCAATGTGATCACCACTGGCGTCTCCCTCGTCCGTATCAACGACACCCTCGCCGCTATCGGCGAAGGCACCCCCGTCCGTTCCGTTACCGTTGCCGCCACCTCGGGCGGCGAGTTGACCGAAGTGCTGGTGCGCCCCGGCCAGACCGTCGAAGCCGGCACCGTCATCGCGCGCTTCGACGCCGCCGCCGAGCAGATCGAATTCGACCGCGCCCAGCTCGCCCTGGAAGACGCCCGCGCCACCCTGACCCGTACCGAAGGCCTCGCCAGCAACAACGTCGTCGCCGGCACCGCCCTCACGGCCGCCCAGCTCAGCGCCGCCAATGCCGAACTGGCCATGCGCAACGCCGAAATGGCCCTGACCCGTCGCACCATCGAAAGCCCAATCGGCGGACGTGTTGGCCTCATCCGCGTCACCCCTGGCAATTACGTGCCAGCCCAGACCACCGTCACCTCCATCGACGACACCTCCTCCATCCTCATCGATTTCTGGGTGCCCGAACGCTACGCCGCCCAGATCGAGCCCGGCATGGCGGTATCCGTCAACGCCGTCGCTCTCCCCGGCCAGACCTTTGGCGGCGACATTTCCGCCATCGATACCCGCATCGATCCGGCCAGCCGCACCCTGCAGGTCCAGGCCGAAATTCCCAATCCCGAAAGCGTCCTCCGCGCCGGCATGAGTTTCACCGTCTCCCTCGCCTTCCCCGGCGAGGAATATCCGGCGGTCAATCCGCTCGCCATCCTCTGGTCGGCCCAGGGCTCCTATGTCTGGAAATACCTCGACGGCAAGGCCACCCGCGTCATGGCCGAGATCATCCAGCGCAATAGCGACGGCGTCCTCGTCCGCGGCGATCTGAAGCCGGGCGATGCCATCATCACCGAAGGCATCTTGCAGCTCAGCGAAGGCGCCACCGTCAACCTGCTCGAAGGCCCCGACGGCACCGGCACCACGCCACCGCAACCGTCAGTCGCGACAAACTAGGGGGCGCCGCCATGTCCATTGCCAGCAAGAATGAACGGGGCGGCGCACTGGCAACGCTCTTCGTCCGCCGCCCCGTCATGGCCGTGGTCATCAATGCGCTCATCATGGTGGCCGGCCTCGCCGCCCTCCTCGGCATCGAAGTGCGCGAACTCCCCCGCGTCGAAAGCCCGGTCCTCTCCGTCTCCACCACTTTTACCGGCGCCGCCGCGGAAACCGTCGACCGCGAGGTGACCGCCATTGTCGAAGGCGCTGTCGCCCGCGTGCAGGGCGTCACCGCCATTTCCTCCAGCTCCTCGGTCGGCCAAAGCCGCGTCACGCTGGAATTCTCCGAAAGCACCAATCTCGATATCGCCACCTCCGACGTGCGCGATGCCCTCAGCCGCGTCACCCGCCAACTGCCCGACAGCGTCGAAGCCCCCACCATCTTCAAGGCCGATAGCGACGCCCAGCCGATCATGCAGCTCGCCGTCACCGCGGATAGTCTCAGCATTGCCGACCTCAGCGAGCTGGTCGACGGCATCGTCACCGAGCGCCTCGCTGCCGTCGAAGGCGTCGCCGAAGTGCAGGTCTACGGCACCCGCACCTCGTCCTTCGAAGTCGACATCGATCCGGTAAAACTCGCCAGCCACGGCCTCACCGTCGCCGATATCCGCAACGCCCTCTCCACCATCGCCTTCGACTCCCCCGCCGGCTCCATCAACGGCCCCAACCAGAACATCTCTGTCCGCGCCATTTCCGAAATTACCGAGCCCAGCGATTTCGAAGAGATCATCATCAATGGCCGCACACGCCTCGGCGATGTCGCCAGCGTCGTCTTCGACGCCGCCGCCAGCACCTCCTCCATCCGTGCCGATGGCCGCCCCGCGATCGGCCTCGGCATCGTCCGTCAGGCCCAGTCCAATTCCGTCTCGATCTCCCACGCCGTCCACGCCGCCGTAGACAGCCTCAACGACACCCTTCCCGAAGGCGTGACGGTGAAGATCTCCAGCGACGAAGCCGTCTTCATCGAGGGCGCCCTGCACGAAGTCGAAATCGCGCTGATCGTCGCCCTCGTCGTCGTCATCGGCATCATCTACCTGTTCCTGCTCGATTGGCGCGCCATCATCGTGCCCGCCATTTCCATGCCCATCGCCCTGCTCGGCGCCGTCGCCGGCATGTATCTGGCCGGCTTCTCGCTCAATATCATCACCCTTCTCGCGCTGGTCCTTGCCACCGGCCTCGTCGTCGACGACGCCATCGTCGTCCTCGAAAACATCATGCGCCGCAAACACATGGGCGCCGGCCCCCGTGCCGCTGCCGTGCTCGGCACCCAGGAAGTCTTCTTCGCCGTCATCGCGACCACGCTGACCCTCGTCGCCGTCTTCGTCCCCTTGAGCTTCCTCGAAGGCCAGACCGGCCGCCTCTTCCGCGAATTCGGCTTCACTCTCGCCATTGCCGTTCTGCTCTCGGCCGTCGTCGCGCTCTCCATGGGCCCCATGGTCGCCTCGCGCCTGCTGAAAAACGATCACAAGGAACATACCGGCGGCCCCTTCGGCGTCATCGGCCGGTTCTTCGCCGGCCTCTATCGCGTGACGCTGCGCGTGGCCCTGCGCAATCCCGTGGTGGTCATCCTTCTCGCCCTGCTCTTCGCCGGCTCGGCCTATTACGTCTATGGCGGCCTCCGTCAGGAGATCACCCCCTCCGAAGATCGCTCGGCCATCAACCTGCGCATCAGTGCCCCCAATACGGCCAGCCTCGATTTTGTCCGCACCCGTCTCGGCCAGATCGAATCCATGCTGCAGCCCTATGTGGAATCAGGCGAAGTACGCTCGGTCTTCGTGCTCTCCGGCTGGGGCAATGGCGGCTCCATCACCCTCACCCTCGCCCCCTGGGGCGAGCGCGAGCGCAGCCAGCAGCAGATCGCCTCCGAGATCAACGGCCTGATGGCCCAGGTTCCCGGCGTCCGAGCCTCGGTCAGCCAGGGCAATAGCCTCGGCATTCGCGGCGGTGGCTCCGGCCTGCAATTCGCCGTCGCCGGTTCCGACTATACCGTCCTCGCGGCCACCGCCGACACCATCGCCAAGGCCCTCGAAGCCGATGGCCGTTTCGGCCGTGTCTCCGTAAACTTCGACACCAGCCAGCCCCAGCTCACCCTCACCGTCGACCGCGCCCGAGCCGCCTCCCTTGGCATCGACATCAACGGCCTCGCCCCCACCATGCAGGCCATGATCGACGGCTCAGACGTGGGCACCATCTTCATCAACGACGAGAGCTATTCCATCCGCATGCTCTCGACTTCCAATCCGGTCAACGACCCGCGCGACCTCGAAACACTCTTCGTCCGCACCGGCGACGGACGCTACGTCCCCATGTCGACCATCGCCACCATCGAGGAAGCCCCGGTTCCCCCCTCGCTCCGCCGCGAGCAGCAACGCCGCGCCGTCACGGTCACCGCCAGCCTTGAAGACGGCCTCGCCCTCGGCGATGCCTTCAATGAACTCCAAAAGATCGCCGCCCCGCTCCTCCCCCAGGGCACATCCATCCTGCCGCTCGCCGAAGCCAAGACCATCGGCGAGGCCAACAACGCCCTCTTCCTCACCTTCGGCTTCGCACTGGTCATCATTCTCCTCGTCCTCGCCGCCCAGTTTGAAAGTTTCTGGAGCGCCATCATCGTCATGGCCACCGTCCCGTTCGGGGTAGCGGCCGGTCTCTGGGCCATCCTCCTCACCGCCGGCAGCCTCAACATCTTTTCCCAGATCGGCCTCGTCCTCGTCGTCGGCATCATGGCCAAGAACGGTATTCTCATCGTCGAATTCGCCAATCAGCTCCGCGACCGAGGCCTCTCCGTCGCCGAAGCCATAGAACAGGCCTCCAACATCCGCCTGCGCCCGGTGGTGATGACCATGATCGCCACAATCCTTGGCGGCGTCCCCCTGGTCCTCGCGTCCGGCGCCGGCGCCGAAGCCCGCGCCGCCCTTGGCTGGGTCATGGTCGGCGGCCTCGGCTTCGCCGCGATCGCCACGCTCTACCTGACCCCCGTCGCCTACCTCCTCCTCGCCCGCTTCTCGACCCCCAAGGCCGAAGAAGAAGCCAAGCTGGAACGCGAACTGGACAACATGGAAACAAGGCCCGAACCGGCGGAATAGAAACTTATGTCGCTCGTTCTTCAAAAGCCCCGCCGCCTCAATCCCGGCGACCGAATTGCCATCGTCTCGCCCTCCTGGGGCGGTCCGGGCGACTTTCCCAAACGCTATGAAGCAGGGAAACGCCAGCTCGAAGACACCTTCGGCCTCAAAGTCGTTGAAATGCCCCATGCGCTGGCGCCGGCAGAGGACCTGGCCGCCCATCCAGAATGGCGCGCTGAGGATCTCCACCGGCCTTCGCCGACCCCACTATCGCCGGTATCTTCGCCAGTATCGGTGGGGACGATGCCATTCGCCTCCTGCCCCATCTCGACCTCGACGTGATCCGCCGAAATCCCAAGGTATTCCTTGGCTTCTCAGACACGACGGCAATCCACCTCGCCTGCTTGGCCGCCGGGCTTTCGACCTTCTACGGTCCCAGCGTCATGGCCGGCTTCGCCGAAAATGGCGGCATGCACGCCTATACGATTGAAAGTCTAAAGCGCACCCTGTTCGATGCCCGACCGCCCGGCCTCGTGCCACCTAACACCCTGGGCTGGACCGAGGAACGCCTCGACTGGAGCAATGCAGCCTTACAGACACAAAAGCGCCGCCTCAGCCCCGCAACGCCGCCGGCCATGCTGCAGGGCGCCGGCAGCGTCCGTGGCCCACTGATCGGCGGTTGCGCCGAAGTGCTCGAAATGACCAAGGGCACCGCTTGGTGGCCCAGCATCAGCCAGTGGCAGGGCGCTATTCTCTTTTACGAAACCTCCGAGGACGCCCCCTCGCCCACCTTCATCCGTTACTGGCTGCGCAACTATGCCGCCCAGGGCATCCTGCAAAGCTTGGGCGGCATCCTCCTCGCCCGCCCCGCCTCCTGCGGAGACGCGACTTATCGGGCCCGCCTGGAAGCCGCCGTCACCGACTGCCTCGCCGAAGCAGGCCTGACCCAGTTGCCTGTCCTTTCCGGCCTCGATTTCGGGCACACCCAGCCCATGCTGACCCTCCCCTATGGCGCGACGGCGGAGATCGACTGCGCCACGGCCAGCCTCACTATCGTCACCGCCGGCGTCGCCTGACCCTGCGGCGTCCCCTTCCATCCTCGCCTCCGTTCTCTATCCCCCATCCTCCGATGCCCCGCGTCCCTGCAGCTGCGCGAGATAGTCCCGCAGCAAGGCCACCCGCCGCGGCCGAAAACTCTCGGCTGTCACCTCAGCCTTCGCAATCCGATCCCCGCGAAAAATCCGAAAATCCTGCCGCAGGCAGCACCACGCCAACACCGATAGCGTCCGCTCGGTATAGACGATCGCCAGTGGCCAGATGACCCGCTCGGTCTCCGCCCCGTTCTGGTCGGTGTAGCGAACCGCCACCGCCCGCTCCCGCCACGCCGCCTCGCGCAGCTTTTCGAGATCGATCGCCAGCGGCGCCCGCGCCTGCGGTCGAAATACATGCGACACGGCATGCATCGCCTGTTGCTCCGCCTCATCGGGCAAGGTCGCCGCGATCTTGGCCAGCGCCGAAACCGCCGCCCCTGCCAGCGCCGGATCGCCCATGCCGCGAACCTCCGCCAGCCCCAGCACCAGCGCCTCGATTTCCGAACGCGTCAGCGTCTGCGGCGGCAGGGCAAAATCCTCCACCAGCCGATAGCCATAGCCCCGCTCGCCCTCGATCCGCGCCCGTGCCGCGCGCAGGCTGTCGATATCGCGATAGAGCGAGCGCAGCGACACGCCCGTCTCCTCCGCCAGCCGCTTGGCAGTAAGCGGCGCGGGCAAAACCCGCATGGCCTGCAACAGGCGCAAAAGTCGGTCGGATCGGGCCATTTCCAACTGTCGAAAACTGGCAGTTGCCCCTCGCTATACCAGTCCCTGCCAACCGGCAAGCAGGAGCCTCAAATGAGCATCGAAACCACCACCCATCTCAACTTCCGCGGCCAGGCCCGCGCCGCCCTCGCCTTCTACCAATCCGTTTTCGGAGGCACGCTCACCGCCGTCACCTATCAGGATGCCCACGCCGCAGAGAACCCCGCCGAGGCCGACCAGATCCTCTGGGGCCAGGTCGCTTCCCCTGAAGGCTTTCGCGTCATGGCCTATGACGTGCCCTCGAGCCAACCCTACGATGCTGGCACAAACCCCGTCTTCGTCTCGGTGCGCGGAAAATCGGCCGACGACCTGTCCGCCTATTGGACCAAGCTGATCGAAGGCTCCACGGTCATCGTCCCCCTCGCCAAATCCGCCTGGTCCCCGCTTTACGGCATGGTCCGCGATCGCTTCGGCGTCACCTTCGTGGTTGACCTCGCTGTCGAATACACCCAAGCGTGATCGGAACGGCGACGAGCCCGCAGCGTTCGGCCTCAAACCAACCGGGAGCTGAACCATGTTCGACCACACGGGCATCATCGTCACCGACCTCGCCAAGGCCCGGCGTTTTTACGACGCCATAGCCGCCGCGCTCGGTCTCCAGACGATCAGCAATAGCGAAGAGAGCTTTCTGTTCGGCAAGAGCAAGGAGGAGCCGATCCCCTATCTCTGGATCGGCACCACCCGCCCCTCCTACTGGATCGAAGGTTCACGCGCCGGCATCAACCAGATGCACGTCGCCTTCCGTGCCGAGAGCAAAGCCATGGTCGACGCTTTCTACAAGGCCGCCCTCGAAAACGGCGGCTCCGACAACGGCGGCCCCGGCCCCCGCGATGGCGTCCCCGACTATTACGGTGCCTTCGTCCTCGATCCCGATGGCAACAACATCGAGGCCTGCGCCCGCGGCGAGGCGGCGAACTAGAAAACAAAAAAGGGCCGCCGGATCTCTCCGGCGGCCCCAATCTTTTCAGCGCGAAAACTTACGCCGAACGGTTCTTGTTGTAGAGGTCGAAGAACACGGCTGCGAGCAGCACGACGCCCTTGATCATCTGCTGCCAATCGATGTTGACGCCCATGATCGACATACCGTTGTTCATCACGCCCATGATGAACGCACCGATCACGGCACCCGCCACCTGGCCGACACCGCCCAGCGCCGAAGCGCCGCCGATGAACACGGCCGCGATCACGTCGAGCTCGAGACCCTGGCCGGCCTTCGGTGTTGCCGAATTGAGGCGAGCGGCATAGATCATGCCGGCAAGGGCCGCGAGCGCACCCATGATGGCGAAGATGTAGAAGGTCGTGCGTTCGGTCTTCACGCCCGAAAGCGCTGCTGCCTTGAGGTTGCCACCCAGCGCATAGATGCGACGGCCAAAGGTCAGGCGCTTGGTGAGGAACACGAAGAAGGCAATCAGCACACCCATCACCACCAGCACGTTCGGCAGGCCGCGATAGGAAGCGAGCATATAGGCAAAGAACAGCACCAGCGCCGCGATGACGAGGTTCTTGACGACGAACAGGCTAAACGGCTCGACGTCATAGCCGCGAGCGCGACGACGGGCACGGGTGCGGATCGAGAAGAACACCGAGCCGACAACCGCCAGAATGGCAATGACCATGGTGGTGGTGTGCAGCACGACGTTTTGGCCGTTTTCGGCGAGCCAGGGGAGCGTCGTCGGCCCGATCAGGTCGGGGATGAAGCCGGCGGACAGCAGCTGGAACTCGGTCGGGAACGGGCCCACCGACTTGCCGGCGAGAATGGCCAGCGACAGACCCTTGAAGATCAACATGCCGGCCAGCGTCACGATGAAGCTGGGGATCTTGTGATAGGCGATGAGATAGCCCTGCGCCGCGCCGATAGCCGCGCCTGCCAGCAGACAGATGGCACCGGCCACGATCGGATGAGCAAGGAAAGCCAGTTCGGGCGGGAACTTCCAGCCCACCATCAGCATGGCGGCAAGCGCGCCGACAAAGCCCGAGACCGAGCCAACCGAAAGGTCGATATGGCCGGCCACGATCACCAGCAGCATCCCCAGCGCCATCACGATGATGTAGCTGTTCTGCAGGATGATGTTGGTCAGGTTCACCGGCTTGAACAGCACGCCAGCGGTGAAATACTGGAAAAACAGCATGATGAGGATAAGCGCCAGCAAGAGGCCATAGTCGCGCATATTGGCGCGCAGGGCCCCGATAAAGCTGAGCTCGCTGGATTTGGCCTGATCGGCCGGGGTGCCGGTCGGTGCAGTGTGAACGGTCATGATGCTTTTCCTTCAGCGCGCACGATGGAGCGCATGATCTTTTCCTGGCTCGCCTCGCTGGTGGGCATTTCGCCCACGATGCGGCCTTCGTTCATTACGTAGAGACGGTCGGTAATGCCGAGCAGTTCGGGCATTTCCGAAGAGATCACCAGGATCGCCTTACCCTGGGCGGCGAGCTGGTTGATGATCGTGTAGATTTCATACTTGGCGCCCACGTCGATGCCGCGGGTCGGCTCGTCGAGAATAAGCACTTCGGGGTTGGCATAGAGCCACTTGGAGAGAACGACCTTCTGCTGGTTGCCCCCAGAAAGGTTGCCCGTCACCTGATAGACGCTCGAAGACCGGATATTGGTCTTCTTGCGGTAGTCGTTGGCCACATCGAGTTCGGCCAGATCGTCGATCACGCCCCAGCGCGAAATGCCGGCTAGGTTGGCAATCGTGGTATTGTGCTTGATGTGGTCGATCAGGTTGAGACCGTAGTTCTTGCGGTCTTCCGTGGCATAGGCAATGCCATTGGCGATGGCCTTGCCCACATTGGCCACATCGATCTTGCGGCCGTTCTTGAACACTTCGCCTGAAATCTTCTGGCCATAGGACTTGCCGAAGAGGCTCATGGCGAATTCGGTGCGGCCCGAGCCCATCAGCCCGGCAATACCGACGACTTCGCCCTTGCGCAGGTTGATGTCGATATTCTTGATCACCTGCCGCTCGCGGTGCTGCGGGTGGTAGACCGACCAGTTCTTCACCTCGAGGACCACGTCGCCGATCTTCGGCTCGCGGCTCGGATACCGGTCTTCCAGCGACCGGCCCACCATCGAGGTGATGATGCGGTCTTCGGTAATGTCATTGGTATCCATCGTCTCGATGGTGCGGCCGTCGCGGATCACGGTCACGCGGTCGGCAACGCGCGAAATTTCATTCAGCTTGTGGCTGATGATGATCGAGGTAATGCCCTGCTTCTTGAATTCGAGCAGCAGGTCGAGGAGCGCCTGGCTGTCCTTTTCCGAGAGCGACGCGGTCGGCTCGTCCAGAATGAGCAGCTGCACCTGCTTGGAGAGCGCCTTGGCGATCTCGACAAGCTGCTGCTTGCCAAGGCCGATATTGGTCACCAGCGTATCGGGATCTTCGCTGAGGCCAACCATCGCCAGGAGCTTGCGCGCGCCATCGCGCGTCTCGTCCCAGTCGATCACGCCGTTCTTGGCCTGCTCGTTTCCGAGGAAAATGTTTTCGGCGATCGAGAGCAGCGGCACCAGGGCGAGTTCCTGGTGGATGATCACGATGCCCTTGTGTTCGCTGTCGCGAATGGAGCGAAAGTTCTGCTCTTCGCCCTTGTAGACGATATGCCCCTCATAGGAGCCGTGGGGATAGACGCCGCTCAGCACCTTCATCAGGGTGGATTTACCCGCCCCGTTCTCGCCGCAGATGGCGTGGATTTCGCCTTCCTGCACGTCGAGATTGACGTCCGACAGCGCCTTAACGCCGGGGAACGTCTTGGTGATGTTGCGCATCTCAAGAATAGTCTTGGACATACTGGGCCCTGTTCTTCCTGAGCGTGTGACACTGACGTCACTCACCCTCGATTGTCACCCCGGCACCGGCCGGGGCCCATCTTGAGATCTCGGGATGGGCCCCCGCAGTTTACCCGCGGACCTGGTCCGTGGGCTGGGGTGACATCCGGTGGTTGTGGCTGTCCGTTGCCAGACGCGCCTCAAACCCGAGCTCTAAAATCTCGAAGGGGCCCCGCGTTGCCGCGGAGCCCCAAATTTGTTTTGCCACAAGGGCTTACTGCAGTTCTTCCGGCTTGATGTAGCCCGAGTCAACGACCAGAGCCTGGTAGTTGGTCAGGTCAACCGAGTACGGGGTCAGGAGGACCGACGGCACAACCTTGACACCATTGTCATAGGTGGTGGTGTCGAGGCCTTCCGGCGTACCGCCAGAAACAACGGTGTCGACGAGGTCAGCAGTGACCTTGGCCAGTTCACGGGTGTCCTTGTAGACGGTCGAGTACTGTTCGCCGGCGATGATCGCCTTCACCGACGGAGCTTCAGCGTCCTGACCGGTGACAACGGGCCATGCAAGGTCAGCCGAGCCGTAGCCAACGCCGCGGAGCGACGAGATGATGCCGCGCGACAGGCCGTCATAGGGAGCCAGCACGCCGTCGACGCGCGAGCCGTCCGAGTAGTTGGCCGACAGGATGTTGTCCATGCGAGCCTGAGCGACAGCACCGTCCCAACGGAGGGTACCGACGGTTTCCATGCCCTGCTGGCCGGACTTGACGACGATGTCGCCAGCGTCGATCAGCGGCTGAAGGACGCTCATGGCGCCGTCATAGAAGAAGAACGCGTTGTTGTCGTCCGGCGAACCGCCGAAGAGTTCAACGTTCCACGGCTTGGTGTCGGGGAAGCGTTCCTTGAGACCGGCAACCAGCGAGTTTGCCTGGAGCACGCCCACCTGGAAGTTGTCGAAGGTGGTGTAGTAGTCGACATTGCCCGATTCACGGATCAGGCGGTCATAGGCGACAACCTTGATGCCGGCATCGGCAGCCTGCTGCAGCACCGCCGACAGCGTGGTGCCGTCGATCGAGGCGACCACGAGAGCCTTCACGCCCTTGGTGACCATGTTTTCGATCTGGGCGAGCTGGTTCGGGATATCGTCTTCTGCATACTGCAGGTCGACGGTGTAGCCCTTGCCTTCGAGCGCGGTCTTCAGCTCGTTACCGTCGGAAATCCAGCGGAGCGACGACTGGGTCGGCATGGCAATGCCGATAGCGCCCTTGTCCTGGGCGTAGGCAACGGTTGCGGCGGTGGCCATCAGGGCACCGGCAGCAAGCAGCGTCGCAATTGATTTCAGAACCTTCACGTCTCGACTCCCTTAGATTTTTCGAGGTGATTGATGTGTTCGTCGTGGTTTCTGCCGATCAGGCCAATTGGTTCCTGCATCCCCTTCCGAGCAAATCCTGCTCACCCGGAAAACGACGCTCTACTCTGCCCGCCGGCCTGGCGCCGGCAGCTTTGAATGGAACTGCATGATGTCCTCCTGCTCGACGGCTTGATGCCGCCTTGGCCCTCCCGGGAACCACGGCCCGCAAACTAGGATAATCAGATATGCGTGTAAAGCAGGGCAAAGCGGTGAAAGGTTATTTTTTCGATTGTCGAAGATATAAACTTGAGCGTAGAACGCCCGCTTTCAGGCGGTTGCTGACTTTCGTTTCAGTCGCTAACCTTAGAAAAATCGAGGACACCCTCTCGCCATTATGAACCGGCAAACGGTCAGCGAGAGTCAAAGGTATCAGATACCTCGGGAGGAGTTGTGGTGAGTTTGAGTGGAGACATGCGCTCCGATCACGGCAGTGCTGCAAGCGCTGTTGCCGATGATCTGGCGCAACTGATCCTGGGAGAGCTGGCACCGGGCCAGAGCCTACCCAGCGAGGCCGAGCTTGCGGAGCGCTATTCGGTCAGTCGCCTGACCATTCGCGAAGCGGTAAAACTCCTTGCCGGCCGGGGACTTTTGGAGCTTGCAAGAGGCCGCCGCGCCATGGTGCGCGAGCCCGACGGCTCCGCCTTCACCGACTTCCTGACATCCATCGTAAGGACCGATCCAAAGGGCCTCTTCGACCTCGTTGAGGTACGTTTGTCATTGGAAGTTCAATCGGCGACACTTGCAGCCAAAAGAGCGAACCGAGCCGGCATCGTCGCCATCGAAAACGCCCTCCAGGGCATGCGCGACTCCGTTGGTGATTCTCCCGACTTCGCAGACGAGGCGGCCGAAGCCAACTTCCATTCCTACGACTTCGGCTTTCACGAAGCCGTCGCCCTCGCCAGCGGTAACCGTGTTCTCGGATATCTCTTCGAAGCCATGGCCGTGCCGCTGCGCGAAGGCTTCTTCATCAGCCAGCGCGGCCATGCCGATCGCGGGCACACGCCACAGGACACCATCGCCGCCCATCAGCGCATTCTTGACTGTATCCGGGAAGGCAATGGCCGGGCCGCCGCCGAGGCTATGCGCATGCATCTGCGCGATACCGAGCGCGACATCCGCATGGCTGTAACCAAGATGGCCCAATCACCCGTTCGAAGCTAACAGTCTGCTAGCGAACTCACCGCCTATCCAAGCCCCTGAATCACCGCTAAGCTCCTTCTCGGGAAGCTGAATATCTGTGGCCATGGAGCGAGCGACGCGTTCGAATGTCGATCAAAGCCGCAATCTATCACCGGACCCATTACAAGTACGATCGCCCCGTTGTCCTCGGTCCGCAGATCATCCGATTGCAGCCGGCGCCCCATTCCAAGACCAAGGTTTTGAGCCATTCCTTGCGTGTCGCGCCGGATCTGCACTTCGTCAACACCCAGCAGGACCCATACGGTAACTTCCTGACTCGCTTCGTCTTTCCGGAGCCGGTTACCGAGCTGAAGATCGAAGTCGACCTCATCGCCGACATGACGGTCTACAACCCCTTCGACTTTTTCGTCGAGGAATCGGCCGAGACCTGGCCCTTCGAATATCCCGAAGATATCCGCGCCGACCTCTCGATTTACCGCGTCCCGGAAAAACTTACTCCCGCCCTGCAAACCTTCCTCGATACTATCGACCGGCGCCCGCGCAACACCGTGACCTTCGTCACCGAGCTCAACGCGACCCTTCAGCAGAAGATCAACTACATCGTCCGCATGGAGCCCGGCGTCTGGGCGCCCGAGGAAACCTTGACCAATGGTCAAGGTTCGTGCCGCGACTCGAGCTGGCTTCTCGTTAACATATTGAGAAACCTAGGCTTTGCGGCGCGTTTCGTTTCCGGCTACCTGATCCAGCTCAAGCCAGACCTCGTCTCACTCGACGGTCCCGCGGGCACCGACCACGATTTCACCGACCTCCACGCCTGGTGCGAAGTCTACCTCCCCGGCGCCGGCTGGGTCGGCCTCGACCCCACCTCCGGCCTCCTCACCGGCGAAAGCCACGTCCCCCTCGCCGCCACCCCGCATTACCGCAACGCCGCCCCGATTTCCGGCCTCGCCTCCTATGCCGAAGTCGATTTCAACTTCGACATGAAGGTCACACGAGTCGCCGAACATCCGCGCATCACCAAACCCTTCTCGGACGAAAGCTGGAACCGCCTCAACAACTTAGGCCACGAAGTGGATTCTATTCTGAAGGCTGAAGACGTCCGCCTGACCATGGGTGGCGAACCCACTTTCGTCTCCGTCGACGACTTCGAAGCCGACGAATGGAACGCCGGTGCCGTCGGCCCCACCAAGCGCCGCCTCGCCGACGACCTCATCCGCCGCCTCCGCTCCCGCTTCGCCCCCCAAGGCATGCTCCACTACGGCCAGGGCAAGTGGTATCCCGGCGAAACCCTGCCCCGCTGGACTTTCTCCCTCTACTGGCGCCTCGACGGCAAGCCAGTCTGGAAAGACGAAAAACTCATTGCCCGCGAAGGGGTTAAGACCACCGCCACCCACGAAGACGCCCGCAAATTCCTCGAGTCCTTCGCTCGCAATCTCGGCCTGACCGGCGAAACCATCGACGAAGCCTATGAAGACCCTGGCGAGTGGCTCCTCAAGGAAGCCAGGCTCCCAGCCAATGTCGACCCCGCCAATTCCGAACTCGCCGACCCCGAAGCCCGCTCGCGCATCGCCCGCGTCTTCGAACGCGGCCTGACGAGCCCCACCGGCTATGTCCTCCCGGTTCAGCGCTGGAACGCTGCGGCTTCAAGCCCCTGGCTGACCGAAAAATGGAAGACACGGCGCGGCAAACTCTTCCTCGCCCCCGGCGACAGCCCAGCCGGCTACCGCCTTCCGCTGGCATCGCTAAAGCACCTCAAGCCGACAGCCTATCCCCATGTGGTGCCCCTCGATCCCGGAGCGCCTCGCGCCGCGCTGCCTGATCCGGAAGAGCTGCTTTTCCGCGAGAAGGCAGACGCACGCCAACAGGCAGCCTCCTCTTTCACGGCGTCGAGCGAACAGCAGGATCGCACCGAACAGGTCATCAGCGAGATCGAAGGGGAAGTGCGCACTGCCGTCACCGCCGAGATTCGCGATCACCGCCTCTGCATCTTCCTGCCCCCTGTCGAGCGCCTCGAAGACTATCTCGAACTCGTGGCGGCTACCGAGGCGGCGGCGAAGGAAATCGGCCAGCCCGTCCACCTCGAAGGTTACGGCCCACCGCACGATTCCCGCCTGAACGTCATCCGCGTTGCCCCCGATCCGGGTGTCATTGAGGTCAATATTCACCCGGCTTCCAACTGGGACGACTGCGTCACGACCACCGCGGCCATCTACGAAGAAGCCCGCCAAAGCCGGCTCGGCGCCGACAAGTTCATGCTCGACGGCAAGCACACCGGCACTGGCGGCGGCAACCACGTCGTCGTCGGTGGCGCCACGCCGAACGACAGCCCCTTCCTGCGCCGCCCGGACCTGCTGAAGTCGCTGATCCTTCACTGGCAGCGCCATCCATCGATGAGCTACCTGTTCTCCGGCCTCTTCATAGGCCCCACGAGCCAGGCCCCGCGCTTCGACGAGGCCCGTCACGACAGCCTCTACGAACTCGAAATCGCCATGGCACAGGTCTATGCGCCCGGCCAAGGCGCGCCGCCTTTGCCCTGGCTCGTCGACCGCCTCTTCCGCAATCTTCTCACCGACGTCACCGGCAACACCCACCGCTCGGAAATCTGCATCGACAAGCTCTACTCGCCCGACGGCCCTACTGGCCGGCTCGGCCTTGTCGAATTCCGCGGCTTCGAAATGCCGCCCAACGCCCACATGAGCCTCGCCCAGCAATTGCTCGTCCGCGCACTCATCGCCCGGTATTGGCGCGGGCCGGCACAAGGCGACCTCGTCCGCTGGGGCACGACGCTCCATGATCGCTTCATGCTGCCCCACTTCGTCTGGCAGGACTTCTTGGGTGTGCTCGCCGATCTCGACCGCGCCGGCTTTTCCTTCGACCCCGCCTGGTTCGCAGCCCAACTCGAATTCCGCTTCCCCTTCTGCGGCGAAGTCGAGGTGGAAGGCGTCAAACTCGAACTGCGCCAAGCGCTTGAACCCTGGCACGTCATGGGTGAGGAAGGCGCCATCGGCGGAACCGTGCGCTTTGTCGACAGCTCCGTCGAACGTCTGCAGGTCAAGCTGACCGCGCCAAATCCGGACCGCTACACGGTCACCTGCAACCAGCGTCCCGCCCCGCTCGCCGCCACGGGCACAGCCGGCACGTCCATCGCCGGCGTGCGCTTCAAGGCCTGGCAGCCGGCCTCTGGCATGCACCCGGTCATGCCCGTGCACGCCCCGCTGGTCTTCGATATCTACGACAAATGGACCGGCCGCCCGATCGGCGGCTGCACCTATCACGTCGCCCATCCGGGCGGCCGCAACTACGAGACTTTCCCCGTCAACGGCAACGAGGCAGAGGCACGGCGCCTTGCGCGTTTCGTGCCGCACAACTATACGCCCGGCACCTATCCTTACCGCCCGGAGCGGCCAGCGGACGAATTTCCGCTGACGCTTGACCTCCGGCGACCGCCCCGGTTCACCTGAACACCATGATCAAGCGGAACTCCGAATCCCGCAGCGCCCCTCCAGAAGGTCCGAGCATCATCTCGGACTATCACCTGCTGCCGGGCGTCCCCGACGAGATGATCGACCCCAACGGCGCCCTGCGCCCAGGCTGGGATCGCCTCATGTCTGCTTTCGATGCGCTGGGCTCGACCGAACTCGCCGCCCGCTTCGAGCGCGCCGATCAATATCTGCGCGATGCCGGCGTCTTCTATCGCAAGTATGACGGCGCCGAGGGCAAGGAGCGCGCCTGGCCGCTCGCCCATATCCCGCTGCTGATCGACGAAGCCGAATGGCTGACCATTTCCAAGGGGCTCGTGCAGCGCGCCGAACTGCTGGAAAACATCGTCGGCGACATTTACGGCGACAACCGCCTAGTCCAGGAAGGCCTCCTGCCGCCCGAACTGGTCGCGCAAAACAACGAATTCCTGCGCCCCCTCGTCGGCGTCAAACCCGCCAGCGGCCACTTCCTGCATTTCTGCGCCTTCGAGCTCGGCCGCGGCCCCGATGGCGCCTGGTGGGTGCTGGGCGATCGCATGCAGGCGCCCTCCGGCGCCGGCTTCGCGCTCGAAAACCGCGTCGCCACCACGCGCGCGCTTTCCGATGTCTATGGCGAGATGAATATCCATCGCCTAGCCGGCTTTTTCCGGGATTTCCGCGATCACCTCTTCGTCCAGGCCAAGCGCGACGGTGGTCGTGTCGGCATCCTCACACCCGGCCAGCTCAACGAAACCTACTTCGAACACGCGTATATCGCCCGCTATCTCGGCCTCATGCTGCTCGAAGGCGAGGACCTTGTCGTAGAGGACGGTCAGGTCATGGTGCGCACCGTGGCGGGGCTAAAACCCGTCAGCGTCCTCTGGCGCCGCATGGACGCCAGCTTTGTCGACCCGCTCGAACTGCGCTACGACAGCCGCATCGGCACCCCCGGCATGGTCGAGGCCGTCCGTTCTGGTTCCATCTCCATGATCAATGCCCTTGGCACCGGCATTCTCGAAACCCGCGCCCTTGCCGCCTTCATGCCGCGGCTCTGCAAGCACTTGCTCGGCACCGGCCTCGAACTGCCCGAGATCGCCACCTGGTGGTGCGGCCAGGCCGCCGAACGCGAATATGTTCTCGACAATTTCGACGACCTGATGATCGGGCCGGCTTTCGCTACCACCCTGCCCTTCGACGATCTGCGCGGCACCGCACTTGGCGCCAGCATGACCCCAGCCCAAAAGTCCCAGCTTAGGGATCGCATCGCCACCCACGGCCGCGACTATGTCGGCCAGGAGCCCGTGCGCCTCTCGACCGCCCCGGTCTATTACGAAGGCAAACTCGAACCGCGGCCAATCACCCTGCGCGTCTTTGCGGCACGCACCGAGAGCGGCTGGAGCATCATGCCCGGCGGTTTCGCCCGCGTCGGCTCGACGCCTGATACCACCGCCCTCGCCATGCAGCGCGGCGGCCAGGCAGCCGACGTCTGGGTGGTGTCGTCCACCCCGGTCGAACAGGTTTCGCTGCTGCCGCAGGAAGGCGACCGCCTTGTTCGCAATTCGCCCGGCAGCCTGCCGAGCCGCGCCGCCGACAATCTCATCTGGCTCGGTCGCTATGCCGAGCGCTGCGAAGCGACGGTCCGCATCCTGCGCGCCTATAACGCGCGCCTCGCCGAACTATCAAAGCCTGATCTGCCAATCCTCACCCATTGCGCAGAATTCCTCGAAAGCATCGATGTCGATGTAACCGAGGCCATGCCGCAGGGCCTGTTGATGTCGATCGACAGCGCCGTTCATAGCGCTGGCCAGATCCGCGATCGCTTCTCGCCCGACGGTTGGCTGGCGCTCAACGACCTGCAAAAGACCGCACAGCGCTTTGCGACGCGTATCGGCACCGGCGACGACGCCACTCGCGCCATGACCGTGCTGCTGCGCAAGCTCGCCGGTTTCTCCGGCCTCGTGCACGAAAACATGTACCGCTTTGCCGGCTGGCGCTTCCTCGAAATCGGCCGCCGCCTTGAACGCGCCATCCAGATCGCCCGCATCACCGGCTGGTTGACCGGCGACGATGCTCCCGACGGTTCGCTCGAAATGCTGCTTGAAATCGGCGACAGCGTCATGTCGCACCGCCGCCGCTATTCGGTGACGGCGGGAACGCAGAGCGCCATCGATCTGCTGGTCCTCGACCCGCTCAACCCGCGCTCGGTCCTCTTCCAGCTTACTGAACTGCGCGCCCAGCTCGAAACCTTGCCGGGTGGCATCCGCGATGGCCAACTCTCCAGCGTCGCCAAAGCCGCCCTGAAATTGCAAACGCGCCTCATCACCGCCGAGCCGGAATCCATGACGCCGGACAAGCTCGACGAAATCTCCCGAGAGATCGGCCTCCTCGCCAGTCTCATCGCTGCGCACTATTTTACCTGACCATGCTCTACGATGTTCGCCTGACCCTGACCTACGACTATGACGCGCCCGTTCACGGCGGGCGCCACCATATTCGCGTCGCCCCAACGACAGTGCCGAATGTTCAGAGGGTCATTGCCTCGTCCCTTTCGTTCTCGCCGAAGCCGCATCGTCTGACCAGTTTCGTCGACTTCTTCGGCAATACGGTCAGCGACGTCACTTTCGTCGAGCCACACGAAAAGCTCGAAGTGCGGTTGACCGCACGGGTGCAGGTGGACGACCTTGCCCATCCTGCGGACCTCTCCGCCTCGCTTGACCAGCTTGGCCTTGAAGTCGCGCGCTATTGGTCGGTTGAAGCCGATAGTCCGCAGCATTTCCTCGCCGCCTCGCCGCGCGTGCAGATCGTGCCCGCGATCACCGAATATGCCGAGAGCGAGACTGCGGAGGCCGAAACCGTCCTCGCCAAGGCGATGGCGCTCTGCCTCGCCATCCACAAGGATTTTGAATACGACCCCAAGGCCACAGACGTCGAAACCAAGCCCGCCGAGGCCTTCTCGCTGAAGAAGGGCGTCTGCCAGGACTTTGCCCACGTCATGATCGCCGGCCTGCGCGGCATGGGCATTCCGGCTGGCTATGTCTCCGGCTTTCTCCGCACCATCCCGCCCGCTGGTCAGGCGCGGCTCGAAGGGGCCGACGCCATGCACGCCTGGGTGCGCGTCTGGTGTGGCGCCCACACCGGCTGGATCGAATTCGACCCCACCAATGCCATGATTGCCGGCGGCGACCATATCTCCATCGGCCACGGTCGCGACTATGCCGATATCTCGCCGATCGTCGGCGTGCTGCGCACGCACGGCTCGCACGAAACACGCCAGTCCGTAGACGTCATCAAGGTCGAATAGCGGCTCGCTCGCGCCGCTGGAACCAAATCTGCACCTCGCCGTTTGTCTGTCATGCCGCCCGCGACGGGCAATTTGACTGAGAACTCCGCCACTTGCGGAGTGTTGGAGGCACAGATGACCCAGGCTGAAATCAGGGCCCTCGAGCATGCAAGCCGCTCTACCGCTGTGTGGTCGAACGAAGTCTACGACAGTTCCCCGCATTTCGGCGAAGTCGTTCGCGCACTGCTGCCAGCAGCGCTGATCCTGGCGACGGCCACCGCGCTGCTTGTTGCCCTGCTCTAGTCGCTTTCTCTCGCGCCGACTGACCGCAAAAGACAACAACAATCGGCTCACCTCGGAAGACCGAGGCATCAGGGCCGGGATACAGAAGTCGAGGTAGCTCCATGACGCTCGGTACAATTCTCATCATCATCCTCATCCTGCTGCTGATCGGTGCCTTGCCGAGCTGGGGTTACTCCCGCGGCTTCGGCTATTTCCCGTCTGGCATTCTGGGCGTTGTACTCATCGTGGTGCTGATCCTGGTCCTCATGGGACGGGTCTAGCATCACCGCAATAAAGGCACGCGCTCCAGGCGTTCCGTGCCCTCGCGAACCGGCAGACGCCCCCCTTTCGGTTCGCCCCTCGCCCCGATGCACCTCGTGCGTCGGGGCTTTCTTTTTCATCGGCGATTGCGGCGGAACCGGCTGCCGCGTCAGGCGTTTTCCGTTCACCAAACAGGAGTGTACCCATGGCTTCGACGACTGATATGGCGCCCACCACAACCCGCAAGAGCAGCAATGCAGGTTCCCGCAGGCCGGCGGCCAAGACGCGCGAGCAGGAGCTTGAGGCCCAGGTCGCCCAGCTCCAGTCCGATCTCAAGTCCATCACCGAGACCCTTCGCAAACTGACGGGCGAGAAAGCCGGCGAGGTCCGCGATATCGCCGAGGCCGAGCTTCGCCACCTCAAGAAGCGCGGCCAGCACATGGTGGAAGAAGCGCAGGATCAGGCTGGCGAATACGAACAGCAGCTCAAGGACACGATCCGGGAAAAACCTCTGACGGCGGTCGCCACCGCTCTCGGGATCGGTTTTGTGCTGGCCCTGCTGACGCGCTGATGCTTGGCCTGTTGATGCCTCTTGCAGGACTCCTCGGCCTTGAGGTCGAGGGGCTCAGCCAACGCGTAAAGGGTCTGGCGATCGTCTATGCGCTGATCCTCGTCTGCGTGGTGATCGGCCTCGGCTTCCTCATCGCCGCGGGCTACATCGCGCTCAGCGACCTCGTAGGCCCGTTGACGGCCACGCTGATCCTCGCTGGCAGCTTCCTCGCCGTTGCGCTGCTCGTTTACATCGGGCTTGCCATCAGCGAGAGCAATCGCCGCAAGCGTCTGGCCGAGCGCAGGCGTTCCAGTGACGCCGGGGCTTTCCTCACGACAGCGGCCTTGACCGCCCTGCCGCTGCTTACGCGTTCGCCCATGCTCGTGAAGCTGGGCATTCCGGCGGCTGCCCTGGCGGCTCTGGTTCTGCTCCGGGACAAGGATACCCCTGACTCGTGACGGTTCGCCGCCACGAGTCTTTTACACGTCTTTCGCTGGAAAGATGACTGACAGCGCCTGCGGCAGGATGGTGAGCTCGACATCGCGTTCGAGCTCGATCAATTCCCCGTCGATCACGGCATGAACCTCCCGCTTCCGCTTGGGGAAGTGGAGGATCAGGTTCTCGCTTTCGAGTTCCGTCACCTGCGGATTGGCGCGCCAGCGACCAACCAGCACGTCGATGACGAGGCTGATGAGTTCACCCGTCGTCACCGTACCGGCGAAATAGATGCCCAGCCGACCGGTATCGAGGCGTTGCGCCACCGGCACCGGTCCATCGTCGAGCGGATTGTTGGAGACCGCAATCCCGGACACAATCCGCTTCTGACGGCCTGAATCATCTTCAAATTCAACTTCGAAGCGAGGCGGGTTGAGCGCCGCCGCCGCAATGGCGCGCAGGCTGGCCAGCATTTTGCCCACCCGGCTGCTATAGGCCATTCCGTTACGGATCCGCACCAGGCGCGCGTGAATACCCACACCGAACTGGTGCACGAAGGGCTGGTTGTTGGCCGTCGCCAGGTCAACCTGGCCCACAGTTCCCTTTGCCACCGCGTGAAGCGCCTTGCGAATATCGGACGGAACGCCGAGGGCGCGGGCAAAGAGGTTCATCGTACCGGCGGGCAATATGCCGAGCACCTTGCCGGTGCGATGCGCGATCGCGGCCGCCGAGGAAATGGTGCCATCGCCGCCGGCGGCAATCATGGCCTCAATATCGGGGTCGACGGAAAATTTCTCGATTGTTGCAAGGACTTCGCTTCCGCTCACAACGTGACACTGCAACTCATGCCCGGCTTCGGCGAAGACGGCCACGGCTTCAGCACAGAATGCATCGAGATCCATGGTTCGCAAGGTGCCGCTATCGCTATTGAAGATCGCGGCAACGCGCATGTGGATCACTCCATGGCCGACTGGCTGGGTGGAGCCGGCGTTCTATCGAGCGCCGGCAGGGAGACAGAAATGGTGACGCCTTCACCCGGAACACTCACATAGACGGGTTCGCCGCCAAATTGGCCCGAGAGCTGCCGGATGATGACGGAACCAAGCCCGCCCTCCTCCTGCCCTTCCGGCAGACCCACGCCATTGTCCGAGACTTTGAGCGTTGGCACCCCCGCTTCATCGCGGAACAGCGCCACTTCGACACGGCCATGGCGACCATCGGGAAAACCATGTTTCAGCGCATTGGTCACGAACTCGCCAACCAGAATGCCGAGCGTCGTCGCATCCCGCGCGCTGACTTCGATACTCTCGATCTTGCCCTCGATGGCAATGCGCCCTGAATCGGTCTGGGTCATCGCAATGTCTTCAAGGACCGCGCTCAGAAACTCCTCGGCGCTGGCCGATTCCATATCATCGCCAAGACGCAGGCGACGATGCGCCGAAGCAATGGCATGCACACGGAGCCGCGCCGCTTCCAGGGCCGTACGCACCTCCGCCGATCGGGTGCGCATGAGCTGCAGCGCCAGGAGCGACGAAACCGTCGCCAGGGAATTGCCGATCCGGTGGCTGGTGTCCTGCAAGAGCGCCTCGACGCGCTGCCGTTCGCGCTCGGCATGGGCCCGCGCCTCTTCGATAGCGCGTGTACGCTCGACAATCTCGGCTTCCAGCGCTTCATTCTGGTTGATGAGGCCACGATGACGCTGGGCCATGGCGCTAACCTGCTTTTGCGTGCGGGCCATCAGGGCATAGGCAAGACAAACGGCCGCTGCGAGCGCCGCGATAATCGTCCCCACGAGCCAGATGCGGGAGCGATCAATCCCCTCGTTGCGCAGCGCGAGCTTCTGGTTTTCTTCGGCGATAAAGGCTTCGAGCGTATCGCGAACTTCGCTCATCAGGCGAACGCCCATGCCTGTCTCGATCAGGCTTTGCGCTTCTTCCTGCCGCGCCGTGGCGACCAGTTCCACAGTGCGCGCCATTTCGGCCATCTTGCCGGCAATGTCCCCGGTAATCGAACGCACACGTTCTGCCTGGGCCGCATCATCGGCCGTCATTTCCAGCAGCGCCTTCACATAAGCATCCACGTGCGCCGCGGCGGCATGATAGGGCTCAAGCAGTTGCGCATCGCGCGTCAGCATGTAGCCGCGCTGGCTGGCCTCGGCCTGGCTCATGACATTGACGAGTTCCCTTGCGGTATCGCGCACCGCATAGGTATCGGTGATATCGCGAAGCTGCCGATCCATGCCCTGCATGAGCAGCAGCGACACCACTGCTGCGAGGCAAACAAGAACAAGCGACACCCATATGGCGATGCGTCTTGCCGTTCGCCGACCTAAAACTGGCGTCTGTACGCCCGCCACTCGCTGTGCCACCACACTCATCCACACCGTCTCTTTCCGACCCCTGCCAAAAGCCCGACGGCCCCTTATGGTATGTCTTCCGCTTGCCATGCTGCAATGGCAGCAATGAGGCCTGCGGCCTATATCAGCGGGCGCTTCCGCTCCCTAGGTTTCTCCCAGTCCGCAAGCTCACGCAGCCCTTCGGCATCGACGATCTCGCAGCTGCGGTCGAGCCATTGAATGAGGCCCTTTTCCGCCAGCTTGCGAAGCGTCTTGTTGGTATGCACGATCGACAAGCCCAACGTATCCGCCACGTGCTGCTGCGTGACCGGAATGTGCAGGAGCTTGTCGGAGATCTTCCCCAGCCCCTCGGCCCGGCTATGAAGAAAGGCGAGGAGATAGGCTGCCCGCTCCAGCGCCGTTCGCCGTCCAAGGCTCAAGAGGTGTTCGTCCAGCATCCGCTCCTCCTGAGCCGCGATCCAGGTCACATCAAAGCCGAGCCCTGGATGTCCCTCGAATAGGCTGTCGAGCTTGTCGCGCTGGAAGACGCAGAGAACCATTGTGGTGAGCGCTTCCACCGAATGCTCCATCTCACCCATGATCGACCCCTGCAACCCCAGCAGATCGCCCGGCAGCAGATAGTTCAGAATCTGCCGTCGACCATCCGGCAGGGTTTTGAAGCGAAAGGCCCAGCCCGACAGCACCGTGTAGAGGTGGGGGCTGTGGGTGCCTTCGGACAGAATGGTGGAGCCCGCTTCCGCTACGAGCTCACCCCGCTTGAAGGATGAAACGAAGCGCAATTCCGGGTCGGTGAAATCACGAAAACCGGAAAGGCCTCGCAGCGGACATTGCTCGCACGGCACACGACGGCCAGTGCTGGGAAGAACGAGGCTCAATGGGAGGTACCGGGAGGTTCATGGGCGGGTTGGCAACTTAACGTGCAACCGCCAAACCCGTTCCACCACATGTCTTTTTTAAATGACACCCTGCCCCATGAAAGCTCAAAAGCGCCCGTACCTTACGATGGACAGCCGACATGCTTTCTGGCCGAACGGTTCTGATCGTCGAGGCTCAATACCTCATCGCTATGGACCTGCAAAATACCCTGGACGACCTTGCCGCCGGCAAAGTCATTATCGCCCAGGATCCCGTTCATGCCCGAGAACTCGCCCCGGACTGGAGCGATTGTGGCCTCGCAATAGTCGAGGTCGAACGGGAGCTGCCCGAGCACATCGCGCTCATCGGCGAGCTGCTGCGCGAAGGTGTTCCGGTCATCGGGCTGACCGCCGATTCCGAGCTTGAGAAGCACTTGAACTGGCTTTCCGGCACCCCGATCCTGCTCAAGCCTGCTCCGTCCGAGCGCATGCTCGCCCTGATCTCGGACCTTCTTGGTCCTCAGAAGGAGTGATTGGTCGTCGTCACCTGCGTCGACAGGGCATCCGGACCATAGTCGGACTCGCCGCTGACCTTGAGCATTTCCTGAAGGCGTGAACGCGCGCGGCTGACGCGGCTCTTCATCGTCCCGACAGCGCAATCGCAAATCTCGGCCGCTTCTTCGTAGGAGAAGCCCGAAGCGCCGATAAGAATGATGGCTTCGCGTTGATCATCCGGCAGTTCCGCCAGAGCCTTCTTGAAGTCCTCAAGATCCATCGCGCCATATTGTGAGGGGTGCACGGAAAGGCGTTCGGTGAAAGCACCGTCGCTATCCTGCACTTCGCGGCCACGCTTGCGCATCTGGCTGTAGAACTCATTGCGCAGAATGGTGAAGAGCCACGCCTTGATATTGGTGCCCATTTCGAAGCTCGATTGCTTCGCCCAGGCTTTCATGACGGTGTCCTGCACAAGGTCATCTGCCTTGTCGTGCTTGCCTGTCAGCGAGACGGCGAAAGCACGCAGGCTCGGAAGTGTGGACAGCATTTCGCGCTTGAACGACGGGGTTTCGGTCGCCATGCACTCACTCTCCACCCTGCGATGACTGCTTGGTCTGGGTCCGCTCTGCATTGTCGAGCTTTTCCAGTAGATCGAGGAGCTGGTCTGGAACCCCCTCCTCCTGCACGGCCCCGTAAAGGGCCCGCAACCGCGAACCAATATCCGATGTTGGCCCCAGTCCGTCATCCGGCTGAAGCCGCACGCGTTGTTGGTTCACAATGTTATCCTTCGTCATACCCTAACTCTGGCTTCCCGGGGCTTGCCGCTACCGATGAGAAAGTCCGTTCGCTAAAAATAGTTCCAAAGGCATCGGAACTTTTCTTTCTCCCCGCGATTTAGTCATCTCGTGAAGTCACGGTCTCAAGCGTCACTGGAGTTTCCTACATGTCATTGTCCACGCGGATCGCGCCGCACCTGCCTTACCTCCGGCGTTTTTCCCGGGCGGTTACAGGGTCGCAGACGTCTGGCGACGCCTATGTCGCAGCCACGCTGGAAGCACTGATCTCAGACATTTCCCTCTTCCCGGAGGCATCGAGCGATCGGATTGCGCTGTACAAGCTGTTTTCCGCGCTGTTCACGTCGTCTTCCGTCGATATTCCCGCGCCCACTTCCAGCTTTGCCTGGGAGCAGCGCGCCGCGAGGAACCTCGCCAACCTATCGCCCCGCCCGCGCCAGTCCTTCCTGCTCGTTGCAGTCGAAGGTTTTACGCATAGCCAGGCAGCCGAAGTGCTCGACGTCAGCGATGAAGAGTTCGCCAGGTTCCTCGATGAAGCCTCGCACGAAATCTCGCGACAGGTAGCCACCGAGATCATGATCATCGAGGACGAGCCGCTGATTGCGATGGACATCGAGCAGATGGTGGAGAGCCTCGGCCACAAGGTGGTGAGCATCGCCCGCACCCATGCCGAAGCGATCAAGCTGTTCAACCAGACCAAGCCACGCATGATCCTGGCCGATATCCAGCTGGCCGATGGCAGCTCGGGTATCGATGCCGTCAACGACATCCTCAACACCCATTCGGTGCCGGTGATCTTCATCACGGCCTTCCCCGAGCGCCTCCTGACAGGCGAACGTCCCGAGCCCACCTTCCTCGTGACGAAGCCGTTCAATCCCGATATGGTCAAGGCGCTGATCAGCCAGGCGCTGTTCTTCGAAGATGGATCTCGCGCCGCGGCGTAAGTCCTCCTCCCATGCAAAACTCAAAAGCCGGCTATGCCGGCTTTTTTGTTGGCCTCAGGAACTTGCCAAGTCCCCCAACGTTTACTTGGCAAGACAACGCCATGGAGGCACCCATGCTCTATTATGCCCTCGTCTTTCTCGTTATCGCCCTGATCGCTGGCGTCCTCGGTTTCGGTGGTATTGCTGGCGCCTCTGCCGGCATCGCGCAGATTCTGTTCTTCCTGTTCCTCGCGTTCCTCGTGGTTTCGCTGCTCATCGGCCTCTTCCGCCGGACCTAGAAATCAGGAAGCTCAAACAAAAAAAGGCGGCCCATCGGCCGCCTTTTTTATGGTCCGGGGAAGAGTTCGCTCGTCTTGCCCGTCCAGTAGTAGATCAAGAGCCCAACCCACTCCTTGATCCCGGCCGTGCTCACATTGACGTTTTGTACCAGGTTGGCGATGTCGAAGCCGAAGCCCTGCGGCCCCGGCGTGCGATAGTCAGTCGGCCATGGAATGACCGAAAGTCCCGCTTTCTCGAAAATCCCCACGGATCGCGGCATATGAAATGCCGATGTGACGAGAACGATGGTTCCGTTACCACTCTCGCCCAGTAGATCCTTGGTATTGGCGACATTCTCGTCGGTATTGCGCGACTCCCCCTCGAGCACCAATCGATCCCGCGCAATGCCGAAGGCGAGGAAGAAGCGCTCGGCGGTAGTCGCCTCCGTCTCTCCTTCGTCCGTCAGGGCCCCGCTGCCACCACTGATAAATATCTTTGCGGATGGATAGGTTTGGGCCAGCCAGAGCGTGGTCGTCAGCCGGTCGCCGGCATCGTTAAGTTCCGCAATCTGCCTGGCCGAGCTGGGCCGTTCCAGCGTCGCACCACCCAGCATGATGATGGCGTCGACCACCGGCGGCGGGGGCGCAGGGACCGCGAAACGGTCCTCCAATGGCTGCATGATCAGATATCCCAGATTGGTGAAGCTCACCGTTCCGTGGATCAACACGCCAAGCACAAGTGCCGTCGCCGCCAGCCGCTTCTTGCCCCAAAACAGCGCCACCACGGCACCCAGCATCAGCAAAAAGACCACGCTGAGGGGCTGAGCGAGCAACCAGAAGATCTTTGACGCCAGAAAGAACATGCACGTTTCCCGTTAGCTTCCGCGTCCGTTTGTGCCTGCATTCGCTCGCAAGGCCAAGTGCGCTGGGCACTATCGCTTTTTCCCCTTGCCATCTGCCCGGCATTTGCTTTTGTTGAAGGCGGTCAAAATTGCCAGCCTCAAAAAAAGGCAATTGCCGTTCAGGAACACCCGAGAAGCGGGTGACATGGTGAGCATGCAGGAAGCTAGGCCCATACGGGCGGGGACATCGCCGGTTGTTGAGTTACGGGACTTGCACAAGTCCTTCGGCGCGTTGGAGGTCCTCAGAGGCATTTCCTTTTCGGCCCGCGAAGGCGAGGTCATTTCGCTGATCGGCTCTTCGGGCTCCGGTAAATCGACGCTTCTGCGCTGCATCAACATGCTCGAAGTGCCTGACGACGGCGGCGTGCTGATCGATGGCGAACCCATCAAGCTGCGCGGCACCGGCCAAAACCGGCACATCGCCGACGAAGCCCAGATCCGCCGCATCCGCTCCGAACTCGGCATGGTGTTCCAGTCGTTCAATCTCTGGGCACATATGACGATCCTCGAAAACGTCATGGAGGCGCCCCTCGTCGTGCAGGGCCGCCAACGCTCCGAGGTGGAAGCCGCCGCCCGTGCCATGCTCGACAAGGTCGGCATTGGCAGCAAGACCGACGCCTACCCGTCCCAACTGTCCGGCGGCCAGCAGCAGCGCGCCGCCATCGCCCGCGCCCTCTGCATCAATCCGCGCGTCATGCTCTTCGATGAGCCAACCTCGGCGCTCGATCCCGAGCTTGAAGTTGAAGTTTTGCGCGTCATCAAGGTTCTCGCCGACGAGGGCCGCTCCATGGTGTTGGTCACCCACGACATGGAGTTCGCCCGCTCGGTTTCGGACAAGATCATTTTCCTCCACCAAGGCCAGATCGAGGAGGAGGGCACCCCGGATGAAGTGTTCGGCGCCACCAAATCGGCCCGCCTCAAACAATTCCTAAACGCCGCCAGCCACAGCTAGCGGCCCCACCAGACCCGGACAACCGGGCAGACATGCGACGTCAAACGCAACGGAGACAACATGAAGAAGATTATGCTGGCAGCTCTTGCCGCTCTCGCCCTCGGCGGTTCGGCCATGGCGCAGGAATCTATCCGCATCGCTACTGAAGGCGCCTATGCGCCGTGGAACTTCCTCGATGACAGCGGCAAGCCTGCCGGCTTCGAGATCGATCTGGGCAATGCCATCTGCGAGAAGGCCGGCCTCACCTGCGAATGGCTGATCAATGACTGGGATTCCATCATCCCGAACCTGCTCGCCGGCAACTACGACCTGATCATGGCCGGCATGTCGATCACCGACGAACGCCTCGAAACCATCGATTTCACCCAGAACTACTTCCCGCCCGATCCGTCCAAGTTCGTGGCCATGGCTGGCACCGAGATCGACTTTGCCGCTCTCTCCGGCAAGCGCGTCGGCGTGCAGGGCGGCACCATCCAGGCTGCCTATGCCGAAGAAAACTTTGCCGCCGGCAACACCGTCGTGACCTTCGCCACTGCCGACCAGGCCATGGCTGACCTCGCCGCCGGCAATCTCGACACCATCCTCGCCGATGGCGCCTATCTCGAGCCCGTCGTTGCTGCCTCGGGTGGCGGTATCGCCTTCATCGGCGAAGACGTGCTGATCGGCAACGGCGTCGGCGGTGGTCTGCGCAAGGAAGATACCGAACTCAAGGCCAAGCTCGACGAAACCCTGACCGCCCTCAAGGCAGACGGCACTGTCGACGAGCTGATCGCCAAGTGGTTCGAAGGCCGCGGCCCCTACTTCGCCGAATAAGGCTTGATCTCGGCGAAGGGCCCAAAGCCCTTCGCCTACCTACGGAACTGGTGCCAGCCACATGACCGACGACATCGCCTATTGGTTCAGCTATCTGACCAACGGCAAGCATTTGACCTGGTATGCCAGCTTCCAGTTCACGGTTCTCGCCGCCCTCATGGGTGGTGCGCTGGCCGTCTTCTTCGGCCTCCTCGGCGCGACCCTGAAGAATTCCCGCTTCCTGCCTCTGCGCCTCATCGGCACGATCTATTCGTCCATTGTCCGCGGCGTGCCGGACGTCCTGTTCTTCCTCTTCTTCCCGCTGGCCTTCGAGCAAGGCGTCGAATGGCTGGTCGCGAGCCAGATCTGTACCCCCGAAGCCATCGCCGCGCAGACCGCCGCCTGGCCGCCCTGCAAGGAGGCCAACTGGTTCCTCGGCACCACAGAATATCTGATCCTTGCCAGCGTCTCGCTGGGCCTCGTCTACGGCGCCTTTGCCACCAACGTCATTCACGGCGCCCTGCGCTCCGTACCCGCCGGCCAGCTTGAAGCCGCCCGCGCCTTTGGCATGTCGCCCGGCCAGGTGCTCTGGCGCATCCATATCCGCCAGATGTGGGTCTATGCCCTGCCCGGCCTCTCCAATGTCTGGATGTTGATCGTCAAGGCGACCTCGCTGCTCTCGCTGCTGCAAATCGCCGACATCGTGCTCTGGGCCGATCGCCTTGGCGCACCGAACTTCCTGCCCGCCGTGGGCCTCGTGCACGAGGACTGGCGCTGGCGCTACTATCTCGTGCTCTTCGTGTTCTACATCCTCGTCACCTGGCTCTCCGAACGCGCCTTCGAGGCGATCATGCGCCGGGCCGGCAAGGGCATTCTGAGCGAGGCGCGCGTCTGATGCAGCCGTTCCTCAACGATCTCGCCCTGATGTCGCAGGCAGTCCTGTTCAACATCTACTTTGCGGCGGCCTCTATCCCGATCGGCTTCGTGCTCGCGGTCTTTCTGGCCCTCGGCAAGGCCTCGCCCAACCTGATCATCAACCGCCTCTCGCGCGGCTATATCTACGCCTTCCGCGGCTCGCCGCTCTTCATCCAGTTCTTCATGTTCTATTCCCTGGCCCTGTCGCTCAATCTGGCGGTCTGGAAGCCTCTGGGAATATCCGGCTTCGTGCTCCACCCACTCTTCATCGGTCCGCTGGTACTGGTGCTGAATACTGCCGCCTATACCGGCGAAATCTTCTATGGCGCCCTGCGCGCTGTGCCGCGCGGCGAAGTCGAGGCCGCCCGCGCCTATGGCATGTCCCGCAGCCAGCAATTCCGCCGCGTTACCTGGCCCAATCTCATCCGCCTCGCCTGGCCAGCCTATACCAACGAAGTGGTGTTCCTCTTCCACGCCACCGCCATCGTCTATTTCGCCCTGCCCGTTGTCGGCGCCCAAGCCGACCTGATGATCACGGCAAAAACCCTCTTCGAACGCGACTACAACGCCTTCCTCCACTTCTCGGTGGCTGCGCTCTATTTCCTCGCAGTGTCGCTGGTGGTTTTCTTCCTCTTCGGCCTCGTCTACCAGCGCCTGATGCGCCACATGCCGGCGCCGCCGCGCATGCGCTTCCGGCCCAAATGGATGCGCTGACAAGGAGCGACCATGAAGATCATCGCCCGACCTCTGCATCGTCCCCATGGGCGTGGGGCCATCGGTCTCCGCCTATATCAGGGAAGTCCGCGACATCCTCGCAGGCACCGGTCTAAGCCATGAAATGCACGCCAATGGCACCAATATCGAAGGTGAAATGAGCGACGTGAGCTCTGCCGTCGAAGCCTGCTGCCAGCGCCTCCACGAACTTGGCGTCGAGCGCATTTTCTGCACTATGCATTTCTCGACCCGCACCGACAAACCGCAGACCATGGCCGACAAGCTCGCCCGTCTCGCCTGAAGTAGCAGCCAATGACCTTTACCCAGCACCACCTCGACCTCCCCGGCGACGCCCCCGGCCACACAACGCGCGTCTATTGGTACACGATCGGCCCGGAAGCCGCCGAAACCAAGGTGCACCTGCAGGCCGCGCTCCACGCCGACGAGCAGCCAGGCACCATGGCCATCCATCATCTGTTGCCCATGCTGCGCGATGCCGATGCCGCCGGGAAACTGCGCGCCCGCTTCGTGCTCTTCCCCTCGGTCAATCCGCTGGGTCTCGCCACCCGCGTGCTGCGCCGCCATATCGGCCGCTACGACCTCGAAACCGGCGTCAACTTCAACCGCCGCTGGCCCGACCTCTACCCCATCATCGCCGAAAGCGTCGGCGGCAAGCTCGGCACCGACCCCAAGGCCAACGTCGCCACGATCCGCGCCGCCGTCGGCGCCTGGATCGACGCGCAAAGCCCGGTCACCTCCGGACAGAAGCTGCGCCTTCACATCCTGAAGTCCGCGCATGACGCCGACATCGTCCTCGACCTCCATTGCGACGACGAGAGCCTGATGCACATCTTCACCTCGCCCGACCTGATGCCGGGCCTGCAGGATCTGGCGGATCGCATGGGCGTCGCAGCAACGCTGACCGCCGAAGACAGCGGCGGCGGCTCCTTCGACGAAGTCCTGCCCAACCTTTTCCGCAAGGCGCAGCGCGCCAATCCCGGTGCCGCCATTCCCATGGCCTGCGAAGCCGCCACGCTCGAATATCGCGGCCAAGCCGACACCCATGACGCCTTCGGCAAACTCGATGCCCAAGGTCTCTTCGATTTCTTCGCTGGTCGCGGCCTGATCGACCTGCCGGCCTCGAAGCCCGTCACGCCGGTCCCCGGCCCCACCCCGTTCGAGGCCACCGAAGTGCTACGCACTTCAAAACCCGGCCTCCTCGCCTATCGCGTCGAACTGGGTCAGGAAGTGCAGGCCGGCGATGTTGTTGCCGACCTCATCGCCATGGACGGCCCCGAAGCCTTCGTCGCCCGCACGCCCATTCGCGCCGGCACCAGCGGCTTCATCCTCTCCCGCGCTTCTGCAAAATTCGCCGTTGCCGGTTCAGCCGTTGCCAAAATCGTGGGCAAGGACATCCTGCCCAGCAGGGCCGGCGGCTACCTGCTCGAAGACTGATATCAGCCAATGCGGGCCATTGCGGCCCGCACCCTTTGAGCATCGAGCGGCTTGGCGATCACGCCTTCCGCCCCGGCGTCGAGCGCCTTGCGGCGCTCGCCCAGCATGCAGATCATCAACACGGGAATGCCGCTGGTCTCGGGATCAGACTTCAGCGCTGCGAGCAGGTCCCAGCCATCAAAACCCGGCATCAGCACATCGAGGAAAATGGCGCCCGGCCGCATCGACCGGGCGATCTGCAGGGCCGACTGGGGCGTGCCTGTCAGGATCGGCACGTAGCCATCCCCAATCAACAAGCGTTCCGCCACATCAAGGACATTCTGGTCGTCATTGACGACCAGAACACGCATGGGATCGATCCTTGCGACTGGCCCGACCTTGCTGGCTTCCACTGACCTCAACGAGGCCACTGCCCGCTGCATCGCTGCACGAACACCCATCCCACACGCCCTTCCCCGAATCGTCCCGGGAGTGTGGGCGGTGGCCTGTTCACGAGCCGTGAACCAGATCGTTACAATCCGACCTTTCCATGCTCCAGCGCCGTCATTACACCGCGCAGTTCGGCCAGCCCCTTCATGCGACCAATCGTGGGGTAACCCGGTTGCGCCCGGCGCCCTAGATCGTCGAGAATGTCCTGGCCATGGTCGGGACGCATGGGAATGACCCAATCCTTGCGGCCCTCCGCCTTGCGGCGGCGCTCCTCGCGGATGATGGCAGCGATCAATGCCACCATGTCGGTATCCCCCGCCAGATGTTCGGCCTCGTAGAACGAGCCGACAATGTCGTCATTGTCGCGCTTCACATTGCGCAGGTGCAAGAAGTGCACCTTTGGCCCGAAAGCGTTCCATCATGCCCGGCAGATCATTGTCCGGCCGCGCACCCAACGAACCCGAGCACAGCGTCATGCCGTTGCTGGGGCTATCCACGGCATCGAGGATGAACTTGTAGTCCGCCTCGGTCGACATGACGCGCGGTAGACCAAGCAGTGCAAACGGCGGGTCATCCGGGTGGCAGCAGAGGCGCAGGCCCAGCTTTTCCGCTTCCGGCACCACCTCCTCGAGGAACTGCACAAAGTGCTTCTGCAATTGGTCGCGGCTGATAGCGCCATATTCGTCGAGATGCGCCTGGACATCCTCTAGCGACATGGACTCCGTCGAGCCGGGCAGGCCCATGGTCACATTGCGGCCGAGCGTCTTCTTCTCGTCCTCGCTCATCGCGGCGACACGACGCCCAGCTTCATCGGCAATGGCATTGGTGTAGTCCGCAGCCGCGCCCGGACGTTTTAGGATATAGATATCGAAAGCCGCGAAATCATTGACATCGAAGCGCATGCACGAACCGCCATTGGGCACGGTCCAGCGCAGATCGGTGCGCGTCCAGTCCAGCACCGGCATGAAATTGTAGCAGATCACTTCCATGCCGCTCTCGGCGAGGTTGCGCATGGAAATCTTGTAATTGGCAATGTGCTCGCGCCAATTGCCCTTCTGCTTCTTGATGTCCTCGCTGACCGGCAGGCTCTCCACCACATCCCAGGTCAAGCCCGACGGCGTGCCGTCCTTGCGTGTGGCGATTTCCTTGTAGCGCTTGGCGATCTCCTCCGGCGTCCAGACGACGCCATTGGGCACATGATGCAGCGCACTCACGACGCCGACGGCACCGACCTGCGTAATATCATCGATGCTGCAAAGGTCCTTGGGGCCGAACCACCGCCAGGTCTGTCGCAAGTCGAAACTCCATTCTTGTATGGTAGATCGGTACTAGCACATTTTGTGCAGGAGAACCCTAGTCGTTCGCCAGCTTTATGAGGGTTTCCACATGGCAAGGCGTTCCCTCGCGACACCAGCAGGCAAGGTTCTTGCCCGCAAGTTCGGCGCGTATCTTTTCAAGCGACGGTCGCGGCCGATCGGCCTCGATCTCGCCCCGCATCCACCGGCCGTGCCGCGCGACCGCCTCGACCTGCGCGGCCACTCGGTCGAGTCCGGTTTCCTCGGCCACAGCATCGATGCTGAAGGGATTGCCCCAAGGCCCAGGCCGCGCAACAGAATGCGCCGGCAATCCATTGATCGCCTTTGAAATAGCCTGCAGGTCGAAACCTGCCCGACGCGACAACACGATCCGTACCGGCCTCATTTCCGCATCTCCCGATCGAAGACGAATTTCGGCATTTCCCATTTGAACATGATGGACAGCACGCGCAGCGGCAGGCCGACGCCCAGCGCCACGAGCAAGACCAGATCCGGATGCAGCCCGGCGGTGATGCCGAGATAGTAGACAATGCCCGTCACGATCGAGACGGTCGCATAGAGTTCGCCATGAAAGACGAGCGGTACGTCCTGGCACAAGACGTCACGCATGATACCGCCCACGATCCCCGTCACCATGCCGGCTACGATGACGATAATCGGATGCGCCTGCGTCTCCATGGCGATATTGCAGCCGATGATGGTGAAGACCACCAGACCCAGCGCGTCGAGCAGCAGGAAGGGCCAGCGCAGCCGGTGCACCAATGGCGCAATGGCGATAGTGAGAAGAGCCGCACCGCAGCACAGCACCAGAATGTATGGATTTTGCACCCAATAAAGCGGGTAGTGGTCCAGAAACAGATCGCGCGCCGTGCCTCCGCCCAGCGCCGTAATGCAGGCGATGAGGCAGACGCCGAACCAGTCCATGTTGCGTCGCCCCGCGGCGAGGGCCGCCGACATCGCGTCGGCTGTGATCGCGACATAGAACATCATGGTGAGCATGCAGAATCCTGGCGGCTGGTCGAAACCGGGTTGTCGCCGCCACGTTACAGAAGCACCACTGGCCGTCCAGACCTGAGAAGGATTTGTCCCATGCGCCAGCCGAAAACCGTCCGCGCCCTCGAAGCCTTCGGCCGCGTCCGCCTCTCCGAAAACTTCTTCATGCGCGACTTTTTGTATTCGGAAATCGCGGTCATCAACGGCTTCCAAAACCTGCCCGATGACCCCGATCTCGCCATCGCCGCCGGCAAGCGCCTCTGCGAAGAACTGCTCGAACCGCTGCAGGAAAAGTTCGGCCGCCTCTCGGTCCGCTCGTCCTATCGCTCGCCCGAGGTCAACCGCTTCGGCAATATCAACAAGCTCAATTGCGGCAGCAATGACAGCAACTTCGCCGGCCACATCTGGGACCGCCACGACGCCAAGGGTCGAATGGGCGCCACCGCCTGCGTGATCGTCAACCGCTTCATCCCCTACTATGAGCGAACCGGCGACTGGGAAGCCATAGCCTGGTGGGTACACGATCACTTGCCCTATTCCGATATGGAATTCTTCCCCAAGTTTGCTGCCTTCAATCTGCAATGGCGCGAAGAACCCATCCGCGGCATCTACAGCTTCATCCCGCCCCGGCGCGGCCGTCTCACCGAACCCGGCAAACCCAACTGGGCCGGCCGGCACGATGAAGCCTATGCGGCGATGCTGGAGGAGTTGGGCTAGAGGAAATCCGCCCGGTGCGGCGTGAACACGTCGACCAAACGGCCCTTCTCCAGCGCCACGACGCCATGGACGAGACCCGATGGCACGATAAAGCTACCGCCCTGCCCCACGACCTGCGTCTTGCCGTCAATGGTCACCTCAAAACTGCCCTCGGCGACATAGCTCACCTGGATGTGCGGATGGCTATGGAGCGCTCCGACAGCGCCCTTGTCGAAGCCGAACTCGACCTGCATCACCTCTGGCGTGTAGATCAGCACCCGGCGCGTATTGCCCGGCGCCAGCTCCGTCCATTCGGTTTCGTTGGGTTGGGCGAAAAACTTCTGTTCAGTCATGAAATCACCTTGCGAGCCAGCCGCCATCAACGGGGATAACGGCGCCGTGCATGTAGTTGGAAGCAGGCGCCAGCAGGAACACCGCCGCATCGCCAATGTCAGACGGCACGCCCCAGCGTCCCGCCGGAATGCGCCCGAGAATGGAAGCCGAACGATCAGGATCGTTGCGCAGCGCCTCGGTATTGTTGGTTTCGATATAGCCCGGCGCCACGGCATTCACATTGATACCCTTGGCCGCCCATTCATTGGCCAGGAGCCGCGTAATGCCGAGCACACCGCTCTTGGACGCCGTATAGCTCGCGACGCGAATGCCGCCTTGAAAGCTCAGCATCGAGGCAATGTTGACGATCCGCGCCGGCCGATTAGCCCCAATGGCCCTGCGGCCCAGCGACTGGGCGAGGAAGAACATCGTCTTGAGATTGATGTCCATCACCTGGTCCCAATCGGCCTCGGTGAAATCGACTGCATCAACCCGCTTGATGATCCCGGCATTGTTGACGAGACCATCGATCGGACCATGCTGGTCCCACGCCCCATCGAACATGGCCTGCGCTTCCTTGGTCGAGCCAAGATCGGCCCGCACCTCGGCAAAGTCCGCGCCCTGCCCCGCCATCAGCGAAGCCGTTTCTTCCATGGACGAGCGACCGACCCCGATCACCCGCCCGCCTGCCCGGCCAACGGACAGGGCAATGCCCTGCCCGATGCCGGTATTGGCGCCGGTGACCATGACGGTCTTGCCCGAAAGGCTGAATGCGCTGGGATTCATCAGCGCAACTCTTCCATCGGCACTTTTTCGGCGTCCGTATAGTCGATGTTGTCCCCGGCCATTGCCCAGATGAAGGTATAGGCGCCAGTCCCTGCACCACAATGAATCGACCACGGCGGCGACAGAATTGCCTGCTCGTTGCGCACGATCATGTGCCGCGTTTCGTCCGGTTCACCCATCAAGTGCACGACAAAAGCGTCGGGCTTGAGGTCGAAATAGAGGTAGGCCTCCATGCGTCGGTCATGAACGTGGGCGGGCATGGTGTTCCAGACCGAACCTGGCGCAAACTGGGTCAGGCCAACCACCAGCTGACAGCTCTTGAGGCTGTTCGTGTACTGAAAGATCGAGCGTTCGTTCGCTGTTTCGGCACTGCCCATATCGAGCCGCTTTGCACCAGATTGCTGCAGAAGCGTCGTCGGATGTGAGGCATGGGCTGGAGCACTGAGGAGATAGTACTTTGCGCCGGCGCCGCCAAAGCGCACATCCTTCGACCCCATACCGACATAAAGCATGTCGCGAGGACCGACCGCGTGGGGGGTCCCATCAATGGTGATGGTACCCGCCTCGCCGATATTGACCGCGATCAGTTCGCGACGATCAAGGAAATTCGCCGTGCCCGTCGGCTTGATCGTCTCAAGCGCCAGCTCGCCCGAAGTCGGCACCGCGCCGCCAACCGCCATGCGGTCATAATGGGTGTAAGTCCAGCGCACCGCGCCATCGGCAAAGAGATCGTCGATCAGAAAATTCTCGCGCAGCTCCGCCGTGCCCATGCCGGCAGCCCCAGCAGGATCAATGGCAAAACGGATATCGAATTCGGTGCTCATGGTTTCTCCGGCAAATATAGGAGTTGGTATTCAGTGTTCGTCGCTCTGCTCGGCGAGACGGGCACGATAGCGATCCTGGCTGCGCGACAGGTGCTCGCGCATGGCCTCGCGCGCGCCATCGGCGTTCTGCGCCGAGATGGCGAGCATGATCCGCTTGTGCTCCTCGTGCAGGCCCGCCTGATAATCGTAGGTGAGCACGCTTTCCGTGCCCCAGGGCGAGGCCACGTCGCAGGGAATGGTCCGGCTCCCCAGCGCATCCAGCACTTCGATGTAGAACGGATTGTTGGTCGCCGCAGCGACGGCGCGATGGAAGGCGAAGTCCGTCTTGCCCGTGGGATTGCCCTGCTTCAGCAAACGCCCGAATTCATTCCAGGCTTCATGAATGGCCGCATCCTGGCTGGCGCTGCGCCGCAGCGCCGCGAGACCCGCAGACTCGATCTCGATCCCCATGCGCACTTCGAGCACATTGAGCGCCACGGAAATCTTGTTGGATGTCTCTCCCCCGATGGAGGTGAAGGCGCTGGCCGCATTGGCCATCACGAACACCCCTGCACCCTGCCGCGGCTGCACGGTGCCGTCAGCGGCAAGGGCCGCAATCGCCTCGCGCACCACCGTCCGGCTGACGCCGAAATGCACGGTCAGCTGGCTTTCCGTCGGCAGTTTCTCGCCCGGCCCGAACTCGCCGGCCCCGATGCGCTTGCGCAGCGCATCGACGACCATTTCGGCGAGTTTGGGTTTTCTGGGCGGCGGGGAGATTTCGATCAGAGACATGGTGTTCTACCGGAAGAGGCTCGGCAACCAGAGCGAAAGCGCCGGAATGTAGGTGACAAGGCCGAGCACGATGAGACCCGCCAGATAGAAGGGCCAGATGCTCTTCATGGCTTCCCACACCGTGATCTTGCCCACCGCAGCGGCGACGAACTGCACGGGCCCTAAAGGCGGCGTGTTGAGACCAATGCCGAGATTGAGGATCATGATCACCCCAAAATGCACTGGGTCGACGCCGAAGGCCGTGACCATGGGCAAGAAGATGGGCGTGGTGATGACGATTAGCGGCCCCATGTCCATGAAGGTACCGAGCAATAGCAGCAGCACATTGATCAGCAACAACACCATCAGTGGGTCGCTCGTCAGCTGCGAAATCGCCTCGGTCAGGATCGGCGCAACCTTCATATAGGCCATGAGCCAACCAAACGAGGCGGCCGCGCCGATGATGAAAAGCACCATGGCCGTGGTGCGCACGGCACCGGTCACGCAGTGCACGAACTCGCGCCAGCCCATGGACCGGTAGACAAGCAGTGTCACCAACAAGGCATAGAGCACAGCGATACAGGAGCTTTCCGTTGCCGTAAAAATCCCCGAGCGCACGCCGCCAAAGATGATGACGATCAGCATCAGGCCGGGAATGGAAATCAGGAAATACTGGAATGCCTTGGCAAAGCCGGGGAAGGGCTCGGTGGGGTAGCCGCGCTTCACCGCCACGATATAGGCGGTGATCATCAACACCAGGGCCAGCAGCAGGCCCGGAATGATGCCGGCGGTAAAAAGATCGGCGATGGAAATGCGCCCGCCGCCCGAGAGCGAATAGATGATCATGTTGTGGCTGGGCGGCAGCAGCAGCGCGATCAGCGCCGCCATCGAGGTCACATTGACGGCATAGTCAGCGCCATAGCCACGCGCCTTCATCTGCGGGATCATGATGCCGCCGACAGCCGCAGCCTCGGCCACGGCCGAGCCGGAAATGCCGCCAAACAGCGTCGAAGCGGCCACGTTGACCTGCCCGAGCCCGCCACGCACATGGCCGATGATCGAGCCGGCAAACTGAATGATGCGGGCGGCAATCCCCCCGCGCATCATCAGGTCACCGGCAAAGATGAAGAAGGGAATGGCCATCAGCGTGAAGGCCGCGACGCCGGAATTGAGCTGCTGGAACACCACGATGGCCGGGCGTCCGAGATAGACGACGGTCGCGAAGCTCGCAATGCCGAGGCAGAAGGCGATGGGGGTACCCACCAGCATGAGCGCCGTGAAGACGCCGAAAAGAATCCAGTATTCCATGTTGTCCTCAGTCCGCCGTCATCGTGGCATCGGCTTCGACGTCGTCCACATTCTCGCCAGCCGCGCGCAACAGGAGGCGCTCGAGCGAGAACAGGCACATGAGGACGCCCGAAATAACGATCGGAAGATAGGTGAAGGTCTGCGGCAGGCCGAGAACCGGGATGCGCACACTCCAGCCGCGCAGGGCCAGTTCGCCGCCGTAAAACACCATGCCGGCGGCAAAGGCGAAGATGGCAATGTCGGTGACGGCGCGAAGCCACGGCTTGGCCGCGGACGGCAGGAAATAGAGCAGCACGTCAAAGCCCATGTGGAAATTTTCCCGCACGCCGACGGCGGCGCCGAGGAAAATGAACCAGCTCATGATCATGATCGACGAGGCTTCGGTCCAGGGCGGCGACGCATTGACGATGAAGCGCATATAGACCTGATAGGCGACGATCACCGTCATGGCGACAAGGCCGATACCGGCGATCCAGAGCGAGCCATTGGACAGCGCCCGCAAGGCGGTGCTGATCTTCAAAAGCCGATCTTTCATGAGCATGAACTCCCAAGCGGCGCGGGCCGGTCCGAAGACCGGCCCGGCTCAAATCAGCCTTCAGTGGCCTGGATGCGGGCCACGAGATCCTGCAGGGCGGGATCGGTGACATACTTTTCGTAGACCGGCTTCATGGCCTCGATGAACGGCGCCTTGTCGACTTCGTTAATCGTGGCGCCGAGCGCTTCCACCTTGGCCTTGGATTCCACTTCCTTCGCGACCCAGAGTTCGCGCTGAGCGGCAACGGATTCCTTGGCGGCTTCGCGGAAGAGAGCCTGATCTTCAGGTGTCAGACCGTCCCAGACGATCTTCGAGATCACCAGGACTTCCGGCACCATCAGGTGCTCGTCGAGCGAGTAGAACTTGGCGACCTCAGCATGACCGGCCGTGTCATAGCTCGGATAGTTGTTTTCAGCGCCTTCGATAACGCCGGTCTGAATGGCCGAATAGACTTCGCCGTAGGGCATGGGCGTGGCATTGGCGCCGAGGGCACCCACCATGTCGACAAAAATGTCCGACTGCATGACGCGGAATTTCAGGCCCGCCATGTCAGCCGGCGACGTGATCGGCTTTTCGCTGTTGTAGAACGAGCGGGCACCGCCATCGTAGAAGGCGAGAGCGACGACATCCACGGCGTCGAAGGCAGCGAGGATTTCTTCGCCGATCGGGCCATCGAGCACATTGTGGAAGTGGTCAGCCGAGCGGAAGATGTAGGGCAGCTGGGTAACAGTCGCCTGCGGCACCTGCGTGCCGAATGCGCCGATCGATATGCGGTTGAGGTCGATCACGCCGAACTGGGTCTGTTCGATAGTGTCGGCTTCCTGGCCGAGCTGGGCCGAATGGAACACTTCCACCGAATAGCGGCCGTCGGTCTTCGCGCTCAGCAGTTCGCCGAACTTCTTGACCGCTTCGACGGTCGGATAGCCATCGGGGTGCGTGTCGGAAGAGCGCAGCACCGTCTGGGCGCTGGCAGCCGAAACCATAAGCGAAGTCGCGATGACGGCCACAGCCGCCATCTTTGGCAGATGAAACATTGGTGTCCTCCCAAAATCCAACATGGCGGCTCCTCCACGAACCGCGCATGCTTGGCCAGCTTAGCCGACCACTGGACGCCACCTCTTGCATGAGCCAGCGCCATGGCTAAAACTGGTATGGAAGTACAAGTAACAAGTCAACATACAATTCGTTGTATGTTGTATGATGAATCTTGCGAGACGAAGAAGGCGCCGCGGTTGGCGGCGCCTTCTTCGGTTCAACTGGCACTGCGTCATTCCCGCGAAAGCGGGAATCTCCCTCCCCAACCAGAGATTCCCGCTTTCGCGGGAATGACGCAGTGGGTGCGTGAGTGGCGCAGTTAGATGTGGATCGCACCATCACCCAGCGCGAGCGCGGCTTCGCGCACGGCTTCCGACAGCGTCGGGTGGGCATGGGTGGTGCGTGCCAGATCTTCGGCAGCGCCGGAGAATTCCATCAGCGTCACCAACTCGTGGATCATCTCGCCGGCATTCTTGCCCACGATGTGCGCGCCGAGCACGCGGTCGGTTTCCACGTCTGCGAGGATCTTCACAAAACCCTGGGTGGCCAGCATTGCCTTGGCGCGGCCATTGGCGGTGAAGGGGAACTTGCCGATCTTGTAGTTGACGCCGGCAGCCTTCAGTTCGTCCTCGGTCTTGCCGACCGTCGCGACTTCCGGATTGGTGTAAACGACCGACGGAATGGCGGCGTAGTTCACATGGCCAGCCTGGCCAGCCAGGATCTCAGCAACCGCAATGCCTTCGTCCTCAGCCTTGTGCGCCAACATTGGGCCGGCGATCACGTCGCCGATGGCATAGATGCCGTCGACCGAGGTCTTGTAGTGGCCGTCGACATGCACGCGGCCGCGCTCGTCGAGCGCCACACCGGCCAGTTCAAGACCCAGGCCTTCTGTGAACGGCTTGCGGCCGATGGCGACCAGCGCCACATCGGCGTCGAGCAGCTCGACTTCGCCACCCTTGGCAGGTTCGACACGCACCTTGAGCGAGCCATCTTCCTGCTTGTCGATGCCGGCGACCTTGCTCGACAGCTTGAACTCCATGCCCTGCTTCTGCAGCATGCGCTGGAACTGGCGGGCCACTTCGCTGTCCATGCCCGGCAGGATACGGTCGAGATATTCGACGACGGTGACCTGTGCACCAAGGCGCGCCCAGACCGAACCAAGCTCAAGCCCGATCACGCCGGCGCCGATAACCAGCAGGCGAGCCGGCACCTTGTCGAGCGTCAGCGCGCCCGTCGACGTGACAACGGTCTTCTCGTCGATCTCGATGCCCGGCAGGTTGGTCGAAACCGAACCGGTGGCGATGACGATGTTCTTGGTCAGGATTTCAGTCTGCGGACCAGACTGCGGCGTCACCAGCACCTTGCCGGCGGCCGGGATGGAACCGATGCCGCGGAAGACGGTGATCTTGTTCTTCTTGAACAGGTAATCGACGCCGCCGACGTTGGAAGCGACCACGTCAGCCTTGTGGTTCATCATCTGCGGCAGGTTCAGAACCGGTGCCGGAATGTCGATGCCGAGCGTCTTGAAGGTGTGACCGGCTTCTTCGAACAGCTCGGACGCATGCAACAGCGCCTTGGAGGGGATGCAGCCGATATTGAGGCAGGTGCCGCCCAGGGTCGGCCACTTCTCGACCACGGCAACCTTGAGCCCGAGCTGCGCGGCGCGGATGGCGCCCACATAGCCGCCGGGGCCGGAGCCGATAACTACTAGGTCGAATTGGTCTGCCATGATCTTCAAAGCCTCAGAAAAGTTTAGCGCTGCTGTGCCAGCGCGACGCGAACGGCCAACGCCAGGAATGTAATGCCGGTCACCCGATTAAACCACCGGCCGACTCGGAAAAAGCCCTGTCTCACCGAAGGGGTCGTAAAGAAAACCGACACCAATGCGAACCAGGCAAAAAGCATAAGGCTCATGCTGCCCACGTAGATAACTTTTATTTCGCCCGGTGTGTGAATGGAGACGAGCGAGGTAAAGAGCGCGAGGAAGAAGAGCACGGCCTTTGGATTGAGAAGATTGGTCAGGAAGCCCAGCGCGAAGGCGGCCATGTCACCACGGCGCGCGCCAGCGGCGTCCATCTCGGTCGGCGACTGCGGCGGCGGACTGCGCAGGGCGGCGATGGCCAGCCAGACGAGATAGGCAGCACCCAACCACTTCAAAATATTGAACAAAAGCAGCGACTGCCCAACGATCACGCCGACACCGAGCAGCGTGTAAGTGCCGTGGACGAGGATCGAGGTCGCGATCCCCGCGGAAGTGAAGAGCGCAGCGCGGCGGTTGTGCACCACCGATTGGCGCAGCACCATGGCGAAATCGGCGCCGGGAATGACCGCATTGATGCCGAAGGCCAGCATGAGGCCTGCAAATTCGAGCCAGGGGAAATCCATGATCGCACCGCGAGGTTAAGCGCGGCAAGCGTTACACCACTGGCTGCCGGGCGGCAATGCGGCGCCCGGCAAGGCCCCCTGCCCCGGCGGGCACACCGCAGGTCCGGTCCGCCTAGAAGGCGACGCCGACAAAGAGCAGGAAGAGACCAATGGCCGAGACGAACCAGATGCTGGAGCGCAGAAAGGTCACGTCGATGAAGTAGGCCGGCAGATAGGCCCAGCGCGCCCAGAACCAGATCTGCGCGCCCCATTGGGTCAGCGCATCGGAACGGCCCGAGAGTTCCGTCGCCACCGCGAGGGCGATGAAGACGGCATAGGTCTCTAGGAAATTGCGCAGGGCGCGATTGCCGCGACTGGTCCATTTATTGGGCTCGCGCTCGTCGTCACGCGGCGTCCCGGCGTGAACGACGCCATAGTCGAGCCGATAAATCGTTGATTGAACAAAGAGATAGGCACCCGCGAGCACAGCACTCCAGATAAGCAGGGTAAGTTCGATACTCATGCAAAATTTCCTGATGACCTACAGTCTGCTACGGCAATCCCCGACTTCCGGATCAGGTTGCACAGCCAGAAAAGCTGAAGATATCACCCGGTTCGCCGTCGAACTCGCTTTCGCGGTAGAATGAGTACCAGAGCGATGATGCGAGCCGCGGCAAAAGCACCTGCCGAGGCGGCGCTCCATCCATCTCCTGCGGCATCATCTCTATGCCGCTGTCGGTCAGCACATAGGCCGTATTGTTCTCCTCCTCGGTGAACCGGCACATCTTGCTGCCGCCCGGCTCACACGGCCCCTCGACGCTCCAGAGCGGGGTCGAATAGCCATTGGGCCACATGATCGCGCCGGTGAGTGTATCACCCGATTTGAGACCGAGGATAAATGACGCCGTCTGGTTGGCCGGCGCATCGCGCGGCACTGGCTGGAACTGCAACGTCCAGCCATCTTCCTGCGAATAGGATGCCTGTTCGAAAGGACAATCGGGGGCTGCCATTACTGCAGACGAACCCAACAAAGTCGCGAAAACCGCTAGCCAGCGCATGCCCAATCTCCCCGCTCTCAGAAGAGTTTAGGGAAGCCATTGGCCAAAGCAAGATGGATTAGGACGAGGCGATTTCCTGGGCGCGCTTCAGCGGCGCAGGCAATTGCTGGTCGATGTCGAGCGCGCCGGAATCGACCTGTTCCAAGAATGCCCGGCAAAAGCTGTTCTTGTCGCCGGCCTGGTTATAGGCGGTCATGATCTGCGAGCCGCCATAGGTTTCAGCCGCCTGCTGCTGGCCCTCGGCAGCGCCGCCGAGGCTAATGATCACGCGGTCGGCGAGATCGAGAAAGCCGATATTGCGGAGATACCAGTTCTCTGCGGCCGTCTTGTAAGCCCCGTCGAGGCCTGTGGTTTCGTAGCAATGCGTGGTCATCACATCGACAATGGCCTGCGAGCCGTGGAAGGCCATGAGTTCGCCGATGAGCTGGCTATTGGCGGCGGAGTCGTCCTGGGCGTGAGCGGGGATAACCAGGCTCAAGAGGGAAACGACCAGGGCCAAACAGGAACGCAAAACCACATCTCCGGTGGGTATGACAATGATACGACAGCGCTATGCTTAGGGGGTGTATGCGCTAACAGACTGTTAACGTCGAGCATGACCCACAACACGCTTTGGTTAGCTCATGTAAAAAGGCCCGCCGAAGCGGGCCTTTTCATGAATTTTGTCGAAGACAGAGGTCTTAGAGATCGAGGACCAGACGCTCGGGCGCCTCGAGGCTTTCCTTGACGCGGACGAGGAAGGTGACGGCTTCCTTGCCGTCGACGATGCGGTGATCGTAGGAGAGCGCGAGATACATCATCGGGCGGATGACGATCTGGCCGCCGACGACGACCGGACGCTCCTGGATCTTGTGCATGCCGAGGATGCCCGACTGCGGTGCGTTGAGGATCGGGGTCGACATCAGCGAACCATAGACACCACCATTCGAGATGGTGAAGGTGCCGCCCTGCATGTCGGCCATCGACAGCTGACCGTCGCGGGCCTTCTTGCCGAGGTTGCCGATTTCCTTTTCGATCTCGGCAATGCTCATCTGGTCGGCATTGCGCACGACCGGGACCACGAGGCCCTTGTCGGTACCAACGGCGACGCCAATGTGAGCGTACTGCTTGTAGATCAGGTCATCGCCATCGATCTCGGCGTTGACGGCCGGGATTTCCTTGAGGGCGTGAACGACGGCCTTGGTGAAGAAGCCCATGAAGCCCAGCTTCACGCCGTGCTTCTTCTCGAACAGGTCCTTGTAGGAATTGCGCAGGTCCATGACCGGCTTCATGTCCACTTCGTTGAAAGTGGTGAGCATGGCAGCGGTGTTCTGCGCGTCCTTGAGGCGGCGAGCGATGGTCTGGCGCAGACGGGTCATCTTGACGCGTTCTTCGCGCTCGGCATCGCCTGCAGCGGTCGGGGCACGCGGAGCGGCCGGCTTGGCAGCGGGAGCGGCGGCAACCGGTGCCGGGGCAGCGGCGGGAGCCGGAGCGGCCGGACGAGCGAGAGCCGCCAGCACGTCTTCCTTGAGCACCTGGCCGGACTTGCCGGAACCAGCGATACCACCGGCTTCAAGACCCTTTTCAGCGATCAGCTTCTGGGCCGATGGGGCCGGAGCGCGGTCGGTCGCCTGGATCGGCTCGGGGCCGGCAGCGTTGGCGGCGGGCACTTCGGCCTTGGCGGGAGTCGGCGCAGCAGCGGGAGCCGAGGCAGCGGCACCAGCGCCGGCGGCGATGGCACCGAGCAGCGCGCCCACGTCCACGGTGTCACCGGGATTGGCAGCGATGGCTTCGAGCACACCGGAGGCCGGGGCCGGCACTTCGATGGTCACCTTGTCGGTTTCAAGCTCAACCAGGGGTTCATCGGCGTTGACGGTATCGCCAACCTTCTTGAACCACTGGCCGATGGTTGCTTCGGTAACGCTTTCGCCCAGCGTCGGCACACGGATTTCTGTCGACATTGTTTGATCCTTTTATCTTGCGCTTACTTGGCGAAGGCTTCGTCGAGGAATGCCTGGAGCTGAGCCAGATGCGTACGCATCAGGCCAGTCGCCGGCGAGGCAGCGGCCGGACGGCCGACATAACGGACGCGCTGATATTCGCGGCCCATCTGGTCAAAAACCCATTCAACATAGGGCTGGATGAAGGCCCATGCACCCATGTTCTTCGGCTCTTCCTGGCACCAGACCACTTCCGCATTCGGGAAGCGGCTGAGTTCGTCGAGAAGCGCCTTGGCCGGGAACGGATAGAGCTGTTCGACGCGGAGCAGATAGACATCGTCGATGCCCTTCTTCTCGCGATCTTCGAGCAGATCGTAATAGACCTTGCCGGTGCAGAGCACGACGCGACGGATCTTGTCGTCCGAAGCGAGCTTGATCGTAGTCTTCGGGAGGCCAGGAGCCTCGGCATCGTCCCAGAGGAGACGGTGGAAGACGCTATCCGGACCCAGTTCCACGAGACCCGAGACGGCGCGCTTGTGGCGCAACAGGCTCTTGGGGGTCATCAGGATCAGCGGCTTGCGGAAGTCACGCTTCAGCTGGCGACGCAGGATGTGGAAGTAGTTGGCCGGGGTCGTGCAGTTGGCAACCTGCATATTGTCTTCGGCGCAAAGCTGCAGGAAACGCTCGGGGCGTGCGGAGGAGTGCTCCGGGCCCTGCCCTTCATAGCCATGCGGCAGAAGCATCACGAGGCCCGACATGCGGAACCACTTGCGTTCGCCCGAGGAGATGAACTGGTCGATGACGACCTGCGCACCGTTCACGAAGTCGCCGAACTGGGCTTCCCACAGGGTCAGCGCGCGCGGCTCGGAGAGCGAGTAGCCATATTCGAAGCCGAGCACCGCTTCTTCCGAAAGCATCGAGTTGATGACTTCGTAGCGAGCCTGGTTTTCCGGGTCGAGATTGTTGAGCGGGGTATAGCTCTTGTTGTCGACCTGCTGATCATTCAGCACCGAGTGGCGCTGGCTGAACGTGCCGCGTTCGCAATCCTGACCGGAGAGACGCACCGGGTGGCCTTCGGTTACGAGCGTACCAAAGGCGAGGGCTTCGGCGGTCGCCCAGTCGATGCCTTCGCCCGACTCGATCGCGCCGAGGCGATTGTCGAGGAAGCGCTTGACCGTGCGGTGCACGTTGAGGTCGGCCGGCACCTTGGTGAGGTTGGTACCGATCTGGATCAGCTTGTCGAGGTCGACACCGGTTTCACCGCGGCGAGCGCCGTCGTCCTGGGCAGGCTTGAAATTCTTCCAGGCGCCATCGAGCCAGTCGGCCTTGTTCGGGCGGTAGTCCTGGCCGGCTTCAAATTCGGTCTCGAGCTTGGCGCGCCATGCGGCCTTGAGCTTTTCGACGTCGTCGGCCGAGAGCACGCCTTCGGCAACCAGCTTGTCCGAATAGAGCTCCAGCGTCGTCTTGTGGCTCCGGATCTTGGAGTACATGAGCGGCTGGGTGAAGCTCGGTTCGTCGCCTTCGTTGTGGCCGAAGCGGCGGTAGCAGAACATGTCGATGACGACAGGCTTGCCGAACTTCTGGCGATATTCGACCGCGACCTTGGCGGCAAAGACCACGGCTTCCGGGTCGTCACCGTTGACGTGCAGAACCGGGGCTTCGATCATCTTGGCCACATCGGTCGGATAGGGCGAAGAGCGCGAATACATCGGCGAGGTGGTGAAGCCGATCTGGTTGTTGATGACCAGATGGATCGAACCGCCGGTGCGATGGCCCTTGAGGCCCGACAGACCCAGACATTCGGCAATGACGCCCTGGCCGGCAAAGGCCGCATCGCCATGGATCAGCAGCGGCAGAACCATGGAGCGGTCCGGCTTGCCATCGGTGGCGATGTTGACGAGCTTGCCATCGGGGGAGATGTGCTGGTCCTGCTTGGCGCGCGACTTGCCGAGCACGACGGGATCGACGATCTCGAGGTGCGAGGGGTTGGCGGTCAGCGACAGGTGGACATTGTTGCCATCGAACACGCGGTCGGAAGACGCACCAAGGTGGTACTTCACGTCGCCCGAACCCTCGACGTCGTCGGGGTAGAAAGCGCCGCCCTTGAATTCGTGGAAGAGGGCACGGTGCGGCTTCTGCAGCACCTGGGTCAGGACGTTGAGGCGGCCACGGTGGGCCATGCCGAGGACGATGTCCTTGATGCCCAGAGCCCCGCCGCGCTTGATGATCTGTTCGAGCGCCGGAATGGCGGCCTCGCTGCCATCAAGGCCGAAGCGCTTGGTGCCGGTATACTTGACGTCCAGGAACTTCTCGAAGCCTTCGGCCTCGATCAGCTTGTTGAGGATCGCCTTCTTGCCCTCGGGCGAGAAGGTGATTTCCTTGTCCGGACCTTCGATGCGTTCCTGAATCCACTGCTTGGCGTCAGGATCGGAGATGTGCATGAATTCGATGCCGAGCGTACCGCAATAGGTGCGCTGCAGGATCGCCAGCATCTCGGGAATGGTGGCGTATTCGAGCCCGAGATAGTTATCGATGAAAATCTTGCGGCTGTTGTCGGCATCGGTGAAGCCGTAGCTGCGCGGATCGAGTTCCGGCGCCGGCTCATCGGCCTTGAGCTTGAGCGGGTCGAGATCGGCATGCAGATGCCCGCGCATGCGATAGGCGCGGATCATCATGATGGCGCGGATCGAGTCGCGCGTTGCCTGCAACACATCGCCGGCGGTCGGAGCGGGCTTGCCTTCGGCAGCAGCCTTCTTGGCGGTAGCCTTTTCCGCCTTGATCGCCACCTCGCCCCAGTTTCCGTCCAGCGCGGAAACCAGATCGCCGCTCGCGGACTGTGGCCAGTCCTTGCGGCCCCAGCTTGGACCAGCAGCGTTCTTCTCGGCGATGCCATCGCTGTCATCAAGCCGGGAGAAGAAGCTGGACCACGTCGCATCGACGCTTGCAGGGTCCGTCTTATAGCGGGAATAGAGTTGTTCGATGTAGTCGGCGTTCCCCCCGTAGAGGAACGAGGTCAGCAAGAACGTGTCGTTCTTTTCCTGTCGTGTCATCGCTTTTTGTGCAGGACCTTGCGTCCTGCCATCCTTCTCAACAAACCGGCGGAGAGCCGGCTCTAAATGCGGCCGCCCAAAGTGGGGGAATATTGACCGCTTTTCCTTTGTATCTTGTTAAGACTTGCGGCGCCCGTGGGAGGCGCCGCGGCTCACACTACAATTTTTCTCGTCCACCGGCAGGCTTAACACCGAACCGTGACTGAAGCGCGACCGACATTGGTCGCATGCACCGCGTGACCCCTACGGCAAAGGCCCCGATTTCTCGGAGGCCTCACCCCAGGCCGCCATTGGCCTGGCCGATGAAAGGCGAGGATTTCCCCACCCTTCTTTGCTCGAACCCCGTGCCGGAAACGCCGACACGGGATGCCTCAGGTCCAGGCCCGCCATTCGAGCGTAGCTCTCATGGCCTGCTCGCCTAAAATCGCTCCACCGGAGCGATTTTGCCTTCGGCCGGCTCTCAGCCTTTCAGCACTTCCGCCAGCGTCTTGCCGATACGGGCCGGCGACGACGAGACGCGAATCCCGGCAGCTTCCATGGCCGCGATCTTTTCTTCCGCGCCACCCTTACCGCCCGAAATTACGGCGCCAGCATGGCCCATGGTGCGGCCAGCGGGAGCAGTACGGCCGGCGATGAAACCAGCCATCGGCTTCTTGCGGCCGCGCTTGGCTTCGTCGATCAGGAACTGCGCGGCTTCTTCTTCAGCCGAGCCGCCGATTTCGCCGATCATGATGATCGACTTGGTGGCTTCGTCAGCGAGGAACATTTCGAGCATATCAATGAATTCGGTGCCCTTGACCGGGTCGCCGCCGATGCCGACAGCCGTGGTCTGGCCGAGGCCTTCATTGGTGGTCTGGAACACTGCTTCATAAGTAAGCGTGCCCGAACGCGAAACAATACCCACCGAACCCTTGGAGAAGATCGAGCCCGGCATGATGCCGATCTTGCATTCTTCCGGGGTCAGGACGCCGGGGCAGTTCGGCCCGATGAGGCGCGACTTGCTCTTTTCGAGCTTTGCCTTGACGCGGACCATGTCCATGACCGGCACGCCTTCGGTGATGCAGACGATGAGCGGAATCTCAGCGTCGATCGCTTCTTCGATGGCGGCAGCGGCACCCGGAGGCGGAACATAGATGACCGAGGCATTGGCGCCGGTCTTTTCGCGGCCTTCGGCAACCGAAGCGAACACCGGCAGCGAGGCCGAGCCATCGAGACCGGAAGTCCAGGTTTCACCGGCCTTCTTGGGGTTCACGCCACCAACCATCTTGGTGCCGTAGTAATTCAGAGCCTGTTCGGTGTGGAAGGTACCGGTCTTGCCGGTAAGGCCCTGCACGAGAACCTTGGTGTCTTTGTTGACGAGAATAGACATTGGTTTTTCTCTTCTGCAGTGCGCTTAGGCGGCTTTGGCGACGGCGGCGACGATCTTCTGCGCAGCATCGTCCAGGTCATCGGCGGAAATCACGTCGAGGCCCGAATTGTCGAGGATGGCTTTGCCTTCCTTGACGTTGGTGCCTTCGAGGCGAACCACCAGCGGAACCTTCAGACCGACTTCCTTGACCGCAGCGATCACGCCTTCGGCGATGACGTCGCAGCGCATGATGCCGCCGAAGATGTTGACCAGGATGCCCTTCACGGCCGGATCGGCAGTGATGATCTTGAAGGCCGCGGTCACCTTCTCCTTGGAGGCACCGCCACCAACGTCGAGGAAGTTTGCCGGCTCGGCGCCGTAGAGCTTGATGATGTCCATGGTGGACATGGCAAGGCCCGCACCATTGACCATGCAGCCGATATTGCCGTCGAGGGCAACGTAGGCGAGGTCATACTTGGAGGCTTCGATTTCCTTGGCGTCTTCTTCCGAGAGATCGCGAAGGGGCTTGAGCTCTTCGTGACGGAAGGAGGCGTTGTTGTCGAACGAGACCTTGGCATCGAGAACGCGCAGACGACCGTTTTCCATGACGATCAGCGGGTTCACTTCGAGGAGGCTCATGTCCTTCTCGGTGAAGGCCTTGTAGAGGATCGGGAACAGGTGTTCGCCATCCACGGCGGCCGTGCCGTCGAGCTTCAGCGCGCCGTTGATCTTGGCGATGTCGGCAGCGGTGACGCCGGCGACCGGGTCGATGCCGACGGTGATGATCTTTTCAGGCGTGTCGTGAGCAACAGCCTCGATGTCCATGCCGCCTTCGGTCGAAACGACGAAGGACACTTTGGACGTCGCGCGATCGACCAGCAGCGAGCAGTAGAGTTCGCGGGCGATGTCGGCGCCGTCTTCGATATAGAGGCGGTTGACCTGCTTGCCGGCATCGCCGGTCTGCTTGGTCACGAGCGTGTTGCCCAACATTTCCTTGGCGTTCTTGACCACGTCCTCGACGGACTTGGCGAGACGCACGCCGCCCTTGGCATCGGGACCGAGTTCCTTGAACTTGCCCTTGCCGCGACCGCCGGCATGGATCTGGCTCTTGACCACATAGAGCGGGCCGGGCAGCGACTTGGCTGCAGCTTCAGCCTCGTCAGCCGAGAAAATGGCGACGCCGGCAGCAACGGGCGCGCCATATTCCTTCAGCAGCGCCTTGGCCTGATGTTCATGGATGTTCATTGAATTCCCCTTGGGTGGGCAGAGATGATCCGGCCAATTCCAGAGACCGGAAAAGGGAGAAGCCGCTGGGGTTGCCAGCGGCTTTTCTTGGTCTTACGCCAGCTTTGGCGCGATTTTCTTACACGCCGCGATCAGGCCCTCAACGGCCTCCACGGACTTGTCGAAGGCCTTTTGCTCGGCCGAGTTGAGCGAGATCTCGATGACCTTTTCCGCGCCACCGGCGCCGATCAGCACGGGAACGCCGACATAGGTGTCCTTGACGCCATATTGGCCGGAAAGGAACGCAGCGGACGGCAGGATGCGCTTCTTGTCCTTGAGGTAGCTTTCGGCCATGGCAATGGCGGAAGCGGCCGGAGCGTAGAAGGCCGAACCGGTCTTGAGGAGCGAAACGATCTCGGCGCCGCCATCACGGGTGCGCTGGATGATTTCGTCGAGACGTTCCTTGGTGATCCAGCCCATCTTGACGATGTCGGTCAGCGGAATGCCGGCAACGGTCGAGTAGCGAGCGAGCGGCACCATGGTGTCGCCGTGGCCACCAAGCACGAAGGCATTGATGTCTTCGACCGACACGCCGAGTTCGTCGGCGATGAAGTGCACGAAGCGCGAGCTATCGAGAACGCCAGCCATGCCGATGACCTTGTTGGTCGGCAGGCCCGAGAACTTCTGCAGGGCCCAGACCATCGCGTCGAGCGGGTTGGTGATGCAGATGACGAAGGCGTTCGGAGCGTACTTGGCAATGCCGGCGCCGACCTGTTCCATCACCTTGAGGTTGATTTCGAGGAGGTCATCGCGGCTCATGCCGGGCTTGCGCGGCACGCCGGCGGTGACGATCACGACGTCAGCGCCTTCGATGTCCTTGTATTCGGACGTGCCCTTGATGACCGCGTCAAAACCCTGGCTGGGAGCGGACTGGGAGATGTCGAGGGCCTTGCCCTGCGGAACACCGTCAACCACGTCGAACAAAACGACGTCGCCAAGCTCCTTCTGGGCTGCGAGAAGGGCGAGAGTACCGCCAATCTGACCCGAGCCAATGAGTGCGATCTTCTTACGCGCCATAAGTCTTCATCCCGGACTGCGTTGATTTGGCGCACGTCTTAACCCTACCGGGCAAGGGGGGCAAGTGAACCCTTCGTCGTAATGGCGCAAATCGCCTTGCCGATGGGCGATGGGGGTATGCCAAATGGGCAACAACACCCATCTAGGGGAGCGATAGCCACGTCCAGGAGGACGCTTTGCCCAAGGAAAAGCCCGAGCCCGTGATGAAACAGTTCAAGTCGGCGCGCGATGAATTCACGATGCCCAAGGCGATCACCATGCTGATGGGTCTCGTGCTCGGCAGCCTCGTCGGCGGCGTATTGGGCAGCAATTGCAATCCGGCAGGCGCCCTCGTCGGAGCCCTGCTCGGCGGAGCAGCCGGCCTCACGGTGGGCATATCGATCTGGTACTAAGCCCCCTCCTCCGCCGGCGCGGCATCGCGCAGCCCCTTTGCGAGGTATTCTTCGGACTGCATCTCGTTGAGGCGCGAAATGGTGCGCTGGAATTCGAAGGCGGTCTTGTCGTCCCGGCCGAGCTGTTCGAGGGGGACTTCGAAACTGGCGGCGAGTTTTACGCCGCGGTCATAGAGGCTGTCGATGAGAAGGATGAAGCGCTTGGCGGCGTCGGACTTGGTGCGGTCCATCTGCGGAATGCCGTCGATGACGAGCGAATCGAAATGGTGCGCGATGCGGACGAAGTCGCGCGTGCCGAGCGGCTTTTCGCAGAGGTCGGAGAAGTTGAAACGCGCCGCACCCATGGACTGCAGCGGCACCGGAATCTGTCGGCCGATGCTCTCAATAGTTCCGGGATGGCCGGGTTCACCGCCGGTGATGCGCAGCCAGAGCCTGTCCATCGTCGCGCGCGTGTCGCTGCCGAAGGCGTAGACCTGTTGGCCTGCGAATTTCAGCCGGCGATAGTCCTGCTCTGAGAGCAGTTCGACGACCTCGGTCTCTTCCTTGAGCCGCGCGATGAACGGCAGGAAGAGCTGGCGGTTGAGGCCGTCCTTGTAGAGCTGATCGGGCACGACATTCGAAGTGGCGATCAGCGTGACGCCGCCGGCAAAGAGCTTTTCGAACAACCGGTCGAGCAGCATGGCATTGGTGATGTCGTGAACGTGAAACTCATCCAGACAAAGGACGCGCAGGCCGGACTTCAGGATGGGCTTGGTGACCGCCTCCACCGGATCGGCATCCTCGTTCTTGCCGCGCGCCGCCTTGCGGAAGGCGGAAATGCCGGCATGCACTTCGTCCATGAATTCGTGGAAATGCACACGGCGCTTATGGCGCGTCGGCAGGGCGGCGAAGAACAGGTCCATGAGCATGGTTTTGCCACGCCCCACCTCGCCCACCAGATAGAGCCCACGCACGGCTTTGGGCTTGGCCCGGAGACCCAGGAAACTCTTGGGCTTGGCGACGACGATGTCGTGCAGCACGCGATCGAAATGCGCCGTGGCCTCCAGCTGCGCCGGATCGCTCGTCAGCGCACCACGCGCGACAAGGTCTAGATAGGCTTTGCTAACGGGGGCAGAAGAGGAGGAGGTCATATCTTGGCCGAAGTGTCGTTCGGCAGGATGACACCTGCCAGCATCCACGGCGTCATCCCCGCGAAAGCGGGGATCTCAAACAAGGTGAGAGGGATTCCCGCTTCCGCGGGAATGACGCTGAGATTGGGGAATAGAAAAAGCCGGTCTATCGACCGGCTTTGGAGCGCTTAGCGCGACATCGAGATCGCCTGGCCGCCGCTCACGGTGCCGATATAGCGGCCACCCGAGGGAGCGAGGAAGGCAGCGATATTGCCGTTATCATCATAGAGCTGCAGCTGGCTGCCGACTTGCTGCCAACCGGTGACCGAAGCGATCTGCGGCACTGCGCAACCCGGGGACGAGGCGCGGTAGTAGTTCGTGCCGGTCTTTGCGGTCATCGGCAGGTTGAGCTGGCAGGTGCCCGTGCCGGCCGAAACCGTCCAGACACCTTCCGGACCCGTCGAGAAGCCGGTCGCCGGAGCGCCGACATTGACGATCGAGCTATTGGTGCCGAGCTGGCCGGGGGTGGTGGCAGTGGCCGTGGTCATGGCCGGGGCGCCGCCGAGAACCGGCGTGCCGGACAGACCCGGTGCCGGCGTACCGGTTGCACCGATTGCCGGCAGCGTACCCTGCTGCACTGAAGACGACTGCACCGGCTGCAACTGCTGCGGTGCGCGCACGACGTTGAGATCGGCCGTATTGGACCGAGCGGTCGACGAACAACCGGCCAGCGCCAGCGCGACGAGGCCCAATCCAATCACGGAGCCGGCTCCGCGCATCCAAACCTTCATTGGTCACTCCTGCCCGAAGGCTTAAAGGAAATTAACTCATTAGGCGGCTTATTAACCGAAGCTGCCTCAGGGTTCAACGCCCGACCCGCACAGAAAATCTCTCATTCCTTTATGGCCGATTTAGGAGTCGGGCTGTGTCATATCTTTCAACAGCTCACCAAGCAGAAGCGTTGCATCGGCGGCCTCATCTTCCGGCACCTCAATGCCCACACCCTCGCGGCCAAACAGGTTCGGCACGCCCGGCAGACCGCCATCGCGCGGCTCGAGCGGATGAAAGCCATGGGCGCGCAGGGCCACGAGAATGATCCGCGCCACGCCTTCGTCGCGCACCTGGCCAATGGTGATAAAGTCCATATCGGCTCCTCTTCTCGCTCAATTGTGACCGCCCGACCGCCCGGCGGCAATGCCAATCCACGTTCAACCGAACGACTCAACGCGCTTGTGACATTGCCAAAACGGTGTGCAAGTGATGCAGTGCGGCTAAAGCCCCGCAGGTGCAAGGTGATTTGCTTGTAGCCAGAGAGGGCGCCAACAGGAAACGAGATGGGCGCCTATATCATCCGCCGTCTATTGCTGATGATTCCGACGATCTTCGGCATCATGGCTGTTTCCTTTCTCATCACCCAGTTTGCCCCCGGCGGCCCTGTAGAGCAGGCGCTGGCCAATATGTCGGGCCAGAATGTTGACCTGAGCGAACGCGTGACCGGTGGCGGCGACGAGACCCTGTCCCAGCCGCCGCAGGGTGGACACCAGCAGGGCGGCGAATATCGTGGCCGGCAGGGCCTGCCACCGGAGCTGGTCGCGCGCATCGAAAAGCAGTTCGGTTTCGACAAGCCGCCGCTCGAGCGCTTTGGCAACATGCTCTGGAACTATCTGCGCTTCGATTTCGGCGAGAGCTATTATCGCGACATTTCGGTGATCGACCTCGTCGTCGAGAAAATGCCGGTCTCGATCTCGCTCGGGCTTTGGATGACGCTGATCGCCTATGGCGTTTCGATTCCGCTGGGGATCGCCAAGGCCCGCCGCGATGGCTCGCGCTTCGACGTCTGGACTTCCACCGTGGTCATCATCGGCTATGCCGTGCCCGGCTTTCTGGTCGCCATTGCGCTTGTCGTGCTCTTTTCCGGTGGCAGTTTCTGGTCCATCTTTCCGCTAAGGGGGCTCACCTCCCCCGGCTTTGCCAATTTCCCGCTCTGGCGGCAGGTGCTCGACTATTTCTGGCACCTTGTCCTGCCGATCACCGCCATGGGTCTCGGCGCCTTCGCCACGGCGACGCTGCTCACCAAGAATTCCTTCCTCGATGAAATCTCCAAGCAATATGTGGTGACGGCCCGCGCCAAAGGGCTGACGGAAAACCGCGTGCTTTATGGCCACGTCTTCCGCAATGCCATGATGCTGATCATCGCCAGCTTTCCCGGCGCCTTTATCGGTGCGTTCTTCGGCGGCTCCCTGCTGATCGAGACCATCTTCTCGCTCGACGGGCTCGGCCTCCTTGGCTTCGAAGCCATCGCCACGCGGGACTATCCCGTGGTGTTTGCCACGCTCTACATCTTCTCGCTGCTCGGCCTCGTCATCGGGCTGATTTCCGATCTCGCCTATATGTGGGTCGACCCGCGGCTCGATTTCGAAAGCCGCGACACATGAGCATGTCACCGCTCAACCAGCGCCGCTGGGCCAATTTCCGCGCCAACAAGCGCGGCTGGTGGTCGCTCTGGATTTTCCTCGTGCTCTTCGTGCTGACGCTGGGCGCCGAATTCATCACCAATGACCGGCCCATCATCGTCTCCTACAAGGGCGAACTGCTGGTCCCCTCGGTCGTCACCTATCCCGAAGCCAAATTCGGCGGCTTCCTTGCGACGACCGACTACCGCCAGCCCTTCATCGCCGACGAGATTGCGGCCAATGGCTGGGCCATCTGGCCGCCGGTGCGCTTCAGCCATGATACGGTGGATGGTTACCTCCCCTCCTCCGGCACCAATCCTCCAAGCTGGATGCAGAGCTGGGACCAGTTCTGTTCGCGCTATCCGCTGGGCACGGCCGATCCCAATTGCAATCTCGGTAATTATCACTGGCTCGGCACCGACGACCGCGGCCGCGACGTGCTGGCCCGCCTCGTCTACGGCTTCCGCATCTCAATTCTTTTCGGCCTGATCCTGACAATCTTCTCGTCGATCATCGGCGTCTTCGCCGGGGCCGTGCAGGGTTACTTCGGCGGTTGGATCGACCTCATCGCCCAGCGCCTGATCGAAATCTGGACCTCTGTGCCCGCGCTCTATCTGCTACTGATCATTTCAAGCGTCATCGCCCCAAGCTTCTGGGTTCTCCTCGGCATATTGCTGCTCTTCTCCTGGGTCTCGCTCGTGGGCATCGTCCGCGCCGAATTCCTGCGCGCCCGCAACTTTGAATATGTGAACGCCGCCCGAGCGCTCGGCGTCTCCAATGGCGTGATCATGTGGCGACACCTCCTGCCCAATGCCATGGTGGCGACGCTGACCTTCATGCCCTTCATTCTCTCGGGCTCGGTGACGACCCTCACCTCGCTCGATTTCCTCGGTTTCGGCCTGCCGCTTGGTTCACCCTCGCTGGGCGAACTGCTGGCACAGGGCAAGCGCAACCTGCAGGCGCCCTGGCTGGGGCTGACTGGCTTCTTCACCATCGCCATCATGATGACACTGCTGGTCTTCATCGGCGAAGCCGTCCGCGACGCCTTCGATCCGCGGAAGACGTTCTCATGACCAGCCCTCTCCTCTCCGTCCGCGACCTGACCATCCGCTTCGGCGCCTTCGAGGCGGCCAAGAAGGTCAGCTTCGATATCGCGCCCGGCGAAACGCTGGCGCTGGTGGGCGAAAGTGGCTCGGGCAAGTCGGTGACGGCTTTGTCGATCCTGAAACTCCTGCCGCCCTCGGCCACGCTCGAAGGCACAGTGATGCTCGGGGCGCAGAACCTTGCTGCGGCCTCCGTCGATCAGTTGCGCGCCGTGCGTGGCAATGATGTCGGCATGATCTTTCAGGAGCCGATGAGTTCGTTGAACCCGGTGCACACCGTGGGCAAACAGGTCGGCGAAATCCTCGCGACGCATCAGGGCCTGCGCCAGACGGCGGCACGCAAGCGTACGCTTGAACTGCTGGCGGAAGTCGGCATTCCTGATCCGGCAAGCCGCATCGACGACTATCCGCACCAGCTTTCGGGCGGCCAGCGCCAGCGCGTCATGATCGCCATGGCGCTGGCGAACAATCCAAAGCTGCTGATTGCAGACGAGCCAACCACGGCGCTCGATGTGACCGTGCAGGCGCAGATCCTCGCACTGCTGAAGAAGCTGCAGCGCCAGCACGGCATGGCCATGCTGTTCATCACCCATGACCTGACCATCGTGCGCAAGATCGCTGATCGCGTCTCCGTCATGACCCAAGGCGAGATCGTCGAGAGCGGGTCGACCGCCGAAATCTTCGCCAATCCCAAGCATGCCTATACGCAAAAACTGCTGGCTGCCGCGCCGCGTGGCGCTCCGGTGCTGCCCAAATCCGCCTCGCCCATTCTGGTCGAGACCAAGGACCTGAAAGTCTGGTTCCCGATCAAGCGCGGCCTCCTGCGCCGCACCGTCGGGCATGTCAGGGCCGTCGACGGCGTCGACATCGCCATCCACAAGGGCGAGACGCTGGGGGTAGTCGGCGAAAGCGGTTCCGGAAAATCCTCGCTCGGCTACGCACTGCTGCGCCTCATTCCCTCGGACGGCAGGATTGTCGTTCTGGGTCAGGAGATCGCCGGGCGCTCCGGCCGGGCCATGCGGCCGATGCGCAAGCATATGCAGATCGTCTTCCAGGACCCGTTCGGCTCCTTGAGCCCGCGCATGTCGGTAGGCGAGATCGTCGAAGAGGGCCTCAAGGTCCACATGCCGCGGCTGACGACGGCCGAGCGCGAAGCCAAGGTGGTCGCAGTGCTCAACGAAGTCGGCCTCGATCCCAAATCAACCAACCGCTACCCGCACGAGTTTTCCGGCGGCCAGCGTCAGCGTATCGCCATCGCCCGCGCCCTCGTGCTGGAGCCCGATTTCCTTGTGCTCGACGAGCCGACCTCGGCGCTCGACATCTCCATCCAGGCGCAGGTCATCGACCTCCTGCGCGATGTGCAGCGCCGTCGCGACCTGACCTATCTCTTCATCAGCCACGACCTGCGCGTCGTAAAAGCCCTCGCCCATTCGGTGGTCGTCATGCGCAATGGCAAGATCGTCGAGATCGGGGCCTGCCGCCGGCATTTTCGCCCGGCCCCGCGACCCCTATACGCGCCAATTGATGGCGGCCGCTTTCGATATCGAAACCGCAACCGACGGCTTGTTCCCGGCGGAAAAAAGCGACTAACCTCAGTGCCACACAAAAGCGGAGCCAGCCAATGAAGCTCTCGACCCTCCTCGCCTCCGGCCTCCTCGCGCTTGGCCTCGCCGCGCCGACGGTAGCCCAGACCCCGACCGGCGTGTGGGTGCATGCCGATAGTCTCACCGAGGCCCCGAAATATCCCGAAGGCTTTGCCCATTTCGACTACGTCAATCCCGATGCGCCCCAGGGCGGCACGGTGCGGCTCGGCGACCGCGGCGGCTTTGACACCTTCAATCCCATCCTGCCCAAGGGCGAAGTCGCGAGCGGTATCGGTCTGATCTACGAAACCCTTCTTACCGCCTCGCTCGATGAGGTAAACACCTCCTACGGCATGCTGGCCGAGGCGATGAAAGTGGCCGACGACTATGGTTCGGTGATCTTCCGCATGGACCCCAAGGCGCGCTGGCACGATGGCGAGCCGGTCACCGCCGAGGACGTCGTCTGGTCCTTCGAAAAATCCAAGGAACTGAGCCCGGTCTATACTCAATACTACGCCAACATCGTGAGCGCCGAAGTGACGGCGCCGGGCGAAGTGACCTTCACCTTCGACATGACCGGTAACCGCGAGCTGCCCCATATCCTGGGTCAGCTCCTCGTCATGCCGCAGCACTGGTGGGAGGGCACTGATGCCAGTGGCAAGCCGCGTAATCTCGGCGAATCCACCCTCGAACCGCCGCTGGGCTCCGGCCCCTACAAGCTCGCCAGCTTCGAGGCCGGACGTTCGGTGACCTATGAGCGCGTCGACGACTATTGGGCCAAGGACCACCCGACCCAGATCGGCTCGAACAATTTTGATGAGATCCGCTACGAATATTTCCTCGATGAATCCGTCTGGTTCGAAGCTTTTAAGGGCGACCAGTTCGATTTCTGGAGTGAGTACACCGCCCGCCGCTGGGCCACGGGCTTTGATTTCCCCGCCGTCGCCGATGGCCGTGTGATCAAGGAAGAATTCCCGCAGGACTATAATGGCCGCGGAGAAATGGTGGGCTTCATCCCCAATCTGCGCCGCGAAAAATTCCAGGACCAGCGCGTCCGCGAAGCGCTGAACCATGCCTTCGATTTCGAAGAGCTGAACAACACCATCTTCTACAACCAGTATGCGCGGGTGAATTCCTACTTCTTCGGCCTGCCTTTCGCTGCCAAGGGCCTGCCGCAGGGCGAGGTGCTGGAAATCCTCGAAGGCGTAAAGGACCAGATTCCGGCGACGGTTTTCACTGAGGAATTTGTCAACCCGATAAATGGCGACCCGACCAAGCTGCGGGAAAACCTGCGCAAGGCGCTCGGGCTTCTCACCGAAGCCGGCTATACGCTCAACGGCACCCAGCTTGTCGACGCCAATGGCCAACAGCTGAGCTTTGAAATCCTGATGCATCAGCCGACGCTGGAGGCCATTGCCGCCAATCTGCAGCGCAATCTCGGCCAGATCGGCATTGCCGTCAGCGTGCGCATGGTCGACACGCCGCAATATATCAACCGGTTGCGCAGCTTCGATTATGACATGATCTACGCCAGCTGGGCCCAGTCCTATTCGCCGGGCAATGAGCAGCGCTATTTCTTCGGCTCATCGAGCGCCAACGAAGAGGGCTCGCGCAATTATGCCGGCATCGCCGATCCCGGCATCGACGCACTGATCGACAAGCTCGTCGCGGCGGAAGATCGCGACACCCAGCTGGCCGTCACCGAGGCGCTCGACCGCGTGCTCCTCGCCCACGATTTCGTCGTGCCGGGCTATTCCCTGCGCTATTCGCGCACCGCTCGCTGGGACCGTTTTAGCCGCCCCGAAACGCTGCCCGAATTTGCCAATGGTTTCCCCACCATCTGGTGGTGGGATGCTGAAAAGGCGGCAAAGACCGGAGGCGCGGGCCAGTAATCCTGTCACGACAGTGTCGTCGGCCCTGTGCAGTTATCCGCCCGCCATATGGGCGATATTTCTACAAGGACTTTGGGCATGACGAACACCATCACCCGCCGCTTGGCTTTGCAACTCCTCGGCTCCGCCGCAGCCCTGCCCTTTATCGCCTCGGCCCTTCCGGCCGTGGCGCAGGAGGCTGCCGGCCGCATCATCGTCCTGTCCGACCTGCACTCGGCTTATGAGCGCACGGCGGAACTGCTGGCAACTCTCGAAAGCGAAGTCGCCAGCAACCCGGTCCCCCATATCGTCCTGATCAACGGCGACGTGTTCGAGCTGGGCAATGTGGTTGCCGTGCGTTCGGCCGGCATCATCGACTGGGCCTTCCTCGAAGCCGTCGCTGCCCTCGCCCCGACTGTCCTCAATATCGGCAATCACGAACCCGATCTTGATCCCGACCTCGCCAATGTCATCGCGCAGGCCGAGGAAATCGGCATTACCGTCGTCAGCAACATCACCGACACGCGCACGGGCGAGCTCTATGCCAGTGCGACCACCGACCTGACGCTGGGCGACCTGCCGGTCCGCGTCGTCGGCATCGCCACCGACAAGCTCAACACCTATCCCAAGGATAGCCGCGAGGCCCTCACCATTCCCGAGCCCGCCGCCTGGGCCACGGAAAACCTCGCCGGTCTCCTCGACGGTGATGTCCTGCCCATCGTTCTCAGCCATGCCGGCGTTGTCGCCGACCGCGCCATACTGCCGCTCCTCGCCGATGGCACGCTGATCGTCGGCGGCCACGATCACCTGACCTTCACCCATGACGAAGGCAAGACCCGCTACGTCCATACCGGCTCGTGGAGCAGCACCTATACGGTGGTGTCGGTTGCTGCCGACAAGTCGATGTCGGTCGAGCAGTCCCGTGTGCGCGACGACGTCACGCCCAATGAAGCTCTTGCTGCGCTGATCGCTGAGACCCTCGCCGAGCACCTCACCGAAGAAGAACTTGCCGCCATCGGCACCAGCCCCGCGGCGATGACGCTGGCCCAGACCGGCCGCTTCGTTGCTGCAAGCATGGCTGCAGCCGGCGAAGGCGATATCGGCTTCATTGGCCACACGACGCTGGGCAATGGTCTGCCGCAGGGCGACGTCAGCAAATATGCCTTTGACTCCGTCGTGCGCTTCGATGGCAAGCTGATGGTTGCCGAAGTCGATGCCAAGACGCTCGCTGAAATCCTCGCCGTGGTGAATCAGGACGAAGCCCAGACGCTGGAACAGCGCACCGGCGACTTCCTCTACGCCGCCCCGACGGGCCTCCCCACCAAGGACGTCTACCGTCTCGTGACCAATGACTGGTCGGCGACCAACCAGAAATCGTACTTTGGGCGGGAAGATCTGGTTTTCACGCCGGGTCCGGACGTGGGCCTGAAGGCGCTGGTTGTCGCAGCGCTGAAGTAAGGTCTTGTGCCCGCCAACACCCCCTCCCGGCCTCCCCCATCAAGGGGGAGTTGCAGGGACAGCGATTTTGACTCGATGGTGCCAAACACTCGATGCGACACCTCCCCCTTGATGGGGGAGGATGGGAGGGGGTGACGGGAGCCACCAGCGACTAGGTCGCCTTCCGCCCCACCAAATCCACCACATGCGACCTGCCGACATGGGTCAGCCCCTCGGCCAATTCCCTGTCCTCGTCGCTAAGGTGCAAAATCTCGAGCGTCAAAAACTTCTCGGCCAGCAGCGCCTCGGTATAGAGGTTCTCCAAAATCCAGGCCCACCGGTCTTGTACTCAAGCTGCCGCGGACCGTAGCCCTGCAAGATCAGCAGCCCACCGGGCTTCAGCGTCTCGATCATGCCGGCGAAAATTTCGTCGCGCAGCTCGGGCCCGGCAAACTGGAAGAAAATCCCCGCCACGACATCGAAGCGGTCCTTCGGCCAGTCATAGTCGGAAATGTCGAGCAATTGCGTCTTGAGCGGCACGCCGCGCTTCGCAGCGAGCTTTTTTGCCTTATCGAGTCCGACCGGCGAGGCATCCATCGAGACAACGTCGAGGCCCTGTTCCGCGAGCCAGACGCCATTACGACCCTCGCCATCGGCAATCGCCAGGGCCTTGCCGGACGGGGGCAGCAGATGACTCTGTGCGGCGAGAAAAGCGTTGGGCGCTTCGCCGAAAACATATTCGTCACGGCTATAGCGATCGTCCCAGAAGCTCATCAGTAGTCCTGTTCGAAGAACACGCCCACGCTTGAGTCACCATTCTGCCCGGCAGTGCCGCGCACCACAAGGTCATTGGTAACATCGAGGTTGATCGTCACCTTGGACTGGCCGTTCGCGCCGGCAGTGACCCCAAGATAGATATTGTCTTGCAGGTAAGTGCCGGCCTGCACGCCCACATTGCCCTCGGAGTCGGTAACGACATCGAGATCGGCAAGACCAGCCGCCCCACGCAGGCCATCGACGAGACCGCCACCACCGCCGCCGACAAGTTCGGCGGCTGCGCCAGCAAGCTGCGCCAATTGCAGCGGCGTCAATTCGCCCATGGAGCGCTTGAAGATCAGGCGGCTCAACACTTCGTCCTGTGGCAGGGTCGGGTTGGAGGTAAACGTCACTTCGGGCGCCGAAGCACGGCCGGAAATGGTGACGAACACCGTGATCCCGTCGCCCTCGGTCCGTGCCACGAAATAGAGCTGCGGATCGAGATCACCGAGCATGGTGACAGTGCCTGTCTCGAAATCGAGACGTTGGCCGAGCACCGACAGGCGACCGCGATTGAGCGAGAAGGCGCCGACAGGCTGGATATTGTTGAGCGGCCCGGCAAGGCGCACCGAGCCACCGACTTCGGCATCGAGGCCTCGGCCGCGAATAAAAATCTGGTTGGGCGCATTGACGGTGACGTCGAGCAGGAGGCCCGACGAGCGGGTCTGCGGCACAGGAGCGCCAGCGGCATCGATGCGCGCACGCTGCAGCGTCTGCTTCACCGCGGGTGGTGTTGCCACATGGGTGACATCGATGAGCGGCGTACCGCCACCAAAGCCTTCCGGCACGGTGATATTGGCGTTCTCGATATTGAGCGTGCCGGCAAGCAGCGGCGTGCCGGTAATATTGCCGGTCAGCGTCAGGCCACCCGAAACCGTGGCGAGGAAGATTTCGCCATCCGAATAGCGGGCCGAATTGAGCGCGACGCTCAGGTCCGCCGGGAATTGGCCGGAGAGGCCAACCGTGCCCGAGGCGGAAACGCTGCCGCCGGTCGCAAGATTAGCCGTGAGGCTTTCGATGCGCGCCGAGGTGCCGGCGAGCGTCGCCCGGCCGGCAATGTCGGTGAGGCGCAGATTAAGTTCAGGATCGACATAGCCGGCACCATTGACCGACACCGAACCACCGAATTGCGGCGCAGCGATGCTGCCCGAAACATCGGCATTGAAATTGGCCGTGCCGGAAAGCTGGCCGCCACGATCGATGAGGAAGCGATTGGCTAGGGCCAGCGGCGCCGAGCCCGTCAGCGTGACGGCAAGCCCGCCACCCAACAGCGGCACGCGGCCGGAGCCGGTGACATTGAGGCCACCCGCGCCATTGGCGGCGAGGCGCTCGATGGCGACACTATTGCCGGCATAGCTACCGGCGACAGTGGCGCTGATCGGGGCAATGCCGAAGGACTGGATCGCTGCGGCATTGATGCCGCTGCCGCGCGCATCGAACCGCACCTGTGGATTGGAGGCGGAACCTGACACGACCGCCGTGCCGTCGAGCGTACCGGCAAGCCCGAGGCTGGGCACAATGGTATTGGCGATAGACAAAGGCAGGGAGGCGATATTGACGTTGAGCGCCAGCGTCTCGCCGGCCGTGCCCGAAGCCGTGATGCTGCCCGAGCCGACATCGAAACGCAGGGCGTCGAGCGCCACACTATTACCCTGCACCAGCAAGGTGGTGGGATTGGCAAGACGAGCGGCAATGCTGCCCTGGGCGAGATTGGCCCGATCGAGCGATACGCGATAGCCGCCCTCGACCGGCGCAAGGCCACCGGCGACATCGACATTGGTGCCAGTGGCGAGGGCCGCCTGGGCATCAAAGCTCGTCGTATCGCCGCTCTGGCTGGCGCGTGCATTGAGCGTATTCACCGTAGTGCCGGCGGCAACGACGTTGCTGGCCGTGACCGTGCCGTTGAGCGCGGGAACGCCGAAGAGATCGACAGCCGTGGCGCTGATTTCGGCGCGGCCAACTGCAATGTCGTTGACCTTCAGGTTCGTCGCGTTTGCGGTCAGCCCCGCCTGCTGCACGCCATCGACCGGCGACAGGGCCAGCGCGGCGTTGATGCTGCCCGAGGCTTCGGTGAGGAGCAGGGCTGCTGCCAGCGACACATCGGACGCGGTGACATCGAGGCGGCCATTCAGCAATTGCGTATCGACCGCGCGGCTCACCGAACCGAAAACGCGCGTGCCAGCGATTTCGAAATCGAGATTATTGAGCGCCTGCTGCGCCGTGTCGGAGACGACTTGCGAAGCGAGCGTCGCCCGATGACCATCGAGCATGGCTTCGCCGCTGATGCGGCCGGTCAGATTGCCTTGGAGCAGCGAGAGATCGAGGCCGACCTTCGCATCGCGCAGGTTGCGGCCGACGAGATTGCCATTGGCAACGGTTGCATCGAGCAGGAGAGCGACCGGCGCTTCGGCCGATGCCGATTTTGCCGTGCCGCGCACGACAAGGGCGCCGGAGGCCTGGTCGGTGAGGAGGCCCAGATCGGAGAGATCGAGCCCAATGGCGAAATTGGCTTCGCTGGTGCCATAGACGCCATCGGCGGTGAACTGCACCTGCGGATTGGTGACCGAGAAATCATCCGCGACGATACCGGCTTCGGTGCGAGCAAGACGCCCGGACAGGGCCACATTGCCGGCCAGCAGCTTGTCGGCGGTTTCATCGTCGATGGTCAGGTTATTGCCCGAGCCTTCAAAGGTCAGGTCGAACCCGCCGCCGACAAAGGCAACCGAGCCTTCGGCATCGAGCGATAGGCCGCCTGTAAGCTCGCGGCCGGCAAGACCGGAGAACGGCGCAATGCTGTCAGTCTGGACGCCAATGCGCCCGCGGAAAGCACCACCATCGATGACACCCGACAGACCCGCAGTCAGCGCTTCGCCGACAACGCGCAACTGTGCCAGTTCGATCGGCTGGCCGGCGTTCCAGAGCCCGGCAATGCCGAGACCGACGCTATCGCCAAGCGCGGCCTCCACCGCCTCGTCGCCGGCAATGCCCGAGAGAGTACCATCACCATTGAAGGTGATCATGCGTGTGGCAGGATCAGAGAGATTGCTGGCAACGCCATTGATGGCGAGGCCAACACGATCGGCCGAGAAATCGCCAGTGATCAGCTTGTCGATGCCGAGATCGGCGCTCCAATCGTCCGAACCATCGCGTCCGAAATCGATCGTGAGCTGCGCCGCCTGCACCTGCGGTGCGCCCGATGCGGGCAGGAGGACAAGGCCACCGGCCGGATCGGCGATGGAAGCCTTGAGGTCGAGGCGCGAGAGGAAATTGTCGACCGTGGTGCTGGCATTGGCCTGCAGCGCAAGCTGGCCGCCAGTCAGCGACAGATCGTTGATGTCGATACCGCCGGCGCTGCGCACCAGTGCATTGAGCGAGAGCCGCGTGTCGTCACCGAAGAAGGGGCGATATTGCTCGGCCATGAGCATGGAAAGCGGACCGCCGAGATCGGCATCCACGGCAAAGCCTTCGGCCGTCTGATTGATGGTCGAAACGCCGGCAAGCGCCGTCTGGCCATTGGCGAGCAGCGTCAGGTCGGCGCGAAGGTCCGCGACCGGCCCCTGCCCCGCCAGCGTCAACTGCATGGCCGGCCGCCCCTCGATATTGAGGAGATTGGCCAGCACGCCATTTTCCGGCTCGTTGAGATCGAGTTTCAGATCGATCTCGTTGGTGTCGCGCACATAGGACAGATCGAGATTGAGCGTCCCGCCCGGCCCATCGAGGCGCACGATATCGAGCGCCGTGTTCAGATTGCCTCCTTCGAGCGCCAGATTGCCGGCGAGCGAAATTTCCGAGCCAAGGCCGAACACGCCGTCCCCGAAAGTGACGCGCGGCACCGACAGTTCGCCGATATTGATGGCCACCGGGAATTCCGGCACCGAAAAGCTGCCCGCTTCCGGCGGCGGCAGGTCGACGCTCTCGGCCGGAACCGCGTTGCGGATATAGTCGATCGACTCGGCCTTGAGCGAATTGACCTGCAACCGGCCGGTAAAGAGCGCAGCCTGGCTCCAGTTGAGGCTCGCATTATTGACACGCAGCCACACGCCTTGCTGGTCGGCAATGGTGATCTCGCGGATCGACACATCCGAGCCAAGTGCGCCATCGATATTGGAGAGACGAATCTGGCGCTCGGGCGTCGAAAGCTGCCCTTCGACGAAGCCGGTCAACCAATCCTTCTGCGCGTCATCGGAATTGTCCTGCGCAAACAGCGCCACGGGCACGCCGATCAGCGGCACGAGGACGAGCGAAGCCAGGGCAACGCGGCGGTATTTTTTCACAATCGGCATCATCAGAAAGCCTGCCCGATGCCGACATAGATTGCATAGTCTGGATCGCCAGCCCGCTTGTTGAGCGGAATGGCCACATCGAGCCGCAGCGGGCCAAGACCGGTGTAATAGCGCACGCCAGCGCCAACCCCGAGACGGAGTTCATCAAGGCTCGGGAAGGTGTCCGCCGCGACATAGCCGCCATCGACGAAGCCGACGACGCCGATATCCTGGGTCACCTTGGCCCGCGCTTCGAGCGAGGCTTCGAGCAGATATCGCCCGCCGGTCACGCCGCCCTTGCCATCGTCGACGCCGATGGATTTGACCGCATAGCCGCGCACCGAGCCGCCGCCACCAGCAAAGAACAGCTTGTCCGGCGCGATTTCATTGAGTGCTGGGCCCAGCAGCGCGCCAGCCTTGACGCGGCCGGCCAGCACGAACTGGTCATCCTCGGAGAAGCCGAAATAGGTGCGGGCTTCGGCGGTGAGCCGCAGGCCCATCTTGTCGAACGAAAAGTCGTAATAAGGCTCGGCATTGCCCGAGAGATACCAACCCTCGGTTGGATCGACCGTGCTGTCGCGTCCGTCGAAGGTCGCGCCGGCATAGACGCCGAGGGTCGAGAAGTCGCGGGTACCGAACACGTCGTCGAAGCGCGCGCGTTCATAGACCACGCCGCCTTCGGCCGTCAGTTCGTCGGAGAAATAGTGCGTCAGGCCCAGACGGGCCTGTGCCGAGGTTTCCGTATAGGTCGGATAGATCGTGCGCTCGGCCGCGATGGCGGCGACAAGATCCGTATCGGGGGTAAGAAAACCCGGCTTGGTGAAGGTGCCGCCAAACATGTAGTCGAACTGGGCGGTATCGATGGGCCAAGCAATGCTGGCAACGCGCGCATCGAGCCGCAGCCTTTCGGCCTGGCCGAAGAGATTGCGCCAGAGATGGAAGCCTTCGACGCCCAGACCATCGACGGTGGAATAGGTCGCGCCCGCGCCAAAGCGACGGCCCGGCAATTCTTCGACCAGCAGCTCGTAGGGCAGCAGGCCATCGGGCGAAATATCCTGCGCCGCCTGGAAACGCGCCGCCCGGAACACTTCGAGACGGTCCAGACGCTTTTGTGCGCGTGTCAGGTCGTCGGGGTCATATTCCTGACCCACCGCAAGCCCGGTCTGCTGGCGCACGAATTCCGGGTTCATGTTCTGGGTGCCGGTCACGGTGATATCGCCAAAGGCGGCAAGGCGGCCCGGATTGACCGTGATGGTCACATCGACGGTGTTGTTGGCATGATTGGCGACGACATCGCGGCCGGTGATCTCAGCCTTGGCATAGCCCTGCTGCTGCCAGGCCTGCACCGCAAGCTGCTCCGCTGCGAGGATCACCGAAGAGCGCGCCACCTGCCCGGCACCAAAGCCGCGCAGCACCGGCAGGTCAACCTGATCATCGGGATCGCTGGTTGCGGGCGCCTGGTTGGCGATGTTGACGCTATTGAAGGTAAAGAGCGGGCCGGGATCGACCGAGACGGTTACATCGACCGGATTTGGCAGCCGCGCATCGGGCGCCAGCTTGGAGGCTTCTACGCCGCCGATGAGGATGCTGATGGCGGCGCCGTAATGGCCTTCATTGTAGAGAGCAGCGATGATGCGCCTGTAGTCGCCGCGTGCCTTGGCAAGGAGCCCAGCAACGCCGGAAGCCGGCTCACCCTGATCAGCCACGAGCGAGGAAGCATTGCGCGCCGCATTTTCGACGGCGCCGGTCTGAGTCGAGGAAAACGTGACGACATAGTTCTGCGGATCAATGATCACCGCTTCCTGAGTCTCGTCCTCGAAAAACTTGAAGCCGAACAGTTCAAAACCATGCGCAGGGGCCGCCACAGCCAGAGAGGCCGCGGCGATACACAAGGCGCCAATACTCGATACCCAACGCGCGCTTTGCAGTGAACCAGTTCCCGACCGTTACGCTTCAACCAATAGGTCAAAGCTGAGAATAGCTTGGCGCACGGAAAGATTGGGTTAACCCTCCCCCGCCTGCCCAAAGGGCGTCCTCTTCATGGCGAGTTTAGGGCCAGCCTGCCGCAAAGGGCAAGCTAGAGGCCGGAACGTGATGGTTTTGAAAAAGAATACGTGGCCGATAGGCAACGGTTTTTGGAGGCTGGTGTCCCACCACAAACTCGGCGTCATCCCCGCGAAAGCGGGGATCTCTGTTTTGCGCACAAGCAGGGATTCCCGCTTTCGCGGGAATGACGCCGTGGAGGAGGAAGGTAACCTACTCCCGCGCCAGCGCCTCCACCGGATCAAGCCGTGACGCCGATCGCGCCGGCATAAAGCCAAACACAATCCCGATCAGACTCGCCGAGACAATCGCCAGCACGATCGATTCCGTCGAATAGACCAGCCTTGCCCCCGACACGAGCACCGACAATCCCTGCCCCAGCGCGAAGCTCAAGCCCACACCGGCCGCCCCGCCGACAAAGCAGACCAGCACCGCCTCGATGAGGAACTGGCGCAAGATATCGCCCCGCCGCGCACCGACCGCCATGCGAATACCAATCTCCTTGGTCCGCTCGCTGACCGAGACAAGCATGATGTTCATCACCCCAATGCCGCCCACCACCAGCGAGATCACCGCAATGGTCGAGATGAGCAGCGTCATGGTCTGCGAAGTCGACTGGATGGTCGTGCGGATCGTGTCGGTATTTTGCAGGAAAAAGTCCTGCGTCCCGCCATGGAGCCGCGTCAGCAGCTCGGTGATCTCGGCTTCGGCCGTAGCCATGTCGTAGTCGTCGGAAATGCGCACCGCGACCGAACTCAGGTAGGACTGCCCCAGAATTCGATCCATCACCGCGGTATAGGGCATGTAGACATTGGCCGAATTGCCACCCGGCCCGAAGCCGGATTGATTGGCGACGACTCCGATGACCCGCACCGGCACCTTGCCCAGCATGATCACCTGCCCGATCGGGTCTTCGCCATTGGTAAAAATGGCATCGACAGCATTCTGATCAAGCACCGCCTCCTGCGCCCGCGTCGTCACGCTGGTCTCGGTAAAACCCGAGCCCGACGAAAAGCTGCGGCCATTGACCTGGAAATAGTCCTCGCCCACGCCGGTGATCGACGCGCTCGACGCCGTATTGCGATAGCGCACCGTCGCCTGGCTCGATACCTGCGGCGAAACACTATCCGCGTAAGGCTGGCCCGCCAGCGCATCGGCATCCGTGGGTTTGAGCGTCCGCACCCTGCCCGAGCGCATGTCGCCAAAGCCTGAGCCGGGATAGACGTTGATCGTATTGGTGCCGATCGACGAAATGTTTTCGAGCACGCTCTGCTGGCTACCCTGCCCCAGGGCCACCACGGCCACCACCGAGGCAATGCCGATGATAATGCCGAGCATGGTCAGGAAGGTGCGCAGCTTGTGCGCCCCCATGGCCTGCAGCGCCATGGCGAGTGCCTCGCCAAAACTGTCGAGCCCCAGGCGCCAGCCTGGCTTGCGCCGCACCTTTTTCGCCCCGATTGGCAGCCGTATCGCGTTCGCCGATATAGCGATCATCGATGATCGACCCATCGGCAATCTCGATCACCCGCTGGCACTGATCGGCGATCTTGGCGTCGTGGGTGACGATGATGATCGTATGCCCGTCTGCATGCAGCTCCTTGAGCAGCGCCATCAATTCCTTGCCTGAATGCGAGTCGAGCGCGCCGGTCGGCTCGTCGGCGAGGATCACCTCGCCACCATTCATCAGCGCCCGAGCCACGCTGACGCGCTGTTGCTGGCCGCCCGAAAGCGCATTGGGTCGATGATGCAACCGTTCGCCGAGACCAAGCCGGGTGAGAAGCTCCACCGAACGCTTGCGCCGCGCCGTCGCATCAGCGCTCGCATAAACGGCCGGCACTTCGACATTTTCTACGGCGTTGAGATCGGGCAGCAGCTGATAGCGCTGGAAGATGAAGCCAAAATGCTCGCGCCGCAGCGCGGCCAGTTCGTCCGCATCGAACCTGCTGACGTCGCGACCATCGAAGAGATAGGTCCCTTCGCTGGCCCGATCGAGACAGCCCAAAATATTCATCAGCGTAGACTTGCCCGAGCCGGACTGGCCGATAATGGCCACCATCTCGCCGCGATGGATATCGAGATCGACACCCTTCAATACGGCCACGCTCTCGCCGCCCGCAGCGAAGCGGCGGACGAGGTTCTTGATGGAGATGATGGGTTTCGAGCTTGCCGACACCCCCTCCCGGCCTCCCCCCATCTAGGGGGAGGTGCAGGTCTGTGTGCTTGGCAGCTTTTTTGCCCCCAACCGGATGCGGCACCTCCCCCTTGTGGGGGAGGTCGGGAGGGGGGTATCGGCGCGGCTTTTCAGTGTCGAGTGCATGGAACACCTCACCGCATCATGATCATGGGGCCACCGGCACCGCCGGGACCACCCATGCGGCCTGCCCCCTGCCCGCCCGCCGGCCGCGACACCGTAACCAGACCGCCGCTGACGACCTGCTCGCCCTCTTCGAGGCCGGAGACGATCTGCGCCGTGATATTGTTGTTGAGCCCGACCTCGATGCGGCGCGGCCGCGTTTCCTCGGTCTTGGGATCATAGACCATGACCATCACGGCCCCATCCGGCCCCTTGCGCGTCACAAGACTCGAAGGCAGCGTCAGCGCGCCCTTGGCCTCGTCGAGCACGATGGTCACCTCGGCCGTCATCGAAATGCGCAGGCGATGGTCGGCATTGGGCACATCGAAAAGGCCATTGTAGTAGATGGCGCTGCTCGAACTATCCGAAGTCGTGTCGCTGCTTATCGAGGTCGGCGCCGGCTCAACCTCGCGCAGCGTCGCCTCGATGCGATTGTCGGGTTCGCCCAGGATGGTGAAATAGACCTTTTGGCCCGGCACGACCTTGACCACATCGGCCTCGGAAATTTCGGCCTTGATCACCATGGTGTCGAGATTGGCGATCTTGGCGATGGTCGGCGTGGAAGAATTGGCATTGAGCGTCTGCCCTTCCTCCACCACCAGCGCCACGATCGTGCCGTCGCTGGGGGCCACGATCTGCGTGCGGGCGAGATTGAGCTGGGCCGATTCCACCGTGAGATTGGCCTGATCGATCTGTGCGCTCAGCTGGTCGATCTGCGCCTTGGACTGTTCCACCGCCGCCTGCGCCGTCTCAAGGTCGGTCTGCGACACAAGGCTACCGGCGCTCAATTGCGTATTGCGCGCCAAAGCCGCCTCGGCCTTGACCAGTACCGCTTCCTGATTGCGCTTCTGCGCCTCGATGCCCGCCAACGCTGCCTGCGCCGACTTCACCGCGTTTTCCTGATCGAGACTGTCGATCTCGGCGATAAGGTCGCCCTTCTTCACGTTCTGCCCGAGGGTGACATGAATGGCCTCGATGCGGCCCGATACTTCAGCACCAACGCTGACCAGCGAACTGGCTTCCAGCACGCCCGTCGCCAGCACCGTCGTCTCGATATCGGCCTTGGTGACGGCAGTCGTTTCCGGAACTGTTTTCGCTTCCGGCTGGCCGAGGAAATACCACCAGGCCGCCCCACCGCTGCCCGCGAGCACCAGCACCACCGCAAGTAATTTGGCCAAGCGTTTCAATATCTTAAAACCCCAAACATGAATCTCATGCTCAAAATAAGGAATTCGGGGTCGAACTTCACGTTAGGCTTTGGCAATGCAGCCTTAAACTTTGGAAAGGTTGACGCAGCCAGTCTGCCGGTCCACCTTGCCAGCCTCCCTTTCTGACCTTCCTTCAGGACCTGAAATGTACCAGCTGCTCGACCCCAGCCGCTTTGTCGTCTTCATCACCGGCGCCACCTCGGGCTTTGGCGAAGCGGCCGCCCGCCGCTATGTCGCCGCCGGCGGCAAGGTGATCGCGACCGGCCGCCGCAAGGACCGCTTGGAAAAGCTGCAGGCCGAACTCGGCGCCGACAACTGCTACATCATCGAGCTCGACGTGCAGGACCGCGCCGCGATGGAAAAGGCCATTGCCGAAATCCCCGCGCCCTTCAACGCCATCAACATCGTCCTCGCCAATGCCGGCCTTGCCCTCGGCCTCCAGCCGGCTGCCGAAGCCGTGCTCGACGATTGGGAGACAATGATCTCAACCAATATTTCGGGTCTGGTCTACACCGTGCGCCTGCTGCTGCCCGGTCTCATTGCCCGCGGCGGCGGCCATGTGGTGACCCTTGGCTCCGTGGCCGGCGAATATGCCTATCCCGGCGGCTCGGTCTATGGCGCCACCAAGGCCTTCGTGAAGCAGTTCGCGCTCAATCTGCGCTCGGACCTGCAGGGCAAGAATGTCCGCGTCACCAATATCGAACCCGGCCTGACGGAAACCGAATTCTCGCTGGTCCGCTTCAAGGGCGACGAGGGCAAGGCATCCGCGCCCTATTCCAAGACCAAGGCGATGAACGCCGAAGACATTGCCGAGAGCATTTTCTGGTCCACGACGCTGCCGGCCCACGTCAACATCAACAAGATCGAACTGATGGCCACCACGCAGGCAATCGGTCCCTTCGACATATTCCGCGAAGGCTGACAGCCTCTTATGAAACGGGCAGTATGGGGCCAGTTGTGGAGGTCCTCATGCTGCCCCGTCTGCTTCTCCCCGCCCTCGTTGCCGCTCTCCTGCCCGGCACCGCCCTTGCCGCGCCCGTCTCGCTGAAATCGCTCGGCGACACCTGCCTCGAAACCACCCTCAAGAACTGCACCGTGGCCGCAGCGGGCTATGTCGCCCCGCGCGACACGAACCGGCTCGCCTACCAGATCCAGTCCGGCGTCGACGAATATGAGGGCATGGCCGGCGGCGTGGTGGTCTTTGCCGAAACCGATGGCGCCCGGGAACTGCTCGCCAGCGACTTCAACGGCGTCTGGTATCAGCTGCCCCGCCTCTCCGAAGCCGAACCCATCCTCTTCCACCTGCCCGGCGTGACTGCCGGCACCGGCTCGTTCAATGCCGACGTCCTGTTCGAATTTTCCGCCGACGACAAGGAATGGCGCCGGGTGGACATGGATAGCTGGTGGGAAGGCGTCGAGGCAAAGCTGCCAAAAGGCCTCGAAATCTGGAAGGGCGTCACCTACGATTTCGGCGAAGACTATTGGGGCGAATACGTCGCCCGCACCAGCTTGTGGCAAGAAACCGACGCCAATTGCTGCCCAACGGGTGGCTCGGCGGTCATCCACTTTACGGTGGAAGATGGAGCGCTGAAGGCTGGGGATGTGGACTACGAGGAGCCGAAGGAAGAGGCGGAATAGGTCCCTCCCCCCGTCCGGCCACGGCGTCATTCCCGCGTAAGCGGGAATCCCTGTTTCACAACGGAGATCCCCGCTTTCGCGGGGATGACGCTGAGTTTGGGGAGGCTTCAGGCCAAGCCCAAAAACCTCACCGTATCCGGATCAACCGGTATCCCCTCGGCCCTCCGCCGATCCATCTCTTCCCACTCACGATCCCCCGGCGCCATCACCCGCCCGCCCTCGCGCACCCGCGACCCACGCAGGCTCTCGAGATAGCTCCCGATCGCCGCCGCAAAGACCGCGCGCCCGGCAAATTTGTCTGGATCGATCACCAGCACGAAATGTCCCATGTTCCGAGGCGTCGAAATATCGTCGCCGCCATACATGGGGATGAAATCGGGATCGAGCGTTGTCCCCGTCAGCAGCGCCGAAAACAGCGTCGCCACCCCCGCCAGCGCAGCTCCCTTGTAGCCATAATCCAAACCGCCGAGCGGCAGCAGCATGTCCGCCGCATGCGGATCGGTCGTCGGCTCACCATCGGCAGTTGCCGCAACACCCTCGGGCAATTCCTTGTCGAGCGAGCGGTGCAGCAGCACGCGATTGAGCGGAATGGACGAGGTCGCCATGTCCAGGAGCCACGGCCGCGCATTCGGCACGGGCGCGGCAAAGGCCAGCGGGTTGGTGCCGTGGAATTTCTGCGCCCCATCATAGAGCGCCACCATGGAGTCGGTATTGGTGGTCGCAAAGGTGACAAACCCCTGCTCCGCCCCCGCCAGCGCATAAGCGCCCGTCGCGCCCAGATGCGACGAGTGCTTTGTGCCCACAGCGCCAACCCCGGCCTGCCGCGCCAGCTCAATGCCAACCTCGACTGCCTTGTAGGCCGCATAGTGCCCGAGCCCATCATCGCCATGGACCATGGCGCTACCCGCGCCCCGGCTTTCCACCTTCAATTGCGGGTTCTTGTTGAGCCGCCCGCCGCCGAGCATTCTGCAATAGTGACCGGTCAGCCGCACGCCATGGCTGTCCACACCCACCAGCGACGCATGGATCATCGCCCTGATCGCCGCCGCCCGCGAAGCCGCGCTCGCCCCAGCCTCGGCTAGTCGCGTCTCAACACGCTCCCGCACAAGGGCTTCGTCAAAACGCGGCGAAATATCATCACTCATTGGTATCTCCCTCACCCCGTTCTACCCACCGCATCAACGAGACGAAAGCCGAAACCTCCCCCGTCGTCATTGCCCGACTTGTTCGGGCAATCCACCTCTCCGCGCGCACCGCCCTATCCCATGGATCACCGGGACAAGCCCGGCGATGAGGACGACGGAGAGAGGGATATGCACTGCCCATGCTTTAGCCGCACACCACCCTCACGCACTTTTTGTTGGCACTCGCATCCCGTGCCGCTATTCTTGAGCCAAAGTTGAGACCAGCCCCATGCCCAAAGCCCCCGATCAGACTACCAAAGACCTTTGGCACGTCGTCGCCGCAACCGATGAACTCGCCATCGGTCTCGTCGAAACGACGCTGCTGCTTGATCGCCGCATCGCCCTGACGCGCGGCCTCGATGGCGAACCGGTCGTGTGGCTCGCAACGGACGAGGAAAACGGCGACGAAATCGACGCCGAAACCGTGTTCGACCGCCTCCCGGTTCGCACCGCCTATGGCTACACCTGGACCTGCCTCGGCACCCCTTCGGCCGAACTCTTCCCGATCCCCGAATATGCCGAGCCCGACCGCACCAATATGAGCTGCGGCTCCATCGGCATCCACGTCTCCGCCCCGCGCGCCGTCGAAAACTTCCTCGACATGGGTCACTTCCCCTATGTCCACACCGACATCCTGGGTTCCGAACCCCATACCGAGGTCAAGGAGTACGACGTCGAGGTTTCCGAAGAACGCGACGAAGTGCTGGCCACCAAGTGCAAGTTCATCCAGCCCATGGCCGCCAAATCGGCAACCGGCGCGATGGAAGTCGAATATGTCTATCGCGTGCCGCACCCCTTCTGTTCGGTGCTCTATAAATCCTGCCCCGAGGACGAAAACCGTCGCGACGTCATCGGCATCTTCCTCCAGCCCATGACCGAAGAAACCTGCCGCGCACACCTGCTGCAGTCGATGATCGACTCCTATTCGACCGTGACCGATCTGCGCCGCTTCCAGCAGACCATTTTCGGCCAGGACAAGCCGATCCTCGAAAACCAGTACCCCAAGAAACTGCCGCTCGATCCGCGCTCGGAAACCCCGATCCGCGCCGACAAATCAGCCATCGCCTATCGGAGATGGTTGAGCCAGAAAGGGGATTACCTACGGTGTGATCCCGCAGGCCTCCTAGTATTCCACGGTGTCATTCCCGCGAAAGCGGGAACCTCCGTTACAAAACAGGGGTCCCCGCTTTCGCGGGGATGGCATCGAGATAAACCAACCCGCCCCGTACGCCAGGGCGGTTTGTGACTAAAAATTCGATCGTGGCGCGATCCTCAAACTTTTGGATCTGATCGACATGCCCCTGTCCCTCTCAGACCCCGCCTGGTACCCCATCGCCTCAAGCGAGGACTTGCCGTTCCGCCACGTCTATCAGGGCCAGTTGCTCGGCCGTGAACTCGCCGTCTGGCGCGCCGATGATGGCAATGTAAACGTCTGGGAAAACCGGTGCCTTCACCGCGGCGTGCGCCTTTCCATTGGCATCAATGAAGGCCAGGAACTGAAATGCCAGTACCATGGCTGGCGCTATGCCAACCAATCGGCCGGCTGCACCTATATCCCGGCCCACCCCGCCGACGCCCCGGCCCGCCGCATCGAAAACCGCAAATATCCGGTCAAGGAAGCCTTCGGCCTCATCTGGTCCGCCGCCAATGACGACCAGAAATTCGCGCCCTTCGCCGGCGCCGAAGGTACCGACTGGTTCCCGCTGCGCCCGATGCCGATCAATGCCACGCCAGAAGACGTGCTCGCAGGACTTGCCGGCCTCGCCCCCGATGACCAGCCGGCCGACCTCCTCCCCGGCATGGCCCTGCGCCTCGGCACAACAATCTACTTCGTCCAGCCCGTCGATGCCGGCCGCGCCGTCATTCGTGGCCTCATTGCCGGCAAGCCGGAAGACGAAGTGGCAACCCTCCGCCACTACAACGAGACGCTGACCAAGCTGCGCGATCGCCTAGAACGCGCCGCGGCCAGGAAGCCAACGCCCGAGCCGCTGCAGCCAGTTTTCGAAAAGGTCTCGGCCGACCTCGCCTCCATGCCCGACATCGCCATTCCGCGCGGCAACACCATGCCGGTCGTGGTCAAGCGCAAGTGGAAATCAGCCGATGGCGTCATCGGCTTTGAGCTGGCTGACCGCGACGGCAAGCACCTGCCGACCTTCCAGCCCGGCGCCCATATCGACGTGCACCTGCCCAATGGCCTGATCCGCCAATACTCGATCACCAACGGCCCCGGCGATCTTTCGTCCTATGTCATTGGCGTCAAGCAGGAGAGCGCCAGCAAGGGCGGCTCGAAGGTGCTCGTCGAAACGGTCCGCGAAGGTGACGTCCTCGCCATCTCCGAGCCGCGCAACAATTTCCCGCTGCGCCGCGACGCCACCCGCACCGTGCTCATCGCCGGCGGCATTGGCATTACGCCGCTGCTGTCAATGGCCCGCTTCCTCGACAAGTCGAGCCTGCCCTACGAGCTGCATTACTTTGCCCGCACTGGCGACGGCCTCGCCTTCCAGAGCGAACTCGCTGCGCTTCACGGCAAAATCGACCGCCATGTCGGCCTCGCCCGCGACGCCATCAAGGCCAAGATCGCCGAAGTGCTTGGCCAGTACCAATTCGCCAACCACGTCTATATCTGCGGCCCCGGCGCCATGCTCGAAATGGTGCAGGAAACCGCGGCCTCGCTCGGCTGGCCCGACGATGCGATCCACTTCGAATATTTCCAGAACGACAAGGTCATCGATTCCTCGTCCGCCTTCGACGTGGAACTCGCCCGCTCGGCCATGACGCTCCATGTCCCGGCCGGCAAGACTATCCTCGAAACCATGCGTGAAGCCGGCCTCACTGTCCCCTCCTCCTGCGAGCAAGGCGCCTGCGGCACCTGTCTCACCACCGTGATGGAGGGCGAGGTCGACCATCAGGACGTCTATCTCAACAAGACCGAGAAGGCCTCCAATACCTGCATGATGACCTGTGTCAGCCGCGCCAAATCTGGCCGCCTCGTGCTGGATATTTAGTAATGACCATAACGCTTTACGACTTCGAGCTCTCGGGCAACTGCTACAAGCTGCGCCTGCTCATGAATATCCTCAACCTGCCCTTCGAAATCGTGCCGGTGGATTTCTTCCCTGGCCGTCAGCACAAGGCCGACTGGTTCCTGCGCATGAACCCCTTCGGCCAATTGCCGGTGCTGAAGGACGATGATCTGACCCTCTCGGATTCCGGCGCCATCCTCGCCTATCTGGCCAAGAAGTACGACACCTCCGGAAACTGGTTCCCCGATGACCCGGCCGTCACCGCCGAAGTGCTGCGCTGGCACTCCGTCGCCGACGACATCACCTCGACCTCCTCTGCCGCCCGCCTCGCACTCGGCTATGGCTACGCCTTCGATATCGAGAAATCGCAAAAGGGTGCCCATCGCATTTTCCGGCTGATGGACGAACACCTCTGGTTCGGCGAAAAGTCCGGCCGCGACTGGCTCTGCTCTCCGGCCCATCCGACCACCGCCGATATCGCCTGCTTCCCCTATGTGATGCTGAGCGAAGAAGGCGGCATATCCCGCCAGGATTATCCCGCCCTCCGCCGCTGGACCGACCGCGTGCGCCGCGTACCGGGTTTTACGGTCATGTCCGGCATTTTCCCGGCCGGCCGGGCGAAGGAATAAGCTAAGGGCGCCTCTCGGCGCCCTTTTTCATTTCACCTTGCTCGCGCTCTTGGCGACCTTCCAGCTCACATAGTCATCGGCCGTGCAACCATAGGGCGCATTGCCGTCGCCGAAGCGCGCATAAAGCTGCTCGCAGCCCCAGGTGTTGAGCGGCTCGGGCATGATATTGTTGATCTCGATGCCAACCGCATCGAAGGCATCCGGCGCCACGGTGACGTAATAGAGCCAGAAGCCGAAGAACGCGACGACGGCCAGCACCAGCACAGCGCCACCAGCCAGCAGCCCCCGCACGATATTGGGCCCGCGCTTCGCCTTCGGCGGCGGATTGGCCGCGAGCCTTGCGCCACGCTGCTCCTGCTCGGCACCGAAAGCCGCCAGTGCCTGCTCGCGCTCGATATCAGTCAGTTCTACCCGTTCGAGATTGCGATCGAGCAGCACCGGAATGGCCACATGCTCGAGCTTGACCGCCACACCCACCTGCTTGCCGGTCTCATCGAGCCCGATCAGCGGCTCCTGCCCCTTGGCGAAATGCGTGCGCGTCGTACGCTTCGAACGCCCCTTGAGATGGTCGATATAGGACACGGCCATGCCGCCCGTGACCTTCTTCAACTCCGCGATCTCGACCGGCACCGGCGTCAACCGCCCCGGCGTCGCCGCTGCACGATTGGCTCCTGCTGCCTTCAAAGCCGTAATGATCGTCGCGATCGCGCCACCAGCGAACAGCAGCATGAACACGGCAAACACCGCCAACCGGTTCCACAGCATGTCGAGCCCGAGGCTCAGCGTCGCCAGCTCCGGGTCGTCCCGCGCAATCACCACGTCGACCATGTAGTCGCTGCTCGAAAAATCGAGAAAGGCCAGCGAGATATGTTTCTCGTAGCTCTGCCCGTCGACGCGATAGGTAATATCAGCCTCGCAATCGGTAAGGCCGCGGCGCGAGCTGCACTCGCCATCGCGCAGGTCCCAATCCTCCACCGTGCGTGGATCCTGGTTAATCTGCCAGTCGCGCCACAGGCCCGGCCCCTGCCACCAGACAAGACCCACTGCCAACGCCGAAAGCACGACGACTGTAAACAGGAAGCCCGCCGGCATCGAAAACGGCTTTGGAGCAATGGTCAGGGATCGATTGGGTAGCGGAAGGGTGACCTGGGACATGAAGTGCCTCTTCGAGTTGTCAGCTTTGGGGCCCGACTCGGCTCGAATAGGACAGCAGAGGCCAGTCACGAACCAGCCTTGAACACACCGCAATTGTGGAAAAGCTTGCTGCTCAAGCACCAGCACAGTTGCAGGTATCTCCCTGTCGAACGGGCAAAACCTGACGCACTCACTGGAACTCGGCCGCCAATCCCGCTATTGGCTTCTTAAGATCGAGGAGAAAATCCCATGATTATCGAGCCCAAAATCCGCGGCTTCATCTGCGTCACCGCCCACCCCACGGGCTGCGCCGCCAATGTGCAGCACCAGATCGACCATGTCGTCATCAAGGGTGCCATTCCTTCGGATCGCAAGCGCGTGCTCGTGCTCGGCTGCTCGACGGGCTATGGCCTCGCCTCGCGCATCGTCACCACCTTTGGCAGCGATGCCGATACCGTTGGCGTATCCTTCGAGCGCGAGCCGGCCGAAAACCGCCCCGCCTCCGCCGGCTGGTATAATAACCGCGCCTTCGAAAACCGCGCCCGCGCCGCCGGCCGCAAGGCCGTCACCATCGAAGGCGACGCCTTCTCCGACGCGATCAAGGCCGAGACCATCGAGGCGATCAAGGCCAATCTCGGCCAGGTCGATCTCATCGTCTATTCCCTCGCCTCCCCGGTCCGCACCGACCCCAAGGACGGCGTCACCTATCGCTCGGCCATCAAGCCCTACGGCCAGCAGGTGACCTCCAAGACGCTCAACCCCGCCACCGGCGAAGTTTCAGAAATCACCGTCGAACCGGCGACTGAGGAAGAAGCCCAGGCGACCATCAAGGTCATGGGCGGCGAAGATTGGGAACTCTGGATCAAGGCCCTGTCGGATGCCGGCGTTCTGGCTGATGGCTTCCTCAGCCTCAACTACACCTATCTCGGTTCCGAACTGACCTGGCCGATCTACCACAAGGGCACTTTGGGCAAGGCCAAGGGCGACCTCGACCGCGCCGCCAAGGCAATCCGCGCGACCCACGGCGAGAAGTCCGCCAATGTCGTGGCGCTCAAGGCCGTCGTCACCCAGGCAAGCTCGGCTATCCCCGTCGTGCCGCTCTATGGCACGCTGCTGATCAAGGTCGAGGACGAAATGGGCCTTGGCGAAGGCCCGATCCACCAGATCGACCGCCTCTTCCGCGAAAAGCTGCAGGGCGAAGTGGCCCTAGACGACGAAAGCCGCATCCGCGTCGACGATTGGGAACTTTCGGCCCCGATGCAGAAGGAACTCGAAAAGCGCTGGGCACAGTTGACCACCGAGACGCTGCCCGCGCTGGCCGACCTGCCAAAATACCGCGAAGAATTCATGCGCCTCTTCGGCTTCGCCGTCGGCGGCGTCGATTACAGCAAGGACGTCGATCCCCGCGTGGTCGAATAAGGTTTTTGGGGGCGCCGCTGGCGCCCCTTTTCGTTTATGCGTTTCACTAATTGGTTGAAGCTGTCTGCTCCAGTAGCCCTCATGGTGAGGTGCTTTGCAGAGCAAAGCCTCGAACCACGAGGGCGTGGCGCTAAGAGGCACGCCCTCGTGGTTCGAGGCTACGCTGCGCTTCGCACCTCACCATGAGGGCTACTGTTACTTCAGCCAAAACGTGAAGCGATCAGGCCGGCGGATAGGCGTGCTCTTCGCCCTGCCAGTCGCGCACCCTGAAACAACCGTCGCCGGCTGACACCGTCGCCGCCCCGATATCGGCCTTGCCGTAACCGCCGGGAATATCGAGCACATAGGTCGGCTGGCAGAGCCCCGAAATCCGCCCGCGCAGCGCCGCGACCAGCTTCTGGCCCTCTTCAATACTCATACGAAAATGGCTGGTACCCGGCGCCAGATCGGGGTGGTGCAGGTAATAAGGCTTTACGCGGTTCTCGACGAACCCGCGCATCAGCGCCGCCAGCGTTTCGACATCGTCATTGATGCCGCGCAGCAGCACGGACTGGCTGACGAGAACCACTCCGCCATCGACCAGCGCCTTGAACGCCGCCTTGGCCGCAGGCGAAAACTCGCGCGGATGATTGGCATGTACCGCGAGATACGTCGTCTTGCCGCTCGACGTCAGAGCCGCGACCATTTCCGCATCGATCCGCTCAGGCTCGACCACCGGCACGCGGGTATGAAAGCGCACAATCTTGACGTGCTCGATCTCGCGTAGCCGCTCCATCAACCCGGCCAACCGCCGTGGCGACAGCACCAGCGGATCGCCGCCGGTCAGGATCACTTCCCAGATTTCCGTGTGGCTGGCGATATAGTCCATCGCCGCATCGAGCTCCGCCGAAGTCAGCGTCCCCAATCCCTGCGGCCCCACCATTTCGCGGCGGAAACAGAAGCGACAATAGACCGGACACACATGCACGGCCTTCAGCAGCACGCGATCCGGATAGCGATGGACAATGCCCTCAACCGGCGAGTGCGAGAGATCGCCAATCGGGTCCTCGCGCTCTTCCGGCGTCGTCAGCAGCTCCGCCGCAGACGGGACGAACTGCAAGGCCATCGGATCAGCGGGATCATTGCGATCGATCAGCTCGAGCACGGCCGGCGTAATGCCGATGGCATACTTCTCCGCCACCGCCTCGAGGCCAGAGTTGGCCGGTACGAGCCTTGCAGCTTCCAGATCGGCCACGGTCTTCAGCGAGGCCGCCCGCGCCTTCATCGGCATTTTGGCAATCGCGCTCATTCGGCCACCGGCGCCCAAAGCACCGCCTCGATCCGTGGCGCACCTGTCGCCAGCATCAGCAGCCGGTCAAACCCCAGCGCCACCCCGCTCGCCTCCGGCATCAAGTCCAGCGCCTTCAGGAAATCCTCGTCGATTGGATAGCGCTCGCCATAGATGCGCTGCTTCTCTGCCATCTCCGCCTGAAACCGCACCCGCTGCTCCGCCGCGTCCGTCAGCTCGCCGAACCCATTGGCGAGCTCAACCCCACAGGCATAAACCTCGAACCGTTCGGACACGCGCCGATCCCCCGGCACGCGCCGCGCCAAAGCCGCCTCGCAGGCCGGGTATCGATCAAGAACCGTAACCCGCCCATTGCCCAATTGCGGCTCGACCTTCTCGACCAGGACCCGACTGAAGAGATAGCCCCAGCTCCGATCCTCCGGCACGTCGAGGCCAACAGCGATCATCTGCGCCGCCAGCGCATCGCCATCAGGCACGCCGTCATCGTCCATGGTCGCGAAGAGGTCGATACCCGCATGCGCAAGAAACGCATCGACAACGCTCACCCGCTCTGCCCCAGCGCGCGGATCACAAATCCGCCCGCGAAACTCGAACTGCGAAATCCTCGTCACCTCGGCGGCCAACTCAATAATCGCCAGCGTATCGGCAATGATGGCGTCATAAGCCTCACCCACCCGATACCATTCGAGCATGGTGAATTCCGGATGGTGCAGCGCCGAGCGCTCGCGATTGCGCCATACATGCTGGAGGCTCGCGATCCGCTTCTCGCCCGCTGCCAGCAGCTTCTTCATGGTGAATTCGGGCGAAGTGTGCAGATACATCGCCTGCCCCTCCCCATCGTTCCCGATCATCGTCGTGCCAAAGGCATGCAGATGCGTCTCGTTCCCCGGCGAGCGCTGCAGCCCCGGCGGATCGACCAAGAGAAAATCGCGCTCCGCCAGCCACAGCCGCACCATCGCATCGAACCGGCTACGCGCAAGCAGGATTGGCCGCCGGTCGGCATGGCGTTCAGGCGCCCACCAGGGCGAGGGATCGGCAATGTCGAACGAAGTCATGCGGGTTTCTTGCCGTGCGGACTGGCGAAATGGCGCGGAATAGGGTATCGGGCGCTCGACAATAGCTTATCGGCGCGGGACGGCCCTGCCTCTATTACGCGCCAAACGATCGAACAAGGAAGAAAAATGGTCAAGGTCATCGCCTCGTCCCTGCGCAAAGGCCATGTGGTCGAGCAGGACGGCAACCTGCACGTCGTCCTCACGGCCGAAAACGTTCACCCCGGCAAGGGCAACTCGGTGACCAACGTCACCATGCGTCGCATTTCCGATGGCGTGAAGGTGCTCGGCCGCTGGCGCACCGTTGAAATGGTCGAAAAGGCCGACGTCGATGACCGCGTCTACGACTACCTCTATTCGGACGGTGAAGGTAACCACTTCATGGAGCCGGAAACCTACGAGCAGCTCGTCGTTTCCGACGACGTCATCGGCGACCAGAAGGCCTACCTCTCGGACGGCATGAAGGTTCACCTCATGACCCACGAAGGCATCGCCCTCTCGATGGAACTGCCGCAGCGCATGACCTTCGAGATCGTCGAGACCGAGCCGGTCGTGAAGGGTCAGACCGCCTCTTCCTCCTACAAGCCCGCCGTCCTCAACAATGGCCTCCGCGTCATGGTCCCCCCGCACATCGATGCCGGCACCCGCATCGTCATCCTCACGGAAGACAATTCCTACGTGGAACGTGCAAAGGACTGAGCCGCAGCTCTCCTGAGAACAAAAAACGGGCCCATCTGGGCCCGTTTTCATTTCTCCTCGATCTGCCGTTCGGCCTCGTGCCAGTAGAGGTCCGAGCGATCCGGTGGCGTGCCGTCTTCCAGCCACCGATCATAGGCTAGCTGCCTTTGGTGCATGTGCTTGGCCCGGAGCCAATATTCCATCGCTCTGCCCTCCGGCCGTCCATCCTGTTCCCAGAGAAAATAAGCCGTGTCCCTCACGCGCTCCGCCAGCGCCGAATTCTTGTGCATTGCTCTTGCCGCAGAATGGGGGTGAACGCTTGCCCGCTCACCCCGTCGAGCTTCAGGCCGCCTTCTTGTTGACGACGCTGGTCGCCAATTGCGTCAGCTTCTTGTCCGTCGCTTCTTCCTCGGCCAGCGTCTGGCCAAAGAGATCGGCCGCTTCGGTATGGCCAAGCTGCTTGGCCCAGGACCGCAGCGTGCCATAGCGGGCAATCTCATAGTGCTCCACCGCCTGCGCCGCAGCGGTGAGCCCGGCATCAAGCGCCTGGGTGCCCTTGAACTCATCCATGATCGATTTGCCCTCGTCCAGAATCCCGAGGATCGCGTCGCAGGTTTTGCCGCGCGGCGTCTTGCCGAGCAGTTCGAACACCCGCTCCAGCCGCTCCACATGGCCTTCGGTTTCCGTGTGGTGCTGCTCGAAGCCGGCCCGGAGTTCGGGCGAGGTCGCAGCCTTGGCCATCTTGGGCAGCGCCTTCAGGATTTGCCGCTCGGCATAGTAGATGTCCTTGAGGGTTTCGAGGAACAGATCATCCAGTTGCTTTTCAGCCATTTGTCGGTCTCCGGGTTTTCGCTTGAGGCGACGCTGCACCTGCAACGGGTCGTGCCGACCAAAGTTCCGGCCCCAGGCGATCACGATCTAGACCCGGCCGATCACCATCTGGCCCGGCCGATTACCATCTGGCCCCGGCCGATCACCATCTGGCTCAGCTGCTCCACCTCGCATAGAGTTGCGCCGAGGAGAATCTGCCCCATGCCGACTTCGCTCTATCCGGCCGATTTCTACGCCAATCGCCGGGCCCACACGGCGCATGCCGCCAGCCGCATCTTTGCCGCCCTGCCCGAAAAGCTCCCGCGCAATCGCGTCGCCGATATCGGCTGCGGCACCGGCACCTTCCTCGTCGCCTCCGGCGCCAGCTATCAGTTCGGCATCGAGGGCGATTGGGTAAAGCCCGACATGCTCGACGCCCCCGACATCGTCTTCGAAAGCCGTGATCTCGAACAGCGTTTTGCTGGCCCCCGGGTCGACCTCGTGCTCTCGCTCGAAGTCGCCGAGCACCTGTCCCCCGAGCGCGCCGAAAGTTTCGTCGCCGACCTCGTCGCCATGGCTCCCGCAGTGCTCTTCTCCGCCGCCATCCCCGGCCAGGGCGGTGTCGGCCATCTCAACGAGCAATGGCCAAGCTATTGGGCCACGCACTTCGCCGCCCATGGCCGAAAACCCTATGACGTGCTGCGCGACAAGATCTGGACCGACGAAGCCGTCCCCGCCTGGTACCGCCAAAACGCTATTTTGTTCCTTGATGACGAGACAGCCGCCGCTCTGGCTCTCAGCGCCAGCGACCCGGCCCTGCTCGACCGCGTCCACCCAGCCTTCTGGGCCAGAGCCAATCGCGAACTCAAATACGCGAACGCCCTGCCAGAGTCAGAAGTGCTGCGGCAACAGGCGCAGCAACAGCAGTAGGATATCCCCACCCCACGGCGTCATTCCCGCGAAAGCGGGAATCCCTGTTCGAGCGCCTGAAACAGAGATCCCCGCTTTCGCGGGGATGACACCGTTTTTCTTTGGAACGAAGAGCGCCTACCTGGCCGCCCACAATAACCCGCGCTTCAAGATCGTCCTCACCTGCGGAATTTCCAGCTCATCCGCAGTGTGCCCGAGCGAGGAATAAAACACCCGCCCCTGATCATGCGTGGTCGTAAATACCACCGGCATCACAACATCCTTGCGCCAGGGATGAAACTCCCCCGAGAACCTGGTCGTGGCCAATACCTCAACCGCCGGATCATAGTTCAGATAATACTGCTCCGAGGTATGCTCAAAGCTTTCGATCCCCGCCATGATCGGATGATCCGAGCGCGTCACATCGACCTTGTAGGTGATGATATTGCCCGGATGCTGCACCCAATAAACGCTGGCGGCATAACGGAACGGCACGCTGGCGCGAAACGTCGTCGCCAGCCCCATGTGATAGCCCGCCAGCCCCGTCCCCGCCCGAATGGCGGCGACGAGATTGTTCATCTTCTCGGGCGCCAGCGTACCGTCGGTAATGACAGGCACAACGAGGTCATTGCTGCCGACATCCTCGGCACCCAGCGCCTCATAATCCGGCGTCACGGTGACGGCAAAACCCTCTTCCTCAAGCAATTGCCTGACGACATTGGCGCCGCGTTCCGGCGTATGCAGCTCCATGCCGCCCCAGACGACGAGTGCTTTTTTGGTCATAGCCCCAATCCCACCGCCTCAGTCCGATGCACGCCCTTGGGCACGAAGGCAAAGGCATCTTCAATGCCCAAAAGCTTCGCAGAAAGATGCACCACCGACAGCCACATTTCCGTGCCCTGCAGCCCCGGCGTCTGCCCATCGGCAAAGGCAAAGCCCTTCCCGTCGATCCAGCGCTCGCCCGCCCGCGCGATGACCGAGCGCGCAATCTGCTCAGCTTCCGCGCGCCGATGATCGGTCTGCTGAAGGCACAACAGCAGCGGATGAATGGTGTCGAGCAGGTTACAGGCCGTGTAAGTTCGCCCCGAGAAACCACCGTAATTCCGATGGTTGAGCAGCACTGAGTCGATCGCCGCTTCCGGCCGCGGGACAGCAATGCCGAACTGGGCATAGGTGCCGCGGGTCAGCCGATAAAACCCATTGACCGGTTGCAGCAAGCCCTCTGCCGCCGTCTGTGAGCCCCAAAGCCCCGCGCCGCGATCCTGCCGCATCGCCAGCCAGCCAAACAGCGTTTCGCGCGAGGTGCCGGTCGTAAAATACCGCGCATTGAAATAGAGCGCCGTGCCGATCGCATCGACCGCCGCCCCTGCGCCCCAGGCCCGCTCGCGCCAGGGCAGGCTTTCAAGCCAAAGCCGCAGCTCTGTCGCCGGTATCTCCACCGCCTCGACCCGATGCAGCGGCTGCCCGCCCAGCACCTCGATCGCGTAACCCGTCGAGAGCACATTATAGAGCGCCAGCCCATCGTCGCGCTGCGCCGTGCCCGGCTTGGGCGCTTGGAACGGATCGGGGAACAGCCCGGTTACCGCGTCCTGCACCGCCTGCAAGCGCGCCAGCGTCCCCGGCACATCGAGCCCCGGCGGCAATTGATCGAACGAAGCCGCGATCTCGATAGCATCGCAAAGATGCCGATTGCTCCGCCGAGCCTCGCCGTCATGCTCGCGCGACACATAGGCTTCGCCATCGAAATTCTCGGCCAGCACGTCGCGCCACTGTTTTCCCGCCCGATCCCCCAGCGCCTCAAGCTGCTTTCGCGTGTCGTCCTTGCGGCCCCGCCCGCGAAAACGCAGCACCTTGGCCGGCACGCCACCAACGATGGCCATCGCTGGCACATCCTTGCTGACCACCGCTCCGGCAGCGATCACCGCCCCGCGCCCAATGGTGACGCCATCGACGATAACCGCATTGGCCCCGACCCAAACATCGTCCTCGATGGTGATGCCGAGGCTCTCGTGCTTCTGCAGATAAATCGGCATATCGGGATCGTCATAGCCGTGGTTGAACCCGACGAGCGAGGCATGGCTCGCGATCCGCACACCATCGCCGCAGCGCACTTTCCCCGAAATCATCGCATAGGGATTGACCGTGCAATGCGTGCCGAACTCGACATCGCCACGCACCAGCGCGTGCCCGCCAATCCAGCTCTGCTCGCCCAAAACCAGATGCGTCGTAAAGATCGCCGCATCCGCCGCCACATAAGCACTCGGCGCAAAGCTCGCGCCCGCCCGCAGCGCCAGCTCCGCTTGCCGCGCCCGATGCTCCTCGCTATCGACGTCTTCAGGCTTCCGATCCCAGGTCAGGAATTGCAGGCGGGCATTCCACCAGTCTGCGTCCTCACCCGGCAAGGGACCAATGCTGTTCATCACGCCAGCCTTTCCAGCAATTCCGGCTGCACTTCATAGAGCATGGGCTTGCCCTCGATAAAACGTTCGATCTCTTCCACCGCCATCAACCCCAGCCGCAGCCGCTCGGTGCCAATGGCCCCCGCCACATGCGGCGTCAGGAAAACATTGGGCAGTGTAAAGAGCGGCGAGTCATCATGCGGAATTTCCGGATCGGTCACATCGATGACACCAAAGATCCGCCCTGTCTGCAACTCGGCCACCAAAGCCGCCTCGTCGATCAGCCCGCCGCGTGCGGTATTGATGAAGGTCGCTCCGTCCTTCATCAGTTTCAACTGCCGCGCCCCAATCATGCCCCGCGTCGAAGGCAGGAGCGGGGCATGGATGGAAACAACATCCGACCGCGCCATAAGCGCGTCGAGTTCCACCAGCTCCACCCCTTCGAGATCAGGATCACCCGCCTGCACGAAGGGATCATAGAGCAGCACGGAAAAATCGAAATTGCGCAGCAGTTCGATCACCCGCCGCCCGATGCGCGATGCCCCGACAATGCCCACGGTCCTGCGGAAATTGCCGATTTCCGTATCGCCCAGCGCGTAGCTGGAGCGGCGGTTCGGCTCCTGCCGGTAGAGATCGCGCAGGGTAAAGATGTGCTTGGCCGAAAACAGAATGGAAGCCAGCGTGAATTCCGACACCGGCACCGCATTGGCCTCGGCCGAATGCGTCACCCTGATCCCGGCCACATAGGCCGCCGGGTCGACGGTGAATTTCACCGTCCCTGCCGCATGGGCAATCAGCTTCAGGTTCGGCGCCGCCCGCAAAAGCTCCGGCCCGATCATCGGACAGCCCCAGCCGGAGACGAGGATTTCTGCCTCGCCCAGAAGCCGCCTTGCCTCGGGGTCGGAGAAATTCTCGATCGGCTCGCGCTGCAGGAGCTGGCAGGTCTGTTCGAGGCGGTCGCGAAGAGCGTCGTCGAAGACATGCCGCGTCTTGTCTGCCGCCATGGCAAAGAGAAGTTTTGGACGCATCAGTTCCGCTCCGGCACCAATATGGCACTGACATCAACACCCTCACGGGCGAAGAGCGCCTCAAGCGCGGCAAGGTCAGGCGCATGCGGCGGTGCCACGAGCGCAGCCTCGGCCTCCGCGCCCGCCGGCAGGGCCATGGCCGCCGTCATCAAGACGGTCGTTCCCACCGGAATATCGCCGAGCAATTGCGGCACGATCGATTTCGAGACGACCAGGTTCGTATTGGGCAGCGCCCGGAACGCCCGCCCCTGGCGCTTTCCACCAAGATCGAGAATGGCACTGACATCGGTCTTGCTCTTGGCCACCCCGCGTCCTGGCTCATCCACATAGGTGTCGGCATTGAAGTCAGCCCGGCCGATGGCGAAACCGCCTTCGGTCGCCTGCAGGGGTCGCGGCGTGGTAATGCGATGGACGCGCACATGCCAGTGATGGGCCGGAACAAGCCAGGTCTCGACCGTTACGTCAGCCCACGGCTTCCAGCGCGCAAACAGCACATTTTCGGCGATCTGGGCGACCTCGTTGCCTTCGCGCACCCGGTAATGCAGCCCGTCATCGGTAAAGGCCAGCATGCCGTCAAACGCGCCGCTATCGTAGTCGCGGTCGTCCGACTCCACCGAGAAGCCGTAGCGCGACGAATAGACGAACTTGCTATACTTCTCCGCGCCCTGGCGCATGTGCCAGGTCTTGCGACCGAACCGCACCTGCTGACCGCTCGAGAGGGCTACCACATTGCCCTTGGTGTGCTGCATCACCATGCCCGGATGCTTTAGGGGCACGGGCTTCGCATGGAAATCGGCCTCGACTTCCTCCGCCGTCCAGAACGGATGGTCAGCCGGCAGCGCCAGCGGCAGGAAGGCTTTCAGCGCCCAATAGGGCGAACCCGCCGAATTGTAGCTCTCGGACATGAAGAGGTTGGGATAGCCGTAGCCGATCGACAGCACGCCGTTGGCATGCGCAATCGGCAGCTTGCTCCACCAGCGCAGATGCCGCAGGAAGTGCCCCTTGATGACACCCCAGGGCAGCGCCTCGACATCGGCAAAGGCCAGAGCGCCCCAGAAACCACCGCAGGCAAAGCGATAGGTGAGGCTCCGCCCGAAGGCCAGCGTGCCGCCATCCTCATCGAACCAGTGCTGGATGTCTTTGGCAAAGAGCCGCGCCCGCTCCTTGTAGTCGGCCACGCGCTTCTCATCGCCATTGGCGAGTTTGGAATAGATCAGCCCATAAAAGTGCATGGCGAAGGGAATGTAATGGTCGACCCGCCGCACATTGCCGTCGCGATACCAGCCACCCCCGAGATAGAAACCCTCCAGCTCTTCGAGGTACTTGTCGGTCAGCGACCGATCGAAATCGACCCCACACTGTTCAAGCCCAAGATCGACCAGAATGCGGAAGAACTTCCAGTTATTGTCCGCATAGTCGAACTTGCGCGCATGCTTCAAATAGGCCGCCAGATTGTCCTTGGCCTTCTGCGGCAGCGGATCCCACACCAGATGCGGCAGCATCTTCATGGTAAAGCCGATGGCCGCAAGTTCCACCTGACGCTGGTCAGTGCCGTTCACCGTGCCCCAATATTCCGGATGCTCGGGATCAGTGCCATTGGCGAGGCCCTGCCGGTAAAGCTCCCAGTGGTCGAACTCCCCACCGCCCGCCGCCAGCGGCGTCAGGCCCCAGAGCGGGCGCGCAAAACCTTCGAGATCAGCTGCGGCGCGATCGAAATGCGCCCCAGCCCCATCGAGCCGCACGCGGGCCGACCCTTCGGAGAAATAGGGCAGCAGCGGCTGGAACAGGTCGCGAAGCCCCTTTTCGACATCATCTCGCGACTTGAGGGGGTTTCCAAAAAGTGGATTGGCCGTGGCCGGATCATAAGTCATTTCAAGCAAAAGCCTTTTGCGGCGCAGCGTCGTAAGCGCCCTTGAGATCGAGTGTTTCGGCAAAGTGGCAAGCGGCCATCTGGGCCGTGCCATTGATGGGGCGCAGCACCGGCTTTTCGGCCCGGCACTTGTCCTCGGCATACTTGCAGCGCGTGTGGAACGGGCAGCCCTTGGGCCGGTTGCCCAGGTAAGGGATTTCGCCCTTCAGTTCCTTGTTCCGCCCCTTGCGCCGGCTGGGATCGGCAATGGGCAGCGCTTCGAGCAGCATTTCCGTATAGGGATGCCGTGGCCGCTCAAACAGCAGCTCGGTCGGCGAGGTCTCGACCACATGGCCGAGATACATCACCACCACCCGGTCGGCGATGTAGTTCACCACGCCAAGATCATGGCTGATGAAGATATAGGTCAGCCCAAACTCTTCCTTGAGATCGTCGAGCAGGTTCAGCACCTGCGCCTGGATCGACACGTCGAGCGCGGACACCGCCTCGTCCGCAATCACCAGTTTCGGATCGAGCACCAGTGCCCGGGCAATACCGATGCGCTGCCGCTGCCCGCCCGAAAAGGCGTGCGGATAGCGCCCGATGGCGTCGGCGGGGATGCCCACCTTGGCGAGGGTGGAAACCACCCGCTCCTCCAGCTCCCGCCCCTTGCAGATCTTGTGCACCCGCAGCGGCTCGGCGACGATGTCGAACACCCGCATATTGGGGTTCAGCGAGCTCATCGGGTCCTGGAAGATCATCCGGATGTCGCGCCGCCACGGCTTGATGGCCTTCTTGTCGAGCGACGTCAGCTCAACCTTCTGCCCGCCTTCCTGATGGTAAAACACCTTACCCTCAGTCACAGGCTGCGCCTTGATGATGCAGCGCCCGAGCGTGGTCTTGCCGCAGCCGCTTTCGCCAACAATGGCCAGGGTCTCCCCCGCCTCCACCGTCAGGTTGATGTCGTTGAGCGCGACCAGCTCCCGGCTCTGTTTGAAGAGCCCGCCGCCAAGCGTATAGACCTTCGAGAGATGTTCGACGGAAAGCAGCGTCGTCATGCGAGCGCCTCCTCTTTGACCTGAGTGAGGAGATGGCAGCGCGCCATATGGCCCTCTGTGACCTGCGTGCGCTCCGGCCGCGTGCCGGCGCATGGCCCAAAGGCATGCGGGCAACGGCTGGTGAAAGAGCACCCGACCGGACGATCCTTGGGCGACGGCACCGTGCCCTTGATCGGCTGAAGCCGCACACGATCGGCCTTCCGCTGCAATTGCGGCACCGAGTTCATCAGCGCCTGCGTGTAAGGATGTTTCGGCGCCTTGAAGACTTCAAAGACATCCCCCTGCTCCACCACATCGCCGAGATACATCACCGCAATATCGTCGGCGATTTCAGCGACGACCCCGAGGTCATGGGTGATGAACAGCATGGCCATGCCGAAATCGTCCTGAAGCTGCCGCAGCAGGTCCAGAATCTGCGCCTGCGTCGTCACGTCGAGCGCCGTGGTCGGCTCGTCGGCAATCAGCAATTTGGGCGTACAGGCCAGCGCCATGGCGATCATCGCGCGCTGCCTGAGGCCGCCCGAAAGCTCGAACGGATAGGCATTGGCCCGATCCCGCGCGCCGGGCACGCCCACCTGGTCGAGTAGCGCAATCGTGCGCTCCCGCGCCTGCTTGGGCTTTAGTCCTTCATGCAGCACGATGATCTCGTCGATCTGGTTGCCGATCGTATGGACCGGCGACAGCGAGCTCATCGGCTCCTGAAAGATCATCGAAATCTGCGCACCGCGAATGGAGCGCATGGCGGTGCTGTCGGGCTTGAGCCGGGCAATATCGACCTGCCCGTCGCGCCCGTCATAGACGATCTCGCCGGTGCGAATATCGGCATTCTTGTCGAGCAGTCGCAGCACGGCCCGGGCCGTCACCGACTTCCCGCAGCCACTTTCGCCCACCAGAGCCAGCGTCTTGCCAGGCGTCAGCGTCAGGTCCACCTGCCGCACCGCCTCGATATCGGGCTCATCGGGCGAGGTGAAGACGATCGACATGTCATTGATGGAAAGGAGGGGCTTGGTCATGCCAGGCACTCCCGAAGTTGAAAATTACCGGCCATGAGGATCAGCGGCGTCGCGAAGGCCGTCCCCGAAGAAGTTGAGCGAAAGGATTACAATCACCACGCATAAGCCCGGAGCCAGCAGCCACGGCGCCGTCGCCAGCGTGCGGATATTCTGCGCTTCCTGCAGCAGCGTGCCCCAGCTGACGATCGGCGGCTGCAACCCGAGCCCGAGGAACGACAACGCCGTCTCCGCCAGGATCATACCGGGAATGGCGAGTGTCGCTGCCGCAATGATGTGGCTGGTAAAGCTCGGCACCATATGCCGCGTCACGATCCGCCAGTCGCTGGCCCCATCGAGCTGCGCCGCAGTCACGAAATCTTCCGTCCTGAGCGACAGGAAACGCCCGCGCACCACACGCGCCAGTTCGGTCCAGCCGATAAGGGACAAGATAATCGTGATGGCAAAGTAGGTTTGTAGCGCAGACCAATCCTTGGGCAGTGCCGCGGCAAGCCCGAGCCAGAGCGGAATGGTCGGCATGGAGCGAATGAACTCGACCACACGCATCACAGTGCTGTCGAACCAGCCGCCGTAGTAACCCGCGAACCCACCGATCACGATGCCGAAGAAGAGGCTCAGCGTCACACCGGCAAGACCAATGGAAAGCGAAATGCGCGTGCCGTGAATAAGACGGCTCAGCATGTCGCGACCCAACCGGTCGGCCCCCAGCACATAGAAGGGATCGCGCGGGTTCTCGACGCCCATGAATTTCACCGACATGGGGATGAACCCGGCCAGGTAATAGGGCTTTGAGGGTGCGAAGAACTGCACCGGAATGATCACTTCCGGATCGATCACGAAACTGCGGCGCATGGCCTTGGGATCGACCTCGGTCTTGTAGCCATTCACATGCGGCTGGAACGCCCAACCGCCATCTTCTGTGGCGACGATGAACTGCAATCCCTGCGGCGGCGCATAGGTGTAGCGCGCGCTATAGGCGGCAGGATCGGTCGGCGCTAAAAACTCGGCAAAGGCCGCGACGAGGTAGAAAAACACCACGATCCAGAGGCTGACCACGGCGAGCTGGTGGCGCTTGAAGCGCCGCCACATCAGGGCCAGCTGGGATTCGCGCTTGAGCCTTTTCGGCGCAACGTGTTCGGCCGGGGCAATCGTATCAACGGCCATATCACTTACTCCCATAGCGAATTCGGGGGTCGATCCAGGCCAGAAGCAGGTCCGAGATCAGGGTGCCGATGACGGTGAGCACACCGAGAAGCATGATGATCGCCCCTGCGAGATACATGTCCTGGCTTGTCAAGGATCGCAGCAGCAGCGGTCCGGCCGTCGGCAGGTTGAGCACCACCGACACGATCACCGAACTCGACACCAGCGCCGGCAACAGCCAGCCGATGGTCGACACCAGCGGATTGAGCGCCACACGCACGGGATATTTGAGAATGACCTTCCATTCCGACAGGCCCTTGGCGCGGGCCGTCGTCACATAGGGCTTCTTCAGTTCATCGAGCAGATTGGCGCGCAGGATGCGGATCAGCTCCGCCGTACCCGCCGTCGCCAGCACCAGGATCGGCGCCCAGGCATGGGAGAAGAAGTCCCACAGCCGCGGCAGGCTCCAGCGCGCATTCTCGAATTCGGACGAGAACAGCCCGCCGATGGTCGTACCGAACCAGACGAAGCTGAGATACATCAGCAGCAGCGCCAGGAGGAAATTCGGGATCGCAAGGCCGATGAAGCCGGCAATGGTCGCCAGATAATCACCCAGCGAATACTTCTTCACCGCCACATAGATGCCGATGGGCAGGGCGATGAACCACATGACGAGGACAGCGAGGCCTTCGACGAGGATGGAATTGCCGAGGCGCCCCCAGATCAGGGTCGTCACCGGCGCCTTCCACTCAAAGCTTTGCCCGAAATCGCCACGGAACAGGATGCCCGAGAACCATTTCCAGTATTGGACGATATAGGGCTCGCCAAAACCATATTGCACGCGCAGCGCCTCGATGGTCGCCGGATCCACCCGATCGCCATTGGCGCTGAGGGTCGCGAGATAAGTGGTGAGATAGTCGCCCGGCGGCAGCTGGATAATGGCAAAAGCCACGAAGCTGACGGCCCAGAGCGTAAGAACCATGGCGATGAGACGCCGGAAAACGAAACGCATCATGGGGCGTCTCCTTGGTATTACGAACTCGGTGCCTTGGAGGCACCCCCACCCTCATTCCCTCCCCACAAGGGGGAGGGAGGCGCAGGCTGAAATGTCTCGGTTCTATCGTCTCCCTCCCCCTTGTGGGGAGGGATCAAGGGTGGGGGTGAGCCAAGTGAACAGCTCTCCCACTTTTTAGTCCCCTCGCGGCCCTGGGGAGGGGTCGCGAGGGGCCGGGAGGGACCCTATTCCTGGGCGAAATACCACTGGAACGGGTCATAGGGTGCCGGGGTCGGGAACAGGTATGCGTGCAGCATCGGTTCGGCGATGTTCCGCATATTGTTCTTGGCAATGTAGTAGCCATTGCCAGGCAGGCTCACGCCGATCACCGGGAAGTTCTCCTTGGAGATGGCAAGGATCTGCTTCATCAGGTCGTTGCGCACTTCCGGATTGCCTTCGCTGCGCAGCTTGTTGAGCAGGTCCATCTGTTCCTTGGCCCAGTCAGCCGGCTCTTCGGCGATTTCCGGACGCGAGCCCTGGAACCACTGTGCCCAGCGATAGGCCCAGACGGATTCATCGTTGGCCGGCAGGTAGTAGCGCGGCTCCTGGATCACATCGAGGCCACCATCGCCCTGCCAGATCTGCGCGTCATAGTCGCCAGTCGGGCGCTTTTCGTAGTAGAGCGTGCGGTCGATATTGTTGAGTTCGATATCAACGCCACCGGCCTCGAGCTGCAGCTGCAGCAGTTCCATCATGTCGACCCATTCCGAACGGAACGAGGAGATCATGTCGATGGTGATCTTGAGCGGAGTGCCATCGGCAAAGGTGTAGAATTCGCCGCTCTTGATGAGGCCCGCGGCCTCGAACGCGGCAGCAGCCGCATCGGGGTCGAACTCGGTATATTGCTTGGCCATTTCCTCGTCATAGAACGGGGATTCCGGACGCGGCGCGGCCTGGTAGGGTTCGCCCTGGCCGGTAAAGATCACGTCGATGATTTCCTGCCGGTCGATCAGATGGCTGATGCCGACGCGGAAGTCCTTGCTCTGGAACAGTTCGCGACGCTTCTCGTCCACATGGTTCATGTTGAACTGCAACATGAGGGTATTCATGTTGGACGGGATGTTTTCGCCCAGGCGATAGTCGCCGGCTTCCTGGCCGTCGAAGAAGATCGGCTGGTTGGCAACGGTTGCGATATGGCGATCCTGGTAGTCGATCTCGCCATTGAGCGCCATCAGGGTGATTTCTTCGAGCGAGTCCGAAACGCGCATTTCGAGCCGGTCGATATAGGGCAGCTGGTTCCCTTCGGTGTCGACCTTCCAGTAGTACGGGTTGCGCACGAAGGTGGTCCGGGTCGAGTCACCCTTGAGCGGCTCCTCGATCATCCAGGCATTCATCATCGGCAGTTCGGGATTGGCCCAGCGGATGGTTTCCGTCGCCCACGAGCAGCGGTCGGTCATCCAGAGTTCCCAGGTCTCAAAGCCCGCCGCCTTGGCTTCCGCCGCCGCGTTCGGATTGTACTTGGGGTAGAACTGGCTGCAATATTCCTTGTTGAGCGAAACCAGCGTGAGGCCGTTGATGCTGGCCAGGTCGTCCATGATCACGCCATTTGGCTTTTCAAAGACGAGGCTGAACGTCGTCTCGTCGACGACTTCGACCTTTACCGGATTGTTCGGGTTTTTCATGAAAGTGCCGGCGCCATAGGTCGGCTCGCTGAAGAGCTCGGCCGCAAAGGCGATGTCGGCGCTGGTAAATGGCTTGCCATTGTTCCACTTGAGGCCTTCGCGCAGCTTGAAGGTATAGGTGCGCGCGTCCTCGCTGACTTCCCAGCTTTCGGCCAGGTTCGGAATGATCTCTTTCCATTCGCGGTCATAGCGAACGAGCCCGTCATAGGCGACGGTGCGGCCGATCCAGGCATTGTCGAGGCCGCCGCGCAGGGCGCTGTGCCAGGTGCCGCCATAGGTGCCAACGCTTTCGACCGGCGTGATCACCAGCGGATTGGCCGGCAGACGCTCGGCAACCGGCGGCAGTTCACCGCTGGCGACAGCCGCATCCAGCACCGGCGACTGCTGCTGCGCCCATGCCGGTCCAACCGCGGCCATCATGGCCGCAATGGCCACGGCTCCGGTCAAACCAAGAGCAAAATTCTTTCCCATACATAGTCCTCCCAATTCCGGGTTCTGCCCCGGCAATCACATTCGGCAGAGCCGCTTCCTCCGCAGCTCGCCATCGATTGACCCCGCCTCTAGGACGGCCCACCGCTCAGACGAGCGGCAAGATGACGACAGCAGGGCTCAACGCTCCGACAGCGATGCCGGAGAGCAATGCCTTGCCTAGTTCTCGACTTCTGGGATGCGACCAGGCAGTGAACGGCCGGCCTTCGGATGCTGCCTTGAGCACCTCCTGCGCCGGTTCCGCATGCCACTGCCGAAGAGTCACCAATTCCCCTCCCAGGTTACGTTCGATGCCAACAGTCTGCTAACCGGCAGCTGCCTTATTCGTCACCGAACGAGTGCAACGCTATGCACAATCTTGCGCAAATTCAAGCAATTTGCGCATTTCACGCAATTTACGCAATATTGCGAGAATTGCATTGCAGAACGAGACGGATAGCGAACGAAGAACCGCGCTAAACCGAGTGTTTTTCAACATGGAGGGCAAAAAAGTTTGCGTTGGGATGCTCACAACCAGGCCAAAAATCGAGCCCAAGATGCTGGCCACTGGCAGGATCTACCGATGCCAGGAAAGACCTGAACCACACGCCCATCGTCACCACCGGGCTTGTCCCGGTGGTCCATGCGGCGGCGAGATGGATTGCCGGGACAAGCCGGCAATGACGACATGTTTAGTTCAGCTCAACAGGCTGGAGCAGCCGTCACTCAAACGGATGAACCGTCTCGCCCTCAACCAGCGTCAGCCCGATCTCCAGGTGCTGCACCGCCCGCTCACCATCCATTTGCTGGGAAAGCAGCCGCACCACGCCGCGACCGATCGCCTCGCGATCCACCCGCACCGTGCTGAGCCGAGGGCTCGCCATGCCGGCGATGGGAAGGTCGTCAAATCCCATCAGCGAAAAGTTCTTCGGCATCGGGGAATCCTGCCCCAGGAGAGCATCGACCATGGACACGGCAACACTGTCATTCCAGCAGAACACAGCCGTCGCGTCATACTTGCCGCTCAATAGGCCAGCCAGCAGTTCCTTGCCTGAATTCTCGTTGGCCGTGACGATAGTGCCCACGGCATCGGGCGTTGCCGCTATGGCCGCCTCGAAGCCGCGTCGGCGCTGCAGGATCGTATGCCGGTGCCGATAGGTGTAATGCAGGAGCTTGCGATGCCCGGCATCGATCAGGTGCTGCGTCGCCATATAGGCGCCGTAAAAATTGGCCGGCGCCACCGAGCTCAGCCGCATCTTGGGGTCAACGCCATTGGCGAGAACCAGGCTGACATCGGCATCGAGCGCCCATTCCACCAGCGGTTCGACGGGGTCGATACCGGCAAGGACCAGCCCGCCCGCACCCGATTTCGCCATGTGCCGCTGCACAAAGTCGAGCGTCACCAGGTCCTCATTGACCAGCCGCACATCGAGCACGATGCCCGACTCCGCCGCCTGGCTGCGCATACCCTCCACGATGCCGTGGTAAAAACTCGCAAGGCTGCCAATGGCGCCATTGAGCGGCACCATGGCGACGGCGCGCTTGTCGAGATTGCCCGCCGCCGGCACATGCTTGCTCTTGTAGCCGAGCATGCGGGCAACGCGCTGTACGTCGCGTCGCACCGCGTCGCTGATGCCGATTTCATTGGCCAGCGCGCGCGACACAGTCGACACGGACACCCCGAGCTTTTCGGCGATATCGGCTTGACTGGCGCGCTTGCTTGGCATCTCAAAAATCCTGCTTACCCCACTACGCAATATTTGCGTTTTTTGAATAAAGCAAGATTTCTCCGATTCAGGCCATTCCAAACCGCTTTCCGAGCCATTTCATCTGCTCGCGATCCTGGAACGGCCCACCGCCTTCGTGGTTGTTAAATTCATATTCCACAATGGTTTTGTCCGCGCCGGCGAAGGCTTGGTAGGCGCCGTAGACCGTCGAAGGCGGGCAGATGTCGTCCATCAGCGCCACCGAGAACAAAGCCGCCGCCTTGCTCTGCCGCGCAAAATTGACGCCATCGAAATAGCGCAACGTCTCGAAGACCTTGGCCGACTTATCCCTGTGCTGGGCAAGGTAGCGTACAATCTCGAGATAGGGATCGCGCCCGGCAGAACGCACGGCACGCGGAAAATCGCAGAGGAACGGAACATCCGGCATCACCGCCTTCACCCGGCTATCAATCCCCGCCACCGCCAGCGCAATGCCGCCACCCTGGCTGCCGCCGCAAACGGCCACGCGCTCAGGATCAGCAAAATCCTGAGCCAAGAGCATGTCCACGGCCCGGACGCCATCGGTAAAGAGGCGGCGATAGTAGTAGTCGTTCTTGTCCAGAATGCCCTTGGTCATCACGCCCGGAATGGACGAGGTGGAGCCGATCGGATCGGGCGTCGCGCCCATGCTCCAGCTGCTGCCCTGCCCGCGCGTATCCATGCGGAAATAGGCATAGCCCGAGGCCGCCCAATGCAGCAGTTCATGCGGAAAGCTGCGACCGCCGCCATAGCCGATGAACTGTACCACCAGCGGCAGCTTTCCTTCCCTGTTCTTCGGCAGCACCAGCCAGCCTTTTACGGGATGCCCGCCGAAGCCGGGAAAGGTCACATCGAAGGCTTCAACGAGTTTCAGCGACGTTTCCACCGGCTCGATGACAACCGCCCCGCCAATGCCGCGCGCTTCGGCCAGCGTCTCGGCCCAGAATGTTGAAAAATCAGCGGGAATTTCTACCGCGCTGCGATAGGCACCAAGCGCGGGGTGGACGAGATCGGGGAATGGCACGGAACGATCCTAGTATGGAAGAAACTACCCCAGCCTGCTCTCGCCGTGCAAAAATTTCCAGCCACAGGCGAGCTTTGCCACAACAATCGCGACCGGTGAGCCTATCGGTGATATCTGGCGATCGTAAGCCGATGAAATTGCAGGTTTTTTGCCACAGGCCGGAACATGGGCTCGGCCGGAACGAACAGCACCCGCCCTGCCACCACGTGTCGCCTTTGCTCCTCGGCCAGCGCTTCCGGCCGCGGCACGATCACCTGCCAGTCGTCGGTGGCCGCAATCAGTCCGCGCGCAAAAGCGTCGGCCATGCTGGCTTCCAGCACCAGTGCATTGCCGATCTCAAGCGAACCGCCGAGTTCACGCGGATGGATTGGCACCACCGAAAGCTGCTCATGCAGAATCTGAGCATCAGGAGGAAATCGCAAACCACTGATGGCACAGCGATAATTATAGGCGGTCAGTGCGAAACGATAGAAGGCGAGGTGACTATCGATCGAATGGGTGAACCCGGCCAAAGGCCGTTCGCCAAACCCATCCGGATCGTTTTCGTCGATCATGTCAGCCCGTCTCCGTGATAATCTTACGGAGATTTTACGTTAGTGAAAACCACTAAGAGTGCCGGACACGACAGCGTGCAACGGGCCACATGCCGCCGAAATGACATTTCAAAACTCCGGCCCCTGGCGTAGGCTGCCGGAACGCATTTCTATTTCCTTGATCTCAAAGAAAACGAAATGCCTGAATGCGCCCAAGCGCGGCACAAGATTGTCTATCAAGACGGTAGAGATTTATCCCGGCCAGAACTAGATTGAAGCCAACCAATAACTGGAGCGTCTCATGACCACGAAAACCCTCCTTCTCGCCGCCCTCCTGGCCGGCGTTGCCCTGCCCGCCTCCGTCCTCGCGCAGGACTTCAATCCGGACGCCTCCATCCGCATCGGCTCGCTCTACGAGCCGCAGAACCTCGACAACACCGCCGGCGCAGGCCAGGGCATCAACGAAGCCTTCAACGGCAACGTTTATGAAGCCCTGTTCCAGTTGACCGATGCCGGTTCGGTCGAACCCAAGCTCGTCGAAAGCTATGAAGCCAGCGAAGACGGCCTGACCTATACCTTCACCCTCAAGGACGGCGTCACCTTCCACTCCGGCGACCCGCTGACCGCAGCCGACGTAAAGTACTCGATCGAGCGCGTCACCTCCGAAGCCTCGAAGAGCTCGCGCAAGCGCAGCCTCTCCACCATCACCGGCATCGAAACCCCCGATGACAAGACGGTCGTGATCACCCTCTCGGCTCGCTCGATCTCGCTGCCCTACAACCTCTCCTATGTCTGGATCGTCAACGACGCCGCGACCGACATCACGGCCACCGAAGACGGCACCGGCCCCTATTCGCTCAGCGAATGGCGCCGCGGTTCGGCCCTGGCTCTCGAGCGCAACGACAGCTATTGGGGCGAAGCCCCGACCAATGCCGAAGTCGTCTACACCTATTTCACCGACGCCACCGCGCTCAACAACGCGCTGCTGACGAACGCCGTCGACGTGATCACCTCGGTGCAGAGCCCGGATTCCCTGGCCCAGTTTGCCGGCAACCCGGCCTTCACCGTCACCGAAGGCGCTTCCACCACCAAGGAACTGCTGGCCTATAACGACCGCGTCGCTCCCTTCGACAACGTCAAGGTCCGCAAGGCTCTGGCCCGCGCCACCGACAAGGCACGCCTCCTCAACTCCATCTGGGGTGACTATGGCACGCTGATCGGCTCCTTCGTACCGCCGACCGACCCGTGGTATGTCGACCTCACGGGCGTCGATGCCTATGACGTCGAAAGCGCCAAGGCGCTCCTCGCCGAAGCCGGCTATCCCGATGGTTTTGAATTCACCCTCGACACGCCCGACTACGATCCGCATCCGATCGTGGCGCAGTTCCTGCAGTCCGAATATGCCAAGATCGGCGTGAAGGTGAACATCAACATCATCACCGCCAACGAGTGGTACACCAAGATCTACCAGGAGAAGAATTTCGAGGCGACGCTGCAGGAGCACGTCAACCACCGCGACATCGTCTTCTACGGCAACCCGGACTTCTACTGGGGCTACAACAACCCCGACGTCGTCAAGCTCGTGGCTGATGCTGAATCGGCCGGCTCGGAAGCCGAACAGGTCGAAAAGCTGACCGAAGCCAACAAGATCATCGCGGAAGACGCAGCCGGCAACTGGCTCTACCTCTACCCGCAGATCGTCGTTTCGGCCGCCAACGTCACCGGCTACCCGATCAACGGCCTGAACTCCCAGTTCTTCGCCTACGACATCCAGAAGAGCGAGTAACGCTTCCAATCCCACTGCGTCATTCCCGCGAAAGCGGGAATCTCGCACCGCCAAAGCAGAGATTCCCGCTTTCGCGGGAATGACGCAGTGGCCAAGGGAATATCGTTGAACACTCTGTCCACCGGCCCCTCGGCCGGTGGCTTTGCCCTTACGGCCCCGCTATTGTCGCGTCTGATATCGCGCAAGGACTAAAACCATTCTCGCCTACACCATCCGCCGCACGCTGATCCTGATCGCCTCGCTGTTTATCGCAGCGGTTGTGCTGTTCGTGCTGCTGCGCCTCCTCCCCGGCGATCCGGCCAATGCTCTCCTCGGCGTCGGTGCCACCGAGCAACAGATCGCCGCCGCCCGCGCGCAGGTCGGCTCGGATCAACCGCTTTACGTCCAGTTCGTCGGCTTCATCGGCAATCTTGCCCGGCTCGACCTCGGCACCTCCTTCGTCAGCCGCGCCTCGGTGCTGGGCGAGATCGGCAACCGCATGGTCGTCACCCTGCCGCTCACCTTCTTCGGCTTCCTCGTCGCCCTTGCCCTCGCCATCCCGCTCGGCATCATCGCCGCAGTCCGCTCCGACAAATGGTATGGCGCCGCCATCTCCGTCGTCTCCCAACTCGGCATCGCCATCCCGGTCTTCTGGCTCGGCATCCTGCTCGTGACGCTCTTTTCCATCAATCTACGCTGGCTTCCCTCCGGCGGCTTCCCGTTGAAAGGCTGGGCCAACTTCGGCGAAGCCATCACCGGCATGATCCTGCCTTCGCTCACCATCGGCCTCGTCATGGGCGCCTCCCTCTTGCGCTATGTCCGCGCCGCCACGCTCGACGTTCTCGGCAGCGACTTTCTCCGCACCGCCCGCGCCCTCGGCGCCAGTTTCCCCGAAGCCCTCATCCGCCATGGCGTCCGCAACGGTGCCGTGCCGGTCATTTCCATTCTCGGCATCGAACTCGCCAGCACCTTCCTCGGCGCCGTGGTCATCGAGCGCGTCTTTTCGCTGCCCGGCCTCGGCTCCATGCTGCTCCTCGCCATCCAGCAGCGCGACTATCCCAATGTGCAGGGCGTTCTCTTCATCTCGACCCTTCTCGTTCTGCTGATCGGCTTTGCCGCCGATATCATCCAGCGCCTCATCGATCCGCGCCTCCGCGGTCGCGGGAGGGCGCTGGCATGAGCACCACCACCATGACCGCTCCCGCCGACAAAAAATCCCACTCCCTGGCCCTCAAGGCCGGAGTGGTGCTGGTCGGCGTCCACATCGCCATTGGCCTCCTTACCCTCGTCTGGCTGCCCTACGACCCCACCGCCATGGCCGGCGGTCGCCTCGAGGGGCCAAGCCTCCTCCACTGGCTCGGCACCGACCGCCTCGGCCGCGATCTCTTCACCCAGATGATGATCGGCAGCCGCATCGCCCTCATCGTCGGCGTCGGCGCCGTCACTATCGGCGCTGTCATCGGCGTCACCCTCGGCCTTCTCGCCGCATTCGCCAGCAAGTGGCTCGACGACGCACTGGCGGCGACGCTCGACATTCTCATCGCCTTCCCCACTCTGCTGATCGCCATGCTGGTGGTTGCAGCCAGCGATACGGCCAATCTCTGGTCGGCTATTTTTGCCCTCGGCATCGCCCTCTCGGCCATCGTCGCGCGCCTCACCCGCATTCTCGCCAAGCGCGTGCTGGTGATGGACTACATCACGGCAGCCCGCACCTCCGGCAGTGGGTGGCCCAAAATCGTCGCCATCCATATCCTGCCCAATATCTGGCCCACCCTGTCGGTCAATTTCGCCCTGCAATTCGGCCTCGCCGTCATCGCCGAAGCCTCGCTCTCCTATCTCGGCCTCGGCGCCCCGCCGCCAAACGCCTCATGGGGCCGCATTCTCCAGGAAGCCCAGGGCACGGTGTACACTGCCCCTCTCGGCGCCATCGCCCCCGGCATTGCGCTGGTCTCCCTCGCCATCGGCGTCAACCTCTTGGCCGACGGCCTGCGCGACACCATCGACCCGACGAGGCGCGCACGATGACCGCTCTTCTCTCCCTCGAAAATCTGTCCGTCCATGCGGGCAGCAAGGCGCTGGTGTCGAACCTTTCCTTTTCGCTCAACCGCGGGGAACGGCTTGGCCTGATCGGCGAATCCGGCTCCGGAAAATCGCTCACCTCACTCGCCGCCACGGGCCTCCTGCCAGCCGGCCTCTCGGCCTCCGGCTCCGCCATTCTCGCGGGCAAGCAAGTCATTGGCGCGCCTGACCGCGAGCTGAACCAGTTGCGCGGCACTGCCGTCGCCATCGTCTTCCAGGAGCCCCTTACAGCCCTCGATCCGCTGATGCGCGTCGGCAAGCAGGTAGCAGAACCCCTCGCCCGCCGCGCCAAGCGCGATGGCACGCCGCTCTCCGGTACAGCCCTCGATCAGGCTGTTCTGGCTCTCTTCGACGAGGTCGCCCTGCCCGAACCGCAGCGCATCGCCAAATCCTATCCGCACGAGCTTTCTGGCGGCCAGCGCCAGCGCATCGCCATCGCCATGGCCCTCGCCTGCAAGCCCGACCTGCTCATCGCCGACGAGCCCACCACCGCCCTCGACGTCACCACCCAGGCCGAAATCCTCGGCCTCCTCGACCGCTTGGTTCGCGAGCGCAATATGGCTCTCCTCTTCATCAGCCACGACCTGCCCGTTGTCGCCAACACGGTTGAGCGCGTCGTCGTGTTGCGACAAGGCGAAACCGTCGAGGCCGGCAATGTCGCTGAAGTCTTCGGCAATCCGCGCCACGACTACACCAAGAGCCTCCTCGCCGCCGCCCGTCGCCTCGACGACGCCATGGAGGGCCGCGTATGAGCCTCGTCCGCGCCGACCACGTCAGCTTTGGCTACACCGCCAACCGCCGCATTCTCGATGACGTCTCGCTCGAGATCGCCCCCGGCGACACCATCGGCCTTGTCGGCGAAAGCGGCTCGGGCAAGACCACCCTACTGCGCCTCCTCCTCGGCCTCGCCCGGCCTGACAGCGGCAGCATCACCTTCGACGGAAAACCGCTCGATCCCGGCAACGGCACCTTCATGCGCGATTTCCGCCGCCAAGCTCAGGTGGTCTTCCAGGACCCCTATTCCTCGCTCGATCCGCGCCAGACGATCCAATCCATCATCGCCGAACCCCTGCGCTCGCTAAAAATCCCCGGCGATCACAACAAGATGGTAGGCGACGCCCTCGAAGCCGTCGGCCTCGACCGCGATGTCGGAACACGCTTCCCCCATCAGTTCTCCGGCGGCCAGCGCCAGCGCATCGCCATTGCCCGCGCCATCGTGCCCGGCCCACGCCTGCTGCTTGCCGACGAAGCGGTCAGCGCCCTCGATCTGACGACCCGCATTCGCATCGTCGACCTCCTTGCCGGCCTCAGCAAAACCATGAGCTTGCTCTTCGTCTCGCACGATATCGGCGTCGTCGCCGCGCTCTGCCGACGCATCGTCATTCTCGAAAAAGGCCGCATCGTCGAAGCCGGCGGAACGGCCGACGTTCTCGCCAATCCCAAACATCCCTATACGCAGCGCCTGCTTGCCAGCGTGCCGCGCCTTACCCTCCACGAGGTGTCTTCATGACCGACTATGCAACCCAATATGCCGACTGGCAGCAAAAACGCCTCGCCGCGCTCAAGGCGCCCAATGGCTGGCTCAACATCATCGCCCGCGTCTGGCTGGCCGAAGGCACCGTCACCGTCGGCGCTGCCGCGGACAATGACATCATCCTTTCCTCCGGCCCGTCCTATGTCGGCAGCCTGACCCAGGATACCGAAGGCACCGTCACCTACACCCCCGCCGATGGCAGCGCCGCCCAGGTGCTGAAACTCTCAAAATACAGCCCGCCGCGCTTCACCGCCGGCAATCTGCTGCTGGAAGTCACCTCGCTCAATGGCGAGAATGCCCTGCGCGTACGCGACACGACATCGGACGCGCCCAACCAGTTGCAGCCGCTCGAATATTTCCCGCTCGACCCCACCTGGCGCATCACGGCCGACTGGGTTGCCTTCGAGGCACCCAAGGGCCTGACCATCAGCACATCCAAGGCGATCCAGACCGAGGTCGAAGCAACCCACAAGGCCGTCTTCACCCGCGATGGCGTCACCTATGAACTGCTCGCCACCCATGGCACGGCGGAATCCCCGCAGTTCGTGATCCGCGACCAGACCTCGCGTGACTCCACCTATGCCGCCTGCCGCTTCGTCTTCGGCGAAGATGTTACCGACAAAACCATCGTGCTCGACTTCAACAAGGCGGTTAACCCGCCCTGCGCCTTCACCGAACACGCCATCTGCCCGCTGCCGCCGGCCGAAAACGTGCTGCCGATCCGCATCGAAGCCGGCGAAAAGCGCCTCCACGATTGATCTGAATCCAGACAGCAAAAGGCCCGGCAGCGTCACCGCTGCCGGGCCTTTTGTTTTGAACTTTTGGCTCTAGCGCCTGACAGCGCGGACCAGGGCAATGAGGATGCAGGCGCCCAGGAGGCCCGCGACCAGATAGCCGAGCCAGCCGCCGAACGAGATGCCGATGATGCCAAAGAGGAAGCTGGCAATCAGCGCACCGACGATGCCGAGCACGATGTTGAGAAAAATCCCGGTATTGGTCTTCATGATGCTGGATGCAATCCAGCCCGCCAGACCCCCGATAATGATCGCTGCAATCCAGCCGATACCTGCGTCGCCCATGTGAACCCCACAATTGAGAAGACGGCTCGACCCGAGCCGCTTCAATCAACGCCGCAGGGACCAAACGGTTGCGTGACCTTAGAAATCGAAGGCCCAGCGCCCATCCGTTTCCGTAAACCGCCCCATGCTCGGCGCCGACCAGCCTCTCCCGATCGAATAGAGCCGCACCCGGCAAGTAACAACGCCATTGGGGTGCTTGGCGCAATCGGTGGCTTCAAGCTTCACCCGATCTTCGACAATCGCGACCCGCTGGCGTTCGAGAATACGAGCATTGCTGAGCATGGCATCGATCGCCTGCGTCGGTGTCGGCCCCCCAGCGACCAACGGCGCCTCTCCGGAACTGCATCCTGCGAGCACCATCAATCCAACAATAGCCAGCATACCAAGTGGCTGCATCATGGAACCCTCCTCGCCCCATAAGCGAAGACCCTAACAAATAGAGGTAAACCCGACGTGTAGCAGTCACATCGAATGCATCCGTACCAACTCGTACTGCTGCGGCTTGAATGCCTGTCCGAGCTTTGCTACAGGCAAAACAAGACAATCCTAGTCATATAAGGAAAGCCCGTGTCAGGCAGTGCAACGACGCAGCGGATGCTGCGATTGGAAGGCATCGGGCTGAGCGTCGGCTATGGCGGCACCAATGTGCTCGACAATGTCGACCTCGCGATTCCCACCGGCGAGATCACCATTCTGATCGGCCCCAATGGCTGCGGAAAATCCACGCTGCTCAAGACCATGGCGCGCATCCTGACCCCATCCAACGGCAGCGTGCTGCTTGATGGCAAAGATATCCACCGCCTCGATACCAAGAGCGTCGCCGCCAAGCTCGGTCTCCTGCCGCAGGGCCCGATTGCTCCTGAAGGACTGACCGTGCGCGAACTCGTCGCCCAGGGGCGCTTCCCGCACCAGACCCTCTTGCGCCAATGGACCCGCGCCGACGAAGACGCCGTCAATGGCGCCATGGACATTGCCGGCATCACCGATTTTGCCGATCGCAGCGTCGATACGCTCTCGGGCGGCCAGCGCCAGCGTTGCTGGGTCGCCATGGTGCTGGCCCAGGAAACCGACCTCATCCTTCTCGATGAACCCACGACGTTCCTCGACCTCAAGGTGCAGGTAGACCTCATGGACCTGCTGGCTGGCCTCGCCCACCAGCGCGGCCGCACCCTGGTCATCGTCCTCCACGAACTCAGCCTCGCCGCCGCCTATGCTGACTATCTGGTGATGATGAAAGATGGCCACATCGTCGCCTCCGGCACGCCGGACGACATCTTCACCGCCGAGCGGTTGAAGCAGGTCTTCGGCCTCGACGCCAAGGTGCTGCGCGACCCCGATAGCGGCCGCATGGTCTGCGTCCCCTCCGGCACGCGCATGCGCAGTGCAACACCCGTGACCGCACGATGAGCACCATCGCCGCCCCCAATGCCGGCACGCATCCCGTCCGGGCCTGGAGCGGCGTTCCGGTGCTTCTCGGCGTTCTGGTCCTCGCCTTCCTGCTACACATCGCCGTCGGCGCCAAGCAGCTCTCGCTCGGCACCGTCATCGAGGCTCTTTTCAACTTCGACCAGACCGTTTTCGACCACGTTATTGTGCGCAATCTCCGCCTGCCCCGCGCCGTGCTGGCGGTCATTGTCGGTGCCAGCCTCTCCCTCGCTGGCGCCCTGATGCAGGGCGTGACGCGGAATCCGCTGGCCGATCCAGCCCTCCTCGGCCTCACCTCAGGCGCAGCCTTTGCTGTGGTCATCGCCACCAGCGTGCTCGGCCTTACCAGCATGATCTTTATCCCCTGGATCGCCATGCTCGGCGCGCTTGGGGCTGCGCTCGTCGTCTACATCATCGCCCGCCTCGTGCCCGGCGGCGCCACCCCGCTCAGCCTGACCCTCTCCGGCGCGGCCATCAGCGCCTTCCTCAGCGCCGTCATCTCCGTGGTCCACCTGCTCGATCAGGACACTTTTGAGAACCTGCGCGTGTGGCTGACCGGCGGCCTCGCAGGTCGCGACATCACGCTGCTGCTCTATGTCGGCCCGCCAATCGCGCTGGCGCTTATCGGCGGCGTGCTGCTCGCTCCCCGCGTCACCGTCCTCGCCATGGGCGACGAAGTAGCCCAGGGGCTGGGGGTAAAGACGGGCGCGCTAAAGGTTCAACTGCTGGCCGTTGTCGTCGTGCTGACCGCCTGCTCCGTCGCCCTTGCCGGCCCGCTTGGCTTCATCGGCCTCGTCATCCCCCATGTCGTCCGCCTCTATGTCGGCTCCGACTATCGCTGGATCGTGCCCTATGCGGCATTGGCGGGCGCCGTCTATCTCCTCGGCGTCGATACCATCGCGCGCATCGCCATCCCGCCGCGCGAAATCTCCACCGGCATCATCACCGCCATGATCGGCGCGCCGCTCTTCATCCAGCTCGTCCGCCGGAGGACCCGCTGATGTCCGCTCCCGCCCACCACTGGGTTTTCCGCAGCAAGTCCGAGGGAATCGCCCTCCGCCTTCCGGTCCGTGCCCTCGTCGCACTGGCCCTCCTTACGCTGGTCCTGCTCCTCACGTGCTGCGTAAGCCTTGCCACCGGCACCTATGGCGTCGCGCTCAACGAGGTGATCGACACCTTGCGCGGCCTGAGCATCAGCCGCGCCATCGACAATGTCGTCTGGGAATTCCGCTTCCCGCGCACTCTCGCGGCCGCCCTTGTCGGCGCCATGATGGCCCTTTCAGGCGCCGCATTGCAAAACACCACCCGCAACGGCCTCGCCGATCCCTCCCTCGTCGGTGTCAGCCAGGGCGCGGCCCTGGCGGTCGTTACCCTGACCGTCGTCTTCCCCGACGTCTCCGGCGCCCTGCGTCCCTGGGCCGCCTTTGCTGGCGCCATTCTCGTTGCCCTCGCCATTCAGGGCCTGTCGCATACCCGCCAGGGCGGCAGCGCCATTCGCTTCATCCTCATGGGCATCGGGCTTTCGACCTTCATCTCGTCGATCACCTCGGCCCTCATGACCTATGGCGACATCGACCGCGCCATGGCGGCTCTCTCCTGGCTCGCCGGCTCGATCAATGCCGCAAGCTGGAGCGATGTCTGGACGCTGGGCCTCTGGTGCGCCGTGCTGCTTCCCGCCCTCCTCGCCATCAGCCGCAGCTCCTCGGCCACCCGCATGGGCGAGGCGACGGCCGTCAGTCTCGGCGTCCGCACCCGCCTGATCCGCAATCTACAGCTTGGCATCGCCGTGGCCCTCGCCGCCATCGCCACCTCGGTTGTCGGCCCACTCGGCTTTGTCGGCCTCATCGCACCGCACGCTGCGCGCCGCATCGCGCCAGCCGGTATCGGCCTCAACCTGCTGATCACCGCCATGGTTGGCGCTGTACTCGTCTCGCTGGCCGATCTCGTCGGCCGCGCCGCCTTTGCACCCATTCAAATTCCCGCCGGCCTGCTCACCGCCCTTATCGGCGTGCCGCTCTTCATCGTGTTGATGGTGCGCAGCCGTTCCACCGCATCGCATTGATCTTGGAGGATTTCATGTCGTTTCGTTCAAGCCTGCTCACCGCCATCCTGGCATTCGCCCTTGCCACGCCGGCCCTCGCCCAGGAATTCCCGGTCACCATCGAGCACAAGTTCGGCACGACAGTCATCGAGACCAAACCCGAGCGCGTCGCCAGCCTCGACTACGGTGGCATCGGCAACCTGCTCAAGCTCGGGGTCACCCCCGTCATCGTACGCGAATGGCGCGACAAGTTCCCCTCCACCACGCCTCCCTGGGGCCAGTCGCTGCTGACCGGCGAACCCGTGGTCTTTGCCGGCGACATCGATCCGGAACTGGTCGCCTCGACCAATCCCGACGTCATCATCGCCCTGGCCTCCGGCATCGATGAAGACCTCTATGCCAAGCTCAGCCTCATTGCCCCTGTCGTCGCCATTCCCAGCGGCCTCGGCGACTATGAACTGCCCTGGGACCAGCGCGCTCTGATCGCCGCCCGCGCCATCGGCGCCGAGGCCGAAGCCCAGCGCCAGATCGACGCCATCCATGCCCGCTTCGCCGAAGTGCGCGAAAGCCACCCCGAATGGGCCGGCAAGACCGCCGTGGTCGGCCGCATCGTCGAGGGCGAATTCAGCGCCTTCAACAAGCTCGATATCCGCGCCAAATTCCTCAACGAATTCGGCTTCGTGACGCCAACCGCGCTCGACGACATCACAGAAACCGCCTTCTTCAACCTCGTCTCGCCCGAACTCATCGAGCCCATCAATGCCGACGTCCTCGTCTGGTATGGCGGCTCGGCCGCCCTGCAGGAGTCGCTCGATTACCCGGCCCGCCCCTTCCTCAAGGCCAGCGCCAATGGCGGCGAAATCTTCCTCACCGATGAGCACCTCGCGGCCATCGCCCGCCAGGAGCTTCTATCCATTCCGGTCGCCGTCGACTTCCTCGTGCCGCTGCTCGAAGCCGCCGCCGATGGCGATCCGGCAACGCCGGTCGAAGGCGCCCTCCAGTAATTCCGCTCTGACCTCTCGTGGAGACTATCCGATGATCTTCCGCACTGCTCTCGCCGCTCTCACCTTGGCACTGGGCCTCGCCCTCCCGGCTCTGGCGCAGGAGACCCGCTCCGTCACCGCCGCCAACGGCACGTTCGACATTCCCGTCGCCCCGCAGCGCATCGTCGCGCTCAACGACCAGATCGTCGCCCTTCCGCTCTATGAGTTGGGCGCAGCCCTCGTCGGCAGCGCCGGTCGAGTGGATGCCGAAGGCAAGACCTTCCTCCGCGGCGGCATGGATACCCTCGGCATCGACTATTCGAACACCGACATCAAATATGTCGGCCAGTTCAATGCCCTCGACCTAGAGGCCATCGCCGCCCTGCAGCCCGATCTCATCATCGGCGGCACCTATACCGACCCGGCCGTTGTGGAACAGCTTCAGGCCATCGCGCCGACCCTGGTGATCGACAACGGCGCCCTTGGCCTCGTCGAAACCCTCCGCACTCTCGCCGATGTCAGCGGCCAGGCCGGCAATTTCGAAGCCCGCTACCAGCGCTATCTCGACAATGTCGAACGCACCAAATCCTATATCGGCGACACGTCCGCCGTCTCCGCGACCATGACCTTTATGTTCCCGGCCGGCGAAGAACTCTGGGTCTATCGCGCCAATCTCGGTGCCATTGCCCAGGTCCTCTCCGACCTCGGCTTCGCCCAGCCCGCCGCCGTGTCCGCGCTCGAAGCCACCCAGGCTTCGTGGAGTGCCGAGCTGATCCAGGAACTCGATGCCGATTTCATCTTCGGCTTCTATCGCCAGCAGCCCGACGCCACGCCCGACGCCGTCCGCGCTGCTTATGAAAAGTTCGCGCCCGGCTGGTGCCAGGCCCTCACCGCCTGCCAGAAGGGCCAGATGGTCCTGCTGCCTGGCCCCACTTTCGGCAGCACCATGGCCGGCCTCGATCTCGCGCTCGATCTCGTCGAAACGCATGTCGCCGGCCGTTCCTTCGTTCCGTTTGAAGAAGCCAAGTAATGGGCAAGCACGTCTTCTGCACCGATCTCTGCCACGAACGCGGCGAGCCCCTGGCCGGCACCGGTGACGCGCCCAAGCGCGTCCTCATGCTCGCCTGGCCCCGCGGCAAATGGCGGGTGCCGCGCTGGGAGTCGGTCGATATGTCGCCCGAACTCTCTGAAGCTCTGCACGAAGCGGCTCATGCCAAGCTGCACGTGGCGCTGGTCGACAAGGTCGAGGCAGAAGGCAATCTGCCGACGCTCCACGCCCTGCCGGAGAACGTCTATGCCGACTTTTCCGACGAGGCCGAACTGATCGCCGCCATCCGCGATTATATCGGCGGCAAGGTGTTTGCTGGCGCCCCCGACACACGCCCCACCATCATCTGCTGCACCGATAGCCGGCGCGACGCTTGTTGCGCCCGCCACGGTTTTTCCACCTACAAGGCCCTGGTCAAGATCGCCGACCCGGCAGAGTTCAACATCGTCCAGGCCACCCATATCGGCGGCTGCCGCTTCGCCGCCTCACTCGTCGTCATGCCCCAGCGCCAGCGCTATGGCCGCATGACCGCCGAGCACGCCGAAGGTTTTCTCGACGCCATCGGCCGCAACGAAGTCTATCTCCCGACCTACAAGGGGCGTTCCGACGAGCCCGAACCGGCCCAGGTGGCCGAACTCGCCGCCCTCAAATGGGCCTCCGAAAATGGCTTCGGCACCTCAGCCGTTTCCCTCGGCGGCGATATCCCCGAAGACGCCCACGAAGGCGACCTTCTTACCCTCGAAGCCGAGCTTGCCGGGGCCCGCCTTTCCATTCGCATGCATGCCCAGGATTTCATGGTCCAGGGCAATTGCGGCGTCGTCGCCGAAGGCGGCGGCGAGATGACCCTGCGCTGGTGCGTGGACGAGGTCATCGCCCAGCTAAAGGCAGCAGCACACTAACCACGTCAAATACGGGCCCCACCCGAAGCGACTCTGGAGACTACCAATGACGATCCTACCCCGCCACGCCGCCCTGATCGCCACGGCGGGCCTCGCCCTGCTGCTGGCTGCGCCGACCTTTGCCCAGGAAACCCGCTCCTATACCGACGATGCCGGTCGCACCGTCGAAGTTCCCGTTGCCCCCAAGCGCATCGTCACCCTGCATGACAGCTCGCTCACCGTGCCGCTCGTCGAACTCGGCATCATCCCGGTCGGCGCCTTCGGTCGTAATGGCGAGGCCGGCCCCTTCATGCGCGGCGCCGCGACGCTGACCGGCGTCACCTTTGAAAACTCCGACATCGTCAATGTTGGCGGCTCACCCGCCGATCTCGAAGCCATCGCAGCGCTCGAGCCCGACCTGATCATCACCTCAAGCTTCCAGGAAGCGACGGCCGAGCAGCTCGAAGTCATCGCCCCGACTGTCTTCGTCGAAGACAATGTGCGCGGCGAACTCGCTACCTTCGATGACATTGCCGAGCTGACCAATACCCAGGACAAGCTCGCCATCCTCAAGTCGCGCTACCAGGCGCAGGTCAACCAGGTGAAAGCCGTTATCGGCGACCGAAACATCTCCGCCTCGATCATCCTGACCCAGGAAGGCCAGATCGCCGCCTGGCACACCTACGGCGTCATCGGCAAGGTTCTGCGCGATGCCGGCTTCACCTTCCCCGCCGTGATCGACGGTCTCGAAGGCACCGAGCGCACCTTCTTCTCGGGCGAAGAACTCCCAGCCTTCGATGCCGACTTCATGTTCCTCACCTATGACCCCTCGCGCGGCCAGAGCCCGCAGGATGCCATCGCCGATATCGAAACGGTCACGCCCAGCTTCTGCCAGTTCCTGACCGCGTGCACCGGCGAACGCTTCGTGCTGGTGCCGCGCGAAGACGCTGTCGCCCGCTCCTACACCGCCGCCGGCATGATGGCCTCCGCCGTCCTCGCCGCCATTTCCGGCCGCGATCTCGACGCGCTGGCCGAATAACGCTTCAACCGCAGGGAACCTCCCATGTTCAAACAGCTGATTGCCGCCGGCATCCTGGCCCTTGCCGGGCTCACCGCCGTCTCCGCCCAGGAAACCCGCAGTTTTACCGACGACACCGGCCGTACGGTGGAAATCCCCACCAAGCCGCTACGCATCGTCTCGCTGCACGATCTCTCGCTGACCGTCCCGCTGATCGAGCTGGGCGTCTTCCCACTCGGCAGCCACGGCCGCACCACGCCGGAAGGCACGCCCTTCATCCGCTCCAGCAAAGTGCTCACCGGCGTCGATTTCGACAATTCGGACATCAAGTTCGTCGGCAACCTCCCCGCTGACGTCGAAGCCGTCGCCGCCCTTGAGCCCGACCTGATCCTGACGACCGCCTGGCAGACCGCCGACGTCGAACAGCTCCAGGCCATCGCTCCGACCGTCGTTCTCGACGACAACGTGCGCCCGGCCTTCGAGATCTTCGATGTCCTCGCCGAACTGACCGGCACCGAAGACCGCCTCGCCGTTTTGAAGACCCGCTACGAAGGCCAGGTCGCCCAGATCAAGCGCCTGATCGATACCGGCTCCATCAGCGCCAGCGTGATCCAAGCCAATGACGGGAAACTCTATATCGAGCACACGTATGGCACGCTGGGTAAGGTCCTCCGCGATGCCGGCTTCACCTTCCCGGCCAAGATCGAAGAAATCCCGGCCGGCGAAAGCGCCGAATTCAGCGCCGAGACCCTGCCCGAATTCGACGCCGATTTCGTCTTTGCGACCTACCGCACCGACACACTGCAGACCCCGGCCGATGCCATTGGCGCGCTCGAAACGGCCATGCCGAACTTCTGCGAATTCCTCCACGCCTGCCGCGAGAACCAGTTCATCGTCATCCCGCGCGAGGAAGCCTCGGCCGCGTCCTATTACGCACTGGGCGCCATCAGCTATATGCTGATCTCGAATATCTCGGGCCGCGACTTCGTGCCCATGCCGCGCTAAGCCGCGACCAAAGTCTCCAAACACCTCATCCCCGCGAAAGCGGGGATGATCGTTTTATGTCAGGGATTCCGGCTTTCGCAGAACTGACAGCGTGATAAGAAGATGGCCCGCTTCCGTTCCATACATGTCATTCGAGATGCCGCGATGAGCAATTCCATTTTCGCCCAGATCGTTGCCGCCATCGGCGCAGTGGCCGTGGCGATCCGCCATGGCGGCGAAAACAAGTCCCCGGTTTATGGCTCCAAGCCCGATATTCCCGCGCCCAAGGCGCAGGGCAGCATCCCGACGCTGAAAATGCCGACTGCCAAGGGCTGGGAAGGCAATCACAAGCCCACCGCCGCCGCAGGCCTCAAGGTCAATGCCTTTGCCGCTGGCCTCGACCACCCGCGCCAGGTCTATGTCCTCCCCAATGGCGACGTGCTGATTGCCGAATCCATGGGTGAATCGGGCAAGCCCAGCTCGCTCTTCGACCACGCCATGTCGGCCACCATGCAGCGCGCCCGCGCCTCGGGCACGAGCCCCAATCGCGTGACCCTGCTGCGCGATGCCGATGGTGATGGCGTCGCTGAAATTCGCCACGCCTATATCGAGAACGTCCGCCAGCCCTATGGCATGGTGCTGATCGGCTCAACGCTCTATGTCGGCGCCAGCGATGCGCTCCTTGCTTATCCCTATGATCCCTCGGCGACCAAGATCACCTCGCCCGGCAAGAAGCTGATGGACCTCGTCCCCGGTGGCCACTGGACGCGCAATCTCATCGCCAGCAAGGACGGCACCAAGATCTATGTCGCCGTCGGTTCGCTGACCAATATCGGCGATGCCGGCATGGCCGCCGAAGAAAACCGCGCCTGCATCCACGAATATGACATCGCCTCCGGCAAGTCGCGCATCTATGGCGCCGGCCTCCGCAATGCCGTGGGCATGGCCTGGGAGCCAACCACCGACGTGCTCTGGACCGTCGTCAACGAGCGCGATGGTCTCGGCGACGAAACCCCGCCCGATTACCTGACCTCGGTCCGCGATGGCGGCTTCTATGGCTGGCCCTATTCCTATTGGGGCGTTGTCGACGATCGCGTGCCGCAGAGCACCGCTCACCCCGCCTCCAAGCAGGACCACCCGGATTTCGCCCTCGGCGGCCACACGGCCTCGCTCGGTCTTTCGTGGGTTCCCGAAGGCACACTGCCCGGCTTCCCCGCCGGCATGGCCATCGGCCAACACGGCTCCTGGAACCGCAGCAAGTTGAGCGGCTACAAGCTCACCTTCGTCGCCTTCGAAAACGGCAAGCCGGTGGGCCTGCCGCGCGACATCCTCACCGACTTCCTCTCGGCCGATGAAAAGTACTCCTTCGGTCGTCCGGTCGGCGTCGCCGTCGCCGCCGACAAGGCCCTGCTCATGGCCGACGACGTCGGCGACGTGATCTGGCGCGTTACGGGCGCCTGAGACCGGACTTGACCATGCTGGCAAAAACCATCGGCGCAGGGCTCCTTGCCCTCGCCGCTTCGTCCGCCGCCTTTGCCCAAGAGCCCCTCACGCTGACCATCGGCGTGCAGGAAAGCGGCACTGTGCAGTGGGAAATCGAGACCATCAAATCGCTCGGCCTCGACACCGCCCATGGCCTCAACCTTGAGGTCCGTCCCCTTGCCGATAGCCGCGCCGGGCAGATCGCTCTGCAGGCTGGTGCCGTCGACGTCATTCTTTCCGACTTCGTCTGGGTCGCCGCCCAGCGCAACGACGGCAACCTTGTCACCATGGTTCCACATTCGCTGACAGTCGGCGGCCTTATGGTCCCGGCCGATAGCGAAATCACCGACGCAACCGGCCTCGAAGGCAAGACCATCGGCGTCGCCGGCGGCCCAGCCGACAAGAGCTGGGTCATCCTTCAGGCCTATTTCGCCAGCAAGACCGGCAAGACTTTGCCGGAAATCGCAGAAGCCCGCTTCGGCGCTCCGCCGCTCGTCAATGAGTTGCTGGGCAATGGCGGCGTCGATGCTGGCCTCAACTTCTGGCAGTGGAATGCCCGCGCCAAGGCCGCCGGCATGCACGAACTGCTCTCGGTAAAAGCCATGCTTGCCGAACTCGGCGTCCCTGAACAACCGCCGCTGCTCGGCTGGACCTTTACTGAGGCAACCGCCGAGGCCAAGCACGACGCGATCGTGAAGTTCCTCGACACCTCCTTCGCGGCAAAAGAGGTGCTGATCACCGACGACGCAGCCTGGGAAAACCTCAAGGTGCTGATGGGCGCTGAGGACGACGCCGCGCTCTTCGAGCAGCTTCGCGACGACTATCGTGCCGGCATCGTCTCCTCCTACAATCCTGAGGACACGAGCGCCGCCGAACAGACCTTTGCCCTCCTCGCCCGCTTCGGCGGCAGCGAAGTTGTGGGCGAAGGCCAAGAACTGTTGCCGGGGACATTTTGGCCGGGCTACCGCAAATAGGCGAACCGCCACGCGCAGGGCGTAAACGCGCCCTGCCGCTGCTCGAGCTTCTGTCCTTCCCGATCCTGCTGCTGGTCTGGCAAGTCCTCGCCATGGTGCTGGCGCATCGGCTTTTTCCCTCGCCTATCGCAGTGGGCCAGGAAATGCTGCGCCTCGCGACGGAAGGAAAACTTCTCACCGATCTAAGCAAGACGCTCTGGCGCGCCAGCCTCGCCTTCATTCTCGCCATGCTGCTCGGCACCGCCCTCGGCATTCTGCTCGGCCGCAAGGCCTGGCTCGATCGCCTGTTCTCCAGTTGGCTCCTCGTCGGCCTCAACCTGCCCGCCATCGTTGTCGCCATCGCGCTCTATATCTGGCTCGGTCTCACCGAAACTGCGCTGATCCTCGCCGTCGTCATCAACAAGGTGCCGCTGGTTGCAACGACCATCCGCGAAGGCGTACGCAGCTTCGCCCCCGAATTCGACGAGCTTGCCCTGGCCATGCGCTGGCCTCCAGCAAAACGTCTCCGCCTGATCTTCCTGCCCCAACTCATGCCCTTCGTCCTCGCCGCCGCGCGAACCGGCCTCTCCCTGATCTGGAAGATCGTCCTTGTCTTCGAAGTTTTGGGCAGCGACGGCGGCGTCGGCTACCGCGTCAGCCTCTTCTTCCAGTTCTTCGACATCACCGGCATCCTCGCCTACACCTCGGCCTTCATCCTCGTCGTCCTTGCCATTGAATACGGCGTGCTGCGCCCCATCGAGAAGAGGGTGCTGCAATGGCGACCGGCCCAGGCCTGATCATCTCCATCGAGGAAAAGCGCTACGCCGACAGCGTCGCCCCCACGCTCTCTGGCTTCAAAGCCGAGATAGCGCCCGGCAGCGTCACGGCCATTCTCGGTCCATCCGGCATCGGCAAGTCAACGCTCCTGCGCATCATCGCCGGCATAGACCGCGATTTTTCCGGCCACGTGACCATCGACGGCCAACCTGCCGCCGAAGCCGCCCCACCCGGCTTTCTATTCCAGGACCCGCGCCTGCTGCCCTGGCTGACAACATCAGACAATGTCCGAACCGCCGGCAAGGGCGTGAGCACGGAAAAGGCCATGGCCGCCCTCGCCCGAACAGGCCTCGCGGACCACGCAAACCTCTACCCGCACCAGCTCTCGGGCGGCATGCAGCGCCGCGCCGCGCTTGCCCGCGCACTGGCCCTCAATGCCGGCTTACTTCTGCTCGATGAGCCCTTCGTGTCGCTCGACCGCAGCCTCGTCGAGGAAATGTACGAGCTGATCGCATCGGTCGCCGCCGCGGACGGGCCGACGATGATCCTCGTCACCCATATGACCGAAGATGCTGCCCGCCTCGCCGACCGCGTGCTGGTCCTATCCGGAACGCCCGCCCACATAACGGCCGACCTTGCCCTCTCAAAACCCCGCTACCAACGCGACAGGGCCACGCTGGACACTTATCGCCAGCTGATCGAAGGCGCGAATTAGCGCTCGTAGTCGATCGGCATACCGATGGTCAGCCGGCTGCGCGGCAAGCCCTCAGGCGGGCGTGGCACAGGCGAGCTGGCATAGACGAGGTCGCGCGCCGCCTGGTCGAGCGCAGCAAAGCCGCTCGAGCCGGCGATGCTCACCGACTGCACATTGCCCCCCGCGTCGATCGTGAACTGCACGACCACCCGCCCCTCTTCGCCGCGCTGCCGGGCATCGGCTGGATATTTGCGACGTTGGCCGATATGGCGCAGCACGCTCGTTTCCCAGCGATTGACCTGCGAAGCGCTCGGCTCCGCGCTGGCAGTCTGCTGCGGCGCCGCAGCCTGCTGCGCCTGCTGCTCCTGCGGCCTCGGCGCCGAGGCCTGCGTAGCTGCCTGCTGTGGCGGCGGTGTCCGGCGAGGCGGCGGCGTAAACTTGGTTTCGGGCGTATTGGCGCGCGTCTCTGCAATGCGCGGCGACATCGTCACCGGCACCGGCAGGTTCGGATCAACTGGCTCAACCACCGGCTCCGGCTCTGGAACCGGTTCTGGTTCTGGTTCCGGCCGCTCGACGAGTTCTTCTGGTTCGACAACAGGTTCCGGCTCAGGCCGCTCGACCGTAGCCATCTGCCGCTGGATCACCACGGCAGGCTCCGGCACCTCAACTTCGGGCACATCGATGATCGGCTCGACCGGTTCCGGCACGACCGCGGGCTCGGGTTCAGGAACAGGCTCGGGTTCCGGCGGCGGTACCGACTTGGGCTCAACCGGCGGCTCCGGCTCTACAGCGGGTTCAGGCTCTGGCGGAGGCTCAACCTCGGCCTCTGCGGTCTCGACGACCTCCTTGGGCTCGGCCACTTCTTCCGGTTCGGTGACTTGCTCCGGCTCCGCAACCTCTTCCGGTTCAACCTCCGGCGGCGGCTCCACAACCGGCTCCGGCTCCTCAATGGGTTCGGCTTCGGGATCAGGCTCCGCTTCGCTCAGCGGCGTCGCCTCCGAGGCAGCCGAAAGCTCGCCCTCGGGCACGTCGAGTTCCTCGGTCACCGGCGACACGGCGAATTCGGCAAATTCGACGACCATCGCCCCGGCCGGCGGCCCGGCCGCTTCTTCTACGGGCACAAAGGTCTGATAGGCCCAATAACCGCCAACCAGCCCGGCAATAACCAGCAGGCTCGCCGTCGTCCAAAGGAAAACGTCGCCCTTCTTGGCGCGCAAAAAGTCTTCCGCGACAAAACTGTCGCCTTGCTTGGTCATTCTGCTGCCTGGGCGTCCTGGCCGTTCGGCACAGCCACAGCATTGGCCGATTCCAGCCCCACCAGCGCAATCCGCACATAGCCGGACGAGCGCAACAGGTTCATGACTTCCATTAGGTCCCCATAAGCCACGGCCGCATCGGCGCGCAGGAACACCCGCGTCTCCCGATCGCCGCCGGTCACCTGATCGAGCGAGGCGGCAATGGTCTCGCGAGCCATCGGATCATTGCCGATGGCGAGGCTCAGATCGTCCTTGAGCGTAACGAAAAGCGGCTCTTCGGGCCGCGGTGCCGGCGTTGCATTGGAAACCGGCAGGTCGACATTGATATCAACCGTCGCCAACGGCGCGGCCACCATGAAGATGATCAGCAGCACCAGCATGACGTCGATAAACGGCGTCACGTTGATCTCGTGATTGACATCGAGTTCGTCGCCGCCGCCTTCCTTGATCCGACCGGCCATGCCCCTACTCCGCCGCGAGGGCCGTTGGGCCACGCACGATAGAGAGCGCTGCGCGATCAAGATCGCGACTCACAAGACGCTCGATACCAGCCGAAACATCCGCCAACAGCTGGCGATAGCCCGTCACCGAGCGGGCAAAGGCGTTGTAGATCACGACGGCCGGAATAGCCGCGACGAGACCAAAAGCCGTCGCCAGCAGCGCCTCGGCAATGCCCGGCGCCACCACGGCAAGGTTGGTCGTCTGCGTTTCGGCGATGCCCACAAAGGCATTCATGATGCCCCAGACGGTTCCAAAGAGCCCCACAAACGGCCCGACCGAACCCACCGAAGCCAGAATGCCGAGGCTCTGCGAAATCTTGCGGCCCGCGGCCACTTCGATGCGGCCCAAGCGTGAGGAGACGCGCTCCTTGATCCCACCCGGATCGACCCGGCCAACGAGATCGCGCGACATTTCAACCTCTTCGGCCGCCGCCTTGACCAGCATGGCGCCAAGCCCGCGGCGATCGGCCATCACCGCGGCAACGCTTTCGAGGCTGTCGGCCTTCAACACCTCGCGCAGCGCCTTGTAGGCGCGGCGGCGAGCACCGGAAAGCTGCATGCTCTTGGCCACCCAGATGATCAGCGTGACGACGGACGCGCTCAGCAGGCCGATCATGACGCTCTTCACGACATAGTCGGCCGCCATGAACATGCCCCAGGGCGAAAGATCATGGCCTTCAAGGCCCGTTTCCACCATGGGGAGATCGGACTCCGCAGGCGCCACAGGCGTCGTCGTTTCCGTGGCAGGGGCAGACATTGCCGGATTTGCATCTGCAGGCGACGGCACCGCCGTATCCTGCACCGGGGCGGCTTCCTGGGTCACAACCGGGGCCGCCGGAGCCGGAGCGGCGGGCGCTACAGCCGTCGGCGTCTCCGCCGCAGTCACAGCCGGAGCAGCATTCTGCACGGGCGCAGTCTCCTGGGCCGCGACCGGAAGGGCGAGGCCGGAAATGAGGAGAAGACCAGCGACAGCGTAAAGCGCGCTTCTGTTGCGGTGCAGACGATCAGCCATGAGGACACTACCCTTGACACAGCACCTGCTGTCAACCGGGCGCCGGATCAACTGATCCAAGCGACCGCCCATAGGGCGCGGCGTATGCAGAAGCTCAATGCCGCTCACCTATTAAAGATGACGTTTATTGTCAAGAAAACGCCAGGACGATTAAACCGACCGCGCAACGTTTTACACCGCGCGAAAAACCTGCCGTCAGGCGAGCAGTTCAGGCGCCGCCAGGGCCGCAGCAAGACTGGTCTTGTCGAGCACATCGCGCGAGGCCAGCGCCACGCGCGAAAACACATGCCGCAATTCGCAGCTTTCCTCCGAGCGGCAATCCTCGCAGCGCCGATAGGCGACAATGGAGAGACAGGGCAAAAGCGCAATCGGCCCGTCGATGAGCCGCAAAACCTCGCCGAACATCACCTCTTCGGCCGGCCGGATCAGCTCATAGCCGCCCGTGCGCCCGCGATGGCTGCGCACGATGCCATTGCCCTTGAGCTGGAGCAGGATCTGCTCCAGGAACTTCTTCGGGATCTTCTGCTCGGCCGCAATCTCGCTGGTCATCAGCGTATTGCCGGGCCCTACGCGCGCAAGCGCAAGCAGGGCACGAAGCGCATAGCGGGCCTTCTGGGAAATCACCGCGCGCTCCTCGCCACCCTATTCGGCTGGAAACAGTTTCCAGCGTTTCGGACGGAAGCTGATCTGGCTCCGCTCGCCGGCCGGATGATCGAAGGGAAGATCGATCTCCACCCGGTGCCCTGCACCACCAATGTCGAGCTCAACGCGACGGGTACCGCCGACGCGGCGGCTGCTGGCGACGACGCCGGACAGGGCCGCATCACCATCCACGAGCTCGATATCATGCGGACGGAAGAACAGCCGCGCTGGCCCCACGGCCTCGGGCGAGGAAATGCCGATCGGCCGATCACCCAGCCAGATGTCCCCACGCTCGATATTGACCGGCAGGGTGCTGGATTCGCCAATAAACCCGAAGACGAATGGCGATTGCGGCTGATCATAGACCGTGTCCGGCGTACCCACCTGCTCGATCTTGCCCTGGCTCATCACGCAGAGCCGGTCGGCGAGTTCGAGCGCCTCTTCCTGGTCGTGCGTCACGAACACGGTGGTGTGGCCGGTGCGATCATGCATTTCGCGCAGCCACTTGCGCAGCTCGCGGCGCACCTGTGCGTCGAGCGCACCAAACGGTTCGTCAAGGAGCAGCACGCCCGGCTCGATGGCAAGCGCGCGCGCCAGCGCCACGCGCTGGCGCTGACCACCCGAAAGCTGGCTCGGATATCGCTTTTCAAGGCCCGAAAGCTGCACCAGATCGAGCAGTTCGCGCGCCCGGCGGCGGATTTCCGCCTTGGGCGGGCGCGTCGCGCGCGGCCGCACTTCGAGACCGAACGAAACGTTCTCAAGGATCGTCATGTGTCGGAACAGCGCATAGTGCTGGAACACGAAGCCGATATTGCGCTCCTGCACGCTTTTTTCCGAAGCGTCCTCGTCGCCGAAGAAAATCTTGCCCGCCGTCGGCCGTTCGAGGCCCGCAATAAGACGCAGCAAGGTGGTCTTGCCCGAGCCCGAAGGTCCAAGCAGCGCAATGAGCTCGCCCGATTTGATATCCAGCGACACATCGTGGAGCGCCGGAAACCGGTCGAATTCCTTGCGGACGTTTTGAACGCGTACTTCCATCTCTATTCCAGTTAGTGGCCGCGACCGGTGGCAGCGAGTTCGTCGCCGAACCGCCATTCCAGCGCTGTTTTGAGAACCAGGGTGACGAGCGCCAGCAAGGCGAGGAGCGAGGCCAGCGCAAAGGCCGCCGTGCTCTGGTATTCATTGTAGAACATTTCGACCTGCAGCGGCATGGTCGTCGTCTGGCCGCGGATTTTCCCCGAGACCACGGCCACGGCGCCGAATTCACCCATGGCGCGCGCATTGCAGAGCAGCACGCCATAGAGCAGGCCCCATTTGATATTGGGCAGGGTCACGCGCCAGAACGTCTGCCAGCCGGAAGCGCCGAGCGACAGCGCGGCTTCTTCATCGCCCGAGCCCTGATCCTGCATCAGCGGAATGAGTTCGCGGGCAACGAAGGGGAAGGTCACGAAGATCGTCGCGAGGACGATGCCCGGCACGGCAAAGAGGATTTCGATATTGTAAGACCGCAGCCACGGCCCGAGCACGCTGCCCGAGCCAAACAGCAGCACATAGACGAGGCCCGAAATCACCGGCGACACCGAAAACGGCAGGTCGATGAGGGTAATAAGAAAGGCCTTGCCCTTGAACTCGAACTTGGCAATGGCCCAGGAGGCGGCAAGGCCGAAAACGACATTCAGCGGCACGGCAATGGCTGCAACGAGCAGCGTCAGTCTTATGGCCGATTGCGCGTCTGGCTGCTGCAGCGACTGGACGAAGACGCCGATACCCTCGCGCAGCGCCTCAGAGAACACAGCGACCAGCGGCAGAACCAAGAACAGGGCCATGAACAAGAGGCCGACAAGGATCAAGATCCAGCGGACATAGACCGGCTCATTGGTCGGCGAGGCCAGGCGGCGGACATGCGTACTAGCTGCCATAGCCATATCTCCGGCGGCTCCAGGCCTGAATGAGGTTGATGATGAAGAGCATCACGAAGGAAATCGCCAGCATCACCGTCGCGATCACCGCCGCCCCGGCATAGTTGAATTCCTCGAGTCGAATGACGATCAGCAGCGGCGCAATTTCCGAAACGAACGGGATATTGCCGGCAATGAAGATCACCGAGCCGTATTCCCCAACCGCCCGGGCAAAGGCGAGCGCAAAGCCGGTCAGGATGGCCGGCATCAGGCTGGGCAGCAGCACGCGCGTAATGGTCTGGAAGCGGTTGGCACCAAGCGTCGCCGAGGCCTCTTCGACCTCCTTGCTGATCTCTTCGAGGATCGGCTGAATGGTGCGGACGACAAAGGGCAGGCCGATGAAGATCATGGCAATGGTGATGCCGATTGGCGTGTAGGCAATGCGCCAGCCCAATTGCGCCGCAAACTGCCCCACAATTCCGTTGGGCGCATAGATCGCCGTCAGGGCAATGCCGGCCACAGCCGTCGGCAGGGCGAAAGGCAGGTCGACCATGGCGTCAAAAATACGCCGGCCGGGAAAGCGATAGCGCACCAGCACCCAGGCGATCAGCGTGCCGAAGACAACATTGATCCCAGCAGCAATAGTCGCGGTCAGAAAGCTGGTGCGCAGCGAGGCTAGCACGCGCGGATCGAGCGCCGCAGCCCAAAACCCGTTCCAGCCGAGCCCTGCCGAGCGCAGCACCAGGGCGACGAGCGGCACGAGAATGATCAGCGAAAAGTAGGTAAGAGTGAATCCGAGGGTCAGGCCGAAGCCTGGGATGACACTGGGTTGGCGAAAGCGGCCGAGTCTGCTCATGCGGCTTTCTCCAGCAGGGATGCGCTCACGAGGCATCCGGGTTGGTGCAGTTTTGGTCGGATCATGCGGGGGCCCGAAATTTCCGCCCAACTCTAGCCACGGAGTAGGGTTTCGCAAGGCGGGGCCCGGACAACATTCTATCAAATGATAGAAATTCATTCCACGGGCCGCGCCCCAGGCCAAACTCGATTGCGTTTGGGCGCAAAGTCAGTGCGCGGCGAGCAAAGAGTTCGCTATTGCGGCACACTGCAAACGGATGTCCGGGACGGCCTCGATCTCGAAATATCGACCCCTCGTCAGCGGCCCGACAACGCGTACGCGCTGCGATACGCGCCCCTCGCTGGCGACCACCGCGCAATTGGGATCGACGTCGAGACCGATATGCATTTCGTCCGGCCGTGCCGCGCCCGATTGCACCAATTGCCGGATCAGCGGATTGGCGCTGGCGCGAACGTCGACCGATACGCCCCCGCAATCATAAACGCGCGCCACTTCGATTACCTCCCGCCGCTCGGAGCCACGCGGTCGGACCGTTGCTCGCACCACATCCCCCACCCGTTCGATGCCGACGAATTCGCCCGCCACCAGATTGACCTGCCCGCTATCCACGGCGCGCGCTAATCCCGCGTAAAGATCAGGCGGCAGGCGATGGCGATGAATATTCCACCATGGCCGCACGTGACGCAGAAACTGCCGCTTTTCTCGCAGCGGCCAACTGCCCCAGAGCCGCTGATTGAACGGCCGCAACCCATCGACAACACTGCGCCAGTCGCCACCCTTCGCTTCCACGTCGCGCACGATGTCGCGGAACCAGCGCGCGAGATAAGTGAGGCTGGTCCCAAACGGCACGTCGGCCGCATCGATCGCGATCGGCGCCACATCCTTGTGCGCTTTCGGAAGCAGGCCATTGCGCGAGACCACGGTAATGGGCCCACGATGCTTCGCCTCGGCCAGCGACACCCAGGCGTCGACCATGCTGAGGCCCGAGCCGAGGATCATCACTGCCGCATCGGGGTCGAGCGGCGTATCCCGCTCCGAACCCGCACGAACGGCAATACCCCTGCCCCGCGCCGGCTGGGTTTCGTGGCCTACCGCCAAAGCAGCCCATTGCGAGACAATGCTCGTTCCATTGGCCAGCACCGTCTCGATGCCATTGGGCGTTTCGTGCAACGCCACGGCTTCCTCGGAACGCACGAGCAGGCGTCCCGGCATATGCTCGCCAGCCTCGCGCAACACATCTTCAAGATAGGCGCCATAGAGCCGACGCGGCACGAAGGTCCAGGACGAGCCGTGCTTCCCGGGTTCGCGCCGTTGCAGCCAACGCCAGAAATGCTCGGGATCATCGGCAAAGGCGCTCATGCCGCGCGCCGGCACATTGACCCGGTGGTTGCGGGCGAGCGCCGAATAGGCCAGCCCCTGACCAAAGCGTCCCTGCCTTTCGAGCAAGGTAACGCGCAGGTCGGGATCGGAGCTGCGCAGCAGATGCGCCGCGAGCAGCACGCCGCTCGCCCCGCCTCCGATGATGACAATGGATTTGCCCGTTGAGCCAGTGGCGGTCATCGCAACCCTCCCGGTTATGCGCAATGCGCCGTCAATATTGGATGCCGGGACACACCCCGGCGCCCCGCAGGAACGCGCGGGGCGTGCTAAAATGAGCGCAATTGCGCTTGGGCAGAATTCACCCGCCGTGACCGCTCTTGCCAGCGATCCGCTCGCTCGGCAACCTGCCGAGCCAATTCATAGCCCTCGACCCACCGCCCAAAGCCGCTCGCCACATTGATGTGGCCGACATAGCCGGCGTCGACCAGCGGCGCCTGCCAGTTTTTGGCAAGCGAAACGGCCTTGTCGAGGGTCATGTAGATATCGTCGCGACTGGCAACGACCTGAGTCGGAAAGGGCAACGGATCCGTTGGAATGCGGCCGAATTCATAGGTCCGCGCATGAAGTGCCGAGGTGCGCTCGATATCGGCTGGAGCGACCAGCAGGGCACCGCCAACCAGTGATCCCACCGAACTGCCGGCCAGCCGGGCCACCAGCATGGTCCCCAGGCTATGCGCGACGATGATCGCGCCTGGATTGGCCAAAACAGCCTCTTCGAGACGCTGCTGCCAGCGCGCCGCCTCCGGATTGGCCCAGTCGGTCTGCTCGACCAGTTGCGCCTCTTCGAAGTCTTCGAGCCAGAAACGCTGCCAGTGCCCGTCGCCCGATCCATTGAGGCCAGGCACGACAAGGACCGGCCGGGTCATTGCTCCGGTATCCCTTCATGCCGCGCGTCCCAAAAACTGCGCGGCTCGGGCTCCGGCGCCTTGCCGGCAAGGTAGATCGCGTCCTGTTCGAGCGGGCTCAGCGCCGCCTCATCAGTGCGTGCGGGCAGGCCACCAAAGAAATTCGCCTTGGCGGGCGCCTCTTCCGCACTGTTCCGGGCCATGGGGCCGGGGCTAAAAATACCGAAGAAATGCACCATTCTGTCCTCCAAAGTATAGACGTCACTCAGGAAGGGGACGTGCCCCGCGGCGAAGAAGGTGCGGCCGGCGCCATAAGCAACCGGCCGCAACCAGTTTATTGAGCGGGACCGGAGTAGATCTGGTCGAACACGCCGCCGTCACCAAAGTACTTCGGCTGCGCTTCACGCCAGCCACCGAAATCCTCGATGGTCACAAGGTTCAGTTCGCCAAAGCGGGCAATATCTTCCGGAGCGGCAGCATCCGGACGGAACGGACGATAATAGTGCTTGGCAGCAATCGCCTGGCCGGCATCGGAATAGAGATAGTCGAGATAGCCTTCGGCGAGATCGAGGTTACCCTTCTTCTCGGCATTGCCCGGAACCAGCGCCACCGGCGGTTCGGCAAGGATCGAGAGCGACGGCGTCACGATATCGAAAGCATCGGGGCCAAGCTCTTCAAGGGCGAGATAGGCTTCGTTTTCCCAGGCGAGCAGCACGTCGCCGATGCCGCGCTGCACGAAGGTGGTGGTGGAGCCACGCGCGCCGGTATCGAGCACCGGAACGTGCTTGAAGAGCTGGCTCACGAATTCCTGCGCCTTGGCGTCATCGCCGCCATTGGCTTCGCGGGCCCACGCCCAGGCAGCAAGGAAGTTCCAGCGCGCGCCGCCCGAGGTCTTCGGGTTCGGCGTGATCACTTCGACGCCGTCGGCAACCAGGTCGCCCCAGTCCTTGATGCCCTTGGGATTACCCTTGCGCACGAGGAAAACGATGGTTGAGGTATAGGGCGCATTATTGTTTTCGAGCGTGCCACGCCAATCGGCCGGGATGAGCCCGGCATCGGCAATGGCATTGATGTCGCTTTCGAGCGCCAGGGGTGACGACGTCGGCTTCAAGCCCGTCGATCACGGTACGGGCCTGCGAACCTGAACCGCCATGGGTGACCTGCACGGCCACGGTCTCACTCTTGGTCTCTTGCCAGTGAGCGATGAACGCCTCGTTGAACTCGCGATAGAGCTCACGGGTCGGGTCATAGGAAACGTTGATGAGCGTCCGGTCCTGCGCATGGGCAGTGACGGAGAAACCAACCGCGAGCGATGCGGCCAGGGCGGCATAGGCGAAAATCTTGGCTGTCCGTTTCAAGGAAACCTCCCGATAGCGAATACATAAACTCTATCAACTCAGTCGTGATTGAAAAGGTTCTAGCTTGCGAGCCGAAGCCCAGAAGGAGAAAATAATGCTCCAACAGGGCGCCGCTGCCAAGTTTGTCGCAATTGGGTTCTGAAACGACCCCTCTTTCCCAGGTTTCGTTGCGCTTTTCGGAGGAGCTTTACGAGGCCTTAACGCGCCATTGCGCAGCAGATTCAGGTCCCGGGCGCTTGGTTGGCCTAGGCCACCAAAATGCCGGTGACGACACAAATGACAGCATAAGACACGGTAACCGTCAGGATGCCGAACATGGCATTGGTCAGGCCCATGATAAAAAAGCCGGCAACCAGGGTCGACACAAGCACCAGAATACGCGGCCTTGCTTCAGTCTTGGCCGAGCGAACGACTTCAACGATCGGTGCGAGTAGAAAGAACGCATAGGCGACAAGCCCGAGAATGCCGGCACTGGCGGCAAAATCGGCCAGATCATTGTGCAGATGCGGCCAGTTTCCGAACGGCAGTTCGGACAGTTCGTTGGCGAGATTGACGAAGGCCAGCGGCCCATGGCCGAAAATCGGCGCCTGCACGAAGGCTTTAATGCCGCCTGAAATCATCTGCAGGCGAATGGCGGTCGACTCGTCCGTCGGCACGCCGTGCTGGAACACGTCCACCATGTCGATCAAGACGCGCTGAATTCCGGAGAGCTGGCTTGCCCCTAAGAACAGGGCGACAGCTCCACCGACCACCAGAGCCGCCAGCGCAAAAAGCGCTTGTTTTACCGAGACCAGCCGCAGCACAACGAGCCCAATGGCCGCCACGGCAAGCATCCCGGCAATGGCTACAACAGCACCGCGAGTGCCGGACAAAACGACAGCGACGATCGCCAGCACGGGTCCCAACAAGAAAAGGAACCGCCACAGGGTCACTTTTCCGACAAGGCCTGCGCAAGCAAGGAACCCCACGAGCAGCGCCACATCGGCAAAATGGATCGGATTGGCCACTCCCTCACCGGCCCGGACGGTGCCCGTTGCCACGACCTCCATTACCGCAACCACCGCAGCCCCGGCGACACCGGCCAAAGCAAGAATTGCGATGAGAACCGAGCTGTCATCGGATTTCATGTCCTCTGCTGCCGTCAGCAGTGGCCATATGGCAAAGAGCGGCGAGAAAAACGCCAGCCCGACCAGCCCCTCAAAGGACTTCGCTCCGATAGCATAGGAAATCGCGATAAGCCCAAGTCCCAGCAACGGCATCCAGACGATCGGGCGCCGAAGCTGCTCGCCTGCACGCTGGAACATCAGCGAGATGGAAAGGCCACCCAGCGCCAGGAAGATGACATTCCCCGCCTCGGGCGCCACAGGCGACATGGCAAGTGTGGCAACGAGGGCAAGGAGAACGACGGAGCTGCGGACTGAATAGAGCATATGGCTCAACTACAGCCCGAAGTGCTCATAGACAAGCTCGGCCGCGTCTTACACGCTTGACCGTCCCCAGCGCGCCTGCAGCGAACGTCCAAAACCACCCATGAAGGGCGCAAAGACGAGGACGATCGAACGGAAATAGTGGATCAGCAGGAACAGCACAGTCAGCACCGCGGCGCCGACAATGATCACCAGTTCCAGCGACAGGCCAATGGATTTGAGCCATGCCGTCAACAGCATGCCAGGCAGGATATGAGCCGCCGCCCAGGCGAAGGCCGAAGACACGTTGATGATGGTGAACCAGCGATAGGGCATGCCCATCATGCCGGCGATACCGGGCACCACGGCTTTCACTCCCGGAATAAATCGCCCGATGAAAACCGACTTGCCGCCATGCTTGGCAAAGAACACCTCGCCCCGACTCAGGAGCTCAAGATAGTTCCTGAACGGCCAGATCGTCTTGATGCGATCCTTGAGCGCAAAGCCCACGGTGTATGAGATGGCGTCCCCAATAACCGCGCCCACAACGGCCGCGAGGTAAATTTCCCAGAACGGCAGCTTGCCCGTGGCGATAATACCGCCAACGAGCAGCAGAACCGGCGTCGAGGGCACGAATAGCCCCAGGATAAACACCGCTTCGCCGATGGCGACGAGGAAGATGAACCCAATCGAAAGCCAGAAATTGTCCGACACGGCATTGAGCAGCGTCTCAAGCCACACCGACACGGAATGAAGAAATTCGATCATAGGGGCTGAAAACCAGGAGAAATGAAAATGGGCGTGAATGGCGTAGCGGCAGCACAGCGCCGGCAGTTTGCGTCGATCTCGTCCACGAATGCCCCTCGATCACCGGCTATCCGCAGGCACATCGCCGCGGAAATTTGGGCCAGACTACTCCTGCGGCCACAAGGAAAGCTAGCCACCTTCCCTGCCCGTCGCGACGATTTGCTTATGAGCCAAGGCACCGGACCTGCCTCTGCGGGCGTCGCGCAAAACCCACACCAAAGGCGAGCGCCCGCCACGCTTTTGTGGATTTTTCCACGCGCATATGTGAGACCCGCCGCGGCGCCAACTGCGCCGATCGATTTGCAGCGCGTTCCACGCCCCAGCCGCTGCCCCGACCACACACGCCAAGGATGAACTCCGATGACCCCGAAATCGGATGAAGGCAAAGCCAAGCCACGCATCACCCCTGCCACCTTGCTCGCCGGCTTTGCGGTGCTGATTTCCTGCCAATTGGCGGGCGAGACCCTGGTCAGCGTCGCGCGCCTCCTCGCGCCGTCCTTCGTTTTCCCCGGCCCCGTTGCCGGCATGCTGCTGCTTCTCGCCTATCTCGGCTGGCGCCGCCGACTGCCCGCCGGGCTAGACGCCATGGCCACCGGCCTCATCGGCATCCTGTCGCTGCTCTTCGTGCCCTCGGCCGTCGGCATCGTCCAATATGGCGGGCTGATCCTCGAATGGGGTCCACCCCTCCTGCTGGCGCTCGTCATCTCGACGCTGCTGACCCTCTTGGTCACCGTCGGCACCTATCTCGCGCTCGCCCGTCTCTCGAATGGGGAAGAGCCATGAGCGGCATCGCAGAAATCTGGGTCTATCTCAGCGCCAGCCCCCTGCTCTGGCTTACGGCGACCATTCTCGCCTATCTACTGGCCCTTGCCATTTCGGCAAAACTCGGCGGCACGCCCATCGCCAATAGCGTGCTCATCGCCGGTCTCCTGATCATCGCCCTGCTGCAGGTGACCCAAACCTCGTATGCCCAGTACTTCGAGGGCGCTCAGTTCGTGCACTTCCTGCTCGGACCGGCCACGGTTGCCCTCGCGATCCCGCTCTACAAGAACCTCGAAAAGGTCCGTCGTTCGCTCTTGCCGATAGGCGGCGCGCTGCTCGCCGGCTCGCTCACGGCCATGGGCAGCGCCGTTGCCATCGCCATGGCCTTCGGCGCCCCCGCCGACGTCGTCGCCTCCATCGCGCCGAAATCCACCAGCGCTCCTATCGCCATGGAACTCGCCCGCAATCTCGGCGGCATTCCCTCCCTCGCCGCCGTGCTGGTGATCCTCACCGGCATCCTCGGCGCCGTCATCGTCACGCCGCTGATGAATGCGCTCAAGATCAAGGACTACGCCGCGCGCGGCTTTGCCGTGGGCGTTGCATCCCACGGCATCGGCACGGCGCGGGCCTTCCAGGTCAGCGAGGTTGCGGGTGCCTTTTCAGGCATAGCCATGGCGCTCAACGGCGCCCTGACCAGCATCCTCGTCCTTGTCTGGGTCCTGCTCTCCCAGGCCTAGGCACCTTTGCCCACCACCTCGGCGGCAGCAATAGCCGCCATATTGACGAGCCCCCGGCTGGTCACGGTCGGCGCCACGATATGCGCCGGCTGCCGAGTTCCCATCAGGATCGGCCCGATATGGAGCCCATTGTTGAGCTCCTTGAGCAGCGTCATCGAAAGGTTGGCCGCCTCAAGGTTGGGGAAGATCAGCAGGTTCGCCTCCCCGTTCAGCACCGAGTCCGGAATATAGCGCTCGCGCAATTCGGCATTGACCGCCAGATCGCCCTGCATTTCCCCCTCGACCACAAGATCGGGCGCCACCGCCTTGAGCCTTTCATAGACGGCCCGCATCTTGCCGGCCGTCTCGCCCTCGCGCGATCCAAAGTTCGAATAGCTCAGCAGCGCCGCCTTGGCCTCGATATTGAAGCGCTTGAGGTGGTCGCGCGCCTGCAAGGTGATCGACACCAGTTCATCAACGCTCGGATCGATGTTCACATAGGTATCGGCCAGGAAGAACACGCCGCGATTGAGCAACAGCATCGATAGCGCCGAAAGCTGGCTGGCATTATCCGCCAGCCCAATAACCGAGTGAATGTCCCGCGCATGCTTGATGTAGCGCCCTTGCAACCCGCAGATCAGCGCATCCGCATCGCCGCGCCGCACGCCCAGCGCACCGATCACCGTACTATTGGTGCGCAGAATCGTCCGCGCCGTATCCGGCGTCACCCCCTTGCGCCCCACCAGCGCGTGAAACTCCGCCACATAGTCGCGATAGCGCGGATCGTCCTCGGGATTGATGACCTCGAAATCCTTGCCCGGCCTGATCGTCAGACCAAACCGCTCAAGCCGCGATTCAATCACCGAAGGCCGCCCGATCAGGATCGGCTTGCCGATACCATCCTCAAGGATCACCTGCGCCGCCCGCAACACGCGCTCATCCTCGCCATCGGCAAAGGCGATGCGCTTGGCCCCGCTCTGCGCCTGCTCGATCATGGGCTTCATCACCATGCCCGAGCGGAAAACGAAGCGCCGCAACTGGTCACGATAGGCATCGAAATCCGCGATCGGTCTTGCCGCGACCCCACTCTCCATCGCCGCCTTGGCCACCGCCGGCGCAATCCGCAGGATAAGCCGCTGGTCGAACGGATTGGGGATCAGATAGTCCGCCCCGAAAATCGCCGGCACACCATGGGCCGTCGCCTCGAGCCCCGGCTCATGCGCCAGTTGCGCAATGGCATGCGCCGCGGCGGCCTTCATCTCCTCGTTGATAACGGTCGCCCCGCAATCGAGCGCACCGCGGAAGAGGAACGGGAAACAAAGGACATTGTTGACCTGGTTGGGATAGTCCGACCGGCCGGTACAGACCAGCGCATCGGGCCGCGTTTCCTTGGCGAGTTCGGGCATGATTTCCGGGATTGGATTGCTCAGCGCAAGGATCAGCGGATTTTCCGCCATGTCCTTCATCATTTCCGGCTTCAGCGCCCCGGCCTTGGACAACCCGACATAAATATCGGCACCGGCCATCACCTCGCTCAGTTCCGTCGCCTCGCTGTCCTGCGCAAAGGCACCGCGCCAGCGATCAACGGAGTTGTCGCGCTTCTTGGTCACCAGCCCCTTGGAGTCAGCAATCCAGATATTCTCGCGCTTTGCACCCACCGCAATCAGCATATTCATGCAGGCAATGGCCGCCGCCCCTGCCCCCGAGGTGACGATCTTGACCTTGCCAATATCCTTGCGCACGAGCCGCATGGCATTGATCACTGCCGCCGCGACGATAATCGCCGTGCCATGCTGGTCATCATGAAAGACCGGGATATTCATCCGCTCGCGCAGCGCTTCCTCGATCTCAAAACATTCCGGCGCCTTGATATCTTCGAGGTTGATACCGCCAAAACTCGGCTCCAGCGGCGCCACGATCTCGATGAAGCGCTTGGGGTCCTGCTCGTTCACCTCAAGATCGATGGAATCGATCCCTGCGAACTTCTTGAACAGCACCGCCTTGCCTTCCATCACCGGCTTGGACGCCAGCGCCCCGATATTGCCCAGGCCCAGCACGGCTGTGCCATTGGATATGACGGCGACCAGATTGCCCTTGGATGTATACTTGTAGGCCGCCTGCGGATCGGCCGCGATTTCCTCGCAGGGAACAGCCACGCCCGGCGAATAGGCCAGTGACAGATCGCGTGTATTGGCCAGCGGCTTGGTCGCCACGATTTCCAGTTTGCCGGGCTTGGGAAACTCATGAAAATGCAGCGCCGCATCGCGAAGGCTGGAAGTGGTATCGGCCATGTTGTCTCCCCGGTATTTTCTGTGGGCTATTCAGCGCCTCGTCCCACAATCAGGACGGCGCCACCCGTGACCAGATAGACTTTGGTCGCTAGGGCGCGGCCTCGCCGAGCATCTCCACGAACAGCCCATAGGCCACTTCCGTATTGGCAAGGTCCTGACGCGGATCGATGAGGTCATGCGGCAGGCCAAGGGAGAGCGGCACCAGCTTCACCTCAACCTGCGCGCCATGCCCCTGCCACGCCGCAACAAGGCGCTCGATGAGGCGGTCATTCACTTCGGTGTCGGCCTCGTTGACCATCACCGAGAGCTTCTGAGCCAACGGGGCCTCCTTGTCCGCCAGTCCGGAAGTTACTTCGCCAATGAACATGAACTGAGCGAACGCCCTGGTGGCCACTCGCGGATAGGCATAGTCCATCTCGGGCGACCCTTCCGGGTTTCGCGGGTCCCAGCTGATCATCATATTGGGCAGCAGCAGCAGGAGATTGGTGGCCGCCCGATTGGCCCAGGTCGGGACCTGCCGCGGCCCGAAAAACGGAGCCATGGCCAAGGACTGGTCGACATCGGCGCGCTGCTGGCCGCTCCAGGCCGAGAGCACGCCGCCCGCCGAAAGACCACTGACGACAACCTCTCCGCCAACCCCACGCGCGATCGCGATGGCCTCCTCGGTCGCCGCCACATAGTCCTCTGCGCCCACATCAGCCAATGCCGAGGTCATGCGATCAAGTTCGCCGTGACCCGGCAAGCGCGGCACATAGACATTGTATCCCAGCTCGAAAAGCTTGGGCGCCAACTCATCCGCCTGCGCGGGACAATTGGTAAGTCCGTGGAGAAAAATGACGGTCGGCGCCTCTCGGCTCTCCTGCAAAAGCAGTTTTGACGCGCATCTGGGATTGATCGGTATCTGGTCTTCGCTTTGGCGCGCCGCGTCGTAAAGGGCAATCGCCTGCTCGTAGCTTGGCTCCACCGCGAGGGCCCCCGCCCCCAAAACGCGCCCTCGATCAAGCGGCAGCACAGTGAGCCAGACGAACAGGGCAACCAAGGCGCCCGCCAATGCCAGCAATGCCAACCCCGCTCCACGCAGCACTTTCAGGGCCGGATCGCTCCCCTTCGCCGCGGGATAGAGCGGTCGCAACACCAGCGCGGCGACCACGCCGGCAACGGCCATGGTCGGAACCGCGGCAAATCCTGTCGTCAGGAAGCCCAGGCCGCTGAGCCGGCTCACTGCGGCTGCCTGCTCCATCGCTCCATCGATTTCAGGCGAAATCCTGAACAGTTCAGCGATCCCGAGCACGACGGGGTAAGACAACATCCCCGTCAACGCCCCAGCGATTGCGCCCCGCAGCAGCGAGGGCCGCCCGCTGCGCCCCACCAGGACCCACCAGCCCAGGGCGCCGACCACGAAAATGCCGATGGCAATATCGGCCCAGTCCAGCCCTCCCTCGCTCCCGAAGAACTCGGCGACCGGCAAGCCGCCGACGAACGTCGCGAGGAGGCCGCCGAGGGAGAAAATGATCCCCGCCAGAATATTTGCCAGAACAGGTCGAAACATCATGCCGCCACCACTCCAAGGCCCCGAGCTTACTGAAAGCATGGGGCATTCTCGATGTGCGCAAAATCCCGCGCCTTTGCTGCCCGTCCCTATTTGAGCACAAACGGCCGGCGCGCCTTTTCCCGTCACCCATTCTGGGATTAGCTAATTGGCAACAGTAGTTTGGTGAGCGTGGCCATGCGCCTGAGCGAACGAATAGGGTCCTACATATCCACGGCGGGCCTGATTGTCGGGATCCTGTTTTTCGCGCTGTCGCTCACGCCCTCGCTGATCCCGCGCCCCGCCGTTGTCCAGGGCCTATTGTCGGGTTGTGTCTTCGCCGTCGGCTACGCGGTGGGCGCAGTCCTCTTCTGGTTCTGGACCTATCTGCAGCTTCATCCCGCCAATCTCACGGTCCGGCGCTGGTTGCGCTGGGGGCTGCTCACCGCTTCAGGCGTGATCGCGCTGATCTGCCTTTATCGCTACACGGGCTGGCAAAACACCGTCCGCGCCGAAATGCAGCTCGAGCCGATGGACGATAGCCACGTCCTCGTCGTTATCGTCCTGGCCCTCATTCCGGCGCTGCTCCTCGTCACCATTGGCACCCTGATTACGCGCGGAACCCAGCGCGTTGCCGCCCTCCTGCGCACCCGCCTGCCGCCGCGCGCCGCCACCCTCGCGGGCATCATCATCGTCGGCATCGTGACGGGGCTGCTGGTCAACGGCGTGCTGTTGCGTAGCCTGATCAACTTTGCCGACGAAACCTTCCTGCGCATCGACGCCGTCGTCGCCCTGACCGGCAATCCGGCGCCAATCGACCCACTGCGCTCCGGCAGCGAGGCCTCGCTGGTGCCCTGGACCTCCATCGGCCGCGATGGCCGCGTCTATATCGAAACCCAACCGACCGAAGCTGATATCGAGGCCGTTACCGGGCGGCCCGCCCTCACGCCGCTGCGCACCTATGTCGGTCTGCGCTCAGCCGAAACCCTCGCCCAACGCGCTGACCTGGCCTTGGCCGAAATGCTGCGTGTCGGCTCCTTCGATAGGTCCACGCTCGTCATCATCATGCCGGTCGGCACCGGCTGGATCGACCCGCCCAGCATCGATTCTCTGGAATACCTTCTCGATGGCGATGTCGCGAGCGTCGCGATCCAATATTCATATCTCACGAGCCCCCTCTCGCTTCTCGTCGAGCCCGACGAGGGCGTATCGACCGCGCAGGCCCTCTTCGACATCGTCTATAATTATTGGCGTGCTCTCCCCGCCGACCAGCGCCCGCGCCTCTTCCTCAACGGCCTCAGCCTCGGGGCCAACAGCTCCCAGGCATCGACCATGTTCCTCGATGTCCTGGCCGCCCCCTTCGATGGCGCCCTTTGGGTAGGCCCGCCCTTCACCAGCACGGTCTGGCATTGGGCGACGGCAAACCGTGCCGACCAATCCCCGGAATGGCGGCCCGCCTTCGGCGACAGTTCCAGCGTTCGCTTCGCCAATCGCGGCACCGAATTTGCCGAACCCGGCGAGAACTGGGGGCCGATGCGGATCGCCTTCCTGCAATATCCCAGCGATCCCATCGTCTTTTTTCGACTACGACACCATCTTCCGTGCGCCGGACTGGATGGAGGGCGAACGGGGCGAAGGCGTATCACCCGAATTCCACTGGTACCCGATCATCACCTTCCTGCAGCTGGCGATGGACATGGCGCTCTCCAACACCTCGCCCATCGGCTACGGCCACGTCTATTCCCCCGCCGACTACGCCGAAAGCTGGTACGCGCTGGTCGAGCCGGAAGGCTGGGACGCCCAGAAGATGACCGAGCTCAAGGCCGCATTGCTCAACAATACCGGGCGTTCCTGATGGCAGGCATTGGCTCCCGATCGCTCATGGCGGGCCTGCTGTTCGGCCTCGCCGCACTGGCAATCGCGCCAGCCATCGGCCTCACCATCAGCGGCGACCTGCTCAACGATGATGGACAGGTCACCTGGTTCAACCTGTTCGTCGGTGCCGGCGCCTGCGGCGCGCTCATGTGGCTTCTGCTCTGCGGGCTCCCCCGCGCCGTCACCCTGCTGCGCGGCGGCATCGCCGGCATCCTGGCGGGCCTCCTGTCCTACCCCGTCGTCATCACCTTCGCCGAACTCCTGCAGCGGCAATGGGGCCTACTGCCACCCCTGTCGGAGCGCCTGGAGCAGGTCCAGCTCATCACCACGCTGACCCTGATCACCACCGGCTTTCCGGGCGTGCTGCTCATGTCCCTTGCGGGCATGCTCATCGCGCTCCTCTTCAAGCGGCTGCATCCGAACCTCGCAGAACGCCCGGGCAAAACCTCGCCCCTCCTCAAGCACCCCGCGGTCCCGCGGTGGCTCTGGGTCTGGCCATGCTCGCCGTTGCCGGTCTGGGCGTAGCCTTCTTCTGGTTCGGAAACACCGAAATCGACGCCCCGCCTATTTCCACGCCCGTTGACGAGACCACGATGAATTATGAGCAAGCGACGGCCGCCTTTGCCGCCGTCCAAGAACAGGAAGCAAGCCTCGACCTCGATCCGCTCTGCCGGTCCCGCCTCTTGACCCATGGCCAGAAGGTCGCCCGCTCGATCGTCTATTTTCACGGCTTCACCAGTTGCCCCGCCCAGGCCGATGCCCTCGCCGAGCAATTGTTCACCATGGGCTACAACGTCTACCTGCCCCGCATGCACGGCCACGGCTTTGTCAGCCCCACCCCGAGCGATCTCGACGATTTCACTGCCGAAGGGCTCATCGATCACACCAATGCAGCGCTCGATCTGGCCCAGGGTCTTGGCGACGACGTTACCGTGATGGGCCTCTCAGCTGGCGGCACATTGTCCGCCTTTGCCGCCCAGTTTCGGGCTGACGTGGATAAGGTTGTGTTGATCTCGCCCTTCTTCGGGCCCTATGTGGTTCCGACCTGGGCCATGCAGGCGGGCACAAACGTCACCCGCGCCCTCCCCAACATCATCTTCTCGTGGAATCCCCTCGAAAACGCGACACCGGAGAAGGCCGCCATCGCCCACGCCATGCCGACCACCCACGCTTTGACCGAGATCATGCTCGTCGGCTGGCAGGTCCACGCAGCTGCCCAGAACACTCCGCCTGCCGTGTCCAACATCTCGATCCTGCTCAACGACGCAGACGTCGCCGTCAACAACCGCCAGACCCTGGAGATCGCCGCCTATTGGAAAGAGCATGGCGTCGAACCGACCATCACCACGCTGCCCTTCGGCGCCCGCCTCCCCCACGATATGATCAACACGCGGGAACGGGGCGCGAATGTAGAGCTGGTCTACCCCGCCTTGCTGGAATTGCTTGCCCAACCCTAGACGGAGTTGAACCCGGCAATACCGGCCAATTAACGCGTTTCTAACCATGATCCCCTAAGGTGAATCGCTGATGGGCTACACGCAATGGCGCGTGTGCTGAGGCGTCTATGCGTGACTTTCTACCGGCAATTGCCTTTTCCATTCTCGCCTCCCTAGCCGCATTCTCCACGACGATGGCCGCGCCTGAGACCGGCGAAATGGCGGTTGTTTTCCCCCCATTCACTGAGGAAACGCACGCCTGGGCCATCATTCGTGCGGCTGGCGCGCAAGTCGTCGCCCCCACGCGGATCGGCAATGTCGTGGTCGTCTATGCTGACCAGACCGACTTCCAGACACGCGCCCGGGTTTTGGGCGCCCTCTTCTTCGTCAAGGCAGAGGGCCTTTGTGCCCCCCAAAGGCCGGAGGCCTCTCTATGACACTCGACACCATTCGCCAGCGCGCCACCATTGCGGTCGCGGCCCTCGCCCTCGCGCTGACCATCGCCACGATGGTCACCGAATGGCTGGTTCAGGGTAGCGATGGCCCGGCGACCCTCCTGGCGGGCTTCGGCATTGTCGCTCTCGCCGCGACCTATTTCATCAGCCGTCAGTCTGCCGCATTCCGGTATATGGCGGTGGCGGTGATGATGGGCGAAGTCATGGCCCTGCTGATCGCCGCGCGCGGCACGACCTACCAGGTCGATCTTCACATGGTGTTCTTCGCCGCGCTGGCGGTTTGCGCCCTGCTGCACGATGCACGCGCCATTCTCCTCGGCGCCGCGGTCGTCGCCGTTCATCATCTGGGCCTGGGCATGACGCTCGATACGCTCGTCTTCTATGGCGGCGCCGGCATCGGGCGCATTCTGCTCCACGCCGTCGTCCTCATCGTCGAAGCGGCGGGCCTGATCTGGATGACGCTCAACACCCACAAGCTGCTGCATCTCTCCGAAGAGCGCTCCGAGCAGGCCCAGACCAGTGCCCGCGAAGCCGAACTCCTCGCCCAGGAGGTCGAAGACACCACCGCCGCGCATCGCTTCGAACGCGCACAGACGATGGAGCAGCTCTCCAAGGACTTCAACCGCGTGGTCAATGCCGCCATCGATGGCAATTTCTCGGATCGCATTTCGACGCGCTATGACGATCCGGCCCTCGCCAATCTCGCCGCCTCAATCAATCGCCTCGTCGATACGGTTGGTCACAGCATCGGGGAAACCGGCCGCGTCCTCTCCGGCCTCGCCCACTCGGATCTGACCATCCGCCTGTCCGGCACCTATCGCGGCGCCTTCGCCCAATTGCAGGGCGACACCAACGCCCTGGCCGAAAAGCTCGAAACGGTAATGAGCGCCCTGCGCCACGCCCTGATGGCCCTGCGCGGCGCCACGGGCGAAATTCTGTCGGGCGCACAGGACCTCTCCGAACGCACGACCCGCCAGGCCGCAACCCTTGAAGAAACCTCCGCCGCCATGGAGCAATTCTCCGGCACGCTTGCAGAAAACGCCGAACGCTCGCGCAACGCCGACAGCAATGCCCGCAGCGTTAGCCGCACCGCCCGCGATGGCGGCATGGTCATGGCCGATGCGACCGCCGCCATGACGCGGATCACCCAGTCCTCCGCCAAGATTTCCAACATCATCGGCCTCATCGACGACATCGCCTTCCAGACCAATCTGCTCGCCCTGAACGCTTCGGTGGAAGCGGCGCGCGCCGGCGAAGCGGGCAAGGGTTTTGCCGTCGTTGCCGTGGAAGTGCGGCGCCTCGCCCAGTCGGCCGCAGAAGCCTCGGCCGACGTGAAGACCCTGATCGAACAGTCATCCAGCGAAATCGGCGTCGGTGCCAAGCTCGTCAACGAAGCTGCAGGCAAGCTCGGCGCCATCGTCCAGGCCGTCGATGCCAATACCGCCCTGATGGAGGAAATTGCCCGCGACAGCGATAGCCAGGCCTCGGCGATTGAGGCCGTCGCCAGCGCCGTGCGCCAGCTCGACGAAATGACCCAGCGCAACGCGACCCTGGTGGAAGAAACCAACCGCGCCATCGAGCAGACTGAAGCGCAGGCTAGCGACATCGAAAAAGCCGTGTCCGGCTTCAGGATCACGGGCGACATCCGTCGCGCCCGCGCCGCCTAGCGAGGTCACGGAGACATCGGCCCCACCTCGAAACTCGATATCTGCTTGGACATCAACACGGCATAGTCCGGGGTCAGCGGCCCGGCCGAACAAACCTGCGTTTCGGTGCCGCTCTCCCGGCACGCCGCGTTGAACGCAGCAATGGTGCTGCGCGTCAGGCGCCCATCGAGCGCTCCCCCATAGCGATCGACCTTTTTCAATTGCTGTTGCAGCACATAGACATAGGCATTCTTGTTGCTCCAGAAGAGCATCTGCACCGCCTGCGAAACATCGCCCGCGCCGAGCTTGCCAAAGCTCTCTCCCACCCGCTGCATCGCATCCGGCGTCGGCGGCCCAGCGGCATAAAGAGCCATGCTTTCAAAGGTCGCCGCCTCGGGCGGTAGCAGATCGCCATATTGGTCAAGCGACGCCCTGGCCTTGGCAATGGACGGAGATAGCCCCCCTCCGCCCGACCGATAGAGTTGCAGCAAAAGCCGCAAGGCCGCAGGATTTTCGCTCCGAACCTCTGCCAGAAGCCGCTCTTCCGCCGCCTCGCCGCCCTCGGCCCCGGCCAATCCCATCATTTCCAAACGCGCCATTTCAACCGCCGCGCCAGGCACACCCTCCGCCACCGCCCCGCGAACCAGCGCCAGCCCTTCGTCCTGATACTTGGCGGCTAGCGGCCCCGAAGCGAGCAGCCCTCCAAACCGGAAGCTGGCGCTGGCATCACCAAGTTGAACAGCCCGCTCAAAGTAATCCCGCGCCTTCTGATAGTCCGGTTGGCCATAGCGACCATCGGCATAGTACCCGCCAAGGATGCCGTTGGCCCAGGCACTGTCTTGCGCGGCATCACCCAGCAGCGCCAATGAGCGCACCAAATCCTTGGCAACACCCCGCCCCTCGAAATGCATCAGCGCCAGCTGAATTCTGGCAAGGTCGTCGCCGTCGCCAACCGCCTTTTCGAAGAACGCCGCGGCCTTGGCCGGGTCCGGCCGCAGCGCCCCCGCACCATTGAGATAGAGCAGCCCCAGTTTCACCGCACCTGCGCCAATGCCCTGGTCGAGCGCGCTCTTATAGTAGTCCCTCGCCGCCATGGCATCGACGTCAACAGCACCGCCCTGCGTCAGCGCATCCCCAAGCTGGATTTTCGCCCAGCCATCCCCCGCCTCGGCAACTTCGCGCAGCAATTTGAGCCCGCGCTGAGGGTCTGCCGGTCCCACCTCGCCGGCCAGCAACATCAATCCCAGCTTGTTCTTGGCCCCCAATTCCCCCAGCGCCGCGGCCCGCTCATAGTAGTCCCGCCCCAGCGCCGAATCTGGCTCAACCGGCTCCGCCCCCTTCACATAGAGATCGCCCAGCATCGCCAGCGCAGCCGGATTCTCCTCTTCCGCCAGCGGTTCGAGCAGCGTCCGAACCCTCGCGCCATCCTTCGGCAGCACCCGCCCTTCGAGCAGCAGCGCGGCAAGGCTGGTCGTGCCCCAGACATCGTGTTCCCCGGCCGCCGCCCCAAGCAGCAGAACACCCTCATCAATCTCCGCCCTGACCTCGGATTTGAGCAGCATCTGCGCCAGGGTCACGCGCGAAGCATTGTCCCCCATTTCGGCCGCCTGCTCGAGATAGGTCCGCGCCATAACCGGGTCCGGCTCAACCGCGCCCACCCCGTCCCTGTAGCTGATCCCCAGTCGAAAGAGACCCGCCGCACTACCGAGATCGGCCGCCTTCTTGAACATGGCAATCGCCTTGTCCCCATCCACCAGAACGACATCGCCATTGGCCAACATCGCACCCACATCGATCGCAAGCCACGGATCAGTCGACGCCGACACCGCCTTGTCCAGCAGCCCCAACCCCTTCGAAACATCCTGTTTCGCGCCCTGCCCGCGCACCAGCATGAAGCCGAGACGGCTCACCGCCTGCGCCTCGCCCTGTTCAAAAGCCGCTTCAACCAACGCAAAAGCGCGGCCCGGGTCCGCCGCGACACTCCCCGCCCCCTTGAGATAGATGTCGCTCAACGCAACCCGCGCCGCCGGATTGCCCTCTTCAGCCAGCGGCGTCAGCAAATCCACCGCGCGTCGAGCGTCCTGAGGGACCTTGTCCCCGCGAACCAGCAAGTCCGCCAGGATCGTCGCCGGCCACGCCTCCCCCCGCGCCGCGCCAGCATCGAGCAGCCCCACCGCCCGATCGACCGAAGCCTCGTTACCGTCCTCCAACAGCAGCAGTGCAAGATTGATGTTGGCAAAGCTGTCACCCTTTGCCACCGCTGCCTCCCAGAATCCCCGCGATTTCGCCCGATCCGCCGCCGCGGCTCCCAGCCCGCTCTCATACGCCTGCGCCAGCCGGGTCATCGCCGCCGCATTGCCACTCGCCGCCGCTTCCTCAAAATAGGCTATGGCCTTTTCCGCCGGCTCGGCCAGGCCCTTGGCATAGAGATCGCCCAGCGTGATGAGCACCCAGGGATCGCCACCCTTGCTAACCTCCTCCAGAAGGCCAACCGCCCGGCCGATATCGCGTGCAACACCCTCTCCGTCGATCAACAGCGAGGCCAACTGGAACTTGCCCCAAGAATCGCCGGTAGCCGCCGCCCGTTCAAAATACTCTGCCGCCAGTGGCACATCCCTCGGCGCCTTGTTCGCACCGGCGAGGTACAGCTCCCCCAGCCCCGTCAGCGCGCCCGCATTGCCCGCCTCGGCCAGCGGCTCGAGCAACGCCACCACCTTGGTACCATCCTGCTCCACCACCTCTCCCTGCCGATAGAGATTGGCGAGCAGGATAGCGGCCCAGGCATCCCCCCGCTCCGCCACTCCAGAAAGCAACCGCACCGCCCGCTCCGCGCTGCCCGGCGTTCCTGCCTTGAGCAGCGCCTGGGCCAGTTCCACCTTGGCCGTCGGGTCACCCTGCGCCGATGCAGTTTCGAGCGCAGCAAGAACACAACTGGGCGCAGAAAGAGTCACCTCGCAGACCTCCTCTCCCGCAACCGCCACGACCGGGTTGATCACGCACAAGGCGAACAGAATGGGCAGGTGGCGCATGGCGGTCTCCGAGCAGAGTAAACCAGCAGGATCGCCGCCTCGGTGCCTTTGGCATTGATGAGCGTCAAAATCCGCTCATCACAAATTAAACGCTGCCACTATGCGCATGCCCCTCTTGCTGCGCCGGCATGGAACGAGAAACGCCGCATGCTATTGTCACGTCAGGCATTCTTGCGGCCGCGGCGGGGCATGGCGCATAGGGGAAGGCCATTCGGCCACCAAATCTCCCAGCTTTTGACATATCTCGTTGCCCAGTGGCCCAGAGGTTGCCGTGGTTTTCGTGTCTTGGTAACGCGCCCGTGATTGGGCTCGCGCAATGAACTAAGAGGCTGAAGCATGCCGATGTCCCGATTTCGCTACACGCTGAACGAGGCCGTGGGCGATCCCAAGGCCTGGTCCTTCACCTGGGCGATAACGGATGACGTAACCCTCAGCAGCATCTGCGGCTTTTGTGGTCAGACGCACCAGCGCCTCACCTACGAAGTCGCCCGCGGCGACGACATACTCTGGATCTGTCAGCGCTGCGTCGGCCGCTATCCGGTGGGCGGCGTCATCGACGGAGATCGTTTCGATATCCCCTCGGTTCGGGCCTATATCCATGGCCTCACCGCCCGCCAAAAACAGCGCACCTGCCAGGAAGCCATCCGCAAGGTGCAAGCAGCCCTGCCCGAACTGCAACTGGGCGAAATCATCGTCTACTTCGAACGCAACCTGCAATTGTCCCCACAACCGGCGGCCGTTCTCTTCGCCGGCATGGCCCAGCTGGACGAGCCCATCGACCCGCGCATTTTCGAAGTTCAGACCCGCAGTATCGCCCATCAGGACGAGTTCGGCAGCCTCGATGAAAGTCAGCGCGCCGTGATCTGGCCCGCCCTCACGCCCCAGCAAAGGCGCAGGCTCGCCTCGCTCGGCTACGCCCCCGGCGGTATCAAAACCCGTCGCGCCCGCGCCACCGATCGCCGCGAGTTGCCCGCCCCCCGCATGCCTGCCTTGAGCGAGCCGGCAATACTCGATCTCCGCCCGGAACGATCAGAAAAATCAACGGCTTGACCCTCTCGTCAGCCGCATGAGCCCCGATTGTCCCGAAGTCCTGCCCCATTGCGGGCATGATCAATCGCGACGATCCTCATCCCACGAATAGAAGCAAGGATGGGGACATGATCTTCGCCCCCGACTGGACTTACTCTGCCGCGCGCCGCGTCTCCGTATGCCTTCTGGCGCTCGCAGCGTCAGGCGCGGCGCAGGCCGCCGAACCCTACATCCTGGGCATTTCGGACAAGCTGGCCATCAAGGTAGTCCAATGGAAAGCCGCCGATTCCACCTTCGAGGAATGGACCGCGCTTGGCGGCGATTACATCGTCGGCGCCGACGGCAATGTGAATTTCCCCATGGTCGGCCCAACTGAGAGCCTCGGCAAGACCAGCACCGAGCTGGCCGCCAATCTCGGCACCGCCCTGCAACAGTCCCTTGGCCTGCCAACCGCACCTTCAGTCACCGTAGAGGTCTCCACTTACGGCCCCATCTACGTCTCGGGCGACGTCGGCTCACCCGGCGAATACCCGTTCGCCCCCAACCTGACTGTAGTGAAGGCCTTGGCCCTCGCCGGCGGCGAACGCCGCAGCGCTGAAGCCGTGGCCCGCCCCGAAAAGGAAATGCTCAGCACATCCGGCGCGCTCGACGTTCTCGAAGACGAATATGCCCGCCTCCTCATCCGCCGCGCCCGGCTAGACGCGGAACTGGCCAATCAGGAACAGATCCCCGTCCCTCCAGAGCTCGAAGGCCATCCCGATCTCCAATCGCTCCTTGCCGCCGAGACCGCGATCCTTGAGGCCCAGAAGCGGCAGGCCGAAGCTCAGTCGACCTCCCTCACCGACGAAGTCGGCCTCCTCACGACCCAGATCACCGCCTTCAACCAGAAGCAGACCAGCGCCGAGAGCCAGCTCGAAACCGCCCGCGACCAGCTCGAAAAGATCACCGCCCTTTCCGACGATGGCCTCGCTCTCTCCTCGCGTGTGACCTCGCTCCAGACCAATGTGGCCGATCTTGAATCCCGCTTGCTCGATACCGAAACCGCGACCCTCCAGGCCCAGCAGGCCATCGCCACGGCCAATCGCGAACAGGCCCGCCTGACCGATCAGCGCATTTCCGATCTCACACTCGAGCGCCAAACCGTCGACGGTCAGATCAGCGCTCTTGCCCTGAAAATCTCGACGCAAAAGGGCCTCGTCCAGGAGGCTGTGCTCTACACCGGCGTCTCCGCATCAAGCGAAACCGCCCCCTCCTATAGCTACGCCATCATCCGCGACGGCGCCGAAATCCCCGCCGAGATCGGCACCCCGCTCATCTCCGGCGACGTCGTCATCGCCCGCCTGGCCTTCGCACAGTGAGGATTTTGAGATGAAGCAAACGCTTGGACTTCTCGCCCTTCTGGCAGCCGGCCTCGCCACTCCGGCCCTTGCCCAGGAAGCCTTCTTCGATGGCTTCGACACGCTCGACCAGTCTCGCTGGTACGTCGCCGATGGCTGGGCCAATGGCGCTCACCAGAACTGCACCTGGTCCACCGATCAGGTCACCGCTTCAGGCGGCATGCTCCGCGTCGGCTTCTCGCCCCAGCCCAAAGGCGACCGCCAATATCGCTGCGGCGAACTTCAAACCCGCAAAGCATACGGCTTCGGCACCTACGAAACCCGCCTGAAAACCCCGTCCGGCTCAGGCCTCAACGCCGCCTTCTTCACCTATATCGGCCCGCAACAGGGCAAGCCGCACGACGAGATCGACTTCGAAATCCTCACCCGCGACACCGGCCACGTCGACACGACCACTTTCGTCAACGGCAAGAGCGGCGATGGCGAAATCGGCAGCGGCCAGTCCCACGCCCTCCCGTATCCCTCCGACAGCGACTTCGTCACCTTCGCCTTCACCTGGGAGCCGGACCAGTTGCGCTACTACATCAATGGCCAGCTCGTCCGCACCATGGACGACCCCAAGACCATCCCGAGCAATCCCCAGCGTGTCTTCTTCAGCCTCTGGGGCACGGACACCCTGACCGACTGGATGGGCCAGTTCACCCCGGTGACCGCCCCCATCGCCATGGAGGTCGACTGGGTCGCCTTCACGCCGCTCGACCAAGAGTGCGCATTCGAACAATCCATCCTCTGCCAGGACTGAAAAGGACTTCTCGATGAAGCTGGTATTCTTCCGCGGCCACGTGCCCAATTTCGGCGATGAGTTGAACCTCCACGTCTGGCCCGCGCTCCTGCCCAAGGGCTTTCTCGACGAAGACGAAAGCGAGCTTTTTGTCGGCATCGGCTCCATCATCGGCGATCACCTCCCCGAAAAGTCGCGTAAGTTCGTCATGGGCTCCGGCTATGCCGGCTATATGGGGCTGCCCGATGTCAACGATGGCACCTGGGACATCCGCTTCGTCCGCGGCCCCAACACCGCAAAAACCCTCGGCATCGACCCCAAACTCTCGATCTGCGACAGCGCCATCCTCCTCCGCGCCATGGACCTGCCGCCCCCCGACGACAGCGTCAACATCGCCTTCATGCCCCATTATGAAAGCCTCGAACGCGGCGACTGGGCCGAAGCCTGCCGCATGGCCGGGATGACGCTGATCGACGCGACCGCGCCAGTAGACACCGTCCTCAGCCAGATCCGCGGCGCCCGCCTCCTCATCACCGAAGCCATGCACGGCGCCATCGTCGCCGATGCCCTGCGCACCCCCTGGATCGGCGCCCGCCCCATCTATGGCGGCCACCACAAGAAATGGCTCGACTGGGCCGGCGCCCTCAACCTTGACGTCCGCCTCAACGAACTCAAACCCACCAGCGTCCTTGAATACTACATCGGCCGTACCGGCCGCGGCGGTCGCCTCGGCAAGGTCGGCCAATTCAACGCCTCCCCCCTCGCCGCCATCCCCAACCGCATCTTCACCAGCATCGCCGCCAAGCACCTGCAGCAAATGGCCCGCCTCGAGCCCCAGCTCAGCAGCGACGCAAAGATCGTCGAAGTCACCGAAAAGGCCCAGGCTGCCGTCGACAACTTCGTCCGCAGCCGCGTAGCGGTGAGCTAACGCTCCAACCAACCACGATTGTCACCCCGGCGAAGGCCGGGGCCCATCTTGAGATCTCAGGATAGGCCCCGGCCTTCGCCGGGGTGACATTCTGTTATGTCGAGAAGCGTCAGGGCTCAGCGCTTCTTTCGCACGAACCCCACCATCCGCTGCACCCGCTCGCGGCCCAGCACCACGATGACGGCTCCATAGCTCGCCGCCGCAACACCAACGGTCGCAGCGAGCCGCAACACCGGCTCAGCCTCCCCCATCTCCCGCTGCACGAGCCACCCCGCACCCCACATCACCGCAGTGGCCAACACCGGCAGTGCAAACGACCCCAGATAAGACAGCAGCGAAATGCCCAGCAGCCGCACCACCATGTGCAGCGTGGGCATCCACATCAGCGCATTGAGCACCACCAGCGACACCGTCAGCGGCAACAGGCCCCAGCCTGCAAACAGGAAGACGTATAGCACCGTAACCACCTGCTTGCTGAGCACATAGTAGAACCACAGATCCGCCTGCCCCTGGCTGCGGATCAGCGACGCCTGCAAAATCCCCACCGCGGTCAGAACGCCAAGCGCACAGAACGCCTGTACCACCGGCACCGCCTCGATCCAGTGCTCGCCAAAGGCGAGCGGGATGAGATCGCCCGCCACCAGCGCCAGCCCGGCAAAAACCGGAAATGCCACCACCGACGACGCAAAGGTCCCGAGCAGATAAGCCTCACGCAGCTTCGCCTTCTCCCCCTGCATCGAAGACAGCAGCGAATAGGAAACTAGGTTCAGCGCCCCCGACAGGAGGTCGGTGAGAATCTGAAAGATCCGCCGCGCAAATCCATAGATACCCAGCCCAGCCGGCCCGAGCAGGGCCCCAATAAGAAGCTGGTCGAGACTGATCGTCGTAATGAAGTGGTTGCCCGTCGAAAACAGCCCGAACGCCTTGAGATCGCCCAGCGCCTTGAGGTCGAACCGAAACCCCGGCCGCCACCGCGCGGCAATCAGCGCCCCGATACAGGTCGTCACCGACCCCGCCAATTGCGAAGCCGCCAACGCCCAAAGCCCAAACCCGGCCCACAGCAATCCGAGGCAAACAACCGCCGCAACGAGCGACGCCGCCGTCGTCCGCAGCGCCAGCATCCGGAACGACATGGTCCGCACCAAGAGCGCATTGGGCACCGCCGCCGCCATATCGAAAATCACCCGCGCCGAAATGAATGGCACGAGCGCCGTGAGCAGCGGATCCCCCGAAGACGAAGCCACAAACGGCGCCGCCACGCAGAGCGCACCAAAAATCAGAACCGCCGCCCCGACACAAAGCCAGAACACGGTATCGAGATGTTTCGGCTCAATGTCCGTCCGCTGGATCAGCGCCTCGCGAAACCCCGCCGGCGCTACCGCCAGCCCGACCGTCGCAATACTCGCGGCAAAGGCGACAATCCCGAACTCGGCCGGGGTAAGCACCCGCGAGGTCGCCAAAAACACCAAAAATCCGAGGAGGGCCGGAGCAAGGCTACTGACCAGCGACCACATCGTGCCCTTGATCGCAGCCGAAGCCCGGCCCGATTTCAGATGATCGAGCCGCTTGCCTCCCACTTCTGTAGTGACCGTCATGCGCTGTGCCGCATCCCATTGCGCGAAGCGACAAACCGTTCAAACTCCGGCGTCACCCGCCCCAGCAACCGGATCATCATCCCACGCGAACGGAGCTTTGCCGCCTCCACCGGGGACACATGCGGCGACAAGCCCAGCCCCAACAGCGCCTTGCCCACATTCATCGCGCGCACGCCGATCGGCGTCGCAAACCGTGGATCGGTCAGAAACCGCTGACGCTGCTCCGCACTCGCCTCGGTCCAGACCCGCTGCCGCAAGGCCTGCACCGACCGCTTCAGATCCAGCTCGCGCCTGAGATAACCGGCATTCAACTCCGCATTCCGCGTCGTCTGCTCGGCATTTTCGGCCCACACGGCCAGCGGCTCCATCGCCACATAGACCGGCTCCACCACCGAGTAAGTCCGCAGATATTCCTGCAACGTCGCCGTGCATCCATACTGAATTTCAAGCGGCGATTTCGCCCTCAGCGACCAGAAGAGCCCACCATTGGAAACCCCAATCCCGGCGAGCAGCGCCATGCGAAAATCCGCCGCCTCATACAGCCCCTCGGTAAAGAGCTCGTCGAGCACACCCACATCGCCGACATAAGCCCGCTCCGTGCCACTGGCATATTCAAAATACTGATTGCGCAGCACGATCTCGACACCCTGGCTCCGCACCAGCGCGATATTCGCCGCGCAGAAGTCGGGCAGGATAAAATTGTCGTCTTCCACCACGCAGAAGAACTCCGCCCCATGCGGATTGTCCGCCGAAAAGCAGTGGTCGATATTCTTCGAAGCAAAGAGCTGCGGCGTGTTCGCGGTATAGCGAATGCGCTTGTCTCCAATCGCCGCAACGACGGACCGCGCCGCCTGGTCCGGGTCGTCGTCATAGACGTCGCAGACCCAGTGCTCCCAGGATTGGTCGATCATCGAATAGAGCGCGCGGCGCAGCGCCTCGGGGCGCTTATAGGTCGGCGTGCGGAAGTGGACGAGGCCGGGCTGGTACTCGGACATGGCTGAAAAGACCTCCAGGACGGCGCCTCGCGGGCGCAGCGGATTGGGCGCGCAGGGCAATCAGCCCCTGCGCGGCATAGATGAGAGTGGCAATGCCCATGATCGAGCGGATGGAGAATTCGAAGAACACCTCCACCTCGATGAAGCTTCGAAGGATCATCAGCGCCTGCAGCGCCAGGAGCAGCGCATTGGGCGCATTGGGCCGGGCAAAGGTATAGGCGGCCATGGCAATGGCCCCGCCATAGATGATGATGATCTGCAGCGTCAGCCCGATCAGCCCGATCTCGACGGCATTGGAAATATAGGTGTTGTGGAAATTGAACCCCGCGCCCGAAGGCACGTCGAACATCGACCAAAGCTCTTCGGCCGGCGCAAAGCCGATCACCCAGAACGAGCGATAGCCCAGCCCCTGCAAAGGCCGCTCGGCAATAAAGCTAAGCCCCGTCGCCCAGAGATCCGTGCGCCCCGTCAGGGTCGCATCCTTGCCCGAGCCTTCGAGTATTTCCGCCAGCAGCGTATCGCCCGCCACCATGATCAGCAGTGCCAGCGCCGCCCCCACGATGACAAGCATCACGACCACAAAGACCTTCTGCATGCCCGTCAGCCGCGCGATCAGCAGCGTCAGCAAAATGATGGCCATACAGGGCGCCAGCATGAGGATAGCACCCGCCGACTGGGCCAGCGCCAGCAGCGGCCCCGAGAGGATCGCACCGCCCACGCCCAAGAGCCGCAGGACGGGATGCGAATTCCGATCCACCGCAACGGCCACCGATATCAGCGCAAAAACCGCGATATGCGCCGCCACAGCATTCTTGCTGCCAAACGCACCGACCCAAACGCCGCCCAGCCCAGTTTTGCCAAAGGCGAGACTGGCCACCACGCCGATGCCGTAAACAATGAACATCAGCCGCATAAGCGTCGACGTGGACACCCGCCCGGTGATCACGATGGCCACCGCCAGCGTAAACGCCAGTTGCAGCCCATAGCGCAGCGAATTGGAAGGATAGAGCGACCACAGCGAGGTCAGCATGCAATAGGCCGGCAACAGCAACACCGGCCACCACCGCCTCAGGCTATCGATCGTCTGGTGCGGATTGCTGACCATCAGCAGCGCCCCACACCCCATGAAGGTCAGAGCCGCCAGCGACCCGAGCATGGCATTGAGCACCAGCGCCGCGAAAGCGCCGAATGTCAGTAGAGTAGCCATGTTGATGGTCAGGCGCGCCGGCATCTGCATCAAGACGCCTCCGCCATTTCCGGCGCCGCCACCACCACCTCGGGAATGAACCCGGCGGCATAGCGCCCGGCAGCATCAAGCGGAATGCAGCGCACCGCCCCCGTTCCACGCCGAGCCGCCAGCCCGCGCCAGATTTCACGCTTGGCAGGCGCCGACCAATCCGTCAGCGACACCGGCACATAGGCCGGCACCATCTCACCGGCTCCCGCGCCAAGCACGAGCACTGGCGAAGGCAACGCGGCCTGTACCGGCGCCGCACGCCGCTGCCGGCCTTCCGCAAACGAAGACCAGAGCCGCGCCACATGTCCGGGATTTCTCGCAACCAGCCCCAGCACCGAAGCCAGCCGGCGAGCCTTCACGCTCGCCACCAGCCGCTCATAGGCGAGCCCCTGCTCCAATCCCGATAGCCGCTGCCGGAAGGCGGCTTCGATCCGCCCATCGAGCGGCCCAAAAGCACCAACCAGTGCCTTCTGCCGCCCAACCATGGCTTCCATGTCCGCAACCGAAAGCCGATGCGAAATCGACCCCGAATGGCGGCGATAAAGATAAAACGGCTCCGGCACGATCAGCATGCTAGCGCCGTCGAGCAGCAGCCGCAGGATCAGGTCGAAATCCTCCCCGATCCGCAGCCCCTCGTCATAGCGAACCGCCTTCAGCCGCTCTGCCGAGACTAGCGGCTTCAAATAGCCCAGCGCTGGCGAACCATCGGTCCCCGCCAGCACCCAGTGTTCCGTTGAAACCAGAAAACTCCGCTCTACCCCCTCGCCCAGCATCAGGCGGGGCGCAGAGCCATCTTCGAAAAACAGCAGGAGGTCATCGGCCACGATATCGGCGTCATGCGCCGCCGCAGCCGCCAGCAGCCGCTCGAAGCGCTCCGGATGAATGATGTCATCGGAATCGACCACCGCGATCCAGCGTCCACGCGCCACATCAAGCGCCCTGTTGCGGCAGCGCGCCGGTCCGCCGTTCTGATCGGTGGTGATGAGCCTGATCCGCCCATCGACCTCCATCAGCCGCCGCACATGGGCAAGGCTGTCATCCCCCGAGCCATCGTCGCTGACGATGACTTCGAGGTCAGACACACTCTGCCGCAGCACCGAATGGAGGGCGTGAACAATCTTCTCGCCCGCCTCGAAATTGGCCATCACCACCGAGATCAGCGGCGCGGCCCCGGCTGGGGCTTCAGGCAATATCGACATCGGCCGCAGCCGTTTCAGCGGGCGCCCCATCGAGCTGCCCGATCAGTGCGGAAAACTTCTCCATCTGCAGCTCGAGCTGCGACACGCGCTTGCGCGCATTGGAGGCGCTCTGCTCGGCCGAGCGGATCACCGCCTCGTCGGCCGCAGCGCGCATTCCGTACTCTTCGGACGTATCGAGCATGGTCGCGGCCTGGGCATAATACATGCTCATGCGCTGCTTCAGCCCGTCGCGTTCGCGGCGGGCATCGGCGAGAGCCATGAGAATGGCATTGCGCACGGTTTCCATTCGGGCCTGGTCGGTCTCGGCGTCCCGGCCTGGATTGCGGGTGCGAAACGCACCCGGTCGAAGCGAAAGAATAGCCATATGGTTCTCCTACCGGCTGCCGGTTCGAAGGGCGACAACCCTTACGGTCTTGAGAAGAATGACCATGTCGCCAGTAAAGCTCCATTCGCGCACATAGATGCTGTCGAGCTGCACGCGCTGGTCATAGCCGACATCGCTGCGACCGCTGACCTGCCAGAGCCCGGTAATACCCGGCCGCACGGCCGAATAATCCTCGATGCGCTCGGCATAGCGGACGACCTCGTCCTGCACGATCGGACGCGGCCCCACGAGGCTCATATCCCCGCGAATGACGTTGATCAGCTGCGGCAGCTCATCAAGGCTGGTCACACGCAGGAACCGGCCAAGCCTGGTGATCCGCGGATCATTGCGCAGCTTCTGCGTTTCCTCCCATTCGGCCCGCGCCGCCGGGAAAAGCTCAAGATGACGCTGCAGCGCCTCCTGGGAATTGACCACCATGGAGCGGAATTTGAGGCACCGGAACCGGCGCCCGTTGAGCCCGAGCCGCTCATGGCCGAAAAAGATCGGCCCGCGGTCGGTAGAAAACATGATGACGGCGATGAAGAACATCGCCGGCAGCGCAAAGATCAGCATCGTGGATGCCGCGACCACATCGAAGGCACGTTTAGCGACGCCCCCTCGGGGCATGCCGGCTTTGCTCGGATAGGTAGATTCGCCGACTTCGGCATTGATGATCGACATGATGTTCTCTCTCGCAGAATGGACTTGCGAAGAAAGGCAGCAGAGCCCGCCTTTTCCTATCGTGCGGAAGTGGTCGCTGAAGCGCCGTGCGCTCCGTCGAAACCGGATTTCTCACTCATCTCTGATAGACCCCGAACATCAGTCCGGAGACGCCGCATTTGGTGTCGACGGCATGTGGCTTGCCGCGACGTATGGTGAACCAAACATGATGGGAAAAGGGTATCAACGCCTCTCATGCATAGCTGTCATGCAGGGGCGCGGTCACAAAATTGCCCCAAGAAACGACGGGCAAAGCGAGGCAAATCAAGCTCTTAAGAAGAGCGGATCATCGGTGAACGGGATATACTGTACTAAGGTGCAGTGCTGCGCTTTTTAGCGCAGCAAGGAAGTAACCATGCGTAGAATTGGCCGTATTACCGCTCTGCCTTAAAGGCTGAACAGGAACATCACCCCGTTCCAGACAAGGTAGATACCGACCCAGGCCAGAGCCATCACGCCGATGGCAACCAGCCCCCAGGGCCAGGGAAAAGGCGCACGCTGGCCGGTGTCGGAGGGGGCTGCCAGGGGCACCTTGCGGGCCGCGCCATCCTCGGGCCTGTCACCGTCCACGTTCATCCTCCATCTGGCGGGCGTTCTTGTCAGGCGGCGCCATTTGGGGCCGCAGCCATTTTCCTACCAGTGCCCGGTAAATACACCCCTCGCGGACAGATTAAAATACGTCCGGCCTTCACGACTGCGTAGCGCGGCGCTTTTGGCAGCGATTTTCCAGCTCGCCGCGCTCATTCGCCTTTACTTGCAACCCCACCTCGCGACCGAGAAAAGACTTGCAACTATATCAAAATACTTATCACCAGCACCTGACATCAAATCGATAAAATGGCGCCTATGTGACCAATTGCCTTGAAACTAGGCAAAATGAATCGAGAGCAAAACTGCAATCGAGCCATGCGGTTCTGGAACCCAATTTGGCTGGATCGACTTTGGTCTACATGCTCCAATTCAACCTGTTGTTACCCTCAATCAGGAGAAAGCCATGGTAAAACGCGTCAAAACTGCCGTTTTCCCGGTCGCAGGCCTCGGAACGCGCTTCCTGCCGGCCACCAAGGCCATGCCGAAAGAGATGCTGACGGTCGTCGATCGTCCCCTCATTCAATATGCAGTGGATGAGGCACGCGAGGCGGGAATCACCCACTTCGTTTTCGTCACCGGCCGCAACAAGGGCGTCATCGAAGATCATTTCGATCGCCAGTTCGAGCTTGAGACCACGCTCGAAACCCGCGGCAAGACCGCCGCCCTCAAAGCCCTGCAAAGGGATCTGCCCTCAGCCGGCCGCACCAGCTTCACCCGCCAGCAGGAGCCGCTCGGTCTCGGCCACGCTGTCTGGTGCGCTAGGGATATCGTCGGCGACGAGCCCTTCGCCCTTCTCCTTCCCGACATGCTGTTCAAGAGCCGCCGCGGCGTTCTCAAGCAGATGGTCGAAGCCTATGAGGAAATCGGCGGCAACATCATCGCCGTCGAGGAAGTGCCGCATCAGGAAGTGTCGTCCTACGGCGTCGTCGGCCGTGGCGAAGGCACCGATGCCGGCTTCCGCATCACCGACATGGTCGAAAAGCCCAAACCCCAGGATGCCCCCTCCAACCTGATCATTTCCGGCCGCTACATCCTGCAGCCCGAAATCTTCAACCTCCTCGCCGACCAGCCGCGCGGCGCGGGCGGAGAAATCCAGCTCACCGACGCCATGCAGACCCTGATGCACTCCCAGCCCTTCGCCGGCGTCAAATATGAAGGCCAGTCCTTCGATTGCGGCTCCAAGGTGGGCTTCCTCACCGCCAACGTCGCCTATGCCCTCGACCGCGACGACATCGCCGACGACTTCCTCGCCTCCCTCGGCAAACTCGGCCTCCACACCGCCCTCATCGACGGCATGAAAATCGCTGCCGAATAAAGCTCCCACGCCCTCCCAAACGAATGGGCCGCCCGGATCATCCGGGCGGCCCATTCGTTTGAAGCGCTAAAAGCCAGCTCAACCTCAGTATGTCGCCCGACGACGAAACCTCTCACTTGAGACGCGCGCTGTCTTTGTTGTTCTCTCGGTGTCATCCCGCGAAAGCGGGGATCTCCGTTTCCAAACAGCGGTTCCCGCTTTCGCGGGAATGACATCGTGGGCGGAAATCAAAGTGCCGATCAACCACCAAATAGAAAGGCTCCCGGATCAGATCCGGAAGCCTTGAAGTAAATTACAGCTGCCGAAGATCAATTCGACGCCGCCTCAGTCTCTTTCGCCGCCCGCACTTCACCGCGATACGCAAACCGCTCCAGCCCGCCAATATCGGTAAACTTCGGCAAGGTCCCAAGATCGACCTTGTTGAGCACCACGCCGACGACATGATCGGCCAATTCCGGCTCGCGCTCGAACACGCCGCGCACCAGGCGCCGCGGGGTCTTGCCCCATTCGGTCACCAGCACACTGGCATCGGTCAGCGGCAGCAATGAGAGCGCATCGATCACCGGCCCCAGCGCCGGCAGGTCGACGATAACATAATCAAACTGCCCGCGCGCCTCGGCCAGCACCTTCTGCATGGCAATGCTTGAGAGATCGCCCCCGCCCGCCTCCGGCGCACTGGCCGAGAGCATGACGAGCCCAGTTTCGAGATCCGTCGTCGCCGCATTGCGCCAATCACCCTGTTGCGAAGGCATGATCCGCGTCGGAATGCCGTTCCGCCCCGCACCAAGATCAGCATCGAGCAGCAGCACCCGCGACCCCATCGCCGTCAGCATTTCCGCAAACGACAAGGCAAAGGTCGATTTCCCCTCATTGGGCAAAACCGACAGCACACCGACCACGGCGGTACCGCGATCGGACACCGGCTGCAACACCAGCCGCGTCGATTTCAGCGCCTCGGCATAAGGCGCACCCCATCGCCGCCCGACCCGCGTGCCCAAGGCTCCACGCACCAGCGCGCGAATGCTCCTCTGCCGCGCCTCTGCGCTATCGCCGCGCCCGATCTGCAGCTTCGGCATATAGCCCAGGAACCGCATCCCAAGCTCGCGACGCACCTGCGCCCCAGTCCGGAATCCACTCTCGCGCAGTTCGTTGAGAACACCCAGCACCGCACCAAAGAAACACCCGGCAATCACCGCCGCTGCCAGAATAACCATGGTCCTCGGGCTCGACGGCTGCTCCGGCAACAGCGCATCAGTCACGATACGCACCGACGGAATAGGGAAACTCTGCCGCTGCACCGCCTCCTCGTAGCGCGCAAGGTAGCTGTTATAGAGCGTGCGCAAAGCATCGGAACGCTGCTGCAACTCATTAAGCCGCACCTGCTCCTGCCCAATCGCACCCGCACTCTGCCCTTCAGCATTGATATCGCCCCGAAGCCCGGCTTCCTGCTCCTGCGCAATGGCCAACTGCGTGCGATATTGCTGATCAAGATTCTGCAGCAGCGCAAAAATCCGGCTATCCAGCGCGCCCTTCTCCGCCTTCAGCACCGCGAGCTGCGGATGGTCGGCGCCATAGCTGGCCTCCACCTCGGCAATCCGGCTCGTCAGCGTCGCCACCTGATTGCGCAGCAGGGAAAGCTCCGCAGGATCGGTCTGGGCGCCACTCAGCAGCGCCACCGCGCTCGAGGCCATCTCCGGCCCTGCCGCCACCACGGCGCCAACCTGTGCCGACAGCGCCCGCAGCCGCGCCGTTTCCGCCTGCGCATCCGCCAACTTGGTAGAAAGGCTTTCAATCCGCTGGGTCGTCAGATCGCGATCCTGCCCCACGGACAGCCCCGTTTCCTGCCGATATTGTTCGATGGCCAGAATAGCCTGCCGCTGGCTCTCGCCAATCTCGGCCAACCGCTGCTGCAGCCAGTCCGCCGCCGCGCCCGTCGCCTCAAGTTCCGCGTTAAGCTGATCCTGCAGCAGCGCCTCGCCATAGGCCCGCGCAATCCTCTGCGCCAGCTCCGGCGTCGCCGCTTCATAACCGACACGAATGAGCGAGCTTCGTCCCATGCGGTCAACGACCACATTGGCGCGCAACATACCCACCACCTCATCAAGGCTCGCCTCCAGCGCCACCGGCTGCGCCCGCGGCCCAAGCCCGATCAGGCTTTTAACCCGCTGGCTGAACGATGGCGGCGGATTGAGAAATTCCTGATCCGTCATCAGGTTTTCCGCCTCGGCCACCGCCTTGGCCACACGGCTCGAGCGCAAAACCTCGATCTGATTGAGCACCTGCGCCTCAAGATCGGTTGCGCTGGTAGACACTGCCTCCCCGCTGGTCACCTGCTCAAGCTTCTTGTCGATCAGGATTTGTCCGGCCGACAGATAGCTCCTTGGCGCCATGGCCAAATAAAACCCGGCCAGCAGCACCATCATTGCCACGCAAAGCCCAAGCACCAGCGCCTGCCGCCTGATCAGCGAAAAGATTCGATCGAGATCGATGGTCTTCAGGTCCGATGGCTGGGGCGCCACCGCTTCGGGATACATGTTCTTTTCAAGCATATCGTGTCCTTGGCTGTTTCAGCTCAGGAAGCGGCCGGCTGGCCGTAATGTTCAGCTTGCGCGAGGCCGAGAATGCCCCCCGCCACGCCCATGTGGAGCACCGCGCGCAGCCAGTTGCGGCGCCGCGATACCGGCGAAAACACCGTCAGTCCGGCCATCACACAGCAAAAGGAAATCTTGGCCATCACCACCGGCAGGCTCTTGAGCCGCGCACCGCCCAGCAGCATGCCATGCGTCTGCCCAAACCGCAGACGGCGCTTGGTCAGCCAATCCATGCTCGCCCGCGCCGCCGGCACCGGCTCCTCGACCACGGCCTCCGGCGCATAGTCAATCTTCCCGCCCAGCCCCGTCAGCCGATAGAAAAAGTCCGTATCTTCCCCGCCCGACCGGCCCAGCGCCACATTGAAGCGCAGCGCCCGGAACGGCGCCACCCAGCGGATCAGCACATTGCAGGTATAGCCCGTGCGAATTTCCCCGCCGACAAACACCGGCAGCGTCGAGTGGAAATCCCCCTCGACCATCCATTCCGGTGCATCCGGCTCATAGATCGCCCGCACCGGCCCAAGCACCGCCGCCGCGCCACTCGCTTGCGCCTTTTCGAGCAAAGCCTTCAGCCAGCCCTGGCTCACCACCTCGTCGTCATCGACAAAGGCAACGAAATCGCCATCCGCCGCTTCAAGACAGGCATTGCGCGCGACGCAAATATTGGCCGCCGGCGCATGCACGTAGGTGACCGGCATGCCCATTTTCTTCCGCAGCGCCTCGACCCGTTCCAGCGCCGAGGGCACCTCGTCATTGTCAGCCACGATCACGCGCAGCTCATGCACGCCGCGATCAAGCCGCGCCACCGAGCGCAGCGTTTCGACCAGAAACGGCCGCCTGAAAGTGCAGATGCAGATATCGATCCGTGCCATTCGGCCTCACACGGTTTCGCGCCGGAACGGGCGCTGAACGAGATGCAGCCAAAACCCCGACGACCAGGCGAAATGCATGATCATCGCGGCCCAGCCAACGAGCGGAGACAACACCATCGGCGTGCCATATTCGGGATAGTGTTTGCGAGCCGCAGCCATGCCGAGCGCAATGCACCCGACGCCCCACAGCGCCAGCGGAATGATAAAGGCCCAGTGCCAGATCGACAGCACCGCCAGGAGCACCACCGGCAAGATCGCCAGCGGCGCCATCTGCCGCAAGCGCGGTCGCATCCGGTGCTTCAGGATATTAGCTGCCCTGCCCCCGCCATAGCCGAAATACTGTCGGAACAGCCCCGCCATGGTCGAACGCGGATAGTAGATCATGCCGGTTCGGTCAGTGAGCCAGATCGTGTGCCCCACCGCCCGCAGCCGGACATCAAGCTCCGCGTCCTCATTGGCGCGGAACGTCTCGTCATAGCCACCGACCTGCCGAAACGCATCGACCCGCATCAGCGCATGATGCCCATGGTCAACCGGCCCGCTACCGAGCCCCATGCGATGCGCCGAACCACCGGTACCGATCGGCGAATTCTGCGCCGTCGCCACCGCCTGCTGAAAGGCCGCATGGCCCTTGGTCGTCATCGGCACGACAACACTGGCCACGCCGCGCTCCTCCGCCTCAGCGACCAGCGTGCGGCAGAAATCGTCGGGATAGGTCCCATGCGCATCGATGCGGATGAGATAGTCCATCCAATCGCCAAACTGCGCCACAGCCAGATTGATCGCCGCCGACTGTATCCGCCGCGGATTGTGCATCAGCGTGACGCGCGGCGCCTCGACCGCCCGTGCCAGCACGATATCCCGCGTCCCGTCGGTACTGCCGCCATCGGCCACGACCACACGCGCATCCAGTGCCTCCGCTTCGGCCAGCAACAGATCGAGCAGCGGCCCGATATGCCGGCTCTCGTTTAGCGTCGGCACGATGATGAGAACGCCACTCATGCCGCCAACTCCGTCTCTCGTTTGATCCCGGCGACACCCGCCAGCCGCGACACCAGCGCCACGCATTCCTCCGCCTCGCAGCGAAACGCTCGCTTTCCAACGGCAGCAACAGCTCCCGCCAGCTCCCGCAGCCGCTCCGGCGTCATCCCGCCAAAAAACTCGACCAGCGTCTGTTGCTCGATATCGGGAATGACGACACCAATCCCATGCCGCTCGACAAAAGCCGCCGTCTCGGTGCCGGCCAGTGCGATCGGGATCGCCCCATTGAGGCACCCCTCATAAATCCGGTTGGGCAGCAGCCAGGCCGAGTTCTGCCCCTCCTCGAAGAAGTCGATGGCCCAGACCAGATGCACACCCGAATAGATCGCGGCGAGGTCATCGGGGTACCGATACGCTCCGCCAAACGCGACATGTGGCGCGGCCTCGACAATCCCATGAAAATCCTCGAACTCCGTCAGCGCCGGGCGCCCGCGCAGGGTCACCTCCAGCTTGCCGCCCAGCGCCCGCGAAACGCCATCCAGCGCCGCCAACGACTTTTTGCACCGCAGCGCCCCAAACCAGCCGAGCTGCACCGGGCCCTCGACGCCATCCAGCGCCGAATTGCGCCCGACGGCATCATGCCCAGGCGCAAAAACCTTGTTCTCGATCAGCACCGCCGGCGGCGCCCCCTGCTCGTCAAAATAGCGTTCGAGAAATGCCGGCGAACTCGTAATCAGCAGGTTGGCCCGCCGCATCAGCCGCTGCTCCACGGCCCGCATGCCGCGCCCCAGCCTGTCCTGCCGCAGCATCAGCCGATGGATATCGAGGCATTCATAGACCAGCGCCGGCGGCTCATCCCAAAGCGACAGCAGCCCCTCGGCCACCGCCAGCATTTCAAGATTGCGCGCAATGATCACATCCGGCCGCACCAGCGCCTTGGCCCAGCGCTTGGCGCCATAGCGCGCCTTCAGCGTCGCCAGCAGCCGCTGCAGCATGCGCGCGTCATGGGTAATATCGAGTTCGACCACAGTTTTGGCCGGCAGATCCGCCACTGGCGCATCGGCGCGGCGAAACCCGGCTATCTCCACCTCGGCTCCGCCGAGGCGCAGCATGGCCAACCGCCGCGCTACCGCGGGGTCGGAGAGGTTGTGGACCAGGTAGAGAATTCTCGGCAAGAACGCATCTCCCATCCAAAGCTAAGAGCCTAAATGGACGAGGAGAAAGCCATGCGGTCAACGCGACCCAGAGGGACGAAGCGCTGCACCCAGCGCATGCCCCAAAGCCGCCACAATTGAAACGCGGCAAGGCGGGGCTTTGCGCAACGCCGCCCCGCCTATGCCACAAGTCGAATCCCTAGCGCGCTGCCAGATGCTGCCCGGTCAAGGAGTGTTTTGCCTTGGCAAGATCAGCCGGAACGCCCTCAAACTGCACATTCCCGCCTTCATTCCCCGCCCCCGGCCCCAGGTCGATCACCCAGTCGGCGCGCGAAATCACATCGAGATTGTGCTCGATGACGATCACCGAAGACCCCGCTTCCACCAGCCGGTCAAACAGCCCGATCAGCGTATCGACGTCGTTCATGTGCAGGCCCGTCGTCGGCTCGTCGAGCACATAGATATTGCCCTTCTTGCCCAGCTCCGCGGCGAGCTTCAGCCGCTGCCGTTCCCCACCCGACAGTGTCGAAAGCGGCTGCCCCAGCGTCAGATAGCCGAGCCCCACATCCACCAGCCCCTGCAGGATTTTCGCCACCGCCGGCTCGGTGAAAAACTTCGCTGCGTCCTCGATGCTCATCTCATAGACATCGGCAATCGACTTGCCGCGCAGCTCATGCGCCAGCACTTCGGGAAGGAACCGCTTCCCCTCGCAGGTCTCGCAAGTCGTCACCATCGGATCCAAATGCGCGAGATCGGTATAGATCACCCCGAGCCCATTGCAGTCCGGACATGCCCCCTTGGAATTGGCGGAAAACAGCGACGCCTCAACCCCATTGGCCTTCGCAAACGCCTTCCGCACATTGTCCAGAATACCCGTATAGGTCGCCGTATTGCTCCGGCGCGACCCGCGCGCCAGGTTCTGGTCGATGATGATCGTGTCTGGATAAGCCGTGGGCAGACACCCCTGGATCAGGCTCGATTTCCCCGACCCGGCCACACCCGTCACCGCGGTAAGAACCCCGCGCGGAATAGCGACCGACACATCCTTGAGATTATTGATCCCCGCCTTCTCGATCTTCAGCGCCTCACCCTTGGCCGCCCGCACCTTGTCCTTGATCGGCTGATGCTTCTTCATGTGATTGCCGGTCAGCGTCCCCGAACCCAGCAAGCCATCGAAGTCGCCCTGATAGACCACCTCACCGCCCTTCGATCCGGCGAACGGCCCCATGTCGACCACATGGTCAGCAATGGCGATCATGTCCGGCTTGTGCTCGACAATGAGCACCGTATTGCCCTTGTCCCGGAGCTGCGTCATCAGCCCCGCCAGCCGTCCCACATCATGCGGATGCAGCCCCACCGAAGGCTCGTCGAACACATAGGTGATATCGGTCAGCGACGACCCCAGGTGCCGCACCATCTTCACCCGCTGGCTCTCCCCGCCCGACAGCGTCGAACTCTCGCGGTCAAGGCTGAGATAACCCAGCCCAATCGTGACCAGGTTCTCGAGCCGCAACGCCAGCGCCTCCAGCATCGGCCCCACCTGCGGCGCCTTGATGGACCGAATGAACGGCGCCAGATCGCTCACCTGCATGCCGGAGAGATCGGCAATCGACTTGCCCTTGATCGTGGACGTCAGCGCCGCCTGATTGAGCCGCGTCCCGTGACAAGCCGGACAGACGGCGCGGGTAAAAATCTTCTCATATTCGCGCAGCACGTGCGGCTGCAGGCTTTCCGGGTCCTTCGATCCGAGCCCGGTCTTGAGCCGCGAGACCACACCCTCATAGGTCAGCCCGATCTTGCCCACTTTGATCTTGCGGCCATCATTGAGGTGGAAGAGATTGAAGCGTTCTTCCTCGGAATAGTCCTTGATCGGCTTGTCCATGTCGAACAGGCCCGAATTGGCGAAGATTTCCCACCACCAGCTGTCGACCGAAAAGTCCTTGGGCAGCAGCGCACCTTCCTTGAGCGATTTGCTCTCGTCCACCACCGCCGACATATCCATAGCGGCCACCTGCCCGATCCCTTCGCAATCGGGGCACATGCCGCGCGGATCGTTGTAAGAGTAGAGCGAAGGCGCCCCCAGCTTCGGCTCTGCCAGTCGCGAAAACAGCACCCGCAACATCTGCGCCGCATCGGTCACCGTCGCCACCGTCGAGCGCGAATTGCCGCCCAACCGCTGCTGGTCGACAATGATCGCCGCCGAAATGTTTTCCAGCTGATCGGCGTCCGGCTGCCCATAGCGCGGCATGAATTGCTGCACGAAAGCGGGATAAGTCTCGTTGATCAGCCGCTGGCTCTCGGCCGCAATGGTCCCGAACACCAGCGACGATTTTCCCGACCCCGAAACCCCGGTAAAAACCGTGATCTTGCGCTTCGGAATATCGAGCGACACATCCCTGAGATTGTTCTCCCTTGCCCCGCGAATGATGATCGAGCCGTAAGGCGTAGTGTCGGACATTGTTGCTCCCTAAAGCGAGGCTTTGCGAATTTGACTGACGCCGACGGCCAGGCCGACGGCGGCGACGATGACGGCAACCAACGCGCCGTACAAGACTGAGAGATCGGCGAAATTGCCGGCAAACAGCGCCCGTTCCGCCTCGACAAGATAGGTCAGCGGATTGAACCGGCTCAACGTATAGAGCCAGCCCGGCGCATTGGTCATGGGCAGCAACACCCCGCCCAGCAGCATCAGCGGCAGAGAGACGGAGTGGCTGACGAGATAGAACAGCGAACCATCATGCTTGGAGGCAATGGCCAGTGCATAGGAAAGCGAGGCCACCCCCACGCCAAAGAGCATCAGCAGCCCCAGGCCCAACAGCATCTGCAACGGATGCAAAGCCAAGCCGAACGGCACCGCCACCACGATCAGGATCAGCGCCTGCACCAGCAGCGGCATCAGTTCCTTAAGCGCACGCCCCACCATAATGGCCGGTCGGCTCATTGGCGTCGCCAGAAAACGCTCAAAACTGCCGCTCATCAGCTCTTCGGTCAGCGCCCAGCCGCAGGAAACGGTGGTGAACAGCACCAGCATGACCACCATGCCCGGCACGAACCATTGCAACGGGCTCGCCCCATCCGGCCCGGGAACACTGCCCAGCAGCGGCACGAACAGCGCCAGATAGAGCAGCGGCTGCACGAGCCCGAAGACGATGTAGTACCAGCTCCGCAGCGTCGGGCCGATTTCGCGCCGGAAGGAAATAGTCGTGTCCGAAAGAAAAGCCATTTTCTGATCCTCCTCAGACCGGCGCGCTTTCGCGCAGCGAACGGCCCGTCAGCCCCAAAAACACATCATCCAGCGTCGGCCGCTCCACCCGGGCGCTGATCGCTTCAATGCCTTCCTGGTGCAGTCGCCGAATGAATTCGGGCAGTAACGCCTCCCCATCCGGCAGCGCCACGATCAGGTTGCGCCCCTCCACCTTGGCGTCACGCGCCCCTGGCAAGTTCCGGGCAATCCCACCCGCCAGTGCCGCCTGATCCTCGCAGAGCACGCTGACATAAATGGCGTCCCCCGCCAGGTCCGCCTTGAGCCGCGCCGGCGTGTCGTCGGCAATGAGCACGCCATTGTCCATCACCATCACCCGCTCAGCCATGGTGTCGGCCTCGTCGAGATAATGCGTGGTCAGAAAAATCGTCATGCCCGATTGCTGGCGGAGCTTGAGGATATGATCCCAGAGATTGGCCCGGCTATGCGGATCGAGCCCTGTCGAGGGTTCATCGAGAAAGAGGATAGGCGGGGTATGCATCAACCCCAGCGCCACATCGAGCCGCCGCTTCTGCCCGCCCGAGAGCGAAGCACAATCCCGATCCGCCAGGCCATCAAGCTCCAGCATGCCCAGCAATTCATCCGCGCGCTTCTTCGCCGCCGCTGTCCCCAGCCGCTGCGCCTTGCCCTGTGTCACCAGCTCGTCGCGCACCCGGTGATAGGGCCCCGAGCCCGTGCCCTGCCCCACATAGCCAATGCGCCGCCGCACCTCGGCCGGCTCGCTCACCACATCGAATCCGCCGACATTGGCGCTGCCCGATGTCGGCGGCAGCAGCGTGGTCAGCATGCGCACCGATGTCGATTTGCCCGCCCCATTGGGCCCGAGAAAAGCCACCAGCTCTCCCTCGGCCACATCGAGGTTGAGCCCGCGCACCGCTTCCACCGGCCCGGCTTTGCTCTTGAAAGTCCGGACGAGGTCCCTTGCATGGATCATTTTTCCCTCCGCTTGAACACACTGCTCCGGCCTCGCTGACATGACGTGTCAGCAAGCTCCATTTCGACAGTGTTCTCGACATTTCCGCACGAAGGCCTATAACTTCGTACGTCGCACAGGGTTTAATCAAAACGCCGTACGGTGTAAATAGTTATTTGAGGATTAGATGGCCGACGACATTGCCGGGCGCGGAGACCCCCTGAAAACCCTGCATCTCATGTGGGGCCGCACCGAACCGCCGCGCCGTGGCCCAAAATCCCGCGTGGACCTGCGCGACCTCGTCAATGCCGCCATAGCCATCGCCGATGCCGAGGGAATCGAGGCTGTCTCGACGCGCCGCGTCGCCGAAGCCGTGGGCATCTCGCCCATGAGTTTTTACACCCACATCCCCGACAAGGCCGTGCTGCTCGACCTCATGCTCGACGCCGTCTCGGGACCCGCCGAGGGCGAAAGCCCCGCCTCGATGAATTTCGACCCGACCCGGTGGCGTGACAATGTCGCCCTCGTGGCCCGCGAATACCGCGCCTTCTTCCTGCGCCATCCGTGGACTTTGCAGTTGAGCAGCCACAGGCCCGTCCTAGGCCCCAACACGATCAAGGCCTACGAACATTTCCTCAGCACCTTTGACGGGCTGGGGCTGAGCGAAGTCGAAATGGACCTCTCGGTCTCGATGGTCGCCAACTATGTCCACGGCGCCGTGCGCGACGTCCTGCGCGCCAGCCAGGTCAAGGCCCTGACAGGCCTCAGCGACGATGAGTGGTGGTACACCATCGCCCCATTCCTCGAGACGATCGACTTCTCGCCCTACCCGGTCTCAAGCCGCGTCGGCCCGGTCGTCGGCGAACTCTATGGCCTCGGCAATCCCGACATGGCCTTCGATTTCGGCCTGGAACGCATGCTCGACGGACTGGGCGTGCTGATTGCCAGCAAGAACGAGCAGTCTTCCCCGTAGACCTCATCCTGAGGTGCGTAGCGAAGCGGAGCCTCGAAGGACGAGGGCGTGGCACCAGGCCTCAGCGTACCCGACCTCGTGGTTTGAGGCCCTCGGGTCAGGCCCGAGGGCACCTCACCATAAGGTCTCCCAGGGCCCGAGTTTCTAGTGCCCCGTTCCGCCGATCAGCCTCTGGCGGATCGCGGTACTCATATTGTCGAACAGGAACACCACGAACAGGATCAGCAGCACCATATAGGCCACCTTGTCCCAGTCCGAATTGGTACCCATGGATTCGAGCAGCTTCAAACCAATACCACCCGCGCCCACGGCACCGATCACCGTCGCCGAGCGCGTATTGCTCTCCCAAAAGTAGAGCGACTGCGACACGAACACCGGCAGCACCTGCGGCACCACGCCATAGCGGTTGACCGAGGCCGGGCTCGCGCCCACCGACTTCATACCCTCGCGCTGCTTGTCGTCCACATTCTCCAGCGCCTCGGCATAGACCTTCCCGAGCGCACCCGTATCGGTGAAGAAGATCGCCGCAATGCCGGGGATCGGGCCGGGGCCAAAGCCACGGGTAAAGAACAGCGCCCAGATCAGCATGTCGACCGAGCGGATGAAGTCGAAGAAGCGCTTCATCAGCCAGTTTGTCGTCCGGTTCGGCGTAATCGTCCGGGCGGCAAGGAAGGCCAGCGGGAAGGCCAGCAGCGTTGCCAGCAGCGTACCGACAAAAGCCATCACCAGTGTCTGGAACAGCTTTACGAGAATGTCCGCATGCTGCCAGGCCTGGTTGTTGAGCCACTGGTTGACGACGAACTGCGCATTCGACATCTCGGGATTAACCCGGTCGCCCGAGAACATCAGGCCGATCGAAGAGAAGAAATCGTGCCCCCAGAGCGGCGACTTGGGATCATAGAGGAAGTTCGCCCAGCCAAAGAACCGGCGCTGCACATAGACCTGATTGTCGCGGATCTCAGCCTGTCCGGCGAAGCCGAAATCGACGATCACCTTCTGGCCGTCCTGCTGGATCGCAGCCGGCACACCTTCCGGCGCAATCGCCGCATCCTCGGTAATGGCAACCGGCCAGGCTTCGCCACCGACAAAGACATTGACCTCGGTGGTCGTGATATCGAGCCGATCCGCGTCGCTACCAAAAGTGACGGTCATGCTGCCATCTTCATGCGGCGTCAGCCAGTCAATCGTGGCACCCACCGGATACTGCCCGCGGCTCGACCATTGCGGCGTGATCGTCCCATCCTCGCCAAAGCGCAGGCGCGGCTGGGCGCGCCAGCTATACCAGTCCTGCACATAGATCGAGGTGCGATCCCATTTGCCGTTCTGCAATGCCGGCCCGACATTGAAGAAGAACCAGCAGAAAACGAGGTAGAGCACCGTCACGCCAAGCCCGACGATCAGGCCGTGGCGCTTCAGGAACGAGGTCTTGAACACCTCGGGAAACTTCTGTTCGAGCCGAGCGCGCTCGGCAGCACTGATCGCTGACATATTACACGCTCGCCTTTCCGAAATTGAAGCTTGCATCGCCCACCAGGCGCCGGCGCAGCCAGCCCGAAAGCTGGTCGATGGCAATGATGGTCACGAGCAGGAGAATGATGATCGCATAGGTCTGGGCCGCATAATCGCGCCCGATCGAGAGACGGAACACCTCGCCGATACCGCCGCCGCCCACCGCACCGATAATGGTCGAGGCGCGCACATTGATCTCCATGCGCAGCAGCCCATAGGACACGAAATTCGGCATCACCTGCGGCACGATGGCGAAGCGCACGCGCTCCAGCCAGCTCGCGCCCACCGACTTCAGCCCCTCATCGGGCTTCATGTCGGCATTTTCGACAACCTCGAAGAACAGCTTCCCCAGCGCACCCACCGTATGCAGCGACACCGCCGCGATAGCCGCAATCGGCCCGATGGAGAGCACGGCCGTCAGCAGGCCCGCGATAACGATTTCCGGGAAAGCACGCATCACTTCCATGATGCGACGAACGACCCAACGCACCGGCCCCGCGCCAACGAGGTTCGTGGCTGCGAAAAAGCACAGGCAGAAGGCAAAGGCGCCACCAATGATGGTCGAGACAATGGCGATATTCACCGTCACGATCAGCTGGTAGATGAAATTCGGAATGTAGATCGTGTCCGTCAGCCAGATATTGCTCGACGTATAGTCATACTTCGCCGAGCCATCGAAATAGGGCGACTCGATCCCGAACATCGCGCGGAAGATCTCAAAGGGATCGCGCGGCATAAAATTCTTGATGAAGTCGAACATATAGGGGAGGCGTTCGAAGAACTTCCCCGAATTGGCCGAATTGGCATAGGACATCGCCGCAAACAGCGCGACCAAAACGCCCACGACGACGAGGATCGTATAGATCCGCCGCGTCATCACCTGGCTGCGATAATGCTCCAGCAGCGTCGCGCCCGCCGGCGAAAGTCCAGTCGAACTGTGGGTGGTATCGGCCATGGGCAGTCATCCATTCCACCGCGTCATTCCCGCGAAAGCGGGAATCTCTCTTGCAGAGACCCCCGCTTTCGCGGGGGTGACGTCGTGCCAAAAACAGGAAGAGAGGCAGGACTGGCCTGCCTCTCCCAGTAAGAAGTTAACCGCCGATCACCGACTTACGAGCGTCGATGATGGTCTGGTAGAGCGGCTGGCCGGCGTCGACGAAGTTGGTGTAGCCACCAGCGGTGAACGCGTCGAAGCATTCGAAGTCGGTTTCCGGCAGGGCCTTGAAGAAGGCGGTAACCTGAGCCTTCGTTTCAGCCGGGAGCTTGTTGGAAACCATCAGCGGGCCGTTCGGGATGATCGGGGACTGCCAGACTTCGACCAGGTCGTCCATGTCGAGCAGACCCTTGTCGACCATGATGCGCAGGTTGCCGGAGGTGTAGCCTTCCGAGAATTCGCCCTGGCCCGAACCGAAGGTGGTGCCGACATCCCAGGTGCCATCGAGAACGCCGAGCACGAGGTTTTCATGGCCGCCGCCAAAGCCGGTTTCGCCATAGAATTCAGCGATCGGCGCGCCGATATCGGTCGGCAGCGAAACGTTCGGGATCAGGTAACCAGAGGTCGAATCCGGGTCAGCAAAGCCGAGCTTCTTGCCCTTGGTCGAAGCCAGATCGGTGATGCCCGAGTCAGCGCGAGCAACCATGATCGTGTGGTAGCCAGTCGAACCGTCAGCCTGCTGGGTTGTAAGCACCGGGTCAACGGCTTCCGGATCCTGCAGGTAGATGGCGGCATAGGACGAAGCGCCCATGATGGCGATGTCGATGGTGCCACCGAGCAGGCCCTGGATGATGCCGTTATAGTCGGGCGACGGGAAGAACTGGACTTCCGAAACGCCGGTCGCAGCCTTCAGCGGCTCGGCGACGCATTCCGAACGACGCAGCTGGTCGGCTTCGTTTTCGCCGCCATCGAGGCCGATACGGAGGACGGTGACATCCTGGGCGAAAGCAGCTGAAGACATCGAGAGGGCCACGGAGGCCAGGAGCAGTTTACGGATCGCGGACACGGGAAGTCTCCTTTGGTGACGCGGGATAGGTCTTCAGCCTCCAAGGGCCGATGACTTAGGGAGCCTGCTGCGCGTTGGTCGGCGTACGCGGCAGGAATTGGACGGGCGCGATCGAGGTCGAGGTCATGGCTTCCGAGAAAGCCTCCTTCAAACCATCGGCGCCGTAGATGGTGCGAGCGACGTCCGTAGTCAGCTCGTCGGGCGTACCGTCAAAAACCACCTGCCCCTGCGCCATGCCGACAATGCGCTCGCAGTAAGCGCGCGCCGTATCGAGCGTGTGGAGATTGGTGATGACGGTGATGCCTTCGGCATTGATGTCACGGAGGCTGTCCATGACGATCTGCGCATTGCGCGGATCAAGGCTGGCGATCGGTTCGTCCGCCAGGATCATCTTTGGATTTTGCATCAGGGCGCGGGCAATCGCCACGCGCTGCTGCTGGCCACCCGAAAGCGTCTGGGCCCACTGCGTCGCGGTCTGCGCAATATCAAGCCGCTCCAGCGCCTTAAGCGCCTCGAATTGCTCTTCAGGTGTGAACACCTGAAGCAAATTAAGAACAGGATTGCGGCCATTGAGCCGGCCGAGCATCACATTGGTGATCACATCGAGGCGCGGCACGAGGTTGAACTGCTGGAAGATCATGGCGCAATCGCGCTGCCAGGCACGCAGCGCCTTGCCGCGCAGCTCCGACGTCTTCACGCCGTCATATTCGATATAGCCAGAAGACACGTCATTAAGACGGTTGATCATGCGCAGCAGCGTCGACTTGCCGGCGCCGGAGCGGCCGATAATGCCGACCATCTGGCCCTGCGGAATTTCGAGCGTCACATCATTGACGGCGACCTTGTCACCGAAGCGTCGTGTAACGTGCGAAATCTTGAGCATGCTTGGCGCCCCGCCTTTGAGATGGGCGACACCTAAGGGTCATGCATAACGTCAGCATAACGGTTGGATGACGGTTCCATGACCATCCACCGGGGCTGTCACAGGCCGGCGTCAGCAAATCCGGCCCTGACGCGCCTTCGGCAATCTCCTAACGAAGCGTCACAAACGAAAATCCCCGCTTACGCGGGGATCGTGTCGTGACAACGTTCACTCGTATTTCTCGAGGAAAGCCTCGATGCCAAGCGTCCGGAAATCCGGCAGCGCCACATGCAACTGCTCGTGGCTCCAGCCCCACCACTTCAACGCATCGAGCCGGCTGGCAATCGGATCGGAAAACCGCTGCCTGATCGTCTTGGCCGGCACGCCCACGGCAATGGCAAAATCCGCCACATCCTTGGTCACCACCGCATTGGACCCGATGATCGCCCCATTGCCGATCTTCACGCCCGGCATGATCACCGCACCATGCCCGATCCAGGTGTCGTGCCCGATGCTGATCGGCGAACTCTCGCGCCATTCAAAGAACGAGGCATCATCCTCCTCGCCCTCAAAATACTGCGCCGAGCGATAGGTGAAGTGATGGAGCGAAGCGCGCTCCATCGGATGCATGCTGGCATAAATGCGCACATTGGCGGCGATATTGGAAAACTTCCCAATCGTCGAATAAGCGATCTGCGTACCACTGACACAGTAGGAATAGTCGCCCATGGTCGAATAGGCGACATGGCAGAACGCCCCGACCTCGGTGTATTTCCCCAACGTCGACTGGTTCACCTTCGCCGTCTCATGCACCGACGGCGTTTCACTCAACTTCTTCATGCTGCCACCTTCGGCGCAAAGCCTGTCACATCGACGATCCGGTCGGCCACTTCCGCCCGCACGTCTTCGTCATGGAAAATCCCGAGCATGGCGACACCCTCGCGCTTCTTCTGCGCGATCATGCCCACCACCACCGCCCTATTGGCCGCGTCGAGCGACGCCGTCGGTTCATCGAGCAGCAACACCGGATGATGCGTGATGAAACCACGCGCAATATTCACGCGCTGCTGCTCGCCACCCGAAAACGTCGCCGGTGGCAGGCTCCACAGCCTTTCGGGCAGATTAAGCCGGCTCAACATTTCGCCAGCGCGCCTCTGGGCTTCTTCCTTGTCTGTGCCACGCACCACCAGCGGCTCAGCCACCACGTCCAGCGCCGACACACGCGGCACCGTGCGCAAAAACTGGCTGACATAACCAATGGCATCGCGACGCAGCGTCAGCACCGTCCGCGGATCGGCACTCGCGAGATCAACTTGTCGCCCATCATGAGCAATGAGAACTTCGCCGCCATCGACGCCATAGTTCCCATAGACCATTTTCAGAATGGACGACTTGCCGGCGCCCGAAGGCCCGCCCAGCACGACGCATTCGCCGGCATTGATGTCGAACGTGACATTCTCCACCACCGGCAGGCTGATCCCGCCACGCAGGTGCATGGTAAAGGTCTTGGCGAGATTTCTTACGGATAGAGCGGTCATCATCACACCTGCAGGATCGAGCTGACGAGAAGCTGCGTATAGGGCTCGCGCGGATCATCGAGCACCCGGTCGGTCAGCCCCGCCTCGATCACATGGCCACCCTTCATCACCATCATCCGGTGCGACAGCAGCCGTGCGACAGCTAGGTCATGGGTCACCACAATGGCCGAAAGCCCCAGTTCCCCCACCAACTGCCGCAACAGATCGAGCAACCTCGCCTGCACCGACACATCGAGCCCGCCAGTCGGCTCATCCATGAACACCAGCCGCGGCCCCGTCACGAGATTGCGGGCAATCTGCAAGCGCTGCCGCATACCGCCCGAAAAGCTGCGCGGTTGATCATCGATACGATCCGCCGCAACTTCCACACGGCCGAGCCAATCGAGCGCCGTATCGCGGATTTTGCCATAGTGCCGATCGCCCACGGCCATCAGCCGCTCGCCGACATTGGCACCCGCCGAAACCGTCATGCGCAGCCCATCGGCGGGGTTCTGGTGCACAAAACCCCAGTCCGTCCGCGTCAGAAAGCGCCTCTCGGCCTCGCTCAGCTCATAGATATTGCGCCAGCTCTCATCCCGCATCCGATAGAGCGCCTCGCCAGACGTCGGTTCGAGATTGGCCGAAAGCGTATTGAGCAGCGTCGTCTTCCCCGAGCCGCTTTCGCCGACAATCGCCAGCACTTCGCCCGGATAAAGCTCGAAATTGACATCGGCACAGCCAAGCCGCGAGCCGTAATACTTGGTCAGGTTGCTTACACGCAGCAGCGGTTCGTCGCTCATTCCGCAGCCTCCTTCATGCCCAGAACCCCGACATGCCCCGCCTCCCGCCGCTCTTCGCAGTGGTCGGTGTCCGAGCACACATACATATGGCCGCCCCGGTCATCCAAAATGACCTCATCGAGATAGACCTGCTCAGCACCGCACAGCGCACACGGCTGTTCAAAGTGCTGGATGGTGAAGGGGTGATCTTCAAAGTCGAGGCTCACCACGTCGGTATGCGGCGGCACCGCATAAATCCGGTGTTCGCGCCCTGCCCCGAACAGTTGCAACGCTTCCGAACGATGCATCTTGGGATTGTCGAACTTTGGCGTTGGGCTCGGGTCCATCACATAGCGACCCTCGACCTTCACCGGATAGGCATAGGTCGTGGCAATGCGACCATGCCGCGCAATGTCCTCATAGAGCTTCACATGCATCAGCCCGTATTCTTCGAGCGCATGCATTTTCCGCGTTTCGGTCTCGCGCGGCTCGAGGAAGCGCAGCGGCTCCGGAATCGGCACCTGATAGACAAGGATCTGCCCCGCCTCAAGCTTGCGCTCGGGAATACGGTGCCGCGTCTGGATGATGCTCGCCTCGGCCGTATGCGTCGTGGTTTGCACCTGCGCCACCTTGGCAAAGAAGGCCCGGATCGACACGGCGTTGGTCGTATCATCCGCCCCCTGGTCGATGACCTTCAGCACATCGTCCGGCCCGATAATCGACGCCGTCACCTGTACGCCGCCCGTACCCCAACCATAGGGCATCGGCATTTCGCGCGACGAGAACGGCACCTGATAGCCGGGGATCGCCACAGCCTTCAGAATGGCCCGACGGATCATCCGCTTGGTCTGCTCATCGAGATAGGCAAAGTTGTAATTCGCGACGGCGTTCATTCCGCAGCCTCCTGCTGTTCAGCGCTCACCTCGTGTTCGGCCCGCATGCGCCGGATCAGGTCCAGCTCCGCCTGGAAATCGACGTAGTGGGGCAGCTTCAGATGCTCGACGAAGCCGGTCGCCTGCACATTGTCCGAGTGGGAAATGACGAATTCCTCGTCCTGCGCCGGCGCGGTGACATCCTCGCCGAATTCCTTGGCCCGCAGCGCCCGGTCCACCAGCGACATGGCCATGGCCTTGCGCTCCGCCTGCCCGAAAACCAGCCCATAGCCCCGCGTAAACTGCGGCGGGATCCTTGCCGAACCCTTGAACTGGTTGACCATCTGGCATTCGGTCACCCGAACGCGCCCCAGGCTCACCGCAAAGCCAAGCTCGGGAATGTCAAACTCGACCTCGACCTCGCCAATGCGGATTTCACCCACAAACGGATGCGTCCGCCCATAACCACGTTGCGTCGAATAGCCGAGCGCCAGCAAAAAGCCCTCATCGCCCCGCGCCAGTGCCTGCAGCCGCAGATCACGATCGAGCGGAAAATCCAACGGCTCGCGTGTGAGGTCGCCGACCTCTTGACCCTCAGCCAATTCGCCATCCGGCTCGATCAGCCCCTGACGCCCGAGCAGGTCTGTCACCCGCGGCGCCAACTCATCTTCGGCCTCACGAACCGCCGGCACTTCGGCATCTTCGCCGACAATGCTCGGGTCCAGCAGACGATGCGTATAGTCGAAGGTCGGCCCGAGCATCTGCCCACCCGGCAGGTCCTTGAACGTCGCCGAAATACGCCGCTCTATCTTCATCGCCCCGGTATCGATCGGCTCCGAATAGCCAAACCGCGGCAACGTCGTGCGATAGGCACGCACGAGGAAAATCGCCTCGATCAGATCGCCGCGTGCCTGCAAGATCGCCAGCGCCGCCAGCTCCCGGTCATAAAGCGAACCCTCGCCCATGGCGCGGTCCACCGCGAGACCCAACTGCTCAACGATCTGGTCCAACCGCAGCGCCGGCACCGACCGGTCACCCCGGCGACGATCCGCCAGCAAGCGATGCGCATTGGCAATGGCGGCCTCGCCGCCCTTTACAGCTACGTACATCCTAAGCCTCCACAATCCGGCTCGAACGCGGCAGACCCATCACCTGGCCCCCCGCCACCAGCAGCAGGTCGACGCCCCGCGGAAACAGCTGACGGTTGTCGCTCCACTGCGCGACGAAATCCCCCGGCAACCCCACCGGACTGATCTCCTGCGTCTCGCGAATCCCAGGCCCACGCAGCACCAGCGTTGCGCCGCCACTCAGGTCAGGCACTTCCGCAATGATCGTCGTCGAGCGATCGGGATATTCTTGGCTTCCAAGATTGCAGCGCGCCAATTCCGGCATCGCATCGCCGAGTGCCACGAACGCAAAATTCGCCTTGGCCGGATCATCGACGATCGTCGCGCCGGTATGAAAACCGACAAAACCCTTCACCGCGTCCACATCGAGCGCCGGCGACAACCAGATCGTCGTGTCGTGGTCGCTCAACGTTAGCAGTGTGCTAGCCAATTCACGCCCAAGGGCACCCGAACCGTCACTCGAACCAGCCAGCTTTTGCTGTGTTCCAGGGTTCGCCAGCGCATCCAGAACAGCCCGAAAAGCCGCCTGCGCATCGACAACCGGATCGGCAAAACCAGCGCCAAAATCATGGGAAAGCATCAGTTGTCCCCTCTCACCATGGTGAAGAAATCGACCCGCGTCGCAGCCGTTTCCTCGGCCCGCACGTCGTCGCGCTCGGCGCCAAGTGCTTCCAGCGGCGCAATAATTTCCGCATCGATCCGGCCGGCTTCACGCTGGCGCAGCGCATCGATCACGGCGATCGCCTCGGCCTTGTCGAGGTCACGACCCAAACAATACCCGTGTCCCACTTCCCCGGTTACAATCCGCACACTGGCCCGGCTCACCGTCGCCTCGCCCAGATTGAACGGCGCCCCGCCGCCACCGGCCCGACCGCGCACCATGACCAATCCGGTCTCAGGTCCGCGAATACGCTGATGCGCTGGTTGTTCGCCAAAAACGGCCCAGCGCTCGGCCAGCGCCTTGGACGGTGCCGATGCCAGAACATCCAGCGCCCGCTTTCTCGCGCGTTGCTCGGCAGAAATCTCTGTCGTCATGCTTGCCTCGATTTGTCTAATAAACTAGACAACTAAATCAACTAGTTCCGCTCTACGCTTCCCGTGTGAAAGTGCAATGACAAAATCGCATTCAGCCGCAGGTGGCGTCGCGCTCTGGCGCCAGATCGCCGACGCCATCCGCCTCGACATCGTCGGCGGCAAGCTCGCCAATGGCGATCGCCTACCGACGGAAGCCCTTCTGGCAGAACGCTTTTCCGCCAATCGTCACACGGTGCGTCGGGCCCTGGCGGTCCTTGCCGAAGAAGGCGTTGTCCTCGCCGAACAAGGCCGCGGCACCTTCGTGCGCTCCATCCGCCGCCTGAGTTACCCCATCGGCAAGCGCACACGTTTCCGCGAAGGTCTCAAGGGCCAGGCCGGCTCCCTGATCTCAGTCAGCATCTCAGACAAAATCGAAAACGCCACCGCTCGGGTCGCGGAAGCTCTGGGCCTAAAACCCGGCGCCAAGGTCGTTCGCACCGAAAGCATGTCGGTCGCCGATGGCGTGCCGATCTCGCGCTCCACCACCTGGCTACCCTATCGCCGCTTCCCCGATTTCGCCGCGCGGATCAAGGAGATGCAGTCGACCACAATGGTCTTCCAAAGCTATGATATTGCAGACTATTCCCGCGCCTCGACCCGCATCTCCGCGCGCCACGCCGACGTCGAAGAAATCCGCTCCTTAAGCCTCGCCCCCGGCGCAATCGTGCTGGTCTCGGAAGCAGTCGACGTCGATCCCGACGGCGAAGCGCTGTCCTACGCCCTCACCCGTTTCCCGGCCGAACGCATGGAACTCGTGGTTTAAATATTTGCCGGCAAACGCAAAAGGTCTCGCAGCAGCGACACAAACTGCTCGCCCGCCAAATCGAGCGCACCCGAATTATCAATCCGCACCGTGCTCGCCGGCAGCCTGACGCCAACGCTGCGATCCATCCGCCGCCGGATTTCCTCGGCATCTTCCCGGCCGCGCCCCGCCAACCGCGTCGCGATCACCTGTGGGTCCGCCGTCACCTCGACCACCACCGCCGTCGGATAGCGCGTCACCAGCTGCGGAATGACCGCACGGGACAGGTTGGCAATCACCACCCGCCCCTCTTGCAGATCATCTTCCAGTTCCACCGGCAGCCCATAGCGCAGGCCATGCGCCGGCCAGCTCAGGGCAAAACGCCCTTCCGTCTCCGCCGCCACAAACTGGTCCAGCGTCATCGTATCGTGGTCTTCGCTACCGCCATCGGCATCCCGCGTCACCACGCGCCGCACGATGACGACATCGCCGGCCAACCGCTCGCGCGCATAAGCCATGACACTGTCCTTGCCGGCCCCGCTGGAGCCGACCACGGCGACGAAAGTGCCGGTCATATCACCCGCCGCCCCTCGCGCCACACGGTCTGGACGATCGGAATGCCCTCTTCGATCCGCAGGTGCACAAGGTCAGCCCGCTTGCCCACGGCGATCTCGCCGCGATCATCAAGGCACGCCGCCTCGGCCGGGCGCTTCGTCACAAAGCTGATCGCCTCCGGCAAACTTATCCCCGGCACCTCGTCGACAAGGCAGAATGCCGATTGCAGCATCGAGAAAGGAATGTAGTCAGACGACAGAATATCGAGCAGCCCCGCCGCCGCCAGATCGCGCGCCGAAACATTGCCCGAATGCGACCCGCCGCGCACCACATTGGGTCCGCCCATCAGGATCGCCATGCCCGCATCGCGCGACGCCTTGGCTGCCTCCAGCGTCGTCGGGAATTCGGCAATGCGAATGCCAAGCTCGACGGCTTCATCCACATGCGCCGCAGTCGCATCGTCATGGCTCGCCAGCGCGATTCCGCGCTCGGCACTCAACGCAGCCAGCGCCTTGCGGTGTTTGTCCGAATAAGTATCTGATTCAAAAGACCTTCTGGCGATGAACTCGGCCAGCGCAGCATCGCTCATCTTGAGCTTGCCCTGATAATAGACCTTATAGGCATCGGGGCTCGCAAACTGCCGCTGCCCCGGCGCATGGTCCATCAGCGAAGCCAACCGCACCAGCGGGTGGTCCATGATCTTCTCAAAGCTGTCGAGACAATCCGGCGCCGAAACCTCGCAGCGCAGGTGAATCAGATGGTCGGCCCGCAGCCGCCCGGCATTGACGCCAGCCGTGATCGCGTCGGCCAAAATCCGCAGCTCGTCCATGCCCATATCGGCATGCTCGTCGATGCCAACGCGGATAGCGTCGAACACGGTGGTAATCCCCGAAGCCGCAATCTGCGCATCATGCGCCTGCACAGAGGCAACAGGGTGCCACCGCACCTTCGGCCGCGGCGCATAGTGCGTTTCCAGGTGATCGGTGTGCAGCTCGACCAGCCCCGGAATCAGGTAGTCGCCATTGAGATCCGTGCCGCGCTTAGAAGTCGTACCGATATCGGTAATGACACCACCGGAAATTTCCACTGCGCCTTCAAGCACTTGGTCGGCCAGCACGATGCGGGCATTGGTCAGGACGGTCGAGTCGAGGGCTTGCATGGTCGTTTCAGCACGTTCGAATGAGAAAGGTCGGTCCGATAGCCCCATAATGTGACAGGGCAACGACACGCCGCCACAGTCTCAGAGCGAACCAAGCCCCGCAAGATAGCGCGTCGCTGCCACACCGGAGATTTCTCCCACCAGCGCCCGCGCCAGCGTATCGCCCACCTGCACGCCCAGCTTGAACCCATGCCCCGAACAGGCGCTGACCACCCAGCCAGCCCCCCCGATCAGCTCGACGATAAACCGCTCGTCGTCCGTCACCGTGTAGTAGCAAACCTTGCGCTCAAGAATTTTGTAGTCCGCCGCATCGCGAAACGCCCGGTTCAGCGCCGCCAGAACCGACTTCACATCAGCCTCGCTGGCAATACGATCATCGCTGCCATGCCCTCGCCGGGTAAACACATGGTCGCCAATCTTGAGCCGCGTCCCCTCCCGCGGCGGCAAGACGTAAGCGCCATAATCCGCCGCCATATCGACCACCACCGGAGATGCTGCCCAGGCGGCCGCGTATTGGGCCGGCGGCTCAAGATAGAGCACCAATTGTCGTGACGGCACCGCCACCTGCGCATGGGCCGGCAACAGATCACCGATCCATGCCCCCGCCGCGACGACAATCACATCAGCGCCATGCACATGTCCATCAACCGTGACCGTCCCCGCCTCGGCATCAACCGAAGTCACCCGGCCGTTGGGCCGCAGATCAGCACCATTCTCACCCAGCCATCGCGCCAGATCCTCGACGATCCGCCGGGCAAACAGCATCCCCGCCCCTTCCGCCTCAAAGGCAGAGTGCACGCCGTCCAGATTGACGAAAGGCAGCCGCGCCTCAAGTTCGCCAAGGGAAACCGAGCGATGACCAATCCCCAGCCCGTCTAACTCCCGCGCCGTCGGCCCGTAATAGTCCTCGTCCGTCCGCGACACATAGACCGCGCCCGTCGGCAGATAGTGACTGCGCCCCAGATCGCGCCAAAGCTGCTCGTAAAGCGCAAAGGTCGGCACCATCAGCGCGCCATAGCCATCGAGCCCCGCATAGGTGTGCCGCGTAATGCGATGTTCATCGAAGGAGGACGAGACGGGGTTGGGAATCGGCCCCTGATCGAAAACCGTCACGTCCACACCACGCCGCCGCAGCGCCCAGGCCAGCGAAAGCCCACCAATACCGGCGCCCACGATCGATACTTTCATTCCATCTCCTTCTGGCCGCAGGTCTTTTGGAGACTCAGCGCCATCTCGCTGCCGATTTGCTCGCACATTTGCCGAAAGAAGCACATTCTTTCTCGCCGCCTCCCGGCAACAGAATCCAGCCAGCGCCGCCCCTCTGCCGAGGGAAAAAGCCTTGCCATTATGGGCTTGATCGACCAACATGCCATTTATCTATCAATTTTGTAGACTTAACATGTGGCTCTGTTTTCCGCGAGGAGCCATTCATGTCCTATCGCCTCAGCCTGCTCGACAAGAGCCCGATCGCAAAAGGCGAATCCGCCACTGCCGCCCTGCGCCGCACCATCGCTTTCGCGCAGCGCGCCGAGGCTCTTGGCTACGAGCGCTTCTGGGTGGCGGAACACCACAACACCCCCGACCTCGCCAGTTCCTCCCCCGAAATTCTCATCGCCGCACTGGCATCTGCCACCAAAACCATCCGCGTCGGCTCCGGCGGCGTCATGCTGCAGCACTACAGCCCCTACAAGGTCGCAGAAAACTTCAACCTCCTCGAAAACCTTGCACCGGGCCGCATCGATGTCGGTATCGGCAAGGCTCCCGGCGGTCTCCCCCTCTCCACCCGCGCCCTGCAAGCCGGTCGCAGCACAGAGAACCGGCCCGACTTCGCAGAGCAGCTTCGCGAACTCGACGCCTATCTCGGCGTTGGCAGGGATACCCGCACCGAAGGCTTGGCGGCGACACCCGCCACATCGGCGGAAAGCGAAAAATTCCTCCTCGGCGCATCGGTCGAAAGCGCCACCCTTGCCGCTGAACTCGGCTGGCATTTCGTCTTCGCCCGGCACCTCAATGGCGACGACGTCGCCCTCGCCTCGGCCATCTCCACCTATCGCGATCTCGCCCACCGCACGCCCATCGTTGCGCTGGCGGCAATCGTTTCCGCCGATGGCGACAAGGCCCGCGAAACCGCCGAGGCCTTCACGCCCTACCGCGTCACCATTCCCGGCGGCCAGAGCGTCACCGTGGGCAGCGAAGCACAGGCCGCCGAATATGCCCGGCAAGCCGGCGTCACCGATTACGCGGTCGAAAAGCGCAAGGCCAATGTCCTCGCCGGCACCGGCCACGACATCATCGCCGCTACCGACGCCCTCGCCCGCCAATACGGTATCGAGGAATTCATCCTCGATCTCGCCAATCCCGGCGACAGCCGCCTCGACGCCATCGAACTGATCGCCTCAGCGCGGACGCAGTCCGTCGCGTCAGCGCGCGCAACGGCCCGCCAGACCACTCCCACCGCCCTTTCCGCCTGATCCCTGGAGATCCAAATGACTCAGAACCGCATTCCCTTCGGCCTGATGCTGCACGGCCCCGGCGGACACATGAACGCCTGGAAGCACCCCAGCGGCCCCGCCGACGCATCGGTCAATTTCCAGTTCCTGCTCGACCAGACCCTCAAGGCCGAAGCCGCAGGCATTGCCTTCGCCTTCGTCGCCGATGGCCTCTACATCAACGAGCAGTCCATCCCGCATTTCCTCAACCGCTTCGAACCGATCGCCCTGCTTTCGGCCTTGGCCGCCACCACCAGCAAGATCGGCCTCGTCGGCACGCTCTCGACGTCATACAGCGACCCCTTCACCGTCGCCCGCCAGTTCGGCTCCATTGATCTCCTGAGCAATGGCCGCGCCGGCTGGAATGCCGTAACCTCGCCGCTCGAAGGCTCCGCCCGCAACTACGGCCGCGCCCAGCACCCCGACCATGCCCTGCGCTACGAAATTGCCGCCGAGCACATCGATATCGTCAAGGGCCTATGGGATTCCTGGGACGACGATGCCTTCACCCGCGACCGCGCCACCGGCCAATTCGCCGATTTCGAAAAGCTGCATCGCCTCAACTACAAAGGCAAATTCCACTCCACCGAAGGCCCGCTCAATATCCAGCGCTCGCCCCAGGGTCAGACCGTGCTGTTCCAGGCCGGAGGCTCCCCGGCTGGCATCGAACTCGCCGGCCGCCACGCTGATGCGGTCTTCGCCAATTCCACCAATATCGAGGAAAACCGCACCCTCACCCAAAAGCTCAAGCAAAGCGCCGTCGCCCATGGCCGCGGCGCCGATGCAATCAAGGTGCTGCCCGGCATCGGCGTCATCGTCGGCTCGACCGAAGAAGAGGTCGAGCGCAAATACCAGGAGATCGCGGGCCTCGTGAACGTCAAGGAAGCGCTGAACTATCTCGGCCGCTTCTTCGATCACCACGATTTCAGCCAATACGATCTCGACGCGCCCTTCCCCGAACTGGGCGATATCGGCCGCAACAATTTCCAGTCCGGCACCGACCGTATCAAGTCGCGCGCCAAGGAGCGCGGCCAGACCCTGCGCGAAGTCGCGCTGGAACAGACAACGCCGCGCAGCGATTTCCAGGGCACGCCCGAACAGATCGCCGACAAGATCATCGAATGGGTCGATGCCGGCGCCGCCGATGGGTTCGTGCTCGGCTTCCCCGTTTCCGCCCAGGGCTGGAAGGACTTTGATGAGCACGTCCTGCCCATTCTCGAAAAGCGGGGTCGCCACAGCCGCGAGCAGATCGGCTCGACGCTGCGCGATCACCTCGGCCTGCCCTTCCGCGAAAGCCGCTATGCGCTGCCGCAAGAAAAGGCCGCCGGCTGATGGGTTTTGCGGCACCCATCAAACCTGAAGCGGCGGAGGATTTCAAAGCCCTCCGCCGCTTCCTCCATACGCGCCCTGAACTCGCCTATGCCGAGCACGAGACCAGCGCCCTCGTCGCCACCTATCTCAGCGATTGGGGTTTTGAGGTCGAAACCGGCATCGGCGGCACCGGCGTTGTCGGCTCCCTGACGGTCGGCCCCGGCGAAAAAGCCATCGGCATCCGCGCCGATATGGACGCCCTTCCCATCGAGGAAGTCACGGGCCTCGACTATGCCAGCCTCAACCCCGGCAAGATGCACGCCTGCGGCCACGATGGTCACACCACCATCCTCCTCGCCACCGCACAAAAGCTGGCAGCGACTCGCAATTTCTCCGGCACCGTCCGCCTGATCTTCCAGCCCGCCGAAGAAATCGGCGGCGGCGCCCGTACAATGATCAATGACGGCCTCTTCGAGCGCTTTCCCGTGGACACCGTCTTCGGCCTTCACAACTGGCCCGGCATTCCTGCCGGCCAGTTCGCCTTCCTCGAAGGCCCCGCCATGGCCTCGGTCGACATGGCCGTGATCCGTATCCAGGGCAAAGGCGGCCATGGTGCCAAGCCGCATCTCTCCATCGACCCCGTCGTCATCGCGGCCAGTCTCGTTCTCGCCCTGCAAACCGTTGTCTCACGAAACGTAGATCCGCTGCAGGCCGCGGTCGTCACCGTCGGCTCCATCCATGGCGGGAGCCTTCCCAATGTCATACCTGACAGCGTCGAACTGCAACTGACCGTCCGCTCCTTCGACGAAACCGTGCGCCAATCCATCCGCGAACGCATCACCACCCTGGTCCACGCCCACGTCGCCTCCTACGGCGCCACCGCAGACCTCCGCTACCCCACCGGCTACCCCGTCCTCGTCAACGACGCGGCGCACACCGATTTCGCCCGCGATGTCGCAAAACGCCACTTCGGTGCTGACCGCATAGACCCAAGCCTGCGCCCCATCACCGCCAGCGAAGATTTCGCCTTCATGCTCGAAAAGCGTCCGGGCAGCTATCTCTTCCTCGGCAATGGCGACAGCGCCGACCTCCATAGCCCCCGCTACGATTTCAACGACGCCATCATCCCCGACGCGGCCCGCTATTGGGTGCACCTCGTCGAGGACTTTCTTTCCGGCAACACCTTTGCTGAGGCCACGCCATGACCGACCGCTTCTTCTACACTCTCCCCACCGATCCCGTCGCCCTGCCGCTCGTCGAACAGCTCACCGACGAGTACCAGACCCGCTATGGCAACTATTTCGAGGAAGGCGGCGCCGTTCAGGAAATGAACCGCTACCCCCCCGAGCGTTTTGCTGCGCCCGATGGCGCCTTCTTCCTGCTGCTGCGCAACGACCGCCCCATCGCTGGCGGCGCCTTCATGCGCTATGACGAGACCACCGCCGAGTTCAAGCGCGTCTGGACCGACAAGGATTTCCGTCGCCAAGGTCTCGCCAAGCGCGTTCTGGTGGAGCTTGAAGAACAAGCCATCCGCCAAGGCTATGAGCGCGTCTATCTCACCACCGGCTTCCGCCAGCCCGAAGCCCGCGGCCTCTATCTCACCACCGGCTATTCCGCGCTCTTCGATCTCGAAGCCAATCCCGAAGACATCCAGATCCTCGCTTTCGAGAAGGCGCTGACCGCTTCAGCCGGCGTTTTCGCCGCCCGGAATAGCGATGCGCAAGTGGCGCTGGCGCAGGGCAAATAGTTCCTGCGCCCATCCAAAGTGAGAATGCCTGACACTTCTTCAGGCAACAGGCTCAAACTAATATCCACTAAATCGATAGACAATAGGTGATGGAATGGCATCGGTAACGGATATCGGCTCGGAAGCCCCAGCACGCCCGGCCACGCGCGATCTGCATCAGCTGCGCATCGTTCCCGCAAAACACCCCTGGCGCATCGCCGGCAGTCTCCTTGCCGCCTTTGTCATCGCCATATCGCTCCATTCCATTCTCACCAATGAGCGCTGGGGCTGGGCGGTCTTCGCCGAATATTTCTTCTCCGAGCCCGTCCTTGCCGGCCTTGGCCGCACGCTGCTCCTGACCGGCATTTCCGCCGTCATTGGCTTCCTCCTCGGCGGCCTCCTCGCCTTCGCGCGGGTCTCGAAGTCGCCGCTGCTCTCCGGCCTCTCCTGGGGCTATATCTGGCTGCTGCGCTCCATTCCGCTGATCGTGCTGCTGCTGGTGCTTAACAATCTCGGCTACCTCTATGCCAGCATCAATCTCGGCGTTCCGTTCACCGACATTCTCTGGGCCCAGTTCGACACCGTCCAGACGCTGAGCCCCTTCACCGTCGCCATTATCGGCCTCAGCCTCAACCAGGCCGCCTTCTCCTCCGAGATCATCCGCGGCGGCATTCTGTCGGTCGATCAGGGCCAGCACGAAGCCGCAGCAGCCCTTGGCCTCAGCCGCTGGCGCCAGGCCGTCCACATCGTCCTGCCCCAAGCCATGCGTGCCATTCTGCCATCGGGTTTCAACGAGATCATCGGCCTCGCCAAGGCGACCTCCATCGTCTACGTGCTCGCCCTCCCCGAGCTGTTCTACACCGTGCAGGTGATCTACCGCCGCAATCTGGAAGTCATTCCGCTGCTGATGGTGGCGACCGTCTGGTACCTCATCATCATGGTCGTCCTTTCGACGGTCCAATATTTCATCGAGCAGTACTATTCGCGCGGCGCCCGTCGCGAAGCCCTGCCCCCGCTGGTCGACAAGCTCTTCCGCCTGATCAGCCGCAACGTGCCCCAGGCGCAGACCACCACGCCCGTCTCCACCATCGCCGACCGAAAGCCAATCGCCGGCTTCGAAACCGGTCGCATCGGCGGCGAAGTCGAAATCCACGGCGTCAACAAATCCTTCGGCAGCCTAAAGGTTCTCGACAGCGTCAATCTGACCGTGGCATCAGGCGAAGTGGTCGCCATCATCGGCCCCTCCGGCGCCGGCAAGTCGACGCTCCTCCGCACCATCAATCACCTAGAACGCGTCGACACTGGCATCGTCGCCATCGACAGCGAGCTGATCGGCTACGAGCGCCGCGGCGATGCCCTCCACGAACTGAAGGAACCCGCCATTCGCCGCCGCCGCGCCGGCGTCGGCATGGTGTTCCAGAATTTCAATCTCTTCCCCCACCTGACCGCGCTCGAAAACGTCATCGAAGCGCCCGTTTCCGTCGCCGGCCTGCCGCGCGAGGAAGCCATTGCGCAGGCCCGCGACCTCCTTGCCCGCGTCGGTCTCGCCGACAAGGCCGACGCCTATCCGCGCCATCTCTCCGGCGGCCAGCAGCAGCGCGTCGCCATCGCCCGCGCCCTCGCGCTTCGCCCCAAAGTTCTGCTCTTTGACGAACCCACCTCCGCCCTCGATCCCGAACTCGTCGGCGAAGTGCTCGACGTGATCAAGGAACTCGCCAAGTCCGGCACGACGCTGGTGATCGTCACCCACGAAATCGGCTTTGCCCGTGAAGTGGCCGACCGCATCGTCTTCATGGAGAGCGGCAAAATCCTCGAAGTCGCGCCGCCCGAGCGCCTCTTCAGCGCCCCGTCGCATTCCCGAACCGCAGAGTTCCTCGCCAAGGTCCTCTAGCCCTAACCAAACCTCGCGCCCTCCTCCCTCTTTCCATGCCGGTCAGCGGCAGGATGGCGCACGTCCAAACGAATGGATCAGACATGACCACCCTCTCCCGCAAAAACCTGCTTAAAGCCGGCACTGCCCTCCTCCTCAGCGCTATTTTCGCCCCGGCGACCTTCGCCCAGACAAGCCTGAGCCTTGATCCCAACCCGACCGATCGCCTACACGCCGAAAAGAACGACGCTGCCGCCGCTCTCCTCCCGGCTGATCACCAATGGGCCAAGAACGGCACCATCAGCATCGCGGTTGCCCCCTGGGCCCCGCCCATCGCCACCTATGCAACTGACGCCACCACGGTCGTCGGCTTCGACCCCGATATCGCCCGCCTCGTCGGCGAAGTCCTGGGCGTTCCGGTCGAGATCATCCCCGTCGCCTGGGCCGATTGGCCGCTGGGCCTCGCCTCCGGCAAATATGACGCGGTCATTTCCAATGTCGGCGTCACCGAAGAGCGCAAGGAAAAGTTCGATTTTTCGACCTATCGCCTCGGTCTCCACGGTTTCTACGTCAAAGCCGATAGCCCGATCACCGCGATCACCGAGCCCAAGGACATTGCGGGCCTAAAGGTCATCACCGGCTCGGGTACCATCCAGGAAAAGATCATCCTGCAGTGGGACGAACTCAACAAAGAGGCTGGCCTCGCCCCCGTCGAAGTCCAGTACTACGACGATGACGCCGCTGCGGGCCTCGCGCTCGCCTCGGGCCGCGCCGATACCAATTTCAATCCCAATTCCACCCAGGCCTATCACGCTGCCCAGACCGGCGAGACCAAGCTCGTCGGCACCGTGAGCTCCGGCTGGCCACTCCCGGCCGAAGTCGGGATCACCACCGTCAAGGATTCCGGCCTCGCCGAACCCTTCACCGCCGCCATCAACGACCTGATCGAGACTGGCCTCTATGCCCAGCTCTTGGAGCAATGGAACCTTGGAGCCGAAGGCATCGAGGTGGCCAAGACCAATCCCCCCGGCCTGCCCAAGCCCTGATCGGCACGAGTTTAGAGATCGTCCGGACCAACGACGAACGATCTCTAGCGCGGGCGGTGTTCTCCCTCCTCCCCTGTCCCGCCCGCGCCACTCTTTTCTGGAATGACGACCATGACGCAGCACATCAAAGAGATCGGCTTTCTCACCCCCGGCAATTTCGACAATGCGGCACCCTTTGCCGGCATAGACGAAACGCTAGACCTCATCGCCTTCGGCGAAAAGCTCGGCTTTGACGGCGCCTGGGTCCGCCAGCGCCATCTCGAACCCGGCATCGGTTCCGCCGCCGTCTTTCTTGCTGCCGCCAGCCAGCGCACAAGTCGCATCCAGCTTGGCTCCGCCGTCATCCAGATCGGCTACGAAAGCCCCTTCCGCCTCGCCGAAGACCTCTCCATGGTCGACGTGCTCTCGCGCGGACGCCTCAATGTCGGCCTCAGCGCTGGCGTCCCGCCCCATAGCCATCTCATCGCTCATCTGATCCACGACGGCGACTGGAAGCAGCACGACCTCAGCCACGAACGCATCAAGCGGTTTCGCGACAATCTCAGCGGCGCCTATCTCGGCGACGATGAAACCTTCGTCCAGACGCCCTTCGGCCCGCAGCGCCCGCGACTCCAGCCCCATGCCGAGGGTCTGGTCAACCGCCTCTGGTATGGCGGCGGCTCACAGCGCTCCGCCCGCTGGGCCGGCGAAAACGGCTTCAATCTCCTCACGGGCAATGTGATCTCAGGCGAAGGCACCGACGATTTCCACACCGCGCAGGCCAATCTGATCAACACTTGGCGCGAAGCCCTGAATGGTCGCCCCGCCCGCGTCGCCCTCGGCCGCGTCATCGTCCCCACGGACTCCGCGCCGCCTTCGCGCATCGCCCGCTACGAGGCCTATGCCGCCTCGCGCCTCGAACGCACTTTTAAGCCACAGGGCGAGCGCCGCACCCTTTTCCCGCGCGACCTCGTCGGCCCCGCCGAACAGATCGTCGAATGGCTGCTCGATGACCCAGTGCTGCCCCTCGTCTCCGAACTGCGCCTTGAACTTCCCTACGAGTTCAAACGCGCGGAATACGAACAAATCCTCACCGACACCATCACCCGCATCGCCCCGGCTCTCGGCTGGCAGGCCAAGACCGCGCCGCCTCTGGCTGCCGAATGAGCTTCGCTCCAGCGCCCGCGCGACGCTGGAGACACCTCCCTAGCGCATCCCTCAGGACAAGGAAGACGACATGAAACTCAAATCCCTCCTCACCGGCGTTGCCCTTCTGGCGCTTGCTACCGCCAGCCACGCCGCCGAATTCGACCTCAGCCCCGAACAGCCCGGCCGCCTCAAGGCCGAACGCAATGAGGCCGCCATCGCCGCCATCCCGGCTGACTACAAGTTCGCCGCCGATGGAAAATTCACCGTCGCAGTCTCCCCTGGGATCCGCCGATCGCCACCTACGCCACCGATAATCAGGCCCTCGTCGGCTTCGACCCCGATCTTGCTTCGCTGGTCGCCGACTCGCTCGGTCTCGAACTCAATCTCGTGGCCACCGCCTGGGCCGATTGGCCGCTGGGCGTCAGCTCGGGCAAGTTTGATGCGGTGTTTTCCAACGTCACCGTCACCGAAGAGCGTAAGGAAAAGTTCGATTTCTCGAGCTACCGCCAGGACGTGCTGGGCTTCTATGTCCGCAATGACAGCCCCATCCAGTCGATCACCGAACCCAAGGACATTGCGGGTCTGAAGGTCATCACCGGCGCCGGCACCAATCAGGAAAAGATCATCCTCGAATGGGATCGCCTGAACAAGGAAGCCGGACTCGCCCCCATCGAAGTCCAGTACTACGACGACTCCGCCGCCAGCACCCTCGCCATCCAGTCCGGCCGCGCTGACGTCGAGTTCAACCCCAACCCGACCCTCTCCTATTCCTCCGCCGTTACGGGCGACACCCGCCTCGTCGGCGTGCAGAGCGGCGGCTGGCCGGTGAAGGCCGAAATCGCCGCCACCACCCGCAAGGGCGCAGGCATTGCCGACGCCATCACCATCGCCATCAACGGCCTCATCGAGAACGGTCTCTACGCCCAGAGCCTCGAACGCTGGAACATCGCCGCCGAAGCCGTCGAAACCTCGCAGACCAATCCGCCCGGCCTGCCCAAAACCTGATTTCTTCCAACAACCACCTTCCCCACTGGGCCGGCTCACACATGTGCGCCGGTCTTTTTTTGTGAGGGACACAGCGCAGCTGGTGAGGATTTCCACGACGCGGCTACCCACCAGCTGTCACCCCGGCGCAGGCCCGGGCCCATCTCCAAATCTCAGGATGGGTCCCAGCCTGCGCCGGGATGAAAACCGGGGGCGGGCCGATCTACGGGGGCTCAAAACAACAAAAAGCCCCGACGCCATCAGCGCCGGGGCTTTCGATGCAAAAGGGCCAAAAACCTCAGCTCTGGAACGGATCCAGCGTCGGCAACAGCTGCTGGTATTGTCCCCGCCAATAAAGCAGCGGCTGCAGGTCCGTCGACAGCTCAACCGAGCGCACTCGTCCCAAGACAATCGCGTGCGAATGCCGCTCGATGGCCTCGTCCAGCTCGCAATCGATCACCGCCACCGCACTCTTGAGCCCGAGATTGCCACTGTCGAGCCGGTTCCATTCCCAGCCCACATAGCGATCATTACCCCTGATCCCACCACGACCAGCAAACCGGTCCGCAATCGCCGATTGCCCATCGGTCAGAATATTCACCGCAAACGACCCCGCATCACGCAGCGCCTGCCAGGACGACGAGGACTTGTTAAGGCTCACAAGAATGGTCGGCGGCTCAGCCGAAAACGAGGACACCGACGTGGCGGTAAAGCCCGTCCGATTTTCCCCCGTACCCACGGTGATCACGCTCACCGCACCTGCAAGGTTGCGCATAGCCTGCTTGAAGGCAGATGCATCGACAGCATCCGCAGCCTGCCGAACCGGCGCATAAGTTGCAAAATCGACAATCGACACCGTCAGTTCTCCTATCCCGCGCCAATGCAAGGACGCAAAGCCTGGAGAAAGACTAGCCCCGGTCGCCGAAACGCGGGAGGGCGCGAGGGAGCACAGTTTCCCGCCGTACGCAGCCCGAGAGGAATTTATATCCACTAATTCTATAGACTAATAATTTTCAGTGGCAGACGCTAGTTGGCCACGAACATTGCCGTGATGATCGCCTCCGCGACGACCCTGTCGCCGACCTTGGCGATCCCGCGATATCGGCCAATCTGCCGCCGCCTCTGTTCCTTCTGCAAATGGAAATGCAGCACGTCGCCCGGATGCGCCGGGCTCCTGAACCTGGCCTGATCGACGCCAAGCAGAAGCATTGAATTTACGTGCTCGCCGTCCGCCTGGCCGCGCAGGGCAATAGCGCCCGCCACCTGGGCGATTGCCTCGACGATAAGGACACCGGGGAAAATAGGCTGATCGGGAAAATGCCCCTGCGCCCAGGGCTCGTTGATCGAAACGCATTTGACGCCGATCGCGCTGTCGTCGCCGTCGATCGAAACGATCTTGTCCAGCATGAGCATGGGAAAGCGGTGTGGCATGACTTTGAGCAGGTCACCGATTTCCATAGCGCTCAACTCGACCATCTCAACAAGCTCCTCAAATCCAACACATTCGAATCACGGCCACCAATACGGGAGGCGTCGCATACCGCTTGCAGCATTGTGAGGCAGAGCCAAGGCAGAAAACGGACTTTGCACGTCCCGCAGCAAAGTCCTGGAGCAAGACAGCATTCCGCCCAGATCAGCCGAGGCGCGTACCCGTCTGCTGGTCGAAAAGCGTGACGCGATCGGGGTCTGCTTCGATCCCGATGGAAGCGCCCACCTCGGCAGCAAGCCGGTCATGCACCACAACCACGATCGGCTGGCCGCTCACCTCGACCTGCAAATGCGTCTCCGACCCCGTCGGTTCGATATTCAGAACCGAAGCGCCAATGCCGCCCTCGACCACGCGAATATGCTCCGGCCTGATCCCGACCTGCACCGCACGCCCGACATAGGCCCGCGCCTTCTCGCCCAGCGGCCAGAGCGTGCCACTCACATCGCGCAGCACGAGCCGCCCGCCCTCCTCGACCACTGTCCCATCGACAAAATTCATCGACGGCGAGCCGATGAATCCGCCGACAAAGCTATTGGCCGGATTGTCATAGATCTCGAGCGGCGAGCCGATCTGCTCGATGCGCCCTGCCCGCATGACCACGATCCGGTCGGCCATGGTCATGGCCTCCATCTGATCATGGGTCACATAGATCATCGTCGCCTTGAGCCGGGAATGCAGCGCCTTGATTTCCCCGCGCATCTGCACACGCAGCTTGGCATCGAGGTTCGACAGCGGCTCATCAAACAAAAACACCGCCGGATGCCGCACGATCGCACGCCCCATAGCCACGCGCTGCCGCTGGCCGCCCGAGAGCTGCCGCGGATAGCGATCGAGCAACGGCTCCAGCGCCAGGATCTCCGCGGCGCGTCGCACTTCGTTCTCGATCTCCGGCTTGCTCTTGCGAGAAAGCTTCAGCGAAAACGCCATATTGTCCCGCACCGTCATATGCGGATAGAGCGCGTAGCTCTGGAACACCATGGCGATATCGCGTTCCTTCGGCTCCAGCTCGTTGACCACGCGACCGCCGATATCGATCTCGCCATCAGTGATGCTTTCGAGCCCCGCAATCATGCGCAGCAACGTAGACTTGCCGCAACCCGAGGGCCCGACCAGCACGACGAACTCCCCGTCCCGCGCCGCCACGGAAACCCCGTGCAACACCTGCATGGGACCATAGGCTTTCACCGCATTGCGAATGGTAACACTGGCCATCTCGGCCTCCTTTTATCGGCCGCCCATGCCCGCATTGAGGGCGATGGAATTGTAGATGAGTTTTTGCAGCAGAATGGCGAGGAACACGCCCGGCAGCATGGAAAGCGCCGCGCCCGCCATGATGAAATTCCACTGCGTGCCCTGTTGCGTCTGGAAATAGGTCAGACCCACCGGCAGCGTCGCATTGTCGGTGCCGGTCATCACGATCAGCGGCCAGAGGAAATTGTTCCACTGCGCGATGAAGGTGAAGAGCGAGAGCAGGCCGATGGCAGGCATGGACAGCGGCACGATAATGCTGACGAGGATGCGCAGCCGCGAAGCCCCATCGATCCGCGCCGCCTCTTCCAGTTCCATCGGAATGGAGAGGAAAAACTGCCGCATCAGAAAGGCCCCAAAAGTCCCGAAAGCGACCGGCAGGATGACACCCTGGAAGGTGTTGACCATCCCGAGGCTGTTGACGATCAGGAACAGCGGAATGATCAGCATGATCGCCGGCACCATGAGCGTGCCCAGATACGCCATCAACAGCGCATCGCGCCCCGGAAATTTGAGCCGTGCAAAGGCATAGCCCGAAAGGCACGACACGATCACGGTGATGATGGTCACGCTCACCGAGACAAACATGCTGTTGAAGAAGAACCGCCCGAACGGCAGCTGCGTCCAGGCCTTGGCGAAATTATCCCATTCGAACACATGCGGCAGGATGCGCACCGGATAGGCCATGACCTCGGCATTGCTGCGCACCGCATTGGTCACCATCCAGAAGAACGGGAACAGAAACAGCAGCGCGACGATAAGCAGACCGCCATGGTTGAGAATGTCGAGCGCCAGGGAAAGCCGCGTACGGGACTTAGTTGTCATAGTGCACCCACTTGCGCTGGAGCCAGAACTGCACGGCGGTGAGGGCCATGATCATGGCAAACATCACCCAGGCGATGGTCGAGGCATAACCCATCTGGAAATTCTGGAAGCCACGCTGATAGATCGCATAGCCCAGGGTTGCCGTGGCATTGCCCGGCCCGCCGCGCGTCATCACATAGATCTGGTCGAAAACCTGCAGCGAGGTGATCGCCGTCATCACCGTGCCGAAAAACAGCGTCGGCGAAATCAGCGGCAGCCTGATCTTCCAGAACCGCTGCCAGGCATTGGCGCCATCGATCCGCGCCGCCTCGAGATAGCTCTGCGGCACCATGTCGAGCGCGGCATTGAACAGCACCGTATTGTACCCCACGCCCGCCCAGAGCGAGACGATAATGATCGCCTGCATGGCCAGGGTCTGGTCGGTCAGCATGCTCGGCATCTCAACCGAGATCGAGCGCATGATGAAGTCGAAGAACCCGCCCGGCGCAAAGATCAGCATCCAGACGATGGCGACAGCGATGCCGGGGGTGAAGGTCGGGAGGAAAAAGACCACCCGGAACCATCGCTGTCCCATCTTGAGGCTGGAGATCCAAACTGCCAGCCCCAATGAGATGACGATGTTCAGCACCAGATATTCGGCGGTGAAGAACAGCGTGTTTCGAAGCACCGGCCAGAATTGCGGGTCGGCGGTAAAAAGTCGGACATAGTTGGAAATGCCCACGAATTGCGGCGTGCCGAGCAGCTTCCAGTTGGTAAAGCTCAGCACCACCGAGGCGATGATCGGCACCACCAGAAACAGCACCATGCCGATAAGGCCTGGCAGCAGGAAGAAGAAGGCGGTCCGCCCTTCCCGCCGATCCAGCCGGCTGCCCCAGCGCGAACGCTTCTGGCTACCGGCTACCTCGGTCACATCATTGATCGCCGTCATGGGCTCCTCCCTATCCAGCGTAAGAATGGACCCGGCCGGTCCCGTCGACCAGCCGGGTTTGGGCGCTTAGAAGGGAAGCTGGTTCTGGATGTCGCCCAGCACCGCGTCCGTCGTCGAGTCGCCGTTGAGGGCGAGCGGCATGTACTGGGTGATCAGGTTTTCGAACTCGTTCCAGTATTCGTTGAGGCGGAACGGGGTCGAATGAGCAAACATGTAGTCGAGCACTTCATGAGTGCCGGCCACATCCTTGGCCGCAACGTCATACCAGAACTTCTGCTCGGCAAGACGACCCGGCAGGGCACGGCCGGCCGAAGCCAGGATTTCCGCAGCCTTGGGGCCGGTCAGGATCTGCAGTGCCTTATAGGCCTCTTCCTTGTGCTGGCTCGTGGCCGAAATACCCCAGCCCGAGCCGGCGGTGATGAAGCGCGATTCACCTTCCCCGCGCGGCAGCGGAGCCACGCCGATATTGAAGTCGACGCTGTCCTTGGTCTGCTGCAGCACCCACGGCCCGTCGATATACATGGCCGCGCCACCCGCTGCGAAACGGCCACTACCGGTGATGGAGCCGGCGCCCGAAGCAAAGACCGGCGAGGTCTTGTCGACGGCGACGAGGTCAACGAACTTGCCGACCGCAGCGGCATAGCCGGCATTGGTCACGTCAAACTGGTTGCTGTCGTTGAAATATTCAGCGCCAAGCGCGACCGGGCCGGCGACAAAGTCAAAGGCCTGCACGGCATAGCCATAGTTCTCGCCTTCGGTAAGCTTCTGGGCCGCAGCCTTGAAGTCATCAAAGGTCCAGTCGAGCGCGGGTTCGGCAACGCCAGCTTCCGCAAACCGGTCGCGGTTGTAGTAGACCATCCACGGGCCGACGTCATAGGGCAGCGCATATTGCGTGCCGTCATGGCCGAGGCCGGCAATGATCGAGCTTTCGAACACCGAGGTGTCGAACCCGTCGCTCTCGAAGTGCGCATCGAGCGGTTCGAGAATGGAATAGAAGCTCGGCATGCGCATGGACTGCATGGCGACGAGGTCGCCGATCTGGCCGGACGAAGCCAGCACCGGCAGGCGGGTCCAGTAGTCGGTCCAGCCCGAAATCTGGGCCGTCACGGTGATGTTGGGATATTCTTCGGTCACGAGGTCAGCCAGGCTCTTCCAGAGCGCGGCATCCTTTTCGTCGCCCCACATCTGCCAGGTCAGGTTCACCTGCTCCTGGGCTTGCGCGGTGGCGATGAAGGCACTGCTTGCGAGAAACGCAGCAGCCAGAACGGTGGTCAATTTCACGGTAGTCTCTCCTCAGTAACTACAGGTTGATCGGCAAATTCGGTCGTTCCGGAGTTCTTGGGCTCCGGCTGGTCGGGCAGCCCTTTCAGGCCGCAAGCAACACCTCCAGGTCATGGACCATGGTGATGAATTCGGCGCGCTGCCGCCGCCAGGCATCGGCATCGCCGCCCAGCTCCAGCATCTGTGTCATGCGCGGGATGAAGTCCGGCGGCAGGTGCTTGAGCTCTGCCGCCATCGGCAGGTTCCAGCCATCGCCGGGGTAGTAGACGCGGTTGAAGGCGAAAACGACCTGCAGGATCGCATTGGCGAGCTTCCCGCTGAGCCCGACGAGAAACACCAGGTCCCGCCGCTCCACCTTGCTTTCGTAGTGATAGTCCTGCGCCCAATAAGCGAGAATTTCGCGATACTGGCGCAACACAGCCGCCCGCAGCGCCTCGGGGTAGCACACCAGTTGCGCCTTCCAGCCGGCCAGTACGCCGTCGGGATCGGAAACGATCTGCTGGTTCGCAAGATCGGTCGGCAGATGGTAGCCCCAGATCGTCCACTCAAAGCTCTTGTCGACCGGCGCACCATCGATCCAGGCGGCGAGATCGCGATGCACCCCCGCATAGGAGCGCATCCAGACCCCATCCATGCGAAAGCCCTTTTGCTCCCAGTGGCGCATGGTTTCTTCAAACCGGCGCCACTGCGGCGTGCTTTCGATATCGGGCCCGCGATAGGCATCGGCATAGACGCGGAAGTCATAGTCCGACTGCGCATCTGCCCGACCCTTGCCGCGCGATCCGGCAAGGGCGACTGCGCCCCTGCCGTTGTCGGCCAGGTCCGCAATGAGCGGCGCCATCGCTGCAATGAGCTCGGCTTCCTGGTTCATGGTACTAACCGGTCTTCTGGTCTGAACCCCGCTCAATCCTTGAGGAACAGTTCGACGACAGGAGAAACCACGTCAGGCTTTAGCACCGGCAGTTCCAGCGTCAGGATGCCATCGCCAACGGCCACACCGATATTGGAGTCGACTTCGGCATCGGGATCGAGCCAGTGGATCTCGCTCGCGTCATGCAGGAACTGCGCATACTTCACCTTGCGCCCCAGCCCTTCGATATGGACATGGCGGAAAGGCCAGTTCTGCAGGTGCAGATAGAGGCGATTGCCCTTCTGCGTGAACTTGGTGCCATTCGGCGCCTTGAACTCGGAGGCGCCAGCGCCATAGATCGACCGGGAATTGACGTCCATCCATTCGCCATAGGCCGCGAGCGCCTTGTTGGCACGCGCGTCGAACGTCCCGCGCGCCGTCGGCCCGACATTCATCAAGAGGTTGCCACCCAGCGCCACGGTATCGACGAGGATATTGATGAGCTGACCCTCATCCTTCCACGTACCCTCGTCGCGGTGATAACCCCACGAGCCGGACAGCGTATGGCAGACTTCCCAGCGCACCGGCTGGCCGTTGATGGTCGGCGCCACGCGCGGCGTATACTGCTCGGGCGTCGCCAGGTCCTTGGGGAAATTACCATCGGTCGGCAGGTCCAGGCGGTCGCCAACAATGATGTTGGGCTGCAGCTTGCGTACGAGGCCGATAAGCTCTTCGCTTTCCCAGTCATTGCGCCCCTTGCCCGGCATGCCGCGATATTCGCGGTTGGGGTAGGAGAAGTCGAACCAGATCACCGAGATTTCGCCGAACTGGGTGAGCAGTTCCGTCACCTGGTTGCGCATGTATTCGGCATAGTGCCGGACATCGCGTGTCTTGTTCATCTCCAGCGCATCAGCATGGTTGCGTAGCGGATGGATACCATCGATCGGGAACTGCGGATGATGCCAGTCGATCAGCGAATAGTAGAAGCCAACCTTGAGCCCTTCAGACCGGAACGCTTCGACATAGGCCTTCAACAGGTCCTTGCCATATGGCGTATTGGTCGCCTTGTAGTCGGTGAACTTGCTGTCCCAAAGGCAGAAGCCCTCATGGTGCTTTGCAGTCAGCACCACATACTTCATGCCCGCCTCGCGCGCCCGGCGCGCCCATTCCTTGGGATCGTAGAGGTCGGGATCGAAATTCTCGAAATATTTCCGATAGTTCTCGGGCGAAATCTCTTCGCGGTGCTGCACCCATTCATGGCGAGCAGCGAGCGCATAGAGCCCGAAGTGAATGAACATGCCAAACCGGTCTTGGGGGAACCAGGCCTTGCCGTCCGCCACGCCTGCACTGCCGCTGATTGTATGAGCGCTATCCAATTCATCCTCCTTACCGATTTTATCGAACCGGTTCGATCAGCATCCTTGAATCATGCAGCCTTGATGTCAACCCCTGCCGGCAACGCCCTGCAAAAGTAATAATCTCGTTGCGTGAAACGCAGCAAATGCTAGATATCGCGAGAGAAATGTTAATGAGGAGCGTGCCTCAGCTCTGTGTGCGAGGCATAGAAACGGTTCGAAAAGAAGCCGATGGCAACGATCAGAGATGTAGCCAAGATCGCCGAAGTGTCTGTTTCGACAGTCTCTTTGGCCTTCAGTAGCCCCGGACGGGTCAGCCCCCGCACGCTTGAGAGAATCCGCAGCGCCGCCGCCGCGGTCGGCTATGTCGCGGACCCCTTGGCCCAGAGCCTCGCCCGCGGCCGCAGCCGCATGATCGGCTTCGTCGTCGGCAATGTCGGCAACCCCTTCTTCGGCGACATTCGCCGCGAGCTCGAAAACTACGCGCTCGAGCATGAGCACTTCGTCCTCATCACCGACTCCTCGGGCAAGACCGATCGCGAGCGCGACCTCATCGAGCACCTGATCGGCCTCAAGATCGCCGGCCTCGCCCTCGCCCCCTCAAGCTTCGGCCCGGACTACGTCAAGTTCGTGGAATCGATCAAAGTGCCCATGGTCTGTTTCGACCAGAAGGTCGCCGGCATTGAGCGCGACTTCGTCGGCTCCGACAACTTCCTCGCCGGCGCCATGCTGACCGAACACCTCCTGCAGCTTGGCCACCGACGCATCGCCTTCATCGCCGGCCCGCAGCACATGCACACCGCGTCCGAACGCTATCGCGGCTTCGTCGAAACCATGGCCAGTGCCGGGGTGGAGGTGAACCCCAACTACGTCGTCGATGGCCAGTTCACCCGCTCGGCCGGCTATGAAGCCGCCATGCGCCTCCTCATTCAACCAGAACGGCCGACTGCCATACTCGGTGCTAACAATGCGGTAGCATTAGCGGCACTCCAAGCCATGCAAGAGCTAGGCTTTTCGTGCCCAGATGACATCTCATTGGCCATGATCGACAACGTGCAATGGAGCAGCGTCATCACCCCGCGCATCACCATGGTGGTGCAGGATACGCTCCAGCTCGGCAACATCATCGCCCGCCGCTTGCTACACCGCATTACTGATCCAGACGCCAACAACGAACCCCCGCAAGACTTTGTTCTTGCTCCGAAATTCGTCCCCGGAAACTCCTGCCGCCGAATCTAGTTCATCGCGTCGATGGCCTGGCGCTGCCGCAGCATTTCCAGAAAAATCCGATAATCCCGATCAAACTGCCCCCGCGCCGCCTCGTTCGGCGCCCGCGACGTCCCACCCTGCTGCATCGCTAGACAGGCCTGATCCAAACTCGAATAAATCCCCGCCGCATTCGCCGCCACCATAGCCATCCCCAAGAGGGTCGCATCCGGCGTCGAAGGCTCCACCACCGTGCAACCGGTGGCGTCAGCGTAAAGCTCCATCAGCAAAGGGTTTTTCGTGTGCCCGCCAGTAATGTGGAGCGTATCAATGGCATAGCCGCGCGTGTTCAGCGTCTCCAGAATATGCCGGACACCGAGCGCAATCGACACGCACGTGCGCCAATAGAGACGGCACAGCGAGTCAAAATCGCTGTCGAGCGTTAGTCCCGAAATCACGCCGAGCGCAAAGGGATCACCCAGCGGCGAGCGGTTGCCATGGAAATCTGGCAACACATGCAAGCGGTTAGCCAGGTCCGGGCCTTCGACCTGTCGCAACTCCACGACACGCCGACAGATCGCCAGATGCTTCTCCCGCGTCGGCTCACCCCCTGCCCCATGCCAGCGGATGATATGATCGAGCAGCGCCCCGGTGGCAGATTGCCCGCCTTCATTGAGCCACACGCCCGGCAGGACGGCACCGAAATACGGTCCCCAAACGCCGGTCGTAGGGCGATCTTCGGCCGATAAAGCCATGACACAGCTCGATGTTCCGGCGATGAGGGCCAGATGGCGATCGATGGTTTCGACGTCGGGGGCGAAGGCGCCGAGGACGCCGAGAGCGCCGGCATGGGCATCGATGAGGCCAGCGCCGACATGGCAATGGGTGGTGAGGCCGAGCTGGTTGGCAGCGTCTTCGGTCAGCGGGCCGAGGTCATCGCCAACGGGGCTTGCAACCTCAGGAAGTGCTGCCTTTTCAATGAGATCGTCGAGACCGACGAGTTGCAAAAAGTCTTGCTGCCAGCCGGGGGTGCGGTGGCCAAGATAAGTCCATTTGCAGGTCAGGGTCGATTGCGAACGGGCCAGCGAACCGGTGGCCTTCCAGGATAAAAAGTCAGCAAGATCAAACATCTGGCCGGCGCGGGCCCAGCTCCTGGGCAGGTTGCGCTTGAGCCACATGAGCTTAGGCACTTCCATTTCCGGCGACATGACGCCACCGGCATAGTGGAGCACTTCATGGCCCGTACGGGTGCATTCATCGGCTTCTTCAAGGGCGCGATGATCGAGCCAAACTATTGTGTCCCAACGATCTTCTCCGTCTTTGGAGACGGTGACCGGAGCGCCCAGCGCATCGCGGACGACGAGGGAACAGGTGGCATCAAAGCCTATGCCGACGACATCGGCCGGGTCGGCCTTGGCTTCGGCCATGGCGGTGCGGACGGCGAGGCAGACGGCGGACCAGATGTCTTCGCTGTCATGCTCGGCAAAGTTGGCGTCGGCGCGCCGCATAAGGATCGGATTTTCGTGGCGGCCCAATAGTTTACCGTCACGCGTGAATACGCCGGCCCGGGCGCTGCCGGTTCCTACGTCCACTCCCACCAGGAGGTTTTGCGACACGCCGCCCTCTCTTCTCGGTCCCGGCGGGACCTTAGCGGAAGGCGTGACGATGAGCTAGGGGCCACGCCCGAACCATCTGGCTAAAGTCGATCAGCCAGATACGCTTCGAGCGTGGCCTTCGTCCCCTGCGTCCACAGAGAATTCAATGACTTAGTGAAGGCGGCGATGAAACTGGGGGCCTTGGCGAGGTCGCCGTAAATGTCTGCCATTTCGAGCCAGGCGGCGGGATTTTCCTTGGCTTTCTTCGATTGTGTGGTCAGGCGATCCCAGTTCGGATCGTTCGGTTCGATCACTGCGCCGCTGTCCGTCGTGCCGTAGCAATAGCGGCACCATAGGGCACTCACGAGGGCCAGACCGGTTAGCAGACTGTTAGCGTTGACCCTGTCCAAAGCCGAGGGAATGACAAACTTTGGCTGGCGATTGGAGCCATCGAGGCAGAGACGCCGGATCGTGTCGCCAATCTTGGGATTGGCGAAGCGATTTTCGCAGAGCGCGAGATAGTCCTTGAGGTCGGTATCGGGCACTGGCGGCACGACGGGAATGATCTCTTCCGTCTCGACCTTCTTGAGGAACGCAGCGACCAGTTGGTTCTCCATGGCTTCATGGACGAAATGGATATCCATGAGCCCGGCCGGATAGGCGATGGTGGCGTGGCCGCCATTGAGGATGCGGATCTTCATGTGCTCATACGGCGCGACATCTGGGACGAACTGAACCCCAACCTTTTCGAGCGCCGGGCGGCCGGCAGGGAAATTATCTTCGAGCACCCATTGCTTGAAGTTTTCGCAGAAGACCGGCCAGGCGTCGTCGATACCAAAATTGTCGGCGAGCAGCTTTTTCTCACGGTCCGACGTCGCCGGGGTAATGCGGTCGACCATGCCATTGGGGAAGGCGACTGCAGACTTCACCCAGGCGGCGAGTGCGGGATCGATCAGGGCAGCAAGGCCGGCGACAGCGTTTTCGGTGACGTGGCCATTGCCGGGGATATTGTCGCAGCTCATCACGGTGAAGGGCTGCAGGCCGGCATCGCGGCGTTTGTCAAGACCGGCGAGGATCAGGCCGAAGGCGGTCTTCGGCGCGTCGAAATGCGCGGCGTCATAGGCGATGTCGGGGTGTTTTGGGTCGAACTTCTGGCTCGCCGGGTCGATGTAGTAGCCGCCCTCGGTGATGGTCAGCGAGACGATACGGATGGCTGGGTCAGCGAGTTTTGCGATGACGGCGGCACTGTCGCCGGGCTTCAGGTAGTCGATCATCACGCCGGTGATGTGGGCGGAGCTACTGTCGGCTTCCTGTTCGACGACGGTGGTGAGCCAATCCTGCGCCGAGAGTTTTTGGCGCATTGCCTCGTCGGTCTCGCGCACGCCGGCGCCGATGAGGGCCCAGTCGTGGCCCTCGCCGAGGTTGAACAGTGCGTCGAGATAGACGGCCTGATGGGCGCGATGAAAATTGCCCACGCCGAAATGGACGATGCCGGGAGTGAGATCGGCGCGGCTGTAGCGGGGAACCGCGGCTGATTTGATGGCGTCGAGATTGGCGGCGGAGAGCTTGGTGGTCATGGCACTTATGTCTTTCAGATCGCCTTTCCGGCGGCGTCGAACTTATAGATGCGGGTCGCGTCGGGTGTCAGGTAGACAACGTCGCCGTGCTTAAAAGTCTGGTCGCCGTCGGTGCGGATGGTCATGAGGCCGAGGCCGTCGGTCTGAACGTGGAGGAAAGTGTCGGAGCCGAGCTGTTCGGCAACTCCGACGGTGCCTTTCCAGGCGCCTTCGGTGGTCGAGAGCTTGAAGTGCTCGGGACGCACGCCGATGGAATGTGCATTGTGCTTGGCGGCTTCGGGCCCATCGACGAAGTTCATCTTCGGCGAGCCGATAAAGCCGGCGACGAAGCGATTGGCCGGCTTCTTGTAGAGGTCGAGCGGCGAGCCGAACTGTTCGACATTGCCGGCATTGAGCACCACGATGCGGTCGGCCATGGTCATGGCTTCCACCTGGTCGTGCGTGACGTAGATCATCGTGGTCTTGAGCTGCTGGTGCAGTTCGGTGATTTCGAGGCGCATGTTGACGCGCAGCGCCGCGTCGAGGTTGGACAAGGGCTCATCGAAGAGGAAAGCCTTTGGCTCACGCACGATAGCGCGGCCGATGGCGACGCGCTGGCGCTGACCACCGGAGAGCGCGCGCGGGCGACGATCGAGATAGGACGCAAGGTTGAGCGTGCGCGCCGCGTAGTCGACCTTTTGCGCGATCACCTCGGGCGGCAGCTTTGCCATCTTCAGCGGGAAGGCGATGTTGTCCCTGACGCTCATGTGCGGATAGAGCGCGTACGATTGAAAGACCATGGCGAGGCCACGCTTGGCGGGCGCCGCGTCGGTGACGTCCTGGCCGTCGAGTTTGATGATGCCCGACGTGGTGTCTTCGAGACCCGCGATCAGGCGCAACAGCGTGGACTTGCCGCAGCCCGAGGGGCCGACGAAGACGACGAATTCGCCATCCTTGATGTCGAGCGAGATGTCCGGAATGACCTGGACTTCGCCGAAGGACTTGTTGACGTGTTCGAGGGTGATGGAACCCATGTTTTTGGTCCTTACCTGAGCGAAATCAAAAGATGAGAGGCTTGGGTGGCACGCGGCAAGATCGCCGTTTGCTCCCTTTCCCTACGGCGAAGAGGGCGGAGTGCGGGGACCCTCTGACGGAGGTCGGGGAAGGCCCCCTCACCCCAACCGAATTCGCAAATGCAAATTCGGTAAGCTGCGCGCCGACCGCACCCCCAAGGGGAGAGGCGAACAAGCAGGACCCCCTCATTTCACCGCACCAAAGGTCAGGCCGCGGACCAGCTGCTTTTGGCTGAACCAGCCGAGCAGCAGGATGGGGGCAATAGCAAGGAGCGAGGCGGCGGAGAGTTTTGCGAGGAAAAGGCCCTGCGGCGACGAGAAGGATGAGATGAATGCCGTCAGCGTGCCGGCGCGGCCCGAGGTCAGCGTGATCGTCCAGAAAGCTTCGTTCCAGGCGAGGATGACATTGAGCAGCAGGGTCGAGGCGATGCCGGGCACGGCCATGGGCACGAGGACGTGGACGATCTCATTCCAGAGTTCCGCGCCATCCATGCGGGCGGCTTCGAGGATATCGACCGGGATTTCCTTGAAGTAGGTGTAGAGCATCCAGACGATGATCGGCAGGTTGATCAGGGTCATGATCAAGGTCAGGCCATGCACGGTGTCGAGCAGCCTGAGGTCGCGGAAGATCAGGTAGATTGGGATCAGCACGCCGACGGCCGGCATCATCTTGGTGGAGAGCATCCACATCAGGATGTCCTTGGTGCGTTTCGATGGCGCAAAGGCCATGGACCAGGCGGCGGGGATGGCGATGATCAGGCCCAGGAGGGTTGAGCCGACCGAGACCACGATCGAATTCCAGGCGTGCTTGATATAGTCGGAGCGATCCTGAACAGCCTCGAAGTTTTCGAGGGTGAAGTTCTGCGGGAAGAAGGTAGGCGGCGTGGCAATGGCCTCTGCCTCGGTCTTGAAGGCAGTGAGCAGGGTCCAGAGGATCGGCGAGAACAGCAGGAGGGCCACCGCCCAGGCGAGGACGGTGAAGCCGATGCGGGTTTGAACGGAGACGCGGCGGGCCATGGTGTTCTCCTTACGCGTCGAGGTTCTTGCCTACCGCGCGCATCAGGAAGATGGCGACGATATTGGCGATGATGACAGCCACGACGCCACCCGCGGACCCGGCGCCGATGTCGTTGGACAGGATGCCGGTGCGGAAGACGAGGAAGGCGATATTGGTGGAGGCATAGCCAGGGCCGCCGCCGGTGGTGACGCGGATTTCGGCAAAGATGCCAAGGAGGAAGATCGTCTGGATCAGCACGACGATGGTGATCGCGCGCGCCATGTGCGGCAGGATGATGTAGCGGAAGCGGTTGGCGGCATTGGCCCCATCCATTTCGGCGGCCTCGCGCTGTTCTTCCGAGAGCGATTGCAAGGCGGTGAGGAGGATCAGTGTCGCGAACGGCAGCCACTGCCAGGCGACGATGACGATGACCGAAAACAGCGGATACTGGTTGAACCAGTCGACCGGCTGCAGGCCGAAGAATTTCCACAGGTGCCCGAGCATGCCGTAGCCGGGATGCATGAAGCCGTTTTTCCAGATCAGCGCCGCGACGGGCGGCATGACGAAGAAGGGCGAAATGACGAGGATGCGCAATATCCCCTGCCCCCAGATCGGCTGATCGAGCAGGAGTGCGAGGAAAGTGCCGCCTACGATGGTGATGATGAGAACGCCACCCACCAGGATCAGAGTGTTGACGAGAGCCTGAGTGAAACTGGGATCGCCGATGACATAGACGTAATTGGCCCAGCCGGCGAAGCCCGTCATCATCGGATTGATCAGGCTGTAGTTCTGGAACGAGAACCACAGGGTCATGACCAGCGGCACGATCATCCAGATGAAGAGCACGATGACGGCAGGCGCCATCATGGTGCGCGCCAAGGCGCGAGTTTGTTTGGTGGCCATTCTTTGTGACTTCCTCCCGGTGCGACCCAGCTTTTGCCGGTATCGCGGCGTCATCCCCGCGGAGGCGGGAATCCCTTCTTAAGCAGTGCCCGGTCCGGACATTCCCGCTTTCGCGGGAATGACGCGGTGGGTGGAGAGAAAAACGCCCGGCCGATAGAGGGGGTCAATCGGTCGGGCGGCAGTCGTCGGGGGAGGTCTACTTGATGTATCCGGCGCGGGTCATATCGCGCAGGGTTGCGTCCTGGGCCTGGGTCAGGGCGTCGGCAGCCGACATCTGGCCGGCAAGCGCGGCCGAGAAGAGCTGGCCGACATTGGTCGCGATACCGGCGAACTCAGGAATGGCCACGAACTGCACGCCGGTATAGGGCACGGGATCGACCGTCGGGTTGTTCGGATCAGCCGAGTTGATCGACGCCAGGGTCATCGCGGCGAAAGGCGCGGCAGCCTGATAGTCCGGGTTTTCGTAGAGCGAGGTGCGGGTGCCCGGGGGAACGTTGGCCCAGCCTTCCTTTTCGGCAACGAGCGCGAGGTAGTCCTTGCTGGTTGCCCAGTTGATAAACTGTTCGGCCGCCTCGGCATTCTGCGAGGAAGCGGGGATGGCAAGGACCAGGCCCAGAGCCAGTTGCCACGCTTGCCAAGGCCGGTATCGGGCGCCTGGGCAAAACCGACCTTGTCGGCAACGGTGGAGTCGGTGGGATTGGTCACGAAGGATGCGGCGACGGTGGCGTCGATCCACATGCCGCACTTGCCCTGCTGGAACAGGGTCAGGTTTTCATTGAAGCCATTCGAAGATGCACCGGCCGGGCCGGCATCGGCCATGAGCGAGAGATAGGTATCGAGCGTATTCTTCCACTGCTCGCTATCGAACTGCGGCTGCCAGTTTTCATCGAACCATCGGGCGCCGAAGGAGTTGGACATGGCCGTCAGGAAGGCCATGTTTTCGCCCCAGCCGGCCTTGCCGCGCAGGCAGATGCCATTGATGTCATTGGCGCGATCGGTCATGGCGCGGGCGGCTTCGCCGATGAATTCCCAGGTCGGGGCTTCCGGCATGGTGAGGCCGGCCTTTTCCATCAGGTCGGTGCGATACATGATGAAGGAGCTCTCGCCATAGAACGGGGCGGCATAGAGCTTGCCATCGACCGAGAGGCCGCCGCGGATGGCGGGCAGCAGATCGTCGACGTCATATTCGGCATCGGCGCTGAGCGCGTCGAGGGGTTTTAGCCAGTTCTGCTTGGCCCAGATCGGCGCTTCATAAGTGCCGATGGTCATGATGTCGTATTGGCCGCCATTGGTGGCGATGTCGGTGGTGACGTTCTGGCGCAGCGTGTTTTCTTCCAGCACGACCCAGTTTAGTTCGATGCCGGTCTCTTCGGTGAAGGCGCTCGATAGACCCTGCATGCGGATCATGTCGCCATTGTTCACGGTGGCGATGGTCAGCGTCTGCGCCGAAGCCGAGCCGACGAGGGCAAGCGTCATCGCGCCCACGAAAAGGGGTGTCAGTTTCATTGAAGTCCTCCCAAGACGAAGCGAGTTTTTGCTCCTGTCGTGAGCAAATGTTCACTTGCTGAGCAGATATGTCAATAGGGGTGGCGCGCTGGCAATATGCAGCACGTACCTCACATCACAGGAAACCAGGGAAAATCAGGGCCGACAGAGATTAAGCAAAAGACTACTTAGTCGAGCACTTGCTCAAGTCGCTATGCGAGCAGCAGTTCGGCCGTACGCTCGTCGGTAATGACACCATTGACCAGCCGCCGGTTGAGCGCGGCACGAATGGCGGGCGCCTTGTGGCGACCCATGGCGAGGCCGACGACGAGGCTTGATTCGCGCGGCGGAATGGGCGCCGAGGCAACGCGATCGTTGATCAGGCCCTCGATAAGCCGGCCTTCGGCATCAAAGCACCAGCCGCAGATCTCGCCCACCGCACCGGCCTTCTGCAGCATCTTGTGGTCGACTTCGGAGATAAAATTGTCCAGCAGCAGCGGCGCCTTGGGGCCGAGGTCGCCGATGCCGACAAAGGTGGCATTGGCTTCGGCGGCAAGGGCCAGGGTCGCCTTGATCATTGGTTGCCGATGCAGCATTTCGCGCTCGGCCGCCGAGGAGGCGATAACCGGCAGGGGCATGGGAAAGCTGCGGGCTTTTACGGTGTCGGCCACGTTGAAGATGACGTTGTAGAAGGCGGCGGAGCCGTCGGGCGCGATATTGCCGGTGAGCGACACGACCTTGTGCTGCGGGCATTCCATGGGCTGGATCTGCTCGATGGCCGCTTTCAGCGTACGGCCTGTACCGATCGCCATGGTGATCGACTCGGGCCGCATCAGCCAGCGTTCGATTTCGGCGGCACCGGCTTCGGCGACGCCAATGGTGGTGGAGTCGCTCGCCGGGTCCGAGGGCACCACTTCGACGAGATCGAGCGCAAAGCGAGATTTGAGGCGCGCGCCAAAATCCATGCAGCGGCCGATGGGGTGGTCGAGGCGGACCTTTATCAGGCCCTCGCTGACCGAGAGCGAGACGAGGCGCTGCGCCGACTGGCGCGAAATGCCCATCTTGGCGGCGATCTCTTCCTGCGTATTGCCGGCGACATAATAGAGCCAGCCGGCGCGGGCGGCGTCGTCGAGCCGGGTGGCAGTGTTCTCTTGTCGCGCAGCCATTGGTCGTCACCTTATCCGTCGGGCGATTAAGCGCGATTGGCGGCAAAGGGCAAGTGCGCCGGAGTGTGGAAGCGAAATGCCAGAACGACGATCTCGCGGCTTGCAACCTCACAATGGACACGGGCGCATGGCCGCTTGCCGAGGCTCTGCCGCAAGGCGCTGATCATACGTGAATGTTCGAATGAACGCGTGTGCATTGCCTTTCCCTGCAATGCGGCGCACTCTTGTTCGGGCGTTGAGTCGATGCCTTTCGGGAACCTTCATGGCGAATACCGCACCCGCCATTTCCGCTCTTTGCCATCAGGTCGCCGCCCTGCCCTGGCGACGCGAAGCCGATGGCTCGCTTTCGGTATTGCTCATCACCTCGCGCACCAACGGAAAATGGATGCTGCCCAAGGGCTGGCCGATCAAGGGCCTGAGCGAAGCTGAATCGGCACGCCAGGAGGCGCTCGAAGAGGCCGGTGTCGAGGGCGTCGTCGATGCGCAGGCAATCGGCTCGTACCGCTATTCGAAACTTTTCAGCGATGGGACCAGCACGCCTGGCCAGGCCGTGATCTTTCCCCTTGCCGTCACGCGCGAGCGAAAAGGCTGGAAGGAGAAGGGTCAACGCCAGCGCTGCTGGATGTCGCCGCACGAGGCCGCCGAGGCGGCCCATGAGCCTGACCTGGCGCGTTTTCTCGCCAATCTGGCAGCGGGCCGCGTGATCCTGCCGGAAGCTCATCGGGCGCAGGCGATCGCGCTCTAGAGGCGGCGATTCCGATACGCCCGGCGCAGCACCGGGCATAAGATTTCTGTTGATGAGGGGAGCGGCAGAGAAATGCTCGGCGCAAAAACCCACGCAAATACTTCTCATTCCGTGCAAAACCGCGATCGGGCCAGCCCAATGCTATTTCGCCCAAGTATTCGCCCCGGACCGAAAAACCTGCTGCATTTACTGATAGATAGGTAACGCCTGCGGATTTTTTCCGCTCCCCCAAGGGTATTCGCAGTTTCTGCAAGTGTGTCGATTGCGCATCGCGCCTTGGTTAAAAAAGTGGCAACCGGCCGAGAGAACTTGCGCAAGTTCGCCCCCACAAGTAAAAGTTGCTTAGTTTGGGGACAAAACGAACATGACGGTAAAGTCTTTGCTGCGACCCGTGTTGGTTGCTGGCGGTCTTGTTCTGGCGGGGAGCGCCGGAGCCGCGGATTTGAACATTTATCGCAGCGCCAGCTGCGTCAGCTACACGCAGTCGACGCTGCCGTCGCAGCCGCGCGAGGTCATCAAGCAAACGCTCTGGGACAACTTCCAGAATGCCGAGGCTGGCATGAACGATCCGCGCGTGCAGGCATCCGGACGGCAGGCTTTCACCTGGGCCATGGAAACCCGCTGGGCGTGCACTGCGGCAATTGGTTATCTCAACGGCGGCAATATTGATGAGGAGTCGGTCGGCAAGTGCGACTGCTTCCATCAGCGTTTTGTTTCGCTCAAGTAAATCCGCGGCTTGCAGAAAGTAACATTCGATGAAGAATTCTCTGCTTAAGGCGCTGCTACTATCGGGCGTAACTCTCCTGGCGCCGATCAGCGCCAACGCCATGAGCCTCCGCGATGCCGTTCAGGTTGCCCTTGAGAGCAACCCGCAGATCGGTCAGGCCATTCAGAACCATGATGCGACCGGTTTCGAGCTGCGCCAGGCCCAGGGCCTTTATGCGCCGCGGATCGACCTTGAAGCATCCACCGGCATCCAGATGCTGAGTTCGCCATCCCGCCGCGCTGCCGGTCTCGATGACGATGCTCTCTACCCCTCGCAGGTCGGCGTCGTTGCCTCGTTCGACCTTTATGACGGCGGCTTCCGCGATGCCGAACTGCTGCGCCAGTCGGCGCGCGTCGACAGCGCTTCCTATCGCGTTCTTGAGCGCAGCGAATTTGTCGCGCTGCAGATCGTCCGCGTTTACTACCAGATCATCCTGCAGCAGCAGATCGTCGACCTCAGCCGCCAGAACGTGACCTTCCACGAAGGCATCGTCGGCGACGTGGCCTCGGCCATTGAAAGCGGCCAGTTGACGGAGGCGGATCGCTTCCAGTCGATCGAACGTCTCGCGGCTGCACGCGCTCGCCTGACCGAAGCCGGCGTCGAGCTGGCGGCCGCCCAGATCGAATTCAAGTCCTTTGTCGGGCTGATGCCGGGCGCGGTAAACTCGCCTGCCCGCGCCAAGGGCTCCATTCCGAACTCGCTCGAAATCGCGATCGCCAAGGGTATCCTGAACAATCCGCGGACCATGACGGCCGCTGCCGATATCGACGCCGCCTCGGCGCTGGTCGACCAGGCTGAAGCCGGCCTGCGCCCCAAGCTGCTGCTCGAAGGCCGCGCCAGCACCGGCTACGACATTTCCGGTACGGACGAATTCACCAGCGATGCAAGCCTAAAGCTGTCGATGCGCTGGAACATCTATGACGGCGGCATCAAGGCCGCTGCCGTCCAGGAAGAAATTCGCCGCGAAAGCGAAGCCAAGCTCGTCTATGACCAGACGGTCCGCGAAGTCGAGCAGGCGATCCGTGAATCCTGGCTGCGCCTGCAGAGCCAGGGCGAGCTGGCCTCGGTCTATGACCAACAGCTCAATTCCTCGGCCGAACTCGTGACCTCCTATCGCGATCAGTTCAAGATCGGCGAACGCTCGCTGCTCGACGTGCTCGATGCGCAGAATACGCGCGTCAATGTGCAGATCCTGCGCGAAACCGCGCGCTTCAGCGTGATGTTCGCGGAATATCGCGTGCTGGCCGCAAGCGGTAGCCTGCTGGGTTTCCTGGGCGTTCAGGCGCACCAGACCGCAGTGGCCGATTCACGCGCCGCGATCGATGCGAAATCCTGGGAAGATTCGGAGCCGCGCACGCTGTCTCCGTTAACCATTCCGACACTCGGAAACTAAGTTCGGCGCTATGTTTGCGCCTTTTGGACAAGTCCATGCGTTAGTATTGGACTGTCGTGGGCCTGTCCGGAAGTGCACCATGCTTAATATCAGAGCGGCAGGATAGCCATGTCCGCCGTTACCCCTGCCGATATGCCAGGGAATGGGAGCCAGGATCCCGTTCTCGATTGCGTTCGCTTTCTTGCCCGCGCCTGGCGCAAGGCCGACTCGCCATCCACATTGACTGCGGGCCTGCCGCTCAAGGACGGGCTGATGGATGTCAGCCTAATCGAGGCGGCCTTTGCCCGCATTGGTGTGACGGTCCGCCCGGTCAACGAGGCCCTGTCCCGTTTCAAGGACTATGATTTTCCCGCCATCCTGCTGCCGGGTGATCGTCCGCCGCTGGTGATCCTGCGCAAGATCGGCTGGCGCATGTATCGGGTCTATGATCCCCTGGTCGGCGTCGAACAGAATGTCGACGCAAGGACGCTTGGCGCCCGGCGCGTTGCCAGTTTCCTCTGCCCCTTCCCCAATTTCGAGAATGTGCAGGACTATTCCGGCCACCGCTTTGCGCGCAGCGGCCACTGGTTCTGGTCGGTGGTGCGCGGGCACACGCTGAGCATCTGGTACGTTCTGCTGGCCGCAGCCTTCATCAACGTTTTCGCGCTGGCCTTCCCGCTCTTCACGATGAATGTCTATGACCGGGTGTTGCCGAACTCGGCCCAGACCACAATGTGGGTGTTGGCCATCGGTGTGGCGATGGTGTCCATATTCGACCTGCTGCTGAAGCTGGCGCGGGCCGGCGTGATCGAATTTGTCGGGCGCTCCATCGACTTCCGGCTGTCCTCGGCCCTGTTCGATCGGGTGCTCAACACGCCCATGGCGAACCGTCCCGCTTCGACTGGCGCCTTTGTCAGCCGCATCGGACAATATGAAGTGCTGCGCGAGTTCGTCGCTGCCAGCACACTGGTCATGTTCGTCGACGCCCTGTTCCTGGGCATTTTTGCCTATATCATCGCGCTTCTGGTCGGCTGGCTGGTAGTTTTCCCGCTCATTGCCGGGGTCATAGCCCTGGTCATGACGCTGGTCGTTGGCATCCTCTCGGGGCGGGCGGTGAAGTCGGCGCTGGCAGAGTCTTCCGCGCGTAACGCGGTTCTCGTCGAAGCGCTGACCAGCGCCCAGACGGTCAAAGCCTCTCGCGCCGAAGGGCAATTGCTGCGCCGCTGGGAGGCTGCCGTGCTCGCCTCATCGCACACGCAGGATCAGTTGCGCATGCTGCAATCGATCGCCACCAATTCGACCGCGGCGCTGTCCCAGCTCTCGCTGGTCGGCATCATCGTGGGCGGCTCCTATGCCTTCACGACCGGGGAAGTGACGACAGGCGCCATTATCGCCGCCATGATGCTGTCGAACCGGCTGATCGCCCCGATCGGGCTGATTGCAGCAACGCTGCTGCGCGCCCGCACGGCGATGGAGGCTTACCAGACCGTCGACTCCATCATGAAGCTGCCCGACGAGCGGCCGAACCGGCAGAACCAGACCCAGCGCGTCGTGCAGACCGGGCGGATGTCGTTCAACAAGATCCGCTTCGCCTATCCCGGCAGCAAGGTCATGGTGCTCGATGGCGTCTCCTTCGCGGTCAAGCCGGGCGAAAAGGTCGGCATTATCGGCCGGATCGGCTCGGGCAAGACCACGATCGGCCGCCTGATGGTCAATTTCCACCGCGCCAGCGAAGGCGAGGTGTCGATCGATGGCATCGATATCGACCAATACCACCCCGACGATCTGCGCCGCGCCGTGGGCTTCGTGGTCCAGGACCCCGAACTCTTCAACGGCAGCGTGCGCGACAACATCTTGATGAGCGACCCGGGGGCCACCGAGGAACGGCTGCTCACCGCCGCAAGGCGTGCCGGGGTCGAAGATTTCGTCTCCCGTCATCCGCAGGGCTACGACATGCCGGTGGGCGAACGCGGCATGTTGCTCTCGGGCGGGCAACGCCAGGCGATCGCCCTGGCGCGCGCCATGCTCGTCGAGCCAAAAATCCTCTTCCTCGATGAACCATCCAGCTCCATGGACCTCGCCACCGAGCGCCAGCTGATCAAGCACCTCGAGACCAGCATGACGCCCGACCAGACGGTGCTGATCGCCACGCATCGCTATAGCCTCTTGTCGCTCGTGTCGCGCCTGCTCGTCATCGACAACGGCCGGCTGATCGCCGACGGCCCCAAGGACGAGGTTCTCACCCAGCTTCGCAGCCGGGGAGAAGGCGCATGAACTCGCTTGGGCCAGGAAACCAGAAGGCACGGGACTATTATCTGCCGGTTGAAAAGCCGCCGCGCTCCTGGACTTATGTCATCGTCATCGTGGCCGCCACGCTTTCTGCCTTCCTGCTCTGGGCCAATTGGGCGGAAGTCGACCAGATCAGCCGCGCAGAAGGCAAGGTCATTCCCTCGGGCAAGACCCAGATCATCCAAAGCGCCGAGCCGGGTGTCGTCAGCGACATTCTCGTTCGCTCGGGCGAGCAGGTATCGGCCGGACAATTGCTGATCCGGCTGGACGACACCACGACCGCTTCGAGCGCCGGCGAAGTCGAGGCACGGGTGCTGGCGCTGCAGGCGCAGGCGGAACGGCTACGCGTTGAAAGCGAAAGCCTGCCGATCGATCTCTACCGCTGCCCGAACCTTGTGGCCTTGCAGGCGCCCGACGTCTGCGACGCGGAAATTGCCCTTTTGAAGTCGCGCCTCGAAAATCTGACCAGCACCACGGACGTGTTGGCGCAGCGCGTCGAACAGCGCCAGCGCGAGATCAATGAGCTCGCCGCCAACAAGACCCGGCTGCAGAACAGCCTCGACATCACCCAGCAGCGTCTCGACCTGATCGCGCCGATGGCGGAACGGGGGCTCGCAGCGCAGACCGATCTCCTGACGCTGCAAGCGGAAGTTGCCGACATCACCGGCCAGATCGCAGCATCCGAGGAAAGCGCCGGACGCCTGAACGCAGCCCTGCGCGAGGCACAATTGCAGGTGGAGCAGGCCGACCGTCAGTTCCGCCGAGGAGGCCCTGTCCGAGCTGACGCAACGCCGTGCCGAACTGGCCAGCGCCGAACAGCAGCTGCGCGGCGCCACCGATCGGGTGAGCCGCACCGAAATCCGCTCGCCTGTGGATGGCATCGTCAACAGCATCGACGTGACCACGATCGGCGCCGTGGTGCAGGCCGGCGCCAGGCTGCTCGATATCGTGCCCAAATCCGACTTTCTCCTCGTGGAAGCACGGTTGAAGCCAGCCGACGTCGCCTTCGTCATTCCGGGGCAATTGGCGCGCATAAAATTCTCCGCCTATGACTTTTCAATCTATGGCGGCATTGAGGGCGTGGTCGACAATGTCGGCGCCGACAGTATTGTCGACCAGAACACGCGCGAAACCTATTATCTCGTCACCGTGCGCGCCGAAGAGACCGCGCTCGACTACAGGGGTCAGCAACTTCAAATTCTGCCGGGCATGGTGAGCACGGTCGATATTATCACCGGCCGCCACTCGATCCTCCAATACTTGCTGAAGCCAATCAACAAGGTGCAGCAGGAGGCGTTGATTGAACGATAATGTCGACGACCACGATGGAGAACCGGAAGCCACCGCCGAAGGCGCAGCAGATTGGGCGATCCCTGTTTTCCGCACCATCAACACGCCTTCAGGCCGGCATGCGCTGAGGCTGGAAGCCGCGTTCTGGGATGGCCTTGCCCGTCTCGCCCAGCATGAAGGGCGCAAGACCACGGACCTGGTTCGCGATCTGGTCGTTTTGGACCGGGGCATTGGCGCGAACCTGTCGAGCACCATTCGCAGCGCCGTGGTCAAGCGCCTGCTCGACCGCGACGCGGCCCTCGCACCGCTGACCGCGCCCCTGGCGCTCGTCAAGCTGATGCAATTGGCCCCCCTGCCCTCCTTCGCCCTCAACCGGGCGAAAACGCTGGTGCGCGTCAACGAGGAATTTGTGCGCTATCTGCGCAACGCCCTCTCCAAGACCGGACCGGTGGAAAAGGCGCAATTGAAGCTCGATCAGGCAGCTGAAACCCTCTTTGCGGAGATCGCGCCGGGAACGGCGGTCGAATGCGGAATTTCGATCCGGCTCGACAATCACGAGCACCGCACCCAGGCCCGCATCGTCATCCCGCCGACCATTTCCCACCCCATTCTGGTGGGTTTCATCAGCCACTGAAGCTGTTGAGGCCGAACAACATATCCCGGTATGCTGGTGAAGTTAAGGTTAAGTAAATAACTTGTATTCTAGCATATCCGGATATGTATTCGACCATTGATACCAATTGAGGTCAAAAAAGCAAGGCTGTAGTGTCGCCCCAAAATAGCAGCAATTTCGCCGCGAGGGTGTATTATGGTCGAGCGTATCGGGAACGAAGAAGGCATTGATTTTGGCACCCGCGGAGAGGCTGCCGAACCCATTCTGGTAGCCCAGGCGAACACCGGGACAACAGGACAGCCGGCACCCACGACCGCGGAAACCCGCATCGTGGTCGAGCTCGAAGACGACGTCATCCTCCGCCTGCCGTCCACGGCAAGCGTCGACCAGCCCCGCACAAACGGCGCGGACCTCGAATTCGTGCAGGCGGACGGCAGTGTCATCGTCGTCCCCAACGGCGCCATTCAGGGCCTGACCATCTTCATCGGCGCCACCGAAATCCCGCCGCTGACCGTGGCCGCCTTGTTTGAAGCCAACGGCATCGAAGCCGCAGCCGGCCCGGCCGGCGCAGGCGCAGGGGCGCGTGGTTCGGGCGGCAATTTCGAAGTGCCGGTCGGCGGCATCGGCGATGCGTTCGCGCTTGGTGATCTGCTTGATCCGACGGCCCTGGCTTTTGGCGCCAATCCGCTGGAAGAGCTTTATCCCAACAATACCCCGCCGCGCTTTGCGTTCAGCAACTATGCCTTCCGCATTTCCGAAGAAGGCCTGGGCACAGGCCTGAAGGATAGCGGGCCGGCCGGCGGTGCGGACACGACGAACAACACGTTCTATTTCATCGATCTCCAGGTCACCGACGCCCCGGACGGCGACACGCTCACCTTCACGCTCGGCAGCCCTACCGCGGGCCTGACGTCGAATGGTCAGCCCATTGAATGGCAGGGTATCGATACCAACCACCTGATCGGCAAGGTCGGCGGCGCGACTGTTATCGACATCACCATCGGCGGCCAGACCGGCATCCTGATCGTGCAGTTGCTGAACCCCCTTGACCATCCGCTGGACAATGTCGAGGACGTGCTCAATCTCGGCCTGACCGTCACGGCTAATGATGGGCGCGGGGGCACGGCGACAGCCACGATTTCCATCGGCATCGAGGATGATAGCCCGGAAATCGGCAAGCCGGAATCCAAAGGCGTCGACGAAGACGGACTCGATGATGGGGTGGGCGAGACCCCCCGATCCAACGGCGACAATGACGGCAACGCCAAGAGGGTCACGGGTTCCCTCGGAATCAAGTGGGGCGCCGACAACGGTGATCAGGCCGACACGACCAACGAGAATGGAAGCTTTACCCAGGATGGAACCGGACGTTCCGTCTACTTTTCGCAGGCTGATTTCGACGCCTTTGTCGAGACCTACAAGCACCTGACGTCTGGCAACCAGAAGTTGGTCTTTACCTGGAGCGGCAACACCATCACGGCCAGCGTCATGGTCGGCGAAAGCGAGTCGCAGCCGATCTTCCGGATTTCGCTCTCGGACGACGATGTGGGCATTTACGAAGGCCGCTACGAATTTGAGCTTATGGGGCCACTCGACCATAAATCGACCGGCGGCGAGAGCGAAGAAGGGTCCAGCGACGACCTACCGCAGAGCGGCGGCGAAGGCGAGACGGGCCACGAAAACGTTGAAGACGACATCGTCCTGAATTTCCAGTTCACTGCCAAGGATGCGGACGGCGACACCGTCGGCGGCGGCTTCTCGGTGACCGTCGATGACGACATGCCCGTCCTGATCGACCGCGAGCGCGACAACGAGCGCATTGTCGATGAAGACGACATCCGGACCGAGCTTTCGCGGGGAACCAGCCCCAATGATGGCGCTGAAGAGGATGGCTCCTATACCGGCGACCCGGCGAGCAACAAGCCTGGGCCCGCCTTCATCTTCGGCAAGCTCGAGGGCCTGGTGGATTTCGGTGCCGATGGCCCTGGCGGTTATGCTATCCACGATGGTGCCCGTGCAGCCTTTGCCGCCTATGGACTGAAATCGCACGGCGACGCCCTGTCCTATTCAGTGACGCCCGGCTCAACCTGGACAATTTTCACGGCCACTGCCGGCCAGGACAACCGCATTGTCTTCGAATTCCGCGTGAACGTGACGACGGGCGACTATGAGTTCCGCCTCTACGACCAGCTCGACCACGGCCTTCCGGAGGGCGGCTTCGATCCGAACTTCGACCTGCAGACTGGAGCTGCATCCGCGCTGGACTTTGGCGCGATCGTTCGCGCCTATGACGGTGACGGTGACTATGTCGATCTCGTTGACCAACTCCTGATCAAGGTTCGCGACGACGTTCCGGAACTCGCCAAGCATGGCCTCGCCTTCGGCGTCGTCGAAGAAGAACAGCTTGAGGGTGGCAATGAAGACACCGGCACCCTGTTCGACCTCGACCTGGACTACGATTCCGTTTTCCTCGGTCAGAACTACAACGTCATCAGCACAGTCGCGTCCGACAATGACGGAATGTCACTCAAGAACCTGATCGTTGGCGGCGCAGACAGTGACGGCAAGTTCTTGGCTCGTCCGAGCGTGGAAGGTACCGCTGTTCGCGATGCCGATGGCAGTATCGTCAAATCGGATGAAGTCGAAGTTGTTATTTCGAGCGTCACCAAGAACACCGACGCAGGTGGCGCATTTACGTTGCTGACGGCGACCGCCGACGGTAGGCCCGTCTTCACGCTCAAGGTCTATGAGAATGGCGACTGGCGCTTCCAGCTTCTGGATCAGCTCGACCACAAGGCCGATAACAAAGAAGACATTCTGGCGCTCGATCTTGCCGCGTTCCTGAAATACACCGATTTCGACGGCGACAGTGTCGCTCTTGCTGGCGACAGCTTCCTTATCACCGTCATCGACGACACACCCGAGGCTTCGCTGAAGCCCACAAATGCGAAGCTAATCCTTGATGAAACCAAGGCCGGTTCGCCTCAGGACACCTCGGGTGACAGCAATGCCGACGACGAGAAGGATATCCAGAACCCCTTCCCCAGCTACGGCAATCTGATCGCCTATACTGCGGGCGGCTCGGGCACGCTCTTTACCGCAGCCCCCAGCGTTGGCGCCGATCAGAGCGGCAGCACGGCTTATTCGCTGTCAATCAAGGGCAATAATGCATCCGGCGTCCGCGATTCCGCAACGGACAACGACATCCTCCTGTTCAAGGAAGGCAACGACATTGTCGGCCGCGTGGGCGGTTCGAGTGGAGATGTTGCCTTTGTCATCCGCGCCGATGCCACCACCGGCGAAGTGACGGTCTACCAGTTCCGCGCGGTGGAGCACGACAATAATGGCGGGACCCAGGCGCACCATGACGAATCCACTTCGCCCGAATATCTGGACGCGAAGAAGATCTATCTGACCCAGACCGTCACAGACGAAGACGGCGACGAAGACACGGCCTCGATTGATATCGGCAAGGTCATCGGCTTTGAAGACGACGGTCCGAAGATTGTCAGCCTCTCGCTCACCGGACGTAGCGTCAGCCATGACGAGACACCGGGGGTCAACAGCGAGGACTCCGACGATATCCATGGGGCCCTTGCCATCTTTGATTCCGTTCTCAACAAGGGCGTGGATCTCGACGTCACTCAAAGTGGTGCCATTGGCTTTGCCAAGGAAACCAACTTGATTTCGTCTACCGTCAATTTTGGCGCGGACGGCAAGGCCACGTCGAATGACACCGTCTTCTCGCTCGTGCTCACCGGCGGAGACGGCCAGGATTCCGGCCTCAGCACGTCCGAAGGTGCCGCCATCCTCCTCTATCTTCAGGGTGGCATCATCGTCGGCCGCATCGGCGGCGCGGATGGTGTAGCGGCCTTCGCCATCGCCATTGATGGCAGCAACGGCGACATTTCGCTGGTCCAGTATCTGTCGATTACGCATCCGACCGGCGGCGACAGCCACGACGAGTCCACTGGCCTCAATCTGGCCGGCACCAATGCTATCGAAGTGCGCCTGACCGTTAAGGACGGCGACGGCGATACCGACAGCACGACGGTAGACATCTCGGAGACGATCCGCTTCCAGGACGATGGCCCGTGTATTGAGGTCGAGCGCGCCAAGGACGGCTGGGGCCATGCGGAGCTCAAGCCAGTCCTTCTCGATGAGACGACCCCGAACGGCATTCCAGACGATAACACGGGTAATTCCGACTGGTCGCTGACCACCAGTCCAGCTCTGGCAGTTGCGATCGGTGAGGCTTCTACTGCCGTCTCCGGCAAGGGTTCGGTCGCCGGGCTTTTCGATATTGATGCAGACGGCGGCGCCGACGGCATCGACAGCGTCGAAAAGGCGTTCAGCTTCGATTTGCGGGATGCCGATGGCAAGATCGTCAAGACGAGTGACCAGGGTGTAGAGACAACGCTGAGGGTTACCGACGTTGAAGGTATCGCTGCTCTTGGCGGCCTAAATGATGCCCAGCGCACGATCTACCTCTACCGCATTGATGAAAACACCATTATTGGCAAAATCCGCGGCGCGAGCGCTACCGGTGACGAATACATCGCCCTCAAGATCGAACTGACCGGTACGGCGGAAAATCCGCAGTTCACCGTTACTCAGTATCTGCCGATCGCCCATCCCGACGGCACTTCGCACGATGAAGGCAGGTCGCTCTATTTCAAGGATGACAAAGCAAGCCTGTCGATCAAGCTGACCGCTACGGTTATCGACAAGGACGGCGATACCGACGAATCCTCGGCATCCGTCAAGATCATTGACGACTGCGACTCGATCATCACGATCGAAGACGATGGTCCGAAGATTATTGGCGTAACCTTCGCCTCGCTCGGACAAGAACTGATCCAGAATGGTGGTTTCGAAGACGGCCATGGTCTGCCTAACGGCACCTGGAACCTTTTCAACGCCATCACTGGCTGGACCAAGGGCACAGCGGTGCCATTCGAAGTTCAGACGGGGGGCGCAGGCGGTGTGCCGTCGACTGACGGCGCCGTGGTCGAGCTGGATGGCGACACGGAACTAAACGGGCCGGCCAATGGCGTCATGCCGACGGCCGGCACCAATGCCAGTATCAAGCAGGAGGTCATCGGAACGGAAGCGGGCCAGTGGTACCAGCTAACCTTTGACTACGCGCCGCGCGGCGCGGTCGATACGGCCAGCCTCGAGGTCTATTTCGGTGGCGAAAAAGTCTTCCCGCCGGTCGGCCAGAGCTATGCAGCCAACCAGTGGACGAAGATTACGCTTACGGTGCAGGCGCCGCACAACAATGCCGTTCTTGAATTCCGGGGCACGGGGACCCCGGACGAATACGGCGCCTTGATCGACAATGTCAGCGTGAAGGCCAAAAGCTTTGGCCTCGACGACGAGAGCCAGGACAATGGCATTGTGGGCGGGCCTGGCGACGATCCGTCCGGCAACGTTCTCGCGGGCAAGATCAATTTCGACGCCGGCACCGACCACCTGAGGGCTATCGTCTTTGACGACGACATCAAGGTCAAAGCCATCTGGGTCGACGACAACACAGGCGTTGGACACAGCGTCAAGGTGGACGTGGACTGGATTCAGGATGGTCAGGGCGGCAGGCTTGTCGGCACGATGACGCGTGGCGGACATACCCGTGACGTGTTCGAACTGTCAGTCAATGCCGACGGCACCTTTACCCTGACCATGAAGGCACCGCTGGACCACCCAGCCACAAATGACGGCAACAAGCACAACGGCACCGAGACCGAGTGGGAAGACAATCTGCCGCTCTCGTTCGACTACAAGATCATCGACAATGACGGCGACACGGCCAACGGCACGCTAGAGGTTAGTGTCGATGACGACACGCCGGACTTTGTCGGTGGCATCCAGGATGCGGCGGTCCAGAATCTTGGACAGGCAGTAACGCGTGCTCTCAACGTCGAATTCGGCGCCGACGGCCAGTATGCCGAGAAGGGCCTCGTGATCTCCGACCATGACGACCTGCCCGGCGTTACCGAAAAGCTCACCAATGATGGGCGCACGCTGACGGGCTATGTGGGGACCACCAAGGTCTACGAGCTCAAGCTGAATGACGACGGAACTTATAGCTTCACCCAGCATGCCAATATTCCGGGTGAAGGCTCCGCGCTGGCTCACGTCAGCTTCGATGCCGACTTCAATGCTGTCGCTTATAAGGACTATGGCGATTTCATTGTCAGGGGTCTCGGCGGGAACAATATTAACGGCTCTAACGACGATGCCGGCGGTATCGGTGTAGGCAATGGCAGCGGCATGACCGATGGCGAATCACTGGAGATTGTCTTCGATTCGGAGATGACCTCAGTGACCTTGGGCATCAACCACTCCGGCGGCTACCACGACGAAGAGATGGAGATCGACTGGGTTGCTTACGATCAGAGCGGCAATGTGGTCGCATCGGGAAGCACATCTGACTTTGACAAAGATACGTTCCGTACGATCAATCCGGGAGTGGGCTTCCACAAACTGGTACTCACGGCGGACGACGACTCCGACTATTCGCCGCATCCAAGCCTGCGAATTTCTAGCCTGAGCGGCGAAAAGGCCGGTACCAGCAATGTGGGTAGCCTTGAGTTCACCGTCACCGCAAAGGACGGCGATAAGGACGCTCAATCGGACAGCTTCACCGTCACGCTAAAGACCAACAGTGCACCGTCGGTCACGGTGACCACCGGGGAACTGCTGAACGCGAACGACAAGGTGCTGGAAGAGGCCCTGGCCACGGGCACCCATCCGAACGAAACCGCCAAAACCGCGACCGGAACGATCAACGTTGCGGATGCCGATGGCCTCGCAGACATCGTCAGCGTCACCATCGACGGCGGAGGCACGGGCATCGTGACGCTGCCGCTTGCCAACCTTGTCAACGCGACCATTCAGGGGGACCATGGCACGCTGAAGATCACCGGCGTCACCAATGGCGTCATCAGCTACCTCTACACCCTGACGTCGGCCACACCCGACTATCCGAATGCCGAGGAAACTGACATTTTCTCGATCACGGTCACCGACGGGGAGGCATCCGCCAACGCCAGCATCACCATCGAGATTGTCGATGATAATCCGAAAGCGACGGCCGACACGAACGCGGTGAGCGAGGATGCTGCGAGCGTTTCGGGCAATGTGCTGACCAATGACGATGCCGGAGCCGATGGCGGCGAGATGGTGACGACCACCGGCACCTTCAACGGCAACTATGGTATCCTGGTCCTCGGGCCCGACGGCCAGTACACCTATACGCTCAAGACCGACGCGGCGACCCAGGCCGTGATCCAAGCGCTGACTCCCAACGGTAAGCTCTCCGATACCTTCCACTACACCATGAGGGACGGGGACGACGGCGTCGCAACCACCACGCTCACGATCGAGATCGAAGGCGCCGACGATGGCGTGACGCTGAGCGGGCTTGATGCCCAGGGCGGGGAACTCACGGTCTATGAGAACGACCTACCGCTTGGCAGCGATGTGGCTCCCAAAGATGCTCTGACCGTTAACGGCAGCTTCACCGTCAACGCACCTGATGGCCTGGCCGGCCTCACTATCGGCACTCACGTTTTTGTCGTGGGTGGGGTCTATACGGGCGGCTCCTTCCAGACCGCGCTGGGCAATACGTTTACGGTCACAGGATACAACGCCTCGACCGGTGTCGTGAGCTATAGCTACACGCTTAACGATCGCGAACAGCATGCCAATGGACAGGGCGAGAACCTGCTCGAGGAAACCTTCGCGGTAGACGCCGTAGACAGGAATGGCTCGCCGGCCAGCGGCGTCATCAACGTCAATATTGTTGATGATGTTCCCCAGGCCAACTCGGACACCGCGATCAGCGTGCTCGAGACCGGCCCGGAGACAAGCGGCGTCAATCTGCTCGCCAACGACGTCAAGGGCGCGGACGGTGCTACGGTGACAAGCGTCACCATCGATGGCAACATCTATGCCGTTACGTCGGGCAGTCCGACCACGGTCACGGTTGCAGGCGTCGGCACGTTCAAGTTCCATACCAACGGTGATTGGTCGCTTGCCCCCGTGGTCAATAATGCGACGACCAACGATCTGTCGGGGACCTTTACCTACGAGATCACCGATACGGATGGCGACAAGTCGACGGCGACCCAGAACTATGCGGTCCTGAATGCCAATAGCCTTCCGACCGCGGGAACGAACACAGCCGTCGTCGATGACGATGGCCTCAATGGCGGCAACCCCAGCGGCACGGACGATATTGCCGTGACGGGCGCGACGGAGACGGTTGCCACCGGCACGCTTGAGCACGACTTCAACGCTGATGGCCCGGCCAGCAGCGATCCGATCAGCTTCGCCTCGATGCACAATCAGGGTGGCATGGTTGGTACGGAAGCGGTCACCTTTACCTGGGATAGCGGCACCAACACGCTGACGGCGTCTTCGACCGCTCGCGGTCCGATTTTCACGGTCCAGGTGGATGGCGGTGCCGACGACGGAACCGGCGACTATACCGTAACCCTACACAAGCCCGTGCTGCATGAACTGGGCGACGATGAAAACAACGCCATCGTTGATCTGACCTACACGGTCGCGGATAGCAATGGCGATGTCGACGACACCGGGACCCTGCAGATCACCTTCAACGACGACACCCCGATTGCCTCGTCGCAATCAGTGACGATTGCCGAGGGTACGAACAGCAAGTCAAATGTCGTGTTGGTGCTTGATCGCTCCGGCAGCATGGATGAGGACGGCTCGCCAGCAGCCGGCGAACAGCAGCGTATCGACCTGATGAAGACTGCCATCTCGAACCTGTTCGCGAGTGGCAATGTCAACGCTGTGTTTATTGTGTCCTTCGCCAGCTCGGCTACCCACCATGCTGGCCCGGTTGGCGGCTGGTATACCAACCTGGCTTCCGCCATGCAGGCAGTCAACGATATCGAGCCCGACGGTAACACGAACTATGACGCAGCGCTCTCGTCGGTGATGACCAACTACACCACCCCACCGGCCGGTGGCGGAAAGACCGTCGTCATGTTCATGTCCGATGGCGAGCCTTCCAGCGGCAACAGCATTGGGACTGACGACGAAGGCGACTGGATCGAATTCCTGGAAGACAAAGGAATTGCCGGCTCCTATGCCTTCGGGTTCGGCGGCCTCGACAACAGCGATGTCGGCTATCTCGAGCCTATCGCCTGGAAGCCGGGCGAAACGACCTCGCTCTACAATGCTGCCGACACCAGCCCAGCTCCGAACGATCTCGACGATGCGGCTGACGACACAGGTGTGGTGGTGATCAGCGATGTTACCACGCTCGGCACCTACCTGCAGGGCACTGTGGCCTCCTCGGCGCAGGGCAATATCCTGGACAGCGGCACCCCCGACTCCTTCGGCGCCGACGGCGGTCGAATCCTGTCGATCACCATCAATGGCGTGACCTATACCTGGGATGGCGTTGGTGCCATCGAGGTTTCCGGCCCGGGCGACGACCTGACCGGTTCGGCCCTGACCAACATCCCTACGTCCAGTGGCGGCAAGTTCTCGATCAATTTTGTAACCGGGGATTGGGACTACACCGCGCCGAATTCGATCTCGGCCAATATCACGGACCAGTTCTCGTACGTGCTGCGGGACAATGACGGCGATACCACCGCCGCCGCCAATGTGTCGGTGACGGTTCAGAACATCAACCAGGCGCCCGCAGGCACCAATTCCACAATCGTTCTCAACGAAGACTCGAGCTATGCGCTCAAGGTTGCCGATTTCGGCTTCTCGGACAGTGATGGCGATACCTTCAAGGCCGTGACTATCGTGTCTCTGCCGTCTGCCGGAAGCCTGAAGCTGAATGGCGTGCCCCTGTCGGCAGGTGCCGTCGTCCAAGTCACTGATATCACGAACAACCTGCTAGTATTCACGCCGGCAACCAATGCCAACGGCGCGAACTATGCGAACTTCACCTTTAAGGTGCAGGACAATGGCGGTACTTCGCCCGGCGTCGACACCGACCAAACCGCCAACACGCTGACCTTCAACGTGTCTGCGGTCAATGACGCGCCGGTCAACAGCCTGCCGACGTCGTTCACAGTGGAAGAGGACACGGCGACCAAGCTGACCGGCATTTCGGTCTCCGACGTCGATTCAGGCGGCAGCGACATAACCGTTACGCTCGGCATCCCCGCCGGCAGCGGTGCGCTTACTGCCAGCGGTGCTGGTGGTGTCTCTGTTAGCGGCTCGGGGACGGCTACCCTGACGCTGACCGGCACGACGGCTGAGATCAACGCTTTCATCGTGAACGCGAGCCGGGGTATAACCTTCACCCCGGTCAGCAATTCTACCGCCAGCGTCACCCTGACGGTGACCACCCGGGACAACGGCAATTCGGGCACCGATCCGGGCCAGACCGGCACGAGTAGCTACGAACAGGACGTCGATACAGTCACCATCAACATCACGCCAGTGAACGATGCGCCGGAAACCACTAACGTCACGGCATCCGGCAACGAAGACGCCACCTCCATTGCTGTCACACTCTCCGGCAGCGATGATGGCGCGGTGAACAGCTACAAGATCATCAACCTGCCTTCCAATGGCACGCTATACTCCGATGCCGGCCTGAACAGTCAGGTCTTTTCTGGCAACACGGTTTCGGGACCGACACTCTACTTCCGCCCCAACAGCAACTACAACGGCCCAGCGAGCTTCCAGTACGCCGCCATCGACAATAGCGGCGTGCAGGATGGATCTCCGGCAACGGCGACCATTAACGTGTCCGCGGTCAATGACGCGCCGGTCAACAGCCTGCCGACGTCGTTCACAGTGGTAGAGGACACGGCGACCAAGCTGACCGGCATTTCGGTCTCCGACGTCGACTCAGGCGGCAGCGACATAACCGTTACGCTCGGCATCCCCGCCGGCAGCGGTTTGCTTACTGCCAGCGGTGCTGGTGGTGTCTCTGTTGGCGGCTCGGGGACGGCTACCCTGACGCTGACCGGCACGACGGCTGAGATCAACGCTTTCATCGTGAACGCAAGCCGGGGTGTAACCTTCACCCCGGTCAGCAATTCTACCGCCAGCGTCACCCTGACGGTGACCACCCGGGACAACGGCAATTCGGGCACCGATCCGGGCCAGACCGGCACGAGTAGCTACGAACAGGACGTCGATACGGTCACCATCAACATCACGCCAGCGAACGATGCGCCGGCCATTACTTCGAATGGTGGTGGCAATTCCGCATCTATCAGCGTCGCCGAAAACACCCTGGCGGTAACCACGGTTACCTCCACCGATCCGGACGCGGGTGATGCCAAGATTTACTCGATTGTGGGTGGCATCGACGCAAGCAAGTTTACGATCAACGCGACGTCTGGTGTCCTGACCTTCAAGTCAGCGCCAAACTTCGAGGCTCCGGCCGACGCCGGCGGCAACAATATCTACAACGTCATCGTACAGGTTTCCGACGGCTCGCTGATAGACACCCAGTCGCTTGCCGTCACGGTGACCAATGCCAACGAGACCCTGGTCGCCAGCACCAATCGCATCGTGACCAATGCGGGATCCACGACTATCGCCATCCCCGAATGGGCACTGCTGGCCAATGACAGTGGCGATGGCACGCTCGACGTCACCAGTGTTGGCAATGGTAGCGGCGTTACCGTCGGCCTCAGCGCGGGTAGCGTCAGCGTCACGGACACCAACGCCGTCGGCAACAATACCTTCGCCTATACGATGCAAAGTAGTTCGGGTGGCTCGTCCAGCGCCACGGTAAGCGTGGTCCAGGACGGCACAGGCAGCATTGATGGCGATGCCAGCGACGACATCATCATCGCCAGGGCCGCCTCGGTGACTGCTCAATCGACGACGATTGCGTTTGCTGAAACCTACGACGTTGGTGACAAGATCTCGATCACCGTGAACGGCAAAACCTATACCCATACCGTCGTAACGGGAGGAACGGGTCGCGAAGCTATCTATGACGCGCTCAAGGCCGTGAGCGTTGGCGGTGTAAGGTTGGATGCCAGCCTGACCGCGCAGGGCGTGAGCTGGGCGAACCACCTGGACGGCGGTAGCGTTACCTTGACGGGCACCCCGGGCGTCTCTTTCGAGATTGAGACGGCGATCCAGAATGCCCCCGCTGCCCCCTGGGTCTATAAGATCGATTTTGATGACTCAGTCTACAATTTCTGGAGCACGTCAGACAATATTTCGATCAAGATCGGAAGCGACACCTATGTGAGTTACAACAACAGTTATCGTGGCTTCGACCTGACTGCAAAGGCGTTTGAAGGCTTCCTTCCGTTCTCACCGTCGTACAATGCCGACACGAATACACTTACACTTACATCGAACTCCCCCTGTCAATTTCTGCCACCTCAACTGCCACAGAGGATTCAGACTGGGATAGTGATGTCGCCAACGGAACCGTTACGAGCACTGGGGGGCCACCACTCACGCTGCGCCCGGCGTTACGACGGTGGCAGCCATCACGGACGGTTTTACGCTTCGGGGCCTTGGCGGTGACGACGTGCTGATCGGCAGCGGCGCCAGAGACATTCTGACCGGCGGCGATGGCGATGACATCCTGTTCGGCGGGCTCGGCAATGACAACCTGACAGGCAATGCAGGAGCGGACACTTTCCGTTTCGCCGAGACCGGCAGCCTAAACAGCGACACGATCACCGACTTTGTGGTCGGAGAAGACGTTATTGATCTCAGCGATCTGCTGAATGGGAGCAATATCAACGAGAACAATGTTGACAACTTCGTCCGTGTTCAGGACGTCGACAACAATGGCGTTCTTCAAGTCAAGGCAAACGGGGATTGGGTGGATGTTGCAACCCTTACCGGACATGGCACACCTGGCACCGTTATCGATATCAAGATCGACAACGAAGAGCACCGGATCCAGATCATCTAACCATCATGCAAATGCAGAAAGGCGGCCCCCGGGCCGCCTTTTTCTTTTCAGAGATCGCTGTGTCGCTTAGAGGCCGATGCCCGGCGCCACGGACGACAGATCCGTCGGCATATCGGCCACTGCCCGGCTGTTGCTCGCGAAGCCATGAATATAGCTGCGTTCGCCCGTAAAACTCATGATCGGCTGGTATTGAGCGATATCCGTGTCGACCAGGAGGCGGTTGCTGACATTGTCGAGCACGTAGGCGCCTGAGCCGGTGTGAGCGATCAAGACCGCGTGGAAGAGTTGGCGGCGCGTGTCCTGCAGGAGGACGAGCTGCAGCTTGTCGTCCGGCATGCCGAGATTGCGCAGGGCCCAGTATTTGGCGATGGCGAAATCTTCGCAATCGCCGGCGCCCTTGCGGGCCATTTCGGCGGGCGTTGCCCAATAGTCGCTGGTGCCCCAGACTGCGTCATCCGACTTGTAGGTCATGGCGCCGTTGACGGTGCGATTGACGAGGTTGAGCATTTCCCTGTCGGAGAGACCAGCAACCTGATCGGCAATGCCGCGGATCTTGTTGGCAAAGCGGCTGTCGCAGCCGGCAAGGCCGCTCTGGACACAATCAGCGCCGAACATCTGCGAATAATCGGTCTTTCGCGCGGCCTGCCATTTGCCGGCCGCCGGGAGGCGCGCGGCGGAAATGGCGACCGATCTGAAGACGCCAAGCTTGGCGGGCGTGCTTTTCGGTAGCGCCGGCAATGGTGTTGTTGGAGGCGGCACGGCAGCCACCAGAAGTGTGTCGGCCTGCATCGACTGACTATAGACCGGCATAGACGCAGTAACTGGCGAGCCAGTCGGTGCAGCAGCGGCACTTACAGAGAGCAGAGCAGCAAATGCAAAGTTCAGAAGCAATTTCGCCTCCTGATTGATTGTCAGAAGGCTACGAGGATCAAAATAAAATTGTACAAACCGACATAGTATATTTGAAGTATTCTATTTCGCTAAAATTTTATAGATCGAAGCGCAGCAGCAAAAAAGTCTGGACTTGATCGATAAAATTGCATCCTTTTCTCTCAACGAGGATTGAGGAGTCGGGACTATTGCTAGTAGCCGTCATTCTCAGGGGCACACGCATATGGCGAAGTCTTGGTTCGGCTGGTTTGGTGGAAAGACCGAGGTAGAACGTCGGGCCGAAAGGCCGCGGGCGGCTATCGCTGTTGGCCCAGACGATATCGATCCTCTGACCGGGGCACTTTATTGGGACCGGTTCCAGGTCATGCTGAAGGCAGAGCAGGCGCAGGAGCCTGGCGTTCTGCTGCTGATCGACCTCAGCGAGCGCTCGATCCGCGTTGGCGCGACCGAAGAGGAAAAGGCGCTGGAAATTCTGCCCTGGCTGGCTCAGGCCATCCGGCAGGCCATTCGCGCCGATGACCTGCTCGCCCATGTCGACGGCTACCGCTTTGCGGTGCTGCTGCGCGGCGCCCCGCAAGCAGTTGGCCAGATGACCAGCGACCGCATCCTGGATCTGGTTGACAACACCATCTTCATGACAGCCGACGGCATCTCCAAGCTCGACATCACCATCGGTGGCACGGTGTTTGAAGTGGCCGACGGACAGGCCGTCTTCGACACCGCCGCGGCCAATCTCGATCGCGCCAAGCGCCTCGAGCAGCCAGCACTCGTCCAGTAGGCGTGTGAGCCAGGCTAGGCTCGTCCGGGCGCTTTACTGGCCCGGACTTCTAGCCAGCTTGGAGCCGAGCAGTTCGCCCTGCTCGCTCAGGATCGAATAGGCGACCCCACACAGCAGCGAATTGATGTGCCGCAGCGAACGCACGGTCTGCAGATGCAGTTCGCTGGTCTCAAAACTGTTCGGATCGCCTTTGCGCAGGCGCGCAAAATGCTGGTTCATGCTGGAGCGCTCCAGAACGCCGACCGCGTCCTTTTCGGCGACGAGCTGGCGCGCGGATTCGATGTCTTCGGAAACGAGGACGTTGAGCGCAAGCTGGAGATTGCCCAGCACCCTTGCATGTAGGTCGAGCAATTCCTGCCAGCCCTGCGGCGAGAAGGTCAGGTGGCGCTCGGCGAGCTGGTCGGCCACCCGCAGCAATTGCCGGGCAATGATGTCGCCGGCCTGTTCGAGACCGATGGCAAAGGTGCTGAGGTCGGAGGCGCGGCTGACCTGGCCTTCGTCCATCTTGTCCCAATCGAGTTGAGACAGGAAAAGCTTGATCGAGGCATTGGCGCGGTCGACTTCGGGCTCCAGCGCCTTGACCCGGCGGATGGCTGTCTTGTCGCCGCCTTTGAGGATTTCCATCGCCGGCTGCAGCATGACCTCCACCATTTCGCTCATGCGCAGGAGTTCGCGCGTGGCGCTGGCAAGGGCTGCGTCGACATTGCCATTGCCGCCCGTGGCAAGGGCCGGACGCCGGAGGCGCGCAAGATCGGCCGTTTCGTCGGCAGGGCTCTCCTTGACCACCCGATCGAGCAGGCGCGAGGCCGGGCCGACGAGCGGGAGGCCCAGGATCATGACCACGAGGTTGAAGGCCGAATGAAAAAGGCTGGCCTGCAGCCCGACATTTCCGGGAAGGCCAAGCGTATGGACCTGCAGGACTTCGATGACGATGAGGCAGATAATCGCCGCGCCACCACGGAACAGCAGGGCTCCGAGGGCAATGCGGCGAGCACGAACGTCGGCACCGCGGGTCATGCCGAAGGCAATGAGGGTGCCGCCGAGATTGGCGCCGAGCACGAGAGCGGCGGCCACTTCGAAGGGAATGACCCCGGCAGTGCCGAACGTGATGATGACGAGGACGCTGGCGACCGAGCTATAGGACAGCCAGGTGATGATGGCTGCCACGAGGAAACCGGTCCAGGGATCGCCGCGCAGATAGTCGATGGCGACGGCAAGCACTTCGCTGTCGCGCCAGGGCGCGGTCGCTTCCGACACCATTTCAAGTGAAAGCAGCACGAAGGCGACGCCGAGTATCATGCGGCCGAGCTGTTTCATCTGGCGGTCATTGGCGCGCAGGAACAGCGTGCCGCCCAGAATGATCAGCGGCGCGGTGAGGAGGGTCAGGTCGAACGACAGAACACTCGCAACCAGCGCCGAGCCGAAATAAGCGCCGAGCATAAGGGCCAAGCCGGTGCTGCCCGCGAGGAGACCGCCGGAGGCAAAACTGGAGGCGAGCGCCGCCACCGCAGTCGAGCTTTGCAGCGCCACGGCCATGCCGGTGCCGACCATCGCGGCCGAGAACGCATTGCGCTCGGCGCGGGCCAGCGTGCGCTTGAGTTGGGCGGAATAGGCCCGCTCCACCGCCGTTCGCACCATGCGCACGGCCCAGAGCAAGAGCACGATGGCCGCCACCAGATGGACGATGATGAAGTACATCAGGCCTCCCCTGCCCGTGCGCTGTTTCGAGTCGCCATCATGTTCACATGAACACAGAGGGTGCAACTGCTCGATGCAATCGGGTGCAAAATACGACGGTCTGGCAAATTAGCCAGACCCAATGATATCGGGCAATTTCGGCCAGTTTGCGGTGCAATGTTGATCATTCGCGCCATTCAAAATGTTCATTTGAACATTTTTCTGTTGCAAACGCGCATTCCGCTGTTACCAATTCAGGGAGCACGGGGCGGGGAGGCCTCGGCCAAAACACAAAGGGAGTGAGAATGTTCAAGAACGTTTTGTTCCTGTCCGCGAGCCTGGCTGTCGTTCTGTCGGCAGCACCGGTGGCGGCACAGACCGAAATTGCCTGGTGGCACGCCATGGACGCCGAGCTCGGCAAGAAGCTCGAGCAGATCGCCAGCGACTTCAATGCCAGCCAGACCGAATTCAAGGTCATTCCGACCTATAAGGGCAGCTATGCCGAAACGCTGACTTCGGCCATTGCCGCCTTCCGCGCCAATGAGCAGCCGGCCATCGTACAGGTCTTCGAAGTGGGCACCGGCACCATGATGGCCGCCAAGGGCGCCGTCTATCCAGTCTATCAGTTGATGGCCGACAATGGCGAAGCCTGGGATCCCACGAGCTTCCTCGCCCCGGTGACGGGCTATTATTCGGACACGGACGGCAACATCCTGTCCATGCCGTTCAATTCCTCGACGCCCATCATGTACTACAACAAGGACGTCTTCGAAAAAGCCGGCCTTGACCGCGATACAGCGCCGAAGACCTGGGCCGATATCGAGAACTTCTCCAAGAAGATCGTCGAGTCGGGCGCTGCTCCCTGCGGTTTCACCACTGCATGGGTGAGCTGGATCCAGACCGAAAACCTGTCGGCCATCCACGACCAGCCCTTCGGCACGCTTGAAAACGGTTTTGGTGGCCTCGGCACCGAATTCACCTTCAACGGCGAAGTGCAGGCCAAGCACTGGGCCAACCTGAAGAAATGGGCCGATGAAGGCCTGTTCGAATATGGCGGCCCTGTCGGCGGTCCGGATGCGGCCCCCAAATTCTACGCCCGAGGAATGCGCGATCTTCATGAACTCCTCGGCCGGGCGCGCTGGCGTCATCAACAATGCCAAGGACTTCGAAGTCGGCTTCGCCCCCCTGCCCTATTATGACGACGTGACCACCGATCCGAAGAACTCGATCATCGGCGGCGCGACGCTTTGGGCGCTCAACGGCAAGGATCCGGAAGTCTACAAGGGCGTCGCCCAGTTCTTCACCTATCTGAGCCGGCCTGAAATCCAGTCCAGCTGGCACCAGGCGACCGGCTACCTGCCGATCACCAATGCCACCTACGAGCTGGGCAAGGAACAGGGCTATTACGAAGCCAATCCGGGTTCGGACATTGCCATCAACCAGATTACCCGTGGCACGCCGACGCCCAATTCCAAGGGCGTCCGCTTCGGCAACCTGACCCAGATCCGCACCGTGGTCGACGAAGAGTTCGAAGCCATGCTTGCCGGCACCAAGACGCCGCAGGAAGCCCTCGACGCAGCGGTCGAACGCGGCAACGTGATCCTGCGCGACTTCGAAGCCGCCAATAGCTGATCCTCCCCGGATCGTCCCGGCCAAAATGGCCGGGGCGATCCAACCGGCGGCGCCTCAATGCTGCCGGCGCGACAATATTCGGCCTCTTGGGGGGAGTTCGGCCCATGCAAACCAAGCGCACCATTTTTCCAAACAAGCTGCTGCCATACATTCTCTTGGCCCCGCAGCTTGCCGTGACGCTGATCTTTTTCATCTGGCCCGCCATGCAGGCCGTCAAATCGTCGTTCGAGCGCGAAGATCCGTTCGGGTTCAAGACGACGTTCATCTGGTTCGACAATTACAAGCGGCTCTTTGCCGACCCCAGCTATATCAACGCGGCGGGCAACACCTTTGTCTTTGCCATATCGGTGACCGTGTTCTCGATGAGCCTGTCGCTGCTGCTGGCAGTGGCCGTCAATCGCGTGCTGCGCACCAACCGGCTCTATACGACGCTGCTGGTCTGGCCCTATGCCGTGGCCCCGGTGGTCGTGGGTATCCTGTGGTGGTTCATGTTCAACCCCTCCATCGGCATCGCGCCCTACCTGCTGCGCGGCCTGGGAGTCAGCTGGAACCACCGGATCGATGGCAGCCAGGCCATGTTGCTCGTCATCATCGCGGCGAGCTGGAAGCAGATTTCCTACAATTTCCTGTTCTTCGTCGCAGGCCTCCAATCGGTGCCGCAATCCCTGACCGAAGCGGCCGCCATTGATGGCGCAGGCCCCTTCAAGCGGTTCTGGACCATCGTCTTCCCGCTGCTCTCGCCCACGACGTTCTTCCTGCTCATCGTCAACATCAACTACGCCATGTTCGACACGTTTGGCATCATCGACGCCACCACGGCCGGCGGCCCGGCGCAGGCGACCAATATCCTCGTCTACAAGGTTTACGCCGACGGGTTCCTGGGGCTCAACATCGGCTCTTCGGCCGCCCAGTCGGTCGTCTTGATGCTGATCGTCATCGTCCTTACCGCAATCCAGTTCCGCTATGTCGAGCGGCGTGTTCAGTACTAGGAGCGAGCAAAATGGTAGAAAATCGCCCCTTTCTGAGCTTCCTGACCCACCTGGTGCTGATCATCGGCGTCGTGCTCGTGGCGTTTCCGGTCTATCTCGCCTTCGTCGCCTCCACCCATGGCGAAGGCGACTTCCTGAGCGGTCTCGTGCCTCTCTGGCCCGGGCCGCACCTGATCGAAAACTATCGCCTCATGCTCACCGAGGGCATTTCCACGGCCGGCGCGCCGCCGCTCTGGATCATGCTGTCCAATTCGTTGATCATTGCCATCATCATCGCCGTGGGCAAGATCGCCATTTCGCTGCTCTCGGCTTATGCGATCGTCTTCTTCAAGTTCCGGTTCCGGCTGATCGCCTTCTGGATCATCTTCATCACCCTGATGCTGCCGGTGGAAGTGCGCATCATTCCCACTTTCAAGGTCGTGGCGGACCTGGGGCTGCTCAATTCCTATGTCGGCCTCACCCTGCCGTTGATCGCTTCGGCGACAGCGACTTTCCTCTTCCGCCAGTTCTTCCTGACCATTCCGGATGAACTGATGGAAGCGGCCCGCGTCGATGGCGCGGGGCCGATGAAGTTCTTCCGCGATATACTGCTGCCGCTCTCACGCACCAATATCGCCGCGCTCTTCGTCATCCTCTTCATCTATGGATGGGTGCAGTATCTCTGGCCGATGCTCGTCACCACCGACAGCCGCTATTACACGGTCGTCATGGGCATCAAGCGCCTGGCCGCCACGGCCGATGCCGAGCCCCGATGGCACCTCGTCATGGCCGCCGTGACGCTGGCCATGCTGCCCCCCGTCCTTGTCGTCATCTTCATGCAGCGCCTTTTCATCAAAGGCCTCGTGGAAACGGAGAAATAAGCCATGGCCACGATCAACCTGGTTGACCTCAAGAAGAACTACGGCTCCGTTCCCGCCGTCAAAGGCATCAATCTCTCGGTCAAGGACGGCGAGCTCATCGTTCTCGTCGGGCCCTCGGGCTGCGGAAAATCGACCCTGCTGCGCATGGTGGCGGGCCTCGAATCCGTCACCTCCGGCCGCATCGAGATCGCCGGTCGCGACGTGGTGAAAGCCGAACCGGCCGAGCGCGACATCGCCATGGTGTTCCAGAACTATGCGCTCTATCCACATATGACAGTGCGCGGGAATCTCGAATATGGCCTCAAAAACCGTGGTACGCCGCGCGAGGAAATCGACCGCCGCGTCAAGGAAGCAGCCGATATTCTCGAAATCGGACCCATGCTGGACCGAAAGCCACGCCAGCTTTCCGGCGGTCAGCGCCAGCGCGTCGCCATGGGCCGAGCCATCGTGCGTGAACCGGCGGCCTTTCTCTTCGACGAACCGCTGTCCAATCTCGACGCCAAGCTGCGCGTGCAGATGCGGGTGGAAATCCGCAAGCTGCAGCGCCGGCTGAAAACCACAAGCCTTTATGTGACGCACGATCAGCTCGAAGCCATGACCCTGGCCGACCGGCTAGTGGTTATGAACAATGGTCTGGTGGAGCAACTCGGGACGCCGACGGAGGTCTATGACCGGCCGGCAACCCTGTTCGTTGCCGGCTTTATCGGCTCACCGCCGATGAACCTGCTGCCGGTTTCCGCGCTCGACGCAGCCTCGGGCTTTGACATTCTCGGCCTGCCGCCCGGCACCGATGTGGTGGGCATTCGCCCCGACCACCTCACGCTTGAAAGCTCGGACGAGCCGAGCCTGGCACTGCCCGCGACCGTGGAACTGCTCGAACCGATCGGCGGGGAAAGCCACCTCCACGCGCGGCTCAAGAACGGCGATCATGCCGTCATTCTCAGCGTTCCCGGTCGGCCGGAGATTGAGGAAGGTGCAACCATCACCATCCATGTCAAACCCGCTGACCTGCACCCATTCAATCGCGAAAGCGGCCGTCGCACCGACACTGCTGTCGCAAATCCGTAACAGAACCGACTTAGTGGCTTGCGGGCCAAGAACAAAGACGCGTCATGACCATTCCTTCCGATATCGGTCCCACTCGGGACGAAGTGCAGGCCCATCGCGGTGCATCCGCCGTGGCGCCCGAAAATACCATTGCCGCCTTCAAGGCTGCGGCCGAACAGGGGGCGCGCTGGGTCGAACTCGACGTGGCCCTGCTTGCTGACGACACGCTGGTCGTTATCCACGACGACAGCGTTGACCGCACGACCTCGGGCAAGGGCTCGCTCGGCGCCCTCACCCATGCCGACGTCGCAAGGCTCGATGCCGGCGCCTGGTTCGATGCCAAATATGCTGGCGAACGCCTGTCGACCCTGGCCGAAGTCATCAAGGCCCTGGGTGAATTCGGGCTCAGCGCCAATGTCGAAATCAAGCAGCACAAGCATCACAAGTCGCTCGACCAATTGGTGCGCGCCGTGCAGGCAGACATCAACAAGCGGGACCCCAAAACCGAGATCATGATCTCGAGTTTCGATCCCGAAGCGCTCAAGGCGATGCATGCGCTGGAGCCGGACCTCGAAATGGCCATGCTCTGGGGCCGCCCGCCCGAAGACTGGGCTGACAAGCTCAAGGCCATTCCGGCGACGACCATTCACATGCATTACAAGGCGCTGAGCATCGGAATGCTGGAAGAAACCAGCAAAAACGGTATCAAGGTACGTGCCTGGACCTGCAACAATCCCGTCGAACTTGTCTCCTTCTGGGGCGCAGGCCTGACCGGGGTCATTACCGACAATCCCAAGCTCTTCCTGGGGTAGCAGAGGCTTTCGGCCAAAAATGCTGTCGCATCGGCAACGTGAAATCCTGAGCCTGATCGAGTCCGAGGGCGCTCAATATATCGAGCCCCTGGCGGCCCGCTATGACGTGACCACCCAGACCATAAGGCGCGATATCAACGCGCTTTGTGATCTTGGTTACGCGCGGCGCTTCCATGGCGGCGTCGACATGCCCGTGGGCGCCCGCAATATCTCGGTCAATGCCCGCGCCGCGCTCAATAGCGGGGCCAAGCAGCGGATCGCCCGGCGCATTGCCGCCGCGATCCCCTCCGGCTCAACCGTATTCATGGGTATCGGCAGCACCGTGCAATTCGTGGCCGAGGCGCTGCGCGATCATCAGGACCTGCGCGTCGTGACCAATAATATCGATGTCGCCCTGACCCTGTCGGAAGCCCCTCAGGTTGAGGTGCACATGACCGGTGGTCTACTGCGCCACAATGACCGCGACGTCGTCGGCCCCGACGCTCTCAATTTCTTCGAGAAGTTCTATGCCTCCCATGCCGTCGTCGGCGCCGGTGCGCTCGATCCGGAAAAGGGCATTCTCGATTTCAGCTATAGTGAAGCCCAGCTCACCATGAAACTGCTCGACAATGCGCGCACCAAATTCCTTGCCGCCGATGTGAGCAAGTGGTCGCGCGACGCCTCGGTGCGCGTTGCCCCCTTCTCCGCCATTACCAGCTTTTTCACCGACGCTCTGCCCAATGACAAACGGGTCGCCGCGGCTTTCGAAAGTGCTGGGATCGAGGTCGAAATCTGCGGCGGAGACGCCGAATGAGCTTTATCGGCCCCGCCCCCCGGCCCGAGGACCTGCGCGATGTGCGTTATCTTCTCACCGACATCGACGACACGCTGACAACCGAAGGCCGCCTGCTGCCGCAAACCTATCAAGCCCTGTGGGACCTAGATGCGGCCGGAATCCGTGTCGTCACGGTGACCGGTGGCTCGGCCGGCTGGTGCGAGCACATCGTCCGCGCCTGGCCTGTCGCCGCCGCCATCGGCGAGAGCGGCGCCTTCGTGATGACGGCCGACCATAATCGGGTCGCGGTCGAATATTGGGAAAATGAGGCCGTGCAGGTTGAGCGGCAGAGGCAGCACCTGGAGACGATCGTCCCACTGCTCGGGGATCGTTTTCGCCTCGCCCATGACCAGCACTATCGCCTCGCCGACGTCGCCATCGACATTGTCGGCTATCCGCGCCCGGAGGTGGACGCGCTGGCCGAACAAATCCGCGCTCTTGGCGGCACGGTGGCGATCAGCTCGGTGCACATCAACACCTGGATCGGCGACTACAACAAGCGCACCATGAGCGAACGCCTGTTGCGCCGCTGGGGTCTTGGCGACATGGAACTCGCTCAACAGGTCAGTTTTGCCGGCGACTCGCGCAACGACGCACCGATGTTCACCTTCCTGAGCAAGACTTTTGGGGTCGCCAATATCCTGCCCGTACTCGACGATCTGCCGACCAAACCGCGCTGGATCACCGCCGAGGTGGCGGGCAAGGGATTTGTGGAGCTGGCGGACCAATTGCTGAGCGCCAAACGCTTGCCTCGTTTTTCAGCATAGCTACCATCCTGCAAACGAAGTAGACAGCGGTCCGCCAGTCATGCAGTGACTGAGCCGCATAGGCCCTTGCAGTTGAGTACCATGGCAGAGTCGCTTTCGATTCTGGTGATTGACGACAATGCGATCCGCGCTTCGATCATCGAGGCCGGACTGCGTGAGGCTGGCCATACCTCTGTGCGCGTCATTACCGATATCGAGGATGTTGCGCGGCGTATCGGCGAAATCGCACCCGATGTGGTGATCATTGATCTGGAAAATCCCAATCGTGATGTGCTCGAACATTTTTTCGCCCTGAGCCGCACCATCAAACGGCCCATCGCCATGTTCGTCGACAAATCCGACCCAGCAGAAATCGAAGCGGCGGTCGATGCCGGCGTTTCTGCCTATGTGGTGGACGGGCTACGCAAGGATCGCATCAAGCCGATCCTCGACATGGCCATCGTCCGGTTTCGCGCTTTTTCGCGGCTGCAGGGGGAGCTCGAGGCCGCGCGATCAGAACTGCAGGGCCGCAAGGTGATCGACAAAGCCAAGGGCATTCTTATGTCCTCGCGCGGCCTGTCCGAGGACGCAGCCTACACGCTGCTACGCACGACCGCCATGAACCAGAACCGCAAGATCGTCGAGATCGCCCAGGCGGTGGTCACGGCGGCGGAGCTTTTGGGACCATGAAGAAGGAATTTTGCTCATGGGCCTGACGCAGATATCAGCCGGATACGTGCCGCTGCTCGATAGCGCGGTGCTGCTCGCCACCGAAGAGTTCGGTTTTGCCGAAAGCGAAGGCCTGCACCTCAATCTCGTGCGCGAAACCTCCTGGGCCAATATCCGCGACCGTGTCGCCATCGGCCACCTCGATGTCGCCCACATGCTGGGCCCCATGCCGCTCAGCGCCAATCTTGGCCTGACCCCGCTTGATGCCGCGGTGATCGCGCCGATGGCTCTGGGCCTCGGGGGCGCGGCCATGACTATGTCAAATGCCGTCTGGGCCAAGATGGCCGAGGCCGGCGCACCCGAGGATGGCGCACCGGGTCCGGTCGGGGCCGCACTGCGCAAGGTGGTCGAGGACAGGGTACGAACCGGCGAACCGCGCCTGCGTCTCGCTGTGGTCCACCCCGAAAGCGCCCATAACTATGCCCTGCGCTACTGGCTGGCTGCCTCGGGGATCAACCCGGACCAAGACGTCGATATCGTCATCGTGCCGCCCCCGCTGCAGGCCGATGCACTTGCTGCCAAGCGCACCGATGGGTTTTGTGTCGGCGAGCCTTTTGGCTCGGTGGCCGTGGCGCGCGGGATCGGCCGGATCGTCACGACCAAAGGCCAGATCTGGCAGATGAGCCCTGACAAGGTGCTGGGCACCCGGCTGCAATGGGCCGAGCGCTTTCCCGAGCAACTGGCTGCCCTGCTGCGCGCCGCAACCCGCGCCGCGCGCTGGTGTGAAGACCCAGCCAATCACGCGGCTCTGTCAGCCATGCTGGCGCGCGAGGATCGGCTGGGCATAGATGCCGATCTGATTTTGCGCACGCTCTCAGGCAGGCTGCAATTTGAGGCGGGCGTCGAAAAGTCCATGCCCGACTTTTTCGTGCCCTATTCTCGCGCGGCCAATTTCCCCTGGGTGAGCCACGCGCTCTGGTTCTACTCGCAGATGGTGCGCTGGGGTCAGGCGGCCCATACGCAAGAGAATGCGCAAAAGGCCGCGTCGAGCTATCGGCCCGACCTCTATCGCGCCGCCCTTTCGGGCATGGGCATGCCCGTGCCCGGCGCCAGCAGCAAGATCGAGGGTGCGCTGACTGAACCAACGCAGGTCGGCGCCCTCGGCGGACGATTGACGCTGGGGCCGGATGGCTTCTTCGACGGGACGGATTTTGATCCCGACAAGCTCGATGCCTACATAGCCGCTCAAGCGAAGTGATGAACACGAAATAAGCAGATTGCCGATCTGCCGTGCAAATAATCACCTTGTCACAGATGCCTGATTTTCAGGCTGCCCCACCTAACAGCCTGGAAAATATAGGCTTTGGCTAGGGAATTCAGTTTGGCACGCTTCCTGCAATGATGTTCCCGAGCGCTTCGGCGCACTGAATTCCGGCGTCCAACGATGGGCGCCACATATTGGCAACGCCGCCAACCACAGTTTCTTCGTCTCTCAGACGGAGTTCCTGCTGGTTGGCGGCGTTTTCGTTTTGGTCTTCGGGTCCGGCTGGACCCCGGTTTGATGGGAAGAACATGGCCGAAAAACTCGTCATCATCGGTGCAGGCATGGCCTCGGGCCGCATGCTGGAACATCTCTTCGAGGCCGAACCCGGTCGCTACGAAGTCACCCTCTTCGGCGCCGAACCGCGCGGCAATTACAATCGCATCATGCTCTCCCCGGTGCTGGCCGGCGAGAAGCGCTATGAAGACATCGTCACCCACGATGCCGACTGGTACGCCGCCAATAACGTCCACTGCCGCTTCGGCCAGACGGTCACGAAGATCGACCGGCAAGCAAAGTCCGTCTTCGCCGACGGTGTCGAGACGCCCTATGACCGGCTGGTGATCGCGACGGGTTCGGCGCCCTTCATTCTTCCCATTCCCGGCAAGGACCTTCCCGGCGTACGCGCCTTCCGCGATCTCGACGACGTCGAGGCCATGGTGGCAGTGGCCGGCAAGCCCGACGCCAAGGCCGTGGTCATCGGCGGTGGCCTTCTGGGTCTTGAAGCAGCCGCTGCCCTGCGTGGACGCGGCATGGAAGTGGTGGTTCTCCACCTCGCCGGACACCTGATGGAACGCCAGCTCGACGCTGCGGCGGGCTATCTGCTGCGCCGCGAACTCGAAGGCCGCGGCATCAAGGTCCACTGCAAGGCGCAGACCAAGGCTATTCTCGGCACCGACCGCGTCGAAGCGGTAGCGCTTGATGACGGCACGATCTATCCCGCCGATCTCGTGGTCATGGCCGCCGGCATTCGCCCCGAAACCCGGCTTGCCACCGATGCCGGCATCGAGATCAATCGCGGCATCGTCGTCAGCGACGCCATGGTGACGTCGGACCCCGATATCCTGGCGCTGGGCGAATGCGTTGAGCACAAAGGCGCTGTCTATGGCCTCGTCGCCCCGCTCTACGACATGGCAAAGGTCGCGGCCAAAACCCTGACCGGCGCCGAAGCCGCCTTCAAGCCGGTACAGACCGCGACCCAGCTCAAGGTGACCGGCGTCAGCCTCTATTCGGCCGGCGACTTTGCCGAGGCCGACGACCGCGAAGAGATCGTGCTGCGCGACGCCACCGCCGGCGTCTACAAGCGCGTCGTGCTCAAGGACAATCGCATTCTCGGCGCCGTGCTCTACGGTGACACGGCCGACGGCTCGTGGTTCTTCGATCTCCTCAAGCGCAGCACCGATATCGCGCCGATGCGCGACACGCTGATCTACGGGCAAAGCTATGGCGGCGGCGCATCTGCCGACCCGCTCGCGGCTGTGGCCGCCCTGCCCGCCGAAGCCGAAATCTGCGGCTGCAATGGCGTCTGCAAGGGCACCATTGCCAATGCAATCACGTCCAAGGGCCTGACCTCGCTCGACGATGTCCGCGCCCACACAAAGGCCTCGGCCTCCTGCGGCTCGTGCACCGGGCTCGTCGAAAAGCTGCTGATGGCAACGCTGGGCGACAGCTATAACCCGGCCGCCATCCAGCCTATGTGCCCCTGCACAGAGCTTGGCCACGACGAAGTGCGCCGACTGATCGTGGCGCAGGAGCTGAAATCCATTCCCGCCGTGATGCAGGAACTGGGCTGGAAGACTTCCTGCGGCTGCGCCAAGTGCCGGCCGGCGCTCAACTACTATCTCGTTGCCAACTGGCCCGGCGAATATGAGGACGACGGCCAGTCGCGCTTCATCAACGAGCGCGTCCACGCCAATATCCAGAAAGACGGCACCTATTCGGTCGTGCCGCGCATGTTCGGCGGCCTCACCACCGCTAACGAGCTGCGCGCCATCGCCGATGTCGCCGACAAGTTCGAAGTGCCGACCATCAAGGTTACGGGCGGCCAGCGCATCGATCTTTTGGGCATCAAGAAGGAAGACCTGCCCGCCGTCTGGGCCGACCTCAACAAGGCCGGCATGATGTCGGGGGCGGCCTACGCCAAGGGCCTGCGGACCGTGAAGACCTGCGTCGGTTCGGACTGGTGCCGCTTCGGCACGCAGGATTCGACCGGGCTCGGCGTTCGCATCGAAAAGTTCATGTGGGGCTCATGGACCCCGGCAAAGCTCAAGCTGGCCGTGTCGGGTTGCCCGCGCAATTGTGCCGAAGCGACCTGCAAGGACATCGGCGTGATCTGCATCGACTCCGGCTACGAAATCCACTTCGGCGGCGCCGCCGGCCTCGACATCAAGGGCACGGAAGTCCTGTGCCATGCCAAGACAGAGGACGAGGCGATGGAGATCATCGCGGCGCTGACCCAGCTCTATCGCGAGCAGGGCCGCTATCTCGAGCGCATCTACAAATGGGCCAAGCGCGTCGGCTCGGACTCGATCAAGGCCAATGTCGTGGAAGATCTGGCCAAGCGCCGCCAGCTCTTCGAGCGCTTCGTCTACTCCCAGAAATTCGCCCAGGTCGATCCCTGGGAAGAACGCGTCAATGGCCGCGACGCCCACGAATTCGCGGCCATGGCAGATTTCCAGATGTTGCAGGCAGCGGAGTGATTGCGATGAACGATTGGGTCGATATCGGCTGCCTCGAAGACGTTCCCCGTCGCGGCGCCCGCTGCATCAAGACACCCTTGGGCAAGATCGCCGTCTTCCGCACCGCGGACGACAAGGTTTTCGCGATCGATGACCAGTGCCCCCACAAGGGTGGGCCTTTAAGCCAGGGCATCGTCCATGGCGCGCAGGTCACCTGCCCGCTCCACAACTGGGTTTTCTCGCTCGAAACGGGCGTCGCCCAGGGCGCCGACGAGGGCGCGGTGCGGACCTATCCGCTCCGCCTCCATCAGGACCGCATCCTCATCGATGCCCAGAGCTTTGCAGCGGCCACCGCCGCCTGACCCCAGGAGTTTCAAGAATGGACTACGTTGCTCCAACAGATTTCATCAAGAAGATGATCGACGCTGGCGAGGCCAAGGTCTTCATGTCGACCCGCGATACGCTGATCCGCGCCTTCATGGCTGGCGCCATTCTGGCGCTCGCTGCCGCTTTCGCCATCACCATCAGCGTGCAGACCGGCCAGCCGCTGGCCGGAGCGATCCTGTTCCCCGTCGGCTTTTGCCTCCTCTATCTCATGGGTTTTGACCTGCTGACAGGCGTATTCACCCTTGTGCCTCTGGCCCTGATCGACAAGCGCCCCGGCGTGACCATTGGCGGCGTGCTGCGCAATTGGGGTCTGGTCTTTGCTGGCAACTTTGCCGGCGCCATCACCGTCGCACTGATGATGGCGATTGTCGTCACCTTCGGCTTCACCCAGGCGCCCGACGCCGTGGGCGAACGCATCGGCCATATCGGCGAAGGCCGCACGCTTGGCTATGCCGCCCATGGCGCCGCCGGCATGCTGACCCTCTTCATCCGCGGCGTGCTCTGCAACTGGATGGTGTCGACCGGCGTCGTCGCGGCCATGATGTCCAACTCGGTCACCGGCAAGGTCTTGGGCATGTGGATGCCCATCATGCTGTTCTTCTACATGGGCTTTGAGCATTCCATCGTGAACATGTTCCTCTTCCCCTCGGGTATCCTGCTCGGCGGTCAGTTTTCCTTCTGGGACTACATGATCTGGAACGAGATCCCCACCGTCATCGGCAATCTCGTCGGCGGCCTGACCTTTGTCGGCCTCACCCTCTACGCCACCCACAGCCGCACCGCCCCCTCGCGCCAGAAGCCATCGGCCGTGGGTGCCGTTCGTGAAGTCAAGGCCAGCCCCGTAGCGGCCGAGTAACACCGAAAAGGAGACCGGGAGATGCACATCGTCACGCGCCAGCCGGGTGAAGCACAGCGTCCACGCCTTGCTGCCCTCTCGACCCTTCCGGTCTTCTACACTCTCACCGGCAAGCGTGCTTTGCTTGCCGGTGGCTCGGAAGCAGCGGCATGGAAGGCCGAACTGCTTGCCGCGACCGGCGCCGAGGTCGAAGTCGCCGCGCCAGAGGCAGAGCTTTCCGAGGAAATGCAGGGCCTTGCTTCCTCCGGTCAGGTGACGCTTCTTGGCTGCCATTGGACGGTCATCTCTTGGGATGGCTACTCCATGGCGATCGGCGATTGCGAGGACGAAGAGGAGGCCGCCCACTTTGCCGCCGCCGCGCGCGGGTTCGGCGTGCCGGTAAACGTCATCGACAAGCCGGCCTTCTGCGATTTCCAGTTCGGCTCCATCGTCAACCGTTCGCCACTGGTGGTGGGAATTTCGACCACCGGCGCCGCCCCCATTCTCGGCCAGGCGGTGCGCCAACGCATCGAGGCCATGCTGCCCAAAAGCCTAACCGATTGGGCGGGGCTTGCCCGGCACATCCGCGAACGCGCGACCAACCTCCTCCAACCCGGCCCCGAGCGCCGCCAGTTCTGGCAGCGCCTCGCCGACAGGGCATTCCACACTCCTGCTGAAGAAGCCGAACTCGAAAGCTGGATCGATGAGGCCAAGGGCACTGAAGGCGGCCGCGTGACTCTCGTCGGCGCCGGCCCGGGCGATGCCGAATATCTCACACTCAAGGCCATGCGCGCCCTGCAGGCGGCCGACGTCATCCTCTTCGACGATCTCGTCTCCGACGAAGTGCTGGAACTGGCGCGGCGCGAGGCGAAGCGCATTCTGGTCGGAAAGCGCGGCGGTCGCGATAGCTGCAAGCAGGAAGACATCAACCGCACGATGATCACACTGGCCAAGGCCGGTCGCCGGGTGGTGCGCCTCAAGTCGGGCGACCCGATGATCTTCGGCCGCGCCGGCGAAGAGATCGCCGAACTCAATCGCGCTGGTATCCCCGTCGACGTCGTCCCCGGCATCACCACCGCCCTGGCGCTCGCCTCGGAGCTAAAGCTCTCGCTGACTCACCGCGATTGCGCCCAGTCCGTCCGCTTCGTCACCGCCCATAGCCGCGATGGCAAGCTGCCCACCAATCTCGATTGGTCGGCCCTCGCCGATAAATCGACGACCCACCTCTACTATATGGCCGGGCGCACTTCGGGCGAGCTGGTCGCGCGCCTCCTCGACGCCGGCCTCGCCCCCGACACGCCGGTCGTCTTTGCCTCCAATGTCAGCCGCGCTGGGCAAAGCATCGTCCACACCTGCCTGCGCGACGCGGCAGACAGGGCCAAAAACCTCGATCTCGACTGCCCGATCATCCTCGGCATCGGTTCGGCCTTGCGCCTGCCCGCCGAAGCACAACTGCGGGCCACCGCCTGACCATAGGTGATTGACCTTGCCCCGAGACGGCAGATTGGGTCATTGATGGCGGCGTGATGAACGCTGGCATGCCGTGTAGATGAAGTGGTTTTGGATCTGGTGGCTGGGACTGGCACTGCTCGGCACGGCGGGCCTCGGCTTCTATCGCCAGGGCAGCCTTCTCGGCGAGCTGGAACAGGCCGGCTCGACCCTTGCCGCTGAAGCCGCGCAACGCGCCGACCAGCATGACGCGCATCTGACGGCGCTCTCCGCCATCGCCCAGGCCGACAAGACCGACAGCAGCGCCTTTCTCGAGGTCGCCACCACCATCCTGCGCTTTTATCCGCGCATCGACGAAATCCAGCTTGTGCCGCTCGACGACGCAGCGCCCGTGGCCGGCACGAGGCCGCTGGAGCCCAACCTCGCCGAGGCGGCAAAAGCGGCGGCAAAGGCTTCAACCGGTCAAACCGCCTTGCTGACAACCCCGGATCGACCCGACCACTACCTGATGGTCAAGCGCAGCCCGAACAGCGACGCGGCGCGGGATGGCCTGATGCTGGCCGTCGATGCCGCTCAATTGCTCGCGTCCGACGCCGCCTTCTGGAGCAACGGCAATGCGACGCTGCGGCTGACCATGCCGGATGGGCATGTGGTCTATGGGCCCGCAGAAATGCCTGCACCGCAATTTTCTCGTCGCCTCGGCAGCGCGACCCAGCCGCTGCTGCTCGAAGCATCCATGCCGGTAAGTCTCGGTCAGTTGCTACCGTTCGATCGTCTGGCGGCCATCGTCCTCGGCGCCGGTCTCCTTGCTGCCATCGGTTCGGCCCTCGTTCAACAGCGCACTCGCACGCGCCTTGCGGAGCGCCGTGCCGAACTCAGCGACATGGAATCGCGCCTCGCCCACGCCTCGCGCGTCAATGCCATGGGGGAAATGGCGAGCGGCATGGCCCACGAACTCACCCAGCCGCTGACAGCCATTCTGGCGCAAGCTCAGGCGGGAAAGCACCTCCTCGCCCGGCAGGATAATGCCGCCTTGGGTAAAGTGCTCGATGACACGGTTGGTCAAGCCCGCCGCGCCGCCGATATTCTCGAGCGACTGCGCAATTGGTCGCGCCCACAACGGCCGGTCGCAACGCCAGTCGATCTCGGCGCCGCAGTCCGTTCGGTCATCACGCTGCTGGAGGGCGAAGCTGCCCAGCGCGCCGTCATCGTCCAGCCGCACGTGCCGGCCAAGCCGATCAGCGTTCTCGCCGATCCAGTCGAACTGGAACAGGTGATTTTCAACTTGCTCCGCAATGCCTTCGAGGCCGTGTCCGACCAATCCAAGCCGGGCGAAGCCAGGATAGTGCTTTCCGAAACCGATGGCTTGGCCCGGCTCGATATTGTCGACAACGGCCCCGGCGTCCCGTCCGAACTCGTGCCAAAACTGTTCACACCCTTTACCACCACTCGACCCGAAGGCACCGGCCTTGGGCTGGCGCTCAGCCAGCGGCTCATCGAACGGGCCGGCGGCGAGATTGCCTATGTCCCGCAGGATCGGGGCGCACTCTTCCGGGTGACGCTGCCTCTGGCAAAGGGAGGTGCGAAAGCATGACTCAGCCAGTCTATCTCGTCGAAGACGACGAGGCCGTGCGCAATGCGCTGAGCCTGCTGCTCTCCACCATCGGCCTCAGTGTAAAAGGCTTCGGCGACCCCACCGCCTTTCTGGGTCATTTGCCGCGGCTCGAACCAGGTTGCCTGATCCTCGATATCCGCATGCCCGCCATCAGTGGTCTGAAACTGCAGGAGCAATTGTTGGCGCAGGGTGTCGACTGGCCCACCATCGTCATCTCCGGCCACGGCGATATCGAGGCCTGCCGCCGCGCCTTCCGCAATGGCGCCGTCGACTTTCTCTCAAAGCCCGTCGACGAGCAGGATCTGATCGACGCCATCCAGCGCGCCCAGCAGGTGCTCGATCGCAACCTCGGCGCCAAGGCGCTGCGGGCCGAAACACTGGCGCTTCTCTCGGCACTGACCCCACGCGAAACGGAGGTGCTTGAGCGCATTGCGCAGGGGTTTTCGACGCGCGAGATCGCCGAAGGGCTCGGCCTTTCCCCGCGCACCGTGGACAGCCACCGCGCCGCCATCGGGCTCAAACTGGGTACCACGTCCCAGGCCGAGATGACGCGTCTTTGGCTCGAAGTGCAGGACACTCGGTAGTTCTACCGAGACCAGCGCCAGCCCTACCGATTCATCCAAGCCCTCCCGCCGGCTAGGATTTCCTCATCACCAACGCAGAGGAAATCACCATGCTTCGCACCCTCGCTCTGACCGCCATGCTGCTGGCCCCCACCGCCACTTTCGCGCAGGACTTGCCGACCGCGCCGTACCTGCCGCTCGACCTTGCGACGACCGCTGCGCAGGCCGCGCTCGAAGCCTGCGCCGCTGGTGGCCACAATGTCTCGGTCGCCGTGGTGGCGCGCGATGGCGCGACCAAGGTTCTCCTCAAGGCCGACATGTCCGGCCCGCACACCGGCAGCAGCGCCGAAGGCAAGGCTTTTACTGCCGCCGCCCTCGGCCGCGATGCCGGCGAACTCGCTGACTTCATCGCCGCCAACCCGCAGAACGATGGCCTCCGCGATATGGACACCCGCTTCGTCATCCAGGCCGGCGGCCTGCCGATCCGCATCGGCGAAGCCCTCGTCGGCGGCATCGGTGTCGGCGGCGCTCCCAATGGCGGTCTTGACGCCGATTGCGCCCGCGCTGGCCTCACCGCCATCGGCGCGGAATAAACGCAAAAAGGGCGAGCTACGGCTCGCCCTCGCTTATCCCTGCACAATTTTCAGGCGCCATGCACAATTGATTGCCTTCTTCCGCGACTTGAATTAAACAAGTAACCGCTTGGAAAATAGGAGGCAACATGTCGGATTCGGTCGAAGGTCGCTGGGCTGAAATCTTCACGCCGCGCTACGCGACCGTGACGCTGATCCTGTGCCTCGGCGTGGCGCTCCTCGCCTTCAACGCTTTCCTCGCCTCCATTTCCCTGCCAACGGCCGTGCAGGAACTGGGCGGCGTCGCGCTGATTTCCTGGGCGCTCACTCTGTTCCTCGTCTTCGCCATTGTCGGCGGCTCGGGCGCCGCGCTTCTCAAGCAGCGCCTTGGCGCGCGCACCGCTTTGCTGGTCTCGGCCGGCGTCTTCCTACTCGGCACCGTGATCGCTGCCAGCGCAACGTCCATGCCGCAAGTCCTGGTCGGCCGCGCGCTTCAGGGGCTAGGCGAGGGCGTGGTTTCGGCCATCTGCTTCGCGCTCATCCCCGAACTCTTCCCGTCGCGCCTCGTGCCAAAGGTCTTCGGCCTGCAGGCGATGATCTGGGCCATCGCGGCTTTTGGTGGTCCTGCCGCTGCCGGCATCCTCACAGAAATGGTCTCGTGGCGCGCCGCCTTCCTCGTCAATGTGCCGCTGGTGCTGCTCTTCGCCTCCATGGTCGTCATCAAGGTGCCGGCTCATTCGGCCGAGGACCGGGTCATCGCCCGCTTCCCCGGCTTGCGGCTGTTCGCCATAGGCGCGGCGATCATGCTGATCGCCTTGGCAGCTCTCGCGGCGCCATTGCCGGCCGCCGCCCTGCTTGTCGTTGCGGCGGTGCTGTTGGTGGCAACAGTTTGGATGGATGGTCGGGCCGAAGAACGCCTGATGCCCCGCGACGCCTTCCGCCCCATTTCGGTGGTCGGCACAGGGTTGTGGGTCGTGTTGCTAATCAACGTCGCGGGCGCTGGCTCAGCGGTCTATCTCGTGCTCGTGGTGCAGGAAATCTGGGGTTACAAGCCCGCCTCGGCCGGAGCCCTCGCCGCCGTGCTCGCTGTCGCCTGGAGTGCTTCGGCCATCACTGTGGCCAATGTGCGCAGCAAGGAAACCCGCAAGACGCTGATCCGGCTCGGGCCCGGCATGATCGGCCTGGGTCTGGTGCTCGTTCTAGCGGGTCTGCAGATCGATCAGGTCGTGGTGGTGGTCATCGGCCAATTGGTCATCGGCTCCGGCTTTGGCCTCCACAATGGCTATCTCAACCTCACGGTGATGGAAGCCGCGAGCGATGCCGAGCGCGACCGGGCGTCCGGCCTGATCCCGACGACGCAATCGGCTGGCAACGCCATCGGCGCCGCACTGGCCGGCGTTGCAGCCAATTCGGGTGGCATGGCAGCGGCAGCGTCGGCAGGCGCAGTCAAGCTTGCCATCGTCCCGGTCTACCTGCTGGGCGTCGCCACGGCGGTGCTGGCGCTCGTTGCCGCATGGCACATGGTCAGCATGGTTCGGCCGCAGGATGCCAATTCAAGCTTCGCCGCCCACTAAAGGTCCGACTTGTCGTCCTGATGGCCCCAAGTGGAAAAGGCCCCGCCCAGAAGACGATTGCGCGGATCGGTCTCATCAAGCGGCGCCAGTGGATCGGGTTTTCCGAGTTCCGCTGAACCATGGGCCGGCGCCCAATCGAGCCCCGGATCGGGCTCGTTGACCATCATCTTCCGCGGATTATTTGAAATGCCATAGACGATCCGATGGCCGAGATCGGGCTGATCGAGCCCGGTTTCTATCAGCGTCGCCAGGTCATCGCGATTGAGCCAAAGTCGCGCCTCTCGCGGCGTGCCCGGGTCGCCCGCGGTGCAAATGCGAATGGCGAGGCATTCAATGCCGAACTTGTCGAAGTAGAGCCGGCCAAGCATCTCGCCGAAGGCTTTTGAAACCGCATAGAGCGAGTCCGGACGATAAGCGGCGTCGAGGTCGATTGGAGCATCCGTCGGCGTCGGATGCATGCCGACGACATGGTAGGTCGAAGCATAGACAACGCGCTTCACCCCGGCTTTACGGGCCGATTCAAAGATATTGTAGCTGCCGATGATATTGGCATCGAGCACGGTCTGCCACCCGGCCTCCTTGGCCATACCGCCCAGATGCACGACGCTGTAAATATCGCGCGCCATCAGCCGATCCACTGCCTCGCGGTCCGAGAGATCGGCGATCTCGACTGCCCCGCCGTCCTCGGCCGGCCTGATATCGGTCGCGAGCACCGCCCTCCCCTTTTGGGCAAACCAGCGGCGCATATGGGTGCCCAGCCTTCCGGAAGCGCCGGTCAGCAGTATGGTGGACATGGAAGCTTCCTTATTGCGGTGCGTCGGCGCGCAGACGCGGATCGGGGCGCGGCACGGCGCCGATCAGGCTCTGCGTATATTCGTGCTGCGGCTGCTCGCAAATCTGCACCACGTCGCCAACCTCGACAATTTTGCCATTTTTCATCACCGCCACCCGATCGCAGAAATAGCGGATGACCGAAATATCGTGCGAAATGAACAGGTAAGATAGGCCATATTCGTTTTGCAGGTCGCGCATCAGGTCGAGCACCTGATGACGCAGCGACACGTCGAGCGCCGAAGTCGGCTCATCGGCAATGATGAGGCGGGGCCGCACCGCCACCGCGCGGGCGATGGAAATGCGCTGCCGCTGCCCGCCCGAAAAGGCATGCGGATAGCGATCGCCGATATCGGGCGGCAGGCCAACGCGCGACAGCAGTTCGGACACCCGATCCATCATTTGCCGCTCGGTCATGTCGGTATTGGTCCGCAGCGGCTCCGAAATGGTCTGGTAGATGGTCATGCGCGGATTGAGCGAGGAATGCGGATCCTGAAACACCATGCGCACTTCGCCATAGAGCGACTTCATACCGGCCTTGTTGAGCGTCGCGATATCCACCGGCTCGCCATTGCTCGGCCAATACATCACCTGCCCGCCGGTCGGATCATAAACCCGCAGCAGCGTGCGCCCCAGCGTCGTCTTGCCGGAACCGGATTCTCCCACCACACCGACGGTCTCGCCCTGATTGATGGTCAGGCTCACCCCATCAATGGCTTTCAGATAATTGGTCGGCCGGCCCATGAAGCCGGCATTGAGCGGAAAGTGCAGCTCAAGATTTTCGATTTTCGCGATAGGCTTCTCCGCCGTCGGACGCGGCGGACGCGGCGCCGGCGTTTCGAGCTTTAGCACCGAGCCAAGCAGCGCCCGCGTATAGGCCTGCTGCGGCCGTTCGAAGAGATCGAAAACACCGGCCTCCTCCACCTTTTCGCCCCGGAACATGACCATGACGCGGTCGGCGATCTGGGCGACGACGCCCATATCGTGGGTGATGAACAGCACCGCCATACCGCGATCTCTCTGCAGTTCGCGGATCAGCGACAGGATTTCGGCCTGGGTGGTGACATCGAGAGCCGTGGTCGGCTCGTCGGCAATCAGAATTTCCGGATTGCACGACAGCGCCATGGCGATCATCGCCCGCTGCCGCATACCGCCTGAAAACTCGAAGGAATAGCGATCGAGCGCCTTTTCCGGCTCAGGAATCCGCACTCTGCCGAGGAGCGCTGCCGCGCGTTTCCGCGCCTCCTCCTTGCTGACCTTTTCGTGCAGCAGGATCGTTTCGATGATCTGGTGGCCGATCGTATGGACCGGCGACAGGCTGGTCATCGGCTCCTGAAAGATCATGGCAATGCGCCGGCCGCGCACCTCGCGAATGGCGAGGCCACGGCTGCCCAGCTTGACGATATCAACTTCGCCCGACCCGGTATCGAGCAGGATTTGACCGCCGTTGATGGCGCCCGGCTTGGCGACGAGCTGCAAGATGGCGCGGGCGGTGACCGACTTGCCCGAACCGCTTTCGCCCACAACACACAGCGTCTCGCCGCGCTTGAGGTCGAAAGAGACATTCTTGACCGCGTGGACCACGGATTTCTGGATCGGGAAATCCACCGAGAGATTGCGGACTTTCAGAATGGTTTCGTCTGACATGACCGGGTCACTTGGCATAGGGGTCGGCAGCGTCGCGGACGCCATCGCCGAGGAAATTAAGGGCCAGCACCGCCACGACGACGCAGATGCCGGGCACGAAGAGCCAGGGTGCCTGCGTAATGGCGCGCAGGTTCTGCGCGTCCTGCAACAGCACGCCCCAACTGACGATCGGCGGTTGCAGGCCAAGGCCGAGGAAGCTCAGCGCCGTTTCCGCGAGGATCATATTGGGAATGGCCAGCGTGATGGCGGCGATGATGTGCGAATAGAGCGAGGGCATCATGTGGCGCATGATAAGGCGGAATTCGCTGACTCCATCGAGCCGCGCAGCGATGACAAAATCCTCGCGGCGAAGACTGAGGAAGCGACCGCGCACCACGCGGGCAATCTCGGTCCAGCCGATCAGCGAGAGGATGATCAGGATAGCAAAGTAGATTTGCAGCGGCGGCCAATCCTTGGGCATGGCGGCGGCAAGGCCGAGCCAGAGCGGAATGGTGGGCACCGAACGGATGAATTCGATGACGCGCTGGATGACCCGGTCGATCAGCCCCCCGCGATAGCCGGAAATACCGCCCAGGATCAAGCCGATGATGAGCGACAGCGTCACGCCGACGAGACCGATCGACATGGAAATACGCGTGCCGTGAATGGTGCGGCTGAGGAGATCGCGTCCAAGCCGATCGCCACCGATCAGGAAGAAGGGATCAGCCTTATCCATGGGCCCGAGGAAGTGCCGATTGGCGTCCCAGATGCCCCAGAACTTGTAAGGCTGTCCCTCGACGAAAAAGCCGATTGGAATGACCTTTTCCGGATCGGGCTGGAACAGTCGGCGAAAGCTCTTCGGATCAACCTGGCTCTTGAACCCCAGCACATGCGGGGCAAAGCGCGTCCCCTCTTCGTCGGTGAGGAAGAGATGGATCTGCTGTGGCGGCGCAAAAGTATGGCGCGGATCGAATTTGCCGGGATCGTACGGCGCCAGAAACTCGGCAAAGGCGGCCACGAGATAGATCAGCACCACGACGACGAGTGCAACCATGGCGAGGCGATGCCGGCTGAACTTGTGCCAGATCAACGTCCACTGGCTGGCGGCAACGAGGCTGCCGGCATGCACCTGTTGGTCGAGCAGGTCGGCATCCTTGGCGGTATCGAAGGGCGCGCTCATGAGAGACGGATCCGCGGGTCGGAAATGGCGAGGAGGATGTCGGAGATCAGTGTGCCGATGAGCACCAGCCCGCCGGTAAGCAGGATGAAGGCGCCGGCCAGATACATGTCCTGGCTCTTGAGCGCCTGCAGCAGCAGGGCCCGGCCGTGGGCAGGTTGAGAACGGTGGACACGATGAGTTCGCCGGAAATGAGGGCGGGAAGCACCCAACCAATGGTGGAGATGAAGGGATTGAGCGCCACGCGCACCGGATAGGTCAGAATGAGCCGGCCTTCGGGCAGGCCCTTGGCGCGGGCGGCCTCGACATAGGGCTTGTGCAGTTCATCAAGGAGATTGGCACGCATGATGCGGGTCAGCGCCGCTGTGCTGCCAAGACCGATGACCAGGATCGGTATCCAGGCGTGCTGGAAAAAGTCCCAGACTTTCGCGAGCGAGAATGGCGCATTCTCGAAGGCCGGCGAGAAGAGCCCGCCGACCGACACCCCGAACCACATGGTCGATATGTAGAGCAGCACGATGGCGACTAAGAATTCCGGCACAGCTGTAGCGAGAAAGGCAAAAGTCGTCGTCAGATAATCAATGACCGAATATTGCCGCACCGCCGAGATGATGCCGATGGGCAGGGATACCGCCCACATGGTGATCAGCGTCAGGAACGAGATCAGCGCCGTCATGCCCATGCGACCCCAGACCAGCTCGGTCACCGGCTGGTTCCACTCAAAGCTCTGGCCGAAATCGCCGCGGACGATACCGCCGATCCATTTGAAGTATTGCACGGCGATGTTTTCGCCCAGGCCATAACGCTCGCGCAGATTGGCCAGCACGGCGCTATCGACGGCTTCGCCGGTCTGCGCGATCTGGGCCGCATAGGTCGAGACATAGTCGCCGGGCGGCAATTGGATGACGGTAAAGGCGAGTAGCGAGATCGCAAACATGGCCGGGATCATTCCGGCTATCCGTTTGAGAATGAAGATCAGCATGGACAGCGATCCCTTGGTCGAGGAACCCGGCCGGCAAACCGGCCGGGTGAAGGACAGGGTTAGTTCTTGAAGTAGAACTGCTCGGTATTGAGCGTGCCCGGATCGGGGTGGATCCAACCCGTCGGCGTATCCGCCGGCACATTGCCGAGATTGTTGGAGACCACCGCCAGCCCCGGAATGGCCGTGCTGACACCGATCTGGTAGAACTGGTCGGCGGTGATTTCGAGCAATTGCTGGAAGAGCGCAGCCTGTTCCTCAGCGTTCGACGTGCCCTTGATCTGGTCGTAGAGCGCCCACTGCTCCTTGACGTATTCGGGCGGCTCGGTGCCACCATCGCCGATATAGTACTTTGCCCAATCGACGGCGAAATTGGACTCGGTCGAGAACGGAAAATAGTCGCGCGGATCGATGAAGACGTCGATGCCGCCCGACGTAGCGCCCCAGACAACGATGTCGTGCTGGCTCGCAGTCTTTTCCTCATAGAAGCGAGTACGATCCTGCGCCGAGAAGCGCGCATCGATACCCACGGCCTGCCAATATTGAGTAAGAAGTTCGGCGGCATCGGCATGGGCGCCCAGCGCTGTCACAGCCGCAACATTGACCACCAGCGGACTGCCATCGGGCGCCAAACGGAAGCCATTGCCGCCGCGTTTGTCGAGACCGATGGAGTCGAGCAGGCGATTGGCCTCATCGACATTGTATTCGAGATATTGCGTGGCGAGCCGCTCATTGTAGAAAGGCGTGCCCTCGCGCGGTGTAACCTGCTGCGGGGTCCCCTGGCCCAAGTAGAGCGTATCGATGATCGCAACGCGGTCTAGCGCATGCGACAGGGCAATACGGAAGTCCTTGTTATCGAAAACTTCGGCCTTTACCGGGTCATGCGAGTTCAGATTGACCGAGATGGCCAGCGAATTGCCGACCCGAGATTCACGCGGTGAAATATTGAAATTGCCCGCTTCCGCACCTTCGACCAGCACCGGCAGGTTCGAAGCATTGGCCGTGTGGCGCACTTCATAGTCGATTTCGCCGGCCAGAACGCTGAGCAGCAGCGTTTGCGCTTCGGCATTCACCGAAACGCTGAGCCCATCGATATAGGGCAGCTGGTTTCCGGCCGTGTCGACCTTCCAGTAATAGGGATTGCGCTCGAACGAGACGCGCGTCGCGCCAGCCACATAGGGCTCGGTGATATGCCAGGCCTCGAGCGTCGGGCGCTCGGGATTGCGCCAGCGCTGGATATTCTCGATCCCGACGCCGCACATATTGGTCATGTGCTCGGCCCAGTCGGCAACGCCGGCTGCCTTGGCATTGGCGTCCGCGTCCGGGTTGTATTTGGGCATGAACTGGCTGCAATAGGCCTTGTTCAGCAGAGCCAACTGCACGCCATAGACGCTGGCGGCGTTGATGATGAAAAGCCCGTTTGGCTTGGTCCAGGAAATGGTGAATTCGGTCGGCGAAGTCACCGAGATCGTTGGCAATTCGCCTTCGACCGTCAGCCAACCCGGCTTGGTCGGGAAGAGCTTTTCGTCGGGTAGAACGTCTTCGATGAAGAAGGCGATGTCATCGGCCGTAAAAGCGCTGCCATCGGACCATTTCATCCCCTCGCGGAGGGTAAAGGTGAACGACTTGCTGTCTTCGCTCGCCGTGTAAGCGCTTGCAATATTTGGGTAAACGTCGCCGGACCAGTCTGCATCCCAGGTGAGCAGCGGCTCGTAGCCGAAATAGGTGAAGAGCATGTTGCGGTCATTGCCGCCCACCATGCCGCCGCGGAACGTGCCGCCATATTTGCCGACTTCACTGACGGGCGTGACAACGCGCGGATTGCTGCCGACGCGCTCGGCCACGGGTGGCAGATCCAGCCCTTCGAGTGCCGGAGACTGTTGATATTGCTGCGCAAATGCCGCGACGCTCCCCAGCGTCACAAGCGAGATTCCCGCCAGGGCGGCTACCCTCAAATGTTTCAATTTTCCCTCCCATCAGACTGATTTCGCCGGCGGATGTGCCGTTCCAGGCGATTGCTGAGGTCCGCACTCTTGTATGACTGCAATTGCAATGTCAACATGCAATCATACTTCTTTTGATAGACGGCGTTTCACATGCCGTTGACAGGCCCATTCAGGCCATGCATACAGAAAGAAGTATTACTAATCGTCGCCGCAGGAGACCGGACGTGAACTTCGACGAACTCAAGACCAAGATCGGCTCGGGCCTCTTGTCATTTCCGGTGACCGACTTCGATGCCGCAGGCGAGTTCGATCGCAAATCCTACGCCAAGCGACTGCAATGGCTGTCCTCCTACGACTCGGCGGGACTCTTCGCAGCGGGCGGTACGGGGGAGTTCTTCTCGATCGGTTATGATGGGGAATATGACGACATCATCAGCACGGCAGTGAACAATGCCGCGCCCGGCGTGCCCGTGCTGGCCGGCGTCGGCTATGGCACGCGCATGGCGGTCGAGCTGGCAAAGCGCGCTGAAAAGGCTGGCGCCGCCGGCATCCTGGTCCTGCCGCACTATCTGATGTTTACCGAACAGGAAGGCATCATCGCCCACATGAAGGCCATCTGCGACGCGGTTAGTATCGGCGTCATCTACTACGCCCGCGACAACACTCGCCTGACGCCGCAATCCCTCGCAAAACTGGCCGAGATGTGCCCGAACCTGATCGGCTACAAGGACGGCATTGGCGACCTGCAGCTGATGGTGAAAATCTCGACCCTGATCGGCGACCGCATGGTGCATATCGGCGGCCTGCCAACCGCCGAAGTCTTTGCCCAGCCCTATCTCGAAATGGGCGTCACCACATATTCCTCGGCCGTGTTCAACTTCGTGCCGGAACTGGCGCTGCGCTTCTACAAAGCTGTGCGCGCCCGTGATGCAGCAACGATCGAAACCCTGCTCAAGAACTTCTACCTGCCCCTGATCGAACTGCGCGACCGCAAGCGCGGCTATGCCGTTTCCATGGTCAAGGCCGGCGCGGATCTGGTTGGCCGCGGGGCCGGCAAGGTGCGCAGCCCACTGACAGAACTGACGGGCGAAGAGCGTGAGGAGCTTTCGCAACTCATTGCCGCCAACCGCTGATTTCCCGAGCGCCCTCCCTGCGCACAAAGGCCCGGATCGCAAGATCCGGGCCTTTTCTTTTTGCACTCACCCACCCACCGGGTCATTCCCGCGAAAGCGGGAATCTCATTGATCGGAAACAGAGATTCCCGCTTTCGCGGGAATGACACGGTGGGTACGGGGATATCGGAGCTGAGGTGTCAGGCTCCGTACGGATCCCAGCCATTGGCCTGGAAAACGCCAATGATGTAGCCGTAGCAGAAGGCAAAGGCGGTCTCGAAGGGCGCTTCGCCATCGATATGCGGCACATGGTCGGGCATGATCATGCAGTCAACGCCGACTTCCTTGTAGATCTTGAGGCTCGCCGCCATGTCCATGTCGCCGGCATCAGGAAACTCCTCGGTGAAGGAGTAGCGACCACCCTTGATGTTGCGGAAATGGACGTTGAAAATCTTCTTCCGCTCACCGAACCAGCGGATGATGTCGCCGATCTCCTCGCGCGGATTTTCGAGGCTTTCAGCCACCGTGCCCTGGCAGAAATTGAGCCCATGATAGGGGCTTTCGGCAATGGAGACGAACTTCTTGAGCCCTTCTGCGGAGCCCAGCACACGCTCTTCCATGCCGCGATAGCCCGGTCGTGTCAGCGGATCGTGCGGGTGGCAGGCAAGGCGCACCTTGCTCGCTTCAGCCACCGGCACGACGCGCTCGAGGAACCAGGTAATGCGCTCCCACATCTCGTCGGCGCTGACATTGCCGGCGCGGCTTGGGACGGTGTCATCCGTCGTCTGATCGTGCCGGAAGGTCGACATGATAGCACCGCCGCGGCCGCGCTCTGACGGGGTGCGCGGAATGCCGAGAATGTTGAAATTGTACTTTGCCGCCTTGATGCCAAGCGCACCCAGCGTCTCGATCAACCGGCAAATGCTGTCGACCTCCCGCTCCCTTTCCGGATCCTGACCAAGAACGATGGAAGGCGATTTCACCTTATCGACACCAGCCGAAGACATGGGCAATTGCACCATGTCGAGCACCAGGCCCGCCGCTTCGATGCGTTCGATATGGCGCTCCAGCACGTCGCGCGTCCAATCATGCGGATTGCCGACCGGATCGACGCAGACATGGCGCAGGCCAAGCTGTGCCAGCTGGCGCAAGTGGGCATCCCCCACCTCGTTGAACTTCTCCCCGCTCAGCTGGGTGCCCACATACATGCAAAAAATCCCTCAAGTGTTATGACTTCTACAAAGTTGTATGAAATATCTGCACATGCTACAAGCTGAACATGAGCCTCGGGGGACAGATTTCGTCGTCCGCCACACGTTCACGGCACGAGAAGGATGACAAATCCGGCGCCGCATGGCATGCGATAAGCGTCCCCACTCTGCTGCAATGCGTTAGCAGACTGTTACCATCGAGAATGCGAAAACCGGAAAATGGCTGAAATCGAAGCGCTGCGACTGACCGACCGCGTGAAAGACGGGCTGGTCCGGCTGATCGCCGATAGCGGCCTCAAGCCGGGCGACAAGCTGCCGCCCGCCGATAGGCTCTGCGAAACCTTCGATGTGAGTCGCACCGTGGTGCGCGAGGCCATTGCCAGCCTCAAGGCCGAGGGCCGGCTGCGCTCGTTGCGCGGCAGCGGCGTCTATGTCAGCGAACCGCCCAAGGTTGTCGGCGGCTCCATGTTCATGGAAGCGCCGCAGGACATTGCCGAAGTGCTGGACTTCATCGAATTTCGCATCAGCGTCGAGATCGAGGCCGCAGGGCTCGCGGCAGAGCGCCGGACGGAGACCAACCTCCTGCGCATGGAACAGGCGCTGACCCAGTTTGCCCGGCACCTGGCCGACAATTCGCTGGCGACCGACGCCGACCGCGCTTTTCACCGCGCCATCGCCGATGCCACCAACAATTCGCGCTTCCGCCTCTTCGTCGATGAAATGGGCGAACGCCTGATCCCGCGCCGGGCGCTGGGGGCAAGTTTCAGCGACGAGAAGGACAAGGCGGAGTTTCTGGAAAATATCCAGACCGAGCATCGGCGCATTTTTGACGCTATTACCAATCGCCAGCCTGACGCGGCGCGTCTTGCCATGCGCCAGCATCTCGAAGGCGGCCGCCGTCGCTATCGCGAATGGAGCCTGGCCCACGATCTGGGCCAGTGAGCCCACGATGATGCAACCTGACGTGAACTGGGTGATCCGCGAGCGTTTTGGCGTGGGCGAGAGCCCTGTGTGGGACGGCGTGAACAGGCGCCTGCTGTGGTGCGATATTCCGGCCGGTGCGATCCATGCGCTCGATATTGCCACCGGAGAGCGGGACTTTTGGGAGTTCGGCGAGCCGGTGCCAAGCCTGGGGCTGGCCAAGAACGGCAAGCTGGTCGTGGCCCTGCGCAACGATGTCATCCTGTTCGACCCGAGCAACGGAACGCGGGAAACCGTGGCGCGCATAGAGCATGCCAAGCCCGATATGCGGCTCAACGACGGCAAGGTGGGGCCGGATGGCGCCTTCTGGGTCGGCAGCATGGATGCTGCACCCGGCGATGCACCTTCGGCAAAACTCTATCGCGTCGCGCCGGATGGCGACGTGCGGGTGATTGCCGATGGGATTGCCATTTCCAACGGCCTCGCCTGGAATGCCGACGCTACCCTGCTCTACCATTCGGACTCGCGCGGCAGCATGTGGCTCGACTGCTGGGATTTTGATCGCGCGACAGGGGCGGTCAGCAATCGCCGTCGCCTGCGGGACAATGACGAGGCCAATGGCAGACCGGATGGCGGCGCCTGCGATCTAGCGGGGACCTATTGGTCGGCTGGGCCTTCGGCGAGCCGGATCAATCGGTTCTCGACAACGGGAGAATTACTAGGCTGGGTGGATGTGCCGCTGAAGCTGCCGACCATGCCTTGCTTTGGCGGGGCGGATATGAAGACCGTGTTTGTCACCAGCCTTGGTTCGGGCGAAGACCGGCGCGATGGGATTGTGCAGTTCCGGGCGGATGTAGCGGGGGTGCCCGTTGGAACGTTTGGGTAACCGAGCACGACTCGCCGGCGCTACCCTTCCGCCGCCCGTCATCCTCGGGCTTGACCCGAGGACACTTCACTTTGGGATGACACCCTCGGGTCAAGCCCGAGGGTGACGATTGGTGGTTGCCCGAGCCTGGAGAGGACTTACGGCCGCAGGAGTGTCTTGATGGCGCGGCGCTCGTCCATGGCGCGATAGCCTTCAGCGGCGTCGGCCAGCGGCAGCTCCAAATCGAACACCCTGCCCGGATTGATCTGGCGCGTGAGGATCAGATCCAGCAGATACGGCAGGAAGCGGCGCACCGGCGCGGGGCCGCCCATCATCCCGGTCTGCGAGAAGAACAGTGATTGGCCATCGAACTGCACGCCATGCGGCACGCCGACATAGCCGATCATTGAGCCGGGCCGGGCGCAATTGATCGCCGTCTGCATGGACTCCTGCGTGCCGACGCATTCGAGCACGGCATCGGCGCCGATGCGCTGGGTCAACTCCTTGACCCGTGCCACGCCCGCATCGCCACGCTCGGCAATGATGTCGGTGGCGCCATAGTCGAGCGCCAGATCCTGCCGGCTCTTGTGGCGGCTCATGGCGATGATCCGGTGGGCGCCCAACTGCTTGGCGGCAAGGACGCCCATCAACCCCACTGCGCCATCGCCGACGACCACCACGGTCGACCCCGACTGTACGCGGGCGGCGTCGGCGGCATACCAGCCGGTGCCGAGCACGTCGGAGGCAGCGAGGAGGCTCGGGATCAGGTCGTCATCGGGCATGGTGTCGGTGGCGATCAGCGTGCCATCGGCGAGCGGCACGCGCGCATATTCCGCCTGCCCGCCGGTCATGAATTCGCGCTGCTCGCAGGAGGACTGAAAGCCGTGGCGGCAATGGGGGCAGGTATTGTCGGAGAGAACGAACGACCCAACGACGAACTGGCCTGGCTTCACCGTCTTGACGTCGCTGCCGACGGCAACGACGACGCCGCAATATTCGTGGCCCATGGCCATGGGGCTCGAGACATCGTTGAGGCCACGGAACGGCCAGAGGTCGGACCCGCAAATGCAGGTGGCAGTCAGACGAATGATGGCATCGGTCGGCTTTTGGATCACCGGTTCGTCGCGTTCTTCGACGCGCACATCGCCGGGGGCGTAGAGCATGGTGGCAAGCAAGAAGGGTCTCCTTGGCGAGGGATCGCCAGTGGTTCGACCCCAGTGTAGCCAAGCCGGGATCATCGGATTATCTTGAGTAATCTTGATGCAGTGTTGAGCGTGATTCAGGAATGGCGCGTAGCCCGATCGACGATCTCCAGGCCTTTCTGGCCGTGGCTCGCGAGCGCAGCTTTACCCGCGCCGCAGCGAAACTCGGCGTAACACCCTCGGCACTCAGTCACACGATGAAGGGGCTCGAAGCGCGGCTGGGCGTGCGCCTCCTGTCGCGCACGACACGTAGCGTTTCGCCGACCGAAGCCGGGGAGCGGCTGCTTCGCGCCGTCGCGCCGCATTTCGACGAGATCGAGGCCGAGATCGCGGCGCTGAGCGACTTTCGCGATCGCCCCGCGGGCACGATTCGCGTTTCCTGCGGCGATTCTGTCGTCGCTTCGATCTTTCGGCCGATGCTGCGCGGCTTCCTCGCGCAATATCCCGACATCACCGTCGAACTGGCGATCAATAATGGCTTTGTCGACATCGTCGAACAGCGGATGGATGCCGGGGTACGTCTGGGCGAGGCGCTTTCGCGCGACATGATCGCGGTGCGGATCGGGCCGGACTGGCGCTTTTCGGTGGTGGCAACGCCGGACTATTTTGCCCGGAGGCCGCCGCCGCAAAGCCCGCAGGACCTGACCAACCACCAATGCGTCAACCTGCGGCTGAGCACGGCCGGCGCGCTTTATGCCTGGGAATTCAAGAAGGATGGGCGCGAGCTCAATGTGCGGGTCGAAGGGCAGTTGATCTTCAACAGCATCCTGCCGGTGCTCGATGCGGCGCTCGATGGACATGGCCTTGCCAATGTGCCCGAATTCATGAGCAGGCCCTATATCGAGCGCGGCGAACTGGTCGAGGTGCTGGCCGACTGGTCGCCCACCTGGCAGGGGTTTCATCTCTACTATCCCAATCGCCGCCAGCCCTCCCCGGCCTTTACGGCCTTTGTCGAGGCGCTGCGATATCGCGTCTAGCCAAAGCGACGGCTTGACTCCGCCCGGCGACTGCGATTGATGAAATATGACTATTTTGGTCATCAAATGGATCGGTCATGATTTCTCGCCGCCTTATCACGCTCCTTGGCGTGCCACTTCTGCTTGCCCTTGCGACACCCGGTTTTGCCCGCGACATCACCCACATCATGGGCGTCACTGCGGTGCCGGATCAGCCGCTGCGCATCGTTGCCCTGACCAATGAGGCGACCGAGGATCTCCTCGCGCTGGGCCTCGTGCCGGTTGGCGCGGTCCGCTCGGCCAATGCCGATCCCTGGTTCGACCACGTCGCCGACGCGCTCAAGGATACGACCCTCGTGGGCGAGGAACTGGCGCCCAATCTGGAAGTCATTCTTTCGCTCGAGCCCGACCTGATCCTGGGCAACAAGAAGCGCCACGAGCAGATTTATGAGCAGCTCTCGGCCATCGCACCGACGGTTTTTGTCGAGAACATCACCGGCCAATGGCGCAACAATCTCGCCTTTTATGCCGAGGCCGTGGGCAAGGTGGCCGAGGGCGAAGCTGTTCTCGAAGGCTATGAGGACCGCGTGGCGGCGATCAAGGCGGCGCTGGGCGATCGTGCGGCCGAAAAGGTCGGGCTCGTGCGCTTCATTTCCGGCCAGAACTACGCCTACAACAATGACAGCTTTTCGGGCTCCATCCTGCGCGATATCGGCTTCGGCCGCCCCGCAGCACAGGACAAGGCAGGCCTTGCCGAGCCGATCACCCTCGAACGAATTCCTGATCTCGACGGCGACCGCCTGCTGCACTTCAGCTACGAAACCGGCGATGGCGGCGCGACCAAGGAAGCCGAAGCCTGGATGGCCTCCCCGCTCTGGCAGAACCTCGACGCGGTCAAGGCCGGGCATGTCTATGCTGTGTCGGACACCGTCTGGGCTACCGCCGGCGGCGTGATGGCGGCACACCTCGCACTCGACGACATCGAGAAGATCTACGAGATCCCCTCGACCCGATAGGGCAGACGAAAAATGCGGCCGGCGCAGCAATGTGCCGGCCTTTTTGTTGGATTATCGCCTCAGAAAAGGCGGGAATGCTTGGTTTGCTCCGCCCGCACAAGATCAGGACAGCGTGAATAGTTAGTCCGGGCGTGTTGCCGCCGTTCAGCGCAGCCATCTGCCAACCGAACCACCATCATTCTATAAAAATTCCTGCCTACCTTAGTCAGCGCAATTTTCATTGGGTGCCGTGATGAGGCCCATTCCTGCTGGGGAACTGTCCGATCTCATCGGATCGATCTATGACTGCGCCCTAACGCCCTCTCTCTGGCCTGCAACGCTGGACGCCCTGCGCGGGCGCATGGCCTTTCTCAGCGCCACACTGGCCGTTGTCGAAATGCCCAATGGCAATACGCTGATCAATGCAGCCAGTGGCGTGGACGACATCTGGCTCATCGCCATGCGCGACTATGGCCGCGAGATCATGGACCAATGGGGCGGTGCCGACCGGGTGCGCAACTATCCCCTGGACGTGCCGATGGTGCTCTCCGAGGTGAACCCCGAAGCCCTGACGCCGGCCAATCGCTATCATCGCGAAGTCGGCTTGCCACGCGGCGTGGTCGACTCGCTCTCGGTTGGCCTGCTGCGCGACCAGACGGCCTTTGGCGCGATCACGTTCACCCGCCATGAATCGGCGGGACTTGTCGGCCAGACCGAAATGGAACTGGCCAATCTCTTCATCCCGCATCTCAAGCGCGCGGTGACCATCAGCCGATTGCTGGAAGCGCGCGCGGTCGAAAGCGCCACCTATGTGGCAGTGCTCGATCGTCTCAGCGTCGCAGTGCTGCTGGTGGCGTCCGATCTCCGGCTCATCCACGCCAATCAGGCGGGCGAGGCGATGCTGCGCGCGGCAAGGCCCTTTGGCCTGCGCGCGGGACGGATTTCTGGACCGCCCAATCTCGACGCTGCCCTCTTGGTTGCGCTCGCCTCCTCGCTCGATGATCTCGGCCGACGGGGGTTGGGCATTCCGGCCTATGGCAATGGCGGCGAGGAACTGGTGCTCCATGTGCTGCCGCTCGCCGCGGCCAATCCGCTGCAGGGCGCCGCAGCGGCCATCTTCGTGGCGCCCTCCACGTCCCCGCCCCCTGCCCCGCTTGCCGCCATCGCCTCGCTCTTTGATCTCACCCCGACCGAAGCGCGCGTGCTCGAGCTTGTCGGCTCCGGACGAACCAATGCCGAGATCGCTACCACGCTCAATGTTGCGGTTTCGACGGTGCGCACGCATCTGCTGCGGGTGTTCGAAAAGACAAGGACGCATCGCCAGGCCGACCTTGTCGGCCTCATCGCCTCCTTCTCGTTGCCGATCGCGTAGCGGCTCCACCAAACGGTGGAAGCAATGGCATCGCCGACCGGGATAGCTTCCACGCCGTCACGGACGACCGCGAAATCGGCCCGCCAACGGCCCGAACTTCGTGCAGACACTTCGCCAACCCAAAGGCAGGACCTCGCACCTCATCTCGATGAGGCGGCGTCTGCTGTCGTCCGCGCAAACATTGGACAGGAGACAGAGATGTTCAAACGACTCATCACGCTGCTGACTGATTGGGCGAGACGCATTGAGACGGAATCCGCCCTCCGCGATCTCGACGACCGCATCCTGGCTGACATCGGCCTGAACCGGCGCCGCCCATTGCTGCTCGCGGGCCTTGAACCGCTGGTTCGCATTGTTCCTGAATCAGGCGACGTGATCACGCGTCCGATGGATCTGGGCGCCCCGGACTTCCACGAGGATCCGGCGCCGCCGGCGGTCGAGCCACGCCCCGTCGCCGCAAGAAAGACGCCCCCGCGCTATCAGCCAAATATAGCCAAAGGCGTGTCCGCGGCGCTGGCCAGCCGCAGGTTCAGCATAGGCGAAGACTTGGCCGGCCCGCATCCCCAATGAGGCGTTCGAGATGGCCGCGCCCGGCACAATGACGGACGCGGCCGATTGACACTTTTGCCCCGGAAGGCCACGACCAGTGGCGAACAGGATCGCCACACGGGGAACTCAATGGGACACCGGCTTTCGAAGATCGTTACCCGCACCGGCGATGATGGCACGACCGGACTTTCGGACGGATCCCGGCTGCGGAAAGACGATGCGCTCATTGAAGCCATCGGCACGGTGGATGAGCTCAATAGCGTCATCGGCTTTGCCGAAAGCCAGCAGGTCCTGCCGCATCTGCGCGAGGCCCTTGTGCTGATCCAGCACGATCTGTTCGATCTCGGCGGCGCCCTCTCCCTGCCCGGCCATGCCCTTCTAACTGAGGTGCATATCGAAGCGCTGGAGCAGACGGTCACCGCGTGGAACGCCAACCTGCCGCCGCTCAAGGAATTTATCCTGCCCGGCGGTTCACCGGCTGTCGCGGCGATGCACATGGCCCGCACGGTTTGCCGCCGCGCCGAGCGCCGCCTGCTCTCGCTCGATGACGAACGCACGGCCAACGGGCGGGTCTATCTGAACCGCCTGTCGGACCTGTTGTTTGTCGGCGCGCGGCTCGCGGCCGAAGGCCAAGAGCGCTCGTGGAGACCCCGGCGATTTTCTTGAAAACGCTTTAGCCGGCGGGCGTATAGTTGAGGATCGGGGCGAGCCAGCGTTCGACCTCGGTCAGATCCATGCCCTTGCGCTGGGCATAGTCGATCGCCTGATCGCGCTCGACCTTGGCGACGCCGAAATAATAGGCGTCGGGATGGCCGATATAGATACCGGAGACCGATGAACCCGGCCACATGGCCATGCTTTCGGTCAATTGTACGCCGGCCGCAGCTTCTGCATCGAGAAGACGGAACAGGGTAATCTTCTCGGTATGGTCGGGCTGGGCGGGGTAGCCCGGCGCCGGGCGGATACCGCGATAGGGTTCGCCGATCAGTTCGTTGGGCGCAAACGTCTCATCGGCCGCGTAGCCCCAGAGGTCCTTGCGCACCCGCTGGTGCAGCATTTCGGCCATGGCTTCGGCATAGCGATCGGCCAGCGCCTTGACCATGATCGACCCAAAGTCGTCATTGGCGCGCTTGAAGCGTTCGGCGATCTCGTTTTCTTCCGGACCAGCCGTGACGACAAAGCCGCCGACATAGTCAGGCGTGCCGGCCGGGGCAACGAAATCGGCCAGAGCGACATTGGGCCGGTTCTCGCGCTTGGAGGTCTGCTGACGCAGCGTATAGAGCGTCGCCAACTCGTCCCGACGGTCTTCGGCAGTGAAAAGCTTGATGTCGTCGCCCACCGCATTGGCAGGCCAGAAGCCAACGACGGCACGCGGCTTGAACCACTTTTCGGCGATGACCTTTCTGAGCATGTCCTGAGCATCGGCAAAAAGCTGGCGGGCGACTTCGCCCTGCTTTTCATCCTCAAGAATGCGCGGATAAACGCCCTTCAATTCCCAGGTCTGGAAGAACGGCGTCCAGTCGATATAGCGCGCGATTTCCGTAAGATCCCAATCCTCGATCACGCGCGTGCCGAGGAATTGCGGGGCGTTCACCTTGTAGTCGGACCAATCGACCTTGAAGGCATTTTCGCGCGCCGCAGCCAGCGGCAGGCGCTGCTTGGCGAGTTCGGCGCGCTCGTGTTTTTCGGCAACCTCGACATATTCGGCGCGGATGCCGGCGACATAGTCGGGCTTCATTTCCGGCGACAGCAGCTGGCCGACGACGCCGACGGCACGGCTGGCGTCGGTGACATAGATCGCCTGCCCCTTGGTGTAGCGCGGCGCGATTTTCACCGCAGTATGCACGCGCGAGGTGGTTGCCCCGCCGATGAGCAGCGGCAGGTCAAAGCCCTCGCGCTCCATTTCGGCGGCAAGATGCACCATTTCGTCGAGGGAAGGTGTGATCAGGCCGGAGAGGCCGATGACGTCAACATTCTCGGCGCGCGCCACTTCCAGAATCTTCTGCGGCGGCACCATGACGCCGAGATCGACGATCTCGTAGTTGTTGCAGGCGAGGACGACGCCAACAATGTTCTTGCCGATGTCGTGGACGTCGCCCTTGACGGTCGCCATCAGGACTTTGCCAGCCGACTGGCGGCTGGTATCGCCGCCCGCGGCCTTTTCTGCTTCCATATAGGGGAGGAGAACCGCCACGGCCTGCTTCATCACGCGGGCCGATTTCACCACCTGCGGCAGGAACATCTTGCCAGCGCCAAAGAGGTCGCCGACGACATTCATGCCGGCCATCAACGGGCCTTCGATCACGTGCAGCGGCCGCTCGGCGGAGAGGCGCGCCTCTTCGGTGTCGGCCTCGATGAATTCGGTGATGCCGTTGACCAGCGCGTGCTCGATGCGCTTTTCGACGGTCCATTCGCGCCAGGCGAGGTCGCGGACCTTTTCTTCGCGCGGGCCGCCCTTGAAGCGTTCGGCAATCTCCAGCATGCGCTCGGTGGCGGTGCCGCCGGCCTTGGGCTTGCGGTTGAGGACCACGTCCTCGCAGGCCTCGCGCAGTTCGGGATCGATCTGATCATAGACGGCCAGCTGCCCGGCATTGACGATGCCCATGTCCATACCCGCCTTGATGGCGTGATAGAGGAAAACGGCATGCATGGCTTCGCGCACCGGCTCATTGCCGCGGAAGCTGAAGGAGAGGTTGGAAACGCCACCCGAGATATGGGCATAGGGCAGGTTCTGGCAGATCCAGGCCGTCGCCTCGATGAAATCGACGCCGTAGTTGTCGTGTTCTTCGATGCCGGTTGCGACAGCGAAGACGTTGGGATCGAAGATGATGTCTTCGGGCGGAAAACCCATTTCATCGACGAGGATCTTGTAGGCGCGGGCGCAGATCTCGGTCTTGCGCTTATAGGTGTCGGCCTGGCCTTGTTCGTCAAAAGCCATGACGACGACGGCAGCGCCATAGGCCATGCAGAGCCCTGCATAGTGGCGGAACTGCTCTTCGCCTTCCTTGAGGCTGATCGAATTGACGATCGGCTTGCCCTGGACGCATTTCAGGCCGGCTTCGATCACTTCCCACTTGGAAGAGTCGATCATCACCGGCACGCGAGCGATTTCGGGCTCGGAGGCGATGAGGTTGAGGAACTCGACCATTGCCGCCTTGGAGTCGATCAGGCCCTCGTCCATGTTGATGTCGATGACCTGCGCGCCATTCTCCACCTGATCGCGCGCCACTGCGAGCGCGGCGGTATAGTCGCGCGCCGTGATCAGTTTGCGGAAGCGGGCGCTGCCGGTGACATTGGTGCGTTCGCCGATATTGACGAAGACGATATCGGGCGTGAGAACGAAGGGCTCGAGACCGGAAAGACGCAGATAACGGTTCAATTCACTTCCCTCGGAGCGACGCCGGCCACGGCATCGGCAATAGCGCGGATATGATCGGGCGTCGTGCCGCAGCAGCCGCCGACCACATTGACGATCCCCTCGCGCGCGAATTCGCCGACCTGGCGAGCGGTGTCTTCCGGACCTTCGTCATAGCCACCAAAGGCATTGGGCAGGCCCGCATTGGGATAGGCGCAGGTGAACGTATCGGCCACAGCCGAGATTTCGGCCATATGCGGACGCATGGCTTCCGCGCCGAGCGCGCAGTTGAGACCGATGGTGAAGGGCCGCGAATGGCGCACCGAATGCCAGAAGGCGGTCGGGGTTTGACCTGTCAGGGTGCGGCCGGACGCGTCGGTGATCGTGCCCGAAATCATCATCGGCAGGGCAACGCCCGTCGCCTCAAAGGCTTCCATGCAGGCAAAGATCGCCGCCTTGGCATTGAGCGTATCGAAAATGGTTTCGATGAGGATCACATCGGCGCCGCCTTCGATCAGGCCATTCACCTGCTGCGAATAGGCTTTCCTGAGGTCTTCGAAGCTGACGGCGCGAAAGCCCGGATTGTTCACATCGGGACTGATCGAGGCCGTGCGGTTGGTCGGACCGACGGCACCGGCGACGAAGCGCGGCTTGCCATCGATGGCCGTGGCGCGATCGAGCGCCCGGCGCACGACGCGCGCGCCTTCGACATTGAGGTCGTGCACGGCCGATTCCATGCCGTAATCGGCCTGGGCGATGGTCGTGGCCGAAAAGGTATTGGTCTCGACGATATCGGCGCCGGCCATGGCGTATTTGAAGTGAATCTCTTCAATCGCCTCGGGCTGGGTCAGAATCAGAAGGTCGTTATTGCCCTTCTGCGGATGGTGGGAATGGTGCCGGCAGGCGTGGCCGGAGCCATGGCCGATGAAGTCATCTTCCGACAGGCCAAGTCCCTGAATCTGCGTACCCATGGCGCCATCCAGAATAAGGATGCGCTCGCGCGCCAGGCGCTCCAGGGTTTTGCGGCTGGGGGAAGCAACTGCCGACATGACTACCTCGCAAGTGTTGAGGGCCTTTTATCGAGTGCTGTCCCGAAAAGAAAGCCGAGCGAGATATGGTGCGGCAAGGTGCGCCTTGCCATCACCGACTGTCATCCCGGCGTTGGGCCGGGGTGACAATCGAGGGTGGGAAGGCAATGGAGGCGAGGGCCCCGCCCCTACGTCAGAACTTGGCGCGGGCGCCGGCGTAGAAGGTGCGGCCCTGCGTGTTGTAGCCGTAGACTTCCTGGTACTTGGTATCGAAGAGGTTGTGGACGCGGCCATAGACCTCCACCTGCTCGCTGACCTGGTAGTTCAGGCCGCCATTGACGACGGCGTAGGCCGGGAGGGTGTGCTTGGTGCCCGCGTAGGCGTCGAGGTTCTCACCGGTCAGAACCACGTCAGCATGGAGGGTGAGCGGGATTTCTTCGAGCTTGTAGGCGAGGTTGATGGCGCCGGAATGCTGGGGGCGACGGATTTCCCGCGTGCCATCAGCCTTGAAGGCGTCGAGATAGGTATAGGTCACCCCGGCCGTGAAGCCATTGAAGAAATTTGCCTTTGCACTCAGTTCCACGCCCTGACGAGTGCTGGTTCCGGCAACGTTGACCACCGAGCTGCCGGCGGTTGCGATCAGGTTTTCACGCGTCTGGTTGAAGTAGGTCGCATCTAGAACAACGAGGCCGTCCAGGACGCTCTGCTCCACGCCTATGTCCCAGCCAAAGCCAGTTTCCGGCTGCAGGTTGGGGTTCGGTACGAAAGTTGGGCTGAACCCGTAAAGTTCGAAGAAAGTCGGATTGGTCGAGCCGGTGCCCGCCGATGCGTGGATGCGGGTGCCCGTATCGGGAATCTGCCAAGCGCCGCTTACGCTGTAAGTGGTGTGGTCGGCAAAGCGGTCGTTGAAATCGTGGCGCAAGGCAGCAGTCAGGTAAACCTGATCAAGATATGTGCCTCGGTATTCGCCAATGAAAGAGTTTGCCGTGCGCTCTTGAATTGTCGGTGAACCGAGTTGCTGAAATGTTTCGCGCACTAGGTCATATCCCAGGGTGAGCGTATGGGTGCTATCAAGGAAGCCCGGTGTGGCAAAGTGCCGGCCCACTTGATAGCTCACTTTCTGCCGATCTCCAGTGTTGGCAAAGACTGAACCCGGGCTGATGAACTGGCGCTCTACCGTTCCCGCGCTGACGCGAGCATTTTGGAACCAGATGCCGTCCTCGCTAACCCACCCAAGGCCAAGCGATCCAAACAGTTCATCGAACGTTGTCTTATCGTCTGAATCGAGAACGACACCAGAAGGCCAGGTCTGACTGTCGGTTTTTCCGTCGAGCTTGGCATATCGGATTGTTCCATCCAACGTCAGGCTTGGCGTCAATTCGGCCTTGAACCTGGCATTTGCGTCGATATGGCTGGCGCCATCCAGTTCATTACCCGCAAGCGCCTCATTGAACCCGTCCGTGTGACGAAGAGTGAGCGAACCCGACGCCGCGAAATTATCCTGATCATAAGCCAGAGAACCGCTGGTCATTTTTGTCCCGTCAGTGCCGAGCTCACCAGCAAGGCTGCCGTGCAGTCCCGGCTCGTCTGCTGACTTGGTAACGATATTGACGACGCCGCCTGAAGCGTTCGAGCCCCAGAACGCGCTCTGTGGCCCGCGCAGGATTTCTATTCTCTCGATGTTTGCGACTTGCAGTCGCGCGAAGTCAAACTCGCCATTCGATGTATCGCCAGCGGGGACACCATCGATCAGGACAAGGACGTGATTGCCTTCCGCGCCGCGGACGCGGACCTGGGTTAGGCCGCCGGGCGAGCCCGTGCGCGACACCGCAAAGCCCGGCACCTGACGCAAGACGTCAGCCACATAGGGCGTGCCCGACAGCTGGATCTGGTCGCCATCGATCACCGTAAACGACCGACCAATTTCCTTCTCCTCAAACGGCGTCAGGCCAGCAGCTGTAATGCGGAGGACATCCAGCGTGGTTTGCTGCGCGGCGGCCGGCAGGGCCGTGGCGAGCATGGCGGTGAGGAGGGCGAGGGACGAAACGTGGGGCTTGAAGCGCATGGATAGAGGCTTTCTTCGGCAGAGCCGCTCAGCGGGCTCCAGCAAGTGCAATGCTGCACTGGCGGCTGGCGGGACACGCGGGCTGAGCAAAAAACAAGAAACTGTAGGTCGTAGGCGCCGCGGCTAGCGGCCCGAAAGAAAGCGGATGCGATATGTCGTCATCGATCTGGTCCTCTCGCCGATCCGCCCGATCAGCCTGATATGGATTCCGTTTCCATGGCAGGTCTCCTGGCTCGCGGATCAGGCCGAAGTCTCGCCTTCCCAGCCGGATAGGCCAGTGGACCAAGAAACTTCGTCTCCGCTTACAGTTGCGGGGGCAGCGTCGGACTGGGGATCACTCCCCCACCGGCTTCCCTATTATCCCCTCGCGGGGACCATGGACGAGACCGAGAATGGTGAAGACACCATTAAGAGTCAACGACATAAGGATTTCCTTATGTCTCTTTCAACAACAGCTTTGCGCCGGGGCGTCAGTTCAGCGCAATCGAGCGGTTGAAGATGCGCTCATAGCCCGGCATCTTGTCCGGATGCAGGATGGATATGAGGTCCATCAGCACCATGTCTGGGCGCATGCTTCCCAGTTCATAGAACTGCACGCCGCCATTGGGGCCTTTCAGGGCATCCGGAATCCAGACCTGGCCGGCCTCTGCCGCGGGAAGCGCGGCTAGTCGCGGGTCTTCCGCCGCGATGTCGGCAAGCGTGTGATAGTGGATCGAGGCCTGAATCCAGACTTTTGCGTCGCGCGCCGCCACGATCAGCCGTTCGAGATCGCGAATCTGAAAGCTGCCGGTGCTGGTATCGTCTTCGAAGACGTAGCGGCCGCCCGCATCGCGGATGAGCCGCGCCATGAAGGACTGTCCGCCCGCGGCAAAGAAGATACCGTTGAAGGCCTGCCCGCTCAGAACCAGCGGGCGCTGATCCTCTGGCACATCGGCAACCAGTGCCAAGGCGGCATCGTAGTGTTCGACCACGTCCGCAAAGGCCGCGTTGGCCTTGTCCTCAGCGTTGAAGAACAGACCCATGAACTTGACCCACTCGGCCCGGCCCAAAGGCGAGGTCTCCTGCCATTCGGCAAAATTGACGACCGGCACGCCCGCCACCGCAAGACGCTGCACTTCCGGCTCGCCACCACCACCGGCCATGAACACGTCGGGCGCAGCGGCGACGACGGCCTCGACATTGACCACGCCAGAAGTTTCGTACTCGATGACCCCGGTCTGCCGGATGTGTTCGATCAGCTCGGGTGTAGCGATGAAATTCCGGCGCGCCACGCCGGTGACGGCACCCACTCCGCCAACGGCCACGAGGGCGGGGCTTTGTGATGTGCTGCCGGAAAGCAGCGATTGGATGGGGACGGTGATACGCGGCGCATCGGCAAGCTCGGGGGCCAATTCCGGCTCTGGCGTTCCGCACTGCACCAGCACATAGGATTCGCTCTGCCCACCGGGAGAAGGCCGCTCGACCGTCACCACCTTGTAGTGGTCGAAATAGGCGACCGAAAAATTGTCGGCATAGTCCACGCTGGACTTGGCGTCAAAATAGTCGGTACCAGGCTCGAATGCAGTGACGCAGCCCTCAGCGTCGAATGCTGCCGAGGCCGGCAGGGTCAGTGCCAGAAGGGCAATGGCGGCTAGGACAGGACGACGACTGGTCACGATAGAGGTTCCGTCTGGAATGTAGCTTTGGCCTGCTGGCGAACGAAGCGCGCAAGATCGGCGAAGGTTGTGCCTTGATAATGCCCGTTCCCGCCGAGGGCGTCCCAGCCGGATGCGGTCATGGTGACCACCACGAGAGCGGCTTCAGGCGAATGAGTTATCTCAAAGCCTTCACGCTCCAGCACTGTCCGAGCCATGCCCACACGTTCTTTCGAACCATCAACGAAAGCCTTGCCATGCGGATGGTTGCGGATCTTGAACGTGCGGTCGCCAGCGGAGAAGGCAATGTTCGGGCCCGAAAACGCGGCAGCGACGCTGCCATCAGCAAGCAGGTCCTCGGGCGCGCCGATATGCATGCGCCCTGCCCCGTCGATCAGCCAGATCGTGTCGGCCATGCGCAGCGACAGTTCGAGATCATGGCTCGATAGGATCACCGCCACATTCTGCTCCCGCGCGAGCTGGCGCAGCGTGGCGATCATTTCGACGCGCGCCGACACATCGAGGAAGGCGGCGGGCTCATCGAGCAGCAACACGGCGGGTCGTTGCGCCAGTGCCCGGGCGATCATGATGCGCTGACGCTCGCCATCCGAAAGTTCGTTGATTTCGCGATGCGCCAGATGTTCTGCGCCGACAGCGATGATCGCGTTGCGGACGATGTCGCGGTCGAAGTCCGACAGGAGGCCCGACCAGCCGACATGCGGATAGCGACCCAGTTCGACCAGCCTGAAGGCTGGCATGGCACCAACCGCGACGCGCTCGGTGAGCACGATGGCAATATTGCGGGCGAGGTCGTATTGCGACATGCGGGTGATGTCGGTGCCGTTGATCTCGACAGACCCGGCAAGGGGCGGCTCCATGCGCGCCAAGGTGCGCATCAGCGTGGACTTGCCGATGCCGTTGACGCCGAGCAGGCACACCAGCTCGCCGGGGGCGACTGCCACATTGATATGGCTGAGAACGGTCCGCGTCCTGCCATGGCTGCGATAGCCAACAACGAGGTCACGCGCTTCGAGAATTTGCGTCATCCCGTAAACACTCCGCTGCGCGAACGCAGGATGACGAAGACCACGACCGGCGCCCCAATAAGCGCCGTCACCGCATTGAGCGGCAAGACGCCGAACTGGCTGGGCAGGAGCGAGACGAGCTGCGCCAAAAGCGCCGTCAGCGCCCCCAGCAGGATCGTTGCCGGCACGAGCACGCGATGGTCCGATGCTTTCAGCATGGCGCGGGCCATATGCGGCACCGCAACACCGAGAAAACCGATAGGCCCGCAAAAGGCCGTAACGACGCCCGCGAGCATGGACGCCACCGCCATGGTGAGAAGCCGCATGGCCCGCGTGTTGAGGCCCATGGAACGGGCATAATTCTCGCCCAGAAGCAGGGCATTGAGCTGCTTGATGCTGAAACAGGCCACGACGAGGCCTAGTGCGGCCACGGGGGCCAGGACCTGCAGCTCGGTCCAGGTCACCGCGCTGAACGACCCGAAACCCCAGGCGATCCAACGCTCGAGCTGGTCCGGCCGCGCGCCGGCCACCAGCAGGGTGACGAAGGCGGAAACCGCATGACCGGTCATCAGGCCGAAGATCAGCACGGTGGATGGGTTTTGCAGCCGCGAGGAAATTGCCAGCACCGGCGCCAGCACCAGCAAGCCACCCAACGTTGCCGCCCCGACAATGGCAAAGCCGCCACCGAGGCCCATGCCGCTAGACAGAAACGCCCCGATGGCCGTGCCCGAGGCGAGGACAACCAGCGCCACGCCAAGGCTCGCGCCGGAGGTGATGCCGAGCACGAATGGATCAGCCAGCGGATTGCGCATCAGGGTCTGCATCTGCAAACCAGCAACAGCAAGCGCCGCTCCGGCGAGACACGCGGTGATGGCCCGCGGCAGGCGGATGGACAGCACGATGTCAAAATCGGGATTGCCATTGGCGGGCTGACCGGTCAGAGCGCCGAGCACGGACTGCAGCGGTATCGACGTCGACCCATAACAGATCGCAGCGACGAAAACGACCACCAGCAGGATCGCCACAAGGCCAAGAACCAGAACATGGCGGGCCCGCATGGACGACGCCAAGGCGGGGATGACCACATCGTAGTGGTCCTCGCGGTCCTGCTCTTGGTGATTGAGTGTCATCAGAAAACCGCCCAACCGCACGCGACATCAGTGCGGACCAACATGATCCCCTGTTGGTAAGGCCAAAAACGCATTCTTACGATCCGCGAAAGCAGATTATCGCGAATTTCTGTGAGAAGCGCGAGAGGTCAGAAGCGGCGATCGTTAGGAGGCGGCCGGCGTCGGCCACCCCTTTGGTCCACCCCTTAGAGGATGAAGTCGCCAGCTCCCATTGCTGCGAGTGTGGTTCCGGTGAGTTGGATGTCCAATTCGCTGGTGCTGATATCCGCATCCAGATTGACCTGCACCAGGACATTGGGCCCCAGGATATCGTTGATCCTCACCTGACCGATCCCGTCAAAGGCAAGCGCATGCCGATAGCTCAGGGTGCCATCGAAAATCGCTGCCAGATCAATGGTGTCGGCCCCCGAATCCTGAAAATCGGTGATGATGTCCATACCCGCGCCGCTCGGCGAGTCGCCGGGGGACAGGAACACGAAGCGATCGGCATTGGTCCCTCCCGTCATCGTGTCTGTTCCCGCGCCGCCGACCAGAATGTCGTCTCCCGAACCACCCGTCAGAGTGTCATTGCCATCGCCGCCATGGAGGGCATCGTTGCCGGCAGCGCCCCCAAGCGTATTGTTCAGGTCATTGCCGGTGATCGTATTGGCCAGCCCATTGCCATTGCCCGTCGTCGCCGTGCCAACCAGCGTCAGGTTTTCGACATTGGACCCGAGGGTGTGATTGACCGCCGCCAGAACGGTATCGATGCCCTGATTGCTGGTCTCTATGGCCCGGTCGCCTGCCGCGTCGACATGGTAGGTGTCGTTGCCGTCGCCGCCGCGCAGGGTATCACTGCCCAGTCCACCATCGAGCGTATCAGCGCCACCATTGCCCACCAGCGTGTCGGCGCCATCGCCACCCGCCAGAGCATCATTCCCCGCCGCGCCCGTCAGGACATTGTCGAGGCCATTGCCCTGCCCGGTGAAATTGCCCGTTCCGGTGAATGTCAGGTTCTCGACATTGTCGAAGGCCCCGATCCCAAACTCGGCCAGCGCTGTCAGCACGGTATCAGTACCCTGTCCCGCAGCCTCGACGACCACGTCATCAAGGCTATCAACGACATAGCTATCGTTGCCGGCAAGGCCCGCCATGGTGTCGGCACCGAGGCCGCCATCGAGCTGGTTATTGCCCGCGCCGCCCGTCAGTGCGTTATCGAGGCCGTTGCCGGTCGCGTTCAGGCTGCCGCCGGCCGTCAAAACCAGGTTCTCGACAAAGTCGCCGAGGGAATAGGCGACGGAACTACGCACGGTGTCGATACCCTCGCCATCGCCCTCCACCACCAGATCGCCGGCATTGTTGACGATATAGGTGTCGTCATTCGCGGCCCCGGCCATGGTGTCGGCGCCACCGGCACCATCCAGCGTGTCGGCGCCATCGCCTCCGGTGATCACATTGGCGAGGCCATTGCCGGTGCCGGTAAAGTTTCCGGTCCCGACAAAGCTCAGGCGCTCCACATTGCCCAGGCCGGCGAGGCCAAAGACATTGAGTTTGGAGCGGATCTCGTCATTGCCCGCCCCCGCAGACTCCACGACCCGATCGGCACTGGAATCGACGTAATAGGTATCGTCGCCCTGCCCGCCGGTCATGGTGTCGTTGCCAAGCCCGCCATCGATCACATTGTTGCCGATCGTTCCGACGATGGAATTGTCGGCATCATTGCCGGTACCCGAAAGATTGCCGGTTCCGATCAGGATCAGGTTCTCGACATTGGCCGCGAGCATATAGTCGGCACCCGCCTCGACTGTGTCGACGCCACCACCGGCAAGTTCGACGACTGTGTCGAGCGAGACATCGCCTGCATCGGCAAGCAGATAGGTGTCATTGCCCACCCCGCCATCCAGAACATCGGCGCCAGCGCCTCCAAGCAGCCGATCGTTGCCCGCCTCCCCGAACAGTTTGTCGGCGCCGGCAAGGCCAGACAGGGTGTCATTGCCGTTCCGACCGAAAATCTCGTCTTCCTCGGAGGTGCCGTTCAGCGTGTTGGCGGCGTTGGTACCGATAATGACGGGCGCAACATTGCTCACCCCTATGGTGACGACCTCCTCATAGAAGGCACCGGCACCATCGGTGACGCGCAAGGTCAAGTCGTGGCTCGTCGCCGTCTCGAAATCCACCTGAGCCCCGGCCGCCACTCGTATCTGGTCGCCGACAATCTCGAAGAGACCCGCCCCGCCGGCAATAATGGCATAGGTGAATGTATCGCCGAGGTCCGCGTCCACCGCGCTCAGCGTGGCCACTAACGTGCCGGCCGCCGCATTCTCGACCACTGTTCCACCGGCTACCAGGATGTCGGTTGGCGCCTCGGTGGCATTGACCACGTCAATGGTGACAACCTCGGAATGCGTTAGCCCACCGCTATCGGTCACCTCGATCGTGATCTCGTGGCTGGGCGCCGTCTCGAAATCGAGACCGGCGCCGGCGGCGAGCACAAGCTCGTTGTTGACGATGACAAACCGCCCACCGGCATCATCGGACAGCGAGAAGACGTGGCTGTCGCCGGCATCCACATCCACCACTGACAGAAGGCCGATGACGGTTCCGGCAGCGGCATTTTCGGCAATGGAGGTCGCGGAAATCGCGAGATCGGTCGGCGCATCGTTGACTGGCACGATCGAAACCGCGACCACCTGCTCGGCCAGGCCGCCATTGCCATCCCCGACCACGATGGTGAAGCTGTCGGCGCCATTGGCATTGGCCATGGGCGCATAGACGAAGGCATCGCCACTGATCTGCACGGCCCCCTTGCTTGGCCCGTAGCCCGACTTGAGGGTGTAGGTCAGTGCGTCCCCATCGGGATCGCTGGCGCCTATTGCCGTCGAGGCAGAGGCCTCGTCCTCGTCGAGCGCGACGGTATTGTCCGGCGGAAGCGTGGGCGCCCCGTTCGGCGGATCGCCCAGACTGATGATCCGCATGAAGATTTCGTCCTGCCCGGGACCGTCAGGATCGGGCACTACCGGATCGCCATGCCAGGTTGCGACGAGATCGCCCGAGGCCAGAACCGCAATCCCGTGACCGGATCTGTCCGCCTCGTGGCGCTGGTCACCAAGCGTTGTCGCGCTGAGAGAAAACTGTTCGCCCTGCGCTACGCCGTTCGCATCGAAGCGTCGTCCGTAATAGGCATAGGCGGACTGGTCGTCATCGCGGCTCGTCCAACTCACGACGAATCCGCCGTCCGGCGTCGCCACAACGGTTGAATAGCGCTGGAAGCTGGGGGATGGCGCGGGCTGAACCTGGAACTCTGCGCCCAGCATCAACCCGGCAGCGTCAAAGCGTTGTCCGTGAACACTCTCGTCGAGGATTTCTGTGCTGGCATTTGTCCATGTCACGACGAAGCCGCCATCGCTAAGCACCGCCACAGAAGGTTGCTGTTGGTTGTTCTCGGTCTGCGTGTTGATAATGAACTCGGGGCCAATCGGCGCGGCAGACGAGTCGTAGCGTTGGCCATAGATACCTCTCCCGGAGCCATCCTGATCTAGAGAGGTCCAGGTGATGACGAAGCCGCCATCGGGAAACACGGCAACCGCGGCATCCTGCTGCGGCCCTTCGGTAAATGTATTGACCTGAAATTCATCCTCGATTGCGGTTCCTTGGGCGTCGAAGCGGCGAGCGAACACGCCCTGCCCGCTACCATCCTGTCCGCTGCCTTCAAGGCCTGAGGATCGCCATGTGACTATGAAGCCGCCATCGTCGAGTGCGGCTAGAGACGGCCACGCTGTTCCGGTCGTCGGCGAGATGGGTATGGTACCAGCAAGCACGCCATTGGCATCGAAAAGCTCTCCCCGCAGGCCTCCAGGCAGGCCCATCAGCACCACAACATAGCCGCCGCCAGACAGTCCCACGACATTGGCACCAGTGGCAGCGGCAAAAAGAACCTCGCCGCCGCGCGCCTCGCCCGTCGCATCAAAGCGTTGGGCAAACACATCACGGGGCACATTCTGGGTGGTCCAGGTGATGACAAAGCCACCATCCGCGAGTGCCGCGACGGAAGACAGGTACTGCGTACCAACCGTCGTCGTGTTCACCCTTGTGTCTGGCCCAGGAACAATATTCTCCACCGTCACCGCGATATCCTGCGTGTCGACGCCGCCCTCGCCGTCGGAGGCCTGAACCGTCACCTCGTAGACATTGTCGCCACCGATATCGTTCGGCCCCTCGAAGTCGGGGCCGGCGATGAAGCGCAGAGCACCGGTTTCAGCATTGATATCGAAACGGGATGCATCGGCTCCACCTGCGATGGAAAAGGTGGGACGCTGGTTGAGATCGATGTCGGTGGCTGCGATGACCGCCACGTCGGTGGAGTTCTCGATCACGGAGTAGGCTGCGGCGTTGCCTCCGCCACCGGAACCGATAACCGGAGCAAGATTCTGCGCCGCCGCATCGAAGATCTGCAGGCGCACGTCAGATGCGGCGGCTTCGTCAAGGTCCCACCAGACGGCCGCGAATTGCCCACCGTCCAAGGCCGTAACCCGCGGGGCGATCTGTTGGCCCGGAGCCGCTATGTTCAGTCGGAAGTCGGAGCCGAGAGGTGAGCCATCGGACGCGAAGGCTCGGGCATATGAGTCGTAGTCGGTCTCACTCACAGGGCCTTCCCATGATACCAGGAAACCGCCGCTGGAGAGCTCAATCAACTGCGGGACATAGTGGTCCCCAGCCAGAGTACTGACCAAAATTTCGGACGTCACCGCTTCGCCGCTTGCCGAAAAGACCCGCGCTCGAATATCTGCCGCTCCCTCCACCAACGAAGACCAGGCAACGACGAACTGGCCATTCGACAAAGCGAGTATTGTTGGGTCGAAATACTCCGCAGGTGTGGCATGGACCGGAATTGGCGCCGTCAGCTCCGCTCCCGTCGCATCGTAGAGCCTGACAAAAACTCCAAAAACACCATTGGGATCAGCGTGATACCATGCGACCGCGAGGTTGCCATTGGGCAGTTCGGCAATCCTGGTGCTATAGCTGAAATGATCTGCCAGGCTACCCACCAGGATGTCTGGCCCCAATGGGGTTCCGTCGGCGGCGAAGACTCGCATTGCGGCCTCGCTCAAGGGCGCAGCACCATCCACGCTTTGATCCCATGAAACGATGAAACGCCCATCGGACAATACGACCGCCCGAGAACCGGACTGGTTCCCCCCAGGAACAGCACTCAGCGAAAACGCGGGCCCGATCGCCGTTCCGTCCGATGCGCGGACATTGCCGCGCGCCTCATATCCGCTGCCGGGTACGTAGGTCAGCCAAGTCAGCACAAACCCTCCGTCACCCAGCCCAGTTACGAACAGCGCGCTGCTGTCATAGGGAACGGCGGTGAAATCGGGGCCCTGCGGCGTACCGTCAGCGCCAAACACCTGAGCGTTGGTAACGAGAACCGAGTCCTCGTATGAGCCCCAACTGGCAACGAACCCACCGCTGGACAACGCGGCAATGCGCGCATCGGGGAAGGCCCCAAGATCGGCATTGATTTGGAAATCAGCCCCCTGCGGGAGCCCGTCTGTTCCATAAATCCGAGCTCGCAAGTCGTACTGATCGGCAGAGCCCTCGACGGCAACCGTTGAGGCCCACCAGACGACGAACCTGCCATCGGAGAGTTTGGTTATGTTGGGGACCTGCGCGAGAGGCAACGGCGCCGCCACATCAACCGCAGTCTCGTTTCCGACACGTTGAACAGACATCCGGCCGTCCTCCACATTTTTAGCAGCATGGCCTCGACCGGCCGATGGAACTCGGGTTCACACACGCTCAAAATCAGAAACTGCGGCCCACAGGGCCCGGTGCTGGCCTGCCGACCAAAGCGATGCTGTCGAGGCCAGCAACAGGAGAACGCTCGTCATCCCGGCTCGACGGAACAGGCGTTGCAGTCGCCGTCGCTGGCGTGCAGGCCATTCAAAGGCATGAATAGACATGACCCTCTGACGCATCACAATGGACGAAGGTCTGATGGACTATCTGTGCTTTGGTTCTGCCCCGGCCCCTTCAAGCTGACATCGGGATGTCGCCCCTTCGCTGTTGATCTCGGCCTTGCCGCTGTGGCACCTATCGAAAATTGTCCAACGAAAGCCATTGCCTTGACCAACCAGCGCGAAATTGCCCGGCGGGCGAAAACCTCGCTCAAGACCGTGTCCCGCGTGATCAACCGGGACCCGCTCGTCAATGCCGAGACGCGGGCGCGGATCGAGGCGATTATTGCCGAGATCGGCTATGAGCCGTCGCAGGCAGCGCGCATGATGCGATCCCAGCGCAGCAATGTCATAGGCTTCCTGGCCGATGGTGTGGCGACAACCACCTCGTCCATCGATCTCGTCCGCGGCGCGCAGGACGTGGCCTGGGAACGCGGCAAGCAGATGATGCTGTTCAATATCGAGCGGGGCACACAAAGCGCTGACATGGCCGATAGCCAGCTCGCCGCCTTTCGCGCCGAGGCAATCATCTATGCCGCCATCTTCCATCAGGAGGTGGATATCGCCCCCACGGGCGTGCCGCACGTATTGCTCAACTGTTTCGACCGGCGCGGGCGCCACGCGGCCGTGGTGCCGGACGACTACCAGCTCGCCTTTGACCTCACCCGCATCATCTATGAGCGGGGATATCGCAGACCGGCCTTCCTCAACCTCGGCACCGATATCGTGGCGAGCCAGTTGCGCGGCAAGGGCTTTGTCGATGCCGCCCGCACGGCGGGGCACGAGGCCGCCGGGCAGATGCATACAGCTGTCGTCTCGCCCGCCGGCGCGCCGACCGAGTTTGCGACGCGACGGATCTTGGCCGAGATCATGAGCGCCGGCGAAAAGCCCGACCTGATCCTTTGCGGTCAGGACATCATGGCGATGAATGTCTATTTCGAACTGGGCGAACTGGGCCTGAAGGTCGGTCGAGACATTGCCGTGGCCAGTTTCGACAATCTCGACCCCATTGCGACTCTCCTGCAGCCCGGGCTTTCGACCATGGAATTGCCCTATTATGACATGGGCCGCGCCGCCATGAACCTCGCCATTGATGGCGCAGACGAAAGCCAAGTGCTTCGCCTGAAAGGCAAATTCATCGAGCGCCAGTCGCTCTAGCCTCCATTTTTGCAGGGCAGCCATGCACTATTGACAACGTGAGACAATTTTCACTATCAAATGTCTCACGTTGTCATAAGCGAATGACGCGCCGTTGGAGGAGATTTTTGTGAACCGTGTCCTGTATTCCGGGGTGGCTCTGACCGCCTGCATGATGTCTTCGCACGCCCTGGCCGGGCAGCTCACCGCCTGGGTCATAGATGGCGACAGTGAAAAGCCCTATTTCACTCAGCTCGAAGAGACCTTTAACGCCAAGTACGGCGTCGAAGGCATCACGCTCGATGTCGTGCCAATCCCGAGCTACAATGAAGCCATCCAGGCTGCGACGCTTTCTGGCGGCCTGCCCGATGTGATCATGCTCGACGGCCCGAACATGGCCTCGGTCGCCTGGGCCGGCACTATCCAGCCCATCGGCGATCTCATTGATCCTGCCATCCTCGAAGACCTGCTGCCAGCCATCAAGGCGCAGGGTACCTACGGCCCCGAAGAGCAGTTCTACTTCGTCAGCCCCTATGATTCCGGCACTATCCTGTGGGGTAACAAGGCGCTGCTGGAAAAGGCCGGCGTGCGCATCCCCACTTCGGTGGAAGACGCCTGGACACGCGAGGAAATGTTCGAGGCACTCGAAAAGCTCGCCGCCCTGCCGGAAGTCGAATGGCCGCTCGACGTCAAGATGAACTACGGCGCCGGCGAATGGATGACCTATGGCTTCTCGCCCTTCGCCCAGTCCAATGGCGGCGACATCATGGATCGTGAGACCTGGACCGCCGAAGGCACGATCAATTCGGCAGCCAATATCGACACGCTGACAACGCTCCAGAACTGGAACAAGGCTGGCTACATCGTTCCGGCCAGCGCCGGCGACAACAAGTTCTATGGCGAAAAGACCGCGGCTCTCTCTTGGGTCGGCAATTGGATGTGGCCTGCACACCGCGAAGGGCTTGGTGACGATCTCGTCCTCATTCCACCGCCCGCCTTTGGCGAAGCCGGACCGATTTCGGCCAATGGCGGCTGGGGCTGGGCCGTGCCCTCAAGCTCGACCAATCTCGAAGACGTCAAGGTGTTCCTCAACTACGCCATGTCGAGCGAACAGGTCGCCGCCTATGCCGACACGACCGGCTATGTGCCGTCGCGCGCCTCGGCCATTCCGCTCTCGGAAACCTATGGCGAAGGCGGGGCCGGCGAGATCTTTGCCAAGCTCGCCACCTGCTGCGCTGTGGTGCGTCCGGTCCATCCGGCCTATCCGGTGATCACCAATGCCTGGGCCACGGCCGTCGTCAACGTGCTCTCGGGCGATGTCGACGTGAAAGCCGAGCTCGATCGCGCCGCCCAGACGATCGATCAGGATATTGCCGACAACGACGGCTACCCGCCCTTCGGCCAGTAAGACCGGCCGCATTTCGTCCCTCCAGGGAAGGGGCCCGCAAGCCCCCAAACCGCTCCCGCTTCGATCCCCTCTGAGCGGGAGCGGCTCAGATATCTCCGACGCGGTCGGGTTAGCAGGAGGCATCCCATAGATGCGTATCAAAACCAAAGGGCAAGGCCAGGAACTGGCCATGCTGCTGCCCGCGCTGGTCTTCATCACCGCCCTTATCGTCGTGCCCTTCCTGCTCTCGGTCTGGTTTTCCTTCACCGACCAGCGCCTGGTGCCGCGGCCCATTCCAACGAAATTCATCGGGGCGACCAATTACGAGCGCATGTTCGTCGATCCCCTGTTCTGGCAGGCGATCTGGAACACGGTGCTCTTCGCGCTGATCGTGACGCCGGTTCAGCTCGGCATGTCGCTAGGCGCGGCGCTGATCCTGAATTCGGCCATTCCCTTCCGCAGCTTCTTCCGTTCGGTGGCCATTCTGCCGCTGCTCCTGCCGATGACGGTGATCGTGTCGATCTGGGCCGTGCTATTCCGCATCCCATCCGGACCGTTCAATGCCGTCTATCAATGGTTCGCCGGCCAAGGGAACTATGTCGATTTCCTCGGCAATCCCTCGACAGCCATGCTCTCCGTCGTGGCGCTCTCGGCCTGGGCGACCTTTCCCTATCAGATGCTGATCTATCTCGCGGGCCTGCAGGATATTCCGCAGGACCTCTATGAGGCCGCCAAACTCGATGGCGCCAAACCTTGGCAGCGCTTCCGCTACATCACCTGGCCGGGGCTGAGGAACGTCAACATTTTCCTGCTGATCATCACCACGGTCGGGGCGCTGAAACTCTTTACCCAGGTCGATATCCTGACCAAGGGCGGGCCGAACGGGGCGACGACAACCATCATCCACTATCTGTTCAAGCAGGGCTACGCGACCCAGAAGGTCGGCTATGCCTCGGCCGTCGCCGTGTTCTTCTTCCTTGCCGTCACCGCCATTGCGCTCTTGCAGCGCCGGTTCCTCAAGAATGAGGGAGAAGCATGATGCGCTTCACCCGCGATGCCGCCCTGCCCTCTCTCTTCGCCCTCGTGCTTGCGCTCGGCGTGCTGCTGCCGCTCCTGATGATGGTGACGATCAGCCTCAACCCCAATGAGCAGGACATCATGGTGTCCATGGGGTCGATCCGCTCGTTCATTCCTCAGGTCTTTTCCTTCGAGAACTATATCGAGGTCTGGACCGATCCGGTGCATCCCTTCCCGCGCTATCTCGCCAATACAGCGCTGATCACCTTCTCGACCCTGACCCTGTCCATTCTGTTTAACTCGATGGCCGCCTTCGTGCTCGCGCAAGGCACATTGCCGATCCGCAAGCCCGTGATGATCCTGATCCTCGCCACGCTTGCCGTGCCGGGCGAAAGCCTCGTCCTGCCGCAATTGATGATGGCAGGCTGGCTCGGCCAGGTGGACAGCTATCAGGTGCAGATCGTGCCGGGCGTTGCCAATGCCATGTCGATCTTCCTCTTTTTCCAGTTCTTCTCGCGCCTACCGAAGGAACTGATCGAGGCGGCGCGCATCGACGGCTTTTCCTTCTTCCAGATCTACCGGCATGTCGCCATGCCGCTCTCAAAACCCGTCATCTCGGCCATTGCCGTGCTGCAATTCCTCGAAATCTGGAATGCCTATCTCTGGCCGGTCATGGTCACCCGTGGCCCCGAATATCGGCCGCTCTCGGTCGCCATGTCGGCCTATTTCGGCACCAACCAGGCCGCCTGGGGCAATATCATGGCCTTCGCCGTCTCCATGGCCGTGCCCGTCATCCTCTTCTTCCTCATTCTCCAGCGCCAGTTCATCGCCTCGGTGATGTCCTCGGGCGTCAAGGGCTAGACCATGACTGAAAAGTTTCGTCCCAATCTGCATTTCTCGCCGCGCGCCGGCTGGATGAACGATCCCAATGGCATGATCCGTGTTGACGGCGTCTGGCACCTGTTCTTCCAGCACGACCCCGACAGCACCGTGCACGGCCCGATGCACTGGGGCCACGCAGCCAGCACAGACCTCGTCCACTGGGAGGAGCAACCGATAGCGCTTTACCCGAACGATCTCGGCACCTGCTTTTCCGGCAGCGCCATCGAGACCGGAGAAGGTGCAGTAAAACTCTTTTATACCGCTCACAGCCGCACCTCGACCGGCGAGGACTACCAGGTGCAGTGCCTCGTCCATGCCGACCGCGGCCTCAGCAAGTACGAAAACCATGCGGCCAATCCGGTCGTGCCCAACCCGGATCTGACGGCTTTTCGCGACCCCAAGGTCATCTGGCACGAAGCGAGCGGCAAATGGATCATGCTGGTGACCGAAGGCCAATCCATTGGTTTTTACGGCTCGGACGATCTTGAGCGCTGGACCCATCTTTCGAGCTTCGGCGAAACCCATGGCCGGCACAGCCCCGGTCCATGGGAATGCCCGGATATGGTCCCCCTCACCGCGCCCAATGGCGAAGCGGTCTGGGTGCTGGTCGTCGGCCTCAATCCCGGCGGCTACGCACCGGGTTCGGGCACGCAGTATTTTGTCGGCCAGTTCGATGGCACGACCTTCACCAACGCCAATTCACCGGAAACCGAACTCTGGCTCGACTATGGCCGCGACTACTATGCCGCCCAGACCTTCTTCGAACGCGGCGGCACGGCAACGCCCGTTGCCATCGCCTGGGCCAGCAACTGGCTCTATGCCAAGCAGACACAGACTGCCGCCTTCCGGGGCGTAATGTCGCTGCCGCGCGAACTGCGCCTCCAAGACACTGCCGATGGCCTGCGCCTCGCAGCACAGGTTCCCATTTCGGCAGAAGCCGGATTTGCGAATGCTGCCCTGCCCGGCACCAGCCGCACGGACCTCATGGCCGATCTGGCCGTGGGCGAAGAGATGGCAATTGTCCTCTTCGGCGAGGATCAGCCGCATTTCATCGTCGGGCGCAGCAGCAAGGAGCGCGGCTCGATCCGCACCATCAGGCAGCCCATCGCCGGGATGGATCAATTCGGACACGACTATACCGTCGACCTGCCCTGGCCTGCCAATGACGTGCTCGACCTGACGCTCTTTATCGATCGCGGCCTTGTCGAACTCAGCGCCGCCCAGGGCCTCGCGTGGATCACCAACCTTTTCTATCCCGCTAGTCCCGACTCCCCCGTCTCCGTCACCACCCGCAGCGCAGATCAGTTCGAGGAGCTTCTCAATGGCTGATGTCGTTTTCACCGCCGTCCACAAGCGCTATGGCGCCGTGGAGATCATTCCCGGCCTCGATCTGACCATTCCCGACGGCTCCTTCACCGTGCTCGTCGGCCCCTCGGGCTGCGGCAAGTCCACCCTGTTGCGGATGATCGCCGGGCTCGAGGAAGTCTCCGAAGGCTCGATCCATATCGGTGGCGACGATGTCACCACGCGCGATCCCTCCCAGCGGGGCATTGCCATGGTGTTCCAGTCCTATGCGCTCTATCCGCATATGAGCGTCGCCGACAATATCGGTTTCGGCCTCAAACTCTCCGGCATGCCCAAGGCCGAAATCGCCGCACGGGTGTCCGATGCCGCCGAAACGCTGCAGCTGACGCATCTGCTCGATCGTAAACCCAAGCAATTGTCCGGCGGCCAGCGCCAGCGCGTCGCCATTGGCCGCGCCATCGTGCGCAAGCCAAAAGTCTTTCTCTTCGACGAGCCGCTCTCCAATCTCGACGCGGCCCTCCGTGCGCAAATGCGCGTGGAACTCGCCGAGCTCCATAGCCGCATCGGCGCCACCATGGTCTATGTCACCCACGATCAGGTTGAAGCCATGACCATGGCCGACCGTATCGTGGTGCTCAATGGCGGCCGCATCGAACAGGCCGGCGCCCCCATGGAGCTTTACCGCCGGCCCGCGACACCCTTTGTTGCCGGCTTCATCGGCTCGCCGAAGATGAATTTCGTTACCGGCGAAGAGGCTGCCAGGCTGGGCGGCGATCTCGTCGGCATCCGGCCCGAGCACCTGCGCCTCAGTGATACCGGCCCCTGGACCGCTACCATTCGCCATGTCGAGCATCTCGGGGCGGAAACGCTAATCTATGCCGAAGCCCATGCGATCGGCCCCATCACCATCAAGGCGGAAGGTGAGATCCCCCTGGCCGGCGGCAGCACGATAAGGATCGGCTTTGACCCATCAGACCTGCACCGCTTCGCCAACGGCCACCGGCTGCAGGATGAAAGCGCCGCCTCATAGGACCGCGCGAACTTCCGCGAGCCGGCTGACGGCATAGTCGTCTTTCCAGCAAACGGCGGCCTCCCAGGCGGCCGATGCTTGCGCGGCCATGTCATGGGCGACGCCTTCGAGCGCAGCCGCATTGAAGGGCAGAACCAGGTCGAGATCGGGAACGTCGACATGTGCCTCGTCCCAATCGATCAGCGCAATCCGATCGGCGGTCACGCGGATATTGCCCGGATTGGTAGGATTGCCATGCACGACAGCGGTCTGCCGCCCGCTGAGCCGCTGCCAAGCCGCTCGGCAGCGCGCAACCGCTTCGGACGGCATGGCGGCAAGGTCGATCCGCGTTCCCGTCTCGACCTGAAGCAGATCGGCGGATGATCGCCACCCCGGGCGCTGCGGCCAGCCTTGCGTCAGCTCATGCAGACGGCGGAGCACGTCGGCCACGCGCCGCCAATCGGCCTCCGTCTGTGGCGGCCCACCCTCCATATATTCCATCACCACCAGCCCATCGACGAAGAGCCGGCCATCCTCCGTTGGGATCGGCACTGGTACGGTCAGACCGTTGCGGTCGAGATATTGAAGCAGTTCGGCTTCCCAGGCGAGGTCGGCATCGCTCCTCCGGCCGAGGCGGGCAACCGCACGTCGCCCACCAACCTCTACGCTCCAGATATCGTTGGAACTGCCGCCCGTGAGCGGCTCAATGCGCCGCGCATCCTTGCCCCATTGCGCAAGATCGTCCCAAGCCATTTTGCGTCCTCAGCCGACATAGACTCGCCCAGCCTAGCCAAGCCGGAAGAGGCCAACAATGCCGTAGCGCGGCCGGCGCGGACATTTGGTCAGGCCGCCAGGCTCTTTTGCAGAAGCACCAAGGTCATGTCCCCGTCATAGGACTGGGCATCAAAACCAAGCTCCTGTTCGATCTGGATCGCGGACTTGTTGGCGCGGTTTTCGAGACTCATCAAGCGCTTGACGCCCTTGGTCGTGGCAAAGCGCTCAACGTGGCGCAGCAATTCCCAGCCAATCCCGCGGTTCTTGTGGTTGCCGCTGACGGATATGGCGACCTCACCCACTTCAAGGCTTGGGTCGCAAGCCAGCATGGCAGTGCCCAATATCGTGGCTCTATCCTCGCCCAGGGCAACGAAGCTTTCGGTCTGGTGGTGGTCGACTGCCGTCATGGACGCCAGTTGCTCATGGCCCACACGGACGCTGCTGAGGAAGCGAAAGCGCCGGTCTTCATTCGTCACCTCTTCAAAGAACCTTGCGAGCGCGGCCTCGTCTTCCACCCGAGCCGGGCGAACGTGGAGAACCAGCCCGCTATGCGTGACCAATCGAGCACTCCGGTTGTCCATTTTCATGCCTTTCTGCGATTTTTCTGGCCCGAACCTACGACACGACGCCGGACACGACCTTGACCTGCATCAAGCACGAACGAATGCGCCACTTGCACATAAATAGGACTCCTATATATTGGCGATATGGCAACGCCCCAATCATCCAGACCCACCGCATTTCGCATCCATGAAGGCCTCGAGCGCATCGCCATGGCGATGCGTTCCGACGATTGGCAGAGTTCGCGCGCGGCAGGAGTAAATCCAGCCCAGTTCGCCATACTCGCCCTGCTCGAAGGCTGCCCTGAAGGGATGGGCGTCAAGGAGATCGCCGCCGGCGTGCTGGTGTCACAACCCTCGGCGACAGATTCCATTGCAGCGCTTGAGCGCAAGGGGCTTGTCGAGAAGCGCCCCGATCCCGCTGATCTGCGCGCCCTGCGCATCCTCTGCACCCCCGCCGGTCTCGACCTGGTGCAGGTCGAACGGGGCAGGCCCGGCACCGCCGAACGCGCCGCTGACGCCCTTGAACCGGACATGCAGGAGCAGATGCTGCTCGCGCTTATCGCCATGATCCGGCAATTGCAGGAAAACGGCGACATTCCCATCCAGCGCATGTGCGTCAGCTGCCGCTATTTCAGCCCCTTCGCCCATGCCGATGCGGCCAATCCGCATCATTGCAATTTCGTGGACGCAGCCTTCGTCCAGAAGGATCTCCGCATCGATTGCCGCGAGCACGAAACCGCCGATCCTTCCCTCCGGGCTGCCACCTGGAGCGCTTTTTCGAAGGATCACTCCCACCCTCCAGGCCAATGAAGAAGGAAACTTTCCATGATCCGGACACTGCTTGTCGCTGCGAGCCTGCTCGCGGCGGCCCCTGCCCTCGCCCATTCCGTAACCGCGACGCCGGACGAGGCCATCACCGCGTCCTTTGACATCATCGAGACCAGCATCGTCACCAAGGGCGAGAATGCCATCTTCTCCACCCGCGTCCGCGGTGAAGCCGGCAAGGACAAGCCCGACGCCACCGGCAAGTTCGAAGGCTCCAGCGTCTTCGCCTATGTCTGGCCGACCAGCCTCGACAGCGGCGATATCGGCTTCGATTCCGGCCAGGGCATCGTGGCGCTCGCCGTCACCTTCCACCCCGACTTCGACGACGCGGCCTATGGTGGCACCAACCGCCACGTCTGGCATCCGCACTGGGTCGTGCTGGGCGAAGACCCCGCCTGTCCTGCCGGCCTAAAGGTCCATGACATTCCCGAGGGCACGACGCCCAAGGTGCCACCGACCTGGCCCAATGTGCCGCTGCTGATCGACAGCCCCGACTATCCGACGAGTTTTACCGGGGACGAAGTGGCCGTCTCCATTCCGCTTGAATTCATCGGCGCCATCGCCGATGCCTCCTTCGACGGTGTGACGGCAGGCCTCAAGGTCAATGCCAACCTGCACGCCCCGCTGCTCTGCGTCGACAATGTCTTCAAGGTGGCATCGGGCGATCTCAGCCTGCCCGGCAAGGTGGCCCCGGCAGAGTAGTCGGCCCAAAATAAAGCCGGCCCGTCGACTGCCATCGACGGACCGGCAGTTCCCACCCTCCAGGCATTGAAGAGAAGAAACGTGAGCAGAAGTACCCTCTTCGCCCCCGCCAAGGCAACACGCCCCGCCTGATCCCGCTTCCAAGGAGTTCCACATGAAGACCGCCACCGTTCTCCGCCATGTGCAGTTCGAGGATCTGGGCAGCCTGCAATCGGTGCTCGAAGGCGCTGGCTATACCGTGACCTATCGCAATATCGGAGACGACGATTTCCTGTCCTTCGATCCACTGGCGCTCGATCTGCTTGTCGTTCTCGGCGGTCCCATCGGGGTTTATGAGGAGGAGGTCTATCCCTTCCTCGGACCCGAAAAGGCGCTGATTGCCAAGCGCCTGGCGGGCAACAAACCGACCCTCGGCATTTGCCTCGGCGCCCAGCTCATCGCTGCGGCCTCGGGAGCTCAGGTCTTCACATCGGGCGTGAAGGAAATCGGCTTTGCGCCGCTATCCCTGACCACCGCCGGCCTGGCCGGTCCATTGCGCCATCTGGACGGCGTATCCGTGCTGCATTGGCATGGCGACACCTATGACCTGCCCGCCGGCGCGGAGCATCTTGCGTCATCGGCCCTCGTCCAGCAGCAGGCGTTTGCCCTGGGAAAGACCATACTGGGCCTGCAATTTCATGCCGAAGTCGATGCCCGCAGCGGCTTTGAGCGCTGGCTCGTCGGCCACGCGCATGAACTCGCCTCCGTCGGCATCGACATCCCCGCTCTGCGCCGCGACGCGGAGCGCCACGGAGGAGCGCTGGTTGAGGCGTCGACGCGGCTCTTCCGCGAGTGGCTGGCCGCATTGGAGAGCCCATGATCTATCCGCTTTGCGCCCTGCTCACCGGGCAGGTGAACGCGCTCGGCCGCCGCGGCGCGCCAAGCGGTATTGCCAAGTCGCCGGTTGCCGGTCCCATCATGCTTGGACCCACGGGATTCGAAGGCGACGCGCAGGGCGACACCAAGCATCATGGCGGCCCCGAAAAGGCGGTGCACCACTATCCCTTCGACCACTACGCAACATGGACCGCCGAGATCGGCCCCCATGCCCGGCTCGCTGAACCCGGCGCCTTCGGCGAAAACCTCTCGACGCTTGGCCTCACCGAGGACGTCGTCGCCATCGGAGACGTCTTCTCCCTCGGCGGTGCCGTTCTGGAAGTCAGCCAGGGCAGGCAGCCGTGCTGGAAACTCAACGAGCGGTTCGACATTCCCGACATGGCCCGCCGGGTCCAGACCAGCGGCCGGACCGGCTGGTACTATCGCGTGCTGCAGCCCGGCGCTATCGGGCCCACCGACCGGCTCGAACGCATTGGCCGCGCCGACCCCGCATGGACCCTGCGCCGCATCTGGCATTGCTTCTATGTCGACCGACTGAACCCCATCGAACTGGAGGCACTGGCGCGATTACCAAAACTCGCCGAAGGATGGCGGCGCCATGCAGAGCGACGACTGGAGACGCAATCCGTAGAGGACTGGACCAGACGGCTCGACGGGGCCTCTGAAAAAAATCGAGCGGCAGATGGCAAGGTGTCACATGAACCCGGCTAAAACATCGGCCTGACATCCATTCCGGAGAGATTCGCCGTGACGTTGAAATTCGTGGTGCTGAGCGACCTGCATGTCATGCCCGAGGGCGAATTGTCGGTGACGCTCGATACCGGCACCCGCTTCGAACAGGCCGTGGAAGCCATCGAAGCGCGCTATGGCAATGCCGATTTCTGCGTTCTTGCCGGTGACCTCGCCGACCTTGGCCAGCCGGCCGCTTACGAACGTCTGAAGTCCATCGTGGCCCGGATTTCTATCCCGGTTCACATCACGCTCGGGAATCACGACGACCGCGACAGCTTCGTCTCGGTCTTCGGCGCCAGCCATGTCGCCGAGACGGGCAAGGTCGACCAAGCCTTTGATATCAAGGGCTACCGCATCATCCTGCTCGACTCTTCCGAGCCGGGCCGCGTCGATGGCGTGCTCACTGCATCGCAGATCAGCTGGCTGCATGCCCGTCTCGCCGAGGCGCTGGACCGCCCTGTCATCGTCATTCTGCACCATAACGCCAATGCACTGCACATCGAGTCCGACGACATCCGCATCCTCGAACCCGATGCCTTTATCGATGCGCTCAGAACCCATCCGGATATCCGCCAGGTCATTGCTGGCCACGTCCACCTGACGTCCACCGCCATGTGGCGTGGCATTGCCTTCACCACACTCTCGGGCGGCCACTATCAGTGCACGGTTGACCAGCCCCACGTTCCCATGCGCCGCCTGACCGGTCCGGGGCAAATGGCCTTCGTCATCGGCACCGAGGAGAGCACCACGGTGCTTTTCGACGACTATATCGACGGCAATACCGAGATTTTCCTCGAAGACTGAGGGCGGTCATTTGCCGCCTTCGGCCAGCTCCAGTTCGGCGCCGAGCCAGGCGATCAACCGCTCAATTGCAGCAGAGCCGCGCTGCTGGGGCGAGGTGATGGCGTAGTAGCCGCCGAGGCGGACATTGGTGTCGAACAGCTCGACCAGCCGTCCGCTCGCCAGGTCGTCGGCCGCGAGAATCCGGCTGCCGAGGGCAATACCCTGGCCGGCGCGCGCCGCGTCAAGGCCAAGGCTCGCGTCCCACAGGCGCGGGCCATTGAGGCGGTGCCCGGTCCCCACCCCGGCCGCCTCGAACCAGTCGGCCCATTGGCGATGGCTTTCCTCGTGGATGAGCGGCCAATTCGGCAGGTCGGCCAATGACGTGATCGTGCCATGGGTGGCGAGCCATTGCGGACTGGCCATCGGAAACATGCGGGGGCGCAGCAGCGGTTGCGCCGTGCCCGCCAGCGCATCGAAGTCGCCGAAGCCGATGGCGAAATCGGCCTCGTCAGCGGCGAAATCGGGCAAGGCGTGCGTGGCGCGCAGTACCACATCGGTGCCCCGCAAAATGTCCTCGATGGCGGCGAGGCGCGGTGTCAGCCAGCGGGTTGCGAGGCCGGGAATGCACCAGATGCGCAGCATGGCTCCGGCGCGGGCGGGCCGCAATTCGCTCACCGTATTGGCGATTTGCCGAAACGCCTTGGTCACCGAGGCGAGCAGGATTTGGCCCTCGTCGGTGAGGATGATGCCGCGCGGTCCCGCGGTCATCAGCTTACGGCCCATCCAGCCCTCGAGATTGCGCACGTGACGGCTGACCACCGTGTGGCTGACGCCGAGATCGTCGGCCGCCTTGCGCATCGAGCCGGTGCGGCCGGTGGCCTCGAAGGCGCGCAGCATGAGAAGCGGCGGCAGGCGCGGCGCGGTGTCGTCCCTCGGGGGCATAGAGAACTCCCTGTGGTGACTTCAATGCACCACACCACCCAACATAATCACATACCGCCCCAGCCTCGCAACGCCCTAGACTTGCGGCAAAGGAGTCTTGCCATGACCGACAACGCTACCCTGCAGAGCCGCCGCCAGACCGCATTGCCACGCGGCATCGGCACCGCTTTTCCCATTTTCGCCCAGCGTGCCGAAGGCAGCGAATTGTGGGATGTCGAGGGCAATCGCTATATCGACTTTGCCGCTGGTATTGCCGTGCTCAATACCGGTCATCGGCACCCCAAGGTGATGGAAGCGGTACGGGCACAGCTCGATGGCTTTACCCATACCGCCTTCCAGATCGTGCCATACGAGCCCTATGTGGCGGTCTGCGAACGGCTCAATGCGCTGGCGCCCTTTTCCGGTCCAGCAAAGTCGATCCTCTTTTCGACCGGCGCTGAGGCGGTCGAAAACGCCATTAAGATCGCTCGCGCCCATACGGGCCGGCCGGGCGTCGTCGCCTTCAGCGGCGCCTTCCATGGCCGCACGACGTTCACAATGGCCCTGACCGGCAAGGTCGCGCCCTACAAGAAGAAGTTCGGCATTGCCCCTCCGGGCGTGTTCCACGTGCCGTTCCCGGCGGAATCCCATGGCGTCACCGTCGCCGAAAGCCTGCGTGCGCTTGAAACACTGTTCCGCGCCGATATTGATCCCACTGATGTCGCCGCCATCATCATCGAGCCGGTGCAGGGCGAAGGCGGCTTCCTGCCGGCGCCGACCGAACTGCTCGTGGCCCTGCGCGAAATTGCGGACAAGCACGGCATCGTGCTCATCGCCGACGAAATCCAGACCGGCTTTGCGCGCACGGGAAAAATGTTCGGCATCGAGCATTCCGGCGTCGAGCCCGATCTCGTGACCATCGCCAAGGCGCTTGCCGGTGGTTTCCCGCTTTCGGGCGTTATCGGTCGCGCCGAAATCATGGATGCGCCCGAAACGGGTGGCCTCGGCGGTACTTATGCCGGCAGCCCTGTGGCCTGCGCCGCGGCGCTGGCTGTGCTCGATGTGATCGCCGAGGAAAAGCTCGTCGATCGCGCCAATGCCATCGGCGGCAAGATCAAGGCCGCGTTGGAAAAGGCATCTCTCCGCAACGACATTGCGCCGATCGCCTATGTCCGCGGCCCCGGCTCGATGGTCGCCTTCGATATCGTCTCGCGCACCGATGGTGGCCCCGATGCGGCGACTACAAGGAAAGTGATCCAGGCAGCAGTCGCCGATGGCCTGATCCTTCTCTCCTGCGGCATCCACGGCAATACCATTCGCCTCCTTAACCCGCTGACCATTTCCGATGCCTTGCTGGACGAAGGGCTCGAAAAGCTCGAACGCGCCCTCGTGGCCGGTGGAAACTGAGACCATGACCATGCGTCCCCTCGCCGATAGCAGCCTGCATAAGAGCCAGGCCCTTCTGAACGGCCGCTTTGTCGGCACTGCCGGCACGGCAGTCACCAACCCGGCCACTGGTGAAATCGTCGGCCATGTGCCCTCGTTCGGTGCTACCGAAGCAACCGAGGCTGTCGACGCGGCGGCTGCCGCCCTGCCCGGCTGGGGCGCCCGCACGGCCAAGGAGCGCAGCGCGGTGCTGCGCAACTGGTTCAATCTCGTCATCGCCAATCGGCAGGACCTGGCGACCATCCTCACCAGCGAGCAGGGAAAGCCCTTTGCCGAGGCGCTGGGCGAAATCGACTATGCCGCGTCCTACATTGAGTTCTACGCCGAAGAGGCCAAGCGCATTGCCGGCGAAATGCTGCCCAGCCATCGGGCCGATGCACGGCTGATGGTGCTGCGCCAGCCGATCGGCGTGGTGGCGGCGATCACGCCCTGGAATTTTCCGGCGGCGATGATCACCCGCAAGATCGCCCCGGCGCTGGCGGCAGGCTGTACCGTGGTGGTGAAACCCGCGCCTGAAACGCCGCTGACCGCGCTGGCGCTGGCCGAACTCGCGCAGCGCGCTGGCTTCCCAGCCGGCACGATCAACGTTCTTACCGGCGACGCACGCGCCATTGGCGGCGTGCTCACCAGCCACCCCAAGGTGCGACTGGTCGGCTTTACCGGCTCGACCGAAGTCGGCAAGGTCCTGATGGCTCAGGCGTCGACCACAGTGAAGAAAGTGGCGCTGGAGCTGGGCGGCAATGCGCCCTTCATTGTCTTCGACGATGCCGATATCGATGCGGCTGTGGAAGGCGCGCTGGTCTCAAAGTATAGGAACATGGGCCAGACCTGCGTCTGCACCAATCGCTTCTATGTGCAGTCCAGCGTTCATGATGCCTTTGTCGAAAAGTTCGTGGCAAAGGTCGCGGCCCTAAAAGTCGGCGACGGTTTTTCGGACGGCGTCGCCCAGGGTCCGCTGATCACCGAAGAGGCCGTGCTGAAGGTTGAAGCGCATATCGCCGACGCCAAGGCCAAGGGGGCAAATGTCCGGCTGGGCGGGCACCGCCATAGCCTCGGTCACACCTTCTTCGAGCCCACGGTTGTTACGGGCGCGCGCGCCGATATGCAGTTAGCGAAAGAAGAGACGTTTGGCCCCTTGGCCGCCGTGTTCCGCTTCGATACCGAGGCCGAAGTCGTCGCCGCCGCCAATGACACCGAGACCGGCCTTGCCGCCTATTTCTACGCCCGCGACGTCGGCCGCATCTTCCGTGTGATGGAAGGGCTGGAATACGGCATGGTCGGCATCAATACCGGGCTGATTTCGACCGAACTGGCGCCCTTTGGCGGCGTCAAGGAAAGCGGCAATTCCCGCGAGGGCTCGCAGCATGGCATTCTGGAGTTCACCGAACTCAAATATGCCTGCATCGGTGGTCTGTCGGCCTGATCGCACCGCGCCCACTTTCGTGAGCACAATGAGCGCGTTAGGGTGAAGGCCATGTCCTTCACCCTGCGCCAGCTACAGTACTTTATCGCCGTCGCCGAGCACGGAACCATTTCCGGCGCCGCCCAAAACCTGTCGATCTCGCAATCGGCCGTCACCGAGGCTATCCGCGACCTCGAACTCGACCTCGGCGTCGCGCTCTTCGAGCGTCATCGGCGTGGGCTCAACATCACCCATCAGGGCCACCAGTTCCACCGCCACGCCGCCCGCATCCTGTCCGGTGTGCAGGATGCGCGGCGCAGCTTTGTCGAGACCGCCTCGGCCCCGCCAAGCCCCTTGGCCCTCGGCGTGACCTCCATGGTCGCCGGCTATGTGCTGTCTGAACTTCTGGCGCGCTATCGTCGCGCCTACCCTGCGGTGCAGGTCACGGCCATCGAGGACAATCGCGACTATCTTGAGCATCTCCTCATCGGCGGCGAGCTCGATGTGGCCGTCATGGTCATTTCCGACCTGCAGGATCGCCACGCGCTGCAGGCCGAAATCTTCGAGACCTCCTCCTATCGGCTTTGGTTGCCCCTAGGTCATCGACTCGCTTCTGCCGATGTCATCCAGATCGAGGATATCGTCACCGAGCCGCTGATCATGCTGACGGTGGACGAAATCGAGGAGAATACCGGCAAGTTGCTTTCCGCCCTTGGCACCAAGCCGCGCGTAGCCTTTCGCACCCGTTCGGTCGAAGCCGTGCGCAGCCTTGTGGCCACGGGCGCGGGTGTCGCCGTGCTGCCCGACCTCGTCTATCGCCCGTGGTCGCTTGAAGGTGACCGCATCGAAAACCGAATTATCTCGGGCAATCTGCCGGTTGTGCAGGTCGGCATGGTGTGGCGGCGCGGTTCGGGCCTGCCGCAATCTGCTCGTGATTTCATAGGCTTGGTGCAGGCGCAGCAGAACCAGCGCAAGTTCTAGAATGTGGCATCGGCAATTCCGATATCTTCTATCTGTCGAATGAAATTGCGAAAGTTAATGCGCGGCGTAGTCTTTCCTAAGCTGGTGGGGACCGGCGATTGAAGGGAGAACGTCATGAAGCCTGTTTTACGCACTTGTACCGCCATCGCGATGGCAACCGTGTTTTCGGGCCAGACCATGGCCGCCGAGGCTCTGCAGACGCTGGGTGCCGGCGAGGGGCAGCTAAGCATCGTGGCCTGGGCCGGCTATATCGAGCGCGGCGAGACCGACACGGCCTTTGACTGGGTCACGGGATTTGAAGAAGCCACCGGTTGCAAGGTCTCGGTAAAGACCGCCGCCACCTCCGACGAAATGGTGGCGCTGATGAACGAAGGCGGGTTCGATCTCGTCACCGCCTCCGGCGACGCCTCGCTGCGCCTCGTGGCCGGCAACCGCGTCCAGCCGATCAATACCGCGCTGATCCCGTCCTGGTCGACCATTGACGAGCGCCTGCAGAACGCCGCCTGGCACACCGTGGACGGCGTCCACTACGGCACCCCCTATGTCTGGGGCCCGAACGTGCTGATGTACAATACCGAAGTCTTCAAGGAAGCCCCGACCAGCTGGAACGTCGTGTTCGAGCCGATGGATTTCCCCGATGGCCAGCCCAATGCCGGTCGCGTTCAGGCCTATGACGGCCCGATCTACATTGCCGACGCCGCGCTCTACCTGATGAGCCACAAGCCCGAGCTTGGCATCACCGATCCCTACGCCCTCAATGAAGACCAATATGCCGCCGCTCTCGACCTGCTGCGCACGCAGCGCACCCTGGTCGGCCGCTACTGGCACGATGCCTTCATCCAGATCGACGACTTCAAGAACGAAGGCGTGGCCGCATCCGGTTCCTGGCCGTTCCAGGTCAATCTCCTCGCTGCCGACAGCCCGGTTGCTTCGGTCTTCCCGGAAGAAGGCGTGACCGGTTGGGCCGATACCACCATGCTCCATGCCGACAGCAAGAACCCGAACTGCGCCTATATGTGGATGGAGCATTCGCTCTCGCCCAAGGTGCAGGGCGACGTCTCGGCCTGGTTCGGTACCGTCCCGTCCGTGCCCGCCGCCTGCAAGGGCAATGAGCTTCTTACCGACGAAGGCTGCGCCAATAACGGCTACGAGAACTTCGACAAGATCCGCTTCTGGCGGACCCCGACCACCCAGTGCGAACAGGGCGAATGCGTGCCCTACTATCGCTGGGTCTCGGACTATATCGGGGTCATCGGCGGACGCTGATCTGCCCAAGTGGGGAGGCCATGCGCCTCCCCACCACCCAACCAACCTGAATTTCGACTAGTCTGTCTGGCCGGCCGGTTTGGCCGTGCGGTGCGGCATTGCGTCCGCCGCCAGAAACGGAGCTGCATAAAATGACCGCTGCTGTGTCCCTTCAAGGCGTTTCGCGCCACTTCGGCATCATCAAGGCCATGGATGAGGTCAACCTCGAGATCGCCAGCGGCGAGTTCTTCGCCATGCTGGGCCCCTCGGGGTCAGGCAAGACCACATGCCTCCGGGTCATTGCCGGCTTCGAACAGCCCACGCACGGCCATATCGAAATCTTCGGCGAGAACGCCACCGGCGTGCCGCCCTATCGGCGCAACGTCAACACGGTCTTCCAGGACTATGCGCTGTTCCCGCATTTGAACGTCCTCGACAATGTCGCCTATTCGCTGATGCTCAAGAAGGCGCCGCGGGCCGAACGCCACAAGGCGGCTGAGGCGGCGCTCGACATGGTCAAGCTCGCCGGTTACGGCACGCGTCGCCCCTCCGAACTGTCCGGTGGTCAGCGCCAGCGCGTGGCCCTCGCGCGCGCACTGGTCAATCGGCCGAAAGTGCTGCTGCTCGACGAACCGCTCGGCGCACTCGACCTGAAACTGCGCGAAAGCATGCAGGAGGAGCTCAAATCCCTGCAAAAGGCGCTGGGCATTACTTTCATTTTCGTCACCCATGACCAGGGCGAAGCCCTTTCGATGGCCGACCGCGTCGCCGTCTTCTCCGGCGGCCGCGTCATGCAGGTCGGCACCCCAGAGGAAATCTACTCCAAGCCCAATAGTCGTTTCGTTGCCGATTTCGTGGGCTCCTCCAACATCCTCAATCCTGACCAGGTTTCGACCCTGACCGGCGAGCGGCGTTGGGGCAGCCTCCGCTCCGAAGCCGTCAGGCTGGCCCCCGAGGCCGGCAGCGCGCTGGCCGGAACCGTGACGACGAAGAACTACCTCGGCGCGACGACGCGACTGGGCATCGATATCGGCGGCGGCAGCATCCATGCGCTGGTGCCCTCGGGGCAGGAACTGCCTGATATCGGCGCGCGCACCGGCGTCGCCTTCGAGCGCAGCGCCCTCCATCTGATGGAAACAGAGCAATGACCACAACCGCTCTCGCCATCACCGAGCGGCGCCCCGGTCTTCTCGGCTGGCTTTCAGACCAGTTCTGGCGCCACCCCGGAATGTTCGTGCTGCTCCTGTTGACGCCACCGCTTTTGTGGTTGGGCATCGTCTATATTGGTTCGCTGCTTGCCCTGCTGTTCCAGAGCTTTTTCGCCATCGATGAGTTTTCCGGCATCGTCGACTATTCGACGCTAACGCTCAAGAGCTATGCCGAGCTGCTGCGTCCCGCCAATCTCGACATCATTGTGCGCACGGTGGTCATGTCGGCCCTCGTCACGCTGGCCTCGGCCGTCATCGCCTTCCCCATCGCCTATATGGCGGCGCGCTATGTGCGCGGGAAATGGAAGGCCCTCTTCTACCTCGGCATCATGCTGCCGCTGTGGTCGAGTTATCTGGTCAAAATCTACGCCTGGAAGCTGATCCTCGCCAAGGAAGGCATCCTCACCTGGGTGTTCGAGAGCCTCCATATCGGCTTCGTGCTTGACGGGATACTCGCCATCCCGGTCATCGGCGGCAATTCGCTGTCGGTGAGCTATATCGGCACTTTCCTGGTCTTCGTCTATGTCTGGATGCCGTTCATGATCCTGCCGATCCAGGCCTCGCTGGAGCGCGTGCCTGTCAATCTGATCGACGCCTCCTCCGATCTGGGCGCCACGCCACAGCAGACGTTCAGGAAAGTGATCTTTCCCCTCGCCCTGCCCGGCATCATCGCCGGCTCGATCTTCACCTTCTCGCTGACGCTGGGCGATTACATCATTCCCCAGATCATCGGATCGTCACGCCTCTTCATCGGTCAGGCCGTTTATGCCCAGCAGGGCACGGCCGGCAATATCCCGCTGGCTGCCGCTTTCACCGTGGTGCCGATCGTCATCATGGGCCTCTATCTCTGGATGGCCAAACGACAGGGGGCTTTCGATGCGCTCTGATGGTCCCAAGGCCTCGCTTGGCCTCAAAATTTCCGCCGCTGCTGGGCTGATCTTCATGATCGCGCCACTGCTGCTGATCTTCGTCTATGCCTTTACCACTGAGGAAAAGAGCTATCAGTGGCCGCCTCCGGGACTGACGCTGAAATGGTTCGAAGTCACCTTGAACCGGCCCGACGTCTGGCAGGCGCTGACCCTGTCGCTCCAGGTCGCCGCGATCTCGACCGCCATCGCCCTGGTGCTCGGAACGCTCTGCGCGGCTGCAGTGAGCCAGTCCGACTTCTTCGGACGGGAGACGATCTCGCTGCTGGTCATCCTGCCCATCGCCCTGCCCGGCATCATCACCGGCATTGCGCTGCGCTCGGCCTTCAGCATCGCCGAAATCCCGTTCAGCTTCTGGACCATCGTGCTGGGGCACGCCACCTTCTGCGTTGTGGTCGTCTACAACAATGCAGTGGCCCGCTTCCGCCGCACCTCAAAATCGCTCATCGAAGCCTCGATGGATCTCGGCGCCGACGGCTTCCAGACCTTCCGCTATGTCATCCTGCCCAATATCGGCACGGCACTGCTCGCTGGCGGCATGCTGGCCTTCGCGCTGTCCTTTGACGAGGTGATCGTCACCACCTTCACCGCCGGGCAGCAGCAGACCCTGCCGCTCTGGATGCTGGAGGAATTGATCCGGCCGCGCCAGCGCCCGGTAACCAATGTCGTGGCCATGATCGTGGTTCTGGTGACCACCATCCCGATCCTGGCTGCCTTCTATCTGACCCGCGACGGCGACCAGATCGCCGGTAGCGGCAAATAACAATGCTGAGGAGATTATGATGGACACCAACATGCTGATCGGCGCGCAGTTCGAAAGCGGCGCGGACGCGGAAGAACAGGTGCTCAACCCGCGGACGGGCGGCCTGATCAAGGCCGTCCCCGAAGCCTCCCTCGCGCAGGTGGACCGAGCGGTCACCGCAGCCAGCAAGGCCTTCGTGCACTGGTCGCGCACCACCCCGGCACAGCGCTCAGCCTATCTCCTGCGCATTGCCGACGCCATCGAGGCCGACGCCGACGCGTTCGCCGCGCTCGAAGCGCTCAATTGCGGCAAGCCGATCAATGCCGTGCGCAACGACGAAATCCCCGCCGTGGTGGATTGCTACCGCTTCTTCGCGGGCGCCGTACGCAACATGTCGGGCGTGGTTGCGGGCGAGTATCTTGAGGGCCATACCTCCATGGTGCGGCGCGACCCGATCGGCGTCGTCGGCTCCATCGCGCCCTGGAACTACCCTCTGATGATGATGGCCTGGAAACTGGCCCCGGCCATTGCCGGGGGCAATACCGTGGTCTTCAAGCCTTCCGAACAGACCCCGCTGAGCGCGCTCAAGCTCGCGCGGACCCTCGCCGAAATCCTGCCCGAGGGCGTGGTCAATATCGTGCTCGGGCGCGGCGAAAGCGTCGGCAACGCCCTGATCAACCACCCAAAGGTGGACATGATCTCGATCACCGGTGACATCGCCACCGGCAAGAAAGTGCTGCAGGCCGCCGCCAAATCGGTCAAGCGCACTCATCTTGAACTCGGCGGCAAGGCCCCGGTCATCGTCTATGACGACGCCGATCTCGGCGCCGTCGTGGACGGCCTTCGCGCCTTTGGCTACTACAATGCTGGTCAGGACTGCACCGCCGCCTGCCGCATCTATGCCGGCTCCAAGATTTACGACCGACTGGTGGCTGACCTTTCCAGCGCCGTCTCCACCATCCAGTTCAACCAGGCCGACGACAGCGTCAACGAAATGGGCCCGTTGATTTCCATGCGACAGCGCGACCGGGTCGCGAGCTTTGTCGAACGCGCCCAGGAAATGTCCCACATCGAGGTGACGACCGGCGGCAAGAAATCGGGCGATCAGGGCTTCTATTTCGAGCCCACGGTGGTGGCCGGCGCCCTCCAGAGCGACGAGATCGTACGCCGCGAAGTGTTCGGTCCGGTGGTGTCGATCACCCGGTTCGACGAACCCGAACAGGCCGTGGATTGGGCCAATGACAGCGACTATGGCCTGGCCTCCTCGGTTTGGACCAAGGACATTTCCAAGGCCATGGGCGCCGCGGCACGGCTGCGCTATGGCTGCACCTGGATCAACACCCACTTCATGCTGGTCAACGAAATGCCGCATGGCGGCATCAAGCAATCGGGCTATGGCAAGGACCTGTCGAGCTACTCGCTCGAAGACTACACCAGCGTCCGCCACGTGATGCTCAAACACGGCTGACCCATCACCGACGCAACCCGGTCGCAGCCATTGGCTGTGGCCGGGTTGCTTTTGTCCGTGGTGGATCAAGGTCCGTAGGACGCGGGCCATTCGGTTGGCACCAATCGACCCCTCGATATTTGCCGCGCCCGTGCTTACTCGAACCCTGCTAGAACGATCCCCCCAGTGTCGCTTTGAGCATATGCGTCTGGCCGGCGGTACCGATCTGGCCGTCATAGGACAAGCCGAGCGCGGCATTTGCGGACAGGTCGATCGAACCGGCGGCTTCGAGCACCAGCGCATCTCGCTGTACCGGTGCCCCAGCGATCGCAAATGCTGGGCCAACGCCAAAGGTGTTGGACAGGCCGGACTGGTCGACAAATGCGTGGCGCCAACCCAGTCCCGCTTCCAGCGCGATCTGCCCGCCGTCCCCGACAGGCACGGTTGTGCCGGCACGCGCGCCAATGGTTGTAAACGCACCCTGTTGCACGGCCGACGCCACGTTCAAAGCGGCAGGCCCACCGGCTTCGGCAAATCCATCCGTGGAATTGATCACGTACGCCACCTCGCCATAGGGCGTGAGCTCAAAGGCGCCCAGATCAAGATGATGGGAGAGTTCGCCAAATACCTGCGCTGTGCTGGCCCCGTAGTCAGCACTCAGAGTGTTGGCGAGGCCGCCAAAGGCAACGGATCTGGAGCTGCGCACCTGGTGCCGCGTATAGCCTAGGCCAAGCGAGAGGTTCGTATCGCCCCAGGCCGTTCCGGCATAGGCGCCCAGCCCATAATTGGTACTATTGGCCGTCATCGACCGATCCGCTATCGAGAGGCCGGTCGCGCCGGCATGAAGCATCATGCCAACGCGCCAATCACCGGCGACGCCATCCGCTCCGAATGCCAACCCGCCGCTCGCCCCGTCGGCCTGGGCTGCATTGCCATCGGCCGCAAGTCTTGATTGGCTGCCGGCTGCCTGCGCCCAGACTGCAAACGTCTCGGGCGTATCCGCGAGGACTGGAGTGCTCGCATAGCCAAGGGCCATGCTCCCAATGGCCTGATCGGGATCGTGACGCGCATGGTCGAGCGCCGTTTGCCGGAGCATAGCGGCATCCTCGATGAACATGCTCGACAGTGACGCATGACCTTCGCCGGAGAGATCATCCATCGCCCGTCGCGCCTCGTCGGGCGTCAATGGAAGCAGGGCGTTGTAGAGGGCATTGCCCGCTCCCAATGCGTCGGTTGCCCCGGCGACCGCCAACTGGTTCGGGGTCCGGGCGGCGCTCGCGAAGTTGGCGCCCTGCACCAGGGTCATGAAGGCATTGGTGGCATCGTAGCTCAGTAGCGGCGTGAGAAAGGCCAGATTGGTCGACGCGCCGCCAAAAGCGCCGCTGACACCGCCGGCGGCCGTCAGGATCGTGTATCTGGTGTTTGACGCATAGTCCGGGCTGGCCGATACCCGCACGGTGCCACCGCTCAGAGTGGCTGTCCCGGTGGCGAGAATGCGGTCGCTGGCGCCGGCGGCGTTCACTTCCACATCGTAGAAAGAGCCAGCCCCAAAGCTGACATTGGTGGCGGACAGCGTGCCGATCGAATTGCCGGGCGCGACGGTGCCGCCCGCGCCGGCATTCAGGGTGCCCAGCGTGCCGGATCCGGCGAGCGTCCCGGCGGAAAACACATTCACCACCCCGCCCAGGGCGTTGCCAACGGCAAGAGTGCCGCCACTGACCGCAGTCGTGCCGGTAAAGGCCGAAGAATTTTCAGAGAAAATCGTGGTGCCCGCGACGTGGTTGATTGCGCCGGCGCCCGACATGACCGTATCAAAATCGAGCGCGGTATCGATATGGTTGAAGTTAAGAGTGGCCGTGCCAGCCCCGAAGACCAGTGCCGGCGTGTCGAGCATGCCGGCCCAGGCCGCAGGGTCGCCAAGTTTGGAGCCGATGTTGATCGTGCCGGCGCTGCCAGGCTGTTGTGCGATGGTGACGGTGTTGGCCGCAACCACGCCATCGCTGGCGACGGTCAACGTACCTGTGCCGGCGGCGCCGACCAGCAAGGCGCCGGTATTGGTCCAGCGTCCGCTATTGGCGACCTCGACAATGCCGGCACCGGCATCGTACCCGATCGCGCCATCCGAACTGCTCACGCTGCCGCCGCCGAGAATGGTCATTTCGCCATTGCCGCGAATGCCCACACGAAGGTCGGCTGTATTGTTCCACTGTGCGCCCAGGCCGGAAATGTGGGCGAAGGCGGTGGATGTGGCATTTCCTCCGAGCGAGCCCGCCAGACTGTTCACGACGCCATTGGCGCGGATCTCGAGGCGGCCACCACCATCCATGCCGACGGTCAGCCCATTGGTTACGGTCAGACGTGCGCCCGAGCCACCAATGGTGATGCTGCCGTCCGAGGCGGAATGAAAGCCCGCGATAAGTTCATCCGCCGTCACTGTTGCGCCGCTGGCGATATCGAGCCAGCCGTCACCCGAAAAACCGACAATGGCCTCGTTGGCCAGATGCCATCGCGAGGCGGCGCCATCGACACGCACGACGCCCCGATATCCGGGATCGCGGCCGAGGATGCCATCGAAACTGGTGAGAACTCCCCCGCCATTGATTTCGAGAATGCCGGTTCCCGGAGCACCTCCCAATGACAGGATGTTCGATGACGCCACCCCGCCGCTAAGCACGACGCTATTGGGCGCGTCGGTGAGGATGTTGATATTGTCATCGAGGCCGGGCGCATTGACGTCGGGAACGCCCAGCGTCCAGTTGAGCGGATCGAACCAGTCCTGGCTTTGAGTGCCGACCCAGAAATTCTGCGCCTGCACGGCCGATGTCAGAGCCAGCAGCGAACAGGTAGCCAGCAAGGTTCGGGCCGTGCGCTTTTTGCGCACCACCCGCAAGCCAGCAGCCGCGATCGCGCCGGCATTTTCGTCATTCATAAGGGACCCTCCAAATACGCAGGGACTCCCCTGGCAAATGATGGGCCGAAATCATCATGCCTTTACCGAGACGTCTTGACGCTGGATGGCCACTGAATTGGCGCTACACGGCCAGAATTGCCTGCCACACCGCAACGTTGCAGAATTGTCGCGACAGGCGCACAAATTATCTTTGAAAATACTTGACGAGGCGGCAACCTGGCACTAGCACCGCCGCCCATTGCGAACCTGAATGGTCGTGGACCGAATGACCCAAGCAGCCCCGCTTTTCAAGATTTCGACCACAGACCTGGCGCCATCGTCGCGGAAATACGCGATCCGCGATTATCTTGAAGAAATGATGCGGGTCGAAGTCGCCCCGCTCGTGACCGATGCATTCATCCACTACAGCGCCAACCTGCGCGTGGTGCCCGGGGCCGCCTGGGGCGAAGCATATACGTCGGCCGGCACAACCCGGCGTTCGACCACCTTGCTCAGTGATGGCCAGGATGACCTGATGCTCATTACCGCGCAAATGCCCATCACGGTGCAGCCCAGAACCGGGCCCGAATTTGTCGTGCCACCGGGCGATACGGTATTGTCCTCGCAAGGCCGCGAAATCCTCATGGCCTTCCAGGGCACGGGCTATGCCTACTGCCTGCGCGTCTCGCGCCGCGGCGTATCGCAAATGGTGCCCCGCCTTTCCTCTGCGCCGGTGATGAACCTGCCCAGGCAAACACCCTTACTGTCGCTGCTGTGGAACTATACGCGCCTCTTGGCGCCAGAACCCTTGGCCGGCGAGAATGCGCAGCTCATGGCCGGCCGGCAACTCCAGGAGATGGTCGCCCTGCTGGTCGGCGGCACGCCCGAGCTGATGGATGCCAATGCGAGTGGCACGCTCGCCGCAGCGCGCCTCAAGATTGCTCGCGCCGACATAGAGGCCCATCTGGACGACGCCAATCTTAGCCTCGAAGCGGTCGCCGCCCGGCAGAAGGTTTCCCCCGCTACCTGCAGCGGCTATTCGCCCGCGAAGGTCAATCCTTTTCCAGCGTGCTGCGGCGCGCCCGTCTGGATAGAGCGCGCGCCATGCTGGAAAATCCGCACAATGCCGGGCGTTCGATACTTTCAATCGCCCTCGAATGCGGCTTTGCCGAAGCCTCCGCCATGAACCGTGCCTTTCGGCAGCACTACGGCGCCAAGCCCAGCGAGCTACGCTGGCGCCCTTGAGGCGCTGGATGGTCAGGCATCGGAGCAAGCGGACGGTACAGCCCGGCCAACACCCCACGAAAGCCGCCCCTGGACGATGGTCAGCGTCAGCGGGCCATTGGAAAACGTGGTTCCGTCCGGCCCCATGGAAGGCAGAATGACCTCGGCCGCGTCGTTGACGGAAACAGAGGCGCTCTCGCCCATCAAACGCACCGCCAAGCGGGTGCCATCCTCGCAGATGTACTTGCTGACCGGATAGGGATTGCCCACGCCGATCGATGCACCGGAGGCGGCGAGCGTGTTCTTGTGGATGTTACCGTCCTTCATGATGACGACGAAGTTGTCTGGATTGGCGACGAGGTTGATGTCTTCAAGCGGATTGCCATCGACAAGCAACAGGTCAGCGAAGGCGCCTTTCTCGATAACGCCGATAGTGCCCGGATAGGGATTGCGGGGCCCTGTAAGCTGGAGGAGCTCACCATTGGTGGCCGTCGCCATCTTCAGAATTTCCGCCGGGCTGAACCAGCGCTGCAACAGCGTCAGCATGTGCCCCTGGGTCTGCGCCATCTGCGACGAGAACAGGATGTCGGTGCCGAAGGCGGTCTTGATGCCGTATTGCTTGGTGAAGCCATACAGCCTGTCCGTGCCGGTAATGACCTCGCGCAGCCGCTGCATATTGGCCTCGGGCAGCGAGATGGCCTGCTCGAAGCTCTCATCGAAGGGCTGCGTGCTGAGCCAGACGCCTTTATCGGCCATCATCTTCGCTGTCTCGTCATCGATGAGGTGACCGTGTTCGATGACTTTCACCCCCGCCTCCATGGCGCGCTGCATCGCCTCAGTCGTATAGGCGTGAACGGCGACATAGGTCCCCCAGTTCTCGGCGGCTTCGACGGCAGCGCGCAGTTCTTCAGAAGTGAAGGTAGACACATCGAGCGGGCTATGCGGCGAGGCAACGCCACCGCCTGCGGTAAGCTTGATGTGCACGGCGCCAAGCATCAGCTGCTCGCGCGCCCGCATGCGCACCTCGTCGGGACTATCGGCAACCATTGCCATGCCCAGCTCTTCCACACGGGTCAGATCACCGACCGCGCGCGGCAATTCGTGCAATGCGCGGAAGTCGCCGTGCCCGCTGGTGACCGTAATAATGGCGCCTGAGGGATAGATACGCGGGCCAACGACCAGGCCCTCATCGATTGCGCGCTTCAGCGAGAAGGCCGCGCCACCCATATCGCGCACGGTGGTGAAGCCGCGCATCAGCGCCGCTTCGGCCTCTTTGACGGCGATAATGGTGCTATAGCCCAAATCGTTGGCAAGGCCCTCTTCGGGCGTAATGCCGACCATCGTCGTGTGCCAATGGGCATCGATGAGCCCCGGCATCAGCGTGCGGCCGGCGCCATCGATGATTTCCGCGCCATCGGCCTCGATAGGGTCGATCGAGATCGTGTCGATGACATTGCCGCGCACCAGAACATTGCTGGCTAGCGAGAGCGCATCGCCGAGGCCGTCGAATATGCGGACGTTCTCGTAAAGCACGAGCCCTTCGTCCTGTGCCATGGCCGGCAACGTGGTCGCGGAGCAAGCAAACGTCAGCAGCAAACACCCGACGAAATGAAGCGGCGAGGCGGTACGATGAACAGCTCCGGCGAATGGATGATGGGAACTAAAGGACATTTTCGAGAGCCTCCAAACGCTAGAAGTGCAAGCACGGCACCGAACTATGCCAGTGCTTGGCCGAGGCGCCCTGTGCTTCACGTCCCATCTCTGGTCGTGTGGTCTCTTTCTTGCCGATATGGCCTTGCGGCCGATCCGCGTTCCACGCAGGCCGTCAACGGCAAGTGCGAGCCCCGATCAGCCGCCCCTTCACCGACGCCGACACGCATCGCTCACTCAAGTTGCGGGGCGCGATATTTGGGGTAAGCTCGCATACCGACGATGCAGCCTGCGCGGGGGCCGACCTGTCCAGTTTCTTCCAACACGGCGTCAACTGGGGAGGGCCATGAATGCGGGAGGCGCCGAACTGGTACGCGCGCAAGTACAACTCCATCGCGGCGCGCTCCCGCGAAACCGACCCCGATGCCGAGTTCCATATCCGGCAGATCGGCAAGCAAACTCACGCATCGCGCCTGGCAACCGTTGCCCATGGTGATGCATTTGTCCTGGACCTGCGGGACAAGGGCGGCATCGCAATGTCAGGCGCAATCAACGACGATGCGCTGACGGCGGTATTCCTCTGGGGCGAAGGCACCACCTTCAATGGGCAGCAAAGCCCCATTCCCCAATTGCGGATTCTCGGCCCGGGAACCGAATTCAAGCTTGAAATGCCCGGAAGTTATCGGCTCATGCGGATCGGCCTGCGAGGCCAGATGCTCGAGGCCCTGCGCACCGGTCGGTCCGAGCAGCATGATCGATACTGGCTCACGCCTGGCGTGCATGCACGGCCCTTCGTTCCAATCGCTGAACTGGAACTGCAGCAGAAGCTGTTGCGAACGGCCGGGTATGCCGAAGTTGCGGCCCGGCGCGGCTATGACCTCAGTGCCGGCCTGGCGGTCGCGGCGAGCGAGGCCGGCGCCGCACTCGCTCTCTTGCTCTCCAACGCCGAAGACCCGTCAATTCGTGTCCTCAGTTCGGGCGAACGACGCGACATCGTTGACGCGACCCTCGCCATATTCGAGTCGAGACCCCAGGTTCCGGTGTCGATCAGCGCTGTGTGCGAAGTGCTGGGCGTTGGCGAGCGCATGCTCGAACGCGCGTTTCAGGAGCGCCTGGGGCTCAGCCCTCGTTCCTACGAGAGGCAAAGGCGGCTGCGAGCGGCCCATGGCCTCATCCTTACCGACGGTGATCGTCTCTCGATCACCGAAATCGCCATGAGCTTCGGCTTCTGGCACCTTGGCCGTTTTGCCGGCGCCTATACGGCACTCTTCGGGTGTTCGCCCAGTGAAACGCGACGGCGCATCTGGGTAACAGTATCGCTGGACTGATCGACCTTGACGCGAGCCGACATGGCAGACGGCCCGCGTCGTTGGCCCGGCACGAGCCTTCGTCGAGGCGCCCGCTAGTCACTACTCATGTCGGAAAGTGGATAGAGATTTCCGGGTGAGTGAAGGATTCTGCTGACGCAACCTCGTTGCCGCCGCTCGCTACCAGGCGTGCGTCCGCGAGATTCGCGACGAGCGGCATGCGATCACCCGCACACGATGGCGCATCGCTGGGCCTGCCAACAGAGGACAGCCTTCTTGTTGTTCGATCTCGCTCCACCCGCTGCACCGCCTCCAGCTGACAGATCTCATGAGGGCGAGCGGCTACAGTGCTCCATCGAGTTGAACACCTCTTCCGCGCCCCCTGCCGAACAGTTTGACTTCTTCCGCAGCTGGTATGCCGGTCTGGCCGAAATAAGCCCATCCCCGAACGTGCTGCCGTCATTTTCCGCGCGACAAATGGCGTGGAGTTTTGGCCGACTGACCTTAACCTATCTGAGCGCACCCGAAGTCTCGTTTGCATGGCGGAGCCTGAAAAACCCGACAATGGACAGCTGGTGTTTGCACCTGGCGCTGCCGCGCAGTCCGCAGCGGGGCAGCAAGACGGTGGGCAAACTGAGCCTGTTCTCTCTCGCCGACCAGTTTTGGGGATTCTCGGAAAAATGCGATCACCTGGCCCTGTGCATGCCCCGCAACTTGCGAAGTGTTCAACCATCTCGAATTGCACTTCGAGAGGAAGCAAAGCAGTTCCTGACGGACTACATGCTTCTGCTGTTTCGTTCGCTTCCCAGCCTCAGAAGTACGGACGTAACGCAAATCGACGTTGCGACCACCAATCTACTGGCCGCATGCCTGGTGCCTTCGCCGGATCATGCCGTGGAAGCGCAGAGGCATGTCGAGATCACAATCATGAGTCGCGCTTGTCGAATCATTGAGGAGCACCTCGCAAATCCGGCTTTGACACCAAGCTTGATCTGCCGCGAGATTGGCGTTTCCCGCTCGCGACTGTACCGAATTTTTGAACCAGTCGGGGGCGTTTCGGCATACATCCGTCGTGAGCGTTTACGAAAAACGCGCGATGCGCTGGAGAACGGCTCCGACAACCGACCGATCTTCATCATTGCCGGACAATGGGGGTTTTGGGACCCCTCCGCATATAGCCGGATGTTCAAAAAGGAGTTCGGCGTTTCCCCTAGCGACGCACGCGCGCATGGCACGCGCAGTGTTGTGTCGGAACGATCAAACGACGCAGCGACCCTGCGAGATCTGCTATTCAGCAACTACTTCTCACCCATTCGTCGTCAAAGTAGATGAGGTCGGACCTTTGCAAAGCCAAACCCGCGCCAGTTCATCAAATGCTGACGCCTTCACGGCGTTCCGCACGAAGCTGCCCTACCCCACCGCCCCCGGCTGCGCTGTCCACGACTGCGCGCACGAACCTTGCGCAGGTCACCAACTCCTCGCCGTCAGGATTACGAGTGCCCAGGGAACTGAAAACTTTCATTCCAGTCGTGTCCGTTGACTGAGACAGCGAGCTCTCAGGACTGCGCATCGCTGACATTGCCTGCGGCAGCGGTCAAAACTCGCGGTCATTGAAAAGACTATTTCCAACGGCCGTATTCGAAGAATTTGACATTTCCGATTTTGCCCACGACTACCAGGAAATTGAAATGAAATCAAAATAAATATTGTATATATGTTCGAGATTATTAGGCGCCATGCTCCGAAGAATTGATCAACAGACCTTCACAATTCATAAAAAATGTTGAATAAACCATCAATAGTATTGGCGATCGATTAGGCATGGAGCGTTAATACTTTTACGAACCGAGCGTTATTTGTAGCATTTTTGGCAAATCTTGCATCAAACGCTGATTATTTTAAAGCAGATACAGAAGGAGCCCTCGATGCGAACGAACTCAGCCAACCGCTGGGCGATCCGTTGAACTCCATCGCTCCCTTCCCCTCGGGAGTCCTGCGTACTTCATGATACAGCCTCGCGCTACGGGCGCCATTGAACGGCAAAAGGCTTTGGACTCCTCCTCGGTTTGTAGCAGAACACCTCTGGAACGCCCCAACAGCATCTTCCTTGGAGCCTGCATTTGGCCTAGTTCTCCAAAGACGATGAACTGCGCGGCGACGCGCACCATAGGGAAGCTACTGTGAAAACCCCAAAAGACAAAAAAACAATCGCGGACTTTGGTGAACAATGGACGCGGTACCAGGACAATTCTGGCTTTTACGGGTCAGTGGGTCTTTTGGCGGACTACCTGGAGCCGCTTTTCCCGATCGAAGAGGTAAATGGCCTGCGCGTAGCGGATATCGGCTCTGGATCAGGACGTATCGTCGCAATGCTGCTGCAGGCCGGTGCCGAACACGTTGTTGCTGTCGAACCCTCGGATGCATTCCACGTGCTTGCGTCCAACACGTCGGACGTCGCATCAAAGGTCACATTAATCCACGCCCCCGGAGATCAACTCAAGGTGGAACACCCGCTTGACGCCGTGGTCTCGCTAGGAGTGCTCCATCACATAGAAGATCCTGGCCCGACAGTAAGAGCTGCACATGCAGCGCTTAGGCCGGGGGGAAAATGATTGCCTGGTTGTACGGCAGAGAAGGCAACGAAGCCTACCTCGCGATAATTGAGCCAATTCGGTGGATTACCACACGCCTACCACACTGGTTATTGGCGGCAAGTTGCTACGCCGCTGATCTGCTGGTCATGATCTACGCGCAGTTATGCAAATTCGGTCGCCTACCGTTGCGAGCCTACATTCTTGAAATCTATGCCAGGCTGCCTGCAGATAAGCGGCGCCTAGTCATATACGACCAGCTCAATCCCACCCACGCCAAATACTACACGAAGGACGAGGCAATATCACTCCTTGAGGCGAATGGCTTCTCCAACGTCAAAGCCCATTGCCGCCACGGCTACAGCTGGACCGTCATGGGCGAAGCTTAAGCACAGCACCAGATCAAATCACAGACAGGCAGGAGTAAGCACGTCGTCTGCACACTATCAAGCCCCCCAGGCGCGACGTTCTGCACAAGTTGCGTTGAAGGCTTAGGCGCACCGGAGACAAGACCACTGTGACGCAGAAGTAGAGGAATGCTTCCAGCCGAAAGATACATAGCGATCCAGAATAGCGGCTGCCGCCCCAAATAATGGAACAGCGCGTAAGACGCCACGGGCATCAAGCACACAAGTAAGTATACTAAAACTCCTTCCTTGTGGGCATTCCAAATGACGAAACCAGCCAAAACCAGGAAAGCAACAAGCCCCAAAACCCCAGTTACAACAAGTAGGTCTATAGCGGTGTTGTGGGCTTCATTTAAAGTAACACTACCCGTAGCGGGATTGACCAGCGGCACATGCGCACCGGGTCCTAGCCCCACCAAGGGTGATTCTGTTACCGCAGAGATGGCATTGCTCCACAAGAGAAACCTGACGGATCCCTGACCGTTATCGGCCTCCATGTCCAAAAAATCACCAGAACTGCTTGCACCTACTGGTATTGGAAAATCCACGTTTATGGGGAGTGGCACATGGGCGAGAAGCAAAAACGAGGCAGGCAGAACGAGAACAAGCCGGATGCGCACTCGCTTGCCGCGCAGATAGTTTGTACATGCGACCACCGAAATGAGCACCAGTGCGGTAGCGACGGCAGGCGTGAAGGCAGAGCTTCCCGACATTGCGCCGGCGAGACCACACGCGCCAGACGCTAGCGACAGCACAGGCGCTGGAAGCGTCCTAAGCAGATCAAGCACTGCAAGGAACGCAAGCCCCACGACGGCAAGAAATGCTATTTGATTGGGATTGTTCGAAAGTCCCTGCAACTTACTAGTCCCCTAATAGTACATCAGGCGTTGAATTGGGCTAGGAACGATCGCGATAAGCACAAAAAGAAGCAATGCCAGAGAGACAGCCAAAGCAATAGACTGAAGGTAGTTTACCTCCCTGCGATTGCTCATCAAAATGAATGCACAGGAAATAAAGAAGGTGAAACCGTAAGCAATACTATCCCGGACACTTAATCTCTGAGGATCTGTAAAAAACACGAACGCAGCCGCGGCCCCAACAAGCAGCAGAAAACAGGTCGCGATAATTAGTGGTCGAAGGGGTGGCTTTTTCCGGAGAGCACCGCCGCCCCAGCTAGAACAACGCATATGAGCGCCGCAAAAACCTCCGCCGGCCCCACCGAGGAACCTTGTTGAAGCTGCTTGAAAGCCAACCCAACGATAGCCACAGAAAATAGATAAGGCGCAAATGATGATGAAAGCAGTCTAGCGGCGTATGGCGCCACCCGTTGGAGCGCGTCTGACGGCATCTCAATACCCCTCATCAACTTGGAGTGAATCACGACAGATAAGCGATCTCCGAGACCCTCAACGCAATTCCCGGACTAGGGTGTCGCACATTTGATCTATGACCGGGCGCAAAGGAGATCGCCGATCGTCATAGACGCCAGAGCTCAACACCTTCGGGCTTCCCGCTAGGATCGAGCTTGCTCTTTATGTCGAGGACTAGGCCCGATTTGTCAGCAAGGCTCGTGGTGATCAATCCCCATCCGCCTTCAACATACTCATTATGCGGCACTGCAAGGATTACTGCGTCCGCAGGGGCTAAATCGTCAATCGGCGTTAGTTCGTAGCCGTACTCGTGCCGCAAGTCACTGGAGCGCGCAAGTGGATCGCTGATCTGGACTGCTATGCCAAACTTCTCGAGCTCACGGACAATATCGACCACACGCGTGTTGCGAATGTCGGGGACGTTTTCCTTGAAGGTCACCCCCAAAACGGTCACGCGCTTAACGACCCGCCCCGCGGCCATCGAGAGCTTTATGCACTCCTGCGCCACTCGAACGCCGGTTGAATCGTTGACCCGACGGCCAGCAAGGATCACTTGAGGGTGATAACCCTCTCTCTCTGCACGGTAGGTAAGATAGTACGGGTCAACCCCTATGCAATGCCCTCCCACCAGGCCGGGCGAAAATCCAAGAAAATTCCATTTGGTCGCGGCAGCCTTCAATACCGACGCAGTGTCCACTCCGAGCAGGTGGAAAATCTCCGACAGCTCGTTCATGAACGCGATGTTGATGTCCCGCTGAGCGTTCTCGATGACTTTTGCGGCCTCCGCCACCTTAATCGATGGCGCGATGTGAATTCCGGCCTTCACGACAGCCCCGTATACGGCGGCGACGATTTGAGCGGTCGCTGCGTCTTGGCCCGACACCACTTTGCAGATCGTTTCAAACCGATGTTGTTTGTCCCCGGGATTAATTCGCTCAGGTGAATACCCAACGAAGAAGTCGACTCCCGCCTTCAATCCTGAATGCTTTTCGAGCACCGGGATGCAGTCTTCTTCCGTCGCGCCGGGATACACCGTCGATTCGTACACAACGATATTGCCCTTTGAGAGCGCGGCTCCCACCGTCTTTGAGGCGCTGAGCAGAGCGGTCAGATCGGGGCGCCGCGCGCCATCGATTGGGGTAGGCACTGTCACAATAAAGAAGTCGGCATCGCTCAAGTCAGCGGCGTCATTCGAAATCTTGATATTGGCCGCGACGAGGTCGCCGGGCTCGATCTCCCTGGTCCAGTCATGCCCTTGGCGTAGCGAAGACACTCGTTCAGCATCTATGTCGAAACCCAGAACATCCGCCCCCCGTAAGCCAAACGCTACGGCTACAGGCAACCCGACATAACCCAGGCCAACTACCGCCAACTTCCTCTGAGACAGTATGCTAATATCTGTCGTCATTTTTCACCTCTGGCAATGGCCCCGATCGGCGACGCTATTAGAAGATTAGTCATTTATGCGCAACCGAGATCGCCCCGCATCAAGCCATTGGCTCGGTATACTCGACATTCCGCATGCGTGACCATGTGATTGCCGGTGGCGTGGAGTTCGGCTACACGAGCACTCTGCGGTGAAAGGAACACGTCTCATGCCGGATGTGCAAAAGCGCTCTGTACTCATTACCGGTGGCGCTGGTTTTATTGGATATAACCTAGCTAAGCGGATGCTCGCGGACGGCTGGCGCGTTACCAGCGTCGATGGGATGACGAGCTACTATGACCCAGCCCTGAAGCGGCGTCGCCATGACATGCTCGGTCAGTCCAATTCTTTCAAAGCACATGAGATCATGCTGGAGGATTATGACGCTCTGGCAGTTGCGTTTGCCGACGCCGCGCCAGATATCGTCGTCCACTTGGCGGCACAAGCCGGGGTTCGCTATAGTTTGGAGAATCCAAGGGCCTACATCGACGCCAATTTGATCGGCACCTTTAATGTCATGGAGTGCGTCCGCGAACATCGGCCGGCGCACTTTCTGCTTGCATCTACCAGCTCAGTTTATGGCGCAAACGTAGATATGCCCTTCGGGGAGGTTGACAGAACCGACCATCCCATCACGCTCTATGCCGCGACAAAAAAGGCCACCGAGAGCATGGCCCATTCCTATGCTCATCTCTGGGCGCTACCGACAACAGCGTTTCGATTCTTCACCGTCTATGGCCCATGGGGCCGTCCCGACATGGCGCTGTTTAAGTTTGTCCGCGCAATGCTGGCCGGCGAGGCAATCGATGTTTATGGCGAGGGCGACATGCGTCGCGACTTCACCTACATCGACGATCTGGTCGAAGGCATCGTCCGCCTGATAGAAGTCCCTCCTGTCACCGGCCAACCGGTGACCTCGACGCAAGACTCTCTCTCGCCTGCGGCGCCCCACCGCGTAGTGAATATTGGCGGCGGCCATCCAGTTGGATTGCTCGACTTCATTTCAACGATTGAAGCCGAACTCGGAATAGCGGCAATCAAGAATATTATGCCGATGCAGCCTGGCGATGTTCGAGAAACATACGCCAGGGCCAACCTACTCGAGGCCCTAACGGGTTATCGGCCGGCAACCTCAGTCGAAACCGGCGTGAAAGCCTTCGTGAAGTGGTACTTGGAATACCACAAGGCACCGTAGTGGCACGAATAGCTATTGTAGCAGGGTTGGCCAGTTCGCTGGTCAATTTTCGTGCGCCATTAATTGATGCTTTGTTGGCTCTGGGGCATGAGGTGATAGCCATTGCGCCGCCGGCCGACGATGCTACCAGTGCTTGGCTATTTGAACGCAACATAGCGTTCATTTCTGTGGACTTGGCCCGCTCATCGCTGTCCCCGTTGCAGGACCTACGCACTTTCGCGCAGATCCGGTCAGCGCTCGCCAAATCGAAGCCTGACGCCGTCATCGCGTACACCATAAAGCCGGTAATCTATGGCACGCTGGCGGCCAAGCTAGTTGGTGTTAAGCGGCGGTTCGCAATGATTACGGGTCTCGGCTATGCGTTCACCCAGGGCGAGACGTCGATAAAACGTCGCTTGGTAAACCTGGTTGCGGCCAACCTCTACCGAGTAGCTCTTAGACAGGTTGAAATCACACTGTTTCAAAACCCTGACGATCTTCTGGCCTTTCATCAAAACGGCATCCTCAGCGTCAAATCCCCCACAGCCATCGTCAATGGGTCTGGGGTGGACACGGAATACTTTTCGCCTGTCCCTTTACCAAATGCGGCTCGATTTCTGATGATTGCGCGTCTTGTAGCCGACAAAGGAGTGGCCGAGTATGTCGCTGCTGCCAGACTGCTACGGCAGACGCATCCGAATGCGACCTGTCACCTAGTGGGCCCACGGGACCCCAACCCAGCCGTGCTCGATTGGAATCTGATTGAGTCAGCCATCGGCGAGGGCGTTCTAAACTACCATGGAGAACTTTCCGACGTCCGACCTGCAATTGCGGAATGCAGTGCGTACGTGCTGCCGTCTTATCGCGAAGGCACACCTCGTTCTGTCCTAGAAGCTATGGCAATGGCACGTCCGATCATCACTACAGATGCTCCTGGCTGCAGAGAAACTGTTGAGCCTGGCATCAACGGCGTTCTAGTGCCGGTCAAAAATGCGCGAGCGTTAGCAGACGCAATGGGCAAGTTTGCTAGCGATGCCTCTTTGCGCGAAACGATGGGGAAGGCCAGTCGTGCCATTGCGGTATCGAAGTATCGCGCGCAAGACGTCGCAAATTCAATCATCGCGGCGTGCAATCTAAACTAAGCGCGCGGTAAGCGGGCACCTTAAGCTCTACCGAAAGAACGTTCCATGTGTGGTATCGCTGGCATTCTAACAGGCTCGGACGTGCAAGCCCCTCAGGACGCACTTGAGGCTATTACCGGCCGCATTCGGCACCGTGGCCCCGACGCCAGCGGGCTGCACCGCGAAGTGGATGCACCTCTTCAATTCGGTCATACGCGCCTCGCCATTGTAGATTTGACCCCCAGCGGTGCCCAACCGATGCTGTCCCATTCCGGTCGCTACGTTATCGTAATGAATGGCGAGATTTACAACTATCGCGAACTGCGCAGCAAACTTGATAGCGAGGGCGTGGCGGCATGGCGTGGATCGTCCGACACAGAGGTTCTCCTTGCGGCCTTCGAAAACTGGGGGGTTGAAGCCGCACTGAGCCGGGCTGAAGGCATGTTTGCGCTGGGGCTTTGGGACCGCCAAGAACGCACGCTCACGCTCGCCCGCGACCGGTTTGGCGAAAAGCCTCTCTATGTGGGAGAGACCAAAGAAGGCATCGTGTTCGCTTCGCAGTTGAGTGCGATTCTTGCCTATCCGGGGTTCTCCGGACGCGAGGACGAAGACGCTATCGAAATGTTTCTCGCCCTCAGTTATATTCCCGAACCTCGCACGCCTTTCCAAAACGTCTGGAAGTTGCCACCGGGGACCTACGCTCGCCTATCCCCTGGCCAGAGAAAGGTCGAACCCGTTGCGTATTGGGATGCCGGCGAAGCAGCTTCGCAGGCCCGTCAAAATGTCGTCGACCAAGCCCTTAGCACGGCAGACATTGTCCAGCAGATCGAGAAACGGCTGTCTGATGTCATCGGCAATCAAATGGTTGCCGACGTTCCATTGGGAGCCTTCCTGTCGGGAGGCATCGACTCTTCGCTAGTCGTAGCGCTGATGCAGGCACAGTCGTCAAAGGCCATCAAGACCTTCACTATCGGCTTCAAGGACGAAGCCTATGACGAGGCTCCTTACGCGCGAGCCATAGCCCAACACCTCGGAACCGACCACACTGAAGTCATACTTGATTGGGCTGAAGCGCTGACGCTCGTAGAACGGTTGCCCGAAATCTACGACGAGCCGTTTGCTGACTCTTCGCAACTGCCAACCCACTTAGTGTCAGCAATTGCCCGTCGCTCGGTTACGGTGTGCTTGTCTGGGGATGGCGGCGACGAAGTCTTTGCCGGCTATAACCGACACTTCATGGCCACGCAGTACAGCCGTGCGCGTGCCATGATTCCTACCCCCCTTCGTAGGCCGACGGCCCATGTTCTAAGGGCAGCCGCTCAGCCGCGCTTCGCTGGACTGCTCACCAAGCTTGGCAATATCGTCGGGGCGAAGGGCGTGAAGCTGGCAAGCGAAAAGCTGAACAAAATTGGCTCGGCCCTTCTCAGCGATAGCGACTTGGATTTGTATCTTGGGCTGGTACGCCGCGATGAGGGGCTGGTTGCCTCTGAGGCACTGCGCAGCCATTTTCTTCAGGAAATTGAAGGCATCCAAGGCAGCGTAGATGGCCTTCCGGATACCATGATGATCATGGATACCCTGACGTATCTGCCCGGCGACATTTTGGCGAAAGTGGATCGTGCTGCGATGGCAGTCGCGCTTGAGACTCGCGTGCCCTACCTAGACCATCAGTTGTTTGCTTTGGCGTGGAGCCTTCCCATAACCGACAAGATCAAAGGAAACCGCACCAAGGCCATTCTACGCGATATTTTGTCGAAGCATGTGCCCGTCGAAATGTTTGAACGACCAAAGGCCGGCTTTGGCGTTCCGATCGAAAGTTGGCTGCGTGGTGAATTGCGGGACTGGGCCGAGGCAAACCTATCGTTGTTCCAAGACGCCAATCCCAAATATTCTGGGATCGTCCAGGCCGCACGTGATAAGTTTTATTCTGGAGAGGGACATCTCCATCACTTTTTGTGGAATGTTTTGATGCTTCAGGCCTGGCAGGCGCGATATAGGAACGCGTCCGCTCCCGGGAAATGCTAAGATTTGTAGGCCTTTACGGCATCAATGCGGTTTCGTTTTTAACCAATGTTGGTGCCATCCTCATCTATTCCGCGCTCGCTGGACCCGCTGGGTATGGCACATACGGCATCTATGTCGCCTTCATGTCGGTATTTCTCATCGTAGAAATGTCCTTACTGAAGACAAGCCTTGCCGTGGCAGAACGAGGCCGGCGAGATCTTGACGAGACAGACGCGCGCGCTACGGCGAGCCGCTTTCTCAGATTTGTTCTTATTCCAATACTAGTCGGCTCTCTTGGCCTAGTCGCAGCAGGCGACCTAATCTTCCCCCCGACGCAGTCATCAAGATGGGCGGCTCACAGATTGCTCTGATCGTGGTCGCGGAGCACCTACTATCCTATCCTGCAAACAGGCTGAGTTTTTACCTAGCACGCAGCGGCCGCTTCAATGCCGTCTATGGTCTGCGCCTGTTTGGCACTTTCCTGCGCCATGGCTTCGCCTGGATTGCCTTGCTATTGACCGGATCAATAGAAATGGCGATCTCGGCAATTGTGCTAAGGGGGCTTGTGTTCGGTGCCCTATCTCTCTTTTGGCTTTATCGCGATTTCTCTCGGACAGAGAGCAAGGGCAAGCGTCTCCCTTGGACTGCCTTCACTACGTTCGCCGCATTCACGTCGACCGCCTTTGCACTACTGGCTATCCAAGAAATTCCCTCTATCTTTATCGCCCGCACTTTCAGCCGCGAGGTGCTCGGCAGCTACCGCTACCTCTACGACCTCACCGCGGCCATATGGTTCGTTGCAACCATATATCCGACGGTTCTGTTTTCGTACCTTCTGCCTAAATATGGCATCTCTGACCCCTCGGCCACCCGCCATCGGATAGCGCCGCTGAGCGATGCCTTATTGGTGTTCCATCTAACCTACTATCTCGCGGTGTCCACTCTGCTCTCTGCGATGACCCGCTTTGAACTCGATCTATTTTCGACACAGATGCCGTTTGCCTTTGGGTTGACGGCCGCCGTTAGCCTCCTCGGCTACAGCCGGTTTCAGATCGAAGCGGTACAAGCATTAGGCAAAGGCCGAGCGGCACTTATCTGCGTCACCGTAAGCGCTGCACTTGTCGCCGCGTTCTTCTGGCTTGTTCCGGGTATGCCCGATAAACAAGTCATAGGGATTGGCTGGCTTTTAGGTCAATTGGTGCTCGCGGTGCTGCTGAGGCTTGTCCTCTCTATGTCAACAGGAGATATTCCTGCCGCAATCCGAGACATCGCGGTAATGGGGGTCGGCTTTTCCAGTATGAGCATCGCAGGGAACATACTGACGGCCGACGCCCTCGTATGGCTCGGCATCCTGCTGGCATTGGCCTCTGCCCTCACCGGCATAATACTCTTTGTGCGCCTCTTTAAGCTCATCCGGGAAGGCGACCCTGCGCGTCAACCAAGTTAGCTGCGCGGACAGCCATAGCAAAAATGGATCGGCAATATGCGAATTGTTCACATCGCCATGTGCTGCGCGTTTGCCGCAATGCTCGCAGGCGGTCAGATCATGTTTAAGTTTGCCTCTGCCGATGTCCAAGTACAGATCAAGAGATCATTGTGGGCTGCGCTCCTCTCGCCTTGGCTCCTGGCCGCACTGTTTCTCTATTTGGTGACAGCTGGACTATGGATCTGGATACTTACGAAAGTCCCTCTAAGCCGGGCGTATCCCTTCTCTATGTTGGGCGCGGCGCTAGTCCCAGTGCTCGCGCACTACATATTCGGGGAAACCCTGCCTCCCACATTCCTGATTGGAATAGCGCTGGTCTTGGCTGGTCTAGTGTTCGTGCAAATGCCCTGAACGACTCAAACTGAAGCTAGTGTCATCACCTGCTCTATTGCCGATGAAGTTCTGGCTATTTCCTCGCCGGTCAACGTCGGATGCACGAGAAATGCAAGACTTGTCTCACCCAATTCACGAGCCACCGGCAGTCGCTCTGCTGGCCGCCATCCAGTATTGTCGAAAGCCTTCTCAAGATAGACTTCGGAGGCAGACCCTTGGAAACAAGGAACGCCCTTAGCCGAAATCTCGGCAACGATTCGATCCCGTGTCCACCCCTCAGCGAGACGGCTTGGCTCAACAAAGGCATAGAAGCGGTAGTTAGCGTGCCGAAACTCGGCCGACACCTGCGGAACCCGTAGTGCCGGAAACCGGCGGCAGGTCGTTGCCAACATGAGAGAATTGCGCATTCTCGCCTCACTCCACATTGGCATTTTCTGTAGCTGCAGCAGACCAATTGCTGCCTGCATTTCGAGCATGCGCCAGTTGGTGCCAAATGTGTCATGCAGCCAACGATATCCAGGTGGATGAGAACGTTCGTAGACCGCCTCCCCAACTTTTTCCGTGGTCTTTGTACGACCACATAGCCGACCACAAGTCACGGTCGTTGGTCGTTACCATCCCACCCTCACCGCCGGTGGTCATGATCTTGTCTTGGCAGAAGGACCATGCGCCAATGTCGCCAATCGAACCAACGCTCTTGCCCTTGTAGAGCGCGCCGTGTGCTTGCGCGCAGTCTTCGATGACCTTCACGCCGTGCGCGCGCGCGAGTGCCATGATCGGATCCATGTCGCAGGGCATCCCTGCGAGATGGACACAGATTATTGCCTTCGTTTTCGATGTCAGGACTCTGGCGATAGTTTCAGCAGATATGTTCTGGCTGTCGCGGTCAACATCGGCAAACACCGGCACTGCGCCTTGATTGACTACTGTGGATGCAGACGCGAGGAAGGTCCGAGGAGCTACGACAACCTCATCCCCTTTGCCAATGCCAAGGGCGATGAGCGCGATATCGAGAGCGACGGTTCCGTTCATCAACGATACCGCAAAACCACTCCCGGCCCACTCGGCAAACTTGGCCTCAAACTGCCGGCAGACGTCGCCGGTCCAGTAGTTGACCTTATTGGACGCCAGTACGGCACCCACGGCGGCGATCTCCTCGGCATCATACGATGGCCACGGCGCGAAAGGAGTATTCAGCATTATTGCCTCTAATCTGCAGATCCGCTGCGATCGCGGTCTTTGCGACAGTAAAGGGAGGAAACGAAACTATCGGCACTGGCGCCGTCCAACGACTAAGAACAAACGGCCCAATCACTAGCCCTTGAATTTTTCAGCTGTCGCTGACCCTTCCATCGTAATCCCGTCGCGTCGTAGAACCTTAACGACAGTCATCGCGATGATTTTACAATCAAGCCAGAACGAACGGTTATCGACATACCATACGTCGAGAGCAAACTTCTCGTCCCATGATAGTGCATTGCGCCCCTTGACTTGGGCCCATCCCGTCAGCCCCGGACGAACTTCGTGCCTTCGCGCCTGCTCCGGCGAATACAGGGGCAGGTACTCCATAAGCAGTGGTCGCGGGCCAACAAGGCTCATATGCCCAAGAATAACATTCCAAAGCCCTGGCAATTCGTCCAAGCTAGTTGAGCGCATAAGCTTGCCAAATTTGGTTAGACGTAAGGAATCATGTGCCAATTCACCATGCTCGTCACGCTGGTCGGTCATAGAGCGGAACTTCAGCATTGTGAACGGTTTGCCGTGCAACCCTGGTCGCGTCTGCCTAAACAACACGGGGCGCCCCAGGCGTGTCCCCACCAGAACTGCTGTGATTAGCATTACTGGGGAAAGCACCACCACGGCGCTACTGGCCAAAATAATGTCGAGTGCGCGCTTGATCATGCTCGTCCATCGCGCGTTGCTGGCGTGAATGTCAAGGCATCACGAGGTAGCTTCACGCCAGACGCCGTGAACGAGTAGGGCCCACAGCAAGTAACCATGATCTGCCTTTTTTGCCTCGTGCATTCGCCACAAATCTCTGACCGCATCGGGACGCAGAAGCGGATAAAATATGTCAGGATTGGCCTCAAAGAAGGTCTTAGAGAGCCGCAAAAGATTGGTTCGGAGCATCCTAGCTACCGGCACATTAAATCCGAGCTTCTTTTGCCTCGCCAGGTGAGGAGCCATACCCAGGGAGCGCGCCAAGTCGCGCAACACCGCCTTCTTTTTCGCGTGCGATCAACAAGCCGCTCGCCAAGTCGCCGGCCAGCTCCATTACCGGTCGCTCCAGGAAAGGCACTCGAACCTCAAGGCCATGCGCCATGCTCATCCGATCTACCTTCGTGAGCATATCTGCAGGAAGATAGTGCGTCTGGTCGGCGAGCAGAGCCCTATCCAATACCTCACCATTCGCAGCATTGTATGCGTGCCGGTACGCAGCAAGTGGATCAGCTCCGAGAACAGGAACGAGAGCAGGTCCGTAGAGATCTTTTACCAAGGAACGCGGTGTTATTCTTCGCCATTCGGCATGATACGCTCCTTCTGGCGCGGCAATGCCGGCGCCGAAACGAGCCAGGAACTGAAGCGGGCCAGTCCGCCCCTCGTGGCCAGCGGAAACTCTAGTTGCCAACGCGCTCGCCAGTCCGGCCGGGCCACGCACAACGCCCCAACCCAGACGCTCAGCAAGTGTGGTCGCCAGATAAGTGTCATATCCGCCGAAGAACTCATCTGCTCCGTCGCCAGAAATAGCCACCGTGACGTGTTGACGTATTGCACGGCAGATCATGAAATGAGCCAGTGCGCTTGAGTCCGCCAACTCGCCGTCGACTGCCAAGGCGACCGACCTGAAGTCCTCGACTATGTCGGACTGCCGATCTACAAACAGTGAATGCCATTGATGGCCGCCAAAGCGAGCGAGATGTTCCGCTCCTTTGCCCTCATCAAAGGTCGAGGACTCGAACCGTGCAGTGAAGGCAGGTACGTTGTCGCCAGGTACCAGCGCAGAGAGGATGCCACTGTCGATACCACTGCTCAGCATCAAGCCCACAGGGACGTCTGAAACTAGTAACTTCCTGCACGTCGCTGCCAGAACTTCGTGAACCTTGTCCCGAGCGACCGAGGCGCTCGAAATCGTACCGCTACGAGTTGGGCGCCAGTATGATCTAGTCTCAACCTCATGCTCAAAAAAGATGCTGTAGGTCCCGGGGGGATCTGACTAACACCTGCCACAAGACTATCACCGACGTTACAATAGCCCGCAGCGAGATAGGCGTGAAAGGCTCTGGGATCAATTGTGCTTCGCACTCGCCCCGAAGCAAGGATGCCCTTGAGCTCGCTGCTGAATAAAACCGCGTCCGCCTGTTGGGCGTAGTAGAGCGGCTTGATTCCCACAGGATCGCGCGCCAATACGAGTTGGTTCCGCGTTCGGTCCCATATCGCAATTGCGAACATCCCCTGCAAGCGCTCGAACAGCCCAGCGCCCCAGAGCTTCCATCCTATAGGAAGAATCTCCGTGTCGCACCGTGTTCGAAAGCGGTAGTCCGATTGCGCTTCAATTTCCCTGCGAAGGGCGGCGTCATTATATATCTCGCCGTTGAACGTAACCATGATATCCCCGTCGGGATCCAGCATAGGCTGCCGACCCGACTCGGTGAGATCGCGGATAGCAAGCCGTCGGTGCCCAAACATGGCGGGGCCAAGCGCGTGAATACCAGCGCCATCGGGGCCCCGATGCGCCAGCACATCGGTCATCGCCTGGACCGTGGCCGCTTCGGCTCCTCCCGCCCAGACGACCAAACCACTAATTCCACACACGGCACTCTCCTGTGACAGGAATAACGTCCAGCGCCCGAATGGACTGGCTTCCTGCGCAGCTAACGGGCTGCCACCACTCTCTCACGCAGTTTAGAACGTGTTAGTTCAACCACAGCGCCCAACGAAATCTCTATCTGAAGCGGCTTTTCGATCAGTTTCAGCATCGTGAAGGTGCATAGTGACTTCGACCCAGTGCCATAACTCTGGCACTACCGGAACACGCTATGAAATTCAATTCCTTGGATAAAACAGGCGGAGACTCAGAGCTCCTCACCTAAGCGCGAACCACGGATATGCTCGGAATTCGGTCGGTGAGGCAATATATCCACTTACCGCCAAGATCCCGAGGATGACAGCAGCAGGACCAGCGTGCAAAAAATTGGCGCGTACCGAAGGGCAACTATCGGATTAACGACCAACTCGGAGTTAGCACTAGCAAGTGAAACCCAGACCAAACGCGGAGCTGTTGATCAGGTGAGCCATAATGACAAATCGGTTTTGCAATCGCTCCAAGTGGCGCTAAGACGCATATGCAGACGTCTTGCCGACACATGCATGGGGTAGAACAAAAAGAAAAAATGCGATCGATGCAACAAGACGGGCGATGGGCCAACCTCAGCGTTGTCGTACCGGCGTTCAATGAGCAATCCGGCCTGGGCGTAACGCTTGACAGCCTGTTATCCGAGCTTCCAGGAGCAGAGGTTATTCTTGTCGACGATTGCTCCACAGATGGCACCTCCCAAGTCGCGCTTGAGCGCGGTATCATAGTCGTGCGTCATACTTTTAACCAGGGGCAAGGCGCCGCTCTCAAGACCGGTATGCTGCACGCAAACCGAGAATATGTAGCCTGGTTCGATGCAGACAATGAGCACAGAGCAGAAGACTTGAAGCGCATGACGGACCTGATGCGTTCCAATGACCTTGTCGCTGTAATCGGGCAAAGAGGCGGGTCGGCATCATTTCTCCGCGGCGCAGGGAAATGGCTTATCAGGCTTGTCGGCAAGGGTCTGAAAATCAATGCGGGCGCCGACCTAAACTGCGGTTTACGAGTGTTTCGGCGCGAGGTCATCCTTCGATATCTGCCGCTCATTCCGGACCGCTTCAGCGCAAGCCTTGTCACTACGCTGACGATGATCGAACGGCGATATCCGATTCTGTTTGAGCCGATCTCCGTCAACGAGCGCATAGGGCATTCGACGGTCCGACTAAGGGATGGTTTCGAAGCCTTGTTCTTGCTTCTACGGTCGGTACTCTTGTTTGCCCCTATGCGTGTTTTCCTTCCCATCGGCACGGCATTAATTGGGATCGGAGCACTCTATAGCGCGATTGTCGCCGCTTGGGTGGGCAGAGGCATTCCCGCCGGCGGCCTCCTCTTGGTCGTATTGGGTATGATGCTCATCATTTTGGGTCTGATCGCGGACCAAATAAGTCAATTGCGATTGTCTCAATTGCCTCAGATGCAAATGGCCAAGCGCATCCCACATATCGAGACAGCGTTGCAGCAAGGGAACGCAGATGCGGAATGACCCCCCCTTAAGATGTTTGAGGGTGCTCCTCCCGCGTGGGCGCTATCCAGGAACAAGTCCTACATTCAGACCATATACGACTTTGTCGGGGCGCCGCTGCGCATGGTGCTTCTTCCAGACCACGTTAGCGAGCGGTGGCATCTGACTTCCCTGCGCGCTGAGCGCTTAGGAATGGTCTTGGACGCATTGCGGGGTAGGTGCCTGGATATTGGGGCAGGCGACAATATGTTGCTTAAGCTCTACCGAGAGCGATCCCGCCAAGCGGACAGCTTCGACGGCGCGGTGGCAAGTGTCGGCGTGGACGTCGTTGACTGGGGCTCCGATTGCGTGATCCTGCCCAACTGCCGCTCCCTCCCGTTCAGATCCGCCTCGTTTGACACAGTTACGTTCGTCGCTTGTATCAATCACATTCCTGAGCGGGAGGCCGCTCTTGCGGAGGCCCTTCGCGTGCTAAGGCCTGGTGGACAAGTAATAATCACGATGATCGGCTCGTTGATAGGAAAGATCGGCCACGCAATCTGGTGGTACAGCGAAGATAAGCATCGCGACATTGCTGAAGGCGAGGTCATGGGCATGGACGCTGACGAGATCGAAAGACTGATCGCCCAGTCGGGATTTACCGACTGCGTCGAGACCGGTTTCGTTTACGGCCTTAATAGGATGTGGATCGCACGGCGCCCTCTCTAACCAAGGTGCCTGCTCCTACTGAATGGCCTCAAACAGAACGCGGCGCGCCTCGGGTTCATCCTGGGATTTCAGAGCCGATGTCAACTCAAGCAGCGCATTGTCGATCGCGTCCTTGGTGGTATCGCTATTAGCTGCCCGGAGAATTTTGGTGTGGCGCGTCTTCGTCACGTTGGTGTCATCGTAGAAAAGCTCCTCGTACATCTTCTCGCCCGGTCGTTTTCCGACTGTAAGAATGTCGATGTCACCATCTGGATGCTCCTCATCCCGCACACTAAACCCCGCCAGACGAATCATATTTTCGGCAAGATCACGAATAAGGATGGGCTCTCCCATCTCGAGCACGAACACGTCGCCGCCTTCGGAAAGCGCGCCAGCTTGAACAATGAGCTCGGCAGCTTCGTGAATTGACATGAAGTATCGAGTCATTGTCGGGTCGGTCAGTGTCAAAGGGCCACCCTTTGCGATCTGCTCCTTAAACAGAGGAACGACCGAGCCATTGGACCCTAGAACGTTGCCAAACCTTACCGAGCAAAACCTCTGTCCGGTCTTCTTCTCTAGTGCGCGGCGCGACATTTGGGCCACGATCAGCTCCGCCCATCGCTTTGTAGCCCCCATTACGTTGGTAGGATGGACAGCCTTGTCCGACGAGATCAGGACAAAGCTATCAACACCAAATTCAAACGCAGCGCTCGCAACATTGAGGGAGCCGATAACGTTGTTATAGATGCCCTCGAGAGCGTTGGCCTCTACAAGCGGCACATGTTTGTGGGCCGCGGCGTGAAAGACAACCTGAACGCCAAACTGCTTAATTGCATGCTCGACCCGAGCACGGTCAACTATTGATCCGAGTACTGGGACCACCGCTTGATCGCTCGAGCCGGAAAGTTCGCGATCAATCTGATACAGTGCAAATTCGTTCGCCTCGAACAAAATAAGACGTTGTGGCGACCATTTGACGATCAGTCGGCACAGTTCAGAGCCTATAGACCCTCCTGCACCGGTCACCATTATGGTTTTGCCCGCTATCATTGCACGCACCAGGTCGACATCGGGAGGTACGGACGAGCGGCCCAAAAGCTCGTCGATATCGATCTCACGAATCTGGTTTACTAGGAACTTTCCGGATACCAGGTCGCCCAAAGGCGGCAGGGTCCGTATCTTTATCCCTTGGCCACTTATCCGAGCAATAATTTCCTTTTGCCGGGCCGCGCCGGCGGAGGGGATTGAGAGAATGATCTCCTTCACACCATACTCCGTCACAAGGTACCTCAGGTCCTGAGGCGAAAATACCTTCACGCCTGCAACCTCACGCCCGCGGAGAGCCGGATTGTCGTCAACAAATCCTGCGATGAACGTATTTCGCTGATTGCGCAGTGCGACGGCGAGTTGCGCGCCAGCCGCACCCGCGCCATATATTGCCACCGCACCCGCCGTCAGACGTTTTCCTGACTTTGGAAGAAGAAGTCGTTTCGCGGCGAAGCGGCTCCCCCCGACAAGAATGCTGCCCAAAGCCCAATAAAGGACCGGCACTGACCTGGGGACCATCCCCTGCCCCGTCATCTCCGACAAGAATGCAAGGACGACCCAACACAAGGTCGCAATTGTCATCGCTTGCAGTATCGTCCAGATCGCTCGCTCTGGCAGATATCGGATGACAGACCGATACAACCCCAAACGGACAAAAATCGGAATCGCGATAAGAGGCGCGCTAACGATAACAAGAACTTGGTTTAGGCCCGTCGGGTGATAGACGACGCCGTATCGCAATGCATAGCTCCCCCACAGAGCAATGAATAGCGCGACCACATCGAACGCGATCAAAATGACTCGCTTCCAGGAACCAGGGAGGTTAGCCAAGGTTGAGCTCAGCGCTTTTTGCATTCAGTGGAAGCTTTCGGCAATTAAGGGGTGCCCTAAGGCGACGTAGCAATAGCGACACTGGACGGCGGGATAAAGCCTCTGATGACCCGTCTACAAAAATTGGCGCATCTTCCCCGAGCGAAACATTCTCGGGAAGCTCGGATTCGCCGCTAGCCGATCTCTGCGGATCGACAATTGCTCGTCGGCTCCTCAGGTTTGCCAGTATCGAATCGCCGGTTGGCCAGTGCCCTTCCCGCCTGCCCCCAGAAGGAACGCAAAGCTCAGTACGCCGTATCCCCGCATTGTCTCGATCCTGCTGGTTTGCGCGGATAGTGCACAATTAGTGGGATCGCAGCGGCAATCGAGGGGATGTTCGCGACCATAGTCGGTAGCTAGTTCTCAAATTCACCCCCTTGCCGCTCAGACCAATCGGCGGCCCTGTTGCATGGAGTTGGAATGTCATCGGCACGGCCCCTAGCACAGCTATGAAGTGGTGGAGTTCGCCACCCCCGACTTGTTCCAGGCCTGTTCGACATCCCGCCGACCGAAGCTGAGGCAAATTACTACGCCACGCTGACTTCGCCAGCTATAGCCGCATAACTTAATTCAAATGGCCTTCGGCAAGCTCGCGCTGTTCGATATTTTTCCGAGGGCCTCGCCGAGACACTGCGTGCACAACCAAAGTCGCCGCGTATCTAGAGGAACGATGGGCGGCTTTTCATGCGTTGGCCAAAAGTTACTGGACCTGCCACCGGTCACTTCGTTGATGGAACGCGCTCGGGGTCGTCCCATGCCGTAGTCAGCGGGCTCCGCACGCTATCGGCAGGGAAGGCTCCGACTGAAGCTTACTTGCCCATTTCCCAGTTGAAGAGGTGCGTGTGGTGCGAGACGAGCGCTGTCGGCATATCAGTCTTCCTAGAACGCATTCATTTGATTTCGACGTCGGTCTGTGACATCGGGAAACGAGTAATGGAGGATCGGGATGAGCTTTGGCCAAGACACCTCTGCACGGGGGCAGAATCCTATCGCCCTCCATGCCATCGCAGAATCATTCCTGCAGTCGCGACTAACTGCATGCGCATTTGCGTTCTGTCTGGTGGGCCTGACCTTCAAGCAGCTGCATTTCGTTGGCTCTGCCGGGCCGATAGAGATATTCACAACCGGCGTGTGCATCTTCATTCTGGTGGCTGCGGTTGCGGCCGGTCACTCATGGAAGAGCATTCCGATCTTGATAGCCACGATCATGGCGACTTGTGTTGCGATCTCCTCCATCATTGCATACGTCGTCGAGCCGGCGCGGTTGAGCATTCGCGAAGTGGCGGCCTACGCTTTTTGCTACGTGATTTTCGTGAGCTTCATTCACCTGGCAAGGACTAGCTGGCGGCTAGTTGCGCAAGCGACGGCAGTTACCATCGGGGTCTACCTCGGTCTCGCGGCCCTATGGTGGGTTCTCCCAGCGCCCTTGAACGACATCGTTTCCTATCCTGTGAACGGCAAGTTCCAAGGCCTATCCAACAACCCGAACCAGATTGCTTTTCTCGCTTTGGTGGGCCTTTCGCTGCTCTACCTACTAGACGACGGCCATCACCATGCTAAGCGGACGCTGGCCCTATCTATCGCAATGGGTGCGGCCGGCGCCTTCTCTGGCAGCTCCGCCTTCGCACTGGGTTTGTCTGCCGCCCTCTTCACCGCCGTGATCTGGTCGTTTTTTTCGATGCTTACACACGGGAAGAAGCGAAAATTCCCTGGCTGTTTGTGGTCCCGTTGGTGCTTTCGATAGGCGCGATAGTCTTCGTCCGCCCTGAAAGTCCGTCGCCTACGGCGCCGCCACCTTCGCCAACTGTGTCTACGCCAGCCCATAACGATGGCAACCAGCTGTCCACCTTGCTCGAAGCAGATGGTGGCGAAGGATCAATACGATTGGAGATGTGGTCGACAGCACTAGAGCGCTTCGCCAGTTCGCCATTGTTCGGACTGGGGCCAGGAACCCATGTTCCATGGCCGCACCCGCTCAGCGGCGAGATTAGCTACAACGAGGCACACAACACTATTCTCGACATTCTGCTCGTGGCCGGCTCGATCGGCCTTGCTGCTGCTCTGGTTCCTGTCGGCATTGTCGTCGTAAAGTCCGCTCAGGCGAACCGCCTTCCCGAGGCGGCCATTGCCATCGCCCCGATCGCCGTTTTTGCGATGGTGCACTACATAGGGCGGCAGCCGCTCACATGGATCTTCTTCGCCGCGATAGTTTTGATTTTGTCTAGCCAGCCGCTTTTGAGGAGGCCGCAATAATGGAAGAGAGCATCTGGGAAGCCGGCACCTTTGTGGCTGTGGTGATCGCCATATTGTGGTTCATGTTGATGGTTGGCATCCACCTTCCGCTGACTGAGATAGACATGCTTCCGGTCGGCCTGTAATGGCGGTTCCTACCCGCTTTGCCGTCGCTGCGCTTGCGTTGCTGACAGCGCTCGCTCTTTCGTTTCAAACGGCACTCCAACTGGACATCGGCACTGCGGAAACACTGGCGACTGCACAGTTTGTTGGAGCGATGACCTTCATCGTGCTGACCGTCGCTATCCTTCACAGGACGACGGTGCACCCATACATCTTCTTCGCTCTCACGGCGTCGTTGTTCCTGGGCGGTCGTTTTGTTGCGCGCCTCCTCGGGTCAGAAGCTCCAGTCTTCTACGACGAGGCATTCAAGATCGTCGATCTGAGCGCTACAGAGGCGCTCGCGCTAATGTCCATTGTTACGCCAAGTTTCTTGGCGATCCATGCGGGCTATATGCTTTTCTGGGGCTTGCGCTGCGATCGAGACCCCATCGATAAGATGGCGCCAGAATCGTCTCAGTTTCAGCGATCGCTGGCTTGGCCGGCAACCGTCCTCCTGGTGGTTTCGGCGCCATTAGCATTCCACGGGATAATCGATCAGTACCAGGCATGCTTCACCGGCGACTATCTATCGATCTATGCACAGGGCACCGAGTTTGCCACGCGCTTTGGAACACTGGGACAATACGGCATATTGCTCGCGACCGGCCTGGCTTTTGCCAGTCGACGGAAGTGGCTAGAGATCGTAGCCATCTCAGTATTTGCGGCCATATCTTTGGCCACTTTTGGCCTGGGAATTCGATCGGGATTTTTGGCCTTCATCCTTCTCGCAACCTGGATGACGCATAAACGCGTTCGGCGGTTGAACGTCCTCACGATTTTCATTGTCCCGGCTCTCGCGCTTGTTCTGGCACAAGGGGCCGCGGCGTTTAGCTGCAGAACGTCCATGATGGCCACTGAGGAAGTCGCTGGCAGCATGGCTACCCGGTTGGACTACTTCACCCACAGCCTGGTCCCAACAAAGCTTCTGACGTTCGCCCACTCTCAAGGCACATCGATTATTTCGATCCACGCTGCCGGCACCGTCGACAGCTATCCTTGGCCCGCCTATGTCCAAACGTTCGTGCCCGGCTTCGGCGCAGCAGCTAGTATTTCAGGAACCGCCTTCGCCCTATCCGATCTCTATTTTGGCCAGCACATGGCGAAAGAATGGATGCCGGACCGCTATGCGTTGGGGGAAGGGTTTGGGTGGTCTATCGTCTCTGACCTGGCGGTGTTTTCAAACAAGAACCACCTAGCCCTGGTGCTTTTTGGTTCCGTCGCTGGCTTTGCTTTCGCGGCCCTTGTCAGCGCAGCTGCGAGGAGCGCGTTGTGGTTCGGTGCATTGGTCGTGATTATGCCCAAGCTAGTGCTACTGCCGCGAGCGGGGCTGTATTCGATCTTTCCCTATCTGCTAGCGTTCTTGGTAATTGCAGCTGGTTGGTGGGTCTTTATGCAGATTGTAAGGCTGGCTCTTGCAAAACGGCAGGACCGTCGAAAAGCCGCGGTTAGGATTTTTGGAGGGCGTTCTAGTGGACTTTAATGATCGTTCTTACGGCCATCGAGTGGCCGTTGTCGGAGCGTCCGGTCACGGCCGTGTTGTTGCCGATATCTTAGAGATGAGCAGCTTCGACACCATGGTTGGGTACTTCGACGATGGGCGCTCTGTTGGCGATCAAATCGGCGAACACTTAGTTCTCGGCCGAATTGAAGACATTCGAGAAGTCTCTGGTCGTGTCCGCATTGACAGAATAGTTGTGGGAATCGGCGACAATGCGACCCGTGCGAAGGTTGCCGAGGCCATCCTAAAAGCGTGGCCGACGGCAAAGTTCACGACGGCGATTCACCCGTCTGCAAGCGTTGCCAGAAGCGCGAAGGTGCTCGATGGCACAGTTGTGATGGCCGGGGCTGTAATAGGGGCTGGATCAACGGTCGGACACCACTGCATCGTCAATACTAACGCTTCGCTCGATCACGACAGCGAGCTAGCGGACTTCGCAAGCATGGCGCCGATGGCAACAACTGGGGGGAATGTCAGGATCGGCCGATATTCCGCGATCTCAATTGGAGCCGTCGTAAAACACAGCGTCCGTGTGGGGCAGGATACTGTCGTCGGAGCGAACTCAACGGTGCTGGCCGACATAGGTGACGGGGTTATTGCTTACGGCACCCCTGCCCGCACAATCCGGCCACGAGTGCACGGTGACCGCTATTTGTAACCCTGCATAACCCAGAAACCGATGAGCTGCAGATACATGCGGATGGCCTCGCACCGCCTCACCCCAACAGCGCTACAGGCAACAAACCTTCGATATCGCCCATGAATGCCTCCGATGAATCCGCTCCGTCGTGAGTGCCACCCCGGGAAATTCTCAGCCGGATGATCCAAAGTCGGAGAGCACGTCAGAGGACCGATGGACCACCTGAATGGACGCATTAGCTGCGGAGGCCAAGGCCGCCTTCCGTTCAAGCCTCACATTTGTTATGGCCCTTCATCAAATAGATTGGGCCATTGATGAAGAACTTTATTGAGCGCGTGTTACTTCCGATCGCCCCCTACGCGGCTTCTGTTGCCATTGCCGCCATGTGGGCGGCCACTACTATATCCGGGGCCCCTCAAATCATCCCCTCTGCGGATGGCGGAAACGTTGCCTCAATCGTAGCAGCGCATCTCTACCCTGATCGGTTCACGACTGATCCCGTTTTCTCCAATCCGTCGAACTATCAGTTCTATCAAACTCTGATAATCCAAGCAGTTGAGGTCGTAGCACGACCAACGGGAGACATTGGCACCGCGTATATGTGGATGGGTCCACCCCTCGTCCTCCTGCAAATGGTGGGATTTTTTCTTCTCGGCCGGAATTTATTCGGCGGTCGCATCTGGCCATTTGTCCTCGCAGTTATGTCTGTACCGCCAGTCTACATCTTTGCGGGAGAGCTATGGGGCATGCTCGCCTCCCCTTTGACACGAGCCACATTCGCGGCGGTTTTCCCATTCTTGATTCTCGCGGGGCTCAGCATGCGGCAATCTTGGCAAATTCTGCCTGTTATGCTGCTTTGTGGGGCAAGCATTTATCTACACCCTGTGAGCGCTCCGTCGGTTGCCCTAGGCGTTCTGACGATGATGCTCTTTACGAAGCCGCTAGACCAAAGCTGGCCCCGGCACTTTGTATGGGCGATCGGGGGCGGGCTGCTCTTTCTCGTCAGCGCCGTACCCTTTGGCATGGGCTTTGTAAGGACATTTGCTAGCTCCGAGACCGAGGAAATTGCGCGCGTTCTGGCTGAAACCCTCAGGACAAATGTGGGCGATCAGTATTATAGCGTGGCTGTTGCAGTGTCGCAGTTTATTGCCACCGTGTTTTTGTCTGCCCCTCTTTGGATTCTGGTTATCTGGATCGCGGCGATAGTGGCGCCTTTTGTGCTCCTAGTTCACATCAGGGAACACAGGGTGCTCACTATACTGGCACTGGTATTTGGTCTGGCGGTGGGCACCGTAGCTATCTCCCTGCTTGACCAGACCATTGCAGTTCTTCGTGGCAGCCACCCTCTGCAGATCGACCTCATCCGCAACCTGCGGTTCTTCGTCCCGGTGATGCTTATCCTGCTGGTTTGGATGCTCGCCAAAATCACGGAACAGCGAACCGCCCGACGATGGCTTAGTCCTGCTCTTGGTACAATCCTGATTGCGGCTTGGTGGGGGCACTACCCCAACCCCATCGTCGGGCAAACGGCGCTTTCAAGGCCCACCGTGGTAGAAGAAGACCGGCGCTTACTCTCTTACCTAGCGGCACTACCGGTGGGGAGCCGCATACTTCCGCTACCCTATGTGGCCAATTCTGAGGAAGTGAGCATGTTGGCTTTGGCCATACGATACGAAGCGCTTCAGCCGACATCGTTCCTGTACAAGGATATGAATTTCCTTTCCTATTCCGGCAGCGACGAAATTGTGCCCTGGCACACCACAATGCAGGCGCTGCAATCCATAGATGACGGGACAGCATCTGAAGACGCCTTGAAAGGGGTCATTCTCGCAACGAACACAGACTATGTCCTAGTCCATGAAAGTGCGTCGGTGTATGCGAAAGCCGCAACTCAGTCACTAGACGGCAATGTGCAACAGTTCGGCAAATGGAAACTCATTGACTTAAACTGAGCCCCCACTGATGGCGAGCACCATTCCCACCATTATTAGCGTGAACCCAAATGCAAATTTGGGTGACAGTCTTTCCTTGAGGAAGACTGCGGCGCCGAGTGGCACCATCGCTGATCCAAAGAGCGCAAACGGATATGCCGTGCTAAGAGGCAACTGGGTCAGCACCCATAGCCAAAGCACTACATTACTTCCATATGCGAGGATCGCCAGGATGAACTGCCAGGAGACGATCAATCGAAAGATGGGCGCCCCGTCTAGTCGCAGGTTGGCAACGCCCTTGAGCGCAAGCTGACCTCCTGCCATAAGAAGCGCTACTGCAAGGCCGGCGATAATGATCAGAATATTCACTGGGAGCCCGCGATGAAGAACATTGGCTTGGCAATATTAGGACTGGCGCTAACCCCGTTAGTAGCCATTTGTTTGCTCCGAAGCCACCACGGAAACTGAAAGACAGCACCGCGCGTTATCGTCCGCTCCACACGGGCCAGCAGGCGTTATGCCTCGCTTGAGAACTCGGGCTCCGCCGCAAGCTGAAAAGCCATCGGCCACGAAACGATCGGCCCAAACCCTCCTTGCCCCTTGAGGACGAAAAGCCTTGTCTTTCGTATCGATCGAGTTCTTCGCGCTACTCACTATCACTTTCTGCGCCTACTATCTGTTCTCGCATGTGGCGACGCAGAACCTGCTCATAGTCGTCACCAGCCTTGTTTTCTATGCGGCGTGGGACTGGCGATTTGTTCTGTTGGTAGTCGGCCTCACCGCCGCTACCTATGGCGCGGCGATCTGCGTAGAAACTACGAAGACGCAATCATCTAGGCGCGCTTGGCTTGTCGCCTTTCTCTGCTTAGTGCTCATCGTTCTTGGGTTTTTCAAATACTTCAATTTTTTCGTTTCATCTGCGGCTACTCTCGCAGCCTCAGTAGGTCTGAGTACCAACTCCGGATCTTTGGAGATCATCCTTCCGCTCGGAATCTCCTTCATGACATTTCAGGCAATGGCGTACGTCATTGATGTCTACCGCGGTGATTGCCTAGCTGACCGAGACCCAGTCCGTGTGCTGGCTTACAAGACCTTCTTCCCCCAACTGGTGGCGGGACCAATCGAGCGCGCAGGGCACCTGCTGGAGCAGTTCAAAGCTCCCAGAACGCTTACCAGCGAGAAAGTTGCGCGGGCGGTGTGGCTCATGGTCTACGGCTACGCACTAAAGGTAATTTTCGCGGACAGCTTAGCCCCGATCGTCGATTCGCTCTTTCAGCCAGACCAACAGTACGGATGGAGCGTCATTTGGGGATCGATCGCCTTCGGCATTCAGATTTACGCGGATTTTTGCGGCTACAGTCTCATTGCCAAGGGCGTCGCGCTTCTCTTTGGCTTTGACCTAATCTGGAACTTTCGCTTCCCGTACTGGTCAGTCTCCTTGTCTGACTTCTGGAGACGTTGGCATATTGGACTATCGTCTTGGTTGAGGGACTACATTTACATTCCGCTGGGGGGCAGCAGAGACGGCCACATCACCGCGGGCCGCAACATGATCATTACCATGGCGCTAGGAGGCTTGTGGCACGGTGCCTCATGGAATTTCGTGTTGTGGGGGCTCCTACACGGCTTCACCCAAGCAGCCTGGCGCCTCTTCCGTTTCCCTGCCTCTCCTACTTCGCTAGTTGGGAAGGCGACAGGATGGGCAGTGACGATGTTGGTGGTATTTGTCGGATGGTTTCTCTTTCGTGCCTCCGACTGGTCCACACTAACCAGTATGGTTCGGGCACTGGTCACCTGGCGTTGGTTGGACGTTCACACGGAGCTAGTTCGGACGCTCGCTACGATAGTTGCAGCGTTAGCGCTCTTGGAATATTTCCTTATCAGGAAGGGGGATTTTTTCCTGATAGAAGGCCGGAAAATACTCCTATATCCGGTGATGTCGGCAATGGTAGTTGTCACGGTCAGCCTGCTTGGCGGAAACCAACCGAGTTTCATCTATTTCGAGTTCTAGTCGATTTTGAAGAGCGGTATTCCGACACATGCGTCGATCCATAATGCTGGTCGTAAAATTCGTTTGGCCGCTCTTCATCTGGATTGGAGCAATCCTTGCCGTCCTCCATGTTTTGTATTTGCCAAATGCGGCTGGGACTGACAGCGCGGGGGGGATGAGTGTCGACCACTTCATCGTCAGAGAGCAAGTCGAGAGGTCGACGCGGGTCAAATCGGACATCGCCCTACTTGGCGACAGCTCTTGTCTCATGGGGCTATCCCCAAAGGACATGCCCAACAAGCTGGGAAGCATAGAGTCATTTTGTACGCTGGCCTACGTTGGCCCGACAGGGTACGCCCTGATGCTCGAGCAAATGCTGGACGTCAGGACAGAACCTGAAACGTTGGTGTTGGTTTTCAACCCGGTCCAATTTCGTCCAGAACCCAGCTGGAGCGACTGGGATAGCTACGTGACCCCGCCGACGACGCCACATGCGCCAACTCACGTATTTCCATTTTCGGGCCTGGAATTTCTTCGCGTGGAAGGGCTCAACAGGCTTATCTTTTCGCCGTTGCCCGGTGCCTATGGTCGTTACTATGGTTCAGCCACCAAGTTCAGAGAAACTATTGATCAGAACGCGGGATCCGCTGTCGATCCAAATCTGACGGGACGGGGTACAGACACCGCCTCCAGCTTTGTAATGAATGCTGAATATCTAAATTCGCTTGATAGACTTCGCGACGCCTTGGACGGTTTTGGCTCTAGCAAAGTATATCTCGTAATTTCTCCAGTCCCTGACCCACTGACCACCGACCTTGTCGACGAAAGAGACAAATCCGCCATGGTTTTGGCATCTCGACTTGGGCTCGCTCCTGGACAGATTCTGACTTCTCCCGCCGTCATGGCTAGTGGCTTGTTTGCCACAGAAACCCATTTGGGGCCCGAGGGGAAAGCGGAATTTACGCGTATGATTGGTGCAGAACTCTTGCGGGTTTTGGCTAGGGAGTGACGCTCGTCACTCCCTAGCCATCTGTGCGTCAGCACGATTATGGAAGCTTTTGCGCGAGGGCTGTGACCAGTGCGGCGAACCTGCGCCTGCCCGTTGTCGTTTCGTTTGCGTAAGGATGCCATGTGGCAAAGCCTTTCGATGTGACCAGTCTATGACCGGCTTACGAAAAGCGTATTAAACGCTGACGTCTTGCACGTCTAAGCCCCTGTAAGAACAGGGTAACTAATGGCGCACCCGGCGAGATTCGAACTCACGACCTCTGCCTTCGGAGAATGGATAGTGGCTTTCGCCGAACCTATCCGTTTCTATCCGATTGCGCGCTATGCCACTGAAATCACAAAACAAATTTGAATTGGATCAGCGCCAACGGTACGACGGAGCGGCTCATACCCCTCCCCTGGTGCTTACGCATTGCTTACGCATTGCTTACGCGGGGATTCTGTCAAGGAAAGGTCCCCGAATGACAAAGCTGACCAAACGAACCGTCGATGCTACCGAAATCAAGTCCTCGGACTATGTCCTATGGGACGATGACCTTCCAGGGTTTGGACTGCGCGTCTTCAAATCGGGAAAGCGAAGCTATGTGGTGCAGTATCGCACTGCCGGTCGCTCGCGTCGCTTCACGATCGGCCTGCACGGAGTTTGGACTCCTGAAGAGGCGAGGCGCGAAGCCAAAGTCCTGCTCGGCCAGGTCGCACGAGGAGGCAACCCGGCCGAGGAGCGCAAGCTCGATCGCGAGGCCATCACCGTCAAGGAACTCTGCAACCGATACCTTGAAGACCTCAGGAATGGTCTTGTGTTCGGGAAGCGAGGGCGGCCGAAGAAGCAAACGACAATCTCCACCGATGTGGGCCGCATAGAGCGGCACATCGTTCCCCTGCTCGGCAATCGACGGGTGCGGGATTTGGCCAAGTCCGACATCACCCAAGCCATGAAGGACATCATGGCGGGAAAGACACGCGCGAACGTCAAGACCGACAAGCTGCGCGGGCGCGCCATCGTTCGTGGCGGCCCCGGCACTGCGGCCCGGACGATCGGCCTCTTCGGCGGCATTCTTACCTACGCGGTCGAACTCGGCATCATCGATCAGAATCCCGTGCACGGCGTCCGCAAGCCGAAGGACCAGGTTAACGCTCGCCGTCTTAGCGAGCAGGAGTATCGCACGCTCGGCGATATCCTGCGGAAGGCCATTGTGGATCGGCAATACGAAACCACTGCAGAGATCATCCGGGTGATCGCGTTAACCGGGTGCCGGCGCAGCGAGGTCATTGGTCTGCAGTGTGGTGAAGTCGATACAGAAGGCAGTTGCCTGCGCCTGACCGACAGCAAGGAGGGCGCCTCGGTGCGTCCAATCGGTCTGCCTGTGCTGGAGTATCTCGAGAGCCGCCGCCACGAAGAGCAAGATGCCGAGGACTATGTCTTTCCCGGCTGGGAGGATGACACGCCATTCGGTGCCTTCCCTAGACAATGGACCAAGCTGTTCAAAGATACCGATCTGGCCAACATCACGCCCCATGTTTTGCGGCACAGCTTCGCGAGTATCGGGAATGACCTCGGTTTCACCGAGGCAACCATCGCTGCCCTGGTTGGCCATTCTCGAGGGACGATAACCGGCCGCTACATCCACACCGTGGATACCGCACTTGTTATGGCGGCCGACAGTATCGCCGGCTACATCCAGGGCCTGTTGGACGGCGTCGCGTTCCCCCACACCGCCTATGCGCTTGATCGGGCTTCAAGGAAATCGGCGCTTGCTCACTTCCTTGGAAAGCCGAAACCAAAAGGAAGGAGTGCTGAGCGATCTGCAGCTTAATCAAACGTCCGCTTCGCGCCCCAATCTGGCCGTTTGACGTAGTTGATCTGATTGCCAAAAGCGGACATCGCAAATAGGCCTGCTGCAGACTAAACCGATCCAGAAATTCCAGATGGCTTTATATGGTCTACCTCAACCCTACTAGTTTATGTTCTCCGGCCGGTGGGGGATAAAACAGCTGCGTGATCCAGATCAGCCCATCAGCTGTGGCCAGTTCCACGACGCCGCGGTCGACATGGATGTCCAACCGCAGCGGCCCGGCCTTGGGAAACGGGGCTACGACGCTGTAGCTGTGGCCAAAGGCCGGGATCGCCGGCGTCTGGCTCCGGATCACGAGGATAGTGGCTTCGTCAGCGGCGGTGCGAGTGACCCTGAACTGCGGCTGATGCTCCCCGAAAAGCGCTATATTCATAGACTGGCCGACGGTGAGGGGCAGTTCCACTTCGCGCCGGTAAACACCGGGATCAGCCGATGCGTCGAACGCAGCCGCAACCGACGGCGGGAGCGACTGAGCGAGCCGGAGACCCTGGCGCGTCTCGGTCAGCGACAGGGTTCGCGGCAACGACATGACGCCGCGGAAGTTTTCTGTCGGGGTGATTCTGGCATATTGCCAATTGCTGGCCCAGCCGAGAACTATTGGAGCAGCGCCCTGCCGATCGAAGAAGGTCTGGGCAGCGTAGAAGTCCCTGCCATAGTCCAGCCAGAGGGTAGTGCCCGGCCGATTGTCGTTGACGAACGCGCTGCCATCGAACTGGCCGACGAAATACTGCGTCCCCGACCCCGCGGCATAGGCACCCGAGCCGATGCCGACGATCAAGATCCAGTGCTCCGCTCCGCGGCTGTCCATGATGGGAAACAAGTCGGGGCATTCCCAGGGGCCGTCGCTGTGACGTCCATGACCCTCGCCGAAGCTACTTTCGAAGTGCCAGTCGATCTGGTCCTGCGACGAGTAGAATCCGATCGACTGTCCGTGGGTCACCGCCATGACCCAGCGCTTGCTGGCTTCGTGCCAGAGCACCTTGGGATCGCGGAAACAGACCAGGCCGGGGTTATCGAGCACTGGATTGGCGGCGTCGAACCGAAATGTCGTCAGAGATTGGTCGGCGTGAACCAGGCACTGAACCTGATAGTCCTGGTCATCGATGCGCCGGTGCGCGGTATAGAATAGTTTGATCTCGCCGTCCGCACCCTCGACGGCCGTCCCGGAAAAACAGGTGCCCAGCTCGTTTGGGTAGAGTGCGACGGGCAATTCTCGCCAGGTGACGAGATCGGTACTGCAGGCGTGCCCCCAATGCATCGGACCATGATTGATGCTGCCGGGATCGTGCTGGAAGAACAGGTGGTAGACGCCATCGACCTTGATCAAGCCGTTCGGATCGTTCATCCAGCCCTGCGCAGGCGAAAAATGCAGTCTTGGTCGAAATTCTTCTGACACGGCATTCTCCTTCCGAAGGTCAAGAAAAGAGCCGCCTGTATGGCGGCTCGGAGGCAGGGTCGGCGGGAGGTCCACCCTGGAGCGCTGATGTGCCAACGTTGCGGCACGCGCCGATCAGACGATGAGCAGGAACTCACGGTCTGGGAGGGGCTGAAGTACCGGCGCAGGCAGCGTCTGGTACCAGTAGGCCACCGACGCTACGTCGTCCTGCATGGGTAGCCAGCGGCCGTTATAACCCCAGCCCAGGGCCTGCACCGTGACCTTGAGATCGCTGTCGAAGCGGATCGGGTCCATGACGTGGAAGCGATACATGCCCATGCGGAACTGCGTGCGATAGTCCGATGTCGGTCGGACCACTTGGTGGAAACCCGCATAGGGCGTGGTGTAGGTGACATATTCCTTGTCGTGTTTGGGGGTCGGATCGAAATTGTACGATCCGCAGAAATAGTCCTCGAGCCCGGTCGAGGCGATGGTGGGGTACTCGCTGTCCCCGTCCATGAAGAACTTGACCTCGCCTTCGCCCCACCAGCCATTGTTGTTCTGGCCCCAGGCCAGATACATACCCACGAACTGGCCCTTGCCTGTGATGCCGTCGATCACGGTATAGTCGGTCTTGTAGGGAATGGGATTGGTCCGGCGGAAATGCGCGTGGAAATAGGCGCAGTCGTCCGGCACTTCGGTCAGGGTATAGTTGATCTGGTAGTAGAGCGTCATCTGCTCTTCGGCGATGTTAGTCATGGTGATGCGCGCCCGCTTGCGGAACGGCATTTCCCAGTAGGAATTGAAGGCGCTGCCCGGATTGACGCAGATCGGCAGGGCCGACATCTGGGCGAATTCACCCCAGCCTGAGCCAAAGAAGTCACCCACCGGGCACTCGACCGACGGGACATCGCTATCGTCCCAGTAGATGCGCAGAATGGTGAAGCGCCAGTTGCCCGTAGGCGTCATCCAAATGTGCTGGATGGCGCCAGGCCCCTCGATATCGGCGATGACACGGGTCTCGCCCGGCTCGATGCGGATGGACGGGGATATTTTCCAGCCCTTGCCAAGGTCGCGCGCGGCTTGGGCACCGGTGCCTTCGGTGGCCATGCAGGCCGCGCCCTTTTCGCCGGTAAAGTTCTCGGCGCAGATGGATCGGGTCCTGGCATTGGACAAGCGTGACAGATTGCCCAGATGCATGCCGAGGCCGTTGAAACCAGTCATAATATTCCTCACTGCGCTTGGGCGCTTATGGTTTTGCTTGAACGTGATGGTGGGAGCGTGTGGCGTTGACCGCCTGCTGCACCGCTGCCGCCGTAGTGGGAGCCTCATCGGGCCGCAGGGGCATGGCGACGGCGCGCAGGGGCTCGGTGTGATAGAGGCCGATGGGCCCGGTCGGCAGGAAGGCCGATGGCGCAGGCGGCTCGGCGTCGAGGTTCCAGTCCCGATCTGGATCGGGCGACGGCACCGCCTCGAGCAAGGCGCGCGTATAGGGATGCTGCGGGCGATGAATGACGGCATCGGCATCGCCGACTTCGAGGATGTGGCCGCCATGCAGGACGACGATGGTATCGGCCACCTGGTAGGCCGTTGCCAGGTCGTGCGTGACATAGATCAGCGAGATTCCGAGGTCACGGTTGAGGCCGAACAGGATTTCGAGGATGGTCGAGCGCAGCGACGCATCGACCATCGATACCGGTTCGTCCGCCAGGATGATCTGCGGATCGAGCAGCAGGGCGCGCGCGATCATCACGCGCTGGCGCTGGCCGCCCGAGAGCTGGTGCGGATATTTGCCCAGCGTCTCCTCGGGCCGCAGGCCCACCCGCTGCAGCGTCGTTTCGATGCGCGCATAGCCTTCGTCGCGTGACCTCACGAGGCCAAAGGCCCGCATGGGTGTCATCAGGGCATGGTCGACGCGGTAGAAAGGGTTGTAGACCGCGAAGGGATCCTGGAAAATCGCCTGCACCTCGCGGCGGAAGGTCCGCTGGCTGGCGCCGCTCAAGCGACTGACCTCGGCACCGTCGTAGCGCACACTGCCGCGCGATGGCGGCTGCAGGCCCAGCAGCAGCCTGATCAGGGTTGATTTGCCACTGCCGCTCTCGCCCACCACCGCAGTGATGGACGGCTGTTGGCCGCCAACAGCAAGCGCGACATTCTGCAGTGCCGTCTTGGTCTTGTTGAGGCCGAGCTGGAAGACGACGTCGGCGCCGGAGACTTCGAGAAGCTTGCTCAATTGGCAGCCTCCTGTGTCCCGGTCCGCAGAAATCGCGCCTGTCTATCGAAGGACGGGAGCGAGTGGATCAGCATGCGGGTATAGTCGTGTCGGGGATTGGCGAAGATCTCGTGGACCGGGCCGACCTCGATGAGCTCGCCCCGATACATGACGCCCAGAGTGGTCACGAAATGAGCCATCAACGCCATGTCGTGGCCGATCAGGATGATGGCCGCGCCGATATCGCGCTGCACGCGCCCCAGCGTGCTCAGCACCTGCTTCTGGACCATCACGTCGAGGGCGCTGGTCGGCTCGTCAGCCAGGATCAGGCTCGGCTTGAGGGCAATGGACATGGCGATGCAGACGCGCTGCTTCATGCCGCCGGACAATTCGTGCGGATAGCGCCACTGCACCTCCGGCGGAAGCCCGACGCGCGAGAGCAATTCACCGATGATGCGGTCACGTTCGGACCGGCCGTGATGCACGCCGTGATCGTCGTAGATGTCGGCGATCTGCGCCCCCACGCGCATGACTGGGTTGAGCGAATTCATCGCGCCCTGTGGCACGAGCGACATATCGGCGAAGCGCAGTTGCCGGTAGGCCTCGTCATCCAGCGTCGTCAGTTCGCGGCCGTTGAGCTCCAGGCGGCCGCTGCTGACGAGGCCCCCTTGAGCATGCGCATCAGCGCCAGGATAGTGGTCGACTTGCCCGAGCCGGACTCCCCGACCAGGCCGAAGCGTTCCCCGCGCTGCAGCGAGAAGTTGACATTACGGGTGGCGAAGAACGAGCCACGCGCCGTGGGATATTGGACGGTCAGATCGGAGACCTTGAGCACCGTGTCACTCATGACTGGCTCCTCAGGCGCGGATTGGCGAAGTCGTCGAGCGCGCTGGCGATCAGGAACAGGGCTATAAAAAGCAGCGCAAGGATGATGATGGGTGGACACCACCACCACCACATGCCGCGGCTGAAGGCGGCGTAAAGCAAGGCCCAGTAGATGGTCATGCCCAGGGTCGGCGTGTTCTGTGGGCCCAGGCCGAGCACTTCGAGACCCATGCCGGACAGGATGGCGCCGGAGGTCGCCCCGACCAGGGAGGCGAAGGCGATGGGGATGACGTTGGGGAAAATCTCGCGGAAGATGATGGAGAAATTCCCCAGCCCCGAAAGCCGCGCCATCTGCACGTAGCCGAGCTCGCGCAGGGTGAGGACCTGGGCGCGGATGACGCGCGTGGCATGCATCCACGAGAGCGAGGCAATGATCAGCGCCATCATCTCCACATTGACCGCCCGCACCGATGCCGCGACGACCAGCAGGATGGCGAGCGGCGGAATGGTCAGCATCGTGTCGGTGACGCCGCTGATAATCCGGTCCCACCAGCCGCCGAAATAGCCGGAGAACAGGCCCAACATGACCCCGATCGTCGTGCCGATCACGCCCGCGAGCACACCCATGCGAAGAGTCTGCGGGGTGCCGGCGATAATGACGGCGAGCAGTTCCCGGCCGCCGCTGTCGGTACCCAGCCAGTGATCGGCAGAGGGTGGCTGGTTGGTCCGGACCGAAATGGGTTCGGCCAAGCGCACGTCGATGAACAGCGGACCGACAAGGCCGATGAGCAGGAGCAGCGCCAGGATGACAAGGCCGGCGATCATCTTCGGGCTGGCGCCCAGATAGAGCAGCGCGGCCCGCGTGTTGCGCAGGAGGGAATACATGGTCAGAGCCTCTGGATGCGCGGGTCGAGGAGCGGATAGAGCAGGTCGAGGACCAGCACCGCGAAAGCGACCGTAATAACGAGGAAGAAGGCGACGCCCTGGATGAGGAAATAATCCGAGCTGCGCAGGGCATTATAGAGCAGGTAGCCGATGCCTGGATAGTTGAAGGCCACCTCGACCAGAACGGAGCCCGATGCGGCCGTGCCCAGGGCGATGGCCAGCGCCGTCACCTGCGGCAGCATAGCGTTGCGCATCGCGTACTTGAAGAATATCCGCCCCTTCTTGAGGCCCTTGGCCTCGGCCAGCGCCAGATAGTCCTCGCCCAGCACGTTGATCATGGCGCCGCGCATGCCGAGCGCCCAGAAACCCAGGCCGGCAAGGACGATCGACAGAGCCGGCAGGAAGGCGTGGTAGGCAAGGTCCCACAGGACAGGGAATGAAAAGCCATTGGGGAAGACCGAATAGGCGCCACCCAGCGGAAACCAGCCTGTCCATATGGCCAGCAGATAAAGCACGATCAGTGCCAGCAGATAATAGGGGATGGCCGACAGGACCATCAGGAAAGGCGCCAGCCGATGCACGGCGCGCGGCGAGCCGGGCCAGGCCAGCAGCGCCCCAATCAGGCTGCCAAGGCCAAAGGCGATGACGGTCGATACCGACAGGAGCGCGATAGTCCAGGGCAGCGCACCAAGAATGGCGCTGGTGACGCTTTGCGGGAAGTAGGAGATCGAGCTGCCCAGGTCGAGTCGGAGCGAATTGAACAGATAGCGCCCGTATTGCACGATCATCGGATCGTCGAGACCGAAGCGCTCGCGATAGACCGTGACGATGTCCTGGGCACCCTGCACCTGCTGCCCGCGCGACATCAGCTGTTCGAGTACGGCTGCGGTGGGGTCGCCCGGCGCCAGGCGGGGAACGATAAAATTGACGGTCGTCGCCGCAAGGACGACGGCAAAGAACATTGCCAGCCGCCGGAACACGTAGCCCCAGGTCATAGCCCAACTCCAAGTGGTTTGGTTGGAAGTCGCCGGCGGACGCGCCGCCGGCGACGATTTCGGGTGTTACGGCTGCTTCTTGGTGACTTCCGCCACGATCAGCAGATCGGTCGCCCACCAGAAACCGGGGTGGACATAGTTGTTCTCCGAGGTTGGGAAGTTGTCCCAGTAGTGCCCGTTGAAGCTGGTGAGCAGCGCGGCCTGGACCAGCGGAATGGCCGGCATTTCAGGCAGCCAGATCGCCAGGGCCTCGTGGAACAGCTCCTGCATGCGCGGATCGTCCGAAGCGGTGACGGCCATCTCGTCGACGATGGCGTCGAAGTCCGGGTTGGACCAGCGCGTGCGGGCACCGGTCGCTACCTCGCCCATGGGGGCGGCGTGGCGGCTGTGGTAGAGCTCCAGTGTACCATAGGGGTCGGAGATGCCGCCGCAGGAAACGTCGAGCCAGGCGTCAGCGCGACCCGAATTGAGGGCATCGGAGAAGGCAGCGATATCGGACAGCACGAAGTTGGCGTCAAAGCCGGCACGCTGCAGCAGCTGGGTCACCACCGGAGCCATGCGGGTCTGGTCGGCTTCGCCCTGGCGGATCACCAGATCGATGGTGATCGGGTTGCCCTCCTTGTCCTGCCAGAAGTCGCCATTCTTTGTGTAGCCCGCCGCTTCCATCGTGGCCGCTGATTTGTCGACGTCATAGGCCAGCGTGTCGTACTCGCTGAAGAGGTCGGCAGCGTTGTCCATGTAGGAGGCGAAGGGCGGATAGTCCGGCGTCATCCACTTGGCCGGCACCGTCAGGTTTTCCCAGGCGATGTCTACGATGGCATCGCGGTTAAGCGCCTCCGAGATCGCCCAGCGCAGTTGCGGGTCGTCGAATGGCGCCTGGGTGGTGTTGAACGCCATGTAGCGCGGGCACGGGTCGAGATAGGCGTATGGCGCCTCGGGGAACCACGAGAAGACGTCGTTGTTGTTGGCGACGACCTGCTCGAAGTTATCGCGGCCCAGCACCCAGACCGAATCCAGCTCGTTGTTGCCGGCCATGGCGGCGCGGCGCTCCTCGCTGCCGGCCGTCTTGAAAATCACCTGCAGCGGTTCGGGAAGGTCATGGAAGCCGCTGGCGGCACCCCACCAGTCATCGCGGCGCTGCCACACGGTTTCCGTGCTGGTCGACGAGATGAGCTGGTAGGGCGAGGTCGAGACCGGCCAACCCTTGCTGGTGTCGTAGTTGGTGAAGGTCTGCGGATCCTCGTTTTCCCAGATATGCTTGGGCAGGATCATGGTGGTGCCGTAGATACGGACGCCGAAGGCGTCGAGCATGTAGCGAGGATTGGCCGAGGTGAGGGTAATCTTGACGGTGTGTGCATCGACCGCCGCGATATCCTTCACCCAGGTCTTGGCGTTCACCGAGTAGTTGCCCAGTGCCGGAGCATTGTCCTTGAGCATGTTCATGGTGTAGACGACGTCATCTGCGGTGAACGGCGTGCCGTCGCTCCACTTGGCCTCGGGCTGGAGGCTAATGGTGACTTCGTCGAAGCTATCGTTGAACTGGTAGCCGCTTGCCAACCACGGGACCATTTCCCCGGTCTCGTAGTTATAGTAGAAGAGTGACTCGAAGCCGACCTGTTGAAGTCCAGCATGCTGCAACGTGCTGGGCAGGAATGGATTGTAGTTTTCGGGCGTGGTGACGCGTTCCGAAATGTTTTCGAAGATCAGCTGATCTTCACGCGCAACCTGTTGCGCGAGAGTCGTAGAAGCGGTGCTTGTCGTGGCAGCGACAAGCAGCACGCCCAGAGCGCCGTAGCGCCGGGTTATAGACCGCATGGGTCTCTCCTCCCAAATGTGTGCCGACGTTTTATTGGTTCTTCAGGTGTCTTTTGTTGGTGTCCGTCCTCCTCCGTGCAGTTGCCTCAGGCTGTTTCGTGAATTTCCAGCGTAGCCGGGAGCACGACCTGTCTGGGTGGACCGTCGAAACCGGCAATGCGTTCGTTGAGTAGCTCGATCGCTCCGCTACCCAAATCGCTGGGGCTTACCCCGATCGTGGTGAGGCGGGGACGCAGGTCGGCCAATTCTTCGTATATGTCGTAGGATGCGACCGCGATGTCGCTAGGGATCGAGATGCCGCGGTCTGCAAACCCTGCCAGCGCAGCGCGGGCCATGCGTGAACTGGCAAAGAAGATGGCGCTGGGCAGATCTCTGCCGTGCCGCTCGATCAGCCAGTTGACTGCTTCGTAGCCGGACGGCGGGAGGAAGGACCCCTCGTAGCGCAGGTCATCTGTGATTTCGACGCCGGCATCCTTGAGCGCCCGCTCGAAACCGGCCTGGCGCAGCATGGACATGTTGAAGAAGGATGGCCCGGTGACATGGGCGATGCGCTTGTGGCCCTTGGAGACGAGGTACTCGCCCATACGATAGGCGCTGGCGAAGCCGTCCTGCTCGATACTGTCCACTGCTCGGCTCGGCAGGTTGCCGACGAAGACAGTGGGTATCTTGACCTCGGCCAACTCATGCTGGATGCGATGCAGCGCTGCATCCGCGACAATCAGGCCGTCGACGCCCTTGGTCTTGATCTGCTTGAGATAGGTGTGTCCGTGATCCTCGGAATGTCCGCCGGGCACATCGGTATTATAGATCAGCGTGTCGACCCCGTCGTCGACAAGCGCTGTCTGCATCGCGCGAACCATTTCGGTATAGTAGGGCGCGCAGATATCTGGGATCATGATGGCAATGACGTTGGTGCGTCCAGTACGCAGCGACTGCGCCTGGCGATTGGGCACATAGCCGAGTTTGTCTATCGCTTCCTCGACCTTGGCACGAAGCGCCGGCGAGACCCTGTCGCGATGATTGATGACGTGCGACACCGTGGTAAGGGACACGCCTGCAAGTTTCGCGACTTCTTGTATTTTGACCATAGGCAAGCCATAGCATCTGCAAAACGTTTTGCAAAGCCTTTCGCAAAACGTTTTGCGAGCTAATGTCCACAATTGCACCTTAGACGGTCATGCGCCCCATTCCGGTCGGTAAAGCCACACCATCCATATCCTAAAAGCGGACACCGACGCGCACGGTTGCATAGTCGGACCGATCCTGGCTTTGCGGTTGCGACGCAGAGCGTCGCCATGGGGTACACTAAGCTTACGGATGACAGGATTCGGGATAAGCCATGGCCCTTTGAGCTAGATCGGCATAGTGAGCCATCTCGGCGGCGCACCAATCCTCGAATTCGTCAACAAGCTCTTCAGTCACGCCGAGTTCCTGAGGGCCGCAGGCCAGCAAGGCTCGGGCCTGCCGCATATGACCAAGCACGTTACCCACATGCGATTCCGAAACCTGGAAACGCTCGGCAAGGGCACCGTGGGTCAGAGAAATCCCCTCCTCGCCCGCCGCACGTCGATAGCGGCTGAGGACCAGGGCCACCAGCAGTGGATAACCGCTGTCGTAACCGGCCAGTTGCAGCACCGCTGGGAACTCGGAAATCACGCTGCCGGTCCCCTGCACTCGGGCTGCCGAAAGAAAGATCATCTCGCCCAGGACGCCGGCATCCTGTTCGAACGGCAGCGCGAGAGCGCTTCCCGCGATGAGGTCGTAGGCCTGAACGAACGCGGCGCACGACCGGCCCACTTCACGGATCAGGCTCTCGGCGGGCCGCAGGATTTTCTGCCGTCTGTCGCCCGGGAGTGTTTCGATGCTGATGAGGTTGCGCGCTTGCAGCATCGCGCAGAACGTAGCGGTCTGCCGCGGGCTTTGCCCCGATACGGCCTGCAACCGTGAGAGGTTGGGCACGGCGGCGCCGTGGTTAGACCAGCCGTAATACTGCCCTATCAGCATATAGGCCGAGTAGTAGCGCTCAAGTTGATTAAGCAGCTTGCGCACGGGCCACCCTGCGGGTGCGGGCTCGACCATCTTCTCGCAATATTGTGCCACGCTTTGGCGAAAGCGAGCATCGGCCCTGAGTGCCGACGGCCCCATGACGTTCGCTGTGTCAGGTGGAAGCCTTCTCTTCATCGAAATCATAGGCAAAGTTTGGGGTGGCAGCACTTTAGCTGGCCGGCCAGAACTATCAACCTTGGCGCAAGGCGTACCTTCCAACGAAGCTGGTAGAGTGTTTTCATGATCGCACGATTGGGGAGGGTCGAAGCGGCTTCAGGATATTCCACGGCCCCTTGGCGTCCTCACACGCTGCTATGCCGGGCGAAGGTGATGGGCATAGGCGGAGCTGTTTTCGTCCGTCTGCTTGCCCTGCTTTTCGCTTCTTTTCTCCTAGTCGCGCCGTCCTTGGCCCAGGTTAGCCTGGTGCCGGGAAGCCTTCCCAATCCTACGGTCGGCGCTCCCTATTATCAGTTGTTCAATGCCCTCGGTGGAACTCCGCCCTACACTGTCTGGCTTGCCGGCCCGTTGCCCGCCGGGATCACATTTTCCGGCTCAGCGCTGTCAGGGACGCCCTCCGAAAGCGGCACATTCACCTTCAGCGTGTTTGCTTCCGACTTCGTTGGTGCATCGGATTCGAACAGCTATACCCTGACTGTCGGAGCACCCACGATCTCCCTGTCACCTGGCGGCCTGCCCGCAGGCGCCGTCGGAACAGCATATTCGCAGAGCCTTTTGGCGTTCGGTGGCACCGCACCCTATACTTTCTCTTTGTCTGGCGTCTTGCCCTCCGGCATCACCCTGACGCCGACCGGACTGCTATCGGGCACCCCGCTTGCCGCAGGATCCTACACATTTTCCGTCATCGTCACGGATTCTACCACGGGAAACGGCCCGCATACGGCGTCGATTTCCCGGACATTGGTCATCGCGCCGCCCAGTGTGAGTCTGTCGCCAACATTGCCCGATGCAACCGTAGGCCAGCCCTATTCGCAGATGATTTCAGCGTCCGGCGGCCTGGCGCCCTACACCTTCAGCCTCGATTCCGGCGCACTTCCCGCCGGGCTCCTGCTTGGGCCCGATGGATCGATTTCGGGGACGGCAGAGGAAGATGGCACGTTCAGCTTCACTGTCTCGGCCCGGGATTCGACCTCTGGCACCCCCATCACCGGCTCCCAGGCCTATAGCCTCGACGTCGCGCCTCCCACCATTACGCTTTCTCCCGCAAGCCTGCCGGACGGGCGGGCTGGTGCCCCTTATTCTGCAGCCATTGCCGCAAGCGGGGGAACGGCACCTTACACCTACACCATCACGGGCACGCTCCCCCCAGGCGTCACGTTGTCCTCCTCCGGCCTCCTGTCGGGTACGCCAACCGGGAGCAACCTCTATTCCTTCACCGTCATGGCCACGGATTCCAGCGGCGGAACAGGCCCCCATTCAGGCACGCAGACCTACAATATCGCCACCTACTTGCCGAACTTCACCTTGCTTCCCGACGACCTGGCTGTGGCCACGGCGGGCCAGCCCTATTCGCAGCCGGTGGTCGCCGGCGGCGGCACCGAGCCCTATACCTATTCCATATATGCAGGCGCTCTGCCGGCCGGCCTGACCTTCTCCGGCGGCACCATTTCGGGCACACCCACGGCGATCGGCTCGTTCTTCGTGACCATCATTGCCAGGGATTCAACGACCGGCTCGGGCTCCCCCTTTGGCGTGGCAAAATACTATCCGCTGATTGTTGCCGCCCCCACCATAGCAATGGGCCCCACGACCCTGCCAGCGGCCAATTCAGGATCCTTCTATTCACAGATCCTGACGGCGAGTGGCGGAGCGGCGCCCTATACTTTCGCGCTCTCCGCGGGCAGCCTTCCGCCCGGATTGACCCTTTCCCCCTCCGGAACCCTGTCCGGGATGCCGACGGCCTCCGGAGTCTTCAATTTTTCCATCACGGCTACGGATGGGTCGGTCGGTGTCGGCCCCTTTTCCGCAACGCAGACCCATAGCCTGAGCGTTGGCGCCACCGGACGGCTCGTCGTCGCCGTGCGGTCCAATGTCGATGGCACTTTCGGCTTTAGCTCACCCGAGCCTTCGCTGAACGCGCTCACCGTCGGAACGACAGGCGGCATCGGTCAGAGTGGCGCGATCGACCTGCCCGCCGGCTCCTTCCGGATAGCCGCCGCCGACCTGAGCGGGGCCGGCACGGCGCTGACAGCCATCAAGTGCAACGACAATGACAGCAGCGGAGACATCACCACCCGCTCCGCAAACATTGTGCTTGATGCCAGCGAAAGCCTGACCTGCACCTTCACGTTCCTAAATTCCCGGGAAGAGACTACGGGGCTCATCGAAGACTTCCTCGAAACGCGGGCTTCGCTGATCCTCGCAAATCAGCCGCGCTCAGAGCGTCGCATCGACCGTCTGAATGGCATTGCGCCACGGGGCGATATCGGCTCGGCACTCATGACCTACCTGCCGGCACTTGCCCGTGGAAGCGCACTGCAGTCGTCCATCAGCCTCAGTGCCATCGAGGGTGCGATTGGCCACGAAAATCCCAACCCGCTAGACATCTGGATGGAAGGGACGTTCATGCGCATTGATGCCGCCCGCGACGGCCAGCTCGTGCTGGGCAGCGTTGGAGCTGACTATCTCGTCACGCCCGACCTGCTCGTCGGCGGGTTTGTGCAACTCGATCACGCCATTCAAGGCCAGGCAGGATTGCCCGGATTTGCTTCGGGCACTGGCTGGATGGCGGCTCCCTATGCCACCATGCGGCTACACGAGCATCTTTATCTGGACCTGCTGGCGGGCTTCGGCCGCTCCAGCAACAGCATCAATCCCTTCGGATCGTATGAAGACAGGTTCGGAGCAACGCGCTGGATCCTCAGTGCCGCTCTCCAGGGACAATGGACGGCCGGCCCCTGGACCATCTCCCCGCGCGCCAGCCTTGGCTATTTCACGGAGACCAGCGATGCCTATCTTGACGCGCTGGGTATCGCGATACCTTCCATCGCCACGGGGGTCGGTCAAATCGCGATCGGACCTTCCGTCTCATATCGACTTACAGCAGGCGACATCGCCATCGACCTGGGGCTAGGGCTGGAAGGGGCAGCCGATTTCGGCCCAAATCTCCGGTTCGAAAATGGTCAGGCTCGCCTCAAGGCCAGCATTGATGCCATGGCGCCGAGCGGCGCTAACATCGGCCTTGCCATCGGTCTTAATGGGATCGCCGACGGAACTGTCCTGAGCGTCTCTGGTCGCCTTGCAGTCCCCATGAAGTAAGCTCAGACGGACGACGAAACCTAACTTCAATCGAACTGCAGAAGGTCGCGGGAAATAGGCGCGTATGTGTGCCGCTGGGCTGTACAATGGGCTGTCATAATGCAGACTTATGCACGTGGAAGTCCGATCAAAGTGCTCGTCTCCCTGGCGTTCTGCCTCGCGCCCTCATTCCGGTCCGTTAGTGAGCCCTCGCACGATCCCAAAAGCGGACACAGTCAGTCGTGCAGTTCAGCGACCAGATTGGGGTGGAGAGCAGAACGTCAGCTATCAATAAAAGTTTAGGATAGAGCTGACATCACGGAACCGGTTTAGGATCCGTTTTGCATCGGCAAGCGCATCTTCAGCGCTGAGGCATCGGCCGCTCCACTCCACATCGTGCCACTGGCGCCTTCCGTAAAGGCACCAAAAAGGCGCGCGCCGGCCTTTCACTCACTCCCGCATTGCTCTGTTGGGCTGGTCTGCGAAAGGCTGAAGCAGGAGGGCCAACGCCTCGACCAGCATGCAGGGCACAAGCCAGTCAGGGGTGGACAGGCGTGCCAGCTCTGCCTCAGGCAGCCGCCAAGGCCCCTTCAAAATTTTCCAACAGCCTTTAACGAAACCGATTGGCTGAGGTAATCATTTCGACCGCTGACATCATAGCGGATCGAGGCATCTGCCCCGCCGTTGAGGCTATAGGTGAGGCCCAGACCAGACTTGGCGAGCCATGGACTGTGCTCAATCCCGGCGGCAACGAAGCTCTGTCCGGGTGCGCCGACATATGATGCAGTCAGTGCACCATTATCGTTGATGACCTCATAGGAGACGCCAAGAACTGCATCGAGCTGCACATTGGAAGTGAGGTCATGGACGAAGCGGCCATCCACACCAAGGCTCAGGGCCTCGACGGTGTTGGCTTCCACAGCAAGGCTCAAAGCTCCGGCATCGCGCTCGATATAGCCCTGACTTCCGAGCCGAGTGTAGTCTGTCCGAATTGTTGGAATAAAAACACTGGCCTCATCCAGAACGATAGCTTTGGACAAGCTGCCGCCTACATGCAGGCTCAAACTATCGAAACTGCCCCTGGCGGTTCTATTGAGCCCTCCAAAGCTGAGGCCGCGCTCACTGTCGGTCTTGATCCAGCCGGCGTCGACCTGGAAACCGAGCGTGAAATCATCGAGCTCATGGCTGCCATAGGCGGCAAGGACATTGCTGTTGATCCCCGCGCTGGTTCCCGCGCCACTCAGGTGACTATTGCCGTCGAGCTGGGTGTTGGCAAGAGCGTAGGCAAGGCCGACTTGGGTGCCTCCGAAGTCACCTTCGACACCAGCCGCCAGTCCCCAGGTATTCGCGCCGTAACCCGAGGCGTTTCCAGTGGTGTCGTTCTGCACGGCTCTGGAACCCATGGGGGTGATCCAGACGTGCCGGCTTGTCGCCGTGCCATCGGTGGATATACCGACCTGCGCAGGGGCGATGCGCCCAGCAAAGATCGAGTTGAAACTGTCTAGTACGCCCAGCGTAACGTTGGCGCTGGCATTGAGCGGCAACGTCTGTGCGGCTGCCCGGGCGACGCTGCGCTCGTCCGACAGAAGGCCGAATGCTGTGATGACGTTGGCCATATCGCCGGTCGGCATCCCCTGGATCTGGGTATCAAGGACGCCGGCCGCGCCTAGGGCTGGATACAGTTGATTATTCAGAACCGAGCTGTAGACGGTGGTGCCGACGCTACTGGTACTGACGCCAAGATCGACGCTATTGCTATTGATATAGGCGGTGAAATCAAACAGCGCAGAGTTATCGGTGACGATAAAATTGGTCGCATTCAGCGTGCCAGCAGTGATGACTCCCGTCAGGGAGGCACCATTGGCCAGTGTCGGACTGCCAATGACATCTACTACAAGATTGCTATTGTTGAAGGTGGCCGTACCGCTAACGCTGAGCTTACCATAGTTCGCGCTGCCGGCGACGCCAAGGGCAAGGACCTGGCTGCCGCTCTGGGTGTAGCTGTCCACTGCCAGCGTACCCGCGATTACCGAAGTGTCGCCACTCCAGGAGTTGTTGCCAGCGATGGTGAGCGTGCCTGCTCCCAGTTTGGTCAGACCACCGGTGCCAATGAGGATGCCGGGAGTCTGCATACCGACGTTGTAGCCGTTGGTATCGAAGAAGGCCCCATTCGCTTGGATATCAATGTCCCCAAAACTGAAATTGGGAAAGAACTCGAACTCATTGCTCCGAGCCTGCAGGATGCCGCCATCCCACTGAAGCAACCCTGTGCCAGCGCCCTTCATAAGATAGGGCGTCGAAAACAGCCCACGACCACTGCCGGCACCGCTAAGTGTCAACTGGGCGAAGCTACTGATGCTCCCTGCAAGGTCAGTTCCATCGCGAACGATTATGCTCGCTCCGTCGTCCACCATGACGAAGGCCTGCCCACCGAAGCCGATGGTGAGGAAGCCATTGGTCGTCCACGTCGCACCTGCGCCGGTGACGAAGACCTCGCCGTGGCCGAGGGCATTGAAGCCGATATAGGCATCAGTATTGGTCGCTTCGCCCCCGGCGGAAATATTGAGTTCACCGTTCCCGTTCCCGCCAACGATGAGATATCCCGCAGCATCGAATTGCACGCCTGAAGTCACGTTTCGGACCCCGCCGCCGTCAATGACTTCATTGGCCAGTGCCGCCACTGCCGCTATGGAAAAGCCGGCCGTCAGCAGTGCTTTAGCTACAGAAGTCTGCGACATGCTGGCTTTTCCATGCTTCATCGTTCACTTCCCCAACACTCTCCTAAAGCAGGTGAGTGATTGCATCTTTTTGACTTACGTCCGTAACACCCTCTCTTGCGCGTGTAGTACTCAGGTCAGCACAGATCAGGTCTGAAGCAGTTAAGCACTGTGAATAAACACTTTTCTTAAACTCGGCAATTCCCGATCAGGGCAAAAGCGTGCGCGCTTGTTGAAAATGCGCCGGGTTAATCCGCACCGTTCCGGACATTCCTGCATGGCCACGTCCGTTTTTAGCAAACGGCCAAAGTAGTTGCTTTGACCGCAATCGGTCGGTCTCAGGCAGCCCTTTCGGGGAAGGAAGCTGACTGTCGACTATTAGTCTCCTGTGGCTAAACAGCTGACAACTTTGTGCACCTAGGCTCGGTTAACATTGCGATTGACAGGTCGCTCTGCCCAGAGCATTGTACCGATAGGTACATTCAATACCAATCAGTACAGGAACTCACTATGTCACGCCCCCCTCTACCCCCATTCACCCGAGAAACAGCCATCGAAAAGGTTCGTTTGGCCGAAGATGGCTGGAACACGCGCGATGCCGCAAAAGTGGCTCTGGCCTACACGCCGGACACGCATTGGCGTAACCGCGCCGAGTTTTGCACCACCCGCGAAGAGGCACAGGCCTTTTTGACCCGCAAATGGAACAAGGAGCACGAATACCGCCTCATCAAAGAATTGTGGGCCTTTACTGAAAACCGGATCGCGGTCCGCTATGCCTATGAATATCGTGACGACAGCGGGCGCTGGTATCGCGCTTACGGCAACGAGAACTGGGAATTTGTAGAGGACGGCCTGATGGCAAACCGGCACGCGAGCATCAATGAAATGCCAATATCGGAAAGCGAGCGTCTGTTCCGCTGGCCGTTGGGTCGCCGGCCCGATGACCACCCCGGCCTCACTGATCTGGGTCTCTGAATATGGCTCGACTGGTCGCCGAAAGATCCGACGCTATAGCGCCCCTTGCCGAAGTTTTCCGCGAGTATGGCTATGAGGGCGCCAGTCTGGCGTTGATCAGCAAGGCTACGGGTCTTGGAAAGGGCAGCCTGTACCACTTTTTTCCCAACGGGAAGGAAGAGATGGTGCAGGCCGTCCTCGCCGATATCCACCAATGGTTCGAAAACTCTATCTATTCGCCCCTGCGAGACGGGGACGATGCTGATGAAGCCATTAATTTGATGCTCGAAGAGACCCTAGCCTATTTCAAATCAGGTCGGCGCGTTTGCCTCGTCGGCTCCTTGGCAGTCGGCAATACGCGGGACCGCTTCTCCGAAGCTATTCGGGGGTATTTTGTCAATTGGATAGAGGCTTTGAAAGCAGCGCTTGTTCGACAAGGTAGAGATCCGGCGCTTGCGCATAGTCTCTCCGAAAACGCGGTACTCTCGATACAAGGCGCGATTGTACTGTCTCGGGCGATGGACGATCCCAATATGTTCCAGCGCGCGATTGACCAGCTTCGAAGCAACTTGGCGGCTTAGGGGATGGCGTTCGACAAGCAGGCCATTGCCGCGCTCAGCACGTCTAACTGGTTGCCAGGCATGCCGGCTTTTACGAGATGGGAGCGGAACTACTGACCCACTGGTCCGAGGCTCTGCGGCGTCTGCTTTGAAGAACAGCGTAGAACCCTCGGGGTGGCCGTAGTCGTGAACTGTCGGGCAGCAACGCGCCCCATTTCGGTCATTGGGGTTATTCTCGCCAATGCCCAAAAGCTGCCGGTCTCTTCGATACCCCGGCCACCGCTGTTTGGCGATTTCTTTCTGTCGGCCTTGTGAAGCATCCACCGAATTTACTCGGCCACGACTGAATCTCAGGCCAAGGCCACAATCAGCCTCGAGGATAAGCGACAAAGGCAATTCTTCGACTGTCCGGAGACCAGGAATTGACGTTAATGGTGCCCTGTCCGCCAGAGAAGCGGGCCAGCACACGGTAATCACCACCAGCGGGCGCCATCAGACGCAATTCGACATCCTTGTCCGGCGGATGACCGATCGTTCCTTCGGGATAGCTCAGATAGACCAGACTTTGCCCGTCTGGAGACAAATGCGGGAACCAGTTGACGCGCTCATCGAATGTCAATTGTTCAATCCCGCTGCCATCCACAGCCTTCATTCGGAAAATCTGCGCATGCCCGGGCGTGGAGGCCGCCAGCTCGGAATTGAAATAGAGCCAAACCCCATCAGGGGAATATTCGGGCCCGTCATTGGGCACCTTTACATGGGTGAGACGCTTGTCGGCGCCGCCCGTCGCCGGAATGGTGAAGACATTGATCATTCGCTCACCGGCGGGGCTTTCTACAGCGACATAGGACAAGGTCAGGCCATCGGGCGAAATACCATGCAGATAGTAGTGATGCGGGGTGGCGTGTTGGTTCGAGATCCGGCGGGGCGCTCCGCCTTGCAATGACACCGCATAAAGGTGGCCATTATCCGAACTGACATAGGCAGTGGATCCATCCGGCGAGAGGACATGGTCATTGTTGAGATCGGCCAGGTCGCCGGTGTCGATCATCTCCGGCTCACCGCCACTGACCGGAATACGGAACAGCCTGCCGCCAGCATTGAACACCAGCCACTGCCCGTCCGGCGTCCAATTGGGGGCTTCGATCACCTCATCGGCGGTGAAGATCACCTGCTGATTGCCCTCTAGGTCGATGATGGTCAGCTCTGCCGTCTGGCCTTGACCGAGGCTGCGACCGCGGCGGGAAAATTTGAAGTGCATGCTGGATCCTGTTTGAGAAAGAGCCGTCAATTTCGACCGTTAGTCTGAGCTCTGCACCGGGGCGGCAGCGGTACCATAGGGCACATTGCGACCACCATAGCGGCGCACACGAATATTGGCCTGCTCGGCATGGCCGACAAAGCCCTCCAGCATGGACAGGCGCGACCCGTATTCGCCGATCATGGCCGAGGCAGCATCGGCGGTGACCGTCTGCCAGGTACAGGTTTTCATGAATTTGCCGACCCACAGGCCACCCGTATAGCGGGCCGCCTTCATGGTGGGCAGCGTGTGATTGGTGCCGATCACCTTGTCGCCATAGGCCACATTGGTGCGCGGCCCGAGGAACAGGGCGCCGTAATTGGTCATATTGTCCCGGAACCACATGTCCCGGTCCGTCATCACCTGTACATGCTCGGAGGCAATGCGATCGGCTTCGGCCAGCATTTCCTCGTAGCTGTCGCAAACGATCACTTCGCCATAGTCCGCCCAGGACCTTCGGGCCATTTCAGCGGTGGGCAGGATTTCGAGAATGCGCTCGATCTCCGCCATGGTGTCGTGCGCCAGCTTTTCCGAATTGGTGAGCAGGATGGCGGGGCTGGTGGGCCCATGCTCGGCCTGGCCCAGAAGGTCAGTGGCACACAATTCGCCGTCCACCGTCTTGTCGGCAATGACCAGGGTTTCGGTCGGACCGGCAAACAGGTCGATGCCGACGCGGCCATAGAGCTGGCGCTTGGCTTCGGCGACGAAGGCATTGCCCGGGCCGACAAGCATGTCGACCGGATCGATGCTCTCGGTCCCGATCGCCATGGCGCCGATCGCCTGGATACCGCCGAGCACGTAAATCTCATCCGCACCGGCCATGGCCTGCGCTGCCACGATGGCCGGAGCCGGCTGGCCATTGAATGGCGGCGCACAGGTGATGACGCGCGGGCAACCCGCAACCTTCGCGGTCAAGACAGACATGTGGGCCGAGGCCAGAAGCGGGTACTTGCCGCCCGGGACATAACAGCCCACCGCATTGATCGGGACATGCTTGTGTCCCAGTGTCACGTCCGGCAGCGTCTCCACTTCAAGGTCGAGCATGGTGTCCTTTTGCTTCTGCGCAAAATTGCGCACCTGCTTTTGGGCAAACTCGATGTCGGCGTGGTCCTGATCGGTCAGTTGTGCCTTGCAGGCATCGATCTCGGCCTGGCTAAGGCGAAACTCCTTGCGGTCCCACTTGTCGAACTTGATCGACAGCTCGCGGACCGCATCGTCGCCACGCTTCTCTATATCAGCAAGGATTGCTTCGACAGTCGACCGGACCTGACGATCCGCCTCTGCTCGCTCTTCGACATCCTTACCGCGCTTCAGCCAGGTTGGCATTCACTTGTACCTTTAGACTGCAGTGTCATCAAACCGGATCAAGTCCGTCCCGGAACGCATTGAGCTCGGCGTCGACCGACGAGGGCGCATCGATCCATTCCTGCAATGCTTTGCCGAAGACGGGATCTTTCACGGGAATGGGCAGCATCATGATCCGCTTAGCTGCCGCGCGACGGGTCTCTTCGGTGATGCGATTTTCCTGGATATTGTCCCAGTCGCGACCATCGGGATAGCCACCCACCACCATGACATCGTCCGAGTGCTCGACCATGGCGTGCGAGACGCCGGCGGGCATCAGGACCACGTCGCCCGCAGAAAATTTCAGCCGCTGTCCATCTTTCCCAAACAGATCAAGCACCATCCAGCCGCTCGCTACGCCCAGACATTCATGCGTGGTCGAGTGAAAATGCGGATAGTCGTAGATGCCGGGATAGCGCCAATTGTTGAGCCAGCCATTGGCGCGGAAGCGCTCTCGGACAGCGTCTTCTCCGCCGCCGTCCACGCCATTGCGATAGACCAACAACGGAAATCGGCTATTGGGCAGCATGCCGTTGGGCTTGCTCCAATGCAGTTCAGGGGCGTTAGCCATTCTCTCCTCCGGGTTTTTCACATTAGGCTTCTAACGGCGGCGACAGCCAGCTTGTGGTCGTCGACATCTGGCAGGCCACTGACGGCCACGGTTCCGACCACACCGGCACCGCGCACAATGATGGGAACGCCGCCGCCACTGGCCGCGTAGTCGGCCTCCGGCAAACGAAAGCGTTTGGAAAAGTCCCAGCCATAGTTCTCACACTCGAGCCGCATGGCCAGCGAACTGCGATGGAAGCGCAGGGCCACGGCTCGTTTGCGACGGGTCCAATCGGCATTGTCCGGGGTGGCGCCCGGCATGACCGCCAGGAAGACGGGCGCATCGCCATGGGCGACCTCAATCGCGATCGGCATATCGCGTGCGGCGGCCTCACCGCGAATAAAGGCGCCGATCTGCCAGGCGATCGCATAGTTGAACGAGGGTAGTTGCACCTGCTCCAGCTCTGCCGCCAGCGCCTCCAGGCTCGGTGTCATGTCAGAGGCCCAGTGAATTGAGATATTCGATCGAGCGCCGCGCAAAAGCCTGCCAGTTGCTGGGATTGTCGTGTTCGGTGACGATGTGATCGGCCTTGGTCTGCCTGAACAGCGGCACAAGGCTTGCCCAATCGATGATGCCATCGCCGGTGGCCGTCCAGCCGTCATCCTGCTTGGTGCCAATGGGCGCGGTGTCCTTGGTCTGGATCACCACGATCCGGTCGGCAAACCGCTTGAGTTCGGCCGCCGGATCGGCGCCAGCGCGGACGATCCAGCCACAGTCAATCTCAAACTTTACGCCATCCCCGCCCGCATCGAAGATGTGGTCGATGGGTCGGGTGCCGTCGGCAAGCGGCAAAAACTCGAAATCATGATTGTGCCAGGCCACCTGCAGACCATGCTTTCCAGCGGCCGCGGCGCCGCGCGCCAGTTTCTCGCCAAGACCCCGCCAATAGGCGACGGTCGGCTCGCGTTCCTCAGGGGTGACATAGGGCGGGATGAGATAGGTGGCCCCCAATGTCTGTGCAATCTCGATGAAGCGTTGCGGCTCCGTGACGAGGCCGGCCAGCGGCATGTGAAATCCATAACAGGCCAGGCCCGCATCATCGAGCTGGCGCCGGAACAGCGCCGGGTCGGCTTCATAGACGGGCAGCCAGGGCTCGATGGCGTCATAGCCCATGGCCTTCAGGACGGGCAGCTGGTCTGCCAGCGGCGGGAAGTTGCGCGAGGAATAAAGCTGGTAGGCCTTGCGGTAGGTCATCGTCATCACATCCGGATCGGGGGGCGCCGCTAGCCGCGGCGCCGGGAGTATTCAGGGCTGCGCTTCTTTGTCTTTGTCGAACTCAAGCAGTTCGATCATGACACCCAGGTCCTTGACGGTGTCATAGTAGGCGTAGCGCCCATGGCTGCCGTCGAATTCGCCGCGCTGCAAGAGCTTGTGCCCCTTGGATTCCAGATAGGCATCGCGTTTGGTGAGGTTCCGGGTGCGGAAGGCGATATGGTGGCAACCGGGGCCTTTTTCTTCGAGCAGGTCGCGCCAGGCGCTCTTTTCGGGTCCGGGTTGAAGAAATTCGACGTCGATATTGCCGAACTTGAACATCATGATCCGGCAACCGACATCGGCGGGCTTGCCATTGTAGATGGCCTTGGCCTCGTCGGGGTCGGCGGCCTTGCCCTCTTTTGGCATGGGTTTGCCGGTGAGGTCGGAGAACCACTGGGCCGATTTGACCACATCGTGGGTGACGAAGCAGATCTGCATCACTTCGTCTTCATCAAGCAGGCGCTTGTCCATTGTTTTGTCCATGGGGTTGGCGTGTGCCGGGCGGCCCGGAGCCAGAAGGCCCCGGGTCGCCAGGCGTCGCTGGGAGGAGTTGGGAGAGGTTAGCCCAGGATGATGTCGTAGTTTTCCTGGATCTGGGCGATGGCATCGTCCACGGTCATGGACGGGTCGCTCCAGAAGTTGAACACCACATCCCAGATCGAATTCTGCCAGTCCGCGTCCACAGTGGAGTGAGGATTGGGGACCTGATGGTCGGCATTTTCGAGGATGTGGAGCACTTCAACCGAACAGGCATCGAGGACCTCGGCCGGTGCGTCGAGACGGGTCGGGGTCGAGCCCTTGGCGCTGGCAAAGGCAGCCTGAATCTCTGGATCGGCCACTACGGCGGCGAAGTCGAGCTCGGCAGCATCGACATCAGCGGGCTGGCCGCCCAAAATGCCCCAGCTGTCCACGGTCACCGGAACAGCCTTGGCGCCAGGGATCTGCACGCAACCGAAATCGGTGCCCGCCACCTTGCCGGCAGCGGTCCATTCACCCTTCATCCAGTCGCCATGGATCTGCATCAGGGCCTTGCCGGTGATCACCATATTGGTGGTCACGTTCCACTCGCGATTGACCGAACCCTCATCAGCTTCCTGCTGGAAGCGACGGAGGGTTTCGAGCAAGGTCCGCATTTCCGCGCTGTCGATGACGGCAGGATCGGGCTCGGCGCCGTAAAGTGCATTGTAGAAGGCTGGGCCGCCGGTGGCTGCCGCCAAGGCATGGGTCAGGTAGCCAACCTGCCACTGCTGGCCGCCGATGGCGATCGGGATATAGCCGGCCTCCCGGATCTTCTGGAAATCGGCAAACATGGCATCAATGGAATCCCACGATGCAGGATCAACACCGGCAGCCTTGGCGACCTCCATATTGTAGTAGGCCATGCCGTCGATATGGATGGCAGTCGGGATCTTCATGATCTCGCCGTCGACAGTGATGGAGCTGACTACCGACGTCGGATAGTGCTCAAGAATGCCCTGCTCGGTGAAGAATTCGGTGAGCGGACGGCCCAGGCCTAGTCCAGCCAGGTCGCGATAGACGCCGGGGCTAGATTCCAGGAACACATTGGGCGGAGTGCCACCGGTAACCAGGTTCATCAGATTGACGTTGGAGCCTGTGTCATGCGGAATGGCGATATCGGTCCAGGTGTGGCCCTTGGCTTCGAGACCATCTTTGAGGACGTTGAGCGCGGCCACTTCCGGCCCGGAAGACCAGTTGTGATAGATGATCAGGTCCGTGGCGCTGGCCGCAGAGCTGAGCATGAGGGCGGCGGTAACCCCGCCTAGGATCGACTTCAACATCTTGGTTTCCTCCCTTGTGATGTCGATTAAATCCGCTGCCCGGATTGGGCATCGAAAAGGTTGACCTTGTCGGTCTGGAACTGCACCGGCACGGTGCTGCCGACCTTGAGACCCGCCGCAAGATCAGGCGCTACGCGCAGCGCCAACATTTCGCCTTCAAAGGTCAGATAGAGGGTCGCGTCGGAGCCAGTGCGCTCGGCCGATTGCACGGGCAGGCTGAACCGGCCCTGGCCGGCAGCGGCTGAGTCATCGATGCTGAAATGCTCTGGACGCATCCCCACCACGACATTAGCGCCATTCTTGGGCGGCGACTTGAACGGATAGTCGGCAACGTCCAGGCGGGCGCCGGACTTGAATAGCGCTTCGACCTTGCCGTTCTCGACAGAGAGCGTGGCATTGCGCATGTTCATGGCCGGGGCGCCGATAAACCCGGCGACGAATAGGTTTGCCGGATGTTCGTAGACCTCGTCGGGCGTACCGAATTGCTGGATGACGCCGCCATCCATTACCGCGATCTTGGTGGCCATGGTCATGGCCTCGATCTGGTCGTGGGTCACATAGACGACCGTCGACTTCAACTCGTCATGCAGCTTCTTGATCTCCAGCCGCATTTCGGTGCGCAGCTTGGCATCGAGGTTGCTCAACGGTTCGTCGAACAGGAAAACATCGACCTTCTTGATGATGGCCCGGCCGATGGCGACCCGCTGGCGCTGGCCGCCCGAAAGCTGGGCCGGCTTGCGGTCGAGCAGCGGCTCGATCTGCAACATCCTGGCCACCCAGGCGATGCGGCGCTCGATTTCCTCACTGGGCAGTTTGCTGGCCGCCAGCCCGAATTTGAGGTTCCCGCGCACCGTTTTGGTTGGGTAGAGCGCATAGGACTGGAACACCATGGCCAGCCCGCGATCCTTGGGATCGAGTTCGGTCACATCACGCTCGCCGATCATGATGCGGCCATCGCTGACCTCGAGCAGACCTGCCAGGAGATTGAGCAGCGTGGTCTTGCCGCAACCGGAGGGGCCGAGCAGTACCAGGAAGTCTCCGTCCTCGATGGCAAGGTTCAGATCGTCCAGCACGGTAACCGCGCCATAACGCTTGACGATATGTTCGAAACTAACGGCAGGCATTGGCACTAACCCTTGATGGCGCCGGCGGTCACGCCCTGGACGAAGAGCTTGCCGACGAGGAAATAGACGACGAGGGGTGGGATGGCCGTGAGCAGAGCCGCAGCCATGTTGTGAGCATAGTTGGTCGTGCCCGTGGAGATAGTGATCAGATTGGCGAGGTTGACCGTCATGGGCTGGCCGGTGAGGCCGCCGAAGGTCACGCCGATCAGGTAGTCATTCCAGATCGAGGTGATCTGCAGAATCAGCACGACGATCAAGATATTACCGCTCATGGGCACGATGATCTCGAAGAAGATGCGCCAGAAGGAGCCCGAGTCCATCATCGCGGCCGACATGATCTCGGTGGGGATATCCTTGTAGTAATTGCGGAAGATCAGCGTCAGCACCGGCATGGCGAGCACTGCATGGATCACCGCAACAGCCCAGAGCGTGCCGTAGATCTTGGTCGTCGTCGTCATCACGATCAGCGGATACATGATGATCTGGAACGGCACGAAGGCGCAGATGAACAGCAGGAACAGGAAGGCCCCCGCCCAGCGCACATTCCACAGGGCCAGTGCAAAGCCCGTCACCATGGCCAGCGAAATCGACAGGATCAGCGACGGAAACAGGATGAATATCGAATTCCAGAACCCGACCTTGAGACCATCGCACTTGATGCCGGAACAGGCGTGATTCCAGGCGTGGTCCCAGGCCTCCAAGGTCCAGATCGTGGGCAGGCTGAAAATGGCACCTTCCCGGATCTGGTCCATGGTCTTGAACGAGGTCACCACGACCACATAGAGCGGCACGCAGAAGAACAGCGCACAGATGGAGAGAAACACCAGAATGGCGATGGTGCGCGGCGTAATGCCCTTCTTCTTGCGCACAAAGTAAGGGGCGCGGGTCTGGGACATGACGCCGGAAGCGGCGGCCCGTTCGGAGACGGAAAACTGGCTCATTATACGGTCTCCCGCTTGCGCTGTTGCCAGGCAGTGAGCGCCACCAGCGGAATGAAGATCACGAAGGTGATGGCGAGCATCATGACCGCAGCGGCTGAGGCGTATCCGAGATTGGATTTGGCCGAGAGCGCGTTGATGGTGAAATAGGCCGGCACCCAGGTGCTCTGGCCGGGCCCACCATTGGTCATCGCGACCACTACGTCATAGGCCTTGATGACACCGAGTGAGAGCAGGATGGCGCAGGTGATGAAGGTGAACTTCATCATTGGAATGATGATTTCGAGATAGACCCGCCACATCGGTACGCCATCGAGCTTGGCGGCGCTCCAGATTTCCGAGTTGATCCCTTTGAGGCCTGCCAGCATCAGCGCCATATAGAAGCCGGCACTTTGCCAGACCGAGGCAAGAATGATGGCGTACATGGCCGTGTCGCCCTGGGCCAGCCAATTGAAATCCACATCCCAGCCCAGCCCGCGCAGGAAACTCTGGGCCCCCAGCCCCGGATTGAGGATCCAGCGCCAGGCAGCACCCGTCACGATCAGTGAGACGGCGAGCGGATAGAGAAAAACGGTGCGGAAAAGACTTTCGCCGCGCTTCTCCTTGTCGATCAGCGCCGCCAGAACAAAGCCAAAGACAATGGCCAGAGCACTGCCCAAACCGAGCACGACCAGGTTGCGGAGCGAAATTTCCCAACCGGCATCGCGGAACAGGCGGTCGTATTGACGACCCCATTCGGACCAGTCGATTTCATATTCGGGCAGACGGCGGCTGCGCGTGAGCGAGAGATAGGCGGTCCAGCCAATGGACCCGACAAAGGCCACGGCGGTGACCGCCAAGGCCGGCGTCAGGGCGAGTTGGGGCGCAATGCGACTCCAGCGCATAAGGATCCTCCCTTTGACCCGGCTAACCCTGTGATCGGGTTCTCTTCCAGAGTTGTATTAGCGTTAATCTAGGGGCATACTTGATGGCGCGTCAACTGCCCAGCAGCAAAAATGTAGTGACACTACGCTGTGCCATGCCGGACCAGGGCGTCAATTGGAGGAAAAAGACTTGAAATTACATGACGTTATGCCGCTCCTTGGGTTTGGCACCTATGGTCGTTGGAACGAGGAAGGTGTTGAAGCCATTCTGGCGGCCCTTGAGATTGGCTATCGCCATCTCGATACTGCCCAGACCTATGATACGGAAAGCCAGGTCGGAACTGCCTTGCAGCGCTCAGGTCTGGCGCGCAGTGACGTGTTTCTGACCACCAAGATTTCCACTGAGAATTACGGCGCGGGAAAGCTGATCCCGTCGCTTGAAACCAGTCTCGGGAAACTGGATGTGGAGCAGGTGGATTTGACCTTATTGCACTGGCCATCCCCCAACGGTGCCCAACCGCTCGGCGAATATCTCGAGCCACTCCTCGAGGCACAGGACCGCGGTCTGACCCGGTTTATCGGTGTCTCCAACTTTACCATCGCGCTGCTCGAAGAGGCGCGCTCGATTGCCGGGGAAGGCCGCATCTCCAACAATCAGATTGAGCTCAACCCATTTATACAGAACAAGAAATTGGCGCAATACTGCGTGGAGCACGACATCCTGGTCACCTGTTACCAGCCCATCGCCCATGGGCACCTGGGCGAGGACGCGGTGCTCGTCGAGATGGCCAAACGCTATTCTGTAAGCCCGGAGCAACTGGCCCTCGCCTTCGAATTGGCTAAGGGCTACGCCGCCATTCCGACCTCTGGAAAGGTGGAGCGCATCCGTTCCAATTTTGCCGCGCAGCAGCTGATTCTCGCGCCGGAAGACATTGCGCTCATCGAAACCAGGGACCGCAATCTGCGCGCGATCGCCCCCGATTGGGGCCCGGACTGGGACTGAGGTCACACATTGACACCTCATGGCCAAACTGCAATGAGGCGCTGTATTAACGCTCATACAACGTCAGTGTGGCTGACCTTGTTACAACGACCCAAAGGGTCAGGAGGATTTTATGCTTGGTGTTGTCGGTATTGGACATGTGGCGATCAAGGTCACAGACCTGGACCGGTCATTGGACTTCTATCGCGACCGTCTGGGCTTCCCCGAAATGTTGCGTCTCAAGCACGACAACGGCGAAACTTGGCTGGTCTATCTGCGTATCACCGACGATCAGTATCTGGAAATCTTCCCAGGCGCAGAGAATGATCGTGCGCCCGGCTGGAATGCCAATGGCGTCAACCACACCTGCTTTACTATCGAGGACCTGGACGGCACCTGCGAGCGCATAAAGGCTGCAGGCATCGCCCTCACCTCGGAAATCAAGCCGGGGTTGGATGGCAATCGGCAGGCCTGGATCGAAGATCCCGATGGCAATCGCATTGAACTCATGGAAATGGCCGAGGACTGCCTGCAATTACAGGCCATTCGTCGCTTGCGTGCCGAGCGCGCATAAGCCATTCAGTCGGGAAACGGAGGCGAACGGATTGGGCAGACCGATTGTTCGATTAAAGGACGTGGCGGATAGGACCGGTTTCTCCGTGAACACGGTCAGCCTTGCTCTGCGCGGTAGCCCCCGCATTCCCGAAGACACGGCCATACGCATCCGCGATGCGGCGCGCGACCTCAACTACATGCCCAACCAGGTGGCCAAGTCCCTGGTCAGCCGCGAAACCAAGACTATCGGGCTGGTGTTGACCGACATCACCAACCCTGCCCTGACGCAGGCCGCCCAATCGATCGAACTGGCTTTGGCCGAGCGCGGATATTCGACCCTGTTTGCGACCTCAAACAATGACCTCGAAGAGGAAAAACGCGTCATTGCGATGTTCCAGTCGCGGCAGGTCGACGGCATGCTCATCTATCCGCGCAGTCACCGCGATCTCGCCCATATTCGACAATTGCGCCGCGCCAATTATCCGGTTGTTCTGCTGGTGGCCGATCCCGATGCCGGCGTGGACGCCGTTTCAGTGGACGAGCGGCGCGGCGCGTATAGGGCGGTAAAGCACCTGATAGACATGGGGCATAGCCGCATCGGCATCATTGATAGTTCCAATCCCATGGGAAATCATGAAAAGCGCGATGGTTATGTCCTGGCGCTCACCGAAGCAGGCATCGAACCGGATGGAACCATGTCGGCCGACCCGCAGGGTCACTCCGTCATCCGGGGGTACTGGGCCATGGATAAGTTGATGCGCCTTGCCAATCGCCCGTCGGCAGTCTTCACAGCCAATGATTCCCTGGCCATCGGAGCGTTGCGCTGGACCCAGAAGAACGATCTAAGAGTCCCCGAAGATGTGGCGATCGTTGGCTTCGACAATATTGAATTTGCCGAACATGCCGCCACGCCCCTCACCAGCGTCAATTATGAAATCAAGCTGGTCACCGACTTGGCGGTTGCGCGCCTGATCGAACTGATCGGGACGCAAGGCACGCTCCCTGATCCGAGTGTGACCCTCATCGATCCGGAACTTATTGTTCGCGAAAGCACACATCGGCGACCGTAGGCAATGTGCCAGCAGCTGCTCTGCGCAAACGACTATGCCCCTTAACAGCAGCCTCTGTCTCACGACGCGCAGGACTATGATTGGCTCCTTTCGTCAGCCAAGCGCCCCATTTCAGACATTCAGCAAGCCTTAGCGAAGTCCCGAACCGCCTGTTGGCTTTGCAGCGACTAGCGTCTCCAACGGGGTGGCAAGCAGACAGGCTGCTTCGGGATCGGCTGTTGGGAAAGTAGACAGAGCCGGTCGGCGAACTTGAGGCCGGCGGCGGCTGACTGGCGGCGAAAGAGGTACGCAGTAAAGCCGCTGGACCTGTTCGTTCCATGGTCTCTGTTCCGAATATTAAAAGCCGAATTTTAGATCCAGGGGCACGACAGCCAGTGCAGGTGACAGCTGAGACACTGCTAACCAGCGCCGTCAGATATAAACCTGTCAACACCACGGAAAGCTGAACGAGCCACGCTCTATCTTACAAAGATACCCGGTACTATTTGTGATTGGCACCTAATCCTCAAACGCACCACTGGGCCGGTTCATAAACCAAGACCAGCGGCGGACGGTACATTCGGAAAATACCCCTTCGGTGACATAGGGGTCGCGACGGCCGAAGTCTTCTGCGTCGGCTTGGTTACTGCGGCGCATGACGATCATGCTGCCGATAGGCTCACCCTTCGGGTCGAGAAACGGGCCGGACAGAATTAGGTCGGCTCCCAACCCCTCATAATGGGCGCGGTGCTGGGCTCGAAATTTCAGGCGTTGCGCAAGAAAGTCAGGTTTGTCCAGTCCTGTGACGACAAAAAGCATCAGAGCAATCCTCGTGCCGCAAGGTTTTTCATGAGGGCACTAACCCCGAAGGTCCATGGTGCGCAGTGGTGCGAATGGCGAACGACATTGCGCAGCGCGCCGAGCCCGGTTGCACAGATCGTCACTTCGTCGCCCAGTTTGTGCGTAAAGCCCTGACCCGGTGCTTCGCGGTCTTTGGTCGGTGCAAACAGCGTTCCCAAAAACAGCATAAAGCCATCGGGATATTGATGGTGCTGCCCGCAGGTTTGCGCCACCAGATCCAGCGGGTCGCGACTGATCTTGTTCATGGCGCTGTGCCCATCGAGCACGAATCCGTCTTCGCCTTTGACGGTGAGCTGCAGCTGGGCCTGGCGGACATCCTCGAGACCCCAGCTTTGGTCGAATAGCCGGATAAACGGCCCGATCGCACAGGATGCGTTGTTGTCTTTGGCCTTGCCGAGTAGAAGAGCCGAGCGGCCTTCGATGTCGCGCAGATTGACGTCATTACCCAAGCTGGCGCCCTTCACTTGCCCCTGGCTGTTGACCGCCAAGACAATCTCGGGCTCGGGATTGTTCCAGCTCGAGCTTGAATGAATGCCGATCTCGGCACCCCATCCCACTGCCGAAAGCACCGGTGACTTGGTAAACACTTCAGCATCGGGGCCAATGCCAACCTCCAGATATTGCGACCAGACCCCTTCTGCGATCAGAGCCTGTTTGACCCGCGCCGCTTCTTCAGATCCGGCTTTCAGATTGGCGAGACTGTCTCCGATCAGGCTTCCGATACGCTGGCGAATGGCCGCGGCGCGATCAGCATTGCCGGCGGCCTTCTCCTCGATGACACGCTCGACCATCGATTGCGCGAACGTCACCCCGCATGCCTTTATCGCCTGAAGGTCGCACGGAGCCAGAAAATGCGTCGTGTCGGCGTCGGCACGGCCATCGCTCGCTGCCGCAACAGCCTCCAACTTGCTGATGGCTTCTCCCGTAAAGGTTTTGACATAGTCGAGCGCATCGGGGCGCTGCAGCAACGCCGAAACCGTAGGAGCCGCCACGCTGGTGATGTCGGAAAGCATGCCGTCACGCAGAGTGACGACGGCCGGGCCATGCTTGTCATTGCGCCACACCCGACCGACCAGGGTTCCTGCCATTGCAGATGCGTCAAGGATGGGTGCCGGCATAAGATCCTCTAGTGGTTTACGAAACGGCGAAGGGAGGTCGCAATGGCGACCTTGCCTTGGCGATGCTGCATCACGACCTGAGAGGAGACGGGTTACCACCGAGACGTTTGCCGCTCTTTGAATCGAACAGATGGGCCTTTTCGGCGATCGGCCGGAAGCCGATCGGATCGCCCGGCATCGCCTCGATACGCTCCCGGAAGAGACCAACAATCTGCTGGTCGCCAAGTGTGCCGATTACATGGGCCTCAGAACCTGTTGGCTCGACGACCTGTGCGGTAATCGCAACAGGCGAACTCGGTTCATAGATGAGGTGTTCGGGACGAATGCCATAGACGGCCGGGGTGTCAGACGCGACATCAGCGGCTGGGGGGAGGGGCAACTCCGTGCCATCCTCGAGCTGGAAAGTGTTTTTGCCCTGTGGTCGCGTCACACCGCGCAAGAAATTCATTGACGGCGAGCCGATAAATCCGGCCACGAACATATTGGCAGGATAGTCGTAAAGCTCGAGGGGCCGTCCCACCTGCTCGACAATCCCGTCGTGCATGACCACGATCTTGTCGGCCATGGTCATGGCTTCGATCTGGTCGTGCGTCACATAAACCGTCGTTGTCTTGAGCCTTTGATGCAGGCTCTTGATCTCGGCGCGCATCTGCACGCGCAGCTTGGCATCAAGGTTGGACAGCGGTTCGTCGAACAGAAAAACGCTGGGGTCGCGAACGATGGCGCGGCCCATGGCAACGCGTTGGCGCTGCCCACCTGAAAGCTGGCGCGGAAAGCGATCAAGATAGGCGCTCAGATTGAGTATGCGAGCGGCATTATCGATCTTGGCACGGCGCGTGGCCTTATCCACACCGGAGAGCTTGAGCGAAAAGCCCATATTCTCTTCGACGCTCATATGGGGATAGAGCGCATAGTTCTGGAAGACCATGGCGATATCGCGGTCCTTGGGGTGAAGCTCGTTGATCACCTTGTCCCCCAGCACGATGTCGCCGCCGCTGATCTCCTCGAGCCCGGCGATCATGCGCAGCAATGTCGACTTGCCGCAGCCCGAAGGGCCGACAAGCACGACGAACTGACCGTCCTCGATTTCCACCGACACGCCCTTGATAACCTGGACTGCGCCGTATGATTTTGTGGTGTCGCGAATAGAAAGTGGAGCCATTTGAGCCCTCCCTGCCGCGCTGAGCGGTCATGATGATATTCAGCGACCGGTCCAGGCCGGTTTCTGCTTGGCGGTAAATGCGGCAACGCCCAACTGGAAGTCCTGGCTGCCATAGCAAAGTGCGACCAGATCCTCGGCCTCGTCGAGATCGGCATCAAGCACACGTCGGATGGCTTTCTTGCTTGCCTTCAAGGTCAATGGTGCGTTTTCGAGGAGCCGCGCAATAAGCTTTGCGGTTGCCTCGTTAAGATCCTGCGGTTCGACCAGCCGCGAGAGAAAGCCGCATGACAGGGCCTCTTCGCCATCAAGCAACTCGCCCAACATGAGCATGCGCCGTGCGCGGCCTTCGCCGAACGCGGCAACAAGCCGGGCATAATTATGGATCGATAAGGTGTTGCCGATGGTCCGCGCGATTGGCACACCCAGGCGCGCGCCCTTCTCAGCGATCCGGATATCGCAACAGGCCGCAATGTTGAGGCCGCCGCCCACCGCAAAGCCTTCGATCACCGCAATCGTTGGCACTGGAATGTCGAGCAGCAAGGAGAGATAATGCTCCATCTTGCGCTCATAAGCGATCCCGTCGCTCCCATCGCTGAATTGGGCGAACTGGCTGATATCTGAGCCAGCAATGAAAGCCTGTCCGCCAGCGCCCTTCAGGACAACCGCTCGCATATCGCCGTCGGCAGCGACCGTCCTGCAGATTTCCCCGAACTCCTCGTACATTTGCCAGGTCATGGCGTTGCGTGCATCGGGCCGATTGAAAGTTATGTAGCCGACCCGATCCTGTTTGGTGAAGACGACCTGTCCCTGGTTCATCATGCAAAGGCTCCACGCGCCACAAGGCTTTCGTCACCATCGTCGAAGCCAAGCTCTGAAAGGATTTCGGCCGTGTGTTGCGCCAGCAAAGGCGCCGACCGCCGCACACTTTGCGGTGTGCCGGACAATTTGACCGGGAAGCCGAGTGACTTGATCACGCCCTCTATCGGGTGCTCGACATCCATTACCATTTCGCGGGCATGGGTATGCTCGCTCGCCAGCACCTGCCCATAATCATAAATGGGACCAGCGGGGACGCCTGCGCCGAGGAAGGCCTCCACCCAATGGTCGACAGATTGCTTAGCGAATTCTGTTTCCAGCAGTTCGGCGAGCGCCACCCGATTTTGCAGCCGCTCCTTGTTCTCGATAAAGCGAGGGTCATTCAGAAGCTGCGGAAGCCCCACGACGTGTACAAAGGCAGTCCAGAGCTTTTGATTGGCTGCGCCGACAACGAAGTGTCCATCGGCAGCTTTGAACGCCTGGTAGGGCGCGCTCATTCGATTGGCTGTGCCCAGCGGTTCTGGTGACTTGCCGGTGGCCCAGTATTCGGTGGTTTCCCATATGCCCAACGCCAGTGCCGCCTCGAACAGGGACGCGTCAACATATTGACCCTGGCCGGTCTTCTCCCGACCGATCACGGCGCTCAGAATGCCATAAAGCGAAAAAAGACCCGCGCCGAGATCGCCCACAGAAATGCCGGATTTCACCGGCTCGGCGCCGGGAATGCCCATGGCACTGATGATGCCCGACATAGCCTGGGCGATAAGGTCAAAGCCCGGACGTCCCGACCACGGACCAGTCTGCCCAAACCCGGAAATGGACGCATAGATCAGTCGTGGATTGCGAGCGCTAAGCGTTGGGTAGTCGATGCCTAGTTTTTTGGCGACGCCGGGGCGGCCGTTCTCGACCACGATGTCGGCGGTATCCACGAGGCGATAAAACACCTCGCGGCCCGCTTCGCTTTTCAGATTGAGAGCGATGGAGCGCTTGTTGCGGTTGAGCGCCAGAAAGCCGGGGCTGTCCGCGCCCTTCATGCGAAAGCCCATCGACTTTCGCGTCTGGTCTCCGCCATTGGGCGGTTCGACCTTGATGACGTCGGCACCCATGTCGCCGAGGAGCATGCAGCAGAAGGGGCCGGCCATGACCTGGCTCAGATCGAGGACACGGAGGTGCGATAACGGCTGTACTGCCGACAACGGGTCAGAACCGGGTTGGTCATTGGCACTTGGCAAAGTTGCACCTCTTTGACTCGTTTGAGATGGATCTGCATCAACGGCAAAGGGTGCCTGATGCCCAATCTTGTATGCAAGAATGCTTCAACGTCAATCCCCTCGCACAATGTTATGTGAAGATGTACGATCAGGTACCTATTGCATACAGGGGTGGAAAGGAAGTTGCTGAATGGACGACGAAGAAGTCATGGTGGACGCCGCGCCTGGCGCTGTGGAAAACATCCCCAGGAGGGGGAGGCTGCATACACAGGCGGCCCAGCAGCTGCGTACGATGATTCTGTCCGGCGAGCTCCCGCCCGGCACTCGACTGCGAGAAGTTCAGCTTTGCCAGCAGCTTGGCGTGTCGCGCACCCCCGTACGTGAGGCTTTCCGCACGCTCGCTGCCGAAGGAATGATCGATCTTCTGCCCAATCGAAGCGTTATCGTTGCTCGGCTGCGCTCGCCCGATATCGGTCATCTTTTCGAGGTCGTGGGCGCGCTTGAGGCACTGGCTGGCGAGCTGGCCGTGAAGCTCGTAACCTCCGAGCAAATCGGCGAAATCGCTGGTCTGCATAACAAAATGCTGGAGTCCTATGAGAAGCGGGAGCGAGCCGCCTATCTCGATCTCAACCACAGGATCCACCGCCGTATCGTCGAGATTTCAGCCAATCCGGTTCTCATCAGCACATGGCAGACCCTCATCCCGCGCGTCGAAAGAGCGCGTGCTATTGCCAATCTCAATCCCGATCGTTGGGTCGCTGCCGTTTATGAGCACTCCCGCATGCTTTCGGCGCTGGTGTCGCGGGATGGCGGTCTTCTGTCGCAGCTGACGCGCGAGCATTTCATGAATGGCCTCCGTCATATCCCCCAGGAGTCCGGGTCAGGGCAGGGCACTTGATTGCGCTTGGGAATGTATCAAAAGGCGAACATCTGAGGCGCTGAATGGCCTCAGCCGAACGGTACGGATTGGCCTAAAGTGGAATATTTCCGAGATTCCGTTTCACACCACCGTTGACACCAAACATTCTTGCATACAAGATCGGGACATGAGAGGCGGCTATCTGGGCCGTTTGCAAGGAGGAAGTCTAATGTCCGCAACAGCGGCTGAAGCCGGCAACACCATCGATCCGTTCGAAATCCGCAAATACTTCGAGCACCTGCGCGTTGCCGACGTTGCCGACGGCATGGACGGTATCGGCTATTTCAATGTCGGGCTTGTCAGCCAGGACATCCGCCCGATCTGGGTTGGCATGAAGTTCTGGGGCGTTGCCTATACGGTGCGCGCCGTGCCGGCCAACAAGCCGATGTGGAAGCTCGATACAACCGAAGACATCGTCAACGCCCATGGCGTTTGGTTCAATAAGATGGGCAATGCGGCCTCTCACATGGGCCGCGAAATCAAGCCGGGCCATGTTGTCGTCATGGACGCTGGCAGTGCCGACGATGTCGGCTTCTGGGGTTCTGAAAACAGCCTCGGCGTGGTTCAGGCCGGCGGCGTCGGCATCATCACCAATGGTGCCTGCCGCGACTCGGGCGAGATCATCGTCCAAAAGACCCCGCTCGCTTCCAAGACGCGCGCCCGCACGATTATCCCCGGCCGCATCGAAGCCGTGGAAACGCAGACCACGATCGGCATTGGCGGCGCTCAGGTGCGGCCAGGCGACATCGTTGGCCTCGACGATGACGGTATCATCGTGGTGCCGGTCGAAATTGCCCGCGAAGTGGCCCTGCATGCTTACCACGTGCTCCTGGCCGATATGCGCAAGCGCCGCGAAAAGTACGACGCCCTGGGCATGACGCACGACGCCTCGGTCGATGTCGAAGGCATCGAGAAGTATTACGCCGAGCTCGAAGCCTCGCGCTGATTTCAAACAGGAGCGCTCGCGATCCGCGGGCGCTCGAAAAAGAGCCGACATTATCGGCCGTAGCCATCGCAACAAATGAGGGAAATCATGACCAAGTCACGCCGACTACTGGCGTTGCTGGCTTCGACCAGCATGCTCGCCGTGCCCGCTTTTGCTCAGGAGGACGTTGTCACCATCCAGTTTTGGGAGGGACACTCTGTTCAGGAGGAACAAGCCACCATCAGGATGATCGAAGCCTTCGAAGCGTCGCACCCCAACATCAAGGTTGAGCGCATCAAGACCAGCTTCGGCACCAATTTCGAGCGGATCACCACCGCCGTCGCATCGAATTCCGCGCCCGACGTCAGCCCGATCTGGAGTGGCTTTCTGACCCAGTTTGCCGAACAGGGCCAGCTTGCCGATCTCACTCAATATGGCGTTTCCGCTGAAGAAACCGACATTTATCCGGGCGCCTTCGAATACGTGCTCTGGAACGATGGTGTTTATGGCCTGCCCTATGCCTACGATCCTCGTTTCCTCGTGATGAACGACCAGGCGTTTGCCGATGCGGGCATTACCGAGCCTCCCAAGACCTTCGACGAACTGATCACTCAAATCGAGCAGCTCACCGTCGGCACGCCAGGCAATATCGAGCGCTATGGTTTTGGCCTTGGTGGCGCTGACTCGCTGGCCTACTTCTTCATCAACCTGCTCTACGCCGAGGGCGGTCAGGTCTTTAACGAGGACGGCACCGAAGTCGTCTTCAATAATGAGGCAGGCGTCGCTGCGGGCGAAATCATCTCACGTCTTGCCGAACTGCCCGGTGCCGCGCTTAATGCCGGCGAAGGTCTGCGCCAGAACGTCCTACAGGGCCGCGTGGCAATGATTTATGACGGTCCTTGGGTGTTCTACGATGCCAGCAACGACCCTGAATCGCAGCCGATCTCCATTTCGCGCGTGCCGATGCCCAATGCCGACGATGTTCCGCTCAATTTCGGCAGCGTTGGCGCCTACGTCGTCTATGAGCAAAGCGACAACAAGGAAGCGGCAGCAGAATTCGTGAAGTTCCTGGCTTCGGCTGAGGCGCAGCAATATCGCGTCGCCATGCTCAAGCCGGGCGTTTCGCCGGGCGTCTTCGAAGCACCCGAAGCCATTGCCACCTTCGAGGAAAACCCGGGCCTTCGCACTGCCCAGGAACTGCTTGAGGAATCGCGCATCTTCCCGCGGCACAAGAACTGGCCCAGTGTGTTCCAGGCCATCATTCCTGCGGTGGAAGCCATCATCTCGGGTGAAGAGCCACAAACGGCGTTGGATAACGCCGCCAATCAGGTCAACCGCACCCTCCGTCGCGGTTGATCCCTCCCGGCCCGCCTCAGTTTATCTGGGGCGGGCTTGCAGATTGCCGCAAGCCAAGACCTACGGGATTGCCGTCATTGCCAAGGAGCAGGTCCATGACCATCAAACAGCAGCAGCTTCTGCTCGGCCTCTTCTTTTTGGGCATCCCACTTTTGTGGCTCTTGGTCTGGGTCATCGCCCCGATCTTTGTGGTGCTTTACCTCAGCTTCACAAGCTTCAATATCCTGTCGCCTCCCGAATGGGTGGGCTTTTGGAACTATGAAGACCTCTGGCACGACAACCTTTACTGGCGCGCCTTCGGCAACACGCTTTACTTCACGGCGTTTGCCATGCCGCTTGGCATCAGCCTCTCGATGCTGCTGGCTTTGCTGGTAAATACGCGCCTCCCGGGCGCCTGGCTTTTCCGCACCATCTATTATCTTCCGGTCGTGTCCCCGCTGATTGCCACCGCGCTGGTATGGGTGCTGTTTTACGAGGTCTCGAGTGGGCTCTTCAATTATCTGCTCAACTCGGTCGGCCTGTCTGCCCAGCCCTGGCTCAACAGCACCACGACCGCGATGCCGGCGATCATCATCATGAGCGTCTGGAAAAGCCTCGGCTTCAACATGGTGATTATTCTGGCCGCACTGCAGGCCATTCCCAAGGAGCTCAACGAGGCCGCTTCCCTCGATGGCGCCGGTCGCGTCAGGCAGTTCTTCGCCATCACGCTGCCCCTGCTGCGCCCCGCCATGACCTATGTCCTGATCACCACCCTTATCGGTTCGTTCCAGGTGTTCTCGCAGGTCTATGTCATGACCGAAGGGGGGCCGAACAACTCAACGGTCACCCTCGTGCACCTCATTTACCGCACCGCCTTTCAGAACCTTGATTTCGGTTATGCGTCCGCCATGGCCATGGTCCTGTTCATCATCTTGGTCATCGCGTCCTTCATCAATCTGCGCCTCGTCAGCCGCGGCAACCTTTACGAATAGGAGAGCGCAATGGCCATCGAGTCCCTTCCCCTTCCCGCCGTTGCTGCCGCCAAGCCCGCCGCCGGGCGCAGCCGCCGCAAGCTTTTGCGGGCAGTCCTCACCTTTTATCTGCCGGCCACCATCATCGCCGTCCTGATGCTGTTTCCCCTGTTCTGGATGGTCTCGGTTTCGCTGCGCACCAATTCGCAGATTTTCACCTATCCCCCGGCCATTGTCGTGTGGCCGCCGCGCTGGGAGAACTACGTCGACATTTGGAATGACCCGCGCATGCAGATGGGTCTCCAGACCTGGAACACTCTGATCTACGCTACCGTGCGCACCTTCTTGCAGCTGATATTCTCGGCCATGGCTGCCTTTATCCTGGCGCGGTTTCACTTTCCGGGCCGCAACCTCGTCTTCTATCTGGTCCTCGCGACCGTGATGATCCCGGACGAAGTGATGATGGTGCCGCTCTTCCTCATGGTGAAGTCCGTCCCCCTGGCGGGTGGCAACGATCTGTTCGGCGCTGGCGGCACAGGGTGGCTCGATACCTTCTATGGTCTCATTCTTCCCGGCGTCATCAGCGGCTATTCGATCTTTTTCCTTCGTCAGTTTTTCCTGACGCTGCCCAAGGAACTGGAGGAAGCCGCACGCATCGATGGCTGTTCCGAACTCGGAATCTTCTGGCGCGTGGCATTGCCCATGTGCACGCCAGCCCTGATTGCGCTCGGCATCTTTTCCTTTCAGGCCGCCTGGTCGGACTTTACCTGGCCCCTGATCATCTCCGGCTCGCCCGGCACACGCACCATTCAGCTCGGCTTGGGCTTGATGGCAACGACGGATGGAACCGACTGGTCCATGCTGCTCACCGGCGCGGTGCTTTCCACTTTGCCCCTTATCGCTCTCTTTGTTCTCCTTCAGCGTTTCATCGTGACCGGCGTCAACTTCGGCGTCGGCAAGTAGGCCCCAATGCAGATCATCGACGCCCATCACCATTTCTGGAATATCGAACAGAACTATCTTCCATGGCTGCGCGACGAACCGCCGATCCCGTTCCGTTACGGTGACTATTCCTCTCTCAAGCGAAACTACCTGATCGAGGATTACCGACGGGATGCAGGGCGCTTCGATGTGATCGGCTCGGTCTATATCGAAACCGAATGGGATCCCGCCGATCCGGTGGGAGAAACAAGATGGGTGAAAGAAATCCGGCCACAGGGCCTGCCCAGCGTCATGGTGGCGCAAGCCTGGCTTGATCGCGACGATGCAGAGGCTGTCCTGCACGCCCATGGGCAGACCCCGTTCGTGCGCGGTATTCGCCATAAGCCGCGTGCCGCCAGGAGCCCCGATCTCGTAGAGCCGGATTTGCCCGGCTCCATGGGTGACTCCGCGTTCCGCAAGGGCTTTGCGCTGCTCAAGCCCAACGGGTTATCGTTCGATCTGCAGACACCTTGGTGGCATTTCGAGGAAGCTCGGGCACTCGCCGATGCCTTTGGCGATACCCAGATCATCGTCAACCACACCGGCCTGCCATCCGATCGCAGCGCCTCCGGCCTGGCAGGGTGGCGCAAGGCGCTCAAGCTTCTGGCAGGCGCACCCAATGTTGCTATCAAAATCTCAGGCATCGGCCTTGTCGGCCGGCCCTGGACGGTAGCGGACAATCAGCCCATCGTGCTCGACGCCATCGAAATCTTCGGTACCGACAGGGCGATGTTTGCGAGCAACTTTCCGGTGGATGGCCTTGTTGCAAGTTTTGAAACCATTTTCGATGGTTTTGCCCAGATCACGGCCCAGTTCGCCGATGCCGACCGCGCTCTGCTTTTCCGCGAAAATGCTCGTCGCATCTATCGCCTTGAGGGGAAAACGGTTTGACCGCGCCAAAACCGCGTCTTGGTTTTATCGGCCTTGGCATCATGGGCGCGCCCATGGTTCTGCGCCTGCTGGACCAGGGATATGAGGTTTTCTGCTGGAACAAGGAGCCGGAAAAGTCGTCCGAAGTGGTGCCGGCCGGCGCCAAGTGGCTTGATGGCCCGCACCGGGTCCGCGAAGCCTCCGACATCGTCATCCTTTGCATTCTGGATGGCAAAGCCGTTTCCTCGGTCTGCTTCGGCGAAAACGGAATGGCGCGAGCGCTGGGTGGTGCGTCGCTGCTGATCGATTGCTCGACCATCAATCCCGACGAAACCCAGGATTTTGCCGCTAGGCTTCAAGCCGAAGCCGGCATGGCATGGGTCGACGCCCCGATTTCGGGCGGACCCAAGCTGGCTCGGGACGGCAAGCTTATCATCCTGGCGGGCGGCGACAAAGCAAAGGTGGACCAGGCTCGGCCGGTTCTGGAAGACCTGTCCGCCAATCTGACGCACTTTGGCGCCCTGGGAGCAGGTCAAACGGCAAAGATCATCAATCAGACCATTGTCGGGGTGAACTATGTGCTGATGGCCGAAACCTTGGTGATGGCTGAAAAGGCCGGGATCGACCCAGCCTTACTGCCCGGTGCCTTCGCCGGAGGCGCATCCGACTCACGCAGCCTGCAGTCGATTTTCCTTCAGATGCACCATGCAGATTTTGACAAGCCCAATGCCTATGCGCGACAACTCGATAAGGACCTGCGCAATGTCAGAGAGTTTGCAGAAGCACTCGATCTCGATCTGCCCTTGCTGCGCGCCGCTGTCGAACGCTACGCCCAGTTTGTCGACGAGGGCAATGGCATGAAAGACAGCGCCTTCATCAGCCGCTTTTATCAGGCGCGAATGACCGGGAAATAACGCGCTCATTTGGCGGCGATGCGCGCGGCGCAGTGTTAACATGCCGCAATTTGCCTGCACCTGATTGTGCGCTTATGGAAGTCGCAAGCCGAGTTTAATCGTACTTCGGAAGGTGCCCAACGGCGCCTGCCGGCACAGGCCGAGGATCATGCAGCCGCTCCTTTCCAAATTCCAGCAATTCGTCGGACATCGGCATGTCCTGGTCGGTGACCGGCAAACACGTCGCTTCCGCAAGGGTTATCGCTTCGGCGACGGGAAAGTGCTCGCCGTGGTTCGACCCGGCACTTTGCTCGAGCAATGGCGGGTGCTGCAGGCCTGCGTCGAAGCTGACGTTATTGTCATCTGCCAGGCAGCCAACACCGGTCTGACTGGAGGCTCGACGCCCGATGGCAATGACTATGATCGGCCCATCGTGATCATCAATACGCTGCGCCTTGATCGCATCGACCTGCTCAGCGAGGGCCGTCAAGTGCTGTGCTTGCCCGGCGCAACCCTCGACAAACTGGAAAAGCGCCTGCGCCCGCTCGGCCGTGAACCCCATTCGGTCATCGGGTCCTCCTGCATCGGCGCTTCCGTTATCGGCGGCGTCTGCAACAATTCGGGCGGTTCGCTGATCCGTCGCGGCCCCGCCTATACCCAGCTTGCCCTCTTCGCGCAGGTCGATGCTCAGGGCATTTTGCATCTCGTCAACCACCTCGGCGTCGAGCTGGGCGCCGTTCCGGAAACCATCCTCGCCCGCCTGGACAAGGGAGACTACACGGCCGCCGATGTGCGCGAGGAGGGCAACCAGTGGGCCTCCGATCGCGGCTACCATGACCATGTCCGCGAAGTCGATGCGCCGACGCCCGCGCGCTTCAACGCCGATCCGCGCCGACATTACGAAGCCTCTGGCTCCGCCGGCAAAGTGGCCGTCTTTGCCCTGCGCCTCGATACCTTCGAGGCCGATCTGGATATCGCCGTGTTCTATATAGGCAGCAACGATCCATCCGATCTGGCCATGGTGCGTCGCGATATCCTTTCGGGCTTCACCAATATGCCCATCGCGGGCGAATACATGCACCGCGGCGCCTATGACCTGTCACAGCGCTACGGTAAGGACCTGTTCCTGTTCGTCAAACACCTGGGCACCGATAATGTGCCCAAGGCCTATGCGGTCAAAAGCTGGTTCGATGGTCTGACCGAAAAGCTCGGCATGGGCGGCCACGTCACCGACCGCCTGCTGCAGGCCGTGGTCGGCGTCCTGCCTGAACACTTGCCGGCCCGCCTCAACGATTATCGCGACCGCTACGAGCACCACCTGATGCTGCGCATGGGCGGCGAAGGCATCGCCGAAGCCCGCGCTTACCTCGCCCGACATTTCCCGACACAGGCCGGCGCCTACTTTGAATGCACGGAAGAGGAAGGCAAGTGTGCCTATCTCAACCGCTTCGCCATCGGCGGCTCGGTGGTCCGCTTCCGCGACGTTCATCCCGACGAAGTGGAGGATATCGTCGCCCTCGATATCGCCCTGCCGCGCAATACCGTCGACTGGTTCGAAACCCTTCCCGCCGAACTCGAGCAGCATTTCGTCCGTAAGATGTATTGCGGACATTTCTTCTGCCATGTCCTGCATCAGGAATATCTGGTGCGGCGCGGCGGCGATCTCCACGCCATCGAGGCGGCGATGCTCAAGCTCCTCGATGCCCGCGGCGCCGAATATCCGGCCGAGCACAATGTCGGTCATCTATACGATGCCAAGCCCGCGCTACGGGACCATTATCGCCAGCTTGATCCAACCAATAGTTTCAATCCCGGCATTGGCAAAACCCCCGCAAGAAACACTGGGCGGCGTGACATAGAAACCAGCCGCTCTCCCGCCCAGATCGACGCGTACGGCACGGCCGGTCCACGCCTCTCAACAGCCAACAAAGGCGTCGCCCTTCGCTTTCAGAAACCTCGGGACAACAGATGAACAGTTTCTCCCTCGACGGCGTAGCACCCCTGATCGACCCAGATGCCGCCTGGATCGCCCCGACCGCTGTCCTTGTGGGCCGGATCATCATTCATGCAGATGCCAGCGTTTGGTTCGGCGTGGTAGCGCGCGGCGACAATGAGCCGATCACCATCGGCGCGCGCAGCAACGTGCAGGAAAACTCAGTCCTGCACACCGACATGGGCTATCCCCTCACCATCGGGACCGGATGCACCATCGGCCACCGCGCCTTGCTCCATGGCTGCACCATCGGAAACAACACTTTGATCGGCATGGGCGCGACCGTTCTGAACGGCGCCCGCATTGGCGAAAATTGCCTTATTGGAGCTGGCGCCTTGATCACCGAGAATAAGGAAATTTCCGCCGGCTCGCTTGTCGTAGGCGCGCCGGGCAAGGTCGTGCGCATGCTCGATGCCGAAGCGATCAAAGGCTTGCAAAGATCAGCTGAAGGTTATGTCCTCAACGCACGCCGCTTCGCTGCAGGATTTTCCGCGTCGCCCGCTAGCGGCAAGTTTGATCCGACATGAGATCATCTAAGCACGTGTGAAGCTGGTGTCGCTGCGCCACTTCTGAGCGCCATCGTCATCATCGACACAACCGGGAGCATGTATCACGCTGTTGCCGGTGTAGTTGAGCAAACAAGGCCCCCCAATTATCGTACCTGAAGTCCGTAACCAAAGAACGGCTCAGTCAGCCAAAGGAGGCGATCAATTTCCGCTCTTGTGGTGTTGCCGCTTACAATTGAACGTCCGTAATGGGGCGAGTTACAGCGGCGTTGGCGGGACGGCGATTGGCAGCTTTCGGAAACCTTAAAAACCGTCTCGTAAAGGCTGCAATGGGGTCGGCACCCGCCACTTGGTTAGGTCGCCACGCCGCGGTGGGCCTGAACTAGAGATTCAAGCCTGCGTGAAACGCTGGGCTCAATACGTAGCTCAGATTGCCCTTCGCCTTGGCAGCGAGGACCTTTAGGAGCTTCATGTCGTAATTTACGTCAAAAATGAATTTGGCGCTTTCGTTCGCGGCTTGGACACCCATGAAGCCATAGTAGAGAAGAAATTCAATCACGCTCTCAAGCTGGTCCGGTTCGACACCTGCGCCGCTACACAGCTCCTCTAGTTTCGCTTTCGTGAAAACCTCGCCTTCCCCGATGAAATGGTACAGGAGATTGGTGTCTTCGCCCAAGATGTCCGTCAGCTCCTGGTCAGCTTCGGTAATGAGGTCGAGTGAATAGCTGCGCAATCCCTTGCGCAGATCGTCCTCGTCGATTTTCTCGTGCTCCGGCCCCACGGCAAAGCCCCGACAGTGCGCGACAAGCTTGATGAGATTACGCGGACGCATGAGTGACCGCTCGATCAGGTAGGTTGACGTTTCTTCGCCCTTGTAGTGGCTGATGCAAATGCTGCCCCAGACCTTTTCAAAGGCGGTGGCAGGTGGCAGGACCCCGTGCACTAGCCGTCGCCTGAGCATCTCGCGCAAGAGGTCGGGGTCCTGCCAGTCGAGGACTGCCCGACTTTCCTTGCCATAGTCAGCCGAAGCTTCGACCAATAGTTGGTACACATCGTTGCGCACGAAAACGACGCAATGAAAATCATGGTCATCTGCCTGCATCTGCCGCTGAACCTTGCGGGCGGCATCAATCAGGCAGCGCAAGATGGTGACGTCTTCGTCACTCAGGCCATGTGCGGACCAGCCTTTGTCAAGATTGTCAAAGAGCACCCAAACGCTGTCCTTGAATTCAAGGTAGTGGGAAAGCGCCTCCCGAACTTCGCGGATATTGTGCTTGTGGACGAGTTCTGTGACCTGCGCGGAAGTGAGTCTCTGCTCTTTGGCATTACCGAAACGCGTCTTGAAGGCATCGACCAGCGAGCGGGAGATACTGAGCAAGCGTTCGGAGAAATCGCCCTCTCCCGCATCTCCCGACTGATAGACCTCCTGAAGGCGTAAATAGGGGTCGTACAGGCGGTTATCGCGCATGTACTTGCTTTTGTCTTTTTCCAGCAGCTTGTAACAAATTTCGAGATACAGCACGTACTCGAACAAGGCTGTAATCAAATGGGTACGTGCACCTTCGGCTAGATAGTCGAGCACGTCTTCCTTGAGGCGGATGAGCTGGTAACCCTCGGGCTTCAAATCCACGACGATATTGCGCACATTCGAGCGCTTCTCATTCCGCAACTGAGAGAATAAAGCGGTCTTCCCGGCGCCTTTTCGGCCCACTACAAGATTAACTTCGCCACGAGACGCTCGGCCGTACTGGTCCGTTCGGAGGTAATACTCGCCGAGGGTTTGAAACTCGTTCTCGGCAATCGCGTCTCCGATGGAGAGCTCTGCCAGGAAGTTACCCCTCTCCAAAGGAAGAGGGTCGTCGGCTTGGAGGCGCTCTGTGACATCGAGGGCAAAGTCGGCGATAAGATCGGCAATGTCATCCGGCTGGGAAAAGGTCTTCACCATATCTCGGACATCGAGAGGCGCCGGCCCGTCCGGCGGCTGAAGAATGAGGGTGATTTTACCAAGTCCGAAGGCCATGCCGGCGACAAAAGCCGCGCGGATATTATGAACATCCGCATCGGCAAAATGGCTCGGAACGAGAGGCACAATTGCCCCTAGGCATGCAGAAAGGTCGTCCACTGCATTGATGGCGGAGAGCCGAGATTCTTCTTGTGGAATAAAGCTCTTAAAGCCGAGGCGTGCCTTCTTGACGCGTCCGGCAATCGCGAGCATTGCGGCGTTGGAGGTGGGCGTGTTGAGAATGTACACCGGCGCTTTGGTGTTGATGGTCTGGCGCAGCGGGAGCGGCTTTTCCGGTGACTTACCCTTGAGGAGTTCGGCTAGGCTTGCCCCCTCAGAATAAGACTCGAACCCCAGTGTGTCGAAAATACCGATGCGGGTTATGAGCCCCGACTCCCGCATGATGTTGCGGTCGCGAACTAGGTGGACGCGCTTGCCTAGCCCGACGGCAAAGCCGATTTCAAAAGTGACGTTGAAATTCATCACCGTGATGTCGGCAAACAGCATGTCGGCGGCGGCGATGTTTTCGAAGATTGGGTCAGTCAACGGCCGACCTGATATGTCGTTCTCTTCCCAGAGTTTCAGCTCAAGTTCTTGGCGCGATTTCGCAAGCAAAACTTGGGCGTTATGCACGGCCTGCACTGCGTCCCGCTCGCTTGCAGCGTATGCAAAAAACGCTTTCACCATACCATCCCCCATCTGCACCGGCAGCGGCGTCATAATCCTGTGCTCTGCGCGGCGATGCAATGTTGGTTGGGATGCCGTAAGTGATTTTCCAGAGCGTTGGCAGCAATTCATGAATTGGTCGCCAAAAGCTGACGGTCCGCTACCGGCCCCAAACGAGCCATCGGCGTGCCTGCAGGCCTAATGGCGGCTTTCCGCCATGCGACCCACCAGTAGCGGACAGACTGCTCACGGCCCCAAAACTGCCAGTCGTGGAGCACTGCCCTCGTGGGCAGCGGTCACGCATCTACGATCTTTGCGGGCGCATGGTTTGCGAGCGGAATCAGGGGGTGGCGACTTTTTCCATCAGGATCAGTGCCTCGATTTTGGCAAAGTACCGACGCCTGGCGCTTACGCGGAGCTTGCCACGAACGCACCGCTCGCCACCATGGCCTCTAAGTAACTGAAATATCGAAACTTTTGGCGCACCCGGCGAGATTCGAACTCACGACCTCTGCCTTCGGAGGGCAGCGCTCTATCCAGCTGAGCTACGGGTGCATGCCGGATTCGGGCAGGGCCCGGGGAGTGGGCGCAAACTAGTCGAAGCTTGCCTTCCGTGCAACGGGGGAAATCCAGGAGCTTGATAAGTCCTGACAGGAACTGGCATCAGGCTGTGGGAGAGCAGGATTTCGCCTTGGAGGATTGCCGATGACCACTGTTCCCGGTCCCGATGGATTGCCCCGTTGCCGCTGGTGTTCCGGCGCGCCGGAATTCCTGCCCTATCACGATCGCGAATGGGGTTTTCCTGTCAGTGACGACACGCGCCTTTTTGAAAAGCTCTGCCTCGAAGGCTTTCAGTCGGGTCTGAGCTGGCGGACCATCCTCAACAAGCGCGAAGCGTTCCGGGCCGGGTTTGCAGGCTTCGATATCGACAAGGTCGCAGCCTTCACCGAGATCGATATCGATCGCCTTCTTGCCGACAAGGGCATCGTGCGCCATCGCGGCAAGATCGAAGCCGCTATCAACAATGCCCGGCGCGCCCAGGAACTGATCAAGGAGGCCGGCTCGCTTGCCGCTTATGTCTGGCGCTATGAGGCGCCCGCGGACGAAACGCCGCCACAGAGCATGACCACCAACCCCGCCGCCATCGCCCTTTCGAAGGACCTCAAGAAACGGGGCTGGAAATTCGTCGGACCGACAACAGTCTTTGCCTTCATGCAGGCCATGGGCCTCGTCAATGACCACGCCATCGGCTGTATCAGCCGTGAAAAGGCAGCAGCCGACCGAAAGCTCTTCATCGTTCCTGGTCGATAAAGGCGGAAAGGCCCTGTCGCGAGGCGACAGGGCCAGTTGCAGCTAGACGCCTTCGGCTTCGATGGCCGCTTTCGCGGCGTCGTAGAGCGCCTTGCCGTCTGTGCCAGCGGCCTGCATGTCGGCAAACCACTGGTCGATGGTGGGCTGAGCGGCCTCTTTCCAACGGGCCGTTTCCGCTTCATCGAGCTGGATGATGTTATTGCCCGCATCGGTCGCGATCTTGAGGCCAACGGCATCACCCTCGTCCATCACGCGGCCGAACTCACGAGCCGTCTCGATGCCGGAATTGGCATCGATAAGCGCCTTGAGATCGTCCGGCAGCCCGTTGTAGCGGTCGAGATTCATGGTGAAGGCGAAGGTCTGGGTATAGAGCCCATGACTACCCGAGAATCCGGTATGGTTCTTGACCAGCTCCGCGACCTTGAGCGATGGCGTTACTTCCCAGGGAATGGTCGTGCCATTGATCACGCCGGTCGAGAGCGCCTCCGGCACCTGCGGCACCGGCATGCCGATGGGCTCGGCCCCGAGACGGGCCAGCATGTCGCTGATGATGCGCGAGCCACCGCGGATCTTCATGCCCTTGAGATCTTCCAGTTTTGTGACAGGGTCCTTGGTGTGGAAAAGACCCGGGCCATGGCCGTGGACGCAGATCAGCTTGACGCCGTCGAACTCGTTGAGAGCGTTGGCTTCCACATAGTTCTGGAAGGCGACCGAGGTCGGTTCGGCCTTGGTTACCATGAAGGGCAGTTCGAAGACTTCGGACTTGGGGAAGCGTCCGGGCGTATAGCCGAGCACGGTCCAGATCAGATCGACCACGCCATCCTTGGCCTGGTCAAAGAGATCGCCAGGCGCGCCGCCGAGTTGCATGGCGGGATAAAGCTCGAACTTGAGCCGCCCACCTGAAGCCTCCTCGACGCGTTTGACCCAGGGCTCGATGGCCTTGGCGGGGATCGTTGCCTGCGCGGGCAGCATCTGGTGCACGCGCAGCGTGGTCACGTCTTGGGCCCGCACGATGGCGGGCGAGGCAAGAACAGCAGTTCCCGCTGCCGCCCCGATCAGAAATTCACGTCTCTTCATAGTTCCTCCCTCCTATGGATCGGTGTTCTGTTCCGGGCCGAGCGGCCCGGATTTACTGCCCCGGCATGGTCAATAGAGCCATCGCACGAGGAAGAGCGAAATGGTGGGGAACGCCACCAGGATCACGGTGCGCACGAGGTCCGAGACCAGAAATGGCGTAACGCCAAGGAAAGTCTGGCCAATGGACGTGCCTTTGCTCATCGAGTTGATGACGAAGAGATTCATCCCTACCGGCGGACTGATGAGCCCCACCTCCACCACGACAAGCGTGAGAATGCCGAACCAGATGGAAAACTCTTCGTGGCTGAGGCCGAAATCGAGCGCCAGGGTCACCGGATAGACGATCGGAATGGTGAGCAGGATCATGGACAGGGAATCCATCGGGCCGCCGAGGATCAGGTACATGATCAGGATCAGCGTCAGCACCAGCCAGGGATTGAATCCCTGTTCGGTGACGAAGGCGGCGGCGGCCTGCGGCAGCTGGCTCAGCGCCAGGAAATTGTTGAGCGCCGCAGCGCCGAGAATGATCATGAAGATCATGCCCGTGCCGGTCGCCATCTGCACCATGGCGGTGCGGAAGGCCGGCCAGGTGAGCGTCCGGTTGAAAATGGCGATGAGGCCCGTACCCACCGCACCAACGGCCGCCGCCTCGGTGGGGGTAAAAATGCCGGTATAGATGCCGCCGATGACGAGGATAAAGATGAGCGGGGCCGGCCAGATGCGGCCCAGTTGCCGGAAGCGGTCGGCATAGGGCATGCGCGGATAGGGCGTACCGGCGCTTTCCGGCTTCAGCCGCGCCACGATGGCGATAGTGACGCAATAGCCGATGGCGGCGAGCAGCCCCGGCACGATGGCCGCCAGGAACAGCTTGGCGATATTCTGCTCGGTCAGGATGGCATAGATCACGAGAATCCAGGACGGCGGCACCAGAATGCCGATCGTGCCGCCAGCCGCCAGCGTGCCGGTCGCCAGCGCTCCGGAATAGCCATGCCGCTTCAATTCAGGCAGGGCGATCTGCCCCATGGTGGCAGCGGTCGCCAGCGACGAGCCGCAGATCGAACCGAAGGCCGTGCAGGCACCGATAGAAGCCATGGCCACCCCGCCCTTGCGATGGCCGAGCCAAGCTGTGGCGGCGTCAAACAGCGAGCGCGACACCCCACTCATGGCCGCAAACTGCCCCATGAGCAGGAAAAGCGGCACGACGGCAAAGGAATAGCTCGAAAAGGTGGAATAGGTCAGCGACTTGAAGAGCGCAAAACTCGGGTTCCAGCTTTTGGTAATGAGATAATTGCCCACAACGCCAACCACCAGCATGGCAAGCCCGATCGGCATGCGCAGGAAGATCAGCAGCAAGAGCACCGGGAACGACCAGAGGCCCAGTTCGATATTGCTCATTCAGAAGATTCCCGGTTCGGGCTTGTGGGGCGTTCGCGAAAGAGCGTTTGCCGTGGATCGGACCACGCAATAAAGGCTCACCAAGAGCATGCTGACGGCGCCAAGCATGGCCGCCGCATAGGCCATCCAGATGGGGATATGCAGGATGATGCTCATCTCGCGATTGCCCACCTTGTCCATCATGCCGACGCCGAAACGCCAGACGATGAAGCCGGTGGCGGCGAGCATCACGAGATCCATGACCACCTCAATGACGGCCGCGACGCGCGGCGAAAAATAGTCGGTGATGAGCGACACATCGGCATGGCCGCGCAGATACTGCGTCAGTGGCAAAGAGCAGAAAATGGCAAAGAGCACGCCGAACTGCACGATCTCCGTGTCCCCCAGGATCGGTCTGAGACCAAAGGGGATCAGCGCCCGCCCGATAACGCTGATCAGCGTGACGATGGTAACAACGACAAGCGCTACGCCGCCGGCAATGGCGACGCCCGTCGCAAGGCCGAAAACGGCACGCCCAAGAGGCGTATTATCCATGACGCGCTCCCTGCAAGAGACGCGCGAACGCTACCGAGCGCCCCGCAGGACAACCCCTATTCGAGTGGCTTTGCATGGCTCCTCCTGCCCTGCGCCGAACCAAGTAAACGACTGCCTCCGACTGTTGTAAAATGAGATGTTCGCGCCGTTCGATAATCTGGCGATTATCCCATCGGCCAAAAACCTCGGAAAAGGCGTCGTTTCATAACTTAGAAAATATAGAAAGGCGGCCGCCGCGGTCCGTCGCGTCAGTGCCAGTCCCCAAAGCCATTCCTCCAATGGCAATGTTATCCTATATAACTAAATACCCAGCAGCAAGCGAGCTTGCCGCCACGAGCCAGAGAGTGTCGATGACCCAAGACAGTGCCACAGGTGCCCCCTCTTCTGCCCATGAGCCCGGCGATGCACTGCAGACCGGCGGCACGACTGGCATAATCGGCTACCGCCTGCGGCGCGCGCAGCTCAGCGTCTTCCAGAAATTCCTGTCGATCTTCGACGGTCTCAAGCTGCGTCCGGCAGACTATTCGGTGCTCGTGCTGATCGCCGACAATCCCGGACGCAAGCAGACGGAAATCGCCGAAGTGCTTGATATCAAGCGCGCCAATTTCGTCACGCTCGTGCACGGGCTCGAAGAGCGGGGCCTGGTCGAACGCATTCCCTCTTCTGCAGACAAGCGCGCCAACGCCCTGCATCTCACAGAAGAGGGCGAAACCTTTCTCGCCCATGCGCGCCAGGTGCATGAAGCCATGGAACAGGAGCTGATCGACCGGCTCGGCGGCGAGGGCGAACGCGCGCAATTGCTGGCCTTGCTCGATCGCCTGACCTGATCTCACCGAAAGACCGGCGGGCGCTTTTCGAGAAAGGCACGCAGGCCCTCCTCCGCATCCGGTCCGGTCTGGCTCAGCGCCGCCGTCAGGCTTTCGGCATAGAGTCCCGCCTCGGGTGGCATGCTGCCGATCTGGGCAATGGCCTGGATGATGAAGGCATTGACGGTCGGGGAATTCCTGGCAATGCGCTCGGCCAGCTCAAAAGCCTTTTCCAGCGCCTGCCCCTCGGGCACGACGTGATGCGCTAGCCCCAGGCGTTCGCCTTCGGCCCCGGAATAGGTTCGCCCGGTGAGCATCATTTCGGTCAACCGGTCCGGCCCGATCAACCGGGAAATCCGCACGGAGCCACCGCCACCGACGAAAATGCCCCGCAACCCCTCGGGCATCTGAAACCGCACGCTTTCTTCGGCGACGCGCACATGGCAGGCGGCACCGAATTCGAGCCCACCCCCCATCACCGCCCCACTCATGGCGGTAACGACCGGAACCGGCGAATGGGCGATCTGCGCCATGACCCGATGCCAGTTGCGCGAATGCGCCATCACCTCCAACGGCTGGCGCGACACATGCTGCGACAGGTCGAGACCCGATGAGAAGTGCCCGCCCGCCCCTGATACGACGATGGCCCTGACCGTGTCCGGCACCGCAGAAAAATAGGCGTCGAGCGCAGAGACGAGATCGTCGCTGAGCGCATTGCGCTTTTCGGGCCGATTGAGCGTCAGATGCGCAATGGCGCCCCTGGTCTCCACCAACAATACATCGCCTGCGGCCATCATGATTTCCTTCCTCACGCGCTCAGCAGCTGCCGCACATCATCGGGCAGCGGCGCCGACCGGATCGTCTCGCCGTCGCGAACCACCCAGACGCGCTTTTCATGCGCTTCTATCGCCAGGTCGCCACCCTTGAGGAGCCTGTGCTGCACCGAAAAGCTGGAACGGCCCAACTCGGTGATTTCCGACTGGATATCCACACTGTCGCCAAACGTGCTCGGCTTGAGAAACCGCGCGCCCGTATCGACCATGGGGATGCCGGCAATGCCGTAATGCGCCAGCCAATTGCGCTTGTTCCGCCCAAAGGCGGAGGTCAGCATGGCCGCCGTCGCGTTGTCGAAGAAGCGGAAATAGTTGGGATAGTAGACAATGCCTGCCGGGTCGCAGTCGCCGAACTGGATGGTGAGCTTCATATGATGGGAGAACATGGTTCCTCCTATTTCGCCTGCATGCGCAGGGCGCCATCGAGGCGCACGACTTCGCCGTTGAGATAGTCGTTTTCGACCATGGCGCGGACCAGCGCAGCGAATTCCTCCGGCCGACCGAGACGCGCCGGATTCGGGATGGCGGCTGCGAGCCCGTCCTTGGTCTCCTGCGGCAATCCTTCGAGCAGGGGCGTGAGGAAAAGACCCGGCGCAATCGCCAACACCCTGATGCCGAAGCGCGCAAATTCCCGCGCTGCCGGCAAGGTAAGCGAGACTATGCCCCCCTTGGACGCCGCATAGGCCGCCTGCCCGATCTGCCCCTCGAAGGCGGCGACCGAAGCAGTGGAGATGATGACGCCGCGTTGCCCATTGGCATCCGGCTCACCCAGCGACATGGCATGGGCGCAAAGCCGCATCATATTGAAACTGCCCACGAGATTGACGCGAACGATCCTCTCGAAGGCATCGAGCGGCATCGGCCCATCGCGCCCAACGATCCGCGCCGCGGTGCCGATACCTGCGCAATTGACCAGCACCGACGGCACGCCCAAGGCCGCCACGGCCGCATTGACCGCCGCCTCGGCCTCGGCCGCATCGGCCACATCGAGCGCAAAGAACCGGCCGCCGAGTTCGTCGGCTATCGCCTGCCCCTTCCCCGCATCCCGATCGAAAATGCCGACCGTCGCACCCGCCGCATGCAGCGCCCGCACGGTTGCAGCACCGAGACCAGAGGCTCCGCCGGTAACAAAGGCAGTCTTGCCGGAGATCTCCATCACGCTGCCTCGGGGTTTTCGAGCAGCAGCGCAATGCCCTGCCCACCGCCGATACAGGCCGAGGCCACGCCATAGCGGACGCCGGACCGGCGAAGCTCGTTAGCCAGCGTCAGACCCAGCCTGATGCCCGTCACCCCCAAGGGATGGCCGATCGCAATGGCCCCGCCATTGACGTTGAGAATACTCTCATCCAGCCCCAACTCGTCCACGCAGGCGAGGATCTGTGCGCCAAAAGCCTCGTTGATCTCCACCCGCCCGATCTGATCGAGCCTCATACCGGCAACCTCAAGCACCGCTCGAATAGCCGGCGCTGGACCGATGCCCATGATCTGCGGCGGCACGCCGACAGCGGCACTGGCAAGAATGCGCGCCACCGGCTTGTGCCCGTTGGCCCGGGCAAAGGCGGAAGAGGCGACCAGCACCGCCCCTGCCCCATCGACGATGGCTGAGGAATTTCCACCCGTTTGCACACCGCCGAACGCGGGCTTCAGCTTCGCCAGGACGTCATAGGGCGACGGCCGGATGTGTGTGTCGACATCGACGCTCTCGACGCTGCGGGGCAATTTGATGCCGCGCTTGTCGAGGCCGTCGATTTCAAATGTCTCGCTGACAACCGGCACAATCTCCTCGCCCAGAATGCCGGCATCACGCGCCGCGATGGCCCGCGCAAAACTCCGCTCAGCGAAGCGATCCACACGTTCGCGGGAAATGCCGTATTTCTTCGCCAGGTTCTCCGCCGTGTCGCCCATGTTGACGCAACCGGCCGGATCGTAGAGCGCCTCCCAGAGGAAATCCTTGAACTCCACCTTGCCCATGGCAAAGCCATTGCGATGGGTATAGGCGGCAATCGGATTGCGGCTCATCGACTCGCAGCCAGCCGCCAGCGCCAGATCAACACGCCCCAGTGACACGCTATCCGCCGCCTGCGAGATCACCTCGATCCCCGTGCCGCAAATGCGCTGCACCAGATGCGCCGGCGCTTCGAGCGGCGCACCGGCATAAAGCCCGATATGGCGCGGCGTGACATAGGCGTCGAACGAGGCCTGTGCCATGGAGCCGGCAATGGTATGGCCGATGTCCGCCGCCTTGACGCCAGTCCGCTCGATAGCCGCCCGCGCCGCCTTGATTCCGAGATCGATGGGCGAAATCTCGCTGAGTGCCCCGCGATAATCGACAAACGGCGTCCGCGCCCCGCCGAGCAGCCAGGCATCGTCAAAGGTCAGGCGAAGCCCCTTGCTCATTGGTGAAAACCCTTTCGGTCAAGCACGAGAATGGATGGCCCCGGCGCATCGGCATGCAGTGCGGCAACGAGCTCGGCCCTATGCGCGCGCACCGCACGCTGGTTGATCGAACCCTTGTCGGTAATTTCGCCTCGGTCGATATCGGGCAGACCAGCAAGCAGCAGCGCCCGCGCCACATGGTTGGAGCTGCCGGTGGACCGCTCGGCCAGTTCGGCCAGCGCCATGGCAAATTTCGCCCGCACAAGTGGATGAGCGATGACCGCTTCGGGCTCGGCGTCCGCGGCCAGTCCCGCCTGGCGTTTGCACGCTTCAAGATCGGGAAAAATCATGGCCCCGACAAAATTGAGATCGAGCCCGGTAAGAACGCAATCGCGGATCAGCGGCGCGCAAGCCCCGATCACCGCAGACCGCACCGCCGCAAAATTCACCCAGGTGCCTGTCGAAAGCTTGAAATCCTCCGCCACCCGGCCATCGAAGACAAAGCCCCTGCCGAGATCGTCGGGGTCCGCATAGCGCACCGCATCGCCGATCCGATAAAACCCTTCTTCGTCAAAAGCCTCAGCAGTCTTGTCCGGATCGCGCCAATAGCCCGGCGTCACATTGGGGCCCTTCAGCCGCAGTTCGGTCTTGTCGCCATTGGGCACGAGCTTGATGGTCATGCCCGCGGCCGGCAGGCCGATATGACCGGCCTGTTCCACCGGCCAGGTGGTGGTGAAGGCAAAGGGCGCCGTCTCGGTCGAGCCATAGCCGGTGATGATCATGACCCGCTCACCCGTCTCGGCCCGCGCCGCCCGATCGAGCCCATCGAACACGTGCTGCGAGAGCCCCGCCCCCGCATATTGCAACAGCTTTAGCCGCGCAAAAAGATTGCGCCGTGCCTTGGGATGATTGTCGAGCGCGGCGACAAGGCATTCATAGGCCTTGGGCACATTGGTGAAAAAGGTCGGCTGCACGTCTTCGAGATTGCGCAACGTCGCGCCAAACCGGGCCGGCGTTGGCTGGCCGTCGTCAATGTAAAAGCTGCCACCATTGTAGATGGCAATGCCGGTATTGTGGCTGCCGCCCGCCACGTGGTTCCACGGCATCCAGTCGAGCAGCACCGGCGGCTCGTCCCTCAGAAAGGCAAGTGCCGTACGGATCATTTCCTGATTGCAGGCCATCATCCGATTGGTGGTGATCACGCCCTTGGGCAATCCTGTCGAACCGGAGGTGAACAGCACCTTGGCCACCGTATCCGGCGTGATCGCATCATGCGCCGCGGCCATCGCCGACGTCACAGGCGTCGTCAGGAGATCGTCGAAGAGCCGTGCCGGTTGGCCCGCCGGCAGATTGGTACGAACGATGAGCGGTATGTCCGGCGCAAAGGTCGCTGCAATCGCCGGTCCGAATTTTTCGCCATCGCTGGCATAAACCATTCCGGGGGTCACAAGCCCTGCAATATGCCTAAGCTTGCCGAAATCGCTCGAGAGCAGCGAATAGGCCGGCGAGACAGGGGCATAGGGAACGCCCACCCAGATCGCGGCGAGCCCCAATAGAAAATGCTCGATCTCATTGCCCGAAATAATCATCAGCGGCCGTTCGCCCGAGAGACCGGCATCGAGCAGTGCCTGGCCTAGCGGCTTCATGCACGCCAGCACCTCGGCAAAGCTGAGCCGGCGCCAGCCATCCCCCTCCCGATCAGCAATGAGAACCGTGTCCGGCGTCTTCTCCGCCCAGGCCTCAAGCGCATCGACGATCGACCGCGGATAGGCGCCCAGCGTCTCGATGGACCGCACGATCGTGCTGCCGTCCGGGCGGTGTTCCGCCTCGGCCGCCATATTGCCCAGCCGCACGGGACGGATAGGGGTCGCCTTTACGTCCATGAGTTCCTCCCTCACGGAATATAGTTATGCTGTATATCTAAATCATGTGCAACGGGCCTTGCTCCGTGGTAAGGAGGGGCAAGCGCCGGCCAAGGCGGAACACGCATCTCGGAGGAAAGATGACCGATCCAGTCAAGCCACCCTACCATGCCGATATCGTCGGCAGTTTCCTGCGGCCGGATGCCGTAAAGGCAGCGCGCAAGGCGCATTTCGAGGACAAGACCCTCTCGGCCGAAGAGCTGCATGCCGTCGAAGATCAGGCCATCGCCGACGTCATCAAGATGCAGGAAGACGCCGGTTTGAAAGCCGTGACCGATGGCGAATTCCGCCGCGCCTGGTGGCATTTCGACTTCATGGGCATGCTCAACGGGCTCGACATTATCCAGCGCGAAGGCGGCGGCATCCAGTTCCACGGCGTCGCCACCAAGGCCGACGTGCCCGTGATTTCGGGAAAACTCAGCTTCCCCGCCGACCACCCCATGCTGGAGCACTACAAATTCGTCGCCGCCAAGACCAAGGTGACGCCAAAAATTTCCATCCCCGGCCCCAGCGCCATCCACTTCCGAATTGCCGACGACGATATCTCGGTCGCCGAATACAAGCACGATGCCGATGCCTATTTCGATGCCATCACGGCCACCTACAAGGATGCGGTAAAAGCCTTCTACGCCGCGGGCTGCCGCTACCTGCAGATGGACGACATCTTCTTCGCCTATCTCTGCGACCCAAAGATCCGCGCCGATCGCAAGGCCCGCGGCGAAGACCCCGATTGGCTGATCGGCCGCTACGCACAGATGATGCACGACGCCATCGCCGACCGCCCGGCTGACATGCTGATCGGCATGCATATGTGCCGCGGCAATTTCAAATCGACCTGGGTCGCCGATGGCGCCTACGATCCAGCCGCCGATGCCGTCTTCAACCAGACGGACGTCGATATTTACTTCATGGAATATGACGACGAGCGCTCCGGCGGGCTCGAACCGCTACGCCTCCTGCCCAAGGGCAAGAAGCGCGTCCTGCCCGGCTTCATCACCACCAAGACGGCTGAGCTCGAAGATCTCGACGATCTCAAGCGCAAGTTCGATGCGGCCAGCAAATATGCCGATATCGGCCAGCTCGGCATCGCCCCGCAATGCGGCTTCGCCTCGACCGAAGAGGGCAATGCCCTTACCTTCGACGACCAGCGCCGCAAGCTCGACCTCGTGGTCGAAACCGCCGAGGCCATCTGGGGCCGCGTCTGAAAGCAAAACCGCGCCACCCCCTGGGGATGGCGCGGTTTGTTTATTCCGCGGGCTTGGCTGGAACAGTCTCGGCCGGTTCGTGCTCGTGATCGTCCGGCGCCTTGGGCATGAAGCGGCGGGTGAAGGCGCTGAAGCTGTCGATATAGGTCAGCAGCACCGGCACGACGAGCAGCGTCAGCGCCGTCGAACTGACGAGACCCCCGATCACGGCATGGGCCATCGGCGCGTTCTGCCCCGAGCCCTCATGCAGGCTCAAGGCCAGCGGCAACATGCCGAAGATCATGGCGAGCGTCGTCATGATGATCGGACGGAAGCGAGTCACCCCGGCTTCGACCAGCGCCTCATAGAGGTTCGCGCCGGCCTTCACATGCTGGTTGGCATTGTCGACGAGCAGAATGGCGTTCTTCACCACCAGACCCATCAGCATGATGAAGCCAATGGCCGAGAACATGTTGAGCGTCGAACCACCAATGAGCAGGCCCACCATGACACCGATCAGTGCCAGGGGCAGCGAGCCCATGATGGCGATCGGCTGCAGGAAGCTGCCGAACTGGCTGGCGAGCACGAGGTAGATGAAGATCACCGCCAGCAACAGCGCCGAACCGATGGCGCCCATCGTATCGGCAATCTGCTCGACTTCGCCGCCAAAGCTGCTGCGATAGCCCGTCGGGAATTCGAGGCTGCCCACAGCCGCCTGGAGCTGCGGCGTCACCGTGCCCAGTTCGACGCCAGACAAATAAGCCTCGACAGTCACCCCACGCTGAAGATCCTGGCGATTGATTGTCGCCGGCCCAGTGCTGGCGACGACTTCCGCCACCTGGCCGAGCGTGATCATGCCGTTCGAACCCGTCGCGCCGGACTGGGCGATCGGCAGGTTGCTGATGGCGTCGAAATCACTGCGCAGGCTTTCCGGCAGCCGGACGACCAGCGAGGAAACCTCCCCGTTGGGCGCGGTCCAGTCGACGACTTCCTCGCCGCTGATCAGCGGCCCCATGGTCGCAGCCACCTGCGCCATGGACACGCCGAGATTGTTGGCGAGTTCGCGGTCGACAGTGATGCCGACGATCGCCTGGGCGTCGTCGAGGCTCGAGGTGATGTCGATGAGCCCGTCGATCTCCTCCATCTTCGCCATCAACTGGTCGGCAAGCCGGCCCAGTTCGACGAAGCTGTCGCCATAGAGCGTGATCGAGACCGGCGCCGTCGACTGACCAAGGCCAGAAGCCGCCGACACCTGGAACTTGGCACCAGGTACCGCTTCAAGCAGGCGTCGCGCCTCTGGCATGAGGTCCTGCGGCGAGCGGGTCCTCTGGTCGCTGGAAACAAGGGTCACGGTCAGCGTGCCAGAATTCGCGCCACTGGCCGCAAGGCCGCCGGCAATGGTCGAATAGGTCCGCTCGACTTCCGGGATCTGGCGCAGGACAGATTCAGCCTGCCGCAGCTTTTGCGCCGTGTGTTCCTTCGTCGACCCGGCCGGTGTCTCGGCCGTGACCGTGAAGATACCGGTATCCGTAGCAGGCACGAATTCAACCCCGACCCGCGGGAAGAGAGCGAGCGCCCCGACTAGCGACAGCACGGCGATCATCAGCACCGTCTTGCGATATTTGAGGCCCCAGCGGATGAGGTGGCGATAGCCCTCGGTGACCCATTCGAAAAAGCGGTCGAACTGCTGGATGGCACGGCCGATCGGGCCGCGCTTGGCATTGGGATTGGACGCAGGATCGTACCAGACGCTCGACATCATCGGGTCGAGGGTGAAGGCAACGAAGAGCGAGATCAGCACGGCAACCGAAACGGTGACGCCGAACTGCAGGAAGAACCGCCCCATGATGCCGTCCATGAAGGCAACCGGGAGGAACACGGCAACGATGGAGAGGGTCGTGGCGAGAACCGCCAACCCAATTTCATTGGTACCGTCAAAAGCCGCCTGACGGTGGCTCTTGCCCATATGCAGGTGGCGCGTGATGTTTTCACGCACCACAATGGCGTCGTCGATGAGGATGCCCACCGCCAGCGACAGGGCCAGCAGCGTCATCATATTGAGTGTGAAGCCCAGGAAGTTGAGCGCCACCATGGTACCGATGATCGAGATCGGCAGGGTAAGGCCGGTGATGACAGTCGAGCGCCAGGAATTGAGGAAGAGGAACACGATCACGACGGCAAGGATGGCGCCTTCGATGAGCATGTTCTGGACCGCATGGAACGAGTCTTCCACGGGCTTGGCATTATCCACCACGACTTCGATATTGATGCCGGCACTGGACAGTTCGTTGGCGAGCAGATTGTCGATCGTGTGACGGATGTCCTCCGCAACGCCAACCGTGTTAGCGCCCTGAGTCTTGAGGATATCGATCGCCAGCGCCCGTTCGCCGTTGAGAATGGCAAGGCTCGACGCCTCCCCGGTCCCGTCTTCGATCGTGGCCACATCGCGCAGGGTGACCGGCTGGCCACCCTGGTTCCCCACGATGATGTCGTAGAAATCCTCCTGGTTCTCGAGACGTCCGAGCACCTGGATCGATTGCACGATGCTGCCTTCGGTGATCGAACCGGCCGAGAGGTCGCGGTTCGAAGCCTGCAGCGCCGAGATCACGGCATTGGGTGCAATATTGTACGCAGTCAGGCGATCGGGATCGATCTGGATATTGAGCTGGCGCGGCACCCCGCCGACAACCGATGCACTGCCGACACCCGAAATATTGGAGAGGCGGGTGACGATGATGTCTTCGGTGAGCGAGGTGAGATCACGGTCCGACAGCGTATCGGAGCTGACGGCGAGCGAAAGCACAGGCAGTGCCGAAGGGTCAAAGCGCAGTACGCGCGGATCGCCGGCATTGTCAGGCAGGTCCGCCTTGATCGGATCGATCTTGTCGCGAACCTCCTGGGCCATCTGCTGGGAGTTCTGCTCAAGATCGAAGATCATGAGCACCATGGCCTGGCCCGATTGCGCCGTGGACTGGATGGTGTCGAGACCGGCGAGCGTATTCACCGCGTCTTCGATGGGTTTGACGATGTCCGCTTCCACGGCCTCGGGAGAGGCGCCGGGATAGCTGACGACGACCGCCACGACCGGGAAGTCGATATCGGGCATCTGCTCGATGGGCAGGCGTTGGTACGAATAGATACCAAAGACCATGATCGCCACCATGATCATGGTGGCAAAGACGGGATGGTTGACGCTGATGCGCGTGAGGAACATGCGTCAGTCCTCTACGGTTTCGTAGGCGGAGCCGGCCGTGAGCTCGGCAAGCGGCGCTGAGACGATGACATCGCCCGCGGTCAGCCCGCTGACTTCCACCACGCCACCGCGATGCCAGGCGTCGCCCGGCTCCACCGCCTGCCGCACCAATGTGCCGTTATCGAGCTTGAGCACGAATTCGCCCTCGGCGTCCTCGCGCAGTGCCGATGCCGGAACCGCAATGGCATCCGCTTTCTCGGCAACCGTTATCTGCCCCGTGGCGAACATGCCGCCGCGGAGGCGACCGGGTTCATTATCGATCAGGACATAGATTGGAATGGTCCGCGTCCCGCTCGCCGCTACAGGATTGACGCGCGTCACCTCGCCTTCGAAGGTTTCGTTCGCAAGGCCCGCCGCCGTCACTTCCACCGCCTGGCCGGGCGACACGAGTGCACTCGACGTGACCGAGCCGGAGGCCTGAAACTCCATTTCATCGAGATTGACGACGGTAAAGAGCGCCGTGCCCGTACCGATGGTCTGGCCGGCCTCAACCGAGCGCTCGGAAATGACGCCATCAATGGGCGCACGCACCGTTGCATTGCTGAGCGCCAGCTCGGCCACCGACACCGCGCTTTCAAGTGCCGTCATATTGGCCTCTAGTGCTGCGGTCGCCGAACGCGCCTGTTCCAGCGCCGAAGGGCTGGTCAGCCCCTGCCGCGCCAGTTCCTCGGTACGTTCGAGCTGCTGTTGCGAGGAGAAAAGCTGCGCGCGCGTCGCGTCGGCCGTGGCGCGCTGCTGCGCCAGTTGCAGGGCGAGATTGGCCTGATCGATCTCAACCAGCACCTGCCCCTCCTTGACAGCATTGCCGGGACGCACGGCAACGCTCAGCACGCGCCCCGCGGCCTGCGCCGCAACGACCGCCTGCTTGGAAGGCACCAGCGTTCCGGTGACCCTGACCGTTTGCCGCAAAACCTGCGGCGCAATCTCGGTGATTTCCGAGGACAGCAATTGCCTTACGACCGGCGCGGCCTCGGCCTCTTCCACCGTGGCCGGCGCAGATGGTCGCGTGGCGAAGTAGACGACACCGCCCACCACGATCAGTCCGAGCACGATCCATGGCCCGATCCGGCGCTTGGGCTTGAGGCCCTCAGCGACCCGGCGGGCATTTTCTTTTTCCCGCTTGCTTTGTGCCCATTCGGGCTTTTCATGGGCTGTGGTCATGGAGAGTGTCCTGATGAAATGGGGTCGATTGATAGTCTATCGGCCTGTGGGCACTGGCCTATCGGAGGATTAACGGGCGTTGGAAGAGCGAGGGCGACGGCGTCCTGCGCAGTTGTCTCAAACGTTGGGCCAAGGCTGTTTCTATCCAGGATTGGCGCAAAGTCCGGAGAGCCGGCCGACGCGCATGTTAAAGTGCTCGCATTCGGCTCCTTTTCCGTGGTCCATATTGCCGCAACATTGCGAAACTGCAAAGTCCACGCAATGCAATGGCAATCATTGTCAGACATAACCCCATCCATGATGAGGTAGCCATGCGTATACTTTTGGTGGAGGACGAGCTCGATCTGGCACGAGCATTGATCAGTGCCCTCGAACGCCACGACATTCTGGTAGATCACGTTTCGACCCTGGAAATGGCCCTCGAAGCGGTCGAAAACGCCGTCCATTCGATCGCGGTCCTCGATCGCAAACTGCCCGACGGCGACAGCCTGACGATCATTCCGCAATTGCGCCGGGCGCAAGCCGGCCTTCCCATCATCGTGCTCTCCGCCCTTGGCTCCCCCGAGCACCGCATCGAAGGCCTCGAAACCGGCGCCGACGATTATCTGGCAAAACCCTTCGTCGTCGACGAGCTGGTCGCCCGCATCCGCGCCCTGATGCGCCGCCCCGCCATGATTGCCGACATGGGCATTACCGTGGGCAAACTCACCTTCAACCTCGGCGATGGCACGGCCACTGCCGCCGGCGAACCGATGACGCTGACCCGCCGGGAAGTGCTGGCCCTAGAAGTGCTCGTGCGCCGCGCCGGCCGCACCGTTGCCCGCTCCGCGCTCGAGGAAGCCGTTTACGGCTTTGACGACGAAATCGCCTCCAACACGCTCGACGCCCATATTTCCCGCCTGCGGCGCAAGCTCGCGCCCGCCAATGTCGAGATCCACAGCATCAGGGGCATCGGCTACCTGCTCCGGGCCACCTCATGAAGCATCGGCCACTCTCGCTGCGCCTCGTCCTCTCGCGTGGCCTCATCGCCATCCAGATTGTCGTGCTGGTGGGCTTCACGCTGGTCGCCGCGGTGCCTTTCCTCATCGCCGTCAGCGCCCAGCAGGGGCTCGATGAAGGCGTCGTGGACGACATCGTCCGCTCCGTCCAGCGCGTCGAAGATGGCAGTTTTTCCCTGGAGCCCAATTCCGACCTGCAGGAGGTCGTCGATACCTATCCCGACTTCTGGTTCATCATGGTCGATGTCGAAGGCAACATCGTGCGGCGCGGCAATGTGCCTGCCCCGGTGAACCTCTTCCCGCAGAACCTGGTCCACGTCTCATCGGCGAACTTCACCGATTTCGGGGATTCCAAACACCCCTATGCCATCGTCCGGACCCGCAATTCGAGCATGGGGCGCCTCTGGGTGATGACCGGCGGCGGCCCTCCCGTGCGCTTCAGCGTCGTCGCCAAGGCGTTCGGCAACCCCATGTTCGTGGGCCTCATCATCCTGCTCTCGGCCGCGACGGTGCTGACCATTCCGCCGCTCATTCGCCGGTCTCTCCTCGGCGTCGAGCAGGTGGCGCGCGATGCCGAGCAGATCGATATCGGCCAGAGCGACGTGCGCCTCTCCTACAAGAATGTGCCGGTCGAACTCGTGCCCCTGGTCCGCGCCTTCAACGAGGCGCTCGACCGCCTCGACAGCGGCATTGCGCGGCAACGGCGCTTCCTCGCCGACGCAGCGCACGAATTGCGCACGCCCATCGCCATCCTGCAGACGCGTCTGGAATCCCTGCCCGACGGTCCAGACAAGCGCCAGCTGCAGCGGGATTCCGCCCGGCTCGGCGGCATGGCCAACGAATTGCTCGACCTCCATCGCCTGGCGCTGTCACCCGACAGCTTTGAAACCGTCGATCTCGTCGACATCGCCGCTCAGGTCACCGCAGATCTCGCCCCGCTCGCCATCGATGCCGGCTGCGATATCGAATTTGACGGCCCGGAAAAGCCCGTGAGCGTGAAGGGTGATGCCTCCGCCCTCTCCCGCGCCATTGCCAACCTCGTCCTCAATGCCATGTCGCATGGCGGCCCGGAGGTAAGCATCCGCGTCGAGGTCAACACCGACGGTCGCGTCTGCGTGTCCGACAATGGCCCGGGCGTCGACCCCGAGCACCGCGAAGAGATCTTCTGGCCCTTCCACCGCCTGTCGCAATCGCCCAACGGCGCCGGCCTGGGCCTGAGTCTGGTCTACGACATCATCAAGCGCCACGGCGGCAAGGTGAGCGTCGCCTCGGCCCCGCAAGGCGGCGCCCTCTTCGAGATCAGCCTGCCGGTGATCAAGGCCTAGCGCCGGAACCGATCCCTGAGCAACCAGTAGAGCGCGAACAGCGAAAGCAGCGTCAGGCCGAACCAGGTCAGCGCATAAAGCAGGTGATTGTTCGAGAAGGTGAGGACGGTCAGCCCCCCAACGGGATAGCCCTCCCCACTCGCATCAGCATCGATGAAAAACGGCGCCAAATTCTCAACGCCACCGGCCGCCCCGATCTCCGCCACGTCGCGCGAATACCAGCGTCCGGCATTGGGATCATTGCTCCGCAAAAATCCGCCGTCGGGCTCGCTGGCCCGCAATAGCCCGGTGATGGTGACGGCACCCACCGGCCGCTCAACGCCGGCGTCACGCTGGTCGGCCGTCACAAAACCACGATTGACCAGAACCGCCCGACCATCGTCGAGCAGCAGCGGCGTCATGACCCAGAAGCCGCCTCCATAAACGGTAACAGCCTGGCTCAGCGTGTCGCTGCCTTCAAACCGCCCGCTGACCGACACGCGCTGATATTCGCTGGTCCCGGTGTCGATCCCGCCCCAATCCGCCTGATTGAGATCAAGCGGCGCGGCGTTGCTACGCTCTTCCACCGCCGCTACGAGGCTGTTCTTCCAGGCCAGCCGCTCGACCTGCCACACGCCCAGGCTCGCAAAGCCCACGGCGCAAACGGCGGCGAAAGCGGCAAAGGCAATTAGGCCGAAGGAGAGTTTTCGCGCCCCCTGCCCTTCCCGCTCCGTCATGGCGTCAGATCAAGTCCGCCGGGTTCATGATATGGCCCGGCATCATGTTGGTGTTGAGATGGAACATCACCCAGAGCGAACCCGAGAGAGCAATGACGATGATGATGATCGTGAAGATCGCCGCCATCATCGTCCAGCCGCCCTCGGACTTGGTGTTCATGTGCAGGAAATAGACCATGTGCACAAAGATCTGCACCACGCCAAAGCCCATGATCACCAGCGTGGCAATCGTGGTGTCGGCGATCACGTCTCCCATCACCAGCCAGAACGGAATGGCGGTGAGGATGACCGAAAGCGCAAACCCGATGAGATAAGTCCGGCGCGTGCCGTGATCGTGCCCGTCGCCATGCGCATCCGGATTGGGATGTGCATGCGTGCCCGAAGCCAGCGTATCGGTGGAGGTGTGAGCGCTCATCGCAGCATCCCCATGAGATAGACAACCGTAAAGACGCCGATCCAAATGACGTCGAGGAAGTGCCAGAACATCGACAGGCACTGCACGCGGATCTTGTTGGCCGGGATCAGCCCCTTGGCCCCGATCTGCACCAGCAGCGTCACGAGCCAGAGAATACCGAAGGTCACGTGCAGAGCATGCGTACCCACCAGCACGAAGAAGGCGGAAAGGAAGGCCGAACGCTGCGGCACCGCGCCTTCATGGATCATGTGGTAGAATTCATAGAGCGTCAGCCCCAGGAACACAGCGCCCAGAATGCCGGTGATCACCAGCCAGACCAGCGTGCCGGTCTTCTTGCCCTCGTCCATGTCGAGCATGGCAAAGCCATAGGTGATGGAGCTGAGGAGCAGCGCGCCCGTGCTCACTGCCACAAGTTGCAGGTTGAACAGGTGTTCCGGCGACGGGCCGGCGGCGAAATTGCCGCCGAGCACGCCATAGATGGCAAAGAGCGACGCGAAGATGAGACAGTCGCTCATCAGGTAGATCCAGAACCCGATCTGGGTCGAGCCATGCGGAGCATGGTGATGCGGCACCAGTTCGTAGAACTGCGGGGCTTCGCCCTCGGCTGTCGTTGCGTGTGAACTCATCTTAGCGGGCTCCGCTCAGCAGGCGCGTGCGTTCGTTCTCGACGTCAGCAACGGCCTCGACCGGGATGTAGTAGTCGCGGTCGTAGTTGAATGTGTGGATGATGGCGGCGCCGATGAGCGCCACGAAGCTCAGGATGGCGAGCCACCACATGTACCAGATCAAGGCAAAGCCAAGCACGACGCTAAGACCGGCGAGGACCACGCCCGTACCGGTATTGCGCGGCATGTGGATCTCCATGAAGTCCTTCGTCGGACGCTGCGCATTCCGCGCCTTCATGTCGGCCCAGGCGTCATTGTCGTGAATGACCGGCGTAAAGGCGAAGTTGTACTGCGGCGGCGGCGAGGATGTCGCCCATTCGAGCGTGCGGCCGTTCCATGGATCGCCCGTCGTATCCCACTCCTTGTTCTTGCCAAGGATCGACACACCGAACTGGATCAGCATGGCACCGATGCCACCCGCGATCACCAGCGCGCCGATGCCGGCGATGATGAACCAGATCTGCAACGACGGGTCATCGAACGTGCGCAGGCGCCGCGTGATGCCCATCAGGCCCAGCACATAGAGTGGACCGAAAGCCAGCCAGAAGCCGACATTCCAGAGCCAGAACGACACCTTGCCCCAGAATTCGTTGAGCTTGTAGCCGAACGCCTTGGGCCACCAGTAGTTGATGCCGGCAAAGATGCCGAACAGCACGCCGCCGATGATCACATTGTGGAAGTGCGCCACGAGGAACAGCGAATTGTGCAGCACGAAGTCGGCGGGCGGCACGGCGAGCAGCACGCCGGTCATGCCACCAATGGTAAAGGTGAGCATGAAGGCGATGAGCCACATCATCGGCAGTTCGAAGCGGATGCGGCCCTTGTACATCGTAAAGAGCCAGTTGAAGATTTTGGCACCTGTCGGGATCGAGATGATCATCGTGGTGATGCCGAAGAACGAGTTGACGCTCGCCCCCGAGCCCATGGTGAAGAAGTGGTGCAGCCAGACGAGGTAGGACAGCACCGTGATCACGACGGTCGCATAGACCATGGACGTGTAGCCAAAGAGGCGCTTGCCCGAGAATGTCGAGGCGACTTCCGAGAAGATGCCGAAGCACGGCAGGATGAGGATGTAGACCTCCGGGTGACCCCAGATCCAGATGAGGTTGATGTACATCATCGGGCTGCCGCCGAAGTCGGCGGTGAAGAAGTTGGTGCCGACATAGCGGTCGAGCGCCAGAAGGGTCAAAACCGCGGTCAGGATCGGGAAGGACGCAACGATCAGAACGTTGGTGCAGAGCGAGGTCCAGGTAAAGACCGGCATCTTCATCATCGTCATGCCCGGTGCGCGCATCTTGATGATGGTCGCGATCAGGTTGACGCCTGACAGGGTCGTCCCCACGCCCGCCACCTGCAGCGACCATATATAATAGTCGACGCCTGAGGCTGGTGAATGCTCGATCCCCGATAGCGGCGGGAAGGCCAACCAACCGGTCTGCGCGAATTCGCCGACAAAGAGGCTCATCATCACGAGTACGGCGCCGCCGGCCGTCATCCAGAACGAGAAATTGTTGAGGAACGGGAAGCTGACGTCGCGCGCACCGATCTGCAGCGGCACGACATAGTTCATGAAGCCCGTGATCAGCGGCATGGCCACGAAGAAGATCATGATCACGCCATGCACGGAGAACAGCTGATCATAGTGGTGAGCGTTGAGGTAACCCTCATAGCCATTGAAGGCGATGGCCTGTTGCAGGCGCATCATCAGGGCGTCAGCAAAGCCGCGCAGCAGCATGACGAGACCGAGCACCATATACATGATGCCGATCTTCTTGTGGTCGACGCTGGTGAACCACTCTTTCCAGAGATAGCCCCAGAGCTTGAAATAGGTCAGCGCACCCAGCACGGCGAGACCACCAATGGCCACGACGATGAAGGTGATGACCACGATTGGTTCATGCAGCGGCAGGACGTCCCAGGTGAGACGCCCGAAAATGAAGGACCAGAATTCGTTTGTCATAGCGCGTCAGCCGAGGTGTTTTGGTTGAAGGCGAGCTTGCCGGCGAGCCAGTCAAGCGCGGGCGCATTGCTCTGCGCGACCATTTCGGGACGGGTCAGACCCTTGCCGACCAGTGGCGTAGCGTTCGGAGCCTTGAGCGCCGGCAGCTTCGCCGTCATGGCAATGGCTTCGTCGGTCGAACAGATCGCGGCGACATAGGTCTTCTGCGGGCCGAAGGGCGAGCGGTTCTTTTCGCCGCCGCCATAGAGTTCCGGCGCCAGGTTATCGATGCCGGCATGGCCAAGTCCGCCCTGCTCGTCGATCGACATCATCTCGCTCACACACATCTTGTCGCGCTCGACGCACATGTTGACGATGGCGGTATAGAGCCCGCTTTCGACACCGGCAAAATGCATCACCGGCACATGTTCGCTCGGCTTTTCGACTTCGAGATAGCGCTGGCGACTGAGCATATCCGGCGAATTGCGAACCTCGGCCACCCAGGCCTCGAATTCACTATCGCTCACGCCCTTGGTCTCAAAGTGCATGCCCGAGAAGCCATGGCCACTATAGTGGGCAGCAATGCCCTTATAGGTACCAGGCTCATTGATCACGCCATGCAACCGGGTCTGCATGCCCGGCATGGCATAGATCTGACCAGCCATGGCGGGAATGTAGAAAGAGTTCATCACGGTCGAAGCGGTCAGCTTGAAGCTGATCGGCCGATCGACCGGCGTCACGAACTCGTTGACCGTGGCAATGTCGTATTGCGGGTAGATGAACATCCACTTCCAGTCGAGCGCCACGACCCCCACTTCGAGGGGCTCGATTTCTGCGACGATCGGCCGGTCCGGACCGAGCCGGCCAAGCTCGCGGTAGGGATCGAGCAGATGGGTCGACACCCAGGTCACCGCGCCAAGACAGATGATGATGGCGAGCGGAGCCGACCAGATCACCAGCTCGAGCTGGGTCGAGTGATCCCAGTTCGGTTCGTACTTGGCATTATTGCCCTGCCGGTATTTGCGCGCGAACAGCACGACCAGCACCATCACCGGAATGATGATGAGCAGCATGAGCACTGTTGCGATGATGATGAGATCGCGCTGCTGCACGGCGACATCGCCTGCAGGCGCCATCACCACGGCATTACAGCCGGCGAGAAGTGGTGCCACCAGGGGCACGAGAAGAAGTTTGGCAAAACGAGACATTGCGGCCCTTGGGAGGAAGACTGCGCTGGTTTGCGGACTACTCTCATGGCACCCTCTGCGCCATCGGACATTTTGTCCACTCGCAAGCGCCCTGTCTTTGATGCAAGACAAGTTCAAACCAGTCCGTAGCGAATGACTGACCGCTTTCTTCCTCCTCCCGGAGAGCGGATCGGAAATTCAATAAAACCAGGAGCTTAGCGACATGGCAGCCTCCACTCCCCAGGTCCCTGAGACTTCAGCCGAACACGACGCACGCCAACTTCACGACACTCACAGACCCGTCGATGCCGGCGAGATCGCCATCGGTGTGATTATTGGTCGCACCTCCGAGTTCTTCGACTTCTTCGTCTATGCCATCGCCTCGGTGCTGGTGTTCCCGACGCTGATCTTCTCCTTTGCCGACCCGTTGACAGGCACGCTCCTTTCCTTCGCCGTCTTCGCCCTGGCCTTCGTCGCCCGCCCGATCGGCACGGCGATCTTCCTCGCCGTCGACCGCCGCTATGGCCGCGGCGTCAAGCTCACCATCGCCCTGATGCTGCTCGGCGTCTCGACCGTGGCCGTCGCTTTCCTGCCCGGCTACGATCAGGTCGGCTGGCTCGCCGTCGCCATTCTCGTCATCTTCCGCATCGGCCAGGGCCTCGCCCTCGCCGGCACCTGGGATGGCCTCGCCTCGCTCCTGGCGCTCAACGCCCCCAGGAAAAGCGCGGCTGGTTCGCCATGGTGCCTCAGCTCGGCGCCCCCATCGGCCTCATCGTTGCCAGCGCTCTTTTTGCCTATCTGTCCTGGGCCCTTTCGGCTGAGGACTTTCTCGGCTGGGGCTGGCGCTATCCATTCTTCGTGGCCTTCGCCATCAATATCGTGGCGCTCTTTGCGCGCCTGCGCATCGTGGTCACGCCCGAATACACCCACCTCTTCGAGAGTGGCGAACTCGAGCCTTCGACGCTGCGCGAGACCATCACCAATGACTGGCGCAATATCGTCATCGGCGCCTTCGCCCCGCTGGCAAGCTTCGCCCTCTTCCACATGGTGACCGTGTTCCCGCTCTCCTATGTGTTCCTCTACACCCAGGAAGTGCCGGCCAATTTCCTTGTCATCGAAATTGCCGCCGCCTGCGTCGGTCTCGTCGCCGTCGTCCTCTCGGGCTATCTCGCCGACAGCATCGGCCGCCGCCAGCTCTTGGGCTATTCGGCTGCCGCCATCGGCGTCTTCAGCATCTTCGCCCCGCTGCTGCTCGGTGCTGGCCAGACCGGCGAAACCATCTACATGATCATTGGTTTCGCCCTGTTGGGCCTCTCCTTCGGTCAGTCCTCAGGCGTCGTCGCCGCCAACTTTACGCGGCTCTATCGCTATACCGGTTCGGCGCTGACTTCGGACCTCGCCTGGCTCTTCGGCGCCGGCTTCGCGCCGCTGGTCGCTCTGCTGCTGTCGAGCAATTTCGGCCTCATCTCCTCGGGTGCCTACCTGCTCTCCGGCGCCGTCTGCACCCTGATCGCGCTCTATCTCAACCGGCACCTCGCCCGCACTAACTAACTGTTTCTACAAACATATTAAGGCGCGCGATCACTCCCGTGGTCGCGCGTTTCGTCTTTTTTGCGTTCCGCCAAAAGAACAAGTGCACGCCGCCAATCTTGTATGGTACATGTAACCGCGCGGCGAAAAGATGAGTCATCTCGCCGTGGTTTTGATGGCATGCGAGGAGCGGAAATGGCCAAGACTTATGCAATCGTGGGCACGGGCGGACGGGCCAGGATGTTCTACGAGGCCATCCTCGGACCTCACAAGGACAATTCCCGCATCGTCGCCCTCTGCGACACCAACCAGACCCGCATGGACTACACCAACCGCGTCTTTACCGAAGAACTCGGCGGCAAGGCAGTCCCGACCTACAAGGCCGGCGATTTCGACAAGATGATCGCCGCCGAGAAGCCCGATTTCGTCATCGTCACCTCAGTCGACCGTACCCACCACACCTACATCATCCGCGCCATGGAACTTGGCTGCGACGTCATCACCGAAAAGCCGATGACCGTCGACAAGGAAAAGTGCCAGGAAATCCTCGACGCCGTCGAGCGCACCGGCCGCAATGTCCGCGTGACCTTCAACTACCGCTATGCCCCGCACAATTCGGCCCTGCGCGAGCTGATCGCCGAAGGCGCCATCGGCACCCCGACCTCGATCCACTTCGAATGGCTGCTCGATACCCGCCACGGCGCCGACTATTTCCGTCGCTGGCACCGCGACAAGCGCAATTCCGGTGGCCTCATGGTCCACAAGTCGACCCACCACTTCGACCTCGTCAATTTCTGGCTCGGCAGCCAGCCCGACACGGTCTTTGCCATGGGCGACCTGAAATTCTACGGCCGTGCCAATGCCGAATCCCGCGGCGTCTTCACGCCCTATACCCGCACCACCGGCGTTGAAGCGGCCAAGAACGACCCCTTCGCCATCGACCTGACCTCGACCCCGGTCCAGAAGTCGCTCTACTGGGACGCCGAGAAGGAAGACGGCTACCAGCGAGACCAGAACGTTTTTGGCGACGGCATTTCCATCGAAGACACGATGAACGTCATGGTCCGCTACCGCAACAAGGCGGTGATGACCTATTCGCTCTACGCTTATGCCCCCTGGGAAGGTTTCAACGTCGCCATCAACGGCACCGGCGGGCGTCTCGAGCTGACCGTGCACGAGAATTCCTACATCAATGCCGGCGCTGGCTCGGAAACCGAAGGCTCCGCCAAGGGTGTGAAGCTCTATCACTTCCCGCTCCATGGCGAGCCGCGCGTCGTCCCGATCAAGCATGCCGAAGGCGGCCACGGCGGCGGCGACAAGATCATGCTCGAAGAAATCTTCGGCAATGCCACGCCGCGTCCGGGCTATGGCGCAAACCATCGCGATGGTGCCCTCTCGATCCTGACCGGCATCGCCGCCAACCAGTCCTTTGCATCCGGCCTGCCGGTCGACGTCAGGACGCTGGTCAAACTCTGACCTTAAAGGGACGCTTTCGTTAGCGCCCCTGCAGCATCGCCAATGCCCTTTGGGAGAATGGGCGGCGATGCTGCGGTCAGGGCCCGAGGAGGAGAAGGCCATGCGGAAGTCAGCCGACCAATTGCGTTCGGCGCGCTGGTTCGCGCCGGACGATCTCAGGAGTTTCGGACACCGCTCGCGGCTGATGCAGCTCGGCTATTCGGAAGCCGATTTCATGGGCAAGCCTGTGATCGGCATCCTCAACACCTGGTCCGAACTCAACGCCTGCCACAGCCACTTTCCGGAACGCGTTGAAGCGGTGAAGCGCGGCGTCCTGGCAGCGGGCGGCTTCCCGGTCGAACTGCCGACGCTCTCGGTCGACGAGAGTTTTACAAAACCCACCTCCATGCTCTATCGCAACCTCCTCGCCATGGAGGCCGAGGAAAACATCCGCTCGCACCCGCTCGATGGCGTTGTCCTGATGGGTGGCTGCGACAAGACCACGCCCGGCCTCGTCATGGGCGGCATCACCGCCAACGTGCCGATGATCTACCTGCCCGCCGGCCCCATGCTGCGCGGCAACTATGCCGGCAAGCCGCTGGGCTCCGGCTCCGACGCCTGGAAATATTGGGACGAACGCCGCGCCGGCAATGTCACCGATGAGCAATGGCAGGGCCTGCAAGGCGGCATCGCCCGCTCTGCCGGCGTCTGTATGACCATGGGCACGGCCTCGACCATGACCGCCATCGTCGACGCCATGGGCCTGACCCTGCCCGGCACCTCCTCGATTCCCGCCGTCGATTCCGCGCACCAGCGCATGGCCGCCGATTGCGGCCGCCGCATCGTCGACATGGCCTGGGATGACCTGACTCCCGCCCATATCGTCACCGAGGCCTCGGTGCGCAATGGCGCCATCGTCGCCATGGCCACCGGCTGCTCGACCAATGCCGTGGTGCACCTGATCGCCATGGCCCGCCGCGCCGGCGTCGATCTCTCGCTCGACGATCTCGACGCCCTCGGCCGCACGACCCCCCTCCTCGCCAATGTCCGGCCCAACGGCCAGGGCTACCTGATGGAGGACTTTTACTTCGCCGGCGGCCTCCGCGCACTGATGACGCAGATCGTCGATCGGCTGCATCTGGGCGCCATCACCGTCAACGGCAAGACCCTCGGCGAAAACCTCGAAGGCGCCGTTGTCTATAATGACGACGTCATCCGTCCCCTCTCGAACCCCGTCTATCACGAGGGCTCACTCGCCGTTCTGCGCGGCAATCTCTGCCCAGATGGCGCCGTCATAAAGCCCGCCGCCTGCGACCCGAAATATTACCGCCACCAGGGCCCGGCGCTGGTCTATGATTCCTACGCCGAGATGAAGGCCACCATCGACGACGAAAACCTCGACGTCACGCCCGACCACGTGCTGGTCCTGCGTAATGCCGGCCCCCTCGGCGGCCCCGGCATGCCCGAATGGGGCATGCTCCCCATTCCCAAGGCGCTGATCAAGCAAGGCCACCGCGACATGCTGCGCATCTCCGACGCCCGCATGTCCGGCACCTCCTATGGCGCCTGCGTCCTCCACGTCGCGCCGGAATCCTATGTCGGCGGCCCGCTGGCTCTCCTCCGCACCGGCGACATCGTCCGCCTCGATCTCGACAATCGCCGGCTCGACATGCTGGTCGCCGAGGACGAATTGGAACGCCGCCGCGCCGCCTGGACCCCGCCTGCTCCGCGCTTCGAACGCGGTTGGGGCTGGATGTATTCCAAACACGTCACCCAGGCCGACAAGGGCTGCGACTTCGACTTCCTCGAACGCGGCTTTGGCGCGGCCGCGGGTGAACCCGACATCTACTGAACCGAAAGGCGCGACATGCGACGCACGCTCGACCAGGCCCTCACCGGCATCTCCGGCATTCTCGTCACGCCCTATGACGGGAACGGCGACATCGCCCCGCAAAAGCTGGTGCCGATCCTCGACCGCGCCCTCGGCGCCGGTCTCCATATGCCGGTGGTCAATGGCAATACCGGCGAATTCTACGCGCTGACGACCGACGAAGCTTCCACCATGGTGCGCGAAGTCGTCGCCCTCGTCGCCGGCCGCGCCCCGGTCCTCGCCGGTGTCGGCCGCGGCATCCGCGACGCTCAGGCCCTGGCCAAAACCTCCGCCAATGCTGGCGCCACCGCCCTCATGGTGCACCAGCCGCCCGATCCCTTCGTCGCCCCCCGCGGTATCGTCGACTACCTGAAAGCCATCGCCGACGCCTCCGGCGGCCTGCCGATGATGCTCTATCTCCGCAACGACGCCATCGGCACAAAGGCCATTGCCGACCTCTGCGCCGTGCCGGGCGTGAAGGGCGTCAAATGGGCAACGCCCAATCCGCTGAAACTCGCCGAAGCCAAGGCGGCCTGCGATCCCGACATCGTCTGGGTCGGCGGCCTCGCCGAAGTCTGGGCCCCTGCCCTCTACGCCGTCGGCGCCCGCGGCTTCACCTCTGGCCTCATCAACGTCTGGCCCGAACGGTCCCTGGCCATCCACGCCGCGCTCGATGCCGGCGACTATGTCAGCGCCAACAAGCTCATCGCCGGCATGAAGGCCTTTGAGGATATCCGCGCCGAAGAAATGAACGGCACCAATGTCACCGGCGTAAAGGCCGCGCTGCAAGCCCTCGGCCGAGATTGCGGTCCAACCCGCCCACCCTCCGCCTGGCCCCTGACCAAGGCGCAGCAGGACAAGCTCGAAGCATTCATCGCGGAGAATGGGCTGCACTAGCAGCAGCCCGCTCCCAATCACCGCCATCACCACCGCCACCGCACGTCATCCTCGGGCTCGACCCGAGGACACTTCACTTAAGACGGCGCAGCAAGTGCAGAGCAGGTCAAGCCCGAGGGTAACGATCTGTGCATGGCGGCAGTTCAGGTGCACGCTCCCCCTCCATCGTCATTGCCGGGCTTGTCCCGGCAATCCATCTCGCCTCCGCATGGACCACCGGGACAAGCCCGGTGGTGACGATGGTTGAGAGTATCAGGCCGGCCAAATCAGTCCCTCACCAGCCGCAACAACGCCACCAGCGCCGCCTCATACCCATAAGCCCCAAGCCCCGCGATCACCGCGTCCGCCCGCATCGACACATAAGACTTATGGTAGATCTGCTCGCGCTTGTGGATATTGGAAATATGCAGCTCGATCACCGGCCCCTCGAACATTTTCAGGGCATCGAGCAGCGCCAGTGAGGTGAAGGTGAAGGCGGCGGGATTGATGACAATCCCTGCCCCCTCATCGATCGCCTCATGCACCAGCCCGATCAGCGTCTCTTCGCTATTCGTCTGCCGGAAGATGATCGGCCGATCACCAATCACCTTTCGGCAATTCTCCTCGATCTCGGCGAGCGTCGTCGTGCCATAGATATGCGGCTCACGCTTGCCCAGACGATTGAGATTGGGCCCATTCAGCACATAGACCGGCTTCATGGCGTGACACCCGCATAGCCGAACATGCGCGGCAGCCAGAGCACCGTTTCCGGCACGAAGGTGAAGACGATCAGCGCCCCAATCAGCGACCACAGGAAGGGCATGACATCGCCGATGATCGCCCGCATGGGCGAGCCCGATATGCGCGTCATGATGAAGAGCAACAACCCATAGGGCGGCGTGATCAGCCCCAGCATGATGTTGACCACCGCCACGACACCGAAATGCACCATGTCGATACCCAGCGCTTGTGCGGTCGGGATCAGCACCGGCACGATGACCAGCAGGATCGTCGTCCCCTCCAGCACACAGCCGAGCACCAAGAGGATGATATTGACGATGATCAGGAAGGTGACGGGGTTGAGATCCCACGAAAGCAGGATGGCGCTGATGGTGCGCGGAATGTTTTCCACCGTCACCACATAGTTGAACACCAGCGCCCCGGCGATCAGCATGCCGATGGAGGCCGTGGTCTTGGCGCTGGTGAGCACCGATTGATAGAGCTCCGGCGCTTTCACTGCGCGATAGATGAAGGCCGAAACCAGCAGCGCATAGGCGGCAGCCACAGCGGCAGCTTCGGTCGGCGTGGTGATACCGCCATAGATGCCATACATCAGCACCACGGGCATGAAGAGCACCGGCAGCGCTTCCCAGGTCATCTTGGGCAACTTGCGCAGCGGCACGGGCTCTTCAACCGGAAAGTTCTTGATCCGCGCCGTAATGGCGATCTGCACCATCATGACGCCAGCCATGAGCAGGCCCGGCACCACGCCGCCCAGGAACAGGTAGCCGATGGACGTATCGGCCACGAGCGCATAGAGCACCATGGGAATGGAGGGCGGAATGATCGGCCCAATCACCGCCGTGACAGCGGTCAGCGCAGCAGCATAGGGGGGTATATTTCCCGTCCTTGGTCATCATGTGCTGCATCATCTTGCCCGAGCCAGCGGCATCGGCCACGGCCGAGCCCGACATGCCGGCAAAGACGATCGACTGCAGCACATTGACCTGCGCGAGACCGCCGCGGAAGCGGCCGACCAGCGCGTCACACCACTTCAGCAGGCGATCGGACAGCGTGCCCGAATTCATGATCTCGGCCGCGAGAATGAACAGCGGCACGGCCAGCATGATGTAGTTGGAATACATGCCATTGAGGAACTGCTCGGCGACAATGCCGGGGTCCTGTCCGCGCATGAAGAGATAGAGGACAGACCCGCAGATCATGGCGAGACCCATGGGCAGGCCGAGAAAGGCCAGGACCGTGAGAAGGCCAAGAGAGAGGCCGAAGGCCAGAGAAATCGTCATACGCCGGAACTCGCCTTGGTGGGGTCGAACTCGTTCGCCTTGCTGCCCCATACCGCCTGATAGGCGAGGTAAAGCTGGCGCACGATCATGGCGACCGCGAAGATGCCGTAGATGGAATAGAGGTAGTCGAAGCGGATTTTCAGATACGCCGTCTTCTCGACTTTCATGAAAGCAATGTAGTCGATGACCGCGGGCAGCGAGATCGAGAACAGCACGACCAGCGACAGGCTACTGACGAGCACCATGACCCGGCGCGTGCGCGGTCCTGCGGCGCTGTAGAGAATATCGAAGCGGATTTCCTCGCTGTCGCGCACGACAAAGGCGGTGCCGAACAGCACCATCCAGAGCCACATCATGACGCTGATCTCATGCGTCCAACCGATCGGCAGGTTCAGCAGATAGCGGAAGACGATCTGGATGATGAAGACCACGAACATGGTCGCCAGCATGGCCGCAAGCAAGTTTTCGGCGCGGGCATAAAGCCATCGGCCGATTGAATGGAAAGAGGTGGGCATGGTGGGCTCCCGCTACCGGTCTCGCCGACCGGTACATTTCAAGTGGGGCGGCACCGGCTGGCGGCGCCGCCCCTGGCGGAGGAGAGTTTTAGAGCGCGTTGATCTTGTCGACGACGCCTTCCGGCCAGTCCTTGGCCAGATCGCTATCGAGATAGACCTTTTGCGCATGGGCGCGGAACGCGTCGACATCGGGCGTGTTGATGGCAAGGCCAGCGCCCTTGAACTGTTCCACCAGCGCCGCCTCGCGTTCAAGATGCGCCTTCTGGCTGAAGTCGATGGCGGCGGTTGCGGCAGTCGTGAACTCAGCCTGCTGTTCCGGCGTCATCGCGTCCCAGGCACTCTTGGAAATCACCAGAAGGTCAAAACCGACGAGATGCGAGGTGAGGACGATCTGGTCCATCACTTCGTAGAACTTCATGTTTTCAACGTTCGGGAGCGGATTGTCCTGGCCGTCGATAGCGCCAGTCTGGAGGCCGGTATAGACTTCGGCATAGGCCATGGGCGTCGGATTGGCGCCGAGCGAAGTCCCGAGGAACTGCCAGGCATCGCCGCCGGGCATGCGCAGCTTGATGCCGGCCATATCGGCTGGCGTCTTGATTTCCTTGTCGCCGCGCAGCCCCACCTGACGGGCACCGAAATAGGTCGGCCCGAGAATGTGGATGCCAAGCTGTTCTTCGGCCATCTTCTTGAATTCGGCGCCGACATCGCTGTCAAAGAAGGTGCGCAGGTGGTCCGCATCGCGGAAGAGATAGGCCGAGGTAAGAACCGACCAGGCCGGGATCTGGTTGGAAATATCCTGCGGGGCGATATTGCCCATTTCGAGATTGCCGCGCTGCAGCGCGACAAGCTCAGTGCCCTGCTTGAAGAGATTGCCGCCATAGTAGGGTTCGAGCGTGGCGATATCGGCAACGCAATCTGCGAGCCCAGGAGCTGGGTCATCTCGGCGCGAATATCCTGCTCGGAGAAGACGGCGGAGAAGCGCAGCACAGGCTTGTCCTGCGCCATGGCCGGAAAAGCGGCCGCCAGCAGAAGCCCGCCGACCATAAGGGCGCGGCGCGAAAGCAAAAGGTTCATATCTATTCCTCCCTTGGGGGAATACCCCCGTTCCGGATTGTCCGGGACGGCCAATGGTCCTCTCCATCGGCTTGGCGTCACTTTGTACGAACTAGTACGTTCATGTCAACCATGGCTGAGACTCTTTGTTCAGGTCTCTTTCATTTCACCATTGGTTTTCGTATATATCAGATATTCCCGATTTTACCAGATGAATGATGATGACCGGACCTGAGGCGGAAAACGAGCAGACAATCGGCGAAGCGACCTATCTGCGCCTGCGCGCCGACATCATCGCCTGCCGACTGGCACCGGGGCAGAAACTCAAGCTCGAACCCCTGCGCGAAACTTACGGCGTCGGCGTCAGCACGCTGCGCGAAATCCTCAATCGGCTGGCGAGCGAAGACCTGGTGGTCGCCGAGGGACAAAAGGGATTCTTCGTCGCCCCGGCGACGGCTGCTGACCTGCGCGAAATCGCCGACCTCCGCCTGCTACTCGAAAGCCACGCCTTGCAACTCTCGTTCCGCCGGGGCGATCTCGAATGGGAGGGGCGCGTCGTGGCCGCCCACTACAAGCTCGCCACCATCGAAAAGCAGTTGCTGGCCGGCGAGGCCAAGCAGACCAGCGATTGGGTGCGCTACGATTTTGCCTTCCACAATGCGTTGATCTCGGCCTGCGGCTCAAAAGCCCTGCTCGATCTCCATGCGGCGATCTTCGACCGGTTCCTCCGCTACCACATGCTGGCCGTCAGTTTTCGCGGTGTCGGCGTGGTGGATGACCACAAGGCCATGTTCGAACTGGCGCTGGCGCGCAACATAGATGGCGCGCTGGCCATGCTGGCAAGCCACGTCAATCGGGGCGTCGAACATGTGTTGGGAACCGGCCGCCTCAGCACTCAGGCATAGGCAGCAAAGGTTTTGGCCATTTCCCCGGCATCCGGCTCCGTGCCAGAAAACAGGCGGAAGGCGCGCACGGCCTGATAGACGGCCATGCCGCCACCCGGCAGGACGCGACAGCCAAGTGCCCGTGCCGCTTTGATCAACTCGGTCTCGCGCGGAAAATAGATGATGTCGGCCACCCATTGATGTGGCTTGAGCAGGGCCGGATCAAAGGGCACGCCCGGCAGCTTCTCCATGCCCACTGGTGTTGCATTGACGATCCCCGCTGCAGACCCCACGACTTCGGCGAACCGGTCCGGCGCGAGCGCCCGCGTCAGGGTGCCATTGGCGCACGCCACCTGGCCGGCGAGAGCCTCGGCCCGTTCCAGATCCACATCGATGATATCGATCTGCATAGCGCCGAGTTCGGCGAGGGCCTGCGCGACAGCCGCTCCAGCCCCACCGGCGCCCACCTGAACCACGTGATTGACCGGCACAACGCCGAGCCCCTGGCGCAGGCTTTGGGCAAAACCGTAGCAATCGGTATTGTGCCCCGTCGCCCCAAAAGCGTTGAACACCACTGTATTGACCGCGCCGATGGCCGAGGCTCCGCCGGAGAGTTCATCGAGCAGCGGAATGATCGCCTGCTTGAACGGATAGGTGACATTCACCCCCCAAAGCCAAGTTGCTGAACGGCATCGAGAACACTGCCGAGATCGGCGTCTTCGAGCCCCAATCGGTCGAAATCAATGAGGTCGTAGCGATAGCCAAGCCCCAGTCGCCGACCCTCGGCCTCATGCATGATCGGGGTCAGCGACGCCCCGATGCCACGCCCGAGCAGCCCGATATGCACGCCCGGCCCGGGAGCAACCGTAGTGGCGCGCTCGCCCTCGACATACGCCAGGGCTTCGCGCACGCGATCAATGTGACTGGGCAAAGGTCCTGCTCCCTCAAGCGGGGGCCTCAACACCCTTCCGCTCTTGTTTTCGTGCTCGCCTCGCCGCTACAAACGATCTCAGGCGATTTGCCCCACAATGTACGAACTGGTTAGTTTAGTCAATTCTGGGGTTCGAGGAGAAAGGCTTATTGCCATGTCGGATTCCGAGGCCCCGCTGACCAAGGCGGGTCGCAAGGTGCCAACGCGCCAGCAGGACCCGGAAGGGACGCGCCAGAACATCATCGAAGTGGCGAGCCAGGAATTCGCGCTCAATGGCCTCTCCGGCGCCCGCATCGACGAAATCGCCGCCAAGACGCGCTCGAGCAAGCGCATGATCTACTACTATTTTGGCGACAAGGAGGGGCTCTACCTCTCCGCCCTCGAAAACGCCTATGCCGAAGTGCGCGAAGGCGAAGCCAAGCTCGACATCGCCGGTCTCTCCCCCATCGAAGGCCTCAAGCGCCTCGTGGAGTTCACTTTCGAGCACCACCACCAGCACGAAGACTTCATCCGCATGGTGATGATCGAAAACATCCACCACGGCGAATTTTTGGCCCGCTCCAACCTCGTGCGCGACCTCAACGTCACCGCCATCGCCCATATCCGCGACCTCTACGAGCGTGGCCTTAGGGACGGAAAATTCCGAGAAGGTCTCGATCCCCTCGAAATCCACTGGCAGATTTCGGCGCTCTGCTTCTTCAACGTCTCCAACCGCGCGACCTTTTCGCAATTGTTCGGCCGCGATTTCGGCGCGGAAGAGTCTCAGCAGCGACTGAAGGCGAACACCGTGGAAATGGTCCTGCGCTTCGTCGCGAAACCCGAAGCGGTGAAATGACAAAAGCCTGCCCCTCAGGGCAGGCTTCCTGCGTCGATCATTTCCACCATGGTGCCGATGCCAATGGCGAAGAGCACCAGTGCCATCAGGATAAGCACGGCGAGTACGCCACGCTCCAGATCGCTATCCAGCCAACGGTTGCGTCTGCCGCGGCTCTGCCAATGTCTCCAGTAGCGCATTTATCCCGCCACCCAGACAACCAGCCCGGCAAGAACGCAGAAGGGCACGCAGATGAAGAGGACGATCAATCCCGCCCCCTTGTCCGTATCGCGCGCATGCCTGTCGGCAAGCGGCTCAAGATGCTGGGGGCTCATGATGCACCCAGCTGCAGGCGCAACTCGCCACCTTTCACGGCGACAAAGCCACTCTTTCCAAGCAGGGCCTGCAAATCGGTGGCCCCGGCGGGAACATGGGCGACGACAGCGCTGGCGCCGGCGATTTCGGCACGGGCAATGCTGGTTTCGAGCAGCAGCCGGCCGATGCCGCGATGCCGCGCCGAAGCTTCGACACCGAGCCAGGCAAGCCGCGCAACATCGGCCCCCTTATGATGCCAGGTCACAATGGCACCCACCAGAAGCTGGCATTCGGTCGCGACCAGCACATGGGCATCTTCTGCCTGTAGCAGGGTCTGCCAGATCGGATGCTCGCCACCCAGGCCACCGGGCAGCCGCTCCGACAATGCCCAGAGCGTATGCACATCGCCAGGCCGCCCGTCATGCAGGCGCGCAAAGGTTTCGAGGTGTGTCATGGAAAGAGCGAGGGACATGGCGCGACCTCACAAACCGCTGAAGAAAGCGACGGCGACGAGGCCCGCCAGCACAATCGAACAGGTGATCAGAACAAACTTGCCCCCCGCGGCTTCATAGGGACGGCCGACAGTTTCATGGTCGCGATAGTAGAAGAGGTAGTACGGCGGACGCATGGGCTTGCACTCCATATTGGTTGCAAGGGGAACCTAGGTCCGGTGCGCGTAAAATTTCCATTCGAGATGCAGGCGGCGAGATAAAGCCCGCATAAGGTTTGGCCCCACCGACCGTCATCCTAGGGCCCGACCCGAGGACATTTCACTTACCCACGGCGTCGCGAGTTCAGAGCCCTCGGGTCAAGCCCGAGGGTGACAACCTAGGATAAGGCCCCCGCCCTTTAATCCCTCCTCACAAGGGGAAGACGAAGGAACTGTGAGCGCGAGCCAAGCGCCTCCCTCCCCCTTGTGGGGAGGGAACGAGGGCGGGGGCTTCGAGCCCCCGAACGAACGCCGACGTCTCAGTTTTCCCGTGTCATCTCCGCGAAAGCGGGGATCTCCGTCGTCGAACAGGGATTCCCGCTTCCGCGGGAATGACACCGTGGAAGAATGGCTTCCCCACAGCGTGACAACCACCGCCTCCCCAAGCCTTCCACCTTCTTCCACCGCGACCACCGTTCAAGCTGCTCGTGTTCACAGCGCGTTCCCACCGTTGCCTCCACTCACTGTCAACTCTTCCCTCCCAGGCTCCTGCTCTCCCCTTCCCCCTTCCCACTTCCCACTTCCCTCTCCCCTCTCCCCTCTCCCCCATTCCCCATTCTCCTCCTTCCCCGATCCCAATCCCCAATCCCCAATTGACCGATGCCCCTCGCGCCCATATTTTGTACGAACTAGTTCGTTCAGGAATTTTGCAATGAAGACCTCGATTGCGACTGTCTCGATCAGCGGCGATCTCAGAGAAAAACTCGAAGCCATTGCAGCGGCCGGCTTCGACGGCGTCGAGATTTTCGAGAACGACTTTCTCGCCTATGACCGCAGTCCCGCCGACGTGCGCAGAATGGTTGCCGACCTCGGCCTCGACATCACCCTCTTCCAGCCCTTCCGAGACTTCGAAGGCCTGCCCGAACCCCAACGCCGACAGGCCTTTGAGCGAGCCGAACGCAAGTTCGACCTGATGGAAGAGCTCGGCGCGCCCCTGATGCTCGTCTGCTCCAGCATCGCCCCCGCAGCCCTCGGCGGCATCGACCGCGCCGCCGCCGACTTCCGCGAACTGGGCGAGCGCGCGGCAAAGCGCGGCCTGAAGGTCGGCTACGAGGCCCTTGCCTGGGGCCGCCACGTCAACGACCATCGCGACGCCTGGGAGATCGTTCGCCGCGCCGATCATCCCAATGTCGGCCTCATCCTCGACAGCTTTCACTCCCTGTCGCGAAAGATCGATCCCGACACGATCCGCTCCATTCCCGGCGACAAGATTTTTATCGTCCAGCTCGCCGATGCCCCCGCGCTCGACATGGACCTCCTCTATTGGAGCCGCCACTTCCGCAATATGCCCGGCGAAGGCGACCTGCCCGTCGTCGACTTTGCCGGCGCCGTCGCCGCGACCGGCTACAATGGCCCGCTCTCCCTCGAAATTTTCAACGACCAGTTCCGCTCTGGCTCCCCGCGCACCATCGCGCTCGATGGCCATCGCTCGCTGGTCTTCCTCATGGATCAGGTGCGCGAGGCCGAACCCGAAGTCGTGCCCGCCGCCGACGCTCTGCCCCCACGCGTCGCGGTGAAAGGCGTCAGTTTCGTCGAGTTCACCGCCGACGAAACCGAAGCCGAAACGCTGCGCACCATGCTCGGCCAATTGGGCTTTGCCCGCACCGGCAAACACCGCAGCAAGAGCGTCGAGCGCTTCAGCCAGGGCGATATCAACATCGTCGTCAACACCGAGCGCGAAGGCATGGCCCACGCCGCCTATCTCACTCATGGCACCTCGGCCTATGCCATGGGCCTCAAGGTGGAAGACGCCAACGCCACACTCGCCCGCGCCAAGGCACTCGATGCCCAACCTTTCGCCCAGCGCGTCAATCCCGGCGAACTGACCATCCCTGCCATCCGTGGCATTGGCGGCGGCCTGCTCTACTTCCTCGATGACCAGTCCGACCTCGCAAAGGTCTGGGACGTCGAGTTCGAACCCGAGCCCACCAGAGCTGCGAACGCCAGCCTCACCCATTTCGACCACATCGCCCAGACGATGAACTACGAAGAAATGCTGACCTGGATTCTCTTCTACCGGTCCATCTTCGTGGTCGACAAAGGCCCCATGGTCGACGTCGTCGATCCCTCCGGCCTCGTCCGCAGCCAAGTGATCGAGAGCCCCGGCGGCGAACTACGCCTAACCCTCAACGGCGCTGAAAGCCACCGGACCCTTGCTGGCCATTTCATCGCCGAAACATTTGGCTCCAGCGTCCAGCACATCGCCTTTGCCTCGAGCGATATCTTTGCCACCGCCGCTGCGCTCAAGGCGAGCGGCCTGCCAGTTCTCGAGATTTCAAAGAACTACTATTCCGATCTCGAAGCCCGGCTCGGGCTCGACGAGGACATGATCGCCCGCCTCGCCGCCAACAACCTGCTCTATGATCGCGACGCGGGTGGCGAATATTTCCAAATCTACGCCCAGAGTTTTGGCGAAGGCTTCTTCTTCGAAATCGTCGAGCGCCGCGGCAACTATGCCGGCTACGGCGCCGTCAACGCGCCATTCCGGATTGCCGCGCAAAAGCGGGCAATCCGGCCAGCGGAGATGCCGCGGGTCTAGACGCTAAGTCAGCACCACGTGCTGCGTCAGTTCCTCGATCGTCGTATCGGCCTTCGCGACATCGAAGACCTTCGTGCCATGGCTCATGATCACGAAGCGATCGCAGACCTGATAGGCGTGGTAGAGATTATGCGTCACCAGCACGCTCGAAACGCCCTCGGCTTTCAACTTCAGCACCTGATTAAGCAGCGCCTCCGTCTCGCGCACCGATAGAGCCGAGGTTGGCTCATCGAGCAGCAATACGCGCCGCTTGAAGAACACAGCCCGCGCAATCGCCACGGCCTGTTTCTGCCCGCCCGAAAGATCGCCCACGAGCTTGTCCGGACTATCGATACCCGAAATATGCACGGCGCTTTCCAGCACCTGCATGGCGATCTCGCGCATCTTCTTAAGGTTCAGGAACCCGAAGCGATCCGTCAGCTCGCGCCCAAGGAAGATGTTTCGCGAGATCGAGAGGCAATCGACCAGCGCCGTGTTCTGGTAGATCGTCTCGATCCCCGCCTCGGCGCTATCGCGACGATTGGCAAAGGTTTGTCGCTGTCCATCCACCGAGATATAGCCCGAGCTCGGCTGATGAATGCCCGAGATCATGTTGACCGTCGTCGACTTCCCGGCGCCGTTGTCGCCGAGGAGCCCAACGACCTCGCTATGCCCAACCTGAAACGACAGGTCGTTCAGTGCCTTCAGTGGCCCAAAAGTCTTGTTGATGTTGTGCAGTTCCAGCAAGCTCATGACTCGGCTCCCCGGCGATCAAGACCGTGATTGAAGATCGAGGCAGCAACGATCAGCGTGGCGATGAACATGTCGAGATAAAAACCCGGCGCGCGCATCAGCAGCAGCACGTCGGTAATGGTGAAGATCAGCATCACCCCGAGGAACACGCCGAGGATCGAGCCGCGTCCGCCACGGAGAGAAAGCCCACCGATGACGCAGGCCGCGATGGCCTGAAGCTCCAGCCCCGCCCCCTGCCCCGGCTGCACCGAGCCGACGCGCGTCGTCGCCAGGATGCCAGCAAAGGCCGCCATGAACCCGGCAATGGCAAAGGCGATCATCTTGATCCGCCCGGTATTGACGCCGATGGCGGTAGCCGCAGCCCTATTGCCGCCCGTTGCAAAGATGTGGTTGCCCAGCCGATGCCGATGCAGCAGCGCCCAGAAAACCAGGCACAGCCCGATGAACCAGATGAAAGCGGCGTTGATGCCGAAGATGGTGCCGGAGAACAGCGCATTGAACACCGGGTTCGGATCGAACCGCACCTGCACCGCGCCATTGATCAGCAAGACGGCCCCGCGCCAGAACAGCAGACCGCCTAGCGTGACGATAAAGCTTGGCAGATGAAATCTAAGGGTAAGAAACCCGTTGCCAAGTCCGATGACTGCACCGACCAGCAGCCCAACAGGCGCGGCGAGAAACGCGTCGACGCCCGCGCCCACCAGCATAGCCATGATAACGGCGGTCAGCGTGTAAACCGAGCCGATGGAGAGATCGAACTCCCCGGCGATCATCAGGACGCCAGCCCCGAGCGCGAGGCAGCCGAGCACCGGCACCGAGCGCATCATGATGCCCATATTGGCCGATGAGAGATAACGGAAGTCGTCGGGGAACAAGAGCCCGGCGACGATGCAGCCAAGCTGCACGACGAGGAAAACCAGCAGAATGGCGCCCGCCGGCATGCTGAGAAGGCTATGGAGCCACTCTCCTGCCGAGCGCCGGGGCGCGACGGCCCGGTCATGGGTCATATCGGTCACGTTTTTATCCAGTTGTTTAAGCACTCAGCGCCCATGCCCTTCCTTCACCGCGTCATTCCCGCGAAAGCGGGAATCTCGGGATGCAGCGGCAGGGATTCCCGCTTTCGCGGGAATGACGCCGTGGAAAATGGGTGGGGCCAAAGCCCCACCCGGACGATCAGCGATAGGAGCCGATGAGCGGCTTGACGGTGCCGATGCGGCCCTGGTCGAGGAACGCACCCTGACCGGTGTCGACATCGGTCGGCGTCAGGCCATAGCGCGCAGCCATGGCGATTTGGGCGATCGGATAGTAGCCCTGCAGGTAAGGCTGCTGGTCCATGGTCGCGAACATCGCGCCAGACCTCGACTGCGTCGGCGATCTCAACAGCAAGGTCGAAGCCACCAAACGGCACTTCCACGCCCGCATCCTTGATGGCGCCAGCGCCAACCGTAGAGGTCACCGAACCGGTGCCGAACACGGCCTTGATATCCGGATTGGCGATCAGCGCCTGCGCCATGATGTTCTGCGCTTCGGCGGGATCAAGACCGGCACGCACCGTCTCAACCTTGATGCCATGTTCACCCATCGCCTTTTCGATGCCGCCGCCACGCGCAACGGCAAAGCTTGCCTCCGGAATTTCGCGCGGATTGAAGACCGTGTCGCCTTCCTTGAGCCCAAAAGCCTCGATCATGCGGATGCCGAGTTCATAGCCGCTATCGAACTCGTTCATACCGACATAGGCCTGGCGGCAATTGCCGGCTGCGCCTTCGAGGTCGTCATTGTTGAAGCCGATAACCACGACGCCGGCTTCGACAGCCGCGCAGATGCTGTCGTCAAAGGCGTCGGACGACGAAATGGCAACCGCGATACCATCAACGCGCGTTGCCACAGCGGTATCGATCAGGTCGTTCTGGCGCACCGGATCGTTATTGGCATATTGCACGTCGAGATCGACGTTGAAGGCGGCGGCGGCGTCTTGAGCGCCCTTCACCACCGGGTTGAAGAACTGCACGCTGGGATCGAGATAGATGATCATGGTCGCCTTGACGGGTTCCTGATCCTGCGCCAGCGCGCCGCCGACGGTTGCGAACAGGGCGCAACCGGCCAGCAGAGCGGCTTTTGACTTGGTCAACTTCATCGCTTAATCCTCCCTTTGGATTGTGGCGGGCCCTCCTCAGGTCCCGCTTCGGGCGGCGTGCTCCGACCAAAGATTGCGCCGCCAGATTCTGGCATTCCCACCACGTCATCTCCGCGAAAGCGGAGATCTCCCTCCTCAGGTGAGATTCCCGCTTTCGCGGGAATGACGCCGTGGGCGTATTCCTCCTAGTGCTCGAACCAGGGTTCACCGCGCCCAAGGGTCATGTGCAGACCCTTGAACTGCGAATATTCATCAAAGCCATAGCGGCCGAGTTCGCGACCGACGCCGCTCATCTTGTAGCCACCGATAGGCATTTCCGGCGTTCCATCGATCACCGAATTGATCCAGCACCGCCCCGCCCGCAGTTTTCGCGTCGTCTGGATCGCCGTCTCGAGATCGCGCGACCACACGCCAGCCGAAAGGCCAAACGGCGTGCCATTGGCAAGAGCGACAGCCTCCTCCGGCGTGTCGAAACCAATGGTGGCGAGCACCGGCCCAAAAATTTCCTCCTGCGCGATCCGCATGTCGGGGCGCACTTTGTCGAAAACCGTCGGGGCAAAGAAATTTCCCGAACCTTCGTCGATCTTTTCCCCACCCAGCAGCAGCTCGGCGCCATCTTCCAGACCAGCCGCCACGTAGCCCGCAACCTTGTGGAGATGCGGCACGGACACCATTGCGCCATAGCGGGTCGTGGCGGCCAGCGGGTCGCCGAACGGCAGGCGACGCGAGAGATCGAGCAGCCGCTCGAGCAAGGCCGGACGGATGGAATTTTCGACAATCAGCCGGCTGCCCGAAATGCAGCACTGACCAGCATTGTGAAAAACGCCATAGGCAATGCCATCGGCCGCAGCCTCAAGATCGGCATCAGCAAAAACGATCTGCGGCCCCTTGCCACCAAGTTCGAGCCCGACGCGCTTCACATTGGCAGCCGCAATGCCGGCCAACTGCGTACCCACTCGCACCGAGCCAGTAAAGGCGACCATGTCGACGCGCGGATCTTCAGCCAGGATCTGCCCCACCTCCGGCCCATAGCCGGTGATGACGTTGAAAACGCCGGCCGGCAGCCCCGCCTCAAGCGCGATCTCGGCAAGGCGGATCGTCGTACCCGAAGTGAATTCGCTCGGCTTCACGACAACCGTGCAGCCCGCCCCCAGCGCCCACGGAACCCGCTCGGACACGATGATGAAGGGGAAATTCCACGGGGTGATGATGCCCACCACCCCAGCCGGCTCGCGCAGCACGAGACCAAGCCGATTGGTGCCGATGGCATTATGCGTATCGCCTTCGAGCCCGCGACACTGGCCAGCGGCATAGGTCCACAAATCAGCGCAATAGCCGATCTCGCCGCGCGCCTGGTTGATCGGCTTGCCCGTCTCCAGGCATTCAATCAGCGCCAGCTCATCCTGATGCTTCAATATCCCCTGCACGATCGCATGGAGGATGGTGGAGCGCTCGGCCCCGCTCATCCGCCCCCAGGGGCCATTGTCGAAAGCGACACGCGCAGCACCAATCGCCCGCGAAGCATCTTCCGTCGTCCCAGCCGGCCATACGCCGATGACCTTGCCCCGATGCCCGGGGCTCTCGCGCTCCACCACCTTTCCGGACACCGACTCTACGGATTTGCCGTCGATAACCATGCGATAGGCGCGTTTACTCGCAAGGCGCGGATCACTAAGATTCGGAACGGCAAAATTGTCCTGAAAGCTGGATTGACTTGTTATGGCCATGGCGGACTGACCCACCTCCCCGAAGATGCTGGACCCGTGCAAACGCGTCCTGTATGGAATTGTATGGTACCGTATGGCGCATTGACCCAAGCTGTCAATGGCATGGGCGAGATGTAATATGACCTTGGAAATGCAGACTTCGACGGAGAGCGGGGAAAGCGCGGCAGCGACCATCGAGAAGGACCTGCGCCGCTCGATCATCGAGCTCGAACTCCTGCCCGGCACACGGCTCTCCGAGCAGGATATCGCAACCAAACTCGGCGTTTCCCGGCAGCCGGTGCGCGAGGCGCTGATCCGCCTCGCCAATTCGCGCCTGATCGAAATCCGGCCCCATCGCGGCACGGTTGTGGCCCGCATTTCCGCAAGGGAAATGATGGAAGCGCTCTTCGTGCGTCAGTCCGTGGAGATCGCCGTCGTCGCAAAGGCGGCGCAGAATTTTGACGCCTGGCAGCGAAAGCGCATCGCCAGTCTCCTCGCCAAGCAGGCGGAGGCAGCCGAAAAACTCGACCATGCCGGCTTCCGCGAGCACGACGAGGCTTTTCACATCGCCATCGCCACCGGCGCCGGTGTTGGCATCGCCTGGATCGCCATTGCCGACATGAAGACGCACATGGATCGGGTCTGCAACATGACGCTGCAGAGCGAGGCCGATATGGCCCGCCGCGTGCGCGAGCACACCGCCATCATGGACGCCATCGACGCCCACGATGTGGAAGCGGCAAAAGCGGCCATGGCGACGCATTTGGGCAGTATTCTCGACGATCTTCCCGAGCTAGAAACCCGTCACGCCAATCTTTTTATCTAGACCGCTCGGAGATTTTCATGACGCAAACCGCCCGCTATCCGAGCCTTGCCGGCATGCCAGTGGTCATCTCAGGCGGCGCCTCCGGCATCGGCGAATCCCTCGTCCGCAACTTTGCCGCCCAGGGCGCCAAGGTCGGCTTTGTAGACATCCAGGAAGAGCGCGGTTCCGCCCTCGCCGCTGAGCTGACCGCCGCCGGCCAGACCGTGCGTTTCACCCACTGCGACATCACGAATACCGACGCCTACCAGGCCGCCATTGCCGGCTTCGCCGCCGCCCATGGCGACGCGCTCGCCCTCGTCAACAACGCCGCCCACGACCAGCGCCACGAATGGGAAGAGGTCACCTCGGCCTATTGGGACGACCGCATGGCGGTCAACCTGAAGCACTCCTTCTTCGCCATCCAGGCCGTCGCCCCCGGCATGGTGAAGGCCGGCCGCGGTTCGATCATCAATACCGGCTCGATCAGCTGGATGATCATGTCCCCCAAAATCCCGGTCTATGAAACGGCCAAGGCGGCAACCCATGGCCTCACTCGCGGCATGGCCCGCGAACTCGGCAAATCCGGCATCCGCGTCAACACGCTCGTCCCCGGCTGGGTCATGACCGAACGGCAGCTGACCCATTGGGTCGACGCGTCGGCCGAAGCCCAGATCGACGCCCAGCAGGCCCTTGCCGGTCGGGTCCAGCCCGACGACATCGCCCGCATGGCCCTCTTCCTCGCCGCCGACGACAGCGCCATGATTTCGGCCCAGCAATTTATCGTCGATGGCGGCTGGGCAAACGGCTGAGGCTAGGCTTTACACCCCACCCCATCGTCACCACCGGGCCTGTCCCGGTGGTCCATGCCCTCCAAGAACTGGATTGCCGGGACAAGCCCGGCAATGACGACAACGGATAGGGCGCAAGAAACCTAGACGAACAACGCCGCCGGCTCGACATCCAGCGCCTGCGCAAGATTGTCGATGTCATCGAGCGCCAGGTTGAACCTGTCAGAGGTTTCGAGCGCGCGCACTTCGGCAACGCTCCAGCCGAGACGCGTTGCAAATGTCTCAAGGCTCAGATTGCGGATGCGGCGCAGGCGGATGACATTGCCGGCAATCAGCATGGCACCGGTCATTTCAGGAGCAGGGGCGAAAGCGGTAGCAGCCATAGCGATCAACCCACCAGCTTGAGCTTGGCCCGGGTCTCGGTCAGCTCGGGATTGGAGAGGCATTTCAGCAGCTTGATGGCCTTGTAGGTGGCGCCGTTCATCAGCATGCCATTGACCTCGGCCACGAGCCCCGAATGCTCGGGCGACTGCACCAGCAGCGCCTGCACAGCCTCGAAATAGGCGACGTGGTGACCCGAAACATCGCCGGTCAGATACATCTGCTGCACGGCATGGCGCAGACGATGGGCGGGTGAAGTGAGGTCCGCGTCCGAAACATAGTCCTCGGAACGCAAAACGGGGGCCTTACCCCCCACCAGAACATTGACGATGCTGTCGCACTGAACGGTGATCTCCGCGGTGCCGACGAAAAAACTTTCGCCGGGTTTTACAGTGAGCTTCAGAGCCATCGTCTTTCCTTCTGGGTAGAACCGGGGGCGACGACGCCGCCCCCGGAATGTGTCGATTAACGCAGGAGCTGCAGAACAGCCTGGTCCTGCTGCGAGGCCATGGACAGAGCCGACGAGGAGAGCTGCTGGCGCGTCTGGAGAGCCAGAAGGTTCGCGGCTTCTTCGTTGGTGTCAGCCAAGGTCAGGTTCGCAGCGCCGGTTTCTAGCGTGTTGATCATGTTCTTGGTGAAGGTCTGGCGGTTTTCGACCGACGACAGGTTCGAACCGAAGGTCGAAGCCTGCGAGCGGAGTTCCGACAGAGCCGTCGAGAGCTTGCCGAGCAGGGCGTCGATATCGGTATCGTTATCGAGGTCCTGGCCGACGAGGCTTTCCAGGTTCAGGTTAGCCGCAGTGATCGGGCGCTCGTTGCCGTTCTTGTCCTTGGCCTGGATCTGGATCGAGGACGAACCGGATTCATTGAAGGTGATCGTCAGCTTGTCGCCGCGGAGCAGGTTGATGCCGTTGAACGAAGAGTCATCGGCAAACTTGTCGAGCTGGTCACGCAGGTCGTTGAACTGCTTGGCCAGGTTGTCACGGATGACGTTGCCAGCGATCTTGTGCTGGGTCGGTGCACCAACGCCTGCGCCGTCCTTGTCGAACTCGACGTCGAGCTGCTGGGTCGAGAGATTCTCGATACGCAGCTTGCCGTTGTCGTTCGAAGCACGAACCTTGCCGGCGGTACCAGCATTGCGGTTGATCTCTTCCACAAACTGATCGACCGTGTTGGCCGACTTGTAGGCGGAAACGGCCGGGGTACCGGTCGAGACCGTGGCGCCGCCGAACAGAGCGTTGGCGTCGGCACCGGAGATAGCCAGGGTCTTGGCTTCTGCGCTGGTCGAGGTGAAAACGAGCTTGTCGGAGCTATCGAGCGAGGCGGTGACATCGTTGATGCCGGCAGCCTTGAGCTGATCGTTGATGTCCTTGAGCTGGTTTTCCTTGGCGTAGGGCGAAGCGTCGCGGCTCACGATGTCGAGCTTGGCGGTCTTGTCGCCATAGGTCAGGTCGATCTTGTAGGAACGAGCTGCCACGTCCTGCGTGTAGACGCCGGTGGAGCCAGCAGTGCTGGTGGTGCCACCGGTGATACCAGCAACGACCGGGCCTGCGCCGCTATAGGCGGTGCTGACCAGCTTGATCTTCTGAGTAGCGGCGTCGGCTTCGACCGTGTAGTTGCCGGTCGTGGCCTTGTCCTGCAGACCCTTGACGAGGTCGGCGAAGGTGACGCCAACATCGACCGCCTGGCCACCGGCGGTCACGCCGCCCATGGAGGTGACGGCAGCAAAGTCGATCTCGGTAACGCCGTGGGTCGCCTTGGCAACCGAACCGGCGAACTCGACCTTCGGCGAAGCGCCCTGCGGGTCACGCAGCTGGATCGAGACCTTGGTGGCGTCGACGGTGTCGGCAGCAACGATATACTTGCTGGTCACACCGGCGGTGCCGGTCGCGGTGTTGAGCTGGGTCTGCAGGTCCGTCATGAAGGCGGCCTGGGTCGCACCAGCAGCCGTGGTCGAGGTAACGGTGAGACCGTCAACCTTGATAGCGGTGCCATTCAGCGATGCGTCGAACTTGACCAGAACCTGCGGGCCCGGCGTCTGACCGGCAACGCCGGCAGGATCCGCCCAGACGGCTGCGGTCGTGACGCCAGCTGCCTGACCGCCCGAAGCAGCCTGGAGCTTCACTTCAAAACCTTCTTCGAACTGGCCGCCTGCGAGCTTCAGCGTGCTGTCGGCCGTCACTTCATAGTTGTCGGTCTGGAACGACTTGTCCTGGCGAGCCTGGCGCAGGGTCGACTGCATGGACTCGATATTCTTGGTGATCGCGGTGATGCCCTTGTCGGCAGCCTCGATGACCTTGATGCCCGACGCCATCGAGTCGAGCAGGTTGCTCATATCGGCGGCGCGGCTGTTGAGAGCCGAAGCGGTGAAGAAGTTGGACGGGTTGTCCAGAGCAGAGTTCACCTTGTTGCCGGTGGCAAGACGGTTCTGCGTCTTGTTCATCATTTCGGCGGTGTTCTGCAGGCTCAGAAGGTTCGAGCGAACGGCCTTCGAGAGAGAGATATCGGAACCCATGTGTGGTGCTTTCCTTCTGGAAACATGAGCCGCTTCATGCAGCCCTTTTACAAATCAGAGGATTGTACGCATCACATTAAAAGCGCGTTAATGATGCGGATAGACCTACAATTAATCAAGCAAATTTTGTACTCGTAAACCGACACGGCCACGCGCTGCCAAACCAGGACCCCCGAAAATGGGGGACTTGCTTCGGAACAAAGACATGCGTGGAAACAAGACGCTAAAGCGCACAGAGAGACCGACGATCGCGACGCGCTTCGGCGGCAACTGCAAGGCGCACGAGGGCGCCCGAGGGCACGGGAAAACTCAGGCGCCGCGATAGCGCAGGGCGAATTGCGTACGGTTGGCAGCGTCGAATTTGCGCAGGAGGCTTTTGACATGCACCTTGACGGTGCCAACCTGCAGCGACAACTGTTCGGCGATTTCCTTGTCGGAAAGGCCGCGCGCCAGATGCGTCGCCACATCCTGCTCCCGCGGCGTCAGCGGACTGGCCTGCTGGCGCAGCATGAGGTCGGCGGGCACGAATCGCTCGCCCGCCAGCACCAGGTTGAGGGCATTGATCAGGGCTTCTCCGGGCATGGACTTGGGCAGCCACCCGACAACGCCACGTTGCAGCGCCTCTCCGGCCACCTGCGGATCATCCAGCCCGGAAAGAAAGGCAATGCGCAGACCCGGCCGCCTTGTTGCCGCCATTTCCACCGCTTCAATGCCGCTGGTGCCCGGCATGGAATAGTCCAGCAGCAACAGGTCTACCGGTGCATCGGTGGACAAGAAGTCCAGGACGCTTGCGAGCGACGAGAAAACCTGCGCCTCAATGTCGGCGCCGCTAGATTCGATCAAGAATTTAACGGCATCGGCGAAAAGCAGATGATCATCAACAATCAGCAGCTTTCTAGACAAATTATAACCAAATCAGAAGTTTGAGAGACTTTATGCGAATTTTACGAACCATGGTCACGGCGATTCTTCTTGCCGCGATTTGGCTCGTATCGTTCAGCATCGCCGATCTATTTACGGTTTTCAAAACTTATTCAAGTGTGTGGTTCCTGCCCTCCGGCGTCACCATGGCCGTGGTCATGGCGGCCCCCGGCTGGCTAAGACTGGTGCCGCTCCTGGCACATCTCTCGCTGACGCTGCCGCCCGTGCGACAGGTTTTCGATGTCGAGGTCGCGAGCAATCTCGACGTGCTTATCCACAGCATCAGAATCTATCTGATCTATGGCGGCACCGGCCTCTTCCTCACACGAGTGATGCGGATCACCCTGCCCTTCCGCACCTGGGGCGAGGTACAGTGGTTCATCGGCGCCGCCATTGGCGCTGCATCCGTGGCTTCGGCCGCCGGCATCGGACAAAGCGTGCTGCTCGGCGAACTCGATCCCTCAGGCGCCCTGCCCCTGGCCGAGCCATGGTTCCTCGGCGATGCACTCGGGGCCATCATGGTCCCGCCCATGCTGATACCGGCCATCATGGTGGCGTTGGGCCGCCCGCTTGGCGCTTGGCGCTGGCCCAGCCTGCGCGCCTTCGCCATTCAGGCCCTCATCCTGTCGCTCGCCTCATTGATCGGCGCCTTGGGCCCGTCGTTCGGCGTCAACCTGTGGTACCTGGTTCTTCCATCGGTGCTCGTCTTCGCCTTGCGTGGCGGCTTCGAGCACGCAGCGGCGGCAGCATTGCTCACCTGCGTCGCCACCCCCACTATTGCGCTGATCTTCACCGGTGCCGTTGAGGTTGCCGGCCTCCCGGCACTGCTCCTGACTACCGCCATCGCCGCCCTTCTCGTCGGCGCCGCGACTACCGAGCGCCAGCAAGCCGCCGACCGGCTCGAAGAGCTCGTCGCCCAACGCACCGAGGAACTGGAAAAGGCCTATGAACTGCAGCGCCATCTCGTGCGCTCGCTCGGCCACGACCTGCGCCAGCCGGTGGAAGCCATCAACCTGACGGTCGCCGCCATCGACGACCGCAGCGATATGCAAGTTCGAAACACGGCCCTGACCCGTGTCCGCCAGCTCGGCACCGTGACCTCCGAACTGCTCACCCGCATTCTCGCCTATGCCCGGCTCGACACGGGCGACGTCAGCGCCGAACTCGCGCCCTTGCCGCTGGCGCAGCTGATGGACCGCTTGCGCGCAACCTATATCCCCCAGGCCCAGCGCCGCTCCCAGCGCCTCGTCTGGCCCGATACCGACCTCACCGTGGTTTCAGACCGCGACCTGCTGTTCCAGATCCTGTCCAATCATCTCGACAATGCCATTCGCCTCACCCCCGAGGGCGGCACCGTTGAAGTGCGGGTCGAGGCTCAGGCGGAGGGCATCAGCATTCTCGTGATCGACGGCTTCGAACCCTCGTCGCCGCACCAGTCCAGCCGGGGTGGCCTCGGCCTGCGCATCATTTCGCAGGCCGCCAGTCTTCTCGGAGCCGCGATGGTGGACGAGCAAAACCGCAAAGGCATAACCCTACCTCCAAAGAGGTAGTTAATCCTTCCTTAATACCCGCGAAGCGCCTGCGCCATCGCCGCTAAGAGTCAATGAGTTCAAGCACACGATTCGGAATGCCCATGACCCGCCTGCCGGCCGCCACTCTCCTCGGACAAAACGTCCGGCGGCTCTGCAAAATGCAGGGCACGAGCCTCGATGCGCTTGCCGAACGCCTCGACTGGTCCGAAAAAATTCTTGCCGACCTCAAGGCCGGATCGCTCGATCTGACCCTCGACCAGCTCGACGAGCTCTGCGCAGCACTCGCCGTCACCCCCCAAAGCCTTTTCGATGACGCCGTCGCAGCCGAAAATCAGGCGCAGGAACTGCGCTACGGCTGATTGCACCGCCGCCATGCTTTGTGTAGCGTTCCCTTTGGGGGCGCCGAAGCTTTTATGGATAGTCGGGAACTGGTAGCCTGGAACATGCGACGCCTACGCGTCGAACGAAAACTGTCCCAGGAAAAACTCGCCGAGCTTGCAGCGGTGGATCGCACCTATGTCAGCCGGCTTGAGCGCATGATGGAAAATCCATCCATCGGCATTCTGGACAAGGTCGCCACGGCCCTCTCCGTCTCCATCGCCGAACTCTTCGTGCCCCCGGCCCAAGATGAGGCACGTCCGAAACCTCTCAAGGCCGGACGACGCCCGTCGACCCCATCTGACGCCAGCTAGTCCAAAAACACCGTCACCGTATCGCCCCGCCCCTCGGCGTCGACTACCGACAGCGTCACATAGCCCGGCCCATCCGGCGTCCAGCTATCCTGCCGAGCAAACTGCGATCGCCCGAACGGCGCCCCATTGGCAAAGAACGTGAATGGCGGCACGCCATTTCGCACCTTCACCACCAGTGGCGACAGCGACCCGCTGCGCAGCCCTAGGTCGACATCGACGCCATCGCCGGGAAAGGCGATTTCGGGTGCAGAGATCCGCGCGACAAGGTCTTCATTGGGATGCCTGAACCGCCGCAACGGTGTGGGTAGCTCCGTATTGGACGCAAACAGCACCCCCGGCGGCGCCTTGGGCAAAGCCGCCTTGCGGCTCCCCAACCGATCAAACGCCTCAAAAAGGATCGGCGCCGCCCCGGTAATCCCGGACAGGCCCGGCACTGGCGCCCCATCGGGTCGCCCCACCCAAACACCCACCACCGTCTTGCCATCGAACCCGATGGCCCAGGCATCGCGATACCCGTAGGACGTACCGGTCTTGTAGGCGACGCGCCCCGGTGACCCATTCAGCGGCGGCGGCACATCGGCCAGAATATCGGCCACATACCAGGCCGAAACCGGATCGAGCACCGGAGCCGAAACCTGCGGCACCGGCCGCTCCCCCAGCCCGTCATAGAGCGAGACCGGCCTGCCCCCATGCCCCAGCGCCGCATAGACGGAGACGAGATCGCGCAGGGTAATCCCCACACCACCCAGCCCCACGGCCAGACTCGGCGCCGTATCCACCGGCAACAGCGGATTGGCATGCGCCCGCTTCAGCCGCGACACGAGCCGCGCCGGCCCCACCGCATCGAGCACCACCACCGCCGGAATATTCAGCGACTCCGTCAGCGCATCATGGATGGTGACGGTACCGCGATTGAACCCATCGAAATTGACCGGCACATAGCCGCCAAAAGCCGTCGGCCGATCCTCGATGAGACTCTGCGGATGCGCCAGCCCCAGCTCGAACGCGAGCCCATAAATCAGCGGCTTCAGCGTCGAACCCGGCGAGCGCACGGCCTTGGTCATGTCGACAAAGCCAGCGCTCTCGGTCGCCAACAGCCCCGCCGACCCCACCGAGGCCAGAATTTCGCCCGTATCGATATCTGCCGCGAGGATCGCCACCGACACGCGCGGATCGATCAACCGCGCCCGCGCCGCCGCCAACCGCTCCAGCGCATCCTGCAATCTCTTATCGAGCGTCAGCTCCACCGTCCGCGCCAAGGGCTGCGCCTTCACCGCCTGTTGCGCCATATGCGCCGCCAGCATGGGGAAGGGCTTTCGCGCAGTCGGGATCGGCTCAAGCTTTGCCGCCCGCGCCTCTTCCTCGGCAATGGTCCCAATCGACACCAGCCGATCGAGCACCATGTTCCGGCTCGCCAAAGCCGCCGCCTGATCCCGATCCGGCCGCCGCGCCTCCGGCGATTGCGGCAGCGCCACGAGCAGCGCCGCCTCCGCCGTCGTCAGCCGCGTCGGTTCCTTGCCGAAATAAGCCAGCGTTGCGGCGCGAATGCCCTCGATGTTCCCGCCATATGGCGCCAGCGTCAGGTAGAGATCGAGGATTTCATCCTTGCTCAGATTAGCTTCCAACTGCTGCGCATGGATCATCTGCCTGAGCTTGCCGAAGGCATTGCGCGTCGGTTGCCCCTCGATCAGCCGCGCCACCTGCATGGTCAGCGTCGAGCCGCCCGAAACCACCCTGCCCCCGGCCAGCACAAACTGCCCCGCCGCGCGCAGCATGGAATTCCAGGCAATGCCCTCGTGGCTCGCAAAGCCCCGGTCCTCATAGGCAATCAGCATGTCGATGAAGCGCTTGTCGACGCCCGCCCGCGTCACCGGCAGGCGCCAATGCCCACCCGCCGTCGTGAACGGCCGCAGCAGCAGCCCATCCCGGTCGGTCACCTCCGCCGAAACAGGCAGGGTCTCGAGATCAGGCACTGCCGGCAGCGACGCCGAAATCGTCGTCGTCCACGACACCAGCTGGATCACCCCAGCCAGCACAATCACAAAAACCGAAAAACCAAAAAGCGTCAGCCGCGCCACCCAAGGGCGCGGCTGCTTGTCCTTCGTATCTGCACCCTCTTCCGTCATTGGCCCTGGGCGGTGATCTCGATCGAGCTCGCCGCCGTATTGCCGCGGAATTCAGGACGATACATGTCTTCCACCGTCGCGCCCGGCAGCACGAACGTGCCCGGTGTCACTGCGCGAACCATATAGGCCGTGGTGAACGTGCCGGGGTCAGAACCATAGCGGAAGGCGGCGACATATTGGTCGGTCCGCGACTCCACATGCGCCGGGATGTTGAGGGACAGCCAGTTGAAATCCGACACGCCCTCGCCATCCGACAGGTTCGGGTTTTCGATTTCAAAGCCCGCGGGCAGCGGATCGGCGACGATATACTGCCCGGAGCCCAGATCATGCGGCCGCACGCGCAGCACCACGATCAACCGGTCGTTCTGGGCCAGCGTGCCGTCGGTCGGGTCGACCTCCGTGCCATCAGGCAGGTAATAGGCCCGCGAAATGGCAAAGCCATCATCCGAAGCATCCGGCGGCACCGCCGGATAGCCCGTCACCGTCACCTTGGCCTCAGTATCAGCGGAACCGCCATTGGCAATCTCGACCGTCTCAAAGCCCGCCTGCTCGACGCGGCGATAAACCTGCCCCGTCAGCGCCTCGCCATTGATGGTGATAGACCCATCCGTGCTGCTCGCCCCGAGAGCCGAGGCAGCCAGCAGCGTCCAGGTGTCCTCCTGCGTCGAAGTATAGCGGGTCCGATCGCGCAGCTTCGCCAACTGATTGGCAAGCGAGGTCAGGTCGACCCCCGCCGGCTTGAACTCCGCCGCCAGTGCCAGCACCCCGGCCATATCCCGCAAGCGGCTACCATAATCGCTGCGATAGCGATTGCCGTCCCGCGCCTTGCCCACGCTCTCGACTGCGGCCTCAAACGCCTCATTGGCGCGCGTCGTATCGCCATAAAGCGCCAGGGCCGCACCGAGCTGCGCCTGTGCCAGCGGCGAACCGAAGGCATCAAGACGGGCCTCGAAATAGTAGCGGAGATCGCCCATCGCCACCCGACCGGCACGCGCCAGGTCGTAAAGCGCATAGGCAATGTCTTCGCCGCCATTCTCGAAGTCGCTGGCATAGGAGAGCTGGTTGGACAGGTTATCGAGCGCCATGCTTAGCGCCTGTTCGGGCACGGCATAGCCGGCCGCCTTGGCGCGCAGCAGGAAGTCGGTCACAAACCCATCAAGCCAGAAATCCCCGCCATCGAACGGTCCCCAGAGCCCAAAGCCGCCAGAAGACGTCTGCTTTGCCAGAATGCTGGCAATAGCGTCGATGACAGTCTGGTTGAGCTTGTCATCCCCAGCCACCCCGATCATCTGCGCCACCTCATTGAGGTAGAGCAGCGGCAGGGCGCGGCTGGAGGTCTGTTCGGCACAGCCATAGGGATAGCGGTCGAGCGACAGCAACAGTCCCGGCACATCGAGCCGCGCAATCGGCCCGATCGCGAGGGTCATCGACCCGGTATCGGCCAAGAGCCCATCGAAATAGCTCGCGTCGATAGAAACGCTGCCATCTGCCTTGATCGCAACCAACCGGCTTGTCGTCACCGGCGCACTGGTCGGCCGCACACCAAGCAGCAGTTCCTTGGTCTGCGTCGTTCCATCCGGCCCCGTGACGGTCAGTTGCACCGGCCAATCGCCGATCTGCATTCCGTTGAGCTTCAGGTCGAGCGCAGTTCGCTCGCCCTCTCCCAGTTCCACATCGGTCGTCTCGGCCGAGGTCGAAATCCCTTCGCCGGTGGACAGCGCCACCTCATAGGAGCCCGCGGCCCCGCCGACATTGTTGACCTCGACCAGCAGTCGCGCTTCGTCGCCGACACGCAGGAAGCGCGGCGGGCTCAGCGTAACAACCACCGGATCGCGCACAATCACATCGGCCGAAGCGTGCCCGACCGCCGAAGCGGTCCAGGCCATGGCCATGACGCGCACGGTGCCGGTGAAGTCAGGCATGTCGAACGTGACGGTAGCCTTCCCGTCCGCATCGACTTCCACAATGCCCGTATGCAGCGCCACCAGCACCGAAATCGGCGGCGGTGTACCCAGACGCGAGCCGCCACCATCGCCACCCGAGCGCATCGCACCCGGCAGACCCTGCGTCGGATCGATCAGCGAACCATAGAGATCGCGGATCTCCATGCCGAGCTGGCGCTGGCCAAAGTAATAGTCATCCGGCGCCGGCACCTTGAAATTGGTGACATTGAGAATGCCGAGATCGACCGCAGCCACGGCCACATAGGCCTTCTCTCCCGCGGCCACATTGGCTAGCTCAACACCCACCTCAAAGCTCTGCCGCGGCAGCGTTACGTCCGGTGCGCCAAGCTTCACATCAAGCTTGCGATCGCCCGGCTCCACATCGGCAAAAGCCAGACCCAGCGCACGCGAAGGCATGCGCTTTTCCGCCGTATCGGACGGGCGATAGAGCACCGCCGTCACGTAGGCGCCCGGCCCCCATTCCTCGGTCACCTCAAGCGGCACAGTCGTGCCACCTTCGGGCACTTCCACCGCTTCCATTGCGATGACGCGATTGTCGATCACCATGACCAGTGCCGTACCGGCAAATTGCGGATCGAGCTTCAGATTGGCCGTCTCGCCAACCTTATAGGCCGGCTTGTCGAGCGCCACCTGCAGTGTGTCCGGCGTGTCCGAGCCCGCATCGGCATAATAGTAGCCGGCATAGAATTCATAGCTCGACGAGGTGCCCTGCCCCTCGACTTCGAGACGATAGAGCCCCCAATTCACATTAGCGCCCACGGTCACCGAACCGCCATCCGGCGTATCAGCCTCGCCATTGGCAATCTCGCGCGTGGTGGTGATCCCCTCCCACTGCCAGGTGCTGCCATTGCGGTACCATTGATAATTGGTCTCGACCCGCGACAGCGTCCAGACAAGCCCCGTCGCCGCGACCTTCGCGCCCTCGGGCGACGCGACGATCAGTTCGAATTGCGCTTCGCTGCCCTCTTCGAGCCCCGTCGCATCGGCAAATACCGGTTTGATGCCGATCCGATCGCCATCGGCCAGCACCGGCCGCGTAATGCTGCGCTCGACCGTGCGCCCACTGGTATCGACCAGCCGCAACAGCACCTGCGCCTCAAGTGGTCGCGTCGTCGCCTGCCCCTCGGGCAAGGTCACCTCGGCCACCGCATTGCCGTCGTCATCGGTCACCCCGACCGTGCCCAGCGGCTCGCGCGTGGTTTCGATGGTGTCGTCGAGACGACCAAAGGTGAAACCAGGGAACTCCGGCAGCGTCGTGCGCGGCCGCACGATCGCATCGGCCTCGATCACCAGCCCCGGCGCCGTCGCGCCATAGAGATACTTTGCCGCGATATCGATCAGGTTGGCGTCATGGGCCGAGAAAGCACCCTCGCCCTGTGGTTTGATTTCAAAGGCCAGACGCTCCGGCTCGAAATCTTCCACAAGGAAGGTCGTGCTAGAGAGCGCATCGGCATTGGGATCGGAATAGAGCCGCAGCGTCCACGAGCCGCGCATGGCTTCGCTCGCCATTGGCAGCGCCGCGTAGTAGCCGCCGGCGCCCTCGTCATCCATCACCTGGCTCGATGCCACGACGCCATCCGGGCGCTCGACTTCAAGCGTCAAAGGCAGGTTCTCCACCGCCTCGGCTTTTGCATCGCGCAAGAGGGCGGTCAAATGCACCACCTCACCCGGCCGATAGACGCCGCGCTCTGTGGTCATGAACAGATCAAGCGGCCCCGGCGATGGACGCCCTTCCACGCCACGGTCGGTCAGGTCAAAGGCGGGCTTCGAAAGATCGAGGAACGCATAATCCTCCTCAGTCTCGGCCACCAGCAATTGCGGCGCCCTACCGCCGGTGCCGCGTGCTAGACCCGGCGCAAACACCGCGCGACCATCGGCATCGGTCGTCGCTTCGCCCAGGATTTCATTGTTGACCGCCACGAGCCGCACATCGGCCCCAGCCACCGGCTGCGCCGTCGCAAGGCTGCGCACAAAGGCATGCACGCCATCGTCGCCGGCAATCGTCGTCACGCCAAGGTCGGTGACAATGAACCACTGCGTCGCGAGATCCGACCAATAATCGTCATCCGGCTCGCCCTTGATCCGCGCCGTGATCACATAGGCCCCAGCCTCCAGCGTCCCCAGCGCCTCGGCCACGGGAATTGCCGTCGTCGTCAGCGCATTATTGTCGCCCTGCGCGAGATCAACCTCGCCGGTCCACACCTGTTCGCCCACGCGATCGGCAATGTCCTCGGCATTGTATTGGCTGAGGCTTCCCTGGAACACGCCATCGCGCACCGCCGTCGCAATCCCGCGATCGCCGATCCGATAGATCATCACCTCCGCGGTCTCGGCATTGACCGAAGTAATCGGCAGCCCGCCGCCGAGCCCGGCCGGCATCACATAAGCATTATTGGCAAAGCCCACGAAGGGCGCGCGATCCGGCACATAGACGCTGAGATCAACGTCCTTGCTCAGCTCTTCGCCATTGGCCGAAGCCAGGCCCGCGCGGAGCTTGATCGTATAGCGATTGCCATGCTGCACGCCCTCGACGCAAATCTGCTCGCTCTCGGTCTCGACCGAAACCTGCGGCGCATTGGCCACCGACACATAGGCCGAAAGGTCGGTGCTCCCGAGCGGTTCGGAGAACACCACGCAGATGCGCGGCGCCGCCGCTTCCGCATCGACCACATGGTCGGTCACGCGGAACCCGTGCTGCGCCACCACGCTATCGAGATGCGCTTCCACATCGGCATCCGGCACCAGCGCCAAGGCCGCACGATAGGTCGCAATCACCTCGCGCCACATCTCGCGATATTCCATGGCATTGGCCAGCGCACGCAGGCTCGTTGCCCGCTCGTCTTCGCTTGTCGAGCGCAAAAAGGCATTCATCGCCGCATTGGAGCCGACATAGGAGAGATCATAGCTATTGTCCCCCTCGCTCTGCCCAGCCACCGCATCGGCCCGCCGCAAGGCGGCCTCGGCCAGCGCCTGCCACACGGCCCGATCATTGGCATTGATCGCCAGCGCCTGCCGATAGGCCACCATGGCAGCCTGATAGTTTTCGTTCGCCACCTCTTCGCCGCCAGAAGCCACAAGATCAGCATAGGTCGATTTCGGCGCCGGCGCGTCGGTCTGCGGCAGGTCCCGCGCAAAACCCTTGGCCGAGTCCACCAGCGATTGCGCCGGGAACGGCAGTTCCGCCTGCCGCACCGCCTCAGTCACCGCCGGGGTGGGCGAACGGCTGATCCGTCCAGAGGTCGCACCCGAAAACTCGGCGCGATCACCAACGTCTCCCTTGAGGAAGCACCATTCGCTGCGCGAATTATAGGTGAAGGCGCGACAAATATTGTCCTCGCTACAAGCCGCCTGGCAGCTATCGAGGTCGGTATCTTTAATGATGGAATAGTCGAACCCGGGCAGGTCCGTGTTTTCGAAGAGCGTTATCTTCGTCTCGGCCGCAACCGGCATAAGCCCGGCCAAAGCCAAAACCAAAGCGCCAAAGACGGAACGAATTGCACGGCGTCCACCCAGCATTCTGCCCTCCCAGATACGGCTCCGCATAAGGATGCCAAGCCTAATGAGAATGCAAGTCGTGCAGAAATTATGACAGCGCAGGTTTTTCGGGCGGCACGCGAGGAATAGCCCGTTTCTTGAGCGCCAATCTCACCAGCCGGAGCATTGCTTTTTTTGAACCTGCCCTTGCTGATTCAAAAGTACCGCTCATTGCGCTAAATGCGCTAGCAAGTCGGCAGGCCTCGGTTTACGCAATGCGAACCCAATGGCACTAGGCTGACCGCCGACACCCCCTGGTGGCGCCGCGTTTGGCGCCCCACACATCATGATGTTGAGATTGCGATGACCCTCTACTCCGATTACCTGGCCGAAATCGATAGCAGAAAAGAGCAGGGTCTTGCGCCCAAGCCGATCGATGCCGGCGGGCTTACCGGCGAGATCATCGCAATCATCCGCGATGCCGCCAATCCGCAGCGCGCCGACGCCCTCAAATTCTTCATCTACAATACCCTGCCCGGCACGACGAGCGCCGCCACCGTCAAGGCCGCCTTCCTCAAGGAAATCATCCTCGGCGAAGTGCTTGTCCCCGAAATCACTCCACTCTTCGCCCTTGAACTCCTGTCGCACATGAAGGGCGGCCCCTCGGTCGAAGTGCTGCTCGACGTGGCCCTCGGCAATGACGCCACCATCGCCAAGGCAGCCGGCGATGTCTTGAAAACCCAGGTCTTCCTCTACGACGCCGACATGTTCCGCCTGCGCGATGCCTACAAGGCCGGCAATGCTGTCGCCAAGGACGTGCTCGAGAGCTACTCCAAGGCCGAATTCTTCACCAAGCTTCCCGACGTCGCCGACGAGATCAAGGTCGTCACCTTCATCGCCGCCGAAGGCGATATCTCGACCGATCTTCTCTCCCCCGGCAACCAGGCCCACTCGCGCGCCGACCGTGAACTCCACGGCCAGTGCATGATCACCCCCGCCGCCCAGGCGGAAATCGTCGCCCTGCAGAAGCAGCACCCCGACAAGCACGTCATGATGATCGCCGAAAAGGGCACGATGGGCGTCGGCTCCTCGCGCATGTCCGGCGTCAACAACGTCGCCCTGTGGACCGGCAAGCCGGCCAGCCCCTATGTGCCCTTCGTCAATTATGCCCCCATCGTTGCCGGCACCAATGGCATTTCCCCGATCTTCGCCACCACGGTCGACGTGACCGGCGGCATCGGCCTCAACCTCAAGAACTGGGTCAAGAAAACAGGCGAGGACGGCAAGCCGATCCTCAACAACGAGGGCAACCCGATCCTCGAGCAGAAATACTCGGTCGAAACCGGCACGGTCCTCACCATCGATGCCAAGACCAAGAAGCTGCGCGACGAAGCCGGCAATGAGCTGGTCGACATCGCCTCTGCCTTCACCCCGCAGAAGACCGAATTCATGAAGGCCGGCTCGTCCTATGCCATCGTCTTCGGCAAGAAGCTGCAGACCTTTGCCGCCCAGACCCTCGGCGTTACTGCCCCGCAGGTTTTTGCCCCGAACAAGGAAATCACCGTCGAAGGCCAGGGCCTGACCGCGGTCGAAAAGATCTTCAACCGCAACGCCGTCGGCGTCACGCCCGGCAAGATCCTGCACGCCGGTTCGGACGTGCGCGTCACGGTGAACATCGTTGGTTCGCAGGATACGACGGGCCTGATGACCGCCCAGGAACTCGAGGCCATGGCCGCCACGGTCATCTCGCCGCTGGTCGATGGCGCCTATCAGTCCGGCTGTCACACCGCATCGGTCTGGGACAAGAAGGCCCAGGCCAACATTCCAAAGCTCATGGCCTTCATGAACAACTTTGGCGTGATCACGGCCCGCGACCCGCTCAACAAGTATCACTCGATGACCGACGTGATCCACAAGGTGCTGAACGACATCACCGTGGACGATTGGGACATCATCATCGGTGGTGACTCACACACCCGTATGTCCAAGGGCGTGGCCTTCGGCGCAGACTCCGGCACCGTGGCGCTCGCCCTTGCCACCGGCGAGGCCACCATGCCGATCCCGCAGTCGGTCAAGGTCACCTTCAAGGGCAAGATGCAGCCCCATATGGACTTCCGCGACGTCGTCCACGCCACCCAGGCGCAGATGCTGCAACAGCATGGCGACAACGTCTTCCAGGGCCGCATCATCGAAGTCCATATCGGCACCCTGCTCGCCGACCAGGCCTTCACCTTCACCGACTGGACGGCCGAAATGAAGGCCAAGGCGTCGATCTGTATCTCGGAAGACGAGACGCTGATCGAGTCCCTCGAAATCGCCAAGTCGCGCATGCAGATCATGATCGACAAGGGCATGGACAATGCCGCGCAGACCATCAAGGGCCTGATCGCCAAGGCCGATCGCCGCATCGCCGAAATCCGCTCGGGCGAAAAGCCGGCCCTCTCGCCCGACGCCAATGCAAAGTACTTTGCTGAAGTCGTCGTCGATCTCGACCTGATCGACGAGCCGATGATCGCCGACCCCGACGTCAACAATTCCGACGTCTCGCGTCGCTACACCCACGACACCATCCGCCCCGTTTCCTACTATGGCGGCACCAAGAAGGTGGACCTGGGCTTTGTCGGCTCGTGCATGGTGCACAAGGGCGACATGAAGATCGTCGCCCAGATGCTGAAGAACCTCGAGAAGGAAACCGGCAAGGTCGAATTCAAGGCGCCGCTCGTCGTCGCCGCGCCGACCTACAACATCATCGATGAGCTCAAGGAAGAAGGCGACTGGGAAATCCTCCAGCGCTATTCCGGCTTCGAGTTCGACGATATTCACCCCAAGACCGCCAACCGCACGGAATACGAGAATATCCTCTATCTCGAACGTCCGGGCTGTAACCTCTGCATGGGCAACCAGGAAAAGGCCGAAAAGGGCGACACGGTCCTTGCGACCTCGACCCGCCTCTTCCAGGGCCGCGTCGTTGAAGACACCGCCGAAAAGAAGGGCGAATCCCTCCTCGCCTCGACGCCTGTGGTTGTCCTCTCCGCCATCCTCGGCCGCACCCCCAGCGCCGACGAATACAAGGCCGCCGTGGTAGGCATCGACCTGACCAAATTCGCTCCGCCGACCTCGTCCAACCCGATGGACTCCAAGTCGGTGCACTTCTAAGGGCGCGAACCCTAGTCGGGTGACATCACATGAAAGGCCCCGCCGAAATGCGGGGCCTTTTGCGTTGATCGAGTGCCGGCATTGGTTAAGCACCCGTCGTTTTCCGACACGTGCTCCCGCAAGCAACTAGAACTTGACCGCGAGACCCGTCGTGCCGGCGATGCTGTAGCTGCGACCAAAATATACAAGGCCGGTATTGATCCCGGCCTGCCCATAGATCGCGTACTTGCCGTCGCCCCAGCTGTAAGTGCCACCGAGACCGAGCCCTCCCCACAGGCTTTCCCGGGCACTTGAAAGACGCACATTCTCAATCAGCACCTGGGATTGCGGCAGTGCATCAATGTAAAGGTTGGCAATGCCGTACACGTGGAGGTGGCTGCGCTCGCCGCCCGCATCGATCCAGTTGTCCCTGTAGTCGGCCGAGAGCCCGAGACGGAGCTTCAGGTCCTGACCATCGGCGAGTGCGACCTTCGCGCCATAGACATCGGAGAAGCGATCAAAAGAGACGCCGGAATAGGTCAGCTGAGCCTGTGGTGTGGCTGACCAGTTTTGGTCCAGAACGATCTGCCGGCCCGCCTCAAGTCCCATTGCATAGCCAAAGCCGTTGTTGCCAGAAACGAGCCTCGTTTGAGCGGTCGATGAGGACAGAGTGCTGTCATACCAGGTCATTCTCGCGGCGGCATCGAGATAGAATCCCTCGGTGCCATACCAGGTCAGAGAGCCATCCAGCCCCTGGCCAACGCTACCGATCGAGCCGTGCCCGTGGACCGAAGCAACGTCGCTCGAGATCGTTCCATAACGCAGGGCAAGACTGCCGATCACGTCACCCGCACTACCGGTGTAGAGCTGCCGGTCTGCTCCGATCTGCAGCTGCCAGGTGTCGACGCTATAGTCGGCCCCAGTTGTGGATTGAGAGGGAACAACACGCGTATGGCTGCCGGCCACCCGGCTCCAAAGGCCGCGTCTGGTGCCAGTGGGCGAAGCTTCGGTGTTGGTCTCTCCACCATTCCAGACGCGATCGCCGAGACGTTGTTGCAGTGTATCGAGGCCCTCAAAATCCTGCAGCACGGCTGCATAGGCTTCGTACACTGGCGCGCCTGCCTGATAGAGCAGGCCAGCCGACGCCCCTGGACTGACGGCGGTCGAGCGCAAATACCAGTTTCCGTCAGCGGGCGTTGACACCCCGTTCTGATAGAGCCTGTATCCATAGGCACCTGCGACAACGGTCTGCTCCCCGTCCAGCAAATAGTCGCCGAGCAGTGCGAATGACCCGTTGGAGGCCCCTCCGACTTCGACAATCTTGATGCCTTCGATGGTTTGCGCACCAACACCACCGACATTGATGACGCGAACATTGGTGTTGCCAGACGTATCGCCAGTCACGATCAGCAGGTCAGTTGCGGAACTGTCGTCTCCCAGCACCGTCTCGATCTCGAGCGTGCCGCCATTGCCGACATAATTGCCGTTGATGGTCAGCGTGCCGATCGAATTGCCGGGCGCGATCGTACCGCCGGAAAAATTCGTAGTACTGCCGACCTGGCCATTGCCTTGCAGGCGCCCTCCCACGACTTCGAGGGTGCCTCCAAGAATGCCATTGATCGACAGGATGCCGTCATGAACCGCAGACACGCCCAAAAGGCCCGAATTGTCGGCGGTGAGTGTGGTCCGTCCCGCGCCAAGCTGCTGAACGCCGCCGGTGCCGGTGATCGTGCCACCGAAAGTCACCTGGTCTGAGCGGTTGAACGCCAGCACACCACTATTGGTGACATTGCCGAGAATGCTGCCGCTCGTGCCGCCGCCGCCCAACTGCAGGGTACCCGCGTCGATTGTCGTGCCGCCTACAAAACTGTTGGCGCCGGTCAGGGTCAAAGTACCCGCGCCCTGCTTTGTCAGGCCGCCTGCCCCAGTCAGTTCCGGCGAGATGCCAATATCGTAGCCATTGGTGTCAATCGTCCCGCCCGCGGCGCCAAGCGACACTGTCTGACTTCCATAATTCTGGAAGAACTGCGCGGCGTCGTCCGTCGCGCGCAATACACCACCATCTATGGTGAGATCAGCGGTTCCAAGGCCACCACGAATGCGGTTGGTTTCCAGAACGCCGCGAGCCCCCAGCGTGCCGCGCAGAACCAGCGTTCCGTTCGCCGACGCACCCGCCGTGCCCAGGTCAACGCCGCCAGCCGAAACAACCGCGCCATCCTCGATCTCCAAGACACCGTGGCCAGCCCCGCCGACAGTGAACAGACCTCCCAGGGTCCACGAGCCCCCGGACGTCAGCAGAACCTCGCCACGACCGGTCGCTGCTACGCCTATGGTCGCTGCATTGCTCGAGACGGTCGCACCATCTTCAATGACAATATTGCCCGTTCCGCTGTTGCCGATATTGATCCGTCCGCTATTGGACCAGCGTGAACCCGTTCCGCTGACCAGCACATGGCCTTCGTCCGTATAGCCGACATCGCTGTTCCTAGCCGATACAACGCCCCCAGCGGCAATATTCAACGTGCCGACGCCGTGAAAGCCAATGTCCAGGTTGTTTCCATTGTGCCACTCCGATCCCAGTCCCGTCACAGTCGCGATGCCTTCATCGCCCGCGGAGCCGCCGATATAGGCACTCAGATCGTTCAGCACGCCACCGTTCTGGATGTTGAGTTCCCCATCCCCGTAGAGGCCGATCCAGAGAACGGTGCTGCTATCGATGGTCGCAGGATCGCCAGGGTTATTGGTGCCGGTGAGAATGACCTGCTGGGCAGATGCCGGGGACAGGGCCACCATGGCCGCTCCCATCCAAGTCGAGGACAGAAGCAGGCCTCGATATCGCCAACTGGCGATTGCAGAGCAAAGACGATTTCGCGCTTGCGTTGAAATGGAAAGCATCTTGAGCATAGCCGCAAATATTGCGGACTATGCTTAATTGTTTGATAAATTGGCTCCCCACAAGGACTTGCGTGCAGGGCCCCGCGACCTCTCCACGATCCACCAGCCCACCCCAATCACCACCAGCACGCCCAGCGTGCTCCCCAGCCAGGTCTCCACCTCCGTGATTGGCCTTCCCCAGATCCGCCGCGCCGAAAAGATGAGCAGGTTGGACACCAGCAGATAGCTCAGCGCATGCCGCCCCGGCAGCAGCAGCACGTTTGGCACGCGGGCGGCGAGCAAGCGCGCCAAAACCCAATAGAGCGCCAACACCAGGGCCGGCCCGATCACCCAGAGCACGGTCGGCGGGAAGCGTCCCGGCAAGGCCCCCGTCTGCTGCACCTGAAAGGCTAGAAGCCCCGAGCACAAAGCCGCCACTGACCAATGCGCCCAGCCCAGTTTCCCGCCGCTCCGCCCCAGCCGGATGCCGACGAGAAACCACGGCAGATAGGGCAGTAGCGGAAAGCTCGCGAAGAGCGTTGTGCCCAGGAGAGTTGCCGATGCCGGCAGCCATAGGTCGACCACGATCCATGTCGAAGCAAAGGAGAGGGCCACGGAGAGGCCAAAGGAGAGCGGGTCCAGCGCCATGCGCAGGATCAGCGGCCGGAGCAGAGCCAGCAGCAGATAGAGCATGAAGAAGCTGGCGAGAAACTCGCTCCAGCCGAAGAGCCGGCGGAAACTCAGAACATCCAGCGCCAGCATCCACGTGAGCGGGGTCCGATCGACCAAGAGCGCAAAGGCAAAGGCCGAAATCCACGCAGCAACGAGCAGCAGCATTACCGGCCGCATCCGTTCCCAAAACCCCCGCTCCCGCTCGCTCCCCATCCCCACGCCAATGCCCATGGCGAGGAGAAAGCCGGAAAAGGTGATGAGATTGATCCCCTCGGCCACCCGATCCACCCAGACCGGCATGGACCGCCCGAGGAGCTGAAAGACATGGATGGCAACCATGCCCACAACGAGCATGGTCTTGAAGAGATCGAGATCAGCGGAACGCTTCAACCCTTTACGCCGGCCGAAAGCATGATCGCCTGCGTCACCCGGCGCTGGAAGATCAGATAGACCACCGCCACCGGCAGGCCCGCCACCACGGCCGAGGCCATCAGCTTGCCATAGACGATGCCATAGGCGTCCTTCACCTGGGTAATGCCCACCGGCACCGTCATCGTCGCCTCACCAGTCGCCGCAAGGAACGGCCAGAGGAAGGAATTCCAGGCGCCAATGAAGGTGATGATGGCAAGCGAAGCCGTCACGCCCCAGTTCATCGGCAGATAGATGCGGAACAGGATTTTGAGATGCCCCGCAGAATCCATCTGCGCCGCCTCGCGAAACTCCTTTGGCACCGAGTCGAAGAACTGCTTGTAGACGATGATGACGACCGGAACGATCAACTGCGGCAGGATGATGCCGGCCCAGGTGTTGAGCAGCTTGAACTGCGCCATGAGCACAAAGTGGTTCACGATCAGCGCCTGCATCGGCACCATGAAACAGGCAAGGATCAGCACGTAGATCACGCGCCGGCCGGGGAAATCGAGCTGGCTCAGCGCATAGGCGCAGCCGGCCGAGGAGACGATCACCAAGGCAGTAATGATCAGCGAGGTCACCATCGAGTTGATGTACCAGATGCCGATATTGGTGTTGTTCCAGATGTGGATATAGCTGTCGAAGACGACGCGATTGGGGATCAGGGAATTACTGCCCGAGATCACCTCTCCGTCGGGTTTGATCGACGTAATGACGGCCCAATAGATCGGGAAGAACGAGCCGAGCGCCACGAGGATGGTGATGACGGTGAGCACCAGCCCGATCATGTCGATAGGGCCATCGCCCCGGCTGCGCGCAGCTGCAATGGCTTCGCGGTTGGGAAGGGCTTCGGCGCTCATTTCTCACCTCGTGCACGCAGGAGCTGGTATTGCAGCACCGACAGGATGATGATCATCAGGAAAAGCAGCATGGCTGCCGTCGCGGCCTCGCCGCCCTTGTTCTGCTGGAAAGCCAGCTTGTAGACATATTGAACCAGCGTGATCGTCGCGTCCTGCCGCCCGCCGATTGAGAACAGGTACACCTGGTCGAAAATTTTCAGCTGCGCGATGAGCTGGATGGTTAGCACCAGCGCCGTCACCGGCCAGATCAGCGGCCAGGTAATTCGCTGGAACTGCCGCCAGCGCCCGGCGCTATCAAGCGAAGCCGCCTCATAGATCTCGGGCGAAATGTTCCGCAGCCCAGCGATGAACAGCAGGATATTAAAACCCATGGTCCACCAGATGGTGACGAAGGCGACCGTGGGCATGAAGAGCGGAATGGTGCGAGTCAGCGAGATCGGCTGGCCGCCATTGAACAGCGCCACAAAGCCCTGCACGAGCCCATATTGCACGTCGATGATCCAGTTCCAGGTGAGGAAAACCACCGAGACCGGCAGGATATAGGGCAGAAAGAAGCAGGCGAGCACAAAGCCCTGCACCGGCCCCTTCAACCGGTTCACCGCGAGGGCAATGACCAGCGAAATCAGCGTATTGGGAATAACCGTCAGCAGAACGAAATAGGCAGTGTTCCAAAACGCCTGGTGGAACAGCTTGTGGCTGAGGATTTTTACATAATTGTCCCACCCCACCCAGTCGCCCGTCCCGATCAGCGGCGCCTTGGTGAAGCTGAGCATAGCCATCTGGATCGTCGGCCAGACAAAAAGCGCGCCATAGATGAGCACGAACGGGCCCACCAGCAGCAGCGCCACGAGATATTCCTGCCTTTTGTCCCTGAGCATCTTTTTGGGCCTCCCCGCCTGCGACAATCACCGAACCCTGCACCTCCCCCTTGATGGGGGAGGCCGGGAGGGGTGACCGGAGCCACCCCCAAGCTCAATCAGAGCTGGCCGTTGAGATCGTCGCGCATCTGCGCGGCGGCATCAGCCGGCTCGATTTCGCCGGTCGTGGCGGGGTTGATGAAGTTGCTCCATGCATCGCCAAGCGGCGCAGCGGGACCAGCAAGGATAGTGCGCGGATCGAACACGGCCGTATCAGCAAATCCTGCATAGTCAGACTGCGGCTTCAGCGCCTGGAATTCAGCGCTTTCACGCACGGCATTGAAGGCCGGGATATGGCCCGCGCCGGCCCAATCGAGCGAGTGCTGGTCCATCCAGGCGATGACTTTCATCACCGCAGCGCGCTTGTCGGCATCGGCTTCCTTGCCCGAATTGGCGGGAACCACGAAGGCATGCGAGTCAGACCAGGCGGCCTTGTTCTCGAACAGCGTCGGCAGTTCCACCGCACCCCATTCGAACAGTTCACCCTTGGCATGGAGATCGACAAAGGTCGGGATTTCCCAGTTGCCCATGATGAAGAACGGCGACTGTCCCGAAGTGAAGAGCGCGAGCGCGGCCGGACTTTCGACCTGCACCGGCGTATAACCGCTATCGACCCAGCCCTTCACCACCTCGATCGAGCTGGTCAGCTTGGCGAGATCTTCATCGGTCGGGAAGAAGCCGCCAGCGGCTTCGTCGAACATGGTACCGCCCTGCTGGCCAAAGAGGCTGTAGATAGTGCGGTAGCGATCGCCCGTCGGGGTCGAGATGCCGTACTTTCCGTCCTTGGTGAAATCAGCGAGGATCTTGTTGAAATTGTCGAGGCCATCGAGGCCCTTCGGCAGGCCATCGTCGCCGATCAGGCCAGCTTCGGCGAGCATGTCCTTGTTGTAGTAGAGAATGAGGCCATGTTGATCGAACGGCACGGCATAGCGCGTCCCATCGACCTTGCCAGCGTCAGACGCAGCCTGGGTGAAATCGGCGTCGGAAATGCCAGCGCCCGACATATCCTCGTCGGTGATCTCGGAAAGGGTGCCGCTATCGACGGCCAGCGGAATGCGGCTCAGGTGATAGGTGGCGATATCGGGACCTTCGCCAATGGCCGAGGAGGTCTGCAGCTTGGTGTAGAAAGGCGTGCCCCATTCCAGCGTCGTGCCCTGGATTTCGATCTCGCCCTGGTGTTCGGCATTAAAACCGTCGATCAGCGCCTTCATGCGCACGCCGTCGCCGCCTGCCAGAAAATCCCACCAGACCACGGTCTGCTGCGCTGCAGCGGCACTCGTCAGCGCCATCAGCGCCGTCGACACCAGAGCCAATCGCTTCAAAGACAGTCTCATAACATCTTCCTCCCAAAACATGCCCAATGCATGTGTTCATCCGGCTGAGGCGGTGCAGTTATCGTCTTCCGCCCAGCAGAAATTCCTGCGGTCTATTCCGCGTGATAAGCGACGCCCTCGGCATCAAAGAGATGCACCGTCGAGCCATCGACCTTGAGCCGCACCGGCGCGCCCGCTTCGAGCGTCGACTTGCCGATATCGTCGCCAACAATGACGGTGCCGTCGCTGAGCCGCGTATGGATCAGCGTCCGGTCCCCCAGCCGCTCGACGAGCGCAATGGTCCCGGAGATTTCACCATCCGGCGCAACACGCAGCGATTCCGGCCGCACCCCGAAGGTCAGCCCCTGCCCCTGCGCCGGAGCGACAGAGGTCGCAATCGTCGTCGGAATGGTCGAACCACCCGCCGTCACCACGACCCGCCCGCCCACATCGGCCAGCGCCGTCACCGGCAAAAAGTTCATCGAGGGCGAACCGACAAAGGCCGCCACGAACCGGCTCGCTGGCTTGGAGTAGACCTCCATCGGCGTGCCGATCTGCTCCACCTTGCGGTTGTTCATGACCACGATCCGGCTCGCCAGCGTCATGGCCTCGGTCTGGTCGTGGGTCACGAAAATCATCGTCGTGCCGATGCGCTGGTGCAGTTGCGCCAGCTCCACGCGAGTCCGCACCCGCAGCCCCGCATCGAGATTGCTCAGCGGTTCGTCGAGCAAAAACGCATCGGGCTCGCGCACAATGGCCCGGCCAATGGCAACACGCTGCCGCTGCCCGCCCGAAAGCTGCGCCGGCCGGCGCTCCAGCAATTGCCCGATTTCCAGCATGCGCGCCGCTTCATCGACGCGCCGGTTGATCTCGCCCTTGTCGGTGCCGATGTTTTCGAGCCCAAAGCTCATGTTCTGGCGCACCGTCATATGCGGATAGAGCGCATAATTCTGGAACACCATGGCGACGCCGCGCTGATTGGGCGGCAACTGATCCACCCGGCGCTCGCCGATATGGATTTCGCCCGCATTGACCGCCTCGAGCCCGGCAATCATCCGCAGCAGCGTCGACTTTCCGCAGCCCGAAGGCCCAAGAAAGACGATGAACTCGCCCGAGCGGATATGCATGCTGACGCTGTCCAGCACCTGTACGGCGCCATAGGACTTGCTGACATCCCGAAGGACGATATCGGCCATCTCTTTCCTCCTCTTCAACCAGCGCAGCTTTGCTGTCTTCCGGTTATCAGGCTGGCTACCGCCACACCCCTCATCCGCCCCTGCGGGGCACCTTCTCCCACAAGGGGAGAAGGGAACTCAGTGCCTCCCCAGCCACCGGCTGTCCCCTCGCCCCTTGTGGGAGAGGGACAGGAAATCCGCGTTCAGCGGATTTCCAGGGTGAGGGGTTCTCTCCTCCGCAGAGGAGCTAGTTTGGCTAGAGCGAACCCTTATCCACCGGCAGCTCCGCCGCCGTCGTCACGAGCCCATCGAACAGCGCCGCCGCCACCGGATCAGCCCCGGCATTTTCACGCAGCAGCCTAAACGTCGTCGCGACAACCCCACCGCGGCCAACCCGCTTCTCGCCAATGATCGCCGCCGGCTTATGCACCCAACCGCAAACCATCCCCGAGATGACGTTGTTCCCAAACTCCCAGGGCCTGAAGCCCGTCAGCAGGTGATGCGGCACGACATCGGAAAAACTCAGATCAAAGATCGGCCCACCCGGAATGTCCGCAAACGCCCCCTCGCGTCGAACCCACGAGAACCCGGCAATCCAGTCCCCGCGCCAGATCGTGCCATCGCGTTCGACAAGGCTGATCCCCGGCAGATGCTGATCGAGACTCGGCCGGAACTTCTTGCCATCGGCGACAATCGAGCGATGCGGCAGTTCCCCGTCCGGCATGTCCGTCCGCAGGTTCTTATTCGTCTCAACGGTCCCGTCGGCCAGGATCAGGTAGCGCGCGCCCGCCTTGATGGCTTCGACATCGTCGCCATTCACGGCATGCACCAGCACCACATCGGCCTCGGCAGCCGGTACCACACGGTAGCCGAGGCCGCTGGCATAGCTTGCGAGGGAGGAATCGGCGGCAGCGATGGAGGGTCGCCCGGCCGTATCGCGCTTTGCATAAAGCGCGATCTCGCAAGTGTTGCGCGAGAGGACCGAACCGTTGGCCTCCAGCACAAATTCTATGGACAGCACACGATTGCCGCCGCCCGCAGGCAGGGCAAAACCAATCTTGCCGAGATCAGCCGTAGATACCTTGCCCGTCGCCGGCACTGCAACAGAACCCGAAACCTCGCCGCTCCAGCGCAGCACCGCGCCGGCCGGAATGGAAAGACCGCCGGTCCCGATTTTCAGCTCGATATCGAGCGTTTCACCCAGATATGCCGAGTAACGCGCCGGACGCGGCACGATGACGATGTCAGCGTTGATCGTCCCAAACACATCGTGGAACACGCGCGGATTGCGCTCGATATCCAAGAGGCCATTGGCCTCCCAATGCACGTCCGTCAGCTCGGTGATCACATAGCCCATGATCGAGGAGTAGCGGCGCATCTCCTCGATCTCGTAGCGCAGGTTCATGAACTGATACCACTGCACGTTCTCGATAAAGGCATCGAACGAGCCGAAGGTTTTGGCGAGATCGAGCGCACCAAAGCGATCCTCGATACCATGCGGCAGCGCCACGCCATCGCCCCAGAGCGATCCCGTCTCGAACCAATCCGGCTCCGACCCATCCTCGCGACGCAGCTTCTTGGGATCAGGCAGGCCCCAGACGCCGAATTCGGAAACGATCAACGGCTCATCGCCCTTCCGCTCCGCATCGCCAAGGCTTGAGAACGTCCAGTCGGCGCCGGCCGCAAACTGCGCGGTGATGTCGTCCCACTCCTGCCGGCGCTCCGGCACCGAGCGGTAATAGTGGTAGTCATTGAGGTCGGTCTTGACGTGGAAGTTCGGGAAACAGGCGGAGTTGTCCACCACGAGGCGCGTAGCATCCTCGGCCTTCAGCCAGTCATAGGTATCCTTCACCCACTGCCGATGCTCGGCATTTTCGAGCATGCGGGTGCCCCAGTCCTCGTTGATGATCGTCCAGGCGATGATCGAGGGATGGTTGCGGTCGCGCTTCAAAATACCCGTCATCGTGTCGCGCATGCGCTGCGCCGATTTCGAGGTGAAATTCGCCACGTTCGGAATTTCGGTCCAGACGAGCAGGCCAAAACGGTCGGCCACGTCATAGTAGCGCGGGTCCGGCACCTTGATGTGGCAGCGCAGCGTATTGAGACCGAGTTCCTTGGCCTTCTTGGCCTGGTCTTCCAGAAACTCGAGCGAGGGCGGCGTGTAGATGCCGTCCGGATAATAGTCCTGATCCAGCGCGCCGCGCATATAGATCGGCTCGCTATTGAGGAGGATCTTGCCGTCGCGCGTCTCGACCGAGCGGAAGCCAAAGCGCTCTTCCACCACGTCGACATCATCGCCCAGCGACACGGTCAACGTATAGAGATTGGGCTGATCGATGCCCCAGAGCTTTGGTGCCGTAACCGCCAGCTCAACCGCAACCGAAGCCGCCGCCGTCACCGAGCTCTCGGCCACCACATTGCCACCGGCATCGCGCACGGCCAGTGCCACCGGCAGGCCCACGGCTGCAGCCGAGAAATCCAGCGCAGCTTTGACAATGCCATCGGTGCCGGCAGTGATGACAACCGCCTCAAGCCGGCGCGCATCGCGCGCTTCCAGCGATACCGACTGCCAGAGGCCACCAATCCGGCCGTACCAGGAAATCTTGCCATGCGGCACTTCGCCAAACGGGAAGTCAGGGAAGGCGCGGTGATCGGCCGACGGCATGGTCACGCGCACTTCAACTTCATTGGTCGGGCGCAGGAGTTTCGCGTCGAGCACGAAGTCGAACGGCAGGAAGGCGCCTTCATGGCTCCCGAGCTTCTGCCCGTTGAGGAACACTTCGCAATAGTAGCTCACCGCACCAAAGTGCAACACCAGCTCCTGCCGGTCCCAGCCCGCCGGCACAGCAAAGCTGCGCTTGTAGACGGCATGACCAAAGGTATCGACGAGGTCGGAGAATTCGGCCTGCCAGGGCTGGGGCACGTGCGCCTCGCGCCAGGGACCATCCTCGTGCTTGAACTGCCAGACACCGTCCAGCGACAAGCTCTTGCGCGGCGCGTCGACGGCCTCCGTGGCGACTGCACGACCAAGATTCATAATCTCCACCCTTAAGCGTATTAGTTATATTATTATCACCATATGGCCGAAACGACCCGCTTGGCAAGAGGGTGAAAATGACAGCATCACTGATGTAAAAAGGGTCCGCGCGCGGCTGTAACCAACTCGCTGAAACGCTGACCTCGGTGCTAACAGTCTGCTAGCAATTGGCTTACACAGAGGGGAATCTATCCCCGCACCAGGGAGCTCAGGTGGAAAAGCGCGCGACCATGCACGAAGTGGCCGAACTGGCGGGAGTTTCCCAGGCCACGGTCTCGCTGGTGCTCAATGGCGTCCCCAATGCCCGAGTCTCGAAAGCCACCCGCCGCCGCGTGCAGGAAGCCGCCGAGCAATTGGGCTATCGCCGCGGCAAGGCGCACGCCGTCCCCGCCGGCCGCCAGCGCGTCATCGGTCTCTTCATCGATGAAGTGTCGACGACCCCCTTCGCCGCCCAATTCCTCGAAGGCGCCCGTGACGAAGCCGCCCTGCAGGACGTCACCGTCGCCACCTTCTGCACCGGCAACAGCCCCGCCCTCGAACAGGCCGGCCTCGACATGCTGGTCGCCCAAAACGCCATCGGCGCCATCTACACAACGCTCATGACGCGCGAAGTCGTTGTTCCCAATGCTTTTTCCGCCCTGCCGCTGATCCTTCTCAACTGCTACGAAAAGCGCCTGAAACACCCCGCAGTCGTGCCCGGCGACATCGTCGGCGGCTATATGGCAACCGAAGCCCTTCTCAAGGCCGGCCATCGGCGCATTGCCCACCTCGCCGGAGAACACGACACCGCCGAAGCCGCCATCGATCGTGAAAAGGGTTTCAGGCAAGCCATGGAAAAAGCCGGAGTGCCGGTCGATGAAAGCCTCGTCACCCTCGGCGGCTGGTCCATCCGCGCCGGCCGCGAGCGCGCCCTGGCCCTGCTCTCTCGCCCCGATCGCCCCACGGCCATCTTCTGCTTCAACGACCGCATGGCCATCGGCTGCTACGAAGCCGCCCGCATCCTCGGCCTGCAAATCCCGGAAGACCTCTCCATCGTCGGCTTCGACAACGAAGACATTTCCGCCAGCATGGACCCGCCGCTTTCGACCATGGTCCTCCCCCACGACGAAATGGCCCGCTGGGCCGTCGGCCAACTTTTAGACGGCTTTGACGACCTCGACGCCGACGAGCGCATGCAAAAACTTAAGATTGAGTGCGAGTACGTCGAGAGGAATTCGATAGCGCCACCAAGGTCTTGATGCTGCATTAGCCCTCATGGTGAGGTGCGAAGCGAAGCGCAGCCTCGAACCACGAGGGCGCGGCCCTACCCCCGCGGCTTATCCACCGAAGCCCGCTCCACCAGCGGGCACTCCAACTTCGTCAGCGGATAGCGATCATCATCAGGCCCATCAGCCAGTTGCTCGGCAATCCACTGCCCCATGGCCCGATGCGGCAGCACCGACGTCGTCAATTGCGGATGCAGATGCCGCGCAATTTCCTCGTCATCATACCCGACCACCGACATATCCCGCGGGATCTCATACCCCGCCTCTTTCAGCGCCTCATAACAGCCGATCGCCATGCGATCGTTCTGGCAAAAGATCGCCGTCGGCACCTCTGGCAAATCCAGGATTTTCCGCGTCGCCTCATAGCCGGCGCTGGCCGACCAATCGCCCGAAAACACCAGGTCCGCATCGAACGGAATATCCGCCGTCGCCAGCGCCCGCCGATACCCCTTAAGCCGATCCTGCGCCGCCTCCATCCAGATCTCGCCCGTTATCGTCGCAATCCGCCGGTGACCGCGCGTGATCAGATGATGCGTCGCCCGCTGGCCACCGGCAATTTCGCTCGGCACCACAGCGGGATAAGACTGCCCCGTCGTATAGCAATTGAGCAAAAGCACCGGCATATCAAGGTTTCTGAGCGCCAGCGGCAGCTCCACCTCGCGGGTAAAGATGGTCATATAGACCAGCGCCGAAACCCCTTGTTCGACAAAGGTTTCGATCAGCTCCGCCTCGACCTCGGGATCGTTCCGGCTCTGCGAAACGAAAACGAGATCCCCCGCCCCCTGCGCCGCCTGGCTCAACCCCTCAATCGCCTGCACTGCTTCGGGGCTCGTCGCGAGCTGATCGACAATAAACCCGATCCTTCCAGCGCGGCGGACCCGCTTGGCCTCCACCGCCACCTTCGCCTGCGGCAAGCCATAACCCAGCCGCCGCGCCGTCTCGAGCACCCTCTGTCGCGTCTCGCTCGATAATCTTATCCCCGGGGCATCATTTATGACGAATGATACAGTCGCCTGGGAGCAGCCGGCCTCCCGCGCAATATCGGTCATCGTAACCCGGCGCGAATTCGACCCGCTCTCTTTTCCGGAACGGGCAGGCTTCGCCAATGTGCGGGTTGAAGGAGGCATGACACTCAGAGCTAGATGCCGAAAAAGCTAATACACAATCAGCTAATATTAGCAAGCCACTGAATGCCAAGGTTTATTAGCGAAAATGTCGGCCGACCTCGGCAAAGAGTTTGAGGTCCTCCATGGAATCCTCAAGACTGGTCGTCGCCGGTAAGCCATTGGCAACACTATCGAAAAACGCGCCAAGTTCAATACGGAACGGGTCCTCATAGATCGGCCCGATCACTTCCGTACCGGTATCCGTATCCGTCGAACTTGTGATTTCCAACCGCGTCGGCAGGTTGCGGATATAGGGGGTGTCGTAGTTCATCTTGAAATGCTGAGTCTGGGTCAGCACCTCGATACCCGCATCGAACCGCGAGACATCGTCGATCACCGCCTCATAGAGCGCGGTGAAATGCCCATAGTCGAAGAGCGCTATCACCGTTTCGCCATTGTGCTGGGTCGCGTAACGCACCCCTTTTGGCTTGCCGAGCAGATCGCGCATTGCCGAAAAGCTGTGTGAACTCAAGCCCGTAAGCACCTGATAGGCCCGCAGCGCATCAGGCGGGCAATCCTCGCCCATCACCGAACGCAGCATGGTTTGCGTCCGCGCCCGGCCTTCGGCGATCAACTCACCCGGCACATCCTTGGGCTTGAAGACGTTGCGTGTCTGCGCCACGAAAAACGGCGCCTCGCGAATGATATCTCGCACCCGCACGTGGCGGATTTTTTCCAATGGCGGCAAGCGCTTCCTGAGTTCCGCAAAGGCCCGCGAGAACCGCCGCATATAGCCCACGAACACCACCTGCCCCGGCCGTTTCGGCAGCGATAGCAGCGGCTCAAGCTGCGCCGCGGTCAGGCAAGCAGGCTTCTCGATAAAGACGTGCTTTCCCGAACGAATGGCTTTTTCCAGCAGCTCGGCATGGAGATGATCCGGCGTCAGGATGAACACTGCATCCAGCTCCGGATCGGCAATCAGCGCCTCAGCGCTCGCATGCCGCGTCGGCACGCCATAGCGGTTCGCCACATAGTCGACGAGACTGGGCGACACGTCGGTTATCGCATTGATCTCAAAGCGATTATCGTCCGCCAGCAGCGGCAGGTGCATAAGCTGGGCGACCTCGCCGAGCCCGATGAGGCCAACCTTGAGAACCGCACTCATTCCGCGATCCCTTCCATATAGACAAGGTTCCGCGCCGCCAGTTGCAGCGGCGTTTCCGCGGCGTTTTCGGCGACATCCTGCTCGACCACGATGGGTCCATCAAAGCCCCGCTCGGCCAGAAGACGCATCACCGCCTGAATATCCACCGCCCCGTCAGGCAGCGGACACATCACCCCCGCACCATAGGATTTTGCGATAGACAGTTCCCCCGCCAGAACCCGGGCGCGTACGCGCGGATCGACATTCTTGAGGTGCATGTAGGCAATGCGGGAAAACACCTTTTCCATATAGGAAACAGGATCTTGGTCCCAAAAGGCATGGTGCCCGGTATCAAAGCAGAGATCGATTTCCGTATCGGACAGCAGCCGATCGATCTGCGCCTCCTTCTCCACCGCCGTGCCGATATGCGGATGAAAGCTGAGTTTCAGGCCATACTCGCCTTCGACCAGCTTCTGAGCGTCGCGCACCATTCCGACGAGCCCCTGCCAACCGGCCTCGTCGAGTACACCTTCCTGGCCCGCCGGATACCAATTGCTCTCATCCATGATGACGAGATGCCTGGCACCCAGTGTCTTCAGCAGCGTCGAAAGCTCGCGCAAGGTCGCCATCAGCACCGGCACGGAGGCCGCATCGCCAAAGGTGTGGACATGGGTCGCGCCAATCAGCGTCAGATTGCGCCTGCCCAATTCGTCGCGCAGCAGTTCCGCATCTTTCGGCAAAAAACCGAGCGGCCCCAGTTCAGTACCGCGATAGCCGGCCTCGGCCACCTCATCGAGATATTGCGACCACGAATAGTGATTGCCGGTAGGATAGGCGATGCCCCAGGAACAGGGCGCGTTGCCGATAAGCATGGATCAGGAACCGATATAGATTGGATTGCTGAGGGCGCGGCGGATCGGCTGGTCGGCCAGATCAGCACCTTTGAGTCGCCAAGGCAGTTCGCGGCCTTCGAGAGCGCCAGTGAACTCGGCCACCAGCCTTTCACGACTAGCGACCGCGACGATTTCTGCCCGAACGAATTTTTGCGGGTTTTTGACGGCGATATTCTGCTGCCAGTCCTCACCCGAAATTGGGACGTCAGCGATGGGGCCGGTGGCATCGATCAGCACAAGCCGGTCGCCCGCGGCGCCCCGAACAATGGCGGTTATCTCGGAGAGGCCGGCAGCCGTGCCGCCCATGACAATGCCCCCGCAGCGGATTTCGAGATGCGGCCCGGTCGGGCTTTCGGTCACATAACCATGGCCCGATTTCATCGCGGCGAGAACGGCGTCTTCGCTCAGTTCGGGCAGCCAGAAAACCGTGGTCGGACGAGCCAGAACCAGCGGGCCTTCGGGCAGCAGACGGTCGGGCTGGTGATAGTCCGAGCCGCCGATAGCCGAGAGCTTCAGGCCTGCCGCCAAGCGCTGCTGATAGCGTTCCAGCGAAATCCAGTTCCAGGCCATCCAGGTGGATTGCCACACTTCCTGGCAGTCGGCGGCGGGAAACTCGTAGTCCCAGGGAATGGTGGGCTTGTCGTGATTGATCGAGAGCAGCCCGCCCTTCTCATGCACCAGCTTTTCCAGCACATGCGCATCGGACGGCTTTGTCATGCGGAAGTCGATCCACTCATCGACCCCATAGACATTGGCGTGTCCAACGGCCGTAGTCACTTCCATCGCCCGCACGAAGACGAGATCAGGCGAGGACTGGGGGTGAAAATACCGTCTCTGGGTGATGGTGTTATGATCGGCGATGGCGAGGAAATCGAGCCCGGCCTGTTTCGCCGCCGCATGCAGCAATTCCGGCGCGCCGCGCGCATCGGAATGGAAGGTGTGGCAGTGGAGGTCACCCTTGTACCAGCCAGCCGTGTTGCGCACTGGGAAGGTCCGCGCCGGCTGCGGTTCCAGCTTTCGCGGCGACGCATCCAAGCTGATGGTTACGCTGACATCGGCGCCAACCTCGGGAACCTTGTAAAGGCCCAGAATGACGTTCCAGGTCCCCGGCTGTATTTCGCCATGGATATAGCCCGGTGTCGCATCGTCGGTGGCGATGAAATAACGATCACGCGCGCCACCGCTCCAGCCGCGAAAGCCCTCTTGGGTCGGATAACCCTTATCGCGGGGATCAAAGGCGCCGAGATCGATGATGCAATCCTCGGCCTTGGGATAGGCCAGCGTCACATCGATCCGCGTCGTGCCGAATGGAACCTCGAATGGAATGTAAAAGTATGGATTCCGCGCCTGATCGGTGCGGGTCACATGTGCGGTGATAGTCTTGGACAAGGCCTATTCTCCCAAGGCCGGAATACGCTTGCCGGCGCTATCAAAGAGATGGACGTGCTCGGCCGAGAAACCGAGCGTCACCACCTTGGACAGATCAAGATGATCATCGGTGAAGATGCGCGCCGTAACGCGGGCGCTGTCGCCACGGTCTACGGTGACGAGGCTTTCCGGCCCCATATTTTCATTGGCAAAGAGCGGCGCCGTGATGGTGTTGACGGCGCCTGCCGCGGCGATCCCCAGATGCTCCGGCCGCACCCCCAGCGTCAGCTTGCCGCTCGCCGTCAATGCCTTGCCGATGGCATCGGTCATGGCAAGGCCGGCTATGGTCAGCCCCTCAGCCTTCAGCACCAGCTTGCCATCGACCTGCGCGCCTTCCACCTCGACCAGATTCATCGGCGGGTTGCCGACAAAGTTCGCAACGAAGGTCGTGGCCGGCCGGCGATAGATTTCGATCGGCGAGGCAAACTGCACGATATGCCCCTGATCCATCACGGCAATGCGCGTCGCCAATGCCATGGCCTCGGCCTGGTCATGGGTCACGTAGACAGCCGTCATGCCCATGTCGCGCTGCAGGTGGTTGAGGAAACCACGCGCTTCGAGCCGCAGCTTTGCGTCGAGATTGGAAAGCGGCTCGTCGAAAAGATAGACCTTTGCCGGATAGACCAAAGCGCGGGCGAGCGAGGTGCGCTGCTGTTGGCCGCCGGAAATCTGGCTCGGCAGACGGTCCATCAGGTGCCCGATTTTGAGGACATCAGCGACTTCTTTGGCCCGCCCATGGCGTTGCGCCACCGGCTCGCCGCGGACTTTCAGCGGATAGGCGATATTGTCGGCCAGGTTCATATGCGGGTAGAGCGCATAGTCCTGAAACACCATGGCGATGTTGCGATCCTTGGGGTGGAGATGTGTAACTTCTTCCCCGCCGATCAGGATTTTCCCCGAAGTCGGGGTTTCGAGCCCTGCCAACATGCGCAGCGAAGTGGTCTTGCCGCAGCCAGAGGGACCAAGGAGACAGACGAATTCCCCATCGCCGATATCGAAGCTGACGTCCGCGACCGCCTTGAACTCGCCAAAGCTCTTGGTGACGTTTTTGAATTCAACAGATGCCATAAGTGCTTAAGCCTTGATGCCGCCGAAGAACCGGAAGCCGAACTTCCAGCTGACGAAGAGATAGAGAACGATGACAGGCAGCGAATAGATCAGCGAATAGGCTGCCAGGAGCGTGACGATGGGCGTGCCCGCTTCCGAATAGAACGAGTAGATGGCGACCGAGGCCGGCATATTGCTGTCGCTGCGGAGCAGAATGAAGGGGATCAGGAACGAGCCCCAGATATTCACGAAACCCCAGACCACGACGACCACGATGCCCGGCCGGATGACCGGTAGCGCCACATCGAAAAAGGCCTGCACCGGCGAGGCTCCCGCCACCATGGCGCTTTCCTCGTAGGATTTCGGGATCGAGTCGATAAAATCGCGCAGGATGAACATGGCCGTCGGCAGGAGGCCGCCAGCAAAGGTCAGGATCACAGCGAGATGGGTATCCATGAGGCCCGCGGCCGAGACTATGAGAAAGATCGGCACCATGGCCGCGGAACCCGACACGACCGACGAGAACAGCAGCAGGATATAGGTCACCGCACCCTTGCCGGGGATGGACGAGCGGCTGAGCGCATAGGCAGCCAGCGTCGCCGCCGCACCCACCAGGATGACCCCGCCGACAGCCTGGATGAAACTGTTCCAGAGCGCCTGCACGGCATAGGAATTGCCGAAGACCGTCACGAAATTGTTGAGCGTCCATGGGTCAGGCAGAGCCAGACCCAGCTCCGCGCGCGCATTGAACGGCGCAAAGAGGAACCACAGCAGCGGCAGCGCGAAGATGGCGCCGATCAGCGCGGCGAGCGCCGAAAAGGCAATGCGACCGACAAAGGCGGGAATGGTGAGCTTCATGGTCAGCGCCTCTTCTTGCGGCCGATGCTGAGGTAGATCAACGCGAAAGCCAGGTTGATCAGCATCATGATCACGCCCACCGCCGCACCCTTGCCGAACTGAAAATCCTGGAAGGCAACGCGATAATTGTAGATCGACACCAGCTCCGTCCGGTAGCTCGGCCCGCCATTGGTCAAGAGGAACGGCGTGAAGGTATTGAACGTCCACATGGTGATGAGGATGAGATCGGTGACGATATGCCCGCGAATGAGCGGCAGTCCGATGTCGCGGAATTTCTGCCACGACGAGGCACCGGCAACGTCGGCGGCCTGGAAATAGCTTGGCGGGATCGACGAAAAGGCCGAGTTGAACAGCATCATCGAGAAAGCAGCGCCGCGCCAGGTGTTGAACACCACGATGACCCAGAAGGGTTGCTGCAACAGGAAGTCGCCGGGCGGCAAGCCAAGGCCTTCGAGCAGCATATTGAGTGTGCCCTGATCGCGATCGAGGAACGCGAACCAGGCAAAACCGATGACCACCTCGGGCAGGATCCAGGCGGCAATGACAAAGGTTTCCGTAATGCGCTTCACCCATGGCGGCACGGTCTGGATCAGCCAGGCCAGCAACAGGCCGAGCAGCGCCTGGCCCAGCAGCGCCGAAGCCAGCACGAATTGCGTCGTCAGGATCAGCGAGAAGCCGAATTGCCCGCGCTGGAAGAAAGTCGCGGGGTCAAAGAGCGAGAGATAGTTAGCCAGACCGACGAACTCGGGATTGAGCGCGGTGCGCCCCAGCAGCGTCCGGTTGGTGAAGGAAACAAAGATCACCCAAAAGAAGGGCACGATGACGAAGACCGAGACCAAAAGGCCGGCAGGCGTCAGGAAGGCGGCGCCGGCGCGATTGGAAAGCAGCGCAAAATTGCGCACCTTCTTCGGCTTGGCCTCGATGGGTTCGGTGGTCATGGATGGCCCCACAGGTCTGGGTCAGTCGTGAGCACATGCGGACCTGCCGGCATGTGTAATCAGTCGCGCCGCCACGTAGCGACGTCAAAAAACTCCCGCAAACCCGGCACCCCGAAGGGCACCGGGTCGACGTGGGAGGACTAGAGCAGGCTGACGGTGTTGTCTTCGCCGACGATGGCGATCACGGCCGCCTTGTACTGAGCCATGGCGTCTTCCGGCGAGAGTTCGCCCGAAACCACGGCTTCGGTCATGCGCTGGATTTCCGAGGAAACCGCATTGTAGTTCGGATCGTTCGGACGCGCCGTGGTCAGCGGCAGCAGCGTCTGGCTGGTTGCCGTGAGGAACGGGCTGTTCGGGATTTCGATATCCGTACGGGCGGTAATGCGCGGCTGGATGGCCTGGAAGGCATTCTGCATTTCCGGCTCGTTCATGAACGAGAGGAAAGCCCAGGCTTCCTTGGGCGAGTCAGTCGCGGGGTTGATCACAAAACCCGTACCACCCGAAATGGTCACGAAATCCTGGCCGCGAATACCTGCACCCGGCTCCTTGGCCGGAATCTTGGCCCAGCCCATGACTTCGTCACGGTTCGGCACGGCAAATTCCGCACCTTCCGGCGTGACCGAGCGGTAGAAATAGTCGCCTTCGAACAGCAGTGCCGTCACGCCATCACGGAAATTAGCGAAGGAGCGATTGCGGCCATCGGCCAGGAGCTGGGCGCGCTGGTCACCAAGCTGCTCGTCGACATAGATGGTCTTGTAGAGATTGAGCGTGTCCAAAATGCCCTGGCTCGAAACGACGAACTTGCCGTTCTCGTCGGTCACCTTTTCGCCCGTGCCGAGCAGCGCCAGCCAATAGCCCTGCATGGTCGTGGCTTCGCCCATCGCAACGCCCGCATTGAGCTGGATGGGGAAACTGTCGGGCTTGATCTTCTTGATGGCGCGGGCGGCGTCGAGCACCTCTTCCCACGACGTAGGCTGCCAGTTTTCACCATCGATGCCGGCTTCGGTCAGAATGTCCTTGCGCGTGTGGATCATGCGCACGTCGGTCCCGAGCGGAATGCCGTAGAACTTGCCCTGATATTCCATCAGCGAGCGTGAACCATCGGACAGTGCCGCCCAGCCGGACCAGTCATTGACTTCTGGACCAGCCACTTCGTCGAGCGCCTTCAGCAGACCACCTTCCACGAAGGAGGGAATGAGGAAGCCATCAAAGGCGGAAACGTCGGGGCCGGCGCCGGTCGAGAAGTCGAGCGCCAGCTGCTGGGTGAGCTGCGCATCTTCGCCGCCGAACTGGTTGAGCGTCACATTGACATCAGGATGGGCCGCCTCGAAAGCCGGAATGACACTTTCTTCGATCCACTGGGCGGTGCCGCTGTTCACGCCGCCGATGACACAGCGGCAGGTGACATTGAGATCCACGGCAAAGGCAGGAATGGCAACCGAGGTGGCGCCGATAAGGCCGAGCGCAAGCGCGCGCATACGATTATTCATCGTAGGTAATCCTCCCGAAATGGTGGCTCCGAATTCTCCGGTAGCCGATCTTGGCCAGAACGCTCCCCGCGTCCGACCATCACAGAATGAACACGTTTTCATTTCTCGTCAATGCGGAGAATTCGCAGAGGAGAAAACGGGTGTAACGAGCACATTTGCTGTATGGCAGGCTTCCGAGACATTCCGGTGACAATCAAGGCTGACATTGCGAGTCAACCGCTTCACGGCTAACTTGACTCCCGGCTCCCTTACAGCCATTGAATTGAACACGTTTTCACTCCTAGCGAGTGGATGGGAGGATTATCGTGACCGACACTGAGCAGGCCCCGCGAGGGCGGGCGACTGCCGAAATGGTTGCCGCGCGAGCCCAGGTTTCGCGCGTCGCCGTGTCACGCGCCTTCAATCCGCACACCTCGCTCAAGCCTGAAAAACGCGAGCTGATCCTGAAGATCGCGCAGGAGCTGAACTACACGCCAGACCGGGCCGCCCGGGCCCTGGTCAGCGGGCGTTCGCATCTTGTCGGCGTCATCGTGCCCGATGTGTGCAGCCATTGGGAAAGCCAGGAGATCGACGCACTGACCACGGCCCTGCAGGCCGAGGGCTTTGCCACTCTGCTGTTCAAGACGCGCACCGACTATTCCATGGACGAGCAATTGCTCGCCTATATGCGCGGCTTCAATCCAGACTCGGTTATCGCCTTCGTCGAGAACGTGAAGCCACATACGCTCGCGCGTTTCCTCGACCGCGCCGTGCCCATCTATGTGCACTACCCCCTGCCCGGCACCAGCGAAGAGGCGGAAGACGACCCCCTGCATGATCGGCTGAACGTGCTGCAGCGCGATGGTATCGATCAGGCCGTCGCCCTGCTTCAGGGCTTTGGGGCCAGACGCATCGCCTACCTCTCCGGCGCCGAAAAATCCCGCGCCAATACCTCGCGCGAGCGCACCCTGCGCCAGGTCATGGCCGATCGCGGCCTCGCGCCGCCCGTCGTGGCGCGCGGCGATTTCAGCTATGACTCCGCCTACCAGGCGACCATCGATCTCTTCCGCGTTGGCGACGGCGCCGATGCCATTTTCGCTGCCAATGACGTCGGCGCCTTCGGCGTCATCGATGCCCTCCGCCACGAACTAAAACTGCGCGTGCCCGAGGATGTCAAAGTCATCGGCTTCGACGACATCGCCCAGTCCCACTGGAAAAGCTACAATCTCACCACGGTGAAATTCGATCTCGACGAGCGCGTCCGCGCCCTCGTCCGCCTGATCCTCCGCCGCCTCAACAATCCCGATGCTCCGGGCTTCCAGGAAACCCTCAACACCCGGCTTGTCGTACGCGGCACCGTCGGCTGAACCTCTTTGCCATGACCAAAAAGATCCACCTCGTCTTCAAGACCCATCTCGATATCGGCTTCACCGATCACGCCTCACGCGTTCGCGCGCAGTACCACAATCAGTTCATCCCCCAGGCTATCGCCACCGGCGAGCATTTTTTCGCCGAGAACCCTGATCAGCCCGAATTCATCTGGACCACGGGCGCCTGGCTGATCTGGGATCATCTGCATTCGCAGGACGCCGAACGGGTCAAAAAGCTCGAACGCGCCATCGAGCGAGGCCTGATCACCTGGCACGCCCTGCCCTTCACCACCCATACCGAGCTGATGTCGCCGGCCCTGTTCCGCGCCGGGCTCTCCTTCTCGCAGGAGCTCGACCAGCGCTTTGGCCGCCACACCACGGCCGCCAAGATGACCGACGTTCCCGGCCATACGCTCGGCATGGTGCCACTCCTCGCCGAAGCCGGCGTCAACTTCCTGCATCTGGGCGTCAACACGGCGAGCCCCGTCCCCGACGTGCCGCCGATCTTCCGCTGGCGCGCGCCACATGGCGAAGAGGTCGTGGTGATGTACCAGGCATCCTACGGCGCCACCGACTTTCCCGCCGGCCCGGAAATCGGCCTCAGCTTCGCCCATACGAACGACAATATCGGCCCACAAAGCGTCGGCCAGACCGTCGAGGCCCTGCGCCACATCCGCCACGAAAACCCTGATGCCGTGGTCACCGCCTCCACGCTCGACGCCTTCGGCTCCGAGATGTGGAGCCGCCGCGAAGAGTTTCCGGTTGTCACCGAGGAAATTGGCGATAGCTGGATCCACGGCACCGCCACTGATCCACAAAAACTCGCCCGCTTCCGCGCCCTTCAGCGTCTCTATGATGGCTGGGAACCGACCGAAGCCCGCCGCGCCTTTGCCCGCGGCCTGACCCAGGTTGCCGAACACACCTGGGGCGTCGACATCAAAACCTATCTCCGCGACGACAGGGCCTGGGACCGCGCCGACTTCGACAAGGCACGCAAGGCCGACTACCGTTTCGCCTATTCCGAACAATCCTGGGCCGAGCAGCGCGCCTATATCGACACCGCGCTCGCTGAACTCGACACCGCCGACCGACAGGCTGCCGATCGCGTGCTCAGCGAAACAACGGTGACACCGGCCGCCGAACCCACAGGCAGTGCGGCAAGCCTAAGTGACGGCGGTTGGACCGCCGAGCTTGACCCCACCACAGGCAGCATCGCCGCCCTCACCGCTCCCAATGGCACACGCATCGCCGGCAAGGACGGCGTACTCTTCGGCTACACCCACGAAAGCTACGACTGGACCGAGCTCCAAAAGCACCTCGATTCCTATCTGCAGCACCGTCAGGAATGGGCCATTCTTGACCACGACAAGCCCGGCCTTAGCAGCGCGAAGACGGCACGAACCGAAGCCGTGTCGCCTGTCTCTCAGGGCATTGGCGGCACCACCAGCATCGCGGCCCTGCCCGCGGACGCACATGCCGAAATCGGCGCCCCCGCCCGCTGCGACATCACCCTTCGCGGGATCAACGACCGACAGGTCGAAGTGATCCTAACCCTGCGCAGCAAGCCGGCCAATCGCATGCCCGAAGCCGGTTTCTTTCGTTTCACTCCGCAGGGCGGCGAAAGCTGGCGACTGCAGAAACTCGGCCTTTGGCATGACAGCCAAGCCATAGCCCGCAAGGGCGGCGGCCAACTGCAGGCGGTCGAGGCAGTCGAGGTGAATGCCGGCGGGCAGGTGCTGAACCTGGCCCTGCTCGACGCAGCGCTGGTAGCGCCCGCCGCCTCGCCCTTCATCCCCTTCCAGGCCGAACGCCCGGACTTCTCCGGCGGACTTCGCGTCAATCTCTACAACAACAAATGGGGCACCAATTTCCCCATGTGGTGGGAAGGCGACGCAAAGTTCCGCTTCGTGCTGACGCTTCAGTAGGCCTCCGACGCAAGCAAACACTCGATTGTCACCCCGGCCCTAGGCCGGGATGACAGCCGGTGGATTTAGTGGAATGGGGTGGCTACCCCGCCACGCCATCCTCAATCGGGATCAAATCAGCCAGCCCGCGATCTTCCAGCAGCCCCTTCACATCGGGATCGCGTCCACGGAAGAGACGATAGGCCTCCGCATAGTCGCGCGAGCCGCCGGCCGAATAGACATATTTGTAGAGCCTATCCGCAGTTTCCTTGTCGAAAGGATCACCCGCTTCCTCGAAGGCGCCATAGCCATCGGCATCGAGCACCTCTGACCACAGATAGCTGTAATAGCCGGCCGCATAGCCATCGCCCGAGAAGAGATGCAGGAAATGCGTGCTGGCATGGCGCAGCGCGATTTCCTTGGGCATGCCGATATCGTCGAGCGTCTTGCGCTCCAGCGCCGGAATATCCTCGTTCTCGCCAATGATGGCTGAGTGATAGTCCATGTCGAGGATTGCCGAAGACACGAACTCCACCGTCTCAAAACCCTTATTGGCCTTGCCCGCCGCCGTCATCCTGTCGAGCAGCGCCTGCGGGATAGGCTCGCCGGTGCGATAATGCACCAGACGCGCCAGCACGGGTTTGGACTCCAGCCAGTGCTCATAAAGCTGCGATGGCAATTCCACGAAATCCCGCACCACGCTGGTGCCGGCAATGCGCGGATAGGTGACGTTCGACAAGAGACCATGCAGCCCATGCCCAAACTCATGGAACACTGTCCGCGCCTCGTCGAGCGACAACAAGGCGGGCTGCCCCTCAGGCGGCTTGAGGTAGTTGCAGGTATTGACGACAAGCGGAATGACCGCACCGTCGAGCTTGGCCTGCTTGCGGAACGAGGTCATCCAGGCGCCACTACGCTTGCCGGCGCGGGCAAAATAATCGCCATAGAAAATGCCGATCGTTTTCCCTTCGCGCTGCACTTCCCAGACGCGCACATCAGGGTGATAGCCTTCGATATCCTCGCGCGGAACAAAGCTCACGCCGAAGAGCTTTGAGGCCACATGAAACGCGGCCTCCACCACCTTCCACAGTTCGAGATAGGGCTTGATTTCGTTCTCGTCGAAATCGAAGCGCGCCAGCCGCAGCTTCTCGGCATAGTAGCGCCAGTCCCAGGCGGCGAGTTTGAAATCGCCGCCCTCCTCGTCGATCAGCCCCTGCAGCGCCACCCGATCGTCAAGCGCTCGCTGCCGGCCCGGCTTCCACACCTGTTCGAGCAGCCCCCGCGCCGCCTTGGGCGTGCCGGCCATGCTGTCGGCGAGCTTATATGCGGCATAGCTCTCATAGCCGAGCAACTTCGCCTGCTCACCGCGCAACCGCAGGATTTCGCCGATTATGGCGTGATTGTCGCTCGCATTGCCATTTGCGCCTCGCGTCACAAAGCCACGCCAGACCTTTTCGCGCACGGCGCGATCCCGCGCAAAATGCAGCACTGGCTCGACGCTGGAGCGCGACGTGGTCACGGCATAGGGCGCGTTGAGCTTGCGATCCCGCGCCATTTCGGCGGCAGCGGCTCGCGCAAAATCAGGCAGCCCCTCAACCTCGGTTTCGCTCAAGGCAAAGACCGTGTTCTGCTCATCGGCCAGCACGTTCTGCCCGAATTCCGTGCCGAGCACGGCAAGCCGCTCGACGATCCCGGCAAAGCGTTCGCGGTCGGCCAGCGACAGTTTCGCCCCCGAACGGACGAAATCGAGGTGGTAGCGCTCCAACACCCGCAACGCCTCGGCATCGAGTCCCAGTTCCGCGCGCTTTTGATAAAGCGCATCAATCCGCGCAAAGAGCGCGGGATTGAGGAAAATCGCGTTCCAGTGGCGGGCCACAACCGGCGCCAGGTCGCGCTCGATGCCCTGCAAGGTCTCATTGGTATTGGCAGACCCAAGCTGGGAGAAAACGAGATCAACCCGATCAAGCTGCGCGCCGCTCCGTTCCAGCGCGACAATCGTGTTCTCAAAACTCGGTGCATCCGCATCGCCGACAATGGCCGCAATCTCGGCCTCATGCGCCTTCAGCGCCGCCTCATAAGCCGGCTTGAAATGCTCGGTCTTGATCTCGGCAAAGGGCGGCACGCCAAAGGGCGTCGCCCACTCTTCGAAAAACGGATTGGTCATACCAAAGACTCTCCTTTGCAGGAGAGAATGGGATCGCCGACAAAAAGGGACAAGTGCACTTGTCCCTTTTGCCGCAAATACTTCCCGGCCCTATTCCACCGTCACCGACTTGGCGAGATTGCGCGGTTGGTCCACATCGGCGCCGAGATGCGCCGCCGTATGATAGGCCAGCAACTGCACGGCAATCGCCGCCACGATAGGCGCCACGAACGGATGCACCTCCGGCAAAACGATGCACTGCTGCGCCATGCCGCCATGCATTTCCGCACCCTTGGGATCGGTCACAAGCACGATGCGCCCGCCCCGCGCGGCTACCTCCTGCATGTTGGAAACGGTCTTTTCCGAAAGCTCGTCAGATGGCGCAATGACGATGACCGGAATGGTCTCATCGACCAGCGCAATGGGGCCATGCTTGAGTTCCCCCGCCGCATAGCCCTCGGCATGGATATAAGAGATCTCCTTGAGCTTGAGCGCGCCTTCCAAGGCAATCGGATAGAGCGGCCCCCGCCCAAGGAACAGTGCATCGCTGGCCTTGCTGATGCTCCTGGCGATCTCGGCAATTTCATCTTCAGCCAACAACGCATTGGCGATGGCACCGGGCAAGGTTTCGAGCGCCGTCACCAGCTCTTCCCCCTTGCCACTATCCAACACGCCACGCGCCCGGCCTGCCACAACCGATAGACAGGCGAGCGTCGTCAGCTGCGTCGTAAACGCCTTGGTGGAAGCAACCCCGATTTCCGGCCCGCACCGCAGCGGAAACACCGACTTGGACTCGCGGGCAATGGTCGATTCTTCGACATTGACGACGCTGGCGATGTGCTGGCCATTCGCCGCGCAATAGCGCAAGGCCGCCAAGGTATCGGCCGTCTCACCCGATTGCGAAATAAACAGCGCCAGCCCCTCGGGCGCCAATGGCGGTTGCCTATAGCGGAATTCGGAACCCACATCGATATCGACCGGCAGGCGCGCATAGCGCTCGAACCAGTACTTGCCGACCACACCTGCTAGATAAGCCGTACCACAGGCCGAAACCGTCATCCGCGAGAGATCTGCAAAATCGAAGGAGAGCGGGTCCTGCACCGCCAGCGTCCGCGCACCACGATCGACGAACCGGCCAATGACCCGCGAAACCGCATCCGGCTGCTCATGAATTTCCTTGAGCATGAAGTGGCGATAGGGCCCCTTCTCGACGATATTGGACGAGGCATTGGTCTGGTGCACCACGCGGTTGACATTGGAACCCTCGCGGCTGCGGATCGCCGCCTGGCCCGGCGTCACGACGGCCCAGTCCCCTTCCTCGAGGTAGGTCACCTTATCGGTAAAGAGCGACAGGGCCAGCGCATCCGAACCCAGGAACATTTCCCCATCGCCATAGCCCACCGCCAGCGGCGAACCCTGACGCGCTGCGACCAACATCTGCTCCTCACCGTGGAAGAGGAAAACCAGTGCAAACGCCCCCTGCAGTTTCGACACGGTCGCCTGAACGGCGGCCACCGGCGATAGACCCAGATCCATCCACCGCGTCGCCATCATGGCCACCACTTCGCTATCGGTCTGAGTCAGCGGCAGATAGCCATCGGCCGCCAATTCCACCAGCAGTGAGCGATAGTTTTCGATGATCCCATTGTGTACCACGGCGACGCGCGGCGTCGCATGCGGATGGGCGTTGAGTTCGGTCGGCGCACCATGCGTTGCCCAGCGCGTGTGCCCGATCCCGATCGTGCCCGCCAAGGGATCAAGGGTAAGCTTATTGGCAAGGTTGACCAATTTTCCAGGGGCGCGTCGGCGCTGGATTTCGCCGTGGTCGAGGGTCGCAATTCCGGCGCTGTCATAGCCCCGATATTCGAGCTGCGCCAAGGCGCTGACCAGGCGATCGGCCACCGGCTTGCAGCCGGCAATTCCAACGATTCCGCACATCTTTGTCTCCCTGGGAGATGAGGCTGTGCTCAGGCTAGGCGGGGTTGTTTGCCCCGGCATTGATGGCAGTCAACGCCGGAAACACAAATGCCCGGCGTGGGGGTTGCCGGGCATCTGCGCGATGACGTGGGGGCGTCATCGAAAGGGGGTCACAGGATAAAGTCGCCAACCCCCAATTGAATGAGACCGGTCAGCTCGACTTGGAAATCGGCGACGCGATCGCCGTTCATGTCGCCGAGCACAATGGTCTTGTCGTTCGTCGTCCCCGCCGGGTCCTCCACCCGCCACTGCAATTGGCCCCGAACCCCAGTGAACGCCGCCCCTTGCGGGGCAAGGAAGGAAAAGGCCTGATTGCCCAGCAGCAGCGTATTGGCGTCGATGGCCGAGAAGTCGAACTTGTCCTGGCCGGGCGTGAAGTCGGTAATGACATCGCGCGTCGTGGTCGTATTGCCCATTTCCGAGGTGGCGGTGAAGATGAAGGTGTCGTTGTCGGCACCGCCCGTCATCACGTCGCGCCCGGTCCCGCCGGTGAGACGGTCGGCACCAACCCCGCCGACAAGTGTATCGGCGCCACCCATGCCGAGCAGGATATCGGCGCCGACCCCGCCATCGAGAACGTTGGCGGCCGAAGAACCGGTAATGGTATCGGCACCCGAACCACCCGTGACATTTTCGATGGTCGCGAGAATGTCGCTGCCGGTCTGGCTGCTTGAGGCGGTGCCATTGGTCAGGTTCACCGTCGCTGCGGCCGTGGTGCCGGACAGGTCATACCGATCCGTCCCGCCATTGCCGGTATAGCGATCATTGCCGTCCGAGAGCGTGGCAAAGAAAACGTCATTCCCGTCACCACCACCCGCGATATCATTGCCCTCATCGCCATAGATCGTGTCATTGCCGGCCCCGCCCGAGATCGTATCCCCGCCGGCAAGGCCCCGATAGGTATCGGCCGTGGCCCGCGCGGCCAGATTGTCCACGCCGGCCGTACCCATGATCGTGTTGGACGGCAGCAGATCCATCGCTGCGGTGCCCTGGGCCAGCTTCGTGCCGTTTGTCGCGGTATAGCTGAAAGTGACCCCGGTATCGTTGTTGGCTGGCGGCGTATAGGTCCACTGCCCGCTGCCAAGCGCCACAAGGGTGCCAATCGATGCGGTGAGCGAATTGATCGTCACCGTACCGGTGATCCCGCCCCCGACAAGCTCGGCCGTGGTGATCGTACGCGCGGTATTGGCCATCAGCGGCGTCAGCGTCGTATTGGCGAGCACATCGACCACCTGGGTCGTGGGCGCCGAGAAGATCGTCTCGGTGGTGAGGCTGCCATCGCGATAGGACACGGCGACCCGGACCAGTTGGTCCGCATCCGCCTGCACCAGGCGATAGGTTGCGGCCGTCGCCCCGGCGATATTGGTGAACACCGTGCCATTGCCGCGCTGCCATTGGTAGGTGAAGGCGCCGAGCCCATCCGGGTCCGCGATCAGCGCAGTGCCCGCACTCAGAAGCACGTTTTCGACAGCCGATCCGGCAACCGTTGGCGCACCGGTCGGCGCTTCGTTGACGTTGACCACCGTGAGCACGATGGCCTTGGACAGGCTCAGGGGCCCGTCGGTCGCCGTCAAGGTCATGGCAATGGTTGCGCCCGCCTCGAAATTGACCGCCTGTCCCGCCTTGAGATAGAGCGCGCCGGTCGAGGCATCGATCTCGAAGCGGGCATCAGAGACCGTCACCACATTCATGCGCAGCAACGGGTCGGTATCGGGGTCAATCACCGCCAGATCGGCAATCTTGGTCCGCGCGGCCGTGTTCTCCGGCAGGGCCACCTGGTTGGAAACAACGATATCAGTGGGCGCCCGATTGATCGGAACCTGCCGCAAGGCAACCGTGTGGCTGCCGATGGCGCCAAGATCGAGCGTGAGGATATCGCCCGTCTGGCCGACGATCGTCGCGCCGGTCGCCTGATAGGTAAAGCCGACGGTCTGCTTGAGATCGATTGTAATGCGCCCTTCCCCGGCAATGGTGAAGTCGAGATTGGTGCCGTCACCCGTCAGGCTCACGAGCTGGGCACGCGAACCGATCGAAGTGATGTGGGTGACGTCGTCCACACTCGTTCCCAGCTGCACAGTGAAGGTGCCGCCATCAGCATCGAGGAAGACGCTGTCGGCATCATAGGCGTACCAGTTGGTGACCGACTTGATCACCTTGCCGGCAAGGTCATCGAGATTGAGCGCAAACGTACCCAATTGGCCCTGCTGGGGCGTGGCGTGCATGGTGATCACGTCACCAGCGACACTGAAGCCGAAATCGGTGCGCTCAAATGCTTTTATGCGCGCCGCCAGATCGGCCAGTGTCACGAATTCAGTGCCGGCGGCATGGGCCGCGGCGATGAAATTGGTGAACATCGCTGCGGTATAGGGCGAGGTCTGGCCCTCATCCAGCGACCAGGCAGTCACGCCATAGTCGTGCCAGGGCCAGACGACGATGGGCATGTCGGAATTGGCGGTGAGCTGAGCCCATTCGGCCGCCCACTTTGCCTCGGCCTGCTCGACGGTCAGCCCCAGCCATCCCATCAGGGTAAAGTCAAAGGACATGTTTGGGGCAATATAGACCTGGCCATCGGCGCCCGGCGCCAGATAGCCGATGGCCCCCGGATAGCCGGCGCCAAGCATGGAAGCCCCGCCAGAGAGATAGTCGTAATACTGGATGATCTGCTGGGCCGGCAGCAATTGCTCGGGCATGCCGGGCACAGCCGCGCCACCAACCGAATAGCCAAGATTGGCCTCCAGCACCGCACGGGCTGTAGCGAACTGGAAGGTGTAGGTCGCCTCAAGGAAGGCCTTCGAGGTCGCATCGAGTGCGCTCGGATTGGGCGCCGCGAGCACCTGGGCCAGCTTGGCATTGACCTGGGCCAGCGTCATCGAGGCCAGCGCCTCCCCGACAATGCCGGGGCCACCCGGCCTTGCGGCATATTGAGCGATACGCTGATCCAGCAGCGCCTGCGTCAGGACATTGGGCAGCAGGAAATTAGTGTCTTCAGGGTGCGTATAGGAGTGCGACCCGATCTCGTTCCCCATGGCGCGCATGGCGTCGTAATACTGCGATGAGATGAGCCAGTTGGTTTCCTGGTCGGGCGGATTGAAGCCGACATTGACGTAATAGGAGCCAACGAAATTGTAGTCGGTCTTCCACTGCTGCAGGAAGGGCAGCATAGCGTCATAGATGCCACCGTCGACGTCAAAGCTCTCCTGGCTCTGGTCCATGTCGTTGCGTGAAGCAAAGAGCGAAGTGTTCCGCGTCATATTCAACGACACGGTCGGACCAGCCACCTCTTCATTGACCCAGTCTATGGCCTGACCCAGCAGGTTAAGGTCACCCAGCAGCGCATCAGTCGAGAAATGCACATTGCGGCTGCCGGTAACCGTGCCCAGCACGGCGCCATGGGTCGTTCCATTGACCACCTGCTCGGCAATCACGCTGACAGAACCCGCAGTGGGATTGGCGGCCGAGAAATACGACGTCGCCGCCCCGGTATAGGTATGAATGGCGCCGTTCGCGCCATAGCCCTCGGTAATGGCGTGGCCCGTCGGAGTGGCCTCGATATTGACCGTTACCCCGCTCTCCCCACCCGTACGGTTGAGCCCGAACAGCGTCTGCATGCGCTCATAGGCATTGTTGGGCAGGCTCGCATTGGCGGCGTCATTGGTCATGAAGTCGCCGGCCGCGATGAGCGAAACGTCGTACTGGTACACAAGCTTGGTCAGCACATCGTAGATGGCCTGGTGATTGGCCGGCACGTTGCGGAACGAGGGAAACACGATCGCGTCGTAGTTGACCATCTTGGAGAGGTCGGCGAGATCGGCCTCGGATACGAGATCGAAGGGAATGCCGGCCGCCATGGCCTGGCTCTGCGCCGCCATGACCAATTGGGTATAAGCCATCGGGCTGAAATAGTTGTTGGCCGTGGTCTGCGAAAAGACGATGGCGATCTTGTTGCCGGTATCAGTCACCGCCGGCAACGAGGCCGGATCGTAAACCGTATAGGCGGGCGAGAGATAATTGGCCGGCAGGAAAACGCTGTCATTGACGTCGGCAAGAATGCTGACCGAGGTGACCGCGGCGCCAATCATCGTCTTGGGCACGGCAAATTCGATCGTCTTCCCATCCGGCCCCAACTTGTAGTCGATGGCCCCGACCAGAGTCTGCCCGGCCGTACCGCTATAGAGGCGTGCCACCCCGTCCGAGCCGATATTGACGTTGAACTCGGCGCCCCCGGCAAAGCCGAAGACCTGCGTACCGGTGGCCGCATTGCCATCAGTATTGAGCCAGAAGGTCGTATTCGGCCCGATGGCAACGGCACTCTTGAAGCCGAAGGTGAATTGGCCGTCGCTATATTGGCCATAGAACTCATGGCCATCGACCGTCGTCATCGGCGTTTCAAGCCGCTGGCTGGCCGTCCATTCCGTCAGCACACCATCGAACTGGCTCGGCGGGATCGAAGCCGGATCAACCAGCGTATAGCCGCCATTGGCATAGGTGGTCGGCAGGAAGACCGAATTGTTGACATCGGCCAGAAGGGTGATCGCCGTAACAGAAGCGCCGATCAGGCTGCGGGGGACGGCAAATTCCATGCTCATGCCATCCGGGGCAACTTTGTGATCGATCTGGCCGACCAGGGTCTGGCCATCGGCGCCGCTATAGAGCCGGGCAACTCCGTCCGCTCCGATATTGACGTTGAATTCCGCCCCGCCGGCAAAGCCGAAGATCTGGTGGCCGGTGGCGACATTGGCATCGGTATTGAGCCAGAAGGTCGTGTTCTGCCCAATGGCAACGGCACTCTTGAGCGCAAAGACAAACTTGTCCTCGCTCACGGTGCCATAGAGCTCATAGCCCGCAACAACGCCGGCGCCGGTATCAAGCCGCTGCGCCGCCGTCCATTCGGTGAGCAGGCCATCATAGGGTCCGGGGGGCACCACCACTGGTGTTGTCAGCACATAGCCACCGCTCGAATAGCTGGGCGGCAGGAAGACGGAATTGTTGATATCGGCGAGGATCACGACGCTGTTTACCGCCGGCCCGAGCAGGGCCTTGGGTACAGAAAACTCCATGCTGAGCCCGCCCGAGGCTATCTTGTAGTCGAGCGTTGCAACCAGCGTCTGACCGTCGGCCCCGCTATAGAGTCGCGCGACGCCATCCGCCCCGATATTGACGTTGAATTCCGCGCCGCCAGCAAAGCCCCAGATCTGGTAGCCCGTCGCGGTATTGTTGTCGGTATTGAGCCAGAAGGTGGTGTTCGGCCCGATCGGCACCGCGCTTTTGAGCCCGAAGACGAAGCTGTCGTCCGCCACCTTGCCATAGAGCTCATAGCCCGCAACGGTCTTTCCCGGCACATTGTCGAGGCGCTGATCCACGGTCCATTCGGTCAGCAGGCCATCAAAGACGCTCGGCGCCGGCGTCGTGATCGTATAGGCCGCCTGGGTATAGTCGGCTGGCAGGAAGACGGTATTGTTGATGTCGGCCATGATGCCGACGCTCGATATGCTCGCCCCCAAAAGGCTCTTGGGCAGGGCGATCTCCAGCACCCGGCGGTCAGCGCTCATCGCATAGGTGAGATCACCGACCAGGGTCTGCCCATCGGCCCCCGTATAGAGCCGGGGCACGCCATTGGCGCCGAAATTGACATTGAACTCGGCACCCGCCGCAAAACCCCAGACCTTGTAGCCGGTATTGATATTGGCATCGGTATTGAGCCAAAGCGTCGAGGTTGCGCCAATCGCCTGGGGCGAACTGAGGGCGAAGTAGAAAACGTCCCCTTCCAGCCGTCCATAGAGGGCATAGCCGGCAATGGTGGTGGCGGCGGTTTCCAGCCGGTCGTCAGCCGTCCAGTCGAGAAGTGCTCCGTCAAGAACAATGGCCATAATGGTTCCTACTCAATCGCCGTAAGTAATGGGGTTGCAGGGGAAGGCAGGTTCGTCAGGGCTAGGACTTGCGCGGATCGCGCAGCCTCAAATCGCCAGAAACTGCCCGATGGAGCGACCCAGACGGCCGCGCTTGCGCCATTGGGAGACAGGGCCTGCAGATAGGCGAGCCGCTCCAGAGATGGCGCATCCGAACGGCCGTCAGCGACCGCCCGGGTCAATAAGGACGCCTCGCCGGAGGTATCGCCCGTCAGGCGATAGAGCACGCGCAGCCGCGCAAAATCGGCATCGCTGGGACTGGCGTCGTAGATCCGGCGCAGGATCGTCATCTCGCCATGCACATCGCCCATCTGCCGGTAGAGATCGCTGAGCTCGCGCAGAGCCTCGATATTGTCGACATGCAACGCCGGCTGCTGACTGAGCAGCAGAGCAGCGCTATCGGGCTGTCGCGCCAGCATATAGAGCCTGAAGAGCATATAGCCCTCATAATCGTTGAGCGGACGATCCTCCTCAACAGCGACGAGAATGTTAATCGCATCGCCATAGCGGCCCTCTGCAAGAAGGCCCTCGGCCTTTTCTTCGGTGCCGGGGAGCAAGGCCAGCGTGCCTGCAAGACTCACGACGGCGAGGAGCATGATCGCTAGCAGCGTCCGGTCTGGCCGCGTCGGGGTCGCCGGCACGGCGCGATAGAGCTGTTTGGGATCCTGGAAACTAACGGGACCGGACATCGTCGAGCTCCCTGCTGCCGATGAAAAGCGGAACCCCGAGGGCATCGGCATTCTTGTGAGCCAGGGCCCTCGATTCCGCCGTATCGAGATATTCGATGAGAAAGACCGGCTTGCCCGAGGCGAGAAAGCGCTGCAGCGGCGTCAGGCTGGCGCGCAGCTCGCCCTTGGAATTAAGCGTGCCGTCGCCATCGAGGCCGAAGAACAGGTCTTCCTTGCCGACACCATCGATAGCCGCCGCATAGTCGGGATAGTTCAACAGCTCTTCGGCATTCTGGCCGACGACAATGAAACCGGGATGGGCGCTGCGGGCATAGGCGGCAATGGTCGAGACGAACTCGACCATCAATTGCATGCGGCTGGCCCGTGAGACCGCTGGGTCGGACACGTCGAAGGCATCGATTCGGTCGAGATAGACCCCGTCAAAGCCCGCCGCCATGATGCTGTCGAGATAGGCTTCCGGCCCGCCCAGGATCACGCTCTGCCAGGCAGGATCCCAGTAGTGCACCGCATAATTGCCCGGCCAATCCGGGTTTTCTTGCCCGAGCCAGCCTGGTGGCGAAGTCTGCCAGCTCCGGTTCCAGTATGAGCGGTAGTCCTCGGCTTCCCCGATGCTGAGATAGGCCAGCACAATGCGCGCGCCGCCATCGGGCTTGCGCTTCATGGCCATGACCTCGGATCGGCTGAACGCCTGCTCTGCCGAGCCATCGCGCGCATAGTCGATGACCATGAGATCATAGGGCGAATCTGCGACGAGATCGGGGTCCACCATCTGCAGTTGATAGCCCCAGCTGCGGGCGTCGGAGAGATGGGGGCGCACAGGCGTGGCGCAAACCGGGCTCGCCGAAACGGCCAGCGCCAGATGCATCATCACCGAGGCGCCAAGCATCGGCACGGAATGCAGTCTTCCGGATCTCGAACTGAGAATTTCGCTGATGCTCATCTTTTCCGCCGGGCGTTGCGCAGGCCGCTCCTGCGCCGTTCCCACAGATAGGACAGTGCCACCAGCACGGCATTGACGGCCATCAATGCGGTCCGACCTGCCCCCTCATAGCCTGATCTCGAACGACCTGCCGCGAACAGGCCTCTATTTTGGGAGTGCTGTCATGAACGAGCATATCAGTGCACAGAATTTGGTTCCCGACCCAGCCGTCCATGGCAGCGGCAGCACCGTGGCAATCAGGACCCTGCAGATCGCCACGCTCATCGGCGAAATCCTGCTCAGCGCCTATGCGCTGGCCGGCAATGGCTGGGGCACGGTGGCGCTGGGGCACCTGGGCATCGTCGCCGCCCTCGTCTTTGTGATCGTTTGCCTCGAACGGGCCAGGATCGACACCGGATCGCTGCAGACCTTCACCCTCTTGACCTTTGCCGGCGGGCCGATCGGCGCTGCAGCGGCCCTGCTCGGGGACCAGCCGATCTGGCGGCCCAAGGCCGACGCGCTGGACAAATGGTACAATACCATTGCCCCCGTCGAAGAGCCGGCCGTCACACTGGTCGACATGATCATCGACGGGCGTCTCATCAGTCCGCAGACTCGCCTGCCGCGCCCCTATGATGCGCTCCTGAGCACCGGGACCATGCAGGAAAAACAGGGCCTCCTGGCCTATCTCGCGATCGAGGACGACGAAAAATTCGTCGAGGTCGCCCTGGCTCTGGCCCTGCGCAGCACCGATCAACGCGTCCGCGTTCAGGCCGCCGCCGTCGCTGCCCATACGCGGGGCCGCAGTCGGCGCCGCCAATTGTCGAACATGAGTGAAAACGTCATCCAGGCCACGCTGGGTCGCCCCGCGGCGATCTGACCGCGGCGCACAGCGTTCTGCGAAATTTTGGGGAGTTTCAATTATGTGGCGTGACGTGAACATGATGCCGGCCAATGCGCCGGAACCTATCGCCGATATCTGCCTGATAGCGGAGGGTTGCTACCCCTACGTCGCCGGGGGCGTCTCCACCTGGATCGACTGGCTGATCCGCTCGCATCCCGAACTCACGTTCACGGTCCTTGCGATCCTGCCGGGCGCCCCGACCAGCGAGCCGCGCTATGCCAGGCCGGACAACCTGCTTTCGATCGAACACGTCCGGCTCGACGACAACAATATGGGCACAACGCACGACTGGCCGGCGGCGACCCCGGAATATACCGGCGAACTCATCGGCCACCTGCTGACCGACGGCGACACGCGCCAGCTCAGCGAGTTGATGAAGCTTCTCGGCCCCCGGGACGACGCGTCTCGCTCGATACCTTGCTCAACTCGCCGGAAGCCTGGCAGACCATGTGCTACCACTATGGCTCCATGGCCCATGCCTCGTTCCTGGGCTATTTCTGGGCCTGGCGGACGCTGGTCGGCGGCCTTTTCCGGGTCTTGACCTGCCCCCTGCCCCAGGCCCGCATCTATCACGCTGTTTCCACCGGCTATGCCGGCCTCATCGGTGCGCGCGCTGCCATCGAAACCGGCCGCAAGACCCTCATCACCGAGCACGGCATCTATTCCAACGAACGCCGCATCGAGATCCTGATGGCCGACTGGATTTCCAACAGCATCGACAACGGCCTCGACCTCTCCGATGACCGCAAGGATATCCGCGAACTCTGGGCCCGCGGCTTTGAGAGCTTTGCCCGCGTCGCCTACAATTCGGCCACCGAGATCGTGGCGCTTTATGAGGCCAACCAGACCTTCCAGCTGGCGCTTGGTGCCGGCCCCGAAAAGCTGAGTGTCATTCCCAACGGGGTCGATTCAGAACGCTTCGGCCGGATCAAGCCGATCTCGCATGACCGCCCGACGATCGCCTTTATCGGCCGGGTCACGCCCATCAAGGACGTGCAGACCTTCATCGACGTCGCCGAACGGCTGCGCCGACGCTTCCCGGACCTCCAGGCCCTCGTCATTGGCCCGATGGATGAGGACCCCGAATATGCGCAAAGCTGCATCACCGAGGTCAACCGGCGGCAATTGGCGGACACCGTGTCCTTCACCGGCCCGGTAAATGTCGTCGACTATCTCGGGCGCATCGACGTTCTGGTTCTCACCAGCATCAGCGAGGCCCTCCCCCTCGTTATCCTCGAAGCCGGCGCGGCAGGCGTTCCCTGCATTGCCACCGACGTCGGGGCATGTCGCGAAATCCTCGAAGGCCCAGCCAACGACGGGGAATCCATCGGCCCGGGCGGCATGGTCGCCCCCGTGGGCGCCAATGACGAAATCGCCCTGGCCATCGGCCTATTGCTCGCCGACCAGCAACGCCTCCACGCCTATGGCGACAATCTGCAACGCCGCGTGCGCAAGCACTATCGCGCCGAGGCCGTCGCCGACGCCTATGGCGCACTCTATGGGCGCAATTTCGCGCCTCAACCCCAAATGGTGTCGTGATGGCCGGGATAGGGTTTGCACTGAAAAAACTGAGCAGCCAGGACAATCTGGCCTCGCGATCCCTCGCTGGCGGTCATGCGATCATGATCGCCTCGGGCCCCTGGATCGTCATCATGATCGGCTTGGCGATGCTGCACATCCTGGGGCGGCCACTGCTCGATCCCACGGACCTGAAGGTCTTCAGCATCCTGGTGATCTACAGCTTCGCCCTGTCCCTCGTCATCACCTCGCCGATCTCGCTCGATGCGACGCTGCGGGTATCACGCATTCTCTTCCTGCGTCGCTTCGAGGAAGTGCACGGCATTTATCTCGCCGCCGTCTTTATCACCACCTTGCTGTCGCTGATCGGCGGAACCGTGGTCTTCTTCATGCTCATCCGCCTGCCGCTTGGCCTTGGCCTTGCAGCAATCATCTGCGTGGTTCAGGTGTCCCACCTGTGGCTCGCCATGTCCTTCGTCGCCGCCATCAAGCAATACGGCACGGTGACCTCGGCCTTTGCCTTGGGCCTGAGCTGTTCCATCATCTTCGGCACCTCGGCAGCCGCACTCGGCAATGGCCCCGGCGGCATGCTCATCGGCTTCAGTATCGGTCTCTGCATCTCGTTCTGCATTCTCAACTTCCTCATCCTCAAGACCTTTCCCGGCCCCCTGACAGCGCTGCGCGATCTGCCGGCAAAACTGCGCGAAATCCGTCCCGTATCAGGCACGTTCATCGCCGCCGGCATCTGCAGTGCCCTCGCCGTCTGGATCGACAAGATCATCGTCTGGCAATCGAGCGAGGGGACGGCCGTTGCCGATGGCCTCATTTACTCGGCCCGCTACGACAGCCCCATGTTCATGGCCTATCTGTCCATCGTGCCGGTGATGTCGATCCTGGTGGTCTGGCTCGAAACAACCTTCTTCAACAATTACCGCCACTATCGCGACATCGTGCATTCGGGCGGAACGCTGCGTCAGATCGACGAGCAGCGAGCGAGCCTGGCGCAGAACGCCGTCGACACGGTCTTCTCAGCCTTCCTCATCCAGCTCACCATCAGCGTGTCCCTGGCGGTCATGGCGCCCCTTCTCGCCGACCTGCTCGGCCTGCCCTATGACGCCATTTCCGTGCTGCGCCTGGCGCTTGTCGGGGCCGCCTTCCACTTCCTGTTCCAGGCCAGTTGCGGGGTCATCCTCTTCGTCCAATACGGCAAGGCCTATCTCTGGCTGCAGGTCCTGTTCCTGGCCCTGAACGCGGCCGGCACGGCCATCATGCTGAGCAATCCCGACTATCTCGGACTCGGCTACGTCCTGGCCTCGATCGCCAGCGGAACCCTGGCCTATGCCGCCATGCGCCGCGCTTTGGGCACCCTCAACCGCCTGACTTTCGTCGTCAACAACCCAGCCATTACCGGCTGATTCATTGCAGAACGTAGATTATTGAGAGGCCGATATGAGCAGCGACAATCCGGTTATTTCCGGCACCGTCCGAGAGCCCCCGATAACTGCCGTTTCGTCATCCCGGTCAAACGTGCTCGCCTTTGCCGAAGGCATCCTCTTGCTGGGCGGGGTGGCCCTCATCGAGCATTCCGGCCTGATGTCATTTGCCTCCTGGCCCGTGCATCCCTTCCTCTTCATCGCCATCCTGCTGAGCGCGCAATATGGCGTGCTCGGCGGCGTCCTCGCCGCCATGGGCGCAACCGCGATCTCCTATTTCAACGGCCTGCCAACGCGCCCCTTCGACATGTCTCATGCCGAATACTTTCGCCTGACCTGGGCCGACCCGCTCTCCTGGGTCCTTGCGGCGCTCATGGTGGGTATCGTGACGTCCCGGCGCAGCCGAATGCTCGAGGAACAAGGCGAGCAATTGCGCAAGGCGCGCATGGCCGAGGGCCTGATAGCTGCGCAATATCAGGTGCTGGCCCAGCGCACGCATAAGCTCGAGCGCAGTCTCGCCGGGCGCGCTGACTTGTCCATCCCCGAAAGCCCGCCGCCCCTGGCTGACACCGGCAAAGGTCGAGGCAAGACCCCGTCCCGGTCAAAAACCCGGCCAGTGCCTTCGATAGAACGCTGAAGACAGGTCTGGCCCAAGGGCACGTCTTAGAAAGCGCTTCCGGCTTCGGGCGACATGCGCAAGCACCGGACTCCTAAGCGCAACAAGCGATCCGGCAGATCACGACGCGCCTTAGTTTTCGAGGCTGGGCCACATCCGACGAGCCGTATTGCTGGCTTCCACCCTGTTGCGCACCTGCAGTTTGGAGAAGGTGTTCGACAGATGAAACTTCACCGTGCGCTCGGTGATATCGAGTCGCACCCCGATCTCCCGATTACTGAGCCCCCGCGCCAGAAATTGCAGGACCTGCGTTTCCTGTTTCGAAAGCTTGGCGTCGCCCGCCCGCGCGGCAGGGGCGGACTTGGTCCGCAACATGCCGAGCAACCGCCCGAACATGTCCTTGGGAATGACGTTCTCGCCCTTGTTCACCAGGCGCACGATACTGCGCATATCGGAGCCGGTAGTACCCTTGAGCACATAGCCATAGACCCCCGCCTCGACGGCGCGAGCAATATCGTTCTCATCTTCTGAAGCGGTGACCACCACGATCCGGGTCTCGGGATGGGCGAGCACGATGTCGGGTATGCGCTCGAGGCCATCGTCGGCCATCTGCGCATCGAGCAAAAGTACATCCGGCCTCAGCGAGGCAACCAGTTCGACCGCTTCTGCGGCGCTGCCACCCTCGCCAACGGCCGAAATATCACCCTCGACCGTCACGGCCTGGATCAATCCAGTCCGGAACATCGGGTGATCGTCAACGACCACGATCCTGATCATTTTGAGTTCGACCGCTGCCGGAGCCTAGACATTTCGCACCCACATCTCGAGGCGAGTCTGGCCATCCTTCTGCACGAAAGCCAGGTTGCCACCGATACTCTGGACGCGCGCCCGCAGACCATAAAGGCCAATGCCCCGATGGTCGGCTTGTTCCACGTAGTCTGTTAGATTTTTATTGGTGATCGACAATTTTAGCACCCCTCCCTGCATTGTCGCAGTCATCGTCTGCCCCTCCGGCAGACCATGGTGGAACGCGTTATTCAGACCCTCTTGGATAAATCGATACACACAAACACACAATTCAGGGGCAGCATGAACCGGTTCTACGCGGCTGTCCACGTCTATGGTGATACCGGTGCGACGAATGTGTTGTTGTATTGCGCGCTCGATGACCTGCGCCAGATTGAGATCTTCTATGTCGGGCAAGACCAGCGCCAAGGCGATGGCGCGGATTTCTGAAAGCGCGCCCCCCAGCGTATCCTCGATCTCGGCGACAACCGCCTCCCGCTCGTCCTTCTTGGCCAGCCGGCGGATCTGATCGAGCCGCAATACCGCAAAGCCGATCGTTTGGGCCGGCCCGTCATGAAGGTCCGTGCCAATGGTGCGCAAATGCTTGTCGGTAAATTCGGTCACGCTCAGCGAGGCGCGCTGCGCCACCGCCTTCAGTTCACGATGCCGGACCGCACGCGCATGCGATTGCGCCAGTCGTCGGTTGAGAATCCGCCCCTGCCGCTCGATCTTGCGGCTGCCTTCGAGCACGATGCCGAAGAGAGCCGCCATGACGATCAGGCCTATCGTGGCCGCCGTCGCCCAGCTCGACAGGGTCAGCGACCAGAGATCCTTTTCGAGCGACGCAGTCACCTCCCTGAGCTGGGCAACCGCGGCGATGTCCCCGGTTTCGCGGTTGCGCAGGGGGAAATAGACCTCGATGAAATCGGTCGTAAAACCGTGCTCGGCATAGTCTTCCGAACTGACATCGGTGAAATCGACACCAATCTCGCCCGCAAAGGCGCGCTGCACCTTGATGGGCATTTCAAGCTGGCGCGCTTCCAGTTCCGGACTGTTGGAATAAAGGATGGTGCCGTCCGCGAGCCACAGGTCGAGATAGGGAAACTCGGCCAGAAGGGTCTCGTCATTCATCATCGCGTCCAGCGCCAGCCGGTCGCTCTCGGCCAGGCGTCCATCCGAGCCAAGTTGCTGGATATGCGGGTCGATCATCCCCTCGACGAGGGCGGGCACCACCGTTCCGCGGCGCGCGAGCGTAATTTCGGTCATGGCGCTGGTGATCAGCACACCGCACAGGAGCATGGCGGCCACGGTGACGGCGCTACCATAAAGGGCGAACTGGTGGGCGAGTGGGAGCCGCTTCCAGCGCTTCAGCACCCCTTTGAACACGCCTCGCCGATCGGTCAAATCTCGCTCCGCACGCAACGCCGTTCTCAACCAATTCGATAGTATACCTACAGTATTGCCTCTACCAGCCCTCCCCTCGAACAGGGGTTAATAGCGAGATTTTCCCGGGCGCAAATAAATTCAAGGCAGATCAGTGAGATACAAAATAATACTGACAGAAGAACTCACCAATCTCGAGCCGAGTACCTGTTCTTAAGTACAGTTTCCGACGGGCCAAAAGTCTAGTTCAGCGTCGGACCTTTATGCCGCCGATCGGCTAGACGTTCCGACCTGACGCCCAGCCGAGATGTTGGGCACTATCCTTCTCCGATGAAGGCCGCGGCAGTCGCCGGGGCCAGGGATGGTGAAAGCCGCCTATTGCAGGCTGCGTTTTGCGCCGGAGGGGTAGTGATGGTTACCTATATCAAGAGCGACCTTGAATTCATTCTCAAGCAGATCAAGATTTCGGAAGCCGATGCCGCATTTCGACAGGGCATTTCGACCGGCGACCCGCTGAATGTGGCTAAGCCGCTGTTTGGGCCCGGAGGATCCATTCCGGCCTACAACATCGCCTGGGGCCTGCGCACGGTCGATGGCAGCTACAACCACCTCCTGCCCGGCCAGGAACAATGGGGCGCCTCGGACCGCGAGTTCAATGAGCTCGTGCCGCCGGAGTTTCGCACCGTCCTGGGCCCGGTAGACACCAATGGCCCCAATGTCCCGAACGGCGTTGTGCAATTTCCATTTCCCTACACACCGGGCAACGACGCCGATGGCGCTGGGCCTAACGCCACTCCCGGCGACGTCATTGACCCATCGGTCCGCACCACCAGCAACCTCATCGTCGATCAAACGCTGAGCAACCCGGCTGCGATCGTGACGGCGCTGACGCGCAACGGCATTGCCGGTGACCTGCTGGTCATTGCGTCCTCCATCATGGCTGCTTACGAGCCGCTCAAGCCCCTGTTCAAGGCGGTAGACGACGCACTCGACGCTTATTCGGAAGCGCAGGCGGCGGCCGACGTGGCCGTTCCTCCCAGCCCGGCGCTCGACGCCGCCGCCGCTGCCGCCCTGGTGGTTCTCCAGGCCGCCCAGACCGCACTTGCCGATGCCCGTGCGCTGGACGCCGATGGCGCCGGCCCGGGTGTCTCGTTCGATGACTTGCTCGCCGCCAACGGCGTCGAATTGAGCGGCGCCAATGTGGTTCTGCCCAATATCGCGCCCGACGAGGGCCTGTCAGCGCCGTTCAACTCCTGGTTCACCCTGTTCGGCCAATTCTTCGATCATGGTCTGGACCTCGTGAACAAGGGCGGGAACGGGACCGTCTTCATCCCGCTGACGACGGACGATCCACTTTATAATCCCGACCTTGACGGGGCCGACAACATTGCCGGAACCGCCGACGATCCAAACAACTTCATGGTGCTGACCCGCGCCACCACCTCACCTGGCGCCGATGGCATCCTCGGGGACAACCCCGCGACGCCGCTGGTCGATGAAAGTCTCGACGATGGCCGGCCGGTCAATACGACGACGGCCTATGTCGACCAGAATCAGACCTATACGTCCCATCCCTCGCATCAGGTGTTCCTGCGCCAATATGTGATGACCGCCGATGGTCCACGAGCAACGGGCCACCTGATCGAAGGCAACAATGGCGGCATGGCCAACTGGGGTGAACTCAAGGTCCAGACCAGCGACATGCTGGGCTTCGAGCTCCTGGACCAGGACGTGGGTAGCGTGCCGCTGCTGCGCACCGACCCCTATGGCAATTTCATCCGCGGCACCAACGGCTTCCCGCTCGCAGTCACCGATATTGGCCCGGACGGCATACCCAATACCGCCGACGACCTTACGGTCGAGGGCAATCCAGCCGCCAATGGCGGATTGGGCGTCAGCCTTGTCGGCATTGTTCGCACCAATCAGGCCTTCCTGGCGGACATCGCCCACAATGCCGTGCCTGACGGTCTCGCCGATGGCGACATCACGATCGGTCTCGACAATGGCGATGGCTCGCAAACTGACGGAAACTATGACGACGAACTGCTCGACCGGCACTTCATCGCCGGCGACGGCCGTGTCAACGAGAATATCGGCCTGACGGCGGTGCACCATGTGTTCCATGCCGAGCACAACCGGCTGGCCGACCACACCAAGGAAGTGGTGGTGGCCGACGCCCAGGCCATGCTGCTGGGCGGCGCAAGTCACGCCGAGGCCGTGGCATTCCTGAATGAGTGGCTGGAAGTCGATGTGGCTACCGTCCCGACGACCGTGGGGCAGATCAGCGCCCTGGTGTGGGATGGCGAGCGCCTGTTCCAGGCCGCCAAGTTCGGCACCGAAATGCAGTACCAGCACCTCGTCTTCGAGGAGTTCGCGCGCAAGGTCACGCCGTCGATCAACACATTCCTCGTGCCCGACGGTTTTGACACCACCCTCGATCCCACGATCGTCGCGGAATTCGCCCACACCGTCTACCGTTTCGGCCACTCCATGCTGAACGAGGATATCGAAAGGTTCGACGCGAATTTCAACGCCGACCATATTGGCCTGATCCAGGGCTTCCTGAACCCGGTCCAGTTCGACACCAACGGCACGGTGAATGACGCAGTCGCTGCCGGTGACATCATCCGCGGCATGACCCGGCAAACCGGCAATCATATCGACGAGTTCGTCACCAGCGCCCTGCGCAACAATCTCCTGGGCCTGCCGCTCGACCTTGCAACCATCAACCTGGCGCGTGGTCGCGATACCGGTGTGCCGACCCTGCAGGACGCGCGCCGTTCCTTCTACGAAATGACCAACCAGGACGCCCAGCTAAAACCCTATGAGAGCTGGACGGATTTCGCCCTCAACCTCAAGAACGAAGTCTCGATCATCAACTTCATCGCGGCCTATGGCACGCATCCGTTGATCACCGGACAGACCACAATCGAGGGCAAGCGCGACGCTGCCCTGACGATCATTACCGGCAATTCTGTCGGCGGGCTGACCGTACCAACTGACCGGCTCGACTTCCTCAATGCAACGGGCACCTACGCACCCGACGGGGTCGGTGCGAACGACGACACGCTTGGCGGACTCGACAATGTCGATCTGTGGATCGGCGGCCTCGCTGAAAGGACCATGCCGTTCGGCGGCATGCTCGGTTCGACATTCCAGTTCGTCTTCGAACGCCAGATGGAGAACCTGCAAAGCGGCGACCGCTTCTACTATCTGCAGCGGCTCGACGGGTTGCACCTGTTCGGCGAGATGGAGGCGAACTCCTTCGCCGCCATGATCATGCGCAACACCAACGCAACCCATCTGCCCTCCGACGTCTTCTCGGCTCCGGGGCTGATCCTGGAGGTCAACCAAGCCAGGCAGTTCAATGACTCCAATGGCGATGGCGTGCTGGACTCGCTCGACCCCTTGGGGCCGGGCCTGCTAACCCAGCTGGTCATCCGCAACAACCCGGCAACGCCAGGAGCTGACACCAACTATCTGCGCTATACCGGGGGCGACCACGTCGTCCTGGGCGGCACGGACAGTGCCGACACCCTGATTGGCGGCATCGGCGACGATACGCTGCATGGTGACGGCGGCAACGACAAGCTCGAAGGTGGGTTCGGTAACGACATCATCAATGCCGGTGCCGGCGACGATATCATCGTCGACATTGGCGGCGACGACAACGTCAAGGCCGGCGACGGCAATGACGTCGTCCACGCCGGCCCCGGCCTCGACCTGATCCTTGGTGGCGCCGGGACGGACTTCATCTTCCTCGGCACCGACGAGGGGTCCGAAGTGTTTGCCGGCACAGGCGACGACTTCGTCTATGGCAACAAGAATGCCGAACGCATTCTCGGCAACGAGGGCAGTGACTGGATCGAAACCGGCACGTTCGACGGCGCACCTGGCGACAACTTCGACGAAGTCTTCGCCCAGGACGAGATCAACGGCCACGACGTGTTCCTGGGTGATGGCGGCTTCGACGAGTTCATCGGCGAAGGCGGCAATGACATCATGGTCGGCAGCGCCGGCCGCGGCAAAATGGTGGGCATGTCTGGCTTCGACTGGGCGACCTACAAGGACAATACGCTAGCGGTGAATGCGGATCTTTCGATCCCCATCATCTTCGACGAAGCGCCTGTCCTGCCCCAAAATGCAGCGCTGGACGAGTATGAATCGGTCGAGGGTCTGTCAGGTACCAAGTTCAACGATATCCTGACCGGTACCGAGGATCTGGCCGCAGACCGTGCGCCGCTGGCACAAGGCGGCACGACCGGCTATCGCGGCAGCGTGCTGACCGCCGAAGGCATCGCCCTCATCCAGGGCCTGCAGGAGCTGCTCGGCGCTGGCGTCACGACCTTCGATGCTGGCGACATCATCCTCGGCGGCGACGGCAGCGACACCATGCGCGGCAATGGCGGCGACGACATCCTCGATGGTGACAAGTGGCTCGACGTGCAGATCGGGGTCTACGCCCCCGGCGACGTGGACCATGAAGGCGCCCCGATCGCCCTGCATAACTCGATGACGACGCTTGCCGCCTCGATGTTCAACGGTTCGATCAATCCGGCGCAGCTGGGAATCGTGCGGACCATCCGCAACAGCAATGACCAAACCGACAGCGACGGCATCGCCGATGTCGACCGGGCGGTCTTCTCGGGCGCCCGGGCCGAATACGATATCGACTTCAGCCCAGACGGCACCATAACGGTAGCCCATGTCGGCGGCACGCAGGCTGACGGCACCGACACCGTGCGGAACGTCGAAGTGCTTGATTTCACCGACCAGGACGTCCTGTTGCAAGTGCCAACGCTGGACCTGCATGGCCCAACTACGGCCACAACGACCGCCACGGTGGCTCAGGCCTATCGCGACGAGTTCGCATCGAACGCTTACAACCTCAACAACGGCGCCTCGAACTGGAATGGAAACTGGACCGAGACCAACGACGGGGCTGGGGCCGGCAGCCCTACGGCGGGCGACATCCAGGTAGCTGGGGGCCGGCTACAGTTTAACAACGCAACGGACGGCGGCGAATATGTGGCTCGTGCTGTCAATCTCGCGGGCGTAACGAGGGCAACGCTCTCATTCTCCTGGGAGGCAGACGATCTAGATGGCGGCAATGAGACCGTGTCTGTCGAGGCGCGAAACTCTACGACCGGCGCATGGACCACGATCGGCACGTTCGGCGGCGACACTACCGGTAGTTTCTCGCAGACATTGGCCGCGGGGCTGACCGGAGCGAACACTCAAATCCGCTTTATTGCCAATGGTAGCCTGGAAGGCGACGACAATTTCTATATCGACAACGTCAACATCCAGACCGAGATCGACACGCTTACGCCCGTTCCCGGTGCCCCCGGCAACAACTACGCCGGTACTTTCACCGAAGACGGCGGCGGCGTGGCCATCGTTGCCGGGCCGGTGATCACCGACGACGGCACGACCATCGCTTCGGCCCGGGTGGTGCTGACCAATGCCAGCGACGGCGACACCCTCTCTGCCGCAGGCTTGCCTGCCGGAATCACGGCGGCAGTCGCCAATGTCGCCGGGCAGATCACATTGACACTGACGGGCAATGCTTCGCCCGCCGCGTACCAGACAGCGCTGCAGCAGGTGCGGTTCAACAACCCATCGAACAACCCAAGCACGGTTGCCCGTGTGTTACAGGTGACGGTCAATGATGGCCTGCTCAACAGCGCGATCGCCACGGCCACGATCTCGGTCGTGGCACAGAACGACGCACCCGTTGGCAATGCCGACACCGTCATCACCAACGTGGCTGCCGGGACAACCTTCTCGATCGCGCGGTCGGCCCTCTTGGCCAACGACACGGATCCCGAAGGCAGCGCCCTCAGCATCACCGCGGTGGGCTCGCAGAGCGGCCTCAATGCGCCGGCTCTCGGCGTGGATGTAGTGACCGTCTCGGATCTTACGACCGGTCCGGCCGGCGGTTCCTTCAACTACGTCGTCAGCGATGGTGCTCTTACGGATGCTGCCAACCTGGTGACCGTCGTCCGTCAGACCGGCACGATCACTGGTACGGGCACCAGCGACATCATCGTCGGGGATACATTGGGCACGACGATCAACGGCAATGGCGGCAACGACAATATCAATGCCGGCGACGGCAGTGACACGATCGTCGCTGGCACAGGCGATGACATCATCCTGGGCGGTACCGGCAACGATACGATCGTGTGGAACACCAACCTGGCCGGAAGCGACACCGACGGCTTCGACATGGTCAACGGACAGGAAGGCGGCGCCGATACCTTCGTGGTGAACGGACGTGGCGGCCTCACCGAAACGTTCCGGATTTACGCCAGGCAGGCAGCTCTCGACGCTGGCATCCCGGTGACCGGGGCCGACAGCGAAATCATCATCACCCGCACGGTGGGGGCGACGATGACCGTCATCGCCGAGCTCGACAATATCGAGGAGATCAGTGTTAACACGCTGAACACCACGGCGAATAACGGGAACAACCCGAATACCCCCGATGGTGGCGCAGCGAACGGCGACACGATCCAGGTGATCGGCAACTTCAATTCGCCCTTCACTAGCCTCAACTTCAGCACGATCACCATCGACGGCAATGCTGGCGACGACACGGTCGATATCTCGGCCCTGAGTTCGGCACATCGCATCGTGTTCAAGTCCAATGGCGGCCACGACACGATCGTGGGCAGCTTGCGACCCCAGGACGTGATCGAGTTGCCGGAGGGGATGACGCTGGACGACTTCGACGAAACCACTGACGAGAACGGCGTGACCACGCTGACCAATGGCCAGCACAGCATTTCCTACGTGGCGACCGGCGACGGCCCGCAGATCGGTGGTGACGACGACGAGGACGACGAGAACGACGATCACGAAGATGACGACGACTGCGACGATGACGATGATGACGACGCCTCGTCTGCCGGTGGTCCTGTACTTGGGACGCCCCAGGATGATGTGTTGCTGGGGACGTCTGGTGGGGACCTGGTGTTCGGCTTTGCCGGGACGGACTACATCATCGCCAATGCCGGAGTGGACGTGATCCGGGCCGGTGCCGGTGATGACTTCGTCGATGCCGGGGCGGGTCGCGATGTGGTCTTTGCCGATGATGGCGACGACGATGTCTTCGGCGGCGATGACGATGACCTGATCTATGGCGAGGCGGGTGACGATCGCCTCTTCGGTGGTTCGGGCAATGACCTCATCGATGCCGGGGCAGATGACGACACCGTCTTCGGTGGCGCCGGCAACGACCTCTTCGTCGGTTCGCTCAACGATGGCAATGACACCTATTATGGTGGCGAGATCTCGGGTGATGCCGGCAATGACACGCTGGACCTGGCCTTCCTCACCGCCAATGCCACGGTGGACCTGGGCACCGGGGTGGGTGGCCGCGGCAGCGCGGTGTCGAGCCAGAGCGGCACCGATACGCTCTATGGGGTGGAGAATGTCACCACCGGCTCGGGCGATGACGTGATCACCATGAGCAATGCCGTCAATGTGGTGGATGGCGGAGCGGGTGAAGACATCTTCGTCTTCGGTTCGGCCACTGCCGCCCATGGCGACACGATCAAGGGCTTTGAGGCCGGCGACAAGATCGACCTCTCGGGGATCGATGCCAATGCCGGGGTGGCGGGGAACAACAGCTTCACCCTCCAAACCTCCACCACGGCCCCGGGCCAGATCGTGGTCACCCATGAGACGCGGGAGGATGGGGAATATACCGTCATCTCGGGCAATACGGCCGGGGACAATGCCCCCGAGTTCCGGATCAGCATTGCCGGCAACCACGCCCTGACCGGCACCGACTTCAACCTTTAGCCTCCAACTGCCCGGCCGGTTTAACCGGCCGGGCTTTTTCCTTTCGATAATCCACCATTCCGGGGGCTGATCATGGCATCGACGACAAAGGTTTTAGCCGAACATCGCGGCGACGAGATGCTGCGCCGGGAGTTCAAGGGCGTCGCGGTCTTCCTGTTCTGGATCTCGGGCATCATCAATGTGCTGGCTTTGACCGGCTCGTTCTACATGCTGCAGATTTACGACCGGGCCCTGACCAGCGGCTCCATCCCGACCCTCCTGGCGCTCTCCATCCTCGTTATCGGGCTCTATCTCTTCCAGGGCGTCTTCGACATCGTGCGCAGCCAATTGCTGGTGCGCATCGGGGCCCGCTTTGATCGCATGCTGGCCCCCATTGCCCATCGCGTCAGCGTCGACATGCCCCGCTTCGGCTTTTCCACCGGCGAGGCCCTGGAACGCGGCCGCGACGTCGACACCATCCGCACCTTTATGGGCAGCCAGGGCCCGGTGGCCCTGTTCGATCTGCCCTGGGTGCCGCTCTACATTTTGTTCGTCTACTTCCTCCACCCCGTGCTCGGCGCCCTGACGCTCGGCGGCGCCTTTGTCCTGACCCTCCTCACCATCTGGACCGAACTCAAGTCGCGCAAACTCGCCGCCGCCGCCCAACAGGCCTTCCTCACCCGCAATGCCGTGGCTGACTCGAATGCCCGCAATGCCGATATCCTGAAGGCCATGGGCTTTGCCGGCCGGGCCGTCAGCCGCTTCAACGAGGTCAACCAGGACCACCTGACCCTGCAGACCCGCGCCAGCGATGTCATCGGCACCTTTGGCGCCTTCTCGCGCATTTTGAGGATGGTGCTGCAATCGGCCCTATTGGGCGTCGGTGCTTACCTGACCATTCAGGGCCAGATGTCTGCCGGCGCCATCATCGCCGTCTCGGTCGCTTCCTCCCGCGCCCTGGCCCCCATCGACATGGCCATCGGCAATTGGAAGGGCGTCGTTGCCGCCCGCCAGGCGTTCAAGCGGTTGCGCGATACCATGGTGGCCCTCTCCAACATGACCAAGCCGCTTGACCTGCCGGCCCCGTCCAAGTCGCTCAAAGTGGACAAGATCTCGGTGGCCGCGCCGGCCAGTGGCCGGGTCCTCCTCACCGAAGTCGCCTTCGAGCTCAATGCCGGCCAGGGTCTTGGGGTGATCGGCCCCAGCGGCGGCGGCAAGACCACGCTGGTTCGCGCCCTGACCGGTATCTGGCCATCCCTGCGCGGTGCCATCCGTCTCGACGAGGCCGACCTCACCCAGTGGGACGAGGACAAGCTCGGCCAATATGTGGGCTATCTCCCCCAGGACGTGGCTCTGCTCGATGGCACGATCGTGGAAAACATCACCCGCCTGGCCCCGCAGCGCGATGCCCGCGCCATTGTCGCGGCCACCAAGGCGGCGGGCGTGCACGAGATGATCGTCAGGCTCCCCGATGGCTATGACACCCAGCTTGGCCCCATGGGCACCGCCCTCTCGGCCGGCCAGCGCCAGCGCATCGGTCTGGCCCGGGCGCTTTATGGCGATCCCTTCGTGGTCATCATGGACGAACCCAATGCCTTCCTCGATGCCGAGGGCGAACAGGCGCTGAACCTGGCCATCCGCCAGATCCGGGCCCGTGGCGGCATTGCCATTGTCGTTGCCCATCGCCCCTCGATCCTGGCCGAGGTCGACATGGTGGCGGTCATCCAGAATGGCCGGCTGACCGCCTTCGGTCCCAAGGAAGAGATCGTTGCCGGCCAGCGCCAGGCCAACCTCAATACCAATGCCGGTGGCCTCAAAGTGGTCGAGCCGCGGACGGAAACGGGAGGCATGGCATGATCATCGAGGCCAAATCCAGCCAGCAGCAGCACCAAAAATCCGATCCGGCCGACCTCAGGAAAAAGCTCGAGTTCAACGTTCCCGAGAAAACCTCGCGCCTGCCGGTCTATCTGGCGCTGTTCTTCACCGGCATCGCCGCCTATGTGAAAAGCGTCTTTCCCGCTGACGCCCAGGACCACGTGTCTCCGGGCACCGAAGCCAATCCCGCCGCCAATAGCGGCGCTCCCCGCGGCACCCGCCACGAACCCGGCGGCCCCGGGGTCGATCTCATGACCACCGGCGGCATCGAGGAAGAGCATCCGAGGAGTTCAGTCCGTCACGCGGCCCTGGGCTGGGACGAGGCTTTTACCATGCCCGACCCGATCGCCTTCCACTATACCGCGGCCTCCTTCGACTTCCTGGGTCCCAATGTCGCCCCCTTCTTCCCTGCTGCCGTCCACTACCGGCCGCAGAACGACAATGCTGCCCTCTTCGATCGCGCCGAACCGAACATCACCCCGTCCTCCTCTGGTCCAAAGCCTCATCAGGACACCCCGAGCCCCAGCGAGGACGACGGCGACAATGACAATGCCGACCCCGATGACGACGACGAGGATGATGACGACGACAATGGCACCAACCGCGCCCCCACCGTTCTGGGCCCGGTCCGCCTCCACGACGTCTTTGCCGGCCAGGTGGTCCTGATCGGCCTCTCCCAACTGCTCTTCGGGGCCAGCGATCCCGACAATGATATTCTGACCATCAACGACCTCACCGTCACTGGCGCCACCCTGGTGCAGACCGGTGCAGGCTGGACCCTGACGACGCTCCCCGGCATGCTCGGTCTCGTCACCTTCACCTATGAGATCAGCGATGGCCTGATCGAGATCGTGCAGACCGCCAGTCTCGAGATCGTCCGCAACCAGGTGCACCTGACCGCCAATGCCGACGTCTATGCCGGCACCCCCTGGGACGACGACATCGACGCTCTGCCCGGCCATGACATCATCGACGCCCGCGCCGGCAATGACAGCGTCACCGGCGGGCTCGGCGACGACCACATCATTGGCGGGGACGGCGACGACACCCTCTTTGGCAACGAGGGCAATGACATCATCTTCGGCGGCGAGGGCAACGACACCATCGGCGGCGGCGCCGGCAATGACCTGCTCTTCGGCGAAGCCGGCAATGACATCATCCATGGCGACGAAGGCAACGACACCATCGAGGGTGGCGCCGGTGACGACATCATCCATGGCGGCGAAGGCGACGATGTCATCGAAGGCAATGAAGGCAACGACACCGTCGCCGCCGGAGCCGGAAACGACACCGCCAAGGGTGGCGAGGGCGACGATGTTATCCACGGCGACGAAGGTGACGACACAATAGAAGGCAACGAAGGCGACGACATTCTCGATGGCGATGAAGGGGACGACATCATCGCCCCCGGCACCGGCAACGACCGCGTCGATGGCGGCGAGGGCCATGATACGCTCGACTATTCGACCTTCACTGCCGACATTCATCTCGACTTCGAGGCCGGCACCGCCTTGAGCGAAGAGATCGGCGAAGACCTTTTCGAGAGCATCGAGGAGATCATCGGCGGCGAGGGCAATGACACCTTCGTCTTCGGCGCCACCGCGGCCATCGTTGCGGGTGGAGAGGGCCACGACCTCTTCATCTTTGCCGTAGCCGATGAAAGACCCACCCTGAGCCACCAGATCGTCTTCGGCATTCTCGACTTCGTCGTTGGCGACCGCATTCACGTTGCCCAGTACGAGATATCCCGCCGGGCCGAGCGGCTCGAAGAAGAGCGCTTTGGCGACGTCTACGATGCCATCGACGACGGCTTCGAGGCCGGCCTGCCGATCCGCGTCACCTATGCGACCTACGACGATATCGACCACACCATCATCGAGGCCGACGTCGACCGAAACGACTTCTATGAAATCTCCATAACCCTGGATGGCGTCCACTTGCCTCTAGCGATCGGCAATCAAGTCGCTTAACCGGCGACCCGGAGTAAACAGATGAGTTCCATGGACATGGCGGCACCCTATCCTCGTGCCAACCCGACGCATAGCAAGGTCAAGAGTTCGGACTTCTCGCTGCGTGGACGTGTGATAACCGGCAGTATCGCAGCCATTCTGCTCCTCGCCGGCATTGGCGGCTGGGCCGCCACGGCCAAGCTGTCGGGCGCTGTTATCTCCAGCGGTACCGTGCTGGTCGCCGAAAACGTCAAGATCATCCAGCATCCCGATGGCGGGGTAATCCAGGCCATCAACGTCCACAAGGGCCAGCATGTCGATGCCGGAGAAGTCCTGCTGCGTCTCGACGACGTGCAGATCCGCACCGAGCGCTCGATCATCATGGGCCAGCTGGCCGAACTGTCGGCGCGGCAGGCAAGGCTGATCGCCGAGCGCGACGCTGCCGGGGAAATCTCGTTTCCGCTCGATTTCCTCTCGACCTATCCCGATGCCATCCTGATCCTGCACGGCGAACAGCAGCTGTTCGAAAGCACGACCCGGAACCGCGAGTCCCAGCGCGAACAGCTCCAGCTGCAAGTGTCGCAATTGGAGGAGGAAATCGGCGGCCTGCAGTTCCAGGCCACCGCCCTCGCCGACGAACTTGCACTTGCGCGCGAGGAACGCGACCGCATGGGCGCGCTCTCCGAAAAGGGCCTGATCGAAGCCACCCGCCTCAATTCCGCCGATCGCGAACTGGCGCGCATGCTTGGCTCCCAGGGCGAGCTGACCGCCAGCATAGCCCGCTCCACCGCCCGCATCAGCGAAATCAATCTGCAGATCCTGGCGATCGATGATGTTGCCTATACCGAGGCCCAACGCGAGCTGCGCACCGTAACGGCCAACATTGCCGAGCTGAACGACCGCCTCGTGGCGATCGAGGATCGCCTGGACAGAACCCTGATCCGCGCCCCGGTGAGTGGTTCGGTCAACGAGCTGGCCGTGACCACCCTGGGCGGTGTCATCGGCTCGGCCGAACGCCTGCTCACCATCGTGCCCGACGATGCCGATCTCTCGATCGAGTTCCGCGTCGCCATCAACGATATCGACCAGATCCTGCCCGGCCAGGAAATAAAACTCCGCTTCAGCGCCTTCGACCAACGCACGACACCGGAAATCCCCGCCGTGGTCTCACGCGTCTCTGCGGCCGCCACCAGCGATCCGCAGAGCGGGCAGAGCTACTATGTCGCCGAGGCCAGTGTCACCGGCGACCTTTCGGTGCTCGGCAACCGCGGGCTCATTCCCGGCATGCCGGTGGAGGTCTTCGTCCAGACCCAGGAACAGGTCGCCATCGCCTATTTCGTCAAACCCTTCACCGATCAGATTTCCCGCGCCTTCCGTGAAGAGTAAGTACTACTGACATTCGGGTTAATCACATTTGCAAACTCACAAATAAAGGGAATTTACCGGTCATTAATAAAGTCGTAGGCTCCGAAGTACGAGGAAAACGGGGGTTGCAGGCAAGTACTGCTTTTGTGCAATGAGGAAAGCAATCAGAGTCGCCATCGCCGATGACCATCCGGTTTTGCTTGCTGGCATGGTCTCACTGTTCTCCGGTAGCGATCGGCACGAGATCGTCGGTCAAGCCGACAGCGCCGATGCCAGCATGGAACTGGTCAGGACCCTTTCCCCTGATGTCATCATCATGGATCTGAGCATGCCGGGCGACGTTTTCCGGACCATTGCCCAGATCGGGGCGACTGCCCCGGATACCAAGGTTGTTGTCTTCACCGCCTATTGCAGCATCGAATCCGCGCTCAAGGCGCTCGATGCCGGCGCCACCGGCTTTGCCCTCAAGGGCAGCCCCTCTTCCGAACTTCTCGAAGCCATCGATACCGTCATGGCAGACCAGATGTTCGTCACCCGCCAATATGCCAGCCAAGTCATGAATGGCCTCCGCGACCGGGCGCGCCGACAGGCACTGGACGAGGCCGTCCGCCTCAATGTGCGCGAAAAGCAGATCGTTGGCCACCTCATGCAGGCCCGGACCAATCGCGAGATCGCAGCCGCGCTCCACATCAGCGAAAAGACCGTCAAACACTACATGACCGGCCTCATGCTCAAGCTCAAGGCACGCAACCGCGTTGAGGTCGTCATCGCCTCCCGACTGAGCCAGGAGCAGGCAGACGCCCGCTCGTGACCGGCGCTGAAGCCGCGGAAACGCCGAGGCTATGCCTCAGCGGTTACGCAGCATCAGATGCCGTTCCCAGGCAAAAGCCGTATCGACAATCGTATAGAGATCGTTGAGCCGCGGCACCCAGCCCAGCAGCATGCGCGCCTTTTGTCCGGTTGCGGTCACCGAGGCCGGATCGCCCGCACGTCGTGGCGCTTCATTGACCCGGAAGGGAACGCCGGAAATCTCGCGCACCGCGTCGATCACCTGGCGCACCGAGTACCCCTGCCCATAGGCGCAATTGATGGTGCTGCTTTCCATCCCCGCTCGCAAATGCTTCAGCAGCAAGGCATGCGCGGCGATAAGATCGGTGACGTGGATATAGTCACGCACGCCCGTTCCGTCCGGCGTGTCGAAATCGGTCCCGAAGATATCCATGTGGTCCCGCTGCCCCAAGGCCGTCTGGCAGGCCACCTTGATCAGGTGGCTCGCATGTGGCGTCGACTGCCCCGTACGCATGCCCGGATCGCCACCGGCCACGTTGAAATAGCGCAAGACACCGAAGGTCATGGGATGGGCGGCCGCCACGTCGGCCAGCATCCATTCCGTCATGAGTTTTGAACGCCCATAGGGCGACATGGGGTTGAGCGGGCTTGTCTCGACCACCGGCTCGAGCCCTGTCATGCCGTAGACCGCGGCCGTCGAGGAAAAGATGAAATGCTTGATGCCGCCGCGCACCGCCGCATCGATCAGGTTGCGGGATGTCGCCGTATTATTGGCGTAATATTTGAGCGGATCGACCACGGATTCCGGCACCACGATGGAGCCGGCAAAGTGCACGATCTCGGAAATGTCGTGTTCCTCGATCAGCCGCCCGACCAGTGCGATATCCCCCGCATCGCCCCGCACGAAGATCGCCCTGCTGTCGATCGCCCAGTCAAAGCCGGTCACGAGATTGTCGAGCACCACGACCGTCTCGCCGGCATCGGCGAGGTTGAGCACCATGTGGCTTCCGATATATCCGGCCCCGCCGGTGACGAGTATCGCCATGTCGACCTCCCAAAGCGCTGCAGCATATCTCCCGAGAATCGTCGCCGGCTTCGGAACAAGACATGCGTGGAAACAAAGAGCTAAAGCGCAGGAAGCGAACCCCTGAGATCGCGACGCGCTGCAGATTCCGCTCCAACGATCACACCCACGACGCCGCCTGGGATGCCGGCAAGCCGGCGCGTCCATACCCATCCGTGCGCTCAAGCGACATCGCCGATTCCGTCGTTTTCTTTCCGCGGCTGCGCACCATTTCAATGAGATGCTCCTCATCCTGGCGCGAGATCGCAATCAGGTCGGCTCGCCGCAGGATGCGGAAATTGGCGCTGTTGATCACGGCAATGGTCCCTCTGCGGACCAGGGCCTGAATGGAGCGACTGACGCTCTCCTCGGTGGTCGCGAGATAGGCGGCAAAGTCGCGCCGATTGATCGGCACATGGACGATGCCCGCCTTGCGATCCTGATCCGAACCGGCCAGCAGTTTCAGCATCATGAAGGTCGATACGCGTTCGATGACACTCGTGCAGGCCAGGACGAGAATGCGCTCATGCGCTTCGTCGAGCTGGTGGAGGTTTTCCATGTGAATGAAGTGTTCGAGTTCGGGGTCCGCGACCAGTTGCGCTTCGAAAGCCGAACGCTCGAAACAAGCAACAATCACACAACTCGCCGCCTCAATGGTAAATTCGGTGGCCACGCCAAAGATACGTCCGAAAAAACCGGGCGCTTCGATGACTCCGATAATATTGGACCGGCCATCGGGCAGGAACGTTACCAGCTTGACTGCCCCCGAAACGACATAGCCGACGATGTCGTTCATGCCCGACTCGTATATCGTCTCGCCCTGCGAGAATTCACGCATCCGCCCTGAGGCAATCGACCGATCCGCCAGTCTTTTCAATGACAAAGGGAAATCGCTTCTATGGATAAACTGATGCGTCATTTCGCTCTCCTTGCCCCCTCAAGTGCAATTAGAGCCGAGCCAGTCGAAGCGTTCTATTCACGATGGTCGCACCAATATTCAGACAAAAGGCGCCAAGCCGAAATTGACGTTGGTCGCCTGCCGATCAGACCTTGGTCCGATCCGAAAGAAAAAGTTCAATTTGAAATCGATACAAATAGTCAAGCCGTTGATTTCTCGGGAATTTGAAACCCCGACACCGGCCGGCCTCTTCACTATTTTGTGTCTTCGGATCGTGCGGTTAGCGACCGGGTCAGGCCACTGGAGAGGGCATCAGCCCGCCGACGCCTCTTGAGCGATCAGCAGCGCACCAACCAGTCCGCTGTCATGGTTCAGTTCGGCCGGCACAACCTCTGGGCGGAAAAGCGCCGGTTCATCCTCAAGATGCCGGAGCACACGCGGCAGGTAGCCCGGCGCCAGTCCAATACTGCCGCCGACTGCCACGCGGTCCAGTCCCAGGATCGCGGTAAGATCGCCAATCAAGCCAGCGATGGCGGCAGCAGACCGATCCACGATGCCATCAAAGCCACCATGTTCGAAAACCGAGCGCGCATCGGGCAGTCCCGCCGCCGCCGCGATCGCCCGTCCGCCCGCCACGCTCTCCACGGTTCCCAGGCGCCCCGAGCCACAACGCTGATCGCCAAGACGGCTCCCGGCAAAGCCGACATGCCCGGCCAGGCCATTGCCGCTGTCGATCAGCCTGCCGCCCAGAACCAGCCCTCCGCCAACGCCAGTCGAAACCGTCAAGTAGGCAAAATTGTAGGTCCCGCGCCCTGCCCCCAACCGCGCTTCGGCCAAGGCCGCGGCAGCGGCATCATTGACGCAATGCGTCCGATGACCAAACCGGCGGCGCAACGTGGCGCCGAGGGGTGCGGCGCTGATCCCCCGCAGGGTCCCGGTATTGATGGCGTGCCAATCCCCTTGCCGGTCGACACGCCCCGTCACGGCAACGCCCAGGGGTTCGCCGTGACCATAGCCGAGCTCGGCGAGGAGGCCGGCGATCACCTCGACCTGCACGTCCATAGCCGCGCCGGCATCAGTAGACGTCTGAAGCCGGGCCACAACCTGCCCGTCCTCGATCCGAGCCGCCGCCGTCTTGGTGCCGCCAAGGTCAACCGCAAAACCCGAAACGCTCATTTGGCGCCCCGAACGGCCGCGGCGAACCACCCGGTGACATGCTCGAGCCGCGTCAACGCGCTGCCCACCGTAACTGCATCAGCACCCGCTGCCAGAGCCCGCGCCGCCAGGTCAGGCGTATTGATCCGCCCCTCCGCCATGACGAAGCCGCCCAGCGCCTTGAAGGCGGCGATCAGTTCAAAATCCGGCCCCTCATGCCGGCCCTCTGTCTCAGCCGTGTAGCCGGAAAGGGTCGAGCCGAGCACCGATGCGCCGCCCAGAAGAGCAGCCTGCCCGTCTTCCAGCGCAGCGCAATCGGCCATCGCCAATCGGCCCTGCGCAAGAATGGCCGCCAATACCTCTTCCCGCGCGTTGGTTCGCGCGCGGGGCGTCGCGTCATAGGCGATGATATCGGCGCCGGCATCAGCCAGCGCCAAAGCATCTTCCACCGTCACCGTGATCCGCACGGGGCTATCGGCAAGGTCGGTCTTGACGATGCCGATGATAGGTACATCGACCAGCGGCCGCACGGCACGCAGATTGTCGACCCCTTCAATGCGCAGTCCGACCGCCCCGCCGGCCACGGCCGCCTGGGCCATGGCTGCAACGATCTCTGGCCGGTCCATGGGACCGTCGTCCACGGGTTGGCACGAAGCGACGAGGCCGCCTTTCAGCCGTTGCAGCACACTCATCTCAACGCCTCTCACGCAGCCCGATTCTTGAGGCCGACATCCTTCACGATGGCGCGAATCTTGTCGATGGTCGCCCCATCGAGCGGCTTGATCGGCGCTGTCATCGTCGCCGAACTCAGAAGGCCCACTTCGGCCATTGCCGCCTTGAAGGCGCCAACCCCCGCCGCGTCACCCGACCGTCCGGTCGAGCAGAAGACGATCTCGAACAGGCGATTGAGATAATCCTGCTCGGCAATGGCTTCGTCGATCTTGCCCGCCTTTGCTGCCGCCCAAAGGCGGACATAGGCGCCGGCATCGACATTGGCGAGGCCCGGCACGGCACCATCGGCCCCGATCAGCGCCATGGCGTCCACGACCACTTCGTGGCCGGTAAACAGCGCCAGCGGATGGCCCGCCGCCTCGTTCATGGCAATCAGCCGGCGGAAGCCGACATCGTCGCCCGAGGAATCCTTCACCCCGACAATGACCCCTTCCTTGCCCAGCTCAACCAGGAGCTTGGCCGAGAGCTTGCGATGCACGCGCACCGGAATGTCATAGGCAAAGAGCGGCACATCGATACCGGCGCGGATCAGGCGGAAATGGTCGGCCACCTCGGCCTCGTCATTGATCGTGTAGACCGGCGCCGTCGCGACGATAGCATCGGCCCCTGCCGCCACCAGCGCCCGTGCGCCCTCGGCAATGCGCGCCGCCGTCAAGTCGATGGCCCCGGCAATCACCGGCACCCGCCCCGCCGCCGCCTTGCTGACGGCCTTCACAATGGCCACGCGGTCGGCATCGGTGAGATAGGCCACCTGCCCCGTCGATCCCAGCGCAAAAATACCATCGACGCCCGAGACGATCAGATGCTCGACGAGCTTTTCGAGGTCACCATAATTGATGCTGCCATCGGCATTGAGCGGCGTGACGATGGGGGGAATGATGCCCTGATAGATGTGCTTGGTCATGGTCTTTCTAGGTCTCAGATCGAGAGAGATGAGGGTTGGGAGTGAGTTGTCTGCGCCTGCAACAGGCTCGGCGCCGCTTCGAGCAACGTGCGCGTATAGTCCTGCGAAGGATTGGAAAGGACCTGGCTGCCCGGTCCGAATTCGACGACCTTGCCGTGCCGCATCACCGCAATATCGTCGGCGATATAGCGGACGGTCTGGATGTCATGGGAGATGAACACCATGCCCAGCCCCAGCTCGCGCTTGAGGTCCTGCAGCAGGTTGAGGATCTGCGCCCGCACCGAAACGTCGAGCGCCGAAGTCGGTTCGTCTGCGACGATAATCTCGGGCTCCAGCGCCAGTGCCCGGGCAATGGCGACACGCTGTCTCTGCCCGCCTGAAAGCTGGGCTGGAATGGCATCGAGCACCGATTGCGGCAGGCCCACCAGTCCCACAAGCTCCGCCACCCGCGCCCGCCGGCTGGCCGCATCGCCAATGCCATGCACTTCCAGGGGATCAGTCAGCGCATCGCGCACCAGCATGCGCGCATTGAGCGCCGTCGCCGGGTCTTGAAACACCACCGACACAACCCGGCCAATGCGCTTCCGCGTCGCCGCATCAAAGCGGCGAACAACTTCCCCGCCGAACAGCACCTGTCCGGCGCTCGGTTCGATCAGCCCGACCAGCACCTTTGCCGCCGTCGACTTGCCCGATCCGGACTCGCCAACAATCCCCAGCGTCTGCCCCCGGCGCACCGAGAGCGAAACGGTATCCACGCCGCGCAAAACCTGTGGCTTGAAGAGCGACGAACGAGTGCGAAAATCGACAGAGACCTCGCGCAGTTCAATAACGGGCGTGCTCATCGGCCTGCCTCCAGCGCTGCAACAGCTTCGTCTTCAGGATGGGCGGCATAGAAGTGCGATGTCCCCGCCACCTGCCGCATCACCGGCACCACCCCGGCATTGCGCTTGGGATCAGACGAACGCGGCGCAAACCGATCCCCCTTGGGGAACTCGCGCGGCGAGGGTACCACGCCTCTAATCTGATGCAGGCGCGACGCCCCTGCCTCGATGCTGAGTACCGCGCCGAGCAGGCCCCGCGTATATTCATGGATCGGCTGGGTGAGCACATCACGGCTGCTGCCCTGCTCCACCAATTGGCCCGCATACATCACCGCAATGTGGTGCGAGATTTCGGCCACCAGCGCCAGGTCATGCGACACGAACAGCATGGCAAAACCCAGCTCTTCACGCAGCCGATTGAGCAGTTCCACCACCTGTTTCTGCACCGTCACATCGAGCGCCGTCGTCGGCTCGTCGGCAATGACCAGCTTGGGATTCCGCGTCAGCGCCATCGCGATCAGCACACGCTGCCGCTGCCCGCCCGAAAGCTCATGCGGATAGGAATTCAGCGTCCGCTTGGGATCGAGCCCAACCAGCTCCAGCAAGTCCTCCGCACTGCGCGTCCCGCCCCGCGACGTCAGCTGCTTCATCTGCGAGCGGATCAGCATGGCCGGGTTCAGCGACGACAGGGCATCCTGATAGATCATGGCAATGCCCTTGCCGCGCAGCCCATTGCGCTGCCGCTCGGTCATGGTGAGCAGGTTCTGCCCCTCAAACAGGATTTCGCCTGAGATTTTCGCGCGCGGATCGAGCAGCCCCATGATGGCAAGCGAAGTAATCGACTTGCCGCACCCAGACTCGCCCACCAGCGCCATGGTTTCACCCGGCCGCACGCTGAACGAAACGTCGTCCACCACATTGACCGAGCCATGCCGCGGAAAAGCGATGCTGAGATTGCGCACTTCCAGCAGCGGCGCCTGTCCACCGGCATAAACCAGCCGATCCGTGCGCGTTCTCTCCACGCTGCGCAACTGTGCCAGCCGCTCTTCCAGCGAAACCACCGGCGCTGCAGATGCCCCAACCTTTGGCGCTTCCGCCCGATCGATCGCCGCCTCGACAGCTGCAGCGTTAACCTGCGTACGACTGCGCGGCGCCGCCATGGCGTCCGTCATGCCCTCAGCCAGAATATTCAGCGCCAGAACCGTCGCGGTGATCAGGGCACCAGCAAACAGCGTCGGCCACCAACCGCCCGACATCACCAATTGCCGGCCAGAAGCCATAACATTGCCCCAGGAGGGCTCAGGATCAGGCACACCGGCCTGAATGAACGACAGAGACGCTTCAAACACGATCGCATCGGCCACCAGTACGGTGGCAAAGACCAGGATCGGTGCCAGGCAATTGCGCGCCACATGCCGGATCAAGATGCGCGGGGTCGAAGCCCCCATAACCCGCACGGCCGCAACATAATCCTCGCCGAACTGCCCGATGATATTGGCGCGAATGACGCGCGTAAGCTGCGGCGTATAGAGAAAGGCGATGGTCAGGACGAGTACCGGCAGCGACTGCCCAAACACCGTCACCAGCATCACTGCCAGCGCAATGCCCGGAAACGACATGACCATGTCGAGGCCGCGCATCAGCACTTCGGCGACCCACTTGTGCGCCGTGGCCGTAATGGCGCCCAGCACGGAAGCCGCCAGCAGCGCCACACCTGTCGCCGCCAGCCCGATCACCAGCGAAGAACCCGCGCCATGCACGAGCCGCGAAAACACATCGCGCCCCTGCCGGTCCGTCCCGAACCAATGCACCGCATCCGGCGCCGCCGGACCGCGCGTCAGCCCCGTCGCCAGCGGATCGAATGGCGCGATGACAGGCGCGAATACCGCCATCAGCGCGACCGCGACCAGCAGGCCCAACGCAATTTTGGAAGTCATCGACAGATGCCGCAGACCTGCAAGCCGCATGCCCGGCACGGAGAGTTTTTGCGTAGTTTCGGTCCTGATCATCAGATCGTCCTGATGCGCGGGTTGACCAGCACGTAGAGCAGGTCGACGACGACATTGATCACGACAAAGGCGAGGGCCACGGTGAGGGTCACGCCCTGCACCAGATTGGGCTCGTTATTCGTCACGCCGTTCATGATCAGCATGCCCATCCCATTGATATTGAAGATGATCTCGATCACCACCGCGCCACCCATGAGGTAGCCGATCCTAAGACCCAGCACGGTGATCGGAGTAATCAGCGCATTGCGCAGCACATTGCGTCCGACAACGACATAGCGCGGAATGCCCGCCCCCAGCGCCGTGCGCACATAGTCCCGGTCCAGTTCTTCGACGACCGCGGTCCGCACCACGCGCGAAAGCTGCCCGATCACCGGCACAGCCAGCGCCACCGCCGGCAGCAACATGCGATAAAACCAGCCGCCAAAGTCCTCGGTAAGAACCGGCAGCTTGCCCGAAGTCGGCAACATGGAAAAAATCCCGACCTTGTTGCCCAGCAGCTGGATCAGCAGCACCGCCAGCCAGAACGACGGCGTCGAGAGCGAGGCGATAGAGAGCACCCGGATCACCTGGTCCGGCCAGCGATCGCGATAAATGGCCGCGACGACGCCCAACACCAGCGACCCCACAACCGCAAAGATCAGCCCGAGAAAGGTCAGCTGCAGCGTCACCGGAAAGGCCCGCACGACCTCGTCGATCACAGGCAACTGCCGCGCCGAATAAGTCCCGAGATCGAAATGAGCCAGCCCCGTCACAAAGCGCACATAGCGAGTAAGAAGCGGATCATCGAGCCCATGTTCGAGCCGATATTCCTGCCGCGCCTCGATGGAAGCTCCCTCGCCCAAAGCGGTAATGGCCGGGTCGATTTTCGAAAACGACATGACGAAGAAAACGAGAAAGGTGATCCCGAGGATCATGAGCGGCAATTGCACAAGGCGCCGCCCGATCAAGTTGAGCACTTTTGACATCTTGGGCTCGCTCGCAAAAAGCATGTCTCCCAAAAGTGGACACCGGTTTCGGGCCAGGGACATGCGTTAAAAAAGCTGGAGGAGGCCGCCTGGGCACCGGGGGAGAACAACCGGCGCCCAGGCAGTTTGGCGCCTATTCCTTGACACCAACACCGAGGAAGGAAAGGCCGGTGGTCGGCACTGGCGCAAAGCCTTCAAGCTCGTCGGCATTCCATGCCGTCGGCAGCTGGCGGTGCAGCAGCGGATAGAGCGGCACTTCTTGCGAAAGCAGGTCGAAGGCTTCGTTCCACTTGGCTTGCTGCTCATCACCCGACAGGCGCTGCGCCTCCGAGAGAAGCGCGGTCAGCGCCTTGTAGCCTTCGCTTTCCGCCCAGCGGTAACGCGTGGTCGGCCAGACATTGTCGCCATACCACCACTGCATCAGGATATCGGGGTCGTTGCCGAACACCGACGGATCACCCGGGGCAATCATCACCTGCATTTCGCCGGCATCGACCTTGCCATATTGGCCGCCCGACTGCCCGATATCGAGCGTCGTATTGAACCCGACCTGATCAAGGGATTCCTTGATGATCGGCGCCACGTCCTTCACCCAGCCATGATCCGTGCTCATCAGCGTGATGTCGAGCGTCGGCGTACCAGCTTCCGCGAGCAGCGCCTTGGCCTTTTCCGGATCATAGCCATAGACCACCGCGGCCTCATGGTAGTTCGGATGCGTGGCCGGCAGGAACGAGGTTGCTGCCACCGCATTGTCGAGCATGCCCGTGCCGATGATCTTGTCCATGTCGAGCGCATAGAAGAACGCCTGACGCACGCGGACGTCGTCGAACGGCTCAGCCTGCGTGTTGAACATCGCAAACAGCAGACCGAAGGACTGCGCCTTCTCAAGCGTCGAGGTGGCCGCCACGGCGTCGACGTCGATATAGGGCACGTCTTCGATAGCCATCACCGTGCCCGAAGAGAGCGCATTGACGCGCGCACTGGGGTCGGCAATCAGGTTCCAGACCATGTCCTTGGCCAGCGCCGGGCGCGGACCGGTATAGGCATCATTGCGCTCGAAAACGATCTGCGCTTCCGGCGTTGCCGACACCAGCTTGTAGGGACCCGAACCAATCGGCTGCTTGCCAAAGGCATCAGCATCCGCCTCGACCGCAGCCTTCGGCACGATTTTCACCGAACCCAGACGCTCGTTGAACAGCGAGAACGGGAATTTCGTGGTGATTTTGACCGTATCGGCCGACACCGGCTCGACCGTGTCCACAAAGGCCACGAACGAGCGGAACAGCGACTTGGATTCGGGGTCGAGCACGCGCTCGAACGAGAACACCACGTCATCGGCCGTCACCGGCGTACCATCGTGGAAAACCGCGCCATCGCGCAGCTTGATCGTATAGGTCAGCCCATCTTCGCTGACCGGCATTTCCGCAGCCAGAGCCGCGTAAGGCTCGCGGGTCACCGGATCGAGGTCCACAAGACCTTCGAACAGGTGCCAGTTGACCCCGACGGTAACGGCGCCCGAGGCGCTCATCGGGTCGAACGTACCCGAAAGACCATAGGCAATCGCTGCCTGGATCGTCGCATCGGGATCAATGCCTTCCGGCACGTCCTGAGCATAAGCATTGGCTCCCAGCATCCACATGGACGCAAAGGCACCTGCCGCAAGGCAAAGTGCACGCCGTGAAATTCCAAAACCCTTAACACGCATGATTACGACCCTCCAGTTGACATCAGACGTCTGATGTCTTCTAGAGATTAACGACGCCCTGCGCAACCCCTCTTGTTTCGCCGGGCCAAACCGCCAAAACTGCGGCGCAGCCCGTTGGGCGACAAGTAAAGGAATCGGGGATGAACGGTCCTGCCGAGCTGACCAGCAATGAATCTCGGATGCGTCGCAGCACCACCGCCGAAGAGATCAAGCGCCTGATTCTATTGCGGGGCCTGCATCCGGGCGACCCGATCCCAACCGAAACCGAGCTCTGCCAGGAGCTGGGGGTCTCGCGGTCCTCGGTGCGCGAAGCCATCCGCACCCTCGCCACCCTCGACATCGTCGAAGTCCGCCACGGCACCGGCACCGTCGTCGGCCAGATGAGTCTGGCCCCACTGGTCGAAACCCTGGTGTTTCGCGGCGTGCTCTCGCCCGGCGACGATCTCGCAGCCCTGCGCGACGTGGTCGACCTGCGCCGATCCCTCGATCTCGCGCTGACGGACGATGTGGTGGAAGCCCATTCGGGCCAGGTCGACGAAGAAATCCCCCGTCTCGTCGAGCAAATGCTGACCAGCGCCGAAAACGGCAAGGCCTTCCTCTACGAAGACCGCCAGTTCCACACGAGGCTGCTTGCGCCGCTCAAGAACCAGCTCGCCGGCCAGTTGGTCGCCGCCTTCTGGGATATTCATACCGCGGTGCTTCCGCGCCTTGATCTGGCCCTGCCGGCCGATCTGCGCCAAACCGCCAAAGCCCACAGCGACATGTACGCCGCCGCACGATCAGGCGACGGCGACGCCTATCGCAAGGCTGTAGTGGACCACTACCAGCCCCTCTTGCGCATGCTCAAAAGCCGCTCGGAAGGCCGGCGCGGCTAACTCCGTTCGGAGCACACCGGCATCCCGTTCCCCACCGCGTCATTCCCGCGAAAGCGGGAATCTTTCTGTCCAACAGAGATTCCCGCTTTCGCGGGAATGACCCCGCGGCGAAGCGCCCCCTAAATCTCAACCTCAACCGCCTCAGCAAGCTGCCACAACACCCCATCCTCGGCGCTCTCGGCCTTCCACATGATCATGCCGAACTGCGCCGCTTGATCGAAAACCGTCAGCCCCGCATGCCACACATCCTGCCCGATGCAGATCGCATCCTCAGGCCCGGCGACAAAGGCTAGCGCCCCACCCAAATCCGGCTCCCCGCTCGCCGTCTTGGGCACCACCAGCACAAGCCACCGCCCCGCCTTGATGGGCACAAAACTCTGCGTCGAATGCGGATGCCGCTCGAGTGCAGCAACCCTCACCGCCCCCTCCACCGGCTTGGGGCAGAGAATGGTAAAGGCATGCGCGCCCGGCACGTCGCCCTTTTCCATCACCTCGGGAAAAGCCCGCGCCTTTCCATCTGCGGCGTGAAGCACGGTGGCATACGGAGCGAGCGCCGCGGCATCCACCGGCCGGGCCTTGAGAACGAGAGTCATAACAAGTCCTAGTTGAGACGTTTGAAACCAGCGTGGCACACCGGGCCACGCAAAAGCGAACCGACATCCCGTCCCGCCTCGCATTCAGCGATAAGGGCGAAGACGGGATCGAGCGCATCGAAATAACCATCGACGATCTCAGGCGTATGGGCGACCGACGTGTAAACGCTGGTCGCTGCAAGATAACCCTTGTCGAGCATTTCCTGGCTGATCAGCGTCTTGTAGGCAGCAGCATTCGGCCCCTTGAAGGCAAAGCCGGTCAGCGCCGGCAGGCCCGACGTCGAAATATCGAGCCCATGTTTTGCCGCCAGCTCCCGCCAACGCCGGGTGACGTCCCGACCAATCCCGGTAATAACCTCCCAGGACTGGGTCTGCGCCATCACATCAAGCGTTGCCAGCGCCGCCGCCGAGCCAATCCGCTCGGTCCAGAAGGTCGAGCTGATAAAACTGTTCTGCGCCGCTTCCATCACCTCGCGCCGCCCGATCACGGCCGTCACCGCATAGCCGTTGCCCAGCGCCTTGCCGAACACGGCCATGTCGGGATCGACACCATAAAGCTTGTGCAGCCCACCAAAACTCTGCCGAAACCCGGATGTGCACTCGTCAAAAATCAGCACGATGCCATTAGCCGTCGCCAGCTCGCGCACCTTCTTGAGAAAGTCCGGTGACGGATCAAAAGTCCGCGCCACCTCCATCATGATCACGCCGATCTTCCCGGTCGCGATCAGCGCCTCAAGCGCCGCAATATCATTGAAGCCAAACGGAAAGACGGTCCCGCGCAGGTTTCGCGGCACACCCTGCGGGTCGAGCCCGGGCAAGAGATGCCCCGCAAGGCTATTGTCTTCCCCGAGATTGGACGCCAGATACCAATCGTGCCAGCCATGATAGCCACAAATGGCAACGCCATCCCGCCCCGAAGCCGCTCGCGCTATGCGAATGGCCACCGCATTTGCTTCACCGCCCGTGCGCGCAAAGCGCGCCATATCGGCCCACGGATGCAGCTCCACCAGTCGCTCGGCCAGCTCCACCTCCTCGGGCGCGTTGAGCGTCGACATATTGCCCCGCATCACGGTGGTGACCACGGCCGCATCGACCCGCTCATCCCCATAGCCGAGCGTATTGGCCCCTACGCCCATGATCGTCATGTCGATCAGTTCACGCCCATCAAGATCCCAGATCCGGCAGCCCTTTGCTTTGCTGAAATAGGCCGGCCATTGCTCGGGCAGGAACATTTCCGGGCGCTTCGACAGCAGCATATTTCCGCCCGGTATCAGCCGTTTGGCCTTGTTCCAGAGTTCCTGTCCCGTCCCCACAAAATCCTCCTCTTGCGCTTTAGTTATATTGTTATCAGTGTAACATGATAGTTCAAGGCAAAAGGGGAGCAGCGCCATGTACGATTTCACGCCCACCGATCTCGACCAACGCATCTGGGCGGAGGAGCTGGACGGCTTCGTACCGGAGCGCGTCTTTGACGTGCACACCCACATTTATCGCTGGGCCTTCAACCTCAATCCCGACAAGGAGACCGGCCCCTACGCCCCCAGCATCGGCCGCTATTTCCCCGAAGTGACGACCAAACTGGCCGACGAAATCGACGCCGCCCTCCTGCCGGGCCGAAAGGTCGAGCGCCTGGCATTCCCCTTCCCCTTTGCCGGCCAATGCGACTTCGATGGCTCCAACACCTACGTCGCCAATGAAGCCGCCAGGAGCAAAGATTCCGCCGCCCTGATGCTGGTCCATCCCGGCATGAGCGAGGCCGAAATCCTCGCCACTCTCAAGCGCACCGGCGCCATCGGCCTGAAACCCTACTTGGTCTACGCGACCAATGCCGACCGCGCCGAGGCCGGGATCACCGACTTCCTCCCCGAGCACCAGATCGCCCTGGCCGATCGTCTCGGCCTCATCGTCATGATGCATCTCTCCAAGCGCCGGGCCATTTCGGACCCCGACAACATCTCGGAAATGCTGCGCCTCTCCGAAAAATACCCGCGCGTGCGCTGGATTCTCGCCCATTGCGCCCGCTCCTACTCCGCCTGGGCCATCGAGAAAGCCGCCGCGAGCCTGCGCGGCCTGCCCAATGTCTGGTACGACACCTCCACCGTCTGCGAGGCCGATGCCCTCGACGCGCTCTACGATGGCGTCGGCGTCGACCGCGTCATGTATGGCAGCGACGACATGATCGGCCCCATGCGCGGCAAATACATCGCCTTCGGCTTTGCCTGGGCCTTCCTGTCCGAAACCAACCACCAGCTTTCGCTCGGCCATTGCGATCCCCGCATGACCTATATCCGCTACGAGCAATTGCGCGCCATGAAGCGCGGCGCCCGCCAACTGGGCCTCAGCACCACGCAGCGCGAAGCCCTCTTCCACGACACGGCCCGAGGCCTGGTCGATGCGGCGCGAACCGACGTTCACGCCTTCATGCGCTCATGATTTCGGGAATAAGCGCCCGCGCTGCCCGGCGTAGCGCCGGCACTTCGGCCGCATCGATCGAGCCATAGGGCATGCGCAACCGCGTGCCCACATCGGCCCAGCCTCCAATAGAGGCCAGCAGCTTGTCGAGCGCTGCGTTGGAATAGCCCGCCTGCGCAAAGGGCAGGATATGCTCGGTGATGAAGGCGCGGATACGGCCCTCCCATTCGAGCGCCGTATCGAGATCGCTAGCCATCATGTCGGTCCAGCGCTGCGCACCGCGCGGCGAGAGGCAGGCAATGTTGGAAAACGCGCCCGCCGCCACGCCTTCCCGAACACCCGTCGCCAGATGATGCCCCGGCACAAAGACAGCCAGATGCTGCAGGTGCCGTCGCGCCTCGGCATAGAACGTCTCGCCCACAAGGCTCAATTTGGTGGCAGTAACGGCAGTGCCCGCGGTCGCCACAGCTATGTCGGACGGCGCCAACACGCGCTTGGCATGTGGCGGATTGTAGAGCACCAGCTCGGTGCCTTCAGCGGCCTCCGACGCCCGCAGCAGAAAAGTCCGGGCTTCCTCGTTCGACACAGGCCACCAGTCGGGGAGGATGACCTGAATGGCACGCGGCCGCAGCGCCGCAGCGCGGCGGATCCGAGCCAATTGCAGGACGGGATCGGTCTGGCTCGCGCCGATCATGAAGCTCATCCCCGCCGCGCGACATTTCTCTGCCAGCTGCGCCTGGATGGCGTCGAACTCGGCCTCGGTCTGCGCATAGAATTCCGAGGCCGTGCCATTGGAATAGATGCCGTCCACCCCGGCCGCGATCAGCACATCGATCGCCTGGGACAAGCGTGCGAAGTCGATGCTCTCATCCGCATTGATCGGCAGCAGCAGCGAGGCCCAGTTGCCGGAAAGGCGAGGCTTTCGATTGTCGTTCATCTCGGCCTCGCCCACCATTCTCTAGATCGCGTCGAGGAAGTTGACGCCCGTCAGGCCGCGTTCCGCCTTGAAAGCACGGAACTCGTCCTTGAGCTTTTCTTCCTCGACCTCGGTGTAGAAATTGCCGAACGGCTTGCGGCAATAACCGGCATCCGCCCCCTGCCAGGCCATGGCCCGCTTGATCGCCGCAATCGGATTGCGCGCCAGCGTGAAGAAGATAATGGCATTGCCCACTTCCTGCAGCGCCTTGGCCTTTTCCATGTCGCCGGCCGCCACCGCCGCATTCAGCGCCAGATAGACCTCGGGAATGGAATTGTAGAAGCTGCCGATAATGCCATCGGCGCCAAAGGCGAGGCCCGACATGGCCATCTCGTCGGCACCCGAATAGATGATGAAATCCGACCCGATCTCGGCCTTGATCCGCATGATCTCGTGATGGGTGGTCGCGGTATATTTGATGCCCTCGACACCGGGAATATCGGCCAGCTTCTTGATCAGATCGAAGCCAAACAACCCCGCCAGCGGCACGTTATAGGCGCACATCGGCAGCCCGGTCGAGGCCGTGATGTCAGTATAGTAGGAAACGATCTGGTCCTGCGAAAACCCCCAATAAAAAGGCGGCACCGAAGACAGCGCATCCGCGCCCACCTTCTCGGCGTGCTTGGCCAGATCAATGGATAGGCTCGTGCTGATCGCCCCGATATGGGCAATCACCGGCACCCGGCCCTTGACCTCATCCGTCACCACCTCAAGCGCCCGCTTGCGCTCCTCGGGCGACATCATGAAAGCCTCGCCGGTGCTGCCGGTCACATAGAGCCCGTCGACACCGCGGTTGATGAGAAAATCGACGACAGCGCGCATGCGCCCCTCGTCAAAATTCTCGTGCTCGTCGAACGGGGTAACAAGCGCGGGCAACACGCCCTTGATCTTGGAAAGTGCAGACAATTCCGTCTCCGGGTTGAAAGGTCAGGCCGAAATGGCGACGGGCTCTTCCGTCGCTTCCGGCAGATCGATGAGATGGCAGGCGGCAAAGTGCTCGTGCCCGCCGGTTTGATAGCGCTTGAGCGGCGGCACCACGGACTTGCAGACATCCCTAGCGTAGCGGCAGCGCGGATGGAACGGACACCCCGAAGGTGGATTGACCGGGCTCGGCACGTCGCCCTGCAAGACGATGCGCTCGCTCTTCTTGTCGAGATCGGCCACCGGAATGGCCGAGAGCAGCGCCTCGGTATAGGGGTGGAGGTTATTGGCGAAAAGGTCCTCGGAGCGACAGAGCTCCACGACCTTGCCGAGATACATCACCGCCACCCGGTCACAGATATATTCGGTGACGCTGAGGTCATGCGTGATGAAGATATAGGTGAGCTTGCGCTCATCCTTGAGCTTCATAAGAAGCTGCAGCACCTGCGCCTGGATCGAGACATCGAGCGCCGACACAGCCTCGTCGCAGACGATCAGTTCCGGCTCGATGCTCAGCGCCCGCGCAATGCCGATGCGCTGCCGCTGCCCGCCGGAAAATTCATGCGGATAGCGATCCATATATTCGCGCCGCATGTTCACCGCTTCGAGCAGATCGCCAATAATCTTTCGGCGTTCTTCCCGCGATTTCACACCATACTTCTTCAGCGGATCTTCCAGCGATCCAAAGATCGTAAAAGCCGGGTTGAGCGAGGAATGCGGGTCCTGAAACACGATCTGCAAGCGCTTGCGAAACGGCACTAGCCCCGCATTGTCGAGCTTGGTCAGGTCCGATTCCTCGTCCTGCGGCGAGCGATAGACGATCTCGCCCTCAGTCGAGCGCACGAGCTGCAAAATGGTCTTGCCCAGCGTGGTCTTGCCACAGCCGCTCTCCCCCACGAGCCCCAACACTTCTCCGCGATAGACATCGATATCAACGCCATCGACGGCCCGCACATGGCCCACCGTGCGCTTGAACACGCCCGCCTTGACCGGGAAATGCGCCTTCACCCCGCGCAAGCGCAGGATAACGTCCTTGTTCTCAACCATTGGGGACCAGCTCCTTGTAGCGCCAGCACATGACCCGATGGGTCGGCGTAATATGGGTTTCTTCGGGCATGGTCTGGCACTGCGCCGTTGCGAAGTCGCAGCGGCCGGCAAACTGGCAGCCCTTGGGTCGATTGAGCGGATCGGGCGTCGAGCCGCGAATAGCTTTGATGTCCTGGTTCTTGCCCTTGCCGAGCACCGGCACCGAGGCGAGCAGCGCCTTGGTATAGGGATGGGTCGGCTGGCGCAGCACTTCGTCCACCGTCCCCGCCTCGACAATATTGCCCATATACATCACGGCCACATCGTCAGCGAGTTCGGCCACCACGCCCATGTCATGGGTGATCAGCATGATCCCCGTGCCATGCTCGCGCTTGAGCTTGTCCATCAGCTCAAAGATCTGGGCCTGAATGGTCACGTCGAGCGCCGTCGTTGGCTCGTCGGCAATCAGCACCTTTGGGCTGCAGGCCATGGCCATGGCGATCATGGCGCGCTGGCGCATGCCGCCCGAATAGCGGTGCGGAAAGTCGTTCACCCGCTTTTCCGGCAGGGCAATGCCCATTTCCTTGAGCAGGGAAATCGCCTTCTGATGCGCCGCCTGCCCCACCATCTTCATATGGTATTTGAGGCTTTCCTTGATCTGGAAACCGACGGAATAGACCGGGTTCAGCGCCGTCATCGGGTCCTGGAAGATCATGGCGATCTCGGCCCCGCGAATGCGCCGCATATGCCGCCCGTTCTTTTCGAGCGCATGGAGCGGAATGTCGCCGCGGTCGGCGTGATAGATGATCTCGCCCTGCTCGATCCGCGACAGCGTCGGCAAGAGCTGCATGATCGAGGCGGCGGTCACGGATTTCCCGCAGCCGCTCTCCCCCACAATGCACAGCGTCTTGCCCTTCTTGATGTCGAAGGACACGCCGTTGAGCGCCTTGTTGCAGCGGTTGTTCGTATAGAAGAACGTTTTGAGATCGCGCACGCTGATGGCGATGTCTTGAGTAGCGGTCATCGCATCACCCCTGCTGGCTCGGATCGGTCGCATCGCGCAGACCATCGCCGATGAAATTGACGCTCAGCACGAAGAGCGAGATCACCATGCCCACCGGCAGCCAGATCCACCAATTGGTCTGCAGCACGCGAATGTCCTGCGCCACATTGAGAATATTGCCCCAGGTCGGAATGGAAAGCGGCACGCCGAGCCCAAGGAAGCTCAAACCCGCTTCCTGCAGAATAAAGGCCGCCGTCGAGAGCGTGATATTGACCATGATCGGCCCCAACGCGTTGGGCAGCATGTGCTTATAGGCAATCAGCGGGCGGCTAAGCCCAAAACTGCGCAGGGCCAGCACATATTCTTCTTCGCGGAGGCTCAGCATGCGCGCACGAGCCATGCGGTAGATGCCGCCCCAACCGGTGAGGGTAAAGATCAGCATCAGGTTGACCAGCGACTGGCCCATGATCGAGACCAGCATCAAGACGAGAATGATCTGCGGAAACGACATGAAGATTTCCGAGACGCGCATGGCCAGCGCATCGAGCCATCCGCCGACATAGCCGGTATAGACGCCGATCAACACACCGATGATCGCGGCCAGGATGGCGCTTCCCAGACCCACCAGAATGGAAATCCGGCCGCCATAGAGCACACGCGCGAAGAGATCGCGCCCCGTCCGGTCGGTACCGAACCAGTGCTCCCAGCTCGGCGCCTGCAACATGCCGCGCAGGTCGATCTTGTTGGGATCATAGGGCGTCAGCAGCGGCGCAAAGATCGACGAGAGAATGATGATGGCAAAGACGATAAGGCCAAAGACGGCAAGGCGATTGTTGAGGAATTTCTTGACCGCGCGCGAGCCGCCGCCGGACTTGGCAAGGCCGGCTTCTTCACGGGCGCGGATGCGGTCGAACTGCGCATCGAGCCGGGTGCGGCGGCGTGTGGTTGGGTAGGTGGGGCCTGACATGGACTATTCTCCCAGCCGCACGCGCGGATCGATCACCGCGGTCAGAATATCGACGATGAGGCTGGCAACGAGCACCGCCATGACCGAGAGCAGCGCGATGGTCATCACCACCGGATAATCCTGCGAACGCACGGCGGAGATGAATTCATTGCCGATGCCCGGCCACTGAAACACCTGCTCGATGATCACCGAACCGCCAATGAGAACCGGCAGGCGGAAGCCGATGAGCACCACGACCGGGGTCAGCGCCACGCGAAACCCGTGCAGCAGATTGACCCGCCATTCCGGCAGGCCCTTCGAGCGGGCGGTCTTGATGAAATCGCGGCTCAGCGCATCGAGCATGGACGAGCGCGCATAGCGCATCACGCCTGCCGTCAGCATGATCGAGAGCACCATGGCCGGCATCACCATATGCGGCAGCCGGTCCCAGAGCGTGACATAGCCGGGCATGGAGCGGCCGCCGACCGGGAACCATCCCAGGTTCAGCGCAAAGATCGAAATGGCAACAAGACCGAAGAAGAATTCGGGGATCGAGACGCCAAGCATGCCGATAACGGTGAGAGCGCTATCGGTCTTGCTGCCCCGCTTGAGGGCACTGAGGACGCCGAGAAGGCTGCCGATCAGGGTCGAAAAGACCAGTGCTACCGCCGCCAGTTCCAGCGTCGCCGGCAGGCGCGTGGCAATGATATTGGCAATGGGCACGCCGCCACTCATCGAGTAGCCGAAATTGCCCTGCAGGAGATTGGTGAACCACGACCAGAACCGCACATGGAACGGCTGTCCGAGCCCCAGCGATTGACGCAGGGCTTCGAGCTGGGTCGGATTCATGCTGCCCGCGGCATCGGGATTGATCATGTGGGAGACAGCGTCTCCCGGCGTGAGTTCAAGTCCCAGATAGACCAGGAAGCAGATGACAAAAGCCATCGGGATCAGGATCAGGACGCGCCTGATTATGTAGGTCAGCATGGTGTCTGGCCAATCCCCGTCAATAAAAGGAAAAAAGACGTGGGAGCATCGGCATTGCTGCCAATGCCCCCACAGTCAGGGTCACTTCGTCGGATGCGGGAACTGGTTGATCCAGAGCATGCGGGTATAGGGAATGTCGATCGGGTGGACATTCATGTAGTCGAGGGCCTGAAGGCCCGGCACGTCGCCGGCCGCCTTGGTGTAGCCGAAGTCGGCCTTCTGGGCCTGGGCATTGACCAGGAGGTTGCCGTCATTGTCGCTCGAAGGACGGGCGATGATCTGTTCGATCTTCGGCGTGCCCTTGTGATAGCCCTCGAAGGGAACGAGCGTGGTGTAGTCGTTCATCACCACTTCATCGATCTTGAACGGGCCCGAGCCGATCGGCTTCTGCCAGAACGGCGCCTGCTGCAGCGTCACCGGGTCGACACCTTCGAAGTGCTTGGACGGCAGCGGTGCAAACTGGCTGAAGGTCAGCAGCACATTGGGGTCGAGCGTCGAGAACTTTACCGTCACGGTATTGCCCTCGGCACTGACACCAGCCAGCGTTTCGGCTTCGCCCTTGATAAAGGCATCAGCCCCTTCGATCTTCTTCAGCGTCGACTGCACCACCGGATGCGTGACCGGGAACTTGGCCGCCGCGCCGATCGACCAGACGATGTCTTCGGCCGTGATCGGTGCACCGTCATGCCAGGTCAGACCGTCCTTGAGCGTGAAGGTGAAGGTCAGCCCATCTTCACTGATCTCATAGGTGTCGGCCATTTCGCCGCCAATCGGGGTCAGCGCGCCATCAGCCTCGAGCACGGTGTCGAAGGCGAACTTGTTCGCGACCCAGATACCGAGATTCTGCCACGGCACTTCGAAGAACTGCGCCGGGCCGGCATTGGTGTAGAGCACACCCTTGCCCGAGGCATCAGGATCGATCGTCCAGGTCTCGACGCCCCAATTGTAGTTGTACTGCTCGTTGCCATAGGGGGCATCGTTGCGGTGCAGACGGTCGCTCTCATAGGTATAGAGCTGCTGATAGTAGAGGGGGATCTGGTACACACTCTCATTGATGATGTGTTCCATCTCGAAGTAGCCCTCACGCTGCACTTCGGGATCGGTCGTGCCGTTCACCTTGGCGACGAGCTCGTTCATCCGCGGAATGTTCGGGATCATCGGCTTGAGGCCATAGGCGTAGCGGTTGAAATATTCCTGCAGGGCCAGCGCGGCGCGGGCGCCGTAGAGCATGTCCCAGGTCACCTTGGACGGCCCGTTCACCGGATCATCCGGCACGACGGCGATCTGCGAAGCAACGTCGCCTTCAACCAGGCGGTAGTTCATGGTGATGCCGACATCGGCCAGATAGGCCTGGAGCGCGGCCATCAGGTCGGCGGTCGCCTGGTCAGTATAGTAATAGACGACGTCGAGTTCGCGGCCTGAATCCCAGCCCGCTTCGGCCAGAAGCGCACGCGCCTTGTCCGGATCGTAGTCGTAGTGGATGAGATCGGTCGGCTTGTTCGGACCATCTGGAAGCATGCCAATGGCACGAACGGCCTGGCCTTCAAAAATGGTCTCGATGATGGTGTCCATGTCGATGGCGTAGGCAATAGCCTGGCGCACGCGCGGATCGGACAATGGGTTCTCATTGATCGGCTGGGCCACGGCGGCACCGATCGCAGTCGTCGACATCAGCGCGGCAAGGCCGACGGCGATGAGTTTCTTGAATTGCATCTGCGTTCCCCTGTTATGAAACTTGTTCAATTTGGTCCGGGCCGAATCCCCACTCGGTGACGCCGGACGGTCGCGGTCTCCACACCGCAACGAGTTAAAGACCCTGGATCACACCTCCGAATTCTGGTTGCCGTCCCCGATCGGGGTCAGCACGTGATTGACGTAGATCGCGTAATTACGCGTCAGGTGTTTGGTCAGGATGGTGACAGCGGCCTCCGCGTCATGCGCGATGATGGCCTGGACCACGCCCTTGTGTTCGTCATTGCTGCGCCGGTTGTGGCTCACGACGTCCTTCGGCCCCGGCCGCGACATCATCAGCCCACCCACGAACGCATCGTGCAGCGCTACGAAGATCGGATTGCCCGGCACTTCGGCCAGCGCCCGGTGAAATTCCACATCGGCAATCCGGAACGCCGGCAAGTCGTCGAGCGCCTTGTCACCCTTCTCGATGGCCGCAACCATCTTGCCGATCTGGGCCGGCGTCGCCGATTGCGCCGCATAGCGGGCAAGGCTCGTTTCGAGAAACAGCCGCGCCTGCTCCATATGCGCACCACCCTCGGTGCCCCGAAAGAACAGCCCCGAAGCCGCCGAAATACTGCCCATGAGCTGGGTCAGCGTGGGATAGGCGACCCGTGGTCGATATCCCTTGCGCAGCTCCACCAGCCGCATGCCTTCGAGACGCTTCACCGCCTCGCGGATCGTCGTCCGGCCCACGCCGAAGCGCTCGCAAAGATCACGCTCGGAGGGAAGCATGGCCCCCACTTCAAGAATGCCCGCATGCACTTCTTCCGCCAGCATGCCAGCGATTTCAGCCGCCCCCAAAGTCACCGCTTCCTCCTCATGGTCGCGCCTTACACGCAACCACGAACCTGAATTTGGTGTCAAATTATTCATCTTTGGTCGACCAAAACTGCTATGAACGTTGAAAGAATTGACCTTTGGCGCTTCAGGAGACGCTATTTTCGACATAAATGACGGCCCTCCTGAAAAAATTGTTTCACGAATTAGCGCAGAATGTCTGTTTGACGAAAGATCGTTCTATCTTTCTCGGGAATTCCGGCCCAACACCCTCGTTAAGCCGCTAAAACCGTTATTGACACCCTAAGCTATCTCATTAACATAACAACATAGTTTTTTGGGGTGTCAAGCGGCATTCATAAATTGCGCTTGATCCGAGGGGATGGGGATCGAATGAAGAGGGTTCTGATTATCGGCAGCGGCGGCATTGGTCGCCGGCACCTGCGCGGCTATGCGGCGACGGGGCGGGCGAGCCTTGCCATCGTCGAGCCGCACCCCGAGCGTCGCGCCGAGGCCGAAGCGATGTTTTCGCTCGTCGGCAGCTACGCCGATCTCGATGACGCCGACCTCTCAGCCTTCGATCTCGCCGTCATCTGCGCCCCGGCCCATCTGCATGTACCGCTCATGCTTAAGTGCGCCGCCGCGAAGCTCCCCTTCATGGTCGAAAAGCCCCTCGCCGTGACCATGGATGGCGTCGACGCCGCGCTCGAAGCCGTCGAAAGCGCCGGCATCCTCGCCAGGGTCGGCTATATCCGCCGCATCGCCCCCGAGGTGCTAGCAGTCCGTCAACAAATCCATGACGGAAAGATCGGTTCGCTAAAGCTCGCCTACGTCAATTCCTCGCAGGAATTTCCCAAATACCGCCCCGACTTCCAGCGCACCTATTATGCCCGCCCGGAGATGGGCGGCGGCGCCATTCTCGATGCCGCCAGCCACACTTTCGATATGCTGATCTGGCTCATGGGCCAGCCCGTCGCCGTCGGCGCCATGTATGATCGGCTGGTTCTTGAAGGCACCGAAACCGAGGATACCTGCCTCGTAAACATCTGTTTCGAAAACGGCGCCATGGCCAATGTGACCATCAACCAGTTCCAGAAACCCAATATAAATCAGGCCTCTTTCATCGGCACATCGGGCAATCTCTTCCTCGAACACTCCGTCCTCAGCTTTGCCGACGACGACAGCGGCCAGTGGAAAGATCGCCACGACTACATGGACGGCCTCGTCCCGACCGAGGCCCATCAGGCCCGCTTCACCATCCAGGCCAACGCCATGCTCGACGCGCTCGAAGGCAAGCCCTGCCATCTCGCGACCCTCGGCGAAGCGCGCCAGAACCTCCAGATCGCCCTTGCCGCCAAAAAGTCCTGGCGAGATCGCGTCATCGTCTCGATAAACCGCTGAGGCCGAACATGTTTTCTCTAGAAGGCCGTAGCGTCCTCGTCGCCGGCGGCGCCGGCTACCTCGGTACCCCCGTCTGCCTGCTGCTCAAGGCCCAAGGCGCCAATGTCATCATCGCCGACCGCGACATCGACCGCCTAGAAGTCGCCCGCACCACCATCGCCGCGGCGCCCGGTACCGGCGGCGTCGCCACCCTGCCCCTCGACATGGCCGACGAAGCCTCGATTCTCGCCTGCGTCGACGGCGCGGCCATGGCCTTCGGCAATCTCTCTGGCCTCATCGCCGCCACCGCCTTCAATTCCGGCAAGACCTTTGACGCGCTCGACGCCGATACCTTCGACCTCGCCAACCGCATCAACCTGACCGGCACCTTCCTCCTCGCCCGCGCCGCGGCGAGTAAAATGGCCCCCGGCGGTGCCATGGTGCTCTATTCCTCCATGTATGGCGTCGTCTCGCCCGACCCGAAAAACTACCCCGGCAAGATGGCCCCCAACGCCATCGAATACGGCGTCGGCAAAGCCGGGCTCAACCAGATGGTGCGCTACATGGCCGGCCACTATGGCCCGAAGAATATCCGCGTAAACGCGCTTTATCCCGGTCCCTTCCCGCATGCTGCGGTGCAGGAAACCCATCCCGATTTCATCGCCAATCTTGAAGCCGAAACCATGCTGGGCCGCATCGGCCGCCAGCATGAAACCGCCGGCGCCGCCGTATTCCTCGTTTCCGATGCTGCCTCCTACATTACCGGCCAGGTGCTGGGCGTAGATGGTGGCTGGACCGCCTGGTGACCTCCATGAGCTTTCCCTTCGCCGACCGCCCCATCCGCCTCGCCATGCTCGGCATGGTCGAGGGCAATGGCCACCCCTTCTCCTGGTCGATGATCATCAACGGCCGCTACGACGCCGAAGCGCTGAAGACTTGCCCCTATCCGGCGATCATCAACTATATCGGCAAGCAGCCGCCCGAAACGCTGGGCATTCCCGGTGTCGAAGTCACCCACGTCTGGACCGACAATCCCGCCGAGGCCCCGCAGGTCGCGGCAGTGGCAAAGATCGCCAATGTCGTCACCCGCGCCGAAGACGTCATCGGCCATGTCGACGCGGTCATCGTCGCCACCGACAAGGGTTTTGAGCACGTCGAGCGCGCCCGCCCCTTCGTCGAGGCCGGCCTCCCCGTCTTCATCGACAAGCCGCTCTGCGACAACCGCGCCGACCTCGAAACCTTCTCGAACTGGATCGCCGAGGGCAAGCCGATCATCTCGTCTTCGGGCATGCGCTTTGCCAAGGAATTCGCGCCCTATCACGGCGCCACCTACGAATTCGGCCCCCTGCGCACAGTCTTCGCCACCATGGCCAAGAAGTGGGAGACCTACGGCATCCACGCGCTGGAATCGATCTACCCGATTACCGGCCCCGGCTTCGTCTCTGTCCGCAATACCGGCACCTATGAGCGCAATGTCGTGCACCTGAAACATTCCAAGGGCATCGACATCGTCATCACCGTCACCGCTGACCAGATCGGCGGCTCCGGCTTCATCACCCTCGCCGGCACCGAGGGCGGCGTGACCCTCCGCAGCCAGGACACCTACACCGCCTTCAAGGCGCAGCTCGAAAGCTATGTCGGGTTCCTGCGCACCGGCGTGCCACCCGTCCCCTTCGCCCAGACGCGCGAATTGATGCAACTGGTCATAGCCGGCATAGAAAGCCGCGAGGCCGGCGGCGCTGAAATCCTGCTTTCCAGCTTCGGAGCCTGACCCATGGGCGTTCTCGACACTTTTTCATTGAAGGGCAAAGTTGCCCTCTGCACCGGTGGCGCAGGTCTCTATGGCCGCCAGATCGTCGCCGCCCTCGCCGGAGCGGGCGCCACGACCTATCTCGCCGCCCGCGACCAGACCAAGCTCGAAGCAGTCGCCGCCGAGGAACGCGCAGCCGGCAATGACGTCACCGCCCTCTCGCTTGATCTGAGCTCCGACGCTTCCATCGAAGCCTTGCACAAGACCATTTTCGAGCGCAGCGGCCGCTGCGACGTCCTGGTCAACAACGCCGTCACTCGCTCTGCCACCGATGGCTGGGACCACGATCTCGAAGCCTATGACCGGAGCCTCCGCGTCAACGCCTCGGCCCTCTTCAAGATCACCTCGCTCTTCGGCAAGTCCATGGCCGCCAACAAGTACGGCTCAATCATCAATATCGGCTCGATGATGGGCATGGTCGGGGTCGAAATGGGCAACTATGCCGGCACCGACATGAACCCCAATCCCTCGCCCATCTACTTCTACGAAAAGGGCGGGATGATCAATTTCACCCGCTGGGCCGCCAGCATTCTGGGCAAGGACAATGTCCGGGTGAACTGCCTCTCGCCCGGCGGGCTCTTCTCCAACCAGCCAGCACCCTTCGTGCAGAACTATTCCGATCGCACCCAGCTCGGCCGCATGGCCAATGAGACCGATCTCATGGGCGTCATCGTCTTCCTCGCTTCCGATGCCTCCGCCTACATCACCGGCACCAATATCCCGGTCGATGGCGGCTACACCGCAAAGTAACAGCCATGACCGAAAAGCAGCTCTATTCCGCCACCCCCGCCACCCAGCACCGCATGCGCAAGAGCCGCGTCCTGCGCACCATCGCCGCCGGCGGCGTCGCCAAAGTGCTAAAGCTCAACACCTTCGACGCCAAGGTTGCCGAGATTTTTGCTCAGGCCCAACCCGACGCCCTCTGGCTCTGCCAGGAACACACTTCGGCCAGCCTCGAAGCAATCGAAAACCAGATCCGCGCTGCGAAAATCTACGACGTCGACAGCCTCGTCCGCGTCGCCCGCGGCAGCTATTCCGACTATATCCGCCCGCTTGAGGCCGATGCCACCGGCCTCATCGTCCCCCACGTCATGGGCGCCGCCGATGCTCGCGCCGTGCGCGACGTGACCAAGTTCGCCCCCCTCGGCCGCCGCGCCGTCGATGGAGGCAACAATGACGGCATGTTCACCCGCGTCGGCTTCCTCGACTATCTCGAAACCGCCAACAAGGAACGCTTCGTCTGCCACCAGATCGAAGACCCCGAAGCGCTCGATGAAATCGAAGCCATCGCCGAAATCGACGGCGTCGACGCCCTCTTCTTTGGCCCCGGCGACTATTCCGTCCGCCTCGGCATTCCCGGCCAGATTCAGGCGCCCGAGATCATCAAGGTGCGCGAACGCGTCGCCGAAGTCGCCCGCAAGCACGGCAAGATCGCCGCCACCGTCGCCGGCAAGGTCAATGTGAAGGACTATGTCTCGATGGGCTACAACCTCCTCAGCGTCGGCGCCGACGTCGTGGCTCTCGCCACCTATGCCGACGACGTCCTTTCCGCATTCGACGCCATCTAGGACGGGAAGATGAACCTCGACGCGCTGCAGAAAACCCTGCTCGACGGCCGCACCAAGGGCATCCCGGCGACGGCCGAACCCTTCGCGCTGAACGACATTGCCGGCAAAGGCTGGAACGTCCTCCGCGAGGACCTGCCCATGCCGTTGATGCTCCTGAAACGCAGCGCGCTCGACCACAATTCCAGCGTCTTCGGGCAATATCTGACGAGCCACAACCTGTCCCTCGCGCCCCATGGCAAGACCACCATGAGCCCGCAAATCTTCGCCGAGCAATTGGCTGGCGGCGCCTGGGGCATGACGGCCGCCACCGCCAATCAGGTGCAGGTCATGCACCACTACGGCGTCAAGCGCGTCCTCCTCGCCAACCAGCTCATCGGCAAGGCGCACCTCGCCGGCATCGCGGCACTCATCGATGCCGACCCGGAATTCGATTTTTCGTGCTTTCTCGATTCCGCCAGTCAGCTCGACAACATGCTCACGCATCTGCGTGAGCATGTACCCATCCGCCCAATCAAGGTCCTACTCGAAATCGGCGCCAAGGGTGGTCGCACCGGCCTGCGCACCGAAGCCGAAGCGCTCGCCCTAGCCAACAAACTGGCCAGCAGCGACCAGAACCTCGTGCGCTTCGCCGGCATCGCCACCTTCGAAGGCGTCGTCCCCGGCATCGACAAAGACCCGATGCTCGTCGAACCCTTCGCCCAGAGCATCGTCGACATCGCCCGCGCCCTGCCCAAAAGCCTCTATGCCGGCCTCGACGAATTCATTCTCTCGGGCGGCGGTTCCTCCTATTTCGACATCGTCGCCGACCGTTTCTCGACGCTCGACCTGCCCCTACCCGTCCGCGTGCTGCTGCGCTCAGGCTGCTACGTCACCAACGATTCCGGCGCCTACAAGAAGGCGCAGGACGAGGCCAAGGCCGATCCGCGCCGCTCCTGGAAATCCGACCTGCAGCCGGCGCTCGAGGCCTGGGCCTATGTCCAGTCCATGCCCGAACCCGGCCTCGCTTTCCTCTCCATGGGCAAGCGCGACGTGCCCTACGATTCAGGCCTGCCCGTCCCTTTCAAGCGCTACCGCCCCGGCACCGGCTTCCTGCCCGTCGGCGAAGCGACCATCTTCGCCACCAACGACCAGCACGCCTATGTGCGCCTCGGCGCAGACACCGATTGGCAGGTAGGCGACCTCGTCGCCTCCGGCGTCTCCCACCCCTGCACCGCCTTCGACAAATGGAGTTTCCTGCCCATCGTCGACGACGACTACACCGTCATCGACGGCGTCCTGACCTTCTTCTGAGGCCCATCATGTCCAAGACCGTGCTTTTCGGCGGCCTCTATCACGAGACCCACACCTTCCTCGCCGACAAGACCGGCATGGCCCAGTTCGAAGATGGCGGCATCCGCATCGGTCAGGCGGCCTTGGACCAGAACCGCGGCAATGGCTCACCGAGCGCCGGCTTCATCGACTATGCCGAAAAGGCCGGCTGGCGCGTCCTCCCCACCATCCAGATGGCGGCCCAGCCGGCCGGCAAGGTGACCGACGACGTGGTTGACCTTTTTCAAGCACTTCCTCGCCGGTCTCGACCGCCACATCAATGAGATCGACGGCATCTTCCTCGTCCTACACGGCGCTATGGTCAGCGAGGGCTCCGACGACGTCGAAGGCCTCGTCATCAAGACCATTCGCGACCGCCTGAAAGCAGCCGGCCGCGACGACCTGCCGGTCGGCGCCGTCCTCGACCTCCACGGCAACATTTCGCAAGTCATGGTGGAAAACTCGACGATCCTCCGCGCCTATCGCGAAAACCCGCATACCGACGCCTATGAATCCGCCGTGGCTGCCGCCGAACTGCTCGACCGCGCCTTCAGCGAGCCCGATATCAAGGCTTTGCACCGTTCGACCAAATACGTGATCTCGCCCGTCGGCGTCGGCTCCGCCAATGACCCGATGAAGAGCGTCCTCGCCGCCGCCCGCACTATCGAGGCCAGCGATCCCAATATCCTCACCATCAACGTCATGGCCGGCTACGCCTATTCCGACATTCCCGATTGCGGCTTCAGCCTCAATCTCGTCACCAAGGGTCCGGTCGCCGCCGCCGAAAAGCACCTCGACACCCTGGTCAGCGTCCTCGAAGCCAATATCGAGGCCGGTTACCCGCACGAAGACGATCTCGCCACCGCCCTGGCCAAAGCCGACGTCCTGCCGCCAGGCACTGGCCCGATCCTCCTTATCGAACCTGCCGACAATATCGGTGGCGGCACGCCGGGCGATGCGACGGGCCTACTCGGCCCCCTCCTCGAAACCGGCCGCAAAAACATCCTCGCCGCCCTCGCAGATCGCGAAGCCGTGGCCAAATGCTTTGCCGCCGGAGCGGGCGCAAAAGTCTCGCTGCTGATCGGCGGCAAGACCGACGCCCATCACGGCGCGCCGATCCCCTTCACCGGCATCGTCGAGCATCTCAGCGACGGCGTCTTCCAGCTCGAAAACCCGAAATCGCACCTCGCCTCCATGGGCGGCACGACCATCCGCATGGGCCGCTGCGCCGTCATCACCAACGACCAGGCCAAAATCCTGCTCTCCGAGCGCAAGACCGCGCCCATGGATCTCGGCCAATACCATTCACAGGGACTGCGCCCCGAAGACGCCACCTATGTCGTCATCAAGGCCGCCGTCTCGCATCGCGCCGCCTATGACTCGATCCAGCGCGCCAGCTTTTACGTCGACAGCCCCGGCCTCTGCACCAGCGACCTGCGCCGCCTACCCTTCACCAAGCTTCAGGGCAAGGTGATTTCATTGAGGTGACCATGCCAAGCCCCCCGCAAGATCAAAGAGGTTTGCGGCGGAGCCCTCCGGGGCTCCGCCATTGCCATTCAGATCTTGCCTGCGGCCCGAAGATCGGCCTGCAACTTCGCCTGATATGCCGCCCTTGCTTCCTCATCCACCTTGGCGCTCTCCCCGAAATAGACAAAGCCCAGCGCCCGCCGCGCCCGCGTTGGCGAAGTATTGGGCCCGGCCCAGTGAATGGTCTTGGAGTGGTGCATCAGGAAGGTGCCCGCGTCGCCCGGAAAGGCCACCGTGTTGGCCTTGTCGTCCGTAGTGCCGAAATCGGTAATCCCCTGCGAAAAGCCAAGGATTTCCGATCGCCCATGCGGTCGATAGCCTTCGTTTTTGTGCGACCCACGCACATAATGGATGCAGCCATTTTCTGGATCGACCCGCTCCAGCGCCAGCCATCCGGTAACGGCCGCAGGCGGATTGAAATGGAAATAATACCCATCCTGATGCGGCGGCGTCGGCTTGCCGATACCGGCCGGCTTGTTGAAATATTCAAGGTTCACCGCCCGCGCCTTTTCGCCCAGCATGCTCTCGGCCAGTTCGCGGATCGTGTCGGTCTCGAGCAGATCGCGAAAATACGCATCGTAGTGCTGCATGTTCTGCATCTGCTTGAGCGTGCCCTTGGCACCCTTCTCTTCGTAGAACACTTCCGTGTCCATCATCTCAGGCACGCAGCTTTCGACATAGCGGTCGAATTCGCGATTGATCTCCGCCATCTTGCTGGCGTCGAAAAGCGGCTTGATGGCGATAAAGCCATCCCGGTCGAAATCACTTTTGAGGCTGGTGAGCGGGTCCTGCATGGCCACGGACATCGGCATTCTCCTTATTGGTTCCCTCTGCCACCATCTGAGACCAACCGCCGTCCATCGTCTGTTGAGCAGTACGGTAGTGAACTAGGAATTCCGATTGCGCCTGTCACACATCAGTGGCGGCACACCCCACTTCATGGTGCTGTGCCGACATGATCCAAAGCGTCGATCCCGATAGCATCATTCTGCGCGAGCACCGCCTCGGTCGCTTCGACCGGCGCATGCCCATCGGCCCGGCGCAGTGGGATTTTCATGACCTGCTCTGGATCCACGAAGGCAGCGTCCGCCTCAGCGTCAATGGCGGCGAAAGCATCACGCTCAGCGCCCCCGGCGGCCTCCTGATCTTGCCCAACACCCCCTTCTCCGGCACCACCATAGGCGGCTTCGCCACCGCTTCGATTTGCCACTTCACTTTGGTCAGCGCGCAAACCAGCGGCCCCGGCTATCTCCTCCCCCGCCCCGGCGAAGCCATGCACGTCCAATCCATGCTGCGCCTGAGCCTCGATCTCGCCAACGCGACCACCGAGGCGGACCTGCAACGCCGCCGCCGGCTCCTCCTCGTCATGCTCGACTGCTTCGATCACCCCACCGCCACCCACAGCGAGCCTGCACCCGGCGATGACGGCCTCGACATGGCCTGGGGCCAGGCGACAAAATCCCTCCACAAGATGCGCACTCTCAGCGACGTCGCCGCCGTGATGGGCGTCCATGAAAGCGCCCTGCGCGCGCGCCACCGTCGCCAATACCGCACCTCTGCCGGCAGCCACCTGCGCGAAATGCGCCTGCGCCGCGCCGAAGACCTGCTGTCAACCACCCGCTACACGCTCGGCGAAATCGCCCGCCTCGTCGGCTATGGCCACGCCGAAACCTTCATCGCCGCCTTTCACCGCAGCCGCGGTTGCACGCCCGGCGAATTCCGCCACCGCTCCAATCCCTTTGCCTGAGAGCCCCAATGCAGCTCGTTGAAACCGGCACAATCTACGCCAATCCCGATCCACTCCTCGTCAGCCGCCAGGCCGCCTTTCCCGGCCTTGCCCGTTTGACCAATGGCGACATCGTCGCGCTTTTCTCCATCGGCCAGGCCTTCGACGCCACCGACATGCGCGCCTTCGTCAGCCGCAGCACGGATAACGGCCACACCTGGAGCACCCCCGCGCCGCTCCACACCAAAACCTTCGCCCCCGAAGAATCCGAAACCTTCAAGCCCGCTGCCCTCGCCGACGGCACCCTTCTCGCCACCGGCTATGTCTTCCTCCGCCCCACCCCGCTCACACCCATCGTCGATCCCAAGACCAACGAACTCCTGCCACTCCACAACAAGCTGTCCCGCTCCCACGACGGCGGCCACACCTGGACGGTGCCGGAGCGCTTCATCGTCGAAGATGTCGGCCTCGAACTCTCCGGCCCCATCATCCAGCGCGCGTCCGGCGAACTCCTCGGCTCGGGCGCCCCATTCCACCTCGGCCCCGACAATCACGAAGGCTGGCTGATCTCCAGCGTCGACAATGGAAAAACCTGGCAGAAAAAATCCATCTTCTTCCGCGCCGATCCCAGCGCCGTTGCCCCTGGGAAAGCCGCCTCATCGACTTCAGCGGCACCCGCATCGCCGTCCTCTTCTGGGCCTTCGATATCGCCGCCGGTCGCAACCTGACAAATCGCCTCGCGCTCTCCGAGGATGGCGGCAAAACCTTCCGCACCCTCGACACCGGCATCCCCGCCCAGGCCTCCAACGGCCTTGCCCTCGGTCACAGCGAACTGCTCACCATTCACGCCCACCGCGAATCCCCCGTTGGCCTCAATATCTATCGCTCCCGCCTCCACCACGACCGTCTGGAAGTGCTGGACACACTCGCCCTTTTCGCCGACGAGAGATTGGGGCAACGGACGGGGAGGCCGATCCATTCGCCAGTCTGCGCTTCGGCCAGCCGAGCCTGCTTACGCTGGACAATGGCGAATACCTCGCCTGCTGCTGGCAGGTCGAAAACAGCCAGCACGTCATCAAAACTTTCCGCATCCGGCTCTGAGGCCATTGTGTCGACGACACCAGAACTGACCGACTACGCAAAACTGAGAAAAATGCCGTTCTACTACGGCTATTCGGTACTCACCGGCACCGCCGTGCTCTGCACCGTCGGCGCGCCGCTGGTGCTGTTTTCGGCAGAACTCGGCATCGACAAAGACCGCATCGGCCTCATCGGCGGCATCCTGCCCTTCTTCCAGGTTCTCGGCATTGCCGCCCTGCCGGTCATCCTGCACTTCGGCACCAAGCGCGTCGCCGCCCTCGCCCTCATCGCGCGCTACCTCTTCCTCCTGCCGCTTTTCATCGCCCCCCTCTTCATCGCCACGCCCAATGTCGCCTTCGCCCTGATCTTCGGCGCCATCATCTGTTTTGCCATCTGTCGCACCCTCTCCGAAGCCGCCGTGGTCCCCTGGTCGCAGGAAATCATCCCGCGTCTCGTGCGCGGCCAGGTCAGCGGCAAGAACGCACTGGCCTATCTACCCACCGCGCTGGTCGGCTCCTTCCTCATCCAGCTCTGGCTCGATGGACAAGACGGCATCGAACGCTTCTACCCCGTCTTCGCCATCGGCATCGTCATCGGCACTGTCGGCGGCCTCTTCCTCTTCGGCCTCGGCGGCGGCGGCCCGCGCGCCTCCTCCCGCAGCAGTCTCGACGCTATTCGCCAATTGCGCGTCCCCCTGCGCGACCGCAATTTCCTCGCCTTCCTCTATTCCTCCGGCAGCCAGTATCTCGTCTTCGCGGCGCTCAATATCTTCCTGCTGCTCTTCTTCCGCGAGCGGCTGGGCATATCGAGCGGCCAGATCGTGCTCATGGCCGCCCTCATCCCGGTCGGCTCCGCCGCCGGCAGCTATGCAGCCGGCTGGTTCATCGATCGCCACGGCACCCGCGCCATTCGCATCACCCTGCAGACGCTGCAGGTCGTCATGCTCCTCGCCTTGCCCTTCCTCCATGATGGCATTCCCGGCGTCGAGCTACTCGTCGGCCTCGTCTTCTTCCTCTTCGGCTTTTTGGTGCAGGGCGCCATGGTCGGCGGCAGCGTCTATATGCTCAACTATGTGCCGCCCACCGAGCGCGAGAGCTATATGGCCCTCGCCTATTCGAGTGACGGCATCTTTGGCGGCGGCCTCACGGTCCTCGCCGGCATATTGGTCCAATATTTCGAGCACAACGGCACCAATCTCGGCTCGGCCCATATCGGCGGCTACGAAATTCTCTTCCTCGTCGCCGCCCTCGTCACCGCCAGCTCCGCTGCCGTCTTCGCCCTCCTCAAGGAAGAAGGCGCCACCGGCGTTCGCGATTTCCTCGGCCAGTTCTCCACCGGCAATCCCCTGCGCGCCCTCTGGGGCATCCAGCGTTTCTCCAGTTTTACCTCGGAACAGCGCCGCCGCGATCTCGCCTACAGCTTTGGCGGCACCGGCAGCACGCTCGCCAAGGACGAACTGATCTCCGCCCTGTCCGATCCCAGCTTCGATGTCCGCCACGAAGCCATCCGCGCCCTCGGACGCCTCCCTCCGACGCCCAAGGCCATCCATGCCCTGGAAGATATCCTCACCTATGACGGCCTGATCGAGCTGCAATATGCCGCCCTCGATTCCCTCGGCCAGCTTCAGTCCCGCTCCAGCGCCGCAAAGATCGCCCGCTTCCTCGACGACGGCAATCGCCTCCTGCGCTCCCGGGCCGCCCGCTCGCTCGGCGACATCCGCGCCGAGACTTACCTGCCTGCCATCAGGAAAATGCTCGCCGAAGACGCCGACATCGACTGTCGCCTCGCAGCTGCGTCGGCTCTGGGAAAATTTGGCGACCGGCAAAGCGTCCCCGCCCTCGTCGCCATCTATGTCGAGCAGGCCGGCGACGAAAACCCGATCAGCGAACCACGCAGCAAGGTGGTCCTGCTGGCCATTTCAAAAATCCTCGGCATCGAAGAACAGTTCGCCCGCAACTGGCGCCGCGAGCAACGCATGCCCGGCTACTGCCTGCCGGCCTTGCTGAGCCGACTGGCCAAATCGCTCGACGCAAAAGACAATCGCACGGAGAGCATCCGTGCCACCTTGCAGCAAGCCGCCGCCGGCCTTGGCACTGGCCCGACCGCGGAAAGCTTCACCGCCCTCCGCGCTCTACGCCCGCTCATCGCCGCCTCGCCCCACAGCGAAGCGCTACCAGTGGTGGAATTGATCGACGGAACGCGAGACATCACCGAGGCCCATCCGGCCCTGATGGTTCTCCTCGCCGTGGCCGCCCGCCACGTCCTCCGACCGCCGAAGGACTAGGTCGCAGCCTTCTTGCCCGGCCATCCCATCAACAACTGCACCGATTTCTCCGCCTCTTTCGCCTTCTCCGCATCCTTGAAGATGCGCATGACGCAACGCGGCTCGGTGCGGCTGATGACGTCGTAGACGAGATGATAGCCGGTCTTGTCCATGATCGGCCCGATCCAGCCGGCGCAATGATCGCAATAGCGCGACATCGGCGCCGCGTCGTTGTCCATCACCTTGGCAAGGCTCGGGCAGCCATGCATGTGCAACTCGAGATGGTCCTCATCGACCATCAGGTCGAGCTCGCAGTTTTCCTCTTCCTCGATCACCGACCAATATTCGTACATGCCCTGCAGACCCTTGGTCTTGATCAGGTCCAGAATATGCTTTTCCTGGTTCTTGCTAATTTCGAGCCAGTAGAGGTCAAGGTCCTCCTGCCCCTTGCTTTCGAGGAACTTGAACACCTCGTTATAGAAGCGGGTGAAATGGTCGCTCGGGATCATGCGCGCCTCCGGATGATCTGCCGGCAAGCGCCGGGCCCGGTAATTTCCGTATCGATCCGGTACGGGGTGCCCTCGGCAATCGCCTCATTCACCTTGGTCGTCTGGTCACAGAAATGCGCCGAAACCGACGGGGAAATCTTCGCGACATGGTGATAGGCCGTGCAGCGCCGCACGGTGAGAACGATCTCGTCCTCACTCACCGCAATGTCATAGTCGGCATCCTCGCGGGTGAAGAAATGCCGCCAATGCCGCACCATCTCCTCCGGATGGCCATCCAGCATATGCTGCCGCAGGTCGACATAAACATCCTTGCCCACCTTGGCGAAAATCTCGTGCAGCACTTCGACGCCATAGCGCTCGACGATGAAATCGATGGTCGTGTTCACCGCACCATGAAAATCGAGGTGAACATTGCCCTCTTCCTGATAGCGCAGCGGTGTTTCAGGCAGCTTTTGCATGGTCGCGCCTAAAGTAGGATTTGCCACCGATAATGGTCTCCTCAACCGACAGGTCCACTGCATCGAGCAGCACGAAGTCGGCCAGCTTCCCCGCTTCGATACTGCCGAGGTCCGCCTCCCGCCCGACAACCCGCGCCGGCACCAGGCTCGCCGCATGTGCCGCCTGCACCAGATCCGCGCCCGCCATCGACACATAGTTTCGCATGGCCTCGTCCGAGGTCAAAGACGAACCACAGAGCCCGCCATTGCGATCCCTTACCGCCTTGCCTGGCGCACTCGTCACGAAATAGCCGGGATAGAACTCGAACTCCGTCCCCGGCAGGCCCGCATATTTCATCGAGTCCGTTTCAAGAAACACCCGATCCGCCGGCAATTGCGCCAATATGCGCAAGAGTTTCGGATGCGCATGAATACCATCGGCCACGACGCCCAGCGCCAGATGCCGCTCCGCCAGCAGCGCATCGGGCAGCGAAAACACATGCACGCCCGAATTGTCCGGCGGGATGGTCCGCATCACGTCATACATATGCGTCACCGCATCGATGCCCCAGCCAACATAGCGCGAGACATCGTCCGGCGCCGCCTGGCTGTGCCCGAAATGGACAGAAACCCCCGCCGCCTTCATCGCGTGGATAAACTGTTCCGCACCCGGCAGTTCCGGCGCAATCGTCACCGCGGCGAGCCGCCCCTGAGCCCTTTCAAGCATCATCGCCGCCAACTCGGCCGACGGCAGCTGCAGGTTCTCCGGATTATGCGCCCCCGGCGAATTGAAGCACGGCCCCTCGCTGTGAATACCCAGCGCCCGCGCGCCCTCAGCCCGTCCACAAGTCTCGGCCAGCCGCGACAGCACCGACCCGAATTCCGCCGGTGGCTGGCAGCCGATAGACGGCAAAAACGCCGTCACCCCACGCGCCGGCAACTTGGCGGCAGAGTCCGCCACGCCATTCGGCGTCGCATCCGAATAGAGGTTGATATCGAACCCGTGCTGCAAAAGGTCGATCATGCCCGGAAACAGCAGTTTCCCGCTGGCATCCAGCACCCGCCAATCGGTCCCGACCGCCGTTTCCGGTGCGACAACGCCCAGAATCCGGCCGTCTTCCACCAGCAGGTCATGACGCAGAACTCCCGTGGGCGTCACCACCAGACCGCCTGCCCACTTCTGCTTGACACCCATTGGGGAACCTCTATTAGCATGTTATTATGCTAATGAGTTAACTCACTTCGTTTCGGGTGTAAATATGGATCGCCGCACCGTCTGCATTACCGGCTCCACGCAGGGCATAGGCTTCGGAATTGCCAAGGCTTTTGCCAATGACGGCCATCGCGTGATCCTCAATTCTCACATCCGCGACGAGCGGGCGGAAGAGGCCATCGGCGAACTTTCTGCCCTCACCGAAGTGCGTTTCGTACAAACCGATCTCTCAAGGCCCGGCGGCGCAGAACAGCTCATTGAAGCGGCCCACGAGCAGTGGGGAGCGCTCGACACACTCGTCAACAATGCCGGCACCTTCCTCGATGCCCCCTTCGGCCAGCTCACCGAGGATATTTTCGACCGCACCTTCGCCCTCAATGTGCGCGCCTACCTCTTCGCGAGCCAGGCCTTTGCCAACCGCGTCAAACCCGACCAGATCGGCGCCAACATCATCTGCGTCGGCTCCACCAATTCCATGGCCGCCGAACGCGATAGCGTAGCCTACGACACTTCCAAGGGCGCCGTCCTCATGCTGGTCAAATCCCTCGCGGTGACCCTCGCCAGTCGCGGCATCCGCGTAAACGGCCTCGGCCCCGGCCTCGTCCGCACCCCACTTACTGCCGCCGCTCTCGCCTCCGAGGATTTGAGAAAAGCCCTGGCTCGACAGATTCCACTCGGCCGTATCGCCGAACCCGAAGATATCGGTGGAGCCGCAGTCTTTCTTGCTTCCGATGAGGCGCGTTATATTACAGGACAGATGTTGTTCATCGATGGCGGGATTCTTGCCAACCAACTGTCCTGGGGTGTCGAACCGTGAATGTTGAACTGACACCGCGCCATCTGCAATTGCGGGACCTCTTGTTCCGCCGCTGGAAGACGGCCGGTCTCAAGGCCGGGGACAAGATCGAGTCGCAGAACGAGATCACCAAGTTCTGCGATTTCTCGCTGATCACTGTCATCAAGACGCTCAAGGACCTCGAAGCCGAAGGCGTCATCCGCCGCCAGGTCGGCCGCGGCTCCTTTCTCGAAAAGGCGCCCTGGGCCGAAGCCCACCACCGCGTCGGCTTCTTCTACAATCGCAACATCGTCGGCGGCGGCATCTTCAACAACGAGTTCTATACCCGCCTCGTCATCGCGCTCGAACGCGGCATCGTTTCGGATGGCCACGAATTCGTCATGGGCAGCTTTACCCACGACAAGATGCCCGTCACCTTTTGGGACCGGCTCGATATGGTCGTCCTTGCCGGTATCACCGACGAAACCGACATTTCCGCGCTGAGCCAAACCACCAGCCAGGTCAGCGTGCTCGACGCCGCCATCGACCTTCCCGGCATCCACAGCTACAGCCTCGATTATGGCCCGGCCTTCGAGGAAATGTTCGAGCGTCTCGGCACCAAGCCCAATCGCGTGCTCTATCTCGACACGGTCCACATCTCGTCCGAACAGGCCTCGCGCCTCGAAAAGTTCAAATCCGCCTGCGCCGGAAGCGACGCCGTGCAAATCCTGCGCATCGCCGAGGTCAATCAGGAAGACCACACGGCCGACATCAAGCCGCTCGAAGAAACCATCGCCGAATTCCAGCCCGATCTCATCTGCGGCTACATGCACCACCGCTGGCATGCCCACATGGCCGAGGCCCTCGCCAAGCCCGTGCGCATCTACCCCTATGGGCTCGATTCCAACCGCCCCGGCTTCGTCGTCGAAAGCGGCGCCTGGCTCAAGACCGTGCTGCCGACCATTTATGAAAACCTCGACGACCGGCGCGGCGAAGGCGGCGTCCACACCTTCCCGGCCCATTTCGTTTACTGATCAGGACTTTTATTCATGCTCAAGCTCGTCGATAGCGGCGCCCGCTCGCACCTGCCTTTCAGCCCGGCTTTCATCGCTGGCGACCTGATGTTCGTCTCCGGTCAGGCCTCGGTCGATAGCGCCAGCGGCGCAATCATCACCGATACGTTTGAGGGCGAAATGCGCCGCTCGATCGAAAACCTGCGCGCGATCCTGGTAGCGGGCGGCCTCAGCCTCGACCATGTCGTCAACGTCAAATCCTACGTCGCCGACGAAGCCGACCTCGCCCTCTACAACCAGATCTATCCCGAATATTTCAGCGAACCCCGCCCCAGCCGCAGCACCATCGTCGGCGTCCTCGGCACCAAGCTGAAATTCGAGCTCGACTGCGTCGCCTACGCCAAGGCCACCCGCCAGCAGGCCGAGCGCATCGGCTGACCCACTAGCTCAAGATTGTCGGCGCGACCGGCGGCAGCGCCTCTGTAATCCGGCGCGCCGCATCCTGCAGCGCCTCAGCGGCGCGATCAGCCAGCACGCGCATGCGGTTCTCCGGCGCCGACAGGCTCATGGCGGCTATCGGAAAACCGTGCCCATCGAGGATCGGCACACCGATGCAGGTGACGCCATCCTCGTTCTCGCCCGTTTCCATGGCAAAGCCGCGCCGACGCGTCTCCACGACCTGCCGGCGAAACGTGCGCGGATCAGTCAGCGTGCGAAACGTACGCTGCTCGAACTCGGGACGAATGAGACGTTCGACCGTCTCGTCCGGCAGAAAGGCCGCAATGGCCTTGCCCAGAGACGTCGAGTGGACGGGGTGACGATGGCCAATCCGCGCCTGAAACCGCTGCGACCGCGTCGCCTCGCGAATGTCGACATAGACAACTTCATCTTCGGCGAGCACGCCAAGGTTCACCGTCTGGCGAAAGCCGTCGACCAGTTGATCGAGCTCGGCTTCGGCCGAACTCCGGATGCTGTGATGGACGGCATCCTTCTGCGCTAGCGCGCGAAACCGCTCGCCGACCCCGTAGCGGTCCCGCTCGATGTCATGCGCAAAAAAGCCCGAAGCCGAAAGCGTCTGCAGATATCGGAACACCGTGGTCTTGGGCAGCGACAGGGCCTGCGCCACCTCGGCCAGCGTCACGGCATGCGGCTGGCTCGCGACATAGGCAAAAACCTGCATCGCCTTTGCCACCGGCAAAACCGAATACTGGTCCGAACCCTTCGCCATCGCCAACCTCACTCTCTCCGCCGCGATTGGAGATCATGCCGACCATCGTGTCAACTCGACGACCCCCGTGAAATCGCAAACTATTCCGTCCCACGAAACGGCACGACGTTTACCGCGACCGCGCCCTGGTGTGTCCTGCGCCCAGAGAATTCGAGGAGCAGCAAATGCTGAAGTTTGACGAGTCCGCACGCATCGTTGCGTCCGAGTCCCGTTTCGTGGCCGGCGGCGTGAACAGCAATTTCCGTCTGGGCATGGGCCACGGCCCGCTGGTGTTTACCCATGGCGAAGGCGCCTACCTCTACGATGTCGATGGCAACAAGATCATCGACTACTATTGCGGCATGGGCGCCATGGTCCTCGGCCATAGCCCCAAAGGTGTGCAGGCAGCCGTCAAACAGCAGGTCGACAAGGGCATTCTCTTTGCCGGCCAGTCGCCCATCGAATACGAAGCTGCCCGCATCATCTGCGAACGCATCCCCAGCGCCGAGCGCCTGCGCTTCGGTTCCTCCGGCTCAGAAGTCGCCCAAGCCGCCATGCGCCTCACCCGCGCCGCCACTGGCCGCCGCACCATCGTGAAATTCGAAGGCCACTATCACGGCTGGTTCGACAACATCCTCTGGTCCACAGCCCCCTCCCTTGCCGATGCCGGCTCCGCCGAAGACCCCAATCTCGTCCCCGGCAGCAAAGGCCAGAGCCCGGCCGATGCCGATGGCCTCGACGTGCTACAGTGGAACGACCTCGCCGCGGTCGAAGCGCGCCTCTCGCGCGGCGACGTCGCCGCAGTCCTCATGGAAGCCGCCATGTGCAACCAGGGCGCCATTTCGCCCATGCCCGGCTATCTCGAAGGCGTGCAGGCCGCCTGCCGCAAATACGGCACCATCCTGATCTTCGACGAAGTCATCACCGGCTTCCGTCTCGGTCAGAAGGGCGCCCAGGGCCGTTTCAACGTCACGCCCGATCTCTCGATCTTCGCCAAGGCCATTGCCAACGGCTTCCCAGTCGCCGCCATCGTCGGTCGCGCCGACCTCATGGACATGTTCGCCACCGGCGGCGTCCTCCACGGCGGCACCTTCAACTCCCAGCCCGTCCCCATGGCCGCCATGGTCGCCACGCAACAGGCTCTCACCCCCGAGCACTACGAAAAGACCTCGGTCTATGGCACGCGCCTCCGCGAAGGCATCCGCTCGATCTTTGCCGAAACCGGCATCAAGGCTCAGGTCACCGGCTACGAACTGATGTTCCACATCGGCTTCGGTCTCGACGCCCCGGCCCGCAACTATCGCGACCTCGCCCGCGCCGACAAAGCCGGCTATGCCCGCTTCGCCCAGGCCCTCCTCCGCCAGGGCGTGCGCGTGCTCGAACGCGGCGCCTGGTTCGTCTCCTCCGAACACAATGACGAGGTCGTCGACAAAACCCTCGAAGCTGTCCGCACCGCCGCCCGCGAAGTCGCCCCGACCCTGCCAAGCTGAGCGACAATGGCGAGCCGGCGCGATGCACCCGCGCCGGCCCCTCGCCGTTGATCCCATCACCCATCCGCTGTTAGGAGTGCCCCACTTCTTTTGCGGATTGCCCAATGACCAGCACAAGCCTTCGCGCCGAGATCGAGAGTTTTCCGATCGCCGGCCGCTTCACCATTTCCCGCGGCAGCAAGACCGAAGCCCGCGTCATCCGCGTGGAACTGGAACAGGACGGCATTACCGGTCAGGGCGAATGCGTCCCCTATTCGCGCTATGGTGAAACGCTGGAAGCAACGCTCGAAACCATCCTGAGCCTCGCTCCGCAACTCGCCGCAGGCCTCGACCGCATCGCCCTTCAGTCAGCCCTTCCCCCCGGCGCCGCCCGCAACGCCATCGACTGCGCTTTCTGGGATCTCGAAGCAAAGCGCGCCCGCACCGACGTCGCCAAACTCGCCAACATCCTGCCCCCCGCGCGCATCGAAACCGCCTACACCATCAGCCTCGACACGCCCCAAGCCATGGCCGAAGCCGCCGCGCGCCACGCCCACATGCCGCTGCTAAAGCTGAAACTCGGCGCTCCCGGCGACGCCGACCGCCTCGCCGCCATTCGCGCCGCCGTGCCCAACACCCGCCTCGTCGTCGACGCCAATGAAGGCTGGCAGCCAAACGAATTGGAATCCCTCCTCCGCGCCGCCCACAACGCCCGCGTCGAGCTCGTCGAGCAGCCCCTCCCCGCCGGCAATGACGCCCTCCTCGCCGAGATCGAGCACACCGTCCCCATCTGCGCCGACGAAAGCGCCCACGCCCTCGCCGGCCTTGACCAACTGGTCGGACGCTACGACGCCATCAACCTAAAACTCGACAAAACCGGCGGCCTCACCGAAGCCCTCGCCGTAGCGCAGCGCGCCAAAGAGCTGAACCTCGCCATCATGGTCGGCTGCATGGTCAGCACCTCGCTCTCTATGGCCCCGGCCTCCCTCCTCGCCCCCTTCGCCCGCTGGGTCGACCTCGACGGCCCACTGCTGCTGGCCGCTGATCGCCCCAACGGCCTCGCCTATACCGACGGCGCTATAGATCCGTCCGTCAGTAGGCTCTGGGGCCGCCACTCCTAGAGGCAGTCCAACCAGTCAAAGCCCCCACCCGCTCGGTTGTCACCCCGGCGAAGGCCGGGGCCCATCTTGAGATCTCAGGTTGGATCCGGCTCAAGGCCGGGATGACAGCCAGTGGGCACGGAAGCATGCGACCCTACCGCGGATGCGTCACGTCCCGCGTCCGCTGCAGCGCATCCACGGTCTGCTCGTAACGCTGGTTCGCCACCCCGAGGAACAAACAATCCACAATAGCCAGCTGCGCGATGCGGCTGACCATCGCCCCCGCCCGCAACCGGCTCTCCCGCGCCCGGCTGACGAGACACTCCTCTGCCGCCCGCGCCAGCGGTGAATCCGGCGATCCCGTCAGCGCAATGGTCAGCGCCCCCGCCTGCCGCGCAATCTCGATGTAACGCACCGTATCCGCCGTCTCCCCGGAGTGCGAAAACCCAAAAGCCACTGTCCCCGGCGGCGACAGCAATGCCGCCGTCCAGGCCTCATGCGGATCAGCCAGCAAAAACGCATTACGCCCGATACGAAACAGCTTGTGATGCAGGTCCTGCGCCACGAACTGGCTGGCCCCGATACCGAACAGCAAAATCCTCTGCGCCTTGTCGAGCGCCGCCACCACCCGCTCCAGCGCCTCATAATCGAGCCCCGAAACCGTCTCGTCGATCGCCAGCATCTCGAGCGAGGCGACTTTTGATGCCATCTCCCGCAGAGTGTCCGACTTGGCGATCTCCGCCCCAAGGATCAGGTTCGACCCATACTGCGCCGTCTCCTTGCCCAGTTCCGTCGCCAGCGACATGCGCAATTGCGCATAGCCCGAAAGCCCCAGCATCTGGCAAAAGCGCACCACCGAAGCGACCGATGTCTGGCAGGTTTCAGCCAGCTCATAGATCGTCTTGTCGAGCACCAGGCTCGGCGTGTCGCTGATAACACTGGCCACCCGCTGCATGGCCGGCGTGAATTTTGCCGACGAAGCTTCAATGCTCGACTGAATTCCCAAAATCACGCTCCCTCATGCTCGTCACGCAGCAATCACCCTACCTCGAACCAGTCCGAAACTGAAACAATGTTTCACAAAAATGCAATTTTCTGAAACTCGTTGACACAGGCTGGCGCGACTTCATAGGCTTGTCACGAACCATTGCTGCCGACAGGGCAACCCTTCGGGTTGGAGCAGCAATGCACTTCAGGAGATTGGCCTTTTCTGCAAAGGCCGACAGCAAGGAGGGAATAAGATGAACTGGACTAATACTCGCAAGCTCATGACCGGGCTCGCCATTGCCACGGCGCTGTCCACGGTTGCCTTTGCGCTGCCGGCGGAAGCCGCGACGCTGCGCATGGCCTGGAGCCAGGACGCGACGGGTCTCGATCCGCACACGCAGCCGGCCTTTCCGTCCATTCGCCTGCTCGAACTGATCTATGAGCCGCTGGTGCGCCTTGACCCCGAGCTCAATGTCATTCCGGCAATCGCTGCCAGCTGGGAATTTGCGCCCGACGCCAAGACGCTGACCTTCAAGCTCGACCCCAACGCCAAGTTCACCAACGGCGCTCAGGTCACCCCGGCCGACGTAAAGGCCTCGTTCGAGCGTATTCTCAATGAAGAAACCGCCGCCGTGGCGCGCTCGAATTTCCTCTCGATCGACACGATCGAGACCCCCGACGCCGAAACCGTCGTGTTCAATCTCAAGACCGCCGACGTGCCGATTCTCGTCGCCATGGCGACCATCAATGCCGCCATCGTTCCGGCCAGCGAAATCGAAGCCGGCAAGATCGGCACCGAAACCGTTGGCTCCGGCCCCTTCAAGCTCGATAGCTGGGAACCCAATTCCCGCGAAGTTCTGAGCGCCAACCCCGATTGGGCCGGCGGCGATATTGCTATCGACGGCATCACCATTTCGGTCCTGCCCGACGAAACCGCGATCCTCGCCTCGCTCCGCGCCGGCCAGACCGATTTCGCCCTGCTCAACGATCCGCTCGTTGCCACCATGGTGCCCAACGAAGCCAATCTGCAGCTCAACCGCGTTCCCGGCCTTGCCTATAACGTGCTCCAGCTCAATCCTTCGCGTCCGCCCATGGACAACCTGAAGGTTCGCCAGGCCATGTCCTGCGCCATCAACCGCCAGGAAATCGTCGACGCAGCCCTCGCCGGCGAGGGCCAGGTGACCGGCCCCCTGACCATGCCGGCCTTCGCCCAGGATCCGAACTCGCTCTTCTGCTATGAGCAGGATCTCGAAAAGGCCAAGCAGCTCATGGCTGAATCGGGCGTCTCCGGCTTCACCGCCAAGGTCATCGCCGCCACCGGCGAACCCCCGGTTGCCGCCTCCGAAGCTCAGGTGCTTCAGGCCCAACTCGCGGAAATCGGCGTCAATCTCGAAATCGAGATGATGGAACTCAACGTCTATGTCGACACCTGGCTCGCCGGCAATTTCGACATGGCCGTCGCCCAGAATGGCGGCCGTCCGGACCCGTTCCCGATGTACAACCGCTACTTCACCAAGGACGGCAACCTCCTGAAGGTTTCCAACTTCGTGGACGACACGCTCGACACCCTGATGCGTGAAGGCCAGGCCGAAACCGATCCAGCCAAGCGCGTCGAAATCTTCCACAAGTTCGAAAACCACCTCGTCGAACAGTCCCCGTGGCTGTGGCTGTCCACTGGCTATGGCTACACCGCCCAGCTCAAGACGGTTTCGGGCTTCGTCCCCTCGCCGACCGGCACGCTGTTCGGCCTCACCGAAGTTTCAATCCAGTAATTTTGTATTACGTTCGGAGCCGGCCTACGGGCCGGCCCCTTTTTATCCAGGAGAAGGCGTTCGATGAATTATGTGGTGCAACGCCTCCTGACGTTCCCACTGATCCTGCTCGGGGTTTCGATACTCGTCTTCGTCTCGATCCGCCTCGTCCCCGGCGACGCGATCACCGCCATGCTTGGCACCGAAGCCGGCCTTCTCACCCCCGATCAACGCGCCGCCCTCGCCGCCTATTTCGGCATCGATCAGCCCATCTGGTCCCAATATCTGCGCTGGCTCTCCGGCCTCTTCCAGGGCGATCTCGGCATTTCCTCCATCTATGGCAAGCCGGTTCTCTCGATCATCCTCGAGCGCTTCCCGCTGACCCTGCAATTGGCGCTGATGTCCATGCTGATCTCCCTCAGCGTCGGCATCCCCCTCGGCGTCTTCGCCGCCACCCGCAACGAACGCCCCAGCGACCTCATCGTCCGCATGCTCGCCATGCTCGGCCAGTCGACCCCGAGCTTCGTCATCGGCGTCCTCATCATCTATGTCCTGTCGGTCTTTTTCGGCTTCGTCCCCGCCATGGGCACGTTCACGCCGCTGACCGTCGACCCGCTCGCCAGCGTGGGCCAGTTGATCTTCCCGGCCATCACCCTCGGCTTTGCCTTCGCCGCCTCGGTCACCCGCATTTCGCGCTCGGCCATGCTCGACGTCTTGAGCGACGATTATATCCGCACCGCGCGCTCCAAGGGCGCCTCCCAGCGCAGCGTCGTCTGGCGCCACGCGCTGCCCAATGCGCTCATTCCGGTGGTGACGCTCTCCGGCGTCGAATTCGGCTATCTCCTCGGCGGCGCCGTTATCGTCGAACAGATCTTTGCCCTGCCCGGCCTCGGCCGCCTCGTCCTCGATGCCATCACCCAGCGCGATTACGCGCTCGTCGAGGGCACCGTCCTCTTCATCGCCTTCAACTTCTTGCTGGTGAACTTGCTCGTCGACCTCGCCTATGTCGCGCTCGACCCGCGCATCCGGATCGGGGGCCGCTGATGTCAAAGCTCGCTCGCGCCTTCCTGCGTCACCCCTCCGGGCGCATCGGCCTCGCCATCATCTCGCTCTACCTGATCGCAGCCCTGCTCGGCATCGTCGGCCTCACCCCGCATGACCCGCTAAAACTCTTCGCCATCGATAGGCTGAAGCCGCCCAGCGCGACCTATTGGTTCGGCACCGACCTCCTCGGTCGCGACACGTTTAGCCGCCTCATGGTCGGCATCAAGCAGTCGATGATCATCGCCTTCTGTTCGGTTGGCCTCGCCACCCTCTTCGGCACCGTGATCGGCCTCCTCGCCGCCTGGTGGGGCACGCTGTGGGACGGCATCCTGATGCGCATCATGGACGTGTTGCTGGCCTTCCCGGCCATCCTCCTCGCCCTCCTCATCATCGCCATCGTCGGCCCCGGCACCTCGACCAGCGTCGCCGCCATCGCCATCGTCTATACGCCCATCTTTGCCCGCGTCGTCCGCGGCCCGGCTTTGTCGCTCAAGCAGCGCGATTTCGTCGACGCCGCCCGCACCTTCGGCAGCTCCCAGCCCTATATTTTGAGCCACCACCTGCTGCTCAATCTCGTCGCCCCGCTCGCCGTCCAAGTGACGCTGGCTCTCGCCTGGGCCCTCCTCACCGAAGCCGGTCTTTCCTTCCTCGGCCTCGGCACCCAGCCGCCCACCCCATCGCTCGGCCTCATGCTGGCCGAAAGCAAGAACCTCATGACCCAGGCCCCCTGGCTGATGATCTTCCCGGCCCTGACCATCATGCTCGGCATTCTCGGCTTCAACCTCACCGGCGACGCCCTGCGCGACATTCTCGACCCCCGCACCCAGAGGAGAGAAGCATGACCCCTCTCCTTTCCGTCCGCGACCTCCGCGTCGGCTTCGGCCAGAACCCTGCCGCCAATGAAGTGGTCAAGGGCGTCAGCTTCGACCTCGCAGCCGGCGAAACCCTCGCCATCGTCGGCGAAAGCGGCTCGGGCAAATCCGTCACCGCCCTCTCGGTCAATCGCCTCGTCGATTTCGGCGGCGGCCGCATCACCAATGGCTCCATCATCCTGCAACGCAGCGATAGCTCGACCCTCGACGTCGCCAAGGCAGACGAAAAGGTCCTCCGAACCATTCGCGGTCGCGATGTCGGCATGATCTTTCAGGAGCCGATGACCTCGCTCAATCCGGTGCACACCGTCGGCGCCCAGATCGAGGAAGCGTTCAGGCTCAATCGCGGCCTCCACGGCGCAGAAGCGGAGCGCGCCGCTCTCGAAGTCCTCGAACGTGTCCGCATCCCCGACGCCAAATCGCGCCTAGCTTATTATCCGCACCAGCTCTCGGGCGGCATGCGCCAGCGCGTCATGATCGCCATGGCCCTCGCCAGCAGCCCGCGCCTCCTCATCGCCGACGAACCGACCACCGCGCTCGACGTCACCGTGCAGGCCCAGATCATGGCGTTGCTGGCCGAGCTGCGCGCCGAAACCGGCATGTCGATGATCTTCATCACCCACGACATCGGCCTTGTCGCCGGCATCGCAGACCGCATCATGGTCATGCAACACGGCCTCGCCGTCGAGCAGAACACCACCGACGCCGTGCTCGACAATCCCCAGCACGACTACACCAAGCACCTCCTCAACGCCGTCCCCCACTTCACCTCCGGCAAGGCCGTCCGCGCCGACAACGAGCGCACCGCCACCAGCGAACCCATCATCAAGGTGGACGACCTCGTCGTCCGCTTCCCGGTGAAGAAGGGTCTCTTCAAGCCCAAGGGCGCCATTCACGCCGTCGATGGCGTCAGCTTCGATCTCATGCCCGGCGAAACCCTCGCCATCGTCGGGGAAAGCGGCTCCGGCAAATCCACCACCGCCCGCGCCATTCTGGGCCTCGTGGAAAAACACCGCGGCGCCATCGCCGCCAAGGCCGGCCGCTCGCGCCGTCCCATCCAGATGGTCTTCCAAGACCCCTTCGCATCGCTCAATCCGCGCCTCAATGTCGAAGCCCTGATGGCCGAGCCCGCCATCGCCAATGGCCAGAAACTCGACGACACCCTGCGCGACCGCATGCGGTTCCTGCTCGATCGCGTCGGCCTCCCTGCCGACGTGCTCAACCGCTATCCCCACCAGTTCTCCGGTGGCCAGCGCCAGCGCCTCTGCATCGCCCGCGTGCTGATGCTCAATCCAGATGTCGTCGTGCTCGACGAAGCCGTCTCCGCCCTCGACGTTTCGGTCCAGGCTCGCGTCCTCGATCTCCTTGTCGATCTCCAGCGCGAATTCAGCCTCGCCTACCTCTTCATCTCGCACGACATGGCCGTGGTCGAGCGCATCGCCCACCGCATCGCCGTCATGTATGCCGGCCAGATCGTCGAGATCGGCGAGGCCCGCGCGGTCCTCTCCGACCCGCAGCACAGCTACACCAAGCGCCTGATCTCGGCCGTTCCCGCCGTCGAGCGTCGCCGCCAACACTTTGCCGTCGACGCCACCCAGGTTCCCTCTCTCGTCCGCCCCGCCGGTTATGAACCACCCCCGGCCAATTGGCGCGAGGCCGGCCAAGACCACCGCGTTCGCATCGAAGAAACCAAATGAGCAAGCCGCAAGACATGCTGGAACGGGCCTTCCCCGTCCTTGAACAAGCCATCGCATCCGGCCGCATCCCCGGCGGCGTCCTCGGCGTCATCGACCGCGACGGCAACCGCGCCACCCGCGCCATCGGCTCTGCCCAGACCGTACCCACCAGCCGCCCGATGACCGAGGACACCTGGTTCGACCTCGCCTCGATCAGCAAGGTCGCCTTCACCACCGAGCGCATCCTCGCCCTCGCCGCAGCCGGCACCATCGACCTCGACGCGCCGCTGACGACGATCCTGCCCGACTATCGCCACTACAATCTCGACAATTGGGAGCGGAAGATCACCTTCCGCCAGTGCCTCGGCCACCAGACGCCGTTCCCCGCCGTCTTCCCGCTTTATACCTATGGCCGCGACCCCGACCTGCTGCGCACGTTCCTCTTGCAGCACGAATTCCCCGCCGGTCCCGCCGTCTATTCCGACATCAATTTCATCCTTCTCGGCTTCGCCCTCGAACGCATCCACGGCAAGTGGCTACGCGAGCAGGACCCCGGCCCCGGTTTCGCCTGGTCCGCCGATCCGCAAAACGCCGCCGCCACCGAACTCTGCTACTGGCGCCACCGCGTCCTCGTCGGCGAAGTCCACGATGACAATTGCTCGGCCCTCGAAGGCGCCGGCAATGCCGGCCTCTTCGGCACCGTCCATTCCATGCTCGACTTCGCCGGCAACAAACTCACCAATGCCGGCCCCGACGCCCTGATCCGCACGCCCCTCAGCGCCCGCCGCACCCATGGCTGGGAACGGCCCTATGACGGTTGGTCCGGCGGCGACAACTGCACGCCCGAAACCATCGGCCATACCGGCTTCACCGGCACCGGCATCTGGATCGACTTTGCCCGCGGCCACGCCTGGACCCTCCTTACCAATCGCGTCCACCCCACCCGCCATTTCGACAGCGGCATCTTTGCGCTGCGCCGGGCCGTGGGCGACCGCATCAACGCCGAGTAAGCAAATGACCTTTGAACCAATCTGGGCCGTTGGCCTCATGACCGGCACGGTGCTCGACGGCAATATCGACGTCGCCCTCCTCCGCACGGACGGAGAAACCGTCGAAAGCTTCGGCGCCTATACCCTCGCGCCCTATCCCCAATCGATCCGCGACCAGCTCGAAGAAACCCTCGCCCAGGCCCGCACCTGGGCTTTTGACGGCCCCGAACCCGCCATTTTTGCGCAGGCCGAAGACGCTCTAACCCGCGCCCAATCCGCCGCCGTCGCTGCCCTCGTCAAAGACGCTGGCCTCAAAAACGAAGACATCGGCATCGTCGGCTTCCACGGCCAGTCCGTGCTCCACCGCGCGCCCCAGCCCGGCCGCATCGGCGCCACCCGCCAACTCGGCAATGGCAAGCTGATGCACGACATTCTCGGCATCCCCGTCGCCTATGATTTCCGCTCCGCCGACGTCCGCGCCGGCGGCCAGGGCGCGCCCCTCGCCGCCCTCTATCACCAGGCCCTCCTCAAGAAGATCGGCGCCACCGACGGCAAGACCGCCGTGCTCAATCTCGGCGGCGTCGCCAACGTCACCTTCTGGGACGGCAAGGACCAGCTCATCGCCTTCGACACCGGCCCCGCCAATGCCCCCATCAACGACTTCGTAAAGAGCCTCGGCCTCGGCGACATGGACCACAATGGCGAGATGGCCCTGCGCGGCAAGGTCGACGAAGAACGCCTCGCAAGGCTGCTAACTCACCGCTACCTCAGCGCCGCCTATCCCAAATCCCTCGACCGCTTCGACTTCCTTTCCACCATGGCCGATGGCCTCGGCGCCGATGATGGCGCTGCCACCCTCACCGCCTTCACCTGCGGCGCCGTGGGCAAGGCCCTCGACCTCCTGCCCCAGCGCCCCGAAAAGCTCGTCGTCTGCGGCGGCGGAAGGCACAATCCGGCGATTATGGCCATGCTCAAAACCCGCGCCGGCGTCGAAGCTGTCCCTGCTGAAACCGTCGGCTGGCGCGGCGACGCCATCGAGGCCGAATGCTTCGCCTTCCTCGCCGTCCGCGTCCTCCGCGGCCTCCCCATCAGCTTCCCAACCACCACCGGCGCACCCCATCCGCTCACCGGCGGCGAATTGGCGGCCTGACAATGTCCATCCTCTCCATAGAGGTCACGGAAACACCTACCCCCGTCGATCTCGACCGGATCGGCAAGGGTCTCACCAGCTTCAATGAGGCCGATGTCGGCCCCGCCGAACGGCGCCCGCTGGCCGTCCTGGTGCATGATAGCGACGGCGAGCTCGTGGCCGGCATTTCCGGCTACACCGCCTGGGGCTGGCTTTATGTGCAATGGCTCTGGGTCGAAGAAGACCAGCGCGGCCAAAGTCTTGCTGGGCAAATGCTGGAAAACGCCGAGCAGGAGGCCCGCCAACGCGGTTGCCACGGCGCCTACATCGACACCTTCAATCCCCATGCCCTGCACGTCTACCAAAAGGCCGGCTACACGGTGTTCGGCACGCTCCCGAATTTCCCCCCGGGCCGTACCCGCAGCTTCCTGTCAAAGGATCTCTAGGTGAAATCCCTCAGCGGCATGCTCTTCTGCGCCTCCGGCATCGTCCTGATGTGCTGCATGGATGCGGTCGCCAAGGCGCTCGGCGCCGATCTCACCACCTTTCAGGTCGTGTTCCTCCGCTATCTCGGCGCTGCACTCTGGCTGGTCCTCTGGATCGCCCTAACCGGCGCCTCCTGGCCCAAGCGCGAAGACCTCGGCCGCCAGGCCCAGCGCGCCGCGCTCCTCGTCGTCACGGCATCACTCTTCTTCTACGCCGTCACCCACCTGCCGCTCGCCGTCGTCGCTGCCTTGGGCATGACCGCCCCGGTCTATGTGACCCTCCTCGGCGCCATTTTCTTCCATGAAAAGATCGGCCCCGGCGCCTGGCTCGCCCTCGGCCTCGGCGCCGCCGGTTCCGCCACCATCATCTTTGCCGGCCAGACCAATCCCTTCGCCTCCGCCAATGGCGACGCCATTGCCTGGGCCACCGCGCTCCTCGCCCCGCTCACTTACGCGATCGTGGTCGCGCTCCTAAAGCACCATTCCAGCCGCGAAGACCCTGCCGCCATGACCATGGGCCAATCCCTCATCGCGGCCATCCTCTCCTTCCCGCTCGCCCTCGGCGCCTGGCCCGAAATCACGCCAAAAATCGCCGGCCTCGGCACGCTCATCGGCCTCCTCGGCGCCGTCGGCTTCCTGCTGTTGATCAACGGCCTCCGCCGCCTCCCAGTCAGCGTCTTCGCCGTGCTCGACTACACCGCCCTCATCTGGGCCGGTCTCCTCGGCTTTTTCTTCTTTTCCGAAGTCCCCGGCCCCCAGCTCTGGATCGGTGGCAGCCTGATCATCGCCGCCTGCATCCTCAACTCCCGCCGCGCCGTCGAGCCGCAGCCGGCAAGCTGAGGATGCACCGCCCGGCCTTCTAGAAGCCCGCATGCAGGCCGAGCGCACCGGAAATATCGCCGTCCTGGCCCATGGTCGCGCCATGTAGCGACACGCTCAAAACCGCGTTCTGTCCCAGCTTCTGGTCGATATCCAGGCCCGCGCGCACCCAGGTCTGCCCATGCGCTGTCGCCGGCAGATCAAAGGCAAAGGCACCCGGCACCGAGCCCGACACAGCGCCCCCCGTGCTGTCGAACCGATGCACCGCCTCGACCGTCGTCTTGAGCGTGGTCTCCGTCCCGAGCGCCGTCGTAGCGGTCACCCCGAGCCGCCCTTCAATGGCGGTTTGGGTCTGCGCATTGAACTGGGCAGGAAAGCCCCCGCCGGTTTCCGTAAAGGCGCCCGTATGGGTGGTGCCCAGGGTGAAGGAGCCCCAGGGCGTGAAACTGGTGGCGCCCAGCGTCGCCGCATCGCGCCATTCCGCCTTGGCACGCACCAGTGCCGTCTGCACATCGGTCGAGCCCGAAGAGAGGTCGACGCCCGCCCCATTGGCATAGGCGCGCGCAAAATTCGCCGACCAGGCGCCATAAATGCCGGTGAGCGAAACAATGAGATCGGTATCGGAAGGCCGATAATCGATCTCGCCCACCACATAGCGACCATCCAGAGTTGCCGAGCCACCCAGCGGCAGGGCCTGACGCCCATGGCTGGTGCCAAGGCCCAACCCGGCGCGGACCTGATTGTCGGCAAAATCGCCGCAGATACCGGCTTCCACCAGCCCGATCGTCCCATCGCGTCCGCCACTGGAATAGCGCGCGACATCGCCCGTGCTCCACCCGCAAACGCCATTGCCGCCAACGGGATAGTCCATCAGGCTGCGATGATGCGCGCCGGTCATCGGTGTCCAGCTCAGGTGTTGGCCGGCATAGGCGATCTGGCCGGCCTGATAGAGCGTCGACGTATAGGCCGCCATGTCGACGACACCGGCATGCTCGCCAGACACCCGCGCCAGATAAGCCAGATCATCGCCCTCGGGCGACCGCATGGTGCCCACAACGACATCGCCGGTATCGGACACACCTGCGGCACTCGTGAGGTTGAGACCCGTCATGTCGACGCCGGCCCCCGCAAGCCAGTCCGAGACCGACTGCATCTGCGTCGCCTCGGTCCAGCGGAAGGCCTGGTTGATTTCGTCCTCGTCATGGGCCGAGCCAACGACCACGCTGCCATCTGCCGAAAGCGCAAAGGCCCGGGCTTCGCTCCCGCCCAGCGTGCCGAGGTCGCTCATGCCCTCGCCGTCCACCCAGCGAAAGGCGCGATAGTCATTATTGCCATCATAGGAAAGGCCCGCAACGATCCTGCCGTCATTGCTGATCCCCAGCCCCTCGGCATGAATCCCGCCCAGCGTACCGATGCCGGTGACCGGCGAGGACCCGCCCTCCACCCCATCGAGAGCCCAGATGGTCGCCTGACCGTCGTGCTGGCCCCAGACATAGCCAGTGGCAAAACTGCCATTGCGCGAAATCGCCTGGGCCGAGCCGGTGAGCCCGCCGGGCGTCAGGCCCAGCGCAAACATTTCGATATTGCCGGCGACACCCGTCGTGGCCCCATCGATAAAGAGGAACGGCTGGCGCGCTTCGACGCCATTGGCAGACTCGCCGACCACCCGTCCGCCATCGGCCGAAATACCAAGACCCTGGCTGAAACTGCCCCCCAGCGTGCCAATATCGCGGATGCCGGTGCCCTCGGTCCAGAGAAAGGCCCGATATTCGTCCGCCGCATTGAGCGCCGTGCCGACGATGCGCCGGCCATCGAGCGACACGCCAGTGGCATAGCTGCTGCGGCCGCCCAGCGTGCCGAGCAGGATCAAGTCACCATTGGCGTCCCAGCGCACCGCCTGGGAATGGGCGGCCGCATCGACCGATGTGCCCACCGCGATCGTACCGGCGCCGTTGACGCCATAAGCCTCCGAAGAACGGACCTCGCCCGGAATCCAGCCAAGATCGATGAACTCGCCTGCGGCCAGCGCCGGACCGCCTGATACCAATGCCGTCGTCAATGTCAGGCCAACCGCCAGCCGGCGAGAACCGGCGCGGTAAGAAACTTCAAACTGCATGACCTACCCTGTTCCATGCGCCGCGGCTCCAAGGCGCGGCAGATCAGGGAGGGGTAGCGAGGGCAAAATGGCGGAACAATCTGACCGCCCGGCGCGCACCATTTTTGGCGGCGCGCACCATTGGCGCTCCTGCGCTCAGTCGGCGCGCAGCCGCCGGTCGAGGCCGGGGGTGACCCCGAAGCGGCGCCGATAGGCTTTGACGAAGTTCGAGGCATCGGCATAGCCGATGCGGAAAGCAACCTGCTTGAGCGGCACGTCGGGCACTTCGGCCAGGAGGGTGCGCGCCAGGTCGAGCCGGGCATCGCGCAGCAATTCAAAGGCCGTGCTGCCGAACAGCGTGCGGAAACCAAAGTTGAGCCGGCGTTCGCTCATCCGCGCCACGCCCGCCAGCGCCGCAAGGCTCGGCGGCTCACGCAGGTCAGCCAGCAAGGCATCGCGCGCCTGACCAAGCCGGATCCGCTCGCCCGCCGTCAGGCTCACCCAATCGGCCCGCCCCGCCAACCGATCCAGTTGCAGCGCCAGCAGTTCGAGCGTACGCGCCTCGGCATGCAGCGTCGCCATGCGCCCCGAATAGATGGGAGTCATCAGCGCCTGTGCGCTGGCGCGCAGGGGGCGGTCGAGCGGCAGGGAATGGGCGAAGGCCCGGTCCTGCCCGGCGCGAACCGCGGCCAGCACTTCGGTCGCCGCCCGGTCCGTGCCCTGGGCGAGAGCCTCGATTTCAATACGCACCGCAACCAGTTGCCAGGCCCGGTCGGGCTGAAGGTCGTAGAGAACGTGGTCCGTGGTGGGATCAACGACATAGAGCGCGCCGCTTTCGCGCCAGGTCTGGCTCATGCCGCCCCGCGCCCCAAACGTACCGACCCCATCGAGCATGCAGCCCAGGATCAGCGTGCCCTCGACCGCCGGTTGCCCTGAAGCCAGCCGATAGGCGTGCCGGGCATGCCCCTGGATGCGATAGACATAGAGCCCCTCGCGCAAGGCCCGCATGTCCATGAAGCCCGAGAATGGCCCATTTTCGAAGGTCTCGTGGCCGGTGCCGGCAAAGCGATGCTCGGCAGAGCTATCCTCGGCACTACGCGACCAGAGCTCGACCGAGCCCAGCGTGGACGGCGACATACTCTCTCCCTTGAGCATTTGCGCCTCGATTACTGAGCCCGCACTGGCCCGACAAGCATCCCCATATGGTGCGATCGTGCCGCAAGTAGTGCGCCATTGCAGGCTATCCCTGCTTTATCAGGTTCCTTCGCGCCCCGCAAAACCGGCCTTTGGGGCGCAGATCGCCACGAAAACGCCGGCTCCCCCCACAAAACAAATGGGCGCCGGCACATGGCCGACGCCCATCGATTGTCATGTCCCGCGCTGGTGAAGACGAACTTTACTGCGCCGCTTCCAGCGCCTGACCGTCCAGACCAGCGAGCGCACGAGCGAGACGCAGGCTTTCGGGCTGCTCGGCGCGATAACGGCGACCAATTTCCATCATCAGGACGGTATCGGGCAGGAAGGTCAGTTCGGAGAAAATCCGGTCCCAGTCGATATCGCCCCAGCCGAGCGGCATGTGCAGGTCGCCGATGCCCATCGCCGTGTTTTCCTGCGGATGATACGGCTTATAAAAACCCTGCGGACGGCCAAAGCTGTCATGCACATGCAGGTGCCCCGCGACCGGCGCCATGGCGGCGATTTCGCTGAAAAAGTCGAGGCCGCGATAAGTCGCTTCGAGATAAGCGTGGCTGAAATCGATCAGCGCCACAACCTGCGAGTGGTTGACCGCCTTGACCGTCTCGGCGACTTCCTTCGGCGTCTGGCGATACTGGCCGAGTTCGGTCGTAAATATGTTCTCGAGCGCAATGCGCACGCCATAGGGGCGAGCGAAATCACCCAGTTCCGTCAGCGCTTCGCGTTCCCGCTCATCGGCGCCGGCCCGTTCGGCGATCTGGTCGGCGCGCAGGCACCCGCCATGCTGCACCAGCACGCGCGCATTGACGCGGTCGCAGACTTCCACCAGCGCCTTGGCGGCATCGAGCTGGTAGCGCTGGGTCACCGGGTCCATGAAGTTGGACGAAACTAGGCCATGCACCGTGTAGCGGAAATCGAACTGGCTGGTGATGGCAACAAGGCGCTCGGCGCGCTCGGGAATGATGCGACCGCCCGAGATCAGGTCGAGGCTGGTCAGGCCCAGCTCAACCGTATCGACGCCCATTTCCGCCAGGGCGCGCAGGTCTTCGTGAAAGCTCGAAAATTCGCCGTCGGTAGAGCCGACATTGAAACCGGTGCCGATGATATTGCCCATTGGGGCCTCCTTGGGATCAGGCAGAAACAGTATCGGTGGCGCGAACCGGGCGACCATTGTGGTCGACCCGGCGGCCATTGCTGTGGTCGAAGACGTGAATGTCGCTTTCGCTCAGCGCGAAATGGACCGGCATGCCGGTGCCCAGCGCATCGGTGCCACTATCGACGGCAATGATCGGGCTGCCATCGGCGCGGGCATAGACCAGGCGCGAGGCGCCCAGCTCTTCGGTGTAGTCGACCACCGCCGCAATAGCGTCCTTGTGGCCGGCATCGACGCGCCGGACCAGTTCGGGACGAATGCCGATGGACACTTCGCGGCTCAGATGCGCCTTGGCGAGACCCGGCAGGTTCACCATGCCGCCCTTGCCATGGCGGAAATAGCCGTCTTCGCCAAAGAAGCCGCGCACCAGATTCATCGCCGGAGAGCCGATGAAGTCAGCGACAAAAAGGCTCGCCGGGTGGTGATAAACCTCGGACGGCTTGCCAACCTGCTCGACAAAACCCGAATTCATCACGATCAACCGGTCAGCCAAGGTCATGGCCTCGGTCTGGTCGTGGGTGACGAAAACCGAGGTGACCCCAAGGCTGCGATGGAGGTTCCGAACCTCCGCGCGCATTGCAACACGCAGCTTCGCATCAAGGTTGGAAAAGGGTTCGTCAAAGAGAAAAACTTTCGGCTCACGCACCATCGCGCGGGCCATGGCAACGCGCTGGCGCTGGCCACCCGAAAGCTCGCCCGGCTTGCGGTCGAGATAGGGTTCAAGGCTGACGGATTTCGCGACCTTCAGCACCTTGGCCTCGCGCTCCGCCTTGGGCATGCCGGCGACCTTGAGCGCATAGCCGATATTCTGGCGCACGCTCATATGCGGGTAGAGCGCATAGTTCTGAAACACCATGGCGCAGCCGCGCTCGCGCGGCTCAAGCTCGTTGACCACCTTGCCGTCGATGGCAATCGTGCCCTCGGAAATCTCTTCGAGCCCGGCAATCATACGCAGCAAAGTGGATTTACCGCAGCCCGATGGCCCGAGGATGACGACGAATTCGCCGGCCTCGATTTCCACGTCGACGCCATGGATGACGTCATTCTTCTGGTAGCGCTTCTTGACGCCGGAAAAGCTGATCGCAGCCATGAAAGTCTCACTTGTCTCGGGTGATGAGGCCGCGCACGAACCAGCGCTGCATGAGCGCAACGATGAGCAGCGGGGGAAGCATGATGATGAGGGCGCCAGCCATGGTGACGTTCCAGTCGGGCGTACCATTCTGTGTCGGGATCAGCGCCTTGAGCTGCATGACCACGGTGCCGTAATTGGTGCGGTCCGTGGTGATCAGCAGCGGCCAGAGATACTGGTTCCAGCTCGACACGAACATGATGGTGGCAAGCGCCAGCATATTGGTGCGCGAGAGCGGCAGCAGCACGTCGAAGAAGAAACGCACGGGGCTCGCGCCGTCCATCTTCGAAGCCTCGATCAGTTCATCGGGAATGGTCATGAAGAACTGGCGATAGAGGAACGTGCCCGTCGCCGTGGCGACCAGCGGCAGGATGAGGCCGGTATAGGAATTGAGGAGGTTCCATTCGAGCCCGATGCGGACGCTCGAAAGGGTCTGCACAAGGCCGGTAATCCCCAGCGTATCGAGCACGACCTGGAACGGCAGCAGCGCATTGGCGGCAATCGCATAGGTCGGCACGATGCGCACTTCGAGCGGCAGCATCAGGGTGATGAAGATCATCCAGAAGCAGACCATGCGTGCCCGAAAATCGAAGAACACGATGGCAAAGGCCGAGATCGAGGCGAGCACGATCTTGCCGAAGGTGACGCCGGACGCGACGATCAGGCTGTTGATCATCTTCGGGCCGAGGTCGGCGCGGGCCCAAGCGGCCTGGATGTTTTCCCAAAGGTGGGAAGACGGCCAGAGCACGATGGGCACGCGGCTCACTTCCTGCAGCGACTGGCTGCCGGCCACGATGACGATCCAGAAGGGCACCAGCACCACCAGCAGCCCGAGGGTCATGGCGGCATAGGTGAAGATGTTGAAGACAGGCGAACGTTCGATCATCTCTGCGCCCTCAATTGTAGTGGACGCGCTTTTCGACCCATTTGAACTGGACGAAAGTGAGCGCGATGACGAGGAACATCAGGACGATCGACTGGGCAGCTGCGCCCGAATAGTCGAGGCCTTTGAACCCGTCGAAATAGATCTTGTAGACCATGACTTCGGTCGAGCCGACCGGACCGCCTTCGGTCATCGTGTCGATGAGACCAAAACTGTCGGTAAAGCTCGAGATCAGGTTCATGATCAGGAGGAAGAATACGGTCGGCGCGATCAGGGGCAGCTGCAGGTCGAACATGCGCCGCACCGGACGCGCGCCATCCATGGCCCCGGCCTCGGTGATCGAGCGCGGGATCATCTGCAGGGCAGCAAGAAAGAAGATGAAATTGTAGCCGATGCCGAGCCAGGCGTGGCAGATGATGACCATCGCCAGCGCATGCACGCCATTCGTGGACGGGTCCCAGATGCCCGGCCAGATCTGGTTGATCGAGCCGATGATGCCGGATTGCGGCGCGAAGATGAAGCGGAAGGCAACGCCGGCTGCCGGCGCCGCAATGGCATAGGGCCAGACATAGACCGACTGGAAAAGCTTCGTGCCCTTGAGCGAGCGATCGACGAAACAGGCGAGAAACAGCGCTACGGCCATCGAAAGGCCCGTCGTGCAGATGGCGTAGAACGCGCTGCGCGCAACGGTCGCCCAATATTCGCGGTCGCGGAAAATGGCGATGAAATTGTCGAGCCACACCCAGCTATTGCCGCCGCCCCAGGGCTGTTCGAGCGTGAACGCCCAATAGAGGGCCTGCGAAGTGGGCCAGTAGAAAAACACCAGAACCAGCAGGAGCTGCGGGCCAATCAGAAGCCAGGGCAGCACCGGGTTGCGGTAAAAGGCGCGTCGTTCCATCGCCGTCTCCAGAGGAAAAAAGAGAAAGCACGGACGGCACTGTGGCCATCCGTGCGATCAGATCAGACGATCAGGGGAGCTGGGCGCCCTTGTAGGTCTGTTCGAAGCGACGCAGGATTTCGTTGCCCTTGGCGTCGAACGCCTGGAGGGTTTCGAGAACCGGAGCGTTGTTGAACAGCACGTCCTGCATGGTCTTGACCATTTCCTGACGGATCGAGGCATAGTTGCCGAGGCGGATACCGCGGCTGTTCTCGGTCGGCGGGGTGAAGGTCAGCGATTCAACGGCCAGTTCACGACCCTTGTAGGGAGCTTCGTTGTAGAAGCCGTTGGCCTTCATGGCTTCAAAGCCAGCCATGGTGACCGGGACATAGCCGGTGATGGTCGACCAGGTCTGGGCCTGCTCGGGCTGGGCGAGGTAGTTGAAGAACGCGGCAGCGCCCTTGTATTCTTCTTCCGACTTGCCCTTGAGGGTCCAGAGCGAAGCGCCACCAACCAGCGAGTTGGTGCGTTCGGTATCCGACCACATCGGGAGCATGGCATTGGTCCAGTGCACGCCTTCGGCGGCCTGCTTGCCAAAGGTGCCGTGGTCGGCGATCGAGGACGAGGTGATCTGGCACTTGCCGTTGACGAAGGCGTCGTTGGCAGTTTCGCCGGCGTCCTTGGACTTATGAACGATGATGCCTTCATCGTACATCTTCTTGATCCAGGTCAGCTGGTCCACGAACTTGCCCTGGCTCACGACCATTTCGGCATCGAGACCGCCAAAGCCATTGCCCTTGGTGGCGATCGGCTGGTTGTGGATGGCGGAGAACTGTTCGAACCACTGCCATGCGCCCGACGGATCGAAGGCGATCGGGCATTCATAGCCGGCGTCCTTCATGGCGCGGGCGACGGTTTCGACTTCTTCCCAGGTCTTGGGCGTGCCTTCAAAGCCAACCTTGGCCAGCGCGTCGGTGTTGTAATAGATGACGGCGGTCGAGTTGTTGAACGGCAGCGACAGCATCTCGCCGGTCGAGGTCGAGAAGTAGGAAGCGATACCGGAGAGGTAGTTGTTCCAGTCGATTTCGTAGCCGTTCGACGACATCAGTTCGCGGATCGGCATGTAGGCGCCCGAGAGCATCAGGTCGAGCGTACCGGCGTCGAAAATCTGGGTGACCGTCGGCTGCTTGTTGGCACGGTAGGCAGCGATCGTGTTCTGCAGGGTGTTGTCGTAGTTTTCCTGGCTGACGCACACGATCTCATAATCGGCCTGAGATTCGTTGAAGCCCTTGCACATTTCCTGAACGCGCTCGGAAAGGTCGCCGGAAAGGCCATACCAGAATTCGAACTTGGTCTGGGCCATGGCAGGTGCAGCAGCTGCGATGGAAAGCACTGCGATCGTGGACGCTGCACTGAGCAGCCGGATGCTAGTCATTTTAGCCTGTCTCCGAATTTAAGGCCGTTTGGCGGGCGGACTCCTAGGCGCCCCGCATGACAGGTCGTTCTCAAAGCCATGGCGCTTTGACTAAGACTGCGTGTCGGATTGACGAAGGATCGGAGGAGGATCGATGACAGGGCCCGTCGCACACGGTGTCACAGGCCAAAAGACGCCGCCGGAACGCACTCCGAACGTCAGAAATCAGCGCGAAATAACGTCAGACGGAGAGGAAGCCACCATCGATCGGCAGCACCGCTCCCGAGACCATGGCGCTATCATCCGAGAGCAACATTGCAACGCTGTGCGCCACTTCTTCGGCCAGCGCAAACCTCTGAAGCGGATGACGAACCATCATCGGCTCGCTCTTCTTCGGATCGCTCCAGGCGACCGCTGCAAGCTCGGTCAACGTGATCGTCGGCGCCACGCAATTGACCCGAATACCATGCGGCCCGAGTTCTTTGGCGAGCACCCGACTGGCCCCCTCAAGCCCCGCCTTCGACGCCGCATAAGCCAGATGATCCTGAAAGCCACGATGCCCGGCAATGGAGGTGATATTGACGATCGCGCCACCGCCACCGGCCTCCACACGCCGCCGCGCAAACTCCTGACAGGTAATCAGCGCGGCCCGAAGATTGATCCCCAGTACCGCCTCATACCCCGCCTCGGTCATGTCGAGCACGCTTTCGAGCACATTGATCCCGGCGCTGTTGACGAGGAAATCACAGGTCCCCGCCTCCGCCATCGCCGCCCGCGCCGCCTTGGGATCGATGAGGTCGACCACCACCGTCCGACACCCGATCTCGGTATGCAGGCTTTCAAGATCAGCCACCGTCCGGCTCAGCGCCACGACCTCCGCGCCCCGCTCCGCCAGCACCTGCGCACAAGCCCGGCCAATCCCCTTGCCCGCCCCCGTCACAATGACCGTCTTGCCCGAAAACGACATCTGGCCCCGCTCAGACACGATCAAAATTGCTCGGCAGCACGATCATGTCGCGGATCGTCACCGTCCGCTTGCGCGTCAGCATGTAGACAATCGCATCGGCCACTTCTTCGGGGTCCATCAGGCTGCCACTTTCCTTGGCCTTGCGCAGGTTCTCCTCCGGCCAGTCAGCCAACAGCGCCGAAACCACCGGCCCCGGCGACACCTGCGCCACACGCACGCCATGCGGCACCATCTGCCGGCGCATGCCCTGCACAAAGCTGGTGATCGCCCATTTCGAACCCGAATAGACCGGCTCCCAATAAGTCGGGAAATGCCCGGCAATCGAACAGGTCACGACGATATCGCCGGTCTTCCGTGCGATCATGTGCGGGGACACCGCATGCACATTCTTCATCACCGCATTGACGTTGAGATTGAGCATCCGGTCGATCGCTTCCGGCGTCGTCTCGGTCAGGTCGCCGCCGATATAGGTCCCCGCATTGCAGTAGAGAATGTCGATATGCGGCACCTTCTGCAGGATTTCCGGCACCATCGCATTGCAGCTCTCCGCATCGAGGAGGTTAGTCACCTGCGGAATGGCCCGCTCCCCAAGACTCCCGGCAAGCTGCTCCAGCCCCTCCCGGTTCCAGTCCACCATCACCACCGTTGCGCCCTCTGCGAGCAGCGCTTTCGTGCTCGCGAGCCCGATGCCCGACGCCGCACCGGTAATGACGGCAATCTTGCCTTCGAGGGATTCAGCCATAAGTTCCTCCAAACAATGCGGCCCAAATGGCAGGGTCCCGGCGCTAGATGGCCCGCAGCTTCTCGCGAATAATCGCGCTGGCAACGACCGGGTCTGGCGGCAGCACCGCGCTCCTGAGGGCACGGGAATATTCGTGGGTCGGATTGCCGAGCACATCCTCGGCGCGCCCCGCCTCCACCACATCTCCTTTGTGCATGATTATGACGCGATCCGAAATGTAATAGGCCGTCGAAAGATCGTGCGTGATGTAGATGATCGAGACGCCAAGCGTATCGCGCAGCTCCCGGAAGAGGTTGACGATTGACATGCGCAGCGACGCATCGACCATCGAAACCGGCTCATCCGCCACAATCAGCTTCGGCCCCGGGATCAGCGCCCGCGCCACCGCGATACGCTGCAACTGCCCGCCTGAAAGCTCATGCGAATAGCGCCCCCGCACTTCGGCGAGCGACAGGCCCACATGCTGCAGCGATTTATCGGTCGCCGCCTCCACCGCCGCCTTGTCCTTCAGCCCCAGAAACCGCCGAGCGGTCGAGAACAGATAGTAGTCGAGCGTCGTCAGCGGATTGAACGCCTCGAACGGGTTCTGGAAAATCGGCTGCACCCGCGACATGAATTCGAGCCGCTCCTTGCGCGTGCGCACCGCGGCAATATCCTTGCCCATGAAGCGCAGCGTGCCGCTGGTCGGCGTTTCATTGCCAAGGATCATGCGCGCCGTCGTCGTCTTGCCGCTGCCCGACTCCCCCACCACGGTGAAGATTTCCGGCTTCTCCGCATCGAGCGTAAAACTCACATGCTTGACCGCATGCAGCGTCGAGCGGTCAAGAAAGCCGCCGACGCGATAGTCCTTGTTGACGTCCTGAAGTTCGAGCAGCGCGGTCATGCGGCCTCCACCTCCCCGGCGCGCCAGCAGGCGACCCGGCCACTATTGCGTGCCAGCAGCGGCGGATTCTCGCTCTTGCATTTGTCGACCGCCAGCGGACAGCGCGGATGGAAACGACAGCCGCTCGGCGGATCAGCCAGGTTCGGCGGCTTGCCACCCAGTGCCACGCGCTTCCGGGTATCGCCAATGCGCGGCAGGCTGGCGATCAGATGCGCGGTATAGGGATGTTGTGGGTGCTGGAAGACATCCAGCGTCGATCCCTCTTCGACAAGCCGGCCAGCATAGACAATCCCGATCCGGTCGGCGATCGCCGCATGCACCGTCATGTCGTGCGTCACGAAAATGATCGACGACCCCATGCGCTGCTGCACGCCCTTGATCAGCGCCAGCACATCCTGCTGCACCAGGACGTCGAGCGCCGTCGTCGGCTCGTCGGCAATGATGAATTCCGGCTCGCACACCGTCGCGAGCCCAATGGTTAGACGCTGCCGCATACCGCCCGAAAGCTGGTGCGGATAGGATTCCAGCACCCTTGGATCGAGCCCGATGCGCTGCAGATGACTCTCCACCCGCGCCCGAAACTCGCCTTCGGAAAGCCCCATATGCTTGAAGGCGAAGTCACGAAAGGCATGCTTCACCTTGCGCACCGGGTTCAGCACATTCATCGAACCCTGCATCACATAAGAAAGATGCTTCCACCGCGCCGCCTTCATCGCCGGGCGCTGGGCATAGACGTCCAGCTCCTTGCCACCGAAATCGAATTTGACCGAGCCTTCGACCACCCGCAGCGGCGGCGTAATCGCCCCGGCAATGGTCTTGATCAGCGAGGATTTGCCCGAGGATGACTCCCCGGCAATCCCATAGATTTCATTGCGATTGATGGTCAGGGAGACATCGTCGACGGCCCGCACTTCGCGGCGCACGCCAAAGTAGTTCATCTGATAGTAGGCCTTGAGGCCTTCCACCCTCAGCACGGGTTTTGCTTCAACGCTGACCGGCTTGTTTTCGACTGCGGCAAGCATGGCTACGCTCCCATCCGGCTAAGGCGACTGCGAGGGTCGATATATTCGTTGACCGAAATGGCGAGCAGGAAGAGCCCGAGGAACAGCAGCACCACGGCAATGATCGGGAAGGCGATCCACCACCAGATGCCGGCAATGATCGCCTGGTGCTGGTTGGCCCAGTAGATCATCCCGCCAATGGTCGGCCGGTTGATGTCCGAGAACCCAAGCACCGACAGCGTCACCTCAAGCCCGATGGCCCAGATGAGATTGTTCATCGCCGTAAAGAAGATGACGGGCATCACATAGGGCAGATGCTGGCGCACCAGAATTTGCGGCACGCTCATCCCGGCGAACACCGCATGGCGGGTAAATTCGCGGTTCCTCAGGCTCAACGTCACCGAGCGGATCAGGCGCGCATCGTAGTTCCAGCCCAGCAGCGCCGCCGTCAGCGCCAGGATCGGCCAGCTCATCTGGTCGCGCATGACGAAATAGACCAGCAGCAAGATGGGAATGTTGGGCAGGGCGATCATCGTGTCGTTGATCGTCATCAGGAACTCGTCCCACTTGCCCCCGAGATAGCCCGAGATCATCCCCACCGCGACCGCCAGGAGGCGACTGAGGACGGTCACCGTCAGCCCGAACAGCATGGTGTTCCAGATGGCCGAACTCATCTGCCAGAGCACGTCCTGGCCGCGCGACGTCGTGCCGAACCAGTACTCGGCCGAAGGCGGCATATCAGGCGGCAGGAGATAAATGGCCGTATCCGGCATCGGCGCCCAGAAATGCGCCAGCGCGAAAAGGAAGATCGCCAGCGTCAGGATAAAGCCGATGGTGAATTCGATATTGTAGCGCAAAAGATCGCGCAGAATCTTGAACATGGTCAGCCCAGCCTCACGCGCGGATCGATGAGCGGATAGAGAAGGTCAATGATGAACACAGCGACCGCCACCGAGATGATCGACATGGTCGTCACCCCCAGCACCAGCGAATAGTCGCCGCGATAAATGCCCTGGATCAGCAGCCGCCCGACGCCTGGATAGTTGAACAGGAACTCGGTGATCACGGCCCCGCCGAACACATTGCCAAGGCTCAGCGCCAGGCCCGTCAACTGCGGCAGGAGCGCATTGCGCGCCACATATTGGGAAAAAGATCTTTGATGAGTTGACCCCGCCCAGCTCGGCGTAAACGACGTGGTCATCGGTGACGATATTGGACACCAGCGAGCGCATGGAAATGAACCAGCTGCCGATGCCCACCAGCACCAGCGTCAGCGCCGGCAGCGTGCCATGGAGGATCAGCGAGCGGATATACTCAAAGGTAAAGCCAGGCTGCAGGTTCATCTGCGCGCCGCCCGAAATCGGTAGCACCGGCCAGATGAAGCCAAAGGCCAGCAGCAGCACGAGGCCGATGATATAGGCCGGCACCGGATGGAGAGCCATCACCGCCGCGCCTGACAGCTTGAGCAGCACATTGGAGCGATAATAGCCCGCCAGCGCGCCGAGGAGATTCCCCAGCGTCCAGGTGATGACAAGCGCCAGGGTAAGAAGCCCGATGGTCCAGGGCAGCGCGCCCATGATCAGCGACATCACCGGCGTCGGGAAGGCCGAGAGCGACGGCCCGAAATCGCCGCGCAGCACGCGGCCCCAGAAGGAGATATATTGGTCAAGCATCGTGCCCTGTAGCCCATAGAGCTCCTCGAGCGCCGAGCGCATCAGTTCGACCGAGCGCGGATCGGTAGCGCCGAAACTGGTCATCAACGAAACCGACTGCTCCACCGGATCGACCGGGGACAGGTTGGTGATGAGGAAAGCCAGCGACACACCCAGGAAGATCACGAGGAAAAACTGGAAGAAGCGCCGGACGAGATATTTGGCAAAGCCGTCCATCTGGGGCCCGTTCTCGAACAATAAGTGTCGGAAGGTGCGGGCGGGGTTTGTCACCCCCGCCCGCGACTAGGCTTTACTGCGCAGCCGGCGCGCTCGGGTTGGCTTCCAGCGCCACGATCATGTAGCGCAGGTTGCTCCAGTTCGGGCCCGAAGCCGCATAGGGGTTCGCAGCGCTCGGGTAACCCGTCCAGTAGGTCGTGTCGAAGGGCGCGAACTTGTTGTAGGCCATCAGCGGAATGAACGGCATCTCTTCGACGGCGAGCTTGAGATAGTCCATCCCGAGTTCGACCACCTTGGGATCGTCGAACCCGACCGTGCGGTTGGCTTCGATGATCTGGTCAAGACGCTCATCCTGCCAGCGCGTCAGGTTGCGCGGCGGCTGGATTTCACCGGCCGGCTTGATGAAGTCGGAGTGGTAGCTTTCAAGGAAGAACGAGAGGTCGGGGTGACCGCCCCAGGTCTCGACGGTCCAGTAGACAGCCGCTTCATAGTCACCACCGCCAAGGCGCTGGCCATTGGTCGGACCGGCAACGTCAACCGTCGTCTGGATGCCCTCCATCGACCACTGCTGGGCGATGATCGTGCCGGCTCGGGCCAGCGTCGGAATGGCGTCGCCTTCAACCATCAGCTTGATGGTGAACGGGGTGCCATCAGGCTTCAGCCACTGATTGCCACTCTTGGTGAAGCCAGCCTTCTGCAGCAATTCAGCCGCCGCAGCCGCATCGGTCTTCCACCAGCCCTCGCCGAACATGGCCTTGAGCTGCGTCGGATCGGACGGGATCTGGTCGCCCCACTGCGGTTTGACCAATGCAGCAATCTGCTCGGCAGTCGTCGAGTCATAAGGCTTGATCGTGCGGGTGCCGGTATTGACCTCGTAATTGGCCAGCCATTCCTGCATCGGCTGATAGTAGTCAGTGATCGCCGAACCCGTCGGCGGGGTCGAGAGCGCAGCAAGGTTCGCCGCACCGCGATAGGAGCCCATGGCCACCGAGCGAATATCGATCAGCAGCGCCAGCGCCCAGCGTACATCCTTGTTGTTGAACGGCTCGACCTGGTGGTTGAACAGCACCGACGGCAGCGTCGGATCGGGATGGGCAAACGGGAAGCCCGGGAACCAGTAGGCCGTTGAGTCAGCCGCATCGCGGGCAATGGTGAACATGCCTTCAGGCGCGATATCGTTGATCACGTCGAGGTTGTGGTTCATCTGCTCGATGACACGCGCATCCGGATTACCGGCATTGCGATAGACCACATATTTCACCTGCGGCGCCTCGGTCAGACCCTGGCCAATCGACGTCCGCTGCCAGTCATCGCGCAGCTTCCAGATCACCCAGTTGCCGGCAGTGTCATAGCTATGGAGCACATAGGCCGAGAGCGAAACCGGCGGATTGGCGGCATAGGTCAGCGGATCATCGACCGTCTCGAACACATGCTTTGGCATGATCCAGGCCGCATTCCAGCGCACCGTAAAGAGCGTATGGAAGCGCGAATTCGGCGCCTTCAAGTTGAAGACCACGGTATTGCGATCAGGAACTTCGACACTCTCGACGTTCACCGTAAACGGCGCGCTCCACCCCATGCCGGGATGGGCGATCTGCGTATCCACCGTGTACTTGACGTCATCGGCCGTGAACTCGACGCCATCGCTCCAGAAGATGCCCTCCTTGAGCGTCACCGTCATCTGCGTGAAATCGTCATTATAGACGGGCTTGTCGGCAGCCAGCGCATTGGTCCAGGCCGCGTCGCCCGTACCTTCCGGGTTGATCCACCAGAGCGTGTCGGCCGTCAGCTGCTGATTGCCATTGGTCGATGCACCACCGCCCGGCGCCCAGAGATTGAACCATTCGGCATTCTGCGCCGCCGGTCCCTGGATAATCAGCGCCTCGTTGCGGGGGATACCCGCGATGAAATCCTGGGCAGCAACCGGCATCGCCATAGCGGCGATGGCAAGAGCGGCTGCAGCCAGCTTCTTGAATAGCATGGTCGTTCCTCCTGATGCCCGCAAAAGCGGACAGCGACCCTGCTGAGCCCATAGGGCTCGGCACGTCGCCTCCCTCGTCTCGTAACCGCGCCGCGCATAGTCCTCCCGCAGCACCGTCCGGCATCTTTATCGACAATTTTCAAACCGAGAGCAACAGGATTATCGACAAAATAACATCACCATCCGCACATTTCTGCGGTTTTGCGCAATTTGCGTCGCTAATTTCATCGATATTATTGACAACAAGGTTCCGATTGATAGGGTGATATCGACAACAGCGGCAGAGGACCGCGGTTCAATTCCCAAGGTAATCAGGGTGGAGAGAAGACGATGACAGCGACTTATGACGTCCGCATCGACGTGGACGCGGGCGCGAGCCGCGGTGCATACCGGCCATTGTGGAACTGGTTCGGCTATGACGAGCCGAATTACACCTACACCGCCAATGGCAAGAAGCTGCTCAACGCGCTGACCGAGCTGAGCCCCGAAGCCCCGCGCGTGCGCACGCACAATCTTCTCACCTCAGGCGATGGCGCCTATGCCCTCAAGTGGGGCTCGACCAATGCCTATACAGAAGACGCCAATGGCAACCCGGTCTATGACTGGACCATCATGGACCAGATCTTCGACGCCTATGTCGAAGCCGGCAATATCCCACTGATCCAGGTCGGCTTCATGCCCGAAGCGCTGTCCGACGATCCCGGCGAATACCGCCACCACTGGGCGCCCGAAGACAAATACGCCACCATCATGACCGGCTGGGCCATGCCGCCCAACAACTTGAAAAAGTGGAGCGACCTCGTCCACGCCTGGGCCCGGCATCTGGCCGATCGCTATGGCGAGGAAAAAGTCCTCACCTGGCCCTGGGAAGTCTGGAACGAGCCCGACGGCCTCTACTGGAAGGGCACCATTCCCGAATTCTGCGAGATGTACGACGTCACCGCTCGCGCTATCAAAGCCGCCCTGCCCGGCGCCCGCGTCGGCGGCCCGCACACCTGCGGCGCCTTCAACAATCCCAAGGCCCAGAAATTCCTGCGTGAATTCCTGCAATATGTCGTCGACCACAATTCGCCCATCGACTTCATCGCCTTCCACGCCAAGGGCAACCCGGTGATCTGGAAGGACCATGTCCGCATGGGCCTCCACAAGCAGCTACGCGACATCGAGGCGAACCTCGCCATCGTCAACGAATTCCCCACCCTGCGCCACCTGCCGACCGTCATCGGCGAATCCGACCCCGAAGGCTGCGCAGCCTGCTCCGCCCGCGTCCACCCGCAAAACGGCTACCGCAACGGGCCCCTATACGGCGCTTATGTCGTTGAAAGCATGATCCGCACCTACGAACTTAGCCAGCGCGCCGGCGTCGAGATCGAAGGCGCCGTCACCTGGGCCTTCCTCTTCGAAGACCAGCCCTGGTACGACGGATTCCGCGATCTCGCGACCAACGGTGTCGACAAAGCCGTGCTCAATGGCTTCCGCATGCTCGGCAAGCTCAAGGGCGAGTGGGTCACCGCCAAATCCGACCACGCCATTTCCATCGAGAACATCATGGAACACGGCGTCCGCGACCAGCCCGACGTCAACGCCGTCGCCACCCGCGACGATAAGGGCGTCTCGATCCTCGTCTGGAATTATCACGACGACGACGTCGAAGACGGCGCGGCCAATGTCACCCTGGCCCTAAGCAATCTAAAGCCCGGCAACCACAAGCTGACCCACTACCGTATGGACAAGGACCACTCCAACTCCTTCGGCGTCTGGAAAGCCATGGGCTCCCCCCAGTCGGTCACCGGCGACGACTACAAGAAGCTCGAAGCCTCTGGCCAACTCGCCGTCCTCGAAACCGGCACGGCCGACGCCACCTCCGGCACCGTCACCCTGACCACCAACCTCCCCCGCCAGGGCGTCTCCCTCCTCCGCATCGATTACTGATCTGATCCGATGCGCCAGCACCCCGCCAATCCTCCCAAGGGGCGGGGTGCTTTTTTCTTCAGCTCTGCCTCTTCTCTGTTCATCTCCCCATCGGGGAGAGGTGGCTCGGCCAAAGGCCGTGTCGGTGAGGGGGATCTCACCTCGTCCGCAGGGCTCCCGCCGCAATCCCCCTCATCCGGCGCTACGCGCCACCTTCTCCCCGATGGGGAGAAGAATGGACTGGCGAGCACCTCTTATTCCTCGCCCCATCGGGGAGAGGGTGGATCGCGCGCAGCGCGAGACGGGTGAGGGGGAGGCTCTCCCCGCTCATAGTCGCCTAGTGGCATTCACGCCTAAGGCTACTCCACCAGCCCAATATACCTTCTCTTCGACGGCTGCAGATGATCCACGCACAACTGCGCTAGCAGCCAATTATCCCGTCCGCTCAGCATCTCGATCATCAACCGGTGCTGACTATGCGAAATGTCCAGTGCCGCCCGATCCGCCATCGAGTTCGCGCGCACGGGCAGGCTGTAGCGCATATAAAGCTCGATGGTCTGCACCAGATACTTGTTCCCGCAGGCGCCAAACAGCGTCAGGTGAAACCGGTCATTGGTCTCGTGCACACCGCGCAGATAGCCGCTTTCGATGTGCTCGCCATGCTCCTCATGGATTTCAAGCAATTCATCAATAAGGGCCTGAGGCGCCGGCAACGGAATAAGCAGCGCCGCCTGCCGTTGCACCAGCTCGCGCACGGCATAAATCTGCCGCACCTCGTCCGGCGTCAGCGTGCGCACCATCGCACCCTTGTTCCGCTCGCGCACGACGATACCCATCTGCTCAAGCTGCACCAGCGCCTGCCGCACAAAATGCCGCGTCACCGGAAAGCGCGAGAGCAAGGAATCCTCGGTCAGCCGCGCCCCCGGCGCCAATCGACCGAAAATGATGTCCTCTTCGAGCGCCCGCGCAATGCCCTCATGATCGAGGTCGGTATTTTCGTTTTCGTCAGCCATCAAGAGCCCCGCAGGCAGTCTGCTTCGTCTTCTATCAGATAGTCGCAGCCGGTTTAAATCCGCTCAGTTGATAGGCCGCCTCGACCAACCGCAGTGTTTCCAGATTATCCACCGCGCTCGTTTCAAAAACCTGCCCGCGCGTCAGCGCCGACACAAAATGCGCAATCGCCCCATCATAGGCAGCCTGATAGCTCACGCCGGGATCAAAGGTCACTTCCCGCGGCCGCGGCCCAAAAAGTCGCAACACTGATCCATCGAGATGCACGGTCCCCTCGGACCCAAAAATCCAGAGTTGATCGCTCGGTGCCGGCGCCGCCCCATGCACGGCGAGATTCCCCGACACATTCAGCGGCACGCCATCGCCGCGCCGTCGCAAGCCCAATATGGCACTATCCTCACCAAGGATCTCGTCATTGCTCCGCCCTAGCCGCGCCGAATGGAGATCAAATTCCCCGAACAGCGAGCGCAGCGTATCGAGGTGATGGATGAGCACCTCCATCACCAGCAGCCGCTGCTCACTACGGAAAAACGGCTGCCGCACCAGCGCCGGCCGCTGCCCATCCGCCCCGGCAATCATGCCGCTCGAATGAAAATCGAGCCGGATGGAAGTAATGTCTCCGACCGCCCCAGCCTCAAGCCACCCGCGCAATTCCCGATAATAGGGCCGAAACCGCCAGTTCTCATGCACCATCAGCGGCACGCGGTTCCCGACCTCCGCCACCAGCGCCTCCGCCTCGGCCAGATCAACCCCCAACGGCTTCTGGCACAGCATCGGCAATCCCGCCGCCGCGCCAATCCTCACATTGTTCGCATGAAACCGCCGCGGCGTCGCAATATCGAGCGCATCGAGTTTTTCGCCCTCCAGCATCGCCCCGAAACTGGAGTAACGCCCGGCAATCCCAAAACCATCCGCCCGCGCCTTCAACGCCATGGGATCGGGATCGCATATAGCCACCACCTCGGCGCCATCCACCTTCGCCCAGGCTGGCAGATGATATTGCGTCACCCACCCGGCCCCCACCAAACCAATGCGCACCGCAACCCTCTTATCAATAATATCACCAGACACGGTCCGTATCGGATTATCGGTGATTATGACGATTTCCCTGACTTTATGCGCATTTGAGCTTCCCGTACACCCACTTCTCGCATTTCGTCACCGCACATTATTGACAATAATCCAAATGGCTGTAGGAATGGCCCAAGGATGCCGCACGCTATAGCGGCCGGGAGGACTATGGTGACGCGCGGGCTTCGCAGACGTTTGACGAGCTATGGCGACCAGGATTTTTCCCTGTTTCTCCGCAAAGCTTTCATCAAGGCCATGGGCTATTCCGACGACGCGCTCGATCGCCCCATCGTCGGCATTGCCAATACCTATTCCGACTACAATCCCTGCCACGGCAACGTCCCGCAGCTGATCGAAGCCGCCAAGCGCGGCGTCATGCTGGCCGGTGGCATGCCCATGGTTTTCCCGACCATGTCGATCCATGAGAGCTTTGCTGCGCCCACCTCGATGTTCCTACGCAATCTCATGGCCATGGAAACCGAGGAAATGGTGCGCGCCCAGCCCATGGATTCGGTCATTCTCATCGGCGGCTGCGACAAGACCATCCCGGCCCAGGTCATGGCCGCCGCTTCGAGCGAAGTGCCCGCCATCATCCTGCCCACCGGCCCAATGGACACTGGCAATCACCGCGGCGAGCGCCTCGGCGCCTGCACCGATTGCCGCCGCCTCTGGGCCCAGTTCCGCGCCGACACCATCGATGAGGCCGAGATCAACGAGATCAATGGCCGCCTCGCCAGTTCCGTCGGCACCTGCACCGTCATGGGCACGGCCTCCACCATGGCCGCCCTCGTCGAAGCCATGGGTCTCGCCCTCCCCATGTCCGGCTCCGCCTCGGCCACCTCGTCCGAACGTTTCCGTCTCGCCGAAGAAACCGGCCGCGCCGCCGTCGCCATGACTGAAACCGGCCTCACCACCTCGGAAGTGTTGACACCACAGGCCCTTCGCAACGGCCTCGTCACCCTGCAGGCCCTCGGCGGCTCCACCAATGCCGTCGTCCACCTCGCCGCCATCTATGGACGCTTGGGCAAAAAGCTCGACATGGCCGAATTCGACGCCATTGGTAAGCAGGTCCCGGTCCTTGTCGATCTAAAACCATCAGGCAGCGGCTATATGGGCGAATTCCATGCCGCCGGCGGCGTTCCCCGCCTGCTTTCGGAATTGACCGACCTTCTAGACCTCACCGCCCCCCGCGCCTTTGGCGGCGCATTGGGCGACGCTATAGGCAACCTGCCTTCGCGCTACGAAGAGCAGATCATTCGCCCCCGCGAAAATCCCATCTCCGCCTCAGGCGCCATCGCAGTCCTTTCAGGCAACCTTGCCCCCCGCGGCGCCGTAATCAAACATTCGGCGGCCGATCCGAAACTGCAGGTCCACGAAGGCCGCGCCGTCGTCTTCGATTCAGTGCAAGACATGACCGATCGCCTCGAAGACCCCACGATCACTGCCGACGATGTCCTCGTCCTCCGCAATGCCGGCCCCAAGGGCGCCCCCGGCATGCCCGAGGCCGGCTACATCCCCATTCCGCGCCACCTCGCCCGCCAGGGCGTGAAAGACATGGTGCGTCTGTCCGACGCCCGCATGAGCGGCACCGCCTTCGGCACCGTCGTCCTCCACATCACCCCGGAATCCGCCGATAGCGGCCCTCTCGCCGCTGTCCGCACTGGCGACCGCATTCGCCTCGACGTCCCCGGCCGTCGCCTCGAGCTGCTCATCACCGCCGCCGAACTCGACGCCCGCATGGCCACACTACCCCCGCCGCCGCCATCGCCCCCGCGCGGCTATGCCAATCTCTACGATCGCCACGTCACCCAGGCCGATGACGGTCTCGACTTCGATTTCCTGATGGCGACCCAAGAAAATGGCTGACGTGCTCGACGCCCCACTCTGCCTGCCGCCGCGCCCGCTGCGCAATCCAACCAATCTGCGCCTGCCGCCAAACACCTGCGACGCGCATTTCCACGTCTTCGCCCGCGAAGCGCCGCTGGCCTCGCCGCGGAGCTACACACCCCAAATGCTGACCATAGAAAACTGGCTCACCCTCGCCGACACCTTTGGCGTCACCCGCGGCGTCCTCGTGCAGCCCAGCGTCTATGGCCTCGACAACCGCGTCCTGCTCACCGCCCTTGCCGGCCATGGCGAGCGCCTCCGCGGCATTGTCGTCATCCCGCCCGAAACCAGCGACGCCGAACTCCGTCGCCTCGACACGCTCGGCGTCCGCGGCGTCCGCTTCAACCTGCGCAACAAATCCGGCATCGGCTTCGACGCCTTCGTTGAACTCGCCCCCCGCATTCGCGCCCTCGGCTGGCACGCCCAGTTCCAGGTCGGCCCCGAAGCCATAGCCACCGTCGCCGAATTGACCGCGCGCCATGACATTACCGGCGTCATCGATCACCTCGCCTTCATCCCCCTCGACGCCCCCGGCACGGCGCTCGACGACCTCGCCCGCGCCCTCGAAACCGGACGGGTTTTTGCAAAGATTTCGGCGCCCTATCGCCTCCGTGACACCAAGAGTCACCAATTCTATCGCGCGGCACTCTCGATGCTAACAGTCTGCCAACCAACTCGCCTCCTATGGGGCACCGATTGGCCGCATACCGAGCTCTTCGAAACCGTGCCCGAAGACGACGATCTGATCGCCCTGAGCCTCGACGTCCTACCCGCCGAGAGCCATGCTGCGATCTTCGCCGACAATGCCCAGAACCTCTATTTCCAGCACTAATTCCCTGACCGGAGACGCCCGATGCCCTTGCTGACCGAAGCCGCCAAAGGCGTCTATGTAATTGCCGTCACACCATTTTTGGACAATGGCGATATCGATTGGAATAGCGTCGACCGCATGGTCGACTTCTATGAGGAAAAAGGCGTCACCGGCCTCACCATCCTCGGCCTCTTGGGCGAAGCGCCCAAAATGACCTCCGAAGAATCCAAAGCCATCGCCAAGCGCGTCATCGGCCGCGCCAAGGTCCCGGTCATCGTCGGCGTCACCGCTCCCGGTCTCGCCCCCATGCGCGAACTCGCTGATTCCGTTATGGAAATGGGCGCCGCCGGCGTCATGGTCGCCCCACCCTGGACCACCAAAACCGACGACCAGGCCTACGCCTTCTACACCTCCGTCGGCGACGCCCTCGGCAAAACCCCCTGGGTCCTCCAGGATTATCCTCTTACGACCAACGTCACCATCGCCCCAAAAGTCATCGACCGCATCGTCAAGGACGTCCCCACCTGCGTCATGCTCAAGCATGAAGATTGGCCGGGCCTTGCCAAGATCACCGCCCTCCGCGCCTCCAGCGACAAGGGGGAAACCCGAAGAATTTCAATCCTTTGCGGCAATGGCGGTCTCTTCCTCCCCGAGGAGATGGGCCGCGGCGCCGATGGCGCCATGACCGGTTTCTGCTACCCCGAAATGATGGTCGGCGTCGTCTCCAACTACGCCAAGGGCGACGTCGAACGCGCCCACGACATTTTTGACGCCTACCTCCCCCTCGCCCGCTACGAACAGCAGCAAGGCATTGGCCTCTCAGCAAGAAAGTACGTTCTCGCCAAGCGCGGCGTCATCTCTTCCGCTGCCTTGAGAAAACCCGGCGGAGCCTTGTCGCCGAAGGATATCGCCGACGTGGAACGCCTCCTCGCTCGCCAGGCAAAACGTCTCGCGGAGATCGGCGCATGAAACTCGGTTTCGAAGGCAAGCGCGCCGTCGTCCTTGGCGCCAGCAAGGGTCTCGGCGCCGCCATAGCCCAAACCCTCGCCGCTGAAGGCGCCATCGTCATCGGCGGCGCCCGCTCGGTGGAAACCATTGAAAAACTTGGAAATAACATAAGCGGTTTGTCGCTGGACTTGACCGATCAGGCCTCCGTCCAGACCTTCATCGAGGGCATCCTCGCCCAGGGTGGCGCAGATATTCTCATCAACAATTCCGGTGGCCCGCCCCCCGGCGAGGCATCCGCCCTTCCCGCCGATGACTACACCAAGGCTTTCAACACCATGGCCGCCCCGCTGATATCAATCACCCAGGCACTACTGCCGGGCATGCGCGAGAGAAAATGGGGCCGCATCATCACTTTGACTTCTTCCGGTGTGGAGTCGCCGCTCCCCCGCCTCGCCCTCTCCAACTCCATCCGCCAAGCTCTCGTCGGGTGGAGCAAGACCCTCGCCAGCGAGGTCGCCGCTGACAACATCACGGCCAACATCATCGTCCAGGGCCGCATCCACACGAGCCGCGTCGATGAACTCGACGCCGCCGCTGCCAGGCGGCTTGGTAAAAGTATCGAGGAGATAAAGGCCCAGTCGATTGCCACCATCCCAGCGGGCCGCTATGGCAGCGTGGAAGAATTGGCCAATGTCGTCGCCTTCATCGCCAGCGAGCGCGCCTCCTACGTCACCGGCAGCTTGATCCGCGTAGACGGCGGCATGATCCGCTCGATCTAGACCGGCAACGGCCGAGAACAACTTTGGAAGCAGCCGGCGTCCGACGGTCGCTTCAACCCCGCGTCAGGCCGGCGCGATACTGCAGCGGCGTTTCCCCCAGCACCTGACGAAAGTCAGTAATAAAATGCTGCTGGCTCGAATATCCCAGATCATAGGCGATGCCGATCCAGTCGGGGGCATCGCTGGCGCGGATCAGCTCGGCGGCAGCCAGCAGGCGCCGCCGCTGCAGGAACCACTTCAGGCCGATGCCGAGATAGTCCCGAAATAGTTGCTGCAACCAGCGCTCGCTGCGGACAAAGGCACCCGCGACCGCGGATACGGTAGTCAGGGCCTCGTCGGCTTCGATGGCAGCGATGATGGCATTAACGAGCGCGATATTCTCGTCCGGCTGCGGATCGAGCGACAGCAGCAGATCCGACAAGGCCGCCAGCGCCTCTTCATCGCTACCGGCCAGCAGATGCTCTATGCGCGCCTGATCCAAACCCAAAAACACGCGGTCGAGCGGAAGGATCTGATCCTGAAGGTTTGATAGCTCCCCGCTCCAGAAGGCGTGGAAGGCGCCCGGGCGGAAGCGCGCGCCAATGATGCGACCGCTGCCGGACGCAGGATAGACCCGCTTGCCGCGGAAGGTCCCCTGAATGCCGGACTGATCGAGGGCCAGGAACACATCGACATAGGGCCGATGCATTACCTCGGCCGAGTGATAGGTGCCCTCTGCCACGTCCCAACGGATGACCCAAAAATGCTCGACAAAAGGCTTTAGCGGCTCAACCGGCGCCGTTGTGCTGAAACGAACATGCCGCTCGAACCCGGCGGGATCGAGCCTTCCGCGCGGATCGTAAATCTCTGCGGGTTTTTGAAATACACCAATCTCATCCCGCGCCATCATGGCTCCATCAACAACGCAATATCGAGCAGACAAATGAGCACCAAGCACTTCCTCCGCGGCATGGCCACCGTCAACTACTTCGCAGATAACGTCGCCGCCGCCCGCGACTGGTATTCGGAACTTTTCGGCGTCGAGGCCTATTTCCAGGTGCCGAGCCGGGACAACCCCGCCTATATCGAGTTTCGCATCGGCGACGATGCCGACGAATTCGGTATCATCGACCGCAAATACGCGCCCGAAGGCATGCAGCAGGGACCGGGTGGCGCCATTCTGCTCTGGCATGTCGACGACATCGAAGCGGCCTTCACCCGCCTCAAGGCACTGGGTGCTACCGAATATGATCCGATCACCAAGCGCGGCGAAACGGGTTTCGTAACGGCCTCGGTGGTTGATCCGTTCGGCAATGTTCTGGGGATCATGTACAACCCTCACTATGTCGAGTTGCACGGACACTAACAGGCGCTGCCGACGAATAATGTGGAGCGCAGCAACGGCGCGGCGATGAATGCGCCGGGGAGTTGGGCGCCGCAAAATTGCGGCGCCCTTCGGACTCTAGTCGATCAGCTTGAGGTTGGTCGCCGATTCCTTGCCGTCACGGCCGGTCTCGAGCTCGTACTCAACCTTGTCGTTCTCGTAGAGGCCATCCAGTCCAGAACGCTGGACAGCAGAAATGTGCACGAACGCGTCCTTCCCGCCGCCCTCGGGCGAAATGAAACCGAACCCTTTGGTCGTGTTGAAGAACTTGACCGTGCCTTTGATAGCCATGAGCTTGCCTTTCCAGTTTGGAGGCGGGCAAATTATCGAAGTTCTCGAATGCCACAAGCCTCCCGATGCGCCATCGAGGACGATTTTAGCAGTTGGCACTGTCTCGCGCAGGCTTCCCGCGCCCTTGCATCTCGCTAGACAGCGGCATGCCGACCAACTTTGCGAGAGCAAAGGCGGTCGATAGTTCGATCTGGTTTGCACCCTGTAGCAACCTCGCAACGGGCTTTTCTATCGGCGGGGGCGCCCTGTTAGCGCAGGGCCGACTGCTATATTCTCAGCAAATTGCGTTGTCGGGGGCAGACATGAACGTCGCGGCACCGAGCGAAGTGGATGATATCCTGGCCGTCGTAAAGGCCGAGCATGTCGCCTTCTGGATGAAGGACATCGAAGCTTACGAGCGCTGTCACCTGCACGCGCCCCACACCTGGTGGTGGAGCTACTGGCGCCACGGAGGCCTCGCCATCCGGCATGGATGGGAGGAGATCGGCGAGCGCTCCCGCCAGGCAATGGCCGCTTTCCTCGCCCCCAGCCCGAGCTACGCTTTCGAGACCAATTGGGACAATATGACGGTCCGTGTGAGCGGGGACATAGCCTGGGCGACGTTCCAGCTCCACTACCCCGGCAGCGACGGGCCTATAAGCGATCTGCCAGGCACCACCAGCCTCGCCTACGAGCTGAGGATTCTTGAGAAACACGACGGAGAATGGAGGATCGCGCTGGTCAGCGTCATGGTCCCGGGCCTGGATCAACTGGGCGGGCCCGTATTGAGGCTCGGGCTTGATGGACGCGTCATCTGGAAAAGTGCGGACGCCGAAGAGGCCCTCGCGAATGACGATGACCTGGTCATCCGCAACGGTCAGCTCCGCATACGCAATCGCGCCGCCGACCTGCGACTGCAGTCCGCCATCCAGTGGGCGGCGCAACGCGATCGCTTCCTCATGGCTCGACGGGGAGCGATGCCTGTCATCATGGATGCCGGCGAAGGGTTGCCGACCAGGCTTTGGTGGGTCGTGGCAGAGTCAGGCATGATCCTGTTCTCGTTCGGCAATTCCCACCTGGTCGAGGAGCGGCTGGCGATGGCTGCGTCGGCCTTTGGCCTGTCCCCCTCGCAGCTGCGACTTGCCAACAGGATCGTCCAGGGACAGTCGCTGGTGGAGATTGCCGACGCCAGTGGCGTGAGCATCAATACGGTTCGCACGCATCTCAGGCGCATGTTCGACAAGGTCGGCGTCCATACGCAGCCGGCGCTGGTGCGGGTGCTGCTCTCGGTCGCCGCACCGCGCTAGAGGAGTGTCACTCGATCGGGTGACAGTGGATTCCGCCAGCATCCATCAAGCTCTGCTAGATTTGCGAGGACACTGATCATGACCTTCAGGCTTCTCATCGATGGCCAACTGGTTGCTGGCGACGCCTCCTCCCCCGTGCTCAATCCAGCGACCGAAGAGGTACTTGCCGAGTGCCCGAGAGCCTCCGAAGCACAACTCAACCATGCGGTAGCTGCAGCAAAGACCGCATTTCCCACCTGGGCCGCAACACCCATCGACCACCGCAGGGATATTCTCCAGGCCATCGCCGATCGCGTCGATGCGCATGCCGACGAACTGGCGCGATTGCTAACCCAGGAACAGGGCAAGCCGATCGACAGCGCCAAGGGCGAACTCTGGTTTCTGGCGCACGCCTTCCGCTCGCATGCCGCGTACGAAATAGCCGGCGAGGTGATGAGCAATGGTGCCGGAAACCATGTTGAGCTGCACCGCAAACCGCTGGGAGTCGTGGCGCTGGTCCTGCCCTGGAACTTCCCGATGGCCCTGCTGGCCTTCAAACTGCCTTTCGCCCTGCTGGCCGGCAATACGGTGATCGCCAAGCCCGCCCCAACAACGCCGCTGACCACGCTGCGGCTCGGGGAATTACTGGCCGATCTATTGCCAGCCGGGGTCCTCAACGTCATCGCCGACGACAACGATCTCGGCGACGCCCTGACGCAACACCCGGATATCCGAAAGGTTTCCTTCACCGGATCGGCGGCGACTGGCCGCAAGGTGATGGCCAATGCTTCGGCCACGCTAAAACGTCTATCGCTCGAACTCGGCGGCAACGACGCCGCCATCGTGCTCGACGACGCCAACCCCAAGGAAGTGGCACCAAAACTGTTCGCCTCTGCCTTCGGCAATAGCGGCCAGGTCTGCATCGCCATCAAGCGTCTCTATGTGCACGACGCCATCTACGACGCCATGTGCGCGGAACTCGCCACCCTGGCGGACGCTGCTGTTGTCGGTGATGGCTTCGAGCAGGGGACGACGCATGGCCCGCTCCAGAACAAGGCTCAGTTCGAAAGAGTTCTCGACATCCTCGACGACGCCAGAAAGTCCGGAACCGTGATCGCCGGCGGCACGCGGCCTGACCGTCCGGGTTACTTCCTGAGACCGACAATCGTTCGCGACATCGCGGAGGGAACGCGGCTCGTCGACGAGGAACAGTTCGGACCGGTACTGCCCGTGATCCGCTTCACCGACGACGAAGACGTCCTCGCCCGCGCCAACAACTCCCCATACGGACTGGGCGGCTCGATCTGGTCGCCGGACTTGGCACGCGCCAGTGCGCTCGCCGAGCGGATGGATGCGGGAACAGTCGGCATCAACCAGCATGTGGGGATCGACGCTGATGTGCCATTCGGCGGCTCCAAGCAATCAGGCATCGGCACCGAACTGGGCAAGGAGGGGTTGCTCGAATTCACGCAGCTGAAAGTGATTTCGTCGCCGAGGCTCGCAACGTAACCGAGCCGCCGGCCCTCGAGATATTCGGGATAATTTCACGCCAATTTCGCTCCGTTTTCCAGATTTCGCATCCGAACGGCGGGATGCTCGCCTCCGCTGCCACCGCCGGCAGAAGAGGAGCGATCCGTGAGTATTCCCTTTGTCTCCCATAGTCGAAAACAAGGCGCGAAACTGGCGGCAATCCTTGCAAGGATAGGCGGTGTCGTCCGCGCCCTGTGCAGCTTGGCCAGCCTCCCCCGGTCCGCGCGTATCTCGATTTTCTGAACGACGAACAATTGGCAGAGATCGGCATCCAGCGCTTCTCGCAGCGCGAGCGCTGGCTCGATGGCAGGGAGACCTCGCTCCCTTCGAGCAGTAATTATGACACCCGCCCGAACGACCTCTAGGACCAACTTTGTGGACGAGTGCGCTGGAACCACCGCTGATGTTCGGGCATAGTTGCGGGCGGCGCGACGGAACATTCCATCCATGTCGGTTTTCGGCTTCGCTGGTCATACGCTCGATCTAAAACAAGGCAGGCTCCGCAACAGTCGCGGCGAGGTGATGCTGCGCCCCAAATCGCTTGAATTGCTCACCTATCTTGTCCGCAATCCTGGCCGAGTCATCGGCAGGGACGAACTGATCGAGGCGGTGTGGCCGGACGTCGTTGTCTCCGACGATTCACTGAGCCAGTGTCTCAAGGACATCAGGGCCGCCCTTGGCCCCGAGGCGGGGGGATTTATCCGTACCGTGCCACGGCGAGGTCTTATCCTCGACGAGCAACGCCTCTCGATGCATGGCGACGAGCAAGACCAAGCGCCCCAAAGGCGGCCGACGGCCGAGAGACCTTCGATTGCCGTGCTACCCTTTGAGACTGCCGCTGCCGAACACGAGTGGTTCTCCGACGGAATTGCCGAAGATATCACCACGGCGCTGGCCAGAAACGGCAGGCTAAAGGTCGTATCGAAGAACTACAGTTTCGCCTTCAAAAGGACGGAGCGCCGGGGCGCCGAGATCGCCCACGAGCTCGGCGTCACATACCTTCTCGAAGGCAGCGTCCGCCTCGCCGGTGAGCGCACAAGGGTATCGATCCGCCTCCTCGTCGGCGCCACGGGCGAATTGCTGTGGGCGGAACGGTTCGACCGGCAGGTGGCGGATATCTTTGCCATTCAGGATGAGATCACCGAGGCCGTCGTCGCCCATCTCGAACTCGAACTATTGCCCGAAGAGAAACGCGCGATCCAGCAGGCTCGAACTACCAACCTTGAGGCCTATAACTACGAGCTTAGAGGCCGCCAGCTCGCAGTTGTCCTGACCCGGTCGTACTTGCTGCCGGCCCGTCGCATGTACGGCAAGGCCGCCGAACTCGATCCGAACTATGCCCGCGCCTATGCTGGCATGGCGATCTGCGACTGCTATCTGCGCGATTGGCATGGCGAGGACGTCTCGCTGACGACGACACTGGCCATGGCTGACAAGGCGATCCATCTCGATCCCGGCCTGGCCGAGGCGCATGCAGCCAGAGGCTTTGCGCTGTTCTGCAACGAGCAATATGTGGAAGCCGACCACGCCTATCGGACGGCCCTATCCATCGACCCCAATTCCTACGAGGCCAATTTCTTTTTCGCCATGACCCTGGCGCGCTTCACCGCCGACAGGGAGCAAGCCCTTGCAAGCTTCACGCTGACCGCCCGGTTGCGAGCAGATGACTACGTCTCGCCGATGATGGCAGCGAGCTACCTGCCCAAAGACGACCCGCAGAAACTGGACTGGGCAATCATCGCCGTAGAACGAGCGGGCCGCGCCAGTGAGTTGCACCCCGAAAACGCCGCTCCCTTGCATCGTGGCGCCGTGGCCCTTGCCCATCTCGGTCATAAGGACAAGGCGTATGCCTGGCTCGACCGCGCGTTGGTGATTGATCCGACAGACTTCATCGCGCAGGTCAATGCAGCATGCGTCTGTTCGCTATTGGGTGACATGGATCGGGCACTGGATCACCTGGAGCGCGCCGCCCGCAACGTCCCTCAAAACACCATAGATATGCTCCGAAGCGATCCCGACTTCGAGGCCCTCCGAACGCATCCGCGCTTTGAACTAATCCTTCGGTCGAGAAACCCGTAAGACATCAGGCCGCCTGACGCACTTCGGGCGTTCAGTTGATCGGCAGGTCGGGCAATTCGACGCGCGTGTCAAAACTGCGATAGAATTGGCCCCAGCCGGGATCACGCAGATGCTGATCAAGACCGGCGCGCTTGACCAGCGCCTGCGCCTGCCGATTGCCCTCGGCGAGAGCCGCCGACATGTCGACATGGACTGGCTTACGATCCAAAAGAACGAATTCACCGTCGACCATCACCATTTCGACGTCGGAACCAACGGCCTGATGAATGAGGCGGTGGACCGGAAGCCAGTTGGGCGTCAGATGCGGCTGGTCCATATCGATGACGACGATGTCGGCCTTCTTGCCCACTTCGAGCGAGCCGATTTCCTTTTCCATACCGAGGGCACGGGCGGCGTCGATGGTGATCATTTCGAGCACCTTTCCGGGCGGGAAATAATAGCGGTCGTGGTTGCGCAACACGTGCTGGGTGGACTGGAAAGAGCGTGCGATCTGCAGCATGTCGAAATAGCGGCTGGGCGCAGTGCCATCCGAGGTGACGGCGACATTGACACCGCGGGCCAGCATTTCGATGACCGGCGTGGAGCGCCCCGGCGGGGCGTGAGTCACGTGGGTGCCGGTTTCGGCCAGGATGTCGATTTCCTCATGGGAAATACCCCAGCAGTGCTGGAGGTGGATATCGGGGCCGAGAAGGGCATTTTCCTTGTCCTGGAAGGCGAGGCGGATATGGCCGGCAAAGGCGTCGGAGTGGATGCGTACGCCGTGTTTGCGCGCCAGTTCGCGAACGGCGCGGGCCTGGTCGCGGTCAGCCTGGGTGAGGGACACCGCCTGGTCGGGCGTCGACATGTTTGACGGATCGAGCGAGGGCACGATGGTGAAGGGGGTCACATAGACCTGGATGCGTCCGTTCGCGCTGCCATTGATGGCTTCGATGGTGGCTTCGGTGCCATCCATCATTTCGTCGAAGGAGACACTGCGTCGCTGGGGTTCGCCTGTTTCCCAGCGGGTGACGGCGCGCGGCCAGGGAAGGCCCGCAGGACCGGTGCAAATGATTTCCCGGAGGCCAATCTCGCTATAGGCGCGGGCGTGATTGACCGCGAATTGCGGATCGTCGCTGCGCGGCATCGAGGAAATGATGCTGACCGAGGTGGTGACGCCAGAGGTCAAGCGTTCAAGGCCGGAGACGAGGCCGTCGGCATACCAGAATTCGCGGGTGACCGCGTGGTAGTAGACAGGGGTAACTATCTTCATCCAGAGCGGATTGGTATCGACCCCGATGCTGCGGATAAGGCAGTGCCCGGCGTGGCCGTGAGCATCGATGAGACCGGGAATGATGAGTTTTCCGCTGCAATCGACCACGCGATCGTCGGGCTCGATGGTGATTTCGGATTTGGGGCCGACGGCGACAATTCGGTCACCGACCACACGCACCGCTCCGTCTTCGATGATGCGACGTTCGGCGTCCACAGGGACCACGGTGCCGTTGATGAAAACAGTGCCTGCCATGGTTTTGCTCCAAGTCCGTAATTTTCAGCGCAGCGGGAAGCTGGGGCGGAAGAGGTCTTCGACCGGCGGATGCCGCCAGCTTCGGTCGGGATACTTTGCCACAAGGCCCTCGAACTGACGCTGCGCCTGCTGGCGCGCGGCAACGAGGTCGAAATCGTGCACCTGTCCGTGGCGCATGGAAAGGCGGCCATCGACAAAGACAGCTTCGGTGACCTTGCCATTGCCGCCCATGAGCAGAGTGGTGATGGGGTCAACCGTGGGCGTCATATTGATATCGTCGAGGCGGAAGATGGCGATATCTGCGCAGGCGCCGGCAGAGAGGCGGCCGAGATCGGTGCGGCGCAGCGCCTTGGCACCGCCGAGCGTGGCGGCGTTGAAAAAGTCGGCTGAGCTGGCGGCGTTGGAATTTTCGGCGATGCGGCAGGCGATGAGGCCGACCAGCATGTTCATCCACATGTCGGACGGGGCCGTATCGGTCGCCATGCCGATATTGACGCCGGCCGCGCGAAAGCTGGCAAAGGATTTGAGGACACTGCCCATGCGCGCCGAGACCAGCGGAGAATGGGCGAGGCTAACGCCATGTTCGGCATAAAGCGCCACATCGCGATCGCTGGCATAGGTGCCGTGCGGGGCGATAAGGTGATCGTTGAGGAGGCCGTGACGGGCCAGCCATTGCGGGCCGGTGGTGCCGTGGAGGCGGTCCATCATGTCGAGTTCGAACTTGCCTTGGGCCATGTGGATGCGGACAGGGCAATCGAGTTCAAGCGCGGCAGCCATGGTGCGTTCGAGCATGGTTTGAGTGCAGGTTTCGACGCGATCGGGAGCCAGAAGGCCGTTGACGAGACCGCCATGGGTGCCGTGGTGACGACGAACAAAATCGAGGGCGGTGTCGAGCCCTGCAAGGCCCCTGCCCTCGTCGAAGCGCATGTGAAAAATGCCGCTATCGTCGACGACAGCGCCGCCGGAGCGATAGGCCGGGCCGAGGAAGACACGGAGCCCGAGGGCGGTGGCCGCATCGGCCGCCGCGTCGAACTCATCGGTCGTTTCGGCCCATTCGCGATAGTAGAGGGAGGCGATGGGGAGCGCAGTGGTGATGCCGTTGAGAAGGAGCGTCGCGAAGGCGAACTTCTTCTGAAAGGCCAACTCCTCGGGCGAATACATCTCATAAGGGCCACGGGCGACATAGCTTTCAGGCCAGATGCGGCCGCGCGGCCAGCCGGGCTGATTGTCGGTGACGAGCGTATAGGTATCGAGGTCCGAGAGGGCGTCGAGATCGATCAGGCCCGGACTGATCAGCGCCGCGCCGAGGTCGATGCGGCGGGCGACGTCGCCCTCAAAGCGACGGCCGGCATAGAGGATGCGGTTGCCCTCAAAAACCAGTTCGCCATTGCGGATGAGCACATGGGTGTCACCCTCGTGGGCGACGAGCCATTCGGCCGTGAGCAGGGTTTTGCCGTTCGGTCGGGAGCCCAGCGCGAGATCGTTGAGGCCGGCCATAGTCATTCCCCTTCGATAAAAGAAAGAACCGGCGCCCCGAAGGGCGCCGGGGTGGTGGCTTACTCGCCGACCATCGTGAACCAGTGGCGAGCCTTGTTGTCAGCGCGCACGTCGATGGTGTCGATGCGGCTGCCGGTGGCCCAGGCGATCGGCTGCTGGTGCAGCGGGATCATCAACAGTTCATCCTTGGCGATGCGCAGGGCCTGCTCTTCGAGCGAGAGGCGCTCTGCCGGATCGGTCGCGGCGGCGGCCTGCTTGACGAGATCGTCGAGCGCCGGCACCGACCAGCCACCATAGTTGGACACGCCATAGGCGCCGTCGCGGGTCGCGAGCACCTGCGAGAGCAGCGAGAAGGCGTCCAGCGTCGGCTCGTTGGCCCAGCTGATGTTGAAAACTTCGACTTCACCCTTGGTGCGCTTAGGCGACTGCACGGCGCGCGGACCCATATCGATGGTGGGCGCGAAACCTGCGCGGGTGAGCATATTGGCAATGCCCTGGCAGAAGTCTTCTTCGTTGATGCTCTCGTCGTTCATGCAGGTATAGGTGAACTGAGCGCCTTCCTGGCCGGCTTCCTTGAGGAGAGCCTGCGCCTTGGCCGGGTCGGCCGGTTCATAGGTGTCGAGTTCAGCCGAGTAACCGGCAATATCCGGAGCGATCATCGAACCGGACGGGCGGGCAAGGCCACGCATGATGCGCTGGTTGATCAGGTCACGGTCGATGGCAGCTTCGAAGGCCTGGCGCACACGGATGTCGTTGAACGGGTTCGGACGGCCATCGAGCAACGTTTCGTTGCGGTTGAAGGCGACAAAAACCGTGCGCAACTCGGTGAGGCTCATCACCGTCTTGGTCGGATCGGCCTTGAGACGTTCAAGATCCTGGATAGGAGCGCTGTCGATCAGATCGACTTCATCGGAAAGCAGCGCCGCAATGCGAGTGGCAGCCGAAGTGATCGGGATGAATTCGAGACGGTCGATATTGTGGTGCTTCTCGTCCCACCAGCCTTCGTTGGCAATGAGCACGGTCTTGCTGTCCGGCGCGCGGCTTTCGAGCATGAAGGGGCCGGTGCCATTGGTGTGGCTGGTGGCATAGCCTTCGATGCCCTGGGCGAAATCGGACGGCTTTTCGGTATTGTTGTCCTTGAGCCAATCGGCGTCGAAGATGAAAATATTGGTGATGTCGTTGAGGAACAGCGACGAGGTGGTGCTGACATCGATCTCGACGGTGTAGTCGTCGACCTTACGGATATCCTTGTAGAGGGGCATATTGCCCTTGAGCGGCGAGGCCGGATCGGCAGCGCGCTTGACGGACGCAACCACGTCATCGGCAGTGAGCTCAGCGCCGTTGTGGAATTTTACGCCTTCGCGCAGCTTGAAGCGCCAGAACTTGCCGTCGATCAGTTCCCACGAGGTGGCCAGGGCCGGCTCGATCTGGAAGGTCTTGTCGTAGCGTACGAGGCCTTCATAGATGTGGTTGAGGAAGGCGAGGTTCGAGGTCGAGGGGATCGAGTTGGGATCGAGCGAGTAGATATCGGCTCGCGAGCCCCACTTGACCGTTTCGGCCTGCGCCGCCATGGCCCCCAGCGACAGCGAGACCGCCAGGGCGGCCAGCATAGTTTTTACGACAGACATCCGTTCTCTCCTGTTATGTCGGCGTTTTGGTGTTCCGGGCTTGGCTCCCCGAAACGGTGCGTCCCGTCCTGAGCTTTCCCTCCTCAGGCGAAATGGCAGGCGACGCGGCTGCCATCGGGTTTGTCTCGCAGCTCCGGGCGTTCGACCTTGCATTGGGCCTGAGCCAGGGGGCAGCGGGTGTGGAAGGTGCAGCCGGGCGGCGGCGCGAGCGGGCTCGGCACTTCGCCCGCCACGATCTCGCGGTCGCGATGCGGCTCGTTCACATCGGGAATGGTTTCGAGCAGCAGGCGCGTATAGGGGTGTTTTGGATCGGCGAAGAGGACTTCGGTCTCCGCCTCTTCGACGATGCGGCCGAGATACATCACGGCGATGCGGTCGGACATGTGGCGCACGACGCTGAGGTCGTGGCTGATGAAAAGATAGGTCAGCCCCAACTCGTCCTGCAGGCGCCGCATCAGGTTGAGGATCTGGGCCTGAACCGACACGTCGAGCGCCGAGGTCGGCTCGTCGCAGACGAGGAATTCGGGCTCGGAGGCGAGAGCGCGGGCGATGGAAATGCGCTGGCGCTGGCCGCCGGAAAATTCATGCGGGAATTTTTCGCCATCGGCGATGTTGAGGCCGACGATACCGAGCAGTTCAGCGACGCGCTCGGCGATCTCGGCCTCGGAACTGCGCAACTTCAGTTCGCGCAGCGGCTCGGCGATGATGTTCTTCACCCGCCAGCGCGGATTGAGCGAGGCATAGGGGTCCTGGAAAATCATCTGCGCGGAAAGCGGCGCGCCGGATTTTCCATTGGCAAAGCGGATCGTGCCCGCGCTTGGATCGTAGAGCCCGGTAACCAGGCGGGCGACGGTGGATTTGCCGCAACCGGACTCGCCCACAAGGCTGACGCAGCCGCCCAGCGGGACGGAGAAGCTGACATCGTTGACGGCATGCAGCATCTGGCGCTTGCGGCCGTAGATAAGGCGATTGAGGAAGGAGGCCGAGACGTCAAACGTCTTGTCGAGATTGACGACCTCGAGGGCCGACGTGTCGGAGCGGGTCATGCGACGCCTCCATTGTGAAGCCAGCAGGCGGCTTTGCCAGCGGGCGTCGGCGCGAGCACCGGCAGGTCCTGGCGACAGCGCGGACCAGCGTCGCGACAGCGCGGATTGAAGGCGCAACCGGGTGGGATGGCGTTGAGCCGTGGCATGGCGCCATCAATCTGGTTGAGTTTTTCGACGCGGGCACCAAGCGCCGGAATCGAGGCCATGAGGCCGCGCGTATAGGGGTGCGAAGGGTGCTTCAGCACCTGCTCCACCGGGCCGATCTCGATCAGGCGGCCGGCATACATGACGGCGACGCGATCGGCGGTTTCGGCAATGACGCCCATATCGTGGGTCACCAGCATCACCGCCGTGCCGTTTTCCTTGCAGAGGCGGCGCAGGAGGCCGGTGATCTGGGCCTGGATGGACACGTCGAGCGCCGTGGTGGGCTCATCGGCGATGATGAGTTTGGGGCGCGCGGCAAGCGCCAGGGCAATGACGACACGCTGGCGCATGCCGCCGGAAAACTGGTGCGGATAGTGATCGACGCGCTCGTCGGGGCCAGGAATGCCGACTTCGCGGAGGAGTTCGATGGCGCGGGTGCGGGCCTGGGCCTTGGAGGTATTGGGAATGTGCTGGCGGATGGTCTCGCCGAGCTGGCTGCCCACGGTGAAGAGCGGATTGAGCGAGGTCAGCGGGTCCTGGAAAATCGCGCCGATCTCGCGGCCGCGGACCTTTTCCATTTCGCTATCGCTGAGGCTGGCAATGGAGCGGCCTTCGAGGAGGATATCGCCCGAGGCGACGCGGCCGGGCCGTTCGAGGAGGCCGAGAATGGCGAGGCCCGTCATGGACTTGCCCGCGCCCGATTCCCCAACGACGCCGAGGATTTCGCCGGGCGCGATGGTCAGGGACACATCGTTGAGCGCGGTCAGTGTGCCGTGGCGGTTGGGAAACTCGACGACGAGGTTCTTCACCTCGAGGCAAGGTCGTTTGTCGTCAGCCATGCGGATGCTCCCGTTCGGGATAGCTGGGCGGGAAAATTTCCGAAACCGGCGGGTGCCCGTAGGAGCGGGCCGGATATTGGGCGATGAGCCGGTCGAACTGGGCCTGGGCCTTTTCGCGCGCCGCTGTCATGTCGATGCCGGCGACTTCGCTATGGCGCATGGAGAGGCGACCATCGACGAACACGGCATCTGTCACCTTGCCAGAGCCGCCGGTCACGAGAGTCGTGATCGGGTCGATGGAGGGGGCCATGTGCACATCGTCGAGGCGGAAGACGGCGATGTCGGCCTTGCTGCCGGGAGCCAGGCGACCGATATCGGCGCGGCCGAGGGCTTTCGCGCCGCCGAGGGTGGCGGCGTCGAAAAGGTCGCGGCAGAGAATGCGTTCGGGCGCGCCGTCATTGATGCGGCAGGCGATGAGGCCGACCAGCATGTTCATGATCATGTCGGGGGGCGTCGTATCGGTGCCCAGCGCAATGGTGATGCCCATATCGCGGACGCGCGAGAAAGATCTCAACGTGCCCCCACCCCTGCCCGAAACCAGCGGACAATGGACGATGGAAACGCCGTGCTCGGCATAGAGCCCCAGGTCTTCGTCGGTGGCGACGGTGGCGTGCGGAGCAATGAGGCGGTCGCTGAGAAGGCCTTCGCGGGCGAGCCAAACCGGGCCGGTGGTGCCGTGGAGAGATTTGACCACGTCCATCTCCATGGTGCCCTGGGCCATGTGGAGGCGAACCTTGCAATCGAGGGCTTCGGCCTGCTCGAAAGTGGCACGCAGCAGCGCCGTGGTGCAGGTTTCGACGCGGTCAGGCGCCAGAAGCCCCTGAATGAGGCCCTCATAGCGGCCGGACTGGCGCTCGATGTAGCTGACGGCATCCGCAAGACCATCAAGGCCGCGCTGTTCATCGAAATGCGGACGCATGTCGCCCGGCGCATGGAGAACCATGCCGCCAGCGCGATAGGCAGGGCTGAGATAGACGCGGAGACCAAGTTCGCCGGCAGCATCGGCCGCGGCATCGAACTCGGCAACGGTCTCGGCCCATTCGCGATAGAAGAGCGAGGCAATGGGAGCGGCAGTGGTGATGCCGTTGAGGAGCAACTGGCCGAAGGCAAAGCGCTTCTGGAAGGCCAGTTCCTCGGGCGTGTACATTTCGTACGGCCCTTTTTCGACATAGGTCAGCGGCAGGACGCGACCCTTTTTCCAGCCGGGGAAATGGTCGATGCCGAGAATGGTTGTGTCGAGATCAGAGAGTGCGTCGAGATCGATGAGACCGGGCGAGATCAGCGCGCGGCCGAAATCAATGCGGCGGGCGACCTCGCCGGCAAAACCATGGCCGGTGAAAATGACCCGGTCGCCCTCGATGACGACTTCGCCGTTTTTGAGGAGGATGGGACCGGCCTCTTCATGGGCGAGAACCCAGGCGGCGGTGAGGAGCGTGCGCCCCTCTGGTCTTGCGCCGAGTTTGAGAGAAGCAAGCGCGCTCATACCATGTCCACGATGCAGGTGCCGTTGCGGGCAATGACGCGGCCGCCCTTGACCACCATTGGCCGCGGGGCGATTTCGACGACGGAATGGGCAACGGTTTCGCCGACCAGCAGGGTGAAATCGGCCTTGGCGCCGACCTTCACGCCGTAATTTTCGAGCCGCATAACGTCGGCGCCGCCCTGGGAGACGAGTTCGAGCATGTGCCGCAGGTCGATGTCGGAGCGCACGGCATTCTTCATGCCGATGATGCGGGCGCGATCCATCATATCGGGCTGGCCCCATGGGCCCCAGGTATCGCGGATGCCATCGCAACCGGCGCCGGTGCGCACCCCGGCCTCGCGCAGGCGCTTGACCGAGGGAACAGTGGCCGAGGGCGCGCCGGTCGTGAGAATGGCGATATCGAGTTCGGCGATTTCGTCGATGAGCTTGCCGGCACGAACGGTGTCGCTCATTCCCAGCGCAAAAGCGTGGCTGATGCCGAAGCGGCCCTGCATGCCATTGGCGCGGACGCGCTCGAAAATCAGCTCCATGGTGAAGGCGCCGAGGTCGCCCACTTCATGGAGATGAATGTCGACATCGACGCCATGCTTGAGTGCGAGATCAAAGAGCACGTCAAGCTGGCCCTTGGGGTCGCGATCAATGCCGCAGGGGTCGATGCCGCCCAGGACTTCGCAGCCATTGGCAAGAGCCGCATCGAGCAGCTCGACGGTGCCTGGGCGACCCATGACGCCGGACTGCGGGAAGGCGACCAATTCGATGTCAATAATGCCCTTGAGGGCTTCGCGGGTGCGCTCGACGCCTTCAACGAGGCTCAGCCCATGGGTGGTGTCGATATCGACGTGGCTGCGGACGTGGGTCGCGCCATTGGAAGCGAGGCCGATCGCATGGCGCATGGACTGGATATGCGGGTCCATGCCCAGAGCAATGCGGTTTTCGCGCTCGAAATCGATGCGGCTGCGCAGCACCGCTTCACGGTTGTTTTCGTGCCAGCCCATGCCCCAGGTGGTCTTGTCGAGATGGGTGTGGGCGTCGATGAGACCGGGCCAGACGATGGCATTGCCACCGTCTTCCACCGGCATGCCGGGCTGGTCGGCAACCTTGCCGATTTCGACGATAACGCCATTCTTGATGAGAATGTCGCAGTTGGCCTCGCCGAGGGGGCGGACATTTTTGAGGTGCAGGTCGTGCATTTCTTACCCTCGACTATCGCAGCTTGGGATTGAGGGCATCGCGCAGCCAATCGCCCAGCAGGTTCACCGAAATGACCAGCAGGCAGAGCTGCATGACGGGGAAGATGACGATCCACCACATGCCCGAGAACAGGTATTGATTGCCGATGCGGATCAGCGTCCCCAGGGACGGCTGGCCCGGCGGCATGCCGATGCCGAGGAACGACAGCGTCGCCTCAGTGAGAATGGCCATGCCGAAGCTGAGCGTTGCCGCGACGAAAACCGGGGTCAGCGTATTGGGCAGGATGTGCTTGACCATGATGCGCCGCGGCGGCACCCGCAGCAGGCGCGCGGCCATCACATATTCCTTGCCGCGTTCGACAATGGTCTGGGCCCGCACGGTGCGGGCATATTGCACCCAGCCCGATAGCGTGATGGCAAGGACCAGCACGGCCGAGGCGCCAATTTCGCGCAGATCGGGTGGCAGCATCTGGCGGACGATGGCCGAGACCAGGATAGCGATGAGAATGGTCGGGATGGACAGGACCACGTCGCCGATGCGCATAAGAAGGTTGTCGACGACACCCCCGAAATAGCCGGCGATGAGGCCGAAGCTGAGGCCGATCAGCAGCGAAAATGACACCGCGGCGAGGCCAATCAGCAGCGAGGTGCGCGTGCCATAAAGCATCACCGAGAGCATGTCGCGGGCCTGGGTGTCGGTGCCCAGGATATAGGGCCATTCGCTGCCCTCGACCCAGATCGGCGGCAGTTCGGACTTCCACATGTCGAGCTGCATCGCGTCATAGGGATTTTGCGGCGCGATGAGCGGGGCAAGGAATGCCGAGAGCACCAGCACGGTCAGCAGCACCGCCGCAAAGCGGGCCGGCACCGAGTGGGAAAAGGACCACCGGAGGTCGCTGCGGCGGATGCGCTCGATCAGCGAAGGACGTTGGGGTGTGGACTGGATCGACATGGTTCTCTTCCCCTATTTGGCGCCGCGCAGGCGGGGGTCGATCACCGCGTAGAGGATGTCGACCATGGTGTTGAGGAAAACGAAGATGAAGGAGACGATGCAGAGATAGGCCGCCATGACCGGGATATCGACGAAGGTCACGGCCTGGATGAACAGCATGCCCATGCCCGGCCACTGGAAGACGGTTTCGGTGATCAGCGCGAAGGCGATCAGCGTGCCGATATTCATTGCGGTGAGCGTCACGACCGGCATGAGGCAATTGCGCAGGGCGTGGCGGAAATAGATTCGGAAGCGTGGAATGCCGCGGGCCCGGGCAAATTTGACGAAGTCCGAGCGCATGACCTCAAGCATTTCGGCGCGCACGAGCCGCATCACCAGGGTCACCTGATAGAGCGAGAGCGAAATCGAGGGCAGGATCAGCGCCAGAAGGCCGGTGCGCGTGAGAAAGCCGGTCGACCACCACCCAAGTTCGACGACATCACCGCGCCCGAAGGCGGGAAGCACGCCCAGCGAAACGGAGAACACCAGAATAAGCAGGATGCCGACCACGAAACTGGGGAGCGACACCCCGATAATCGAGCCGAATTGCAGGATTTCCGAATACCAGGCCCCCCGTTTTATCGACGTCAGCACGCCGAGTGGCAGGCCAACGAGCAGCGACAGGATGGTCGCGACGATCACCAGTTCCATGGTGGCGGGGAAACGCTCAGCGATCAGGCCAAGGACTTCCTGGCCGTTGCGGTAGGAAATGCCGAAATTGCCCTGGGCGGCGTTGCCGACAAAGCGGGTATATTGAACGAGGAAATTGTCGTTGAGGCCGAGCTTTTCGCGCAGCAGCTCCTTGTCGGCCTGGGTCGTCTGCTCGGTGGACATCATGTCCACCGGATCGCCCGCCAGGCGGAAAATCAGGAAGGCCAGAAGGGCCACGGTCAGCATCACCAGTAGAGCATTGGCTAGCTTTTTGATGATGAAGACCAGCATTGGCTATTTCCCGTTTGGCAAAGAGAGCTTTGGGACGGCAACCGGGCGCATGGCCAGGCACTGACCGGGATTGCCGGTCATTCCGTCATTTCGGGACGCCATGGCGCTCCCGGCAAAACCCATCTTTTCCTCCATCCTCCAGCGGCCTTCTCCTGACCGCATGGTTGCATCCTTACCGTCGAGCAAACTCGTGTCAATCATATTGTCGACAATTCTGCCGACATTATTACCCGCAAGATGCGCGCAAAGAGTTCGGCAATCGGCGCGACAAGACGCGATTGCCCGGCAACACTCAGTCCTTCTGACGAGGAAAGGCGTAGGAATTAGCCTTGGACGTGCGCAGCCCCGCCCCGACCAAAGCCTCGGCTGCCTTGATGGCAACGACGATGCCATCGATAACGACGACGCCAGTGGCCGCGGTCAGTGCATCGGTCATTTCGGACATGCCCGCGCACCCCAACACCACGGCCTCGGCACGGTCCTCGTCGCGGGCCCGTGCGATCTCGGCGAGAAGCAGATCGAAGGCGCGCTCGGGCTCGGCTTCGAGCGTCAGGACTGGCAGATCGATGCAACGGACGCGGCGGCAATGCTGGCTGGCGCCATAGCGCAGCACCAAGTCTTCGATGGCCGGCACGGAGCGCGGCAACGTGGTGATGATGGAAAAGCGCTTGGCGACGACCATGGCCGCCTGAACGGCCGCTTGGCAAATTCCAAGCACGGGCCCGGCGGCATATTCGCGGGCAGCATCGAGGCCGGGATCGTCGAAACAGGCGATGACGGTGGCCTCGGCACCAGCAGCTTCGGCCGCACGAATGTCGGCCAGCATGGCGGGAACCGATAGAGCTTCGTCGGAAAAACCCTCGATGCTGACTGGGGTGCCGCTACCGGTGCGCGCATCGATCACTGTGCCCGGAGAGGCCACGCGCTGGGCCGTGCGCAGTGCCTGCTCGGTCATTGACGCGGTGGAATTGGGATTAATCAGCAGGATTTGCATGGCTTTGGCATCTATTTCTTGAGGTCCGCCAGCGCGGGAGCTTTGAGGACAAACTGCTGATCAGAGACGATGTAATTGTCGGCATGGAGCCGGGCGATGGGGTGATAGACCTCGGGATTGACGTAGCGCTGCTGCTCGTCGAGGCAATCGCGCCTTATGTGCATATGCACCACTTCGCCCAGGATGATGACGCGGCGCGGATATTCGATGATGCGCTCGACGCGGCACTCCATGGCGCAGGGGCTGGCGGGCAGGTAAACGCAATCGACCTGGGCGCCGGGAGCAGTCTCGGCCTCGGCCAGGGCCAGTTCATCGGTATCGGCATCAACCGGTAGACCGCAGATCAACATGGTCTCGGCCAGGGGCATATCGACCATATTCACAGTGAACTCGTTGGTGCGCCGGATATTGGCGACCGTGTCCTTCTCCTGCCCGTTGGGGCGCGGCTGGATGCCAAGCGCAACGATCGCCGGATCATGGGAAAAGACATTGAAGAAGCTCATCGGTGCGCCGTTGCTATGGCCGTTCGCGGAACGCGTTGTGACGAGCGCAATAGGGCGCGGGCCCACAAAATTGGTGAGCAGGCGGTAGCGGTCCATCGGCTCGAGCGCAGTCAGATCGAATTCCATCGCGGTACTTTCAGTCACGGTCACAAGCGCGTCGCATAAAGTCGACATTATTGTCTACAATAACGGCTTTGATTTATGTGGACCAGATGGAAAAAAGAGTTAGAAGTCACAAGGCAACGCTGTCCGGTCCGCACAAATGGCACCCATAACCGTCGAACATATCGCCGAACGCATCTGGCTCTCCATCGCCGAGCGCCGACTGCGTCCGGGGATGCGCCTGAAAGAGGCGGAGCTTGCGGAAATTTTCGGGGTGAGCCGGGCCCGCATCCGTCAGGTCTTGACGGCTCTCGAGCGCGACGGCCTCGTTAAGACCGAGGCCAACAAGGGCGCCATCGTTGCCGAGCCGAGCGCGGAAGAAGCGCGCGACATTTTCCACATCCGGCGCGAAGTCGAGCAGCGCGTGTTGGCCCGACTCATCGGCCATCTCGATGCCGAAAAGCTGCTCGACCTCTTCGCGCATGTCGCCAAGGAGCGCGCAGCCAACGCCACCAACGACCAGCGCGAGATCATCAAGCTCTCCGGCGGTTTTCACCTCATGCTGGCCGAAATGGCCGGAGCCGATTTCCTCTGGGGCCTGATGCGCGACCTTGTCAGTCGCACCTCGCTAATCACGGCGGCCTTCCGCGATTCAGACAAATACAATTGCGGACCGGACGAGCACGAAGAGCTGCTGATGCATCTCAAGAACGGCGACCTGCAAAAGGCGCAACACGCAATGGTCCATCACCTCGAGCATGTCGAAAATGAGCTCAAGCTCTCCGGCAACCTCGACCTCGCCCGCAGCCTCAAGGACGCATTGCTGTAGCTGTCAAAGGGGCTAGGTAGGCATGCGAGGGCAAGACCTCATGGGGCAGTCCTCCTCGGCGCCGAGATAGTTGAAATCCTCACTTGCGCGATCGTCCCTGGCTCGCCTATGGTCGCGCCATTCCACAGGGGTGCTCCGTAGAGTCGGGGCTGAGATGGAGGCGACAAGCCTTCGGACCCTACAGCTGATCTGGGTAATACCAGCGGAGCGAGGCGGGCTATGTTCTCTGGCGCACAAATTTCCCTTTATCCGATGGCCGACGATTTCGTCGGCATCATCATGAGTGCCCTTTTCGGCGCTTGATCCCTATCGGGATCGCCTGCGCATCGAGACCGATGACGTTTCCACACTTCTCGTCGGGCCGCCGGAAGTCCTGTTCCCGGCCATGCGGGACCTTTTCAGCGCAGCTGCAAGGACTGGTGTTCATTGCACCCTCTCGGCGGCAATTTCACGCGGCTGTCCGGGCGAACCAGATGACGCCATCTGTCAATCGGGGCATTTCGCCGGTCCAATGGCTCCGCTTGCCGAACGTCAGCAAGCTGCTCTGGCCGCAGTTGCCGATGCACCGACAATGAACGTTTTCTCGGTCGCCCAGTTCTCGCTCTACGTCATGGGGCAAGGGAACCACATGGACGAAATTTACGGCTGCATCGACTTCCTGAAAAACTCGGGCACCTTCGAGACGTCCAAGCACTTCTGCACCAAACTCAACGGCGATACCGGCGCCTTGTTTGCCACCCTGGAACAGGCTTTCTGTCGCTTCGGGCCGCCCGAGGGGCATGTCACCATCGATCTCACGGTTTCGGCCAACAGCCCCAGCGCCCGTTAAGCGTTGGAGCCATGATGTCGATCGGATCCGCTCCTTTGCGCGCCGTTGCGCGTCTTTCCAGTCATGCTGGTCCGGCCGTGTTGTCGGTTGCCACGCTCGTCCTTGGCTGGGAAGCCTATGTGCATTTCTCGGGTATTTCGCCGACGGCGCTGCCGGCGCCTTCGAGAATTCTGCTGCAGGCCTTTGAACAACGCGAGGCACTCGCAAGTCACAGCCTGGCGACGCTCCAGGCCACCACCTTCGGCTTCAGCTGTTCGCTGATTGCCGCATTTGTCTTTTCGCTTCTGGTGGACTTCTTCCCGCCGCTGCGAAGGGCGCTATTCCCCGTCTTCATCATCACTCAAACTCTGCCATTGATCGCCATCGCCCCGCTGATCGTGCTCTGGTTCGGCTTTGGACTGACGCCCAAGATCGTGCTGGTCGCCCTGGTGACGTTCTTTCCGGTGCTGGTGGCGTTGGCACAGGGTTACGCCGCCACCGACCGCGATCTCGAGGCCTTGCTCGCCTCCATGGGGGCCTCGCGCTGGCGCATCTTCACCATGGCGCGACTGCCGTCCTCCCTGCCCTATTTCTTCGCCGGCCTGCGGATTTCCATCACCTACGCCGTCGTCGGCGCGATCTTCTCGGAATATGCCGGCGCCGCCAAAGGACTTGGGATCTACATCCTCAACGCCAAGAACAATTTTCGTCCCGACCTAGTGCTGGCCGCTGTTTTCGTCAGCGCGACGCTGACCCTGGCCCTTTTTGGGGCCACGGTTTTAGTCCAACGCGCCGCCATGCCGTGGGCCCGCCTCGGGGAGAGCCGATGAGCACGGCGGGTCTGGAAATGCGGGGTGTGAATAAGGGCTTCGATGGCAACACCGTGCTGCATGACATCAGCCTCTTCGTGCGCCCGGGTGAGTTCGTCTCCATCGTTGGACCGTCCGGGGCCGGGAAGTCCACAATACTCAATCTGCTGACCGGGGCGTTGGAACCGGATAGTGGCGAGATACTGTTCGACGGCAGCCCCCTGATACCGGGTCGGCACCGCTTCGCCTTCATGCCGCAACGCGATGCGCTGATGCCTTGGCGTCGCGTCATCGACAACACGACGCTCGGCCTGGAAGTGGCAGGAATGTCCCGCAGCGCCACACGCGATAAAGTTCGTCCATTGTTCGCCGAATTCGGCCTCAATGGCTTCGAGTTCCACTATCCCGCCCAATTGTCAGGTGGGATGCGCCAGCGCGCCGCGCTCTTGCGGACCGTGGTCCAGGGCAAACCCATCCTGCTACTCGACGAACCGTTCGGCGCTCTCGATGCCCTCACCCGCACCCGAATGCAGCGCTGGCTTGCCGAGATGTGGACGCGTCATCGTTGGACCGTGCTCCTGATCACCCACGATGTGCGTGAAGCCACCCTGTTATCCGACCGGGTCTATGTGCTTTCCGCCCGCCCGGCTCGGATCGACCGCACAATCCAGGTGCCCTTGACACACCCCAGACCCCCTACGGGTTCTAACGCTCTGGCCGCCATCGAGTTCGAAATCCTGCAAACGCTCTTCAAAGCCGAGGTTTGACCATGCCGCTCCTTCGCCCCGCCGCCGCTCTTCTCATTGCTACGTTGGCCACAGCCGTGCCCGTCATGGCGCAACCAACGCCGGTAACCATGGCGCTGGATTGGACGCCCAACACCAACCACATCGGCCTCTATGTGGCGGAAGCGAAGGGCTTCTACGATGAAGCTGGTCTGGACGTGCAGATCCTGCCCTATTCGGATACCTCCGCCGCTACCCTCGTTGCCAACCGCGTCGCCGATTTTGGTGTTCTCGGGTCCATCGGCCTCTTCATCCAGCGGGCCGCCGGCGCCGATCTGGTTGCAACTTATGCCCTTGTGCAGACGGAAACGGGTCGACTGGTGTTCAATGGCGACCGACAGGATATCCAAAGCCCCAAGGACCTTGATGGAAAAACCTATGCGGGGTTCGGTGGGGCGTGGGAGGACGTCCTGTTGGGCACAATGATCCGCAATGATGGCGGCAAGGGCGAATATGAGACGTTGACCCTTGGCACCTCGGCCTATGAGGCGCTCTACAATGGTGCCGTTGATTTCACCCTTGAAGTTTACACTTGGGAGGGCGTGAAGGCGGATCGTGATGGTCGCAAGCAGCGCGCGTTCCGCTATGCCGATTTCGGGGTGCCCGACCAGCATACGAATTTCATTGGTACCAGTGGCGCCTATCTCGCAGAACACCCAGACACCGCTACGGCCTTCATCGGCGCCACGCAAAAAGGCTATGCCTACGCGGTCGAAAACCCCGATGAGGCGGCCGACATTCTCGTTGCCGCCAATCCCGAGGCAGCCCTCGACCGCGATTTCGTTCGAGCGTCGCTCCAAGCTCTGATCGACGACCACTACCTCAGGGGCGAAGACGGCGAGGTCGGAACGATCAATGCTGCCAAAATGGAGGCTGTAGGCGAGTTCATTTTCCGGTCGGGGATCCTGAAGGATGGCGAGGGCAAACCGCTAACAAAGGCCCCTGACGTTTCGACCTATTACTCCAACGAATATCTCACCACTAAGAGGTAGAATGGCAGCGTCGCCTTCGAAAGGAAACCTGGTTAGGTTTGAATCGCAAAGTCGCGAATGTTCTGCCCGTTGAGGTCCTGTTCCTGCTGCTTGGCAGAAATTGCCACCTCCACGCGGTTGCGTGCTTTGAGCTTCTGCATGATCTGCGTCATGTAGTACTTAACGGTCTTCTCACTTAGGTGCAGCTGACAGGCAATCTGCTTATTGGTGTAGCCATGCACAACGTGCGCGACGATGGCCATCTCTCGGGACGTAAGACAGGCCGCCTCGAATGCGGCCGCCGATTTGGCGTGGGCCTTCAGCGACGTCATGACGGAGGCCGCATATTGTTTGGCAACAAACATTTGACCCGCGCCAACCTCACCGATGGCTTCCAAGAGCTCCTCGTAGGGCGAAGTCTTCAAGACAAATCCTAAGGCTCCCGCCTCCAGGGCCCGGATAGCCGAATCTGGACTGCAATAGGCGGTGTAGACCAGCATTCTGGTTTCCGGCACGCCTTCCGCGATGGTTGAAATGGCTTGGAAAACGTCGCCAGGCATCGAGAGGTCGATGATTGCAACATCAGGTTTGGTGCCTGCGACGAGTTCAACCAATTGCGACACATCCGCGGCTTGGCCAACGATGAACGTGTTGGCCTCATTGGCCAAGAGCTCAACAAGCCCTTGCAGAAAGACAGGGTGGTCATCTGCGAGCGCGATCGTCTTGGCTTGGTGACGCACGGCCTGATGGTTCCAAACGGCCTCCATTTACTCCTCCCTGAATGCGCGGGTTATTTGGTCTGTGAATGGTTTGACGAAGTAGGCGATTGCGACCTGTTCTTCGGTTTGGACGAAGACTTCCACAGGCATGCCGGGGACGAGGCCGGTGGGGCCCAGTTGGTCGAGGTCATCGGTGGGGTCGGCCTCGGCGAGATAGTAGCTCTGACCCGACTGCGGGTCGCTGGTGGCGGCGGCCGAGATGCGGGTGACCAGGCCCGCGATTTCGGGGGTGGTGCGCTGGTTGAAGGCGGAGAAGCGGAGTTTTACGGGTTGCCCGAGGCGGAGCTGGTCGATGTCGTTGGTAGCGACGCGGAACTCGATCTTGAGGTCCGCATCGGTGGGGACGATGGTCATGAGTTTTTCGGCCGGCGTGATGACGCCGCCAAGGGTGGTGACGGAGACCTCGTTGACCGTGCCACTGACCGGAGAGCGGATGATGGTGCGGGCCTGGCGGGCATCGACTTCGGTCAGGCGGTCGGTGAGTTCGGCAAGGCGCGCGTCGACGGTGCGCAGCTCGCGCAGGGCCTCCATGCCGCCGGTCTGGTCGATGGCGAGGATCTGCAGCTCGATTTCACTGATCCGGGCAGTGGCCCGGGCAATGCCGGCAGCGATCTCGCCTTCGGAACCCATCATGCGGGCAAGTTCGCGGTCGGTGGCATTGAGCTTGGTGGTTTCAATCAGGCCCTTGCTCGCAAGTTCGCCCATGCGGGAGCGTTCCTCGCGGACCAGCACGAGTTCGTCCCTGAGGGCAGAGTTCTGATAGTCGAGCCCGGCGATCTCTTCGCGCAACTGGGCAACCTGCAGCTTCAGCTGCGAGCGCAGCGATTGCTGGTTGAGCCTGGTGCTGTCGAACAATTGCTGCTCGCCGGCCAGGATCGGGGCCGCGCCGGGATAGCTGGCGAGATAGTGCTCGGGGAAGTCGATTTCATTCTCCTGCCCTGCCTGGGCCTGGAGCCGGGCCTGCCGCGCGACCAGTTCGGCCAATTGGCCGAGGAGGATCGAGCGCTCGGTGCGAATCTGCACGTCATCGAGCCGGAACAGAACATCGTCCTTTGCGACAATATCGCCCTCGCGCACCTCGATGGCGCGCACGACGCCGCCATCGAGGTGCTGGATGGCCTTGACCTCATCGTCGACGAGCACGGTGCCGAGCGAGATGACGGCGCCGGAGAGTTTTGCCGTGGCCGACCAGCCGCCGATGCCGACGACCAGCAGCACGGCGAAAATGCTGCCGGCAATGACCCGGCCACGCAGCCCAAAACTGTCCTGGTCAGCGCGTCGCGTCCGATGGTTGACGGGTTTGGCGGTGAAGGCGGCATAGGTGTCGATCGTGGTCATCACGCAGAACTCCGGGACGCAGGTCAGACGATGGTGTGTTCGATGGTGAAGGGCAGTTGGATGCCATCGACGCGGATGGCGATTTCGAAGACGTCGTCACCATCGACATCGGCCTCGATGATGGAATGGTCGATATCGTCATAGCGCTCGTAGCGGACGCGGATCGGCAGGTCCTCGCGATCGCCCTCGTCGAGTTCTTCATAAAAATCTTCGAAGCGCTCTTCCTCGGTGCGCGCCGCTTTGCGGGAGATGTCGTAGTCCGCCACGCGGATGCGATCACCGACCACGAAGTCGAGGATGTCGTGGACGAGCTGCCGGCTGAGGCTTGGGGCCTCGTCGATCACGGTGAAGATGAAGAGGTCGTCGCCGCGCCCGCCGGTGATGACCGTGGCCGTGGTGCCGATGAAGAAGGTGTCATTGCCGCTGCCGCCAATGGCCGCTTCCATGTTTTGGAACGTGTCCGTGCCCATGCTGTCGCTGGTGGCGAGGCCGGTGACGAAGTCGACGATGAGGTCGTCGGCGCTCTCGGAATAGTCGAGCGTGTCAAAACCCTCGCCGCCATCGACATGGTCGTCGCCTGAGCCGGGAGCGATGGCATCGTCGCCTTCGCCGCCATGGATGATGTCGTCACCGGCGCCACCCTCGATGGTGTCGTTGCCTTCGTCGCCATGGATGATGTCATTGCCGGCTTCGCCGAAGAGCAGGTCATTGCCGGCGCCGCCGCCGATGGTGTCGTTGCCCTCGCCGCCGAAGATGATGTCATTGCCCTCGTTGCCAAAGAGGGTGTCGTCGCCGTCCCCGCCAATGATGTGGTCGTCGCCGAGCCCGCCGGTGACGCTGTCATTGCCGGCGCGGGCGTCGATGATGTCATGGCCGGGCAGAGCGTCGATGTCGTCGTCCCGGGGGTGCCGGCATAGACGTCGGCATTGGCGGTCAGGTGCACCTGGTTGCGGACGATCTCGAGACTGGCGGTCTGCACGATCTCGATCAGGCCATCGCTGATCTCATAGGTGAAGGTGACGAGACCGAGCATGCCGGGGAGCGTCGTCAGGGTCCAGCCTGCACCGGTCTGCACCAGGGTGGCGCCAGTGACGGTGAGGTCGTTGATGGTCAGAATATCATTGTCGGGATCGCTGGCCCCGAAGAGCAGTTGGGAGAGGCCGATCAGGACCACCTGGCCGGCAAAGACGTCGTGGAGGCGGACCGGGCCCAGAACGGTGGGGGCGCGGTTGGTGCCATTGTCGTCGTCATCATCCTCGTCGTCGTCATCGGGGTCGGCATTGTCATTGTCGCCGTCGTCCTCGCTGGGGCTCGGGGTGTCCTGATGAGGCTTTGGACCAGAGGAGGACGGGGTGATGTTCGGTTCGGCGCGATCGAAGAGGGCAGCATTGTCGTTCTGCGGCCGGTAGTGGACGGCAGCAGGGAAGAAGGGGGCGACATTGGGACCCAGGAAGTCGAAGGAGGCCGCGGTATAGTGGAAGGCGATCGGGTCGGGCATGGTAAAAGCCTCGTCCCAGCCCAGGGCCGCGTGACGGACTGAACTCCTCGGATGCTCTTCCTCGATGCCGCCGGTGGTCATGAGATCGACCCCGGGGCCGCCGGGTTCGTGGCGGGTGCCGCGGGGAGCGCCGCTATTGGCGGCGGGATTGGCTTCGGTGCCCGGAGACACGTGGTCCTGGGCGTCAGCGGGAAAGACGCTTTTCACATAGGCGGCGATGCCGGTGAAGAACAGCGCCAGATAGACCGGCAGGCGCGAGGTTTTCTCGGGAACGTTGAACTCGAGCTTTTTCCTGAGGTCGGCCGGATCGGATTTTTGGTGCTGCTGCTGGCTGGATTTGGCCTCGATGATCATGCCATGCCTCCCGTTTCCGTCCGCGGCTCGACCACTTTGAGGCCACCGGCATTGGTATTGAGGTTGGCCTGGCGCTGGCCGGCAACGATCTCTTCCTTGGGACCGAAGGCGGTCAGCCGGCCATTCTGGATGACCGCCACCATGTCGACCTCGGCCAGGATCGAGGGGCGATGGGCAACGACAATGGCAATGCCGCCACGGGCCCGGATCTGGCGGATGGCCAGGTTCAGCGCCTGTTCGCCCTCGGCATCGAGGAAGGCATTGGGTTCGTCCATGATGACCACGAAGGGATCGCCATAAAGCGCCCGGGCCAGACCGATGCGCTGGCGCTGGCCGGCCGAGAGGGCGGTGCCCATGGGGCCAAGCTGGGTGTCATAGCCATCGGGGAGCCTGACGATCATCTCGTGCACGCCCGCCGCCTTGGTGGCCGCGACAATGGCGCGGGCATCGCGCTGCGGGGCCAGGCGGGTGATGTTTTCCACGATCGTGCCATCGAGCAGAGCCACGTCCTGGGGGAGATAGCCCACATATTGGCCGAGCTTGTCCTCGTCCCACTGGGTGAGGTCGGCCTCGTCGAGACGGATGGCACCGCGCAGGGATGGCCAGATACCGGTCAGGGCGCGAACCAGCGTGGTCTTGCCGCCGCCGCTGGGGCCGATCACCCCAAGACCCTGGCCGGCATTGAGCTCGAAGGCGACTTCGGTGAGGAGGACCCGGCCACTGGCCGGCGCGGCCACCGAGATCTTGTCCACTTTGAGCGACTTGGACGGGGCCGGCAGGTCAAGCGGCTTGGTCATGTTGGAGAGGGCCACCATGGTATCGCGCAACCGCTTGAACGCCTGGCGGGCGGCAACGACGCCCTTCCAATTGCCGATGGCCATGTCGATGGGGGCCAGGGCGCGGGAGGAAGCGACCGAGACGGCGATGATGGCGCCGGCAGACATCTGGCCCTGAATGGTCAGGTAAGCACCGACGCCCAATAGGGCCGATTGCAGCACCATCCTCAAAATGCGCGAGAAGGCGCCAAAGGTGCCGATGACATCGCTGGCGCGGGTCTGCAGGGTCAGGTGGTCCTGGTTGACCTCGTTGAAGCGGCTGACGGCCCGGCCGGCAAAGCCCATGGCCTTCAGGATATCGGCATTGCGGGCATTCGAGTCAGCCACGGCATTGCGGGTGAGGAAGGCCTGTTGGGCGGCGGCGGCGAGTTTGCGCGACTTGAGTTCGGTCCAGATGGTGAGGAGGGTCAGGACAAAGGCGCCGCCGAGCGTCAGGGCGCCGAGCACGGGGTGGAGGAAGTAGACGAACAAAATGTAGAGCGGCACCCAGGGCAGATCGAACAGGGCCACCGGGCCCTGGCTGCCCATAAAGGTGCGGATGGTGTCGACGTCGCGGCCGCGTTCCAGGGCCTCGCCGGTGGAAAAGCCGAAGCGGGGCATGTCGACGCTGACGCGATGGGCAATGGGGGCCAGCATGCGATCAAAGCGGGCCCCGATGCGCACCAGCAATTGGCTGCGCACGATGTCGAAGACGCCCTGGAAGAGATAGAGCCCGATAACGAGGATGGAGAGCGCCAGGAGGGTCGGGATGGAGCCGCTGGTCAGGGCCCGGTCGTAAATCTGCAGCATGTAGAACGAGCCGGTCAAAGCCAGCACATTGATGATGCCCGAGATCCAGAACAGGAAGACCGCGACGCCCTTGAACTCCCGGCGCAGCATCTCGTCGCCGCGATGTTCGGCTAAAACCTTTGTCGTCGATGCCATGATCAGCCCCCGGAATGGTGGATTATCGAAAGGAAAAAGCCCGGCCGGTTAAACCGGCCGGGCAGTTGGAGGCTAAAGGTTGAAGTCGGTGCCGGTCAGGGCGTGGTTGCCGGCAATGCTGATCCGGAACTCGGGGGCATTGTCCCCGGCCGTATTGCCCGAGATGACGGTATATTCCCCATCCTCCCGCGTCTCATGGGTGACCACGATCTGGCCCGGGGCCGTGGTGGAGGTTTGGAGGGTGAAGCTGTTGTTCCCCGCCACCCCGGCATTGGCATCGATCCCCGAGAGGTCGATCTTGTCGCCGGCCTCAAAGCCCTTGATCGTGTCGCCATGGGCGGCAGTGGCCGAACCGAAGACGAAGATGTCTTCACCCGCTCCGCCATCCACCACATTGACGGCATTGCTCATGGTGATCACGTCATCGCCCGAGCCGGTGGTGACATTCTCCACCCCATAGAGCGTATCGGTGCCGCTCTGGCTCGACACCGCGCTGCCGCGGCCACCCACCCCGGTGCCCAGGTCCACCGTGGCATTGGCGGTGAGGAAGGCCAGGTCCAGCGTGTCATTGCCGGCATCACCCGAGATCTCGCCACCATAATAGGTGTCATTGCCATCGTTGAGCGAACCGACGAAGAGGTCGTTGCCGGCGCCACCGAAGACGGTGTCGTCATCTGCCCCGGCATCGATGAGGTCATTGCCCGAACCACCGAAGAGGCGATCGTCACCCGCCTCGCCATAGATCAGGTCATCGTCATCGCCGCCGAAGACATCGTCGTCGCCATCATCGGCAAAGACCACATCGCGACCCGCCCCGGCATCGACGAAGTCATCACCGGCACCGGCCCGGATCACGTCCACTCCGGCATTGGCGATGATGTAGTCCGTCCCGGCAAAGCCGAACACCAGGTCCCCACCAGACGTCCCCAGCAACACATCATCCTGGGGCGTCCCAAGTACAGGACCACCGGCAGACGAGGCGTCGTCATCATCGTCATCGTCGCAGTCGTCGTCATCTTCGTGATCGTCGTCGTCTTCGTCCTCGTCGTCCTCGTCGTCGTCCGGGTCCGTAGGCTCGGGATCGGTGGGATCAGGATTGCTCGGATTTTCCTCGCCGTCCTCGTCATGCTCGACGAGGCCGAGCTGTGGCAGGCCATTCGGGCTATGGAAGGTCACCGAATGCGTGCCGCTCGTCACCGTGGTCGTGCCGTTACCGTTCTGGACCACGGTGTAGTCGCCGCCAGCGCTTCCTTCCGGCAACTCGATGACATCCTGAGGACGCAGCGTCCCGATGATGACGTCATTGCCGCCGCCAGTCTTGAACACGATGCGGTGCGCCGAAAGGAGCGAGGTGATATCCACCGTGTCGTCGCCGGAGCCGCCCGTCACCGTGATGGTGTCCGGCCGCAGGCTGGTCAGGCTGAAATCGCCGAACATCTGCACGCTGTTGTCGCCGCCGCCGGGATTGACGACGATCTCCTCGATATCCGTCATCGCGGCAATGACGACCTCGGCACCGCCGCCGACCTGGCGCGTAATCACGATCTCGGCTTCGAAATCGCCGCCGACATCGCCATCTTCAAATGCGATCCGGGCAATCGCTTCGTCGATGGTGTAGATGCGATAGGTCTCATCCTCGTCGTTGCCGCTGACGACCAGCGTATCGCCGCCTGCACCTTCAAAGCCGCCGTTGATCGCGTCGCTGCCGTCACCGACACTCCAGATGAACGTGTCGTTGTCGGTCGCACCGGTGGTGGCATTGTCCCCCTCGGGGAGATTGCTGCCGAACAGCGCATCATCTCCGGCACCACCGATGATGATGTCGTCGCCTTCGCTACCCCTGATCTCGTCATTGCCGGCAAGGCCGAAGATGATTTGGCCGACGATACCGGGCACCGTGATGGTATTGTCAGCCGCGGTTCCCGTGTTGACCACGAAGGTTTGGTCGGCGAACTGGATGCGCTCCATGCCGTTCGCCGTGCCCATCTGTTCGAGCTGAGAATCGTCCTCGTCGCCATTCGAGGCGTCGATATCGTCGATCGTCAGCGTCGAGCCATTGAAGACGATGGCGTAGCCGCTGGCAGGGCCGGTGAAAACCGCTGTGTCCGTGCCCACTCCACCGACAAGATCGTCGTTGCCGGCGCCGCCGATGAGGATGTCATCGCCTACGCCACCATTAAGGTCGTCGTTGCCAGCACCGCCGCGCAGAGTATCGGCCCCGTCATTGCCATTGATCGTGTCACTGCCGGTGCCGCCGGTGATATCGTTGGCAAGTCCGTTGCCGGTAAGGGTCCGATTGCCGCCACCTGCAACCACCAGGTTCTCGACATTGCTGCCGAGGGTGTAGTTGCCCGATGCAGAGAGGACGACGGTATCGGTCCCGCCATTGGCGGCTTCGGTGACCATATCGACAGGGCCTGATGAGGTATCATCGACGTAGTAGGTGTCGTTGCCGGCCCCACCGTTCATCGCATCGGCGCCCAAGCCGCCCACCAGAAGGTCATCCCCATCGCCACCGTTCAGCGTGTCGTTTCCGTCGATGCCGAGAAGGATGTCCCGTCCGGTCGTCCCGTTGAGAGTGTTGGGGGCGTCATTGCCGGTTACGACATTGTAGTCGATGCCGCCGACCTCGATCCGCTCGATATTCCTCAGGATGTCGTTGCCTGCCGTGGTCATGCGCAGGTCGCCGCCTGAACTGAAGTCGAAGGCCGTGTTGGACAGCTGGCCCGCCATCACCGCAGTATCGATGCTATCACCGCCGTCGATGACATTGTTGCCCGAATTGCCGGTGATCCGGTTGGCGAGTGCGTTGCCAGTGCCGTTGATGTTGCTGCTGCCGATGAGCACGAGGTTCTCGACTTCGGCGGCCAGCGTGTAGCTGACGCTGCTACGCACCGTATCGACGCCACCACCTGCCAGTTCGACGACGTTGTCGAAACCGGTGACACCGCTGCCGGAAACATCGTCGACGACGTAGGTGTCGTCGCCGGCGCCACCGGTCAACAGGTCCGCGCCAGCACCGCCATCGAGAATGTTGTTGCCCGCATTGCCGGTGAGAGTGTCATTGTGGGCACTGCCGGTAAGGTTTTCGATGCTGACCAGCAGATCTTCGGCGCCGGCGGCCATGGCAACGGCCAGCGTCGTGGCTGTTGAAGCAAGGGTAACGGTCACACCTGCAGTTGCCGAGGCATAGGTCGCAGTATCATTGCCATCGCCCCCGTCGAGGCGATCGTTGCCGACGCCACCTTCGAGCAGGTCGTCCCCAGCATCGCCATAGAGCAGGTCGTTGTCGGCGCCGCCTTCCAGGTCGTCGTTGCCGAAGCCGCCCCGCAAGACGTCGGCTCCGCCGTCGCCAAACAGCCTGTTGGCCTCGTTGTTGCCGATCAGGGTATCGTCGTGATTGGCACCCTCGACATTCTCGATGTTGCGGATCCAGGAGAAGCCCGAGGCCTCGCCGGTCAGGAGGTTGACCTGGACGCCAACACTGGTCGCCGACTGATAGTTGAGCGTGTCTCCAGCCGCTTCAGTTGCGTGATCGAGCATATCGGCTTCGAAGTGCTCGACGCCGTTTATCATCGTCGAGGTTTCGAGGGCGGTGATCGTCGTGCCGTTGAAGGTGACATCGAGCGTATCGTCGTCATTGTCTCCGATGAAGCTCAGCGTGTCGGCGCCGGCGCCGCCCTGGAAGGCGTCATTCCCCTCGCCATTGTGGTAGATAAACGTGTCGTCGCCATCGCCGCCGTTGTAGGCGTCGTCGCCTTCGCCACCATCGAGCAGGTCGTTGCCGGCATCGCCGTTCAGGATGTCGTTGCCGGTGCCGCCGTTCAGGATGTCGTTGCCGACCAGGCCGTTCAGCGTGTCGTTGCCACCATTGCCATTGATCGTGTCGCCGCCGGCGCTGCCGTTCAGCGTGTTGCCGCCGCCGGTCCCGGCTATCAGTTCGCCCACGACATCCGTCGCTGTCGAATAGACGGTATGCTCGTTGCCGAGATCGTCCGTGTAGATCACCTGGGCCCGAATATAGCGCCCGCCGAAGTCGGTGGCGCCACTGCCGGTCGTGGGAATAGTCCAGCTCAGCCCGGTCGCGTCGGCGACGTTCGTCCAGGGGCCGGCCGGCGAGTTCGACCACTGCCACTGATAGGCTATCAGCCCCTCCTCGAAGGCATCGGTGATACCATCCGCGTCGGTGAAGGCGACCGTCATGGTGAGCGTCTGGCCCTCCGTCGGCGACATGTCGCTGATGAGAAGCGGGCCGACCGGTTGATCATTGGTGCCGACGACTAGATCGGTCGTCAGGGACATCACGGTCTCGGTGACCCCGCCGGCGTCGACATAGGTGCCCACGACGCGGATGCGCAGGCCGGTGTGCTCATCGCCGGGCGTGAAGGTCGTTCCGAAGGCGCCCGGAATATTGATGTAGTCGCCGGTGCCGTCGTTGCGTTCGATCTGCCAGCGGAAGGTCATGTTGGGCACGTTGCCACTGCCGACCGGGCCGGGATTGTTGGCGTCGTAGACGTTGCCGGCGTGGACCGAAAGCACCTGGCCTTCGGTGGCCGGCAGGCCAACGATGGTCAGCCGGCCGACAGGCTCATGGTTGCCCGACTGCTGGAGAACCACGGTCTGGTCAGAGAACTGGATGCGCTCGATACCCACCAGGGTATCGACACCTTCGTCGATCTGCGGATCGACCTCCTCCATTTCGCGACGGGCAATGCGCACGCTGCCGTCCTCAAACTCGGTGATCTCGTACCAGTCCTTGTTGCCCGCATAGACGGCGGTATCGACATTGTCGCTCGCGTCCTCGTCGTAGAGAATTTCGCGGTGGATATGCATCTGGCTTGGCAGGATGGTTCGATCCATCATCAGATCGAACATGGATTTGCCGACCCAGGACATCATGTTGGCCACGAGCGCCGTGGGCGGATTGACACCCAGTGCGGCGACCCAGCCGGTCACCTGCTGCTGGGTAAAGACATGTTTGAGCGTATCGACCGTGGCGATCTCGTTGGCACCCGCGGCGTCATTCGGCAGGGCTCCCGTTGGGCGGCCCGTCGTGGGCGAGAGTACAGGCTCGGTGATGCGGATGCGCACGTTCAGCCAAGCATCGCCATGGATGAAGTCGTCGCCGCCGCGGCCTTCAAAGGTATCATTGCCGTCGCCGCCGATCAGGACGTTACCCGAGGCGAAGGCGATAGCCTTCTCCAAATCCGGGGCATTGCCCGGCCGCTCCAGCAGCACCTTGTTGAGCAGCGCTTCGAGCCCATGGATACGGTCGACGCCAGCCCAACTGAGCTCGTGATTTGTCATATCGAGCTCGGTTTCGATCTCCTCCCTGCTGCCGCGGTCGTCCCCCCGCAGGACGTCATTGTGCTTCCAGCCCGATAGCGCCTCGGTCTGATCAAAGCGATCGCGCAGGATGTTGTCGGCGACCGTGGTGAAGATCGGAATGCGCATGTCGGAATCGGCGGCCACGCGGTTGCCCTTGTGGATGGCCCAGTCGAAACCGTACATGCCTTCATTGCGCATCACGGATTCGCCTTGAACCATGATGTCGTCGCCGGACTCCATGTCGAAGTCGTTCTCGTTCTCGCCAGCGAAGGCCACATCGTGGCCGATGATGGTGGAATTGAAGAAAAAGTTCGGAGTTCTCGCCGGCAATGGTGTCGAAACCATCGCCGCCCTCGATCCAGTCATTGCCCTCATTGCCCATGAGGAAGTCGATATCGGCACCGCCCAGAATGAAGTCGTCGCCTTCGCCTGCAAACACTTCGGTGCCATCGACGCCAACGAAGAATACGTCCTTGCCGTCGCCGCCCATCAACACGTCGAGGCCGTTGGAATTGGCGATGATGTCGTCGCCGTCCTCACCCTTGATGAAGTCACCGGTATCACCGCTGTCGGTGATGATGTCGTTGCCAGCGCCACCGATGACGAAGTCCACGCCGGCGCCGGACTCGATCCGGTCGTCGCCGCCCCCGCCCCAGATGGCGTCATCACCGAAGTCGGCAATGATGGTGTCGTTGCCTTCAGAGCCCCCGATGACGGTATGCTCGCCGCCGATGAAGCGAATGTAGTTCTTCAGCGGCGTCTCATCGACAGCGGTCAGCAGATTGTCGCGCTGCACCTTGGTCATGCCGATGGCGTTGAGCGCTGCATCGTCATGTTCCGGGTCTGCCTCGACCTGTTTGTCGCGATCTATGTTGAGCACATAGTCGTGCTTGGCGAACGGATCGACGCCTGTGCGGAACACGCTCTCAATATCGTCCTCGGTGCCGCGAACGCCGTCGAGGCCGGGGTCGACCATGTCGGAATTGATGGCGACGAGTTTGGAGAAAGCATTGTTCTCCAGTTCGTTGAGTAGATTCAGCCCCTGTGTGCGCGTCAGGTAGTAGAACCGGTCGAGGTCCTGCAGCATCTCCATCTGTGCTTCGAACACGGCATTGAAAGTAGAGCCGAGCATGCCACCGAACGGCATCTTCTTTTCGGCGAGACCGCCGATCCACAGATCGATCAGGTTGAGGCCGGTTTCGGTGCTGACGACTTGGCTGCCGGAGGGGCCAACGAGCTCGCTCCAACCGCCATTCAGGAAAGCACCCCGATCGGAGGGCGGATCAAACGTTCTTACAACGCCATTGATCGTGACGACCACTTGTACACCCATGACGAGGGCCGTCGCTGCTGCCCGTTTGCCTTCGACACTCTGCTCGGCTTCGATGCTGTTGTGCGTGCCATAGGCAGCGATGAAGTTGACCACCGAAGCCGGATTCTTGAGATTGGTGGCGAACTCCGACCAGCTTTCGTAGGGTTTTACGAAGGTCGAATTGCTGGCTGCATAGAGCTGTTCACGTGCCTGATTGAGGGTTGGCATGCCGGTGTCGCGACCGCGGGCAATGTTGATCGCGGCAAGGTCGAGCGGCAGGCCAAGCAGGTTGGTGCGCAGCGCGTCGACAACGAATTCGTCGATCTCGTTGCCGTGCACGAGCGTCATACCACGGAAGATCGCGCCGGCAGCCTGGTCGTGGCTGATCGCACCGTCCATGTCGTATTCCATCGGGTTGAGGAAGGCTTCGATCAGGCCGATGTCCTGGCCCCAAGTGGCCAGTTGAGCGGGCGTCAGCGCCGTTTCCACCGTCACCATAACCGGGTCGCCATTCTCGTCGAAAACGAGTGCGCCGGCCTCATCCCTATCCTGGACAAGCTCGTAGCGAACCGGGTTCCCCTGATCGTCGAGGAACATGCGCTTGATTTCTTCGGTCAGCATGGAGTGGCCGAAGCGGTAGACGACATGCGCGAACTCGGCAAAGATCGCCGGATCGATGTCGGTGATCGTGTTGAACACGAACACGTCGATCATCGGCTGCACCTTGCGGCCGAATTCTTCGAACACCAGGTGCTGGTACTGCATCTCAGTGGCAAAGCGCGCCGCCTGGAACAGACGCTCCCCGTCCCAGGAGAGTGCAGGCCCAAGCGCAGCTGGATCGACACCGGCGGCCGAAAGAGCAGCGAGCTGCGCCGGGTTGAGCTCGGCAGCCGTGATTATTCCTGCAAGCAGGGACAAGGCGACGCCCCCGGACTGAATGGCATGCAGTTGGGCCGGTGTGAGTTGCGCGAGATCGACACTGAGCCACTCGTTGATGAAGCCGACATCCTTGGATTTCAGGATTTCCAGCTTCTGCACATCCACCTGGCGGTTGTGCTCAGAATGGAAGACGTGGTGGACGGCGGTGAGGCCGATATTCTCGTTGCCCCGGCCGTCGCCGGTGACGAAGTGCTTGTCGAGCAGTTCGTTGTCGTACTCGGTATTGCGACCGGTCAGGGGATTGAACTGGACAGCATTGCCGGCGGGATCGACCCCAGCGACGTTATTGCCATCGGTGACCAGAATACCTTGCGTCGTCAGCACCGGAACCGCGTTGTGCGCAATGTCGTCGAGGAACGAATGCGAGGTACGGACCGGCTCCGTGCCGCCCACCAGTGCAGGATTGAGTTTGACCGCCCCCAGCAGGCCCGGTGTGCCGCTCATGGTGACATCGTCCGAAGTGTTCGGAATCCCGTCAGCGCCGATGTCTATGATAACCTGCGCAAAGCCCGTGACCGGATCGCGAATGAATTGGCCGTAGAGGTCGGTTCTGAGCAGTGGAATATTGAAAACGTCGCGGTCCGTCAGTTCGATGCCGAGGAAATCCAAGGCGTTCTGCTTGACGTCCTTCCATGTCGGCAGGCCACCGTCAGCGCCATCGAGCATGTGCCCTGTCGCTACCGGCTTGCCATCGACCAGCTTGTACTCGCGCAGGAAAACCTGATGCGACGGATGCGAGGTATAGGTCTGGTTCTGGTCCACAAATGGGGTGGTGACGTTGATTGCCTCGCGCTGGGTATCATCGGCCGTGCCCAGCACGCCGTCGGCACCGGCGCCAGGGACCTGCGTCGCGCGCGTCAGCACCATAAAATTGGTGAAGCCACCCGGCACGTAGAGCGGATCGTCGGGCTGCAGCGGAACATAGATCGTACCGTCGCCGCCCTTCGAGATCAGATCGAGGCCATGGTCGAAGAACTGGCCGAAGAACGTCATCCAACCATTGAAGGGCGCAGAAAGGCCTTCGTCGGGCGCGACGTTCGGGAGCTTCAGCGAGGTGCCGTCAACCTCGAATTCTATTCCGAGCTCTGCAGCGGCGCGATCAAGAACGTTCTGAGCCCCCACCACGAGATCGGGCGCAGTATCGACGTCGTCTCCATCTGCAAACTCTGCCTGATATGTGCTGGCCTGGGTTGTTGCCTGAGCTACCGCGCCCTGGGCATCTGGAATCCGGACGCCATTGATCATTCCGATGAGCTGATTGATGGCGGGAATGGTGGCAGGGTCAGCAGTTGGAAGTGCTGCGATCAGGTCGTCCCTGGTCTTGATCCAGCCTTCAAGTCGGGACTGCGCCTGGTCTAGCGCCCGGACCAGCGCGAAGGGTGCCGCCACCATTGCCATTTTTGCCGTGAGGTCGCCCTCATGCCCGGCATGACGCAATGCGGCGATCAGCGCCGCCGGGTTGTTCGGTGTCTGGTCGACGATCAAATTCGAAATGATGCGCGGGTCGGCGTCGACGATGTTGCCGCCGTTGCCGGCTGTTTCTCCGCCAGTATTGTAGTCGCCGTTGGTGACGATACCGCCAGGTTGCGAAGGACCGTTCACATCGAAGGAAGTGCCGTTGGTCTCGTTCCGCCAGTTCGGATCGAACATGCGCGGCATGGTCTGGTCGGCGGCGCCCCAGAGTTCGCGACCAGGGATGATATTGTTATAGGTGCCATCCACCGTCCGCAGACCATAGGGCAGATGCGGCTGGCTGATCGCCAGCATGCCCTCGGTGCCATAGACCCCGTTCTCGTCAACGCGGATTTCATTCAGTGGAATGCCGCTGGCATGCGCCTCGGCGATCTTGATCTGCTTAAGAACGAATTCCAGATCATGCTGATTGAGTTTGACGGCCATTCTGTCCTCCCAAGCACGGGCATGTATCGCCCTCCCGATTGAACCAACGGTCCAATTGCGGGTGAATGTTCGAGGACAGTGTTGTATGAATTGGTCTCGCGACGTACCTGCAATAGTCGAGCCATTTTCGACACTTTATTTGGTAGCCGGAGTAACTACTTTGGATGGTGATATCATAAGACCAAGGTCTGAAGTTCGTCGCCAATGGCGATGGAGTGCTCTGAGCTTTTCAAGCCAGTTTCTGATCGCTGCCGCGCTGGTCCTGTTTGTCGCGATGGCTGTCTTGGGCACCTGGATCACCGAACAGATCAAGCAAAGCGTTCTTGAGACCTCGGGCGCACAGGGCGGCCAGTTTATGGCAGGGTTCCTCGAGCCTCACGTGCAAGAGCTGCAGGTCGGCGGGGAGCTATCGGAGGAAGCTCATCGCACGCTGGATGCCCGCTTTATCGGCACCCCCGTGGGCGACAGCGTGGTTTCGATAAAGATTTGGCGCGCCGACGGAACCGTCATCTACAGCACCAACAAGGATCTGATTGGCCAGCAATTCGTCTCAACTGACGTCACCAGGGCCGCTTCTGGCGAGATCATTGCCGAATACGAAGACCTCGTCAGCCAAGAGAGCGCCCATGAGCAATCCCTGGATGTAGCCCTGATAGAGGTTTATGGCCCCCTCTATCGACAGGGAACCGACGAAGTTCTTGCTGTCGGCGAAATCTATGAAAATGCCGATGCCCTAGCGGCTGAGCTTTATGTCAGTCGCCTGCGAACCTGGATCGTCGTTTGCCTGACCACCATGCTGATGTTGGCCGTGCTCTATTTCATCGTCCGACGGGGCGACATGACGATCGTGGCCCAGAGATCTGAGCTGCGTCAGCACGTCCAAGAGGCGCGCCAGCTCGCTCATCAGAACGAAGAGCTGCGGCTGGTGGCGGAGAAGGCAAGATTGGACGCGAGCGAGGCAAACGAACAGCTTCTCGACCGGATTGGCTCGGATTTGCACGATGGCCCCATCCAGCTCCTCACCCTCCTCACTCTCAAGCTCTCCAACCGAAACATCGCAAAGCACTTTAGGGAGGTTCCTGAAGAACTTACGCCGCTGGTCGGCAGTCTTAGAAATATAGCGGGTGAGGCGATTACCGAGCTGCGGAACCTCTCTACCGGACTAAGCTTGCCCGAAATCGGCGACCTTACGCTCAGAGATGCCATGCGGTCTGCCGTGTCTCACCACGAAGACATCACCGGCGACCGGGTAACGGTAACTTTCGGAGAACTACCGCCGCACATCAGTGAGGCGACGAAGATATGCGCCTATCGCGTCATCCAGGAAGGTCTGAACAACGCCTACAAACACGCCAAGGAATCGGCAAAATCAGTCGTGGCCTTCGCTGACAAGGACGTTTTGACCATAGAGGTGAGGGATAGCGGCGCGAAGTCCTCCACACCTGTGGCAGGCGGCGTGGGGCGTCAAAAGCTAGGCCTTACAGCGATGCGGAATAGAGTCGGCGCACTGAAGGGCAATGTGTCAGTCACCACCGATGCGGTGAAGGGGACAATCGTAGTTGCCGTTTTGCCCATGGACGCGACCCAGTGATGGCGTTAGCCGTCCTCCCCGCTGATTATTTACGGTCCTCCTCTTTGAGCGTAGTCTAGTCGCCTTAGTTCCGTGAGGCTCCGAATGGCTAGTCCTTTGACCATAGCCTTTGCCGATGACCACCCGCTCTTGCTGAGAGGGATCATGAACTTGTTCGAGGACGATCCCGCATACAGTGTGGTCGGCAAGGCCGATTGTGCGAACACCGCGCTCGATCTCGTTCGACGCCATGTACCCGACGTGGTCGTCATGGACTTGAGCATGCCGGGTGACATTTTCCAGACGATCTCGGAAATGGCAGCACAGTTCCCAACACGAATTGTGATTTTCACGGCGTATTCGAGCATCGACGCCGCCCTCAAGGCATTGGAGGCGGGTGCAGTTGGCTTTGTGTTGAAGGACAGCGACAGCGAGGAACTTTTCGACGCGGTTTCGACCGTGAGCGCAGGCGAAATGTACATTACCAAGCAATATGCCTTGCAGGTAATGAACGGCCTTCGTGAGCGAGCGAAGCGCGATAGCTCAAAAGGAAAAGTTAGACTTAGTCCTCGCGAACGTCAGATTGCACGCCTTCTGGCTGAGGCCCGCACCAATCGGGAGATAGCTGAAGCTCTCCAAATTTCTGAACGCACTGTAAAAAGCTACATGAGCGCCCTGATGGCGAAGCTCAAGGCGCGCAACCGCGTCGAGGTGGCCATGGCAGCCCGAGAGTACGTGGAACTCGAATCTGATGAGCCTCAGGAGTACCCGCTAACCCTAAGACGTTGATATATCAGGTAAGGCGCTTGGTACTTTATTTTTGACAGCCTCGCCGCAGTGACCATTGCGGGGTCGGGAACTGACCGCATCTGTTGCGGTCAGTCGACAAGAAGAGGCAGCCCTCTCCCGCTTTCAACCTCCGATGAGGTCGGCGTCATTGCGTTGAAGCTACTCTGCGCAGGACGAGGGCCAGATTGGGCTTTGGTTCGACGTAGATCAGATCGCCACGGGTGACGCTGTCGGCAACGGGTGTCTCGGTCATTTCCCAGGTGTCGAGGACAGCGGCGCTGTAGTGCTCATCCGGTGGCGTCGGTACCACGATCTCCCGCGGCTGACGGTGACCAAGATAGGCCACGTAGTAGTTGTGGGGATTGCTGGCAATCGGGTACGGAAAACGGACCTTGGACCAAGTTTCTTCGCCTGCCGCCGGCTTTGACATTTCGGGACCGGTTACATTGTCGGCGCCGAACTTCATGATCCGGTGATTGCGATTGTCGAGCATGGGCTCCAGGACGCCAGGAGCTTCTTCCAGGACATCACGCAAAAACGCGATACGCGAAACGCTGTCGCCGGTGAGTTCACCGCCCTTGGCCCACCAGAGCACTTCCTCGTCGTTGTAGTACGTCTCGCCATGGGTGATGTGGCCGCCATTGACGACACCCAGCCAGAACTTGTGGATCATGTCGCGGCCGCTGATGTTCCCCCACTGCTCGGCGATGTCGCCCTCGTAGCAGCACTCGTCCACCGAGACAGGCTTTCCATAGCGCTCACGCCAGAGAAGAGAATGCTCGGTTTCCGGCCGCTGGATGCTGACATGTGTGATCTTGGGATGGTGCCAGTCAAAGAGCGGGAAGGCGTTGTGGATCGAGAGAAGGTGACCGTACGGGTCGGTGTCGGCGACGACGTCGATCATCCGGTTCCAGTCGGCGAGCGACTTGTTCTCCATGAAGTCGTATTCGTTAGCCATCGACCACCACACATTGGGCAGGCCAGCGAGGCGCGCAACAATGTAGCGAAGATAGCGATCGTCCTGCTCCGCACTCATCCGCGAAAAGCCCCAGCGATCATAGGGGTGCAGCAGGATCAGATCCGCCTCGACGCCGATCCCGCCGAGCTGCCGGATCCGCATCTCGAGATGCCTGAAATAGGCAGGGTTCGGTCGGTCGAAGTCGAATTGCCAACCAGAGTCCTCTACAGTGGCGGGCCACTTACTCTCGCCCTGCTTGAGCAAGGCGAAAGGATAGCGATCGGGCTCGTTCTGATTATAGCGATAGTGTTTTGGGAAGACGCACATACGGATCTTGGTGAAGGGCGCCCGCTTCAACGTCGCCAGCGTCTTCTCTTCCATGGCGTCGCCTTGGACATTCCAGGCGTAGGCCGTGGTGCCGATATTGAGGTAGCGGCTGCCGTCGGCGTAGCTGAAATGGAACTTCTCGGCGACCCTTACAGGACCATGATCCCCTGCCCGAGCCCGCCCGACGGTCAACACACCAGCCAGGTCATGCATTTCGCTGGCATTGCTGGCGGTGCGGTACTGCCAGTGCCCCTCCCGCGTCGGCAAAAAGCGAATGCAATAGGTTCCGTCACCGTCGTAGAACCCTGGTATCACGAGGGTCAGGTCGCCATTGGAGAAAGTCGCCGAGAGCGTCACTTCAAGGTAGGGATTACCCTCGGCGGGCCCGGAAAGCGAGAGTTCCAAGGGAGCCCAGAGCGTGGCTTCGGCAGTGGACATGGCTATTTTCGACATAATGATCCTCGTCGCCGACGAAAGGGGGCGAGCGCTATTTGCATAACGGGCGGCAATCGCCCGTGACGGGTTGGTTTGGAATGACCGGCGAGATGCACCCGCCGGTCGATCAGTCAGGCGCGGGCGAGGATCGCGTTAGCCTGCTCGACGAAGGTTTTGCCCGCCTGTTCAGCGTCGATCTGACCGAAGGAAACCTGCTGACTAAGCTCGCGGAACATCGTTTCCACTTCGGTGGCGCCTCTCGGGGGCGGAGGCGGAATGGGCGTTGCCACGGGCGTGACCGCTGCAACGAATTCGAGGGACGCGCGCGGCAGTTCGTCGAGCTCTGGTGCAAGAACCTCCTGCATGGAAGGCGACGCAGGAACGCCGCGCTCGACGCCAAGCGATTTCACGCCAATCGGGTTCATCACGAGGAAATTCGCGAGCTTGACGGCGTCCGACCTGAACTGCGATCCGGAAAAGATCGAGAAGTGCTGCGCCGGACGCATGAATTGACCGATCAGGTCGCCGGCCCCTTGCGGATACATTGCCATGCCGAGCTTTTTAGGCGTTGCTCCCTGCAGCGCGACGATCTGGTTGGAATGCCCAAAATTCGTGGCGGCCTGGCCTTGGATCAGTAGATTTTCGCTGATCGTTTCCACGTCCAGCGCTGCAACGTCGGCGGGCGGAATGGCGCCGCGAGCGCGTGCCTGGGCCCACATGTCGAACCACTCCGCGGCGGTTTCCGCGGGAGCCCCCACGCCACCATCGCCGTAGGACTGGAAGCCTTTCTGACGAACGAAATTCTCGTAGACCAGTGCGTTTCCGCTACCGTCGCTCATCCCGTAATATTTGCCGCCATTGGCTTTCGTGACCTGCTCGGCCAGGTCGAACCATTCGCTCCAGGACGTATCGAGCGCTATGTCGATGGCACCGACTGCTGCAAACGCATCCTTGTCGTAGAAGAGCGCTGTGGTGTTGTTGCCGAGGTTGACGCCGTAGAGCTTCCCATCGACCCGAAGAGCATCAACGGAAGACGCGGGCCAGTCGCTGATGTCGAGTTCATTGCCGACATAATCATCCAGCGGCTCGAGTACGCCGCGCTGCGCGTATTCCGCAATCTGGCTGTATCCCAGCTGCATGAGGTCGGGTGGATTGCCGCCAGCGATCTTGGTGGCGAGGCTCACAAAATAGTCCGCTGTTGAGCCCACGGTTTCCGTCTCAACAACGACACCGGGCTCGGCGGCCATGAAGTCTTCGATGGCCTTCACTGTGCGGTTCAGGCGATCTTGCCCGCCCCACCACATGGCACGCAACCGACGTTCCTGCGCGAATGCAGGAAGTGCAGAGAGAGTAAGGGCAGCACCACCCAGTTGCAAAAGAGCTCTACGATTCAAAGACATACCTATTTCTCCTCATCAACAGGCATTGAACGTCAGGATCAGCTCGCTCCTGGAACCATCAGCTTCCAGTTACGGCGCGCTAACCAACTCAAATTTCAGCATAATTTTGAGCAAGCGCACGCCATCGCACAACCGCAGGGTCACTTGCGGCCGGACAAGCTTTAGTCAAAACCATCATCTTGTATGGAAGAATTTGCAGATTTTCTCGCGCATGTCACTATCGATTTCTGCGGTTTCGCAAAAAATCGACAATCAATGGTCGAATTTTGACAAAAAATCGAAACCAAGGCGCTGTTCGATCAGGCTGGCGTTGAAGACAATTCAGCAGGCAAGCCGAGAAAAACACCCCGGAACAAACGCTGACGCAACCGAGGCTCAGTATTTGAGCGCAGCAGCATCGTGGCAGCTTCTCGGCGATTTTGGTTTGAACGATCGCGGCCACTCAGGCCGAGGCGAAACTGCTCGTGTGCACTGCGCGCCCCAGGAAGTCGCCTGAGCTCTTGCACATTCCAAGACGGCCGCCCCTAAGCGGCGGCGCATTGCTCTTCATCAAAGAAAAGAAAAGTGCCCCACCCCGGAAGGGGTGGGAGCAAACCGCCTCGCATATCGCTTCAGAGACAGGCCAAACCTACTGCATCGCCCCTGCCTGTCGCGGCAGCCACAGCACCAGGTCAGGGATGTAGGTAATCATGAACAGCACCACAATCAGCAGCAGCAGGTGCGGCCAGAGCTCCTTGATCATGGCACTGATCGGTATGCCGTTCACCGCCTTGATGACGAAGAGCAGCATGCCCATGGGCGGGGTGATGAGGCCGATCATCATGTTGAGCACCAGCACGACGCCGAGATGCACAAGATCGATGCCGAGCGCGAGAGCGGTCGGGATGAACAAAGGCACGATGACGAGCTGGATGGTTGAGACGTCGAGGAAACAGCCGAGGATCAGGAAGAGGATGTTCAGCAAGAGCAGGAACAGCCAGGCTTCCATCTGGTAGTAGGCGAAGAACTCATAGACCATCTGCGGGATGCGCTCGACGGCAATGACATAGTTGAAGATGAAGGCACCGCAGAGAACGACAGAGACAACTGCCGTGGTCTTGACCGTGGCATAGACCACCGCGGCGAAGCTCTTGGGACCCAGAGTGCGATAGGCAAAGAGGGCCAGAAGCAGGGCATAGAAGGCGGAGACGGCAGCCGCTTCGGTGGGCGTGAAGACGCCGGTATAGATGCCACCGAGCAAGATGACCGGCATCAGCAGGGCGGGAAAGGCCCTGAGAAAGATCATCGGGAACTGACGGAAGGGGATGGCATCTTCAACCGGGAAGCCACGCCTCTTGGCAGTGAAATAAGCTGCGACCATCTGGAAGCCGACGATCAACAATGCGGGGACCACGCCGCCGAGGAACAGTGCGCCGATCGAGGCCGACGACACCAGGGCATAGTAGACCATGGGGATGGAGGGCGGGAAAATCGGCCCGACCACGGCCGTTGCCGCAGTCAGCGCACCGGCATAGCCGGGCGGATAGCGGTTTTCGCGCATCATCATGTCGTTGACGACCTTGCCCACGCCTGCGGCGTCGGAAATGGCGCTGCCGCTCATGCCCGAGAAGATGAGGCTGGTGAGGATGTTCACCTGCGCCATGCCGCCGGGGCTACGGCCAACAAGGGCCAAACAGAATTGCAGTAATCGATCGGATATCTTGCCGGCGTCCATGATATTGGCGGCAAAGATGAAGAGCGGCACGGCGACGGCGGCGAAATTGCCGAAAATGCCGTTAAGCACCATTTCGGCGCCGAGACCAACGTCGCGACCGGAAATGAAGAGATAGAGAACGCTCGAGGCGATCATGGCGATGCCCATGGGCAGGCCGGCGATCGTGGTCGCGACGAGAACCACGAGCATGATGGGAAGGGCGTATTCAGCCAGCATAATGAACCTCGCGCGGCGCTAGATCTGCTTGCCCCAATCGGGCGTGAACAGGCGCCATAGCCGCACTGCGGCCTGGATGGTGAAATTGACCACGAACAGCAGGTAGCAGCCGTAAATCCAGGTCATGGAGATCCGCAGCACCGGACTGCGCTTGCGCAGCAGGAATTCGAGATAGTCCCAGGTGGCGGGGATCAGCAGCAGGAAAGTGGCGATGAGGACGACCATCGAGAAGATGGTCATGATGCGCTTTACCCGCGGCGTCATGACCTCATAGACGACGTCGAATGCGACATGCTCGCGGATATTGACCATGAATGCCGCCGCCCAGAACACGGTCCAGACGAAGGCAATCATCGTCACTTCTTCCGTCCACAGGATCGGACGGTTGACGACGTAGCGGAAGAAAATCTGGACGATGAAGCCGAGGAAGGCGGTGGTGAAGAGAAGGACGCCGACAAGGTCGGCGCCCTCCTTGAGTACCCGCAGCCATGTCGGCATCCGCCTCACGGATGCGGTGTAGTCGGTCATGATTTACTCGGCGGCAAGGGCGTTGATCTTCTCGACCCAGCCTTCTGGCCAGGAGGCCGCCCGGTCGGAGGTGAGATAGAAATCCTGAACGTGGGTACGGAAGGCATCGACGTCGGGCGTGGTGATCGTCAGACCCTTCTCCTCGAAGAAGGACACGAGGCGTTCTTCATTGGCGAGACGCTCTGTATTGTTCCAGTCGCATGAAGCAACGGCCGCCTCGGTCATTGCCGCCTTTTCCTCGTCAGTCAGCTGCTCCCACGTCTGGTTGTTGACGGCAACATTGATGCCGTCGACGAGGTGGCTGGTGAGGACGATCTGCTTGGTGACTTCGTAGAACTTTGCAGCCTCTACGGACGGGAGGGGATTGTCCTGACCGTCGATCGTGCCGGCCTGCAGGCCAAGATAGACTTCGCCAAACGGAAGCGGCGTCGGGTTGGCGCCAAGAGCCTGGCCCAGGAACAGCCACGCGTCGGACGATGGCATGCGCAGCTTTATGCCGGCCAGATCGGCGGGCGTTGCGACTTCGCGGGCTTCACGCAAGTTCACCTGGCGAGTGCCGAGATAGCAGGTATCGAGGAGCTGGATGCCCATCTCGTCAGACACGCGCTGCTTGAATTCGGTGCCGATATCGCTGGCGAAAAAGGCGCGGTAGTGCTCGGGGCTCTGGAACAGGTAGCCGGCAGTGAGCAGGCCGAACTCGGGAATGGCGTCCGCGATGAGCTGGAAAGACACATAGGTCATTTCGGCATTGCCGCGCTGCAGTGCGTCAAGGTCGGCGCCCTGTGCAAACAGCGAGCCCGAGTCATAGAGCTGGATATCGTATCGGCCCGGCGAAAGCTCTTCGAGCTTGTCGGCAAAAACCTTCATGGCCTGGGTGTGGAGGTCCGTGGGGACGCTCGGCACGGTATATTTCAGCTCGAGCCTGTCTTGGCCGAGAGTGGCCCCGGTGAGCGCGAGAACGGAGACTGCCGCAAGGGCAAGCGAGGTAAGACGGGTCATGGATCCCTCCTCCAAGGGTGTAATCGACCGACTGGCGCCCTAGCCTCCCAGACCACTGGCGCACTTGAATGGTAGTACCTTGCATAAACGCCATACTCATGTAAACAGTGATTTATCAATTGATGTGCTGACTGATTGTATCAGTTGCGCAATGAGGAGATTTCTAGTGGCTGCCGCAGACCTTAGAGGCGTTATCACCGCGTCGATCACCCCCTTCGCCGACGATTTCAGCGTGGACGTGAAGCGACTCGCCGCCCACTCGGCAAACCTGCTTGCGGCCGGCTGCAGCTTTGTTTCCACCTTTGGCACGACCGGCGAAGGCGCTTCGCTTTCGACCCGCGAAAAGGTTGCGGCCCTCAACGCCATCAAGGCCAGCGGGGCCGACATGTCGCGTCAGGTTCCCGGCGTCATGACGCCGACGCTGGACGATGCTGCCGAAATGATCGTCGGCATTGCCAATGCCGGCTGCCGGGCGGCCCTCGTGCTGCCGCCCTACTACTATGGCACGAGCGAAGCCGGCATTGCCGGCTGGTACGATGCCCTGATCGAGCGCACGAAATCGGCCACCCAGATCGACATTCTGCTTTACAATATCCCGCAGCTGAGCCGCATTCGCTTCACCGCTGACTTGGTGAAACTGATCCTGTCCAAGCACGCCGCGCGCATTGTCGGCATCAAGGATTCTACTGGCGATGCCGACAATGGTGTGATGCTGGCGAAAACCTTCCCCGACCTCTCGATCTTCACCGGCGATGACCGCGTTTTGCCCACTCTGCTCGCCAATGGGGGTGCCGGCATGATCGGCGGCATGCCCAATGTTTTCGCGAAAGACCTCGTGGCGCTCTACAATGATCCGAAGAACGCCGATCTCCTCGCCAAGCAGACGACGCGCATTCTCGCCGTGGACAAGGGCGGTTCGCTTGTGGCGCTGAAGGCTGCACTTGCCCAATATAGTGGCGACGAAAATTATGCCCGCGTGCTGCCGCCGCTGAAACCGCTCGAAGGCCAAGGCCGCACGGACCTATTGCAGACCTTTGCGCAAAGCGGTTTCGACGCCGCTGCCTGATGTTGTCTGGCGCCGGACAGGGTAATAGTTCGGCAAGAGCACAAAAAGGACTTGGGAATCATGTCGGTCAGCGACAGCGCCTCAGCCGAAGCCCCAGCCGAACGGGCCTCCGTCAAAAGCGCGGCTTATGAAAAGTTCCGGCAGGCGCTGTTCGATGGGCGCCTGCGGCCCGGCCAGTTCGTGTCCCAGCGCGAACTGGTCGCTCTTCTCGGCCTTTCGATCGGCGCGCTGCGCGAACTGCTGCCGCGGCTCGAATTGGAAGGCCTGCTGCGCGTCATGCCGCAACGCGGCATCCAGATCACCCAGATCGACCTGCCGATGATCCGGCAAGCCTTTCAGATGCGCATGGCGCTCGAGCGCGAAGCCGTTCTTACAGCGGTGCGGAAGCTCGACGACGCAGTGCTTGACGAGCAGGAAGCGCTTCATCGGGCCATCGTTGATGAGGTGAGGACCAATCCCAGCCCCAATCTTTTTGAGCGGGGCCAGCAGGTCGATGATGGCTTCCATGCGCTCCTCATTGCCACGACGCAGAATGATCTTCTTGCCCAGGCCTATGCGGTCAATGCCATCCGCATCAGGCTGATCAAGCTCGACCGGGTGACGCTGTCGGCTGGCGTGTTGCCGGCCGCCTTTGCCGACCACTTGGCGATCATCGCCGCCATCCGCTCGCGCGACGCCCATGCCGCCATCGATGCAATGGACCGGCACATGATGAACGCCCGAGAGCGCGCTCTCGAACTCTAGTAGGTTTTCCAATGCCCCAATTGCGGCCCATTGACCTTCGCTGCGAGCACCTCGCCACGGCGCATGGGCTCAATTCGCCAATCCCCCGCTTCGGCTGGGGCCTCGAGGGCGACGGGCAAAACCAGCGCCAGACGGCCTATCGGATCGTGGTCGCCGAGACCGGGAATGGCCGAATCTTTTGGGATTCTGGCAAAATTCTATCCAACAACACGCAGCTTGTTCCCTATGCTGGCGAACCACTGTCGAGTGACGCGGTGCTGGATTGGACCGTGCAGGTCTGGGACGAGGCCGACCGGTTAGGGGCCACGGCCAGCCCGGCGCGCATCTTTACGGGGCTGAAATCCGACGACTGGCAGGCCGAATGGATCGCCCGCTATTTCGTGCTGCCGGCCGGCCGCGAAGTGCCCGCCGACAATGCCTATGACAACCGTTGGCAGGCGCGACCTGCGGACTATCTGCGCCGGAGCTTTGCAAGCGCTGACTCGCCGGTGCGGGCGACGCTTTATGTGACGGCGCTCGGCCTCTATGAGGCATATCTCAACGGCCAGCGCATTGGCGATCACGTCATCGCGCCGGGCTGGACCGACTATCACCGACGCGTCGAGTATCAGGTCCACGACGTGACGGCGCTTGTACAGGCAGGCGACAACGTCCTCGGCGCCATTTTGGGCGAGGGGTGGTATTCCGGGCGCGTCGGGCACAACCAGCGCCGCGCCGGCAATCACTATGGTGGCCGCCCCGCCCTTTTCTGCCAGCTCCATCTGCACTATGCCGACGGCAGCAACATGATCGTCGCCTCGGACGAGCACTGGCAAACCCGGCAGGGTCCGATTTGCTATTCCGACTTCTTGATGGGTGAGATGTATGATGCCCGTCTCGAACTGCAAGATTGGGCAACGGCGCCGGGCGTGCAAGTGGGCTGGCAACCCGCCGAGGTTTTCACCCCCGACCCGCGCGCGCCAGAACTCGATGCCGCACGCGTGCAGCCGGCTCGAGAAGTGGCGCGTGTCCCCGCGCAATTCTCACACCTCGCAACCGACGGCGCGGCGATTTTTGACCTCGGGCAAAACATCGCCGGCTATTGCGAGCTGACTGTGCAAGCCAGTGCCGGCGCTTGCTTCACACTGCGCCACGGAGAAGTTCTCGATGGGGACGGCGAACTCTATGTCGCCAATCTCCGCCACGCCGTCGCGACAGACGTTTTCATTGCCGCCGGGAACGGCGAGGAGACATTCAAGCCGCGCTTCACCTTCCACGGCTTTCGCTATGTCGAGCTGACCTTGCCCGAAGGAGTTTCGCCTGAAGCGATCAGGCTAACCGGCATCGCCATCCAGACCGACACGCCGATAACAGGCGAGATCGAAACCGGCCACCCGCTCGTCAACCAGCTTCTGTCCAATATTTTCTGGAGCCAACGCGACAATTTCCTCTCGGTGCCGACCGATTGCCCGCAGCGCGACGAGCGCTATGGCTGGTCCGCCGACGCGCAGGTTTTTTGGAAGACCGCCGGCTATTTCGCAGATGTTTCGGCCTTCCTCACCAAATGGATGCTCGACCTCGAGGACGGCCAATCGCCAGATGGAGCTTTCCCCGATGTGGCGCCGACCAAGCCTTTGAACCCCTATCGCCTGACCCCGCAGCCCGGCGCGCCCGCCTGGGGCGATGCACCCATCATCATGGCCTGGGACCATTGGCTGCGCTATGGCGACCGCGATTTTCTCGCCCGCTTCTACCCCTCTTTCCAGGCCTGGATGGAGCATATCGGCCGCCCCAATCCCGATTTCATCCGCCGCAACGCGGTCTACAACAACTACGGCGACTGGCTGAGCGTGGGCCCCGCATCCGACCGCACGCTGGTCGCGACCGCCTATTGGCACCGCGTCGCCGATCTCATGGCCCGCATTGCCGACACCCTCGGCCACGCGACAGATTCGGCGGCCTACAACCAGCTCGCCCGTTCCATCGCCAAGGCGTTTTGCGCCGAATATCTCGACAAGAACGGCCGCCTGACTGGCGACACGCAGACCGCCTACCTCCTCGCGCTAGACTTCAACCTCCTGCCCGAGGCTATGCGCCCCGCCGCCACAAAACGCCTCGTTGAGTTGATCGAGGCTGCAGACGGGCACCTCCAAACCGGCTTTCTGGGCGTCCGTCATATCTGCCCAGTCCTCTCCGAAAACGGTGCGGCTGATCTCGCCGTCGACCTCCTCCTCAAGGACACCTATCCCAGCTGGGGCTTTTCGATTCGTCAGGGCGCAACCACCATCTGGGAGCGCTGGGACGGCTGGACCCCCGACAAGGGCTTCCAGAGCGTCAACATGAACTCCTTCAACCATTACGCCTATGGCGCAGTGGGCGAATGGATCTGGTCACGTATCGCCGGAATAGACTGGTGCGAGCGGGGTCCGGGTTATCGCGAACTACGCCTAAGGCCGCTCTTCGACAGCCGCATCGGTCATTGCCGCGCGAGCTACAGGGCGCATACGGGCATCGTCTCCAGTCATTGGGTGATGCACGGGGACACAGTTGAATGGAGGGTCTCAATTCCGCCGAACTGCGCCGCGGTCATCGAGTTGCCACCGGGATGGCTGTCGAAGGAACACAGCGACAGACTTGGCGCAGGAACGTACGACCTTAGGCTCTACAAGAGTGCCAATGGCTGATCTCCAAGGCCCGGGATATGCGTTGTCCTTCGCAGGTCAGCCGGTCAGCGAGGCGGGCGCAGGCTCTTTTGCTCGTGAGTGGGAGATCCAGAGCAACGCCAGCGAGATGGCGTTGTCGATCTGACTTTCGAGCTGCTGTTGGATATCAGCCGCGCGAACTCCTACGAGAGCCAGAATATGTAAATCGCCCATAGCGAGGCCAAAGAGCTGCTTCGCCATCAGCTCGGGATCATCGAGGGAATTCCCTCGGTCCTTGGCAAGCGCGGACAGGAGTTCGGCATGCCGGCTTTGCGCCCTGGCTATGACCCTCCCGTGGAAACTGCTCGCCAGTTCGCTTTCCGAGCCACCCGCCGAAATCAGAATTCGCGTTGCGAGTATCTGCCGAGGCGACAAGGCGAAAAGGATCGAGCTCAGCAGACCCTTCCGCAGTGCTTCCAGAGGCGGCAAATCATCTACCGGCTCAAGAACGCTGGCGAATGCTTCGGCGTCCTGAGCCAACGCCTCGAACAATGCTCGCTTGTTCGAGAACGCCGCATAGAGCGTTTTCTTGGACATTCCGGCGGTGCGCGCTATGTCGGCCATTGCGGCGCCGGGATAGCCACGGGCCGAGAACACCCGCTCGGCCGCAATAAGGATTACCTGACGCCGTTCATCGGGCGGCAGCGCGGGCGGTCTGCCCGGTCCTCGACCGGGCTTTTCGGGAATATCGGACATTTTGAGGGGGCCATTTCCGATTCTGCGAAGCGGCCACCCTACAGTCTTGCGGATGCGACTAGAAGAGATCGTAGATCTCGTCGGCCGGGAGCGAGAGCAGGCGGTCGGCCATGTCCTGCTTGAGCCATTCGAGACGGTGATCTTCCTCCGCCGTACGATCGGGCTTGCGTCCAAGCGCGATGAACTCATCCCTTACGATACCGTCGCGAATGCGCAGGCGCACATCCGTGCCACGATAGGAGAGGATGAAGACATAACCCTTGAGCGTTTCGCCGCGCTCGGGTTGGGCCAACTCCGGGTTGACCATATAGCGGCCCTCGGTGAGGCTGCGCGTCACCATTTCGAAGGCGTCGCGGGCGCCCGGTCCCTTGAACGGCGTGCGGATGGCGATTTCGCGCCGCTCCGGCACCTCGCCATTGGCGAGAAGCGGCAGGGCACGCTCCATGACCTTGAAGGCATGGGCCACCCCGCCGGGAAAACCGAAGCCGTGATAGTGCATCAGTTCGGCATAGGTGTAGCTGAGCGGCTTGCCGGCTTCGAGAACGGTGAGTGTGGTTTGGCTCATGCTGTGTGCTCCTTGTCCAGTTCGGCCCGCATCCAGGGCAGGAAACCGTCGAGGAACCGTGTCGTCGCCGGCATGAAATGGCTGCCATGGTGGTAGAAGGGATCGAGGCTGGTGATGATCATCCGCCCCCCGGTGGTGACCTCGTCGATGTAGAGGATAGGTTCGCCGGTATCGCCTGTGGCCAGCACTTCGGCACCCTCGGGAACGTCGAACCAGCCATGCAGATGCCAGGTGACATCCTTTTCCGCTAGATGCCTGAATAGGCTGTGCTCGGGCTTGGCGATGCGTACGCCGAGATCGGCGCCGGGGGTCAGCCACCACCAGAAATTGGTCGGCTGGGGGGTAAAAGTGATGCCGGGCAGGAAGAGCTGGGAGTCGCTTTCACCCGTGGCGATGATCGTACCGCCCTGGTCGAGATAGGCGCGCAAGCGCGCCTTGTGCGGCTCCATGCGGTCGGCCGGCGTGCGGCAGGGAATGAGGACGACATTGAAGTCTTCGAGACGCACATCGGGGAGCTCTTCGGGGCGCACGAGTTTGTCGAAGTAGTGCGCATAGCGCGGGCCTTCAAAACTTTCGATGTGGTAGTAGGCGCCGGGGTGGATGACGAGGATGCTCATCAAAATTCTCCCATGGTCCAGGCCAGAATGCGGGGCGCCAGGAGGGCATGGTTGGGATTGGGTCCACCCATGCCACCGACGTCATTGCCGGCATGCGAGAACATCTTTCCGCCCGACGGCAAGGTCCATTCCCAGTCGATCGGCAGGTTTTGTGGACCGATGCCGTTGATGGCGAGGGCGCCTTCCGGCAAAGGATTGTGGCCACGACCATAAAAGCCGGCGACGCCGCGGTTTTCCTCGAAGGATGGCTGGTCGATACCGGCGAAGATCGGATGTTCGTTGAGGCGCGTCAGCACGAGATCAGCGCGCTTGGCTTTGGCGATTGGCTCATAGATGCCCAGCCCCTTGAGGAAGGGGCGGAGGATGTGGCCATTGAAGAACCAGCGACCACCGCGCGCCATGAAGGCTTCAAGGTCGTCGGCGAAGTGCATAAGCCCGAGCTGGTCGAGATGGCTCGTGGTGGTAAGTCCACGGGCGGCAGCGAAATGGGCTGGCGTCAGATCTCGCTCGCGCACGATGACGGCATCGCCGCGCTCGAGGGCGAGAGTGAAAAGGCCGGGGGGCTCGCCATAGTGGGAATGGATAAGCAGCAAGGCGCCGCTCGTTGCTGGGGCATTGGGCATGGCTAGTCCTGAATAGGTTTGGGCCGAAAAGACTGCTCAGACGGTGGTATTGCCGTTGAGCGTGGATGAGTGGGCGGCCTGAGGCGCGAATATGTACGGCGCGAACGGCCCCGAAGATGACGTGATGCGTGCCGACGAGCTGGGAGGCGTTCACGACACAATCGAAGCCGGCAAGCGCGGAAGCCAGAAAGGGCGGCTGACTGTCTCGGCCGGTCCATTCCGACCCGAACCAGTCTTCACGCGGCAGCGCGGAGCGGCCGGCAAAACGCTGGGCGAGATCGTGGTGGTCGTCGGCCAGGAGATTGACGCTGAAGACACCATTAGCGAGCAGCTTGCCTGGCACCCTGCCCGCCTGATGAAGGCAGATGAGCAGAGTCGGCAATGGCGTATCGGCCGAGACCGAGGTTAGCGCCGACACGACGACACCGTCGCGACCCGCCGGGCCATCGGTCGCGACGATGCTCACCGAACTGGCGGCCTGGGCCATGGCGTCAAGGAACCCTTGGCGCCGAACCTGCTGCTCGGTGTTATCGTTGGCGGACGGCATCATGCCGCCTTTTCCGATTTGCGCTCGGCCTCGGTGTCGATGAGCCAGTGCAACATGCCAGCCAACATGCGGGTCGTGGCCGGCATGAAGAAGGCACCATGGTGGAAGAAGGGGTCGAGCGTCGTCGCCACCAGCCTTCCGGGCGCGTAGGAAATGACATCCTCGAACATCTGGCATTCGCCCTCCGAGGTTTCGACGAGACTCTTCTGGTTCGGATGCAGCGGCTCGAAGGCGCCATGGAGGTGGAAGGTGACATCGTCCTTGCCGAGGTATCGGCAGATGGCGTGGCTGGGGTCGGTCATGCGCAGGCCAAGATCGGCGCCCGGAGTCAGCCACCACCAGAAATTCGTGGGCATGGAGCGGAAACCGATACCGGGCAACCAGGTGTCGGGAAAAGTTTCGCCCATGGCGACGAGCGTGCCGCCGCCGCGCAAGAAGGCCTGCAACTGGCCGCTGAGCGGGGCGAGATAATAGGCATTGGTGCGGCACGGAATGATGAGGATATCGAAAGCCGACAGGTCGGTCTTGGCCACATCGCGCAGGTAGATGACGTGGTCGAAGAAGTCCTTGAAGGGCTCGCGGGTGATGCTGTCATGGTGGTAGTGCTGGCCACCGTCGATGATGGCTACAATGGGTTTCTGACTCATGCTGCCACCTTCGATGTCTGGGAAAGCCAATCGAAAAAGCCCTGGATAACAGGCAGGCCCTGCGGCCCCTCAAGCATCAGAACGGCCCAAAGTTCGACGCCGGAATGAACGAAAATGCGTCCGCCCTCCGGCCGGTCGTAGAGCCAGTCGACTGCGACGTGGTCGGGGCCGACCGAGTGGATGACCAACGCGCCTGTGGGCGGCGGATTGGTCCCGCGGCCATAAAAGCCGGCGACGCCCTTACGCAGGGTCAGGCTTTCGGCCGAAATATGCTGGAACAGCGGATGCTCGTTCTCGCGATGGATGACGAGTTCCTTGAGACCGCGCTTTTCCATCGGCTCGTAGCGGCTAAGTTCGGGCAGGAAGGGCCGGGCGACGTGGCCGTTGATCAGCAGCGTGCCGCCGCCATTGAGATAAGCCTGCAATTTCGGGCTGATCTCGTTGAGATGCACCTGATCGGCGCTCATGGAGATGAGCACGGCGTCATAGGTGCTCCAATCGAGCCGTTCCGTATCGTACTGCTGATAGAAGTGGATCGTGTGACCCGAAACCTTGGTGAGAGCCGGCGGCGGCCCGCCATAGGCGTTCTGCACATAGAGAAATCGTCCTGTCATTTCCGTCTCCCCAGACGTCGTCAAGCTGCGGCGATGAGGCGCCGCGTATAGTCTTCGGTTGGCTGCTGCACGACGCTGTCGGCGGGGCCCTGTTCGATGATTTCGCCATGATTGAGCACCACCAGCCGATCGCAGAAGTGGCGGGCCAGGGCGATGTCATGGGTAATGAAAAGGAAGGCGGTGCCGAAGCGTATCCGCAGGTCTTCCATCAGTTCCATGATTTCCATGCGTACCGACTGGTCGAGCATGGAGGTCGGTTCATCCGCGATGATGACTTTTGGCTCGGTGACCACGGCCCGGGCAAAGGCGACGCGCTGCCGCTGGCCGCCGGACAACTGCACGGGCCGACGCGACAAAAAATGCCCGTCTGAAGGCAGGCGCGTCGCTTCGAGCGCCTTTTTCACCTTGGCATCGATCACCGCCTCGTCGCGCTCGCCATGGATGCGCAGCGGCTCGGCCACGATCTCGCGGATCGGCATGCCGTTGCGCAGGCTCTGATAGGGGTCCTGGAACACCATGTGCACGGCGCTGGCCATGACTTTCTGGCCATTGCGGCCGAGGGCGGCAAGGGGCTTGCCATTGTAGAACACCTCGCCGCCATCGGGCGCGATCATGCCCATGACAAGACGAGCGAGTGTCGACTTGCCGGCGCCGCTCCCGCCCACGAGCCCAAGCTTTTCACCCGGGCGCAGGGCCAACGAGACATACTTGAGCGCATGATGCGCCGTACCCCAACCAAGGCCGAGAAAGCCGTTGGGATAGAAAGTCTTTGAAACGTCTCTGAGTTCGATGACGGGGACGGCATCGCCCGGGGTAGCGGCGGACCAGAGCTTTTCGTCGTCGATCTCGGGTAGGTTATCGAAAAGCGCCCTTGTATGGGCGTGGGTAGCATGGGCCTTGAGGTCGGCGGGAAGGCCTTCTTCCACCAATTCGCCCTTGTACATCACCATGAGCCGATCGGCATGGCGGGCAATGAGTGGCAGATTGTGGGTGACGAAGAGAATAGAGAGATTGAGGCTCTGTCGCAGCGAGAGCAGCAGCGCCATGATGTCTTCTTGCACCAGCACGTCGAGCCCGGTCGTCGGTTCGTCGGCAATCACCACTTCGGGCGTGTTGCAAAGGGCAATGGCGATGACGGCACGCTGCCGCATGCCGCCCGAAAGCTCGTGCGGGAAGCTTTTGGCATGAGCGGGTTTTAGGCCGACCTTTTCGAGCCATTCAGCGACGAGCTCTTGTTTCCTTGCCCCATCGCGCGGCTCGCCGCGGTCCAGCGCTTCTTCGAGCTGGGCACCGATCGAGAGGACAGGATTGAGCGCATTCATGGCGCTTTGCGGAATAAGGGCAAAGCGACGGCCGCGCAGGGCACGGACGGTTTCGGGGGACATGGCGAGAACGTCGTCTTCTCCGATCCAGACCGCGCCCTCGGTGACCCGCGCAGGCTGGCGCAGGAGTTTCAGGATAGCGAGGGATACAGTAGTCTTGCCCGAGCCGGACTCACCAACAAGGCCGATCAGCTCGCCCTTGTTGAGGGTGATATCGACGCCTTTGACCGCTTCACTGCTTCCGAACTCGGTGTCGTAGACGACGCGCAACGCCCTTGCGGTCAGCGCCGCATTAGGTTCGGGCGCAGCGCCCTCTGGGCGCTTCGGCAGCGTAGCCTTCTTCGCTTTGATGCGCGGCGCGAGGGAGGCGTCGTAGCCAAAACCGATAAAGGCCAGGGCCAGCACGGTCAGCGACACCGCAACACCCGGCGGCAAGATCCAATAGACCCAGGAGCCCGTGAGAAAGGCGGCGCGGGCATTGGCGTGGAAGAGGATGGAGCCCCAGCTGTTCTGCAGCGGATCGCCCAAGCCCAGGAAACTCAGCGAGGTTTCGACCATGATGGCGGCATGGGCGATGCGCACGAATTGCGGCACCACCAATGGCGCGAGTTCGGGGAGGATATGTTTGAGGCCGACGAACCAGCCCCTGCCCCCATGGCAATGGACGCTTCAACAAAGCCGGCCGAGCGAATGGCGAGGATCTGCGCGCGCAATTCGCGCACCGGATTGGCCCACATGACCAGCGCAATGACCGTGACCTGCGTCTGGATGGAGGCGCCGAAATAGACGCCGAGCACGATGACCAGCGGCAGGAAGGGCAGTGCCAGCACCACATCGATGAAGCGCATGATCAGCCGATCGACCCAGCCGCCATAAAAACCCACCAGGATGGCAACAGAAGTGGCGACAATGGTTGAGACCAGCGCCACCGAAAGTCCGACGGCGAGCGAGACGCGGGCGCCGAACAGCAATTGGGCCCAGATGTCATAGCCAGCATCGTCGCAGCCGAGCCAATGAGCGGGATTGGGCTTTTCGAAGGGTGCACAGGCGATTTCGCGCGGGCCATAGCCGGCAAAGAGCGGCGCCAGAATGGCGAGCAGCGCGATGGTCGCGAGCATGGCTATGCCAAGCCATTGCACCTTTCCGGTGGCAGTAGAAATGGGGGCGATGAAGCCGCGGGTATTGGTGTAGCGCTCGGACATGGCCTTACCTCGCCCGCCGCGTGCGCGGGTCGACCAGCGGATAGAAAATGTCGGTGACGAGATTGGCGAGGATAATGGAAATGGTCGCGATGACGAACAGGCCCTGCAACAGGGGATAGTCGCGCGAATTGACGCCCATGACGACGAGGCTGCCGAGACCGGGATAGGCAAAGACCGATTCAATAACCAGCGCCCCGCCAACCAGTGAGCCGAGCCCCATCATCACATGGGTGTAGAGCGGCAGCAGCGCATTGCGGAAAGCGTGCTTGAAGAAAATGACCCGCTCGGAGACGCCCTTGGCGCGGGCGAACATGATGTAGTCCTGGTCGAGCGCGGCCATCATCGAGGCGCGCGAAATCAGCAGCACACTGGCCGCCTGCACGACGCCGAGCGCCAAGGCCGGCATGATCAGGCGCTTGCCAACGCCAAGGAACCAGTCGGGCCGCGGAAAGGAGGTGCCGAGCTGATAGGCGCCGAAGGAGGGCAGCCAGCCCAGCGTCGTCGAAAACAAAATAATCAGCATCATGGCCAGCCAGAACGGCGGCAGGGAGCCGATGAAGAGCACGCCACCCATGGTGACGATGTCGGTGATTTCGCCGCGCTTCCAGGCGGAGAGGACGCCGAGCACGGTACCGATGAGGGTGGAGAAAAGGAGGGCAACGCCCATCAACAGCAGCGTCCATGGGAGGCGCTGCATCAAGGCGTCCCATACAGGCATGCCGAGAAGGATGGAATTGCCGAAATCGGTCGAGAAAATGCCGGTGAGATAATTCCAGAACTGAAGGTACAGCGGGTCGTGAATGCCCAGTTCCGCAGCCACCTGCGCCACCTGCTCGGCCGTCATGGTCTCAACCACATCGGCGCCCAGGAGCGAGTTGATCGGGTTGCCCGGCGCCAGCCGTGGCAGAAAAAAGTTGACTGCCAGCGCGACCATTAGGGTCAGCGCATATTGCAGCACAGTGCGCAGGTAATACATGAAACGTCCGGCCCCCGGGTGGTCATGCGCGGCCGATACCGCGCATGACGGAAGCGAATTGCCGCCTATTCTTCGATCAGATGATCGATGGAATCGGAGGTGCCGATGCGGCCGGCTTCGGGCAGGAACGAGTACTTGTTGTAGATGCCGTAGCCGAAGGACGAGACATAATTGTCATAGGACTGCCAGCGATAGGCAAAGAGCCCATCGGGGTACCAAAGCATGAAGCGGCTCGGATACTTGTTCTCGTATTCCTGCAGGGCAAAGCTGGCTTCGAGACGCGCATCGCGCGTATCGGCTTCCCACCAGGTGTCATAGAGCGCCTTGCGCTCCGGCTCGCTTTCAAGCAGGGCCTTCATCTGTGCGCCCGAATAGAACTGCACATACTGGTCCTGGTCGGCGAGGCCATGCGGGGTGATCTCGGAAATCGAGAACTCGTAATTGCCGTCGGTAGTCAGGCTGTTGAAAGTAGCAGCGTCCACCGCTTCCACATGCGTCTTGACGCCCACGGTGGCGAGCTGTTCGACCATGATTTCGGCAGCGCGCACATAGAGCGGCTGATTGGTCGAAACCACGATGCGCCAATCGAACGGCGTGCCATCAGGCAGATCGCGGAAACCGTCGCCGTCCTTGTCGACAAAGCCCACGGCATCAAGTCCGGTCTTGGCCAACGCTTCGTCGTAAGGCACTTCCATGCCCGGCTTGGTCCAGGTGCTATCGAGATGCGGCCAGCCATGCTTGCCCGACTGGGCGCGGCCCAGCATGACGCGCTCGACCATTTCGTCGGCATCGATGGCCAGCGAAAGCGCATAGCGCAGGTCGCGATTGTTGAAGATGGGATCGTTGAGATTCATGTTCATCCAGGTGCCCCAGAGGCTGGGTGCCTGAGCAATCTCAATGGCCGGATCGTTCTTCCACTCTTCGACGAGTTCAGGCGGGAGCGCGCGAGCCGCGCCATCGATCTCGCCCGATTTCAGGGCCGAGAACATGGTCTGCGGGTCCTTGATCATGACCAGCGTCAATTCCTTGACCAGCGGCGCGCCGCCCCAGAACTCTTCGTGGGCGACGAAGTGGTAATATTCGTCCGCCTTGAAGTCGACGAGCTTATAGGGACCGGTGCCGATCACTGGCTCTTCGAGCGTGCGCGGGTCTTCAATGCCTTCCCACTGCTTCTTCTGCAGGATGGGCATTTCCGGCGCGGTCACGAGGTCGAAATTCGGCATCGGACGCGGGGCGGTGAAGCGCACGCGATTAGGACCGACCTGCTCGATGAGCTCGATACGCGGCACGTCAGAAACGTGGTGCGTCCAGCGATTGGCCGGGCCGTTGAGGTAGAGATTGTAGGTGAAGACCACGTCTTCAGCGGTCAGCTCGGTGCCATCATGCCACTTCACGCCCTGGCGGATTTCCGCCTCCCAGACGCGCGCGTCTTCGCTGACCTGGACCACTTCCGTCGCCAGCCACGAGCGGCCCTTGGAGAGGTACGGCGAGGGCTCCAGCAGCTTGTCGAGCGCCAGGTAGAGCACCCAATCGTTCCAGGAATTGCCGATGGTGTAGGTGGTGATATTGGCAGCCGTGTTCCAGATACCGATGCGCAGATGGTCCGCGGACTTTGGCCCGTCATTGTTGACCGCGCTCAGGAGACCGGCGGCCGTGTGGGGGCTACCATTGCCAGCTTCGGGATTGGCATGAAGTGAGGCGTCATGCGCGAGCGGCGACGCGACAAGGCACAGGGCGAGCGCAGAGGCACACGCTGCCCGAACCATCGTTCGATGCATGTTGGTGATCCGATTCTTGTATTAGGGAACCCAAGCGTTCCTAAATCGGATTACTATGATCACATTATCACCGTGTCAACAAAGATGATTATCATAATCAGATTTAACTGACGCCGGCTAGGCGTGCCGCATCACAGGCCAACTTTGCTCCGAGCCCACTCAGAGAGCGGCAGATTTTACGCAGGCCTCCCAGCCACCGCCCATGATGTCGGCAGCGGATTGACGCCTCATGGCAGGCCATCGCTCTCAGCAACATAGTCAGCCTCCCGACAGGAAGGCTCACGGGACACGATACACACTTGCCGCAACCCGTCTTGGCCACGGCCCTTGACTCTAAATATGCATACATATACATATGCATCATGATGCAACAAAACGTATTCAATATGTTGGCGGACCCGACGCGGTTTCGCATCGTTGAGGCTCTGGTCGGTGGCGAGCAGGCCGTGGGTGACTTGGTTCGTGCCGTGGACATCGATCAGTCCGGCGTATCGCGGCACCTGCGGATCCTGGGCGAAGCTGGCTTCGTCGTGATGCGGCCCGAAGGGGCGCGGCGGCTCTATTCCCTCCGGCCTGAACCGTTCCAGGCGATCGACGATTGGGTTGCGAGCTACCGCAAGCTTTGGGAGGGCCGGCTCGATCGCTTCGACGCGGCGCTAGCGCGGAAATCCGAGGAGAGGAAGTAATGCCGCAGACCAGCGAATTGGGTGAGAGCACCCTCAGATTCGAGCGGGTTTACGACGCATCGATCGAGGATGTCTGGGCACTCTGGACCACGAAAGAAGGGCTCGAGGCCTGGTACGCGCCGGAGGGTATGCATTTTGAAGTGTTGGCCCTTGAGCCGCGGGTGGGCGGTGCCTTCGATCACGTGTTGACCGCGGTGGGCGCCGAGCAAGTCGCTTACCTGGAGAACCTCGACATGTCGCTGACCGCGCGCGTGAGCGGCCAATTCGTGGAGATGGTTCACCACCGGCGGCTACGCATTCGCTTCGATATGGACTTCGTCCCCGGCGTCGAACCCTACCCCTACGATATGATGGTCGAGCTTCACGCCGAGGGCGGGCGCGTTCGGATGGTCTTGACGGCCGATCGCCACCCCGACCCGGAGATGACACGCGGCGCCATCATTGGACTGACAAGCCAAGTGCAACGATTTGACCTGGCCGTGGCGGCACGGGCGACAAAGGAGCAGCGAACGTAATGCGACCTCTTCTCTACTCCATCAACGTGACGCTCGATGGCTGCGTCCATCACAACGCCATTCCGGCTGACGAGGCGCTGCAGCAGGAGATGCTGCGCGCAACACATCGCCACGCCACCGAAAGCCTCGGCCGGGCCGATGCCCTGCTGTTTGGTCGCGTTACCTACCAGATGATGGAAGGAGCATGGCGACTGGATACGCGGACATCAACGCCGCCCGACTGGACCGAGCCCTTTGCGCGGACAATCGATGCGATGAAGAAATACGTCGTTTCGAGCACGCTTGACCGGGTCGACTGGAACTCTGAACTCGTAAACGGAGATCTGGGCGAAGCGGTGACCAAGCTCAAGCAGCAGCCGGGCGGTCCACTCTTCACGGGCGGCGTAAAACTGCCCCTGGCGTTGGCGGAGCTAGACCTGATCGACGAGTACGAATTCGTAATGCAACCTATACTCGCCGGTCATGGGCCCACCTTGTTCGCGGGGCTCTCCAGGTACGTCGAATTGAAGCTTATCAACCGGAAGGAGCTCAGCTCAGGCGCCGTGGTGCTACGCTACGAACCGAGACGGTAGGGCGTGCGGAAAGCGGACGGCCCCGGAGGACGCTTGGCTAGCGCAAGTCTCCAGTGACCACACTCCAACCGCCATCCGATGCTCGGATGAAAAGAGCGTCGACGGCTTCGCCACTCGTCAAGTTCTGCGTGAGGTCGCCCCAGCGGTCCGCCCCAAACATTTCCGCACCCGCGATGTCGATACGGATTTCCTGCACGAATGTGCAGAGAAACTGGGTTGCGCCAGCCTCCGGCACGCAGCCGAGTTTGGTAACGCCAAGCAGTGATACGCCCGATCCAGTCTCGCCAGTCCAGACGGCGGGGTTGGTCAGGCAAGCCAGCGCCGCCACAGGGTCGCTGATCTCCCCCGATGTGCAGGCGCGGTCCATCTCCGCCATCCGTGCCGAAGCCTCCCGCACCCTCTGCAGCGCGAAGGCCGCGATATCGTGCGCAGTTGGTTCGGAAGCGTCGGAACCGGTCGATCGGTCCTCGATTACAATGGCAGCAATTTCGGCTTGGTCAAGGGCATCACCAACAAGCGCAGCAATGTCTGGGCTCATGCCATCGCGGCCGGATACTTGCGAAGCCAAAATCTCTACCGCCTCGTGCGGGCGCTCACCTTGCACCGCTGTCGCAAGTGCCGCTTTCAGCTCCGCTAGCACCACAGGGTCTGCTTCCAGTTCGGTCAGCCGGTCATAAAGCGGCATGAGGATGCCGCCGGGATCGATCGAGCCAAAGGTGCGCTCCATGCTTTCCCGATATTGTTCGAACCGGTTCAGCGCCGCATGGGCTCGCCTCAGGCCCCCCAGGTCTGCCGGAAGGTCTGATGCCATTGCCGCCGCCTCGGCCAGCGGCGGTTGCAAAATAGCTTCGGCCTTGCGCTGCGCTGCCTGGACAACCCGTGCGACCTGATCGGCGCTCATATCCGATACCTGAGCCTCATCTGCTACGCGGAGCGCCGTGCCCAGATGCCCCTGGTCGAAATCGTCGCCCACTGTTTCGAGGTCCGCAAGCAATTGCGCCGCAGCACTGTCGCGAGCCGCTACTTCGAGTTCTGCCCGCAAGGTGGCTACTTCGGTGCTCAGCACCTCGGTGACTTCGACCGGCAAGCGTGACAGCGCAATGTCGGCTTCGATCGCACTCAACCGCCCGAGCGCCTCGGGTCCGGCAGCGCGGATCGCTGCCAGTTCTTCACGCGTCGTGATGGACCATTGCTCGGCCTCTGCTGCCCGCTCGTTTAGTGCGGCGATGCGTTCCGCAAAGATCGGCGAGCGGAACACGTCACTGAAAACATTTCGGTAAGGCTCCATTCCAAGGGGCCCGTAGCAGACTTGAGCAACAAAATATCCGATGGCGCCCCCCCTCTTGCTGGTCAAGAAGCGCATAGGGGACACCGAAGACCGGTTCGAAGGCCGCATCGAGAAAAAGTGGGGCGATGGCTTCGAGGATCTGGTCCGACGCCATGCCATCGAAACCGCCGGGCCCGATGGAAGGCGCATACCAGTTCCCCAGGGCACGACATTGAGCCTCCGCCGAGACGGCTGTAGCCAAGGTGCCGCCGATGGCCCCGCCAAACGCTTCCGGAGGTGTAGCGTCCCCTTCGGGAAGGCGCATCGGCTGCGCGGTCGCCACAAGCTCCTCCACCGATGGTGGGCGAGTAGCCGCAAAACCACCTGAGCAACCACTTAGCAACCCATTCATTGATTGCCCGTCAGCACCGATCCGACCGCTCAGACCAAGCGCGCTGAAGCCGGCCGGTTTGTCGATCCAGTCCCCGGCAATGATGGTGAACTGCCCATTGTCCTGCATTCGGCCCATGACAGCATAGCTGCCCTTGGCTCCAGCAACATCGAAGCTAAAGACGCCGTTGTGCAAGGGGCTATCGGAAGGCTCGATCTGCAGCGACATTGTCGCCTCGGGCTGGCTGTCGCAGTGATATGTGCCAGTCCATTGTCCGGCAAATTGCGACTGGCCTAGCGCCGGCCCCGCGACGCCGCCAACGAGCAGACAGATGAAACCGACCACACCACGCATTCGCATAGCTGCCACGCCCGTACTCGAGCATATCATCAACCAGATCCGAGCATATCACTAGTTGAAATGCGCGTGTAGGCGGAAGATGCCGAGAATTGAATCGCCGCTTGGCACAAGCATCCATAAGTAATCGCATGGGGTGTCAACGGGATACAGTTCAGGGCTTTACCTATCGCTCGACGCAAAGGGCTATGCCCATGCCACCGCCGATGCAGAGCGTAGCCAGGCCTCGCTTGAGGTTATTGCGCTGAAGGTCGTGGAGCAGCGTAACCAGGATACGCGCACCCGACGCGCCGATCGGGTGACCCAGTGCGATCGCGCCGCCGCTGACATTGACGATATCAGGGTTCCAGCCCATGCCGTCATTGACGGCGCAGGCCTGGGCGGCAAAAGCCTCGTTGGCTTCCACCCGATCGAGATCGTTTGTCGTCCAGCCGGCTTTCGCCAGCGCTTTTCGAGAGGCCGGGATGGGGCCTGTGCCCATGATCGATGGATCGACCCCGGCTGTTGCCCAACTGGCAATTCGGGCCAACGGGATAAGGCCACGCCGGGCGGCCTCTTCCTCATGCATCAGCACAACCGCTGCCGCGCCATCGTTGAGGCCGGAGGCATTGCCGGCGGTTACGCTGCCGCTTTTGTCAAAGGCCGGACGGAGTTTGGCCAGTGCTTCGGCGTTGGTGTCGGGACGCAGGTGATCGTCTTTGTCGACGACCGTGTTCCCCTTGCGCGTCTCGATACTGACCGGGACGATTTCGTCCCTAAAATATCCTGCAATCTGCGCCGCCGCAGCCTTGCGCTGGCTGGACAGCGCGAAGGCATCCTGTTGTTCGCGAGAAATGCCAAACTCACGGGCCACGTTTTCCGCTGTGATCCCCATGTGATAGCCGCCGAAAGCGTCCGTCAGCCCGTCGATGACCATGGTGTCGACAAGACTCACGCTACCCATCTTGGCGCCGGTGCGCAGGGACTGGCAATGAGGCGACAGAGACATCGATTCCTGTCCTCCCGCCACAACGACGTCGGCATCGCCACACAGTATCTGCTGCATGGCCAGCGCCACTGCGCGCAGTCCAGAGCCGCAAACCTGGTTGATGCCAAAGGCTGTGGCGGACATGGGGATGCTGGCCGCCACAGCGGCGCGGCGGGCCGGATTCTGTCCGGCCCCGGCTGTCAGGACTTGCCCTAGAATGACTTCGTCCACTTCTTCCGGCGCTATGCCTGCCCTACCGAGGGCTGCGCTGATAGCTGTTGCGCCGAGTTCATGCGCTGGAACCGTGCTCAAGGGACCCAGGAAGCTACCGACCGGGGTTCGTGCAGCACTGACGATGACGACATTGCTCATGCGGCCTTCTCCCCGACGGCCACACTGAACCGAGCTTCGGTCTTAGCAAAGATTTCATCGACGGTGACTCCGTCAGCCAGCTCAATTAGCCGCATGTCCGTGTCGCCACGACGGGCAATAGAAAATACGCCGAGATCGGTAATGACAAGGTCGGCGACGCGCTTGCCCGTGAGGGGCAATGTGCACTCCCTAAGCAGCTTGGCCTGACCCTTGGCTTCGTGTTCCATGACGACGACGACGCGCTTGACCCCGGCCACCAAGTCCATGGCACCGCCCATGCCTTTGACCATCTTGCCGGGGATCATCCAGTTGGCGATATCTCCCGCCTCGGACACCTGCATCGCGCCCAGGATGGACAGGTCGATGTGACCGCCGCGGATCATGCCGAAACTGTCGGCGCTCGAAAAAAAGCTGCTCTCGGGAAGAGCGGTAATCGTCTGCTTGCCGGCATTGATGAGGTCCGCATCCTCCTCGCCCTCAAAGGGAAACGGCCCCATGCCCAGCATGCCATTCTCGCTTTGCAGGCGGACATCCATCCCGTCGGGAATGTAGTTTGCCACCAGCGTCGGAATCCCGATGCCCAGGTTGACGTAGAAACCGTCCTCAAATTCACGGGCGGCGCGGGCCGCCATCTGATCGCGGGTCCAGGCCATTATGCGACCTCCTCGTGACGCTGGCGCACGGTGCGCTGCTCGATATGTTTCCGGGGTTCGGGCACCAGCACGAGGCGGTCAACGAAAATGCCGGGCGTGTGGATATGATCGGGATCGAAAGTGCCGGTTTCGACCAGTTCTTCCACTTCCGCGATCGTCACTTTGCCGGCCGTCGCCATGATCGGATTGAAGTTTCGGGCGGTCATCCGGTAGACCAGATTTCCTTCGTGATCGCCCTGCCAGGCGTGGACGACCGATACGTCGGCCACAAGCCCGGTTTCCATCACGTAGTCGTCTTCGCCAAAGCGACGCACTTCCTTGCCCTCGGCAATCAGCGTCCCAACGCCGGTCCTGGTGAAAAAGGCCGGGATCCCTGCCCCTCCTGCGCGAATACGTTCGGCAAGTGTACCCTGCGGGTTGAACTCGAGTTCCAGCTCCCCCGAGAGGTATTGCTCGGCAAAAAGCTTGTTCTCCCCGACATAGGACGAGACCATTTTCCGGATCTGCCTGGTTGCCAGCAGCCGCCCGAGGCCGATCCCGTCGACCCCGGCATTGTTGGAAATCACGGTCAGGCCTTTGGCGCCCGAGGCCTCGATGCCTTCAATCAGCGCTTCGGGAATGCCACAGAGGCCGAAGCCACCGGACATGATGGTCATGCCGTCGGCCAGAACACCGGCCAGCGCCTCGGCGACGCTAGATTTGACCTTGCGCATCGCGCTCTCCTAAAGCGGTTTCTTGAGCCAGCGCGCCAGCACGCCGACAATGCCTTCGCGGAACAGCAAGACGCTCACCACGAAAATGGCCCCCTGCAGGATGGTGACCCAAGCGCCGAAACTGGCGAAATAGTTCTGCATGGTGACGATGACGGCTGCGCCCACCAGTGGTCCGAAAATGGTGCCCATGCCACCGAGCAGGGTCATGAGCACCACCTCGCCCGACATGGACCAGTAGACATCAGTCAACGAGGCCAGCTGGAAGACCAGTGCCTTGGTAGCGCCGGCCATGCCAGCCAGGGCAGCCGACATGACGAACACGGCGAGCTTATAGCGGTTGACTTTGTAGCCCAGCGAGATCGAGCGGGCCTCGTTGTCGCGGATGGCTTTCAGCACCTGCCCGAAGGGTGAGTGAATGATGCGGTAGATCGCCAGCAGGCCGCCAAACACGATGAGCAGGACGACGAAATAGAGGGTGCGGTCGTCTGCGAGGGACAAAAGGCCGAAGAGATTGCCACGTGGCACGGCCTGGATGCCGTCCTCACCACCGGTGAAGGGTGCCTGCAGGGCAAGGAAGAACACCATCTGGGCAAAGGCCAGCGTCACCATGGCGAAGTAAATGCCTTGGCGCCGGATAGCCAATGCCCCGATGATCAGCCCCAAAAAGGCGGCAGCCAGAGTACCGAGCAGGATCGCCACTTCCGGCGTCAGACCCCAAACCTTGGCGGCATGGGCAGCGACATAGCTGGCCGAGCCGAAGAAGGCCGCGTGGCCGAAGGAGAGGAGACCGCCAAAACCGAGCAACAGGTTCAATGCCGAGGCAAAGAGCGCAAAACACAGGATCTTCATGATGAAGACCGGATAGAGCACGAAGGGCGCGATCAGCAGCAGGACGAGAAGGCCGGTGAAGATGATGATGTGGTGGCGCGGGGTACCGACGGGCATGGCGTCAGCAGCGCTCGAATAGGCAGTTTCGGTGGAGACGCTCATTATGCTGTCCTTCCGAAGAGGCCGGCCGGCTTGAACAACAGGACGATGGCCATGATGACGAAGATCGCGACAGACGATGCCTCGGGATAGAAGACCTTGGTCAGGCCCTCGACGATACCAAGGCCAAAACCTGTGAGAATGGCGCCGAGGATGGACCCCATGCCGCCGATCACCACCACCGCAAAGACCACGATGATGAGATCAGCGCCCATGTTGGGATTGACCGAATAGATCGGGGCGGCAAGCACACCGGCAAAGGCGGCCAGCGCGACACCGAAACCGTAAGTCAGGGTGATCATGCGCGGCACGTTGATGCCGAAGGCGCCCACCAGGGTCGGGTTTTCGGTCGCGGCACGCAGATAGGCACCCAGACGCGTCCGCTCGATGGCAAACCAGGTACCGAAGCAGACGATCAGCGAGGCAAGCACCACCCAGGCGCGATAGTTGGGCAGGAACATGAAGCCCAGATTCTGCCCACCACTCAGCTGCGGAGGAATTGAATAGGGCAGACCCGAAACGCCGAAGCTGTTGCGGAACAGGCCCTGGATGATCAATGCCAGGCCGAAAGTCAGGAAGAGACCGTAGAGATGGTCCAGGTGGTAGAGCCGGCTGATCATCAGGCGCTCGATCAGAACACCTGTTGCGCCAACCGCCAGCGGCACGATGACCAAGGCGCCCCAATAGGGAATGCCAAGATAGGTCAGCCCCATCCACGCCACGAAGGCGCCCATCATGTATTGGGCCCCATGGCTGAAATTGATGATGTTGAGCAGCCCGAAGATCACGGCCAGCCCCAGGCTGAGCAGGGCATAGAAGGAGCCGTTGATCAGCCCCAGGAGCAGCTGGCCAAACAGGGCCTGTGGAGGAATTCCCAGTAGCTCGAACATTTTCTGGTCTCTTGCCTACCGAATAGGAAGGCGCCCCGGCAAAAAGCCGGAGCGCCGGGGAAGATTACTCGACGAGAGCGCAGCCACCGTCTTCGAGCGGGCGGAAGGCGGTTGCGGCGGGGATGGTGGCAAGGAGCTTGTAGTAGTCCCACGCACCGGTGGATTCGGCCGGCGACTTGACCTGGAACAGGTACATGTCGTGGATGTGCCGGCCGTCAGCCCGCAGCTCGCCGGCGCCAAACACCGGGTCCTGGGATGGGTTGGACTTCATCCAATCCATGACGACTTCGGTTTCCTTGCTGCCGGCTGCTTCTACGCCCTTGAGGTAGTGGGTGACGGCCGAATAGACGCCGGCATGCACCATGGTCGGCTTGGAACCGCCCATTTCCGTCGAGAACCGCTCCGACCAGGCGCGGGTATCGTCATTGAGATCCCAGTAGAAGGCCTCGGTCAGCACCAGACCCTGCGCAGTTTCAAGACCTAGAGCATGCACGTCCGTGATGAAGATCAGCAGGCCAGCAAGGGCCTGTCCGGCCTGCGTAATGCCGAATTCGGCCGCCTGCTTGATCGAGTTGACGGTATCGCCGCCCGCATTGGCGAGGCCGATCACGTCCGCACCAGAGGCCTGAGCCTGCAGCAGGAAGGAAGAAAAATCGGTTCCCGGGAAGGGGTGGCGGACCGATCCCATGACAGTGCCCCCGGCGGCCTCGACCACCTTGGTGGTGTTTTCTTCAAGCGAATGGCCGAAGGCATAGTCTGCCGTCAGGAAATACCAGTTCTTGTTGCCGCTTTCGACCATGGCCTTGCCCGTGCCGTTGGCGAGAGCATAGGTGTCATAGGTCCAGTGGCCGGTACCCGGCGCACACTGAGCGCCGGTCAGGTCAGTGGATGCTGCGCCGGAATTGAGGAAGATCTTGCCCTTTTCACGGGTGATTTCATTGACCGCCAGCGCGGCCGATGAGGTGGGCACGTCCACGATCAGGTCAACGCCCTCTTCGTCATACCACTGGCGGGCAATGGTGGAGGCAACGTCGGGTTTGTTCTGGTGATCGGCGGAGATCACCTCGACATTGATACCCTTGGTGGCCGCCTCGAAATCCTCGATAGCCATGCGCGCAGCGACCACCGAGCCTTCGCCCGAAAGATCCGCATAGATGCCCGAGCGGTCGTTGAGCACACCGAGCTTGATGTCGACTGCTATGGCCGAACTGGCCATCAGCATGGCGGCAAGCGATCCCAGAGTTGCAGACTTGATGTTCATTTTGTTCTCCTCCTTGGTGGCCCTCTCCCGGACCGGTTTCCTCACACGCCCAGATAGGCGTGAAGCTTGCCCAGATTGTTCTGGATCTCAGTATTGGGGATCATGTCGATGACCCGGCCCTGTTCCACCACGTAGTGGCGGTCAGCGACCGAGGCGGCGAAATGAAAGTTCTGTTCCACCAGGACGATGGTAAAACCCTGGTTCTTGAGGGTGGCCAGTGTGCGGCCGATCTGCTGCACGATCACCGGGGCGAGGCCTTCGGTGGGCTCGTCAAGCAGCAGGAATTTAGAGCCGGTGCGCAGGATGCGGGCGATCGCCAGCATTTGCTGCTCGCCGCCGGAGAGCTTTGTGCCCTGGCTGGAGAGCCGCTCGCGCAGATTGGGAAACATGGTCAGCACATCGTCGCGACTGAGCCCGCCCGGCCGGATGACCGGGGGCAGCATGAGGTTCTCGTCCACCGAGAGCGAAGCGAAGATGCCGCGCTCCTCCGGGCAGAAGGCGATGCCTGCCTTGGCGATTTCGCGCGCGGGCAACCCAATCAGCTCGCGGCCCTCGAAGTGCACGGAGCCGGTTCGTTTGGCGATAAGGCCCATGATGGCGCGCAGCGTCGTGGTCTTGCCCGCCCCATTGCGACCGAGCAGCGTCACCACTTCGCCCGGCGCGACATCGAAGTTGACGCCATGCAGGACATGGCTTTCGTCATACCAGGCCTGAAGGTCGCGCACGGCGAGGGCACTGGTTGCGGATTCAAGTTTGCGGGCGGCGTCAGCCATGACCGGCTCCGATATAGGCCTCAACGACGCGCGGGTCCTTGGAGACGGTTTCATAGGGTCCCTCGGCCAGCACTTCGCCCCGAGCCAACACGGTGATCTTGTCCGAAAGATCGGCTACGACAGAGAGGTTGTGCTCCACCATGAGGATGGTGCGTTTGGCGGAGATACGGCGGATCAGCGCCGAGATGCGGCTGACATCCTCTTGCGCCATGCCGGCCATGGGCTCGTCGAGCAGCAGCATTTCTGGCTCGAGCGCCAAGGTGGTGGCGATCTCGAGGGCGCGCTTGCGGCCATAGCTCAGCTCGCCCGCCGTCTCCCCGATGAACTCGGTCAACCCAACCTCGTCAACGCGCGCCCGCGCCTCTTCGTCATAGGAATGGAGAACCTTCTGATTGCGCCAAAAATCGAAGCTGTCGCCGCGACGTCGCTGCAGCGCGATACGAACATTTTCCAAGACGCTCATACGCGGAAAGACAGCCGAGATCTGAAACGAACGCACGACGCCCAGCCGCGCGATATCGGCGGACGCTAGTCCCGTAATGTCGCGGCCATTAAAGCTGATAGTGCCCGAGCTGGGTTGCAGAAATTTGGTGAGCAGGTTGAAGCAAGTGGTCTTGCCCGCGCCATTGGGCCCAATCAGCGCATGGATGGAGCCGCGCTCGACATCTAGATCGACGCCATTGACGGCAATGAAGCCGGAGAAGCGCTTGGTGAGCTGGCGAGCCGAGAGAATGATGTCAGGTGCGCTCATTTGGCGGTCCAACCCCCGTCGATGGAAATGGTGGAGCCGGTGATCGAGCGGGCCCAGTCCGAGCAGAGATAGGCCGCCATTTCCGCAATCTCTTCAGGTTGCACGAACTGCTTGGTTGGCTGTGGCGCCAGGATCACCTGCCGGATGACTTCCTCTTCCGAGAGCCCATGCACCCGAGCCTGGTCTGCGACCTGCCGGGCGACCAGCGGGGTCCAGACATAACCGGGGCAGATGGCGTTTACCGTGATGCCCTTCTCGGCGGCTTCCAGCGCGACGGTCTTGGTGAGGCCAACCACCGCATGCTTGGTCGCAACGTAGGCCGACTTGAAGGGCGAAGCGCGCAGGCCATGGGCCGAAGCAATGTTGATGATACGCCCCCAGCCCCTGTCCGCCATGCCCGGCAAGGCCGTGCGGATGGAGTGAAACGCGGAATCGAGGCTGACCGCGACGATGCGATGCCAGTCCCCGTCCTCGAATTTTTCGATCGGCGCGACTTTCTGCACCCCGGCATTGTTGACCAGAACGTCGAGCCGCCCAAAATGGCCAATGACCTCTTCGGTTAGCGCCCGACTGGCTGCAGCATCGGCAAGATCGGCCTGGAAGTAGATGACCTCGCCCGAGCCCAACGCGTTGAGCTCGGCTACCAGGCCAGCAACGCTATCAGCAGGCTCGAAGCTGTTGAGCGCCACGGAATAGTTCAACTGTGCAAATTTGTGCGCGATCGCGAGCCCAATACCGCTCGTCGATCCCGTCACCAGCGCTACGCGCTCTGACACGATCCCTTGCCTCCACCCTGACGTCGGCCTTTTGGCCTTATTGTGTGGAACAGCGTTGCATGAAGCGTGCCAGTCTCGGATTTCCGGGACTTTTGCCGCAGCAAGCCAACGGATTTCAAGAGTTATGTCCGGATAGGCGGACAGTTGGCAAGCCGAATGTCCGAATATCCGGACAAACTAGTCCAGGCTGTGGCGTTTGAGCTTTTCGTAGAATTGGGAGCGCGACACACCGAGCCGCTGCGCCGCGGCACTCTTGGAACCATGCTCGGCATCAAGCGCGTCGAGCAGCGCTACCTTCTCGGCGGCGGCCAGACGATCCGAGAGACTTCCCGCAATGGGCGGAGCGGGCGCCGCAACGAGCGCAGCATTGGCCGGCAGGGCCTTGGTGACAAGGCCGAGGTCGATCACCTCGGACGGGGCCATGGCTGCCGCCCGTTCCAGCACGTTGCGCAGTTCGCGCACGTTGCCGGGCCAGCGATATCGCGTGAGTTGGGCAATCGCCTCCGGGGTCAGCAGCCAGCCGCGCTGATCGCGCGGACGCGGAATGGTGTCGAGCAGAGCCTCGGCAATCAGCCCGATATCGTCCAACCTGTCGCGCAAGGGCGGCACGTGAATGGCCAGCACGGCGATGCGATAGTAGAGGTCGGCGCGAAAGCTCTTGTCTTCCAGCTTCTGTTCGAGCGGCTGGGATGTCGCTGCGATAATACGGACGTCAACGTTCTTGACCGTATTGGAGCCGAGCGGTTCGAACTCCCCTTCCTGCAATGCGCGTAAGAGCTTGGCCTGTAGCGCGGCGGGCATATCGCCGATTTCGTCGAGAAACAGCGTGCCGCCATGGGCCAGCTCAAACTTGCCTTTCCTGGGCTTGCGATCCGCGCCGGTAAAAGCGCCGGGGGCGACGCCAAAAAACTCGGCCTCCAGCAGCGCCTCCGGAATGGCTGCCACATTGACCGCCACAAACGGACCATCGGCGCGGTCGGACTGCTGGTGGATGGCATGAGCCAAAAGCTCCTTGCCGGTGCCGGTTTCCCCCAGGATGAGGGCCGCGCCATCACGCAGGGCATAGCGGCGCACCACGGTCTTGAGCTCTCGCACGGTCTCGGAAGTCCCAACAAAACTCGACAACGAGTATTTGGTTTGCCGTTCGCGGGTCAGGGCCGCCTGTGCGCGACTGAGCTGGCGCTGCATCGCCTCGAATTTTTCGAGGATCGGCGCCAGATAGTCGATTTCCTCGTAGAAGACGAAACCGACAGCCCCCTGGATTTCGCCATCCTCGTTGCGCAATGGTAGACGGCAAACGACGAACTGCTTGTCGTCAAAGGCCATGATGTCGATGAGAATCGGACGGCCGGTCTCGACGACGCGCCGCAAGAGCGAATGCGGGATGACCTGTTCGACAGGCTGGCCGACGATTTCGGCTTCCACTGAAAGGCCCAGCAGCTCGCGATAGCGATCGTCAATCCAGCTGATCCGTGCCTCAGCGTCGACGGTGATGGCCCCCTTGAAACTCTCGCCCAGCGAATTGAAGGCATCAAGAACCGTGGCAACGGATTTGGGCAGGGCAAGCTTGTGCTGCATTGCGTTCAACCGGACATCGAGCTGAAACGCGAAAACAGCTCGGTTACATTGTGAGCATCGTCCATCCTGACGACGCGCCCATGGCAGCTTTCTACCGTTCGGGACAAAATGTCGAGCATGCGCCCAATTTCCGTGCGGGATTGGCACTCAGGCAGATGCATCGCGATTTGCCACTCGCAGCAGGAGACACCGAGCGCCTATGCCTGCCCTCCGGCGGCGCACCGCAACGGGACACCGTCCCGCAACAGCGAATGATCCGGCCCCTTACCGGCACCAGAAGCCGTCATTTGCTGGCCGTGGTGCGCTATTTCGCGCCACGGATCCACGCGCCCAAAACACAGATCAAACGCCAGTAATCATCGATACGATCTCGTTCTTGTCGGTCTTGGCTGTCTCGCGAACACCGATCTGTTTGCCGCGGCGCAACACGCAGATGCGGTCGGAGAGGCGGAAAACCTGATCGAGGCTGTGGCTGATAATCAGCACGCCGATATTTCGCGATTTGAGCGCCGCTACCGTCTTTTCGACCTTGGCGGTTTCCGCGACGCCCAGCGCGGCGGTCGGCTCGTCGAGCAGAACCAGTTTGCGCGCCCAATGGGTGGCGCGGGCGATGGCAATGCCCTGGCGCTGGCCGCCGGAGAGATCGCTGATCGTGGCATGGGCCGAGGGAATGCGCACGTCGAGTTCGGTCACGAGGCGTTCGGTTTCGGCGATCATCTGCCGTCTGTCGAGCAGGCGGAACGGCCCCTTGGTCAATTCGCGGCCGAGGAACAGGTTCATATAGACCGGCTGTTGATCAACCAAAGCGAGGTCCTGATAGACGACCTCGATGCCATGTTCCCGCGCTTTCGTGGCGTTGGGCATGGAGACTTCCTGGCCATCGATGCGGATGGCGCCCGAAGTCGGGGCATAGACCCCCGAGATGATCTTGATCAGCGTCGACTTGCCGGCGCCATTGTCGCCGACAAGGGCCACGACTTCGCCCGCCCTCACATCGAGGAAAAATCCTCGATGGCGACAATGCCGCCAAAGGCCTTGCGGATATTGCTTAGCTCCAGCACGGGAGCGCTTGCGGTATCGAGCATCGTTCCCCCCTAGACCGGCCAGCTTTCGGGCTCGCCAAACCCGTTCTCAATGCTTTCAACCTTGAGGTTGCCCGAGGAAATACCTGATACACCGACCACATAGGCGCGGGTCACGAAAGCCTGCCCACGGAAGCCGAAGACAGCCGTGTCGCCAGGACGCGGCGTGCGCGCGGTCGTTGCATCGATCATGGCATAGTAGTCGATGGCCGACGGGGGCGGGATTTCGACTTCGAGCAGCGCCGCGGCATCAGTGGTAGGCTCGGGCGAGACCAGCGCTTTCACTGGGTAGTCGGCGAAGATCGGATCGATGTAGAAACCGCCGCCGAAGCAATAGGCTTTTCCGCCGGAAAGATGGGACACCTCCGTGAGATACAGCACGGCGGGCAGCTCAGGCAGGTCCTCCACCACATGCAGGGCCGTGGTGCCATGAATGCCATTGCCCGGTTCGCACTGGGTGGCGCCGGCCTCGGCTAGACCCTTCAAAAGCACCGAAGAGGTGGTGCCGGGAGCGTTGATTTCGATATCGTGCCGGCCGGCGCGGCGCAGGGCTTCGGCGGCGCGGGAGAGCGTGGTCAGGTTCGGTGTCGGTTTGACCTTCCGGCTCTCGTGATCGAAAAGCAGCGCTGGGAACGTGGTGATGCCGGCAAAGCGGCCTCCCTCGATGCGGTCAAGGCCATTGGCCACTTCAGCGATATCGGCAGCGTCGAACCCACCTTCGTGCCCTCGATAGAACGTGTCGCCATCGGCCTTGATGCGCGCGAGCAGGTTCTGGCGATAGCCGGCCTTGTGCGCGGCGCGGCTGGTTTCATGGGCCTTTTCGGCGTTGAACACTGTCCAATATTCGGGCCTGAACGTGCGCGCTGCGGCATCGGCCTCGGCGCGGGCAACTTGCGAGAGATGTCCGAGATGACCGACCTTCATGCCGGCGCGATGGGTGGCGCGGGCACAGGCCATGTCGACGGCAACGGACTTTTCGATGCCGCCGCGCTGAACGGCGTGGCAGAAGCTGGAGGCGCGGCCGACCTGCTTGGTCATGGCGAAAATCTTGAGTCCGTTCCTGTCCGCCTCTGTCTTGAGGGTGCGGGCATTGGCTTCGACCGTATCGAGGTCGAGCACATAGGAGTTGGCCGGAATCTGACCGGACTGGTGCAGCGCCATGGCCGCTTCGATGAAACGCGGATTGCGGCGGCGGAGAACGTCGAGAAACATTGCTTGTTACCTCAGCGAGTCTTTTCGCGCAGCGACACGGCGACTGCGACGAGAATGATGAGACCGCGAACGATCATCTGATCGGAAACCGAAAGCCCCATGAGGATGAGGCCATTGTTGAGCATGCCCATGAGCAGCGAGCCCACAAGCGCGCCGATGACAGACCCCTTGCCGCCATTGAGCAGCGTGCCGCCGACGATGACGGCAGCGATGACCGTCATCAGGTCGGTCTCGCCAAGGGTGTATTTGGCGGCCTGGAGACGACCGGCATAGAGGAGGCCGGCAAGACCCGCCAAGCCACCGCTGATCATGAAGACCGAGAGGCGAATACGCGACATCTTGATGCCGGTGACCTGCGCGGCGCGGGCATTGTCGCCGGTGGCAAGAACATGAGCGCCGAAGCGGGTCTGGCGATAGACGACATGGCCGATGATGACGGCTACCACGGTCCAGATGACGAGGGATGGCACGCCGAAGAGCGAACCCGAACCAAAGATGCCGGTAAAAAGCGGGTCGGTGACGGGAATGGAGCGCAATTGGGTCAGCGAGCGCCCAATACCGGCAACGAGGCCCATTGTGGCAAGGGTCACGAGGAAGGATGGCAGGCGCAGCCAGGCGATAAGCACGCCATTGATGGCGCCGACAAGGAGGCCCGCGCCAAGACCAGCCAAAATACCGACCGGAAAAGCGGCGGCGGGCATGGCGGCCATGGCCATGGCGGCGCAGAGCGCGGAGACGGCAACGGTCGAGCCGAAGGACAGATCTATATCACCGGCCGAAAGCACGAAGACGAGGCCGATAGCCATGATCGTGGCGGGAGCGGTCTGCAGGATGATATTGACGAGGTTGCGCTGCGTCAGAAACCCGCTATCGCGCAGTACTACGGCAAAGAACAGGAATATGGCGAGAAACCCGACATAGACGACATATTGCTGGAGATTGATCCGCGCGAGGAGGGATCGGACAGGACTTGCCGGGGCGGCCGGATTGGACGCGGACATGGCGAGGTTTCCTTGCATGGGGTGGCCGGGCAGCGAACTGCCCGACCGAGCCGAAATATTACTTGGCGCTCAGCACCGAGGCGGGCGCATCGCGATGCAGGGACTGCTGCCAGCCCTCGGCGACATTGTCAGCAGTGACGGTCAGAGCCGGGGCCACGACAAAGGCGGGCACCTCTTCGCCGAGCAGACCCTTGAGACCGACAGCAGCCATGGCGCGACCCAGCTCATAGGCTTCGTCGGCGACGAGACCGACGACATTGCCGCCCTTGACCATATCGAGCGCGACCGGCTCGGAGAGATCCAGTGTAACAATCTTGGTCGTGGTATTGCCGGCGCTGCGCAGAGCCGCAAGAACGCCGTCGGCCGGTTCAGCCCAGGTGACATAGATGCCGTCGAGATCGGGGTTCTGCAGCAGCATGGCATTGGCCAGCTCTTCGGCGCGGGCCGGATCGGAAATGCCCTGTTCGGCGACGATTTCGATGCCAGGATAATCGGCTTCGATCGTGGCCTTGAAGGCATTGTCGCGCTGGTTGGTCACATAGTAGTCGGCGTCATGGAAAATCCAGCCGACCTTGCCTTCGCCCCCAATGGATGCCGCGAGGACGTCGGCCGCCTGCTTGCCCATCTGGAAGAGATCGTCGGTGACGATGGCGGCGTAATCAGTGCCATGGGCATAGCCGGCGGGCAGGTTGGACAGGAAAACCAGTTCCGCACCCGCATCGATGGCGCCACGAAAAGCTTCGGCCGAGGTGACCGGATCGAGCGGCAGCGACAGGATGACATTGGGTGAGGCCGCCAGCGCGGTTTCAATGTCCGAGCGCTGCTTGGCGGCGTCAAAACCGGCATCGGTGGTGACGACGACATCGACACCCGCGCGGGCGAATTCATCATTGGCGCCAGCGGCGACGGCATTGATGAAATCGGACGAGGTATGCCAGAGGAGGGCCGCCTTATAGCCCTTGCCCTGGAGCGCGACGATGTCAGCCTCGGTGAGGACGACTTCCGAGCTCGGCGTTGCGGTTTCGCCATTGGGCCCGATGGTCTGGGCCAAGGCGGGTGATGCGATAAGCGTACTGGCGAGCAGGGCAGCCGCCATAGTTGTGGTCTTCATCTCATTCTCCCTTGATGAAAATCCTAGTTCCCTTCCGCCCCGCAGAAGCGGGTCATGAAATCGGCAAAGGCCACGACGCCAGCGAGATATTCCTCGACGCTGACGCGCTCTTCAAAAGTGTGGCAATTGCTGATGTCGCCCGGCGCGCAATAGACCGCCGGGATATTGAGGCCATTCACGAAGAACGGCGTCTCCGACCAGAATGGCGCCCCCTCGGCGCCGCCCCGGCCGGGCATGGCTTGGCCCACCGCATCGCCCAGCATGGCGAGGGCAGGATGGTTCGGATCGATCTCTGCCGCCGTGCCGCCTAGCGCGTGATCGCGGCCGGCGGGATAGGCGATGTCGACTGAAATTTCAGGATCGGCAATGGCGCCGCGAATGACAGCTTCGAGTTCGGCCGCCGCTGCATCGAGACATTCACCGGGCAGCAATTTGCGGATCAGCGAGAGCGTGCAACGCTCGGGCACGGCGATGAAGCCGCCGCCATTGAGCGTGGTGATGAGCAGGAAACCTCGACCGACTAGCCTATGTTCCGCTCGCGCCGAAATGGCGTCGGAGTGGGCCCAGAGCGCGGACATGACGGCGTGGCTGGCCTTGAGCGCATCGCGGCCGAGTTCCGGCACGCCAAAATAGGCCGATTTGCCCGTGATGGTGATGTCGGCGATGAAAAAGCCGATCTGCGCGGCATAGACCGCGAGCTTGGTCGGCTCGGTATAGACGACGAAATCGGGCCTTGGCAGTTCGCCCGAAGCGATGCGCGCCGCATGGGCCTTGACCCCGGCAGAAATGCCGGTTCCCGACTCGCCACTTTCCTCGTCGCCGACAAAGGCGAAGTCGACATCGCCCTTGAGCTTTATTCCGGCCCGATCGAGCAGACTCAGCGCGGCAAGGCTGGTGCAAATGCCGGCCTTGAGATCGCCCGAACCGCGGCCCCAGATTTCACCATCGATAAGAGGTGCGCCAAAAGGGTCTTCCCGCTGATCGCCGGCCCAGTGCTCGCGCCAGCCTTCGACATGGACGGTGTCAGTGTGGCCGATAAAGAGCAGGCGCTTGCCCGCGCCACGCCCTTTTCTCGTGCCCCAGACATTGGGGCGACCGGGGAGGAAGTCTGATGTTTCGACATTGCCTATGCCGCGCGCCCGCATCTGGTCGGCGAGATAGGAAACGAAATTGGCTTCATTACCGGTGACACTCTCCCGGCCAATGGCGCCGCGCAGAAGCGCGATAGCGTCGTCCTGATCGAGCGCCGCGCGCAGTTGATTGGCCAGGGCACTCATTTGAGGGCCTCGCGCATGGAAACGGCATTAGCCGGCGGCAGGGAAATGCGGGATTCCGGTGTATCAGCGCCAAAGAGCGTATTGTGCAGGTGGCTGAGGCCAATGGCCGTCGCTCCCACCAGGGCTGCGTGGTCGCCCAGTTCGCTGGCTTCGACCACGACAGGATAGGGGAAGCAGGCAGGCAGGACGCCGATCACCCGCGCCACCAGTTCCTTGCGGCTACCGATCGAGCCGCCGAGAATGACCTTGTCGGGGTTGGTGATGGCAGCGATGGCGCCGATGCCACGCGCCAGAAGCCGCGCTGTTTCATCGAGTACCTCGACGGCATTCGCATCACGCGCATTCGCCATCTCAAAGATCGCGGGTACGGTGGAGTCGAGGCCGGCGAGCGCACGATAACGAGCGACGATGCCATAGGACGCCGTCAACCTCTCGAAGGCGCCGGCACGCAGGGATTCCGGTTCGAAGGGATCGGCGCCGAAGGGCAAAAAGCCAAGTTCGCCGGCCGCATTACCCGCGCCGCGCACCAATTGGCCATTGACCATCAGCCCGCTACCAACGCCAGTGCCCAGCGCGATATAGGCCAGGTTATCGAGCCCCTGCCCCACGCCGAGCCAGCTTTCGCCCAGCACTGCCAGGTTGACGTCATTCTCGAGCATGACATCGCAGCCCAGCACTTTTTCCAGCGCCGAGGCCACGTCCATCTTGTCGAACCCGGCAATGTTAGGCGCCAACAGCACCCTGCCGGTCTTGGCCTGCGGCGCGCCGGGCACGCCCACCACTGCAATGCGCAGCTTGTTCATCGGGACGCCGCCCTGTTCAGCGACCGCCCTCATGAGACGACCAATCTGGGAAATGATGGTCTCACCGCCCTCATGGTGCGTCGGCTCCATCATTTCGGCGATGACGCGGCAAGCAAGATCGCAGATCGCAACGCGCACCTTGGTGCCGCCAAGATCGACAGCACCAACATAGGCGGCCGAAGGGATGACCTCATAAGTGACGGCGGTGCGCCCCACATGCCCACTCGTCCGGCCAGTTTCGCGAACCCAGCCCTCGTCCTCAAGCTGCCGCATCACTTCGGAAATGGTCTGCTTGGAGAGGCCCGTTTGCTTGGCTATGGACGCTCGCGATATGGGGCCATTTTGCACAATGGCTTCCACGACAGATCGCAAGGAGAACTGGCGGGCAATGTGGAGTGGGTTACTCAAGGCGCAATCCATTAGTTCGGTCTGTGGACGAACTATCATATTCGCCAGCGCATGAGTCAATGGGTCGCTTCATTCGCGTCCGAATTTTCTGTTCGACCTCACGCTCGTGGCTGGACCAAGACCGCTCCAAATCCACGACAGATGCCGCGCCTTATCCGGCACTTGATCCGTGAAAACGGTCTCGGTAGGCCTGTGGTGCGACGCCGAGATGCTGAAGAAAGGCTCGGCGCATGGTCTCCGTTGAACCGAAGCCGCAACGGAGGGCAGTCCTCGTAACGCTCGCCCCTTCCTCCAGATATCTGCGAGCATTCTCCATCCTGATCAACTGGACACCTTCGGCGGGGGTACGACCTGTCCCCTGCCGGTAGCGTCGGCAGAGCGTGCGAACGCTCATGCCGGCCTGGTCGGCCAGCGCCTGCAGCGACAAATCACGGTCGAGATGTGCCGCGATCCAGCCGTGCAGTGCCTCAAAAGTCTCATCGGCAGACTGCAAGGCAAGCGTAGTGCTGAATTGTCCCTGCCCGCCTGGGCGCTTGAGGAAAACGACAAGCTGGCGCGCTACGGCCAGCGCCAGCGGTTGACCGTGGTCCGCCTCCACCATTGCCAGGGCAAGGTCGATTCCTGCGGTGACACCGGCTGATGTCCAAATCACACCGTCCCGCACGAAGATGGGGTCCGGATCGAGCAAAACCGCCGGGTAACGGACTCTGAACTCGGCACAACGCTGCCAGTGCGTCACAGCCTTTCGTCCATCCAGCAAGCCGGTTTCAGCAAGGAGAATCGCGCCGCTGCATACCGAGGCTGTTCGCATTGCGAGCGGAGAGCGTCGGCGTATCCAGTCGATCAGTTCGCCATTCTGGCGTGCCGTATCCACACCATATCCGCCGGAAACGATAAGGGTCCCAAGTGTACCAGTGCACGCTCGCGCATCGTTCGTTTTCAGACCTATACCCGAGCTGGTCACGACCTCAGGCTCAAGCGACACAAGGGCTATCTCATAGGGTTTGGGCTTTCCGGGCGGCGTCAGGTCGTTGGCGGTAGCAAAGACCTGGGCGGGCCCGGTCACGTCCAGAATCTGCCCCTTGTGGAAGGTGAGGATTTCTACGCGATGGGCAAGTGTGGGTAAGATTGGCATGAAATGAGCGATGGTTGGCATTATGGCCAATTCGTCTCGCGATAGTGTCCTGGCGTCAATAGAGGAACGCGCCATGACTTTTCATTTCGGCATTCTTTGCTTTCCCGGTGTCCAGCAGCTCGACCTGACCGGCCCATACGAGGTGTTCGCTTCCGCCAGGAACGCGACGGTCCATCTCGTCTGGAAGGATCTCAAGCCTATCCGCTCGGCGACCGGACTAGTGCTCATGCCGGACACAACATTTGCTGATGCCCCGTCCTTCGACGTTCTGTGCATACCCGGCGGCCGTGGCGTCAACGCACTTCTGCACGACGAGGAGGTGCTTTCCTTTGTCCGCGAAAAGGCCGCAGCGGCCCGCTTTGTGACCGCCGTCTGCACCGGATCACTAGTCCTTGGACGGGCCGGGTTGCTGACGGGGCGGCGCGCGACCACACACTGGAATTCGATGGATTTTCTGCCCCGCCTGGGCGCAACTCCGGTCGAGGAGCGCGTCGTCCAGGATGGGTCCGTCATCACCGCTGGCGGCGTGACTGCAGGCATCGACTTCGGCCTGGCGGTCGTGGCGGAGTTGATGGGCAACGACGAGGCCCAAACGATCCAGCTTTCGCTCGAATATGCTCCTGCGCCACCCTTTAACTCCGGCACACCGGCGACGGCTCCGCGTTCAATTCTTGATGCCGCCAGGGCCCGCATGGCCGCGTCCCGACGAGAGCGAGAGGTGTTGCTCAGCTGAGGAAGCATCCTCGTTCGGTCACCCGCTGGATAGCCGGTACATCGTTCACGCGAACGCTCGCCAAAAGCGGGTGGCCGAACTGGGCCTCCCTCTGCAAAAGCTCCTGCCGCAACTTCCACATGACGAAAGCATCATGAAAAAGCGCTCACCTTCGACAAACCTGGTCTGGTCTACCCTTGCGGCTCAGAGTTCCGAACAGATTGCTCTTGCCGCAGGCCCGCTCGTGGTAGTCGTCGTCCTTGGCGGCGGGGTGGCAGAGACCGGCATCTTGCATATGGTCCAGACCCTGCCATTCTTGCTTCTAGCTCTGCCGATCGGCGTGCTGGTCGATCGTGCTTCGCGCAAGAACTTGATGATCATGTCCGAACTGGTGCGGGCAGCCACCGCATTCGCGATCATCATCGCGCTCGCCCTAAACGTTTTGAGCGTTCCGCTTCTGGCGATACTGGGTTTTGTCGGCGCCATCGGCACTCTGACTTTCAGCATCGCCAGTCCCGCACTACTCCCCTCGCTCGTTGCGCCCGGCGAGCTTTCGCCAATGAACCGCAGACTGGAACTGGCCCGCAGCGCCGCCTTCGTTGCCGGCCCTCCCCTTGGCGGAGCCTTGGTTGGATGGACCGGAGCGCCATTGGCCTTTGCCGCGGCCATGGCCGCATCCATTCTTGCCATTCTGCTCTTGAGCCCGCTCCACGAACCCCAGAGGGTCTCACCGACAAAGCGCCGCATCTGGCCTGAACTGGTGGAGGGCTGCCAGTTCGTTATGCACCACCATCTGCTCCTGCCGATTGCCGCGACAGCGATGCTGTTCAACATTGGCTGGTTCGTACTCCAGGCCGTATTCGTTGTCTTTCTGATCGATCACCTGGGATCAAACCCGGGCATGGTCGGCCTGCTGTTTGGCTTCTATGGCGTGGGCATGATTGTCGGCGCACTGGCTGCCGCACCGCTCTCTCGCATTTTCAGTCTGGGAACACTGATTGCGATCGGACCATTGGGAGGGTGTCTCGGCTCGGTGCTCGTTTTATTGACGGTCGCGGCACCCAGCCTGCTGTTGATCGGTGCCGCCATGTTCTGCTTCGGCTTCGGTCCAATCCTGTGGTCCATCAACACCACGTCCCTTCGCCAGGTCGTAACGCCTTCCGCCATGCTGGGGCGGGTGTCTGCACTGCTAACCCTGGCGACGTCGGGGGCGCGGCCATTGGGGGCTGGGCTTGGCGTCGTAATTGCAAGCGTTGCTGGCATGGAAGCTTGTCTGGCCGCATCCGCCCTGTGCTTTTGCTTGCAGCTGTTCATCATCCTCTCATCAGCGCCAGCGCGTCTCCGCATCATGCCCGAAGCGGTTAGCCCAGCAAGCGCCCTTGTCAGCCGTTGAGGCTCAGGAGGCAGGACCCCGACTTCGTCCAAAACTAGCCCGGGAGGATCGATCTAGATATTTCGCCCTATTTGAGCTGACTCGCGATCGACGCCTTGCTCGCGACCATCCAAATCCGAAGGCCGCCGCGCCATTTCATCCGAACGGGATTATTGGATGAAGACGAAAGATGGACTTCCCTTGGCCCGGCTATCCAGGCTTGCAGCAGGCTTGTCCTCAGGCACGAATTCGGCGCCTCGCGATACCTTCGGGACAATGATCTCGGCCGAAGCCACACTCAAACGCGCCGACTCTTCCACCTTTGGAAGGTTGAATACTTCCGGTAGCGAGGACGGCGGCAAGCCCTCCGGCTCGGCAATGCCGCATTGCGAGACGATGAATTCGACTTTGACCGGAGGCGTATTGTCCGAAGATGCGTCGATGGCCTCTACAGGGACCAGCACCTGTGTTCGGCTCGCCACACCTGAAGCGCCAACCCTATAGATAAGCACCGAAACGAAGCCGATCATAACGGCAGTAGCGACGACGACAGACGACTTCATCATGGCTGTTCCCTCGCTCCGCTACTAAAAGGCGACCGTTGGCCGGCTGCCGGCAAAGGCCGAACGCAGACGCCGATAAAGCCGCCAAGCCTGCATGGCCGCGCGGTCTGGCGCTGGGGCAACCGGCGCAAAACGCCCATCGAGCAAGTCTTCCATCTGGCTGGCGGTCCATTCCCCCGTGACGATGAGGCGCGAAAGCGCAAAGGGGGATTCACCGCGCCGGCTCAGCCCGTCGGCAACCCGGCAGGCAGCCGAAAAGCCCGCGCGCGCCACAAGGCGCCGCACCATCGGGGTGGAATAGCCGTGCGGATAGGCAAAGGACTCCACCCGCCTGCCGATATGTGCCTCCAGCAGGGCCTTGCCGTGCTCAATCTCGCGGCGGGCATCGGCCTCGGCCAATAGGTCAAGCTGTGGATGCGAATGCGTATGGGCGCCCACTTCAACATTGCGCTGCGGCAGCGCGGCGATCTCGTCCCAAGTCATCATGGGGCGGTCGCCTTCACCCAGATCAGCTAGCCAGCGGGCGGACTCGCCGACATAGCCAGTGGTGACAAAAAGCGTTGAGGCAAATCCAAAACGCTCCAGGATGGGCAGGGCATGACGGCCGAAATCGGCAAGGCCATCATCGAACGTAATGGCAATGGCATTTTCCGGCAGACTGCCTGCTTGCTGACGACGGACCAGATTCGCGATGGTGAGAGGCTCATAGCCCCGATCACGTAGAACCGAGAGATGCTCGGCAAAGCGCTCGGGAGACACGATCCAGCGCCGATAGGCCGGATCACAACTATCATCGACGCTGTGATACATAAGTATCGGGACGGTAGCGCTCATCTCAATTGCTCTTCCAGGCCGGCTTGCCCTGCACGCCCCGCGGCGTCGTGTCGTTGGGCCCGCGCAAAGTCCTTGCGGCTGCGAAAATAAGCGGGAATGCCGGCAAGAACGCCGAAGCGCTCGCGCCAGATGAAGCTGGAGGGATAGTCGCCGGGCAAGCGCGCATTCTTGGCCGACTTACGGCCGAAGACGTGAGCGAGCCCCGCAGGTGCCTTGGCAAGGAAATGCCAGACCAAGCCTGGTTGCCGGGCGATCAGCCGCGTGAGATACGCGCCGAGACCGACGCCGTAGCCAAAAGCCTGGCGCGCCATGCCATCCTCACCGCGGCGATGGAAGTGCCAAACCAGCGCGTGCGGATTGTAGACCAGGCGCCCACCAGCCACCACCACATCGGCGAAGGCTGCCAGATCGTCGCCGCCACGCGCGATCGTGCCCGCGCCCAACGCTGGCTCGAACCCGCCCATGGCCATAAGGGCCGAGCGACGGAACGCCATATTGGCGCCCGAGCCGAACATGCCGGCAGCATAGGGAAAGAGGGGATTATCAGGCCGATTGGCCTCGAGGTCGAAAACCTGGACCTTGGCGCTCTTGAGGAAGCCACCATGCAGTTCGGTCCAATATTGCGCCCGCGTTTCCAGCTCTGCCGGAACGATACCGCCCGTGACGCAGCCGATTTCGGCGCTCTCCGCAAACGGGCGGACGAGGCTGCTGAGCCAATGGCGATCGGCAATGACATCATCGTCAGTGAAGGCAACGATTTCAGCCGTCAGCCCATCGAGACCGCGATTGTGAGCGTTGGAGAGGCCAGGGCACTCCTCGCGCAGATAGAACACCTTGCCAGTGGGGGCATAGACCTGCTGCACCATGGCCATCGTCTCGTCATTGGACGGCGCATTGTCGACGACCACGACCTCAAAATCGGGATGGTCCTGCTTCAGCAGCGAGGCGAGACACCGCGCCAAAGAGTCCTTACGGTCGCGGGTGGCCACGACGACGCGTGCCCGTGGCAAGGCAAGGTCAAAAGTCTCGGGCTGAAGACGCGGATAGGCGGCCAGAACGGGCGCGAGCTGCGCTCGGGTGAGCTCTTCGCCATAGAGCGGCACCTGCGTAACACCCAGAAGACTGGCCCCGTCACGGATAACCAGATGCGCGGCGGCATAGAGTTTTCCATCGGCAGTGCCATTTGCCGCGATCGGCAGAAGCGGCTTACCCACATCTACCTCCACCACCTTGAACGGCGCAAAGGCGGTTTCGGCGCGCGGCTGGCCGCGAACGGCGATGCGTCCGATCATAAAACTGCCAGCCACCAGGGCCGTACCGATGGCGCTGGCCGCAGCACGGGCAAAGCCCCCTGCCCCGGACGCGCAAAACCATTGGCCAGATGGCCGAGAATGCGTCGTGGAATCACGGTCAGCAGGTGATGCCGCTCGCTCGAAAGGCCCGAGCGCGAGGGGTGGCGGTGCGTCATCAGCGCCTTGGACTTGCCCTCAGCGATGCAACGCCGCGCGAAATAGCGGAACGCCTTGCGATGCTCTTCGATCTGATGCCGAACCGCGGCCTTGTCATCCATGACCAACCCGGCCATGGGGAACATGGCGCCGGCGCGGAGGCACAGTTCAGTCTCTTCAGCACCCGCGGCATTGGCGCCGATACGGCCCAGTCCCTCGTCGAAGAGGCCGGCCATGATCAGGGCAGAACGGCGAAACGCCATATTGCAGCCGATCAGGTTCCGCACCGTTCCGGCCTTGGTCGCCTGCCCCTCATAGGAACAGCCCACGACCCAGTCGAATTCACGCGGCATCCAGCGCGGACGCTCGCCCGGCCAGGATGGCGTGATCGGACCGCCAACACCCATGGTAAAGGGCGAAGCGAACTGGCCTTGAATGGCAGCGAGCCAATCCACGTCAGCAATGGCGTCATCGTCGAGAAAAGCAACAATGTCCCCCGTGGCCGCCAGCAGTCCGGTATTGCGTGCGCCTGAAAGCCCCTTGATGCGCGCGTTCGGCATCACCCTGGCTGCCGGGAAAGCCTCCGAAGCGGCATTCTGCACAGCGTCATTGCCGTCGACCACGAGAATGATTTCATGGGCAGCAACGCTCTGCGCCACCACCGAGTCGATGGCCTGCCGGAGCCGGCCAAATCGCTTGGTATCATGGGTGCAGACAATGACGGAGATGGTCCCGGCGGGCGACATTTACAGGCCTCAGAGTTGAGGAGCGGCAGCGGGAAGCGTTGCATCCTGCCGGTCGGTGCTCCGGCGCTGTGGGTGGCGCTTGGGGGACGGTTCGACGGCGAGCTTGACGATCTGCTTCAGCACGCGCCAGCCATCCGGGATGGTGCGCAGATTGCTGGTGCCGTGAATGCGCAGGTGCTCGATGCTGGCCACTTCGTTGACGCGCAGTTGCGCCCGCAATGCCCGCACATTCATGCCGGTTTCCACCTCGAAGCCGTCAGTCTTTTCCATATGGAGGATGGGCAGCACATCGCGCCAGAAGGCCGCATAGCCATAGCAGAGGTCGGAGAAACGGCCGCCAAAGATGCAGCGCACCAGCGTCAGCAGCCCCCAATTGCCAAACTTGCGATACCATTCCATGTCGCGGGTGCCGCCGCCCTGGAGGAAGCGCGAGCCTTTGACGAAATCGGCGCCGGAAAGCAACGCTCCCACAAAGGCCGGGATCTCGCCGGGGTCGGTGGACCCATCGGCATCGATCATGACGATGATGTCGCCGCTGGCCGCTTCAAAGCCTGCCCGCAGGGCCGCGCCCTTGCCCTTGCGATCCTGCCCGACCACGATGATGCCAGGCACGAGTTCCCGGGCTACGGCAATGGTGCGGTCCTTGGAATTGCCATCGACCAGAATGATCTCGTCAACCCAGGCGGGAATGCGCGGCAGCACATGCGGCAGGTTCAGCTCTTCGTTCATCGCCGGAACGACGACGCTCACCTTGGGCCGGGACGACGAGGCTAGACCAGGACGACGATCTTCGCGACGACGGCGATAGGCCCCGATCGTCCGCGACTTCGGTTCGGCATCCCCAACCCGTCCCGTCAAAAAAGCAGCATTTGAAGCAAGCTGTTCCATTGTCATCATCCGGTCATCAGAATGTGTTCATTCGAAAATCGCCTCTGTCTTGCCGCCGTTTTCCAGCGTTAGCAAACCGTTAACGCTCCGATGGTTTACCCGAATGGTAAATCCGCACGGCGCCAGAAATCCGACGCCATCTAGTCCCGTGATTTTTCTAGGAAATATCTGTCAGATCAGGGAAAACACGCGCAGCGCGAGTAGACCCACCGCGACGGTTAGTAGCCCACCCGAGACCACTGATAGACCACGCACGACCGGCCGGCCTGCACCGGCGGAAACGCTAGCCTGGCGGATAGCGAGAGCCCCAAGGGAGGCAACCAGCAACCAAAAGCCAAGATTGGCTTGCAGCGTATTGGGCAGCATTTCATGGGTTCGCTTGGCGCGCACAGCGAGGCTGAAACCGCCGCTGCCCTCAGGCAATACGTCCACCCTGGCGCTATCGACCCCCGCCAGCCCCGCCATTTGCTGACGCAACAGGGCCAATGCGTCGACGGAATAAAGATCGCCTTCGGCAAAGGGAATGAGTGGCGCAATCCGACTATGGAGCGCTGGATCGACGCGCGAAAAATCCGCCGACATAAAGCGGGCAAGATCGCCCTGCTCAACTCGAATCGCGACCTTCGCCACCTGCTCTCCAGGCTCGGGCCGCACATCCATATCGGCCATCCGCGCAAAGGGATAGCCGTGTCGACCGAGTGCCCAGGTCAGACGCCCCGAAAGCGATTCGACGGCCGCAGCGCCGGCATTGTCACCCACCGAGGTCGCAGCGGTCGCCAACACCTCATCCATCACAGTGGGCGCAAGTTCAGGCGTTGCGGTCACATCGATAGCGCCGAGCGTGTAGCGCGGCCCTGGATTCACCCGCACCTTCAAGCTCGAGGCGTCGGCCACCGAAAAGTCCGGCCATTCGAGCGCAACCTCCGCGGCGAGGTAGCCGTCATTTCTCAGAATACCCACAAGGCGCAACCGCTCGGTTTCAACCGCCTCCTGCAGGGCCTCGCCCCGCAAGTCGCTATTCTGGGCAAGTATCTGCGGCAGATTGGTCGCGGCTTCCAGCACGCTGGCAATGCTTCGCGGAGTCGGATCAGCGAGCACTGCGCCTTGACCGTAACCAAGCGTGGCTGAAGCAAGCCAGCATGCGGCGACAAGACCTGCGACCAGACGCCTGCCGACGGGCATGTCAGCTACCGTCCTTGAAACCGATCAGGCGCTTGACCGCGTTGCGGGCCAATTTGTCCACTGCGGTGAGCGGCAGGCGCTCGATGCGATATTCGGCATAGTCATGCGGAACCGCGCCGAACTTCTCCTTGAACTGGCTCAGGGACGAAGAATTGCCCGTTTCGCCCATGTGATAATAGCGGTGCCCGGCTTTGGCCGATTGCTCGATGGCAAGTTTTTGCAGCAGGTCGCTGGCGCCCGAATTTCCGATCAGGTCAGCATCCATGGCGCCGCGGCTATAGTTGGTATTGCGCCCCCCCGCAACACGATGATCGAGGCAACAGGTTTTCCGTCTATGGAAGCCAGTCCAACCTGCCAGTTTGCCCCCATCGTCGCAGCCAGCTTCTCAAACCGCTCATAAGGATCGCGCCGCCGAGCACGCCAAAGAGCAAGAGCCTTCGGTTCGTGCTGGGCACTCGCCCAGCGCAACCACGACTTTTCGAGCAGGGCATAGAATTGCGGCAGCAGCTTCCCCGTGGTGTCGAATTCCACATCGACCATAGTTTCCGCCTTGCGGATGACCCGGCGGATCCTGCCGGTAAACCGCTGCTCCCAAACTTTGTCAAAGCCCCCTTCGAGATCGAGCACATGGGCCCGCCTCGGGATAGCAATCCCAGTGTGCGCCGATTGCCAAGCCGCGGCATGCAGCGGATTGGGCCGGACATGCACGGCTAGAAAGCCCGCGCTGCGCAGATCTTCCAGAATGGCAGCAACGATAGCGCCGGTTAATTCGGTCGAACCGATCGGGCCGCCAATGCCCCAGCTGGAGGGCATGGACCCGGCAATGGCCAACCAGGTTGGCAGGCCGGCCCGGGCGATCAGGGGCAGCACGAATTGCTGCCCATCTGCCGTCTCATAAAGACGGCTGGCATCAACGAAACGCCCCGTAGCGCAAGCGCTATCGGTCCATTCGGGCGACTGGTAGGGCAGCGCATCGGGATCGGCCTCGATCAGCCTCTCCCAGACATCGCGCGGTGCCGGCGTCGTCACGGACGTGATGCGGCACGCGCTCGCCGACGTGGTGCGGAGTGGCGCTGCTTGCAAATAGGACGGTGCGGCGTCGACATTCATGCACGGCCTCCGCGAGCTTGAAGCTACCCTGCCGTGAATCCGGCATGTGGGCGCGCTTGTAAACGCATGAGTTCAGTTAAGGTAAATCGGCGAATGCGCTGTCATCACGGGAAATGGGGCGCTACCAAATGGATGACGTCCACCAGGACATGGTATTTTGCCGATGCAGGACACACCGACAATGGCCGGAAGGTCGCCCCATGGGCGCCTGATACGTCCCATTGCGCTCGTGCTCGTCGTCTTGGCCATTCTGGGCGGCGCCAGCTGGCTCGGCCAACGCGTTCTACCCACGCACTCGCCCCATCCCTCGACAGACGCTACCTGGAAACTGGTCTTCGAAGATCAGTTCGATGCCGCCGAACTCGATGGCAGCCGCTGGACCAGTTGCTATTGGTGGGACAGAGGCGGCTGCACAAATCTGGGCAATAACGAGCTGCAATGGTATCGGCGCGGCAATGTCGTGCCCGGCAATGGCAGCGTGACGCTGGAAGCGCGTGAAGAGCCGGTTGATACCAGCGAAGGTGCTTTCCCCTATACATCGGGTCTCATCGCTACCGGTCGGACAGACGCTGAAGGCGAGCGGGAAGACCGTTTCTCCTTCACCTATGGCTATGTAGAGGTGCGAGCCCGCCTGCCCAGAGGACAAGGCTTGTGGCCGGCCATCTGGCTCCTGCCCTCCGACCACGTCTCGCGGCCCGAAATTGACATCATGGAGATGCTCGGCCACGCCCCAGACGTGCTCGAAATGCACTATCACTATCAGACGAACGGCCAGAATGAATCGCAGGGCGAGGACCGCAAGGTCGCCGACCTATCCGCCGACTGGCACGACTATGCCGTCGACTGGAGCCCCGAGGCTATCGTCTGGTACCTCGACGGGCGCGAGATGTGGCGGATCGATGAGCCCGGAATTATCTCCGATGAGGCTATGTATCTTATCATCAACCTGGCGGTCGGCGGTGACTGGCCCGGAGCGCCGGATGCGGAGACCCAGTTCCCTGCACGCTTCGAGATCGACCACGTGCGGATCTGGCAGAGGCAGGAACCGTGACGGCCGAGCTCTCGACATCGGCAGACATGAGCGGCGCCAGGACCAACAGACCGCAGGGCATTTCCGCGATCGCCCGCAGCGGTTTCGCACTCATTCTGGGCACACTCATTGCATCCGGACTCGGCATGGTGTTCTGGGCCCTGGCTGCGCGGCTGCTGACACCGATGCAACTGGGCATCGGCGCCGCCCTCATCTCGGCGCTGTCAACCCTGAGCCACGCCTCCCAGCTCAACTTGCGCAATCTGCTGCATCGCTATGTGCCTGAGGCAGGGAGTCATGCCCCCGGTCTTATCTACCGCTCCTATGCCTTAGCCGCCCTTGTGGCGCTCGTGCTCGGAACAGGCTTCGCCATATTGGTCGCCGCCATTGCGCCCGATCTATCGTTCCTCGCAGCATCGCCGCTGGCATCAGCCGGGTTCGTCGCCGCCCTCGTGGTCTGGACACTCTATTCCCTGCAGGAGGCGGCACTGACCGCCAGGCGGTTGGCAAGTTATGTACCACTCCAAAGCCTCACCTATTCGCTGGCCAAGATCGCCTGCCTCGTCGCCATCGTCGGCATACTGCCCACCGGCAGCGCCATTCTCATTGCTTGGGTTCTACCGGCCGCGGCCATCGGCCTTGTAACCCATGTCATGATGCTGCGCCTCGAGGCCGCCCCAGCTGCAAACGCGCCGGACAAGGCTATCAGTCTGCGCCAGATCGCCAACTTCTTCGGCTGGGACTATGTCGGCGCGCTGGCAACGAGCATTTCCCTCGGTATCGCCCCAATCCTGCTCGCATCGCTTTCGGGCGCCGCCGATGTCGCGCCCTATTATCTCGCCTGGTCGATCAGCTACATGCTCTATCTGGTGTCTCGCCATGTAGGAGCAGCCATGCTGGCGGAACTGGCGGCCAACGCGCATCGCCGCCGGGCAATCTATGCGGAAACGCTGGTACTGACCCTGGTGCCGGTCTGCGGTGGCGTCGCCTTCCTGCTGGTCTTCGCGCCCTATGTCATGCTGATCTTCGGGTCCGACTATGTCGAAAGCGGCGCCAATATCCTGCGCGTCCTTGCACTCGCCAGCATTCCGGGCTCGCTGGTCACCGCCTATCTCGCCATTTGCAGGGCGGAAGAGCAGGTCCGCCAGATCGCCCTTTTGCAGGTGACAACGCTCATCGCCTTGATCGCAATCGGCGTGCCACTAACAATCGCCCTGGGTCCTATTGGCATGGCCTGGGGTTGGTTCGGCGCTCAATCCGTCGCGACCCTTCTTGTCCTCATCCTGTCCATCATCCGCCATGGGCCCGTCGGGCTCTTCGACACGCTGGCCGATCTCGCCTCGGCCGCGCTGCGCCTCGCCCGGCAATTGCCGTTGAAGCGTTTGTCGCCAAACTCGTCCCCCGCGCCAAAGGCCAGCTTCGAGATGGCCGGTCGCACCTGGACCATCAGCAATATCGGCCCCGCTTCCCTCAGCGATGCAACGACGCAAACCCTGGAAAGCGCGGCGCCGACACCGATGGCGGTGATCCTCAAGCAGGCTTCGAGCCCCGAAGGTCGCGAGGCTTTGCTATGCGAATATGAAGCGCTGCTGCGGCTGCATGGTGACAGCAAGCTGTCCGAGATGCTGGAGGGTTTTCTTCCCGCTCCTCTCCATTTCGAGACCGGGGACGAAGATAGCACCCTTCTCATGTCGAAATTGCCCGGCCGGGACGCTCGCGCCTTCGTCAGGCCATCCGAACAACTTATCCCCGCCCTCGGCGCCATCGCACGGACCATGTCGGCCCTCCAGTCCACCACGCCGCCGAACTTTGCTCCCACGAGTTGGGTCGATGAGTGGATCGAGGCGCCGCTGGCCCGACTGGCCGCAGCAACCGGCGACAGCAAGGGCATAGCCGGCCTAGCCGCTGAACTGCGCCGGTATTGGACCGGCACGATCACGCGCCGTGGCCCCGTCCACGGCGATTTCTGCCCCGACAACCTGCTGCTCGACCACGACACGACCGACGGCACACTGCGCCCTTCCGGCGTTGTCGACTGGGGCAGCTTCCGTCTGGACGGCCCGCAGGGCTTTGATATCTGCACCATGGCTATGACGCTGCGCGCTGCCTCCAGCGACCGCCAACTTGGCCAGGTGGTTCTCGATCTGCTACGCGATCCCCAATGGACCGCGGCCGAACGCCACTGGATGGCCGGTGCCGAACCCGCTCCCTGGCTGCACGACACCAACGCCCTGCGCGCCTTGGTCCTGCTCGTCTGGCTACACCATGTCGATGCCAATCTAGGCAAGTCCACACGCTATGACACCGGCAGCTATTGGGGCCTCGCCAATATCCGCCTCGTGCTCCGGGCCATGACTGCAACGCCGAAGGCCCGCAGCGACGCCAGGCGGTGGGAGTCTTTCACCCCGTTCCGCCCCATTGCCGAGGATCGCGGCGAAACACTGCTGCTCCCTACCATGCTTCTGGCGGTCGGGCTGCTCTCCTGGGTCTCCAGCCTGTCCTATATCGATGCTTCCGCGCTGGGCGGGCTCGGGCTCGCCAACATCCTGCCGCCGGGCATCTATCTGGCCTATGCCGCCATCATTGGCGGCTTCTGCCTGAGCCTGATGCCATCGACGCTGCGAACGCCTCTGCCCTTTCTGTTCCTCGTGGCCTTGGTCCTGTTGCTCCATGCCACCCCGGCGATCAGCTATGAAACACTGCGCTATTCATGGGCCTGGAAGCATATCGGCGTCATCGATTACATCATGCGCCATCACAGCCTCGATCCCATGGCGCGCTATCTCTCAGCCTATCACAACTGGCCGGGCTTTTTCCTTGCATCTGCAGGGATCGCGAGTTGGCTACAGCTCGATCCGCTGGGTATTGCCAATCTCGCTCGCTTTTTCCCCACCGCGCTGAACCTGGGCTTCGTCCTGATCGTGCCGGTGCTGTTGCGCAATTTCACGCAGGACTGGCGGACGATCTGGACTGCCACCGCGCTGTTCCTGGCCGGCAACTGGGTGGGCCAGGACTATTTCTCGCCCCAGGGCACCACGTTCTTCCTTTACCTCTGCGTGCTCGCTTTGCTCACTGGCCCGCTCGCGCCCGGCTCCATAGCCGAACGCCGACACCACGCCGCGGCCCAGGCCGGCTTTACCCTCCTCGCGCTTGCCCTGATCGTCGCCATCGTCGCCACCCATCAGATCACCCCGCTTTTCCTGCTGAGCGGTCTGTTCCTCCTGGCATTGGTGCGGAGGCTCAACTTTGGCTACTTCCTCTTCGCGCTCGTGGCCGAGTTGCTCTGGCTATTCTACCTCGCCGAGCCCTTCATCGCGCCGGAACTGGCCGATCTTGTCGCTGGCTTCGGTCGCGTCAGCGAGGAGACGCTGGGGCGCCTCGCCAATACCGAAGTCATCAGCGCGGACCAGCGCCTGGTATCGCTGGCCTCACGCGGCCTCAGCGGCGTGCTCGGCCTTGCCGCGATGCTGGGCATCATCCTGCGCTTCCTGCGCGGGCATCGCGACGTTACCGCGCTGACCCTGCTCGCCGCGCCCATGCCGGTGCTCTTTGCCACTCCCTATGGCGGAGAGGTCGTGTTCCGGCTCTATCTCTTTGCCATGCCTTTCCTCGCCTTTTTCGCAGCCGCCCCCTTCGTGCCCCGGCAAGACGGCAAAGGCATCTGGCATCTGCTGGCGCTGGGCCTCGCCCTTACCATGTTGGTACCGGCCTTTGTCCTCGCCAATAATGGCAAGGACGCACAATACCGCTTCTCACCGGCCGAGGTGGAGGCAGCCGATTTCCTCTATGGCAATTCGCGTCCGGGCCAACTGCTCATCGAGGGTTCGCGCAGCTACCCCTCGCAATTCCGCAATTACGAGAACTTCTCCTATGTACCCCTCTCCGAGGAACTGCCGGAAATCGAAACCGAACTGCTGACCGCGCCAGACCAATTGGTGGTACGTTGGCTCCGCAACACGCCCGCGGGCGGCTATGTGATCATCACCCGCAGCCAGAAGGCCATGTTCGACAATATGGGCCTGCTGCCCCAAGGCGCGCTGGACGATATCGAGCGCACACTCATCGCCTCGCCCGACCTCACCATCGCCTTCAGAAACGAAGACGCAACAGTGCTAACCCTCAACACCGACTGAAGCGACGGTGGAGGACCAACCGGCTGCCGTTTTCATCAGGCTAGGGTGCGCGCCCCGCCGTCAGCTCTTGGCCAGTGCGGGATGAAGCACCCTTTGCAGATCGTCGTGGTAGCGCCAGCGAAGCGCAGTGCCTAGAAGAGGACCCGCAGCAAGCCAAGGGAATCGAGATGCCACCGAAAGACAAGGGGCGGCCAAGTAAGCAGCGCGCCACCGAATTGGGCGACGAAATCATCGTCTTGGCTCTGACGCATTTCCGGCTCTATGGCTATGAGGCCACAACCATCGCAGGGCTGGCCAAAGCGCTTGAATGTTCCAAACATACAATCTACCGCCGATTTCCCGACAAGGAGGCGCTGTTCGCGGCAGCGCTGGCCTTCGACCGCAAAATCGTCCTGGCTAGGGTCGCATCGATCGACACCTCTGCGTCCAATTCCCTCCATGCCTTGCGACAGGCCTGCCATGCGTTGTTCGAGTTAGCGCTCGAGCCCGACAGTACCGACCTCTACCGCGCCTGCATCGGCGCCGTGCAGCAATTTCCGGCTGTTGGCAGACAGTTCTTCCAGACCGAACAGGACCTACAATCGGTACTTGCAGGCGCCCTGCAGCAAGCCCAGGCGGACGGCTATATCGTTCCCGGACCGGCCGCCCCCTGGCTAGCCAACTCTATCATGCCACCATCGGTGAGGCCTTTTTGCACTCTTTGTTGGGACTCGAGCACGTGGGTACGACTGTGGATCAGGCGGATTTGTTCGCCCGCAACTGGGCGATGTTCGTGGGCGCCTATGGGCTAAAGCAGCCCTGAACGGGTAGAAATAACAAAAAAGGCACTCGTTAGTGCTTTTTTGTTGAATTTGACGACATTGTGGCGCTATTAAGCTCTCCAAGTTCAACGACAACTTGGAGGAGTTTTCGATGACGATTCTCGTAACCGCCGATCATATTGGTTGGCGCAGTTGCGCGTTTGGGACGTCATAGACACCACTCCCAAAAGCACCCGAACGTATCAACAGTATAGAACGGAACGCCAAGGCTCGCTTTCAGATGACAACTGAAAGGGTGCAGGGCTTTCTATTGTCCAAGCCCTTCTCTCGGAAATTTTATGTCCAAAATCCAATTCCTCAGGTGGCCATATCTTGCATTGGCTATCGCGCTATTCATTGCTGCTCTGCCGCTCGCGATAGGGGGCGTCCAGCTCGCCACACTCGGCGGCTCCTGGTACTATCTGCTCACCGGCTTTGCGCTCGTCGCCGTCGCTGGCCTGATCGCCCTGCGTGACGTTCGCAGCGTTGCGCTCTTTGCCGCAATATTCCTCTGCACCGTGCTCTGGTCGCTCTGGGAAGCTGATGGCGAGTTCTGGCCGCTGGTGCCACGATTGGCTCCATTCCTGGTCATGGGCATCATCATGGCCCTGATCTATGCGACGCTTTCGCCAGCACGTCGTCTATGGGGCTACGGCGCTGCACTCGCTCTGGCCGTCGTTTCCGGCGCAGGTATTGCCGCCATGTTCGTCCCCCAGGGCGTCGTCACCAACCCCTCGGAACGCCTACAGAATGCCGAGGCAACAAACGTCGTCACCGATCCCGCCAGCCCTGACAATCGCTGGACGCATTACGGGCGCACCGCGTCGTCGACGCACTATGCGCCGCTTGACCAAATCACTCTCGATAACGTGTCTTCGCTCGAAGTTGCCTGGACGTTCCAGACCGGCGAGAGCAACAATCCTGGGTCTGAGTATCAGGCGATCCCGACGCAGATCGGCGACACGCTCTACATGTGCACCCCGCACAACCGCGTCTTCGCGCTCAATGCCGAGACGGGCGAAGAGCGCTGGAGCTACGACCCGCAGGCACGCTTCTCCAATGTCTGGGATCGTTGCCGCGGTGTGTCCTATTTCGACCCGGCCGAAACGCCTGCTCCATCGCAAACCGGCACAGCCGGCATCACGCCGATGGGCGACCAAACCTGCGGTGCACGCATCATCACTACCACCGTCGATGCGCGCTTGATTGCCCTCGATGCCCAGACGGGCGAACCCTGCCTTGGTTTTGGCGATAACGGTATCGTCGACTTGACCAATGGCATGGGCGAGGTTCGGGCGACCTGGTACTGGCTGACCTCGCAACCGCTTGTTGCCGATGGTCACGTGATCGTTGGCGGATGGGTTTTCGACAATCGCGCCATCGATGAGCCTTCTGGGGTCGTGCGAGCCTTCGACGCCGCCACGGGCGAACTCGTGTGGGCCTGGGATATGGGCAACGAGGCCACCACCAAGCTGCCCCCGCCGGGTGAAACTTATACGCGGTCTACGCCCAACTTCTGGGGGACTGGCACCTACGATCCGGAACTGGGACTGGTCTATCTGCCGACAGGCAACCAGTCGTCCGACTTCTGGGGCGAACATCGCTCTGATGCGGCCGACCAGCATTCGACGGCCGTGGTCGCGCTTAACGTCAAGACCGGGCGCAAGGCCTGGGTCTATCAGATGGTCCACCACGACCTGTGGGACTACGACAATGCTGCCGCGCCTACTTTGGTGGATTTCCCGGATGGCAATGGCGGAACCATTCCTGCCCTGATCCAGGTGACCAAGACGGCCGAAACCTTTGTTCTCGATCGCCGGACTGGCCAGCCCATCACAGAGGTCGAGGAACGAGCCGTGCCGCAGGACGCCACTTCGGCCGCGCGCCTGTCTCCCACCCAGCCTTTCTCGGTCGGCATGCCCTATCTCAGCCCGCAGGTCCTAGAAGAAAAGGACATGTGGGGGTTCACCTTCTACGACCAGCTGATCTGCCGTCTGGAATTCAAGAAGCTGCGCTACGAAGGCAAGTACACCCCCTTCGTCGAGGGCCAGCCAACGCTGATGTGGCCGGGCTTCTGGGGCGGCATGAACTGGGGCGGCGTAGCGATCGACGAAGACCGCAACATCATGCTGGTCAACGAGATGCGCAATGGCCACGTCGGCTATCTGGTCAAGCAGGAAGATGTCCAGGGCCACGACACTCCGGCGGGCCATGGGACCAACCTCAACCCGCAGGAAGGCGCTCCCTATGCTGCGGTCGTAGGCCTGTTCAACTCGCCCCTGGGCATTCCCTGTCAGGAGCCACCGTTCGGCACTATTTCGGGTGTCGACCTTGAAACGCAGGAAATCGCGTGGCAGCGCCCCTTGGGCACCGCGCAGGACGTGTTCCTCGGTGGCTTCCGCGTCAATGTGCCCGTGCCGATCGGCATGCCTTCACTATCGACGGCTGTGACCACCGCATCCGGCCTGGCCTTCTATGCCGGTACGCTGGACTACTATCTGCGCGCCTGGGACACCACGACCGGTGAGGAAGTCTGGAAATCCCGCCTTCCCGTAGGCTCGCAGGCAGCGCCCATGAGCTATCTGTCGCCGGAAAGCGGTCGCCAATTCGTGGTCGTGGTTGCCGGCGGTGCGCGTGAGAACCCCGAGAAGGGTGACTACGTCATCGCCTACGCCCTGCCCCAGGAATAGGTCCAGCGAACCATTGGCCTCTCCACATTCGCCGATGCGGGAGAGGCATGACATCACAAGCAAACAGCGTAGCGGCCGCTTTGGCCGCTACGCCAACGAACGAAGAGCCTCCGAGCGGCAACCCAGCACTTCGAAGGCGCAAGGAACGTTTGACTTGACCCGTGAAGGCAACAAGCCTGGTCCCCAAACAGCAGGGACAACCATCGCTCGAGCTTCGGCCCAAGACGCGCAGGAACAGTCCGGCGGCGCCACAACTGCTGATCGCTCCCATGCCAGGGAGGATCTCAAGGAAGCAGTCATCTGGCTCAAAGGCGTGAGGTGCGAAAGTTGGATCGTGCTGGGGCTGGCTACCGCTCTGGTGCTGGGTTGGGAATGGATCGCCTCACAGTTCCCAAAAGCCATCATTCCCTCGATTGGCGAAACCCTCGAGGCACTGCTCGGCATGCTGCGGGATTATCGCGGCGGCTATATCAATGCCGTGGCTAATACCATCCAGAACTACTATTCCGGCCTGGGTCTTGCTGTCCTGGTCGGCTGGACCCTCGCCGGACTTATGGGGCTATCGGGGCTGTTTGGCCGGGTCATGAAGGTAGTGCTCGACTTTCTGGGCAATATCCCTCTGATCGCCTTCATCCCGCTGCTCGTTGCGCTGCTGGGACTAGGCGGCACCGCAAAAGTCATCCTGGTGATGCTGGCGGCGGTGATCGTTATCGCGACGACGGCACAGGCAGCATTTGAAGGCGTAGACCAAGGCGCCGAAGAGGCCGCCATGGGCCTCGGCGCCAGCAAGCTGCAGGCGCAGTTGCTGGTCGTCTGGCCGCTCATCCTGCCGCAGATGATCGCCGGCCTGCGACTTGGCGCGGCGCAGGCGCTGACCGCTTGCATAGTTGCGGAAATATATACGGCCATGACCGGATTGGGCGGGCTCATCGTCGGATACGGCGCGTCGTTCAACATGCCACGTTACTTCGTCGCCGTGCTGACTACCGTGATCATCGGCAGCACGACGGCAGCTGCGTTGAGGCGGCTAGAGCAGCGCTTCGCTGTCCCATAGCCCCTGTCACGCCCCAAGAGCTTCCCTTCATTGGAGATCCCTGAGTGATGATCAAGAAATTCGCCATAGCGGCAATCGCCGCCGCCTCTGCCGCGCTGACCATTGCGCCGGCAAGTGCCGATCCCTTCCGGATCATCGTGACGTCAACCGAGGTGCCGCTGGTGCCCAACTCGGTGCTCTATCTGGCCGAAAGCGAGGGCTATTTCGAGCGCGCGGGGGTCGATGTGGAACTGGTGCCAGCGGCGCAGACCCCGATGGCCGTCACGGCACTTTTGACCGGCAGCGGCGAGATGGCCAATATTTCCACCGAAGCGCTTCTCGGACTTCACATTCGCGGCGACACCAGCCTGGTAGCCATCGGCTCGACCGACAAAGCCATCCCCTACATCATCGCGGCACGCGGTGGGACAACCTTTGAGAGCCTCAGCACTGGCACATTTGGCGTGGGTCGCGAGAACAGCCTCGACTACAGCCTATCGCGCATGGTGCTGGCCAGTCAGGGCACCAAGATTGAGGACATGACCTATGTGCCTCTCGGCGACCCGGCCGTTCGCGCCCAGGCACTGCAGCAGGGCCGTGTTGACGCGACAACCATGTCCATTGGCGTATTCCTGTCCATGCCAGAACGCACGGACCTAAATGTCCTGGTGGACGTAGATGCTTTCTACAGAGCCACACCGATCGTAACCAAGGTCAACGTTGTGCCTAGGGAGCTATTGACCAAGCGCGGTACGGAACTGGAGGCCGTGCTTGAAGCCCTGACGCTGGCTTCGCGCGACTTCGCGGCAAAGCCGAACCTTTGGGCGGAAGCCATGAAACGCGCGCGCCCAGATGTGGATACAGCCACGCTGACTGAGCTCTCAGGGCTCTATGCCCGCAGCTGGAGCGTCAATGGGGGGCTTCAGGCACACGAGACCAGCTATACTGCCAATTGGTATCAGGACAGCGGCTCGTTGGGCGGAGAAACGACGACACCCGTTCGTTTCTGGATGAAGTTTGAGCCGATGGACGCCGTACTCAGAAAGATCGGCACGTCAGACCTCGGCGATACCGTGACGCGTTAGTCCTTGGAACGTGCCCCCTCCTTCGCGGCTTGTCCGCGAGTCATCCGAGGCGACGGAAATCGGTGTCGAGAAGGGGGTGGATTGCAGACCTGGCAGCTTTCATCCAAGGTGGGACATGGCAACACCTCTGATTGACCGCACCCAACGGCACTGGGCAAAGCGCAACCGGCCGAGCAGCCGTCGTTAGCGCCCAGTTTCAGTCCGCTGTTCGGAACCCACAGGCGCGGCCGACGACCAGCAGCGGGACCTAGCTATGAAAGCACTCGTCGTTGTCTCCCACCCCTCTCCGGATAGCTTCAACCACGCCCTGGCGGACGCTGTGCGAAGGACATGGACTTCCTTTGGATGTGACGTGACTTTCCATGATCTCTATCTGGAGCAGTTCCAGCCCCTTCTAACGGCCGAAGAGGCGCGAGGGGTTCCCTCGTTTGATCCCCTTGTACAAGCACATATCGCCCAGCTGCGCGAAAGCGACCTTCTAGCAGTCGTGCACCCCAATTGCTGGGGCGCACCACCCGCGATGATGAAGGGCTGGATTGATCGCGTCTTTGCGCCAGAAGCGGCTTACACCTTTGCCAAAGGTGCTGACCAAGGAGACGAGTCGATCGGGCTGCTGAAAATGCGCGCTGCACTTGTGCTTAACACCGGCAACACCGTTCTGGAACGAGAGCAGAACCATTTTGGCGACCCACTTGACCGGATCTGGCGCCGCTGCATCTTGGACTTTTGCGGCGTCCAAGAGGTCAGCCGTGCCCTGTTCGGCGTCGTGGCGACCAGTTCTCCCGATCAAAGGGCCGCATGGTTGCAACAAGCCGAAGCGATGGCGAGCGACGTCCATCGGGTGGCCGCACAAACGGAACGTCCGAGCCCAGCATAGTGATATTGCAGATGACCACCGCCGAGATCGCAACCTCGGCAGGTAAAAGTCCAGCAAACTCAGATTGTTAGCACCATCAATGAGATGGAATGGCGCGCCCGAAGAGATTCGAACTCCTGACCCCCAGATTCGTAGTCTGGTGCTCTATCCAGCTGAGCTACGGGCGCGCATACCGCTAAAACGCGGCGGGCATTCGGTGTTGAGCGGCTCGCTCTTCCGAAGCGAGGCAACCCATATAGCGGTGTTCCGCGCATTGCAAGCGTGTGACAAAAGCTTTTTGCGTTTGCACTCAAAGGCTGTGAATATCTTTCGGCAACGTCAGCACAAAGCGCGTGCCCGGCTCGTCCATATCCACATGTTGCAGCGTGCCGCCATTGGCCTCGGTCAATTCGCGGGCAATGGCGAGCCCAAGACCCGTACCGCCGGCTCGGGCAGACCCTTCAAAAGCAACGAAAAGATTCTCCCGCGCACGCGGCGGCAAGCCTGGGCCATTGTCGCTCACGCTGACGGTCGCAACGGCGTCCTCCGCATCTGCGACCACATCGATGCGATATTCGCCTGGCTTCTGGCTTGCCTCCAGCGCTTCGCGGGCATTCTTGAGCAGATTGACAAAAACGCGCGTCATTTGCCCCGCATCGACAAAGACGACGAGATCATCGGGTACCGCGCTCGAAAAGGTGATCGTCGGATGGCCCGCGATATGGGCTTCAAAAGCGGCATCCTCGACGAGTGACTTGAGGCTGACCGGCGTGGGCTGCGGTACGCTGGCGGCCTCGCGCCCATAGTCGAGCACGGATTGGGCAAAGCCGATGGCCCGGTCGAGCGTCGTCACGAGGCGTGGCGCCAGGCGCTGCACTTTTGGGTCATCGAGCGTCGCCACCTGGTCGGAGAGCAATTGCGCCGAGGTCAGCGTGTTTCTCAGGTCATGATTGATTTTGGCGACCGCAAGCCCGAGATCGGCCAGATGCCGCTGCTGGCGCAGCATGGCGAACAGCTCGCTTTCCATGGCCGAAAGCTCGCGCTCAAGCGTTCCGATCTCGTCGGCGCGCTGCGTCGGCGCTAGAATCAGCGTGGCGTTCTCAGGCGCCTTGCGGAATTTGAGGATATTGGTGGTGAGCCTTTGCACCGGCAGGATGAAGAGCCGGCTCACCAGCATATAGAGGGCAAAAGCCGTAACCGCGGCAATGCCAAGCGAAGCCAGGACGATATTTCGAGAGTAGTTGATCATGTCGCGGCGTAGCGGCTGCTCGGACATGAGGATTTCAACAAGGCTCTCGTCGAGGTCGCCCTCACCCACGATGCGCAGGGTTCGCCCCGGCCCCGCAAAGAGCGTATCAAGCGCGCCGATGATCAGGCTCGGCAAGTCACGCTGGCGCATGTCGGCGGTAACGACACTTTCCGGCGTCACCGGCTCGGCAAGCTCGATGAGCTGGCTTTGGCCCGCGCGACGATAGACGATCGCGTAGGCGCCGGCGGAGGTCAGCAGGCGGTCTGTCAGGCTGCGCGGCAAGGCCATGACGTCAGGCACGGCATCGAGCACCCGCGCCGCCACGATGCCGACACGCAGCCGGTCATCGAGCCAGGAGGCGCGAAAGGTGGCTAGCGACGGCAGATAGACGATGACTTCGACGAGCAGAATCACCGCGATGATGGCGGCGATCAGCTTGTTCGAAAGACCGGAAAACCGGCCCGGTGTGACATTGGATTCGTCTGTCATCGCGACTCGATCATAGGAGATGACAGGCCCGGGCGTCAGCCCCTCGGCCTAAAGCCCCAGCCAACGCCGCAGCGTCCGACCGCCCTGCCCTTTAGTCGATACGTTTCGGGCGGCGAGATAGTTCTCTCCAAGACGCGAAAAAACCTCGAAAAGACTGGGACGCGGCAGCGGTAGATCGGCCAGGTCGGCAAGCCCGATCTTGCGGCTCATGGCCAGAGCCAGAGTTCCGGCCAATTCAGCCGCAAAGGGATCGACCACGCAGGCGCGCTGGATCTGGCCCTTGCCGTCGAGCGTCAGCTTGACGAGACCGCGGTCATTGCCCATGGCCGCCGCGCGATCGTTTTCCGTCATGTTTTCCCGCAGGATCGTGTCTCCGGCGCGAGCCTTGTCGGCCCGCGGCGTGAGCAGCCCGATCTGGGCGATGCCAGGTTCGGTTTCGACCAGGCGCGGAACAGGGAAATCCGCATTGGCCCGACGCCGGCCCAGCAGGGCGTCGACTACGGCGCGCCCATGCGCACGCGCTGCACTCCAGCCTTCCTGGCCAGCAACAATGCCGACGGGCCGAATGGTCCGGGACGAATTGGCGCCCGGTCTCAACCGCGCCTTGGCGATATCGAGTTCGTCGAGGTCAATCTTCCGGCCCGCCGATACCAGCACATGGGAGGCATCGAGCATTTCGCGAACGCCGCCTTCGGCCTCGATCTCGATGCCGATCCCCTGCGAGCGCTTGTTGATCGCTACGACGCGCGCGCCCGTCCGAACCGATATGCCTTCATCGACAAATGCCGCCAGCAGTAACGAAACCGCTTCGGGATCGAAGTCGGACAAAAACGGCCCATGCGGCACAAGCGTCACTGCCGCGCCAAACCGGCGCTGTAGTTGAGCCTGCTCGACCGCGGCGACGTCCGAACCGATTACGACGAGGTGCGTGAGCTTGCGCTGGTTTTCGAGGATCGAATCCAGCGTGAAGACGTCAATATCGCCAAGCCCCGGAATATCGGGAATGGCAGGCGCTCCGCCGATCGCGATAACGATCTTGCCCGGCTTGATGGTGATATCACCCACAAGCACCGATCGCCCATCGACGAAACTGACCGAGCCCCGCATCACCGTGACGCCCTGCGCGGTAAGAATCTCGGGCGAGGTCGCCCGGATGCGATTCTCGACCAGCCGCGTCGCGCGCTCGGCCACCTGCTTGGCAGAAAGCTTGAATTCGGAAGCACCCACGCCCAATTCCGGCGCGCGCCGCATGTCCTGAGCCCGCTTGGCGCTTTGCACGAGCGAAGCCATGCGCAGCGCCTGCTGCGCAGCATCGCCCTGCTCCGGCCGGTCCCTATCGGCAAGAACAACGCTGGCGCCAAGACGCCGCGCATAGAGGGCCAGATCGACACCGAGCGTCCCGGCACCGATTATGCAAAGGTCAGGAGATGTGGACACGAGCCAGATTCCGCGGCGGGCTAAACAATGGCCCACTTATGCGGTCATATAAGGAGCCTGACAACAGGCTGGAAAGCACAAGGTTTGGGCCCATCGCGCGTTGACTTGGCCTATGCTTTTCCCTATAGACGCCACGAACAAAGCTGGCGCGCCCTGCCCGTCGGCCGGACAAGTTTATGCGCATATGCGCCAGATATAGAGGAACCGTGCTTAAGCGCGGTTGAAAGTCATGAAGCGTACTTATCAGCCCAGCAAGCTCGTGCGTGCTCGTCGTCACGGTTTCCGCGCCCGTATGGCCACCAAGGACGGTCGTGCGATTCTGAACCGTCGTCGTCGCGACGGCCGCAAGAAGCTCTCGGCCTAAGGCTGTTGGCCGGATGACGGCCGACGCGCAAAAGGTCGCGACATTGCGCCGTCTCCGGCGGCGCTCGCAGTTTTTGAGGGCAGCCCGGGGCAATCGCGCCGGGCGCTCTGCGTTTGGGCTGCAGGTCATTGCAGCCGAAGACGAATTGCCCGGCGTGGGCTTCACCGTCACCAAGAAGGTGGGCAATTCGCCGGAGCGCAATCGCATGAAGCGCCGTTTACGAGCGGCTGCGGCAGCGTGTGCCGATGACTTTCGGCCCGGCCATGACTATGTGCTGTTGGCAAGGCGCGAGGCCCTGAGCTCGCCCTTTGCCAAAATGATCAAAGACCTCAACGGTCTCATCGCCAAAGTCCATGACACAAATGTGCGTGACACAAAGGCGGATGATAATCGGACAGGGACCGGGCGTGGCCCACGGAACGCGACACCATGAATTCTGATAATCGCAATGTGATTCTTGCCGTCGTGCTGAGCATGCTCGTGCTGTTCGGCTGGCAGTTCTTCGTTGCCGGACCGCAGATGGAACGCCAGCAGCGGCAAAATGAAATTGCCGCTCAGCAGCAGGCTGAACAGGCCGCTCTCGCTGTGCCTGCGACCAGCGCCGATGGTACGCAGGTGGCCGCGACCGACCAGCCGCTTTCCTCGCAGACCTTTGCCGACCGCCAGAGTGCCATCGCCGCCTCCACGCGCGTCGCGATCGACACCGAGGACCTTTCAGGCTCGATCAACCTGACCGGTGCCCGCATCGACGATCTGCGCCTTGAAAAATATCGCGAAACCGTCGACCCCGATTCTCCGATCATCACGCTCCTGAGCCCCTCGGGCGCGCCGGGCGGATACTATATCGAGCACGGCTGGGCTCCGGCCGCCGGCGCCACGGTCACCCTGCCCGACGCCAACACCGTATGGACCCTGGAAGGCGACGCCACCACGCTGACCGCAGCCACCCCGGTGACGCTGCGCTACGACAATGGTCAGGGCCTGATTTTCCGCCGCACTATTGCGGTCGATGATCGCTACCTCTTCACCATCACCCAGTCGGTTGAGAATGCCGGCACGGGCGATGTTGCGCTCTTCCCCTATGCCCGCGTCGTGCGCCAGGGCACGCCCGCCGTGCAGAACTTCTTCATCCAGCATGAAGGCCCTATCGGCGTTCTCGGCACCTATAACTACGTCGCGCGCAAATACCACGACCTCCAGAACGAGCGTCAGGTCGACTTCTCCTCGACCACCGGCTGGCTTGGCATTGCCGACAAATATTGGGCGACCGCCGTGCTGCCCAAGCCCGATGCCGCCATCAATGCGCGCTTTGCCTATTCGAGCCAAGGCACCCTGCCCATCTACCAGTCCAACTATGTCGAGACCCAGCCGGTTGTCGTTCCGGCCGGAGGCACGGCGACGAGCGAAAGCTATGTTTTTGCCGGCGCCAAGGAAGATGCCGTCATCTCCGCCTACCAGACCGAGCATGGTTTTGACCGTCTCGAACTGCTGATCGACTGGGGCTGGTTCCACTTCCTCACCAAGCCGATGCACTGGCTGCTGGTGACGCTCTATGGCCTTCTGGGCAATTTCGGTCTCGCCATCCTTGCGGTGACCGTGATCGTCAAGGCGCTCTTCTTCCCGCTCGCCAACCGCTCCTATGCGTCCATGGCCGCCATGCGCCGCGTGCAGCCGGAAATGAAGGCGATCCAGGAACGTCTCAAGGACGATCGTCCGGCCCAGCAGCAGGCCATGATGGAGCTGTACAAGAAGGAAAAGATCAATCCGCTCTCGGGTTGCTGGCCGATCCTTATTCAGATCCCGGTCTTCTTCGCGCTCTATACTGTTATCTTCATCTCCATCGAGATGCGCCACGCGCCGTTCTTTGGCTGGATTCAGGATCTTGCCGCGCCCGATCCGACCAACATCTTCACCCTGTTCGGCCTGATCCCGTGGACCCCGACTGCCCTGCCCTTCATCGGCTCGTTCCTGCATCTCGGCATCTGGCCGGTGATCATGGGCATCACCATGTGGGTGCAGATGAAGCTCAACCCGCCGCCGCCGGATCCGACCCAGGCGATGATCTTCAACTGGATGCCGATCATCTTCACCTTCATGCTCGGCGCCTTCCCGGCCGGCCTCGTGATCTACTGGGCCTGGAACAATACGCTGTCGGTGACCCAGCAGTGGTTCATCATGAAGCGCCACGGCGCCGAGGTGAACCTGTTCGGCAATATTCTGGACAGCTTCCGCAAGAAGCCCAAGCCGGCAGAAAATTCAAAGAGCTGACGACATTCCCGCACCATTCGGGGCCCGCTGGAAAACCCAGCGGGCCTTGTCTTTGAGGCCGAGGACCACATGACAGAAATCAATTATCCCACCGACCTCATCGAACGCGGCCGCCTGATGTTTGCGCGCCCGATTCTGTTCACCAAGGGTTGCGTCAGCCTGGCCGACCTGCCGCCCATGGATCGCGTTGAAATCGCCTTTGCCGGCCGCTCCAACGTCGGCAAGTCGAGCCTGATCAACGCGCTCTGCGGCACGTCCAATCTGGCGCGCACCTCCAACACGCCGGGCCGTACGCAGGAACTCAACATTTTTGAGAGCCAGAGCGAAAACCTGCGCATCGTCGACATGCCCGGCTATGGCTATGCCAAGGCGCCGGAGCCGAAGGTGAAAGCCTGGACCAAGCTGGTCCATCAGTACCTGGTGGGCCGCGCTACCCTGCGCCGCGTCTATGTCCTCATCGACAGCCGCCACGGCCCCAAGGACAATGACATCAGCGTCATGAACGAGCTAGACCACGCAGCCGTGAGCTATCAGGTCGTGCTGACCAAGGCCGACAAGCCAAATTCGGAGGATGTCGAAAAGGCATTGGCGGCCACCCGCTGGGCCATTGCCAAGCGCCCCGCCTCCCACCCGCATGTCCTCCTCACCTCCAGCGAGAAGGGCACGGGCATCAAGGACCTGCGGACCGAAATCGCCATGCTGCTCGCCAGCAGCGGGGTATAGGGTAAGAAAAAGGCGCACCGTTTCGGATGCGCCTTTTTGTTTCTGTTCGTTCCGGTCAGGCCGCGTAACGCGCCTGCACTCGGGCGGCGCCCAATTCGAACACCGCAACAATCTCATCGAGCTCAGCGGCCTGGTTTTCCGTCTGCTCGATGGCGGCATTGGTTTCTTCCACCAGCGCCGCATTGTGCTGGGTGATCTCGTCCATCTGCCGTACGGCGGTGCTGACTTCCCCAATGGCGATAGCCTGCGAACGGCTGGCCTCAGCGATCTCGCCGATCAGTTTCGCACTCTCGCGCACTGAGAGATTAAGCGTCGAAATTTGCCCCGCGATCTGCATGACGACCTGCGTGCCGGCATGCACTTCGCCAGCCGAGATCTCGATGAGCTGCTTGATCTCGGCCGAGGCTTCGGCGGCCGACTGGGCGAGACGCCGCACTTCAACCGCGACCACGGCAAAGCCCTTGCCGGCCTCCCCGGCCCGCGCTGCTTCCACCGAAGCGTTGAGGGCAAGCAGGTTCGTCTGGAAGGCGATGTCGTCGATCATGCCGATGATATTGGAAATCTTCGACGAGGACGTGGAAATCTGTTCCATGGCCTTGTTGGCCGCCTCCATCGCCGAGCCGCTCTCGACGGCAATACGCGAGGCATTGCCCACCGAACGGTCGGCTTCCTGGGCGCGATGAGCATTCTCGGTGACGGTGCTGGAAAGGCTCGAAACCGTCGAGGTCGTCTGCTGCACCATGGCCGCCTGGCGGCTGGTGCGTTCGGCGAGATCGTTGGAGCCGGCGAGGATTTCGCCGGTGGCGGTCTTGAGGCGATGCGAGGTTTCCTGCAGGCGCCCCATCACATCAGTCAGCCGATCGGCCACTGCGTTGGTATTGTCCTGCAACTCGGCAAAGGCACCCTGGAATTTGCCGGTCACACGCTGGCTGAGATCGGCCTTGGCCAAGGCTGAAAGCACGTGCCCGGTACCCGTCAGCCCCTTGTCGACGGCGTCGAGCAGCGCGTTGACCTCGGCAGCGAGGCTCTTGAGTTCTTCCTGAGAATAGTCAGCCGCGACGCGGCGGCTCAGTTCACCAGCCATGACGGCGTGGATCGTGTCCTTGAGGTCGTCGGTCAGCCGATCCGATGCACGGCGGCGCTGGCCGCTCTCGGCATTACGCTGCTTGTCGGCGTTTTCAAGCGCCGCCTGTTCGATCAGCGCGCCACGGAAGCTGGTGAAGGCGTCGAACATGACGGTGAGTTCGTCCTGCACCTTCTGGACCGGAATATCGACCTCGGTATTACCCTTGGCCAATTCGCCGGTGATCGTAACCAGTTGGTCGAGGCGCGCCGAAACCACCTTGCGGAAGAAGAGGAATACGGTGAGGCAACCTGACGCCGCGCCCACGCCGGCGAAGATCAGCGTGATGATGGCAAAGCTCTGGGCACCCGCCAACCGCGTGAGCCCTTCCTGCATATCTTCAAAGACCGACTTTTCGAGCGCCGTCGCTTCGACGATAACGCTGTCATAAGCAGCGTCGAACGCGGCGTCGGCAGCAGACCCTGCGCCCTCGTCGCCCTTGCCGAGATTGGCATAGCGCTGTTCGGCGGCCGTTCTGAAATCAACGAGCGATTGCAAGACCTTGGGACCGGCCGCCTGGACGGCGGGATCTTCCGAAGCGAAGTAAACGGCGCCGGCAATATCGTCGCCCTGTTCGATCGCTGCGAGATAGGCTTCGGCCGTGTCGAGATAGGCCCAGACATTGGCGACGTCTTCGCCGGCATCACCCATCATGATTTCTTCGAAATAGAGATGGGCAGACGTCGCGTTGAGCTTGATCTCCATGGCCGCCTTGACGTGCGGCGAGAGGAGCGCGCCGACCTCGTTGCCGCGATCCCCGAGGGATTTGGCGGCGAGCAGCGCGAGGCCGCCGAGTGCCGCGACGACGACACCGAAACCGAGAAAGACGATGACAAGTTTTTTGGTGATCGAGAACCGGCTGAAGCGGAACATTGGATGAGACCTGGGGCAGGATTTATTGCCCCCAGCCTCACCGATCTTGGTTAATGCCGCCTTGATTCCCGCAGCTTACACAGCGTTTCCGCGAAAGAACTTGCCGATATAGTCGGCCGTTCGAGCACTGTCCGAGCTTTGCGCAAAAGATGCGACGCCCTGCTCGACAACCTCGTCGGGCGCGCGGCCACGGCGCAGTTCGACCAAAGCCAGGGCATAGTCGTCGAGGAATTCAGGGTGCGGCTGAAAACTTAAAGCCTTGCCGGACTTGTAGAAAAGGCCGGCATTGGGCGTAAAGTCGGATGCCAGGATCACCTCGGCTTCGGCCGGCGGCACGATCACCTGGTCCTGGTGCGAACAGGCGATGGCCAAGGTTTCCGGGGCGCCGGCCATGAAATCGGGGCGGCTCGCGACGCGATAGGAGTGGCGGCCGAGACCCCAGCCTTTCTCGGACTTTCGGACATCTCCGCCCAGCGCATCGGCCATGATCTGGTGGCCGAAGCAGATGCCAAGCATGGGCGTTTTGGCCGAATAGGCACGGCGGATGAATTCGCGCAGCGGCGGCAGCCAGTCGTGATCCTCATAGACACCGGCCGGCGAACCGGTGATGACAATGCCCTCTATGCGTGAGGGATCGGGTAGCAGACTGTTGTCATATGCCGTCACCACCTCGTAGCTAAAGCCATTTTCGGTGCTGTCGAACATGCGTTCGAACATGGAGTGGTAAGGACCGAAATTATTGCGAAGCGGTTCGGGGACATCCCCGGTCTGGATGATGGTGAGGCGCATCTGGATTTTTGGTGTTTTGGAGCTTGGCCACACCTAGCGAGGTTCGGGGCTGGAGATCAACACCGTATCACCTCAACCCAGCCATGCCGCCCCTTCAGGCGGTCGGCTCAAAACGCAGCGCCAGGCCATTGATGCAGTACCGAAGCCCGGTCGGGGCCGGTCCGTCGTTGAAGACATGCCCCTGATGGCCACCGCAATTGCTGCAATGAACCTCGGTGCGAACCATGCCCAGAGTGTTGTCCTCAGTCGAGCCGATGGCGCCGGGAACGAAATCCCAGAAGCTGGGCCAGCCGGTGCCGCTGTCGAACTTCTTTTCGGATTCGAACAGGATCTGGTCGCAGCCGGCGCAATGGAATTTGCCGGGCCGATGCTCGTCATTGAGCGGCGAGGTGAAGGGGCGTTCGGTGGCTTCGTGACGAAGGACGTCATAGGCCGCCGGATCGAGCTTTGCCTTCCACTCTTCGTCGGTGAGCTTGAACGGGAAGTCACCCTCGGCAGCACGCGGCTGGCCTGCCGAGCGCCAGAGCGAGAAGACCGAGAGCGCGGCCACGGCCGTACCGCCCAAGAGAACTGCGCGTCGGGTAAGCTGCATTTTCATTGTCTCCCTGCCCCCAGCATAGACCAATCCGGAGTGAATTTTCCTCAAGAAAGCGAGAGGCCCCGCCGGGGGAAGCGGAGCCTCATGACCTCATTCGGCGGGATGCCGAAGAAGGTTACATCTTCGGGGTGAGCACCGCGTCGATGACGTGGATGACGCCATTGGACTGGATCACGTCGGCAATGGTGACATTGGCCACGGTGCCGTTTTCATCGGTGATCGTCACCTTGCCGTCAGCAGCCTTGAGGGTCAGCTTGCAGCCACCGACGGTGTCGGCGATATGCTCGCCACCATCGGCTTCGACCATGCCGACGATGTCGGTCGACAGCGCCTTGGCCGCGATGACATGACAGGTCAGGATCTTGGTCAGCATGTCCTTGTTTTCCGGCTTCAGCAGATTTTCGACGGTGCCGGCGGGCAGAGCGGCGAAAGCCTCATTGGTCGGGGCGAGAACGGTGAAGGGGCCCGGGCCCGAAAGCGTTTCGACAAGGCCGGCAGCCTGGACGGCAGCAACCAGCGTCGTGTGATCAGCCGAATTGACGGCGTTTTCGACGATGTTCTTGTCGGCGAACATGGCAGCGCCGCCGACCATCGGATTGTCCTGGGCAAAGACGGAGCCGCTGAGAGCGCCAAAGGACAGAATTGCCGCGACGGATACGGCGCGCAGGGAAATGGTCATTTGGGAGTTCCTTCCTGTTTTATTTCTTGCCCGATCACTTGCGGGTCACAGGGAGGTACGGACGGGTAGCCGGGGGAGTTTCAGGATTTTGGGCGGTATATTTTTCGCGGATTCTGAAACTGTTTGGGGGGAAGTTTCGTATGCGCGGGCGGTAACGCTCTCAACCACCGAACAACATCCTCGGGCTTGCCCCGAGGACACTTCGCGATGCACGGCAAAAGTAGAGGGCCCTCAGGTCAAGCCCGAGGGTGACGACCTGTGCGGTGACGGCAGGCGCTTCGTAGAGGCCGAGAGCAGACCTATATCTTCGTGACCGCGCCCTGCGCCACGACGGGGCCGGTTGGTACGCCCGCGGGTGCACCACCCTTGGGTTCGAGGGTGATGGCCAGGACCGAGCCCTCGCCCCAGCCGGCGCGCACCGCGTCCGAGAGTTCCACCGTACTGCGCGCATTGATCGGCACGACGCCCATGGAAATGGGAGAGCCGCCTCCCTGGATGGCCCAGAGCTCATAGTCATTGTTCGGTAGCGCCTCGCCCGAAAGAGCGGTCAGGCGAACCGCACCCGAGCCATCGTAAAGCGCGAGGAACTGCACATCGCTGCCTTCGGCCCGTAGTGCTGCCACCAGCTGATCGGCGAGCGCCGATGAGTCGGGCCGCGGCTGCAGAACCGAGAAGCCGACTGCGACGGCGGCAACAGCGAGAGCCCCAGCCGCCACCGAGCGCCAGAGAGCAAGACTATCCCACCAGGAGGTGCGCTTTTCTTCGCCGAACAACCGAGTTTCGATTCTTGGCAGGATGTAAGCAGGCGGCGCCACCGGTTCGAACTGTTCATCGAGCCCGGCAAAGTGGCTGGCCCAGAAATCATGTTCGCGCTGCAGTTGCGGATCATCGGCAATGCGCCGGCCAACCGCCTCGTGCGCAGAGGCATCGAGCAGGCCGAGGACATATTCCGCAACTGTCGCGCGGCCGTCATCCCCCTCGTGTTTGTCTTGCTCGCTCATGACGTCAGGCACTCTTTCAACTTCATCAGGCTCCGCCGCAGCCAGGTCCGCATGGTATTGAGCGGGACGGCATGGCGCTGGGCCAATTCTTCGTAGCTGAAACCGTCGAGATAGGCCCCGCGCACCGCCTCGGCACGATCAGGCTCCAGCGTGCCGAGACAATTCGCGATCCGTGCGCTGTCTTCGGCGGCTTCGACCTGTCGCTCGGGACTGGGACCCAGATCGGCAATATCGAGGGCTGCATCGATGTCTTCGCTGATGGGCCTTCTAACCCGCACCCTGTCGAGTGCATGATTGCGGGCCACCGCAACAAGCCAACTGATCGGGCTGTACTGACCGGCCACATAGCGGTCGGCTTTCTGCCAGATCTTGATGTAGATTTCCTGGATCGCTTCCTCGGTTTCGGCTCTGTCCCTCAAGATACGGAGGGCCACTCCGAAAAGTTTCGCGCTGGTCCTTGTGTAGAGCTGCCGAAAGGCGCCGCGGTCACGCAGGGCGCAACGGGCGATCAGGTCCGCAATTTCGGCTGTGTCCGCTTGCATTGACATGGGTCTAGTACCCCCTCTTGCCGACATATTCCCCTATGTCCGCCATTCCTGCTACGCAAATCGGGGAGAAACGGATCAACGGCCATGATTTTGTCGCCGCAGGTCATTTATAGACGGCGCAAAATGGACTAGACCCTTTGCCCGTCCGCAGGTCTTCTTGAGGAAACCACACCGCCCATGTCTGACCAAGAAACGACGACCGACCGCTTCAGCCACGATGCCGGCATCCTCGCCCAGGCCCTGCCCTATATGCAGCGCTATGAAGGCAAGACCGTCGTCGTGAAATACGGTGGCCACGCCATGGGCGATCTCAAGCTCGGCCAGGCCTTTGCCCGCGACATCGCGCTTTTGAAGCAGTCCAAGGTCAACCCCATCGTCGTGCATGGCGGCGGGCCGCAGATTGCCTCGATGCTGAAGAACCTCGGCATCGAATCCAAGTTCGAAGGCGGCCTTCGCGTCACCGATGCGCGGACCATGGAAGTGGTCGAGATGGTTCTGGCCGGCTCGATCAACAAGGAAATCGTCGCGCTGATCAATGCCGAAGGCGAATGGGCCATCGGCCTCTGCGGCAAGGACGGCAACATGGTTTTCGCCCGCAAGGCGGAAAAGAAGGTCAAGGATCCCGGCTCCAATATCGAGCGCGTGCTCGATCTCGGCTTTGTCGGCGAGCCCGTTGAAGTCGACCGCACCCTGCTCGACCTCCTTGCCCGCTCGGAAATGATTCCGGTCATCGCCCCGGTCGCTCCGGGTCGCGACGGCAATACCTACAATATCAACGCCGATACCTTTGCCGGCGCCATTGCCGGTTCGCTCGGCGCCAAGCGCCTCCTGTTCCTGACCGACGTGCCGGGCGTGCTCGACAAGAACGGCAAGCTCATTCCCGAACTCAGCGTATCCGACGCCAAGGCACTGATCGCCGATGGCACGATTTCGGGCGGGATGATCCCCAAGGTCGAGACCTGCCTCGAAGCTCTCGACAGCGGTGTCGAAGGCGTCGTGATCCTCAACGGCAAGATGCCGCATGTGGTGCTGGTCGAGCTCTTCACCGAATTCGGTGCCGGCACGCTGATCGTTCGCTGATCGGCAGCGCCCTACTCTGTCTGAAGGCCGGAACCCGTTCATAGCGAACGGTGTTTCGGCCTTTTGTGTTTTGGCTGTGAGGCGTTTTGGGCTCTGAGTTTTTTATCTTTCTGGTCGTGGGTTTTCTGGCTCAGATCGTCGATGGTGCCCTTGGCATGGCCTATGGCGTCGTCAGCTCCACCATGCTGCTCTCCTTCGGCGTACCACCGGCCGCCGCATCGGCCAGCGTTCATGCCGCCGAGATGTTCACCACCGCAGCCTCGGCGACGAGCCATGTGCGCAACCACAATGTGAACTGGCGCCTGTTCTGGCGGCTGGCGCCAGCGGGGATCGTAGGCGGGGTGCTCGGCACCTATGTGCTGACGGCCATAGACGGCTCCATGCTCCGCCCCTTCGTCACGCTCTATCTTGGGCTATTGGGGGTCTACATTCTCTACCGCGCCTTGCGGGCGCGCGGGCCCTATCACGAACCCAAGACCCAGGTCGTGCTGCCGCTCGGCGTTGCCGGCGGCTTCGTCGATTCCGTTGGTGGCGGCGGCTGGGGTCCCATCGTGACCTCGAGCCTGATCGGCTCGGGCGGCGCACCGCGCTATGTGGTGGGCACGGTCAATACGGTGGAATTCTTTGTCACGACCGCCGTTTCCATCGCCTTCATCACCGCGCTGCTGACGGGGCACTGGGCCGACGCCGAGGGGATCGACCAGCACCTATGGTCGGTTGCGGGGCTGGTGGCCGGCGGCATCCTCGCCGCGCCCTTGGCAGGCTTCGTGGTTCGCATATTGCCGGCCAAGCGGCTGATGCTGCTGGTGGGCACGCTGGTCATTGCGCTTGCCGGCTACCAGACCTGGGAATTGCTCTTCAAGGCGGCATGAAAAAGGGCCGCGCAATGCGCGGCCCCTTCGATTTTAGGCTTCCACCAGCACCGGCTGAGGCGCCCCGCCCGGCTTCTGGCCACTCGAAGGCCGGAAGGCGAAGGCGAGGAAGAAGACGAGGCCAAAGCTAATCACCTGATACCAGAGCGCCAGCGAGGCCGCGCTGCCAAAGGCAGCAGCCGCGGTGCTGCCGCTGGCAAAGGCGCCACCAAGATGGGTGAAGAAGATTTCACCGATCAGCGCCACACCAAGCGCACCACCGACCTGCTGGAAGGCCTGCAGAGCACCCGAGCCGGCACCGGCATCGCGCGGCGGCACATTGCGCAGCACGAGCTGGAACAGCGAGGAGAAGCCGGTGCCAAGGCCAATGCCGGCGATCAGCAGGGGCACGAAGAAGCTCCAGCTGCTGATGGTGTCGCCAGCAGCGCCGATGATGAAATGCAGCGAACCGATACCACCGGCCAGCATGAGACCGGCAACGCCGAGCCGAGCCCGCAGATAGTTCGAGCCGAAGCGGCCGGCGATCAGCGAGGCGATCAGCACGCCCACCGAGAAGGGCGTATTGGTGAGGCCCGACTCCAGCGGCGTCATGCCAAAGCCGCTCTGCAGCAGCAGCGAGATGATCATGAACATGCCCGGAATGCCTGAGGCATAGATGGTCACCACCAGGGCGCCGAACATGAAGTCGCGGTTCTTGAGGAGATCGTAGTTGAGGAGCTGCGGCAGGCCCGCATCGGCGCGCCGCTTGGTCCAGAGCGTGAAGAGAGCAATCAGCACCAGACCCACCGCGATGAGCCCAAAGGCCCAGAGCGGCCAGCCATAGGCGCGGCCTTCGACGATGGGGAAGACCACGGCGATGATGCCAAGGCCGAAGAGGCCAATGCCGATGAAATCGTTCTTGAGGTCCGGATGGCCCGGCAGGCGCGGAATGAGGAACCAGCCGGCGACCACGGCGGCAATGCCGATGGGCACGTTGACGAGGAAGATCGGTTCCCAATCGAGGCCGAAGATGTGGGCTTCGATGAGAAGGCCACCGAGGATCGGGCCGCAGACCGAAGCGAGGCCCGCGGTGAGGCCGAACAGCGAAAAGGCCTGGCCGCGCTCATGCGGCGGGAAGGTGACGGTGGCGATGGCGAGGACCTGCGGGGTCATCATGGCGCCGGCGAGACCCTGGATGATGCGAGCCCCGATCAGCATTTCGATTGATGTCGACATACCGCAGAGCGCCGAGGCGGCCGTGAAGGCAGCAACGCCCCAGAGGAAGAGGCGGGTGCGCCCCAAGATGTCGCCGAGGCGGCCGAAGGGCAGGAGCCCGAGCGCAAAGGCGAGCACATAGGCGGCGACGACCCATTCGATCTGGTTGTCGGTAGCGCCGAGGTTTTCGCGCATTGAGGGGAGAGCGACGTTGACGATGGTGACGTCGATCAGATTCATGAAATTGGCGATCAGCAGCACGAAGAGGCCAATCCAGCGGCGCGGATCGGGTGGTGCATCTGCCGCATGGGCGTGAGGAGAGGACATGAGGTCTAGCCTTGATTGGAAACGGGGAGAAGGAAGGCGCGCTCGAGCTCGGCAATGACGGGTTCAAGCGAGGCGCGGCGATGGGGACGCCAGCAATCGGACAGGGCGGCGGTGACGATGATGGCCGCGGCGGCGGGGTCGATGTTGGGACGGAATGAGCCGTCGTCGATGCCGGTGCGGAAGATCTTGGTGAACTGCCCGGTCCAGAACGCCTGCATAGGCAGGATGATCTCAGCGATGGTCGGATCGCGACGGGAGAGATCGACGAGTTCGCTGAGAACGCCGATCAGCTCGGGCATTTCGGCGACGATTTCGCGGAACTCGTTGAACTCCTGGCGGAGCTGGGCGCCGGCATCGAGCCCTTCCTTGGGGTGGCGCAGGGCCTGGGCCTTGAAATCGTCGCGGAGGGACGCCGCGACCAGCGCCACCAGCGCCTCCTTGCTCGGCACGTGATAGTGGAGCGTCGCGATATTGATGCCGACGCGCTCGGCGATGTCGCGCGTGCGCAGCCCCTCAAGACCCTTCTCGATGATGAGGGCGCGGGCAGCGCGGGCAATGGCGATGCGTCGTTCATCGCCGCTTTCGCGCTTGGGGATATGGGCCGGTTCGGGACACATGGGAGGTTCGGATTCTGGATTGGACGGCGCTTCACTACACCCGGCCAAATCATCAATCAATCATTTGATTGAGAAAATGTGCCATGCCCGAAACGCATGCAGCATTGCTATGACCGGACGTTGACATTTGCTGTCAGCAGGCGTCCTTCAGCCCCATATTCTGGAAGGCCGTGCCATGACCGACTATGTGCGAAAAATCCTGACTTCAGCGGTTTACGAGGTTGCCGAGCAGACCGCGCTCGATCCGATGCGCCTGCTCTCGACCAGGCTCGGCCAGGAGATTTTGCTCAAGCGCGAGGACCTGCAGCCGGTCTTTTCGTTCAAGATCCGCGGCGCGCATAACCGCATGAGCCAACTGACGACAGAGGAGCGCGCTCGGGGCGTGATCTGTGCGTCGGCCGGCAATCATGCACAGGGCGTGGCGCTGTCGGCGACGCGGCTTGGCGTGCGCGCGATCATCGTCATGCCGACGACGACGCCGGGGATCAAGATCGACGCCGTGCGCCGGCTGGGTGGCGAGGTTGTGCTGTTCGGCGATGGATTTGACGCGGCGCGGGCCCATGCCTCGGGACTGGCCGAGCGGCATGGCTATGTCTTCGTGCATCCGTTTGACGATCCCGATGTGATTGCCGGCCAGGGCACGATCGGCATGGAATTGCTGCGCCAGCATCCGGGCGAAATCGGCGCTATCTACGTGCCCATCGGCGGGGGCGGACTGGCGGCGGGCATTGCCGCCTTCGTCAAATTCCTGCGGCCCGAGATCAAGGTGATCGGTGTCGAGCCGGAAGAAGCAGCCAGCATGAAGGCGGCGATTGCGGCGGGCAAGCCAGTTGTGCTCAACGAGGTGGGTCTCTTTGCCGACGGCGTTGCGGTGCGGCAGGTGGGCGACGAGACGTTCCGGCTCTGCCGGGATCTGCTCGATGACATCATCACCGTGAGCAATGACGAAATCTGCGCTGCCATCAAGGACATCTTTGACGACATGCGCGCTATTGCCGAGCCGGCGGGCGCTTTGGCACTTGCGGGTCTACGCCGCCATATCGAAATGGGCGCTACGCCCAAGGGGGCGCTGATCGCCATCAATTCGGGTGCCAATGTCAATTTCGACCGGCTGCGCTACGTCTCCGAACGCGCCGAGATTGGCGAGCGGGGCGAGGCCCTGCTTGCGGTGACCATTCCCGAAGTGCCGGGCAGCTATCGCGCCTTCATGCGCCTCCTCGGCCGTCGCGCCATCACCGAGTTCAACTATCGCTATGCCCATGCCAGCGCCGCGCACATCTTTGTCGGCGTAAAGCTGTCGCAGGGGGACAAGGAAAAGCGCGAGATCATCGATCTTCTCACCGCCGACGGGCTTGGCGTCACCGACATGACCGACAATGAGGTGGCAAAGCTCCACGTACGCTACATGGTGGGTGGGCGCGTGGCGGGGCTCAGCGATGAAATGCTGTTCCGCTTCCAGTTCCCCGAGCGGCCCGGCGCGCTCCTGACCTTCCTTGAAGGGCTCAATGACGCCTGGAACATTTCCCTCTTCCACTACCGCAATCATGGCGCCGATTATGGCAGGGTGCTGGTGGGGGTTCAGGTACCCGTCGACACGCGCGAGGACTTTTATGCCCATATCGACGCGATCGGCTTTCCCTATTGGAACGAAACAGAAAATCCGGCCTACCGGCAATTTCTTGAAACAAATTGAACCGATTTCCGTAAGACGAGTTCGACATGCAGGCGAAATAAAGCGTCACTATAAGCGTTGACGCAATTCCGCCGCACATCGACTGCAATTCACTGCCCAAGGGGCAATCAAACCGGGGGACAGCGCGGGGGTTGGACAGTTACCACCGCGCCCTTCACAACATCGAGGAAGACGCAGACCATGATGAAAATCAACAAGATCCAGGGCCTGATGCTGGCATCTGGCATGGCCACGCTTGCGCTGATGCAGCCGGCCATGGCGCTCGACGCACAGACGTTCGTCGATCGTATCGCTGCGGTCTACAAGATTGGCGGCTATGACATCCAGTTCGGCGCTGCGACGCTCGATGGCGATACCATCACCGTCGATGGTGCGACCGTTGGTGTGACCGGGGTCGAGGAACCCTGGACCATCGACACGACCCTGACCTTTACCGGCGTTGTCGAAGGCGACGATGGCAGCTTCACCGCCGATGCCCTGACCATTCCCGATATCGACACCGAATTCGCCCAGGACCCGGTCGGTCGCGTGTCGCTGGTCGATATCTCGGCCACCGACCTCTACCTGCCGCCCGAAGACAAGGTGAATGTCACCGCCCTGCTCGAATCCGTCGGCAGCCTGACCACTGGCCCGCTGTCGGTGACCCGCGATGGCACCGAGGTGATTTCCTACGAGTCCATCGAGGCCGTGAACGAATTCTCCTATGACGATGCCAATGCGCTGACCGACATTGCCTCGACCTTCTCCGTCAATGGCATCTGGGCCGATCTCTCGACCGTTTCCGAAGAAGATGCGGAAGCCGGTGCGGTGATCGCGGCTCTTGGCCTGACCGAGATCAACGGCAATATCAGCCAGTCCATGACCTGGGGCATGACCGATGGCCACCTGGTGATCGACGACTTCCTCTTCGACTTCGCCGATATCGGCGCCATCAACTTCAAGGCCGACATTTCCGGCCTGACCCCGGCCGTGCTCGAAAAGATCTACGCCATGGACGCCGCCTCGACCGACGCAACGCCGGAAGAAGCCCAGGCCCAGCAGATGATGGTTGGCATGGAACTGCTCCAGGCGCTGACCCTCACCGGTTCGAGCCTGCGCTATGACGATGCCGGCCTTGCACCGAAACTGCTCGAAATGTTCGCCGCCCAGTCTGGTGCCGATCGCGCCACCTTCGTCGAAGGCCTCAAGGCCATGGTGCCCCAGCTCGTCGGCCAGGCCGGCATTCCGGCCCTGACCGATCTGGTCGTCCCCGCCGCCAATGCCTTCCTCGACGATCCCAAGAGCCTCGAAGTCGCTGTGCGTCCGGCAACGCCGACCACGCTCCTCGTGCTCAGCGCCGCTGCCGCCAATCCGGCCGGCCTGATCTCGGCTCTTGGCCTGGCCGTGACGGCCAATCAGCCGGCTGCCGAATAACACGCTTTTGCGAGCCTCCCCCGGGAGGCTCGCATCCCACATGAAGTTTCAATCACTCTGTGGCACACTGCAGCAATGACCTCCGCTGCCCCAAAAGACCTCAACCACATCACCGACTGGGTTTTTGACCTCGACAACACGCTCTATCCGCGCGAGTGCAATCTCTTCGCGCAGATCGATGTGCGCATCACCCACTATGTGATGGATGTCACCCAGCTCGATTTCGAAGCGGCCCGCACGCTGCAGAAGAGCTATTATCGCGATTTCGGCACCACGCTGAACGGGCTGATGAATCGCCACGCGATCGACCCCGACCACTTTCTCAATACCGTGCATGCCATCGACTATACGCCTGTCGATCCGCATCCAGTGTTGATCGACACCATTCGCGCCCTGCCCGGCCGGAAGTTCATTCTGACCAATGGCGATGTTGGCCACGCAAGATCGGTGCTCGGCCGGCTCGGCGACGCCGATCTGTTTGAAGACGTCTATGACATCCGCGCCATGACCTATGTGCCAAAGCCGCATCGCGAGGCCTATGACGGTTTTCTCAACCGCCACGGCATCGATCCGCAAAAGGCGGTGATGTTCGACGATCTCGAAAAGAACCTCGTCGTGCCGCACGAGATCGGCATGTCGACGGTGCAGGTCGTGGCCGGAGAGGGTTTTGCCCATGACCAGGTGGAGGCCTGGGAATTGGGGCAATCGACGGGGCCGCATGTGCACCATGTGACGGGTGATCTCGCGGGATTTTTGCGCGGCTTGCGGTGATTCCACCGGCCGCATGTTCACTCACCGATGTCACCCCGGCGAAGGCCGGGGTGACAATCGAGTGTAAGATTCCATCCCGCCAGACTTTCGGAAACCACCATGAAAACCCTCCTCGACGACGTCGCCGGCTTCCATCGGGCTTGTGATCTTCCCGTTCTCCCAAAACCCCAATTCGTGCCGGAGCGTGCAGCCCTCCGCGCGGCGCTATTGGCCGAAGAGTGCCAGGAGACTGTGGAAGCCCTCGAAAGGGGCGACATGGAGAAGATCGCCGATGGCCTTGCCGACGTGATCTATGTTGCCGTGGGCACCGCACTCGAATTCGGCATTCCGCTTGAGCGCGTCTGGGCCGAAGTGCATCGCTCGAACATGGCCAAGGTCGATCCGGCGACCGGCAAGGTGGTCAAGCGCGCCGATGGCAAGGTGCTGAAGCCCGAAGGCTGGGCGCCGCCCGATGTGGCACGGGCAATCGCCGGCGAAGACTGAGCGGTCAGAGCCAAAACATTACCAAGTCTTATATTTGCGGCGCGCTTCGGCAGCGTTATGCTTAGCGCATGACCGACCTTCCAGGGCGGCGGCCCCCGCCCATTTCCGAACAAGCCCCCAGTCTCAAGCAACGGCTCGACAATCTCCGTCACCTTGGCCGGCTGATTGCGCAGATATGGCGCACCAGCCGCCCCATGACCGCAGCAAGTATCGGCCTGCGGCTCATTGCGGCGCTGCAGCCCATTGCCGTGCTCTATGCGGCAAAGCTGATTGTCGACGAAGTGGTGCATCTCACCTCCGTTGCCGCGCCCGGCCCCAGCCCCATGGACTGGTGGAATGCCGGGCTGCTGACGCCCGTGCTTTTCTATCTGCTGCTGGAAATGGCGCTGGTTCTGGCCAATGACGCGATCGGCCGGGCGACAGGCCTTGTCGATTCCATTCTTTCCGAACTTCATTCCAACCAGGTCAGCACCGAACTGATGGCGCATGCCGCCCGGCTCGACCTGATGCATTTTGAATCGGCGGAGTATCAGGACCGGCTGGAGCGCGCCCGGCGCCAGGCAGCGGGGCGCAATGCGCTCCTCAGCCAGCTTTTTGGGCAGGCGCAGGATATCATCACTGTCCTGACGCTGGCTGCGGGTCTCTTCGTCTTTGCGCCCTGGCTGATCCTGCTGCTGCCGCTGAGTTTCATCCCCTCGATCTGGGGCGAAACGCGCTTCAACACCATGGCCTATATGGTGAGCCGCTGGCGCACGCCGGAACGGCGGGAGCTGGAATATCTGCGCTATATCGGGGCCAGCGCCGAGACCGCCAAGGAGATCAAACTCTTTGGCCTTGGTGGCTTCCTCATCGAACGGTTCAAGATGCTCGCGCACGGCATTTTTCTCGAAAATCGCCGCATTTCCATCCTGCGCGCCGGCTGGGGCACTGTATTCGCCACCATATCCACCCTCGCCTATTATGCCGCTTATGCCTTCATCGTCTGGCGCACCATTATCGGGGACTTTTCCATCGGCGATCTCGCCTTTCTCTCGGGCTCGTTCCTGCGGCTCAATGGATTGTTTCAAAAAATCCTGCTCGGCTTTACCCAGATTGCCGGGCAATCCATGTTCCTCGACGATCTCTTTTCCTTCTTCGAGATCGAGCCGACCGTGCTGCCGCCGGCCCATCCAAAGGCCTTTCCGGTGCCGATCCGCGAGGGCATTCGGTTCGAGAATGTTGGTTTCCGCTATCCTGAAACCGAGAACTGGGTGATCCGAAACCTTTCCTTCACGCTACGTGCTGGCGAAACGCTGGCGCTGGTGGGCGAGAATGGGGCGGGCAAGACGACGATCGTCAAGCTGCTGGCCCGGCTTTATGACCCCAGCGAAGGCCGCATCAGCGTCGATGGCGTGGACTTGAAGGACATGGCGCCGGCTGAAATCCACGCGCATCTGGGCGTCATTTTTCAGGATTTCATCCGCTACAGTTTTACGGCGCGCGACAATATCGGAGTCGGTCGGGTCGAGGAGAAGAGCAATCAGTTCCGCATCGACCAGGCGGCCGAACAGAGTCTGGCCGATGCGGTGATCGCCAAATTGCCCAAGGGTTACGATCAGCAACTTGGGCGGCTGTTCAAGCAGGGGCGGGATCTCTCTGGCGGCGAATGGCAGAAGGTCGCCATTGCCCGCTCCTATATGCGGGACGCCGAACTAATCATTCTCGACGAACCCACGGCGGCGCTCGACGCCAAGGCGGAGGCCGAGGTTTTTGCGCGCTTCAAGGGGCTCGCGAGCGGCAAGACCGCCGTGATCATCTCGCACCGCTTTTCGACCGTGCGCATGGCCGACCGCATTCTGGTGCTGGAGCACGGCGCCATTCTCGAAGCTGGCACACATGAGGAGTTGCTGGCCAAGGGCGGGCGCTATGCGGAGCTCTTTGAGCTACAGGCGGCCGGCTATCGCTGAACTTTGACATAGTCCAGCAGGCCCTCGGCGGCGGCCCGGCCAGTGGCGAGCGACGCGGTGAGCAGATAGCCGCCCGTGGGTGCTTCCCAATCGAGCATCTCGCCCGCGGCGAAGACGCCGGGCAAAGCGTTGAGCATGAAGTGTTCGTCGAGGCCGGAGAAGGCGACGCCGCCGGCCGAGGAAATGACTTCGGCAATGGGCCGGGGACGTTGCGGCCGGATCGGCACGGATTTGATCGCGGCAGCCAGTGCATCGGGATCGAGGGTGTTCGCCTGAGGCAGACATTCTCGCAGGAGCGCGGCCTTGACCGGATCGAGCCCCGCGCCTTTGCGCAGGCGATTGGAAAAGCTCAGCTTCGTAGGCTGCCGGGCAAGATCTTTCGCGAGGCGCTCGCGTGAGCGGCCAGGCATCAGGTCCACATCCAGCACCGCGGGCTCTCCGGCGAGAAGCGCATCGCGCAAAGCAGCGGAATGGGCGTAGACGAGGCTGCCTTCAATGCCCCAGCGGTTGACCACGAACTCGCCGGGAATTGTGCCGGCGGGGCTGGTGGCGGTGACGGACTTGAGAGGTGAGCCGGCAAAGCGTTCGATGAAGCCGGCGCTCCACTCGACCTCAAAACCGCAATTGGCGGGCTGGAATGGTTCGACCGCCACGCCCTTCTCCACCAGCCATGGTACCCAGGCTGCGTCGGAGCCGAGCTTGGGCCAGCTAGCGCCGCCGAGGGCGAGGAGGACAGCGTCAAAGGCGAGGAGCTTTTCGCCGCCGGGTGTTTCGAAGCGCAGTTTTTTCCCGTCGAACCCAGCCCAGCGATGGCGGGTATGGATGGCAACACCCTTCTCATTCAGCCGGCCAAGCCAGGCCCGGAGCAAAGGCGAAGCCTTCATGGTCTTGGGAAAGACGCGGTTGGAGGAACCGACAAAGGTTTCGATGCCAAGGCTGGAGCACCAGTTCCTCAGATCTTCGCTCGTAAAAGCATCAAGCGCCTTTTGGAGACGCGGAAGCGCCGCGCCGTAGCGCGTGAGGAGGCTCGCGTGATCCTCGGCGTGAGTGATGTTGAGGCCGGATTTGCCGGCCATCAGCAGCTTTCGCCCCACGGTCGGCATGGCTTCGAAGAGCGTAACGGAGAGGCCGGCATCGGCCAGCACTTCCGCTGCCATCAGGCCGGCGGGTCCGCCGCCAATGATCGCCACCTGGCTCACGCTTTGTCCTTCCAGATAAGAAGGGCGATCCTTAGCCAGTTTCGTCGGGCCGGCGCAAGGTGAGCGCATGGGGGAAAGCCGCAGCCCGCCGCTGGTACCGCCCCGAGCGAGCGGCTAGTGTCGGCCCAACTTTAGAGAACAAGACCTTCCATGATCACCTGCTTCGATATTGGCGGCACGACGATCAAGGGCGCCACCGCCACCGCGCCCGATAACCTGACCCCGCTCGGCCGCGTACCGACGCCGCGGGACGATTTTCCCGCCTTCGTCGAGGCCATCGCCGGCCTTGTTGCAAAGGGCGGTGCTCCCGATGGCACCCCGGTGGCCATCTCGGTGACCGGGGTGGTCGATCCGGCGAGCGGCCATGTCACCTGCGCCAATATTCCGTGTATCGACGGGCGCCATCTGGCGCAGGAGCTTGAGGGCCATTTGGGCCGGAAAGTCTTCGTTGCCAATGACGCAGATTGTTTCGTGCTCGCCGAGGCGACAGCCGGCGCGGGACGCGAGCATCGCGTGGTGTTTGGGGCCATCATGGGCACCGGCGTGGGTGGCGGTATCGTAGTCGACAAACGCCTCCATCCCGGCGCAGCCGGGCTCGGTGGCGAATGGGGCCACGGCACGATCGTCGCGACCAAAGTCAGCGTGCCGCCCTATGATCTTCCGCATTTTCCCTGCGGCTGCGGGCTTTCGGGCTGTCTCGACACCGTCGGCGGAGCACGCGGTATCGAAAAGCTGCACCGGCATTTGCATGGCGTCGATCTTGCCAGCACTGCCATTGTCTCGGCATGGCTAGCGGGTGACGCCAAGGCATCGGCCACGGTCGATCTCTTTATCGAACTTGTGGCCCAGCCTCTGGCGCTGGTGGTGAACATCGTCGGCCCCGACGTCATCGCCGTGGGCGGCGGGCTCGGGAACAGTCACGAACTGATCGCCCGGCTCGATGCTGCGGTGCGCCCGCGCATCCTGCGTAAAATCGATCGACCGCTGGTCGTGCCGGCGCAACTGACCGCCGATGCCGGGCTGATCGGCGCGGCGGCGCTTGGCTTGGCGGGAGGCGCGGCATGACTCTCCTCGAAATCTGCGTCGACACTGCCGCGGGTTTGCGCGCCGCTCATGCGGGCGGCGCCGATCGCATCGAACTCTGCGCGGCCCTTGAACTGGGCGGAACGACCCCCACGGCCGGCCTGATGGCACTGGCGGCGGAAATGGGCGTCACCGCCCGCGTCATGATCCGCCCGCGCGCCGGCGATTTCGTCTTTGCGGGCGACGATCTCGACATGATGCGCGCCGACATCCGCGCGGTTCGCGCCCTCGGCCTTGAGGGCGTCGTGCTCGGCGCCAGTCGGCCCGATGGCAGCCTCGATCTGGATATGCTCAGGGTCCTGGTAGCGGAAAGCCAAGGGCTCAAGAAGACGCTGCACCGCGCCTTCGATCTCGTCCCCGATATCACTGAAGCGGTCGAACAGGCCGTGGCCCTTGGTTTTGATACGATCCTGACCTCGGGCCGTGCCGCCTCCGCTCTGGCCGGGCTCGATGACCTGGTTCTGACCCAGCGCGTTGCGGCAGGACGTATCACCATCATGGCTGGCGCCGGGATCAATGCCGGCAATGTCGGCACCATCCTTGCTGCGGCGCCGCTGGGGGCCATTCACGGCTCCTGTTCGGCCCCGATCGAGGGCGACAGCGCCCCGGCAAAACGGCTCGGTTTTGTCAGTCCCGGCCGACGGCAGACCGACGGCACCAGCGTGACTGCCCTCAAAACTGCTGTTCGCCAAGCAAAAGCCGCTTCTGCAAGTCTTTGAGCTGCCTATGATTTGGGCAATTCATAAGTGCTTCACCATACATTAAGAGGAAAACAATTACATTGCCGGAATAGACCGCCAGCTTCGCGATCAGAACGTGCATTGTCACGGAAATGAAATAAAGCGGCGGCGAAACCCCGGCCGTGCCCCCACGGCGTAGACTGAAAAGGTATTGTCGCATGCGCATTCGCGGCAAGGTATTGTCTATCGTCGGCATCATGGGCGTCGTCGCCGCTTTGATCACCGGCATCGGCCTCTACGTCGTGGCCGAATATGATCATCAGATCCAACGGCTCGACGACTCCTCCAAACGCGCCCTCTATGGTGAAACCATGAACCGGCTGGTTACGGCCGTGGTCATGGAATCGCGCGGCATCTATGCCGCCGCCAATACCGAAAAAGGCCGCCCCTTTCGCCGAAGGCATCATCACCCAGCTCGGCCGGATCGACGAAGTCATCGCCACCTGGCGTCCGCTCGTTGAAGCCAGCGAGCTTGCCACCTTCGACACCATGGTGGCCCGTGCTGCGGAGTTCAAAGACTTCCGCACCGAAATCGCCCGCCTTGGTCGCGATGTCGACCCGGCAGAGGCCAATGTGCAGGGCAATAACGACACCAACCGCGCCAATCGCAAGGCTTTCCAGGCCGAGATCGACACGATCGTCGCCGCCGACCTTGAGGGCTACAAGGTTATCCAGGCCGAAATCGTCGGCTTTCAGGGCACGATGCGGACCCTGCTGCTGGTTACCGCCGGTCTCGGCATTCTGGCTGGCACGGCCGCAGCAATCTACCTTGGCACCGCCCAGCTCGGCCGCCCGATCGGCAACCTGACCCTGGCCATGCGCGACCTGTCCGAAGGCAAGTTCGAAACCGAAGTGCCGGGGCTCAATCGCGCCGACGAAATCGGCGAAATGGCCGAAGCTGTGCAGGTCTTCAAGGACAACGGCATCAAGATGGCCTCCATGACGGCCGAAGAACAGGCCGCCACCCTGCGCGCAGCCGCGCGAACGCGGACCATGGAAACCTTCCAGGGCGAATTCGACGACGTGGTCGAAGCCGCCATGGCCGGCGACTTCAGCCGTGCGATCACCACCCAGTTCGACGACGATGACATCACCCGCATTGCCCGCAATTTCAACGCCATGGTGTCGAGCGTCCGCGTGGGCCTTGCCGATGCCGGCTCGGTGCTCGCCGCCCTAGCCGATACCGACCTGACCCAGCGCATGACCGGTTCGCATCAGGGTGCCTTCCTTGAGCTGCAGACCGACATGAACCGGGTGGCCGATACGCTGACCGACGTGGTCACGCGGCTGCGCACCACCTCGCGCGGCGTCAAGGTCGCGACCGGCGAAATCCTCGCGGGCGCCAATGACCTCAGCGAACGCACGACCCGGCAGGCCGCAACCATCGAGGAAACCTCCGCCACGATGGAACAGCTCGCCGCCGCCGTGACCGAAAACGCCAAGCGCGCCCAGCGCGGTAGCGCCACTGCGGAAGCGGTGACGCAATCGGCCGTACAAAGCGGCGCCGTGATGGACCAGGCGACGGCCGCCATGGGCCGCATCACCACGGCCTCGGAAAAGATCTCCAACATCATCGGCATGATCGACGACATCGCTTTCCAGACCAACCTTCTCGCCCTCAACGCTTCGGTGGAAGCGGCGCGGGCTGGCGAAGCAGGCAAGGGCTTTGCCGTGGTTGCCGTGGAAGTACGGCGTCTCGCTCAATCGGCGGCGGAAGCCTCTTCGGACGTCAAGGCACTGATCGAGGAAAGCGCCAGGGAAGTCGATGGCGGCGCCAAGCTCGTATCCGACGCGGCCGGAAAACTCGGCTCCATGCTGGAAGCCATGCGCGGCAACAGCGCCATGATGGCCGAGATTGCCCGCGAGAGCAGCCAGCAGGCCCAGGCGATCGACGAGATCAATGTCGCCGTGCGCCAGATGGACGAAATGACCCAGCACAATGCGGCGCTGGTGGAAGAAACCAACGCGGCCATCGAGCAGACCGAGGCCCGCGCCAACGAGCTCGACACCATTGTCGACGTCTTCCACATCGCCCAGGGCCTGCAGGTCATCGAAAAGCCGCAGCCGCGCCGTGCGGCGCCGGCGTCGTCCATCAGGACCAAACCGGCCCAAAGCCAATATATGAGCCAAGGCAGTGCTGCCGTGGCGAACGACTGGGACGAGTTCTGATCGTTTCGACCAATAAAAACCGCAAGACAAGACGGCGCCCTCACCCGAGTGGCGCCGTTTTCTTGTCTGGATGGACATTTGGAAGGCCAGCAAAGGCACACTCTGGTGCTGTGCAACCCTACGCCCCGAAATCCGGCGGGCCTATCGTAAAAAATCCGTAAATACCCCTGCAACACGTTAATTAATCCGCATTGACCCCAAGCCGGTTCGGCCGAAGACTTGAGCTCTCTTCAGGCTACGGGGGCCACGAAAATGTCGGAAGAGCATGAGGGCGAAGCCTTGCCTTTGGCACAGGCGCACCCGGACCACCACACGGCAGAAACGGCAAAACCGGGCTTCTCGCTCGCAGGCAAAACCATCTGGATTGCCGGCCACAGAGGCATGGTCGGGCAGGCCCTGCTGCGGCGCCTCAAGGGCGAGGCCTGTACGCTGCTGACTGTCGACCGGCGCGAACTGGACCTGACCCGTCAGGCAGAGGTTGAGGGTTTTGTCGGGGAAGCACGACCCGATGCCATCGTCATCGCTGCTGCAAGGGTCGGCGGTATTCTGGCCAATATGCAGGACCCGGTCGGTTTCCTGACCGACAATCTCGCCATCAATCTCAACATCGCCAGGGCGGCGCATCAGGCCGACATCGACCGCGCGCTGTTCCTTGGCTCAAGCTGCATCTATCCCAAATCGGCGCCGCAGCCGATGAGCGAAGCGGCCCTTCTTACAGGGCCGCTCGAACCGACCAACCAATGGTACGCCCTCGCCAAGATTGCGGCGCTGAAACTGGCGGAGGCCTATCGCCAGCAGTTCGGCCGCAACTACATCACCGCCATGCCGACCAATCTTTATGGCCCTGGCGACAATTTTGACCTTGAGGCGGGACACGTGCTCCCCGCCCTGCTGCGCAAGGCGCATGAAGCCAAAAGCCGCGGCGCGCGACAACTCGAACTGTGGGGTACCGGCACGGCAAGGCGGGAATTTCTGAATGTCGACGACTGCGCCGATGCGCTGGTGCTGCTGCTCAAAACCTATTCCGGCGCCGACCCGGTGAACGTCGGCTATGGCGAGGACATCGCGCTGATCGATCTTGCGCATTTGGTCTGCCGGACGGTGGGTTATGACGGCGCCATTGCGCTCGACCCCAGCAAGCCCGACGGCACGCCGCGAAAACTGCTCGATACCAGCCGCCTGCGGCAGATGGGGTGGCGACCCAAGATTGCGCTCGCGGAGGGGTTGGCCGACACCTACGCTTGGTACCAGGCGCAATTGGCGCGCGAGGCAGCGGCATGAAAATCCTGCTGCTGGGCCTCAATTATGCGCCCGAACTCATCGGCACTGGCCCCTATACGGCAGGGCTCGTCCAAGCCCTGGCCGAGCGCGGCCACGAGGTGCGCGCGGTCGTTGGCCAACCGTACTATCCCGAGTGGCGTCCACGCCCCGGCCATCGCGGCTGGAGCCTGGAAGATTTGGGCAGCGTTCGCATCTGCCGCGTGCCGCACTTCATCCCGGCTCGCCCCAGTGGCGCGATGCGCCTGCTGCATCAATTCAGCTTTGCCCTTGCTGCCGCACCCATTTTGCTCAGCGAGGCGATATTCTGGCGGCCAGACCGGGTGATCGCGATTGCTCCGAGCCTCATGGCCGCCCCCTTGGCGCTGCTTGCCGCCCGGCTTTCCGGCGCAAGCGCCTGGTTGCATCTGCAGGATTTTGAGTTCGAAGCGGCTGTGGCGACCGGCCTTGTTTCAAAAAATCGCGGAATCGCAAAACTGCTCGGCGCAGTGGAACGGTGGATATTGCGGGGATTTGGGCGGGTCAGCACCATCTCCCCCGCCATGTGCCGCCGGCTCGCCGAGAAAGGGGTTTTGCGCGAACACGTGGCCGAACACCGGAATTGGGGTGATCTCGCCGAGGTGTCGCCTCTCGCCCCGCCGTCTCTTTTTCGGCAGAAATTTGGGATCACGACACCCCATGTCGCGCTCTATTCCGGCGCTTTGGGGCGCAAGCAGGGGCTCGATCTTGTCATGAAGGCCGCACGCTGCCTTGCACACCGCGACGACATCACCTTCGTCATCTGCGGCAACGGTCCGTATAGGGCCGAATTGGAAACCATGGCGGCAGATCTCGGCAATGTACGCTTCTTCGATCTGCAACCGCGCGAACAACTGGGAGAGCTTTTGGGGCTCGCGACCGTGCACCTGCTGCCGCAAATTGCCGGCGCGGCCGATCTCGTCCTGCCCAGCAAGCTCGCCAACATGCTGGCCTCCGGTCGCCCCGTCATTGCGACAGCGGCAAAGGGCACCGGCATTTTCGAAGAGATCGAAGGTTGCGGCCTCACCGTCGAGCCGGGCGACGCAGTAGCGCTTGGCGCGGTGATCGAGCGGCTCTGCGATGATCCGGCGCTATCTAAAAGCCTTGGCGAGGCGGCGCGGCGCCGGGCGGAGCGGCGCTGGCACCGCGAAATCATTTTGGGGCACTTCGCTTTTGCGATTGAGGCCGCGCACGAGAGCGGCGATCGCGCCCGTGCTGCCGAAAGCCTGCGCCAATGACGCTCGCACTCATCACAGCCGGCAGCGTGGGCCTGCTTCTTGCGCTGAGCCATGGGCGGCCCGGCCTGATGCTTCTGAGCCTGGCCATCCTGCTGTTCCACGCCCTGCCGCTGGTTTGGCTCGACCCCGACACCATCTCCGCAACCTTGCGGGCGCAGATCGGTACCGCGACCGTCATTGCCGGGCTCACAAGCCTCGCGTGGTACACCGGCTATTGGCTGTTTGCGCGGTCTCCAGCCGCAAGCGTTTCGCTGGCAGAAGTGGCCGTCTCCGCGGCACCAAGACGGTTCCACGCTCTGGTGCTGATTGCACTACTTGGCCTGATCGCCGCTGCGCCCGGAGGCCTTTTCGGCTTCGCCCAGACCGGCTTCCTGCGCCTGCCCGTCGACAGTGCACTGTTTTCGCTGACCTATGCCTTTGCCTGCCTCGCTGCGTTCACCACGGCCATTCTCTGCGTCTACGCAGCCGCAAGCCGGTCGGCACCGCCATGGTTTTCGACGGGTGTGGTGCTGCTCGTCTTCTGGCTCCTTGGTGGCCGCACCCAGTTTGTCATCACCGCCATGGCCTTTGGCCTCGTCTTCCTCGCCCATCGGCGCGTTCGGCTGCGCAGTCTTTTGTTGCCCGCTGTGGTCGCGACTTTGTTGGTCACGCTCACGCTCAGCTTCCGCCTCACTTTGCAGGGCGAAGTAACCGACTTCGCGGCATCAATCCGGTTGACCCTGTCGCAACTCTCGCTGCTCGAAAGCTATGCCCTGGCGGCTCGCTTTGTCGAAGAAGCCGGTTATCAAGGCGCGCACTATTGGCAGGTGCTGCAACAGCTGTTTCCGCGCGCCTTGTTTCCCGAAAAGCCGATGCAGCTGAGCCGCGCACTGCGCCTGATGGAAGCGCGCGACGGGCTCGGCGGCCTGACACCGGGTCTTGCCGGCGAGGCTTTTGCTGCGGGCGGCCTCATCTGCGTCGCGGCAATTGGCATCGTCTTCGGCGGTGCGCTGGCCCTGCTCGACAATGCCTATCGCGCCCTCACCCGACTGCAACCGCTTATGCAGGCGCTCATCGTCAGCCTGATCCCTCTGCTCGCCATTTTTGCACTGCGCGGCGGCTTCGACACGGCGATCTTCCGGCTGGCCATTCTCCTCCTCGCCGCAGCCATTGGCGGCCTTTGGCGCGCCACCCACGTGCCGCGTCTCCCAAGGGTGGCGTCATGACCCGCCACAGCGCTTCGCGCTACCTCACCAGGGCCATCGACCTCACGGCACGCGCGGCGCGTAGCCTCTGGTATCGTTATGTCTACCTCGCCTGGGTCGATTTTGGTCGGCATGTCACCTTTGCCGGGCCGATCCGCTGCGCCGGCGTTACCGGCACGATAGAGGTCGGCGACAGCACTTTCCTCGGGCCTAATATCAGCCTTGCCGTAGCAGGAGGCGGCAGCTTGCGGCTTGGTCGCGAGGTGTCGGTCAATCAGGGTACGATCCTCTCCGCACGCGAAGCCGTTGCGATTGGCGACGGCACGCGCATCGGAGAGAACTGCTCCATCCGCGACAGCGATCACAGGATCGATCCGGCCGTGCCGGTTCTCGAAAGCGGTTTCGTCATCCGGCCCGTGAGTATCGGGAACAATGTCTGGATCGGCCGCCACGCCACCATCCTGCCGGGGGTGACCATCGGCGATGGCGCGGTGATTGGCGCACATAGTCTGGTCAATCACGACATCCCCGCGCGCGCCGTCGCCTTCGGCACCCCCGCCCGCATCCAAAGGACATTGCCATGACGGCCTCACGGCACATGGCGGGTCTCGCATTGGCCGCGGTGCCACCCGGCGCCATTTTTCTTGGCCAGACCTGGCTTGTCGCCACAGGACAAACTGACGCCATCCTGTCCCTCGCCAAGTATGGCGGGCTTTTGGGGCTCGTCTTCTTCGCCTTCGATGGCAGTTCCGGGCTTATCCCGGCCATGCTGCGGCTGCGGCACAGCGATGCCGCGGTACGAACAGCCTATCTCGTCTATCGCGCGGGCGTCGCGGCACTGCTCGGTGCGACGCTTCCGCTCCTTTGGCATTTTGCGCCGGAGGATACCGCAGCACTCCTACCCTTCCTGGCCATCGCGCTGCTGCTGCGATTTTCTGTCCTCGACACCGATCTCGACCGGCGCGGGTTGCAGCACTGGGCCATGCTGCTGCAAAACGGCTGGATGCTGCCGCTTTGCCTCGGCGCTGCCCTAAGCGGCGACATCACGGCCGAGATGGCGGGGCATGCGGCGCTCTGGAGCACTGCCATCCTGGCGGCCGCGCATGTGCTCCTCGTACGCGCCGATCGTTTCTCGGCAAAGGCGGACTTTGGCCCGGCGCTGATGGAAATCGTCACCATCATGGGTGCGCAGGGCATTGGCCAACTCTATGGTCGCGCCGTTCTCTTCGTGCTCGGCGCAAGTTTTTCCGGGCCCCTGCCGGCGCTGATCATCTATGCCAAGCAGGCTTTTAACGCAGCCGGCCTGCTTGTCACCTACCTGCGACGGGTCGAGCTGGCGCGGCACCGGACGAGCATGGGGCTCAGCCTGACCGGCCAAGCCGCCGTTGCGCTGGTGGCTGGCATTCTGGTGGCACTGGCTGCCCCAGGGCTGGGAGTTTCACACGGCCTGGTTCTGGTAGTCATTGCCTGGCAGAGTCTCGAAAAGCTCTCGTCCACCGGCATTTATGCCTTCCAGCTTCAGGGCCGGCACCGCCTCGCGCTGGCAGGCCTGGTGAATGTCTGCGTTCTCGGCGTCGCGGGGCTGGCGCTGGCTTTGGCCCAGGCATCTCCGCTTGTATTTGTTGCCTTTGAAACGCTCGGCTATGGCGCTGTCTTGCTGCTCTGGCTCCAGGCCAACCAGGACAGTCACGCACCCAAGGCAGGCGGTCGTCCATGAGGATCGTCCACTATTCGACACGTCTCGGGCGCTCTGCCGGTGGGCTCTATCACTCGGTCTCGGGCCTGGCCCGGGCCATGGCCAATCTCGGCGCGGAGGTAATGGTAGCCGGCGGCCACGAAAATGGTTCTGCGGATGAAAAGCATGTCTGGGGCAAGCTACCGCTTCTTACTCACCCTCTTGGGCACAGCCGCTATGGCTTTTCCCTCTCCATGCAGGCCGAGATCGCGCAGCTAAAGCCCGATATTCTCCATGTCCATGGCATCTGGTCGGCCGGCTCCATTCATGGCCGGTTCGCCCCGAGCGGAACCAAGGTCGTCGTATCGCCGCGCGGCATGCTCGATCCCTGGATATTGGCGCGAAAACCATGGCTCAAGCGGCCCCATGCGGCACTGTTCGAACGCCCCATGCTCGGTCGCGCCCACGTTCATGCTCTCTCCGAGCACGAGGCCGCAGCCGCGCTTGCCTATATGCCCAGTCTTGCCGACCGCATTTTCACTTTGCCCAATGGCGTCGAACCAGCCCTAGCGACCGAACCGCAAAACCGCTCCGGCGCGCTCTATCTCGGCCGACTGCATGAGAAGAAGCAGGTTCTTCCGCTTGTTGACGCCTGGGAGCAGCACTCGAAGCGCACGGTGCTGACCGTAGCAGGCTGGGGCGAGCCCGAATACGAATCCGAGGTCGCGGCCCGCTGCAAAGGGCAAAAGCGCGTTCGTTTTGTCGGCGCGCTTGGTGGCGAGAGCAAGGCCCAGGCTTTGTCGGCGGCCAGCTTTTTCGTTCTCCCCTCGCTGAGCGAGGGTCTGCCCATGGCGGCACTGGAAGCTCTCAGCCATGGCTGCATTCCGATCCTGACGGAAGCCTGCCACCTGCCGCAGCTTTTCGCGGCCGACGTGGCGCTCCGTATGGAGCCGGACTTTTCCGACTTCCCTGCCCTCCTCGTCCGAATGGAAGGCATGAGCGACGCGGAGAAGACTGCACGCTCCGCCCGCGCCCGAGAGGCGGCCCGGCCGTTCTTCTGGCCCGATATCGCCCGTTCGATGCTCGACCACTATGCGCGCATTCTCGATGGGCCACGACCATGACGCGCCTCGCAGCTCGGCATTTTTCCCTGGGCAATCGCCTATACCGCGCGCTGTGGAGCGTTTGCTGGACACTGTTCGCCGCCTGGACGCCGCCACCTTTGCATGGCTGGCGCTGCGCCATTCTGCGCCTTTTCGGCGCCAGGGTGGGGCGTGGTGTACGTGTCTATGGCAGCACCAAAATCTGGTACCCGCCCCATCTCACGCTCGAAGATGGCGCGGTCATCGGCTGGCAGACCGTGATCTACTGCCAGGCCCCGATACACCTGGGCCAAAATGCCATCGTCTCCCAATATGCCTATCTGCTAGCCGGCACACACGATGTCGATGCGCCGGACTTTGCGCTTGTAGCCCGGCCCATCCATATCGGGCCGGAAGCTGGGTCGCCGCCCGGGCCATTGTCGGCCCGGGCGTAACACTGGGCAGAGGTGCAGTTCTGGGCGCGGGCGCAGTTGCTTTTTCAGACATACCCGATTGGGCCATCCACATCGGCAACCCCGCCCGCTTTCTGCGTATGCGTCAGTCGGGTCTCAAAAACCCTTCGCCATATGCGCCGCATGAAATGCCTGCGCCACAATGGCATAGCCGGCATCGTTGAGATGCAGATGGTCGGACCGCAGGGAACGCGGCACGAAGCCAGCCGCTACATCGCTGATATCTTCCGCAGTTCCATTCGCTGCCGCCGAGAGGACGGAAAGCAGGTTCACAAAGCGGGCTCCATAGGTGCTGGCCAATTGTCCATTGAGTGCGGCCAATTGCGTCAGTCCGGCCCCGCTGTCGGCCGTGCTCGGCAGGATGCCGCCGATGAGATAGCGGCCATGACCGAGCGAGGCGACTGCCGCCGCAATATCGCCCAGCACGCTATGCCCGGCCTGCGCGCCGTTGCGCCCCAGCCATAGCCAGGCCGTATGGCCACGCAGATATTGCCCCCAGGCACAGGTGAAGCGTGCATTGGCGCCCACCGGCACGCTTGCGCCCGTACCACTCCGGGCAAAACTCCAATTGCCCGAGCCGTCCGTCGACATCGTGCCTTCAACGCCCGCCAGCCAGCCCTTCAAGCTCCCGGCATAGCCGCCCGTGCCGACCAGCACATTGACCGATTTGTCGGTGACGGCCACAGAGCCGGACGCCGGAATGGCGCCGCCAGACACGGTGACAAGAATGGGCACGGCATTCATCCGCGCCGCAATCTGCGTCGAGGTCTGCCCGCCGGCGCCCTGCCGCACAACGGCCCGGCGCGGCGAAAACAGGGTCTGCGCCACCGCCGGATAGGTCGCGCTGCCGGTGCTCCCGCCGGTTGCTCCTGCGCTGGCCGTCAGGCTATCGCCCCAGGCGACAATGCCGGTGCCGGCCACGAGCGCCGCGAACTGCTCTTCGCCCATGGGCTCGGAAAAGAGCCGGACCCGCTCGATGCTGCCGGTCCAGAGACCGGAAACGCTCGAGCGCCCACGGCCAAGCCGCAGCGCCGCCAGGCCCGGAAAGGTGCCCGAAAGCGTTTGCTGCACCGGCTGCCCCATAAGGGCCGCACGATATTCGCCATCCCTCGCCGAAAATCCCACGGCGAAGGCACTACCGGCCGGGACCACGCCAAGATCGAGATTGGCCTGTTCCACCTGCGTACCGCTGCCACCGAAGGACACGATGAAACGCAGGCGTTGGCTCGCATCCCAGATGAGGCGGATGAAATTGCGCTCGAACCAGTTGCCGTTGAAATCGGCATTGTCATCGGCCTGGAACACCACACCGCCGGCGCCACCGCTGGCAGGCGTCGTCGCCTCAACCAATCCGCACAAGGCGCCTGGCCGAAACCCGGCGCAGGGCAGAGCTTCCCGCAATGAAAGATTGTCTGCCCAATAGATGCCCGTGGAGGGATTGGTCAGGTTGCGCAGCGCAATTGAAGCGGTGGAGGGGTTGAACCCGCCGCAATAAAGCACCGACTGGCTCGGCGTCGTGACGGTGAGATTAGCCGTCTGCGCATAGTTGGCCGTGCCTCCGCCCCCGGCACCAAAACCCAGCGTCACATTGGACGAGGTTTCGCGCCACACCTCGCCGACAAGGCGATAGGCCCGGCCGGCACTCTGGACCAGCCCGGCAATGGTGCGATAGGCACCTGAGCCATTGCCACCGCTGCCTGTCACCCGTAGCGCCCCGGACGCGACAGCCACCGCGCTGCCGACGCTGGACCAATCGCCGGCGCTACCGCCGGCAAAATTGCCGTCGGACAAAAGCTCCGGCGCTGTCTCGGCGACATGCGGCCCGATGACCAATTGGCCGCTGGCCGGCACGGTTCCGCCGACCGCCAGCCGGAACTGGCTCTCATTGGCCAGCGTCCGGCCGGCAAAGCGAAAGCGGCCATGGGCAAAGTCGGCATCGAGCCATGCGCCGCCCGCTTCAACCGGTGTGGCACCCGGAAAATAACCAAGCCCGAGCGCGGGCCCCGCACGGCCGCTCATTAGTAAAGCCCGACGAGAAAGCCGGCCGAGGTGCCGCTAAGCACGCGGCGCACGCGGATCGGTAGCATGGAGCCGCCGGGTACGCCTTCGAAGGTGACAGTACCGCCCCAGAGCATTTCGACCTGGACGGTGCCGGCGGCGCCGACATAGAGGGCGCGCGTTGGCTGGTCGAAAATGGTGCCGTCGCTGGGCGTGATGGCGAAGGCGCCGGCAGCTGGTGCCGCCACGTCGATATTATGCGAAGAGAATATGTCGGCCATGATCGGCTCCGCTGAGAGAGGAGCCTCAAGTCTAGGCGCGCGACAGAGAGCGGGGACAAATCGGCCGCGGCAAATAGCCGACCGGGATAAATAACGGCATTTTCAGGAGTTTTGCGCTATCGGATGGCAAGTACGCGCGGGGATAGAATGAAGATCTTCATAACCGGCTCGGCCGGATTCATCGGCTATCACCTAGCTCGTCGTCTGCTCGAAGATGGTCATCGCGTGCACGGCTATGATGGGATGACGGCCTATTACGACGTCTCGCTCAAGCGGGCGCGTCTCGCGCTTCTGACGCCGTCGAACAGCTTTTCCTTCACCGAGGCAATGCTCGAAGATCGCGCTGCCCTCGAAACGGCCATCGCCGATTTTGCTCCCGATGTCGTCATCCACCTCGCGGCCCAGGCAGGGGTCCGATACAGCATCGAGGCGCCGCGGACCTATCACGACTCCAATCTCACCGGCACCTTCAACCTTCTCGAAGTGTTGCGCCAGACCGGCACGCAGCACCTGCTCTTTGCCTCGACCTCCTCGGTCTATGGCGGCAACGAGACCGTGCCCTTCGGCGAAACCGACCGCACCGATTTCCCCATCTCGCTCTATGCCGCGACCAAGAAGGCGGGCGAGGCGATGAGCCACGCCTATGCCCATCTCTTCGGCCTGCCGACCACCTGCTTCCGCTTCTTCACCGTTTATGGCCCCTGGGGCCGGCCGGACATGGCGCTCTTCAAGTTCGTCTCGGCCATCGGGCGCGACGAGCCGATCGATGTCTATGGCGAAGGCCATATGCAGCGCGATTTCACCTATATCGACGATCTCGTCGAAGCGCTTGTCCGGCTGATCCCGCTGCCGCCGGCAAGAGGTCAGCCCATCGAGGTGCCGGGCGGCATGGATTCCCTCTCCCCGGTCGCGCCATGGCGCAGCGTCAATATCGGCGGCGGGCAACCCGTCGGCCTCTTGCCGTTCATCGACACGGTCGAGGCAGCTTTGGGCAAAAAAGCCCGGCGAAACCTGCTGCCCATGCAACAGGGCGATGTTCAGCAAACCCATGCCGCGCCGGCCTTGCTCAAGGCCCTCACCGGCTTTGCGCCCAAGACCAGTGTCAAAGCCGGCGTCTCCGCCTTCATCGACTGGTATTTTGACTATTACTGACGATCCTAGCGCGACGAATAGCCCGGCTCGTAGCGCGGGGTGGGCCATCTGATAACCTTTGGCTGCAGCGCCAGAACCGGAACGAGCGGCACCGGCAGGGGATGGGCCTGCCTTATGGCAACAAGCGCCTCGCGCAGCTTGGCCCGCTCTGTCCGCCCCCAACTCGCCACAAGGACCACGGCATCGGCATGCGGCAGGATATAGGCCGCTTCCGCCGACCAGTGGAGCGAGGGCATGTCCACAATGGTGATGTCGTAGCTGGCCCTCACACCCCTCAGCACATTGGCAAAGGTAGGGCTGCCAAAAAGCACTTCCGCCGGCACCACGCTACGGCCGGAATTGACCAGCACGGAGAGCTTTGAGAGCGGATCTTTGCGCACCATGCTCGCAAGCTGGCGAATGTCCACGTCTCCGGCCAGAACCTGTTCAAACCCGCCCGCCAGGGGCACATCGACATGCCGATGCAGCGCTGCCGAACGCACATCGGCATCGAGCAGCAAGACGCGCCGCCCCGCCGCATCGAAGGCGCGGGCCAGACCGAGCGCGGTCGTCGTCTTGCCTTCTCCGTCGCCGGGCGAGAGCACGAAAACCACCTGCCCGCCTACCCCCGATAGCAGGCTTCGCTGCAGATTGACCTGCAACGTCCGCATGCCTTCCGAGAATGCCGAGAGCGGTGCGGTAATCACCTGATCGGCATGGCTGGTGCCATCGAAGCGACTCTCATGGAGCCGTGGCATGGCGACGGCCGCAGGCACGCCAATGGCCTCGGCCAGTTCGTCCGTGCTGCGCACCCCGCTCGCCAGCCCATCGAAGGTGAAGGCCAAGGCGAGGGCGACGGCGAGCCCCAGGAGAGCGGCGACGGCCAGCGTCGTCCTGATATCGGGAAATCCCGCATCCGACGGTGGAGAAGCCGGTGCCACCAGACGTGCGTCGGGCAGTTGCAGCTGGGCCTGCTCTTCAAGCTCTGCCGACCGCCGCAACAGACGCTGATACTGGTCCCGCGCCAGATCGAGGCTATGCACGGTGGAGGCGATCTGCGGCTGAAAGCTCGCCGATAGCCCGTTCGGTTCGGCTGCGCTTGCGGCTTTCAGGCTTGCCAAGGTCTCGCCCAGCGCCAGCACCTGTCGGCGCGCGCCATCGACCTGTTCTTCAATCAGGGCGCTTGCCTTTCGTAGGCCATCGGACTTGGCCGTCACCTCGAGTTCTATATGTGCCTCGCCGACCGAATTGGCGAGGCGGGCCGCAAATTCTGGCGAGGTCGCACTGGCACGGATGGCAATCACCGGGGTCAGGCCACGGCGATTGATGGAGACGGAATTGTGCATCAACTTGAGCACCTGCGCCCGTCCCGCCTCTCCCGCCGCCAACGGCTCGGCATCGATGCGAAAAAAGCCCAGAAACATCGGCTGCAGATCGAAACCCGAGGAAAAATCGGCCAGCGCGAAGGGATCGACCAGTTCCATGGCGCGCGTCAGCACCGGATCGGAACGCATGATCTCGACGATGCCATCGATCGCGCCATTGTTTGGCGCATCCGCCCGCGGCGTGCCACCGGGGCTGAGCAGATTGCCAGCAGGTTCAACGACAAGCAGCGCGGTCGCCGTGTAAATGGGTCGCAGCACGCTCACGGCAAACAGCGCACCCAGTATCGTGACCAAAACGACAAAAACGATGAGCCGGCCATGGCGCACCAATACACCAAGAAAGGCCTCGGCCTCGGCGCGCGGAATGATCAGAACAACCTCCCCAGCCCTCCGAAAATAGAATTACATTTATCAAACCTTGGCAATCGCCATTCGAAGGGGCATCACCACCAAATCCCTGCGCATAACCAGTCTTTGGCGCTGGACAGAATGCCGGCCAACTGTTGATCATGGTTAATGAGACGTTAAGCAGATCAATAACACTGGGCGGCTTCAATGAAGCGGACAGCCAATCGAGTTGATCGCAAGACCAGCCGGACGGTAGCGGCGAAGTTTCTCCGCACGTCGGCCCGTCATGACTTCGTCCGAACCGCCTATGTCCCCCGCACGCTGACCCGCCCCCAGAGCGGCCTTGCCGTGCACTGGCACAACGGCCGCGCGGTACCGCCCGAGGCCACCCTCTCTCGGTCGATCTCGCTGACGGTCAAGCGATCCATCGATATTCTCGCTTCTGCGTTCGGCCTGCTCCTCCTCTCGCCGCTCTTCCTGCTGATTGCCCTCTGGATCAAGCGAACCGACAATGGGCCGGTCTTCTTCCGGCAATGGCGTCTCGGCCGCGACGGAAAGGTTTTCGCGCTTCTCAAATTCCGCTCGATGTATGCCGATCGCTGCGATGCGGCGGGCATCCGCCAGGCCACCGCCAACGACAATCGCGTCACCCGTATCGGCGCCTTCATCCGCCGGACCAGCGTGGATGAACTACCCCAATTGCTCAATGTCCTTGTCGGGGAGATGTCGCTCGTCGGCCCGCGCCCCCATGTACCGGGCATGCAGGCGGCGGGCATGGACTACGACGACCTCGTGCCACACTATGCCTTTCGCCAGTCCATGCGGCCGGGCCTGACGGGCTGGGCCCAATGCCAGGGCCTGCGTGGCCCCACCACCGATCAGATCAAGGCGCTGAAGCGCATCGGTCACGACTTTGCCTATGTGCAGAATTTCTCGCTCTGGCTGGATGCAAAAATCGTCTGGAAGACTTTTGGCGAGGTCTGGCGCTCGGCGGCCCAATGATGTGATCGCTCCAGGCGCCGAGGCGGGTGACAAAGCGGTGCGGAACCTATAGGCGGGTAACATCCTTCCCGCCCGCTTTCCCTTCCGCTATGCCCCTGCCCCAGCCGAAGAATTTTTTCGTCCTGTTCCTGACGCTGGCCATTTCTGCTGCGGGTGGAGGGCTCGCCACGCTGCTGGGGCTCCCGGCCGGCTGGCTGATGGGCGGCGCCCTGGCCGTCACCATTGCCGCCATGGCCGGCGTTCCGGTGGTGCTGCCCGATTGGCTGCGCAACGTGATTTTTGTTCTCATCGGCATGTCCATGGGCGCCAGCGTGGCGCCGGACAGTCTTGCGCTTCTCGCCAGTTGGCCGATCAGCCTTGCCGCCCTTGCCATCGAACTGGTCATCATCGTCGCCACCACAGGCTGGATGCTGAGCCGCGTCTTCGGGCTCGATGCGGGCACGGCCTATCTCAGCTCCTTTCCCGGCCATCTCTCCTTCGTCATGGGCATAGCCGCGACCGGGGTCGGCAACTCCCGGCAGATCGTCATCATCCAGGTCATCCGCATCCTGATGCTCACCATCGCCGTGCCCATTGGCGCGACCTTCCTGCCCATCGATCACTTCGAGGTGGCAACGGCGAGCGCCTTCCTCTCGCCCCTGCAACTGATCCTTCTGGCGCTCGGCTGCGTCGCGGTCGGCTGGATTTTCGACCGGCTGCGCATTCCGGCGGGCATGGTGCTCGGCGCCATGGCCGCGGCCACCGCCGCCAAACTCGGCGGTCTCTATTCCGAAGCCATGCCGACACCGCTTGTGATCATCACCTTCGTCCTGACCGGTGCCATGATCGGCGCCCGTTTCGTCGGCATCACCCGCCAGGAATTCATGGCCGCTGCCAAGGGCGGGCTCATTGCGACTGCCATGACCGTCGGCATCGTCACGCTGATGACGCTGGCTGTCGCGCAGCTGGTCGACATGCGTTTTGGCCAGATCTGGCTCGGTCTCTCACCCGGTGCTCTTGAGGGCATGGGCGCCCTCGGCATTGCCCTTGGCTATGACACTGCCTTCATTGCGGCGCATCATGTTATACGCCTGCTCATGCTCAGTTTTGCCATCCCGGCTGTCGTGGTGATAATTCGCTGGCAGGAGCGCCGCTCGGCGCAGCAACGCCACAATTGAGGCCTAGATAGTCCCCTGACTCTGGAGATCTGAAATGACCCGCCACTTGATGCCCGCCCTCGGCTTTATTGCTCTGCTGACTGGAAGCAGCGTCGCGGCGCCATTTTGTGACGGCGCCTTCGACAGCGGACGCGTGACCTTCGGCTTCTCGATCGGCGGCAAGTATACCGAGCAGGAGCGCAATGACTTCGACATGATGGAGCTGCGCCGCATGGGCGTCGATGCGACCCGTGTCGAACGCTGGAACGGGTGCATCCGCGCCTTCGTTCGTAAGCCCGGGGGCGGCGAAGAAATGCAGTTCTTCGAACCCGGCACCTACCGCCCGGTCTTCTAGCGCTCGACCAGCTTCGCCAATTGTGCGGCGACGGTGCCCCAGCCGTCAAAAAAGCCCATTTCTTCGTGCCAGGCGCGCGTTTCCGCGTCCTTGTGCAGCACATGGGCTCGATAGGCCGTGCCTTGGTCGTGGTCGTCGAGCGAGATGACGGCGGTCATGAACGGGCTGGCGGCCGGCCGCCAGCCGCCGCTCAGCGCATTGGTGAGGACGATTTTCCGCCCCTCCTCCACTGCAAGGTAGCAGGCATCCATATGCGGCCCGAAAGCGCCGCCGTCTTCGCTCATTTCCGTGAGCAGCGCGCCGCCCGGCCGCACATCCATTTGGACGACGCGGCACAAGGCCGGCGCTGGGATCCACCACTGCGCAAACTGGTCCGGACTGGTCCAGGCCTGCCAGACGGCACTGCGCGGCGCCTTGATGACGCGGGTGATTTCCAGGTCCGTTTCGGGACGAAAATTCATCGTTCCTGTTCCTTCTGTCTTTCAGCAACAAATCGCTCGAGCCGATCGGTGCGGCTCTCCCAGATCGCCCGCTGCTCATCGAGCCACGAGCCGACCGCAGCCAGCCGTGCCTCGTCGATTTCGCAATAGCGCACCCGGCCTTCCTTGCGCGTGTGGATCAGCCCCGCCGCTTCGAGCACGCGCACATGTTTCATGAACGAGGGCAGCGCCATATCGAACGGCGCCGCCAGATCCCCCACGCTTGCAGCGCCTTTGCCCAGCCGGCCAATGACGGCCCGGCGCGTCGGATCGGCCAGTGCCTGAAAGAGCGTATCGAGTGAATACTGATCCATAAGGCTAAGTATCACACCACAAAGCTTAGCGCAATGGCTAAGTTTCTGGACGGGATTTGCGGCCATGGACAACGAAAACCGGATCGTCTAAATGCGGTATCGACGGTTGTGGAACCGTCACCGACGGGGACGGCCCTGAAAATCGGTTCTATTGATCGGGGACGACCCTGAGGAGATAGCAACCGTGTCCACGCTCCGCGAACACATCCCCAACGGCACCATCGCCAAGCTGCTTGTCGCTTGGGGCGTCGTGATCGTCTTCTTCATCTTCGGCCCGACCTGGCTGCACGAACCGATCGAACCATGGATCGCCGTAGTCTGCTTCGTCGTGATCTTTTCAACCATCCTGCTTGCCGCCTTCGGCGTGGTGCATGAGGCGGACTACCTCGCCCATCAATTGGGCGAACCCTACGGCACGCTCATCCTGACCCTGTCCATCGTCATGATCGAGGTCATCCTCATCGCCGCGGTGCTGCTGGGGCCGGGCGAGAACCCGACCATCGGCCGTGATTCCATTTTCGCGGTGATGATGATCATTCTCAATCTCGTCATGGGCATCTGCCTGATCCTGGGCGGACGCCGCTTCGGCGAGCAGGAATATAATTCGCAAGGCGCCATGGCCTATGTCTCCATGACCCTGCTTCTGGCCGGTATCGGCCTCATCCTTCCCAATACGCTCAGCACGGGAAATGGCACCTTCTGGCCAATGCAGGCCGCTGCCTTTGCCATTCTCACGACCGTGCTCTATGGCGCGTTCCTGCTGATGCAGACGCGCGGCTACAAGCGCTACTTTATTCAGCCCGACATCGGGCAACTGGTTGTTCCGCTTCGTTCGACCGGTACCAGCGCTCCAGCGGGGGCGGTGCCAAGTCTCGACAAGCGCGCCATCGTCATTCGCTCGATCCTGCTGGTCGCGCTGATGCTGCCCATCGTGCTGCTGGCCCATGATCTGGCTCTGGTCATCGATTTCGGCATCGGGGCCGTCGGCGCCCCGGTCGCCCTTGGCGGCGTGCTGATCGCCATCATCGTCTTCACGCCAGAATCGATCACCGCCATCCGGGCTGCCGTCGACAATCAGTTGCAGCGCTCCATCAATCTCTGCCTCGGCGCCTTTGTCTCGACGGTCGGGCTCACCGTGCCTGCCGTGCTCTTTGTCGGCCTTTTCACCGGCAAGACGGTGATCATGGGCGTGACGCCGACCGAAACCGTTTTGCTGCTGCTCACCATTGGGCTCACCACCCTGACCTTTCTCGGCCAGCGCGCCTCGGCCTTGCAGGGCACGCTGCACCTGACGCTTTTTGCCGTCTACGGCGTGCTGCTGTTCCTGACCTAGTAGAGCCGACGCCCGCCATCAGGACGACCTGATGGCATGGGGCTAAGCGGGGACGACCCCTTTTGAGGTGTCCCATGTCAAACCCGCTCAACGTCATCGTGCTTATCGGCTGCCTCATCGGCTATCTCGCCGCCGACATTCTTACCGGCATGGGCGCCGCCCAAGGCACAGCCGGTTCAATCATCACCAGCCTCCTGCCCTCCGCCTTCGGCCTCGCCGTGGGCCTCGTGGCGCTGCGGCTGACCAAATAACCACTATCCGAGGATATGCCATGGCCAATGACCCCATCCATCAGTTCGTCGTCGAACCGATCTTCCCGCTGAGCCCGATCGCCGGGCACGATTTCAGCTTCACCAATGCGTCTGCCTATATGCTGCTCACCGTAGCAGTCGCCGGCGGCTTCATGGTGCAGGCGGGGTACAAGAAGGCATTGCTGCCCGGCCGCCTGCAGGTAGCCGGCGAGATGCTTTACAAGGCCATCGAAAGTCTCGTCATCTCGATCATCGGCAAGGAGGGAATGCGGTTTTTCCCGCTGGTCTTCTCGCTCTTCAGCTTCATCCTCGTCGCCAACATGATCGGCATGTTCCCCTATGCCTTCACCGTCACCGCACAGATCGTGGTGACGGCCGCCCTGGCTCTCTTGGTCTTCGCTGTCGTCACCCTCTACGGTCTCGTGAAGCATGGCCCAAAATTCTTCGGCCTCTTCATGCCCAGCGGCCTACCCCTCTATCTGGCGCCCGTCATCGTCCCCATCGAGATCATTTCCTATATCTCCCGCCCCATCAGCCATTCCGTGCGTCTTTTCGCTGTCATGCTGGCCGGCCACATCACGCTAAAAGTGTTCGCTGGCTTCGTCGTCGACCTGTCGGCCCTTGGCCCCTTCGGCATTGCCCTGGCCGTCGCTCCAATGATCATGACCGTGGCCATTACCGCGCTGGAACTGCTGATGTCGGTGATCCAGGCCTATGTCTTCACGCTTCTCACCTGCATGTATCTCAACGACGCCATGCACCCCTCCCACTAGCGCGAGCTTGCTATCGGAGGATGGCGAAGGATTTTCTCCATCCTCCTTCATTGCAGAAAAGCTGCTGCGGATTCCGCGCTGAAAACGCAATCGACAATGTCTATAAATTGACTAGGTTTTCATCTCTCAAACCGAGGTGATCCCATGGCTGCCTTCCAGACCGGTAATCCCCGAATTCTCACCAGCGCCCGCTCTGCCTTTCATCGGCGCGCGGTCGAGTGGCTCGTGCTCGCGGCTGCGAGCGTGGCGTTCCTGTTTTCACTCGGCATCGCCTTCGGCCTCATCAGCGGCTGAGCCAGTCTCCAGGAGTTTTGGATGGCAGCGGAATTCATCGGTCACACCTCCAATAGGGAAGGGTCCGACATCGTCCCCACGACGGGTCCCGTCATCGACAAGACCTATATTCGCAACCACGTGCAGGCAGCCGAAGCCGCGGGCATCGACCGCCTGCTGATCGGCCAGTTCGCGCAGTGGCCGGACAATAACCAGATCGCCGCCTATGTCTTCGGCCAGCCCGAACGCATTGGCGCTCTCCTTGCCCATCGCCCCGGCCTGATGGCGCCGACCCTCGGCGCGCGGCAATTGGCGACGCTCGACCAGTTTTCCGAAGGCCGCGTCTGGGTCCATATCATCACCGGCGGCTCCGATGCCGACCAGGCCCGCGATGGCGATTTCGAGGATCACGACACCCGCTATGCCCGCACCGACGAATATATCGAAGTGCTCAAAAAGGTCTGGGAAAGCGACGCGCCTTTCGACCATGAGGGACGCTTCTACAAGTTCAAGGGCGCCTTCAGCCAGGTAAAGCCATTCCAGAAACCGCGCATTCCCATCTCCTTCGGTGGTTCGTCGGATGCAGCGATCGCGGTGGCTGGCAAGCATGCCGATATCTACGCGCTCTGGGGCGAACCGCTTGATGGCACGCGCGAAACCATTGCCAAGGTGCGTGCCGCTGCCGTTGCCAATGGCCGCGATCCATCCGAAATCCGCTTCACCCTCGCCTTCCGCACCATCGTCGCGGATACCGAGGACCAAGCTTGGTCCAACGCCGCCGAAATCCTTGAAAAGGTGAAGGCTGGCGTGGCGCGACAGGCTGGCGGCAATGGCGAAAAGCTGCCGAGCAATGTCGGCTCGGTGCGTCTGCGCGAAGCCGCCAAGCGCGGCAAGGTGCTCGATAAACGGCTCTGGACGGAAGTCGCCGAAGCCAGTGGCGCCGGGGGCAATTCCACCGCACTGGTCGGCACGCCCGAGCAGGTCGCCGAAGCCATTCTCGACTACTACGACGCCGGCATTTCCAACTTCCTCGTCCGCGGCTTCTACCCCACCGCTGATACCGTCACCTATGGCCGCGATGTCGTACCGCTGGTCAAGGCCGGCATTGCCGAACGCGAAGCCCGCAAGGTTGCAGCAGAATGAGCGCTCCCTTCGATATCGTCGACATCCATACCCATCTCTGGCCGCCCGCCTGGGGTCCGGGCGGCAAATTCGCCAAACCTGCCGGTGGGTTCTCGCCCGAAATCTACCGCAAGATCACGACCCCATCAGCGCTGGTCGATGAGTTCAAATCCGCCGGCGTCTCGCTCGCTGTCGTCACCGCCACCGTTGAAAGCCTCTTTGGCGCCGAAGGTCCGGTCGATTTTGCCGGCATTGCCGAAGCCAATGATTGGCTGGCAAGCCTTGTCGCCGCCGAGCCATCACTGGCCGCCTTCGCGGTCACCGATGTTTTTGCGGGTGAGGAAGGCGCGGCGGAAGCCGAACGCGCCATCGTGGACCTCGGCCTTTCAGGCCTCGTCATCGACTCCTCGCGAAATGGCAAATTCCTCGCCGATCCATCGGCCCGGCCGACGCTCGAAGTCGCTGCGCGTCACCGCGTCCCGGTCTTTGTCCATCCGGTCGCCCATCCCAATTCCGAGGTGCTGATCTCAGGCGCCGGAATGCTGGGGAACTCGCTTGGCCGCGGCCTGATGAATGGCGTGGCTTTCCTCTCCATCATCCAGTCGAGCATTCTCGATGAGCTGCCGGACCTGCACCTGATCTTTGCAACGCTCGGCCTTGGCGGCATCGTACAGGCAGCGCGCGGCGGCATTTACGGTCGCACTGAACGCCAAAAACGGCCCCGACCGAACATCTATTTCGACACCATGGGCGCCGATCCCGCCATCGTCCGCACGCTGACCGGCTTTTTCGGCGCCGACCGCGTGCTGGCCGGCACCGACTGGCCGATCCTGCCGGCGCTGCAGGCCGAGAGTCTTGCCACGAGCCTTGCCGAAGCCGGGCTCAACGATGCCGAACAGCGCCTGGTCGCGGGCGGCAATGCGCGTCGCCTGCTCGCCTTGCGCGCAGCAAAAGCCGAGGCCGCGGAGTAGCTCCGCGGCTTGCTCGCCGGACGAATTGACTGTAAACGTTGCGCATGAATCACAATTCGTCCGCCACCACCGATGCGCTGAGCGAAGTCCTGCAGGATTTTCGCTTGAGCGGCGTCAATTATGGCCGCTGCGAGCTGCGCCATCCCTGGAGCATCAGTTTTCCCAAGCAGCCACTGCTGCGCTTTCATTTCGTCAGCAAAGGCCCCTGCTGGGTGCATACGGAGGCCGAGGGCTGGCAGGAGCTGGGTGCGGGCGACCTGATCCTCTTACCACAGGGCGTGGAACATCGCCTCGCGAGCTCCCCCAGCGTCACCGAAAACTCCCTCTCGGCCTGTCAGGTAACCGGGCATGGCGGCAATGTCTGCGAAGTGGTGCAGCAGGGCGATGGCGATGTCAGCATGATTTTCTGCGGCTCCATGGCGCTCGGCGCCTATGCTCTGCATCCGCTGATCAGCCTCATGCCGTCCATCATCCGGGGCTGCGATGTCGCAACCCACGACCCCATGGTCAATCCGCTGCTCGAAGCCATGGCTATTGAAGCCAGCCAACCGCGCATGGGCAGCGCCACGATCCTGTCGCGCATGGCCGATCTGCTCACCGCCCGGCTGATCCGCTGCTGGGTAAAGAGCCACGACACCTCCGCCACTGGCTGGCTCGCCGCCATCCGCGACCCCCACATCGGCCGAGCCCTCGTCGCCATGCACCGCGACCCCGGCGCCAATTGGACACTGGAAAGCCTTGCGGGAACCGCCGGGCAATCGCGCTCGATCTTCGCGGAACGTTTCAGCGCCATTTTAGGAGAAGGCGCCGCGCGCTACCTGACCCGCCTCCGCATGCAATTGGCGCAGGAATGGCTGGGGCAGAGCGGCATGCCGGTCGCCGAAGTGGCGTCCAAACTCGGCTACGAATCCGAAGCCAGCTTTGCCCGCGCCTTCAAGCGCGTCACCAGCGCTTCCCCCGGCGCGGTTCGCCGCAGCGCTTCCGGACGAATTGATATGGAATTCGGATTTTAGGACACATATCGTCTTTTGGATCCTGTCTATGAACGTCTCCCGATCTGGAGACCTTTTCATGACTGACACTTCAATTTCCGCGGGCCTCGCCACCGACACTTCCGCCTCAACCGGCTGGAGCGCCAAGACCTGGCTCGCCATGCTCGGCATGCTTGCCACGAGCTTCGCGCTGGTATCGGCCGAATTCCTGCCAGCAGGGCTTCTCACCCCCATGGCCCGCGACCTCGGTATCAGCGAAGGCATGGCGGGCCAGGTGGTCACGGTGACCGCCATGGTCGGCGCCCTCGCCGCCCTCTTCAGCAATGTCCTCATCGGCCGGATCAACCGCAAGACGGTGCTGGTCGGCCTTAGCGCCCTTGCCATTGCCTCCAATCTGCTGGCCACCTTCGCCACCGATTTCTGGGTGCTGCTGATTGGTCGCGCGGGTCTCGGCATCGCGCTCAGCGCCTTCTGGGCCCTTTCCGTTGCCGTGGTCGCACGACTCGTTGGCACCGGCGCCATCGGCCGTGGCACGGCCATGGTCAGCCTCGGCGTGTCCCTCGCTACCATCGCCGCCCCGTCCATGGGCGCCCTGATCGGCGATTGGCTCGGCTGGCGCAGCGCCATGGGTCTCACCGCCGCCCTCTCCGGCCTGGCCCTCATCCTGCAACTCGTCGGCCTTCCCAGCATGCCCGCCTCGGCCGGCAACAGCATGGGCGACATGGTGCGCCTGCTAAAACGCCGCGGCGTGCAGCTGGGGATGCTCGCCATCATCCTGCTCATGGCTGGCCACATGACCGGTTCGGTCTATGTGCGCCCCTTCCTCGAACAGGTGACGGGCCTTGAAACCGGCATGATCGCCCTCGTGCTCGCCGGCTTCGGCGCCGCCGCGGTGCTGGGCACGATTGCCGGCGGCAAGCTCGCCGACATCGACGCCAGCCGCGCGCTGGCAACGACGGGCGGCATCATGGCCCTGGCCGCGCTCGCCCTCGTCCTTTGGGGTAATCAGATCGCCGCCGCCTTCACCTTCGCCGCGCTCTGGGGTTTTGCCTTCGGCATGGCGCCTGTCGCCCTCCAGGCCAACCTTTCGCGCTCGGCCACCGATGCGCTGGAAAGCTCAGGCAGCCTAATGGTGGTCTCCTTCCAGGTCGCCATCATGACCGGCGCCCTGGTGGGCGGCTATATCGTCGACACCTATTCGGCAGTTGCCAATCTCATGGTCACAGCACTTCTGGCCGGACTCACGCTGGTCCTGGCCCTAGTCCAGCCCAAGCCCAAGCGCTGACAAAACAAAGCCGCCCCCAAAGGGCGGCTTTTCCAACTCTTGCGTCGTGAGTGTCTATCTCTGCCTTGAAGCAAAGGCCCGCAAAAAGGTGCGAACACCAGTCGCGGCCGCCTTTTGCACGGCTTCTCGCGGCGGACGCGTGCAGGGGGCCGTCGGCAGATCCGCAGAAATCAGCGCCACAAAATGCCGGGCCGCGACACTCGCGTCATCGATCTCAAGATAGCCATTGGCCGCAAGACGGGCAAAACAGCCCGCAATAATGGGCCAGTCCTGCCCCGGCCCATAGGCCTGCCAGGTCTGCAACAATTCCGGATACCGCCCCGATTCGCGTTCGAGCAGCCAGCGCAGCGCGCGGCCATCGATATCGCACATGCACGGATCCAGGAGCCGCACCGCAAATTCGGTCAGCGCCGCCTCGACATCATCCGGCCGATCGGGAAACGTCGCCACCGCCGCCATCAATGAGGCGCTCGAGCGCGCCGTCACATCGCGGATAACGGCGATGACCAATTGTTCCTTGTCGCCCAGATGGTTGTAGACCGTCTGGCGGGAAACGCCCGCATCGGCCGCAATGGCGTCGATGCTGATGGCATTGAGCCCGTCGCGCACCACGGCGCGCTTGGCCGCGTCGAGAATGGCACGCAGCTTTCCGGTAGCCTGCGGGGCAAAAGGCGGCGGGGCGAGGTCGATCGTGGACATGCAGAAACCATAGCCCATTCGAGAAAATTAGACAACTGCGTCCAAAATATTGGACACGACATCTTGACCAACTTTTACACTTGTGTCCAAATCCAAGTGTCGCGGCACCTCCCTGCCGCCCCAAATCTTGCTCGAAAACACGCTGACCGCCCGCCCTTGACGCGGGTCGGAGAGGTATTGCCAAATGAACCCCACCATCCTGCGCGCCGCGCTGGTGCTCGGCCTGCTATCGGCCATCGGCCCCTTCGCCATCGATATGTATCTGCCGGCTCTGCCCGCCATTGGCGCCGATCTCGGCGCCGACACGGCCGGCGTCCAGATGAGCCTCATGGCCTTCATGGCCGCCATCGCCGTTTGCCAGCTCTTTTACGGTCCCATCAGCGACATGGTCGGCCGCAAGCCGCCGCTCTATTTCGGCATGGCGCTTTTTGCCATCGGCGCCGTCGGCTGCGCCTTCGCTCCGTCCATCGAATGGCTGGTTGCCGCCCGCTTCCTCCAGGGCGTCGGCGCCTGCGCCGCCATGGCCCTGCCCCGCGCCATTGTGCGCGACGGCTATACCGGAGCCGATGCCGCCCAGCTGCAGAGCCTCCTCATGCTGGTCTTTTCGGTGTCCCCGATTTTGGCCCCGCTCGCCGGCAGCTTGATCGTCGAATTCGGCGGCTGGCGCGACATTTTTTGGGCCATTGCCGGCATCGGCGTCCTGGGCCTGCTGCTGGTCGGCTTCAGCCTCAAGGAAACCCGCCCCAGGCATTTGCGGCTCGATAGCAGCGTTGGCTCGGCCCTGCGCGGCTATGGCCTCCTGCTGCGCGACTGGAATTTCATCGGCCTCTCGATGATCGGCGCCTTCGGCATGTCGAGCTTCATGGCCTATCTCGCCAATTCCTCCTTCGTGCTGATCGAGCACTATGGGCTCAACCCCACGCTCTATAGCGTGATGTTCTCGATCAATGCCGTGTCCTTCATCGGCGTCTCCCAGCTCACCGGCGTCCTCACCCGACGCTATGGCCTCAACGCCATCGTGCGCACGGCGGTAACTGGCTATGTCGTCACCATGCTGGCTCTGGTCGTGATCTACCTCGCCGGCTTCAACCAGTTGCCCGTGCTCGCGACCCTGCTCTTTGTCGGCTACGGCTTCCTCGGCCTCGTCATCCCCACGACCGCCGTACTGGCGCTCGATGGTCACGGCGAAATCGCCGGCACCGCCTCGGCCCTGATGGGCACCTTGCAACTTGTCACTGCAGCTGTGGTCATGGGCGTCGTCGGCAGTTTCTTCGATGGCACGGCCCAGCCCATGGTCATCGGCATCGCCGCCTGCGCCGCCATCGCCTTCGTCCTGACGCGCCTGACCCTCAGGATCGACCCGCAGCCAGTTGCCGCCGAATAATTGGCCGTCCAGTTTCGGCCTCGCCAGAACGGGCGAGGCCGAAAGTCGTTTGCTTACATCAGGTCGCGCGGGAAGGACTGGTCCCAGTTCCGCTCGGCACGGACGAGGCCGTTCTCTTCCACCGACAGTTCGCCCGTCAGGTAGAACGTATCCCGGTCAGACCGCATCTTGGTGACCGTGTCGATCCGAATGCGCCAGCCCTCGCGGCCCATCTCATAGCTCTGCGTCAGCACGTACTCAGCCGAGGTCGGATCATTATCGGCAATGGTCAGTTCGCGCTTGAGGCTGTGGCTGAGCTCCGTGCCGATATCGTCGAAGCGCAAAATGCCTTCGCCGAAGAGACCGCCAATGCCTTCGGTGACATAGGTTGTGGTTCCCGCGACATGATCCTGGCTGGTCCAGCGGCGCACCGTGCCGGGATCAAGCTGGGTGATCGGCGTCGCCGGGCCATGGGCCGGCGGCGGCAGTTTCACTTCACCGGCATCAGCCTTGCGCACCGGCAGCGACAGCGAGCTGTTCGCCGTGTCCACCGTCAGCGTTGCCAGTTCCGGCGACGGCCAGACCATCGGCCAATAGGACGTGCCTATTGCAACGCGGATAGCGTGACCCGCGGCAAAGCGATGGCCGCAATCGTTGAGTTTTACGGTTACGTCGTAGAACTGGCCGGGCACGAGCGCTTCCGGATGCTCATGGCTGTCGCGATGCGTCAGGTTGAGCACCTGGTAGCTGACCCGGGTCACCGTGCCATCGGGCCGCACGTCCGAGAGACGCACCGAGACCTGCGCCACTGGCTTGTCCGAAGCCACACGGAGTTTCAGCACCGGCGCGCCAAGGACGTCAAAGCTCTCAGTCTGCACAAGGGAGTCAAAGACGAGAGCGCCGCCGTCATCGAGACGCTGGTCGGTCGGGTGTTCGCCGACACAGCCGGTGCCCATCCATTCGCCGCCGGCCTTGCCGTGGCTCTGCGGTGAGCAAATGACGAGCATGCCGGCAGGAGCGCTACCGATATAAAGGCCATGGTCACCGCCGAGCTGGAAAAGTTTCGGGGCAATGGACGCAGACGGCCAGTTCGCCTCGCCGACCCAGCGACCGGGTGCATCGGTGCGGGTGCCGGTGGGGGCGACACTGTCATTGATATAGGCGCGAAGATCCGGCTCGTTCATGACGCCGGTGTCCTTGCCCTTGAGCCAATGGTCCCACCAGCGCACCGCTTCCTGGAGGAAACCGATGGCCGGACCGGGAACACCGTCCTGCGGATAGACATGGCCCCAGGGGCCAATGATTGCCTTGCGCGGCGTCTTCAGCCCTTCGAGCAGACGCGGCACGGCATTGGTATAGCTGTCAGCCCAGCCGCCAATGGCGAGCACGGGCACTTCGATATCGGAGAAATCCTCGCAGACCGAACCGTGCTTCCAGTAGCTGTCATAGCGCTGGTGTTCGAGCCAGAGCGCGGGAAAGAACGGCATGTTCTCCACGCGCTTGAGCCAGGCCTCGCGCCAGCCTTCGCCGACAATCTCGGGATCGAGCGGCCGGCTCTGATAGGCCAGCATGATCGTACCCCACCAGAGATTATCGTTGAGCAGCAACCCGCCCATATAGTGGATGTCGTCGGTATAGCGATTGTCGGTCGAATAGGCCGTGATGATGGCCTTGAGGGCAGGCGGGCGGCGAGCCGCAACCTGCAAGCCATTGAAACCGCCCCAGCTCTTGCCCATCATGCCGACATTGCCGTCGCACCAGGGCTGGGCGGCAATCCAAGCGATGACTTCGAGAGCATCGTCCTGTTCCTGCTTGAGATATTCGTCGGCCATATGGCCATCGCTCTCGCCCGTGCCGCGCATGTCGACGCGAATGGCGGCATAGCCATTCTGGGCGAAGAAGCCGTGCATGGGTTCGTCGCGGCCGCGCGTCCCGTCGCGCTTGCGATAGGGGATGTATTCGAGCACGGCCGGGACTTTCGCGTCGCCCTCGGGCAGGAACAGCCGCGCGCCGAGGCGCGTGCCGTTGCTCATGGGTATCCAGATATGTTCGGTGATACGGATCGACATGGGATAGTCCAGTTTTAAGCAGTCGCCTGCTGGCGCTTGGCCAGCACGGTATCGAGCCAGTCGCGGCGCAGCTCGGGCACCGAGGTCACCAGCTCTTCGGTATAGGGGTGGAATGGCGGCTGGAAGATTTCCGCCGTCGGCCCCTGCTCCACGATCTTGCCGCGCTGCATCACAAGCGTACGGTCGGCCAGGCGCCGAACGACGCCGAGATCATGGGTGATGAAGAGGTAGGATAGACCCAGCTCCTGCTGCAGGCTTTTGAGCAGCTTCAAGATGTCTTCCGCCACCAGCGGATCGAGCGCCGACGTGACCTCGTCACAGATGATGAGATCAGGCTTTGCCGCCAGCGCACGAGCAATGCAGACGCGCTGCTTCTGGCCACCCGAAAGGGCACCCGGCAGACGCGTCGCAAAATCCTGCGGCAGGCCGATGAGATCGAGGAGGCGCGCGACTTCCTTCTCCTTGGGCACGTCATGCATGCCGAAGTAGAATTTCATCGGACGCCCGATAATTTCTCCAACCGTCTGGCGCGGGTTCAATGCAACGTCAGGCAGCTGATAAACGAGCTGAATACGCCGCAATTCCTCGCGGCTGCGGTTCTTGTAGGAGCGATCAAGCCGGCGCCCGTCAAAGCTGATCATGCCCGCCGACGTTGGCAGAAGACCGGCAATGGCGCGGGCAAGGGTCGACTTGCCCGAACCGGATTCACCCACCACCGCCAGCGTTTCGCCCCGGCGCAGATTGCACGAGATGTCGTCGAGCACTGGCGTCTTGCCGTAATAGGCGTGCACGCCACTGACATCGAGCAGCACATCGCCGACCTTATGCTTCTCGACAGCACCCGAGAGATTGCCCTGCCGCTCGGCAACGAGCATGCGGGTATATTCCTGGCGCGGCGCTTCGAGCACCTGCTCCGCCGTCCCCTCTTCCACCATCTTGCCATGGCGCAGCACCATGATGCGATTGGCGATCTGCGCCACGACTGCAAGGTCATGGGTGATGTAAAGGGCCGAAGTATTGTAGCGCTGGATGAGGCTACGCAGCAGCGCCAAAACCTCGATCTGCGTCGTCACGTCGAGCGCTGTGGTCGGCTCGTCGAGAACGATGATGTCGGGGCGGCAGGACATGGCCATGGCCACCATGGCGCGCTGCAGCTGCCCACCGGAAACCTGATGCGGATAGCGCTCCCCAAAGGTTTCGGGGTTCGGCAGCTGCAGAGTCTTCAGCAGTTCCAGCTTCCACGCCTCGGCTTCGGGCCGTGTCATCTTGCCATGATAAAGCGCGCCTTCGACGATCTGCTCGCCGATGCGGATGGCCGGATTGAACGCCGCCGCGGCCGATTGCGCCACATAGGCAATCCGGGCCCCGCGCATGTTTTCGCGGGCGGCGCGATTGCCTTCCATCAGCGAGACACCGCCGATGTCGATAGTGCCGCCAACAATGCGGCAACCACCACGGCCATAGCCCATGGCCGCAAGCCCAATGGTCGACTTGCCCGCACCGGATTCGCCGATCAGCCCCAGCACTTCGCCGGGCGCGAGATCGAGATCGATCCCATCAACCAGCAGATTGCCATTGGGCGCCGCGACTTTGAGACCGCGAATAGTAAGAACATTGCTCATCGATCGGCTCCCTGCACTGCGGCACCGGAATTGAGCAGCCAGTCGACCACGAGATTGACCCCGATCGTAAGAAGCGCAATCGCGGCAGCCGGGAAGAGCGGCGCGTAGAGGCCGTACAAAATGGCCTGCTGGTTGTCCTTCACCATGCCACCCCAATCCGCGAACGGCGGCTGGATGCCGAGGCCAAGGAAGGAAAGGCCGGCAACAAAGAGGAAGGTGAAGCAGAAGCGCATGCCGAATTCCGCGATCAGCGGCGGCAGCGCATTGGGCAGGATTTCGCGGGTGATCAACCAGCCAAGGCTTTCGCCGCGCAAACGGGCGGTTTCGGCATATTCGAGCACCGAAATACCCTGCGCCACGACACGAGCCAATCGGAACACACGGGTGCTGTCGAGCAGCGCGATGGTGAAGATCAGCACCGGCACTGAGGAGCCTAGCGCCTGCAAAACCACCAGCGCTGAAATCAGCACTGGAATGCACATGACGGTATCGACGATACGCGAGAGCACCGTGTCGACCCAGCCGCCAAACAGCGCCGCCACGAACCCCAGCGGAATACCGATCGAGAACGAAATCAACGAAGCCGCCAGCGACACGCCGATCGACATCTGCGCCCCGGCAAGCAGGCGAGAAAACATGTCGCGGCCGTTCTGGTCGAGACCGAACCAGAACTGCGCCGATGGAGGATCGAAGGGCGCGCCAACGATCTCGTTCATGCCATATGGCGCGAGCATCGGCCCGAAGACGAAGACGAGGAGGTTGAGCGTCACGATGGTGAGCCCGAGCCAGGCGGAAATGGGGATGGCTTTGAGCTTGGCTCTCATCGCGGATGCCTCAGACGGGGATTGAGGGCGATGGCGGCGATATCGGCAATGGAATTGAGGATGACGTAAGCCGCCCCGAAAACCATGGCCGCTGCCTGCACCAGCGGCAGGTCGCGCTTGGCGACGGCATCGACCATGAAGCGCCCGAGCCCGTTATAGTTGAAGATGGCTTCCACCAGCACGACACCGGTAATGAGGTAGGCGATATTGAATGCCACCACATTGACGATGGGCGCGGCAGCATTGGGCAGCGCATGACGCAAGACGACACGCTTGGTCCGCAGACCCTTCAAAAACGCCGTTTCCACATAGGCCTGGTCCATGACCGAAAGCACGGCGGTGCGCGTCATGCGCATCATCTGCGCCACGGTGACGAGCACCAGGGTCAAAGCCGGCAGGGTCGTCGCGCGCAGCCAATCACCAAAGCTCATGCCAGAATAGGTATCGGCAAGGCTCGGCAGCAGGTTGAACTGCACCGAAAGGAAGAGGATCAGCAGCAGCCCGAGGAAATATTCGGGCAAGGACACAAAGGCCAGCGCCACGATATTGATGCCGCGGTCGAACATGCCACCGCGACGCACGGCTGCGGCGAGGCCCAGCAGCACGGCGATCGGCACCGAGACCAATGCGGCATAGGCGGCGAGCGCCATGGTATTGCCGAAACGCGGCCAGAGGAGGTCTGCGACGGGCTGGCGATTGGCGAGCGACATGCCGAGATCGCCGGTCACGAAACCATGGAGCCAGGTCAGGTAACGCTGCCAGGCGGGAAGATCGAGGCCGAGATCCTGTCGGAGAGCAGCCAGCGATTCCGGCGTTGCATTCTGTCCGAGAATTGCCGAGGCGACGTCGCCCGGCAGGAGCTGGGTGCCCGCGAAAATCAACGCGGACACCAGCAGGAGCGTCAGGATCCCAAGCGCGACACGCTTAAGGATGAGTTTGATCATTATGCTTCCAGCCAGACCTTTTCGGCCAGGCGTGCGCCCATGAAGTTGAACATCGGATGGGTGGTCACGCCGCCGAGTTTTGTCGACACAGCGTCGAGATAGTCGCCGAACATCGGGATCATCGCACCACCGTCGTCGGAAATCATCTGCTGCAGTTCCGCGTAGATTTCCTTGCGCTTGGCATTGTCGAGTAGCGCACGGGCTTCGATGAGCTTGGCGTCGAACGCCTCGTTCTTCCAGTGCGTGTCGTTCTGTGCAGAGGTCGAGGAATAGGCGATGGTGAGCATCTGGTCGGCCGTCGGACGACCACCCCAGTAACCCATCGAGAACGGCGCCTTCATCCAGACATTGGACCAGTAGCCATCGCTCGGCTCACGCTTGATCGAAAGCGTAATGCCCGAGGCGGCAGCCGTGCCCTGGAAGATGGCGGCAGCGTCAACAGCACCCGAGAAGGCCGCATCCGAAGCCGAGAGCTCGATGTTGAGAGAGTCGAGACCGGCTTCCTTCAAATAGAACTTGGACTTTTCGGGATCGTAAGCACGCTGCGGCAGGTCGGCGGCATAGAACGGGTCGGTGACCGGGATCGGGTGGTCGTTGCCAAGCTTGCCGTAACCGCGGAGGGCCGTGGTGAGCAGCTGCTCGCGATCGATCGCGTACTTGATGGCCATGCGGACATTGTTGTCGGCATAGACGCCCTGCGTGCAATCCATCAGGAAGGTGAAGTGCTGGCCACCGGCCGACTGCACGACTTCAAGGTTGGGATTGCGCTTGAGCAGATCAACGGTCTTGAAGTCGAGCTGGTTGATGGCGTGCACCTGGCCGCTCATCATCGCATTGGTACGGGCCGCGATATCGTTGATGACGATGACTTCGACCGCATCGACCCAAGCCGTATTCGGCTTCCAGTAGCTTTCGTTGCGGATAAAGCGCGCACGCACGCCCGGTTCATAGCTTTCGAGCACGAAAGGACCGGTGCCGATCGGCTTGGTCCAGTCCTCAAAGCCTTCCGGCACGATGAGGAAGTGATAATCGGAAAGAATATAGGGAAGATCGGCATTGCCGCTGTCGAGCACGATCTTGATCTCGGTATCCGAAACCTTGACCACGTCGGTGAACTGGCCGGCCGTCGAACGCGCTGCCGAGGTCGAAGCCTCGCCGCGGTGCAGATTCAGCGAATAAAGGATGTCTTCGGCAGTCAGCGTCTTGCCATTGTGGAAGGTAACGCCCTGACGGATCTTGAAGGTCCATTCCTTGGCATCGGCCGAAGGTTCCCAGCTTTCGAACAGCTCGGGCTGGACCATGTTGTCCTTGTCGATTTCGACGAGGCCGTTGAAGGTCATGTAAGCCTGGTTGACCGGCACCCAGTCCTGCAAGACGCGAATATCGAAATTGTCGGTGGTGGAACCGCCGCCGATACCGAGCTTGAGGACACCACCACGCTTGGGCGTTGCTTCCTGCGCGAAGGCGGACGGCACGATAAGGCCGCTGGCGAGAGTGGTGAGACCGAGCCCTGCTGCACCAGCGATGAACTGGCGGCGGCTCAGGTCGAATGACGACTTGTTCTGCGACATATTCCTACCTTGTTTTTTGACTTACCGCCGTCTGCGCACGCACAGGAGGAGGTGTCCCCATGGCCGAAATACTAGTGGGCAAATGGCGATGCCCGGCATGATTTATTCTCATACCCCTATCAGAATCCATCGTGCAGGATTTCGTCGCTACCATGAATAGATGGCGCTTATTGGGTGGAACAGCGCATCCCCAGAGCTGCGCGACTGCCCCGTTTCTTGACTATATTGCAGCGCCCCCGCGGCGCGTTCGGGAGCATTTGAGATGGAGCTTGCGACTGCCATAGGGCTCATCGGCGCAGTGGCCTATCTGGCCGGCTACGCCTTGATCCAGATGCGCGTGCTCACCATCGATGACGGCCGCTATGCGGCACTGAACGTCCTCGGTGGCCTGGCCCTGATCTATTCCCTGCTCTGGAATTTCAACCTTGGCTCCTTCCTGACCCAGGTCGCCTGGTTGATCTTCACGGTCGTCGGCTATGTCCATAGCCGCCACCGGCGCCGCAAGGCGGGTGCCGCCAACCAGTAGGCCTAATCAGCTGTCATTGTTGGCATTGTGCGCGATCAGCCAGTCGCTGACTTCGCGCACGATCCGGCGTTGATGCCGATCGGCGGGACGCATGAGATAGAAGCGCCCCTCGGACTGCATCATGTGATCATGCACGGGCACCAGCGTGCCGGCTTCGAGCTGCTCGCGGATCAACCAGGTCCAGCCCAGCACATAGCCCCCGCCCTGCATCGCCGCTGCGACGCAGAGCCCGTAGTCACCCAAAAGCCACCGGCGCTGTCCTTCCGGCGGCGTCAGCCCTGCGCTCTGCCACCATTGCGGCCAGTCCTGCCATTCGCGCATCGTGTCCTCGATGCCGATGATCACCGGATCTGGCACGTCCATGAGAGGCGGCAGGCCCGGCGCGGCCACTGGCACGATTTCCTCGCGCCCCAGCACGATCAGGTTGACCCCGGCCGGACGTTCGCTGCGATAGAAAACCGCGAGATCGAATTCATCGAGGCGCAGATGCACGATGTCGTCAGTCACCTTGAGCCGCAGCTCAAGCCCCGGAATTTCAAGCTGCATGCGCTTGAGCAGCGGCATGAACCACTGATCGGCAATACCGCGCGAACAGGCAATGGTGACCTGGCGCGGCCCGGCCCAACTGCGCACACCCTCGGTGACCGCCGCAACTTCGCCGAGCACGCGCGAAATATCGGCAGCATAGGCCTCGCCGACATGTGTCAGATGCACGCCATGCACGGCGCGGGTGAAGAGTTTTGAGCCGATAAAGGCCTCGAGCTTGCCGATCTGCCGGCTGACCGCACTCTGCGTCAGCCCCAGTTCGAGGCCCGCGCGCGAAAAACTGCCGAGGCGCGATGCCGCTTCGAAGACGACAAGCGCATTGAGCGGCGGCAATTTCTGCAATTTCGCCATTGTAAACTTCGACGCGCGCCGTTGATCGGCCGATTGACACCAACAGGCTTCGGCTTATCGCACCGCGCAAAGGCGCGCATCTTATTTCGCTTTCCTGGCCGCGCTTGCTACTGGCGCGGCGCCTCCACGCCATAGGCCTGGGCGATGTCATCGAGCACGAGATTGGCCGCCAATATCCCCCCGGCAATGTTCCACACGGCGTCGTCGACCCGGTGGATTGCACCAGCCTTGACCGCACCGAGGCCAAGCCAAAGCGGGCTCGCCGTCCATTCGGTTTCGACCGCCAACCCCTCGCCGTCACCACTATCGCGCGTAAAATAGAAGATGCGATCGCCATCCATTTCCGGAATGCGCTCCATGGTGATTTCCTGATTGTCGGTCAGTGCCGCCTGTATGGCCGGTCGGGCAAAACCGATGCGTCGCAGGATATCGCCGGCAAATGTATCGGGAGCACGCAGGCTCGTGCGCCCGCCGCCGCGGAAGCGGACCAGCGAAATCTCTTCGGAGACCTTGTCGCCCAGAGCGACCTTCAACGCGGCAATGCGCTCTTCAAACGCCTTCACCCCAGCCTCGCCCTCAGCCTCAAGGCCAAGCGCTTCGGCATAGAGCTGATAGTTTTCGAGCCATTTGCCGTCGAAGACGTCGGCCATCACGGTTGGCGACATGGCGGAAAGCTGCTCGTAAATGCCTTCGTGACGCACCTTGATGCCAAGGATCAGGTCCGGTTCGAGCGCGGCAATGGCTTCAAGGTTCGGCGCGTCCTCGGCGCCGATCTCGGTCACCTCGACCATCGCGTCAGCGATATGTGGATACCAGGGCTCTCCGACTGTCGAGCGCACCGCCGCGATTGGCGTCACCCCCAGATCGAGAAGGGCCTCGGTGCCTTCATTGGTGAGGATCACGACCCGCTGCGGCGCGTCGGGCACGCTCGTCACGCCCATGGCATGGGTGACGTCACGGGCCTGCGCCGCCCCCGTAGCAATCAACGTGGCTAAGACAAGGGCGGGAAGGATTGGTCTGGTCTTTTTCATCATGTCCTCGCGGATGGGCAGTGATCTTCTGCCATAGGCGCTATAAAACATGAATGTAGTAGTCAAATTATCTGATCAGCTGTCCCGACGAGCCCGCCGCCCGCTGGTTCGACGCTGCACGATGCGGGCGCGCAGCAATTGCAGCCGCTCCAGACTATCGAGCGAAGCCTGTTGTTCCATGGCGGCGACACCCATGATGATCGCCTCAAGACAGACCAGCGTCGCACCATGCAGCGGGGCCCCATCCGGACCACTGCGCCGGATTTCGAGCACCGCACTGGCTGCCTTGAGGATTGGCTTTTCCGCACTCTCGGTCACAACGACCATGGGCAGGCCCCGGTTACGCGCCTCCTCCATCAGCACTTCCACTTCGGGATAGGCGCGGCCGAAAAACAGCATGAGCACAGCATCGCCCTCGCGCAGGGTCAGCATCTGTTCGGCAAGGTCGAAGCCGGTGGCATCGAGCAGCAGAACCGGCTTGCCATGGCGGGCCAACATGCGCACGGCATAGGCCGCAATCAGACCCGATGTGCCGGTGCCAAACACCACGACGCGCTGGGCCTTGTGGAGGAGATCAACCGCAACAGGAATGGCCCGGCGTGCATCGCCTTCCGCCAGGTTCGCGATCAATTGTGCCTCGTGATCCAGAACAAGATCGATGGCGCCATCGACATCCTGATCGACCGATGCCAGAGCGCGCTGCAGGTTCCGAACATGCGTCGGTGCCGCACCCAGCGTTCCGGCAATCGCCTTCTTGAGTTCAGTCAGGCCCGAAAAGCCGAGCGCCCTTGCCGCGCGCACCACCGTCGCGTCCGAAACGCCGATCAGCCCGCCGATCTTCAGCGCGCTCAGCTCCAGCACATCCCCACGATTTTCATCGAAGAGGGCCGCCGCCTTGCGCAGCTTCGGCGACAGCTTCGTCGCCCTGCTGCGCAGGCGCGCGGAGAGCCTGTCCAAGGGAGGCGAAGCAGCGTTCTCGGCCATGATGCAGATCGGTCCAAAATGTAGCAAAAACACGCTACTACATTTTTCGCACGCGAACCGCTGCAGATTTGCGCGCTAGACGGCCGAAACCTTTGCCACCTGCACGACCTCGGCCAGCGGCACCGTACGCAGCGTCGGGGCGGTCTCCGCATCGAGCCCAATAGCGAGGCGCACATAGCTCTCTGTCGGACAGATCTGCGCGTGGGGATCAAAGCCCACCCATCCAAGGCCTTCATCGAGAGCCTCCGCCCAGGCGTGGAGCCCATCTTCTCCATCCACAAGCCGATAGCCGACAACGTAGCGCGCCGGAATATCAAGCGCCCGCGCCGCACCAATGAAGAGGTGCGCATAGTCCGCCGCGGGCGGCCGTGGCTCGCCTGCTTCGGCAACCTCCTGCACCTGCGCCTGCCCGCCATTCGCCTGCATCTGCTGCGGCGCCTTCGGCTCTTCGGGCAGCCCCAGCTCTTCTCCGACGCGCGCCATCAGAGCATGACAAATGCTCAGGCGGTTTTCCTTGGCGTTGCGAAACGGCTCATAAAGCGCCTCCGGCGCCTTGGCCGCTTCCGTGAGCCGCCGATAGAGCGCCGGCACCGGCTCGCCACTGGGACGCCCCAGCACACCATGACTATCGCGCGTCGTCACCTCGCCGCGCACATGGATGTTGATCTCGCCTTCAGGCCGCAACTGATTGACGAGATGCGCCGCATTGCCAAAACCATCGGTGAAGCGCCCCGCATTGCCGATTCCCGGCCCCTCGACACTCCAGCTTTCCACCGTCTGCGTCGGCCCGCTCGGCGGGGTCAGCAGCAGGTGGAAAACAGCCTCGCCCCGTGCCTTCCGGCAGGGTCAGGCTCAGTCGATGGTCAATGGCAATCCGCATGGAGTGAGCTCAGTAGAAATTGTAGCTGGCCGACAACGTGTCGGTCACCCGGTTGTTGCCGTCAATGAAGTCGTTGAGAAATTCGTGGAGGCCATGGGTAAAAATCTGATCCATGTTCGTCCCCTCGACGAGCTTGAGGAGATCATCCATCGCGTCGTGACACGCCTCGCGCCGCCCATAAAGCTTGGCGAGCAGGTTGAGATTGTCGCGCACGAAATGCGCGCAATAGATCAGCGAGCGCGGCATTTCCGTCCGAAGGATCAGGAAATCGGCAATGTTATGGGCCTTGTAGCGGTCGTGATAGACGTGCCCGTAAGACCGATGCGCCGAAGCCGCCCTCAAAATTAGCGTCCACTGCTGGATGTCGATTTCCCCACCAACGAGGCTCGATCGCGGCAGCAGCACGTAATATTTCATGTCGAGAATACGCGCCGTATTGTCGGCCCGCTCGACAAAATTGCCCGCCTGCAAAAACGCAAAGCCGTCGTCGCGCAAAATGGTGCCGAGCAGCGCCCCGCGGAATTCATGACTGCGCTGCCGCACCCATTGCAGGAGCCCGAGCAGTTTCGCCCCGCGCACATCGCGTGGCTTGATCTGCGAAAATTCGAGCCAGGCCCCGTTCATGCTCTCCCACATGTCCGTGGTGATCGCGGTGCGGACCGAACGCGCATTGGTACGCGCCGCCTGCAGGCACGAATAGACCGATGACGGATTGGCCGGATCAAACATCATGAAATAGGCGACGGTGTCGACATCGGCGACCTCGTGCCTTTCGGCGAAGGCCTCATCCATTTCCGCTGCCTGCAGCATGGAAATCAGATGCTCGCTCGCCCCGCCCTCGCGGCGGCTGGTGAGCGACATGCGGTAGCCAACCTCCAAGAGGCGCGCCATGTTCTCGGCGCGCTCCACATAGCGTGAAAGCCAGAAAAGGTTTTGTGCGGTACGTCCCAGCATTCTCATGACTAGTCTTCCAGCACCCAGGTATCCTTGGTCCCGCCGCCCTGCGACGAGTTCACCACCAAAGACCCCTTCTTCAACGCCACGCGCGTCAGCCCGCCGGGCGTGATCCGCACCTCATCCCCCACCAGCACATAGGGCCGCAAATCCACGTGGCGCGGCGCGACATCATTGTTGATATGCGTGGGGCAGGTCGAGAGCGCCAGCGTCGGCTGCACGATGTAATTGTCCGGCCGCGCGATGATCTTCTTCTTGAATTCCTCGTGCTGCGCCTTGGTCGAGGTCGGCCCGACCATCATGCCATAGCCGCCCGAACCGTGGACTTCCTTGACCACGAGTTCCGCGATGTTTTCGAGCACCCAGGCGCGCTGGTCTACATCAGTACAGTTATAAGTCGGCACGTTATTCAGCAGCGCCTTCTCGCCGAGATAGAATTCGATGATCTCGGGCACATAGGTGTAGACCGCCTTGTCGTCGGCAATCCCGGTACCCGGCGCGTTGACGAGGGTGACGTTCCCCGCCCGATAGGCATCGAAAATGCCCGGCACGCCCAGCATGGAATCGGGCTTGAAAGTCAGTGGATCGAGATAATCATCATCGATGCGGCGATAGATGACATCGACCCGCTCCGGCCCCGTCGTCGTCCGCATATAGACCTTGCCGCCATCGACGAAGAGATCCTGCCCCTCGCAAAGCTGCGCACCCATCTGGTCGGCCAGGAACGAGTGCTCAAAGTAGGCGGAGTTATAAATACCCGGCGTCAGCACTGCGATCACCGGATTGCGCCCCGCCCCTGCCGGCGCCACGCTTTCGAGCGTCCGCCGCAGGTTTTCGGGATAAGTTTCTACGGGCGCGACCTTGCTCCGCTGGAACAGGTCCGGCGCCAGCATCATCATCGCCTCGCGGTCCTCCAGCATATAGGAGACGCCCGAAGGGGTACGGAGGTTGTCCTCCAGCACATAGAATTCGTCCGGCCCCACCCGCACGATATCGACGCCGATGATATGCGCATAAACACCCCGCGCCGGCTCCAGCCCCATCATCTGCGGACAGAAGGCCGCATTGTTGAGGATGAGCTTTTCCGGAATCCGCCCGGCCTTCAAAATCTCCTGGCGGTGATAGATGTCATAGAGGAAAGCATTGAGCGCCTTGACCCGCTGCTCGATACCCCGCGACAGCTTGCGCCATTCGTTGGCGGCAATGATGCGCGGAATGACATCGAAGGGAATGACCTTCTCGGTGCCCTCTTCCGAACCATAGACGGCAAAGGTGATGCCGAGTTTTCGGAAGATCGCCTCCGCGTCGGCCTGCATCAGCGCCAGCCCCTTTTCGGGCTGTTCACCCAGCCATTCGCTGAGGGCGCGGTAAGGTTCGCGGACAGATCCATCCGCATTGTACATTTCGTCAAACGGCGTGTTTTCGCCCATTACTCTTCGCAGGTTTGATACGGCTTTCCCATCGCCAAACCATTGCTACACAATTGGTCGCTGCCGTCCAGACGATCAAAGCCATGAGGTGCCGCTTTTTAGTGCAGGTCAGCCTTGCGCTGGGCCCGCACAAAATGCTCTCATTCGCGCGGGACGATTTGTGCTCATCCCGCCTTGCCTCTCCCGCCTCAGCGGCTAGTCTCAAGCCCGAGAGAGGAAATTCCCATGACCATCGAGATTCTGCAGACCGGCCCGCTTCTGGCCTCCTGCGAAAAAGCCCTTGCCGAGCGCTACACCGTCCACAAGCTGCACGAGATCGCCGACAAGGATGCCTGGCTTGCCGTTAACGGCGCCCGCATCCGCGCCCACGCCGGCTCCGGCGTGCAGAAGCCGCTGATGGAGAAGCTGCCCAATCTCGAAATCATCGCCAGCTTCGGTGTCGGCTACGATAATATCGACACGGCAACGGCCAAGGCGCGCAACATCCGCGTCACCAATACGCCCGACGTGCTCAACGATGCCGTCGCCGAAATCACCATCGGCCTGATGATTTCCCTCGCCCGCCGCATTCCGCAGGGCGACCAGTTCGTGCGCCAAGGCAAATGGCCAGGCAATAATTTCGGCCTCTTCTCCGAACTGACCGGCAAGACCGTCGGCATTCTGGGCCTCGGCCGCATCGGCAAGGAAATCGCCACCCGCGCCCAGGCCATGAAGATGCGCGTCGTCTATTACGGCCGCCATCAGCAGCCCTCTGTGCCCTATATCTACTACAACAATCTCGAAGACATGGCCCGCGACAGCGATTGGCTCGTCATCATCGCCCCCGGCGGCAAGGGCACCGAGCGGATCGTCTCGCGAAAAGTCCTCGAAGCCCTCGGCCCCAAGGGCATGCTGGTCAACGTCGCCCGCGGCACCCTGGTCGACGAGCCCGCCATGGTCGAACTCCTGCAAAACGGCGGCCTCGGCGGCGCGGCTTTGGACGTGTTCGAGAAAGAACCACAGGTTCCCGAAGCCCTGCTCGGCCTCGACAATGTCGTTCTCTCCCCCCACCAGGGCAGTGCCACCAACCAGACCCGTGACGCCATGGGCGCGCTGCTGGTGGCCAATCTCGAACGGCATTTTGCCGGCGAACCGCTGATCTCGGCAGTGGTTTAAGAACTCCCGCGTCGGCCTACGCACCGGCCCGGCACCTCCCCCTTGACGGGGGAGGATGGGAGGGGGTGCGGGAGCCACGATTTCTGAGTGTGTGAGCACCCCTCCCCTTCCCTCCCCGTCAAGGGCAGGGTGTCGCACCCAGCCTGCCACCCCTACTCCAAATCCTCCTGCACCATCTCTCCCGCGGCATGGATGCAAACAATCTCCAGGCGATCGGGCCCCATATTGGTAAACTTGTGCGGCACATTGGCCGGCGCGATGGCGATATCGCCCGCGCCGAGCTCAAACGTCTCCTCCCCAGCTACGACCAGCGCCCGTCCGCGCTTGACGATCCAGGTCTCGGGATAGGGATGAATATGCAGCCCCGGCCCCTGCCCCGGCTCGTTGTCGACCGAAAAGAACGAAATCGGCGTACCATAGCTGCCGCCTTCAAAGCGGATAGTCCGGCTAGGCGAAACCGGCCGATCGGCAGCGCGCAAAACATAGGTCATGACAATCTCCTCGTGTTGCTACGGCGACGAACGGCGACCGGGAAGTTCGACAGGAGAAAGCGCCCCCGCACCTCTTTCCTCACTTCTCAGAGCGCCGTCACATAAATGCCGTGCCACACCCCGCCCATCTCAACATTCTCCGCCAGCCGCCAGCCATCTCTTTCAAAGAGTTCCCGCGCCTCCGCCGTCAGCGCATGCAGCCGCGCAAACCCCAGCCGTCGCGCCTCGACTTTTGCCCGCTCCAGCAATGCCAATCCAACACCCTGTCGCCGCAATTTTGGCTCCACCAGCAGCCCGCCCAGCCAGGGCGACCGCTCCGTCAACCCACCCGAACTGACCGTCAGGGCACACGTCCCCGCCAGCGTCCCATCGACAAAAGCCACGATCCCCAGCGGCAGCCGGTTCCGCTCCAGCCGCTCGGTCAGATCCGCCCGCGCCGAAGCACCGCGCGGATTGTACCAATCGGCCCATTCGCTCTCGAAGAGATCAACGAGACTGCTCAGCACTTCGTCATGATCGATGAGCAGACCAGTGGTAACTACGCTCATAATCCCTCCAGGCATGTCCGCCTTGCACCAAACTGCATGAGACCCCGATTAACAGTTCCACCAGAACCCGATAGCCTCTGATTGATTTGGCCCCCAGGCCTCGCAAGGAGCAAGACGATGACCGAATGGTGGCGCGGCGGAGTGATCTATCAGGTCTATCCGCGTTCGTTTCAGGACAGCAATGGCGATGGCGTCGGCGACCTGCCCGGCATCCTCGACCGGCTCGACCATATTGCCAGCCTCGGCGTCGATTGCATCTGGCTTTCTCCCATCACCCAGTCGCCCCAGGCCGATATGGGCTATGACGTTTCCGACTATATGCAGGTCGATCCGCTCTTCGGCTCGCTGCAGGATTTTGACCAGCTGATGGAACGGGCCCATGCTCTGGGCCTAAAAGTCATCATGGACCAGGTCGTCAGCCATACCTCCGACCAGCATCCCTGGTTCCGCGAATCCTGCTTCTCCCGCGACAATTCCAAGGCCGATTGGTACGTCTGGGCCGATGCCAAGCCCGATGGGTCCCCACCGAACAACTGGCTGTCCGTCTTCGGCGGCTCGGCCTGGGAATGGCACACCGCCCGCAAGCAATATTACCTCCACAATTTCCTCACCTCGCAGCCGGACCTCAATTTTCATAATCCGGCCGTGCAGGAAGCCGTGCTCGAGGTCATGCGCTTCTGGCTCGATCGTGGGCTCGATGGCTTCCGACTCGATACGGTCAATTACTATTTCCATGACGCACAACTGCGCTCGAACCCGCCGCTAAAATCCCTCAAGGGCAAGCCGGCGGTGAACCCCTATGACATGCAGAGCCACAGGTTCTCCAAGAGCCAGCCGGAGAACGTGGCCTGGCTCAAGCGCGTGCGCAAGATGATGGACGCCTATCCCGGCGCCACCACCGTTGGTGAAGTGGGCGACGACGAGCGCGGCCTCGAACTCATGAAGCAGTACACGTCCGGCAAGGACCTGCTGCACATGTGCTATTCCTTCGATTTCCTCGGTCCCAAATTCAGCGCCGAGCATTTCCGCTCAAAGGTCGCCCGCTTCTTCTCGGAAGATGAAACCGGCTGGCCCTGCTGGAGCTTTTCCAACCACGACGTCATCCGCCCCATGACCCGCTGGGCCAGCTTCAGCGCCTCGCCGGCCGATCTCTCGCGTCAGGCGGCAGCTTTGGTCATGACGATAAAGGGTTCGGTCGGCCTCTATCAGGGTGAGGAGCTGGGCCTGCCCGAAGCCGATATCCTCTTTGAAGAACTGACCGACCCGCGCGGCATGCGCTTCTGGCCCGAAGACAAGGGCCGCGACGGCTGCCGCACCCCCATGCCCTGGCAGGCCAATCTACCCTATGCCGGTTTCTCGACCACGACGCCCTGGCTGCCGGTAAAGCCCGCGCATCTCGCTCTCAGCGTCGATGCGCAAAATGCCGATCCGGAATCGTCGCTGAATTTCTTCCGCAAATTCATCGCCTGGCGCAAATCGCATCCGGCGCTGCTGACCGGCTCGATCGACTTCTTCAAGACCGACGAACCCGTCCTCGCCTTCCGCCGCTCGGCCGGCAACAAGGACCTTATCTGCGTCTTCAATCTTTCGGCCGAAGAACTGGTGGTCACGCTGAGCAAGACCGAAACCACACTCGAACCGGTCAGCCACAATGCCAATCTCGAAGGCAAGGCCCTGACGCTGGGTCCAAACGGCTTTGCCATTGTCGAAGCCCCCGCGGGCGAGGGCAAGGTGCGCTACAAGGCGGGCTAACCCCCACCCTCATTCCCTCCCCACAAGGGGGAGGGAGGCGCTTGCCTCGATCTCCCAGCTCCATCGTCTCCCTCCCCCTTGTGGGCTTCGAGCCATGCCGGAGGCAAGATCGCTCCAGTGGAGCGATCTTAGGGAGAAGGATCAAGGGTGCGGGTATGCGGGCGTTATCGCTGCCCCTTCCACGCCAAAAGCCGCAGCGCATTGGCCGTCACCAGCAGCGTCGCCCCGGTATCCGCCAGAATCGCCGGCCACAATCCGGTAACGCCCAAAATGGTCGTCACCAAAAACACCGCCTTCAGGCCCAGCGCGATGGTGATGTTCTGCCAGATGTTCGACATCGCCGCCCGCGAGATGCGGATCAGATTGGCAACGTCCATCACCCGTCCATGCAGCACCGCCGCATCGGCCGTCTCCAGCGCCACATCCGTGCCGCCGCCCATGGCAATGCCGATATCGGCCGCAGCCAGGGCCGGCGCATCATTGATGCCATCACCAACCTTGGCGACCACCTTCCCCTCGGCCTTCAGACCGGTGACGATGCGCTGCTTGTCTTCAGGCAGCAGTTCGGCATTCACCTTGATGCCGAGATCGGCGCCAATGGCCTTTGCGGTGCGGACATTGTCGCCCGTGAGCATGACAATATCAGCGCCAAGCGCCTTGAGCGCAGCAAGGCCGGCTCGCGCGTCGTCGCGCGGTTCATCGCGCATGGCGATGGCACCAGCAACCTTGCCGCCGGCGATGAGAACCGAGACGGTCTTGCCTTCGTCATTGAGCGCGCCGATCCGCGTGGTCAGCTCTTCGCCAAGCGGTGTCCGCGCCGCCGCAGCCTTGGGCGAGCCGAGGAAGAGCAGCGTGCCATCGAGCGTACCGATAATGCCCTTGCCGCCAAGGGCGCCGGCATTGCTGGAGGCGATGGGCTCGATGCCGGCTTCTTTCGCCCTGGCGAGGATGGCCTTGGCCAGCGGATGGCTCGAGCCAACCTCAAGCGCGGCCGCGAGACGCAGCACTTCGGCTTCGCTCCGGTCCACGGCAACGATGTCGGTCACCTGCGGACGCCCCTCGGTCAGCGTGCCGGTCTTGTCGAGCGCGACCATGTTGATCTTGCCCAACTGTTCCAAAACCACGCCCCCCTTCATGAGCAGGCCCTGGCGAGCGCCAGCCGAAAGCGCCGCGGCAATGGCGGCCGGCGTTGAAATAACCAGCGCGCAGGGGCAGCCGATGAGGAGAATGGCGAGACCCTTGTAGATCCATTCATCCCAGGACGCGCCGCTCACGAGTGGCGGCAGGATGGCGACGAGAGCGCCGACCAGCAGCACGCCGGGCGTGTAGTATTTTGAGAAGCGATCGATGAAGCGCTCGGTCGGAGCCTTGGATTCCTGAGCCTCTTCGACCAGCGAGACGATGCGGGCAATAGTATTGTCGGCCGCAGCGGCGGTGACGCGCACACGCAGGGCGCCATCCTGATTGACGGTACCAGCATAGACCTGGTCTTCCGGTCCCTTGTGCTTCGGCACGGACTCCCCGGTGACCGGCGCTTCGTCCACCGCGCCTTCGCCGGACAGCACCACGCCATCGGCCGGAATCCGGTCTCCGGGGCGAACGAGCACAATGTCGCCAACGGCAAGGTCGGCCGCATCGACCTCACTGATCTTGCCCTCGATCTCACGCTGCGCCCGGCGAGGTACGAGATCGGCAAGCGCCTTGATACTGGCGCGGGCGCGGCCGGTAGCGATGCCTTCGAGCAGTTCGCCAATGAGGAAGAGCAACACCACGATGGCAGCCTCTTCCACCGCATTGATGAAGACGGCGCCGACGGCTGCCACTGTCATCAGCGTTTCGATGGAAAAGGGGCTACCGTTCCTGGCGCCCTGCATGGCGCGGCGCCCGATGGGGATCAGACCCACCAGCATGGCGAGAATGAAGAGCTCATCGTGCCAGGCCGGGATGAAAGCTTCGAGCGCGAAGGCGGCGGCAACAGCAAGGCCGCAGAGAATGGTCAGCTGCGCCTTGGCCGTCTGCCACCAGGGACCATCATGGTGACCGTGATCATGTCCGTGCATGCCTTCAAGCGCATCGTTTGCCTTCGGCGCGCCGCTGGTCAAGGGCGCGATGCGATAGCCGAGATCTGTCACCTTCTGCTGCACCTGGGCGAGATCGGCACCCTTGTGGCCAACGGTCATGGTGCCGGCGACCACAGAGACAGAGACGTCCTCGACGCCAGGCAGACGCCGCACGGCAGTGTCGATCTTGCTGGCACAGCCTGCACAGTCCATGCCTTCGACACGGAAGCGTGTGCTTGTCTCCTGGGCGTTCATCTTTCGGCTCCTTGATTTTTGTCGGGACCGGCGTACATCCTCTAGTGACTAGAGGAGCAAGCACAAAATGCAGCAGGGCATCACCATTGGCAATGTGTCACAGGCGAGCGGGGTGAAGGTGCCCACCATTCGCTATTACGAACAGATCGGCCTCCTGCCCTCTCCACCGCGCACCGAGGGCAATCGCCGCAGCTATGACGAAGGCGATCTCGAACGGCTGACCTTTATCCGCCACTCGCGCGAGCTCGGTTTCGAGATCGACGAAATCCGCACGCTACTCTCATTGCAGGACCAGCCCAACGTCTCCTGCGAAGATGCCGATGCCATAGCCAGCAAACATCTTGCCGATGTGAAGCTCAAGATCGCCAGCTTGACGGCCTTGCAGCACGAGCTGGAGCGGATGGTTGAAGGCTGCTCGCATGGGCGCGTCGAGACCTGCAAGGTCATCGACATTCTGGCCGATCATGGGAAATGCAGGTTCCACGGGGAGTAAGGCCGCCCCGCACCTCTTACATATGGAGCGCAAGGGGCTTGCTTCAAGCCCGGTGCGCTGCACTATACCAGCACTCCCACCGAGCCAAGGGAGCTTGCGATGATCTACTACCACGGCACCCGCGCCGATCTCAAAACCGGCGATCTTCTCTCGCCCGGCTACAACTCCAATTTCGGGCAGGGCAAGCCTGCCTCCTGGATCTACTTTGCCGCCACACTCGACGCCGCCATCTGGGGCGCCGAGCTTGCCGCGGGCGAAGGCCGGCAGCGCATCTATATCGTCGAGCCAACGGGCGAGTTCGTCGACGATCCCAATCTCACCGACAAGAAATTTCCGGGCAATCCGACCAAATCCTATCGCAGCCAGCAGCCATTGCGGATTGCCGGCGAGGTCGAGGCCTGGGTGGGCCACCCGCCCGAGCAGCTTCAGGCGATGAAGGATGGGGTGGAGCGCATGCGGAAGCTGGGCATCGAGGCGATAGACTGACGACCGCATCAGTAGCCCTCATCCTGAGGTGCTTTGCGGAGCAAAGCCTCAAAGGACGGGGCGTGCTCTGATGTTTTGGTGCCACGCCCTCGTGGTTCGAGGCGCCGCTCTGCGGCGCACCTCACCATGAGGGCTATTGGTGCAGCGCCGGAGAGGCCTCTGGCTAAGCCATCTCCTGACTCTCCACTCGCGCGGCTTTCCCGGTCGAGTAGATAAACGCCACGACGAACACGATCGTCAGCAGCAGCACAATCGTGGGCGCCGGCGCACTGTCCATGAAGAAGGACAGGTAGACCCCGAGCAGCGAGCCCACGAGCGCAATCACCGTCGCCAGCACCAACATGGTCGAAAACCGCCTTGTGAGGAGGAAGGCAATGGCCCCGGGGGCGATCAGCATGGCGATGGAGAGGATGATCCCCACAGCCTGCAGGGCGCCAACGATGGTCAGGGAAATCATCGCCAGAAGCCCATAGTGCAACAGATTGACCCGCAGCCCCACCGCCCGCGCCTGTCCGGGATCGAAGGCGTGCAACAGGAAGTCCTTCCACTTGATCCCGATAATCCCCGCGATAACCACCGCAATGACCAGTGCCTGCATGATATCGGCCATCCCGACCCCGAGCATGTCACCGAACAGGATGTGGTCGAGATGCACGTCCGACTGGATCTTCACATAAAGCACCAGCCCCAGACCAAACATGCCGGAAAACACCACGCCCATCACCGTATCCTGCTTGATGCGGCTATTGTCCTTCAAAAAGCCGGTGGCGATGGCGGAGAACATGCCGGCGACGAAGGCTCCCACGGCAAGGGGAATGCCCACCATGTAGGCGATGACCACGCCGGGGAACACGGCATGGGAAATGGCGTCGCCCATCAGCGACCAGCCTTTCAGCACCAGAAAGCATGAGAGCAGCGCCATCGGCACGGCCACCAAGGCCGAGATGATGAGCGCATTGTTCATGAACTCGAACTGGAAGGGGAGAATGAGAAAATCCCAGAGGTTCATTCCGTTGCCTCCAGGGCTTCAGCCGCGCGACGGCGGGCCGCCAGCAGGCCATGCTTTGGCGCAAGGAAGAAGGCGAGAAGGAAGAGCGCCGTCTGCAACACGACGATGATGCCGCCCGTCGCGCCATCGAGGAAATAGCTGACATAAGCGCCGACAAAGCTCGTGATCGAACCAATGGCAACCGCGATCGTCAGCAGTCGCGGAAAACGGTCCGTAAGGAGATAGGCCGTGGCGCCCGGGGTAACGACGAGGCAGATGACGAGGAAGGCGCCGACCGTCTGCATGGCGGCAACCGTCGAAGCCGAAAGCAGCACGAAGAACACGGCGCGCAGTACCGTGGGCTTCAACCCGATGGAACGCGCATGGTTCTCGTCAAAGAAGGTGACCATCAGGTCCTTCCACTTGGCGAGCAGGATCGCCAGCGACACGAAGCCGATAATGGCAAGCTGCAGCGTGTCTTCCGGTGTGATGGCGAGAATATTGCCCAACACGATTGTCTGGATATTCACCGAGACCGGCGACACCGACACCATGAACAGCCCCAGCCCGAAGAAGGCCGAAAAAATCAGCCCAATAATGGCGTCTTCCTTCAATTTGGTGCGCTGATTGAGAAACAGCATGGCCGCCGCGGCGAGACCGCCGGAGAAGAAGGCGCCGAGCGCAAAAGGCAGGCCCAGCATATAGGCGCCGGCCACACCCGGCACGATGGAATGGCTCAGCGCGTCGCCGATCAGCGACCAGCCTTTGAGCATCAGATAGCAGGAGAGAAAGGCGCAGACCCCGCCGACAAGGGCCGAGACCCACATGGCATTGGTCATATAGCCATAGGAAAAGGGTTCGAGCAGCAGGTCCATTATTGCTGCTCCTCTTGTCTCTCGTCTGGCGGATGGCGTCGCGCCTTGCCCCCTTCGAACAGCAGCGGACGCTCATCATCGGTGAAGACGCCGACGCCGGAATGCTCGCCATTGGGCGCGTGATTGATCACAAAATGCCTGAGCACGCCGCCAAAGGCCTTTTCGAGATTGTCCTGCGTAAAGGTCTCTTCGGTCGGCCCATAGGCCAGCACCGTGCCCTTGATCAGAATGGTGCGATCGCAGAATTCGGGGACCGAGCCGAGATTGTGGGTGGAGACCAGCATCACCCTGCCCTCGTCGCGCAGCTCGCGCAAAAGGGCAATGATCTGGTCCTCGGTCTTCACATCGACACCGGTAAAAGGCTCGTCGAGAAGAATGACGCGGCCATCCTGCGCCAAAGCCCGCGCAAGAAAGACGCGCTTCTTCTGCCCGCCTGAAAGTTCGCCGATCTGACGTTTGCGGAATTCGCTCATATTGACGCGCTTCAGCGCGGCTTCAACTGCATCGTGGTCGGCTTTCTTCGGGATGCGCAGCATGCCCATATGGCCATAGCGCCCCATCATCACGACGTCTTCGACCAGAACCGGAAAATTCCAGTCGACCTCTTCGGATTGCGGCACATAGGCAACGAGGTTTTTCTTGAGCGCCTGCGCCACCGGCATGCCGAGCACAGTGATCTCGCCACGGGCGAGGCGCACAAAGCCCATAATGGCCTTGAACAGGGTCGACTTGCCCGAGCCATTGACCCCCACCAGCGCCGCAATGGTGCCAGTGGGAATGGCAAAGCTCGCGTCGCGAATGGCGGTCAGGCCATTGCGATAGGTGACCGTGGCGCCTGACACGGCGATGCCAGTGCCGGTCTCAACCTCGGCATGGCGAAGTGGGGCATTCATTCCGTAAGGCCTTTGGCGATGGTTTCGGAGGTAACGCGAAGCAGGTCGATATAAGTTGGCACCGGGCCATCGGCCTCCGTCAAGGAGTCCACATAGAGCACGCCGCCATATTTGGCGCCGGTCTCGCGGGCGACCTGTTCGGCCGGGGCGGGGGAAATGGTGCTTTCCGAGAAGATGACGCCGATCTGGTTCTCGCGCATGGCGTCGATCACTTTTCGCACTTGCTGCGGCGTGCCCTGCTGGTCGGCATTGATCGGCCAGAGGTAAAGCTCCTTCAGGCCGAAATCGCGGGCAAGGTACGAAAAAGCGCCTTCCGAAGTGACGAGCCAGCGCTTGTCCTCGGGCACCGCGGCCAGCTCAGCCTGGATCGGTTCGATCATGGCCGAAATCTTGGCTTTATAGGCCTCGGCATTGGCCTTGTAGGTTTCCGCATTGGCCGGATCATGTTCGACGAAAGCGTCGCGGATGTTGTCGACATAGATCATCGCGATGCTGGGCGACATCCAGGCATGGGGATTGGGCTTGCCCTGATACGGCCCCTCGGCAATCCCCATCGGGTCGATGCCGTCGGAAACCACGGCGCTCGGCACATCGCGCAGATTGGCAAAGAAGCGCTCGAACCAGAGTTCGAGATTGAGCCCATTATAGAGAACGAGATCGGCACCCTGCGCGCGCTGAATATCGCCCGGGGTCGGCTGGTAATTGTGAATCTCCGCGCCGGCCTTGGTGATGGATTCAACCACGGCAGCGTCACCCGCAACATTCTGCGCGATATCGGCGATGACGGTAAAACTGGTGACGGCCTTGAACTTGTCCTGGGCAGCGGCGGGAAGAGAGGGAAGCGCGATCGAAAGGCCCATAACCAGAAGCGTCGAGAGGGCCTGACGCCGTGTACCGAAAAGCATCGAGTAATCCTTGTTGCGAATGATTTGCATTTTCACTCAATGTAACGGCACGCGAAAAAGTTGCAAGTAGGAATGGTTTGCAAAAAGCATGGTTGCGAAGGCACCGGCGGGCGCGGTTAAGAAAGTGTGTTTGATGGGGACAAAGCCTCGCCCCAGCCTATCCCCCTATATCTCCACGACGAATCCCTTTGCGGGCCTGAGAACGTCCCCAGCATTTTCCACAAGAGGCAAATTTGAACGATTTCTGACAACGAGGGCGTGCGGAAAGCCGGGCGAATCTGACAGGCTTAAAAAACGCTAAATTCCGGCATTTTTTGATCACAATTGGTCTGTCAAGCATTGATGACAGACCTGACACAAACCATATACCTTGCAGTAAGGATTGGTGCCGCATACTACATATAGCGTTCAGGGCTTGTTCGATTCGAAAGAATGGGATGGAGCCCAAGGCCGGTCGAAACCGTTATATCTGGCGACAGACCGGCGCGCGTTTGCAGTAGTTTTAAAGCGTTGAACCCCGTTTTTAGAACCATCCCTCGTGAGGATCCGATGACTATCACCGTCTATTCCAAGCCTGCCTGCGTCCAGTGCACCGCAACCACGCGTGCGCTCGACCGAAAGGGCATTGATTATACGGTGGTCGATATTTCCGAAGACGCCGACGCCTATGCGCGCGTCGAGGAAATGGGCTACCGCCAGGTGCCGGTCGTGGTCGCCGGTGATCAGCACTGGGCTGGTTTCCGCCCCGACATGATCGGCAGCCTCGCCTGAGCGAAGACGTCGCGCGGTTCCCCCGCGCGACCAATGAGGATGCGGACATGGGCCAGATCGTCTATTATTCCAGCACCTCGGAAAACACCCACCGTTTCGTCAAGAAACTGGGGCTTTCAAGCGTAAGGCTGCCGGTTGATGCCGGCAGCGAGCCGCCGCAAGTGGATGAACCCTTCGTTCTCGTGGTTCCCACCTATGGCGGCGGTGGCGGCAAGGGTGCCGTACCCAAGCCTGTCATCCACTTTTTGAACAATCCGGCCAATCGCAATCTCATCCGCGGTGTGATTGCGGCCGGAAACACCAATTTTGGCGCAGCTTATGGCGAGGCGGGCACGATCGTCAGCCAGAAATGCGCCGTGCCTCTCCTCTACCGCTTCGAGCTTCTCGGCACGGAAGAGGACGTAGAAAACGTCAAACAAGGACTCGAACGGTTTTGGACACGCTCACACTAGACCGCACGGAAGATCGCCCCGCCTCCAAGGGTCAGGTCCAGGACCAGAGCCTGGACTATCACGCGCTCAACGCGATGCTGAACCTCTATGACGAGGCCGGCAAGATTCAGTTCGACAAGGACAAGCAGGCTGCACACCAGTACTTCCTGCAGCACGTCAACCAGAACACGGTCTTCTTCCATAACCTGCGGGAGAAGCTCGAATATCTCAGCGTTGAAGGATACTATGAGCGCACGGTGCTCGATCAGTATTCGTTCAATTTCATCCGCGATCTCTATGATCACGCCTATGACAAGAAGTTCCGCTTCCCGACCTTTTTGGGCGCGTTCAAATATTACACCAGCTACACGCTGAAAACCTTCGACGGTAAGCGCTATCTCGAGCGCTACGAAGATCGCGTCTGCATGGTGGCGATGACGCTCGCCCGCGGCAATGAACAGCTTGCCCGCGACCTCGTCGACGAAATCATGGCCGGCCGCTTCCAGCCTGCGACCCCGACCTTCCTCAATGCCGGCAAGGCCCAGCGCGGCGAGCTCGTCTCGTGCTTCCTCTTGCGCATCGAAGACAATATGGAGTCGATCGGCCGCTCGATTAACTCCGCCCTGCAGCTTTCAAAGCGCGGCGGCGGCGTGGCCCTCAGCCTCACCAACCTTCGCGAAATGGGCGCGCCCATCAAGCATATCGAGAACCAGTCTTCCGGCGTCATCCCGGTGATGAAGCTTCTGGAAGACTCCTTCTCCTATGCCAACCAGCTCGGCGCACGTCAGGGCGCGGGTGCGGTCTATCTCAATGCCCACCACCCCGACATCATGCGCTTCCTCGATACCAAGCGCGAAAATGCCGACGAAAAGATCCGCATCAAGACCCTGTCGCTCGGCGTCGTGATCCCCGACATCACCTTCGAATTGGCCAAGAACAACGAGGACATGTACCTGTTCTCGCCCTATGACGTGCAGAACGTCTATGGCGTGCCGTTCAGCGAAATCTCGGTCACCGAAAAGTACCGCGAAATGGTCGAAGACGGCCGCATTCGCAAGAAGAAGATCAAGGCCCGCGAATTCTTCCAGGTGATCGCCGAGATCCAGTTCGAATCCGGCTATCCCTACATCATGTTCGAAGACACGGTGAACAAGGCCAACCCGATCGACGGCCGCATCACTATGTCCAACCTCTGCTCGGAAATCCTGCAGGTCAGCGAAGCCAGCGAGTTCAGCGAAGATCTCAGCTACACCAAGATGGGCAAGGATATTTCCTGCAATCTCGGCTCGCTCAACATCGCTGCCGCCATGGACTCTTCCGACTTCGGCAAGACCATCGAGACCTCGATCCGCGCCCTGACCGCCGTGTCGGACATGAGCAATATCTCGTCCGTCCCCTCGATCGCCAAGGGCAATGACGACAGCCATGCCATCGGCCTCGGCGCGATGAACCTGCATGGTTATCTCGCCCGCGAACGCATCTTCTACGGTTCGGAAGAAGGCGTCGATTTCACCAATATGTACTTCTACACGGTGACCTATCACGCCATCCGTGCCTCGAACCTGATCGCCACCGAGCGCGGCGAGACTTTCAAGGGCTTTGAAAAGTCGAAATATGCCAATGGCGAATATTTCGACAAATACATCCAGCAAGAATGGAAGCCGGCGACCGAGAAGGTTTTGGGCCTCTTCGAAACGGCCGGGATCCACATCCCGACCCGCGAAGACTGGCTGGAGCTCAAGGACCTGGTCATGGCTCACGGCATGTACAACCAGAACCTGCAGGCCGTGCCGCCGACCGGCTCGATCTCCTACATCAACCACTCGACCTCCTCGATCCACCCGATCGTGTCCAAGATCGAGATCCGCAAGGAAGGCAAGATCGGCCGCGTCTACTATCCGGCTGCCTTCATGACCAATGACAACCTGGACTACTACCAGGATGCCTACGAGATCGGCCCGGAAAAGATCATCGACACCTATGCGGCGGCCACCCAGCACGTCGACCAGGGCCTGTCGCTGACCCTGTTCTTCCGCGATACCGCGACCACCCGCGATATCAACAAGGCGCAGATTTACGCCTGGAAGAAGGGCATCAAGACCATCTATTACATCCGCCTGCGTCAGTTGGCGCTTGAAGGCACGGAGGTGCAGGGCTGTGTCTCCTGCGCGCTCTGACAAGAAGGCTGCCAAACCGATGAATATGCAATTCCGGCCGCTCAACCGCGTGCGCGCCATCAACTGGAACCGCATTCAGGACGACAAGGACCTCGAGGTCTGGAACCGCCTGACCTCAAATTTCTGGCTGCCCGAAAAGGTGCCGCTCAGCAATGACATTCCGTCCTGGGCGACGCTGACACCGGTCGAACAGAAGCTGACCATCCGCGTCTTCACCGGCCTCACCCTGCTCGACACCATCCAGAATGGTGTCGGCTCCATCCGCCTCATGGCCGATGTGGCAACGCCCCACGAAGAAGCGGTTCTGTCGAACATCTCCTTCATGGAAGCGGTGCATGCCCGCTCCTATTCGTCGATCTTCTCGACCCTGTGCTCGACGCCCGACGTCGACGACGCCTATCGCTGGAGTGAGGAAAACACCTTCCTGCAGCAGAAGGCGACGCTGATCATGCAGCAATATGACAGCGGGGATTCGCTGAAGAAAAAGATCGCCTCGGTCTTCCTCGAAAGCTTCCTGTTCTATTCGGGCTTCTACCTGCCCATGTACTGGTCGAGCCGCGCCAAGCTCACCAATACCGCCGACCTCATCCGCCTCATCATCCGCGACGAGGCCGTGCACGGCTATTATATCGGCTACAAGTTCCAGCGCGAGGTGGAACGCCTGCCCGAAGCCCGCAAGCAGGAAATCAAGGACTTTGCCTTCGATCTCCTTCTCGAGCTTTACGACAACGAAGCGCGCTACACCGAGGACCTCTATGACGGCGTCGGCCTGGCCGAAGACGTCAAAAAATTCCTGCACTACAACGCCAACAAGGCGCTGATGAACCTCGGCTACGAAGCCCTCTTCCCGCCCGAAGCCTGCAAGGTCAACGCGGCCATTCTTTCCGCATTGTCGCCCAACGCCGACGAAAACCACGACTTCTTCTCGGGCTCAGGCTCGAGCTACGTCATCGGCAAGGCTATCGCCACTGAAGACGAAGACTGGAATTTCTAAGTCGCTCTAGACTAGCGCCAGTAGGCGCTCCAAACGCAGGTCACGCGGGCCGGAGATTTCCAGCACGCGTGGCCCTTCTGCAAAAAGACCCAACTCGTCCTTGCGGATAATCGCCTTGAGCCGCGCATCGACCTTCTTGCGCAGGGCCGGATATTCGATCGCCACCGCAATATCGTCCGGCTGCATCAGCGGCACGAAGACCAGAAGGTCGAGCCGCGCCAGGGCCCTTTCGATCCGCGTAAGCAGCTTGCCGGTGGGAAACCACTCAAAACCCTCGGCTTCGCTGACCACCTCAAGATAGGCGAGGAAGTCGATCGGGCTGCGATCGAAGACGATCACCGGCTCCTCAGCCTCCGACAGGATCAGCGCGCAGCTTCTCTCCAACTGAACTTCGAGATCGGCGCTGGTTGGGCCGTCGGCGAATGGCACTCCCTCCTCAGCCATCAGCCAATAGGGTTCCGGCACCAGCAGGGCATCACGCCGCGCCGCCACAAAATCTTCCACCAGCGTGGTTTTGCCCACGCCATGCGTTCCTGTCACTGCAATCCGCATGCCTTGCCCTCCACGGGCACAGGTAAGGGCGACGCCCTTTGCGGACAAGCAGGAAAACGGGCTGCCTATAGACACAGAAAGGGACGCCCGTTGAGCGTCCCTTTTCTTTGTTCTGGGTAATGAGCCCCCAGGCCGAAGCCCGGGGCACTCACCACACGGGGACCGCGGAGGACGGCGCCCAAAGGTTTGCGATCAATCGCCAGTGGTGGGGGACAGCGACTCGGTCACGCAGAGCGTCTTGTCGGTGAACGAGCAGTGATCGGGGGTGGCGGCGAAGGACGGGGCGGCAACGCCGGCAACCATGACAGTGGCGAGGATCAGAGCAAAAATCTTCTTCATTTGGTGTCTCCGTGTGTTGTGTTGACGAGAGACAAGCTAGGCCCCTGCACCTTTCCTCAAGATGGCCCCAAGGTGAAAGGAACGCGCGCCAGCATGAACTCTCGGGCAAGGAAGCTGACCTGAAGGTTGCGCATGCTCCGGACAGGTCGGGCACCGCCACGGCGCCCGGAGCAAGCCATCCCAATTTTCCGCCTCACATCGCAAAATTCATATAAAGACATCTTTATATCCTTATTGACTTATGTCATCCGCTGCGCCATCCTCATCCTGTCCATGGTCCCCGCGAGGGGATAACAGGGAATCCGGTGTGGCCCTGGTCTAGTCCGGAGCTGCCCCCGCAACTGTTGGCGGAGACGGGTGTTCAAAAGTCCACTGGCCCCAAGGGGTTGGGAAGGCGAATACCCGGTTCGATCCGCGAGCCAGGAGACCTACCATGGACGTGAATATTCCGCTTTCAGCCGATCGGGTGGATCGGTCAGAGGACATGTCGATGAGTTTTTCGCAGCACTTCCGAATGCGACGCTGACCGCGAGGTCAGCTCCCCCAAACCAACCGATCCGTCCGCACTGACTCAAGCCGGACGCAATCCCTCATCCCAGCGCCTGAACCGCGCCGTGCATGCACGCGCCGGCTCGCGCCCCTGTCGCATTGGACCAAACCATGACCCGTTCAGCCAATCTCGGTTTCCCCCGCGTCGGCCTCCACCGTGAACTCAAGAAGGCTCAGGAAAGCTATTGGAAGGGCGATATCGACGCCGCCGCTCTCCATGCCGTCGCCAAGGACCTGCGCGCCCGCCACTGGAAGCTGCAGCAGGACGCCGGCATCGAAGTCATCCCCTCGAACGATTTCGCCTATTACGACCACGTCCTCGACACGTCGGTCCTCGTCGGCGCCATTCCGCCGCGCTTCGCCGATATCACCGACCCCGACCAGCTCTATTTCGGCATGGCCCGCGGTACCGCCGCAGCTCCGGCCATGGAGATGACCAAGTGGTTCGACACCAATTACCACTTCATCGTGCCCGAGCTGCACGCCGGCCAGACCTTTGCGCTCAATGCCGCAAAGCCGCTCGCCCATTACAATGAAGCCAAGGCCCTCGGCATCGACACCCGTCCGGTTATCGTCGGCCCCATTACCTTCCTCAGCCTCGCCAAGGCCAAGGACGAAGGCCTCGACACGCTCGACCTGATCGACCAGCTGATCCCGGTCTATGCCGATCTCCTCCGTCAGCTCGCCGCTGCCGGCGCCCAGTGGGTGCAGATCGACGAGCCCGTCCTCGTCCTCGACCTCTCCGACAAGCAGAAATCTGCCTTCAAGAAGGCTTATGCCACGCTCGGCAAGGCCGGCCCCAAACTGCTGCTCACCACCTATTTCGGCGCCCTGCTCGACAATACCGAACTCGCCGCCACCCTGCCGGTTGCCGGTCTCCATATCGACCTCGTCCGCGCGCCCGAACAGCTCGATGCCGTGCTCGCCGTCCTCCCCGGCGACAAGGTTCTCTCGGTCGGCGTCGTCGATGGCCGCAATATCTGGCGCACCAATCTCGACACGGCCTTCAGCTTTGTCGCCCGCGCCTGGGACAAGCTCGGTCCGGATCGTCTCGAAATCGCCCCCTCCTGCTCGCTGCTCCACAGCCCCGTCGATCTCGATGGCGAAACCAATCTCGATGCCGAACTGAAATCCTGGCTGGCCTTCGCCAAGCAGAAGCTGAACGAAATCGCCGCCCTGACCCTTGCCCAGAAGCAGGGCCGTGGCGCCGCCAAGCTCGCCTTCGACGCCTCGGCCGCTGCCGCTGCCGCCCACAAGGCCTCGCCGCGCATCCACAAGGCAGCAGTAAAGGCCCGCTCGGCCGAAGCGATCAATCTCGATCGCGTCTCGGGCTTCCTCGCCCGCCGCGACAAGCAGCGCGCCCGCTTCAACCTGCCTTCCTACCCCACCACCACCATCGGCTCCTTCCCCCAGACCAAGGAAGTCCGCGAGGCCCGCGCAGCCTATAAGAAGGGCCTGCTCGATGCCGCCGGCTATGACGCCTTCCTCGAAAAGGAAACGGAAAACACCATCCGCATCCAGGAAGAGATCGGCCTCGACGTGCTCGTGCACGGCGAATTCGAACGCAATGACATGGTCGAATATTTTGGCGAACAGCTCGACGGTTTTGCCTTCACCAAAAACGGCTGGGTCCAGTCTTATGGCTCGCGCTGCGTCAAACCGCCTGTCATCTTCGGCGACGTGTCGCGTCCTTCGGCCATGACCGTGCGCTGGTCGGCTTTTGCCGCCTCGCTCACCGACAGGCCGATGAAGGGCATGCTCACCGGCCCGGTGACAATCCTGCAGTGGAGTTTTGTGCGCGTCGACCAGCCGCGTTCGGAAACCTGCCGCCAGATCGGCCTAGCCATCCGCGATGAAGTGGTTGACCTCGAAAAGGCCGGGATCGGCATCATCCAGATCGATGAGCCGGCTTTGCGCGAAGGCCTGCCGCTGCGCCAGCGCGATTGGGACGCCTACCTGCGCTGGGCCGTCGACTGCTTCCGCCTCTCCGCTTCAGGCGTCGAGGACGACACGCAGATCCACACCCATATGTGCTATGCCGAATTCAACGACATCATGCCCGCCATCGCCGAGATGGATGCCGACGTGATCTCCATCGAAACCTCGCGCTCGGCCATGGAACTGCTCGAAGCCTTCCGCGACTTCAAGTACCCCAACGAAATCGGGCCGGGCGTCTGGGACATCCATTCCCCCCGCGTGCCGGATCAGGCCGATATGGAGGTCCTGATGCACAAGGCCGCCGAAGGCATTCCGGCCGACCAACTCTGGGTTAATCCGGACTGCGGCCTGAAAACCCGCGGCTGGCCGGAAGTGAAAGCTTCGCTGGTCAACCTCGTCAACGCCGCCAAGGCCCTGCGGGCCTAAAGCGACAAGCCAAACTACAGAGGCGGCCTCCGGGCCGCCTCTTTTGTTTCAACCAGCTTCTCGCCCAGTAGCCCTCATGCTGAGGTGCTTTGCACGGCAAAGCCTCGAAGCACGAGGGCGTGCCCCGATCTCCCGCCTGTCGTCGTTGCCGGGCTTGTCCCGGCAATCCATCTCGCTTCCGCTGGGGACCACCGGGACAAGCCCGCTGGTGACGACCAAAAGTAATCTTACGATCATGGGCAAGCCACCATCTCCACTTTTCTGTCGACACATTGATGCCATTTGGGGCAAAGTCTCCCGCAGATAGATCAAAATACAAAAATCTGTTGACAGAAACTGCCGGGAGAGCTCTGCATGGCCGAATTCAAGCCCAAGAAATCCGTGGCCCTGTCGGGCGTCGTCGCCGGCAATACGGCGCTTTGTACCGTCGGTCGCAGCGGCAATGACCTGCACTATCGCGGCTACGATATCCTGGACCTGGCGCGCAATTGCGAATTTGAGGAAGTCGCCCATCTCCTCGTCCATGGCACGCTGCCCACTCGCCCCGAACTTGCCGCCTACAAGACCAAGCTGAAATCGCTCCGCGGCCTCCCCGCCGCCGTCCGCCAGTCGCTCGAACTTTTACCCGCCGCCACCCATCCCATGGATGTGCTGCGCTCAGGCGTTTCCGCCCTCGGCTGCATCCTCCCCGAAAGCCACGACCACAACCATTCCGGCGCCCGCGACATTGCCGATCGGCTGATCGCCAGCCAGGGCTCCATGCTGCTCTACTGGTATCATTTCTCCCAGAACGGCCGCCGCATCGAGGTCGAAACCGAAGACGATTCCGTTGGCGGCCACTTCCTGCACCTGCTGCACGGCAAGGCGCCAAGCCCGAGCCACGTAAAGGCCATGCACGTCTCGCTGATCCTTTACGCCGAGCACGAATTCAACGCGTCCACCTTCACCGCCCGCGTCATCGCCGGAACGGGTTCGGACATTTATTCCGCCCTTGCCGGTGCCATCGGCGCCCTGCGCGGCCCAAAGCATGGCGGCGCCAATGAAGTCGCCTTCGATATCCAGAAGCGCTACGCAACGCCCGACGAAGCCGAGGCCGACATTCGCCAGCGCGTCGAAAACAAGGAAGTCATCATCGGCTTCGGTCACCCCGTCTACACGGTGTCCGATCCGCGCAACGAGGTCATCAAAACCGTCTCCGAAGAGCTGTCCAAAGAAGCTGGCTCGACCAAGATGTTCGACATCGCCGAGCGCATCGAATCCACGATGATGGATGCGAAAAAGATGTTCCCCAATCTCGATTGGTTCAGCGCCGTCTCCTACCACGTCATGGGCGTGCCGACTTCCATGTTCACCCCGCTCTTCGTCATCGCGCGCACTTCGGGCTGGTCGGCCCATGTCATCGAGCAGCGCCAGGACAACAAGATCATCCGCCCTTCGGCCAACTATACCGGCCCCGACGATCTCAGCTTCGTGCCGATCGATCAGCGCTAAACCCAAGGATTTCTCGTCATGCCCTATCTTCTCTCCTCGGACCTGCCGAACGAACCCGCTGGCCTGCGCTTCCGGTCGCTGATCGAGCGCGGCGGCATTTTGCGCCTGCCCGGCGCCCACAATGGCATGGCCTCGCTACAGGCCAAGGCGGCCGGCTTTGAAGCGCTCTATCTTTCGGGCGCTGCCATGACCGCGTCCATGGGGCTGCCGGATCTTGGCATCATCACGGTCGATGAAGTTTCCTTCTTCATCAAGCAGGTGGCGCGCGCCTCCGGACTGCCGGTGCTGGTTGATGGCGATACCGGTTATGGCGAAGCGCTCAATGTCATGCACATGGTCCGCGCCTTTGAAGAGGCCGGCGCCGGTGCCGTGCATCTTGAAGACCAGTTGCTGCCCAAGAAGTGCGGCCACCTCAACGATAAAAAGCTGGCGACGGCCCACGACATGGCCGCCAAGGTCAACGCTGCGGCAAAGGCCCGCCGTCATCTCTACATCGTTGCTCGCACCGATGCCGCCGCCAGCGAAGGCATGGACGGCGCCGTGGCTCGCGCGAAAATGTATATGGAAGCCGGCGCGGATGCGATTTTTCCAGAAGCGCTGAACACGGCCGAAATGTTCCGCGAATTCGCCCGCCGCATGCCCGGCGTGCCGCTCCTCGCCAACATGACCGAATTCGGCAAGACGCCCTTCTTCACCGCTTCCGAGTTTGAAGACATGGGCTACCGCATGGTCATCTGGCCGGTCTCATCCCTGCGCGTCGCCAACAAGGCCCAGGAAAAGCTCTACGCCACTATCGCGGCGGACGGTTCGACCAAGGCCATGGTCCCCGAAATGCAGACCCGCGCCGAACTCTACGCCACGATTGGTCTGGCAGACTATGAGGCACTGGATGCGTCTATTGTAGCGACGATTGTGCCCGAGCCGGTTGAGGGATAGCACCACACTCACCACATCCTCGATGTCACCCCGGCGCAGGCCGGGGCCCATCCTGAGATCTCGAGTTGGACCCCGGCCTGCGCCGGGGTGACAGCCTGTGTTTGTGAACGCAAGAGTGACGCCAGCACGCTCTGAAAAACTGGAAATCCTGCCCAGCTTTTGCTAATGACCCGCTCATGAGCGAAGAATTCGAACGTCCCGTCCTGACGCCCCCCACCGGCGAGAAGAAAGTGCTGCTCCATTCCTGCTGCGCCCCCTGTTCGGGCGAGGTGATGGAGGCAATGCTGGCCTCGGGCGTCGAATATACGATCTTCTTCTACAATCCGAACATTCACCCCAAGCGCGAATATCTGCTGCGCAAGGACGAGAATGTCCGCTTTGCCGAGAAGAACAATGTGCCGTTCATCGACGCCGATTACGACCGCGACAACTGGTTCGCGCGCGCCAAAGGCATGGAGCATGAGCCCGAGCGCGGCATCCGTTGCACCATGTGCTTCGACATGCGTTTCGAGCGCACCGCGCTCTACGCCCATGAACACGGTTTCCCGGTGATGACGAGCTCGCTCGGCATTTCGCGCTGGAAGAACATGGCCCAGATCAACGAGAGCGGCAAACGCGCCGTCGCGCCTTATGAAGGCCTCTCCTACTGGGACTACAACTGGCGCAAGGGTGGCGGCTCCGCCCGCATGATCGAGATTTCCAAGCGCGAAGAATTCTATCAGCAGGAATATTGCGGCTGCGTCTATTCGCTGCGCGATACCAACGAGCACCGCGTCTCGACCGGCCGCGAACGCATCGTCCTGGGCGAAAAATACTACGGCAAGGACACGACCTCCGAGTAATCGGTTGCCCTCCCCAGGCGCCTAGCCGAAGGGCCGCCGCGCCTTTTCGAATGCGACCGCCCCGGTAAGCGCCTTGTCGAGCGCCCCGCGCCAGCCCCTGAGTTTGCGCTTGCGCAGGGCCGGTGCCATCCGCGGCAGAAACTCCTGGTGGAAGTCCCGCCGCGCCCCAAAACTATCCGCCTCGGGCCAGAGCCCGGTCTTCCACGCCGTCAGCCACGCCGCCCCCAGCGCCGTCACTTCGGGCACGCGTGTGCAATCGACCGGCAGGTCCAAAATATCGGCCAGGAACTGCATGGTCCAATCCGAGGCCACCATGCCGCCATCGACGCGCAGCACCATGGCCTGCTCCAGTTTGAGATCGCGCCGCATCGCCTCGAACATGTCGCGCGATTGATACCCCACCGCCTCCAGTGCCGCCCGCACCAGCTCCGCCCTGCGGCTATTGCGCGTCAGGCCCACGAGCGTCCCACGCGCCTCATTGTCCCACCACGGCGCCCCAAGCCCTGAAAAGGCCGGCACGAGATAGACGTCTTCATCGGGATCGGAAACAGCCGCCAGCGCATCGGCCTCCGGCCAATCCCGAATGATCTCCAGGTCATCGCGCAGCCATTGCAGCGCCCCGCCAATGGTGAAGATGACCCCCTCAAGCGCATAGGTGGTCTTGCCGCCCAGGCGATAAGCCACCGTCGTCAGCAGCCGATGCCGGGATTTGACGCAGATACTGCCCGTATTGAGCAGGGCGAAGCAGCTCGTCCCATAGGTCGATTTCGCCATGCCCGGCGCAAAACACCCCTGCCCGATCAGGGCCGCCTGCTGGTCCCCCACGACCCCATGGATGGGCACAGCGGCTCCGAGCACGCTCGGCTCCGTCAGCCCGAAATCATCAGCACTGTCCAAGACGCGCGGCAGCATCGACGCTGGCACGTCGAAAAGCTCGATGAGATCCTCATGCCAGTCGCCGGACTTGAGATCATAAAACAGCGTCCGGCTGGCATTGGTGGCATCGGTCGCATGCACCCTGCCCCCGGTCAGCCGCCAGATCAGCCAGCTGTCCACCGTACCAAAGGCCAGTTCGCCCCGCCGCGCCCGCTGCCGCGCGCCCTTCACATGGTCGAGGATCCACTTGACCTTGGGCGCCGAAAAATAGGGCGCCAGCATCAGCCCCGACCGGCGCCGCACCAGCTTGTCCGCTTCCGGCCGTTTCTCGCGCAGGCGCTGGCAGGTATCACCGGCCCGTATGTCCCGCCAGACGATCGCATTATGGATGGCCTTGCCGGTCTTGCGGTCCCAGACCACGGTGGTCTCGCGCTGATTGGTAATGCTGATCCCGGCGAGATCTGCCGCCGTGATCCCCGCCTTGCGCAAGGCCGTCTTGCAGGCCCAGAGACAGGTCGCCCAGATTTCCTCGGGCACATGCTCCACCCAGCCGGGCGCGGGCTGGTGCTGGGTGAAATCCATTCGCCCCATGCCCACGATATTCTGCGCGGCATCGAAAATCACGGCACGGCTAGACGTCGGGCCCTGGTCGATGACCAGAATATAGGCTCCCATGCCGCCCGTCCGCCCCTATACTTGCCCATCTCAAGTAGAGCGCCAAAAAACCACTTTGGGCAACAGCTTGATCTCGTGCTCAACGTCAGGAACTGCTAGATTTGATCGTCCCTGCGAAAGCACACGTTCATGGTGAAGTCCGAGCGTCGTCTGGTCCCCATAGTCTCGGTCGACGTCGTCGGCTTCTCCCGGCTCGTCCAGCATGATGAGCCCAAGACCGTCCGGCTAGTCCGCCAGACCTATGGCTACTTCACCAAGGACATCGGCGATCGCGGCGGCACCATCTTCAAAACCATGGGCGACGGCTTCCTCGCCGAGTTCAGCAGCGCCCTGACGGCACTCGATTGGGTCGCCGACGCGCAGCGCGATCTCCACCAGCGCCAGATCAAGGTGCCGGGGGGCGAAGTGCTGCAGGTGCGCGCCGGCATCGTCATGGCCGACGTCCTGGTCCATGGCGACGATCTCTTCGGCAATGGCGTCAATCTCGCCGTCCGGGTGCAGGGCATTTCCCCGCCCGGCGGCATGGCCGTGACCAAATGGATGCACGCCTATCTCGGCGGTCAGACCGATCTGATCTTCACCGATATCGGCCCCACCATTCTCAAGAACATCCCCCGCACCGTGCATCTCTATGTCTGGCACCCGAGCGGGGCGACAAAAGCCCTGCCCAAGAAAGACGAGGCGCCCATCGTCGCCCCGTCGAGCCGGCCATCGGTGGTCGTCCTTCCCTTCGACAATCTCTCGGGCGAGGCCGACCAGACCTATTTCGCCGATGCCGTGGTCGAAGAAATCACCGCCACCCTGGCGCGCATCCGCGATTTCTTCGTCATCGCCCGCAATTCCGCCTTTTCCTACAAGGGCCGAGCGCTGGACGTGCGTCAGGTGGGGCGGGAACTGGGCGTGCGCTACGTCGTCGAAGGCAGCGTGCGCCGCGTCGGCGACAAGGTGCGCATCACAGCCCAATTGGTCGAAACCGAAAGCGGCAATCACATCTGGTCCGACAAGGTCAATGGCTCGGTCGAAGATCTCTTCGACCTCCAGGACAATATGGCCGCGCTCGTTGCCAGCGCCATCCAGCCCTCCATCCGTCAGGCCGAGATCGAGCGAGCCCTCTCCAAGCGCCCGGACACGCTGGCGGCTTATGACCTCGTCATGCGCGCCATGCCCCAGCTCTGGGCCCACCAGCCCGCGGCCAATCGCGAGGCCATAGTCCTCCTGCAACAGGCGCTCACACTCGAACCCAATTACGGCCTTGCTGCCGCGCTGGTCGGTTGGGCCCACGGCCAGCAGATCGCCTACAATTGGACCGACGACATTCCCGGCGAGCGCCGCGAGGCACAAAAGGCCATCGAACGCGCCTCGGAAACCGCCATCGGCAATCCCACAGCCATGACCGCCCTGGCCTCGGCCATCATGCAGACCGGCGGCGATGTCGTCCGCGCCAAGGACCTCGCCGAACGCGCCCTGGTGCTGGACCCCAACCACGCCTGGGCCTGGCTGCGAAAGGGCTATGGCCTCGTCTATCTCGGCCGGCCCGACGACGCGATAAAGGCCTTCCAGGCTTCGCTCCGCCTCAGCCCCATGGACCCCTTTGCCTTCAACATGCTGTTCGGAACGGCTCTGGCCCATTTCGCCGCAGACCGCCCACAGGAGGCCGTCGAGTTCGCGAGCCGAGCCATCGCCGAACGTCCGGGCCTCAGCTGGCCGTTCCGCGATCTCGCCAGCTACTATGCCGCCCTCGGCGACATGACCGCCGCCACCGCCGCCCTCGACAAATTCCGCGCCGGCCGCCCCGGCATTGACCTCGCAACCATCCGCGACAGCCTGCGCTTCATGCATCCGGACCTTTTGAACAAATACATCGGCGGCTTGGCCAAGGCAGGACTGCAGGAGAGGGTGGGTGCGGTTTCGCCGTAAACGGAAGTGAGCCATTCCCACTCACCGAATGTCACCCCGGCGAAGGCCGAGGCCCATCCAGAGATCTCAAGATGGATCCCGGCCTTCGCCGGGATGACGGCCGGTGATTGACGAGAGCGAACTTCACGCCTCGCACAGTCCCGCCAATCCCACTGTCCCTTCACCTCCCCCTAGATGGGGGAGGTTGGGAGGGGGTGGAGCCCCACTCACTAGGCCCACCCCTCCATCGCCATTACCCGGTGTATCCCTACCCCTCAGCCAGCAACTTCCGCAGCTTGGCCAAGGCCGTGGCGCTATCCTCACGATAGGCAATCGTCCCCTCAAAATTCCCCTCGCTATTGAGCAGGAAAATCGAAGCCGTATGGTCCATCGTGTAGTCCCCGTCTTCAAGCGCCACCTTCTGGTAGTAGATCGCCCAAGCCTTTGCCGCCTTTTCGATCTCTTCCGGCGTGCCGGTGATCCCGGTGACGCGCCCCGTCCACGAGACATAGTCGGCAATGATCTCGGCCGTATCGCGCTCGGGATCGACCGTCACGAAATAGGCCTTCAGATCCTTGGCCTCATCGCCCAGCGCCTCGTACCATGAGGTCATTTCGGCAAGGGAAGTCGGGCACACTTCCGGGCAATGGGTAAAGCCGAAGAACAGCATGGAAGGCGCCCCGGCAAAACTCTGCCGGGTGAACGCTTCCCCGCTGGCCGTCGTCAGCTGATAGTCGCCGTCGCCGAGGTTTTGCGCCACGCTGGGGCGCGTTGCCGAATAGGTATAGAGCCCGGCAGCGCCGAGCCCGGCAACCGCAACCAGTGCCCAGAGAACGGCACGCAGGCGTCCGAGATTACTCATGGCTCGCCTTGTCCCCATGTGCACCATGCGCCGGCGCATCGGCCGCGGTCGCGCCGGCGACGAGATCCACGGTCACGGTACCCGCCTTTTCAAAGGTCAGCGTCACTGGAACCACATCGCCTTCGACGATCGCACCGGCAAGGCCCATGAACATCAGGTGCAGGCCACCCGGCTCCAGCGCCACGGTTTCGCCGGCCGGCAATTCGAGCCCATCCTTGAGCTGCCGCATCTTCATGACATCGCCTTCCATGGCCATTTCATGGATCTGGGCTTCCTTGGCGATATCGGTGCTGACCGAAACCAACCGATCAACTTCCGCACCCTTGTTGGTGATGGTCAGGAAACCACCGCCGACCGGGGCGTTGGGCAAAGTGGCGCGGGTAAAGGCGCCGGTGATTTCGATCGAGCCCAGCACGACCACTTCGGCCTGGTGCGCGGTATGGGCATCCTGCGCGAGAGTTGGCAGGGCGGGAGCAAAAAGTGCCGTGAAGGCAAGGGCGATGGCGGAAAGACGAAGCGTCATTTCGTGTCCTCGAAAAGCAATGGAGATGGATGCCGCAAGGCGGCCTGAAGAGGAGATCCGTGGATCAGGCGGCGCGAGGCGGCCCGCGCGGCTGCCCCGGATGCTCCATCGGCTTGGCAAGACCGGAATGAGCATTGGCCTGAAACTGAACGGGATCGGCATCCCGCACCAGCGGCGGCTGGGCCAACGGCGGCAACACAGCCACAAATTGGGTTTTGCCTGCGCCCGTCAGCGGGCATTTTGCCGCCGTCGGCGTCTCGCTGTCGCCACGAACCGGATTGGCCACTGACGTACAGACCGACCAGGAGACGCTCGATTCAAAGCCGAGCCGTGCCAGTTCGCGCTGCAGTCCGGAGGACTGATGCAGCGGCGCCAGCAGCACGAGCATATAGAGCGCCAGAACCGCAATGGCGGCGCCCACTTCTCGTCCGATCTGGCGCATGCGATTGGGCATGACGTCTCCCCGATATGGGGTTTCAGCTACGCCTTGCTCGTCCAAGAAGCAAGGCGCGCAGTGTCGCAGAGCCAGACTTAGGCCGTACGCGCCAGTTCCGCCTGGTTGACATGGAACAGCGCCGCCACGACGTCCGACTGCGTCACCATGCCGGCAAGCTTGCCCGCAACATCGACCACCGGCACGTGATGGTGCCCCGTCTCGGCCATGACCTGCACCACCCGCGCGATCGGCGTCGTCACCGGCACCGAGCGCACATCGCTCGTCATCACGTCGCGCACCTTGCCGCGCAGCGGCCGGTCCGAATTGCCGATGGAACGCAGGCGCCAGCCCAGGCCCGAACCGGTCGCCGAGGGCCCCCAGTCCGCCTTGTCGAGGAGATCGGTCTGCGTGACGATCCCCACCACGCGCCGCTCCGCGTCCACCACCGGCAGCGCTTTGACGCCATTGGTCCGCAGCAGCTTGAGCGCAATCCGCAGCGACGTACCCGGCATGACACTGGCGACATTCTGCGACATCACGGCCGACGCGATCACCCCGCCCGAACGACGGTTGAACGCCAGCACTTCTGCCCGCTGCAACACCTCTTCGAGATCTTCCGGATCAACCGGCACCACCTCGTCGCGCTCGCGAATGGCCATAGTGAGATCATCGACCGTCACACCAAGCCCACCCGCCTGCCCCGCCGAGGCGACCGGCGCATGCACCTGCGCCCGATGCGGATAGACCTTGCCGGTCAGCCGATTGTAGCCGATGGCCGCCACGAGCAGTGCAAATGACCCGGCCAGCACCGGCCAGAGCACATAGAAAAACCCCAGGTCATGAATCGCCGGCCCACCCAGAACGGCGGTCAGCGCCACGGCCCCGCTTGGCGGATGCAGGCACTTGAACGTGAGCAGCAGGCCAATGCTCACCCCCAGCGCCAATGCGGCCGCCACGCTCTGGTCCGGCACGAGCATGGCCGCCAAGACCCCCACAACCGCGGCAATCCCATTGCCCCCGATGATCGACCAGGGCTGCGCCAGGGGACTTGCCGGCACCGCAAAAAGCAGCACGGCCGAGGCTCCGAGCGGCGCAATCAGCAACGGCGCCGCCGAAGCCGGCAGAGCCAGCCGCCCGATGATCCCGACCACCAGAATGCCCAGACAGGCCCCCGCGGCCGCACGCAACCGTTCAACCGGACTGACGGCAACGAGATGGGGCACAAGGCGGGCGAGAAAGGCTGGAATTTTCATGGCCCCGCTTCCTAAAGCGCCAGCCGCGCCGCGCCAAGGCATGCGCGACCAATTCCGTCCAAAAAAGGAAACGCACTTTTCGCCCCCGCCGGGCATCGCGCAAGGCCCGGCCGCAAGTGCCGCCCTCTTTGCGCCAAGTCAAACAATGACAAAACAGTCATACTTTTGCAAATCAACGGCCATTTGTTCTAGATCAAGGAAGTCTTGCGCGGGCCAGAATAGTTTCCTTCACGAAGGCACAGAAATAATCGTGCCGGGTCCAGGAGAAGAAAATGGCTCAAGCAAACCTTCTTTCGCGGCGCGCTCTACTTGTCGGCGCAGCGACCGTCGGGGCGACGGCGCAATTGGCGACCATGCTCGCCGCGACCGCCCAGGAAGCAGCAGCCGCAGTGGCACCAGTCGATCTCAGCGCGCTCGAACGCGTGAAAGTCGAACTCGTCACGCCGCCTTTCGTGCATGCCCATGAGCAGACCGCCCCCGGCGCGCCGAAAATCGTCGAATTCACCATGGTGATCGAGGAGAAGAAGCACGCGGTCGAAGACGGCGTCGAAATCTGGGCCATGACCTTCAATGGCTCGGTGCCCGGTCCGCTGATGGTGGTGCATCAGGACGACTATGTCGAACTGACCCTGATCAACCCCGACACCAACCTGATGCCGCACAATATCGACTTCCACGCGGCAACCGGTGCTCTGGGCGGCGCCAAGCTGACCAATGTCAATCCGGGCGAAAAAGGCGGTGCTGCGCTTCAAGGCCACCAAGGCCGGCGTCTTCGTCTATCACTGCGCCCCGGAAGGCATGGTGCCCTGGCACGTCACCTCGGGCATGAACGGCGCCATCATGGTCTTGCCACGCGAGGGCCTCAAGGACCCCAAGGGCAACCCGATCGCCTATGACCGGGTCTACTATGTGGGCGAGCAGGATTTCTATGTCCCCCGGGACGCAGACGGCAATTACAAGACCTATGAGAGCATCGGGGATGGCTATGCCGATACGCTCGAGGTCATGCGCACCCTGCTGCCGAGCCACGTGGTCTTCAACGGCAAGGTTGGAGCTTTGACTGGCGACAATGCCCTCAAGGCCAATGTCGGGGAAACCGTGCTGATCGTCCACTCGCAGGCCAACCGCGACACGCGGCCCCACCTGATCGGCGGTCACGGCGACTTCGTCTGGCCCACGGGCAAGTTCCACACCCCGCCTGATGTCGATCAGGAAACGTGGTTCATCCCCGGCGGCACGGCAGGCGCGGCGGTCTATACCTTCCACCAGCCCGGCGTCTACGCCTATGTGAACCACAACCTGATCGAGGCCTTCGAACTCGGCGCGGCCGGCCACTTCGTGGTCGAAGGCGAATGGAACGACGACCTGATGACCGGCGTGCTGGCTCCAAGCCCGATCTGATCGAATGGGGCCATTGGCGCCTGCCTCTTGGCCCCGCCCACCCTCATCCCTCCCCATCAAGGGGAGGGATGCGCAAGCATCAGTCGCCGCGGCTCCATCGTCTCCCCACCCTTGTGGGGAGGGATCAAGGGTGGGGGTGCGACAACCACCAGCACATTGGCACATAAGCCAATAACTCCTGGAGGCAGACATGACTGCCCTCGCCCACAAGCCCAAAGACACGGTCGGGATCGCTCTTCCCGCCACCCTCCTGGCACTCGCCCTCGGCGCCATTGCCCTTCAGACCCTGCCCCTGCCGCCCATGCCCTGGGCCGGAGCGAGCATTGCCCCACAGACCGTCACCCTGCCGCCGGGCCAGGTCACCTACCGCGTCGAAGGCCACTTCTTCATCGACGGCAATCCCGTCGACGCCCCCTTGGCCGACACAGCCATCCCCGCGCCCCTGACCATGATGAAATATCAGGTAACCGCAGCCGACTACGCCCTCTGCGTTGCCGACGGCGCCTGCGAGGCGGCCGAACCGCGCAATCAGGGCAAGGGCAATATCCCCGTCACCGGCGTCCATTTCGGCGACGCCACCGCCTATGCCGCCTGGCTCAGCGACAAGACCGGCCAGGCCTGGACCCTGCCCACCGATGCCGAATGGGCCTATGCCGCCGGCAGCCGCTTTACCGATGACGCCCTCAATATCGACGATGCCAGCAACCCCGCCCTGCGCTGGCTCGCCGACTATCGCAAGGAAGCCGAGCGCCAGGCTGCCGCCGATCCCACGCCCAAACCCGTGGGCACCTATGGCGAAAACGAATATGGCCTGGCCGATATGGGCAGCAATGTCTGGGAATGGACCGACACCTGCCACCGCCGCGTCCACGTCGATATCGCGGGCAAAATCCTCAGCGAACAGCCCGCCTGCACTATCCGCGTGCTCGAAGGCAAGCATCGTGCCTCGATGAGCTATTTCATCCGCGACGCCAAAAGCGGCGGCTGCTCGGTCGGCCTGCCCCCCGACAATCTCGGCTTCCGCCTGGTTCGCCGGCCGGCCTGGTACGAAAATTTCTGGGGCCGGCTCGGATTTTGAAACCCCGCCTGCGGCCGATTGGCGGATATTCACCCCGTCGTTTTTGCGCTAAAAGCCAAGCTAGCAAAAACGATTGGGGTAACGGTTTTGGCCGACGTCGACCGCAGCCTGGTGCGCGCGCTGCCGCTCTTTGCGCGCATGAGCGACACTGACCTCGATCAGCTCCTCGCCCGCGCCAGCACGCGGCGCGTTCCGGTTGGCGAGGCCGTCTTCGAACAGGGCCAGAAGGCGACCCAGTTCTTCCTCCTCCTCCATGGCCGCCTCAAGGTCACCCAGGTCACCTCCGAGGGCCAGCAGATCATCGTCCGCGTCGTCCATCCCGGCGACATTTTTGGCTTCGCCCAGGCCCTGCAGCGCGACGACTATCCCGGCACCCCGATTGCCGCCGCCGAAAGCGTCGTCCTCTCCTGGCCCAACGATGTCTGGGGGAGCGTGGTCGAACAGAACCCGCACCTCGCCGTCAATGCCATGCGCACCATCGGCCAGCGCCTCCAGGAAGCCCATACCCGCATCCGCGAAATGTCGACCGAAGAAGTCGAACGCCGCGTCGCTCACGCCGTCCTGCGCCTCATCGAACAGGCCGGCCGCCGCGAGGAAGAAGGCACCCGCATAGACTTCCCGCTGACCCGCCAGGACGTCGCCGAAATGACCGGCACCACGCTCCACACCGTCTCGCGCCTCTTCAGCGCCTGGGAAAGCCAGGGCATCGTCAAAGGCGGCCGCCAGAAACTGCTGGTCCGCGACAAGGAACGCCTGCAGGCCCTGGCCGAAGGGGCTGGGCGAGAGAGCTAGGGGCAGCCATCCAGTATCGCCTTTACCACGCACCCCCTCCACGGTGTCATTCCCGCGAAAGCGGGAATCTCTGTTTCTGTGCAAGGAGTTTCCCGCTTTCGCGGGACTGACACCGTGGAGATATGAGTGGTCGGAGTGAACTCTCTCCCCTTGTGGGGAGGGAATGAGGGTGCGGGTATCACGTCGAAAACGCGACGCAACGGGTCGCGCCCGCCAAAACTCCTTGCGCCACCGCAAGGACATGCTCGCGCTATCGCGTTACCCCCGGCACAATCCCAAAAGGTGCCTCATGACCCAAGATACGCTCCCCCGCCGCAAGCCGGTGCCGCGCGGCCTCGCCCATAGCGGCCCGGTCCTGCTCTCCTACGGCTTCCGCCCCTTCTTTCTCGCGGCGGGTGTCTGGGCCGTCCTGGCCATGGCACTCTGGATTCTCGCCCTCATGGCCGACCTGCCCATCGGCGGCCTTTATGGTGGTCCGGCCTGGCACGCCCATGAAATGCTCTTTGGCTACAGCACCGCCGCCCTTGCCGGCTTTCTCCTCACCGCCATTCCCAATTGGACCGGGCGCCTGCCCGTCTCCGGCGCGCCGCTCGCGCTGCTGTTTGCCGTCTGGCTCGCCGGCCGCGCCGCACTCATTGCGCCCGACATGATCGACATCACCCTCGCCGTCGCGATCGATGCGCTCTTCCTGCCGCTTCTTCTCGTCATCTGCGCAAGAGAAATCATCGCCGGCCGCAAATGGCGCGACCTCAAAATTCTCGCCGCCGTCGCCGCCCTGGCCTCGGCCAATGCCGGCTACCACGTCCTCGTGCTCAAGGCCGAAGATCCAGGCCTTGCCAATCGCCTGGCCGTCGCCGCTTTCATCATGCTCATCGGCATTATCGGCGGCCGCATCATCCCGAGTTTTACCCGCAACTGGCTGGCCAAGCGCGAAGCCAAGACGCTGCCCACGCCCTACAATCATTTCGATACGCTGAGCCTCGTCGTCGCCTGCCTCGCCCTTGCGGCTTGGGTCTCCATCCCCGATCATCCCGCCACCTCGGCAGCCGCGCTCGTCGCCGGCGTCCTCAACACCATCCGCCTCGCCCGCTGGCAGGGCTGGCAGACATCGGCCGAGCGCCTGGTCCTCGTGCTCCACTTCGCCTATGCCTTCGTGCCGCTGGGCTTTTTCATCATCGCGCTCGTGCCCTTTGGTCTCTTCGACCCCATCTCGGCTCTGCACGTTTTCACCGTGGGCGGCATCGGCCTCATGACCCTGGCGGTGATGAGCCGCGCTACGCGCGGCCACACCGGCACACCGTTGACCGCCTCTATGACGACCGGCCTCAGCTATCTCTGCCTGCTCCTCGGCGCCATCCTGCGCCCGCTGGCAACGCTCGCCCCAGACCACTACATGACACTGGTTTCCCTCAGCGGCCTCTGCTGGATGCTCGCCTTCGGTCTCTATGTGCTGGAATACGCGCCGATCCTGCTGACCAAGCGCAAGCCAAGGCCGGAATGAACCTCAGGGCCCCCTCATTCCCGCCAAGGAAGAGGTGTCGCTCCGCGACTTGGCAACCTCCCACCTCCCCTCTGGGGGAGAGGTCGACGCGTAGCGTCGGGTGAGGGGGCCTTCCCTCTGCCCCCTAAAACCGCCTCGCAATCTCCGGCGACATCCGCTCTGCGCCCCAGGGCGGATCATAGGTCAGCTCCACGTTCACCTCCTTCACCCCCGGCACCGCGCTGACGCAGGCCTCCACCGCCTCGCGAATGAACCCCGTCGCGGGACAAAAGCGCGTCGTCGTGGTCATGATCACCTCGACAACGCCATCGCGCCTGATCTCGATGTCATAGATCAGGCCCAGATCGACGATATTGTGGCCCAGCTCCGGATCGATCACCGTGCGCAGCGCCGCCCTTATGTCGGCTTCGAGCTCCATGGTCGGGGGAAAACTCATTTCCGCACACCCACCCGCACCATCAGCCGATAGGCATCACCCGTCTCGTCAAAATCCCCCACCCATGCATGGCCGCGGGCCTGCAATTCGGGGAACAGGAACACCGGCTCCCGCCCCAATAGCGCAAACAGCACGTGCCCCTCATCCATGGTTTCGAGACGCCCCAGAATTTCGACCATGGGCTGGGGCGCATCAAGATCGGTGCAGTCGAGATAGTGCGTCGGGTCGCCCCAGCTGTCGGGATTTTCGGGCGAGGACAAGGCTGCCCTTTCGGCCTCGCCGACAGGGGTAAAAACCACCTGCCAGTCACCATCCTCAAGCGGGCTTGCCTCATAGCCAAAGCCCTTCGTCTCCATCACCCGAAACAGCGGTACCGGCTTGAAGGTCGCAAACAGCTTGAAACTCTGCCCGGGCGCCAGACTATTGACTGCCGCCATGATGGCGCCAAACGGCTCCCCGCCATTTCTGAGGATCGGCCGGACATCGAGTTCGAGAGCATCGCTCATATAAATCTCCTTGGTTCCCGTGCGGGCAGGAAGAGGCGCGGCCTTTCCTGTCCCTGCCATGGCGAAGGCAGGTCGATGAGCCGCCGCGCCCGGTAAAACTGACCGATCAAGAATAGGACCGATACCAATTGCAGCCCCATGGCGGCGCGCGTCGCCAGCGGCATTTCCGCCAGGAGCGCCAGCGCACCGACGACGATCGCCGCGAAATAGACGCCGAACCAGATCCGCGCCCGCCCCTCGGCCACCAGATCCTGCACCCGCGGCGTCGGCTTTCGTCCCATCACCGGCGCAAAGCATTCAAGCCAGGTGAGAAACGGAATGATCTTGTAGAGCATGGCAAGCCCGAGCCCGGAAAGCCAGCCCAGCACCAGCACATAGACCGCCGCCCCGATTGCCGCCTCGGTCCCCTGCCACAGCCCAAAACCCAGCATCACCGCACCCAGCGCCAGCATCCCGAAAGCCCCCAGCGCCGAGAGCATATGCAGTTCCACCGCCTTGCGTCGCCGCGCCCGGTAGAGAACGGCAATATCGCCCAGATAGGCCACCACGGTCACCGCAGCCGCAATACCGGCCACCACCAGGACGATCGGCAAGGAAGTGTTGAGCGCGAGCAAGAGGCCCAGCGCCATGCAGAGCCCCGCCAGCGCCACAAATGCCGAACCGAAGACCAGCATGGGCCAGGCGCCCTTGCGCTCGGGCGCAATGAGAAACATCGACACCAGCCGATAGCTGACCCCCATGGCCGCCAGCGTCAGCCAGCCACCAAGCCCGAACCCGGCATGCAGCGACACCCCATGGGTCACCAGCGCCACCGAGAATTCGCCCCCCACCAATCCGGCAAGCGCCCCCGCCAGCGTCTCCCCGATCAGCGCCGTCACCAGGACGCTCATCAGCGCTACCGCGACGAACGCCGCCGGCAGCGGCAATGTCTCGGCCCGCAACAGCGTCGCAAACAGCACGAATGCGGCAACCCCAAACCCCGAAATCAGCAGCAAGCCGCCAACGGGAAGCATTTCGCTGGCAAAACCATCCCACCCATCGAGCCCGGCAAATCCCGACAGGAGAAACAACAGCCCCGACACCACCAGAACCAGCGCCAGCGGTGTCAGCCGCGCATGCGCCAGTTCCCGCCCCACCAGCACCGGCAAAAACTGAAACAGCGCGCCGAGCATCAGCAGCGTCAGCCAGCCAATGGCCAGCAGATGCACCACGATCAGCGTCCGCGGCGCCGCAAGACCATCACTCGGAAATCCGAACCCGCTCACCAACAAAGCCAGCGCGGCTACCAGCGCCACCAGCGCGCAGCCAAAATAGGCAAGGGTCCACCGTGATATCGTCGCCATCTGCATCTTGATCGCTCCCTGGAGAACGAAGCCGGCCGCTCGACCGACCGGCTCATTCGACCCTCAGGCCGCCTCGGCGCGGCCCAGCTGCACGCGCCAGACTTCCGGACCGGTTTCGAGATAGGTCCAGGAGAACTGACCGGGATATTCGGCCTGCAATTGATAGTGCAGCGGGCGCGGATCGTGATCGTTGATGATCACAAAGCTGTCGCCCACGGCCAGGCCATTGGCCATGGAAAAGATCTTGGGATGCCGCTCGCGCGGGGTGATCTCGCGCACATCGATGAAGGGAAGGGTTTCTTCGCCCATTTGCCTCTCCGCGCCGCCAGACAAAATCAGTGTCCCGGGACGACGGCGAGCCCCGGCATGGTCGGACCCTAGTCCCCCTCCTGCCACACGCACTTTGTCGCCGCGCAAACTCCGCCGGGTTTGTCGCTCGCGCAAACTCGGTGGGTTTACGCAGATTTCCCGCCCCTTGTTTGACCCAGATCAAAGAAGCCCCGCGCCCATCCGCTAGGCACAGGAGTGCGGCTTTCCGCGCGGCAAACCGGTTGGGGGTTTCAATCAATGCTGGCAGACTTCACTCGCGGCGAGCGCACAGGCGCACTCGTCATTCTGGGAACCATGGTGGTGCTCGGCCTCGCCATGGCCATCGCCGGTCGCCACGACCTCCTCGGCATTCACGGCTGGATCGTCTTCGGCATCTCCTTGGCCCTGACCTTCGGCGCCATCCGCCAGCTCGACCTGCCCGAGCCCTCCCCCGAACGCCTCTCCGAATATTATGACGCCCCCACCCGCACCGGCCTCATCCTGACGCTGATCTGGGGCGTCGTCGGCATGGGCGCCGGCTTCTGGGTCGCCGCTCTCCTCGCCTGGCCCGAAATGACCTTTGACGTCTCCTGGCTCAGCTGGGGGCGCCTGCGCCCCATCCACACCTCGGGCGTCATCTTCGGCTTTGGCGGCAATGCCCTCATCGCCACCTCGCTGCACGTCCTGCAGCGCACCACCCGCGCGCGCCTCCCCGATGCGCTGAGCCCCTGGTTCGTGCTGATCGGCTACAATCTCTTCTGCATCATCGCCGCCAGCGGCTACCTCATGGGCCTCACCCAGTCCAAGGAATATGCCGAGCCCGAATGGTATGCCGATATCTGGCTGGTCGTCGTCTGGGTCGTCTACTTCTTCATCTACATGCGCACCCTCGCCCGCCGGAAAGAGCCGCATATCTATGTGGCCAACTGGTACTACATGGCCTTCATCCTGGTCGTGGCGATCCTGCACATCGTCAACAACCTCGCCGTCCCTGTCTCCTTCGGCTCGGCCAAGTCCTACTCGCTCTTCGCCGGCGTTCAGGATGCCATGACCCAATGGTGGTACGGCCACAATGCCGTGGCCTTCTTCCTCACCGCGGGCTTCCTGGGCATGATGTACTACTATCTCCCCAAGCGCGCCGGCCGCCCGATCTTCTCCTATCGGATGTCGATCATCTCCTTCTGGGGCATCACCTTCATGTATATGTGGGCGGGCTCGCACCACCTGCATTACACGGCCCTCCCCCATTGGGTGCAAACCCTCGGCATGGCCTTCTCTGTCGTGCTCCTGGTGCCAAGCTGGGCCTCGGCCGGCAATGCCCTCCTCACCCTCAACGGCGCCTGGCACAAGGTGCGCGACGACGCCGTGCTGCGCTTCATGGCCCTTGCCGCGATCTTTTACGGCATCACCACGTTTGAAGGCTCGTTCATGGCCATCCGCGCGGTGAACTCCCTCAGCCACTATACCGACTGGACCGTGGGCCACGTCCATGCCGGCGCGCTCGGCTGGGTCGCCATGATCACCTTCGGCTCGCTCTATTCGCTGGTTCCCTCCATGTTCAAGCGCGAGCGCATCTACTCGCAGAAGCTGGTGGAAGTGCACTTCTGGCTCGCCCTCTCCGGCACCGTCATCTACGTCTTCGCCATGTGGAATTCGGGCGTCATCCAGGGCCTGATGTGGCGCACCTATGACGAGACGGGAACGCTGAGCTACTCGTTCATCGACAGCCTCGTAGCCATGCATCCCTACTACATCGCCCGCGCCTTCGGTGGCCTCCTGTTCCTCCTCGGCGCCCTTACCGCCCTTTTCAACGTCATCATGACCATCCGCATGCCCGCCATCGGCATGGCGCCCGAAGCCAGGGGTGATCTGCCCGCCGAACCCGTCATGCAGGCTGGAGAGTAATCCGATGTTTGGTTTCCACTATCGTCTCGAACGCAGCGCCATCGGCCTCGTCGCCTTCATCGTCATCGTCGCCTCCATCGGCGGCCTCATCGAGATCGCCCCCTCTTCACCATCGACGAGACGGTGGAGAAGGCCGAGGACATGCGCGTCTACACCCCTCTCGAAGTTGCCGGCCGCAATATCTACCTGCGCGAAGGGTGCTATGCCTGCCACAGCCAGATGATCCGGACCCTGCGCGACGAAGTCGATCGCTACGGTCCCTATTCGCTGGCCGTCGAGTCGAGCTACGACCACCCCCAGCTCTGGGGCTCCAAGCGCACCGGCCCCGACCTCGCCCGCCTCGGCAATAAATATTCCGACGCCTGGCACGTCACCCACATGAACAATCCGCGCGACGTGGTCCCCGAATCCGTCATGCCCGCCTATCGCTGGCTGCTGCGTGACCAACTGAAAACCGAAGACCTCGGCGATCACCTCCGCGCCATGCGGGCGGTCGGGGTGCCCTATACCGACGAGCAGATCCAGTTCGCCGCCCAGGACGCCTATGGCCAGGCCAATCCCGATAGCCCGGAAGCATCAGGCGTCGCCGAACGCTACGGCGAGGCCACCAATATCCGCACCTTCGATGGTCGCACCGGTCCCCTCACCGACATGGATGCGCTCGTCGCATACCTGCAAATGCTCGGCACCCTCACCGACGTCGCCCACACGTCTGAAACCGCAGAGGTGGAATAATGCCTTTCGATCATGAAGCTGTTGTCGGCTTCGCCAAATCCTTCGGTCTCTTCTACCTCCTCGGCCTCAGCGCCATCTGCCTTGCCTGGACCTATTGGCCCTCCAACAAGAAGGGCTTTGACGAAGCGGCAAAAATGCCCGTGCTCGAAGAGGAGGATCGGCCATGGCGCTGAAGGAACGCGACGAATTTTCGGGCCAGCTGACCACCGGCCACGAATGGAACGGCATCAAGGAACTCAACACCCCGGTTCCAAAACTGCTCTGGGCCTTCCTCATCACCATGGCCCTGTTCGGCCTCGTTTGGACCGTGCTCATGCCCTCCTGGCCGGGCATCAACGGCTATTTCCGCGGCCTGCTCGGTGCCGACCAGCATCAGGCCGTGCAACAGACCCTGGCCGAAGCCAATGCCGAACGCGCCGTCTGGGCTGATCGTCTCGCGACCGAGGACCTCGCCGCCCTCCAGGCCGACGAAGCCATCATGAATGTCGTGCGCTCGGCCGGCCCCGCGCTCTTCGTCGACAATTGCGCCGCCTGCCACGGCCCCTCGGCCACCGGCAATGTCGGCTATCCCAATATCGCCGAGGCCCCGATGATGTGGGGTTCGGATCCAGACACCGTCGCCGAAACCATTCGCGTCGGCATCAATGCCAACCATCCCGAAACGCGCTTTGCGCAGATGCTCGCCTTCGGCAAGGACCAGATGCTGGCCGGCGAAGAAATTTCGCAGCTGGCCGACTACCTCGTTTCGATCAGCGCCGGACCGGCCCTGCCCGAAGACCAGCGCCTGGCCGCCAATGACCTCTTCCTCAACAACTGCGCCGGCTGCCACGGCGAAGACGCTGCAGGCATGGTCGAGTCGGGCGCGCCAAACCTCACCGACACCTTCTGGACCTATGCCGGCGACCGCTCGACCATCCGCCAGTCGATCTACAACGGCCGCCAGGGCACGATGCCCGCCTGGGAGGGCCGCCTGTCGACGGCCCAGATCCGCATGCTGGCCCTCTATGTCCTCGACCTGAGGACCGCAACGCCATGAGCACGTCCGGCCCCGATACGATGAGCCAAACCCCAACCCGGCGGCGCCTGCCGCTGGGCTGGATCACCGGCCTTGCCATCGTGGCCGTGCTGCTCCTCGCCAACGCCCACCTCGTCTACGTCGCCTTCACCTCCCAACCCGCCTGCGTCGCCCACCTCAAGGCGCCCGACGGCACACCAGACCATTTTCGCGCCGCCAAATCGGGCTGCTGACCAGATCGGAAGAGCCATGACCCACACCGTCGACATCCTTCCCCCGCACGAACCGGCCATCCCCCGCGCCGTCGACCATAACCGCCACTTGCCCGCGAGCGCCCCCTTCGCCTGGCTCGCCGCCGGCTGGCGCGATCTCTGGACCAATCCGCTCCCGAGCCTTGCCATCGGCCTCGGCGTGACCCTGGTTTCCTACGCCATCATCTACGCCATGTTCCTCTATGGCTGGGCCCAGATCCTTTTCCCCGCCCTCGCCGGCTTCCTCGTCGTCGGCCCGCTGCTGGCCACCGGCCTCTATGTCAAAAGCCGCAGCCTCTCGGCCGGCAAGAAAATCTCCCTCCGCGCCATGCTCTTCCCGCGCGGCGGCATGCATCTTTTCTTCGTCGGCGCCGTGCTCATGACCCTCATGCTGGTCTGGGTTCGCGCCGCCGTGCTGCTCTATGCGCTCTTCTTCGGCTGGCGCCCCTTTCCGGGCTTTGACCAGATTCCGCAAATGCTGCTCACCACTGCTCCCGGCCTGTCGCTGCTCCTCGTAGGCACGGCGGTCGGGGGCCTCTTTGCCGCCTTCGCCTTCGCCATCGGCGCCTTCTCCATTCCGCTGGTGCTCGACCGCCACCGCGATGCTTTCACCGCCATGGCCCTGTCGCTCTCCTTCGTCACCAACAACATCCCCGCCACCCTGATCTGGGCCGCCCTCGTCGTCGGTCTCGTGCTCCTGAGCCTTGCCACGGGTTTTCTCGCGCTCATCGTCATCTTCCCCCTCCTCGGCCACGCCACCGGCACGCCTACATGGCCGTCAGGGGGGAATAGTCCCATGACCGGGCACCCAACCCTCTCCCCGCGCACCACGTCATTCCCGCGAAAGCGGGAATCCCTGGCCGCGCAGGTGGAGCAGCTCGGCTGGGGCCTCCGCCATCCACGGTGTCATCCCCGCGCCAGCGAGGACCTCCGTTTCCAAGCCGGCATGACACCGGACACAAGCAACAACAAAACTGCCCTTGGGCTTGCCCCGAGGGCCAACGCGCGAGTGTTGGGGGCTTCCGCGTGCTGGGAGGCTGGCCTTCGGGTCAAGCCCAAGGGCAGTTTTGCAACGCCGGCCCGCACCGTCGTCTTCGCCCCTGCATCCACCTCCGTAGGCGCTATTGGCTTCGGGCTTTTGGGCCCCCTCAGAACACACGGTGCCATTCCCGCGAACGCGGGAATCTCCGTTTTCGCACGAAGAGATTCCCGCTTTCGCGGGAATGACGCGGTGGGAATACCAAAGCTCAGAGCAAAGACGCCCACCCCCATCTCCGCCCCTGCATCCACCTCCGCAGGCGCTGTTGGCTTCGGGCTTTTGGGCCCCCTCAAAACACACGGTGTCATTCCCGCGAAAGCGGGAATCTCCGTTTCCGCGCAGAGAGATTCCCGCTTTCGCGGGAATGACGCTGTGGGAATAGCGAAGCTCAAGGTAAACACGCCCACCCCCATCCCCGCCCCCACATCCACCTCCGCAGGCGCTATTGACCTCAGGCTTTTTGGGGCCCCCAAAACACGCGGTGCCATCCCCGCGAAGACAGGAATCTCCGCTTTCGCACGAAGAGATTCCCGCTTTCGCGGGAATGACGCGGTGGGAATTGCAAAGCTCAATGTAGACACGCCCACCCCCATCTCCGCCCCTGCATCCACCCCCGCAGGCGCTATTGACCTCAGGCTTTTTGGGCCCCTCAAAACACACGGTGCCATTCCCGCGAAAGCGGGATTCTCCGTTTCCGCGCAGAGAGATTCCCGCTTTCGCGGGAATGACGCGGTGGGAATAGCGAAGCTCAAGGTAAACGCGCCCACCCCCGTCTCCGCCCCTGCGTCCACCTCCGCTGGCGCTATTGACCTCAGACCTTTGGGACCCCTCAAAACACACGGTGCCATTCCCGCGAAGCCGGGAATCTCCGTTTTCGCGCGAAGCGATTCCGCCTTCGCGGGAATGACGCGATGGGATTGGCAAAGCTCAAAGTAAATACGCCCATCTCCGCTCCCACCCGTCCCCCTGCGCCTGCCACCGCCATCCCCACACTCTCCCCTCTCCCCGCCCCCCAACGGCCGATGCCCCTCGCGCGCCAAAACGCTCCCGCAGAAAGCGTCCTCCCATGACCTGCTGCGCCCCACCCCCCGCTTTCGCCGAAGCCCTTGCTGGCGGCCCCAATCGCGGCCCATCCGCCAACGAAGTACGCCTCGCCAGCCGCCCCCTTGGCGACAATCTCCGCCAGTCCGAATTTTCCGTGCCCGCCATTCATTGCGGCGCCTGCATCCGCACCATCGAAACCGCGCTCGACGCCATGCCGGAGGTCGTCTCCTCCCGCGTCAATCTTTCGAGCAAGCGCGTCACCGTCCGCTGGCGCGACGATGGAGCAACCACCCCGCCCATGGTTCGCCGCATGGTGGACCTCGGCTACGAGCCCAACCTCTTCTCGCTCGAAGAAGCCGGCAAGGATGCCGGCCTTTCCGCGCTCATCCGCGCCCTCGCCGTCGCCGCCTTCTGCTCGATGAACATCATGATGTTCTCGGGCTCAGTCTGGTCCGGCGCCGATGCGGCAACGCGCGATCTCCTGCACTGGATTTGCGCCGGCCTCACCCTGCCTGCGCTCCTCTATTCCGGCCGCACCTTCTACCAGTCCGCCTGGACGGCGCTGCGCTCCGGCCGCACCAATATGGACGTGCCGATCACCGTGGGCATCGCCCTCGCCTTCGCCCTCAGTCTCTACGACACCATCTATTCCGGCGACCGCGTCTATTACGACGCCGTCGCTTCGCTGATTTTCTTCCTCCTCATCGGCCGCACCCTGGACCACGCCATGCGCGAGCGCGCCCGTACCGCCGTAAAAAGCCTTGCTCGCCTCGCCCCCGCCGGCGCCCTGGTGCTCGATGGCCCCACCGGCCCCGCCTATCTGCCCCTCGCCGATATCGCCACCGGCAGCACCATCTCCGTCGCATCAGGCGAACGCATTCCCCTCGATGGCCATATTCTGACCGGCGAAAGCAGTCTCGACCGGAGCCTCCTCACCGGCGAAAGCCTTGCCGAACCCGTCGGCCCCGGCCAAACCGTCCCCGCCGGCGCCCTCAATCTTTCGGGCCCCCTGACCCTCAAGACCACCGCCGACGAACGGGGCTCCACCCTCCACCGCCTCGTGCAATTGCTCGACGACGCCGAATCCACCCGCAACCGCTATCGCCGCATCGCCGATCGCGCCGCCGCCTGGTATTCGCCCGTCGTCCACCTTGCCGCCGCCCTGGCCTTCATCGGCTGGATGCTCTTCAACGGCGACCTTCACAACGCCACCACCGTCGCCATCGCCGTTCTCATCATCACCTGCCCCTGCGCCCTCGGCCTCGCCGTGCCCATGGTACAGGTCGTCGCCGCCCGCCGCCTCTTCGAAGCCGGCGTCATGGTCAAAGACGGCTCCGCCCTCGAACGACTCGCCGATGTCGACACCGTAGTCTTCGACAAGACCGGCACGCTCACCACCGGCCTCGCCACCCCCACCGCCCTTTCAGGCAGCAGCGCTGACATCGCCCTCGCCGCCAGTCTCGCCGCCCGCTCGCGCCACCCCTATTCCATCGCCATTGCCCGCGCCTTCGCCAACGACACTCCACCCATTTGGCTCAATCCGGTCGAACATGCTGGCCTCGGCATTGAAGCCCATCTCAATGGCCAAACCTACCGCCTCGGTCGCCCCGGCTGGTCGGGGCCGGAAACCGAAAATTCCGGTACGATTTTCTCGGTGAACGGCAAGATCCTCGCCGCCTTCGCCTTTGAGGACGATTTGCGCCCCAATGCGGCGCTCAGTGCTAACAGTCTGCTAACCAATAACCACCTCGAAGTGCTCTCCGGTGACCGTCCCGAGATCGTCGCAAAACTCGCCGAAAAACTTGGCATTTCCGGCCGCGGCGGCCTGCTGCCCGATCAAAAACTCCATCGCATCACCGAACTCGAAACCGAAAACCACCACGTCCTGATGGTCGGCGACGGGCTCAACGACACGCCCGCCATGGTCCGCGCCCATGTCTCCATGGCCCCCGCCAGCGCCGTCGACATCGGCCGCAATGCCGCCGATTTCGTCTTTCTGCGCAATGACTTGATGGCCGTCCCCCAGACCATCTCGGTCGCCCGCGAAGCCCGCAAACTGGTGAAGCAAAACCTCGTCCTGGCGCTGCTTTACAACGCCATTGCCCTGCCCATCGCCATTGCCGGCCTCGTCAATCCCTTCCTTGCCGCGGTCGCCATGTCGGCCTCGTCCGTCGTCGTCGTCCTCAACGCCCTCCGCCTCGGCTGGCACCCCTTTACCAAAGGCGCCCGGCCATGAGTGACTTCTTCTATCTCATTCCAATTTCTATCATTTTGGGTTTCGCCGGCCTCGTCATCTTCCTCTGGACCCTGCGCGACGGCCAATACGAAGACCTCGACGGCGCCTCCGAGCGCATCCTCTATGACGAAGACCGCCCGCGCTCCGATCGCCCGCTTTGATCCTGCTCAAAAGCGACGCAATCCCAATCGGTTAGAGTGCGGCCAACATTTTCCCGAGGGGCAAAGTCATGAGCTTGCCGATCCACGCCTTGAACCGCTGCTACACCGACCTGCTCGGCATTTGCGACGCCCTCGAAGCGGTAGCCGATGGCCTGCCCAACAATGTCTCGGCGACGCAGTGCACAGAGCTAGCCACTGAAATCGTTGACCTTTTGGCTCTCACCCACCGCGAAGAAGAAGCCGTCCTGCTTCCCTTTCTCGCGTCCTCCCCCGCCCCGAACTGCGCCACCTGGCCCGGCGGCTCCGCGAAGAACACGACTATGACGACGACGCCGTGATCGAAGTCCGTGAAGCCCTCCTCGCCCTCGCCGCGCGGCATCCGCTCCAATCGGCAGACGCGACCGGCTACCTGCTGCGCTCCTTCTTTGAAAGCCTCAGGCGCCACGTCCGAGCCGAGCAGGATCTTCTCGCCATTTTCACCGATCTCACGCCACCGGGCGGAACGCTCAATTGACCCAGTTCATTGTTTCGCTTGCGGTTTTTCTGGCTCTTCACTCAGTTCCGGCCATCCCTGCCATTCGCCAGCGCTTTATCCGCATCCTGGGCCGGCGCCCCTATCTGGTGCTCTACTCCCTTGCTTCCCTGGCCGCGCTTGCCTGGGTTTTTCACGCCGCTTTCCAACTCGACTATGTCGAACTCTGGCCGCCAAGTGCCTGGCAGGCCTGGTTTCCTCTGACTTTATCCCCGGTGGCTTTTTTTCCTGCTAATCTCGGGACTATTCAGCGCCAACCCGGTTTCGGTGACGTTCCGGCGCGGCGACACAAAACCCGGCGCCGTGGTCTCGATCACCCGCCATCCCGTCCTCTGGGGCTTCCTGCTCTGGGCCGCGGGACACATCGTGGCCAATGGCGACCTGCGCAGCCTCATGCTGTTCGGGTGTTTTGCGCTTTTTGCTCTCTTCGGCATGGTCATGGCGGAGCGCCGGAACGGGTCCAACCCGCTCAACGCTTCGACCTCGATCATCCCCTTTGCCGCCATCGCGCAAGGCAGAGCACGTTTCGGCATCGATCCGGCGATGATCCTTGCCCTGGCTCTCACCGCTGCCCTCAGTGCATGGCTGCTACTCGGCGGACACGCAGCACTATTCGGCGCTGATCCACTAGCAATGACAAGTACTTAGGCGAAGCGAGATCACGACGACAAACATATTCGCACCTCTTTGACCAGGATCAAGGAAGCAACCAGCAATAGTGGCGAAAAGGGCATCAACGGGAACGAAGAGATCGCTCCCAGGTTCAGGAGACCAAAATGAACATGCCCAAGATCGCAGCGGCCATGGCTCTTCTCGCATTCGTTGTAACACCCGCCTTCGCCGCCAATTTCGAAGTGCATATGCTGAACAAGGGCGAAGCCGGCACCATGGTTTTCGAGCCCGCCCTCACCCAGGTCGCCGTCGGCGACACCGTGACCTTTGTCCCCACCGACAAGGGCCATAATGCCGAAACCATCAAGGACGTCCTGCCCGAAGGCGCCGAGGCGTTCAAGGGGGCCCTGGGCAAGGAAGTCGTGGTGACTTTCACCGTGGAAGGCGTTTACGGCATCAAATGTGCCCCCCATCTGGGCATGGGCATGGTTGCCGCCGTTGTCGTCGGTGCACCAACCAACCTCGACGCCGCAAAGGCCGTCAAACTCCCCACCAAGGCCGCCGAACGCTTCACCGCAGCACTCGAAGGCATTGGCAAGTAGTTGTCTGACAAATTTCGCGCCAAGTTCGGCGCGACCAATGCTCAAATTAGTAAGAACCCCGCCACTGGCGGGGTTTTTCTATTGCATCCAGTCGCAACCTTGTTGACCACAGCCGCAAAAATTACTCATCACCGTTTTGCGGCAGGGGCAAAATATCTCCCCATTAACAAACACCTCTGACATCAACCCAGAATGACGAGGTTGGATAAACCAATTCGTCACCTCGGTGGTGCATATCTGAATGAATCAGAGGCAGCACCATGACGCTTTCGCCTTCCAAAGAGGGCCATTCCGTTTCTGCACAAATCGTCTGGGCCGCGGTGGTTCTGGCGATCTGCCTCGCTGCCGTGGCCATCTTCTCGGTCTCCTGGGCCATGGGACGCATCGATGATCGCGCCCTTGGCGAGCAGAGACAGACCATCGAGGCTGCACTCTTCGAAGCAAGGGCACGCCTGGCAGCCGACCAGGCCGCCACCACGGTCACCCCTGGCGAAGTAGCCATAGAAACGGACGAGCTCGACCGTCGCCTGACGACCGCGCTTGGACACGACCGCGCCTATATCCTTGCGCCCGATGGCAAGGTGCTGCGTGCCTCTGTCGATGGCCGCTACGCCGGCAAGATATTCACCCTGGCCGACTCCTTCGTCCTGCAACCGATCATCGATCGCCTACGCCTGCGGATCGCCAGGGCAGCCTTCGATGACCCAAGCCTGCGCTCCGCCGATGCCGCGGGTATCCTGGCGCTGCGAACGGTGGGCTTCGCCGATAGCGGACAAGGCTTCGTCAGCATTCGTCCCATGGATTCACTTGGCGACGGCAGCACTAGCAACCCCACCGATGACCACCTGCTCATCTCGATCAAGCTGATCGACCAGACGATGCTGCAGGACATTGGAAAGCAATTTGGCATCGCCAATATACGTCGCGTCGCCCATCCCAACTCCGCCGTCTGGCTCCCGATACTCAACCGGGAAGGCGATATCCTGACCTATCTGGCCTGGACACCGTCCAAGCCGGCGCAAGCATTGCTGGGCGAGGCTGCGCCTGCGCTTGCCGTCCTGTTGCTGATGGTAGGCTTGGCCATGGCTGCGCTACTGGTGTGGCTCCGCCGAACATCCCTTACGATGGAAGCAAGCCGCGCCCACGCCACCTACTTCGCCTTGCACGATCCCCTGACCGGATTGGCCAACCGAGCGCTCTTTGAAACGCGCCTCAAGGAGGCGAAGGACTACGAGTTCCTGGCCGAAACCAAGGTGCTGCTGATCTCGGTGGACATCGACCGCTTCAAGGAAATCAATGATTCATGGGGACACGCTGCAGGCGACCAGTTGCTGCGCGAAGTGGCCAAGCGCCTGATGATCGAAATGCCGGAAGAAGCAACCGTTGCCCGCCTCGGCGGCGATGAATTCGCCATCATCCATCCCGGCATTCTGAGCGAAGGCCAGGCACGATGGATTTGCCAGCGGCTCATTCAATCCATCAGGACGCCCCTGACCGTCGGCAGCGATCGGGTCGATGTGACGCTGAGCCTCGGTGCCGCTCTCGAAAAAGGAAACGAGGTGACGCCGGAGGAAATCTTGCGGCGCGCTGACGTTGCTCTTTATGCAGCAAAACTTGCCGGGCGCGACGGTTTCGCGCTCTATAACCCGGAAATGGACCGCGAAAAGCGCGAGCGGCGGACGCTCGAAGTCGAACTGCGCAATGCGCTCCTGACCGGCGACGGTCTGCACCTTGTTTACCAGCCCATCTATGCGAGCCAGAATGGCAGGATAGCGGGCGCCGAAGCGCTCATCCGCTGGATGCACCCCACTCGCGGCCTGCTCTCCCCTGACCATTTCATCGCTCTCGCCGAAGAATGCGACATCATCGATACTCTCGGCGAATGGGTTCTGCGCGAGGCCTGTCGCTTCGCCGTATCCTCTGATCTGCCCCGGATCGCGGTGAATGTCTCACCGATCCAGTTTCAAAATGCCCGGCTTGCCGAACGCATCCTGGCAATTCTGGCCGAAACGGGCCTGACGCCGGATCGCCTGGAAGTGGAAATCACCGAAGGCGTCCTGCTGCAGAACTCCTCCCAGACCCAGGAAACTCTCGGCACGCTGCGGCAAGCCGGTGTCAGCGTCGCGCTTGACGATTTCGGCACGGGCTATGCGTCGATCAGCTATCTGCGCAGCTATGCCGTCGACAAGCTCAAGATCGACAAGTCCTATTCCCAACTCGTCGACGCCGACCCAGTCGTGGGCCACATCGTTCGCCTGATCGTCGAAACGGCGCGCGCGCTCGGCATGTCCGTCACCGCAGAGGGCGTCGAGAACCGGGGCCAACGCCGCAAGTTAACCTCCATGGGCTGCACCTACCTGCAGGGCTATCTCTTTGCCCGCCCGCTTGTACCCGACGATATGCGAGACGCCCTCTCCCGGGATTCGCGGGACGGCACGGACCAGAAGTTCGGTTGAGGCCCGTGACAGGGCTTCACGCAAAGGTCACGCACAACGCATAAGCGCTTCTCCCAAGCACATCATGCGGCCGGCGAGCCGGATTGAGTTCCTTCGCCTATGCATTACGTATAGACGCAGCAGGGGTCGGGGAGCATTGCTATGCGCATCACCATGATAGGCAGCGGCTATGTTGGCCTTGTCAGCGGCGCCTGTTTCGCCGATTTCGGCCATGACGTCACTTGCGTTGACCTCAACGAGCAGAAGATCGCCGCCCTCAATGCAGGCAAGATTCCGATCTTCGAACCCGGTCTCGAAGTGCTTGTCGCCGACAATGTCAAAGCCGGCAGATTGACCTTTACGACGAACCTCGCGCCTGCCGTCGCCAACTCCGACGTGGTGTTCATCGCCGTCGGCACGCCTTCACGTCGCGGCGATGGACATGCCGACCTGTCCTACGTCTACGCCGCAGCCGCCGACATCGCGCGCGCGATCAAGGGCTTTACGGTCGTCGTCACCAAATCCACAGCCCCGGTCGGCACCGGGGACGAGGTCGAACGCATCATCCGCGAAACCAATCCCGCGGCCGATGTGGTCGTCGTGACCAATCCAGAGTTTTTGCGTGAGGGCTCGGCTATCGAGGATTTCAAACGTCCAGATCGCATCGTCGTCGGCCTCGAAGACGAGCGTGCCCGACAGGTGATGACGGATGTATATCGACCGCTCTACCTTAATCAGGCGCCGCTCATGTTCACCGGTCGTCGCACGGCCGAATTGATCAAATATGCCGGCAATGCATTTCTCGCCATGAAGATCACCTTCATCAACGAGATCGCTGACCTCTGCGAACGCACCGGCGCCAATGTGCAGGACGTCGCCCGCGGCATCGGCATGGACAACCGCATTGGCGGCAAATTCCTCAACGCCGGCCCCGGCTATGGCGGCTCGTGCTTTCCCAAGGACACACTGGCCCTGGTTAAGACCGGCCAGGATTTTGACACGCCCCTGCGGCTCGTCGAAACCACCATCGATGTCAACGACCGCCGCAAGCGCGCCATGGGTCGCAAGGTGATCGCCGCTATGGGCGGCAGTGTGCGCGGCAAGACCATCGGCATCCTGGGCCTGACCTTCAAGCCCAACACCGACGACATGCGCGACGCCCCCTCGATCGCCATCATCCAGTCATTGCAGGATGCCGGCGCGAAAATCCGCGCCTATGACCCGGAGGGCATGGAAGCCGCAAAGACGTTCCTCAAGGATGTGGACTACGCCTCGGACGTCTATGACGCGGCTTCAAAAGCCGACGCGCTGGTGCTGATCACCGAATGGAACGCCTTCCGTTCGCTCGACCTGAAGCGGATCGGAGACGCCATGGCGGGCAAGGTGTTCATCGACCTGCGCAATGTCTATCGCCGCAAGGAAGTGGAGACGGCGGGTCTAAACTATGTCAGCATCGGCCGACCGCAGGGCGCAGCAGACACGACGGCACAAGCGGCGGAATAGACCAAGCATAACCGCATTTCATAGACTGTGGGGGCAGTATGAATTCGGGCAAGGTTGCTCTGATCACCGGCATTACGGGGCAGGACGGTTCTTATCTCGCCGAATTCCTGCTGGAGAAGGGATACCGGGTACACGGAATTAGGCGGCGGTCATCTCTCCCGAACGACCAGCGTATTGGCCATCTGGTGGAGGAAAACTCCAATTCCGGGGTTACCCTGCACTATGGTGACCTCTCCGACGGTTCCGGCCTGACGCGTCTCGTCCGCGACATTGTCCCGGACGAAATCTACAATCTGGGCGCCCAGTCCGACGTCCAGGTCTCGTTCGAAGCCCCCGAATATACGGCCGATGTCGACGGCCTCGGCGCCTTGCGCCTGCTGGAAGCCATTCGCCTGCTCGGGCTCGAGGAAAAGACCCGCTTTTACCAGGCCTCGACGTCAGAACTCTACGGCCTGGCCCAGGAGACGCCGCAGCGGGAAACGACGCCCTTTTATCCGCGCTCGCCCTATGCCGTGGCAAAGCTCTTCGCACACTGCACCACAATCAACTATCGCGAGGCCTATGGCATCTATGCCTGCAACGGCATTCTCTTCAACCACGAGAGCCCCCGCCGCGGCGAAACGTTCGCAACGCGCAAGATCACGCGAGGTCTATGCAATATCGCGCTGGGGCTGGAGCGCTGCCTCTACATGGGCAATGTCGACGCCCTGCGCGACTGGGGCCATGCGAAGGACTATGTCCGCATGCAATGGCTGATGCTGCAACAGGACATTCCCGAAGACTTCGTGATTGCCACCGGCAAGCAGTATTCGGTGCGCGAATTCATCCGTTGGGCGGCATCGGACCTGGGTATCACGCTGGAGTTTTCCGGCTCGGGCGCCGATGAGATCGGAACCGTCGCCCGCCTCGAACACGACCTAGCGCCCCATCTGCGCGTGGGCGACGTCATCCTCCGCATAGATCCGAAATATTTCCGCCCAACCGAGGCTGATGCCCTGCTCGGAGACCCGGCCAAGGCAAGGGAAAAGCTTGGTTGGGTCCCCGAGATCAGCGCCCGCGACATGTGCCGCGAAATGGTCGAGGCCGACTACAAGGCAGCGCAACGCCAAGTCTTGTTGGCCCAGGGCACATAACTTCCTGGCGCAGCAAGAATTTGGAACCCGTAGACGGCCCGGCATGGTCGCCAATGGATACTTGGCGGCTGCCAGCCCTCGCTGTTCTCAAACAGTTGTCTGAGGTATCAACAACTCGAACAGGGCCGAATGATCCCTGTCTCCCAAGCCCTCCGCCAGCGCCTGCTGCATGATCTGCAGCAGGTTCGATGCATGCGGTAAGGAGAGGTCGAGGGTTTTCGCCGCTTCCGTGGCAAGGCCGATGTCTTTCAGGTGCAGGCGAATGCGGAAGCCTGGGTCGAAGGTGCCTTTGATCATGCGCTCGCCATGCACTTCGAGAATGCGCGAGGAGGCGAAGCCGCCCATCAGGGCGCTGCGGACCTTGGCGGGATCGGCGCCAGCCGCCTGAGCGAAGGCGAGGCCTTCGGCGACGGCCTCGATGGTCAGGCCGACGATGATCTGATTGGCGACCTTTGCAACCTGGCCATCACCGACTTCGCCAATACGGTTGATGTTCTTGCCCATGAGTTCGAAGAGCGGCTTGGCGCGGGCGAAGTCCGCTTCGGAGCCGCCGACCATGATGGTGAGCGTAGCCGCCTTGGCGCCGACTTCGCCGCCGGAGACTGGGGCGTCGAGGTATCCGACGCCCTTTTCGGCGATGCGTTTCGCAAATTCACGCGTGGCCACAGGAGAGATGGAGCTCATGTCGATGACGAGCTTACCGGAGGAGAGGCCCTCTGCTACGCCCGCTTCGCTGAAGAGCGCATTTTCGACGTCAGGGGTGTCGGGGACCATCAGGATGACAATGTCAGCGGCCTCGGCGACGGCTTTGGCGCTGTCGAGCGCCTTGCCGCCGGCTTCGACCAGATGCTGTGAGACATCCTTTACCCGGTGCAGGAAGACTTCGTGGCCGGCTGCGATGAGATGGCCGGCCATGGGACGGCCCATGACGCCGAGGCCAATGAAACCGATCTTCATGCCTGCGTCCTCCAAGGTTCGAACCAGCCGAGTCCGGCGCTGGTGCCTGCCTTTGGCTTGTATTCGGCGCCGACCCAGCCGGAGTAGCCAGACTCATCCAGTGCCTTGAAGATATTGGGATAGTTGACTTCGCCCGTGCCCGGCTCGTGGCGGCCGGGATTGTCGGCGATCTGCACATGGGCGATGCGCGACTGCAGGCGCAGGAAGGCAGGGATCAGGTCCCCCTGCACCACCTGCATGTGGTAGAAATCATACTGCAGGTAGAGGTTTTCGTGCTTCACCGCCGCGGCGATGCGCTCGTAGTCGTCGGTAGAGTTGATCAGGAAACCGGGGATGTCGCGGGTATTGATCGGCTCGACGAGGAGCTTGATGCCGGCATCGGCAAAGCGCGGCGCGGCGTAGCGCAGGTTGTCGATCAGAACCAATTCGAGGGCCGAGCGATCGTAGCCTTCCGGGGCAATGCCGGCGAGGCAATTGACCTGGCAGCAACCGGTTGCCTTCGCATATTCTATGGCTTTCTCAATGCCTTGACGAAACTCGACGATCCGGTCGGGATGACAGGCAATGCCGCGCTCGCCCGCGGCCCAATTGCCGGCCGGCAGGTTGAACAGCGCTTGGGTGAGGCCGTGCTGGTCGAGCAGAGCCTTCAGTGCGGACGGCTCCTGATCATAGGCGCCGACATATTCGACAGCCTTGAAGCCATCGGCAGCGGCGGCAGCGAACCGTTCCATGAAAGGCAGTTCGGGATAGAGCATTGAAAGATTGGCGGAAAAGCGCGGCACGGGTCAGGCTCCCTTGAGCGGGCCGGGATAGGCGATGAAATCGCCACCACGGGCAGCTTTGAGATAATTCAGCGCGTGGACCTGGCCAACCATTTCCAGCTCTTCGCGATAGACCGGATCATGCCAGCCTTCGATATCGATGGAGCCGGACCAGCCGGCAAGGCGCAGTTCGGAAATGACGTCGAACCAGTTGGTATCGCCAAAGCCGGGCGTGCGCATCCAGACGGCCTTTTCCTTGCCGCCATAGCCTTGGGACTTGATGACATCCCAGCGAATGGTCGCGTCCTTGCCGTGGACGTGGAAGAACTTGTGCGCCCACTTCCGGATTTGGAGAATGGGATCAATCAGATAGACCATCTGATGGCAGGGCTCCCATTCGAGCCCGAGATTGTCTTCCGGCACCTCGTTGAACATCATTTCCCAGGCGTCGGGATTGTGAGCGATGTTCCAGTCGCCGGTTTCCCAATTGCCGCGCATGGAGCAGTTTTCGAAGGCGATTTTTACGCCTTTGTCGGCAGCACGCTTTGAGAGCTCGGACCAGACTTTCTTGAATTGCGGCAGGCTTTCGGGGAGCGGCCGATTGCGGATGCGACCGGTAAAGCCGGCGACGCAGGTGGCACCAAAATGGTGGGCATTGTCGATCAGCGCTTCCCAGCCGCGCAGGGTCTCGATGTCTTTGGGCTGCTCTTCCAAGGGGTTACCGAACATGCCGAGGGTCGAGATGGTGACGTCGCGATCGCCGATGACGTCCTTGAGACGCTTGGCGAGTTCGGGGAGGTCCTTGTTCACCGTCTGCCAGAAATAGGGCTCGATGCTTTCAAAGCCGTGCGGCAGGATTTTTTCGAGATAGCCAACTGGATCGGGCTCGTGGCCACGGATCATGGTGCCGATGCGGATGGCTTTTGGGTCAATGGCCATAAGTACTTCCCTTAAATGATGATTTCGACGCGACGGCCCGATGTGGAGCTGTCGATGGCTCCGAGGACCATGGCGAGGCTTTTGATGTTTTCACGGCTGACGGTTTCGGGCGTCGGCCCGCCGCGGGTGGCGGCAATGAAATCCGTGATGACGCCAAGATGGCCGCCGATGCGGTCGGCGGGGTCTAGTGCTGGAATTTCAATGGCTTGCGTGTCGGGGAGGAGTTTTCCCGCGACGTGGGGGAGCGAGCGCTCGGCGCGAATGTCGTCGGCGCCGTCCCAGAGGATGGAGCCTTCGGTGCCGGTGATGCGCCAGGTGCTTTCCCAGGAGGTGCGGAAGCCCGGAGCCGCCCAGGAACCGCGGTAAGTCATTACGGCGCCTTGCGAAAAACGGAAGCTGGCAAAGGCCGAGGCATCACGCTCGTACCAGGAACCGGCGGGGTTCCACTCCTCGGCATAGACCGACGTTGCGGCATCGTCGATGACGAAGCGGGCGGCGTCGAAAGTGTGGACCGCCATGTCCAGAAGGAGGACGTGGGGCATCTGCTCGCGGAAGCCGCCGAAGTGAGGATCGAGGAAGAAATCGCAGTGAACGCCGGTGATTTCGCCGATGGCGCCGGACGCCACGAGGCGGCGGATGCGGCGGAGCTGGGCGAGGTAGCGGCGGTTCTGGATGACGACGTGGAGGCGACCCGCGGCTTCGGCACGGGCGACTAAATCGCGAGCCTGATCAAGGGTTTCGGCCATGGGCTTTTCCGACAGCACATGGGCGCCCGCGCTCAGGGCGGTCGAAACGATGTCGTGGCGGACAGCGGGGATGGCGACGTCGAAGACGATCTCGGGCGTCAGTTTGGCGAGCATGGATTTGAGATCGGTGCCGATCTCGGGATTGATATTCTGCTCGGTGGCGCGGGCTTCGGCATTGGCGGGATTGATGTCGACGATGCCGACAATATCGACGCCGCCCACGGTTTTGACGGCTTCGAGCCACTTGCGGCTCATGGCGCCGGCGCCGGTCAACACGGCACGCTGATTGGTGGTCATTTGGCTAGCAGACTGTTCACGTTGAGAGGGCGGAGAGGCGGGTGCGATGAAGCATGCGCTTGTTTCTGGGATCGGGATTGGGAACGGCCGAAATCAGGGCGCGGGTGTAATCGGCGTCAGGGGCGGTGCAGATCTTTTCGGCGGGACCGACTTCGACCAGCTTGCCGCGATGCATGACGGCGACGCGATCGCAGAAATAGCGAACGACGGAGATGTCGTGGGAGATGAAGATGAAGGAGAGATCGAGGCGGCTCTGAATTTCGAGCAGCAGGTCGAGGATCTGGCTGCGGATGGAAACATCGAGCGCGGAGGTCGCTTCGTCGGCGATGATGATGCGCGGGTCGAGCGCCAGGGCCCGGGCGATGCCGATGCGCTGGCGCTGGCCGCCGGAGAAGGCGTGGGGGTAGCGCTCCATGACGTCGGGCGAGAGACCGACAAGGCGGAGAAGTTCGGCGACTTTTTCCTCGATCTGCTTTGCCGAAAGCTTGCCTTCGACGACCAGGGGATCGCCGATGATCTGGCGGATGGTCATGCGCGGATTGAGCGAGGCGAAGGGGTCCTGGAAGATCAGGCGGACGTCGGCGTGGAATTTTCTGAGGTCGGCTTTGGAGAGCGCGGTGACGTCGATCTCCTTGCCGTCCTTTTGACGGTAGAGAACCTTCCCCGCGGTTGGCTCGACGGTGCGGAGGATGAGGCGGCCTAGCGTGGTCTTGCCAGAACCAGATCGCCAACGACGCCGAGGTTTTCACCGGCGTGGAGGACGAGACTGACATCGTCCACTGCCTTGAGGGCGAATTTCTTTGTGCCCAAAAATCCCTTTGCGCCGCCATAGACCTTGGTGAGATCCTTTAGCGTCAGGATCGGCTGCGGCGTGACGACGGCCTCGGCGCGGGCGTCGGCGGGTTGCTCGAGTTTCAGCGTCGAGGCAAGAAGGCGCTGGGTGTAGGCGTGCTGCGGGGCATGGAAGATTTCGTCCACGGTGCCGGTTTCGACGATGCGGCCAAAACGCATGACGGCGACATCATCGGCGACTTCGGCGACGACGCCCATATCGTGGGTGATGAGCAGCATGGCCATGCCGCGTTCGGTCTGGAGGCGCTTGATGAGGTCGAGGATTTCGGCCTGGGTGGTGACGTCGAGCGCCGTGGTTGGTTCATCGGCGATGAGGATGTCGGGATTGCAGGCCAGCGCCATGGCGATCATGGCGCGCTGGCGCATGCCACCGGAGAACTCGAACGTGTAGCGATCGGCCATTTCGGCGGGGTTGGGGATTTCAACCTGGCCGAGCAGTTCAACGGTACGGGCACGGGCGGCGCGTTTGTCGAGCTTTGAGTGGAGGCGCACGACTTCGTCGATCTGGCTGCCGATGGTGTGGACCGGCGAGAGCGACGACATCGGCTCCTGGAAGATGAGACCGATGCGGGCGCCGCGGACGGCGCGGACTTCGGCGCTGTTGGAGGCGAGCTGGGCGAGGTCGGTCTCGTTACCCTCGGCGCGAAGGATGATCCGGCCACCCACCATGAGGCCGGGCTTGTCGACGATGCGCATGAGCGAGCGGGCAGTGACGGATTTGCCGGAGCCGCTCTCGCCGACCAGCGCAAGGGTGCGGCCGCGGTGCAGCTCAAAGCTCACATCGCGAACGGCGTGGAGAATGTGGGTGCGGAGGTGAAAATCGAGGGAGAGATTTTCGACGCTGAGGACGGGCTTTTCCATATTTTGCTCCTCAGGTCTCATAGGGGTCGGCGGCATCGCGGAGGCCATCGCCGAAGAAGTTGAAGGAGAGGACGGCGATCACGACGGCAAGGCTTGGCCAGATGAGGAGCCAGGGCGCGGTCGAGATGGAGCGAATGTTCTGCGCATCCTGCAGCAGCACGCCCCAGGAGACGACGGGAGCCTTGAGGCCGACGCCGAGGAAGGAAAGCGAGGTTTCCGCGATAATCATCGAAGGGACGGCAAGGGTCGTCACGGCGAGAATGTGGCTCGTCAGCGAGGGCAGGATATGGCGGAAGATGACGCGGCGCTCGGAGGAGCCGTCGAGCTTGGCGGCGGTGACAAAATCCTCGTTCCGCAGCGAGAAGAAGCGGCCGCGGACTTCACGGGCCAGACCCGTCCAGCCGAGGAGCGAGACGATTATGGTGATGACGAAATAGACGTGGATTGGCGACCAAGTGAGCGGGATGGCGGCGGCAAGACCGAGCCAGAGCGGAATGGTGGGCATGGCGCTGACGACTTCGATAACGCGCTGGATGATCGTATCCACCCAGCCACCAAAATAGCCGGAAATGGAGCCGAGGACGACGCCGAGGAACAGCGACATGCAGACGCCGATCAGGCCGATCGACATGGAAATGCGGGTGCCATAGATCAGCCGGCTGAGGAGATCGCGGCCAAGGCGATCGGCGCCGAGCAGGTACATGGTCTGGCTGGGATCAAGCGGGCCGATCAGGTGGCGATTGCTCTCGAAGAGGTTCCAGAACTTGTAGGTGGGGCCTTCAACGAACAGGCCAACGGGGATCACCACGGAGTCGTCCACGACGAAGGTGCGGCGGAGTGCGGCCTTGTCGATCTCGACCTTGTAGCCCTTTACGTGCAGTTGGAATTCGCCGCTCGGGGTGAAGAGGCCGAGGGATTGGGGCGGCGCGTAAGTGTATTGCGCGCGGCTGGTGTCAGGCAGGCCAGGCGCCAGGAATTCGGCGAAGGCGCCGATCAGATAAAGGACCAAAATGACGCCGCCGCAGAAGAGGGCGACTTTCTGGTTGAGGAATTTGCGCCAGATGAGGGTCCACTGGCCGGCGGCGGCATCGGAGATCGGGTCGATGCCGGGCTTGAGGCCGGAAATGGCGGGGCCGTCTTCGGCAAGTTTGGCATCGAGGGCGGGCGTTACAGTCATCGCATCACCTCAGTTATATCGGATGCGCGTATCGAGCAGCGCGAGCAGGATGTCGGAAATGAGCATCCCCACCAGGGTCAGCACGCTCAAAAGCAGGATGAAGCTGCCGGCGAGATACATGTCCTGCGCAACAAGCGCCCGGAGGAGCAGCGGGCCGGCCGTGGGCAGATTGAGCACGATGGCAGTGATGGTGACGCCGGAAACGAGTTCGGGCAGCACCCAGCCGATGGCCGAAACGAAGGGATTGAGCGCAATCCGCACCGGGTATTTCACGATGACCTTGTATTCCGGCAGGCCCTTGGCGCGGGCGGTCGTCACATAGGGCTTTGAGAGCTCGTCGGTGAGATTGGCGCGGAGGATGCGGATCATTGCCGCGGTGCCGGACATGCCGATGACGAGGATGGGAATCCAGAGGTGGAGAATGAGGTCCCAGAGTTTCCCCATGCTCCAGGGCGCATCGACATATTCGGGCGAGAAGAGACCGCCGACCGACTGGCCGAAGACGCGGAAGGACACGTACATCAGCGTCAGGGCCAGGATGAAGTTTGGCACCGCAAGGCCGATGAAGCCGAAGAAGGTGAAGACGTGGTCGCCGATGGAATTGCGGCGCACGGCGGAATAGATGCCGATGGGCAGGGAGACGGCCCAGACGAGGATGAGCGCGGCAAAGGAAATGGCGAGGGTCGAGCCCATGCGCGACCAGATGACCTCGGAAACCGGCTGGTTCCACTCGAAGGAAAAGCCGAAATCGCCGCGGGTGATTATGCCCAGCATCCACTTGCCGTATTGGATCCAGATGGGCTGATCCAAGCCGTACTGGGACCGCAGGCGCTCGACGGTCGCGGGATCGATGGGCGAACCGCCATCGGCGAGCGTCGAAAGCAGCGAAGTCAGATAGTCGCCCGGCGGCAACTGGATGATGGCGAACGAGATGATCGACATGCCGATCAGGGTCGGGATCATGTAGACCAGTCGCTTCAAGATATAGTTCAGCATTGCCGCTCCTCTTTCGGCTTTGCGGGGTGGCTCGGCGGGTAAGCGTCGGGCCGGGTGGTCTGTTGAGAGCTTTGGGGCTCCCGTCACCCCCTCCTAGCCTCCCCCATCAAGGGGGAGGTATCGGCCGGTGATTTTGGGGCGCTTAGTGGCCCCGCTATTTTCTCGGTGTCATCCCCGCGAAAGCGGGGATCTCCATTTCGGAGAGGGATTCCCGCTTTCGCGGGAATGACGCCGTGACTGGGACAAAATCCGTGTCGTGGGGTTCCTCACTCCCAAGCGAGATGGACCACCTCCATGGTCTCGATCTCTGTGATGTCGACCGTTGCACGGTCGCCCGAGATTCGGAATGGGACGTCCTTGCCGGCGACCAGGAGACTGGCTGATTTCACCGTCTTGCCCTTGGGAATTTCGAGCGTGGCGGTGAGCGGGCCGACCGGCCATGTGTCGCGCAACGGGCCCTTCATCATCATCGGATTGGTGAGGTTCAGGAGGCACAGCGCCCTGCCCTTTTCGTCCTCGTGGAGGCCCACATCGAAGACGCCGCGGCCGGTGACTTCGATCTCGGGCTCCTTGCCGAGTGCCCATTTGACAGCATTGGCGATGAGGCGCCCCTGATCCTCAGCCATGTAGGTCCAGAAGACTTCGCCGATATTCCAGGGAATGTAGACGACACGGCCGCCGGCTTCGGTGGTGCGGGCCGAGACGCCGACACCCTGGGGCGGCAGGCGGGGATAGACTTCTTCCATCGGCAGGTCCGGGAAGTCCGGGACTTTTAGGAACGGCTGTTCGAGCGTGGTGGTCGGCTCGACGCCGACATCCTCGGTGCCGCCGATGATGCGCTGGGCGCTGCCGAAACCGGTGTTTATGGGGTGGTTGCCGTTGATCGAAACATAGGAATTACGAACGCCAGCGCGCGGGGCCGCGGTCATCTTGACGCCGAAGACGTCGGCGAGGCCGAAGTCGGATCGGGCAGCGCCCTTTTCGTCGTAGAGCGAGGTTTGGTGCGCCGCGACGACAGAACCGCCTTCGGCGACGAAATCGCGAAGAGCCTGGCACTGGGCGTCGGAGAGATAGGTGGCGTTGGCGAGAATGACGAGCTTGTAGCGGCGCAGCTCCTCGATGGTCATGATCTGGTCGGAGAGGAACTCGAAGGGCAGACGGGCTTCGACGAGGGCGTGGTAAAAGCCCATGTCGTTGAGTTCCGCGAGGTGCCGCTTGTCGGGATCCCAATGGCGCAGAGTCGTTGCCGGGTCGATGATCGCGATCTCGGCCTTGGGCAGCATGGAGCCGATGACCGGCTCGACCTTGGCGTGCAGGTTGAACGCATTGGCCGTGGGCTGGACCCAGCGGTCATCGGGAATGCAGGCATTGAACTTGGTGAACCAGGGGAACAGACCCTGGGTGATACCGGCGTGAATCCACTGTTCGATTTCGGGGCCTGTCTGCACCGAATCCTTCCAGCGCGGGATTTCCTCGGGACCAATGGAGGTGATGAGGCCCACTGGCCGGTCGCGAAAAGTGGCGCGGATGCGCTTGCCATTGCGGCCGGCCGACCAGGCGGGCTCGACATTGCGGCGGCCCTGATGATCGACGAACAGAATGGGGCAATGCTTCTTGATGACCGAGAGGTCGAATTCCATGAGCGAGGAACCGCTCATATTGGGAATGAAGCTGGCGTGCGGTTTTACCTTTTTGACCTCGGTGTCCCAATGTGCGACGAGTTTTGTCAGCGTCGTGCGGCGCCAGGCGGCCCAGGCCTGCCAGACGGGGTCGGAGGCGGTGCTGGTTTCAGGCAGCTCAAAACCGCTGGCGGCTCTAAAATTGTCTTCGCAGGCTTTGCAGTAGCAGACCCCGTGGCCCTGCCAGCGATTGCCGAAGAGCGCGTCGATGTCGTATTTCTCGGCGATCTCGACGATGACCTTGGTCATGAAATCGAAATTGTAGCTCGAATAGGCGCAGGTGACGTAGATGCCGGGCATGGCCCAGTGTTCGCGCGGCTTACGGTCGACAGTCAGCGACACCCATTCGGGATGCGCCTCGGCGGCATCGGCGTGGATGGCGTGCGGATCGACGCGGGCCATGACGTGCATGTCGAGTTTTCGCGCCTCGGCCACCAGCGTGCCGAACGGGTCGGTGTCGCCGATGAATTTCGAGACGTAGTGGAGCGGGATTTCGCTCGGATAGTAAGCGATATAGCCGCCGGCCGAGAGGCAGATGGCGTTGGACTTGGTGCGCTTGAACACGTCGACCCAGAAGGCGGGATCGTAGCGCTGCGGGTCGTCCTCAACGAAAGTGAGCTGGGTCCAGCGCGTGGCGGTCTTGTACCAGTCGGGCGTGCGCAGACTGGACGTGGCTGGGCTGTCTTCGATTTTTAGCATCGGACGATCCGGTGTTTTGAGAGAGGAGTGCACCGGCGGCGGTCAACCGCCGGTGCCGAGCTGACGTTGGGAGGGGTCAGCTAATGTAATATTGCTCGGGATTGGTCGGCGCAGGCGTCGGATAGCCCCAGGAATTGGGCATGACGGGCTGCACGTTCTTGAGGCGATTGGCGAGAATGCCATAGCCATCGAGCGGCAGGGTGATGCCGAAGACGTAGAACTCGTCGGCCGCGATCTGCAGGATTTCGGCCATCAGCTCGTTCTGCTTGGCCGGGTCGCTCGACTGGCGCAGTTCGTTATAGGCTTCGAACTGACGCTTGGTGGCTTCCGGCGGCTCGACGGCATCGACGGAATTCTTGTCGTTGTACCAGATCTGCCAACCCTTGGCGTACATGGCCTCGGTGGTGTTGGGGAAGAAGTAGCGCGGATCGAGAATGGCGACGATGCCGCCATTGCCGCCGAACTTGTGCACGGTGGCGTCATATTCGCCGCCCTGGCGGACGCGAACTTCCCAGAGCGAGCGGTCCATGGTGCGCATCTGCGCATCGATGCCGACGGCGCGGAGCATGGGCAGGACGAGCTGGAACGAGTCAACGAATGTCTGGCGGACCTGGTCGATCTCGAAAATGATCGAGACGCGCTGGCCGTTTTCATAGAGGCGAATGCCCTCGCCATCCTTGTTGGGGATGATGGTGTCGAGCAGTTCATTGGCCTTGGCGACATCGTAAGCCGTGAACTGGGTCGCGAGCTGCTCGTTGTAGAGCGGGTCTTCGGGACGAACGGCGGGCTGGGCCGGAGCGCCCTGGCCGATGAAGATGGTGTCGATGACGGCCTGGCGGTCGATCGAGTGGCTGAGGGCCGCGCGGAAATCCTTGTTCTGATAAAGGGCGCGCTTGATCGGATCGGGATGGGTCAGGTTGAGCTGGAACACCATCTCGTTCGGTTCGGTCGAGGTGGTGGTGTAGAACCCGTACTGACCGGTTTCCTGCCCGTCATAGAGCACGGCGCGATTGGCCGGGGTGCAGATCCACTGGTCGAGAAGGTCGATCTCGCCCTGCAGGGCTTTGAGCAACAGCACTTCGTTGTCGGCTGCCACGGCGTAGCTGATGCGGTCGATATAGGGGAGCTGGTTGCCGTCGGTATCGACCTTGAAATAGTAGGGATTGCGCTCGGAAATCGAGAACTCGGCAGACTCGCCAATGGGCTGGGTCACGGTCCAGCCGAAAAGCGTCGGCATGTCCTTGTTCTTGAAGATTTCGCCATCGACCGCGATGCCGCTCTTGATCTGGAAGAGCTGGACCCAGCCGGTCAGGCCCTGGTCGGTCGCGAGCTTGTTCGCATCGGGATTGTACTTGATGTGGAACTGCTCGAGGTAGTGGCGCGGGGTGCGGGTGGTGCGGTCGTCATTGGCCCAGGCGAGGCGCAGCGGCAGGAGGCCATTGGGCTGGTTGAAGACGATGCGGAAGGTGAGCGCGTCAACCTTCTCGAATTTTGCCGTGCTGCCATCGACCGAGCGGAGCGGGGTCGGCGGGGACTGGGCCAGCTCTTCGTTTAGGAGAATGTCCTCGTAGAAGAACATCACGTCGTCAGTGGTGAAGGGCGTGCCATCGGACCACTTGTGGCCTTCGCGCAGCTTGAAGGTATAGGCCGTCGCGTCTTCGTTGGCCTCAAAGCTTTCGGCCACATTGGGGATGACGCCACCAAAGTCCGGAGTGTAGCGCACCAGCGGCTCATAGCCCTGATAGCGGTGCATCATGTTGAGAGAGCCGCCGCCGACAAGCGCCGCGCGCAGATCGCCACCATATTTGCCGACGCTTTCGAACGGCTGGACCACCATGGGGTTGAGCGGCAGGCGTTCGGCCAGCGGCGGAATGGTGCCGGCGGCAACGGCCTCGGCGAGCGCCGGCGCTTCCTTGAGCGGTGCCTGTGCGAAGGCTGGGATGGCCGGCAGCACGAGAGCGGCGCCGGTCGCAGCCAGGAATGTTCTCCGAGAAATATTGGTCATCGATCCCTCCTCAGCTCGGGCGACCTAACGCGTCGCTCTTCAAGCTAACACTAGCCAACCAAGACCTAATTGTTAGGTCAATAGGCATACTGAAATCGTTACAACGAAAATTTTTCGCGGCACATATCATTGTTTTATATGCGCTATTGGCGCCACAACAGACAAAACTTGCGCATAAATATTGGCGTGCTAGAACCTAACAAAACACGAAGGTGTGCGCTTGAAGAAAATCACGCTGCAAGAGATTGCCGATCAGTTGGGGGTATCCAAATTCGCCGTGTCGCGCGCGCTGTCCGGCAAGGATGGCGTCAGCGGGGAGACGCGCGAACGGGTGACGGCCAAGGCGCTGGAACTGGGCTATCTGCGCGCGGCCGATGTGGCGGCGATGCGGCCGGCCATCCATATCATCTTCAACGACCATGATCCGGTGAACAGCGAGCTCTGGATGCAGATGCAGAACGGCATCCAGCGCGAGGCGGACAGCTCTGGATACCAGGTGCAGATCCACTGGACGGTCGAGCCGGAGCGGGTCGAAAACATCGCGCGAGCGAGCGCCGGCATCGTGCTGGTGGGCCAGCATGACGTGAAGACACTGGCGGCGCTGAAAGCGGTCGGGCGGCCGGTGGTGCGGCTGGGCTGGGTGCTGCCACTGGAACAGGTCGACCAGGTGACGGGCGCCGACCACGAGGCGGGCAATGCCATTGGGCAGTACCTGATTGCGCGCGGTCATAAGCGGATTGGCTTCGTGCACGGCAGCCGGGTGCTGCGGGGCCGCATGGAGCGCCTGTTCGGCCTGCGGGAGGCTTTGCTGACGTCGGATCAGGCGAGTGTCGTGGAAGTGCAGTTTGGCGAAGAGGGCTTTGCCAATGCCTTCCTCGCGCTCAAGACCGAAGGGGAACTGCCCACGGCGCTGTTCTGCGCGCATGACAGCCTTGGGGTGCATGTGGTGTCCGAACTGCACCGGATGGGGCTACGCGTACCCGACGACATTTCGGTTGTCGGCTATGGCGACTTTGCTGCCGCGACGCAGATTTCGCCGCCGCTGACGACAGTGCGCCTGCCGGGTGCCGACATGGGCATTGCCGCATTCCGCCTGCTGCTCGAACGGATGAACAGCAATCGGCACCCGCTGCCACCGCAGCGACTGATGCTGGTGCCAACCCTGGTGGAGCGCGGCTCCGTAAGGTCGCTGGACTAGTTCAGCGCGTTCTTCACGATCCGCCCATTGGCCATGATGATAGGCATGTGGGCGCCATCGTTCTGCAAGAGAGAAATGTCCGAGAGCGGATCACCATCGACCACCAGGAGGTCGGCAAAGGCGCCTTCCGCGACGATACCGACCTGGCCTTCGAGGCGGCAGAGTTTGGCGCCGATCACGGTGGCGGAACGGATGATCTCCTGCGGGGTGAGCACCTTGGCGAGGAGTTCGAATTCCATGCCGTGATATTTTCGGAGCTGACCGAGAAGGTCGGAGCCGAAGGCCATGGGGAGGCCGGCATCGCGCATGATTTCGAGCGAGCGGAGGCCCCCGCTGCGAACCACCTCGATCTTGGCGAATTCGGCGGCGCCGAGGCCGAGCGCTTCGCCTTCAAGGGCGAGCGCGTCGTAGGCGACGAGGGTGGGGACGGCGATGCAGCCCTTTTCGGCGGCTTTTTTGGCGGTGTCGGGCTCGATCAGGTTGCAGTGTTCGAGCGAATGGACACCGAGTTCGACGCAGCGGGCGATGGACTTGTCAGTATAGACGTGGGCGGCGACGTACATGCCCGCGTTTTCGGCCTCTTCGACCATGGCGAGGATTTCGTCGCGCGAATACTGGATCGAGTGGATCGGGTCATTGGGCGAGGAGACGCCGCCATTGGCCATGACCTTGATGAAGTTGACACCCTCCTTGATCATCGTCCGGCAGGCGGCGCGGACATTGTCGACGCCGTCGACGATGAGGCCCATGGAGCCCAGGCGATCGGAGAAGAGACCCGGACGATCGTCGGTGCGTTGGCGCAGGTCGGCATGGCCGCCGGTGGTGGTAAGGCCCTTGCCGCAGATGATGAGGCGGGGGCCGGCGATGAGGCCTTCATTGACCGCGCGGACGAGGCCGTAATCGGCGCCGCCGAGATCGCGCAGGGTGGTAAAACCGCGCTGCAGGGCTTCTTCCATCACGCGCGCAGAGCGCAGGGCGGCGAGTGAGGCCGGGGCGATCATGTTGGCCCAGAGGTCGAGCGTTTCGGCAACGACATGGACATGGCAATCCACGAGGCCAGGCATGATGGTTTTGCCGGCGAGGTCGATCACTTCCACGCCGTCCGGGCGCGCAAGGCCGGTGCCGATGGCGGCGATGCGCTGGTCGGTGACCAGCACCTCGAGCCCCTGCCGCAGGATGCCAGCTTCGGCATCGAGGACATTGCCGCCAGTGAAAAGATAAGACGTGGTCATGAAAGCAACTCAGCGGTTGTGACAGGCAACCATCTGGCCCCCTCGCGGGCGGTCAGGGCAGGTTCGGTGGTCTTGCAGACGGCGGTGACGAGGGGGCAGCGCGTATGGAAGGGGCAGCCGCTCGGCTTCTTCGTCGCGCTGGGGATATCGTCATTGGTGGCGCTAAAGCTGTGGCGTTTGCGCGGATCGCGCGAGGGCGCCGAGCGCATCAGAAGTTCGGTATAGGGGTGGCCCGGCTCGGCAAAGATGCGCGTTTTGGGGGCGATCTCGACGATCTTGCCCAGATACATGACGGCGACGCGATGGGAGATGAATTCGACGACGCCGAGGTCGTGCGAAATCGACAGGTAGGAGACGCCGAGGTCGCGCTGCAGATCGCTGAGGAGATTGAGGATCTGCGCCTGCACCGACACGTCGAGCGCCGAAACCGGCTCGTCGCAGACGATGACGTCGGGGTTGAGGGCCAGGGCGCGGGCAATGCCGATACGCTGGCGCTGACCGCCGGAAAACTGATGGGCGAAGTTGTCGGCCTGATCGGGACGGAGGCCGACGCGCTCCATGAGCTCGGCGACGCGCGTTTCGCGCTCGGCCGGGGTGCCGACCTTATGAATGTCGAGCGGGGCGCGAATGATGTCCTTTACCCGCTGGCGCGGATTGAGGGACGAGAACGGGTCCTGAAAGACGATCTGCATGCGGCGGCGATAGCTTTTGAGCGCCGCGCGATTGAAGCCGCGGATTTCCTGACCGTCGAACTGCACGCGGCCGCCGGTCGGCTTGACGAGGCCCATCAGGGCAAGACCGGTCGTCGACTTGCCGCAGCCGCTTTCGCCCACGAGGCTGAGTGTTTCGCCGCGCTGGAGCGAGAAGCTGACGCCATCGACGGCCTTTACGGCGCCAACCTGGCGCTGGAAGACGCCGGAGCGGATGGGGAAGTGGACTTCGAGATTTTCGACCGAGAGCAAGGGGGTGCGATCAGGCTGCATCGTCGTGCTCCCAGCAGGCGGCCCAGTGTCCGGGGCGTTTTTCTTCGAATGGCGGACGCTCTTCAAGGCACCGCGCCGAGGCATTGGCGCAGCGCGGGGCGAAGGCACAGCCCTTGGGCAGGTTCCAGAGCGGGGGAACGGTGCCCGGAATATCGGCCAGACGATCGCCGGCTTCGCTCGACGCGCCGGCACCGGGAACGGCGCCCATCAGGCCGATCGTATAGGGGTGGAAGGGGCGGTCGAAGAGATCGTAGATGCTCGCTTCCTCGACCTTGCGGCCCGCATACATGACGATGACGCGATCGGCCACTTCCGAGACGACGCCGAGATCGTGGGTGATGAGGATTTGGGCGGTGCCGAGGCGCTTTTGCAGGTCCGAAATCAGGCCAAGGATCTGCGCCTGAATTGTGACGTCGAGCGCCGTGGTCGGCTCGTCGGCGATGATAATCTTTGGATCGCAGGCAAGGGCCAGGGCGATCATGGCGCGCTGGCGCATGCCGCCCGAGAGTTCGTGCGGAAACTGGGTGGCGCGGCGCTCCGGGTCGGGCATCTGCACGAGGCGCAGGACGTCGACAGCGCGGGCATCGGCTTCGCGCCGGTTGCACTTGCGGTGCTGCCTCACGGATTCAGCGATCTGCTCGCCGATGCGCAGCACGGGGTTGAGCGCCGAAAGCGGTTCCTGGAAGATCATGGCGATCTTTTCACCACGAAAGTCTTCCACCTGCCGCTGGTTCATGGCGAGAAAATCCTGGCCATCTATGAGAACCTTGCCGCCGGCAATGGTGGCTGCATCAGGCAGGAGCCGGAGGAGAGACAGGGCGGTCATGGATTTGCCGCAGCCGCTTTCCCCGACGATGCAGAGAGTTTCCCCTGCCCTGACCGAGAAGCTCATGTCGGAGACGACGGCAAAAGCGCCATTGACGCCCCTGATCTCGATATCGAGATCGGAGACTTGCAGAACCGGGACATGGGTTGCTGTGTTCATTTCGCTCATTGCCGTCGTCTCCAATGCCGGGCTAGTGGGGCACGCCCGGCATGTTGAGGGTCTTAGTCGGTGGCGCCTTCGAGGTTGCCGACCATGAAACCGTAGTCGCCGCTATGGACGAGGTTACGGGTGAGGTGCTGCATGATCATCACGCCATTGGCGAAGGGCGTCGGGATCTCTTCGAGCACTTCGAACGTGTAGGGGCTGACGACGCGACCGAGCAGTTGGCCGCCCTTGATGACTTCGCCATTGGCCGGGGCCAGCGGTTCGAGCCAACCGCCCTGGCTCGGACGAATGCCGGCCAGTTCATTGACGACGATCTGCTTGGGATTGGTCCACGGATCGCCCGGAATGGCGCCGATGGTTTTCAGCATGTTGAGCACGCCGTCGACGGTCTGCTTCACGTAGGGGGTCTGGTCGACGATACCGCCGCCGAGCTCGATCACGGCAACCGGGATATTGCGGGTGTCGATGGTCACCGACTTGGTGGTGCCGCCAAAGACCGTGCCCTGCTTGTTCTCGACCGGACGGTAGAGAAGCTTCGAGCCAAAGGCGCGCGACAGGCGCTCGTCGTTCCAGATGTAGACATAGTCGACGGTCGGGCGATCGGTGCCCGAATGGAGGTCGATATGCACGTCGATGACATTGAGGAACTCATTGGTCATCGCATGGGCGAGCTGCTGGGAATAGGTGCCCTTGGGATTGCCTGGGAACTGGCGGTTAAGGTCGACCTTGTCGATGGTGGCAAAGCGCTCGTTGACGGCGAAGGCATAGGGATTGGCAACCGGGAGCAGGAGGATGCGACCCTTGAGGGGCTGGTCCTTGAGCGCACGGTAGAGATCGAGAATGGCCTGGGAGCCGGTGTTCTCATTGCCATGGATGGAGGCGGAAATGCCGATGGTGGGACCATCCTCTTCGCCGACCAGCTCGTGGATGAACAGCACTGCGTCGCTGCCATCGGCATGCGTCGTGAACTTGGGACGAAGCTGGTTGATGGATTTGACCATTCGAATATTCCTTTAGTTACTTTGCCTTGGCGGACTTGCCGCCGCCGCGAGAGAGCTGGCGGGGGTCGAGCACATCGCGCAGACCGTCGCCGAGTAGATTGAAGCCGAGCACCGTCACCATGATGGTCGCGCCCGAAACGATGGAGAGCCACGGCGCGTCACGCATGAAGCGGGTGCCATAGGCGAGGGTCCATCCCCAGGTCGGGGCCGGCGGCGGGAGGCCGAAGCCGAGGAAGCTCAATGCCGATTCCGAGATGATCGCCGTGCCAAGGCCGAGCGAGGCGAGGACGATGATCGGCCCAAGGGCATTGGGCAGGATTTCCTTGAAGATGATGCGGGCGGGGCTGGCGCCGAGGGCTTTCGCCGCCTGCACATAGTTCTGCTCGCGCAGCACCAGGGTCGTCGAGCGCACGACGCGGGCATATTCGGTCCAGGCGACAACGATGATGGCGAGCGCCACATTCATGATGCCCGGGCCAAGCACGGCGACGATGGCGAGGGCCAGCACGATGGCCGGGAAGCCGAGGAAGATGTCGGTGATCCGCATCAGGATCTGGTCGACCCAGCCGCCAAAGTAGCCGGCGACGAGACCGACCACCGTGCCGATGGCGGCTGAGACAGCCACTGCGATGACGGCGATGGTGAGCGAGATGCGGGCGCCGAAGACGAGGCGGGACCAGAGATCACGACCGAAATTGTCGGTGCCGAGGATGTGCTCCATCGTCGGGCCGTCGAAGCGATTGCGCATGTCCATCTGCTCGATGCCATGGGTCGCGACATAGGGCGCGAAAATGGCGAGGAGAATGATGGTCAGCGAGATCAGCGCGCCGACGACGAGCGAGACATTGGTGAAGGCTTTTGGCAAACGCATGGTCATCAACCCAACCGAATACGCGGGTCGACCGCTGCGTAGAGAAGATCCACCACCAGGTTCACGAGCGCGAAGACGATGGCGAAGGTGAGCACAATGCCCTGGATCAGCGGCAGGTCACGCTGCGAGATCGCGGCGATGGTGAGCTGCCCGAGGCCGGGCCAGGCAAAGATGGACTCGGTGAGGACGGCACCGCCGAGGAGCGCACCGAAGCGAAGGCCGATAACGCTGAGCACTGGGAGGAGCGCATTGCGGAGCGCGTGGCGGATGACGACGCGGCCCTTGCGCAGGCCCTTGGCATAGGCGGTTCGGACAAAGTCTTCGCGCAGCACTTCGAGCATGGAGGCGCGGACGAGGCGCGAGATAATGGCCGCCGAATTGGCCGCCAGCGCCAAGGCTGGCAGGGCGATGTGGCCGATGGAATCCCAGAGCACCTGTGGTCGGCCGGTGATGGCAGCAAGGAACGCCTCGGGGAGCGGCACGCCGCGGCCGATGGCGGGGAGCCAGCCGAGCTGTACGGCAAAGAGCAGCATCAGGAGGAGACCCAGCCAATAGACCGGCATGGAGACGCCGAGCTGTGCAAAGAGCATCGTCACCGTGTCGACCCAGGAGCCTTGGCGAATGGCGGCGAGGACGCCCAGCGTCAGGCCGATGAGGGTGGCAAGGATCAGCGCAACGACGGCGAGCTCGATGGTCGCGCCGAGACGGCCGAGAATGATCTCGGAGACCGGCTGGTTCTGGAAGATCGAGCGGCCCATGTCGCCTTGCAGGAGGGAAGCAAAATAGTCCCAGAGGCGAATGTACCAGGGGTCGTTCAACCCCAGGGTATTGCGCAGGGTTTCGATGGCTTCCGGCGTCGCATCCTGGCCGAGAAGAACGGCAGCGGGATCGCCCGGGATGATGAGCAGCAGGCCGAAAGTGACCACCACCATGCCGATGGCCATGGGGATGAGCAGCAGGAGCCGGCGGATGACATAGGCTACCATTGGCTTTGCCTCTGCGGGACTGGGTTACGCTCAGCCAAGGATCACCTCATCGAGCTTGCGGGGGAACTTGGTGAGGCTATCGGGCCCCTGTCCGGTGACGAGAACGGTATCGGCAAGGCGGAAGCCGCCGAGGCCCGGCACGTAGAGGGCGGGTTCGGAAGAGCAGACCATGTTGGGGAGGAGCACGGTATCGTCGCCCCCTTCCACCCATGGCGGCTCGTGGAACATGACGCCCATGCCGTGGCCGACGCGATGGAGGCAGAATTCGCTGACGCCCTGTTCGCGAATGAAGCCGAGGGCGCGATCATCGGCGGAGGAACAAGTGGCGCCGGCAATCAGACCCATCGTGCCGATGGCCTGGGCCTGCTGGGCAAGATTGTAGAAGCGTTCCTGCTCCTTGTTCGGCTCACCCAGAATGAAGGTGCGCTCGCTTTCGGCGGCGCGCCCACCCACCCGGCAGCCGAGAGAAAGAATCATGCTTTCTCCCCGCTGCGGGCGGTGGCCGGTCGGCATTCCGTGAGGGACAGCGGAACGCAGGCCGGAATAGACAAGCCCACCGGCAATGCCCTGCACGAGCATGATGTCCTCGTGCTCGCGATACATGGTATCGAGCGCATGGCGGATGATGTGGGCTTCGATCTCGATTTCGGTCGGCATGGTCTTGCCGGTACGCAGCGCCTCGCCGATGACGGCGACGCCAGCGGCAACCATGGAGTCGGAAATGCGCGCAGCTTCGCGCTGCAGCACCAGTTCTTCCGGGCGCTTGGTGAGACGCATTTTGCCCACGATGCTGGAGGCGCGCACCTTGGCATTGGGAAACGCGGTTTCGATCTGGCCGACACGTGCCAGGGAAATGCCGGGCGAATGCGCCACGGTGCCCTTGATGTCGCCGACAGCGCGGGCGAGCACGGCAAAGGGCCGGTCGCGGCCTGGAAATTCGAAATAGACGACGAGCTCCGCCGCGGTCTTCTGGTCGAGCGCGTGGTGACGCTCAAGTTCGGGCACCAGCAGATAGGCGTCGGTTTGCGTCAGCGCGAAAACGACGGGGCGCTCGGTGGTGTAGTGGGAAAAACCGGTCGTGTAGATGACGTCGTCATTGGAATCGAGCAGCAGCACGTCGACACCGTCTTCGGCCATGCGCGCACGAATGTCGCGATGGACGGATGCGTAATAGTCGGCGCTGAGGCGCTGGGAGAAGGCCATGGCGATGTCCTTGGAGTGGGGCCACAAGGCCGGCCGGCACCGAAGCGCCGGCCGGGATAGTCACAATCAGTCGGTGAAGCCGATCAGGCCGCGGAGATTGCCGCGCGGCGTGGCCTGCACCTCTTCGACCGGCAGGTCCTTGGCGTAGAACAGCTGATAGCCCTGAGCAGAGATGATGTAGTAGGGCAGCTCTTCGGCAAGGATCGTCGCGGCCTTCTGATAGGCAGCGGCGCGGCCGGCCTGATCAAGGGTCGAACGGCCTTCCTGAAGGAGCGTGTCGACTTCGGGATTGGAATAGCCACCCCAGTTGGTCGGGCCACCCGTGGACAGCTGGGCGAACATCAGGCGATCGGGATCGACGATGTTGAGCCAGCCGAGGAGCGCGATCTGGTGCTTGCCCTGCTGCACATAATTGGTCGAGAAGGACGGCCAATCGCTGATCTGGGCAGTTGCCTTGACGCCGGCAGCTTCAAAGAGAGCCTGCAGGAATTCAACGCTCTGGACGCGGTTGGTATCTTCGCTGTGGGTCGAGAGAACCACTTCGAGATCCTTGCCGTCCTTGTCGAGCACGCCATCGGCATTGCTGTCGGTCCAGCCCAGTTCGTTGAACTGTGCCACGGCCGCTTCGATGTCGAAGGTCGGCTGCGCGATGGTATCGGAATAGGCCCAGGACGAGGGCAGGATGATCGAATGCGCTTCCTGATCGACGCCCTGATAGATGTCGTTCACGATGGTTGCCTGATCGACGAGCTTGGCAAAGGCCTGGCGCATCTTCGGATCGGACAGCAGCGGATCCTTGACGTTGAAATTGAGGTAGTTCACGCCGAGGCCAGCGGTGATGACATTGCCGAAGCGGTCATCGGCCTTGAGGCGTTCGATATCCTGCGGAGCGAGCGGGGACTGGATGACGTCGAGATCGCCGGCCTCAAAGGCCTGCGAACGGGCCGAGTTGTCGCCGATGATTTTCAGCGTGACGTTCTCGATCGTCGGGGTGCCGCGCCAGTAGTTTTCGTTGGCTGCGAGGACGATTTCGCTGCCACGGTTCCACGACACGAGCTTCATCGGGCCGGCGCCAACCGGGTTGAGCGCGATGTCGGTGCCGCCTTCAACGAGGGCCTTGGGCACGATGCCGATATCGAGATAGGTGAGGAGCGGCGCATAGGGCGCGGAGAGCGTGAATTTTACCGTCTGCGGATCGACGGCTTCGACGGCCGAGATCGGCGCATAGAGGGCGCGGCTCGGGGCGTTGAAGTCGGGATTGACCAGAGTCGTATAGGTGTAGACCACGTCATCGGCGGTCAGCGGGCTGCCATCCGAGAACTTCAGGTCCGGGCGGAGCTTGAAGATAAAAGTCTGCGGATCGGGCGTTTCCCAGCTTTCGGCCAGGTCCGGCACCGGCTCGAGGCTCGGGGTGATGTGGACGAGGCCGGAATAGATCAGGTCAGCGGCGCGCGAGGCAGTCGTGTCGCGCATCAGGCGCGGATCGAGCGTACCGGCATCCACGTCCATCCCCACGATGAGCGTGTTGCTGTCCTGTGCGAAACCGGTCTGCACCGGCATGAGGCTCAGCGCTATCAAGGCGCTGGTCGTCAACAAAAACTTCTTCATTCCCTGTTCCCTTGCTGTGACTAATTAAGCGGATAGTCGGCCCGCTAGCTGACCACCCTTGGCGCGCCTGAGATCGGCAAGCCGCGGAGCCAGAATGGTGTCGAGGGCGCCGGTATCGGGCGCGTGGCGATATTCGAAACACTGGACGCCCGGCCGCACGAGCTGGGCCACGTGATCGGCGCCCGAGGCGTAGACCACTGCGTCGGATGCTTCGATGATCTCGCTGAGATCATCGGCGGACGACCAGGTGACGCGGATGTCGGAAATATGCGGGGCGAACTCGCGCACGCTCGGGCGCATGATCGCGATATATTCCTTGAAGTGGGTAATGGCAGCAACGCGGGCGCGGGAATCGAGACCCGCAAGGCTCTGCCGCGTGCGCTGCGACGGAATGAAGCGAAGGCCCAGCACATCGCTGCCCTCGACCAACGCCCGCACTTCCGCTTCCCTGTGGCTGAAGGTGAGGACGATGTCGGCGGCAAGGCAGGCCTGCCGTTGCGGGCCGTCATTGCGAATGCTGTCGAGCGTCACCAGTTCGATCTGATCATTGCTGGCAAGCGTCGGCCGGATCTCGTCGACATAGTCGCGACCCGGACCTTCGAAGATGCAGACGAAAACGATGTTGAGCCCGGTGGCGGGGCGGCGCATCTGCGCGCCGGCATTGATCATCGACACCAGCGCCATGGACGAGACGCCGAGCGCTTCGGCCTTGGCGAGGATGGCTTCGATATCGCCGCGCAGCGCATTGATCGGCTGCCCGGAGGCCGCGACGGCCAGCGGATCGCGCGCCGTGAAGGCCCCGAGGCCAGCGCGCATCTCGATCAGACCCTCGTCGCGGAGCTGTTGGTAGACCTGGCTGACCGTCATCGGGGCAATGCCGAGCTCGCTCGCCAACTGCCGGACCGATTGCAGCTTGGTGCCATAGGGCATGTCGCTGAAGGCCAGCATGTAGCTCAACAGCCCATGCAATTGCGTCCCGACCGGGACAGGGAGCGACTTGTCGATGCTGGACGCGTCTATCGTGAACATGTGTTCTACCACGTTGATACACTGACCGTAACCACGAGTTCCCAACACTGCAATAGGGCATGCAATTTTTTTGCACACGGTTTGATTTCGCCTGACGAATGTGCACAAATGCATGAAATCAGGCGAATTTTACCGGCTTTCGCGCCGGAACATCGTCGTTTGCGCGTCTTTTTCTGCGTCTTGAGGTGTACTAATGGAATATAGCAACCTGGGCCGAACGGGCCTGAAAGTGTCGCAGCTGGCATTGGGCTGCATGACCTTCGGCTCGCCAAACTGGGCCCCATGGGTGCTGGATGAAGCGGCCTCGCGGCCGATCATCGACAAGGCAGTAGACCTCGGGATCAACTTCTTCGACCTGGCGGATATGTATTCGGCGGGGGCGAGCGAAGAGGTGGTGGGCAAGGTGCTCTCGACGCGGAAGCGCCAAAACCTTGTGCTGGCGACAAAGCTCTACAACCCGATGAGCAGCGACCCCAATGACAGGGGCCTGTCGCGAAAGCATATTTTCGAGGCCGTGGACGGCAGCCTGAAGCGGCTTGGCACCGACTATATCGACCTCTACCAGTTGCACCGCTTCGACTACGGCACCCCGCTCGAAGAGACGCTGGATGCGCTCAACGACGTGGTTCGCGCCGGCAAGGTGCGCTATCTCGGCGCCTCTTCCATGCACGCCTGGCAGTTCATGAAGGCGCTTGGAATGCAGCGCGCCAATGGCTGGGCGCCCTTCGTTTCGATGCAGCCGCACTACAACCTGATCTATCGGGAAGAAGAGCGCGAAATGCTGCCGCTCTGCCGCTCGGAAGGTGTTGGCGTCATTCCCTGGAGCCCCCTCGCCCGCGGGCGCCTGGCGGCTCGCACCGATGCCGACACGACGCGCTCGCAGACCGACAAGACCGCTTCGGCGCTCTATGACCGTTCTCGCGAACAGGACGATGCCGTGGTTGCTGCAGTGCGCACTGTGGCCGAGCGCCATGGCCGTCCGCCGGCCCAGATCGCTTATGCCTGGGTCGCGACGCGTCCGGGCATTACTGCGCCCATCGTCGGTATTTCGAAGCTCCATCAGTTTGATGATGCCGTGGCGGCGCTCGAGGTGAAACTCAGCGACGAAGATGTGGCACTGATCGAAGCCCCCTACCATCCCAAGCCGGTTGCCGGTCACCAATAGGAGTTTTGGCCATGCTGATTGGCAATGAACTGGCGGGCCTGACGGCCGGCATCGACGCGCTCTATCGCAGCACGCCGCGCAGCGATGGCTTTTTGGACAAGGAAGGCCTGATCCCGGTCGCCATGGCCGAGGTCGAGCCGATCACGCTGCGCGACTATGCCGAGGCGCGGGAACGGCTCGAAGCCCTGGCAGTGCGCAATGCGGGCGAGGCGGAAACGCAGCTGCGTCGTGACTATGTCGCCGAAATGATCGACTCGCTGTTGGCCCTCGTGACCACCTTCGAGGAAAAGCCGATCAGCTTTTCTGACCGTGTGGCGCGGCAGATTCGGGTTGAGACGCAACTCGTGCCTGACGGGGAATTGGAAGGCTATCGCCAGACGATCCGCGAAAAGCTCGATGAGCTTGGCTATGCCGGCGGCAGCCTTACCGAGGATTTCAATCGCTGGGAAGCGCAGGCGCGGGTGCCGAAGGAGGCCGTTCTCGCGGAGCTGAAGGCGCTGATCCTTGAGGGCCGCGAGCGGGTGACGGCCACCATGTATCCCATGGCGCATGAATGGATGGAGCCAGAGGGCGTTACGGCCGTGCCGTTCTCGGCCTATTGCGACTATCCAACGCGAAAAGTGCTGTTGAACCTCGATTTTCCCTATACGCGGTTTTCGCTAAAACACCTCGCGACGCATGAAGTGTTTCCGGGGCACCTGGTGCACATGAACCTGCGCGAACGCTATGTCGCCGAGGGCAAGATGCCGCTCGATGGGGCGCAGGTGGTGACGAGTTCGGCCAGCAGCGCTTTGTTCGAAGGCATTGCCGACAATGGCATGTTCTTCCTCGATTGGGTCGATGGGCCCGAGGACGAATTGGGCGTTGCCCTGCAGCGTCTGAGGAGCGCCATGCGCTGCAATGCGGCCTGGATGATGCACGCGCAAGGGATGAGCCTTGATGAGATCGTGCCGATCATGGCCGACAAGGCGCTGCAGGACCCGGTGACGGCGCGCTCGCGTCTCGCCTTCCTCAGCCACAACCTGCGCGCGCCGTTCGTCTATGCCTATTACGGGGGCGACATGGCCGTGCACGAGGTCTGGAAGACGGTTGCGCCGGAAGAGCGCAAGGAATTCTGGAGCTTCCTCTACGACAACATGCATACGCCGACGACGCTGAAGAAATACTGGAAGGCATGACCGAATAGGAAAGGCCGGCGAGACCCAAAAAGTCTCGCCGGCCTTTCCCTTCAGGCGCCTGGAAGCGCTTTACTCTTCCGTCTGGCCGGTGAGGCTGAGGAGAAGCTGGAAGATGTTGATGAAGCTCAGATAGAGCGACAGCGCGCCCATGACGGCGAGCTTCTGATTGGCTTCAGAGCCATTGTTCTCGGCGAACTGTTCCTTGATGGTCTGGGTATCCCAGGCCGTGAGGCCGAGGAAGACAAGGATGCCGATAACCGAAACGGCGAATTGCAGCATGCTCGAGCCGAGGAAGATGTTGACGATCGAGGCGATGACGACGCCGATCAGACCCATGATCAGGAACGAGCCGAACTTGGTCAGGTCCGTCTTGGTGGTATAGCCGTAAAGGCTCATCGCGCCGAACATGGCGGCCGAGATGAAGAAGGTGCGGGCAATGCTGGCGCCGGTGAAGACCAGGAAGATCGAGGCCATGGAGAGGCCCATGACGGCACAAAAAGCCCAAAACATGGTCTGTGCGGCGCCGGCCGAGATCGAATTGACCTTGAACGAGAAGAACATCACGAAGGCGAGCGGAGCGAACATCACCACCCATTTGAGCGGCGAAGAGAAGATCGGCACATAGAGCGCCGGGGTCGAGCCGACGAAGAAGGCAACGAGGCCGGTGATGACGAGGCCGAGGCCCATATAGTTGTAGACGCGCAGCATGTGCTTGCGCAGGCCTTCATCGAAGGCGGCGCCGGACATGGTGGATGCCGGATTGCTCCAGCGCGATTGTGGCTGCAAAGCCATCGTCAGTCTCCGTCAGTATAGGGAATCGAAAAGGGAGCCGGCGGCGCGGGATACCTCGCCGGGCGGAGCGCTCGCAACGAGCGCATAGGCTATGTCGCCGAACTGCCAATAAGCAGTTGTCGTATCGTCGACATGGCGCGTGGAGGGACGCTCCACGATGAACTGGCCCGGACGCGCCGCAAAGAGCGACACGGCACCGAGATCGCCGGCATTGACGGCAAGCTCGACACTAGGGCCGAAATGGGAGGGATAGACCTGCACATCGGTCACCGACCAGCCGGCCGGGAGCTTGGGCATGCGGATGGCGGTTTCGGCGAGGAGTTCGGCGGGATCGTAATCGGTGACGCGCGGCTGCGAATGCATGCCGGCGCGGAGGGCCGTGATGTGGTGGGCTTCGACGGCGGCGGTGACATATTCCGGAACGCTGCTCGAAGCCTGAGCCGGCAAGGTGCCAATCTGGCTATGCGCGATCCAGCCGGCGCTGAGGAGGAAGGACGCAGCGGCGAGCGGACGGAGGCGGCGGAAAAACTGGCCACGATGGAGGCGCCCTTCGAGGCGGCGGGCGACGTCGCTGGTGGCTGGCATGGGCGGGACTTCGTCGCCGGCAAGGGCGAGGCGCAGTTCGTCGCGCATGCGCAGGTCCGTCATCACCTGGGCGGCGATATCGGGATGCTGGGAGAGCCAGTGTTCGATTTCGATACGGCGCGAGACGTCGAGCTGATCATCGACATAGGCCGCCAGTTCCAGGGGGTCGACTGTTTCAATGTTCCGCATTATTCGCCTCCTTTGATCAGTCTCAGTGCCGGTCCGCTTTCCCAGCGCCGCAGGGCCTCCCGTCCGCGGGAAATACGCGACATCACCGTGCCCGCCGGCACGCCCAGCACCGCGGCCGCCTCCTCGTAGCTGAGGCCTTCGATGGTCACCAGATGCATGGCCTCGCGCTGCTCGTCGGGCAGCGTATCGAAGGCACGGCGCACCTGATTGAGCCGGACGCTGTCGAGCTGGTTGGGCGGCAGGCTTTCGGCGGTTTGCGCGGCAAAATCCCGATCGCGGGCAGCCGCGCTCTTGCCGGAACGAACGCGGTCGATGTGCAGGTTGTGCACGATGGACATCAGCCAACCGCGCAGGTTCCCCGCAAGATTGTAGGTGACGCTGCGCTCCATGGCCCGCACCAGCGCATCATGCACGAGATCCTCGGCATCGGTCGGATGCCGCGTCAGGCTCAGCGCATAGCGGCGCAGAGCCGGAAGCTCCTTCATGACCTCGGATTTGTGGGGTTTGGGCGGGACCATAAGCTATATACGGACAAAACCGCCCGGCGCTTCCATGCCGGCAAAGAAAAAACTTACGTGGTCTTAGTCATCGCGTGGACAGCCTCGACCTCGATTGTCATCCCGGCGAAGGCCGGGATCCATCTTGAGATCTCAGGATGGGCCCCGGCCTTCGCCGGGGTGACAGCCGGTGGGGGAGAAACTGTCGTGCTAAGCCGAGGCCAATTGGGCCTCGGGCGTCGGCTCGCAGACGCCGGGCTCAAAGAGATCAAGCAACTGGCCGGCATAGAGGTCGAGATCGATCGTCGCGTCATGCGCCCATTGCAGGAGGCCGCTTTCGAGTGCGCCGGAAATGGCCGTGGCGACGACGCCGGGATCGAAGGACTTGAAGGCGCCCCGATCTTGCCCGGCCGTCAGGGTGCCAACGAGCCAATCCTTCTGTTCGCGCCAGACGGCGAGGTGGTCTGAAACCTCCGAGCCCCCTGCCCCTGTGGACGCCAGATGGCGCAGGGCCAGCACTTCGGCGCGGTGTTTTCGCACATAGGTCAGGTGGCCGGTGACGAAGGCGGAGACGCGCTGCCATTCATCGTCGAGCGCTTCGGCATCGGCAATGACGGCGGCCACCATGCGCTCCCGGACGCTGGCAAGGACGGCATCGAAGAGGCCGTCCTTGCTGGCGAAATAGTAGCAGATGATGCCCTTGGCGACTTTGGCCTCGGACGCCACCCGCGAGAGCGAGGTGCCGGCAACGCCATCGCGCACCAGCACCGTGATCGTGCAATCGATGATGTGCCTGCGTCGCTGTGCTTCGAGGGACTTCATCTTTTGCCTGGCCTCGCTCAGGCGACCTTGGAGATGTCTGGAACAGCGTCCAGGAGCATTCTCGTATAGTCGGCCTGTGGACTGTCGAAGATCGCGTCTGTCGGCCCGCGCTCGACGAGAACCCCGTTGTGGAGCACGCCCACCGAGGTCGACATCTGGCGCACGACGGCGAGGTTGTGGCTGATGAGGAGATAGGTGAGCCCGAATTCGGACTGCAATTCGCTCATCAGGTCCAGCACCTGCGCCTGCACCGAGACGTCGAGCGCCGAGGTCGGCTCGTCGCAGACGATGAATTCGGGCCGGCTCGACAGGGCCCGGGCAATGGCGATGCGCTGGCGCTGACCGCCCGAGAACTCATGCGGGAATTTACGCATGACGGAGGGATCGAGGCGCACCTTGTTGAGCAATTCGGCGACCCGATGCTCGACTTCGGTCTTGTTGCGCGCGAGCCCGAGCGTGCGCATGGGCTCGGCGATGATGTCCTTGACCCGCCAGCGCGGATTGAGGCTGGCATAGGGGTCCTGGAAAATCATCTGTACGCGCTTGCGGCGTTCCTGATGGCCAACGCCGCCAGCCCAGATATCGTGGCCATCGACGGTGATATGGCCCGAGGACGGACGCACGAGGCCAACAATCATCTTGGCGCAGGTCGACTTGCCCGAGCCGCTTTCGCCCACGAGGCCAAAGGTCTGGCCCTTGGGAATCGAAAAGCTGACATCGCTGACGGCCCGGAACATTTCGACCTTGCCGGGAAGCAGTTTGGTAAAGCTGCCGCGGCCGAGTTCGAAATCGCGGACGAGGTTTTTCACCTGCACATAGGCGCCATCGTCATTGGCTGGCGCCGGTGTGTCGATATGGCCCTCTTTGCGCTCGATTGTGGGGATCGAGTCGATGAGTTTGACTGTATAGGGCTCGCGCGGGCGGCGGATGATGTCGCCCACCGTGCCCGTCTCGACCACCTTGCCCTGATGCATCACCACCAAGCGGTCGGCCGTCTGGGCGATGACGCCCATATCGTGGGTGATGAGCATGACGGCTGCGCCATGATTGGAGCAGAGCTTTTTCAGCACCTTGATGATCTGGGCCTGTACCGAGACGTCGAGGGCCGAGGTCGGTTCGTCGGCAATGATCAGTTCGGGCTCGGCGGCGATGGCGAGGGCGATGACCACGCGCTGCCGCATGCCGCCCGAGAACTGGTGCGGGTAGGAGTCGATACGCTCGGCGGCCTTGGGAATGCCGGCCTCGGTGAGAAGATCGATGGCCTTCTGCCGCGCTTCGTCCTCGCCAAGAGGCAGGTGCGTGCGGATGGTCTGGACCAGCTGTTGGCCCACCGTATAGAGCGGGTTGAGGCTCGTCAGCGGGTCCTGAAACACCATGCCGATGCGCTTGCCGCGCAACTTGGCTTTCTCTGGCTCGTCGAGATTGTCGATGCGCTCGCCCTTGAGGCGGATTTCGCCGCTCGAAATGCGGCCGGGCCGCTCGATAAGGCCGATGACGGCTGACCCCGTCATCGACTTGCCGGCGCCCGATTCCCCGACAACGCCGACGACTTCGCCGGGCATGATGTCGAAGGAGACACCGTCCACCGCGCGGAACACCTCGTCGTGGAACGGGAAGTCGACGACGAGATCTCTAATGGAAAGAACAGGTGTGGTCATCAGCGCAACTTCGGATTGAGGGCGTCGCGCAGCCAGTCACCCAGCAGGTTGACCGAGAGCGCCAGCAGCACCAGCGTGATCGCGGGGAAGAGCAGGATCCACCACTCTCCGGAGAAGAGGAATTGCTGGCCGATACGGATCAGCGTTCCCAATGAGGGCTGGGTCGGGGGCACGCCGACGCCGAGATAGCTCAGCGTTGCTTCCTCGATGATGGCGAGCGCGAGGCCAATGGTGCCGATGACGAGCACCGGGCCGACGACATTGGGCAGCACATGGCGGAGGAGGATGATGAACGGATTGACGCCCAGAATGCGCGCCGCCGCCACATAATCCTTCTGCCGCTCGACCATGGTTGCGCCGCGAACCGTGCGGGCAAACTGCGCCCAATTGGCCAGGCCGATGGCGATGATGAGCACCCAAATGGCCGCGCCTTCCTGCTGGTTGGGCGGAATGATGCCGCGGGCAACACCGAAGATCAGGAGGGCAATGAGGATGGCGGGGAACGAGAGCTGCACATCAGCGACGCGCATGATCACGGCGTCGACGAGACCGCCAACATAGCCGGCGACAAGCCCAAGCCCGACACCCATGACCATGGCAAAGAGCGTCGCCATGGCCCCGACGAAGAGCGAAACGCGAAGACCATGCATGATGGTCGAGAGCACGTCGCGGCCCTGATTGTCGGTGCCGAGCGCAAAATAGCTGCCCGCCATCGAGGTCGAATTGGGCGGCGTAAAGCCGTCCATGAGGTTGAGAGTCGCCGGATTGAACGGATTGTAGGGCGCCAGCAGCGGGGCAAAGACCGCCATGACAATGAGCAGGAATGCGACAATGGAGGCGACCACTGTCACCGGCGAGCGGCGATAGGACCAGACCATGTCGGAGCGGAGGAAGGTCTTCCAGCGCGACGTCTTGGCAGCGGAAACCGGCTGCTCGGGGGAATGGGGCAGATCGGTCACGATGCTACCTCCCGGATTTGGCGCCGTCGCGCAGGCGCGGATCGACGATGAAATAGAGGATGTCGACGATGAGGTTGATGATCACAAAAACCAGCGCGACGAAGACGAGGTAGGCGGCCATGACAGGCACGTCGACCGCGGCCACGGAATTGACGAAGAGCGAACCGACTCCCGGCCACTGGAACACCGTTTCGGTGATGATGGCGAAGGCGATGACGGAGCCGAGCTGCAGGCCGGTAATGGTGATCACCGGCACCATGGTGTTTTTCAGCGCATGGCCGAAATTGATCGCCCGCGAGCTGAGACCGCGGGCCCGGGCGAAGCGGATATAGTCGGTGCGGAGCACCTCCATCATTTCCGCGCGCACGAGACGCATGATCAGCGTCAACTGGAAGAGCGAGAGGGTGATGGCGGGCAGGATCAGCGAACGAAGGCCTGATTGAGTAAGCAGACCCGTGCGCCACCAGCCGATCTGGATGACCTCGCCGCGCCCAAAGGACGGCAGCCATTTCAGCTCGACGGCGAAGACATAGATGAGCCCGATGCCGATGAGAAAGGTCGGTAGCGACACACCGATCAGCGACAGGGTCATGATGACACCGGTCGAAAAGGCGCGCTGCTTGAGCGCGGTATAGACGCCGAGGAAAACGCCGAAGACGAGCGCGATGATCGAGGAGGCGATGGCCAACTCGATGGTTGCCGGCAGGCGTTCGAGGATCAGCTGGCTGACCGGCTGCTGCAGGCGATAGGACACGCCGAACTGGCCCTGCAGGGCGTTGACCACGAAGTGGTAGAACTGGACGTAGAAGGGCTGGTTGAGCCCGAGGCGTTCGCGCGCCTCTTCATAGTCGGCCATGGTCGCATCCTGGCTGAGCAGGTTGGCCAGGGGATCGCCGACATAGCGGAAGACAAGGAAGGCAATAAACGCCACGACAAGCATGACGATGACGGACTGAAGCAGCCGTCGGGCGATAAAGGCAAGCATGGGCGCCCCTCAAAAGGCGGGCCGCCGCGAGAGCGTACAACTCCACGCGGCGGCCCGGTATTTCAGCGCTTTACTCGAAGGTGACCGTGGTCATATTCGGCTGGTTTTCCGGCTGAACCGGCAGCGTCACACCCGAGCGCATTGCATAGGCCAGCACCTGATTGTGCACCGGCAGCAGCACGCGGTCGGACTTCACGGTGTCCCAGATTTCGGCGACGCTCGCGTCACGCTTGGCCTGGTCGCTCTCGGTGCCGAGGGCAACGATCTTCGCGTCGAGTTCGGGGTTGGTATAGAGGCCGACATTGTAGGTGCCGTGCGTTTCGGTCTTGGAGTGAACCAGATCGTTGAACACATAGGCGCTGTCGAAGGTCGGAACACCCCAGCCGAGGAGGTAGAAGTCGCTCTCGTTGGCAAGGATGATCGGGGAGTGTTCGGCAACCGGGCGCGAAGCCAGAGTCACCTGGATGCCGATCTGGCCGAGCATGCCGACATAGGCGGTCGAGATCGCCTCGTCGTTGACATAGCGGTTGTTCGGCGTGTCGAGGGTGACGGTAAAACCATCGGCGTAGCCGGCTTCGGCCATCAGGGCCTTGGCCTTTTCGACATCGGGAGCCGGGTAAGCATTGAGCTCTTCGGTCCAGCCAGCGACGAAGGGCGGGTTGGGGATACCGGTCGGGATCGACTGGCCGCGCATCACAATCTTCTGGATGGCGTCGCGATCGAGCACCAGCTCCATGGCTTCACGCACCAGCGGATTGTTGAAGGGGTTGCTATCGGTGATGTTGGACGACTTCAGCGGCGCATCGCCGAATTTGTAACCAAAGTAGATGAAGCGGTTTTCCGGGCCCGTTTCGACCTTGAAACCGTCGGTGGAGGAAAGGCGCTCGATATCCTGCGGCGGCACGTCCTGAACGATGTCGACTTCACCCGAGAGCAGCGCCGAGATACGGGTCTGCGCATCGGCAATGGTCAGGTATTCGACGCCGGTCACGGCCGGAGCATCGCCCCACCATTCCGGGTTCAGGGCCAGCACAGTCTTCACGTCGACTTCACGCGACACCAGCGTATAGGGACCGGTGCCATTGGTGTTGAGCACGGCGTGGTTGGTGGCGCCGCTGGCAAAATCCTGGACGACGGCGAGGTCGTTCTCGTCGGCCCAGGTCTTGTCCATGATGAAGGTATTGGTGAGGTTGTTCGGGTAGATGAGCGAGGGGCCGGCCATCTGGAACTCGACGGTATAGTCGTCGACCGCAGTCACGCCTTCCACCACGGAATGCAGCTGCTTCATGTTCGAGAATTCGCTCTTGGCGCGGGTGATCGAATAGACCACGTCCTCGGCGGTAAAATCGCTGCCATTGTGGAATTTGACGCCTTCGCGCAGCTTGAACACCCAGACGGTGTCATCGCCTTCCTTGAGTGCCCATTCGGTAGCGAGGCGCGGCGTCAGGGTGCCGGCATTGTCGCGGCCAACCAGCGTCTCATAGATGTGGTGGGCCAGCGTGTGCGTATTGCCCTGGTTTTGCGAATGCGGGTCCAGCGTGAGTGCGTCCGATGAGCGGGCCCAGCGGATGGTCTCGGCATTGGCCACACCGGCGAGCATGGTCGAAGCGACAAGCGCTGCGGCAATGCGAGTCAGTGAAGTGTGCATTAGCGTTCTCTCCGTTCCTGAATAGCGCCTTCTCGAAATAGATGTTTGGAAGGCTTGGGCCACACGAAAGCCCAATTTTATCAGGAGCGCAATTGCACAAACCCGAGCGCAATAGTCACAACCCCACCACAAAGCTGTTATAAACACCAAGCCGAACGTATTTTACGAAATCAGTTCGGCTTTCTATTGGTGAAAGTTGCGGAAAATACATGACGTGCTAGTTCGCACGTCATGTATACGGATGGAAGATGGAATTTCTTCCACGCACCCAGAAAAATTCTCCCCGGCGGGCCCGCATGGCGGTTTGGCAGAGGCCCTGGGCCACCACTGCCGGGGCGGCTCTTGAGCGCTCATAGCGCTGTTGGGTCTGGCTTTTCTCCCGCTCTTCCCGCTACCCTCACAACGCCGAAGCAGGGACTTTAGGCAGCAGGCCGCCCAAAAGACCTTGAACAAGGCCCGGCGGTTCAGGAGAGAGTAGATGAATCAGATCGACCTTAACGGCCAGGTGGCCGTCATCACCGGCGGCGCACAGGGCCTGGGATTTGCCATGGCCAAGCGCATTCTCGATTCCGGTGCCAAGGTCAGCCTTTGGGACCGCGACGAAGAGACCCTGGCAAGGGCAGTAGATGCGCTGGGCACCGGCGCATCGAGCCAGGTGGTGGATATCACTGATCTCGATGGGCTGGTCGAGGCGCATGCGCGGGTCGAGGCCGAGGTCGGCGGAGTGTCGATCCTGGTCAATTCGGCGGGTGTTGCGGGGAGCAATGCCAGCCTTGATCAATATGATCCGGACGAATGGCGGCGGGTGGTCGAGATCAATCTCAACGGCACATTCTACGTCAACAAGGCCGTCGTTCCCGCGATGAAGGCGCGCAATTACGGGCGCATCGTCAATATCTCCTCGGTGGCCGGCAAGGAAGGAAACCCCAATCTTTCGGCCTATTCGGCGGCCAAGGCGGGCGTGATCGGGCTGACAAAATCGCTGGGCAAGGAACTGGCGGGCTATGACATCGCGGTCAATGCCATCACCCCGGCCACGGCCAAGACCCGAATTCTGGACACCCTGACGGACGAATTCATCCAGTACATGCTGACCCGGATTCCACGGGGAAGGTTTCTTGAAGTCGATGAGGCGGCCGCAATGGTGGCCTGGCTCGTCTCCAGGGAGAACAGCTTTACCACTGCCTCGGTCTTCGACCTCTCGGGCGGACGGTGCACTTATTGAAGTGATGTCGGGACTGACATCGGGCATTTGAGCTGCCCGATTCTCGCCATGGTTGGTCGAAAGTGCGGCGCCCGCTGGCCTCGGAGCTGCCTATTTCACCGGGAAATGGCGCCTGATTGCGATAAATTCTTAGGGAGGGGCGAGCAGTTTACGCCCAGCCCTCGTCGCCATGACCGAACGGTAAACAAATTTTCATAAATCGGCCCCGTTTCAAGTTCTATTTTTACACGATGCAGTGATCAGTAATCGCTGCCCCGCGGCCTGCACAACCCTAGTTCAATGTGGTCGATGTTGTGCGGCTACTTCAAGTTACATTTGCGTAACATTCGATCTTTTAAACGTCAGCGCTGCTTGTGCAGGAGACTGACTGCTAAAGCACGCACGGGGTATCATGCAGGTACTTTCTATTCTATCCGAGCCGATCTTTATCAAGGGCGGTATTCGCATCATACACTTCATCGGTCTGGCCCTTGGACTCGGCACGGCTACCTTCCTCGATCTGATGATCGTCCGCTTCATGCTGCGCAGCAAAATCCGCCAGTCTCAGGCAGATGCATTCCACTTCGGCACGCGGGTAGTGACCGTTGGGCTCATCTTGCTGTGGATCAGCGGACTGGGGTTTTTGGCCTATTATGGAGCCTTCGATCCGGAAAAACTGGCCAATCCAAAAATCTGGGCCAAGGTGAGCATCGTCGCAGTCCTCACGGTCAATGCCGTCTATCTGCACCGGGCCGTGCTGCCCTTGGTCGATCAGCAAGTGTCGCGCACGCTGTTCGATGGCCTCAGCCTGCGCCAGCGCGTGCTGATGCTGATCGGCGGAGCCACTTCGGCCACCTGCTGGTATGTTCCGGTGGCACTGGGCAGCATTCCGCAGTTCAACAACAGCCTGCCGGCCAACCAGCTCTGGGCCCTGTTCTGCGCCTTGCTGATCACAACCAATGCCCTGGCCATTACCGCCTTCTTCAGCATCGAGGCGCTGATGCGTTGGCGTCAGGGTCGCGGGCAGGAAGTCGGTGCGTCTGACCGGCCTTCGGCAGCCTGACCGAGCCCCAACTTTTGCCAATGAACGTCCGGGCGGGTTCTCCCGCCCGGACTGTTCTATTCCTCCCGGAAGGCGCGGGCGACCTGATCGGCCATGGGCTGGGTGAGATAGGTGAGGATGCTGCGATCCTGGGTTTTGATGAACACTTCGGTCGGCATGCCGGGCAGCAGTTCCAGCTCGCCCAACTTGGCCAGCTCGGTGTCCGCCAAACGAATGCGCGACAGATAGTAGGTTTGACCCGATTGTCCGTCGCTGATGCGATCCGCCGAAATCTGGGTGATCTCCCCGTGAAGGTCCGGCGTCGTGCGGAGGGAGAAGGATGAGAGGCGCACCATCGCCTCCTGCCCGATCGTCAATTGGTCAATATCCTGAGGCGATACGCGCGCCTCGATGATCAGATCGTCATTGTCAGGCACGACCAGCATCAGCGTTTCGCCCGGCGCGACGACGCCTCCGACCGTGTGAACCGCCAATTGGTGGATGAACCCAGCCTGGGGCGCCCTGATGGTCACACGCTGCAACTGGTCGAGCGCCGTGACGCGTCGCTGTTCGAGCTCACTCAGCTGGGCATCGATCTCGCGCAATTCCTTGGTGACTTCGCTTTGCAGCACGTCGTCGATCTGGGCGATTTCGAGACGTGTCTGGCTGATGCGACCGCGGATCATGGCAATCGTGGCGATCATCTGCCCCTGGGACCCTTCGAGTTCAGCCAGGCGCCGTTCGATCTCGGCGACGCGAGCGGCCGTGACGAGGTTTTCCTCGCGCAGCGCCGCAACGTTTTCGAGCTCGGCTCGATATGACACGAGGAGCCGTCCGAGCGCGGCCAACTGGGCCTCATTGCCGACCACTTCCTGCTCGGATTGCAGAATTTGCTCGCTCAACTGCGCCTTCTGTCCCTCGCGCGCGATGCGCCGCGTTTCCATCAGATCGGCTTCCCCCGCCATGATATTGGCAAGCCGGGGATCGGTCCGATCAAGGGTGGGCGGATAGTCGACCCCTTCGACGAAGGCCTGTTCGGCAAGGAGGCGGGCCCTGCGCACCGTCAGCTCTGAAATGGCGTCGGAAACCATGGCAAGGCTCGCCTGCGGCACTGTCGCGTCGAGTTGGGCGAGGATATCGCCATTGGCCACAAGCTGCCCGTCGCGCACCCGCAATTCGCTGACAATGCCGCCGGTTGGATGCTGAACGCGTTTGACGCTGGAATCGACGACCACGCTGCCGGCCGTCACGATCGCCCCTGATATCTCGACCATGGCCGCCCAGACGCCGACGCCCAGGACCAGGAGCAGGGTGACGAGGCCGCCCGTGAGCAGCAGATGGCGCATCGACCTGCGGGCGCGAGAGGGGGAAGCTGTCATGCTGCGCTCCCTCCCTGATGGTGCCGTTCGGGGTGGATTGGGGTGGATACGTCCTGACGCAGGATTTCCCTGATCACCTCCTCCTTCGGGCCGAAGGCGCGCTGACGGCCATCGGCAAGGACCAGCACCTGATCGAGGCCCACCAGCGCGCTCGGGCGATGGGCCACCACAATGGCGATACCATTGCGCTTGCGAATGGCCAGCAGTGTCTGAGCCAGGGCCTCCTCGCCTTCCGCATCGAGGCTGGAACTGGGCTCATCGAGGACCACGAGGAACGGGTCGCCATATATTGCCCGGGCAAGGGCGATGCGCTGGCGCTGCCCGCCCGACAGTTTGGCGCCCGATTCCCCGATCTGGGTTTCATAGCCATCGGGCAGCTGGGTGATGAGGTTGTGAACGCCGGCGGACTTTGCGGCGGCAATGGTCGCCTGTGGATCGGCGTCCTGATGGAAACGGGCAATATTCTGCGCCACGGTTCCGGCGAAAAGCTCCACATCCTGCGGCAGATAGCCGATATGCCGCCCCAGCGTTTCCTGCGACCACTGGTCAATGGTGGCGCCGTCAAACCGTATGCTCCCCAGGCGCCCAGGCCAGACGCCGACCAGGGCCCGTGCCAGCGACGATTTTCCCGAGCCGCTGCGGCCGATAATGCCCAAGCCTGATCCGGCCGAGAGCGTGAAATTGATGCCGTGAAGGGCCAGGACATCCGTGCCGGGCGGCGACAAGGAGAGAGCGTTGACGGTGACCATGCCCGTCGGCGGCGGCAGGGGATAGGGATCGCTCTCTGCGGGTACTTCGCTCAACAGCGTTGCGAGCCGCCGCCAGCTTTGCCGGGCGGCGATAAAATTCTTCCAGTTGGCGGTTGCCAGTTCCACGGGCGCGAGAGCGCGGGCGACGAGGATCGAACTGGCGATGATCACGCCCGGCGACGCCTCGCCCACAATGACGAGATAAGCCCCGAGCGCGAGCACGCCTGACTGCAGGACCATCCGCATCATCCTTGTGATGGCGCTGAGCGTGCCGGTGAGATCGGTGGCGCGCTCCTGGGCCCTCAGCAGCTTGTCGCTGGTTTGGCCCCAGATGCGCGTGAGGGGGCGCAGCATGCCCATGGAGACCAGGACTTCGGCATTGCGGCGGCTGGATTCGCTGACGATATTGCGCTGCGCGGCATGCCCCATGGCAAGGCGCGCCGGTTTCTGGCCCAGGGCTTCAGCCAGAATTGTCAGGACCAGCAGCAGGGCCGCACCACATAGGGCGGCAATCCCGAGCCAGGGGTGAAAGGCGTAGCAGACCAGCACATAGAGCGGCATCCAGGGCAGGTCGAACAGGGCACCAGGACCGGCGCCGGAGAGGAAGGAACGGATCTGCTCGAGGTCACGCAGCGGTTGACCGCCATCATTGGCGGCGCTCCGGCTGATGGTTGAGCGCACCATCGCATCATAGGTGCGCTCGGAGAGGGTTTCATCGAGTGCGGCGCCGACACGGCCGAGCAGGCGGCCGCGGATGATTTCGAGCAGCCCCTGGAAGGCGAAGAGGACCAGCACGATGGCCGAGAGGCCGACCAGGGTAGCGATGCTGCGGCTGGGCAGGATGCGGTCATAAACCTGCAGCATGAACATGGAGCCGTTCAGCATCAGCAAGTTGATGATCATGCTGAAGACGAAGGCGCCCAGGAAGGCGTTTCGCGACTTGGCGAGAACGCCATTGAGTTCGGAGGCGCCCCGCGCTGCGTGTCTTTGAGCGGAAGTCGACATGATAGCTCGCCCTCATCGGTCCGGCACGTCGATTTTTTTGGGGGCGGATACCGCCCCCTCCTGGTCTAGAGCAGGAAACTTGCCCCGGTCAGCACATGATTGCCGGTGAGGTCGATCTGGAAATCGATCCCGGCCGTCGTGTCGGTGGTTCCCTGGACGATCGTGTGGTCGACGCCGCTGATATTGACCACCTGATAGCGCAATTGCCCGGCCACATTGGTCGCCCCGAAGGGACCGCTGCCGACAAAGGTAAAGGCGTCATCGGTCACATCGGCCGCATTCACTCTGTTGGCGTCGATGCCGCTGAGGTCGATGCGGTCCGAGCCGACCGTGAAGTCGGTGATGATGTCGCGCGTCGCCGCGGTGTTGCCCGTCGTGATCACCTGCGTTGGTCCGCCCGTACTGCCGGTGAAGACGAAGGTGTCCGCCTGCGTTCCGCCGGTCAGGGTGTCACGGCCGGCGCCACCGATGAGGCGATCGGCCCCGGCCCCACCGATCAGGGTGTCGGCCCCATCGAGACCGCTGAGGACGTTGTTGCCGCTATTGCCGGTGATGACATTGGCCTGCGTATTGCCGGTGCCATAGATCGGTGCAGTACCTGTGAGGGTGAGGTTTTCGACATTGGCGGCCAGGGTATGGCTGACCGAAGCTTGCACAAGGTCCGTGCCGCCGCCGCTTGCCTCGATCACAGCGTCGCTCGCATTGTCGACGACATAGGTATCGTTGCCGGCCCCGCCGGTCATGTTATCGGCTCCGGTTCCGCCATCGAGCGCGTCTGCGCCGGCATCCCCGGAGAGAGAGTCACTGCCATCGCCGCCATTCAGTATGTCATTGGCGGCGCCGCCAATGAGCGTATCGGCGCCGGCACCGCCGTTCAGCGTGTCGGCCCCGCCCTCCCCGTTCAGGAGATCGTCGCCGGCATTGCCGTTGAGGGTGTCGTTGCCGCCGCGACCGGCGGCATTGTCCTGACCGGCCGTGCCGTCAAAGACATTGGCCGCGCCATTGCCGATATAGGCATCGCCCACGACGTCGGTCGAGGCAGAGACCACCTGCTCGGCATTGCCCGCGTCATCGACGAAGCTGACGATCACGCGCAGCGGCTGGTTGACGAAGGTTGGTATATAGCTGGCCGCCGTCGCGCCGACGATATTGGTCCAGACGAGGCCAATCTGTCGCTGCCACTGGTAGGAGAGCGTGGCGCCGGTCATGCCATTGGCGTCGGCGATGCCGCTGGTCGAGGCGGTCAGCGCCTGCCCCTCGGTGGGTGTCGTGTCCGAGATGATGGGCACGCCGGAGACCGGCACATTGCCGATCACCACGAGCTGATCGGCAAATTGCAGGCGCTCCACGCCATTGAGCGTGTCGGTGCCATCGCTGCCATTGGCGTTGTGCACCACGGTAACGACGCCACCGGCAAAGCTGACGGTGTAGGCGGCGCGATTGCCGGCAAATACGGCTGTGTCGACGCCGAGGCCTCCCGCAATCGTGTCGTTGCCACCACGACCGGTCAGTGTGTCGTTGCCGGCAAGGCCCCGCAATTCGTTGGCCGCTGTGTTACCGCGCAGTTCATCGGCAAGGCCCGAGCCGATCAGGCCTTCGATATCGAAGTAACTGTCGAACTGGGCATCGCCGGTATTGGCGGTGAGGAAGTTGATGAGGTCCGCGAGGACGCCGGACGTCGCGTCCTGATAGGACGCAAAATCGAAGCCCTTGTCGCCGTCGATGACTTCGCGCGAGAGCGCATCGGCCGCGCCGCCGCTGCCGCCCACCAGAATATCGTCGCTCTCGCCGCCATCGAGCCGATCCATTCCGGTGCCGCCAAATAGCGTATCATTGCCCAACTCTCCGAACAGGCGGTCGTCATCGGCATCGCCATAGAGCGTGTCCGCTCCCTCGCCGCCCTTGATCTGGTCGCGCCCGGCATCGCCATGCGCAATATCGTCGCCAATGCCGGCAAAGATCTCGTCGTCTTCGGCACCCGAGGAAATGGTATCATTGCCTTCCCCGCCATGGACGAGGTCCACCCCGGCGCCGGAATTGATGATGTCATTGCCCTCATTGCCGCGCATGAGGTCGTCGCCGCCCGAATCGTTGAGCGTGTCGTCACCCAATCCGCCGGTGAGGAAGTCATTGCCCGCCCCACCCTGGAGATTGTCGTTGCCGGCATCGCCATAAATGGAGTCCGAGCCGCCACCACCATTGATGGTGTCATTGCCATCAAGACCGGAAATCACCTCGCTTTGGGCGAAAGTGGCGCGCGCCGCGCCGGAATTGTCGGGGCTATTGGTCAGGTTCAGGCGCACCTGCGCCGCCGAGAAGCTGTCGGTGTGCAGGTTGGTCACGCCGGTCGTGCGCATGATCATGTCGGCGAAGTTCTCGCCGTCGATCTCATGGAGGATGTTTTCCTCGGACAGGCGGGCCTGGTAGTAGAGCCGATCGCCATTCTGCAGGTTTTGCATGTGATAGGCGAAGACGAAGTCGAAGGTTGAGCCAAGTAGACCACCCGCGACCTTGGCCTCGGCCAGCCCACCGATCCACAGATCGATGTTCCAGAATGACTGGCTCGCTGCATAGAGCGGATCGGACGACCCCAGCGTGCCGTTCATGAAGGCAACATTGCCCATGGCCGCCAGCGCCTGGGCCCTGGCTCCAGCGATGTCGCTCATTGCCGTATCGCCAAAGGCATAGGCCGCAATGAAGTTCAGCAGCGATGAGGGGTTCTTGAGATTGGCGCCGAAATCGGCCCAGCTGTCATAGGCCGCGAGGGCGGGATCGCCATTGGCGGCAAACAATTGCTGCCGCAGCTCGTTGAGCCTGGGCAGGCCCGTGTCGCGGCCGCGGGTGATGTTGATGGTCGCCAGATCCAGCGGCAGGCCCAGGAGGTTGTTGCGCAGCGCGTCGGTGACAAATTCATCGATCTCATTGCCAACCTGCATCGACATGCCGGTGGCTATGCCCGCGGCGCCGCCGGCAGCTTCGAAGGCCGTTGGATTGAGGAAGGCATCGATGAGCGAATTCTGGGTCGAGACACCTGTCACCGGGTCGATCGAGTCGACGGTCTCGGTCAGCATGGAATGGCCGAGGCGATAGACCGCATGCGCAAATTCGGCCGAGATCGCCGCATTGATCGTCGGATCGTATGAGCTGCCGTGGAAGGCCTCGATATTGGGGCTGATCCGGCGGGCAAATTCGTCAAAGACAATATGCTGATATTCCATCTCCGTGACGAGCTTGGCCGCTTCGAATATCTGTTCGCCGGTCATCTGGATCGGCTGGCCGGGCTGGGCGAGCAGGTCCATGATCTGCGCAGCGACGAGGTTGTGCTCGTCGTGGAAGACCGTATGGACGGCGGTCAGGCCATAGTTCTCGTTGGTACGGCCATCGCCGGAGATGAAGTGGGCATTGAGTAAGGCGGGGTTGAAGCTGGACCCGTCGGGATTGGCGTCCGGATGCATGTCGAGGAGGAAGGCGTGCCCCGACCGGACGACATTGCCGCCCCCGTCGGTCACCACCTCGACATGGCCATTGGCATCGCGGAAGAGCGTGCCATCGGCATTGGTGCGCAGCAGCGGGGCGTCCTTGACGTCGGCGTCAGTGAGCGTCAATCCGATCAGGGCCGCATTGGCCTTCACATCGGCCCAGGTCGCCAAGCCACTGGCGCCCTCCCCCGAGACCAGCCGGCCGGTCGCCACGGCAACTCCGCCCACTGTCTCGTATTCCATCAACACCGCCCGGACCGAGAGGCTCGAACCATAGGTCTGGTTCTGGTCGATGAATGGCGAGGTGTGGTTGATGCTCTCGGGACGCGCGAAAATGTCGTCGCTGCTATCGCCCGGCGTGCCGTTATTGGAATAGCCGACATCATCGGTAGTGCCAAAAATGCGATCGGCACCCGCATCGGCAACATTGGTGACATTGGCGCGCGAGACGATCATGAAATTGGGCGCGCCAACGGCCGGATTGTGGAGCGGATCGGACGGGTCCAGCGGCACCATGACGAAACCCTGTTCGCCCTTGGCCACAAAATCCAAGCCATGGTCGAAGAACTGACCGAAGAGGGTCATCCAGCCATTGAACGGGCGGTCCGCGGGATCGGCCGCCACGTTGAGGATGGGCGTCGTCTGGGAGGCAATGACATTGGAGATCATGCGCGGCGAGCCATCGATGACCATGCCGTTATTGTAGTCGTTGTAGTCGGAGGGCTGGCTGCCGGTGCCAAGCCGAATGAACGGCTGATCGGCAGCACCAAAATTCTCCTGTCCGGGCACGAGATTGTTGCCGACACCACTGACATTGCGCAGGCCATGGTGGTCTTCCAGACCAACGAGGTTGGCGGGATCGAACGTTACCTCTTCGAACAGAAACTCCAGGTCAGATTGAGTCAGTTTCATTTCGTTCTCCCATGTCCGCCGGTCTGCAGGAGCGGGGACCGTGCCGACCGGAAGGTCGGCGACGATCCCCTGACATCCGTTTTCAGGCCAGGATGAAGTCAGCCTCGGTGACCGCGGCCACGTTGACGCCATTGAGGGTGATGGTGTCGTCGCCGATGGTCACCAGGGTATTGGCGCCCTGCTGCACGATCGCGACGCCGGAGGCGAACGTGATGGCCGTGATGCCGAGAGCCGCAATGTCGAGCCGGTCTTGCCCACCCCCCGCGGGATTGGCGTCAAAGCCCGAGATGGTGTCGTCGCCGAAGGCATCATTGAAGCGGAACGTGTCGTTGCCGCCGCCGCCGTTCATGATGTCGTTGCCAAAGCCGCCGTCGAGAATGTCGTTGCCGCCATCGCCGTTCAGCGTGTCGACGCCATCACCACCCTCGAGTGTGTCAAGGCCGGCACCGCCATTGAGCGTATCGGTGCCGAGCCCCCCGATCAGCAGGTCGTCTCCACCAGCGCCGGACAGTGCATTGTTGCCGCTGTTGCCGGTGATGGTATTGGCAAGCCCGTTGCCGGTACCGCCAATATTGCCCGTGCCGGTCAAGGTCAGGTGGTCGACATTGCCTTGCAGCGTATCGGTGACCGAGGCGAACTCGGTATCGATGCCTCCACCCGCCGCCTCGGTGATGACGTCAGCAGCATTGTCCACGTAGTAGGTGTCGTTGCCGCCACCGCCCACCATGGTATCGACGCCGACGCCGCCATCAATGACGTCATTGCCGCCATTGCCCTGGATGCGGTTGTTGAGCGTATTGCCCGTGCCAGTGAAGTCGCCAACGCCATTGAAGGTGACATTGTCGACATTGGCGCCCAGCGTGTAGGCATTGAGCGAGGTCTGGACGAGGTCGGTTCCTTCGCCGAGCAGTTCGGTGATGGCGTCACCGACATCGTCAACGACATAGGTGTCATTGGCGGCGCCGCCGCTCATGGCATCGGCACCGGCCCCACCATTCATGGTGTCGGCAGCAGCTCCACCAAGCAGGGTATCATTGCCCGCCCCGCCATTGAGGACGTCAGCCCCGGCACCGCCATCGAGAATGTCGCTGCCGCCATTGCCGTTGAGCGTATCGGCGCCACCCAGTCCGATGAAGTGATCATCGCCATCCCCGCCATTGAAGACATTGGCTGCGCCGGTGCCGGTCGCGAGGTCGCCGACAATGGTCGTCGGCTCGGAAGCGACCTGTTCGGGATTGCCGCCGTCATCGACAAAACTCGTCACGACGCGGATCTGCTGGCCCACCTGGGCCTGCGTGGGGGTAAAGCTTGCGGCGGTCGCGCCGACAATGTCGGTCCAGACGCCGACAATTAGCGCCTGCCAGCGGAAGGTGAAGACCGAGGAGGCTGTTCCATCCGGATCGTCCACGGTCCCGCGCGTGGCGGTCAGCAATTGCCCCTCGGTGGGGCTGGTATCGCTGATGCTCGGCTGACCGATCGGCGCATCATTGTTGATGACAACCTGATCGGCGAACTGCAAGCGCTCGATATTGTAGAGCGTGTCAGTGCCGTCGGTGCCGACATTGTCGGTCACGGTGACCATGTCATTGGGTCCGAATTCGACCGTGTAATTGGCCAGCGCACCGCTGAAGATGGCCGTGTCGATATCGCCGGCGCCATTGGCGGTCAGGATTTCGCGCACGATCTGCAGCTGTTGCGGCTTGTAGGTGCCGGCCATCATGGCCGCCTGAATCTGGGTCAGGTTGGAGAAGGTGGCAATCTCCAAGGCAGGGTTATTGATGTCCCTGACGCTGATCCGCACATTCAGCCATTTGTCGCCATCGATGATGTCGTCGCCGCCGCGGCCGGTGATCTGGTCGCTGCCATCTCCGCCCAGCATGATATTGCCGCCATCAAAGGAGGTCACCCCGGCCCCGAGTAGTTCCTGCAGGCCGTTGATCAGGGCGATATTGGTCAAGACGCTGCCGCGTGCGCCTTCGAGCGGCATTTCAGCGGCGGTCACATTGGTGCCGAACAGGCGGTCATTGCCCGCTCCACCCGAAACGCCCTCGACATTCTCGTAGCGATCGATGGCGGTATCGGGGAAGGGAATGTTCGGGTCTTCGTCGAATGCCGGCAGCAGGAGATCGGCATAGACGGTCGGGAGGTCCTTGTAGGTTGCCCAGTCAAAGCCCGACATGCCTTCGTTGCGGTTCGGTCCGGGGCTGCCGACCATGATGTCGTCCCCGCCTTCCCCGACGAATTCGTCAAAGCCGCCATTGCCGAGGAACACGTCATTGCCGGTGATGTTATCGCGCCCGAAGGGGTCGAAGTTGTCGCCGGGGGCCCCATCCTGGGTGCCTATCTCGATCCAGTCGTCACCCTCATTGCCCTGCATGCCCTCGTTGACGGTGGAGCCGAGGATGAAGTCATTGCCGGTGCCGGCGAAAACTTCGGAGGCATCCTCGCCGGTGATGATGAAATCACTGCCCGCGCCGCCGATGATGAGATTGAGGCCATTGCCGCCATGGATGACGTCATTGCCGTCGCCGCCCTTGATGACATCGTCCCCGCCGCTATCGCTGATGATGTCGTCGCCGGCACCGCCATCGATATTGTCGTTGCCCGCGCCACCTTCGATGCGGTCATTGCCGCCGTCGCCCCAGATGGTGTCGTCGCCGATGCTGGCCGTGAGGATGTCAGCATTGTTCGTGCCACCGAGCACCACATGGTCTCCACCGGTGAAGCGCAGATAGTTGGTGTCCGCTCCGGGCGTTGCGGGGTTGTTGCGGATGACGAGCGGGACCAGGGGGCTGCCAGGATCGGTCGGATCGGCATTGCCGAGGCCCTCATTGAACTGGCGGGCGACGCGGTCGACTTCGAGGATGTAGGTCGGGGTCGAGAACACGTCGAGCGGCAAGTGGGTCGTATTGGTGTTCTGCATGATGAGGCTGGCGAACGAGTTCTGTTCGAGCTCATTGATGAAGTTCATGCCGGCGGTGCGCGCGAGATAGTAGAAGCGATCGCCGTTCTGCAGGTTTTCGAGCTGGGTTTCGAAGACGAAGTTGAAGGTCGAGCCGAGCATGCCGCCAAAGGGCATGATGGCTTCCGCCAACCCGCCGATCCAGAGATCGACATCGTCGAGCCCGGTGATGGTCACCCCGTTTGGACCGCTTGCCCAGTCGCCGGTGCTGTCGAGGAAGTCTTGCCTGTCGTCAGGCGCCCCGGTTCCGCCCAGCACGATGAGGGTAGCGGCCGCCCGCTTGTCAGCGAGCGTGAGTGCACCCGTGATGGTCTCGTGAGTACCGTAGGCGGCGATGAAATTAATGATCGAAGTCTGGTTCTTGAGGTTCATGGCGAAGTCGAACCAGCTCGTATAGGGCGTGAGCTGGCTGTCCCCGGTCATGGTGTAGAACTCGCGGCGTGTCGCGTTAAGGGACGGAACACCGGTGTCGCGTCCCCGCGCCAGGTTGATCGTGGCGAGATCGAGCGGCAGGCCCAAAAGGTTGTTGCGCAGGGCATCGGTGACGAATTCGTCGATCTCGTTGCCGACCTGCCTGGTCATGCCGCGTACCACCGCGCCGGCGGCGACATCGGCCTGAATGGTCCCGCCATTGTCGAACGCGATCGGGTTGAGGAAGGCATCGACGAGCGCCATATCGGCGGCATTGAAGTTAGGATCGAGGCGGTCGATCGACTCGGTCAGCATGGAATGCCCGAAGCGATAGACCGTGTTGGCGAACTCGGAGACGATGGCGGGGTCGATGGTGACGTCATATCCCACGGGGGCAACGAAAACGTCGATCTGCGGCTGCATCTTGCGCGCAAAATCCTCGAACACCAGATGCTGGTACTGCATTTCCGTGCCGAAGCGTGCGGCCTGGAAGAGGCGCTCGCCATTCCAGACCAGAGCGTCCACCTCGCCCACCGTGTCGGGCACGCTGGTGACGGGTGTGACCAGCCATTCATTGAGGAAGGCAATGGCCTGTGCCTCGGTGGCGCCTGCCGCCAGCATGGCAGTGGCGTCGGCCAGGATCACCTCCTTGGTGTGATCGACCAGCCGATTGTGCTCGGAATGGAAGACATGATGCACCGCGGTGAGCGCGATGTTCTCGTTAGCCCGGCCGTCACCGGCCATGAAATGGGCATCGAGCAGTTCATCGTCATAGGTGCCGGGCTCGGAGAGGCCGAGGACGCTGTCGCTGTCGGCCGCTAGCGGTGCGCCGGTCTGGGCATTGGTCGGGGCCGCTTCGTGCGCGATGTCGACGAGGAAAGCGTGGCCGGTGCGCACGGCCATCGACGCATCGATCGGTGCGGCCGGATTGCCCTCGATGAGTTCATTGTCCGAGGCTCGCACCAGTTGCGGGAAGCCATTGGCCCCGGGGATGAAATTGCCATAGGCGTCGGCGGCGACCATCGGCACATTGAGCGCATCCATGTCGTCGAGGATGATGCCGAACAGGGTCAGGGCCTGTTCCTTGACATCGGCCCAGGTCGCCATGCCACCGGCCGATCCTTCGATCAATTTGCCTGTAGCGACCGGGTCTCCGGCAGCATTGAACTCATAGGCCCGCAGGAAAACCTGGTGGGACGAGTGCGAGGTATAGGTCTGGTTCTGGTCAACGACGGGCGTGGTGGTGTTGATCGGCCGAATGTCATCATCCGTGCCCATGATGCCGTCTGTGCCCGCATCGACGGTCGCCCTGGTCAGCAGCATGAAATTGGTCTCATCCCCGCTATTGGGAATGTCGTCCGCGCCGTCCGCGTCATAGAGCGGGTCGTCGGGCAGGAGGGGAACGAATACCGTGCCGCTGCCGCCCTTGTTGATGAGGTCGAGGCCATGATCGAAGAACTGGCCGAACAGGGTCATCCAGGAATTGAACGGCGCTGACAGGCCCTCGTCCGGGGCGACATTGGGAATGTGGTAGAGGACCAGCGGCTCGCCATTATTGCCCATGACCGGGTCGCCATTGCTGTCGAGCACCGGCTCGAAGGTGGCGCCGAATTCGATGTGGTCTTCATAGGCCTGCGTCGCCGCCGGATTATTGCTCGTCATGTCGACGATGAGATTGGAGATGATGCGCGGCTGCGGATCGACCACGACGGAGCCGGGAACGTTCGAGGGCTCGTAGCCAGGCCGGTAGACCGGGTCCACCGTCGCCGGGAATTCCTGGCCGGCAGCCCCGTAATTGGACTGCCCCGGCAAGAGGTTGTTGTAGGTCCCATCCACGGTCCGTAAGCCGAAGGGCAGCGTGGGGGCTGCAATTAACGAGGTCAGGGGAGTGCCTGAGGCATGCGCTTCTGCGATCTTGATCTGCGCCAGGATAAAATCGAGGTCTGAGCGGATGTACTGTGCCATTTTCGTCCTCTGTGCGGTTTTCCCTGAGTTAGGCGCGGCATGTTGAAACTCGCAGCGGGGCATTCCTATCTGGACTGAAGTCCCAAGCGCCGAAGCCTCGCCCCCTAGCCCACCGGCTCAAACTCGGCTTCGCCTGGCCCAATGTGGCTCCGCAGTGGCGAGCCTATTGGACCTTGGTCCGGGTCCATGGTCGCAGTCGCTTCGGTCCATTGGTCCAGTTGCGTGCCCAAATTGGCTCGCCTAATGTCTGAGGCCGCAGCAGCTAGGGTGTTTTCGCACAGCCGGCGAGCATCCCCCCGCGACGAGAGTTCAAAAGCGTTCGAGGCATCGGAGTGCTGGCGCCAGGCTGAGATAGGCACTTGGAAAAATGGGGAAAATTCGCGTCGCAATCGTCGCCGACATGCCTCTGCTCCGGGACGGAATTGTCCATGTGCTGACGGCAGCCGAGAATTTCGTGGTGCTGACCTATGGGCGAACCTGGCCAGACGACATTCAGGTGAGCCCGCCCCCCGCTGTCGACGTTCTGATTGTCGAGCTGGACACGGCCGAGGGGTCGTTCCAGCTGATCGAGAAGCTGGCAGCGCTTCACCCCAATACCGGCATTCTGATTCTGGGCGCGACGGGCGACCCTCATTCCGTGGTCACGGCGCTCAAAGGCGGGGTACGCGGATATGCGCTAAAGAGCGTGTCGAGCCACGATCTCGTCGAAGCTGTCCGTCAATTGGCGCTGGGGGAATCCTATGTGGCGCCGGGGCTGGCGGCGACGCTGCTGGGGAGCAATATCTACTACGCCAACTCCATCGACGTTCCTGCGACCGACGCATTCTCGAGCCTGACGCCGCGGGAAGTCGATATTCTTCCGTATTTGTCCAGAGGGCACTCCAACAAGGAGATAGCGCGCACCCTGGGGCTGAGCGAGAAGACGATAAAGTATCACCTGACGCATCTGCTGCGAAAACTGGGGGCACGAAATCGGGTGGAGGTTGCCCTGATCGCATCAAGCATGGTCCGCTCGGACCCGGTTGCTGACCCCGGCTCCGTGCCGAATGGGATGCTCTAGCAGCACCCCGTCTCCTTCGATGCCGGAGAGCAGCATGAAGCGGCTTCCTGAGCCTGCTGGGCGCGATGTCGTGGCTTGCAGATGGCGGGGCGTATCCCCAGGGTCAATGTCGCGCGGTCTGTCTCGATCGACAGCTCGGCCACATCGAACACCCGCATGGCCTCGCCGGGCCGACCGATCTCGATCGTGAGCCTTGCGTCGTGATCAAGACGCACTTTTCTATCGACCTGCGCCAGGATTGAGCGGAACTTGCCAGCTGTCATCATCGGCCGATCGTCCCTGGCCGGAATGTCCTCCACCTGCAGCACGGTCTCCTGCCAGGCATCGGGATTGCCGCCGCAATCGAGGGTGACGAAGGATCCTGCCTTCACTTCGGTGACGTGGTAGCCGGGCTGCACCACGCGATCGTCATATTCGAGCGAGAGTGGCAGATGGTCATGCCCTTCCAGGCGGGCGAGCACGGCGCCAAGCGAAGATTCCGTTTCGGCATAAGGGATGGTTGCATGGGCACTCATGTTCGGTTATCCATTATTTCAACATTCATTGAGATATTGAGATGAAACTCGAAGAACCGCAAGCCCTCAACGCGTTTGGGGCGCTGAGCCAGGAAACCAGGCTTCGCATGGTGCGCATTCTGGTGCAGGCCGGGCCCGAGGGCATGCCGGCAGGCGCCATCGGCGAGGCGGTCGATGCTTCGTCTTCGAGCGCTTCGTTCCACCTCGCCCATCTCGAACGCGCCGGCCTGATCCAGTCCCGCCGCGAGAGCCGTTCGATCATCTACAGCGCCAATTTTGAAGGCCTCTCAGGCCTTGTGGAATTCCTCATGCGCGATTGCTGCTCGGGGCATCCGGAGGTGTGCATGCCGGCCGCCGTGGTCGCCGCGGAATGCTGCACCCCCGCCACGAAGGAGAGCGCCTGTGCCTGCTGATCGCATCCGTGGCGGGGCGGCATGATCGACCTTCCTCGTCGCCTGACCGCGGAGGCACTTGGCACCGGGCTCCTCGTTGCCACGGTGGTCGGCTCCGGCATCATGGCCGAGACGCTGACCAAGGACGTTGCCCTGGCGCTCCTGGCGAACACCGTGGCCACGGGTGCGATCCTTGTGGTGCTGATCAGCACACTTGGGCCGATTTCGGGCGCCCATTTCAACCCGGCCGTGTCCCTAGTTTTCGCCCTTCGGCGCGAGCTGCCAGTGCGTGACGCGGGCTTTTATGCGCTGGTGCAGGTGATCGGTGGCGTGCTCGGCGCCATGGTGGCGCATGCCATGTTCGCCCTGCCTCTGTTGCAGGCATCGACGAGGGTACGCACTGGTGGGGGCCAATGGCTCTCGGAGGGCATCGCGACCTTCGGGCTCGTCGCCACCATATTGGCCGGCATCCGCTTCGAGCGGAAAGCCGTACCCCTGCTGGTCGGCCTCTACATCACCGCCGCCTACTGGTTCACGGCGTCCACATCCTTCGCCAATCCTGCCGTCGCCATCGCCCGTTCCATCACCGACACTTTTTCCGGCATTCGCCCGCTCGATCTGCCGGGTTTTGTTGCGGCTCAGGTCGCTGGGGCGCTCATCGCGCTGACGCTGATGTCCTGGCTTCTTCGTGGGCCAGCCGGCGTCGAACTCCCCATCAATCCGGAAGACCGATCATGACCGTCACCATCTACCACAACCCCGAATGCGGCACCTCGCGCAATACGCTGGCCATGATCCGGCAAAGTGGCGTCGAGCCCATCGTGATCGAATATCTCAAGAACCCACCCAGCCGCGAACGCATCATGGAACTGGTTCCAGCTGCCGGCATGACGCTGCGCCAGGCGATCCGGCAGAAGGATACCCCCTATGGGGACCTCAGCCTTGCCGACGTCGCCGATGCAGTCCTGCTCGACGCGATAGAAAAATACCCCATCCTGCTCAATCGGCCCTTCGTCGAAACGCCGATCGGAACGCGCCTCTGCCGACCCTCTGAGGTCGTGCTCGACATCCTCGAAAATCCCGATATCGGGCCGTTCACCAAAGAAGATGGGGAAGTCATCATCGATGCCGCGGGCAAACGGGTGGCGCCCAAGGCGATCTGACTGGAAATGACGGCCAAGACCCACTCGAACGCAGCCGCCATCTGGGCGCTCGGCATTACCCAGATCATCGGCTATGGCACGCTCTACTATAGCTTCAGCATTCTTGCGCCCGCGATCGCAGCCGAGTTTGGCGTGGCGGTCGAGTGGATCTATGGATCGATCTCGCTCGCCCTTCTCGCTGGTGGTTTGATTTCGCCCTATGCCGGCGGACTGGCGGACAGGCACGGCGCGGCCCTGGTGCTTTCGGTCGGGTCGGTGGCGGCAGCGCTCGCTTTGGTCATATGCGGACTGGCGAACAGTGCCTTCCTGTTCCTGTCTGGTTTGGTCCTTGTCGAACTGGCATCTGCCTTCGTGCTTTATTCGACGGCCTTCGCCTTGCTGGCCCAGACCACAGGTCCGCTGGCACAGCGCAGCATCACCTTTCTGACCCTGATCGCCGGCTTTGCCTCAACCATTTTTTGGCCCTTGACCAGCTGGATGCTGCAGGGGCTGGACTGGCATCAGGTGTATTTCGCCTTTGCCGCGATGCATCTCCTTGCCTGTCTGCCGCTGCACCTCTGGCTCACCCGCTTTGCGAAAATCGCATCGGCGCGGCCGGCAGAGCCCAATACTCCAGCAGAGATCACACGGGGCACTTCGGGCAAGTTTACCTTCGTCCTCGTCGTGCTGGGTTTCTCGCTCGCCGGTTTCGTCTCGGCCGCGACGCTGTTTCACATCGTGCCTATGCTCGGCATGCTCGGGCTCGGCGCAGGCGGCGTTCTGGTCGCCACGCTCTTTGGCCCCGCGCAGGTCGCCAGCCGGCTGATCAATATGGCCTTCGGCAAGGCGCTGCCGGCTCCGACCCTGGCGGTGATCTCCGCCGTCTTGATGCCAACGGCATTGACGGTGCTGGCCCTGACGGCGCCCTCGATTGCGGGGGCTATCGCCTTTGCCGTCATCTTCGGTCTGGGCAGCGGGCTTTTCAGCATCGTATCCGGCACCCTGCCGCTGGCGCTGTTTGGAAAGGCAGGCTTTGGAAAGCGGCTAGGATGGGTCAGCCTCGGGCGGCTCGGCGTTTCCGCCGTGGCGCCCTTTGCTTTGTCTGTTGCGCTCGGCGCGATCGGGCCGCGCCTGTCGATCTGGATTTTGGCTGTTGCGGGTCTTTGTTGCGTCGCCGTGTTTGCCGAAATCTGGCGACGCTTCAGCTCTGAGGTAGGCCTCTCCGCCAAGTCCCAACCGGCCTAGAGCGCGCAAGAAACGCTTTGGGCCGGTCGAGAGCCGTCAGCTAGTGTGACGGACGAACGTTCTGGTTAACCTGGAACAGATTGTCGGGATCGTACTTCGCCTTGATGGCTGCGAGCTTGGGATAGTTATCCCCATAGGTTGCACGCAGCCGCCCATCTGCCTCGTCATCCATCATGAAGTTCGGATAGGCGCCATCGAGATCATAGGGGTGGATGGTCTGCCAGTAGTTGCGCGCCCATTGCTTCAGCTCCGGGGCGCGATTGGCGTCGGGCGCGATGGCGGCGATCACCATCGACCAGGTCGCGTCGCGGCAATTCCAGGCGCTGTCGCCACTCGCCTTGTCATGCACCGCGCCGTCGATCGGATAGAGGTGCATGAGGCATTCGCCGGTGGGAGATTTTTTCGCCTGCTCGATATGGGCGTCTATTGCTGCATCCGGCAGCGATTTGACGAAGTCGCCCTTCCAATACCACTGCAAGCCCTTGGGATAGAGCGCGTCGAACATGCTTTGTAGTGCCGGATAGGGCATTGGCCCGGCCCAGTCGAAGAGCGGGGTCGGCAGGTCCCGACGGATGGCATCGACCGCTTCCTTGGCGCCTCCGCCATTATGCGCCACGAGGAGAATGCACATCCTCTTGCCCTGGTGTTCGGCAGGGAACGGCTCGCCCATCGGCACGCTTTGCAGGCCAAGCCAGATACAGAAATCCCTAGGTGCGCTCGCCTGGAATTCCCGGTACCAACGCATTACGGTCGCGGCGTCCGAAAGGTCGAAGACGATTGGCCCGCCATAGACCTCCTTGGCCGGATGGACGCGGAAAAGGAAGCTCGTCACCACGCCGAAATTGCCGCCCCCGCCGCGCAGTGCCCAGAGGAGATCGGCATTCTGTGTCTCGCTGGCCGTGACGAAGCTGCCATCGGCGAGCACGACATCGGCCTCCATGAGGCTGTCGACCGCGAGGCCATATTGGCGGCTGAGATAGCCATGGCCACCGCTCAGCGTCAGGCCGGCAACGCCGGTGGTCGAGATGATACCGAAGGGTACGGCCATGCCGAAGGCGTGGGTGGCGTGGTCGACATCGCCTGTGGTGCAGCCGGGGCCGACGCGAACGGTTTTGGCAACGGGATCGACGCGCACGCCCTTCATCATCGACATATCGATGACAAGACCATCATCGACGCTGCCAAAGCCAGGACCATTGTGTCCGCCGCCGCGAATAGCCACGGCGAGCTTGTTGTCCCGGGCAAAATTCACCGCATCCATGACATCGCCCACATCGGAGCATTGGGCGATCATCAAGGGGTGCTTGTCGATCATACCGTTGTAGAGCTTGCGCGCCTCGTCGTAACCGGGGTGGCCCGCATCGAGCACGGGGCCGCGATGCCCCGCTGAAAATTTGCCGACAGTTTCTGCGTTCATGGCGAACTCTCCTCCGCCGGCTCCAGCCGACGCCGGGATGCTAGACCCGGCCAGGGGGCGCGAAAATGCTTGATCGTCCGGCTCTATTGCTCAGCCGTCCTGCCTTGTTCCAGGCCGCACATGGGCGTAGCCTCACGGGATGAGGGCCGCGCGGAGCGGCGCTTCGGCGGAGGCAGAGACGATGGACGTTCTCTCCGACGTGCTCGCGGCGGTGCGGCTGACCGGCGCGGTCTTTTTCGACAGCACTTTTCGTGAACCTTGGGTAGCAGAGGCGCCGAGGGCGTCGGCGATTGCCGCCGCCGTCATGCCGGCATCGCAATATGTCTTCTTCTTCCACACTCTGATCGAAGGATCGTGCTGGGTGGAGCTGACCGAGAACGCGGCCGAACCGCTGCGTCTTGAGGCCGGCGATATCATTGCCTTTCCCATGGACGACGCGCATGCCCTCTGCTCGAGAGTCGGGATGCGCGCCAAGCCTGATCTGGCCGTCTATCACAGCCCGGTAGACCGGCAGCTTCCCTATGTCGTCAATGATGGTTCGGGCGCCGGCACCTGTCGCTTCATCTGCGGTTATCTCGGCTGCGATATCAGGCCCTACAATCCATTCATAAATTCGCTGCCACGCATTCTGCTCGGACGGGGAACCGCCGCTCAGGGCTGGCTGGCCCACTTGGTGCGCCACGCCGTGTCCGAGACAGGAGTCTCCAGCCGGGCGGCGAAATCGTGCTCGCCAAGCTTGCCGAACTGCTCTTCGTGGAAGTGCTCCGCGAATATGCCAATGAGTTGCCGCCGGAAGCCCGCGGCTGGCTTTCGGGCCTGCGCGATCCACAGATCGGTCATGCCCTGCGCCTGATCCATGGGCAACCCGCCGAGAGCTGGACGCTTGAGGGGCTGGCGCGCGCGGTGGGTCTCTCCCGTTCGGTCTTTGCCGACCGTTTCGCCCACTATGCCGGCGATACGCCCATGCAATATCTCGCCCGCTGGCGCATGCAGCTGGCGGCCAAGCGGCTGGAAGACACGACAGGCAGCATTGCCCAGGCGGGAGCCGAAGTCGGCTACGAATCCGAAGCCGCCTTCAACCGTGCCTTCAAGAAATTTGCGGGCGTTCCCCCAGGAGCCTGGCGGCGATCCCATGCGCCCCCTACGACGAATGGCGCGGGAACGCGTTCAAATTGGTGAAACTTGCCCAGTATAGGGTTCTTCGTGATAGTGGACCTTCACTGTGCAAGTTGGAAAAATGCCGTCTACTCAGCCCGATAGAAGCAGCGCCGTATCTGATGCCGGGGGCCTGGCCCTCTTTGCGGAACTGAGCGCTGTTATCATCGCCGCGGGCGTGGACGAACCTATGGTTCTCGTGCGCCCGGGTGCGCCGGTGGACACCTTGCCCGCTGGCCCCCTGCAATCGGAGCATCGCACCCTGGAGGCCGGCCTGCGCGCCTGGGTCGAGCAGCAGACGGACTTGCACCTGGGCTATGTGGAGCAGCTTTATACGTTTGGCGACGCCGACCGCATCGATATGCCAGCACGCGGCAGCCGGTCGCTATCTGTTGCCTATCTGGCTCTGGTACGAGCCCTGCGCGCTTCGGCGCGAAGCGGCGCCCGCTGGCAGAATGTTTATACCTACCTCCCCTGGGAAGACTGGCGCGATGGCCGGCCCGCCGTGCTGGAAACAATCGAAGCCTATTTGAAGGCCTGGGCCGCGAAAGGCCCCACCGAAACCGGTACCTTGCGGGAAAAGCGGGCGGCGCTGGCCTTTGGCCTTGGGACCGACAGCTGGAGCGACGAACTCGTGCTCGACCGCTATGAGCTGCTCTACGAGGCCGGCTTTGTGCGAGAGGCTCGACGCGATGGGGAACCCTCCCCCTCTTGCCCGTGATCGACCACCCGATGGGCCTCGACCACCGCCGCATCCTCGCCACCGCGCTCGGGCGGCTGCGCGGCAAGATCAAGTATCGTCCGGTGATCTTTGAACTCATGCCCGAGAGTTTTACGCTGCTCGACCTGCAGCGCACCGTGGAAGGCCTATCTGGTGTGCGGTTGCACAAGCAGAATTTCCGCCGCCTGGTCGAAACGCAGGGCCTGGTCGAGGAAACGGGCGAACTCCAGACCGATACCGGCGGTCGGCCGGCGCGGTTGGTGCGCTTCCGCCGCGAGGTGTTGTTGGAGCGCCCCTCTCCGGGCTTGCGGCTATCGAGCACGAAACGTCCGCCAATTTAGGTCTTGACGCACCCTTATACTCAGTTCTAGCATAACCGTACCGGCGCAGAGACGCCGGTTTCGTTTTGACCACTAATACTCAGATTGAGTATAATTGGAGGCAGTGCGTTGCAGGTATCGGAATCCACGGCTGGCACCATGCCATTGCCCCGCGTCTATGAGCGGGTACGGCACCATGTTCCGGCCTTCGAATGGCCGTTTCTGGCCGTCGACGTCGAAGCGATACTGCGTCTCAAACGCGAGAAGAACGCCACTATCCTGGCGCACAATTACCAGGCACCGGAAATCTTCCACACGGTTGCCGACATCGTGGGCGACAGCCTGGCGCTCGCGCGTGAGGCCGCCGCGACCGATGCCGATATCATCGTCATGGCCGGCGTGCACTTCATGGCAGAGACCTCAAAGCTGCTCAATCCGAACAAGCGCGTCTTCATACCAGATAGCCGCGCCGGCTGCTCGCTGGCCGAGTCGATCACTGCCGAAGACGTGCGCGAACTTCGCCGCCGTCATCCGGGCGCGCCTATTGTCACCTATGTGAACACCTCGGCCGCGGTGAAGGCTGAGTCCGACATCTGCTGCACTTCGGGCAATGCGCTCAAAGTGATCCGCTCGTTGGGTGTCGACCGGGTGATCATGCTGCCGGACGAATTCCTGGCTCGCAATATCGCGGCGCAGGCGCCGGAGATCGAGGTGATCACCTGGGCAGGCCATTGCGAAGTGCATGAGCTCTTCACGCCCGACGATATCCGCGCCGTGCGCGAGAGCTATCCCGGCGTAACGGTGATGACCCATCCTGAATGCCCGCCCGAAGTGGTGGCCGAGGCCGATTTCTCCGGCTCGACGGCGATGATGGCGGACTTTGTTGCCGACAGGCGCCCGCAGCGCGTGGCGCTCGTGACCGAATGCTCGATGGGCGACAACCTGGCCCAGCAGTTCCGCGACGTCGAATTCGTCAAGCCGTGCAATCTCTGCCCGCACATGAAGCGCATCACCTTGGGCAATATCCGCGCGGCGCTCGAAGCGGAGCAGCACGAGGTACATATCGATCCGCTGCTGGCTGAACGGGCGCGCGCCGCGGTCGAGCGCATGCTGGCGGTTGCCTGAGGCCATCGATATGCGCCAAAACCCGGTCATCATCATTGGCGGCGGTATTGCAGGGCTGACGACGGCCCTGCGCCTCGCGCCGCTGCCAGTTGTCCTGATCACCGCCTCCCCGCTTGGCACCAATGCCGCAACGGCCCTCGCGCAAGGGGGCATTGCCGCTGCGCTTGGCGATGATGACAGCCCGCATCTCCACGCCGATGATGCACTCGTCGCTGCCGCCGGGCTCGGCGATCCCGCGATAACCCAGCGCATTGCCGAAGCCGGCCCAGAGGCCATCGCCTGGCTCCTGGAACAGGGTATTGGATTTGATCGCGCGAGTGATGGAGACGCAGTCGCCCTTGGCCTAGAGGCGGCGCATTCACGCCGTCGCATCGTGCATGCTGGCGGCGACCGGACGGGCCGGCGCGTCATCGACGGTCTGATCGGCGCCGTGCGAAACACGCCATCTATCACCATTCTCGAAGGCAAAGTGCTCGACCTCGCCATGACTGCCAATGGCCATGTCGGTGGGGTGGTCTACGTACCCGTTGGCGGGCGGCAAGCATCTGACGCGGTGCTTCTGTCCGGCCGCGGCGTGGTGCTGGCGACCGGTGGGATCGGCGGCCTCTATGCCTATACGACCAATCCCGTGACCGCCATCGGTACGGGCCTTGCCTTGGCTGCCCGCGCCGGCGCGGTGCTGCGCGATCTCGAATTCGTGCAGTTTCATCCGACCGCCATTGCGATCGGACGGGACCCTATGCCGCTGGCAACCGAGGCCCTGCGCGGCGAAGGAGCCATTCTCATCAATGCCCGAGGCGAGCGGTTTATGGAGGGCGTGCCGGGAGCCGAACTGGCCCCGCGCGATATCGTCGCCAATGCGGTCTTCCGGCAGATCATTGCTGGCGAACAGGTCTTTCTCGATACCCGCCCCGCCCTCGGCCAAGCCGTCCACACGCGCTTCCCGGGCTTTTCCGCCCTCTGCGCATCGGGCGGCCTCGACCCCGCCCGCCAGCCGATCCCGATCAGACCGGCCGCGCACTATCACATGGGCGGCGTCAAGGTTGGCGCATCTGGCCAGACGACGGTGCCCGGCCTCTGGGCCTGCGGCGAAGTGGCTTCCACGGGGCTGCATGGCGCCAATAGGCTCGCGAGCAATTCCCTGCTCGAAGCCGTGGCGCAGTCTGCCTGGATCGCTGAGGACTTCAAGGGCAGCACCAGCCTCGCAGCAGCAGGTCTGGAACCCTCATTGAGGACACCTTCGATGGGACAGGCCGATGTCGGTCTGCGCAAGCAGATGGATCGCGATGTTGGCGTGGTGCGCGATGCCGCAGGACTACAGCGGGCAGTAAGGGGCTTCTGGTTCGCGCTGACACAATCAAAAGCACGACCTGCGCAAGGTTCGGATGCCCTGCTTGCTGCCCTGCTCATCGCCGTTTCCGCCGAACGCCGATGCGAGAGCCGCGGCGCGCATCAGCGAGCTGATCATCCCCGGACGTCGAGCACGCCCCGCCACACCGAAATAACGCTGACCGATGCCCTGAATAGCGCCAGGGAACTGGCTGAAAGCCGGACCGAAGCCATGGAAGCCTTTGCATGAATGAGACTTTTTCGTCCCTGACACTTCCGCGCCTCATCACCGAGCCGATTGTGCGCGCCGCCCTCCTCGAAGATTTTGGGCGCACAGGCGATATCACCAGCGATGCCGTCATCCCCATCGAGGCCATGGCGGAATGCGCAATTGTCGCGCGTGACCCCGGGGTCGTCAGCGGCGTGGACCTCGCCTGTCTCGCTTTCAGCCTCATGGATCGCTCCATTGCGGTTTCGGTACACCAACCCGACGGCAGCAAGGTCGCGCCCGGCGACACGATCCTCCATGTTTCCGGCCCCGCCCGCGCCATTCTCGGGGCCGAACGTGTGGCCCTCAATCTCCTCTGCCGCTTGTCCGGCATCGCCACGGCGACGGCAGAACTGGTTGAAGCCGTGCGCCCCCATGGCCATGCCAGGATTGCCTGCACGCGCAAAACCACACCCGGGCTGCGAGCGCTCGAAAAGGCGGCCGTGCGGGCCGGTGGCGGGGCCAATCACCGGTTTGGGCTCTACGATGCCATTCTGATCAAGGACAACCACATCGCCATAGCCGGCGGCGTGCGCACCGCCATCGAGCGTGCCCGCGCTGCGGCCGGCCATCTGGTCAAGATCGAAGTCGAAGTCGATCGGCTCGACCAGCTCGACGAAGCGCTTTCCATCGGCGTCGATGCCGTGCTTCTCGACAATATGGACATTCCGACCCTGACCGAAGCCGTGCGCCGCATCGGTACGAGCGCGATCAAGGAAGCGTCCGGCCGGGTCACCGCCAAGACCGCGCCCGCCATCGCTGCGACGGGTGTCGATATCATTTCGGCCGGCTGGCTCACGCACAGCGCGCCAATTCTGGACCTCGGCTTGGACATAGCTGCCCCCTAATACCTATATAGGGCTGGGAGAAGCGTTGATGTCCGAGTATCAACGCGTCGCGTCCGAGGACGCAGGTTTGAAGTCCGACATAGAACCGTGGAGACCACGATGTCAGTCCCGTCAGCGACCAAGCGATTGACCACACGCGATATCGGCCGGCTGCGCCAGCGCGCCGAGCCCATCGCCATGCTGACCGCCTATGACAGCGTCATGGCCGCTCTCGTCGATCAGTCCGGAATCGACATCATCCTCGTCGGAGATAGCCTCGGCAATGTCGTGCTCGGGCACGAAACGACGCTGAAAGTCACTTTGGCGGACATGATCCGCCACGCAGCCGCGGTTGCGCGCAGCACCGAACGCGCCCTCGTCGTCTGCGACATGCCCTTTGGCACGACAACCGATCCGGAAACGGCACTGCGCAGCGCCGTGGAGATTTTCCAGCAATCGGGCGTGCAGGCGGTCAAGATCGAAGGCGGCCTCGCCATGGTGCCTGTCATCAAGCGGCTGACCGATTATGGCATTCCCGTCATGGCCCATATCGGGCTCATGCCGCAGGCCGTGCATCAGCTCGGCGGCTACTACACCCATGGTAAAGCGGCTGAATCTGCCGAACGACTGTCGCAGGAAGCCCGCGCGCTCGAAGAGGCCGGCGCCTTCGCCATCGTGCTCGAATGCATTGTTCCCGAGGTTGCGACGGCGATCACTGCCGAACTGACGATCCCGACCATCGGCATCGGTTCCGGCCCCGGCTGCGCCGGCCAGGTGCTTGTTATCAACGACCTCATCGGGCTGAACACCCGCCCCGCCCCGAGCTTTGCCAAGCCGCGGGCCGATGCCGCCGGGCTGGTGCGTGCCGCCGTGGCCGACTATGTCGCCGAAACCAAGACCACGACACTGCAAAAGCGGGCAGGCGCCGCCTGAAACCCACTACCCCGACCGATCTGGGACACTACTTTATGACAAAAGTCCTTCGCACGATTTCCGAATTGCGGGCTTGGCGCAATGGCCTGCCGGCCGGTGCCCGGCTTGGCCTTGTGCCCACGATGGGCGCCCTCCATGCCGGTCACATCAGCCTGATGGAATTGGCCCGGACGCACTGCGACACGGTCATTGCCAGCATTTTCGTCAATCCGCTGCAGTTTGGGCCGCAGGAAGATCTCGCGCGCTATCCGCGACCGATCGAGAAGGACATCGCCATGCTCGAGGCGGCTGGCGTCGACGCGCTGTTCCTGCCCGAACCAGGAGAAGTCTACCCCGCGGACAATTCTACCTATGTGGTCGAGGAAGCGGTTTCCCTTCCGCTCTGCGGCGCCCTGCGCCCCGGCCATTTCCGCGGCGTCGCCACGGTGGTGCTGAAGCTTTTCAACCTGACCCAGCCGCACTTTGCCTTTTTCGGGCAGAAGGATGCGCAGCAATGCGCCGTGATCGAACGCATGGTGCGCGACCTCAATGTCCCCGTCGAGATCGTCCGCGGCGCCATTGTGCGGGAAGAGGACGGCCTGGCGATGAGCTCGCGCAACGTCTATCTCGAACCCGCCCAGCGCCTCATTGCGCCGCTGCTCTACCAGAGCCTCTTGGCCGCCTCTGCGGCGTACGATGCCGGGGAACGCGACGCCGGGAAGCTGGAGGCCATCGGCCGCGCCGTATTGGCCGACGAGCCAGGCATCAATGTTCAATATTGGGAAGTGCGGGACCGCCGGAGTCTTGCCCCCCTCCAGGCCGTAGGCGCCAACGGATGCCTCATCGCCTTGGCGGCCTATCTGGGCAAGACGCGCCTGATTGACAATATTATCCTCGGCACATGAACTGCTAGGGACGCCTATCGCGCCTGCCTTTTTTTTGGGGCCTCTAGGACAACGACGAAGGCAGGCGCCGCCGGTCATTCCTCGGGAATAACGCGGCCAAAAGTTTCAAGGGTGATGGCTTCGGGCTTCGGGCCGCCGCGGACGCCGGTTTCTAGACCGTCGATGGCGGCGACTTCTTCCGGGCTCAGTTCGAAATCGAAAACGTCAAAATTCTCGGCGATGCGCACGGGCTTTACCGATTTCGGAATGACCGAGCGTCCTTCCTGCAGGTGCCAGCGCAGCATGACCTGTGCAGCCGACTTGCCGTGTGCCTCCGCGACGCCGAGGATGACCGGATCCTCAAGTGCGCTCTTGTCGCCACCGCGATAGAAGGTGATGCCGCCAATGGGCGACCAGGCTTGCGAAACGATGCCATGCTGGCGGTTCATCCGCTGCAGTTCGGGCTGCTGGAAATATGGGTGCACTTCGATCTGGTTGACCGCAGGCACCACCTTGGCGACGCCGAGCAGGCGCTCCAGATGATCAGGCATGAAATTGCTCACCCCGATCGCCCGCACCTTGCCGTCGGCCAGAAGCGTTTCGAGGGCGCGGTAGGCTTCCAGCGTCCGGTCGAAAGCGGATGGCAGGGCCTGGTGCAGGATCAACAGGTCAAGCTGGTCGACACCGAGTTTTCTGGCGCTCTTTTCAAAGCCATGCAGCGTCTCGTCATAGCCATAGTCGCTGATCCAGATCTTGGTCTCGATAAATATCTGATCGCGAGCCAGGCCCGACCGCTTGATGGCATCGCCGACGCCACGCTCATTGGCATAGGCCGCCGCAGTATCGACGTGTCGATAGCCGACACGAAGCGCCTCTTGCACGGCGCTCATGGTCTCGTCGGGCGGGGTCTGGAAGACGCCAAAGCCCAGGGCCGGCATTTCGGCGCCATTGTTGAGGATCAGGGTTGGTACGGTCATGCTTGGATGTCCTGTTCGATTGCGTGATATCGATCTCGTCGAGGACACGCGCGGTTCTCAACACGGCGGGCTCGACATGCCCGAGGGAAGCTCCTCCTAAGCTAAGACCTGGCGACGCTGCCGATTAGGTAGCCGTCGACGCATGGCCCAAGAACCACTGCTAATGAATGGGCGGGAGATGATAGGAAGCTGCTGATTGCGGCTATGCGCCTGGTGAAGCTGCCGCAGACGGACCGCGGTATCGCACCGCATCGACGAAGCTCGAGAACGCGATCGAGTGGTGCCGACGGTTCGGATAGTAGAGATGATAGCCGGTGAAAGTGGGGCACCAGTCTTCAAGGACGCGGAGTAGCCGGCCTTCCTTTACGTAGTGTTGCACCTGGTCCTCGGGCATGTAGGCGAGGCCGACACCATCAAGGACCGATGACAGGCGCATCGAAACATTGTTGAAGACTGCCTGTCCCTCGACCCGAACCTTGATCTCCTGCCCGTCCTTTTCGAACTCCCAGGGGAACAGGTTTCCATGGGTTGGCAGGCGGATATTGATGCAGTTGTGCGCCGTCAGGTCCTCCGGTCGCGAGGGCGCCGGGTATCGCGCGAGATAGCCGGGCGTACCCACAACTGCCATCTTGATATCGGGACTGATCCGCACCGCGATCATGTCCCGGGCGATCTGGGCGCCGAGCCTGACGCCCGCATCGTAGCGTTCGGCAACGATATCGGTGAGGCCATAGTCGACGATGATTTCGACGTGAACGTCGGGATTGGCCAACAGAAACTTCCGTAACGCGGGCTGCAAGACCGAAATGGCCGGATGTTCGCCAGCGGTGATCCGGATGGTGCCGGACGGCGTTTGCTTCATCTCGGCCAAAGCCGTCAGCTCGCCCTGAATCTCTTCAAAGCGCGGCTCCAGACTCTGCAGAAGCCGTTCCCCCGCTTCGGTCGGCGACACGCTTCGCGTGGTTCTGGTCAGGAGGCGGATATCGAGCCGGGCCTCGAGCCCACGGATAGTTTGGCTAAGGGATGATTGGGACACGCCAAGCCTGGCCGCGGCGCGCGTAAAACTCCGTTCGCGCGCGACCACCACAAAGGCCGCCAGGTCGTTGAAGTTTGGCAGGCCCATTCATTAGTTCCACTAATTTCTGCAACGATCATTTTATCGATAGCACGATAAGCCACGAAATCGCTTTCGCGTTATTGTCGAGAGCCTGTCTTCCGGGTGGCATTGGTTGATGGCGAGACGTGTACGGGCGGCAAACGCAGCAAGGCCTACCGCATTGTGAATGTCGAGCTTGCGCGCGAGATTTTCCCAGTACTTCGAACTGTTGGCTACGCGAAACTGCCGCTCGCCGACGCTAGACCTTGGCCCGAGCGACCCGTACGTCATGGCCTTCCAGCCACGCCTCAACCTCCGCGTCGGCGGCCACAACGGACAGATTCGTCCTGGCATGCACCATGGCAGCGAGCTGCTTGACCGTCTTGATGCCGCGCAGATCGTGCTGGGTCAGGAAGGGCCACTGCTCCCTGGCCAAGCGGCGTTCGCGCTCAAAGTGAGCGATGTCGTCCAGAGGGTCGTTGGCATTCCGATCACCAAACATGAAGTCACCTCGTCAAAGAGAGTCGCTTCCTGAGTAGGTGGCGTCCGCGAGGCCAGACAAAAAGGCAGGCGCGCTGTCATATGGCGTGATTGCTCGTGGCCATTCGCTGAGCCGCGCCTTGAATCGGGCGCATTGAGTACGCACTTTAGGAAAGTACGTTTTCAGCGTCCAATGCCACCTGATCATTCCGGCATAGCCGGGTTGCTTGGCGATCCACTGAATTTTGCGAACGTTCGGACCTAGCCTCGTTGTCGCTGGGCAGTAACCGCTGCCGAATGCAATCAAATCGGAAGGCCGTGCCATGACCAATGGGTTTGACTACTCTGCCGACGCTGAACTCTTTCCAAGCCGGGGGAGCCGCGGCTCGGTGCGGGTCGGATATAGACGCTTCAGCAGTGCGGCCGAAGCCCTGCGCTACGCCATCGAAGATATGCCGGCGACACTGCTCAGGGGATCGATGCTGGAAGTCGACGAGCAACGTTTCACCGGCGAGCAGATCCTTGAGCTCTATAGTTCGGAGAGCTACCCGCTCGAACGGTCGGGGGTCATGTCATGATGGGCACCCTGCTGCCCTTCGTCCGTCCCGGGCGTCTGTCGCTCGTCAAATCGGGCTCTTCTGCGCTGACCTTTCCGCGCTTTGCCCGCGAGAAAGAGCGCCCCAGCCTGCCGCTGCGTCCCGCATTCCACACGACCGAGACCGACGATGAGCGACCACTCCGCTAGGCGGTCGGTGACCTATCGCTTTCCGTTCAAATTGCCGGGCATGGAAGAGCCGCATGCCCCCGGGACCTTCGAGGTGCGGGTCGAGGAGGAGCAGTTTGATGTCGTTTGGGAAGCCCGCCGCCCCTGGCTGACCATTCTCCTGCCCTATCTGGGCCGTACGGAAGCCCTGCCGGTCACCGCCGGCGCGCTGGAAGCCTCGATCCTGCTTGACCGGCACACCGCCGCTCAGGTCGACTCGCCATTCTAGTTCGGCCCACGGCGGGCAGTCTCTGCCATGGTCGCGGGCAGAAAAATCTATCGTCTGGCGCTGAAGGGGTTGTCCTTGAAGAGCACTTCACGGTCTTGCGTGAAATTGGCGAGCAGCGGAATGGCGGCGCCGCCCAGGGCGCGGGCACTCGTGCCGAGCGTTCCCTCGACGAGGCTAAAGGCCGAAAGTCCCTGCTGGTTGACCATCAGCAGCGCGGCGCGTGTCGCCTCGATGATGCGGCTGCGCACAGAGGCAGGAAAGGCGCCATCGATGACAACGGTCTCGACATCGATGACCGCGACCGACGACAGAATGGCATGGGCGAGATAGTCGGCCACCTGCACGATCCAGTTGTCGAGCGCCGGTCCGAGATCGTCTCCCCAATCGTCCGGAGATTGCCAGAGCACTTCGGCCCGCCGCCCCTGGCGAATGAGCTCGCGCTCCAGCACGTAGATGGAGGCCACGTTCATCAATTGCGGGGCCTTTCCGCCTTGTCCGAGGCCGGCCGGCATCGAGCCGAGAGCACCGGCATTATTGGTGCGCCCGGGGAAGAGATGGCCGTTGAAAACGAGGCCGCCGCCGATGAATGAACCGATGAAGACATAGAGATAGTCGACATATTCGGCGCCACGTCCGAACATCAGCTCCGCCGCACAGGCGGCGGTAATGTCATTGTAAAAATAGACTGGCCAAGGGCAAATCTGCGCCAGATCTGCCCTTATGTCCGTCTCGCGCCAGACATCGATATCCTCGCGTGGCGCACCGATTTCTTCCGGCCAGGTCCACATTTCATAGGGCGATGCGATGCCGAGCCCCGTCACGCGCCGCAGTGTCTCCGCCGGCAGTCCCGATTGCAGTTCGGCAAGGCCTGCCTGGGTGAATTCCCTGATGCCGGCGGGCGTCGGATAGGCATAGGTCTGGTGCAGGAAGCGCTGCACCTGGCCCGTGAAATTGATGAGCGAGAGATCGACGCTGCGGCGGCCGATCTTGAGACCGACCGAATAGGCGCCCTCGGGATTGAGCGAATAGGGAACCGAGGGTTGCCCGACCCTGCCCCGCACCACGGCCTCGCGGCGCAGGAGACCATCATGCTCGAGCTGGTTGGCTATGATCGAGATCGTCTGCGGCGACAGCCCCGTCATGCGCGCGATGTCGGCCTTGGGCAGGCTGCCGTGACGGCGCACCAGCGAGAGCACCAGCCGCTCATTATAGAGCCGCACACCGCTCTGATTGGTTCCGCGGCTGAGGTCGTCCGACCGCCCCCTTATCGTCCTGACGGCCCCCGCCAATTGCATCCTCCGCCTGCTGTTGCCCCTCGCCTATCGCAGGTTGGATCAGATTTCCAGCGGCTCTGCCGCCATCAAACGTCCGTCGCCGTGCCTCTGTCAATTAATAAATCCATCGGATTAACTTATTGACAGTGTCGATATGTCGTGGTGATCATCCCCGCATCGAGCAGCGCACGGGAGGAGACCGCAGCCCTGCTTGGAACGGCCCGACCGGAAGAGATTCGGCGCGCCCTTGGGAGGAGAACACATGAATAGGTTTTTGAAAGCCGCCACCGCGGCCGCCTTGCTGTGCACTCTTGTTGGCGGATCGGCCGCCTACGCACAGGACATCGTGGGCCTGATCACCAAAACAGAAGGCAACCCCTTCTTCGTCAAGATGCGAGAGGGCGCCCAGGCCAAGGCGACGGAACTGGGTCTTGATCTCAGGACCTATGCCGGCGAGTTCGATGGCGACAATGAAAGCCAGATCGCGGCCATCGAGAGCCTGATCGCGGCAGGCGCCAAGGGCTTTGCCATCGTGCCATCGGATTCCTCTGCCATCGTGCCGACCATCCAGCAGGCCCGCGATGCCGGTCTTCTGGTGATCGTGCTCGATACCCCGCTCGAACCCATGGACGCGGCGGATGCGACCTTTGCCACCGACAATCGTCAGGCGGGCCGCCTGATCGGCCAATGGGCGGCCGGCACGCTCGGAGACGAAGCGGCCAATGCCAAGATCGGCTTCCTCGATCTCGCGACCAATCAGCCGACCGTCGACTACCTGCGCGACCAAGGGTTTATGGAAGGCTTCGGGATCGATGTGAAGGATCCCAACCGCTATGGCGATGAAGATGACGCGCGCATCTGCGGCCACGAAGTCACGGCCGGCTCGGAAGAAGGCGGCGTCACGGCCATGGAAACGCTGCTGCAGCGTTGCCCGGATATCAACGTCGTCTATGCGATCAATGAACCGGCCGCTGCCGGTGGCTATCAGGCGCTGCAAGCTGCCGGCGTCGAGAATGTGCTGATCGTCGCCGTCGACGGCGGCTGCCCAGGAGTCCAGAACGTCAAGGACGGCATTATCGGAGCGACCTCGCAACAATATCCGCTCGACATGGCGGCGCTCGCTCTCGAAGCCATCGCCAAGTTCGCCGCCGACGGCAGCAAGCCGGAAGTGGACCCTGAACTGGGCTTTTATGACACCGGTGCGCGGCTCGTGACCGACAAGCCGGTCGATGGGGTCGAATCGATCGACACCACCGAAGGCGCCGAGCTCTGCTGGGGCTGATCCCGCCGACGCCCCTCCGGGACGACCGGAGGGGCATTTCTGCACCAATCTTTGCGAGCGGAGAGCCAGGGTATGAGTGACGACGCCACCGGTTCGGCCACGGCGGAGCGCGGTCTTGACCAAGCGACCCATGGGGTTGCCAGCTTCGAGGATGAAGCACCGAGCCTGCTGCGCCGCGTGCAGCATTTCTTCCACCAGAATCCGACCGCTATTCCGGCGATCATCCTGCTCATTGCCGTCGTGGTCTTCGCCTTTGTCAGCGGTGGCCGCTTCTTCGGCACGCTCAACCTGTCGCTGATCCTGGCTCAGGTGACCCTGATTGCCCTGCTCGGTACCGCCCAGACCCTGGTGATCATCACCGCCGGCATCGATCTATCCGTCGGCGCCATCATGGTTCTGTCCTCGATCATCATGGGCAAGCTGGCGGTCGACTATCAGGTGCCCGTGGCGATCGCCTTTCCGATCGGACTTCTGACCGGCCTCGTCTGCGGCCTGATCAATGGTATCCTGGTGACGGCGCTGAAATTGCCGCCTTTCATTGTTACGCTCGGCACCTGGAGCATTTACGGGGCGCTGATTACCCTCGTTTCCAATGCCGCGACGATCCGCTCGCAGGCGCTCGACCAGTTTGCGCCTTTCCTCAAGTCCATGGGCGCGCGCATTCCCTTAGGGGGCGGCGCTTTCCTCATGCTTGGCTCGATCCTGATGATCCTTGTCGCCGTGGTCATCTGGTACATGCTGAGCCGCACCGCTTTTGGCCGGCATGTCTATGCCATCGGCGATGATCCCCAAGCGGCGCGCCTTTCGGGCATTCAGGTCAATCGAACGCTTGTCGGCGTCTATGCGCTGGCAGGCCTGCTCTGCGGCATTGCCGGCTGGGTGCTGATCGGCCGGGTCGGCGCGGTCTCCCCGCTTGGCAATCAGACCGCCAATCTTGATGCCATCACCGCCGTCGTCATCGGCGGGACATCGCTCTTTGGCGGTCGCGGCTCGATCGTCGGCACCTTGTTCGGCGCACTTATCGTTGGGGTCTTTGACTCGGGGCTCTCGCTGACCGGCGTCGATCCGCTCTGGCGGCAGCTGACTGTCGGTGCCCTCATCATCATCGCCGTCGCTATCGACCAGTGGATCAGGAGGATTTCGGCATGACCGAGCCCGTGCTCGAGGCTCGTGGCCTCAACAAGCGCTATGGCCGTGTCGTGGCGCTCGACAATGCCGATTTCGACCTGCAGGAAAATGAGATACTTGGCGTCATCGGCGACAATGGCGCTGGCAAATCCACCCTGATCAAGGCCCTGTGCGGCGCCATCATCCCCGATGGCGGCGAAATTCGCCTCGGCGGCAAGGTCGTTTCCTTCCGCTCCCCGCTCGAAGCCCGGCTCGCCGGCATAGAAACCGTCTATCAGGACCTGGCGCTCTCCCCTGCCCTCTCGATTGCCGACAACATGTTTCTCGGCCGGGAATTGCGGAAGCCGGGTTTCATGGGGTCGGTGTTCCGCCGGCTTGACCGCACCCGCATGCAGAAAATCGCCCGCGACAAGCTCTCGGAACTCGGGCTCATGACCATCCAGAACATCAATCAGGCGGTCGAAACGCTCTCCGGTGGCCAGAGGCAGGGCGTCGCCGTGGCCCGCGCCGCGGCTTTCGGCAGCCGGGTCATCATCATGGACGAACCGACCGCGGCCCTTGGCGTCAAGGAAAGCCGGCGCGTGCTTGAACTGATGCTCGACGTCAAACGCCGAGGCCTGCCTATCGTTCTCATCTCGCACAATATGCCGCATGTCTTTGAGGTGGCCGACCGCATCCATATCCACCGCCTGGGGAAGCGCATTGCTGTCATCAACCCCAAGGATTTTTCCATGTCCGATGCGGTGGCCATCATGACCGGCGCGATGAAGCCGCCGGCAAACTAGGGGGCTGATATGGATCTGGGTCTGCGCGGCAAGGTCGCCATCATCACCGGAGGCACGGTCGGCATCGGCCTCGCCGTCGCCGAGGGTCTGGCGGCCGAGGGTACCAATGTGATTCTGGTGGGGCGGGACGGTGAGCGCGCCAGGCGTGAAGCGGACCGGGTCGCTGGGGTGCATGGTGTCAGTGCCATCGCAGTCCCGGCAGATATCGCCACCGCGGAAGGCTGCGACGCCGTTATTGCCGGTGCGAAACGGGCCTTCGGAGGCGTGGATATTCTCATCAACAATGCAGGCACCGGCTCGAATGAAACCATTCAAGAGGCCGACGACGCCAAGTGGCAGTTCTATTGGGACCTGCATGTGATGGCGGCGGTGCGGCTGGCACGGGGCCTCGTTCCCACCATGCGCGAGCGCGGCGGCGGCGTAGTGTTGCACAATGCCTCTATCTGCGCGGTACAGCCCCTCTGGTACGAGCCGATCTACAACACGACCAAAGCCGCGTTGATGATGTTTTCAAAGACGCTGGCCAATGAAGTGGTCAAGGACAATATCCGCGTCAACACCATCAATCCTGGTCTCGTGCTAACGCCCGACTGGGTAAAGACTGCCAAGCAGATCGCCGGCGAAGACGGCTACCAGCAGCACCTGCAATCGGTCGCCGACGAAGCCGGTGGCATGCGGCGCTTTGCCAGCCCCGAAGAACTGGCAAATTTCTTCGTCTTCCTGTGCTCTGACAAGGCAAGCTATTCGACGGGATCAACCTATTTCGTCGATGGCGGTTGGCTCAGGACCACTTAACCTGTTGTGGTTGCCTGCTTCGGCGAATCCTTGGGGGTTTTGTGACGCTGACGGATGCGCTAAAAGCGCTCGATCATATTAGGGTCCAAGATTGGCTCGCCCCAGCATTCCGCCCCCCGGCCTGTTCACGACGCGCGATGTTGCACTCGCTGCGGCATTGTCGCCGCGCGAGTTTTCCCTGTTGCTGGCAAGGGGCGTCGCGCCCGAGCCGCTCAAGGAAGTGCCGGGACGCGGCGGGCATCGGCTGTTTTGCAGCGATGGCCTGAGCCATGCGGCCGTGATCAGCGGCATTCATCATGCTGGACTTGAGCTTCTGGTAGCGGCACGGCTGGCGGCAATGTTGGTTGAACACTACAACCTTGGCCAGAACGGCAATCTCGCCAATTTTCCCAATGTCGAAGAGGCTTCGAGCCTTTACGAGGCGCATGCCTATCTCTTTGCCCGGCCCGATCTTTATTCACCCGGCAGGTCGCGCCAGGGTGACATCCTGATCGAAATCGAAAACGGCCAGACCCTTTCAACCGGTCTGCTGGATTTTGAGGCGCGCGCCTATTTCGATCGTGGCGTCGTGCTGAGTCTTGATGGGCTTGGCTTTCCGCCGCATCAGCACGGCGTGCAGGAAAAGACCGATCCGGTCAGCCTGGTTTTCTTCAACCTGTCGCTGGCGGTCCGCAATGCCTTCGATCGCATGCTGCAGGCCAAGCAAGGCACGCAGACGGCTTCCGTCTCAGCCTCTTAAGGGGTGCACGGTGCCGGTGACCGAAACCTGCACCGTTTGACCGATCTCCAGCACATGCGCCGACACGTGGTCGAAGCTGACCTTTACCCGGTCGCCGCGATAGAGCCGTTCGATCGTCACAGCGCTTTTGTTTCCCCGATCGAGAACTGATGCGACCCGCCATTCGACCGAAGTTGGCGCGGCGCCAATGGTCAACTGTTCGGGGCGCACAAGCACTTGTCCGGCACCCTCCGCCTGATCGTCATCGGGCAAAGGGAGCCTGCCCAGCGCACATTCGGCTGCGGCCCCGGTGAAATCAGCGGGCAGGATGATTGCTGCGCCGAGAAAGGCGGCGGTCGTGGCGTCGGCGGGCCGACGATAGAGGGTTTTGGGGCTGCCGGCCTGGATGAGCCGTCCCTCACGCAGGATCACCAGTTGATCCGCAAAACCCATGGCTTCGTCGCGGTCATGCGTCACGAGCACAGTGGCGACGCCTGCATGCGCCAGGATGTTCGCTGTCGCGTCGCGCATCTGTTCGCGGAGGCCCGCATCGAGTGCAGAAAATGGCTCGTCGAGCAGCATGAGGCGGGGTTGGCGCGCCAAGGCCCGGGCCAGCGCCACGCGTTGTTGCTGCCCGCCCGACAATTGGTGCGGCTGGCGCTGCGCCATGGAACGGTCGAGCTCGGTCATATCCATCAGGGCCAGCGCCCGCGCCGAGGCATCAGCCTCGGAGCGAATTCCGAAACAGATATTGTCGAGCACGCTCAGATGCGGAAAGAGCGCGCCTTCCTGCATGACAAGGCCGATATTGCGCCGATGAGCTGGGACGCCGACCGCTGGGTCCGCGATCAATTCGCCATTGAGCTCGATCTTACCAGCGTCCGGAGTTTCGAAGCCCGCGATCAGGCGCAGAAGCGTGGTCTTGCCCGAGCCGGATGGGCCGACGATCACCGTGCGAGAGCCCATGGCGACATCGAGGCTGACATCGGCCAATGCGGTCGTCGTGCCGTAGGTCTTGCCGAGATTAGCGATGTGAAGAACGGTCAAGACAAACGGGCTCCGGTGGCCTGGCTATGAAGGATGATGCAGAGCGGCAAAGAGAGCACAACCATGGCGAGGGCAAAGGGGGCGGCTCCGACATGGTCGAATTCGCCGGTGCGGGCCCAGAACTGGGTGGCCAGCGTTTCAGTCCCGATAGGGCTCAGCATCAACGTCGCGGTGAGTTCGGTGGTGATGCCCATGGCGACCAGCGCCATGCCGGCGGCAATGCCGGGAAAGGCGAGGCGCAGGGTGACGCCGACGACGGCCGCGAGTGGCGGACGGCCGAGCGCCGTGGCAGCGCGTTCGAGCTCTACCGGCACCTGCGCGAGGCTGGCGCGCACGGAAACGATGGCGCGCGGCAAATAGAGCAGAACATAGGCGAGCAGCAGCGTCGCGACGGTCTGGTAGAGCGGCAGCGCCACCCGCACCGTGACGGCGACCAGCGCCAGGGCGACGATGACACCCGGAAGCGCGCCCACCTGAAAGTGAATGTTTTCGAGCGCCTTCTGCACGGGTCCGGGCGCGCGGGCGGCAAGCCAGGCAATGGGCAAGGCCATGATGCAAACGGTGACGGCACCGGCCAAGGCATAGCCGGCCGTTTGCCAGGTCGCGGTGGCAAGCTGGGGCAGATGCCAGGACTCGATGCCACCGACAAGAAGCCAGCGGAGCAGCGTCACGACGGGCAGCCCGATAGCCAACACGGTGACCAGAAGGGGAAGCGCCATGAAGAGAGGCCACCAGGTACCCAGCTTGACGAGAGCGACCTGGCGTGCCGCGCCGCCACCGACACGGGCATAGCGCCTTTCGCCACGCAGCCAGGCTTCGGCAGCAAGGAACAGTACGGCGAGAAGGACGAGCACGATCCCCATCAGATTGGCCGCCGGACCGTCATAGACAGCCTGAAACTGGCTGACGATGGCGACGGTCAGCGTGTCATAGCGAATCAGCACATAGAGCCCGTATTCGGAAAGAAGATGCAGCGCGATCAACAGCGCACCGCCCGAAATGGCGAGCCGCAATTGCGGCAGCACGACGCGCAGGAAAACGGCGAGCGGCCTGGTGCCGAGCGTTGCTGCCACGTCTTCCATGGCGGGATCAAGCCGGCGCAATTGGGCGATAACAGGCAGGTAGACCAGGGGGAAATAGGCGAGGACAGAGACGAGCACGGCCGGCCACAGGCCGCGGAGCACCGGAATGGCACTGTCCCAGGCATAGGCCTGAACAAAGGCGGGAATGGCCAAGGGCGCCACTGCAAGCCAGCGCCAGAGCGCGCGCCATTTGAGATCGCTGCGCTCGGTCAGCCAGGCCAGGGCCAGCGCCAGCGCAATGCTGAGCGGCACGGCGAGGACTTCGAGCAGCATGGTATTGATGAGCAATTCGCCGATGCGGGGGCGAAACAGCAGCGCGCTCGCCGTGTCCCAGCCGGATTGGACCAGGACGACCAGAACGAAGCCAACGGGAAGCAGGGACAGCGCCGCGACGGCTATCGCGGCAGCAAGCACAAGGGGCGACGCTCCACGGCGGCGATGCCGATAAAGGCGCATTGGCACGCCAACGCGGCCCTTATTCGGCAATGCCTGGTGCATGGGCGGTCAGATCACCCCTGCAGCGGTCATCAACTGCACCACTTCCTGCGCATTGAGCAGCGACGGATCGATTTCGGGGCTGTCGATGGTCGAAAGCGGGGGCAGCGCCGGGTTGGGCTCAATACCGCTGGCAATGGCATATTCGTAGCTATGCCCATCGCGCAGGATCGCCTGGCCCTCGGGCCCGGTGACGAAAGCAAGAAACTGCTGCGCGGCTTCCGGATTGTCCGAAGCCTTCAACACGCCGCCACCCGAAACCGAGATGAATGCGCCGGGGTCCTTGTTGGCGAAGTAGTGCACTTTTAGCTTGTTCGAGCTTTCGCCCGTGCCGGCCTGATCGCCGAAATAATAGTAGTTGTAAATCAGGGCCGCTGCCACTTCCCCGACATTGGCGCCGCGCATGGCTTCGAAATTGCCGCGATAGGGCAGCGCATTCTGCTTGAGCCCGACGAGCCAGTTGGCGGTTTCCTCGGTCCCGCGAAGTTCCAAGAGGGCGGAGACGATCGCCTGGAAATCGGCACCGGCCGGCGCTGCGCCCCAACGGCCCTGCCATTCGGGATTGGCGAGGTCGAGCATGGAGACGGGCAGCTCATCTTCGCTGATCATCTCGGTGTTGTAGACCAGCATGGTCGTGCGGGCGGCAATGCCGGTCCACATGCCGCTCTGCGGCCGGAACTGTTCGGGCGTATTGGCGAGGGTTTCCGGGGCAACCGGCAAGAACAAGCCTACCTCTTCCACCATCGTCATCGCCGGCGAATTCTCGGTGAGGAAAATATCGGCCGGCGAATTGAGCCCTTCCTGCACGATCTGATTGGCCATCAACACGTCGGTGCCCTTGCGGATCGCCACCGGAATGCCGGTCTTGGCGGTAAAGGCATCGGCCCATTCCTGCGTCAGGGCCTGGTGCTGCGAGGTATAGACGGTCAGCCCATTGTCCTGCGCCAGCACTGAAGTGGCGAGGGTCAGCGTCAATGCGAGCGTGGTGAGAAAAGTCCTGGTCATGCGATTGTTCCCTTACGATTCCACCCACAGGCGCTTGAGATTGGCGCTGCTTTTATTGATCAGTTCGAATTCTTCGGACTTGCCCTCGCGCTCGAAAATGGAGCGGGCGACGCGATCGAGATCGAAGAGGATTTCCCGTTCATCGGCACGCCGCACGAGGCTCTGCGCCCAGGTCACCGCCACTTCGCGGCGACCGCGCGTGACCGGTTCGACGCGATGGAGGACCGTGGTCGGATAGACAATCGCCGAACCGGCCGCGAGCTTATAGGCAGCCTCCCCGCCAGTCGTTTCCATAACCAGTTCGCCCCCGTCATAGGTGTCGGGTTCAACAAGAAAAATCGTCACCGAGATATCGGCCCGCATGTGGTCCGGCCCCATCAGGGGATTGTCCATATGGGTGCCGAATTCCATGCCCGGCTCGTAGCGCGCAAAAAGCGGCGGCGCGAAGCGGCGCGGCAACACAGCCCCCGCAAAGACCGGATTGGCCTTCAAGGCGGCAATGACCTTGTCCTGCGCAGCGGCGAGCGCTGGCCCGGCCCCAAGCTGCTCGTTGTTTTTAACCAGCCGCGATGCCCAGCCCGAGCTGAGCACACCATCGACGAAAACGCCCGACCCAATGGTGCCGCGCAGATCCGCCAGAGCGTCGCGATCAAGCACGTCGCCGATACACAGGATCATGTGGCTGTTCCCCTCGCAGGCAAAAGTTGACACTCAGTGTCAGTTACATAGTTGACACTAACTGTCAGTTTATCTACCCCTTGGCTCGGCGGTCCGCAAGCCGCGAAGAACAGGCCTGGAGGGTTTCTCGTGGAGCGTCGCACGCGGATTTGGATGGGTCTGGGCACGGCCTTGCTGGTGGGCGGCGTGGGTGCAAATTCGCCTGCTATTGCCCGGCAAAATCCCGGTCTTGAATCCGAAGTCCAGCAGCCCTCCCCCTTGCAGCCGACGCGTCCGCGCGTGCTGGTCGCCCAGGCTGAGGCGGCCGGTGAAGGCGGCCCTGGCGAAGGTGGCGGGGCCGTGCTGGGCACGATCACCGAGTTCCGCCTTTCGACCAATGATCCCAGCGCCTTTGCTTACGATGCCAAGAGCCAGGTTTCGGCCTATGCCGCGCTGGTCTACGACACCTACGCCGCCACCAATGCAGCGGCCCAGGCGCTCAATGATGCCGTAGCGGCCCTGCAGGCTTCCCCAACCGACGAGACCCTGGCCGCCGCCCGCACCGCCTGGCTTAAGGCGCGCGAAGCCTATCTCAAAACCGAGGCCTATCAGTTCTATGCCGGGCCGGTAGACATTCCCGCCATATCGGCCGATGCACCCGGCGGCCCGCTGCCGCGCCTCAATGGCTGGCCGGTTAACCCCGCTACTATCGACGCCATCCTGGTGGACGCGGCCCAATCGCTCAATTTCCGCGCCATTGCCCGGCTCAATACCGTCGAGCCGACGGTGAACATCACCACAGGCCTGCATGTCGCCGAGTATCTGCTCTGGGGTGTTGACGGCGCGCTGCCGGCCTCGGTCTTCGAAGGAGACCAAGGCGCGCGTCGTGGTGAATACCTTGCCTCAGTAGCCCGGCTTTTCGTCAATGACACAGGCGCACTTGTTGCCGCCTGGGCACCCGATGTCAGCAACAATTATCGCGCTTCGGTCGAAAGCATGGATCAGCGCAATGCGCTGGGCCGCGCCTTCAACGGCATGACAGTGCTGATCGGCTACGAAATCCCGTTGCGCCGCATCGGCGCCGCACTCTTTCCGGCCAACAAGAACTTTCAGCCCTCGCCATTCAGCGGGACTTCCGAGGTGGACAACGCCGCCTCCTTCGCCGGAGCGCGGGCGGTCTATTTCGATAGTGGGCTCGATGCGCTGGTCAAGGCGAGCAATGCCGAACTGGCGGGCAAGATCGAAGCAGGCTTTGACCGCGCGATCAAAACCCTCGGCGCGATGAACGCACCCTATGCCCGGTTCCTCGCCCCCGCTTCCGGCAGTCCCGAACGCGCTGCAGGCGAGGACGCTGCCCGCGCTCTGACCGATCTGGCACGCGACCTGCGCCAGGCTGCCAACCAGCTTGGCGTGCTCGTCGTCGTACCCGGCATGTAGCCGGCAACAGATTTCGACCGTCGGGCAGTGGTCCGCCGGAGAAAACGCAGGCCCGGATGCCACCGATCCGCCGTCCCGGCCCAACTGGAGGACTTTTATGCTTACCCGTAGCCTCATCATCCTCGGCACCGCGCTGATGGCCAGCACCGCCATGGCGCAGGACATCACCTCTTCGGTCGATTTCACCACCGACAAGGCCAATGACTTCCGCGGTCTCGCCTATGGCGCCGACGGCAAGATTTACGTCTCGGGCCACATCGGCAATCCCAGCGCCGAAACCAATCCGGCCTCGCACGTGATCGTCGGCCGCTTCAATGCCGATGGCACCCCGGATACCGGTTTCAGCGAAGATGGTTTTGCCGAAGTCGACCTGCCGGGCGGCACGATCGAGCAATCGCTTGCCGTGGCTCCGCTCGCCAATGGCGATGTGGTTGCTGCGATCAATGCCACCGAGGAAGATGGCGGCATTTCCGTCTATCTCGTGCGCTTCGACGCCACGGGCAAGCAGGTGACCGGCGACGCATGGGGCGGCGAGACTGGCGCCCTCGAAGTCGTCTTCGGCTGGGCCAACGCGAACAATGACGCCTTCCCCGGCGTCGAAAACCCGCCGCAGGATACCGCCTGGGATCTCAAGGTCGACAATTCGAGCGGCGAAGAAAAGCTCATCGTCGCCGGCCACGGTTCGGCCGCCGAAGGCTCGGGCCGCACGGATGCCGACCGCTATGTAGTTCGGCTCCTGGCAGCCGACGGCTCGGTTGACGCCTCCTTCAATGGCGGCAAGCCCTTCACCTACCAGTCGGCCCAGACTTTTAACGAAGGCGGCCGCCGCGTGACCCTGGGTGCGGACGGTTCGATCATGAGCGCCGGCTACACCAACCTCGGCGAAGCACTGCGCAACCACGTCATCCTGATCCATCTCAATCCCGATGGCTCGCTCGACGAGAATTTTGGCGGCTTCGTCTCCCCGCAGTCCTCGGCTGAAGCCGTGGGCCTTGCCGCGACCCCCGGCATTGCGATCTTCAACCCGTTGGTGGCCGATGGCGGCTTTGCCGAAGGCTATGCCGCGGTGCAGCTTTCCGATGGCAGCTGGGTGACGACCGGCTATGGCGGCGCAACTGCCGAAGCAACGCCCTCGACCCTGGGCTTCAAGACCACCGAAGCGCCTGATCTCGTCGCGTTCCGCGTCAAGGGCAAGGAACTCGACACCACCTGGGGCAGCAATGGCTCGGCCGTAGTGCAGTCCGAGGGCCTGACGGGCCTTAAGTCGGCCGAAGAACGCGGCCGCCTCCTCGTGGGTCTGCCCAATGACCGTACCCTCCATGTCGGCTACTTTGGTGGCATCCCGTCTGCCGTCGCGCTCGACAGCACCGGCAAGCTCGATACCACTGTGAGCGAAGACGGCATTCTTGCTTTGCCGAACGACACTGTGTCCGCCCAGTTCTTCGGCGCGGCCGTGTCGCCCGATGGCAAGCAAGTGGCTCTCACCACCAACAACAATGCCGGTGGCGCGCGCCTCGTGATCCTCGACCTGCAGGAATAGACCGATACAAATCTGATGGAATGGGCGGCCGTAACGGCCGCCCATTTCGTATTTGGACGAGAGAAATGAAGATAGTTCAGCGCACGGCCCTGATCGTCGCAGCCTTCTTGGCCTCCGCATTGCCGAGCCATGCGCAGGACGCAGCCTCGCCCGCTCCGGCATTGCTGGCCGACACCATCGCCCTTGGCGAGCCGATCTATATGCGTCGCTGCCAGGAATGCCACGGCGCGAAGGGTGGCGGCTTTGTCGGCCCAAAACTCTCCGGCAATCAGCGCCTCGCCAATGCTGAATTCGTCATTCGCCAGATCACCAATGGCAGCGCCGACATGCCCGCCTTTGGCAAGCGTCTGACTCCCGAGGAACTGCTGGCCGTTGGCACCTATGTCCGCAATTCCTGGGACAATAGCTACGGTGCTTTTGCGGAGTGAAGGTGGATTGGGCCCGCTCACCATTGCGGTTACGTCAATCCCTCTTCGCCCGTGGCGAGGGGCGCTTCGGGGGCGCCCCCTACCTGATACTCGCTTGTTATTCCGCCGGCTGAGTCCGAAGGTGATCGGCGTTTCTGGGCTTGCCCTCCCCGAGCGCGCCCTGCCCCAGCGCTACGATGATGGCACTAGCTGCGCCCGCCACTACCGAGACCCAGAAGCCATGCTGCGGGCCATAGGCGTCGACGAGCCAGCCGGCGGTGAATGATCCCAATGCCATGCCGATACCGATGCCGGTCATCACCCAGGTGACGCCTTCGGTGAGCATGGACTCCGGAACGCGCCGCTCGATCAGGCCGAACGCGGTGATGAAGGTTGGCGAAATCGCGACGCCGCTGATGAACACGGCAACCGCAAGCGCTGCCACCGAGCTCGTGGAAAACAACAGCGGGATCGAGGTCACCGCCAGCACCCCGACGGCGATCATCAACTGGCGATGCAGAGCCATCTTTGGGTTGATCGCACCCAGCACAAGGCCAACCACGAATGACCCCACTGCATAGACGCCGATGACGAGGCTAGCAGCGCCGGCCTGTCCCAGGTCCTCGGTGATCGCCACTGCGCTGACCTCGGCAGTGGCGAACATGGCACCGACAAAGATCAAGGCCAGAGTGATGATCTGGACCGGGCGCAGACTGATGGCCGAGCCCCGCGCTCTTCCGCCATCATGCGCCCGCACCTTTGGTTCGCTGCCGCGCTGCAGCAGGAAGGCCACTGTGCCCAAGGCAAGAAACGCCGTGCCGGCAATCATACCCGCTTCCGGAAAGACCGACACGGACAAGGCCACGGAAACAGAAGCACCGGCGATGTAGACGAGTTCATCGGCGGAAGATTCGAAGGCAAAGGCGGTGTTGAGTTCGGGACGGTCACGGAAGAGTTCGCTCCAGCGGGCGCGGACCATGGCGGAAATGCTGGGCATGCTGGCCGCGAGAAGTGCCGATACAAAGAGCGTCCAGATCGGCCAGTTCTGGTTTGCCGCCAAGATCAGCGCGACGAAGGCGAGGACCGAAACCAGCATGGCCGGGGCCACCACGGCGGATTGTCCGTAGCGGTCGACCAGACGCGATATCTGCGGCGAGGCAAAGGCATTGGCGATCGCGAAGGTCGCCGAAACGGCGCCGGCGAGCCAATATTCCCCGTGGGTCTGGGACAGCATGGCGACGATCCCGATCGGCGCCATGGCCATGGGCATGCGCGCGACAAAGGCGGCGGCGGCAAAGCCCTTGGCGCCGGGCGCCCGGAAGATCTGAGCATAGGGGTTGGACATTTCACCCATCCTTGATGAACTCTCGCAACGCTTATATACGTTACGTATGTGAAATGGATATTGGCATACATCTCGTATGTCAATCCAAATGCGTTGCGTATGCGAATGGAGTGACATGGCCGGAAAATCGCGGAAGGAAACCATGGCCGAGACCCGCCAAAAGCTCCTGGCTGCGGGACGAAAGGCTTTTGGCACTATTGGCTATGCAGCCTCCTCCATGGACGACTTCACAGCGGAGGCCGGGCTCACCCGCGGCGCGCTCTATCACCATTTTGGTGACAAGGAGGGATTGCTCCGCGCTGTGATCGAGGAGATCGACAGCGAAATGTCGGAGCGCCTCCTCGCCATCTCGGTCAAGGCACCGACCCGATGGCAGGGGCTGGTCGACGAATGGATCGCCTATATCGAGATGGCGCTCGAGCCCGAGATTCAACGCATCATGTTCCGAGACGGCCCCGCCGTGCTCGGCGACCTCTCACAATGGCCCAATGCCAATGCCTGCATCATGGCACTCAAGAGCAATCTGGATGCCGTCAAGGCCGAAGGGCAATTGATTGACCTCGACACTGAGGTCGCCGCCCGCCTGATCAATGGCGCGAGCACCCACGCAGCGACCTGGATTGCCGGTGCCGACGATCCCGAGGAAACCTCGAGGCGCGCAGTAGCCGGGTTCCGGGCGCTGCTCGAAAGCCTGCGGGTATCAGCGACCGACCTGGAAGGGGCAGCGAAAGCCAGGCGATAGCCGCCGGCCCTTCGGCAGCAGGATCGGCGTTCTACCGCGTCGGAGAGGTCTGCACCGCCCTCGATAGACAGCATCTTGCCATAGTCGTTATAACGTCATAACACTATTCTGTGCAGCGGTTTGGAGAAGCCGCTGACATGAGGATGGGAGAACGACAATGAAAGCATGCAAGGGATGGCACCTGGCCACAATCGGCGCGCTGATGATGGCGACGAGCGTGGGGACGCAGGCAGCCGAGATTTCGTTTCTGACGCATTGGGGTCCGGATACGGTGGCGCTGCTCGACGCCGCCATCGACAAATATGAAGCCGCCAATGCAGGCGACACCGTCACCGTTCGCGCCGTGCCCTTTGGCGACCTGCTGACGACGCTCCGCACCTCGGGTGGCGGCGCGGGGGTGCGACCATTGCCGGCATTTATGATGCCTGGCTGCCGGATCTGGTGCGCGACAGCCTCGTCAGTGCCGCGCCGGAAGCCGTTGCCGGCGATACCATGGCCAATTGGCCCGCTGGCGTTGTCAGCGCCGCCTCCGTCGGCGGTTCGCTCTATGGCATTCCCAATGAAATCGACGTCTATGCGCTCAACTATAACAAGCGCCTCTTCGAGGAAGCCGGCATTGCCGAGCCACCGAAAACCTGGGACGAATTTTTGGCCGCGGCCGAAAAGCTGACCGATGCGTCGAAGGGCCAGCAGGGTTTTGGGCTCATCAATTCCTGGGCTGCCGGCGTGCTGCATCCCTTTGCCTCGCTGCTCGTGTCCAATGGCGGCGACCTGATCGTCGATGGCAAGCCGGTGCTCGATAGCCAGGCGGCCAAGGAAACTTTTGAGCTTTATGAAAAGCTCATCACCTCGGGCTTTTCCGACCCCGCCATGGCAACCGCCGACGCCAATACAACCGGGCCTTTCCTCGACAATTTCGTCTCGGGCAAGACCGGCATGATCATCATGGCCAATTGGTGGGAATCCGCCCTCAAGGCCGGCATGGGCGATGCCTTTGCCGATATTGCTACCGCGCCCATTCCAGTCGGCCCCTCGGGCGACACGGCGCGCTCGATTTCCTATTCCTGGATGACCGTGGTCAACGCCCAGGCAGCGCCCGAAGAACAGGAAGCAGCCTGGAAATTCCTCTCCTGGCTCAATGGGCCGGATTCCGGTGAAAACGGCGCTTCGGCCATGGGCGATATCCTGATGTCCATGGGCATCCTGCCCTCGCGCACGTCCGACGTTGCTACCTTTGGCGACCGTCTTTCGAGCGATCCGTTCCTGCTCGGCTATACGGAAACCCTGTCCGACGCAAAACCCTTCCCGGTGGTTTTGGGTGGTCAGGAATTCTCCGAATCCCTGCAGCAGACGCTTGAAGCACTGCAGTTCGGCCAGGTGACCGCCGCCGATGCCCAGGCCAATGCCCAGGCTGACGCTACGGAAATCCTCGAACGCAACGCCAAGTAGTCATCCATTTGAGCGGGCGGGGCTGCTTACCCCCGCCCGCATTTCCTACCCCAGGCAGATTTTCCGGATGACAGGCCGCCAGACCCGCTCGACCATCGGCATGCTCGCGCCCGCCACGGGGCTCATTGCCATTTTCGTCCTTGTGCCCATGGTGCTGACCATTGGCCTCTCATTCACGCAGTGGTCGACGCAGACGGGTTTTGAAACTGCCAGCTTTGTGGGTCTGGCCAACTTTGCCGACCTCCTGGGACCGACATCCATCGGCCGCGACTTCCGCGCCGCCTTCGGGAATACCGCGATCTATACCGCGCTGTCGGTGGCGCTGATCCTGCCGCTGTCCGTAATGCTCGGCCTTCTCGTGCACCAGACCTTTGCTCCCGGCGGCATCCTGCTGCGCACCGTACTCTTTTCCACCTATATGGTGCCGATGATCGCCGTGGCGCTCGTCTGGTCCAAGCTCTATTCCCCGACCGAAGGGCCGATCAACCAGATGCTCGGCTGGGTCGGCATTCCGCCGCAGACCTGGCTCTCCTCGCCAAGAACCGCACTGGTCTCCATCGTCATTCTCAATGTCTGGCAGCAGGTGGGCTATTTCACCGTGCTCGCCGTCGCCGGCCTGACGCAAATTCCGCGCTCGCTTTATGAAGCCGCGCTTGTCGATGGCGCCTCGGCCTGGATGCAGTTCTGGAGGATAACGCTGCCGCTGCTGCGCAATACCTTGCTGTTCTCGGCCGTCATCGCCGTCATCAATGCCGTGCAGGTGTTTGAGCCCGTGGCGCTGATCACCCAGGGCGGGCCAGTCAATTCCACCAATGTCATGACCTATCATATCCGCCGCGTCGGCATCGAGCGCGCGCAGGGCGGGTTGGGCTCGGCCATGGCTGTCACGCTCATGCTGTCGCTGATCGTGGTCATCGTCCTGCTGTTTACCCTGCTCCGTGACCGGGGAGAACAACGATGAGCACCATGCGACCCTATCGACGCCATCCCCGGACCTGGCGGCGCGGCGCCTTGACCCTCGTCATCCTCGCCATTGCCGTGGCGGCCGCCTTCCCGCTTGTCTGGATGGTGCTGTCGAGCCTCAAGACTCCCGAAGAAAGCATGCAGGTGCCGCCCGTCTGGTGGCCTGGCTCGCCCAATCTCAACGCCTTTACCGAGGTTGCCGGCGTAGTCAACCTTGGCCGCTCCTTCATCAATTCGGCTTTCATTGCCCTCGTGACCACCGTCGCCATCGTGGTCACCAGCCTGATGGCCGGCTATGCATTTGCCAAGTATCGCTTCAAGGGGCGCGACTGGCTGTTCGCAATCCTGATCGCCACCATGTTCCTCCCGCCCATCGTGACGCTAATCCCGCTCTATCGGCTCACCGGCTATCTCGGGCTCAATGCCAATCTGCTTGGTGTGGTCGTGCCCAATCTCGCCAATGCCTTTGGCATTTTCCTCATGCGCCAATATATCAAGGGCGTGCCCGATGATCTCATTGATGCGGCGCGGGTGGATGGGGCATCGGAGTTCCTGATCCTCTTCAAGATCGTTGCCCCCTCGGTCCTGCCGGCCATCGCGGCACTAACCCTTTTTGCCTTCGTCTATCACTGGAACAGCTATCTCTGGCCGCTGACCGTGTTGCAGGGCAATACCGATCAATATCCCATCGTCATCTCGCTCAGCCGGCTCCTGAGCTACAATCGCGGCGCCATGAATACCGGCCTTGTCATGGCCGGGGCGACGCTCGCCGTGCTGCCGCCGGTCATCCTCTTCGTCTTCCTCCAGCGCTTTTTCGTCGATTCCATCGTCGCTACGGGGGTGAAGGGATGAGCGCGGTTCTTGCCATCGATCTCGGCGGCACGCGTTGCCGCATCGGTCTTGCCGATAGTACCGACCCGGCCGGAGTGAGGCTGGTCGAAGACGTCGCCGCCCCGCAATCGCGCGCCGATTTCCTCGATCTCGTTCGCGCCCTTCTGACGAAGCACAATGCCTACGCCCTTGGCCTCGGCATTCCCGGCCTTGCCCAGAGCACGGTCTGCCGGTGGGTGCCGAACCTGCCTTATCTCGACGGGCTCGATCTCGCTCAAGCTCTGCCCGGCATCTCCATCGGTCTCGGCAATGACGCGCAGCTAAGCCTCCTCGCCGAAGTCCGTGCCGGCGCTGCGAAAGGGCTTTCCGATGCCGTGCTCCTCGCCATCGGCACAGGCATAGGCTCGGCCGTGCTCGCCTCGGGCACGATCATTGCCGGCCACGCCGGCGGCGCCTGTTCCTTCGGCTGGGCCACCGCCGATCTCGCTGACCCAGGCGAAGACGTCAGCGGCTGGCTCGAACGCCAATCGGCCGGCCGGGCGCTCGATCAGCTGGCACAAACAATCGGCCTGGGCAAAGGCCACGACCTCATCGGCGCCGCCCGCTCCGGCGATCCAGCGGCGCTGGCGCTGCTGGCCCGCCCCATGGACGCGCTGGGCACTGCAATTGGCTCAGCCGTTGCCCTGCTCGATCCCTCGGCAATCATCATCGCGGGCGGCGTCGCCGAGGCCTTTGACGTCATCGAACCAATGCTGCGCAAGGCCGTCGACCGGCGTTTGCCGCCGCATCTGCGGGGTGTTGCCCTGCTGCCGGCACAGCACGGCGCCAAAGCCGGGCTGGTCGGCGCTGCCTGTGCCGGGGCACTCGGCCCGAACTGGAGGAGGACATAATGAGCGACGAACCTGCGGGCCTGGTGCGCCCCGACCGGCGCCGTCCGGAACCGCTGTGGCACCAGGCGGAAATGGCGCTACGCGACCTCATCGACCAGGGCGAATGGGCACCGGGGCTGCAAATCCCCAATGAGGATCGCCTCTGCGAAATGCTCGGCATTTCCCGCATCACTCTGCGCCACGCCCTGCGCAATCTCGAAGAGGCCGGCATGCTCCGTCGTGAGCATGGCCGCGGCACGTTCGTGCGCTCGGCCACCATGGTGGCCGGCGTCCGCGGCCTCACCAGCTTTACCGATGAAATGCAGACCCTTGCCGTTTCGCCGGGTACGCGCCTCCTCCTGGCGCAGGTCATTTCCGCGACCCGCGAAATTGCCGAAGCCCTCGAAATTGCCGAGGGCGACAGTGTCGTGCAACTCCGCCGCCTCCGCCTCGGCAATGGCCAGCCCATCGGCATCCAGACAACGCACCTGCCGTCCGCCCGCGTACCCGGCCTCTTTGAAGCCGCTTCGGACGTGACCTCGCTCTATCGCTGGCTCAAGGACAATGCCGGCATTGTCCCGGTCAAGGCCAAGGAAGTCTATCGCGTCGGCGCCGTCGCTGCCGGCGATGCCGATGATCTCGAACTGCCGGTCGGCACTCCGGCCTTCGAGGTCGAGCGCATCACTTTCGACCAGCGCAGTCCCTTTGAATTTGCGGTCTCCACCATGCGGGCCGACCGCTACGAAATCCGCTCAACCCTTTATGTCTAGTTTTGAAAGGCCAGACCCCATGTCCACTCTCTTCATTTCCAAGCTTGCGGCCATCGCCGAAAAGACTGCCGGCGAGAACGAAGCCGCATTCGAAGCTGCCTCCAAGGCCATGAGCGACACCCTCGCCAATGGCGGCCTCGTGCATCTCTATGGCTCGGGCCACTCCGTGCTGCCCGTGCAGGAAACCTATCCGCGCTACGGCTCCTATCTCGGCTTCAACCCGCTGACCGACCCGCGCGTCATGTGGCACAATATTCTGGGCGCCGGCGGCGTGCGCGAACTGCTCTGGCTCGAACGCACCGAAAAGTATGCCGAAAAATTCCTCGATCATCAGCCGCTCAATCCCGGCGACACGATCGTCATCTTCGGCCATTCGGGCAGCAATGCCTCAGGCATCGACACCGCCCTTTACGCCAAGGAGCGTGGCCTCACCGTCATCGCCATCACGGCAAAATCCAATGCCAGCAAGCCGGCCACCCATAGCTCGGGCAAGCGCTTGCCGCATGCATCCGACATCGTCATCGACACCGGCGCGCCGGTGGAAGACGCCATCGTCGACATCAAGGGCTGGAGCCGCCCGGTTTCGGGTTCTTCGACTGTCCTCGCCATGATCATGATGCACGAACTGGTGTCGCGCACGGCACAAAAGCTGGCCGACAAGGGCATTGAACTGCCGGTCTTCGCCTCGCCCACCATTCCGGGCGTGACCCTGCACGATACCGACATCATCTATGGCCAGTACCGCGAAAAGATGATCGACGCGCAGTCCAAGCATCTGGCACAGTTCAAGAAGACCATGGCCAACGAGGGCTGACCGACGCCTTAGTCGCATAGAAAAGATCGGCACGAGCCCACTGCTCGTGCCGATCGTGCGTCAAAGCAGGCCAGAAAAGGCAGATACAGAAAAATCAAAATTTCGGGGAGCTGTGGCTGGGGTGCTAGGATTCGAACCTAGGAATGCCGGTACCAAAAACCGGTGCCTTACCACTTGGCGACACCCCAACTGGCGCGGTTCCTACACCGTTTGCCAAGGCCGTGCAACACGGCTTGTCGAGGCACTAAAATAGGCTTGGGAAAGTCGCCGGAGGCAAGCCAAATGCGTCTCTGCGCAGCCGACCAGCACACGGACAGCAAGAGCTTTGGCTGCGCAAGGCGCCGTTCAGGTTGCTAATTTTGCTGAGAAAGTTTGGTAGCGAAGCCCAGATTCGAACTGGGGACACACGGATTATGATTCCGTTGCTCTAACCAACTGAGCTACTCCGCCCCAAGGGGCTCGACCTGCGTCGATGGCGCCTTACTAAGATCGAGGGGCCCGGTCTGTCAAGCACCGAGACCTTTCACTTATGATTTTTCCAACTACTCCGTGTAACCGCAGATCGGAACATGTTCTGCATTAAACTTGGGGTCGTCGCGCCGGGTCCGAGGACGATCCATCTGCAATGATGTACCTTCCCGCCAAAGGCCGGATTGGGAGTCATACGCGATGAAAATATTGAGCGATTTGCTCCCAGGAACGCCGGTTTCCCTGATTGCCGAATTTACCGCCCTGCCAAACCGCGAAGACGCAGTTGCCGAGCTCTTGGCTGGCCTTGCGGTAAAGGTGCGCGCCGAGGCGGGCAATGTCGTCTTCGACTGCTATCGACGATTGGAAAACCCCGCGAAATTCGTGGTCTACGAAATCTACCGAGACAAGGCAGCGTTCGAAGTTCATATCGCAGCCAGCTATGGAGCCGAGTTCAACGCCAAGCTGGGAGAGCTGATCGTCGAACCCAACTCCATTCTGACCTTCCTTACACCGCTCGGCGCAAGCTGAGACATCAAACGGCTTCTAGTCAGGCGCGGGCCGCTGACGGAAGAGATTCGGGCGCGGCCTTTCGCTCTTGGCCTTTTCGGCGTCGCGAGCCCGCTCTTCCATTTCAACCGTTTCGTGCGGGCGACCATCTGGTCCCCGCCTGGTCATGGGTTGGTTCTGGTGGCTTTTCGGGTCGGATTTCATCGAGGTCACACCCGTGCGACGCCCAGCATCACCACGGCGAAAAGTATGGCAGCGCCACCTATCCACAATGCCAGGGCGAGCAGCGAAAAGCCTTCGATGAATTCAAGACCGGTTTTGTCATGCTCGTACATGAAAACACTCCTCCTCTTTACTCATAGAACGCGACGGCCGAGAACGAGTTGCGGGCCCCGTAGAAGTACCAGGACATTTCGGAGAGACCGTTCAATAATCGACACCAGTACGTTGCAATTGTATCGCTATGAACGACTGGCAGCGTCGCTTACATTCCTACTCGAACACGGCGGAAGACGCCGCGATATTGGGAGTTTTGGAAATGACCCTGGAACTTGGCGGCATCCACCATCTGACGGCCGTGACTGCAGATGCACCGCGCAATCTCAAATTCTACACCGAAACCTTGGGCATGCGCCTCATCAAGAAGACGGTGAACCAGGACGACACGTCGGCCTATCACCTCTTTTACGGCGACGGCGTCGCTTCGCCCGGTGCCGATCTGACCTTCTTCGATTTCCCCACCATGCGCGAACAGCGCGGCAATCACACGGTTGGCCGCACGGGTCTGCGCGTCGATAGCGAGGAAACGCTGCAGTGGTGGAAGGAGCATCTCGAGGCCAACAAGGTTTCAACCAGCGGCATTAAGGAACGCTTCGGGCATGTCTCGATGGACTTTGAGGATTTTGAAGGCCAGCGCTTCCGGTTTGTCGTCGACGGCCGCAACAAGGTGATCCCCTGGGCCAAGTCGCCGGTGCCGGCAGACAAGCAGATTGTCGGTCTTGGCCCGATCACCCTGTCTGTGCCCAAGCTCGAGCCGACCGACGCCATGCTGACCCGCGTGATGAACATGCGGCAGGTGCGGCACTATCCGGCCCGTGAACGCGGCGCCGAAACCTTCGTCTATGAAATGGGTCCGGGCGGCCCGGCCGCGGAACTGCATGTCTCGGTCGATCCGAGCCTGCCGCGGGCTCGCCCCGGTGCCGGTGGCGTCCACCACGTCGCCTTCCGCACGTCGGACGAGAATAGCCTGCGCGAATGGATCGAACGGGTGAACAGTTTTGGCATTCGCTCCTCGGGAGAGGTGGAACGGTTCTACTTCACCTCGCTCTACTTCAGGGAGCCGAATGGGGTTCTGTTCGAAATCGCTACCGACGTTCCCGGCTTTGCCGCCGACGAGCCGATGGAAACGCTGGGCGAAAGCCTGTCGCTGCCGCCGTTCCTCGAAAGCCAGCGCGCGCAGATCGAGGCAGGTTTGAAGCCTCTGGTCTAAAGTCGAACTCAGAAGGCCGCCCGGTATCGCCGGGCGGCCTTCTTTGATTCAGCGGGTAGCGTCGGGTTCGAGCAGGGCAGCGTCCTGAACGAGGCGGATGAACTCGGCACGGTAGCCGCCTTCGTCTTCGCCGCGGCCGGCTTTGGCGAGGGCTTCGATCTCGGCCCAGGTCATGTCTGTGCCATAGACGCTGTCTTTCAGCTTCTGGCCGAAGGCGGCGACGGCGGTGGCGAACTGGGCGTCAGTGCCGGCGAGAGTGATGTCATCGTAGACAATCTCGGGGGTGACGGGCTGTTCGATCAACTGGCTGACGCTTTCGCCAGGCAGCTTGTAGCGCATCTTGAGGAAGGCGATTTCATTGTTGCCGCCAGTGCTCGCCGCGTCGGTGCCATAGCGCAGGGGATCGACCTGACCGGCGCCGACCGGGGTGATTTCATAAAGCGCGGTGACCGTGTGGCCTGCGCCGACATCGCCGGCATCCACCGCGTCATTGTTGAAATCCTCGCGTTCGAGGTGGCGGGTTTCGTAGCCAATGAGGCGATATTCCGAGACCATGGCCGGGTTGAATTCAACCTGGATTTTGACGTCCTGGGCAATGGTGTGGAGCGTGCCGCCCACTTCCTCGACCAGCACCTTCTTGGCTTCGGCGAAGTTGGAAATGTAGCTGGCATTGCCATTGCCGTTCTGGGCCAGCGCCTGCATGGTCGCATCGTCGAGATTGCCGCGGCCAAAGCCGAGCACCGAGAGGCTGATGCCGGACTGGCGCTTCTTGGCGATGAACTGCTTGAGCGCATCGGGATCATCGATACCGACATTGAAGTCACCATCGGTGGCGAGGATGACGCGATTGGTACCGTTCGTCTTGCCCTCTTCGGCGAGGCGATAGGCTAGTTCGATGCCGTCGGCGCCGGCCGTCGAGCCCCCTGCCCCGAGTTCGTCCAGAGCCGAAAGGATCTTTGCCTTTTCGCTGGCGGCGGTCGGTTCGAGCACTACGCCGGCGGAACCGGCATAGGCGACGATGGAGACCGTGTCCTTTTCCGAAAGCTGGTCGAGCAGCAGCGCGAAGGAGCGTTTTAGCAAGGGCAGCTTGTCGGGCTCGTCCATCGAACCGGAGGTGTCGATGAGGAAGACCAGATTGCTCGGCGCAATGGCTTCGGCGGGCGATTCATAGCCACGGATGCCGATGGAAAGGATCTGGGTCTTGTCGTTCCACGGCGTCGGGAAGACCTTTAGCGTCGGCTGGAACGGCACCTCGGCGCTGGGGGCGGCGGGGTAGTCATAGGTGAAATAGTTGATCAGCTCCTCGATGCGCACGGCATCGGGCTCGGGGACATAGCCGTCTTCGAGCATGCGGCGGGCATAGGAATAGCTGGCCGTATCGACATCGATGGAAAAGGTCGAGACCGGTTCTTGTGCGGCCACCTTCAGGGGCTGTTCGTCAAAGCTGGTGAATTCATCGCCGCTCGGGAGCGGCGCCATGCGGCCGGCTTCGTCGGCAAAGACGCTCTGCTTGGCGAGGCCACCGACAGGCGCGCCGCCATAAGCTTCGGTCTGGACGGCCGACAGCGAGGGCGTGATCGCCGGAGCGGGCGCGGGCATACTCTGCGGAGCAACCATGCGCATGTCCGGAGCGGCTTCGCTTTCGAGCAACATGGGTTCGGGCGCCGCCAGGGCATCGCTATCGGCTGCGGCGTCGGCGGGGCCTTGCTGCACGGCAATGTCGGCCACCTCTTCGCGGGCGGGCGGGGGCACCGGCTCGGCGGCGGGCGCCGTGATCTGCGGGCGCGGTGGCGCCTCGACCGAGGTCATCGCGGTCGTGGAATAGAGCTGGTAACCGAGCGGCAGGAGCAGCAGGGCCACGGCGGTCGTGCCGAGCGGAATGCGGATGTCCATGATCGAAAGTCCCTTCAGGATTTCTTTGATGGACATGTGACGGCGGCGGCGATCCGATCCTTGGGTCAGGCGCGCGTTTTTTTTGGTTTCGGCTTCGGCGTAAGCGGCGCGTGCGGCGGCAAGCGCTGCGGCCTTGGCAGAGGCACGCGGCGGCGGCACGGGCGACTGGCCCAAATTTTCGAACGGATCGGGGCGGTGATCGGTCATAGGAGCCCCCTCAATGTCTTGCGGGCTTCGTGAACGTGGAAAGAAACGGTGGCCTCCTTGATCCCCATGATCTCGGCGGCCTGGGCGTGGCTCATCTCTTCGGCATAAACGAGCAGCACGGCATCGCGCTGCTTTTCGGGAAGGTTGCGGACAGCCGCCCAAAGCTGGCTGCTGGTGGTTGCGTCTTCCTGGTTTGGCGCCTCTTCGGTCGGGGCGATCTCGGCATAGGCGTCCACATGGGCGCCGCGGCGGCGGCCGGCGCGCTGCCAGTCGCGCACCATATTGAGTGTGATGCGATAGACCCAGCTCGAAAAAGCGCTGCGCCCATCGAAAGATTGCAGCGCCGCCCCGAGGCGTACGCAGACATCCTGGGCTATATCTTCGGCGTCATGACCATTGCCGCACCAGCGCCAGGCAGTGCGGTAGATGCGGTCGTATTGATCCTCGATCAATTCGGCAAAGGCCTCGGCATCGCCATTCTGGGCGCGCCGAACCAGCGCCTCGGTGAAGGCGGCCATTGGATCGGGTATGGATGCGGCAGTCAGTCCCACCAATCGTGCCTGCACAGAAAGCCTCTTTGCAGCTAGTTTAGCTATAGGACGCCAGTGTCGCTGCATTCCTTTGGTCGTCGCCGAAATTTTTCTGTATGGAGACGAGCATGTCCGAAAGCCCCTTCAAGCTGAACCGCACGCGCATCTTCATCCTCGCCATGGGCGCGGTCGTGGTGCTGATTGCCATATCGATGATGATGGGCGGGCTGGGGCAGTATCAGGCGCTGCGGGAAGCGGCCAATGCGGCGAAGGAGCCGACTACGGAGCAGGTGGGGCAGTAACACGCCGGATGAGGGCGGCGCGAGCTGAGAGCACCCCCTCACCGACTCGGCTGCGCCGAGCCACCTCTCCCCAAGGGGAGAGGAATAAGACAGACTAAGCCACCAAAGCCTGAGGCACGGCTTCGGCGATAAAGCCACCGCCCAGCACTTCGGCCGTCTGGCTGTCGTCGGCGTAGAACACACACGCCTGGCCGGGCGAGATGCCGTATTCGCCGGTGACAAGAGTCACAAAGACCTCGCCACCCTGCATCTGGATGACGGCGGGCTGCGGGCCGCGGGTGGAGCGGACTTTTACTTCAACCGGAGCGCCATTGCCGGCGCTGGCTTCGGCGAGCGGGATTGCACCAAGCCAATTGACGTCGCGGAGCCTGACCGTGTGCGTCTTGAGCGCTTCGCGCGGGCCGACGATGACGCGACCGGCGCGATGGTCGAGCTTGACCACATAGAGCGGTTCGCCGGCGGCGACGCCGAGGCCCTTGCGCTGGCCGATGGTGTAATTGACGATGCCTTCATGCGTGCCGAGCACGCGCCCGTCGAGATGCACGATCTCGCCCTGGGCCAGCGCCTCGGGATGCATCTTGCGGATGATGTCGGCATACTTGCCCTGCGGCACGAAGCAGATGTCCTGGCTGTCGTGCTTTTCGGCGATTTCCAGGCCGAATTCGCGGGCAAGCTCACGAACGGCGGGTTTGCTCAGACCGCCAAGCGGGAAGCGCAGAAAATCGAGCTGCTGCTGGGTGGTCGCGAAGAGAAAATAGGTCTGGTCCCTGTCGCTGTCGACGGGGCGGAAAAGCTGGCGGCGACCGTCTTCGAGGAGGCGCGTCTGCACATAATGGCCAGTGGCAAGGACGTCGGCGCCGAGGTCGCGGGCGACGGTCATCAGGTCGACGAATTTTACCGACTGGTTGCAGGCAATGCAGGGCACCGGGGTTTCGCCCTGCTGATAGGCATTGGCGAAAGGCTCGATCACCGAGGCTTTGAAGCGCTCTTCATAGTCGAGCACATAATGGGGAATACCGAGCTTGGCAGCGACGCGGCGGGCGTCGTGAATGTCCTGGCCGGCGCAGCATGCGCCCTTCCGATGCGTGGCTTCACCGTGATCGTAAAGCTGCAGGGTGACGCCAATGACTTCATAGCCCTCTCGGGCGAGTACACCGGCAACGACGGAGGAGTCGACGCCCCCGGACATGGCGACAACAACGCGCGTGTCCTCGGGACGCTTGGCGATATCAAGCGAATTCAACATGTCTTTCCAATCCGGATGGGTTCAAGGGCCAACGGATAAGTGTGAGGCCGCGTCATACCGCCATTGCGCAATTCTGGCAATTGCCCCGCCCGGCAGGAATTGCCGGGTTGAGGGCGAAACTGACCCAAAGAGCATTGGCGATCAGACGGACGGCGTGGAGGCAGGCAGGGCGAGTGGCTCCTTAGAAGACTGAAAACAAAGGCATTTCAAAGAGTGGAGGCGAGTTGGCAAGGCTCTTGCTTTGTCCGTCAGGAGTTCTTTCGTGTTCGAAGAGGCGCAATCGTGGCTTCACAACTGGCAAATCTTTTGGTCTCGGCTATCGGCTCCGCCGCAAAGCCGATGCAGCCGCCCGTCAAATCCAACAATGACGACCAGTTCGCGCGCCTTCTCGACGCTCCGGCGACCCCGCCCAAGCGCAATGATGCGCCGGCAGCGCCAAGCAGTGATGCCCAGCCGGCACCGGCCGAGGCTGCGCCCGCCGATAAGCCCGAGACCACGGAAGCCGCTGCAGCGGCTGCGCCGGCCGACGAAAACACCGACAAGGAAGCCGGCGACGAAACCAGCACCACATCGCTGGCCGACTCGCTGCTGGCGGCGCTTGCCGCGCTCGGCCTGACGACCGAAGGCGCGACGGATGGCGAAGCGGGCGAAGGCGATCTTGTCGACCCGGCTGCACTTGAAGATATCAAGGACGCGATCGGCGAACTTTCGCAATTGTTGGGCATGGACGTCGCAACGCTCATGCAGCAGTTGGCCGCGCTCGCCAAGAATGTTGCTGCCGAGGGCGGCGGGGAGGCCGAACTGACGGCCAAGCTCAATGGCTGGCTGGGCGAGCGCCTCCGCGCGGCCGGGCTGACGCTTGACGCCAATGCCGAGGCAAGCCTTGCCAAGCTGATGGACGGGCTCGGCGACTTCGCCAAGGCCATTCCGGCGGAACCGGAGCTGGCTTCGGCCCAGCTCAAGATGCCCGAGCCGGTACTGGCGGCAAAGACCGCAGCCACCGAGCCGAAGCTGGAAGTGAGCGAACCCGAGCTCAAGGTCGAGCCGGAAAGCCTCGAGCGCAAGGCCGAGACCAAATCGGCCGAGCCGGCGGAAACCAACCAGAACAAGGGCCCGAACAACCAGGCCCAGGCGGCCCGCCCCAATGGCGGCCAGGACAATAATCTCAATCTGACCCCGACCGCGCCCGCCGCGGCGCAGGCCGATGCCCCCCAGCAGCTCGATGCTGCAACGACGCCGCGCGTGGTGCAGACCGGCTACCAGACGAGCCAGCAGCAATTGAACCTGCCGCAGATCGCCTTCGAGCTGTCGCGCCAGGTGACGGATGGCAATACCCGCTTCCAGATCCGGCTCGATCCGGCAGAACTGGGGCGTATCGACGTCAAGCTCGACATCGACAGCAATGGCCAGGTGCATGCGCGGCTGACAGTCGAAAAGGCCGAAACGCTCGACCTGATGCAGCGCGACCAGCGCGCGCTGGAAAAAGCGCTGCAGCAGGCCGGTCTCGATCAGAGCAAAACCAATCTCGAATTCTCGCTCAAGCAAAACCCGTTTGCCGGTGATCAGAACCAGCGTTCGGGCGATGAGCGAAGCGGGTCGGGCCAGGGCCAGGATAGCCAAGAGGAGACAGAAGTCTCCGCCCCCGCCATCACCCTTTATCGCGGCGCGCTCCAGGCGAGCGGCCTCAATATCCTGGCATAAGGACGTTTCACCATGGTCGACGGCGTTTCCGGTTCGTCCTCAGCAAATAACAGCTCGCTCGCCGGCTCCCGCCAGACGATCGCGCAGAATTTCGACACTTTCCTGTCGATCCTGACCACGCAGCTCAAGAACCAGAACCCGCTCGACCCGCTGGATACCAATCAGTTCACCCAGCAACTCGTGCAGTTCACCGGCGTCGAGCAGCAGCTCAAGACCAATACTTTCCTTGAAAGCCTGCTCGCTTCGACCCAGACGGCCGGCCGCATGGACGCGGTGGGCTATATCGGCAAGCAGGTGACGATCACCGGCAAGACCACGCAGCTGAGCGGCACCCATGCCATGTGGGGTTATAAGGCCGAGGCGAACGTCGCCAATGCCAATATCACGATCAAGAACGCTTCGGGCGACGTGGTCTATACGCAAAACGGCTCGCTCAACATGGGCGACGGCGTCTTCACCTGGGATGGCATCTCTACCGACGGCCAGCCGCAGCCTGATGGCCTCTATACAATGACTATCGAAGGCACGAACCTGTCGGGCAAGGCGGTCAAGGTCACGACTTCCGCCATCGGCATTGTCAGCGCCGTCGACTTCTCGAGCGGCCAGCCCATGGTCACCGTCGGCGCCGCAAAGGTACCGCTGAGCGATGTTTCGGAAGTCCGCATTCCCGAAGCGCCATCGACCGGCGACGGCGATACCGACGCATAGTAGGGAAATGCGCGGCGGGTGACGGCGCGGCAACTGCCTCCGCCCGTCACCACATGAAGTCCCCATGACGGATCAATTGATTGATTTTCCGTCGTATTCTTAACCGGTTGTAAGTTTCCTTTTAGCGGTATCTTAAGGTCACCGTCCTACTCTCTTGGTCATATGGTCAGGTTGAGTAGAGAGTAAAATGACCGTACAGATGCGTCCTCGCGTAAAGTACGTTATCGGTCCGGACGGTAGCCCGCTCACCATTGCGGATCTGCCTCCCGCCAATACCCGTCGTTGGGTAATTCGCCGCAAGGCGGAAGTCGTTGCCGCCGTGCGTGGTGGTCTCCTGAGCCTCGAAGAGGCTTGCGAGCGCTATACGCTTAGCGTCGATGAATTTCTTAACTGGCAGGCTGCCATCGACAAGCATGGCCTTGCCGGTTTGCGGACCACCTGGATTCAGCACTACCGAGAGGGCTGAAATCTTCGGTTCAAGACTATAGCGTAGCCCCCACGGCCCAAGGCCCTGGGGGTTTTGCGCGTTTTGGGGTCGGCTTTGCGAAGACTAGACCATATCGTCCGGCATCCAGCGTGCGCCGGCGGGGCGCTGCTTCAGGCGCTCGTAATAGGCCTGCGCATGCGGCATGGGCTTGTGGTCGAAGGGAACGACAAACCAGCGGTGGATGGACAGCCCGAGAACGATGTCGGCAATGGAAAAATCCTCGCCGGCGATGAAGGGCCTGCCCCGCGCCAGTTCGGCTTCGAGAATGTCCATCTTTCCCGTCCAGCGCGCGATTGATTCGGCAATTTTTGCCGGGTCGTCGTAACCGGGCGTTTTGCGCACCAGTGCATGAAGCGCATACATCCAGGGCGGATTGAGTTCGGTTGCCTGCCAGCTCAGCCACTGCAGCGCCCGGGCGAGCGCGTGGTTCTCGCTCGGCAGCAGCGCGCCGCGCGTATGCGCGAGGTATGCCGCGACCGCATTGCTCTCCCAGAGGACGAACCCATCGTCTTCGACAAAGACCGGCACGCTGCCATTGGGGTTGAGCGCCAGATATTCCGGCACTTTGGGGTCGCGCAGCGGCAGGCCCCAGTCCTCCCGCTCATAGGAAATCCCCAATTCGTCGAGCGTCCACAGGACCTTACGCACATTGATCGAGGTCACGCGACCGAGTACCCGAACCATCTTCTACCTCATATTCGAACTAGGCACTTTTTGCCTGATTTTTCGATTTGCATCGAGTGGTTAAGAGATTGTTTACCATCTGATGGGTAATTTTTGCCCAGCGGTCGACGGGGGCTCCGACGATTGCACTTGACCAAACTCGAGTGGCAGCGTGGAAAGTCTAACTACTCTCATCAACCGCATCGGCATGCCGCGCATCGCCGCCATGGCGACCGTGGCGGTTCTGATCATGGGCTTCTTCGTCTTCCTGATGATGCGGGCCCAGACGCCGAACATGTCCCCGCTCTATAGTGGCCTGAGCCTCGAAGACTCCTCGGCGATCATCACCGAACTCGAAACGGCCAACGTGCCCTTCGAACTGCGCGGCGACGGCGACACCATTCTCGTGCCACGCGACCAGATCACGACGCTCCGCATGAACCTTGCGGGTGAAGGCCTGCCGAGCAAGGGGCAGGTCGGCTACGAAATTTTCGACCAGCAGTCGACGCTCGGCGCGACGAGCTTTGTCCAGAACATCAACAACGTCCGCGCCCTCGAAGGCGAACTGGCCCGCACCATTTCTTCGCTCTCGCGCATCAAGGGCGCCCGCGTTCACCTTGTCCTGCCCGAACGCGAACTCTTCCGCCGCGAACGCAAGGACCCGTCGGCCTCGATCGTGCTGTCCGTGCGCGGCGCCCTCTCCAACGGCGAAATCCGCGCCATCCAGCACCTCGTGGCCTCCGCCATCGAAGGCCTGAGCCCCCAGCGCGTGTCGATCGTCGATGATGCAGGCAACCTGCTGGCTTCGGGTACCGAGGATGACGGCCTCGGCGCCATGTCGGGCCAGGCCGAAGAGCGCTCGCTGGCCTTCGAAAATCGCATCCGTACCCGCGTCGAAGACATGCTGGCCAATGTGGTCGGCGCCGGCCGGGCCCGCGTCGAAATCTCGGCCGAGATGGATTTCAACCGCTCGACCGTGACCGAAGAAACCTTCGACCCTGAAGGCCAGGTTGTCCGCTCGACCCAGACCCGTGAAGCCCAGAACCAGTCCGGCGCGGCTGCCGGTCAGGTGACCGTGGCCAACGAACTGCCTGGAGCCAGCGGCGACGGCGCGACCAACGGCAACACCGAACAGGGCAATTCGACCGAGGAAGTCGTCAACTACGAGATTTCCAAGAAGACCCAGACGGCCGTCACCGAAGCGGGTGCCCTCAAGCGCCTGTCCGTGGCCGTGGTCGTCGACGGCACCTATACCGATGACGGCGCCGGCAACATGACCTATGCCCCGCGCTCGGCCGACGAGATCGCCCAGATCCTGACCCTGGTCCGCTCGGCCGTCGGTTACTCGGCCGAACGCGGCGACAATGTTGAAGTCGTCAATATGCAGTTCGCCGAACGTCCGGAACTGGCTCCGCCCGGTACCGACCAGCAGGGTGGCCTTCTCGACTTTACCCGCGACGACCTGATGAATGGCGCGGAAATGGCCGTGACCCTGCTGATCGCGCTGGCTCTCCTGTTCTTCGTGCTGCGCCCGCTGCTCAAGAAGGTCATCAGCCCCGAACCCGAGCCGCTAGCCCTGCCGGCCGCCGTGGAACTGGGCCAGGGCACGACGCTCGACGCCGAAGGCAATGTCATCACCTCGATCACTGGCGAACCGATGAGCGACGCGGCCCGGGCGGCGCTTGCCAACCACGACTGGATCGAAGACGCCAAGGCCCTCGGCGAGCAGCAGCTTCAGCAGCTCAAGTCGGTCGGTTCGCTCGTCGAAGAAAACCCCAAGCAGGCAGCGCTGATCGTGCGCGGCTGGCTCTCCAACGCAGCGTGATCTGACATGGCCCTAGTTGCTCAAGCCATCGAGACCCCGGAAGTCCGCTCCGGCGGCCCCCAGCTCAAAATCGGTGGTGCTTCGAACTACCGCGCCCTCAAGGGCGACGAGAAGGCCGCTGCCCTGATGCTGGCGCTCGGCCCCGATCACGGCAAGCCGATCTTTGAAGAGCTCGACGAGCATGAGATCAAGACGCTGTCACGCGCCATGGTCAAGCTCGGCCCGATCACCCCGGCCATGCTCGACGAACTGATGGCAGAATTTGTCACCAACATTGCCTCGAACGGTAATGTGGCGGGCAATTCGGACTCGACCGAACGTCTGCTCTTGAGCTTCCTGCCCCAGGACCGCGTCGATGCGATCATGGAAGAAATCCGCGGCCCGGCCGGCCGCAACATGTGGGAGAAGCTCTCCAACGTGCAGGCCGACGTTCTCGCGGCTTACCTCAAGAACGAATATCCGCAGACCGTCGCCGTGATCCTCTCCAAGATCGCGCCGGAACATGCCTCCGACGTGCTCGCCTCGCTGCCCGAGGAGCTGGCCATGGAAGTGGTGCAGCGCATGCTGGGCCTCGACGTGGTGCAGAAGGATATTCTCGAAAAGGTCGAGCAGACCCTGCGCACCGAATTCATCTCGACGCTCAACACTTCCAAGCGCCGCGACAGCCATGAACTGATGGCCGAAATCTTCAACACCTTCGATCGCCAGACCGAAGCGCGCTTCATCACGAGCCTTGAAGAAAAGAGCCGCGAAGATGCCGAGCGCATCAAGTCGCTCATGTTCACCTTCGAGGATCTGGCCAAGCTCGACATGTCGGCAATCCAGACCCTGCTCAGCCGCGTGGACAAGCGCGAACTGGCGCTCTGCCTCAAGGGCGCCAACGACGAGATCAAGGACTTCTTCCTCAAGAACATGTCGAGCCGCGCAGCCAAGCTGATGCAGGACGACATGATGGCCATGGGCCCCGTCCGTCTCAAGGACGTGGACGAAGCGCAGGCCCGCATGGTGTCGGTTGCCAAGGACTTGGCGGCGAAGGGGGAAATCCTCATCGTCAAGTCCAAGGGCGACGACCAGATGATCGGTTGACGCCATGGCCGCCCTTGCCCGTTTCACCTTCGATCTCGATCTGGCCGACCACCCGGTCCTGCCCCAGAGCATCATGCCCGAACTGCCGCCCGAGCCTGTCGGCATCGCCGAGGAGGTCGTCGAGCGTCTGGTGCGCGAAGCGCGCGAAGAAGGCTATGCCGAGGGTCTTGTGGCAGGCGAAAGCAACGCCACCTCGATGTCGAGCCAGACCATCGCTGCCGCGGCAGGAACCCTGGCAGCCCATGCCGCAAGCATGACCGCAGCGCTCGATGAGGCACGCGCCGAAAGCCACAAGGAAGCTGTGGGTCTTGCCGTCAGCGTCGGCCGGAAACTCGCTTTCCATCTCGTCGGCCGCGAGCCGACTGCGGAACTCGAAGCGTTGATCGCCGAATGCATGCCCAGCCTTTCCGGCGTGCCGCATCTGGTGATCCGCTGCCACGAAGACCTGGCTGACCAGATCCGCGACATCGCGACTGCCCAGATCGCCACCTCCGGCTATGCCGGCCGCCTGGTGGTCATGGGCGAACCCGACATCCGCCTTGGCGACGGTCGGCTCGAATGGGTCGATGGCGGCCTTATCAGAGACGCCGACGGGCTCGACGCCGAGATCGATGAGACAATTGCCGCCTACCTCGCCGCCAAGGCGAACAAGGCCGGATCACACTTAGCCAAGGAGAGCGGTGAATGAACCCGACCGATCCTCAGACCGACGCCGCTGAAATGGAAGACTTTGGCGCGGGCGACATGCCCAGCCCCGGGTCCGATAACCGCGCCGAGGCCTATGTCGAGCGTACCGCTGACGACCTCGAGGCCGTGTTCGACGTGCCCGTGCGGGTATCGGTCGTGCTCGGCCGCACCAAGATGCCGGTCGCGAGCCTCTTGAAGCTCAATACCGGCACCGTGGTCGAACTCGACCGCCAGGTCGGTGAAGCCGTCGAAATCTACGTCAATGACCGCCTCGTAGCGCGTGGCGAAATCGTGCTGGTGGAAAACCGCCTCGGCGTCACCATGACCGAGATCATCAAGCCCCAATAATAAGAACGGGAGTGACTGCTATGCGTCTCCTCATCGTCGGAGCCCTCGAAGGTCAACTGAGCCAGGCCACCAAAATGGCCATGGATGGCGGCGCCAAGGTCGCTCATGCCCCCGGTATCGATATCGCCATGGCCGCACTTCGTACGGGCCGCGGCGCCGACCTGCTGCTGGTCGACGTGATGATGGACATTGCCGGCCTCATCGCCGCGCTCGAAGCCGAACGCATCGCCATTCCCGTCGTCGCCTGCGGCGTCGAGACCAATGCTGCCGCCGCCGTCAACGCCATCCGCGCCGGCGCCAAGGAATATATCCCGCTGCCCCCCGACGCGACGCTGATCGCCGCCGTCATCCAGGCGGTCTCGCGCGACAGCGAAGACTTTCTGTTCCGCGATCCGGCCATGCAGCGCGTCGTCAAGATGGCCGAGCAGGTTGCGGCCTCCGAAGCCTCCATCCTGATCACCGGCGAAAGCGGCACCGGCAAGGAAGTCGTCGCCCGTTTCGTCCACTCGCGCTCCAAGCGCGCCAACAAGCCCTTCATCTCGGTCAACTGCGCCGCCATTCCCGAAGCGCTGCTGGAATCGGAACTCTTCGGCCACGAAAAGGGTGCCTTCACCGGCGCCATCGCCCGCCGGGTGGGAAAATTCGAGGAAGCCACCGGCGGCACCCTGCTGCTCGACGAAATTTCGGAAATGGATGTGCGCCTGCAGGCAAAGCTGCTGCGCGCCATCCAGGAGCGCGTCATCGACCGTGTTGGCGGCACCAAGCCCGTGCCGGTCGATATCCGCATTCTCGCCACCTCGAACCGCAACCTGACGGAAGCGGTGCGCGAAGGCTCGTTCCGCGAAGACCTGCTGTTCCGCCTCAATGTCGTCAACCTCAAGCTCCCGGCCCTGCGCGAGCGCCCCGGCGACATCGTGGCTTTGGCCGATCACTTCGTTGCCAAATATGCCAAGGCCAATGGCCTGCCCAAGCGCGAGCTTTCCGAGGATGCCCGCACGGCGCTGCTCCACGCGCCCTGGCCGGGCAACGTCCGCGAGCTTGAAAACACGCTGCATCGCGCGGTGCTTCTCGCCACCGGCACCATGATCGGTTCGGAAGCCATCGTGCTGCCCGATGGCATGGGCCTCAACGAAGCCGCCCGCGCAAATTCGCCGGCTCATCTGCTGGCCGAAACCGCCGAAGCCATGTCCCGTGCCCTTGTCGGCCGGACCGTGGCCGATGTCGAGCGCGAGCTGATCCTCGATACGCTCGACCACACCTGGGGCAACCGCACCCATGCGGCCAATATCCTGGGCATTTCGATCCGCACGCTGCGCAACAAGCTCAATCAATATTCCGACGAAGGGCTCGCCATTCCCGAGCCCGGCGAACGGCGGAACGTGGCTTGAGCGCCCACCTCGATCCCCGCGACCTCTCTTCCCCTTCTCCCATCCTGGGAGAGGGGTTTTCGACTTTGGCCTGAGGCCATAGGACCGGCACGATGACCGATATTTCTTCTTCGCCTTCCCGCTTCGCGTTCAAGCTGCCCACGCCCAAATCGGTGATGGACCTGCTGCGCTCGGGCGACATCGCACTCGCCACCGGTGTGATGGGGCTGATCGTCATCCTGATCGTGCCACTGCCGGCACTGCTGGTCGACGGCCTCCTCGCCATCTCGATCGTCTTTTCGGTGATGATCCTGATGACGGCGCTGTTCATTCAGAAGCCGCTGGAATTCTCGTCCTTCCCCACCGTGTTGCTGATCGCCACAATGCTGCGGCTTGGCCTCAACTTGGCGACCACCCGTCTCATCCTCTCGGAAGGCCATAACGGCACGCACGCTGCCGGCCACGTCATCGAGGCCTTTGGCAATTTCGTGACGCGCGGCAACTTCATCATCGGTATCGTGATCTTCATCATCCTCGTGATCGTGAACTTCATCGTCATCACCAAGGGTTCCGGCCGTATCGCCGAAGTCGCGGCACGCTTCAGCTTGGACGCAATGCCCGGCAAGCAGATGGCCATCGACGCCGACCTTTCGGCGGGCCTGATCGACGAAGACACCGCCAAGAAGCGCCGTGCGGAACTGGAAGGCGAAAGCGCCTTCTTCGGTAACATGGACGGTGCCTCCAAATTCGTGCGCGGCGACGCCATTGCCGGCCTGATCATCACCTTCATCAACGTCTCGGCCGGCATCGCCATCGGCGTGATGCAGGAAGGCCTGACGATCCAGGAAGCAGGCAACGTCTATACGCTCCTGACCATCGGCGACGGCCTTGTCAGCCAGATCCCGGCGCTGATCGTGTCGACCGCAGCCGGTATCCTCGTTTCCAAGTCGGGCGTTGCCGGCGCCGCCGACAAGGCCCTGACCGCCCAGTTTGGTGGTTACCCCAAGGCCCTGGGCATGGCATCGGCCGTGATGGCCGCTCTTGCCCTGCTGCCCGGCATGCCGCTGCTTCCCTTCCTTGCGCTGTCCGGTGGCGTCGGCTACGCCGCCTTCCGCGCCTCGCGCGGCAAGGCCGCCCGTGAAGTGGTCGAGCGTGCCAAGACCGTGGCGGAAGCCGCAGCCAAGGCTCCGGGTGCACCCGGCCAGCCCGGTGCCGCGCCTGCCGGCGAACCGCCGATCAGCGACAGCCTCAAGATCGACGATCTCAAGCTCGAACTCGGCTATGGCCTGCTCGGCCTCGTCAAGGAAGACGAAACGGGCACCGATCGCCTCACCGAGCAGATCAAGGCCCTGCGCCGCCAGCTGGCGCTGGAACTGGGCTTTGTCATGCCGCCGGTCCGCATTCTCGACAACATGCAGCTCGAACCCAATGACTACAAGGTTCGCATCAAGGAAGTGGAGGCCGCCCACGGCCAGATCCACGCTAACCTGCTGATGGTCATGGACCCCTACGGCAATCCGATCGACCTGCCGGGCCACCAGACAACCGAGCCGACCTTTGGCCTGCCGGCAACCTGGATCGACCCGGCGCTGCGCGACGAAGCCGAACTGCGCGGCCTTTCGATCATCGATCCGTCGACCGTGATCTCGACCCACCTGACCGAAGTGCTCAAGGCCAACGTCGCCGAGCTTCTGAGCTACGCCAATGTGCAGACCCTGCTTTCGGGCCTGCCCAAGGATCAGCAGAAGCTGGTGGAAGACATCATCCCGAGCCAGATTTCGGTCTCGGGCGTCCAGCGCGTGCTGCAGGCTCTGCTCACCGAGCGCATCTCGATTCGCGACCTCTCGACGATCCTCGAAGGCATCGCCGAAGTGGCAGCGCCCGGCCGCTCGATCCAGGCGATCACCGAGCATGTGCGCAGCCGTCTTGCCCGCCAGATCTGCGCCGCCAATCTCGGCCAGGACGGCAACCTGCCGCTGCTTACGCTCTCCCCGCAATGGGAACGCGACTTCGCCGAAGCCATGGTGGGCGAAGGCGAACACCGGCACCTGGCAATGGCGCCGAGCCGTTTGCAGCAGTTCATCGTCTCGGTGGGCCAAGCCTTCGAAAAGGCCGCTCAGCAGGGCGAACTGCCGGTGATGATCACCTCGCCCTCGATCCGCCCGCATGTTCGCGCCATCATCGAGCGTTTCCGCCCGCAGACGGTGGTGATGAGCCAGAACGAGGTTCACCCACGCGTCCGCCTCAAGACGGTGGGTGCCATCTAGGCTCCTGCCGCAGGATCAGAACAGCGAAAGGGCGAACCAGCGGTTCGCCCTTTCTATTTGGTTAGTTCGCGAGATTGCCAGCGGTCAGCGGCGGCAGGTTGATCACCGAGGCTTCGCGGGAGGTATCGACCTCTTCCTCTTCGGCCAGCTCTCGCTCGGCCTGGTACCAGAATTCCTGTTCGCGATCCTCAGGCTGGCCGGCCTCGTCCCAAAGCTGGTAGGCGCGATCCCGAACCTTGTATTCCTCGACATGCGGCATGGTGCTCTCCTCGTTACGCATGAATGCAGAACGCGAGCCTGACCTAGCAGTTGCCGACGACGCGGCCGTGACGAGAGATTTTACCGACTGGTCAGGGCCAACTTGGCGCCTAGGGCCACGAAAGCGGCCGCAAAGGAGCGGCGCATCCAGGTCATGATCGTCGGCTTTGAGATGACATGGCCGCGAATGGCGGCGGCAAAGAGCCCGTAAAGCGCGAAGACCACGAAGGTCATGAGCATGAAAACAAGGCTCAGCTGCAGCATCTGCGGTACCGCACCCGGCGCGTCCGCCGGCACGAATTGCGGCAGGAAGGCGAAGAAGAAGATCGAGAGCTTTGGATTGAGGAGGTTGATGAGAACGACCTCGACGGCCATGTCTTTGAGACTCTTGGGTTCGGCATTGGCCGAAACCGAGAGCGAGCCGGTTTCGCGCAGTGTCGCCCAGGCCATGTAGAGGAGATAGGCGACGCCGAGATATTTGATGATTTCGAAGGCAAGCGCGCTGGCATGGAGAATGGCGGCAAGACCGGTGATGGCGGCGATCATGTGCGGCACGATGCCGATGGTGCAGAAGAAGGCCGCCCATATGCTGGCCTTGCCGCCGCGGCCGAGGCCGGCGGCGATGGTGTAGAGCGCCCCGGCGCCCGGGGAGACGACGACGATCAGGGTCGTGATGAGAAATTCGACGCTCATGGCGGTCCTCCGGGCGGTTTTGACGGACAGTTTCTCTTTTCGTGCGGAACGGCAAGTCCTGCGTGACATTATCCCCGTCACCAACAGGGGACCGGCATGCGCCTCTTCGTCTGCGATCATTGCGGCAATACCGTCTATTTCGAGAACAGCCGCTGCGAGCATTGCGGCCACGCGCTGGGCTATCTGCCCGAGGACAATGCGCTGATTTCGCTCGATGAGGCGGCGGGGGGCTGGCTGGCGCCGGCCTTTCCGGGAAAGGCCTATATCTATTGCGACAATGCCCGGCATGGAGCCTGCAACTGGCTGATACCGGCCGAGCAAGGCGGACCAGTGCTCTGCGCGGCCTGCATTCACAACGAGACCATTCCTGCGCTCGACAATCCCGACAATCTGCTGCGCTGGCAGGTGGTCGAACGGGCCAAGAAGCGCCTGGTCTATTCGCTATTGCGCCTGGGCTTGCCGCTGAAAACACGGGACGAGGACCCCGAGCACGGCCTCGCCTTCCGCTTTCTCGCCGATGCCGGCAGCGCACCGCATGTGATGACAGGGCATGAAAGTGGCGTCATCACCATCGCGCTGGCGGAGGCCGATGACGCCGAGCGGGAGCGCCGCCGCGCCGGCATGGGCGAACCCTATCGCACCCTGCTCGGTCATTTCCGGCACGAGGTCGGGCACCACTATTGGGATCTGCTGGTGGCTGGGCAGCCGCCGGAACAGCAGTTTCGCGCGCTTTTCGGCGACGAACGGGCCGATTATGGCGCGGCGCTAGAGGCCTATTACGCTAGTGGCACGCCCGCGGGCTGGCCGCAAACCCATATATCGGCCTATGCCACCGCCCACCCCTGGGAGGATTTTGCCGAAACGTTTGCGCACTACCTCCACATCATCGACACGGTGGAGATGGCAGCCGCCTTCGGCATCAGGGCAAGGCCCCGGACTGGCGACGGGAGCCTGACCATGCCGCCAGTGCACTTCGATCCCTATATGGCGCCGGACATGGCAGGGATCATCGACAACTGGATTCCGCTCGCTTCGCTACTCAACAATCTCAATCGCGCCATGGGACAGGCCGACGCCTATCCCTTCGTGCTGACGCCGGCGGTGATCGAAAAGCTGGGTTTTGTGAATGATCTCGTGCACCAAGCGCCAGCATTGGGGCATCTGGCGGCGCTTGAGGTCGAAGGCTGACGGACTTCCAGCATCAGGCGCTTGCTGGTAAACCCTCGTTTATGTCCGACATCATCATTCTTCGCGTCCCCGTTTTTTCGACCCTTTCCAATGCCGCCTTCGCCCTGCGCAAGGAGGTGTTCGTCTGGGAGCAGAAAGTGCCCGAGGAGGAAGAGCTCGATAGCTACGACCTCACCGCGATCCACTATGTCGCCGTGGCCGAGGGCAATGTCGTTGCGACCCTGCGGCTCATCGAACAGCCCGAGCACATGAAGATCGGCCGGGTGGCCGTGCACCAGGCCTGGCGCGGCAAGGGCGTGGCGCGAAAGCTCATCGAAAAGGCCATGGCCGATGCGCGGGCCAAGGGCAGCGAGCGCTTTTACCTCACCGCACAATCGGACAAGCTGGGGCTTTACGAGAAGCTCGGCTTTGTCGCTTTCGGCCCGGAATTCATGGATGGCGGCATGCCGCATCGGGCCATGCGCGACTATGACAAGGCTAGCGCAACCTTAATCGATTAATTCAAATTTAACGCATTAACCCGGCCGAGGGACTCCTGCCCTCAAACCTGCGTTATTGTGGGCTTGTCGCTCATAGAGCGCGTCCTGCCGGGCGGCAACCAGGTGTGGTGCTACTTAAGGCAAGAACGCGAATTCTTGTCTTTTCGCAGGACGCGACCAACCGCCAGGGAGGCGGAAAAGGGCCGGCACCGCCTCGCGCGGGAGCCGGCCTTTTCAACGTTTGCGCAGCAAATCGTTCAATGATTTCGCAGCAAATCGTTCAATGGTTCCGCAATTAGTTGGGAAATTGATGGGGAACGGCATCGGGATCGAGGCGTTCACCAATCAACGGGCCACGCGGCACTCTACCGGCAAGTTTTGCGCCGCATGGCCCTGTTCAAACAAATGAACCATTGGAGCCTACAATGATCCGCACGCTTTTGACTACTACGGCCGTTGCCGTGCTCATGGGTACTGCTGCTATTGCTCAGACGGCGCCCGCTCCGGCCCCCACAGATGCACCCGCTACTACAACTGAAGCGCCCGCAACTGCTCCGGCCGATGCCAATACGCCGGCCGAAGTCACGGCCGCCCCCGTTGACACGGGCGCTGCCGAGGAAACCGATGTCAACGAACCCTGGGACATGTCGGCCGGCTATGTGGCCGCTGATACCGACAATCTCGGCACGCGCCTCATCGGTCAGCCGGTCTATTCGAGCGCCGGTGACGACGCCGAAGAAATCGGTTCGATCAATGATATCGTCTTCTCTGAAGGCGGCCAGATCGAAGCGGTGGTGATCGGCGTCGGTGGTTTCCTGGGCATCGGGGAAAAGAATGTCGCCGTCGATTTCGGCTCGCTCGAATTTACCCTCGCGGCTGACAACACCGAGCGCTGGGTGCTCCCGACCACTGCCGAGGCACTGACCACTGCCCCTGACTTTGTCTGGGAGGAAGACGTGCCGGCCGATGGCGCAGCCCCTGCCGATGCCATGGCCCCGGCTGCTCCCGACGCGATGGCGCCGGCTGCCGATCCCGCTCCGGTTACCACGCAGTAATCTTTCCTCTGGGCCTTTGCTCACTGGAGGCTCAAGGAAAGGAAAAGGCCCGCTTCGGCGGGCCTTTTTGCATTCTGAATTCTCGGTTCAGCGGTTACGAAAACGCTGGCGGGCCACTTCGTCGAATTCGGCCTGCTCGATCTTGTTCTGCTCGTCGCGCTCGCGCTGATGTTCGCGCTGATCGAGCAGCTCGACCTTTTTCAGGTCTTCAAGGGCTTCGGCGAGCTGGTCCTGCGCCGTCTCGAGCTTGCCGCGCATATCGGTGGCGGAGGCCAGCAGATTGTCGCGGCGCTGCAGAGCGGCCTTGGCAAAGGTGGAATAGGCAAAATGGGCGACGTCGGAAATCCCGGTCTTGGTCTGCTCGATCTCGATCTGCTGATCGAGTTCGGAAGCCATGCGCTCGAAGTCCGCGACCATCATTTCGATCTGCATGACCTGCCGGCGCTTTTCGTCGACATTGAACTTCTTGAGCCGAATGAGGCTCTCACTGCGCGATTTCAAGACCTGTACTCCTTACACATCAAGTCAGTCTCCGAAAGAGGCCCCAAGCACACTCCCGTCAGACCTGCGCATCCGCCTCGGCGATGATCTCCGCAAGGCGTTCATAGCCCTCGGCGATCGTCGACGTTTCCTCCCGCTGCTGGTTCAAAAACCCTTCCAGCTTGGGATTCACGGCGATAGCGCGGTCCACATTCGGATCTGACCCTTTGCGGTAAGCCCCCAGCCGGATCAGTTCCTCCATGTCCGAAAATATGGACATGAGCTCTCGCGCCCTTGCCAGAACCGGCCGAACTTCGGTCGGTACGCACCCTGGCATCGTGCGCGAAATGGACCGGAGCACGTTGACGGCGGGATAACGCCCCCGCTCGGCAATGCCGCGCTCCATCACGATGTGCCCATCGAGAATACCGCGAACGGCATCAGCAATGGGCTCATTGTGATCATCACCTTCCACCAAAACGGTAAATAGTCCGGTAATAGAACCGGTAGAAGGCGTTCCAGGGCCCGCACGCTCAAGCAAACGTGGCAATTCGGTGAACACGGTCGGTGGATAACCCTTTGCCGTGGGTGGTTCGCCGATGGAAAGACCGATCTCGCGCTGCGCCATGGCAAAGCGGGTGAGCGAGTCCATCATGCACAGGACCCGCAGCCCTTCGTCACGCAGATATTCGGAAAGCGCCAGGGAGATATAGGCGGCCTGCCGGCGCATGAGCGCGGCTTCGTCCGAGGTCGCGACCACGACGATAGCGCGCTTGAGGCCCTCTTCGCCGAGATATTCCTGGATGAACTCGTGCACTTCGCGGCCGCGCTCGCCGATGAGGCCGATGACCGAGACGTCGACATTGGTATTGCGCGCCAGCATCGACATGAGCACGGACTTGCCGACGCCCGAGCCGGCAAAGATACCCATGCGCTGGCCTTCGCACAGCGTGGTGAACGTGTTGAGGGTGCGCACGCCGAGATCAAGGGGATCGCCGACGCGTACGCGATCGTGCGCTGCAAGCGGCGACTGGCGCAGCGGATAGGATTTTGCGCCGCGCGCCAGAGGCCCCATGCCGTCAATGGGTTCGCCATTGGCATTGATGACACGGCCGAGCCAGGCCATGGAGGGATTGACCGAGCCGTCGTGGCGCTTGAACACCGCCTTGCAGCCCATGCGCACGCCACTCAACTCGCCAAAGGGCAGGCAGAGGGCGTGGCCATCGCGAAAACCGATGATCTCGGCGGCTAGGTGTCCGCCATCGCTGCCCTCGATCATGACGCGGCCGCCCACGCGCAGTTCGCGCACCGGGCCCACGACCTCGATCAGCAGCCCCTGAACCGATTTGACGCGCCCGAACACCTCGACATCGTCGATGGCGTCGATGGCCGATATGAGCGCCTTCATGCTTGGTTCGGGCCTTTTGCTGACACAAATATGGTTTACGTCCCGCCTCCGAATCGGGGCCGGCGCGAATCGCAAGATAACCGAACATTAACTTAAATTCGCTATTGGCTGAGCGTTCGGGCCGCTGGCGTAGATGGCGGAGCTTTGTGCCCAAATCACTCCCACATCACGGAATGCACGAGTCGCCTGAATCGCTTGTAGGCACTTCTTAACGTACTACCTTAAGAAATTTTCATCTATTTTTCTTAACAATTTCAAACACTTAAATTAAAATCATCTTACCAGTGTTTGCGTATTGCCGAAGCGAATTAAACTTTGTTAACTATTTGGGCTTAGGCTTCAGTCATATCCAGTAGGGTTGGAGCGTGGTGGTTGGACTTGTCATCCCATCACGCGGGTTCCAGCAGGAACGAATGACAAGGGGAATATAATGCGGGTACTCCTCATCGAGGACGATAGCGCCACGGCGCAGAGCATCGAACTGATGCTCAAGTCCGAAAGCTTCAACGTCTACACCACCGATCTCGGTGAGGAAGGCGTCGATCTCGGCAAACTTTATGACTACGATATTATCCTGCTGGATCTCAATCTGCCCGATATGAGCGGCTATGAGGTTCTGCGGACATTGCGCGTCGCCAAGGTGCAGACGCCGATCCTTATTCTCTCGGGCCTTGCCGGCATCGAAGACAAGGTGCGTGGTCTCGGCTTCGGTGCCGACGACTACATGACCAAGCCCTTCCACAAGGACGAACTCGTGGCTCGCATCCACGCCATCGTTCGTCGCTCCAAGGGCCATGCCCAGTCGGTCATCTCGACGGGCGACCTGATGGTCAATCTCGACACCAAGACCGTCGAAGTGCAGGGCGCCCGCGTCCACCTGACGGGCAAGGAATACCAGATGCTGGAGCTGCTCTCGCTCCGCAAGGGTACGACGCTCACCAAGGAAATGTTCCTCAACCACCTCTATGGTGGCATGGACGAGCCGGAACTGAAGATCATCGACGTCTTCATCTGCAAGCTGCGCAAGAAGCTCAGCGTTGCCACCGGCGGCAAGAATTACATCGAAACCGTCTGGGGCCGCGGCTATGTGCTGCGCGAGCCCGATGAGGCCGATGTCTATAGCGAAAACGTCGCCTGATCTTCCGGTGATAGAAATGCAAAAGCCCCGCAACCGCTGCGGGGCTTTTTGTTTTGGGTTTAGTCACCGGTTTCCTGCATGACGGCCATGGCATCCACCGTGCCATCGGCATTGGCGCGGAAGGTCAGTTCTGCCAGATCTTGCCCGGCGGGGTGGCGGCGTCGGTCAGATTGGTGCTGCGGAACCAGCCATAGTCATCGGGCTGGCCGGTCAAGTAGTTGGCGGCAATGACATCGGCGGGCAGGCCTATGCCCATCATGCCGAGATCGACCTTGAGGTCGGCGGGCCAGGTGCCGCAATTGGCCGAGGCGGGAGCCGGATCACGCACATCGACAGCCACGCCGGTCACCGCACCACCGCCCATTTCACCATCCGAATAGAGCCAGAGCGTTTCGGCACTGCGAGAGAGGCACGCCCAGGTGACGGCCTCCCCCGCCTCGCCCCAGTTCTGCGCTGCAGCGCCGAGGCTGGCCGCGAGGTCTGCAAGCGGGGTTTCTTCGAGAACGACAGGCTGGTCGCCGATGGTGACGCTATAGACCTGCTTGACCTCGCCCCATGGCTCGGGTGAAGCCGGGCCGGAGCGGGACACGGAATCGATCCAGGTATTGGTGATGGGCGAAGCCTCTGCCTTGAGCGAAATGGCGAGGCAGGCAATGAAGACAAGCACGGACGCAGTGCGCATGAAAAGTTTCCCCTCGGAAAGTGTGGGCGTGCCTCTAGCGCTGCCAAGCTGAACCGAAGCTGAGCGGGCCATGCAGAAAAATCGCTGGGCCATGTAGAAACCAATGCAACTGGTTCGTCGTCTTATCGAAATGCCCTGAAGGGCCACTATCGAGGAGACGAAAATGCTGCGCCTTGCCCCCATCGCCGTCCTGCTGCTGGCTGTGAGCCCTGCCCTCGCCCAGACCGAACCCGTCGGCAAGACCGTCGAGGTCAATGGCATGGACCTCTACTATGAAGTTTCCGGCTCCGGCGATCCGATCGTCGTGCTGCACGGCGCCTATATGAACATTCCCACCATGGGCGGCATCATTCCGGCGCTGGCGGAAAGCCACACAGTCTATGCCATCGAGTTCCAGGGCCACGGGCGGACGGAGGATATCGACCGGCCCATCACCTATCCCAACCTCTCCAGTGACGTTGCCGCCTTCATGGATGCGGTCGGCTTGGAAAAGGCCGATATCTTTGGCTATTCCATGGGCGCCGCGGCAGGCCTGCGGCTTGCCATCGACCATCCCGAAAAGGTCGACCAGCTCGTAGCCGCCTCGGTTAGCTATGACATGGCGGGCTCGCAGCCGGCTTTTCTCCAGATGATCCCGACCATGACCCCGGAAATGTTCATCGGCTCGCCGATGGAAGACGCCTGGAAACAGTACGCGCCCAATCCCGAGGGCTTTCGGCCCTTTGTCGAGCGCATGATCGCGCTGGAGCATGAACCGCTGGCATGGGGCGATGAGGTCAAGGAATTGAAGGCGCCCGTGCTGATCATTGCCGGCGATGCCGACATGATGACGCTCGAGCATATCGTGAGCATGTTCCGCCTGCTCGGCGGCGGCGAGCCGGGCGACATGGGCCAGCCTCTCGGCGCCTCGCGCCTTGCCATCCTGCCGGCGACCTCGCACACAGCGGTGATCAATCAGGTCGACCTGCTGATGGGCTTTGTCGGCCCCTTCCTCAACGGCGAAACCCCCAAAGGCATGTTCGATCAATGATCACTCCTGCCGGTATCAGCCACTCCGGTCTTTTCCTCGCGCCACTTCGCTGGCAACCTTGTCAGCGATTTGGAGGGGTCAATGAGCAATCGCCAAGAAACCGACCGGGCAATTGCCACGGTCTGGCGCGTCGAACAGGCGCGGCTGATCGCGGGCCTTACACGGCTGGTGCGCGACATCTCGCTGGCCGAGGAACTGGCGCAGGACGCCCTGATGGCGGCGCTAAAACATTGGCCGGAAACCGGGGTGCCGCGCAATCCTGGCGCCTGGCTGATGCAGGCGGGCAAGCGCAAGGCCATCGACTATTTCCGCCACCGCAAGATGGCGCAGGGAAAGCTCGAAGAAGTCAGCCGCATCATGGAGGACGAGGTGCCGGACGCCGAAACCGCCATCCATGACAGTATGGACGACGACGTCGGCGACGATCTCCTGCGCCTCATTTTCACATCTTGCCACCCCATCCTTCCTGCCGAAAGCCGCGTTGCGCTGACGCTGCGCCTGATTGGCGGGTTGACGACGGAAGAGATCGCTCGCGCCTTTCTGGCCAATGACACGACCATCGGCCAGCGCATCGTGCGCGCCAAGCGCACTATTGCCGATGCTGGCGTGCCCTTTGAAGTTCCACGCGGCGAGGAGCGGGTTGAACGGCTCCAATCCGTGCTGGGCGTGCTCTACCTCATCTTCAACGAGGGCTATTCGGCAACGGCAGGCGAAGACTGGATGCGGCCGCAGCTCTGCGAAGAAGCTATGCGCATGGGGCGCATTCTCGCCCGGCTGATGCCCGAGGAATCCGAAGTGCATGGCCTCCTGGCGCTGATGGAAATCCAGCATAGCCGCGTCCATGCCCGCACCAATGCCAAGGGCGAGCCTATCCTGCTGCCGGACCAGAACCGGGCGCTTTGGGACCAGTTGATGATCCGGCGCGGCCTTGCCGGGCTCGATCGCGTCAATGCGCTCAATGGTGTGGCCGGCCCCTATGCGCTGCAGGCGGCCATCGCGGCCTGTCACGCAAGGGCGCGGAAATCCGCCGATACGGACTGGCGCCGGATCGCGTCGCTGTACGCCGTACTGGTGGAAATCATGCCCTCGCCGGTGGTTGAACTCAACCGGGCCGTAGCTGTGTCTATGGCCGAAGGGCCGGCTGCGGCCCTCCCCTTGGTGGAAGCCATTCGCGAAGGTGGGATGCTCGAGAACTATCACCTGCTCTATGGCGTTCGCGGCGACCTCCTGCGAAAACTCGAGCGGCATACCGAGGCCAATCTCGATTTCCGGCACGCAGCGGAACTGACGCGGAACGAGCGCGAGAAGGCGTATCTGCTGGGCAGGGCAGCGGAAGTCGCCGGCTAGACCGTTTCGAACCGGCTGAGGTCGAATTTTGCTTCGAGGCTCTGCCGGTCGAACGGCTTCATCATATAGTCGTCGGCGCCTTCCTTGCGGGCCATGGCGATGGCGCCGATGTCGTGCTCGACCGTGCAATAGACGATATGCGGCTTTTCCCCGCCGATGAAGGCGCGCAGCAATTTCAGGAATTCGAGCCCGCTCATGATCGGCATATTCCAGTCGAGCAGGATTGCGTCCGGCATGTCGGCCTTGCACTTCTCGAAGGCTTCCTGGCCGTCCTCGGCTTCTTCGACCGTGAAATCGAGGTCCTCGAGAATACGGCGAGCAACCTTGCGCACGACGGTGGAGTCGTCAACGATCAGGCAAGTGGGCATGGCGGAGCTCCGGGCAGGCAGGCGCTGCCCGGACTATGCGCGGCAAGTGGTTTGGGAATGGTTAGCGAAAAAGAAACTCTTCGCTATTCGCCTGACGTCTCGACCTTGGCTTCCTCGGCGACAACCTCTTCCTTGGCCTTGGGGATGGCCGTGAAAAAGAAGATGTCGGCCTCGATGCCGATATCGATCTCCATATCGGTCATGCGGGCGAGAAGGCCGGTATAGAAGGGCTGGATACCCCGGGCGTCGACCGAACCTTCTTCCGGCATGCCCGAGAGAAGGCCAGCCGAACCCGACGGGATCAGCGTCTTCTGGCGCTTTTCAGGATCGCTCTTGGAGTTGAATTCGAACTTCTCTTCGCCGGCAGGACCAGTGACCTTGACCGTGACGAGTCCGCCGCGCGGCACAGAACCGGCTGCGATCAGCAGCATGTTCATGAGGAGCTTGGCCTTGTGCTTGGGCAGGAGGATCAGCGGCACCTGCCAGTCGAGATCGGCCTTTTCGATATCGAAGAGAATGCGCGCAACGCGCTCGCATTCGCGCGTGTCGATATCTGTGCCGGCAGTCGAGGAGGCGCCATAGGCGAGGCGGGCGAATTCGAGTTTTGCCCGGCTCTGCTTGGCGGCGCTGGCGATGAGGTCACGCGCGCCTTCCGACATTTCAGCCTGCGAGGGATCGGCCAGAACTTCGAGCCCGTTGCCGATGGCGCCGATGGGGTTAATCAGGTCATGGCAAACCCGCGAGCACAGCATTGCGGCGAGGTCCGTTGCCTTGAGCTCAATGATATCGGTCATCTTAGGTCTCCATGCCCGCCGAAGCGGTGAATCAGTCTTGGGAAGGATAAAGGGACGCGCGGTCCAGCACTACTGCGTCGATAGCGTTTTGGACAATGCTGGCCAGTTTGCGGCGCCCTGGCGAGCGGCTGCATCGGGCGCGAGCAGGAATGCCTCGCGATTGGCTGCCGAATAAAAGAGGAAAAGGCGGTCCTTGAACACGGTGTAGAGGCGCGGATCTGAATCCGAGACAAAGCCGCGCGCCATGCTCATGGCGCCATGGCCACCATATTGGGGTGCATAGATTTCCGGGTGGCGCTTGAAGATCTCGAAATTGGCTTCATTGGCAAAGTGCCAGGGCGCGCCCATCCAGTAGAATTCGAACTCCGCCTTGCCCTGCTGCGGAGCCTTTTCGGTGAAATAGGAAACCGGATCCATGCCACCTATGGCGATGCCTGTTAGCGGATCGGCGGTGATGTAGCTGACGACGGACTGGGCGAGCGCGGGGGTAAAAAGGGCGGAAAACGGCCCAAAAAGCGGCAGCACCACGGCGAACATGGTTAAGATTTGTTTAGAGGTTTGCTGCATGATCGAAATCCAGGATCGGCACGTCGTCGGCGGTAAATTTGCCGCAAAGACCTTAATGTCTTCGTAACCACGCTGAGCCGCCCAAGGGAGATGATCCATGTTCAAACGCCTGGCCAAAATTGGTGCCCTGTTGCTGGCGCTCGCACTGCCGGCATCTGCACCCGCCCTGGCACAGGGTTCGCTGAGCGACACCTATTCGGGTGAGGAGCTGGTTGAAAGCGGACACCAGTTCTTCGGCTCTGCCAGCCAGGGCCTTGCCTCTGTGGTCGAAAAGGCCGTGAGCCAGTTCGGCCTGCCCAATGGCTATATCCTCGGCGAGGAAGCCGGCGGCGCCCTGTTTGTCGGCGCCAAATATGGCGAGGGCAAACTCTATACCCGCAATGCCGGGGAATATTCGATCTTCTGGCAGGGTCCGAGCATCGGCTTCGACGTTGGCGGCGACGGCTCGAAGGTGATGATGCTGGTCTATAACCTGCAAACCATCCAGGAGATTCTCGGCCGCTATCCGGGCGTTGATGGCTCGGCCTATGTGATCGGTGGGCTCGGCATGACCGTGACCAAGCGCGGCAATGTCGTCGTTGTGCCGATCCGTTCGGGCGTCGGCGCCCGTCTCGGCATCAATGTCGGCTATCTCAACTTCACCAATGAGCCCACCTGGAACCCCTTCTGAGGCTCATGGTTTCGCCGAAACAATGTATGCAAGCCGGGGCTTTGTCCCCGGCTTTTTCGTGACTCGTGTCCCGGGGCCGTTAGGGTTAATCTTCTGTGGAGATGGCCAGGGTAAAACCGGGGCGCTAAATCGGAATATGGACGAGCCGGCTGTGCCGGGGCTGCCTTGCGGCCGGAGTATGCGCGATGCTGATCGAGAACATGATGTATTTTGCACTGGGCCTGCTGGTGGCAGGACTGGTTGCGCTGATCATCATGCCGGCCGTGTGGAAGCGGGCGGTACGCCTGACCAAGCGCCGCATCGAGGCTGCAACGCCCATTACCCTTTCCGAATTCCGCGCTGACAAGGATCAGTTGCGCGCCGAATTCGCGCTTTCGACGCGCCGGCTCGAAATGAATGTAGAGACGCTGCGCAAGCGCCTCGCCGAGCAATTGAGCGATGTGAACCAGAAGCGCACCGATCTCGGCGCGCTCAAGGCCGAGCGCGAACAGCACATGGCCGTGGTTTCCGAGCTCGAAAGCCGGCAGGTCGATCTGCGGGCCCGCGTGCTTGAGCTCGAAAAGGAAGGCACGGACCTCGCGCAACGGCTGCGCATGCGCGACCGCGACGTGGAAGTGCGCCAGGACGAGATCGAAACCCTGCGTGGGAGCCTGCGCGAGGGTTTTCCTCAGCCGACCGGCTCGGAAAACCTCAGCGGCGACTATGATCAGGATATCGACCGGCTGACCGCCCTGCTTGCTATCGAGCGCAAGCGCGCAAGCTTCCTTGAAGACCAGGCCCGCAGCCTCATCAACCGGCTGGAAAATTCCGATCGCCGCTCGTCCGAGGCCACCGCCGCCATCGCCCAGATGCGCGATGCCCTTGCCCGGCGCGATGCCCGCGAAGAAGAAAACGCCGAGGCGCTCGTCACCGCGGAAGCCCGTATCGCCAGCGCCGAAAACCGGCTCAACGCGCTCCTTGCCGAATCCAGCGAAGCCGTTGCCGAAAGCCACGGCCGGGTCGAGCAATTGCTCGCCGACAAGCTCGGTCTCGAAGACGAAGTCGAGCGGCTGCGCTCCAAGGTCGCCAATGTGGAATCCTCGATCCTGGCGGATTGGGAAACCGAGCGCTTCGAAGAGGCGCACTTACGCGAAAAGCTCAACGACATTGCCGCCAGCGTCAGCCGGCTGGTCTATGCCGTCGACCACGACACCCCGCTCAACGACAATCCCGAGGAAAGCCTCTTCGATCGCGTGCAGCGCTTTGCCGATGATGGGGAGTCGATGGGGACGCTGGAGCCACCGACCAGCGATGGCCCGCGTCGCGGCTCGGTATCGGATCGCCTCGCGGCATTGCGGGAAATTCAGGGGCGGTAACCCGCCCCTCGCCGCATTTTACTGCGCCGCGATTTCCGTGCTTTGACGCAATTCGCCGGTCTTGGAGTCGAACACGGACAGCATGACCGCGCCACCAGCGCGGTAGGTGACCTGAATGGTCCCATCCAATGTCACGGCCGAAACGACCTCGGCCCCGGCCGGAACGGCCACGCTTGCGGCAATGGTCGGGGGTGGTGCATCGCGCATGAGGCGATAGACAACCGCCACGCCAATCGCCATAAAGCCCAGCAACATGATGCCCATGGCGAAACCCGCCGAGCGGCGTGCTTTTCCAATAGCGGCGGCAGCCTCGGGCGAGACTTCGGTTTCGGCAGGGGCGGGCTTATTGCCGGACTTGTCAGGATCACTCATGGCGGACGATACCGATCTAGAATTCGAGGGCGAGCCGATCGAGCTTGTCGTCGATGAAACCAACGCCGGAGGCAGGCTCGATGCCGTGCTCGCTAGAGAACACGACGTCCTGAGCCGCAGCCGGATCAAGGATCTGATCCTTGCTGGCGCCGTCACCATCGACGGTAAGCCCGTCAGCGAACCCAAGTATCGCTTGAAGGCCGGGGAGACAATCGTCCTTCTTGCCCCACCCCCGGAAGATCCGGAGCCGCAGGGCGAAGATATTCCGCTCGATATCCTCTATGAGGATGACGAGTTGATCGTCATCAACAAGCCTGTCGGCATGGTGGTGCACCCTGCCCCCGGCTCGCCCAATGGCACGCTGGTCAATGCGCTGATCTTCCATTGTGGGGAGAGTCTGAAAGGCATTGGCGGGGTGAAGCGCCCTGGCATCGTACATCGGCTCGACCGCGACACGTCGGGCGTCATGGTGGCGGCCAAGACAGAAAAAGCGCACAAGCACCTCTCAAAGCAGTTCGCTGATCATGGGCGCACCGGACCGCTGCATCGCGCCTATACCGCCTTTGCCTGGGGGACGACCCAGAGTGCGCTTGGCTCGGTCGATGCGCCGCTCGGTCGCGACCCCGGCAATCGCCTGAAGCAGGCCGTGCGCAAGGATGGGCGCGAGGCCATTACCCACTATTCGGTCGAAGCGCGTTATGGCGCAGAGGGCTGGGATATTACCCGCATCCAGTGCCAGCTCGAAACCGGCCGTACCCACCAGATCCGCGTGCACATGGCCCATATCGGCCATCCCCTCGTTGCCGACCAGGTCTATGCCTCGGGCTATGTCACCAAGGTCAACCGCCTGCCAGAAGAACTGGCCAATGCGGTTCGCGCGCTCGGGCGCCAGGCGCTGCACGCCGCCGAACTTGGCTTCGAGCATCCAGTAACCGGCGAAGAAATGATGTTCGAGGCAGATCTGCCTGACGATCTGCAGGCGCTGCAGGATGCGCTTGAGCCCTTCGACAAGGCCTTTGCGCGCTGACGGCATCACTCAAGGGTGATCGAACCGAAAGGCCCGCTGGCACGTAGTGTTTGAGGCACATCGAAAATGCCAGCGGGAACCTTATCCAAATTGTAACGTTGGATCGGGTTTCTGCCTCTTAAAATCGACAAACTGCCGCCTATATTAGGCGGTGCGTCTTCGCCTGTGCCGTACGGACAGGGGAAGATTCTTCCGCCCGCGCAATGCGGGGGATACGAAAGGGGGTGCGTCCATGGCCCAAACCAATCTGCCCGTCCTCTCCTCTGAAGGCGGTCTCAGCCGCTATCTGCAGGAAATCCGCAAGTTCCCCATGTTGGAACCGGATGAAGAATACATGCTCGCCAAGCGCTACAAGGAACATGCCGATCCAGGCGCGGCCCAGAAGCTGATCACCAGCCACCTGCGCCTCGTCGCCAAGATCGCCATGGGTTATCGTGGCTATGGCCTGCCGATCTCTGAAGTCATTTCCGAAGGCAATGTCGGCCTCATGCATGCGGTCAAGCGCTTCGAACCCGAAAAGGGTTTCAGGCTTGCGACCTATGCCATGTGGTGGATCCGTGCCGCCATTCAGGAATATGTGCTGCGTTCGTGGAGCCTCGTGAAGATCGGCACCACCGCCGCGCAAAAACGTCTGTTCTTCAACCTCAGGAAGGTGAAGGGGCAGATCGCAGCCCTGGACGATGGCAGCCTCCATCCCGACCAGATCAAGCAGATCGCCACGACGCTCAAGGTGACAGAAGACGATGTCGTCTCGATGAATGCGCGCCTCTCCGGCGACGCTTCGCTCAATTCGCCCATGCGGGCGGATGAGGGTTCGTCCGAATGGCAGGATTGGCTGGTCGATGACACGCCGGACCAGGAAACGAGCCTGGGTGAAACCCAGGAATTCGACGAGCGCATGACCCTGCTCAACCAGGCCATGGACGTGCTCAACGAACGCGAACGCGCCATCTTCCAGGCGCGCCGCCTGCAGGATAATCCCGCGACGCTTGAAGAACTGGCCCAGCAATATGACGTCAGCCGCGAGCGCATCCGCCAGATCGAAGTCCGCGCCTTTGAAAAGGTACAGGAAGCCGTGCAGCAGGCTGCGCAGCACTAAAAATCAGCGTCCGGCCGGCCTGACATCGGTCGGCCGGATGCCAAAAGCCTGACGGAAGGCGCGATTGAGCGCCGAGGCCTCGGGAAATCCGCAATCAAGCGCAATGGCAATGACGGGCCGCCCCACCTCGCGGGGATCTTCGAGCATGCGACGCGCCGCGCTGACGCGCATCCAGCGCAACTGTTCCGAAAAGCTCGTATCCCTGGCGGCAAATAGCCTCTGGATTTGTCGGGGCGATAGGCCGTGGCGCCGCGACAACCAGCCAAGGTCCAGTCCGGGATGGCCGAGATGCTTTTCCATGTCGGCCTGTATCACCTGCAGCCGCACCGTCGCGGCCGATGTCAGGCGCGCCTGCTCGGCATAGTCGCGCGAAGCGCCGACAACGAGCGCACTGAGATCTTGCACATGCCGACCGGCAGTTGATCGCAGCGCCGGATCGATGATTTGAGCCGCGTCGAGCAGCCGCAAATAGTTGCGCAGCAGGGTCAGGCCCGTCGTCTGGGGCAGGTGCATAAATGGCGCTTCGCCCAGATGCGCCAAGGCGGCGGCCAGCGGTCGGCGCGGCAGGCGCATCGACCAGCCGCTGCAATTTTCCAGCAGGCGCACTGTAGTCACCCGCCCCAATGACAGCATGAATGCATCGCCCGGGCGCACAGCGATCTCGGTCTTGCCATCCTCGATCTGCATGGCATTGTCTGCCAGCACCAGCATCAAGTCATCGGCACCATCGGCCAGCAATTGCGGCGTGCGGGTCATGGCCATGGGCGTTCCGCTGACGCGGCCCCAGGTGACTTCGGCCATGCTGTTGACTGCGATTCGGTATTCGAAGGGCTTTTCGTCGTCGGCGAGATCAATCTCGCAGCGACCGATTTCTCGCCCGACATATTCTTTCATGGCGGCAACCGGATCCGAGCCGGGAAGCGTCCCGCTCGAAAACAGAAATTCCACTGGAGCATAGTCCGGCGCCTGGTCCATCGGCCGACTATTGGGCCGAGCATGCATATCGTCAAGCCGCCAATACCTTGATAGGGCGGCATTTTTGACACAACGCGCTACTGACTGGAGTTAATGTCGCCCAACGCCAAGACCTCTGTCGCGCAGCGTCAAGACGAAACGCCATTGGCTATGGTGTTTCTGCCCCAGGCGCCCAAAGCGCACCTGTTCGAGGCACACATGACTACAGTTCCGCCGGCCGCTCGACTTTGGCAGCAGACGACTTTTCGACGCCACCGCTCCGGCATACTGCGCGCCATTGCTTTTGGCCTCCTGGCGGCGACCACACTGGTAGTCATTGCCACCCCCGCATTGGGGCAAACGACCTGGACGGGTGCCAATAGCGCCGACTGGACCGATATCGGCAACTGGACAAGCGGCCTGCCGGCCGGCGACACCGTGACGATTGACCTCATTTCATCCAACGCTCCCAAGCTCGACGGCGCGGCGGGCACAACCGGCATGATCCACATCGGCACCAGTGCGGGCGCCGGCTATCTCGAAGTCATCAACGGGGCCAGCCTGACCACGGGGGGCGTGATGCTGGCCAAGGATGTCGGCAGTGTCGGCAATATGCTGGTCACCGGATCGACAACGACATGGACGACCGGCAGCGGCATCGAACTCGGCACCGATGGGCAAGCGCGGCTCGAGCTGAACACCGGCGCTTCGGTTTCCGCCGCGGGCGTCTCGGTCGGTCTGATGGCCGGTTCCGACGGCACGCTCGCGATTGCTGGCGCGGGCACAAGCATGACTCTGGTTTCTGGCATTACCGTGGGTCAGAACGGTAGAGGCGTTCTGGAGATGGACGACCAGGCAGTACTGCAGACCGATAACGCTACTGTCGGCACCTACTCGACCGGGTCAGGCCTGGCACACATTTCCGGCTCCGGCACTCATCTATCTCTCAGTAACAGCCTCGTTCTGGGTCAGAGCACGCGCGGCACGATCGAGGTCGACAATGCCGCGCTGACGACGGCGGCCAGCATGATCCTGGGTGAGAATTCGGGGGGTGGCGAGGGCATCGGTCTTGTTCACGACGCAGGCTCGCGTCTTTCGACGACCGGGGATATGACCATCGGCCAGTGGGGCAGCGGCGCAATGACGGTCTGGAACGGCGGGGAAGTGGCAGCAGGGGGCACGCTGCATCTGGCCCGCCTAGCAGGCAGCCAGGGCGTGCTCAATGTCGGCGCGGCCGCAGGTCAGGCCGCTCGCGCCTCCGGCATCGTCAATGCCAGCACCGTGCAGTTCGGCGCCGGCACGGGCACGCTGACTTTCAACCACACGGACAGCGCCTATGGTTTCGCCTCGCAACTACTCGGCAGCGGCACGGTCAACCAGATTGCCGGCACGACGACGCTTACGGCCAATTCCCAGACTTTTGCCGGGACGACAAACGTCACGGGGGGCAAACTGGTCGTGTCGGGCCGGCTTGGCGGGACGATCAATGTTTCCGGTAGCGGGACTCTTGGCGGCGCGGGGCACGTGGGAACTATCGCCTTTGGCGCGGGCGGCATTGCAGCGCCCGGCAACTCCATCGGAACGGTACTAGCGACCGATGTCATCTTCAATGCGGGTTCCTTCTACGATGTCGAGGTCGATTCGGCGGGCCAATCGGACCTCATTATCGCCAATACCGCGACGCTCAACGGCGGCACGGTTCGGGTCGCTGCATCGCCCGACTATCTGGTGGGCAATAGCTACAATATCATCCATGCGCCCATGGGACTGACGGGCACCTTTGCCAATGCCACCACCAACCTGGCCTTCATAACACCAGTGCTGAGCTATGACGGGCAAAATGCCTTCGTGACGCTGTTCCAAAGCTCCAACTTCGTCGTGGCCGCGGAGACGCCGAACCAGCAGGCCGTGGCCAAGGCCCTCGATACGCTGGCGGCCAACAATCCCGTCGTCCAGTCCATGCTCACCCTGACGCTACCCGGGGCGCGGCAGGCACTCGACAACCTCTCGGGCGAAGCCCATGCCTCGGTTCGCTCGGTGCTGCTCGAAAAATCCCACTTGCCACGAGAGGCGGCCTTCAACCGCCTCGCCCATGATGAGGAAGGAATGTGGGCACTGATCGAGGCGAGCCATGTTTTGTTGGCGTCCGACGGCAATGCTGCAGCGGTCGGGGTCGGCGGCTTCGATCTCGCCGCAGGCGCCGATGTCTATCTTGGCCAATGGCTGGCGGGCCTCCTGGTACACGGCGGTACGGCGGGGCTTTCCATTCCCGACCGCTCGACCACTGGAACGATCAATACCATTGGGCTTGGCGCCTATGCCGGCACCGAATGGGGCGCCACGGCTCTCGATCTGGGGCTGGATCTGGCCCTGCACGGCATCAGTACCCAGCGAAAGTTCGACATGGGGCGGCGCTTCTCCGCCACCCTGACCGGCAATTCTGGCGCGACGACCGCGCAGGCCTTCGGACGTCTTTCCCACGATTTCGTTCTGCCCGCCTTCGTGCTGCGTCCCTATGGCGAGGGCGCCTATGTGGTGGCGACCAGCGGCGGTTTTACCGAGGCGGGCGGGCCGGCAGCGTTGAATGCGGCCAATGGGGTGAGCGCGGCGCTGTTCACCACGCTCGGCCTCGATATCGAGCGCGAACTAGTACTCGAAGACGGCTCGACACTGAGCTTTGGTGGCGGCCTCGGTTGGCGGCGTGCCTTTGCCGATACGCCAGAATCCATCCATGCCTTTGCCAGCGGCGACAATTTTACCGTCGCCGGTGCACCCCTGGCGACTGACGCATTGGTCCTCGAAGCCGGGTTGGGCTGGAAGACGGTCAAGGAGATGGAGTTCGACCTAAGCTATGACGGCATCCTGTCGAATGCCGGCCAGAGCCACGTGTTCAAGGCGACGCTGGCCGGGCAATATTGACACTCAAACCGCACCGACCAGATCCCAGAGGCGTTCCTTTGCGAGAATGAGAAGCCACGGCGTCTCATCCTCGGGGACGACTTCAACGGGTCCACCCGTTCCTTCGTTCGACGTGCCGATGAGGCCGCCCGGTTCGAGCAGCAGGCCATCCATGGGATAGAAAAGTCCCGTCGAGTTGCGGAAGCGGATGGGCACCAGCGGATGGATCGACACACGCTCGCGTTTTCCCGCTTCGAACGCGATAGAACCGGTGACGGCGAGCGCCACGTCGACCTCGTCGACCAGCATGAGACGGCGGCTCGGCGCATATTGCAGCACGGCGCTGAGCGCGGCGAGCGTGTGGTCGAGACGCTTGCCGGTCATGCCGAGCGCAAGGGTGACAGGCGCCTCGGTTGAATAGAGCGCCTTCTGGAAATCGGTGGTGATCTGCTCGGGGATATGGATGACGCGGGTGCGGCTTTCCCAGCCCGCGCGATTTTCCAGCGAATCGAGATCGCCGACGATCGCGTCGGGCAAAAGGTCGGCGCTATCGATCGTGTCGGCGCCGCCATCGGCCCCTACCAGGGCGACACCCTTTTCGGCCAATTCGCGCAAAAGCGCCCCGTCCACCGTGCCGCCGCCGACAATGGCGAGGGGGCAATCGAAGACCAGCGGCAGCGCGTCTGGGCCGCGTTCTGAAGTCACTTGCACTGTCACATTTCTCTCAATATGGTCCGAGCCGTCTCGCTGGGGTGTTCTGGAAATCTTCCGGAGCTGAGAGTTACCCATTGAACCTGAACCAGGTCATGCTGGCGGAGGAAGTTCGAGATGGCAAGAGTGCCCTCGCGCCCTTCCCATTGACACATACCCTTCTCCCATGGCCGCAACCGTTGAAGGGATGACCAAATGGTCAAGTCCACCTCCATGGCGCTTGCGGTCCTTATTGGATTGTCTGCTGTTTCTGCGCATGCGCAGGACGTGCCCACGCTCACCATCTACACCTATGACGGCTTTGCCGCCGAATGGGGCCCCGGTCCGCAGCTCTCGGCTGCGTTCGAGCCGGTCTGCGGCTGCAAGCTCACCTGGGTCGCCGCAGACTCGTCCATCGGCACGCTGCGCCGCGTGCAGCTCGAAGGCGCGACGACGGAGGCCGACCTCATCGTCGGCCTCGATACCGCCATTGCCGGGGAAGCCCGCGCCACGGGTCTTTTCGCTGATCACGGCCTGACGCTCGATAAGCTCGCGCTGCCCGAAGCCTGGACCGACGCGCAATTCGTGCCTTTCGACTATTCGCACTTCGCCTTCATGTACGACACGGACCGGACGGCAACGCCGCCAAAGTCGTTCGAAGAGCTGATCGCCATGCCGGAAGATTTCAAGATCGTGGTGCAGGATCCGCGTTCGGCGACGCCCGGCCTCGGTCTCGTGCTCTGGATCAAGGCCGCCTATGGCAATCGCGCCAGTGAAATCTGGGCGGGTCTCAAGCCGCGCATCCTCACCGTGACGCGCGAATGGAGCGAAAGCTATTCGCTCTTCCTTGATGGCGAGGCCGACATGGCCCTCTCCTACACGACCTCGCCCGCCTATCACATCATCGAAGACAAGGATGAGACCATCAAGGCGGCGCTCTTCGAAGAGGGCCACTATCCGCAGATCGAGGTGGCCGGCATTCTGAAGTCTTCGGACCAGCAGGAACTGGCCAAGCAGTTCCTCGCCTGGTTCGCTTCGCCCGAGGGCCAGAAGATCATTCCGACGACCAACTGGATGTTCCCCGTGGTTGATCTTGGCGCGGATCTCAATCCCGCCTTTGCCGGCCTGCCGCAGCCGGGGAAAACACTGCAGCTCAGCGACGAGGATATTTTGGCCAATTCCTCGGCCTGGATCGACGAGATGCTGGCGGCGGTTCAGTAACGTGAATACCCCCACCCTTAATCCCTCCCCACAAGGGGGAGGGAGACGATGGAACCAATGTGCAGGCGCAATGACGTCTGCAAACACCAGCGCACCTCCCTCCCCCTTGTGGGGAGGGAATGAGGGTGGGGGCTTTCGTGCCGACTAACCTTCTTCCCCACCGCCCTGCCCGCATTGCTGTTTCAAGCGTGCTTGCCATCGCCATTGCCGGCCTGATCGCGGCGGTGCTCTGGGCGATTCTCGATGCCGCCACCGAACCCAGTTCGGCGTCCCGCGTGGACATTCCTCATCTCCTGCGCATGACCGCCATTCAGGCGGGCCTGACAACCGTTCTGTCGCTCGCGGTCGGCACGGCGCTGGCCTGGGCACTGAACCGGTTGCGTTTTCCCGGCCGCGATCTTGTGGTCGGTCTGTTCGCCGCCGCCATCGTCACGCCCGGCATGGTGGTGGCCTTTGGACTCCTCTCCATCTGGGGCCGCAATGGGTGGATCAATCAGACAAGCGAAGCCCTGTTCGGCTTCTCGCTCGGCAATCCCGCTTTTGGGCTTTCGGGCATTCTGCTCGCCCATGTCATTCTCGATGGCGCCTTTGCCGCGCGCATTCTCCTCGCGCGGCTCGATGCCATTCCGGCGACGCGGCTGAAAGTCGGGCAGTCCCTGGCGCTGTCGGCAACGCAGCGCTTCGCCCTGATCGACTGGCCAGCCATGCGATCGAACTTGCCGGGACTTGGCGCCATCATTTTTCTCCTCGCTTTCACGAGTTTCCCAATCGTCCTGCTGCTCGGTGGTGGTCCGGCAAACCAGACGCTGGAAGTCGCCATCTATTCGGCTGTTCGGCTCGATTTCGATCTCGTCGGCGCGGTGCGACTGGCGCTGACCCAGATCGCGGTGTGTGCCGTGGTCATCCTGCTGGCGTCGGCCAGCACGCCCGTCGTCAGCGTACATGGTCGCTCGGTCGCGCCAAGCTGGCGAGATGCCGTCCCCGCACAGGCGCTGCAATGGATCATCCTGTTGCTGGCGACGGTGGGCTTTGCCCTGCCCCTGCTCTCGGTGCTGATTGACGGCATTGCCTCCGGCTTTGGCCGGGTGCTGGCGCAGCCGACATTCTGGTGGTCGCTGGTAACCAGCCTTCTGATCGGCAGCGCCTCTGCGGTCCTGACCCTGCTCCTCGCACTTGCCTTGACCCTAGGCCGCGCGGCGAGCGGGGCAAGGCCGGTGCGCATTCTGCTCGGCACGCCGAGCTTTGCCTATCTCGCCGTACCCGCCGTGGTGCTCTCGCTCGGCTTCTTCCTCATCGTGCGCAATCTGGGCGTGGCGCCGGCACAAGCCGCGCCAGTTGTGGTGATCATCGCCAATAGCCTCCTCGCTTTACCCTTTGCCGTGGCGACGCTCGGCCCGCCGCTCGATGCCATGGTACGCGCGCGCGGAAAACTCATTCGCTCGCTGGGACTTTCCGGCTGGCAGCAGTTCTGGCGGGTCGAATATCCGCTGCTCGGCAAAGACATCGGGCTCATGCTCGCGCTCGCCTTCTGTTTTTCACTCGGCGATCTCGGCGTCATTGCCCTATTCGGAACGCAGGATTTCCAGACCCTGCCGCTGATGATGTTCCGCGCCCTCGGCGCCTATCGCAGCAATGACGCCGCTGCCATCGCCGCCATTTTGCTGATCGGCACCATTCTCGCCTTTGTCGGCCTGCCCCGCCTCTTTGAAAGGATCGCCCATGCTTCGCGCTGAGCACCTCGCCTTCGCCTATGGAAAAGCGGCGCAGACCTATGACTTCACCTTCGAGGCCGAGGCTGGCTCCATCACGGCCATTTCCGGAGCGAGCGGTTCGGGCAAGTCGACACTGCTCGATCTCGTCGCCGGTTTTTTGACGCCGAGGAGCGGCACGCTGACGCTCGACGGCGTCGACCTGCTGCCGCTGCCACCGGAAACGCGGCCACTGTCGCTGCTGCTGCAATCGGACAATCTTTTCGACCATCTGAGCGCGCGCGAGAACGTCGCCCTTGGCCTGCCAAAGGGCACGGCCAAGGCCGAAGGCCGGCAACGTGTCGAGGAGGTTTTGGCACGCGTCGGGCTGGAAGGTCTTGCCGATCAGACAGCGGCGACGCTTTCAGGCGGACAGAAGCAGCGCGTAGCATTGGCGCGCACGCTGCTGCGCCACCGCGCCATCTTGCTGCTGGACGAACCTTTCTCGGCGCTCGATGACGACACGCGAAAAGTTATTCGCGCGCTGGTGGGCGAGCTGACGCGGAGCGAAGGTTGGCACACCATTCTCGTGAGCCACCACGAGGACGACATAGCGGCACTTGCGGCGCACCGTTATCGCCTGGCGGAAGGCCGGCTCGCGCCGGCCTGATCACTGCGCCCAGGCGGCAAAAACTTCGTTGAACAGCGCCTGCGCATCGGAATCCTTTTCGAGCGTCAGGATAGCGTTGCGGCCCGTGCCATAGACAATGGCAAGGTCGAGCCAGCGGCGCGATTCCAGAAGCTGCGAATTGGTCGTCTGATCATCAGGCGAAGCCGACAGCGCGAAGAGGAAGCTATTGCCCATGACGCGGGCCGAGGCGCCGACCAGCGGCGTACCCGGCACCAGTTCCTCATTTTTGAGCAGCACGCCCGGCAGGCTCGAAATCGCGCCACCGACGAAGGTGTCGTTGACGTCAAAATTGACTTCCATCAGGTGGCTGGCCGGCAGGCTGGGATCGCCATTCTTGCGGATCGTCACCGAAACATTGAGATTGCGCGCCGGAATGCTGGCCTCGCCGATCAGCGTCGGCAGGCCAAGTTCGTCCTCGCCCTTGGTCCATTCGACCGTGCCCGAGAAGGGCACGGCGCCGGTACGGCCATCAGCCGAAGCCTCGAGCAGCAGCGACTGGCTGCCGGCGAGCACTGCCGGATCAACGCTATTGGCCGGATCATTGGTCGCCGCGATGCTGGTATCGGCGCCCGAAAGGCGCTCCTCGGTCTTGTTCTCGCCGCCATTGATCGAGGGCAGCACGGTCTCGGTACCGCTCGGCGTCACCGCCTCCGGCGTCGGCTCCAGCCGTTCGTCAAGATCGATGCCTTCAATGGCCGTGGTCGGCTCGCTGGTCGTAGTGGTCGCCGTATTGCCCGGGCCGGTCGTGGTGTCAGGCGCAGCCGGCGCATCGAGCGTCGGTGTCGTGGGGGTGGGCGCGTCTGCGGTTTCGGTCACGGCCGCTTCGGTACGACCGAACATCTGGTCGAGATCGACATAGCCCTCGCGCCAGGCCCAGAAGCCTGCGCCACCGGCACCGACGAGGAGAAGAGCAAAGACGATAAGGAAGATCGTCATGCCGGCGCCGGAGCGGCGATCACTTTCAGCTGTATCGAAGGCGCTGGGGTCAGCGTTCTCGTCAGCAAGATTTTCTTGAATAGGCGCCCGAGTTTCGCGCTCGGGCAACATTTCAGTCGGCTCGCCGCGGGCTTCGCGATCGAGCGTTTCGATGGCCCGTTCGATGGCGCCTTCGGCTTCACGCGTGTCGTCGGGCTCGACCTCGACTTCCCTGACGCTCGACAGGGCGGTTTCGACCTGCGGTTCGACGACGCTGATTTCGGGTTCGACGACAGTCTGACGGGCCAGAGCAGAAGCCGACCCCATGGAGGGTTCGACACGCGCCATGACCGGCTGCGCGCTAAAACCGCCATTGGCGGCGGTGCTGACTACGGCAGCGGCTTCGCGACGGGGCAGAATACTCGGGCGCTTGAGCGGAACCGGCGCATTGGCGCTGGGAGAGGGAACCTCTTCCACAGCAACCGGCGCCACCGGTTTGGCAATGGCTTCGTCCTTGACGACGAGCGGAGCCACGACCGGCTCCACCTGCGCACCGCTGACGCCTGCAGCCTGACCGATGATCTCTTCGATCGAGAGCGGGCCTTCGTCGTCTTCGACCGCTTCGGTCGGGACGACATCAGCAGGCAATTCGTCCGATTCAGGCTCTGCTTCGGCTTCAACCACCTGCGGCGCAGGCTGTTCGATCGGCCTGGGCGCCACGACCGGAACAGGTTCGGGAACAATGGGCTGAGTTTCCACCGCCGGCGCGGACTGGATTTCCACCGCGGGCGCCGGTTCGGGCGCGCGCGGAGGCGGAGCCGATGGGGCGGGGGCAGCAGCTGCCGGCGGACGCGACGCAAACAATGCATCGCGCCCCAAGCTGATCACAGCTTCGCTGGCTTCCTGTTCGACCTGGCGGATACAATCTTCGAGCTGCAGCCGGTGCTGCGTGATCTCGCGAGCAGGCAAAGGAGGCTGGATAGCCCGCAATTGACCGACGAGAGCCGCGCGCGCCTTTTTCGTAAACTGCGCGCCGCGCAGCCCCATTGTTCTCCGGCAGCGCCGAGATCGCTCGGCGCAACAGCTCCTTATAGTCCGCCATAGGCTACTGGGTACTCACAATTGCAGCGACGTCTTTTAGCAAAGTTTATCAATCTTGGAACGGGTCAACCACCAAGATGGTATCCGCCCGCTCCGGACTGGTAGACAGAAGCGCGACCGGGGCCCCGATCAGCTCTTCGATATAGCGAACATACTTCACGGCCTGGGCCGGCAGCTCGGCCCAGGAGCGCGCTCCGGCCGTCGTTTCCGACCAGCCTTCGAGTGTCTCATAGATCGGCTTAACGCGAGCTTGCGCCCCCATTGAGGCAGGCAAATAATCAATCCGTGATCCATCAAGCTCATAGCCGACGCAGACCTTGATCTCTTTCAGACCATCGAGCACGTCAAGCTTGGTCAGCGCGATGCCGGTAATGCCAGAGGTTTTCACCGTCTGACGCACCAACACGGCGTCGAACCAACCGCAGCGGCGGGGGCGACCGGTATTGACGCCGACTTCCTTGCCGACGGTCGCCAGATGCCTGCCAATCTCATCATCGAGTTCGCAGGGGAACGGGCCTTCGCCGACGCGGGTCGTATAGGCCTTGGTGATGCCCAGCACATAGCCGATGGCCGTGGGGCCAAGGCCCGAACCCGCCGCGGCCTGGCCGGCAACGGTATTGGACGAGGTCACGAAGGGATAGGTGCCGTGGTCATTGTCGAGGAGCGCACCCTGTGCGCCTTCGAAAAGAATGCGGGCGCCTTCACGGCGCTTATCGTCGAGCACGCGCCAGACCTGGTCCATGAAGGGCAGGATTTCGCCGGCAATGGAGGTCAGCTCGTCATAGATCGTCTGCGCTTCGATCTCGGCAAGGCCGATGCCGCGGCGCAGCGCATTGTGATGGCTGAGGAGACGCTCGATCTTGGGCATCAGCGTATCGGGTTCACTGAGGTCGATGAGACGGATAGCGCGACGGCCAACCTTGTCTTCATAGGCCGGGCCAATGCCGCGGCGCGTCGTACCGATCTTGAGACCGGAATTGGCGTCTTCGCGGATACCGTCGAGTTCGCGATGCAGCGACAAGATCAGGGGAGCATTGTCGGCGATGCGCAGGATTTCGGGGGTGATCTTCACGCCCTGGCCGCGCAGCTTGGCCATTTCCTGAACGAAGTGATGGGGGTCGACGACCACGCCATTGCCGATGACCGACAGCTTGCCCTGTACCAGGCCCGAGGGCAGCAGCGCGAGCTTGTAGCTCACCCCATCGATGACCAGCGTATGGCCGGCGTTGTGACCACCATGGAAACGCACGACGACGTCGGCGCGCTCCGAGAGCCAATCCACGATCTTGCCCTTGCCCTCGTCGCCCCATTGAGAGCCGACGACAACCACATTCGCCATAGTCCAGTCTTCCTTAGCTGAGGCGCGCCGAAGCCCGGCACGACAAAATCGGGCCGGCCCAAAAGGCTGCACCCTTACCCAAGTTGCGGACATCCGCCCTTTCGACCGCGCCCGTGTCGGGTTTGATTGCAGCCGAATAACTGATAAGTCCGATTGTCCTTACATCACCCAAGCGCCGATGACAAAGCCGCAGACCACCGAAAAGCGCGGCATTTCCGCCGGTATTCTCGATCAGCCCTATCTTTTGCTCGTGCTGGCACCGCTTTTCTGGGGCGGCAATGTCGTCGCGGCAAAACTGGTCGTGGGCGAAATCAGCCCATTCCTGCTGCTGGCCTGCCGCTGCGTGCTGGCAACACTATTCATTTTGCCCTTTTCATACAGGCACTTGCGCAACGACTGGGCAGAGGTGAAGCGCACCTGGCCGGTGCTCATGGCTTTCGGCATCGTGGGCTATGCGCTGTTCAATGCCTTTTTGTATATCGGCCTGACCATGACCACCGCGGTCAATTCAGCCATCGAGCAGGCCTCGCTGCCAATGCTGATTCTCGGTGCAAATTTTCTGTTTTTCCGGGTGCGCGCCAATCTTCTGCAAATATCAGGCGTGCTGCTGGCAATCTTTGGCGTAGTCCTGACCGCAACCCATGGCGATCCGTTGCGTCTCCTGCGCATGGACGTCAATCTCGGCGACGGTTTTGTCATTCTCGCCTGCCTCGCCTATACCGGCTACACGCTGGCTCTACGCTTCCGGCCCAAGGTGCATATGTTCAGCTTCATGGCCGTTTCGTTTTTCGGGGCGGCGACGGCAGCAGTGATCATGCTGGCGCTGTTCGGCGGAGGGCTGGGTTCGGTCAGCACACTGGCCCATGTGTCGCCCACCGTTTGGCTGGTGATTGCCTATGTCGCGACCTTCCCCTCCATGTTCAGCCAGATCGCCTATGCGCGCGGCGTGGAACTGGTCGGCGCCAATCGGGCGGCGCCAAGCCATAATCTCATCCCGGTTTTTGGCACGTTAGGCTCGGTGCTGATCCTTGGCGAGAGCCTGGAAGGTTATCATTTTCTCGCCGCCGGCATCATCATCGCGGGGATCATTCTGGCGGAATGGGCGGCGCGCAGGCGCGCCGCCTGAGGTCAATTTACGGCAGCGTGTGGCCGGCGGTGCGGAAGAGGCGATACCACTCTTCGCGCGTCAGCGGCACGGAGGAACCGGCAGCACATTCTTCGACGCGCGACGGTTTTGTCGTGCCGAGGACCACCTGAACATTGGCCGGGTGGCGGGTGATCCAGGCAACGGCGATGCCGGTCGGCGTTACGCCATACTTTTCCGCCAGCTCGTCCAGTGCATCGTTGAGTTCCAGGAATTCCTCGCGATCGCCCACGAAGACGCCATCGAAAAAGCCCTTCTGGAACGGTGACCAGGCCTGCAGCATCATGCCCTGCACACGCGAATAGTCGAGCAGCCCATTGTCGCGGCTGATGGACTGATCGAGCCCGTTCATATTCGCCGCCACACCCTGCGCGAAAAGGTTGGCATGGGTGATGCTGAGCTGAACCTGATTGAACAGCAGTGGCTGTTTGACCGCGGTCTTCAGCACCTCGATCTGCCCAGGCGTGTGGTTGGAAACACCGAAATGGCGGACCTTGCCGGAGGCGGCGAGCTTGTCGAAGGCCGCAGCGACGTCCTCAGGCTCGACCAGAGTATCGGGTCGATGCAGCAGCAGCACGTCGAGATAGTCGGTACGAAGCGCGGCGAGCGATTCATCGACCGTTTGCAAAATGTGCTCGGACGAGAAATCGAAAAAGCCCTTGCGGATGCCGACCTTGCTCTGGATCAGGATCTTTTCGCGCTCGACAGCGGAAAGCGTGATGGCCTCGCCGAACCGCTCTTCGCAACGATGGCGCTCGCCGCCATAAATATCGGCATGGTCGAAGACCGTAACGCCGGCATCGACGGCCGCCCCGAACAGGGACTGGATTTCGGCATTGCTCATCTTGGCGATGCGCATGAGCCCAAGCACAACGCTCGACACAGTGAGATCGGTGTGGGGCACCTTGAAGGTCTTCATCGAAACCTCGGAAATTTGGGGATGGCGCCGACACGGCGGCGCAGGGGGAACGCAGTAAGACTAGCCCGTGCCGCCCCCAAAAGAAAGCCCCGCCGGCGCGAACCGGCGGGGCAATTGTCAATAATTTCGCAATCCTAGAAGCGGACGGCCTTGGCCTGCTTGACGCCTTCGAGCGCAGCGATCTCAGCCAACTGCTCTTCCGTGAGAGTGCCATCGATGGAAACGAGAGCGATCGCATCGCCCCCCACTTCGGCACGGCCAAGGTTGAAATTGGCGATATTGATGCCCAGCGTGCCCAGCAGCGTGCCGAGGCGGCCGATATGGCCCGGCTTGTCCTCATTGGTGACATAAAGCATGGACGGCGACAGCTCGGCTTCCATGTTGATATCCTTGACCTGGATGATCCGCGACTTGCCATTGGCAAAGATCGTGCCCGCAACGCCGCGCGTCTGACGCTCGGTGGTGATGGTCAGGCGGATATAGCCTTCATAGGCGCCCTGCTGGTCGCGGGTCGTGGTTTCGACGGTGATGCCGCGATCCTTGGCGATCTGCGGGGCCGAGACCATGTTGACGTCACCCAGCGAGGGTTTCAGCACGCCATTGATGGCGGCCGCGATCATCGGCTTGACATTGAGCCCAGCTGGCGTGCCCTCGAACTCGATATGGATGCCCTTGATGCCCGTTTCGGTGAGTTGGCCAGCGAAGGAGCCAAGCGCTTCCGACAGCTTCACCCAGGGGGTGATGATCGGAGCTTCTTCCGCCGAAATCGACGGGAAGTTGAGCGCATTGGTGATTTCGCCGGTCATCAGATAGGCCGAAATCTGCTCGGCGACCTGCAGGGCAACGTTTTCCTGCGCTTCGGTGGTCGAAGCGCCGAGATGCGGGGTGCAGATGACATTGGGCAGATCGAACAGCGGATTGTTCTCTGCCGGTTCAACGAGGAACACGTCGAGCGCCGCGCCGGCGACATGGCCCGACTTCAGCGCATTGTAGAGCGCTTCTTCATCGATAAGACCGCCGCGGGCGCAATTGACGATGCGCACGCCCTTCTTGGTCTTGGCAAGGTTTTCGGCATTGAGAATGTTGCGGGTCGCGTCGATCAGCGGCGTGTGCAGCGTGATGAAATCGGCGCGGGCGAGCAGGTCATCAAGCTCGACCTTTTCGACGCCCAGCGTCTGGGCGCGTTCCGGGGTGAGGAACGGGTCGAAGGCGATGACCTTCATGCGCAGGCCAATGGCGCGATCGGCAACGATCGAACCGATATTGCCGGCACCGATCAGGCCGAGGGTCTTGTTGGTCACTTCGACACCCATGAAGCGGTTCTTTTCCCACTTCGAGGCGCGCGTGGAAGCGTCGGCCTCCGGCAGCTGGCGGGCGAGCGCAAACATCATGGCGATGGCATGCTCGGCCGTGGTGATCGAATTGCCGAAGGGCGTGTTCATCACGATGATGCCCTTCTTGGTCGCAGCCGGAATATCGACATTGTCGACACCGATACCGGCGCGGCCGATGACCTTCAGATTGGTCGCGGCGGCGATGATCTTCTCGGTGACCTTCGAAGCCGAGCGGATGGCGAGACCATCATACTGGCCGATGGCTTCAAGGAACTTTTCCTTGTCCTTGCCGAGATCGGGCAGGTAATCCACCTCGACGCCATTGTCCTTGAAAATCTGGACGGCGGTCGGGCTGAGCTTATCCGAAACGAGAACCTTGGGCATTGCGCCCTCCTGCATATTGGTTGCGGGAGCAGGATTTGAACCTGCGACACCGCGAGAATGAGTGGGAGTGCCCCGCCTAGTGGCGGGGCCGAAGATTCAGGCAGCAGCCTTGAGCGCGGCCTTTTCCTGGGCGAAAGCCCAGTCGAGCCACGGGGTCAACGCTGCAAGGTCGGATGCTTCCACCGTTGAGCCGGCCCAGATGCGCAGGCCCGCCGGAGCGTCCTTGTAGGAGCCGAAATCGTAGCCGACACCGAGCTTGTCGAGGCGGGCAACGATGGCCTTTGCAAAAGCCGCCTGGCCTTCATCATCAAGCGCCACGATGTCAGGATCGGTGATCGAGAGACAGACCGAGGTATTGGAACGCTGGTCGGCATTCTTGGCGAGGAAATCGACCCAAGCGGTCTTTTCCACCCAGTCAGCCAGCACCTTGAAATTGGCGTCGGCACGCGCCTGCATCGCCTTGAGGCCGCCAACTTGCAGGCCCCACTGCATGGCGTCGATCGCGTCTTCGATGCAGATCATCGAGACGGTATTGATCGTCTCGGCCTTGAAGATGCCCTCGATAAGCTTGCCGCCCTTGGTCATGCGGAAAATCTTCGGCAGCGGACGGTCGGGCTTGAACGTTTCGAGACGTTCAACAGCGCGCGGCGAAAGGATCAGAATGCCGTGTGCAGCTTCACCGCCCAGCGCCTTCTGCCAGGAGAAGGTCACAACGTCGAGCTTGGCGAAATCGAGCTTCTGCGCGAACGCAGCCGAGGTGGCGTCGCAAATGGTCAGGCCTTCGCGATTGGCCGGGATCCAGTCCGCATTCGGCACGCGCACACCCGAAGTCGTGCCGTTCCACGTGAACACCACGTCGCGGTTGAAATCGACCTGAGCCAGATCCGGCAGTTCGCCATAGGGCGCTTCGAGCACGCGGCAATCGGCAAGCTTGAGTTGCTTCTGCACGTCGGTGACCCAGCCGGCACCGAACGATTCCCAGGCGAGCATGTCGACGCCCCGAGCGCCCAGCGCGCTCCAGAGGAACATTTCGACAGCACCCGTGTCGGAAGCGGGGACGATACCGATGCGATAGTCGGCGGGAACTTCGAGCAGTTCGCGGGTCAGATCGATGGCCTGCTGAATGCGCGCCTTGGCAGGCTTGGCACGGTGCGAACGACCGGTGAGCGCGCCAGCGAGCGCTTCAACCGTCCAGCCTGGACGTTTGGCACAAGGACCCGACGAAAAATTGGGGTTAGCCGGTTTTACCGCCGGTGCGGTCAGGGGCGTATCAGCCATCTCAAGCGGCCCTCCCAGGCCTATGCGCCTCGCGTTAGGGCGAGGTGTCCTGAGGCCGGAGATACTCCTTAGGTGGAGACGCGTCAATGGGCGACGAAAGTCCAACCCTTGCAAGTTCCATCAAAATCCGAGTCCTGCCGGCTAAAAAGGCCAGGCGATCAAGTGACGCGGGTTCCGACAAAACCGGACGAAGCGATCGCGCTGCATAACTCGTTCCATTCGCATCCGGAGCAAGCAGCGCGCGTATGCCCCCGGACAAAGGCGGATCGCAAGACCCCAAGGCGTTCACCGGTAATCTCCAAGGTGAGCCCCGCCCTGATGGTCGCCTTCACCAGCCGGCCGACATCGTCGGCCGCCGCCCTGTCGCGTTCGATGACGCTCTCGCGCCGGCAATGAGCATCCGCATCGGCCAGCAGAGGCACGCAGATATCATCGGGCCCGTCGACAATCAGGATGCTTTCGCCCTGCGACAAGCGCCGGGCGATTGCGTCATAATTCTGCGTGAAGTCCACGGAGTAACCTTTGCCTGCATAGGTCAGCAGGCAAAGGAGATGGTGCGGGCGAAGCCGAACGGTCATTGGGACTTGGTGCTTTTCCGACGGGAGAGAGCGTAAAGCAGCGACGCGCCCAAGGCCGACTTGAGAAGCCCCCCGGCAAGGAACGGCACAACGCCGAAGGTCCAGGCGTCTTCAGGGCCGATGACAACGGCAAGCCACATGCCGCCAAGAACAAGGCAGACGGCATTACCAAGCGCCATGCTCAGAAAGGCCAGGACGGGGCGCTGGCCGCTCCAGCCGCGTTCAGCAAGCCATCCGGTCAATGCGGCAACGAGCGGGAAGGCGAAAAGGTATCCCGCGGTCGGCCCGACAAAATGATGCGCTCCAGCTGCGCCGCCCGAAAGAACAGGCATGCCCAAGGCCGCTTCCACCAGCCAGGCGATTACGGTCAAGGCACCAAGGCGCCAGCCATAGACAGCGCCGATCAAGGTCACGGCGAGCGTCTGCATATTGACCGGCACCGGGACCAGCGGCACCTCGACATAGGAGGCCGCGGCGAGGAAAACGGTGCCCGCAAGCACGGCGCCAACCTGCCATAGGAGGGGTTTGTCCTGGATGCTGCCTAGGGCAGACGCGACGGACTTATCAGTGACCATGTGTGGCTCCTTCAAAATTATAGATAATTTCGCTTATCTATCGCTAAAATAATCCATAGATAGATCGTCCCTGCAAGGGCGATCTTTATGCGATCACAAATAAGCCGCGAATTAGCGGGGAGAGCGCCCGCCCAACAATACGTGTCGCCTCAGAATCGCACCCGCATGCTCCACCTGCCCGGCTCGCAGAGCGACAAGGATCGCGCTGTGATCGCGGTCGGTCGGCGCCTCCCATTCGGCGCTCCAGCCCGAGAAAAGGAAGCGAGCGCTTGCCGCCTGCAGGTCATCAATGGCTTTGAGAAGTCGCGGCATCCCGCAGGGCGCCAGCAGGGTCCGATGGAACTTGCGGTTTGCCTGCTCCCAGGCCTGCACATCGGGGGCATTGTCGCCCTCGTTGTTGATTTCTTCAGCCTGGTCGAGAATTGCCCGTGTCAGATGGGGCGCGGCATTTTGTAGTGCCAGGACCTCAAGAGCCGCCCGCATTTCAGCGACTTCCCGCACCTCCGCACGAGAAAAACCTGCCACCCGCACGCCACGCCTTGGCTCGCTCACGGCCAGCCCCTGCGCCTCGAGGCGTCGGAAGGCCTCGCGCACAGGCACATGGCTTGCTCCGAACTCCTCGGCAACGTGGTCCTGCCTTAGTGGCGTGCCCGGCTCGACGCGCCCGGAGATTATGCGTTCGGCGAGCGTCTTGGCGATCTGGTTGGCGAGAGTGTCGTCTTTGGCCATGTGTTCCGAAGAGGTGAGCTGACATCGCGCGAATGGATGCGGTTTTCTCATACACCGGCCGGAAATAGCATGCACGCCGTGATCTCGTGAGAAGCCTTTGGCGCGTCCGGCGGGCCGCTGACACCGGCATGTGATCCTCCCACATGCAACGCTCGCTCCGAACAGGCCTTCTAATGACAGGCAATCCTGCCCGACAACCGACGAACGCACCTTGTTTTGCGTCCTGCGTTCGCGCGTCAGCCGTAAAAGGAGACCCCTGATGCGCCCCATACCCTCATTGCTCGCAAGCACGGCCCTCTGTGCCGTGCTGCTCCCCGCCCTGGCTGTAGGCCAGGAGAGCGGCTCTGTTGAAACCCAGGCCCCAAATGCGACCGGCCAGCAACCGGCCTTTGAAGGTCAGACGCGAGCGCCACAACCAGCGGAAATGCCCCAGGTCGAAACAACGGTGATCGCCGAGGACCTGCCGCAGCTCTGGTCGCTCGAATTTCTGCCCGATGGCCGCATGCTGGTGACCACCAAGGCTGGCGATATGCATATCGTCACCCCCGAAGGCGAAGCCGGCTCGCCGATCGAAGGACTGCCCGAGGTGGATGATCGCGGCCAGGGCGGACTACTCGACGTGGCCCTGGCACCCGATTTCGAAAGTTCGGGCCTTGTCTTCTTCTCCTTCTCGGAACCACGCGATGGCGGCAACGGCACCAGCGTCGCCTCCGCCATACTCTCCGCCGACGACGCCAATGGCGGCACGCTCGAAGACCTCAAGGTGATCTTCCAGCAGACCCCGACCTATAATGGCGACAAGCATTTTGGCTCTCGCCTGGTCTTTGCCCCCGACGGCGCCTTGTTCGTCACTGTTGGCGAGCGATCCGATGTCGAAACCCGCAATCAGGCGCAGGATATTTCCAGTGGCCTCGGCAAGGTGTTCCGCATCGACAGCAGCGGCGAGGCCTTGCCGGACAATCCCTTCACCGCGACCGAGAACGCCCTACCCGAAATCTGGAGCCTCGGTCATCGCAACATGCAGGCAGCAACACTTGACGGCGAAGGCCGGCTCTGGACCGTCGAACATGGTCCCATGGGCGGCGACGAACTCAACAGGCCAGAAGCCGGCACCAACTATGGCTGGCCCGAAGTAACCTATGGGCTGGACTATAGCGGCGAACCGATCGGCGAGGGCATCACCGCCAAGGAAGGCACCACTCAGCCGGTCTACTATTGGGACCCCGTCATCGCTCCCTCAGGCATGGCCTTCTACGAGGGCAGCGAATTCCCCGAATGGCAGGGAGCCTTCCTCATCGGTGGTCTGGTCGCCGAAGGCGTTGTCGTTGTTCATCTCGACGGCGACAAGGTCGTCTATGAAGAGCGCGTGCCGCTCCAGGCGCGGGTGCGCGATGTCAAAATCGGCCCTGATGGCGCCGTCTATGCCGTAACGGAGAACCCGGACGCCGGGACTTCCACCATAGTTCGTCTGAGCAAGGCGATCACCTGACAAGGTCATGTGGCGAGGCAGTTTTCGCCTCGCCCCGACCCATGTCGACCTAGGGGACCAGCGGCATCCGGAACGTAAAGCGGGTTTCGGCGGCGTCCGAGGTCATCTCGATCGTGCCCCCGTGAGCCTCGGCGATTTGCGAGGCAATGTAGAGCCCCAATCCCAGGCCCTGCAGGCTCGTTTCGGCGCCGCCGCGATGGAACGGCTGGAACAAGCGCTCCATGGCGGAAGCCGGGATTGGCTGTCCACCATTGGCGACCGCCAGCAGGAGATGACCATCGGCGATTACCGCCTCGACGATGATGGGCTGGTCCTCGGCGCCATGCGTGATCGCATTGCCCATCAGGTTCGAGAACATTTGGCCGATACGGGCTTGATCGACATTAACCCCTTGCGAGAGGTCGAACCGCATTTCTATCTCGCGCTCGGGGTGGCCGGCCTTGATCTCGTTGACGATCTGGGCAAGCAGCGGCTCAAGCCGTTGATCGGCCGTGCGCTGCAAGCCAATGCCGCCACCCAGGCGCCCGCGGGCAAAGTCCATGAGATTGTCGATCAGGCCGCTCATGCGAGCAACGCTTTCACCCATAAGCCGAAGAATGCGAACCGACTTGGGATCGTCATGCATGGTCGACAGCATCCGCCGCCCACCTTCAAGCCCCGCCAGGGGATTGCGCAGGTCGTGGCCCAAAACGGCGATGAACTGCTCGCGAAGGTCGGACATGGCCAATCCGTCGACCACCTTGGTTTCGGCGACAAGGATCCGGTCCTCGGCGTCGAGATGGTGGGCGATCAGTTCGGCAAAGAGCGTAAACGTGCCGATGATCTGCGGGTTGTTGACCTTGTGTGGATTGGGATCGATGGCGCAAAGCGTTCCGAAGAACCGCCCATCGGGCAGCGTGATCGGCACCGAAATGTAGCTTTGCAGGCCATAGAGTTGCGGTGTGTGGTGGTTCTGATAGGTCGCATCTTCAGCGACATTGTCTATCGCCACCACCTGCCGGTGCTGCCTGATCTCATGGCAGAGCGTTGTTTCGACCTTCAACTCACCACCCGGCGGCAGGCCAAAATGGATGTTGTCGAGAACCTGGCACGCTATCCAGCGGTCCTCGGTAACGCGCGCGACGGCCGCAAAACCCATGCCAGTGGCCCGGCAGGCGACGTCGAGAATCGTAGGCACCGCCGCAATTCTCTGCACGGCATTGATGTCATTCTGAAAATCGTGCGGCATGGTCGCGCTTTGATCGAGATATCAACCCATCGTAATCAGTCCAACCGGGCATGTCATGAACTTCATCGAGATCGCCACGCGATGGATCGTAAGCGCCCGTGCTCCGTTGATGTAGATGTCAGTTCTGCGTCCGCTGGCGCCCATACTGATGGAAGGTCCATGACAGCCCCAACAATCATTCTCGTGGTTGAGGACGAGCCGCTCGTCAGCATGGCGCTGGTGGACGATCTCGAGGCCACGGGTTTTGTTGTGCTCGAAGCGGCCAATGCAGCGGCGGCTGTCAAACTTCTGGAGAGCCGTAATGATATTCGGCTCATCATCACCGATGTGGACATGCCCGGCTCGATGGATGGCCTGATGCTTGCCGCGGCGGTAGCAGATCGGTGGCCGCCCATTCAGATCATCGTCGTTTCCGGGCACCGCGATGTCGAGATCAGCGACATTCCTACCGGGAGCGCGTTCTATTCCAAGCCCTATCGAACTGCCGAAATCATCGAAACGATGAACCAGATGCTGGCCTAGGCAACCGGCCCTGTCATTGGCCGTGGCACCGTCGGCCTTCGACGCCATCCCGATCACGTTTGCTCGCGTCGATCACTTCATCGGAACACGTGACTCCCCCACCCGTTCCCCCAAAGCCGGGCCTTGAAGTCCGGAGAACAGGAGGAGGAACTCCCATGCCAAACCGCGACGAACAGGATCCCAACCGCAATCGCCAGGGGTCCCAGGGTGGCCAGCAATCTGGCCAGAACCAGCAGGGCCAGCAAGGTGGCCAGCAGAACCGCCAGAATACCCAGCGCGATGACGGGGACATGGACCGGGATCGCAACCGCCAAGGCGGTGCCGGTGGACAGCAGTCTGGTGAAAACCAGCAGGGCCGCCAGGGAAATGACCAGTTCCGCAAGGAACAGGACGATGCTGGCTCCGGTCAGAAGAACCGTCCAGGCCAGGGCAATCCCGACCGCCAATAGCACGGCGAATGGCGGCGGCGGTCCAACCGCCTCCGCCCGAGTGGAAGGATTGGAAATTGGATAGAGACGATCTAGATCTGGATGATCTGCTGCCCTTTTGGCAGCGAAAATTCGCGCACCGCCTCGACAAGTCCGTAGTTCACAGCCTGCACGGGCGAGATGTAGATCTCGCTGTGACGCCGCGCCGCCAGAACTTCCTCGGGAATCCGGCTGCGCTCACGCAGGATATTGTCCGTGCGATCATCATCCGCCAGCGCCGCATCCAGCGTTGATTGCAGGCGCCGCGCAGTAAGTCCTTCGGACTGGCCCATGGTCGTTGGATGGATCATGAACATGCCGTGGGCCGAGCAATAGCGCTGCTGGGCGGCTAGGAAGACCGATACCGCGATCGAGCTCACAGACCCGGTATTGTAGAGCACCAGGTGCAGCGGCAACGCCCTTATGTGATTGTAGAGATAGACGCCGTCAGCGACATAACCGCCGTTTGAACTGAAGGCCAGGTGAACCAGAGAAACGCCGCTGTTCACCGCGGAATTCAGCGCACCCGCGAGCCTGCCAACGCCGGCCGGCTCGATCGGGCCGGTAAATCCAAAATACCCGGTTTCGTGAATCTCATCCATCATGGTCCCCTTGTTCATCGAACGGGCAGGACGTCCGTGGGGTTCCTTGGGCGCTTTTCTTGCTGACCAAGAGGAGAAAGCTCACGGCACCTGCTTGAGCAGAAGGTCGCGCGCCTCGTTGATTTTGGCGGCGAGATAGCTGGAGCCCCCATGGTCGGGATGGACTGCTTTCATCAGATCGCGGTGAGCCGCCCTGATTTCGTCACCGCTCGCGCCCGGTTTCAGGCCAAGAATTTCATAGGCTTCAGCCACCGGGTCGCCTCCCGTTTTGGCGCCTGTTTTTTCGTTCGCATCCTGGCTCGCGAAATATTCGCGCCAACCGCCGCGATTGGCATCGAGCCAGCTCTCCAAAAGGCTCAAACTATCGGCATCGCCTCCCACTTCGGCCAGCAGAAGTCTCGTATCCATCTCACCCAGATCCATCAGATCCATACCGGCAAATTGGCCATTCAGCACGCGGCCGGAGACCGCCCCGGTGTCGTGGTCCAGTTCCATGGCGAAGCTATAGCTCTGCACCTTCGAGATATTGCCTGCGTCTGCAGCAGGTCCATCGAACGAAATTGCTCCGAGCCTGCCGGTGCGCAATACCGCAAAGGCCGCCGCACCGACAAACAGAGCGAGATCGAAGCGGCGGGCAAGGAGCAAGCCGAGAGCAGTGAGCGCGCCGAGCCCGCCGACCACCCAGCGCAGGCCACGCATCAATGTCCGCCGGTCGAGCTTGAGCAGGTAATTGATGAGAGCTAGGCTGGCCAAAAGAGCCAGCGCGCCAAGAAAAATATACGTCACGGCGGCAACTGGGCCAACAATGCCTGCGCTTGGCCGCTACCCTGCAGCTTCAGCATATTCCTGCCGCCACTGGCATAAGCCGCCACCGCCTTGAGCAGCGCCGCCAATTCCTGGGGCGCTGTAGCATCGAACCGGGCATAGGCACCCTTGCTGAGCTTTGCAAAACCGCGAAAAGCAGCCTCGACCAGGGCATCGCGGCCTTCCTGAAAGACGAATATGGGCAGCCCGAGCAGGCCGAGTTGCCCCGCCTTTTCAGACAGCACATCGACATTTTCTTCGATCGCATCGCCAACAAAGATCACCGCATTGATCCGCCGCTTCGCATGCTCGGCGCGCGCGTGATCGAAGACTTTGGAAATCTGGGTATTGCCTCCGCGGCAGTCGATGCCGGTCATGAGCTTGGCCAGGGCATCGCCATCGAGTACCCATTTGCTGGCCCGGCATTCGCCAAAGCCGCGAAAATACAGCAGTTGCACCTGCAACGCACTCGGCTTGGGAATGGCGCGAAACATCTCCGCCTGCAGCGAACAGGCAAGGTCCCAGGTCGGCTGGCGGCTCATCGTCGCATCGAGGGCGAACAATAGCCGCCCATCTTGCGCTGCATTGGGACGCGCCAACGTGCCAACCTTTTTGACGAAAGCCGCAATATCGCCGCTCACCCTGCCCTTGTCGGGCAGTCCAGAGGCTTCTCGTGCGTCGAGGTCTTTTTTCGCCATGAAACTAATATGTGGGGCGGCGATATCAGCCGCAAGGCCCCAACGGTTTGGTCACAAACTCGTAACTCTGTGCCTTGTTACGCCCAAACTCTACCAACCGGAAGGGCAGATGCGCTTGAGGTGTTCGAGCGTTGCCAGCCTAGAGAAAGACCGGCTCTTCGTGGAGCGCTATGCCGAAACGTGCTTTCACCGTGGCTTTTACATGCGCTGCGAGGGCGGCGATATCGCCGGCATCGGCATCACCGAGATTGACGACCACCAGGGCATGGCGCTCGGAAATACCGGCGCGTCCCATGCGAAAGCCCTTGAGGCCGCTCTGCTCGATGAGCCAGCCGGCCGACAGCTTGGTCCGCCCATCCGTTTGCGGGAAATTAGGCGCCGTCGGGAAAGCGGCGAGTACCGGCGCCGCTTCGTCGAGAGTCACGATGGGATTTTGAAAGAATGACCCGGCATTGGGCGTCACGCGCCAATCAGGCAATTTGGACCCACGCAGGTAAAGGACGCGGTCCATCACCGTCCGAGGATCAAGCGCCGGTTGATCCATCAGTTCAGCGAGCCCTGCAAAACGCAGATTAGGCTTCCAGGGTCGCGGCAGCCGCAAACGCAGCGACAGCACCACATAACGCCCCGCCTCCCTCTTGAAGACGCTATCGCGATAGGCGAAAGCGCAATCAGTGGCCGTGAACGTCTTGAGGGTTTTGTCCAGCGTGTCGAAAGCCACCAGACTGTCGAAGACGTCGGCCACTTCGGCACCATAGGCCCCGATATTCTGCACCGGTGCAGCACCGACCGTCCCTGGAATGCCCGCCAGGTTCTCGATGCCACCAAAACCCTGTTCCACCGTCCAGACGACGAAGTCGTGCCAGGTTTCCCCGGCTGCCGCTTCGACCAGAACATGATCCTCGGTCTGCGCTATGACAGCACGGCCGGTCGTCGCCACCACGGCCGTGATCCCGGCAAAATCTGCGGAAAGCACCACATTGCTGCCGCCGCCAAGGACGCGCAGAGGCAGGCCACGTTCCCGCGCCAGAGCAAAAAGCGCGGGCACCTGATCGGTCGCTTCCAGTATGGCGCCCCAGCGTGATCGGGCCTTGAGCGCCAATGTATTGCGCGCAGACAGATCAAAATCGGGGATGAGGTTGAGATAGGACGTGGTCATGGCCGGGTTATAGGTGCGGTCTGGCTGGCCTGGCAATGCATCAGCCGAAATGTGCGCCCAACTCATCCTCGATGTGAGCACGGATAATGTCGTCGAAGCGGCGCTCGGCGAAAAAGCCGAGGCCTTCGGCACGCTTTGCCGAGAAGGCCTGTGGCCACCCGGCAACGATACGGGCAATGACCGGGTCAGGCTCGTGGCGGATGAGCTTTACCGCCTTGTCCCCGGCAATACGACGCAAGGCCTCGATTTCGTCCCCTACGGTCGCTGCAAGGCCCGGCATGGTCAGAGAACGGCGTTGTCCGAGACTGGCCGTATCCATCTCGGCCGCATGGAGCAGGAAGCTCACCGCCGCGCGGGGGCTGGCAAACCAGTGACGGACATTCGTATCGACCGGCAAGACCGCTTCGACACCGGCAAGGGGCTCGCGAATGATGCCGGAGAAGAAGCCCGACGCGGCCTTGTTGGGTTTTCCTGGGCGCACCACGATGGTCGGCAGGCGAATCCCGACCCCATCGACAAAGCCGCGGCGGGAATAGTCGGCCAGGAGCAGCTCGCAGATCGCCTTTTGCGTGCCGTAGCTGGTGAGCGGCGTCAGCGGGAATTCATCCGGGATTTCGACCGGGAGGGGCTCGCCGAAAACCGCAATGGAAGAGGTGAAGACAAGACGCGGCGCATAGAGCCCGTGCTGACTGGCGAGACGGATCGCTTCCAGCAGGTACCGGGTGCCATCGAGATTGATTCGATAACCCTTCTCGAAATCGGCTTCGGCCTCGCCGGACACGATGGCGGCGAGATGGAAGATGAGATCGGGACGCGAGGCGATGAGCTTCTCTGCGGCTTCTGGGGCAGAGAGGTCGAGTGAATGGGTTTCGATCGGAATGGAGGCGGACGGGGTGTCGGGCTTTACGACGTCGGCGAGAGCCAGGGTCGAGATATCCCGCCCCCCAACCTGCCCCGCCTTCAGCAGTGCCGCCGTCAGCTTGCGTCCAACCATGCCGGCGGCGCCGATCACCAGAATCTTCAAGACCGTGTCCTCCAATAGCCTCAACCGACGAAATCATTGCGGCAGCCTGTTGTCACCGCAAAAGAAACGGCGCCCACCCGAAGGTGAGCGCCGCTGCATGAAAGACCGCTGGGATCAGTTGAAGCGGTAGCGCAGCGTGCCGCGCACTTCGTGGACCCAGGCGCCGTTGATCGAATAGGGCTCAGTCGTGGTGTTGTTTGCCAGCGAGTCAATGTAGAGGCCGCGATAGCCGACATCGGCCACGATATGCCCAAAGTCATAGCCGACACCAAGCATACCGGCGGCCGCGAGGCTAGTATTGGTGCCGCGGGTGTCCGGGGGCGCACCCACGGGACCAGTGGTGACAACTTCATTGAAGGCGAGACCGGCACCGGCGCCGACATAGCCGAAGGCGCCGCCAGCAGCGCCATATCCCATGTCGCCGAAGCCGAAGTCATAATAGGCGTTAACGAGGGCGACGGTGGAACGAAATTTCAGGCCGTACACGCCGTTGGTCAGTGTGCCGGTCGTGTCCGCAATGTTGGCACGCATGTTGTCGTTCGACAGATAGTCGACGGTGGCGTCAACGCGCAGACCGGTACCGGTTTCGTAGCCGACGCCCGCACCGACCGAGTAGCCGTAGCCAAAGTCAGTAATGGCGTACGTGCGCGGATTTGCAGTGGGGTGGAAAACTTCCTTGGCCCACATCGCGTTACCGGCGGCGCTGCCGCGCAGGTAGAAGCTGCCCGACACGCCATAGTCGACGTCCGGAATTTCGATCACGGGCGGGTAATAGGGCATGTCCGCGGCAATTGCCGGGCCTGCCACTGCTGTTCCGGTCAACAGGAACGCAGCAATGAGCTTGCGCATGGGTTCAGTCCTTTAGTTGCCACGACGCTATGTCGGTTCATGGCAAATATCGGACAAACTCGTTAAAGCCCGCTTAACCCTAGATTTTAACCCTAACGAGACCCTAAGCGATCTCGCGAATGGCCGCCTCGACCTGGCCAACGATGCTCTCGACGAGCGCCGCGTCGTCCGCTTCACCCATGACGCGGATCACCGGCTCGGTGCCCGAAGCGCGCACGACGAGGCGTCCGGCGCTGCCCAAGGTCGACTCCGCATCGGCAATTGCCTGCTTGACGTGCTTGTGGTCGAGCGGCTTGCCCGACTTGAAGCGCACGTTGCGCAGGAGCTGCGGCACCTTGTCAAAGCGGTGGCAGATTTCCGAGATCGGCTTTTCCTGCTGCTTGAGCACCGAGAGCAGCTGCAGGGCCGCGACGAGCCCGTCGCCCGTCGTGGTAAAATCGGAAAGAATGATGTGGCCGGACTGTTCGCCGCCGACATTGAAGCCCTTGGAGCGCATGGCTTCGAGCACATAGCGATCACCCACCTGGGTGCGTTCGAGCGTCAGGCCAAGGCCGGTCAGATAGCGTTCGAGGCCGAGATTGCTCATGATGGTGGCGACGATACCACCGCCGACAAGCATTTGGCGCTCCATCCAGCTATGGGCGATGACGGCCATGAACTGGTCGCCATCAACCACATTGCCCTTTTCATCGATGATGATGACGCGATCGGCGTCGCCATCGAGCGCGATGCCGATATCGGCACGCACCTCCTTGACCTTGGCGGCAACGGCCTCGGGAGCAGTGGAGCCAACCTTGTGGTTGATATTGTAGCCATTGGGCTCGACGCCGATGGTGATGACCTCGGCGCCCAGTTCCCAGAGCGCCACCGGGGCGACCTTGTAGGCGGCGCCATTGGCACAATCGAGCACGACGCGCAGCCCCGAAAGGTCAACGCCGCGCGGCAGGGTGCGCTTTGCATATTCGATATAGCGGGTGCGGGCTTCTTCGTCGCGATAGGCGCGGCCGATCTCCATGCCATGCGCCAGAAGCTTTGACGTGTCGGTCTCGATCAGGCGCTCGATTTCGGCTTCGAGTTCGTCGCTGAGCTTGTAGCCATCGGGACGGAAAAACTTGATGCCATTGTCTTCATAGGGGTTGTGCGAGGCCGAAATCATGACCCCCAGATCGGCGCGCAGCGAACGCGTCAACATGGCGACGGCCGGGGTCGGCATCGGTCCGAGGAAGTAGACATCCATGCCCACGGCCGTGAAACCGGCACCCAGGGCATTTTCCAGCATATAGCCCGAGCGGCGCGTATCCTTGCCGATAACGACACGGTTGCGGTGCTCGCCACGCACGAATGTCGTGCCGGCGGCCATGCCGACTTTCATCGCGAGATCGGGAGTCAGCTTGTCGCCATTCGCCATGCCCCGAATGCCGTCCGTGCCGAAATATTTGCGGGCCATAGTGCGTTCCCCCGATAACTGGTCTGCTGCATTCAATACCACTTTCGTGGGAAGTAGCGCAGAGATTTGGACAAGAAAAGGGCCACCCTTGGGTGGCCCTTGTATAAACTGGCCTCAGCTTTCCGGCTGGGGCTCCATGCCCGGCTCCGGCGGCGCATCCGGCCGCTTCTTGCCCGACTTGCCGGCGGTCGGCACACCCGTGGCCTTCGGCACAGCCGGACCACCGTCTTCAGGGCGGGTCGGCTGCTTGCCATCCATCAGGGCGCGGAGTTCGTCGCCGGTCAGGGTTTCGAATTCGAGCAGGGCCTGGGCAATGGCTTCCCACTGGTCATTGTAGGTCGTCAGGATGTTGCGGGCCGAGGCTTCGCCATCTTCGATGAGCTTGCGCACTTCCTGGTCGATCAGCTTGGCGGTGTCATCCGACATATGCTGGGACTGGGTGACCGAATGGCCGAGGAACACTTCCTGGTCATTGGACTTGTAGCGCACGCGGCCGAGCTTTTCGCTCATGCCCCATTCCATCACCATCGAGCGAGCCAGAGCCGTCGCCATCTGGATGTCGCCGGAGGCACCCGACGTCACCTTGGCCGGGCCGAACTTGATGATTTCGGCTTCACGACCACCGAACAGCATGGTGAGACGGGCAAGGGCCTTCTCACGGCTGAACGAGTAGCTATCGGTTTCCGGCAGGGTCATCACCATGCCCAGCGCACGACCGCGCGGAATGATGGTGGCCTTGTGGATCGGGTCGATGCCGGCAACTTTCAGCGCGATGATGGCATGGCCAGCTTCGTGATAGGCGGTCAGCTTCTTTTCGTCGTCGGTCATGGCCATGGTGCGGCGCTCGGCGCCCATCATGATCTTGTCCTTGGCGTCTTCGAATTCCTGATGCGTGACGAAGCGCTTGTTCTTGCGCGCCGCCATCAGGGCAGCTTCGTTGACGAGGTTCATCAGATCGGCACCCGAGAAGCCCGGGGTACCGCGAGCCAGAACCTTGAGGTCGACGTCGGGAGCCAGCGGCACCTTGCGGACGTGAACTTTCAGGACCTTTTCACGACCCGAGACGTCCGGGTTCGGCACGACGACCTGACGGTCGAAACGGCCGGGACGCAGGAGAGCAGGGTCGAGCACGTCTGGGCGGTTGGTTGCGGCAATGAGGATGATACCTTCATTGGCTTCAAAACCGTCCATCTCGACGAGGAGCTGGTTGAGGGTCTGTTCGCGTTCGTCGTTACCGCCGCCGAGACCGGCGCCACGCTGGCGACCGACGGCGTCGATTTCGTCGATGAAGATGATGCACGGGGCATTCTTCTTGGCCTGTTCGAACATGTCACGGACGCGGCTGGCGCCCACACCGACGAACATTTCCACGAAGTCAGAACCGGAAATGGTGAAGAACGGGACATTGGCTTCGCCAGCCACCGAGCGGGCGAGCAGCGTCTTACCGGTACCCGGAGGACCGACCAAGAGCACGCCGCGCGGAATACGACCACCGAGGCGCTGGAACTTGCCGGGGTCGCGCAGGAATTCGACGATTTCTTCCAAATCCTGCTTGGCTTCGTCGACACCAGCGACGTCTTCAAACGTCACCTTGCCCTGAGTTTCGGTGAGGAGCTTGGCGCGCGACTTGCCAAAGCCCATGGCGCCGCCACGGCCACCGCCCTGCATCTGGCGTATGAAGAAGAACCAGACGCCAATGATGACGATGAAGGGGAGCCAGGACGAGAGCAGGATCGACCAGAAGGGGCTCGATTCCGGCGCGCGGGCGGTGATCGACACATCCTGCGCTTCAAGGCGCGAGATCATGTCCGCGCCAGCCGGAACGATGGTTTCAAAGCGCGTACCGTCATTGAGAACGCCGGAAACGACGTCATTGGTAATGGTAACGCTGGAAACGCGACCCGCGTCGACGTCGGTCACGAACTGGCTATAGCTCTTTTCGCCCACCGACATGGTGCGCGTAGATGACTGGAAGACCTGGAACAGGCCCATCAGCATAAAGAGAATGACTAGCCAGATGGCAAAGTTGCGGAAATTTCCGTTCATCAATCCTGTCCCGGAGGAAGCCAGCGCGCGACGCGGCAGCATTAGGCCGAATGTAAGACCGTCATTGGGGCGTTACAAGGGCAGTACCTGCGGCGTCCCGGCCTTTACGTCCAGTCATTTTGTCGCGACGGGGTTAACGGGATATGGCCTTACGCGGTTCCGCCGGGGATTACTATCAGGGCACGTAATTTTGCTCCCGCCGGCTGATGCCGCGAGAGTGTTACTGGTGGACGGACCCGGAGCGGCATTCGCCTCGAAGTTTTTAGTAGATGAAGCGGATACCGCTCCGGGGTGCCCTCTTTTCGGGCGGGAACTATCGGCGACTTTTGATCGCTCGTCGCAAGCGGCCAGCCCCGAACGTGCATGGGAGACGATCCCCTGCCGGGCCCCCTCGCTACTGTCGTCTGCAGACCATCCATGCGAGGTTGGATGGGGCTATTATGAGGGCATAATTGGGGGCGGGGATAAGATATATATCTCTTCGATGTCATCCCCGCGAAAGCCGGGATCCCTGTTTCGTGACAGAGAGATTCCCGCTTTCGCGGGAATGACGCGGTGACGGAGCAAGGGCGAGATGGATTGCCGGAACGAGCCCCGACGATGGAAGGGGGGCCAGGGGCGCTAATCCACCAGCACCGTCACCTTCACCCGATCATCGAACGACCAGCCACCCAGTGACAGCACCGCCCCGCTCGCATCACGCACGATGGGTGCCGTTCGGATGGCTTCGGCGGGTGTTGTCACCTTGAAGCCCAAGACTTCTTCGAGCCGGTGGCGCGGAAAGAAATCGGTCGCCGAAGCTACAAACCCGGTTTCGCCAGAAACATTGGTGATCTCGAAACGTTCGTCCCAGACCAGCACGCCGTCCGGCGGCAAGGCCTGCTCCTCGGGCAGCGCCCTGCCCGGCTCGCGGGCGACGGTGACAAAACCATCCTTGATGCGGATGACAGTGCCGAGCAGCGTCGTGCCGCGGGGCAGCGTATTGGTGGTGATCTGTTCAAAGAGCCGTTCCACTTGGCCCAGCGCGCGCGGCTTTTGGCGGCCACCAACAACGGCCAGGAGGCGGCTTAGCACCCTCCGGCCGGTTGCCGGGCCTAGCTGTTCGAGCGCGCTCAGCGGCAGCGAGGCGGCGCCGAAACCATCGACTGCAACCAGTTCGGCAAAGGCCGCGTCGGCGAGCTGGGCCAGGGCCTGATCGGCCTCGGCCATGCGGGCGGCAAAGCGCGACAGGGCCGCGCCATCGAGCCCTTCCTGCGCCAGGGATGGCAGGAGCCGGCGCCAGCGCACACGTTCATAGGTGTCATCAGCATTGGACGGATCACGCGCGGGCGTCAGCCCCGCCTCCTCCACAATGGCGCCAAGCGCCGCCGGTTCTACATCGAGCAGCGGCCGAAAGACCCGCACGCCTTCGACTTCGGAAAACGGCACCATGCCCTTGAGGCCATCGAGCCCACTGCCATGGGCGAGACGCATCAGAATGGTTTCGGCCTGATCGGCGCGATGATGAGCGGTCAGCAACACTTTCGCGCCATCCTGAGCCATGGCCTCGCCAATCAGCCGATAGCGTGCCTGCCGCGCGGCCTCTTGAAGGCCGGTTTCAGGATGCCCCTCGCTCCATCTGAGTCCGCGAAATTCGAAGCCGAGTTTTGTCGCCTCGGTCGCGACCATAGCAACCTCACCGGCCGCCTCGGGCCTCAGGCCATGATCGAGACTGTAGACAACGATCTTGGGAGGAGTTTCCGCGCCCGGAACCCAGCGATGGGCGAGGAGCATCAGCGCGAGGCTGTCGGGGCCGCCCGAAACGGCGAGGCCAATGATGGCCTCGCCAGAAATGGGCGCAAACAGATTTGCCAGCGTGGCCCTGTCGGCGAGATCCGGGGTCAGGCTGGCGGGCATTGGGCCTTGGCTTTCTCCTCGGCAAGCCGCGCGACGAAAGCCGGAGGTAGGGTCGTATAGCGCTTGCCGACCTCGCCAAAGGTGCGGCAGGCGGTTTCGCGTTCCCCGGCCCCGGAAAGGGCCATGCCCAGCTTCAGGAGCAGGTCGGGGGCGCGGGCGTGATCGGGGTGTTTTTGGAACGTGTCGAGCAGCACCTCGGCCGCCTGGTCGTAGGAGCCCTGCGTGAGGAGGGCCTCGCCGAGGAAATTGGCAGCTTCCGGAACCTGCGGATTGTCCGGATAGAGCGACACGAACTGGTCGAACTGATCGGCGGCAAAGGCATAGTCGCCCGAGGCATAGGCTTCATAGCCGGCGGCAAATTGCGCATCGGCATCCGCATTGCCGGTCGAGACCGTAGCCGGATTGTAGCTGAGATCGATTGGCTGGCCGGTCGTCAGGTCAATGCCGCCCGTTTGGCCGGTGCCAACGAGAGGATCGGACGAATTGCCCAGCTCATCCATGGGCAGGGCCGACTGATCGTCAAAAGTCGGATCGAATTCCGCCTCGCCCGGCAGTGGCTTGACGCCCTGTTCGGGAATCTGGGTCAGCGGCACGGCATCTTCGCCGGTCGGGGCCACAGTTTGAGTCTGCGGCGACGCCTCGGGCGGCGTCACGCCACCAGGTTGGGTCGCCGCCTCAGTTTTTCCCCCAGCACCGCCTTCCAGCTGCTGGAAGCGGAACTCATTGTCTTCCTGCATGCGGTTGACGATTTCCTGCATCTGGGTGAGCTGGAACGTCAGGCCTTCAATCTGGCCATTGAGCAGGCGAATCTGCTCTTCGAGCTGCTGCATGCGCACCAGAACCTGGGCCTGGTCTGCCTGGGCCACGAGAATGCGTTCGGGCTGGGTATTGGTGAAGGAGAGACCGCCCAATTCGGCGGGGGGAAGGGTCTGCGCATTGGCGGCAGGCAGGAGCCCCAGGCCGATGGCGAGGGCGCACAAACCGGCGCGCGCCTTTCTGTTGAACGTTCCGAGCTTCACGCCGTTTTCTCCATTGGGTCGATGCGCGACAAGATGGGTATCTTTGGCCTCTGGATAAAGGCCAATTTTGGTCAAAACAAAACACCCGGCCCACTTTCGTGGTACCGGGCGTTCCTTGCCTCCAGTTCTTGCGACTGGAATGAGGTTTCTACTGGACCACCGTGACCGCGCGGCGGTTCTGGCTCCAGCAGGAAATGTCGTTGCAGATCGCAACCGGGCGTTCCTTGCCGAAGGACTGGCTGGTGATGCGCTGGCCGTTGACGCCCTTGGAGACGAGATAGTTCACGACCACCGAGGAGCGGCGGGCGCCGAGGGCAATATTATATTCGCGGGTGCCGCGTTCGTCGGCATGGCCTTCGATCAGCACGCGATAGTTCTGGTACTGGTTGAGCCAGGCAGCCTGCTTGTCGAGGGTAGCCATGGCTTCCGGGGTCAGCGAGCTCGAATCGGTGGTGAAGAAGACGCGATCGCCAACGGTGACGATGAATTCCTGCTGGCTGCCCGGAGCACCGCCACCAGGGCCGAGATTACCGGCGCCGGTGAGACCGACGGCATCATTGGAACTGCGCGAACAGGCAGCGACGACGACGACGAAAAACAGCATCGCGGCAGCGCGCAACGCGGTCGAAAATGGTGCGGGAATGGCCACGGGGTAGCTCCAAAAAAGGCAACAATCTTAAGTGCAGCATTTACCGCGCTTAATCTTAAAAGCTGGTTCGCTGAGATGGTTAATGTTTGCCTATTCAGGCGCGAATGTGGCGGGAATCCGGGCTTTTTCGTGACGTTGCAGAAGGGCAACAGGACCGATGGCTGATCACGTTAAGGTTAAGCGCCGGGGATTTTGGAGACGAAAAAGGGGGCCGCAGCCCCCTTCCAAAATCAGCCGCGAAGACCCGACCACGAGGGGTCGGAGGCATAGCTTTCGGTCGCAACGGTCAGGGGGTTGCGGCCCCAGATATCGACGCTCATCAGGCGCGGGCCATCATTGCCACCCGGATCCTGGAAGAACATGATGACACGGCCATTGGGCGCCCAGGTGGGGCCTTCGGCGTGGTAGCTCGAATAGAGCAGGCGCTCGCCTGAACCATCAGGGTTCATGATGCCGATATGGAACTGGCCGCCGGACTGGCGGGTAAAGGCGATGAGATCGCCCTTGGGGGACCAGACCGGGGTCGAATAGCTGCCCTGGCCAAAACTGATGCGCTGCGCGTTGCCGCCGCTGGCGCCCATCATGTAGATCTGGGGCGAACCGCCGCGATCGCTTTCAAAGACGATACGGCCGCCATCGGGCGAATAGGACGGGCCCGTGTCGATCGCCGCGCCCGAGGTCAGCTGCACCGGCTGGCCGCCACCCGTACCCACGGCGTAGATATTGGTCGCGCCGCCCTGCTCCACCGAGAAGGCGACCGTGCCGCCATCGGGCGAGAAGCGCGGGGCGAAGGTCATGGCGCCGACATTGGCGAGGCGCTGCTGCTGGCCGGAAGACAGCTGCAGCAGATAGACCTGCGGGTTGCCATCGGCAAAGTTCATATAGGTGACGAGGTCGCCATTGGGCGCAAAGCGCGGCGTCAGCGCCATGGTGGAGCCGTCGGTCAGGTACTGCACATTGGCGCCGTCCTGATCCATGATGGCGAGGCGACGGGTGCGGTTGGCCTTGGGGCCGCTTTCGGCAGTGTAGATGACGCGGGTATCAAAATAGCCCGTGCCGCCGGCCAGCTGCTCATAGATGGCGTCAGAGACGATGTGGCCGATACGGCGCGCCGAATTGGGATCGGTATTGTAGCTCTTGCCCACGACCTGCGCGGCCTGCTGGGTATCCCAGACGCGGACGGAAGACGAAATCTGCCCGCCGCGCTCGACCGAGCCCATGACCAGCGCATCGACATTGGCCGTGCGCCAGACGTTGAAATCGGGCGTGCCATTGACATCGCCCACCTGCACCGGCAGCGAAGCCGGATCGAGCGGCAGGAACAGACCGGAACGGCGCAGGTTGTTGCGCACGATATCGGCGATCTCGCGCCCAAAGGTCGGATCGGACGAGGCAAAATCTGGAATGGCGATCGGCAGGGGCTGGAAATTGGCCCCTTCCACCACGATGCGCAATTGCGCCATGGCCATGGGAGCGGTTGCCAGCAGGGCGCTACCGGCCAGGCCAAGCTTGAGCGCAGAGCGACGGGTAAGAAGCGTCATGTGTTGGTTGTCTCCAATTTCGCCGTTTGGCCGGTTTTTGGCCAGCAACAGGGCAAATTCAAGGTCACGGTCTGAGTTCCAGTTCAAGCTGCCGCCATTGATCATAAGCGTCAGCGGAAAGATTGAATGGTCCCTCCTGCGTCGCAGCTACCACAGCTCGCTGTGCAGCGCGGGCGATACCGGCGCCGGCCGGCGAAGGATCGGCCGAAACGATCTCGGGTATGCCGTTGAGAGTACCATCGCGATTGAGGTTAAGGCGCAAAACCACTGTCATGCCGCTGTTGATATCGCTCGGCAAAAGGTTCCAATAGCGTTTGACGCGAGCGGAGAGCCCATCGATTTGCGATTGGCTCAGCCGAGCCGATGTGCCGGTGGTGTCGCCCAGCGTCGGCGAACCGCCCTGCCCGGTCGTGCCGCCGGTCGTGGGCGCATTATTGATGATCGAGGCGATGTCGTCGGCAAGATCGGAATCGAGCTGGGTCGGCCCGGGCTGAGTGGGACGTGGGGTTGGCGTCTGCGACTGGTTCTGCGCGGCAGCGGCGGCAGCCTGGCGCTGACGTTCTTCTTCCTCGCGCTTCTTCCGTTCGGCTTCGGCAGCAGCAAACTGCTGGCGCAGTTGCGCCAGATTGCTCGGCCGGGCAGCCGGGGTCGGCGCCGCGACGGCAGGCGTCGTGGGTTCAGGTTCCGGCGTCGGCTCGGGCGTTGGCTCTGGCGTTGGCTCTGGCGTTGGCTCTGGTGTCGGCGCCGGCGCGGGCGTGGGTGTCGGTTCCGGAGCCGGTTCGGGCTCTGGGGTCGGCTCCGGTGTGGGAGCGGGCTGCGGCCGTGTCTGGGGCGTCGGCGGCGTGGGCGTTGGCGTCGGTTCCGGCTGCGGAGCGGGTTCTGGCGCAGGAGCAGGCTCGGGCGCCGGCTCTGGTTCCGGGGCTGGCTCGGGTTCTGGGGTCGGTTCGGGCACCGGCTCAGGCTGCGGCGCAGGTTCGGGCGCAGGCGCCGTCTGGGTCACCGGCTGCGGCGTCGGCACATCGGCCGGCGACGGGGTCGGCTGATCGTCCTCGGTATTGCCGGTGGGCTGGGCCAGTTCGGCCGGATTGTCGCTTTCAACGATGGAGGGCGTGTCGGTCTCGACGACGGTGCTGTCGAGCTGGCCGGCACGGATATTGGAATATTCTTCGATCGGGACGAGGTCGACCGAGATCGACGCGGTGACAGGCGTCAGCGGCTCGGTCGATCCCAGATTGATCAGACCAAGCACTATCAGCAACACATGCGCTGAAACTGAAACCGCGACGCCTGTACGCATGCCCGCGGCCTATTGCTCGCGCTCGGTAACGAGCCCGATCTTGGAATAGCCGGCAGCCGAAAGGAGGCCCATGACCCGCATGACGCTGCCATAATTGGCCGTGGTATCGCCGCGGAGGAAAATCCGGTCTTCCGGCGTTGCGAGCGCGGCAACGGTCGTCACCAGATTGGCTTCTTCCACCGGCGTCTCATCGACAAAGATGGCGCCTTCGGGCGTCACGGCCACGGTGATCGGCTGGGTCTGGCTCGGCATGTCGGCAGCGGCCGATTGCGGCAGATCGACCGGCACGCCGGCCGTCATCATTGGCGCTGCGACCATGAAGATGATCAGCAGCACCAGCATCACGTCCACCATGGGCGTGATGTTGATTTCGCTCATCACCGCTTTCCTGCGGCCGCGACGACGGCGTCCACCGCCGCCTCCACCGCCTGCTACACCCATGCCCATATCAGCGGCTCCGCGCTTCGAGCTGGCGGCTGAGAATGGTCGAGAACTCGTCGGCAAAGCCTTCAAGGCGCCCGATCATCTTGGCCGAGTCGGCGGAAAGCTTGTTGTAGGCGATAACGGCGGGGATAGCGGCGACAAGACCGATGGCGGTCGCAAAGAGCGCTTCGGCGATCGGGCCGGCCACCACAGCAAGATTGGTCGAAGACGAAGCCGCGATATTGGTAAAAGCGTTCATGATGCCCCAGACCGTACCGAAAAGGCCGATGAAGGGGCCGGCGGACCCGACCGTTGCGAGAAAGCCCAGGCGCTTTTCCAGAAATTCGCTTTCGCGCGAAATGGCAACGTCGAGCACCTTGTCGAGGCGCTGCTGCATGCCGACAAAGCTTGCCGCATTCTGCTCGTGGCTGCGCTTCCACTCCTTCATGGCGGCGACGAAAACCGCGCCCATGCCACCGGAGGCCTTTTCGGACTGCTGCTTGTAAAGCTCTTCAAGCGACTGGCCGGACCAGAAGGTCTTTTCGAAATTGTTCATCTCCGCACCGACGCGGCGATAGGCGATGGTCTTGTCGACAATGATCGCCCAGCACCAGACCGAGGCACCAAGCAGGCCCAGCATCACCGACTTAACGACGATGTCGGCCGCCCAGAACAGTCCCCAAATGGACAGGTCGGCATGTGGAGCGGCCGCTCCCACTGCATCCATGACTTCCATGAAGTGATCCTTTCGGCCCGGCCCAAGCGCCCGGCCCCATGCTTTGTGCGATGGGGGCGGAATCTGTCAAAATTAAGAGAAATGCCCTGCAAACCGGGCCTTTCGGCCTAGCCCTTAGCGCAGTGGTCCCTTTGACTCGATTATGGTGACCAAGTGGTTAAGAAAGCGATTCCCGAGACGAACTCGATCAAGTTTCGCCTTGCAGCAAGGCCCGCAGCTCAGCCGGCAGGCGCACCGGGCCACCGGAGGTCTTGATGGCAACGACCAGAACCCGGGCCTTTGTCAGCACGGTCTCTTCACGGATAATTGTCTGGTCGAGCACGAGGCGCACCGGCGTCGCCTCGGCAACCTTGGTTTCAACCGTCAGCAGATCATCGATCTTGGCGGCGCCCAGAAAATCGATCTCCATCTTGCGCACGGCAAAGGCGATGCCCTGTTCGATCAGTTCGAAATGATGGACGCCGAGATCGCGCAGAAATTCGGTCCGACCCCGTTCGAAAAACTTCAAATAGGCCGCGTGATAGACATAACCGGAAAAATCGGTGTCTTCGTAATAGATGCGGACGGGAAAGCTATGCGTGCTCATGCGCTGCGCTCGTCATGGACCACATGGGCCTGCGCCTTGGGCAGATCGCGCAGGAATTCTGGCAACCAGCGTGGCAGCAGGTTGAATTTTTCGAGGGCGTCGCCGGCAAGCGGCACCCAATGGAATTGCAGGTCGTGGCCCTCGTCCTGCCGTTCGAGCCAGGGCGAATTGCCATTCGGCCCCTGCCCCGGCAGCGTTACGCCATAGAAAAAGCCGAGCTCGTGAAAATCCTCGCCCTCACGGCGATAAAAACTCTCCGACGTCGCGATCATCGGGCCGATCTCGGCCGGCAGGGCGATTTCTTCGGCAATCTCGCGGGTCAGACTAAGCAGACTGTCCTCGCCCAGTTCGACGCGGCCGCCTGGCAGCATGGCGTAGTCGTCATCGTCCTCGCGGCAAATCAGAACATGGCCATCGGCCACGATGATCCCGGCAACACGAAAATTGAAACGACCTTCCTTCATTGGAAAGCTCAGGACGTGGCGAGCGGTCACGCTTGACCTCCAAGCTCGATGAGGACGATTTCGGGCGCCGCATCGAAACGCAACGGCAGGCCGGAATGGCCAAGGCCCGCGCCGACGATGAGGTGCCTGCTGTCTTCCACGATATGGCCATGAAGATAGCGCCGGCCAAAGTTCGACGGCACCACGGGGGCAAAACCGAAGAACCGGATCTGGCCGCGATGCACATGGCCGGAAAGGGTCAAGGCGACGCGGGCGGGGACCTCGGGGAAAATGTCGGGTTCGTGGGCCATGAGGAGGACGGGAGCGTCGTCCGTGACCTTGGCGAGCGTCGCATCAAGATCGGCCAGCGGCGTGCCGTCGTTGAACTCCGTGCACTGGTCGCCCAGCCCCGCCAGCCAGAAGCTTTTGCCGCTCCAGGTTAGCTGGATAGCATCATTGACCTGAACCGGGATGCCGACTTTCTCCAGCGCCACCTTGGCGGCTGGTGCGGCCAGGAAACCGTGCCGCTTTTTGATAAGCCGAGGATAATCGTGATTGCCGAGGACGGCATGAACGCCGAGCGGCGCCTGCAGGCGGGCGAGGCCGCGAGCCCAATCATCATACGGAACCGGCCGGCTAAAGAGGGGCCCGTCGTCGAAATCGCCCACCAGCAGAATGATATCGGGTTTCAGCGCATTCGTTTTTTCGACAATTGCTTCAAGGGCTTGAAGGCCAATCCACGGCTCGGAAAAATGAAAGTCGCTGAGCATGGCGATGCGCAGTTTCAGGTCCTCTGGCCAGTTCGGCAGGTTCGGTGAATAGTGGCGCACGACGATATTGGTGTCATGGATCCAGCTATGGGCACCGAAAAGACCAAAAAGGCGCTGGAGGATTGGCGCCATGCTCAGTCCTCGTCTCCGGCTTCCTCGAAGAGGCTGGCCTGCATGCCCACAAAACCTTGCGGCACGGTTTTATTGAGGTGCTGAAAGGCGATAGCGGTAAGCATGCGGCCGCGCGGCGTGCGCTGTATGAAACCTTGCTGAAGCAAATAGGGCTCGACGATTTCTTCCACGGCGTCGCGCGGTTCGCTGAGCGCGGCGGCGATGGTCTCGATGCCGACCGGACCACCATTGTAGAAATCAGCGATGGTATTGAGATAGCGCCGGTCCAGCTGATCGAGCCCGCGGGCGTCAACATCGAGGCGCAGAAGCGCCTTATCGGCTAGCACACTGTTAACTTCTGACACCCCATCGACGAGGGCAAAGTCAATGACGCGTCTCAGCAGGCGCCCGGCAATGCGCGGGGTGCCCCGCGAGCGCCGCGCAATCTCGAGAGCCCCATCGGCCGACATGGGCATGCCCATCAGGCGAGCGCCACGGGTGACGATCTGCACCAGTTCTTGCGGGGTGTAAAAATTGAGGCGGACGGGAATGCCGAAGCGATCGCGAAGGGGGGTGGTGAGTAGACCCGCGCGGGTAGTGGCGCCAACCAGGGTGAATTTTGCCAGGTCGATACGGACCGAGCGCGCCGCCGGGCCTTCGCCGATGATGAGATCGAGCTGGAAATCTTCCATCGCCGGATAGAGGACTTCCTCGATCGCCGGATTGAGGCGATGGATTTCGTCAATGAAGAGAACATCGCGTTCTTCGAGATTGGTCAGGAGCGCGGCAAGGTCGCCAGCCTTGGCGATGACTGGACCGGACGTGGCGCGGAAACCGACGCCAAGTTCCTTGGCGATGATCTGGGCCAGCGTGGTTTTGCCGAGACCCGGCGGGCCGACGAAAAGGACGTGATCGAGCGCCGCGCCGCGTTTCTTGGCGGCCTCGATGAAGACTTCCAGATTGGCCCGCGCATCGGCCTGGCCGACGAAATCGGAAAAACCGGAGGGGCGCAGCGAGACGTCGAGATTATCGTCGCGGCCAGCGGCGGGGGAGGTGAAGTCGGTCACGCGAGAAGTTCCATTCCGGGGATATGCTTTGATGCCGGAACGTCAAAGGTCTTGGTCGCTACGCATCCCACGTTCCGATTTATTTGCGAGATGAGCAGATCGGCGACGCTGACTTTGTTGCTCACGGACTTGGTGGCTATAGCTGCTTCGACCAGTTCGCTGCGCTCAACCACGATGTTGACGCTCTCGAGCAGCACATGCAGCACCTCGAATATTCTGTCCGCGGCAAAGCCGTAACGACGTTGCAGGAGCCAAACAAGTTCAGCAACGACCAGTAGATTCACATAGGCCGGATCGTCGGCCGAGCGCGCGCTGAAGAATGAAACGGCCAGGCGATGCTGTTTCTCGTCGTCCACGACGAAAAGCCGGAGAACGACATTGGTATCGACACCGATCATCGCTGTCCGCGCTCAAAGTCGTCGATGACTGCATCCGCTATAGCATCGTCCATGTCTTCGACACGCAAACCGCCCCCCTTTGGTGGCTTGCCCAGCATGCCCGCGAATTCCTCAATTCGCCTGGTCTTGGGGCGTGCAACCAACTGCCCATTCTCTATCTTCCAGCGGAGCGGTGTGCCTTCGGTGATCCCAAGCGCATCCCGCAATTCCTTGGGGATAGTCGTTTGCCCCTTGTTCGTCACGGTCGACAACAAAATCCTTACCTGCTCACCCATGACAAAATCTCCCGGTCTCCTTACTTTTCAAAATAGTAAGGAAAGAAGCTCCCTGCAAGTCACTGGCTCAATTCCCTAAGCCCAAGGCGAATGAGCTTCTCCGTTGCCGTATCTTCACCCTCCTTGGCAACCACTCGCGCGAGAGCGGCCGAGGCCTGGGCGCTGGAATAGCCGAGATTGGTGAGAGCCGAGACGGCGTCGGCGACATTGCTGCGGGCAACGCCCTCGCCCAAGGCCGTCTGCAGACCCAGCGTGCCGGCGTCGATGCCGCCGATGGCCGGGACCTTGCCCTTAAGCTCGGTGACAATGCGCACGGCGAGTTTGGGGCCGACGCCATTGGCGCGGCCGACCATGGCCTTGTCCTGCAGCGCAATGGCGCTCGAGAGTTCAGCCGGCGAGAGCACCGAGAGAATGGCGAGTGCCACGCGGGCGCCGACGCCCTGCACGGTGGTCAGCAGCAGGAACCAGGATTTTTCCGCTTCGCTGGCAAAGCCGAAAAGGCGGATGAGATCTTCGCGCAGGATCGTCTCGATGAAGACGACGGCGGCCTCGCCGACGCGCGGCAGCGATTGCAGCGTGCGGGTGGAACAATGGACCTCGTAGCAGACACCGCCGCAATCGATAAGAACCCAGTCGTCACCAAAACTGTCGACCAGGCCCTTGAGCTTGCCGATCATAAAAGCGCTCCCATGCGACGTGCGGAAACCCTATGGTGGGCGTGGCAGATGGCGACGGCAAGGGCATCCGAGGCGTCGGCGCCCTTGAAATTTGCCGTCGGCAAGAGGGTCCGCACCATCAGCTCGACCTGCTTCTTTTCCGCGTGGCCCGTACCGACCACGGATTTTTTGACGAGATTGGTGGCGTATTCGGCCACATAGAGACCATGCTGGGCCGGGGTGACGAGCGCCACACCGCGCGCCTGTCCCAGGATCAGCGCCGAACGGGCGCCGGCATTGACGAAGGTTTCTTCAACCGCCGCCTCCTCGGGACGATGCTGGGCCAGCACTTCGGCAAGACCGGCAGCGAGCATGGCGAGGCGATCGGCCAGCATGCCATCGATCGGCGGGGTCACCGTTCCGGCCGCCACAAAGCTCAGGCGATTGTCGAGCGCATCGACAATGCCCCAGCCGCAGCGGCGCAGCCCCGGGTCGATGCCGATGATTCGAACGGTCTTGCTCATGGCGTTCCTTCTAGCAGTTTCCATGAACCTACCAAGACCAAAGTGAACAAAACAGAAACTTCAAGGCACCAAGAACCTGTGATAGCTCAAAATTTACTCATTGGAGAAACGGGGAATTCAGAAACGGGGCCCTAGGGTCTTTTGAGACGCAGGGACACTGATTCACGATGACGGGGCTAGCAACGGCGCTACCGAAGCAGGCGTGGCTTTGGATTTTCCGCAAGACTTTTCTGATGATGGGGCTGTCGGTCGTTATCTCGGTGATAGCGACCGTCGTGTTCATGGCGACGTTTTCCGCCGGCGTGAACATGCCGGGCCTGCTCATCTCCATCGTCATGCCGATTTGTCTGGGCGGGCCGATGATTTTCACATTCGCCATCGGTACGGAACGCATGCGCTATGCCAATCAGCAATTGGCGCGCCTGGCGACGCTTGATGGGCTGACCGGCCTCTTCAACCGCCGCGCCTTTGCATCCGCGGTCGAGAAATACTGCGTCGGGCCGCATCGCCGCGGCGTGCTGCTGGTGATCGATGCCGACCACTTCAAATCCGTCAATGACCGCTTCGGCCACGACCAAGGCGACGAGGCGCTGCGCGATATCGCCCATGCACTGAGCCTCACCATTCCGCTGCCCGGCCTTGTCGGGCGCCTGGGTGGAGAGGAATTCGGCATCTACCTGCCGGACATGGATCTTGCCCGCGCCGAAAGCGTGGCGGACGACGTGCGCCGGGCCATTGCCGATATCGACTTCCGGCCCGAGGGCATTTCCTGTCCGCTTTCGGTCAGCATCGGGGGGGCGTCCCACGAAAAGCCCATTGCGTTCAGAGCCCTCTATCGCGAGGCCGACGAGCGTCTCTATAGCGCCAAGCAGAGGGGCCGCGACTGCGTCGCACTGCCCCAGGCGGCCTGACCGCCGCCTTTTTCCTCTTCCTGTTACCAATGCCGAGCCAGGGGGTTGCCAGCATGATGTCACCGCGCGCGGTCAATGGTCTGCAAAGCTGGTCCAGCGTTGCCCGCTGGACGCTGTTTGGCCCGCTGGCCTGCGTCGTCGTCGCGCTGGTCTACAATGCCGTGACCTTTGCCGATCTGGGTCCGGAAGCGCTGCACCGGGCCATGCTCTCGGCCATGGTGCTGCCGGTCCTGCTCGCAGTGCCGCTGTTCTTCTTTCTCTCGATGCGCATTCGCTCGCTCGCCATCATGAACCGGCGGCTGGGCCTGGTGGCGCGCACGGATAGCCTGACCGCCTGCCTCAATCGCGGGGCCTTTACCGCCAAGGTAGAAACCCATCTGTCCAGCAATGTCGGGCCGCAGACGGGTGCGCTGCTGATCATCGATGCCGACAATTTCAAGGCCATCAACGATCTCCATGGCCATGACGCCGGGGACGAAGCCCTGACCATATTGGCGCGGTCCATCCGTTCTGTCCTGCGCGCCGGCGATCTCATCGGGCGCATGGGTGGGGAGGAATTCGGCGTCTTTCTGCCCAGTGTCGACCAGAAGAGCGCCGAGCAAATGGCCGAGCGCGTGCGGCGGGCGGTGCAGCTGGCCCAGTTTTCGCCGCGCGGCCAGGCCTATACGCTGACGGTCAGCATTGGCGGCGCGGTCTTTGACGGCATGACCAATTTCACCGAACTCTTCCATATTGCAGACCAGCGGCTCTATGGCGCCAAGCATTCGGGCCGCAATCAGGCCGCCATCGTGCACACGGTCGATCAACCGCCCGTCGATATCAGGAAATCGGCGTGAAAAAGGGCGGCATGGCCGCCCTTTGTGTTTCAGTACCCCGCCATTCGAGCTGCCACTTGACCATAGGTCTCGTGGCCTTCTCACCTCCAATCACGCCACTGGCGTGATTGGGCCTTCGGCACGGTTCTAAGTCTCATGGCCTGATCAGCTAAATTCGCTCCACTGGAGCGAATTTGCCTTTGGCCGCGAAACCCCGCCATTCGAGCATAGCTCTCATGGCCTGATCAGCTAAATTCGCTCCACTGGAGCGAATTTGCCTTTGGCACGCTGATCAGCCCGCGATCTTGGCTGCGTCTTCTTCGCTGATGTCGAAGTTCGAATAGACGTTCTGCACGTCATCGTCTTCTTCGAGCGTCGCGATCAGCTTCATCAGCGTCGCGCCCTTTTCGGCATCGATCGGGGTCTCGTTCTGCGGCTTCCAGATCGCCTTCACCGCTTCGGCTTCACCCAGCACCTTTTCAAGCGCGGCCGAAACTTCGACCATGGCTTCGAACGAGGTGTAAATGTAGTGACCCTCTTCATCGGTTTCGACATCGTCGGCGCCGGCCTCGATGGCGGCTTCCATGACCTTGTCGTCCGAGCCGGCCGAAAGCGGATAGGTGATTTCGCCGACGCGATCGAACATGAAGCCGACCGAACCGGTTTCACCCAGCGCCCCACCATTCTTGGAGAAGTAGGAGCGCACGTTCGAGGCGGTGCGGTTGCGATTGTCGGTCAGCGCTTCGACGATGACGGCAACGCCACCGGGGCCGTAGCCTTCGTAGCGGATTTCATCATAGTTCTCGCCATCGCTGCCCGAGGCCTTCTTGATGGCGCGGTCGATATTGTCCTTGGGCATGGACTGGGCGCGGGCATTGGCGACGGCCAGGCGCAGACGCGCGTTGAAGGCCGGGTCGGGCATGCCCATCTTGGCAGCCACGGTGATTTCGCGGGCCAGCTTGGAGAAGATCTTCGAGCGGACGGCATCGCTCTTGCCCTTGCGGTGCATGATGTTCTTGGCGTGTGAATGGCCTGCCATTCGGTACCTCGGATTTTCTGAATTTTGGCGGTGCTTATAGGGGGCGACGGGAGAAAATGGAAGGGTGCGCGGTTCGGCACTGCCGTCAGTTCTGCGCCCGCTGCCCCACCCCCTCCCGTCCTCCCCCATCAAAGGGGGAGGTGAAGGTCAGTGGTCTTGAAGAGATGTTGCCCCATACTCGATGCGGCACCTCCCCCTAGATGGGGGAGGATGGGAGGGGGTGATCGGCACCCACCAAACCTCAAAAATCGGGAAAAGCCTGATTGAGCGTGCCGCCGATCCGCACCGGCAGAACTTTCTTGGCAAGACCCGTCCGGGGATTGGTCTCGACGGCCACGCCGCAGAGCGTCGCTTCGCCCTCGGCCGGGGTGAAGCGCCCATTGGGAATGCCGGTGAGGAAGCGGTTGAGTGGTTCTTCGGCATCCACCCCGATGATGGAGTCAAAATCCCCGCACATGCCCGCATCGGCCATCAGGGCCGTGCCGCCCCTGAGGATGCGATGGTCCGAGGTCGGGATGTGGGTATGGGTGCCGACGACGAGGCTTGCCTTGCCATCGAGGAAAAAACCCATGCCCTGGATTTCCGAGGTCGCCTCGGTGTGGAAATCGACAATGACGGCATCGACCACCTCACCCAGCGGTGCGGCGGCGAGAGCTGCTTCCACGGCGCGGAAAGGATCGTCGACGGGCTGCATGAAGACGCGGCCCAGCGCATTCACCACCAGCACCCGATGACCATTGCGGCCTTCCACCATCATGGCGCCGCGGCCCGGCGCGCCCGGAGCGAAATTGATCGGCCGGATCAGCGTATTTTCACGCTCGATATAGCTCAGCGCCTCGCGCTGGTCGAAGGCGTGATCCCCGAGGGTAACGATATCGGCGCCCGCATCGCGCAAGCCCCGAAAATGGGACTCGGTCAGGCCGCGGCCATGGCTGGCGTTTTCGCCATTGATGACGACGAAATCGAAGCCATAGGTGGCGATGATCCCCGGCAGGCGCTCGCTGACGGCATCGCGGCCGGACTTGCCGACCACGTCACCCAAAAAGAGAAATTTCATAAGGAAGCCTCGAAGAATTCGACACCGTTTTCGGTGACGACCGCATCGAGCGGAATATCATGTGGTTCGCGTGGAATATGGTCAAAACCCTGCGCCGAAAAGGCGAGGCCGACCAGCATCGGCCTTTTGCGCAGCGAGGCAAGGGTCCGGTCATAATAGCCGCCGCCATAGCCGAGCCGCGTGCCGGTTTTGTCAAAGCCCAGGAGCGGCATGAGGATCAGGTCGGGCTCGCAGCGGGGCGCCAGATCAGATGGCGCCAGCGTGCCGAAACCGGCCTCGTAGAGCGGCGCATCGCTGCCCCAGATGCGAAAATCGAGCGGCTCCTGGGGGCCGGAAACGACCGGGAGTATGACTGTCTGCCCGCCATCCATCAGGCGCACCAGAATGGGCTGGCAATCCACCTCGTCACGAATGCGCCAATAGCCGGCCACGGCGTCTTCGGGGCCAAAGGCCACCTTGTCGAAGAAGTGGAACGAGATGGCATTGGAGGCTTCGGTGCGGAATTGCGGAGAAAGAGCCTCGCGGCGCACCCGGGCAGTTTTGCGCAGGAGGGCCTTTTCGGCCTCTATTCCGTCTAACACCATGCGCGCCAATCTCTGGGAAACGATAGGAACAAGGTGCCGCCCTGGCCGTGGGACGAGCGATCCCGGGAACCTACTTACGTAGGTGGGCGCCGTATGTCCAAGCCCACGGGCCTGGTCAGGGACAGCTCCCTTAGGATCGATTAAGGCCCCGGGGATATGTGTGTCCTCACGCGCCGGGCAGCCCAAGAGATATAGGCGCTTCCCCTGCCCCACGCAAACGGCAACCCACAAGAATGTGTGTGCGCCAATGCGCTTTTATGACGAAGCAACGAGGCTCTCGGCAATGGCGGCTTCGAGGCGGTCAAAACCATGGCCGGTGCCGATTTCCCGCGCCGAGGCGCCGTCGCTGCCATCGAGCAGCAGCAGGTGCTCGTCATAGCGCATCAGGCTGCCGCGATTGTGCGGGCGGAAAAGCACTGTGACCAGCGAGGCCGAGAGCGGTTTTCCGTCCACGCGCATGGCATAGCTGTAAACCACGCGGGTCGGCGCCGCGATGTCGAGATAGGCGATGTCGACTTCGTGCTCGACGCCCGAGGGATCTGCGAGGCGGCTGAAATCATGACCGCCGGCACGAAAATCGTGGCGCAATTCACGCTCGGTCCAATCGGGATGGCAGCCGGACCAGAGGTTCTTCAGCTTCGGATCGGACCAGAAGCGGAAGGCATGGGCGGGCGAACCGGGCAGCACCCGGTCAAGCGTGAAACGGGAATGGGTGGGATCAATCGCCATCGGACATATTCTCGGGATTGGCCGCCATGGCGGCAGCGAGGCGATCAAAGCCGGTTTCGAGATGCAGCTGATGCGCATCGAGCCAGCTGCGCAGGCTGTTCAGCCCATCCTGGCGGATGGAAAAGGTGCGCACCCGGCCCTCTTTTGTCGAGGTAATGATGCCGCCATTCTCAAGCACTTTCAGATGCTTCAGGGTGGACGGCAGGCCCAGATCGAAGGGCGCAGCCAGCTCCTTCATCGAAGCAGGCCCCGCCTCTACAAGGCGCGAAACCATGGCCCGCCGATAGGGATCGGCGAGCGCCTGAAAGACGGTATCGAGTTCAGCAGGCATCAGGACCCCGGCAAGAAGCGCGCCGGCATGGCGTCGCGATAAGGGAACATTGTAAAATAAGGCTGCGCCTGAGCAAGCACCGAAGTGACCGAAGGACGCGCGAGGAGCCGCTCGAAATAGGCGCTGAGCGCCGTGGCAGAGCTGGGAAACGGCTCGACGATGCCGGCAAAGAACAGGCCCGGAAAAGCGGCGCAATCGGCAATGGAAAACTCGTTGCCCACGGCCCAGACCCTTCCGCTCATGTGCTCTTCGATCATGCCATAGGCCGTGTGCAGATTTTTGCGGGCCTCGGCGACCCCATGCGGGTCATTGCTGCCCATGGGGCGGATGCGATCGGTGACGATCTTCTGCAGGGGTTGCTGGACATAGAGGTCAAAGAACCGATCCCAGAGCCGCGCTTCGAGCAGGGTTTCGGCCTGGTCCGGCCAGAGCCGGGCCATGGCTGGATAGCGCCCGGCGAGATATTCGAGAATGATCGTGGTTTCGGCAACATACCGGCCGCTCGCCGCATCGTGAAGCAGCGGGATTTTGCCGACCGCCCAATGATCGGACACGAGCCTTGCCGAAGCAGGATCGGCAAAATCCACGACAACGGCAGAATAGGGAATCTGCGCTTCCTCGAGCGCAATCATCACCTTGTGGCAGAAGGTAGCGAGGGGGTGGAGATAGAGGGTCAGAGACATAAGAACCGCCATATAGTTTCCTTATGAAGAAACTATCTAGCGGCCCAATATGATGCAAGAGAAAGTTTCCGAATGCGGAAACTTTATTTCTTGAGCGCCTGCACGCCCGGCAGGGGCTTACCTTCCATCCATTCAAGGAAGGCGCCGCCGGCCGTGGACACATAGGTCAGGGCATCCTTGACGCCGGCATGGGCAAGAGCGCTGACCGTGTCGCCGCCACCGGCAACCGAGATCAGGTGGCCATCATGGGTGCGCTTGGCGACGTGCTTGGCAATCGCCACGGTGCCCGCGTCAAAAGGCTCCATCTCGAAGGCGCCGACCGGGCCGTTCCAGATGACGGTATGGGCATCGTCGATGGCGCCATTGATGCGCTCGATCGAAGAGGGGCCGATATCGAGGATCATGCCATCGGGATCGACGGCATCGACGCCATAGAGGCGCGTCGGGGAATTGGCCTTGAAATGCCAGGAAACGACGGCGTCCACCGGCAGGATGATGGCGCAATTGGCCTTGTCGGCCTTGTCCATGATGCGGCGGGCTGTGTCGGCGAGGTCTTTTTCGCACAGCGATTTGCCGACGCCATGGCCCTGGGCGAAGAGGAAAGTATTGGCCATGCCACCGCCGATGACGAGGCCGTCAACCTTGGTAACGAGGTTTTCGAGCAGATCGATCTTGGAGGAAACCTTGGCGCCGCCGACAATGGCGACGACCGGCTTCTTGGGTTTCCCAAGACCCTTTTCCAGCGCTTCGAGCTCGCCCTGCATGGCAAGGCCGGCAGCGGCGGGCAGGAGATGGGCCAGGGCTTCGGTCGAGGCATGGGCGCGGTGCGCGGCCGAGAAGGCGTCGTTGACATAGACATCGCCCAGGCTCGCCATGCGCTTGGCCAGCTCGACGTCATTGGCTTCTTCGCCGGCATGGAAGCGGGTGTTTTCGAGCACGAGAACCGAGCCGATCGGCGCCTCGTCGATCGCGGCCTTGGCGGCTGAAACATCGATCCAGTCGGTGGCAACGAAGCCGACCGGGTGGCCGGTGACATCGGCAACCGCCGAACAGACCTGTTCGAGCGAGAATTCAGGATCGACCTTCCCTTTGGGCCGACCGAAATGGGAGAGCAGCACGGCCTTGCCGTCATGCTTGACGATTTCGCGGATGGTGGGCAGCAGGCGCTCGATGCGCGTTGCGTCACTCACCTTGCCATCGGCCACGGGAACATTGAGGTCGGCTCTGAGGAGCACGACCTTCTTGCTGAGGTCGAGTTCATCGAGAGTCTTGAATTGCGCGGTCATGGCCAGGCTCCGAAGGCAACGAAACTTGGCCTTGGCCTATCAGGTGTGAACGGATCGGAAAAGCGCCGTGACGAAGATTCTCGTCAGCTCCCAATGAGAACCACGCGCATCTGGTGGCCGATTAGGAAGACAAGCGGGCTCAGCGCGGTCCAGGCAGCAAGGCGCACGAGATCATCGACCATGACATGGCGGGCAAAGCCAAGGCTCGCCCAGGGCGCCGTACCGACCAGCCCGATGATGCGCCGATGGCGCCTGAAGAGATAAGCCAGTACCGCAATGGCAGGTAGCGCCATGAGGATCAGACTGTCCAAAAACCCGGCCACGAGCCAGGCCAATGGCAGGGACGAGTGAAAGCGACGGGTGAGGTGGAACATGGTCCGCTCCGGGCCTTGCTGACATTTCGAAAGTAGGCCGATTTGGTGACAGGGCGTTGACGGGGGCTTGACCCGGCCCCTGGGTCCGCCCTGATGGGTGATGGGGTCAATATCGGAGGTGATTCCTTGACCCGTTCAGACCTTTTCCTCTCTCCGGCCGAAGCCGCCCGCACACTCGGCATTTCAGCCAAGGCTTTGCGGCTCTACGAGCAGCGCGGTCTCATCACGCCTGTCCGCAGCGTCAATGGCTGGCGCCACTATGGGCCGGAGCAGATGGCCGGGATCAGGCAGATCGTGGCCCTGCGCACACTTGGCTTGAGCCTCGCCCAGATTGCGGCTGTGCTTTCGGGCAAAAGCCATGACCTGGACAAAGCGCTCGCCGAACATCAGACACGCCTTGAGGGCAGCCTTACGGGCCTGCTTGATGCCATTGAGAGAGTACGCGTCTGGCGCAATGATTTGAGCGAGGGACGTGCGCCCGATCTTGCCGATCTCGTGGCCGCTCCCCCCGCCCTGTCGCTCCCCCTGCCTTGGCCGTGGAATGGCGAGATCTTTGAAGTACGACGCCTGGCGCCGGTGACCTATCTCGTCGGGCCACTGGGCAGCGGCAAGACGCGGCTCGCCATGGCGCTGGCGGAGGCGCTTGGTGGCGGCTTCGTTGGGCTTGATCGCGGCGAACCAGATGAACTGCCGGCGGCCGCTTTGCATGAACTCGAATGGCTGCTGGAAGATGGGGCCCTTGATAGCCCTGCCCTGCGAGCAGTGCTGGCTGGGATGGTCTCCGAAGATCGGCCCCGCGTGATCGATCTCCTCGAGGATGGGCTCGATGAAGCAACGCAACTGGCACTTGGCGGCTGGCTGCGGCGGCGGGGCGAGGGCGATGCGCCGCTGGTGGTCATGACCCGATCGAGCGCGGTGCTCGATCTCGATGCGGTCAGCGCTGGCCACGCGATCCTTTATTGCCCGGCCAATCACAGTGTTCCCTTTGAGGTTTTGGCCGTGGCGGGTTCGCCGGGCTATGAGAGCGTGAGCAATTGCCTGGGGACGCCGGAGACGAGAGCACGGACGGCGGGGATGGTGGCGCGGATGAGCTAACGTCCGTGTACGCTGCCCCACCCCCACCCGACCTCCCCCATCAAGGGGGAGGTGAAGGGACAGTGGTTTGGGCAAGATAGTGCCAAGCGCTCGATGCGGCACCTCCCCCTTGATGGGGGAGGATGGGAGGGGGTGTCGGCAAGCTCAAACGCGTGCAAACAACCCCGGATAATCCGTCACGAGCCCATCCCCATCCACCGCGAGCACGGCTTCAAAATCATCCGACTGAAACCGGAAATGCCCCGCATCGATCCTGGTATAGACCTGCTCGGCGCGGCGGACTTCCATCGTGGTCGCATCGATCCAGACCATGGCGAATTTTTGCGGCTTTCCGTCCTGCCAGTCGCTGCGCCAGATCGGCAGGGAATTGGTCATCGGCGTGGGCCAGATATCGACGTCGACGCAGCCCTTGAGCCCCGAAATCGGCTCGGCGCGATCATCCGACCAGCCGCCCTGTCCGTCGCAAAACAGCTCCAGCGCCTTGCCGTCGGCCCGCTCGATCTTCAGCGTGCGGGTATGGCCGTTCTCGTCGAGTTTGATGCGATAAAAGAGCCCGAAATCTTCCCCGATGATGGCCCCGCGGATGCGCGTATCGCGGCCATTGGCGATGACATGGCAATGTTCCAGCGTCTTGAGGTCAAGGCCACGCCACCGATAGGACTGATTGAGGCTCAAAACGCTTCTCCCGACACGCGTCGCATTTGCAGCAAATGCGCGAGGGGAAAGCAAGCGCGGCGTCAGACCGGCGGAGTGACGCCGTCACGGATGGTGTGGAAGGTGGGGAGCACCGCGTCCAGCCGATCTGCATCGGTGACGCAGGAAATGGCTGTGCGCCCCCTGGCGGTCTCGACCATGGAGAGCACCAGCCGGACATGCTCGGCATTCTTCTGCTTGGGCTTGCCGATGAATTCGTGGCCCTTGTAGCCATGGAGCTCAAACGACGAATCCGACACGAAATCGAAGATCGACGCCATGCCTTCCTTGGCCATGGCGATCCAGCCGGGCGAACCGATCTGTTCGTTGATCTTTTCGAGCGTCAGCCCCTCATTGCCCGGCACGGACTGGAAGCTGACCTGGCAGAGATACTTTTCGCCGGTCAGCGGCGCCGGATCGTCCGAAGCAGATTTGACACCGAAGGTGACATTGTAGGGCGGCGGGGAGTCGGCGGCTTCGACAACAAACGTGTCCGGCAGGGTCACCGCGAGGCCGGTTTCAGCGTCTTCGGCGGCGAAGGCCGGAGCTGCAAGGATGGCAGCGACAAGAACCAGGGAGAAAGCAAAACGCATGGCAAGGCCCGGACGTGGATGGTTTTCCCGAAAGGTTATGCCAAGAGCGTGGCGACAAGACGATTGGCCAAATGGTCACAAGAAAAAGGGGCGCCTGCGGCGCCCCTTTTCAATTCCGGCTGATGCCATTCGAGCGCAGCTCTCATGGCCTTCTTACCTCCATTCGCTCCACTGGAGCGAATGGCCCTGCGGGACGGCTCGAAGTTAGAGCGTCTTGCCGAGGGCCACGGCCGTGTCGGCCATGCGGTTCGAAAAGCCCCATTCGTTGTCGTACCAGGAGAGGACGGAAACGAAATTGCCGTCCATGACCTTGGTCTGGTCGAGGGCCACGGTCGAGGAATGCGGATCGTGGTTGAAGTCGATCGAGACGTTGGGCTGGTCGGTGAAACCGAGCACGTTCTTGAGTTCGCCATTGGCGTACTTCTTGACGGCGGCATTGATCTCGTCGGCGGTCACATCGCGCTTGGAGATGAACTTGAAGTCGACGCAGGAAACGTTCGGGGTCGGCACGCGGATCGAGACGCCGTCGAGCTTGCCCTTGAGTTCGGGCAGGACGAGGCCGATGGCCTTGGCAGCGCCGGTTGAGGTCGGGATCTGGCTCAGGGCTGCAGCGCGGCCGCGATAGAGATCCTTGTGCATGGTGTCGAGGGTCGGCTGGTCACCGGTATAGGAGTGGATGGTGGTCATCATCCCCTTCTCGATGCCGAATTCCTTGTGCAGCACATAGGCCAGCGGGGCCAAGCAGTTGGTCGTGCACGAGGCGTTCGAGATGACCACGTCTTCCTTGGTCAGGGTCTGGTGGTTGATGCCATAGACGATGGTCTTGTCGGCGCCGTCGCCGGGGGCCGAGATGATCACCTTCTTGGCGCCGGCCTTGAGGTGAGCCGAGGCCTTTTCCTTCGAAGTGAAGATGCCGGTGCATTCGAGCGCGATGTCGACCTTCATGGCGGCATGCGGCAGCTCGGCGGGATCGCGCACGGCGGTCACCTTGATCGGGCCACGGCCGACATCGATGGTGTCGCCGACAACCGTCACCTTGTGCGGGAAACGGCCATGGACGCTATCGAAGCGCAGCAGGTGCGCATTGGTCTCGACCGGGCCGAGATCGTTGATGGCGACGACTTCGATATCCATGCGGCCAGATTCGATGATGGCACGTAGGACATTGCGGCCGATACGGCCAAAACCATTGATGGCGACGCGAACTGCCATGTTTTAACGCTCCTAGAGGGGAGAAAGGAGAAAGGGAGGCGCGGCTCTCTTACAACTGTGCGGTGACGGCTTCAACAACCGCCTTGGACGTAATTCCAAAGTGGGCATAGAGCGCATCGATCGGGCCGGAAGCGCCGAACGAGTGCATGCCGACGAAACGGCCCTTGTCGCCAAGGAGCTTGTTCCAGCTCATTTCGATACCGGCTTCGACGGCGACGCGCGCCTTGGCCTTGCCGAGCACTTCAGCCTTGTAGGCGTCGGACTGCTTGGCAAAGAGTTCCATGGACGGCACGGAGACGACGCGAGCCTTGATGCCCTGCTCGGTGAGTGCCTTCTGGGCCTCGACGGCAATCGCCACTTCCGACCCGGTCGCAAAAATGACGGCATCGGCATCGGCCGGGCCGACGAGCGTGTAGGCGCCCTTGGCCGACTTGTTCTCGGCCGAGTTTTCGGTGCGGACGGCCGGCAGGTTCTGGCGCGAGAGCGCGAGGATCGACGGAGCCTTTTCCGAGGTCATCGCCAGTTCCCAGCACTCGGCGGTTTCCACCGCGTCGGCCGGACGGAACACAAGCAGGTTCGGGATGGCGCGCAGGGCCGACAGGTGTTCGACGGGCTGGTGGGTCGGGCCGTCTTCGCCGAGGCCAATGGAATCGTGGGTCATGACATAGATGACGCGCTGTTCCATCAGGGCCGAAAGGCGGATGGCCGGGCGGGCATAGTCGGTGAAGACCATGAAGGTGCCGCCATAGGGGATGAGACCGCCATGGAGCGCCACGCCGTTCATGGCGGCGCCCATCTCGTGCTCGCGAATGCCGTACATCATGTAGCGGCCAAGACGGTTGTCGGCCTGGAAGGGCAGCGTCTCGGGCGTGTTGGTGAGGTTCGAGTGCGTCAAGTCGGCAGAACCGGCCAGGGTTTCCGGCACGTTCTTGTTGATGACTTCGAGGGCCATCTGGCTCGACTTGCGGGTCGCGACCTTGGGCTTGTCGGCGACGAGCTTTTCCTTGTAGGCGGCCATCACGGCAGCAAAGTCAGAAGGCAGCTTGCCCGACATGCGGCGGGTAAATTCGGCCTTGTTGGCATTGGCTGCCAGACGAGCTTCCCATTCACCGCGCAGGTTCTGGCTGCGGGTCGCGGCAGCGCGCCAAGCGTCGAGAATGTGCGAGGGCACTTCGAAAGCCGGGTAGTCGATGCCGAGCGCAGCCTTGGCACCGGCCAGTTCTTCAGCGCCGAGCGGAGCGCCGTGCACCTTTTCCGTGCCAGCCTTCTTGGGGGCGCCGAAACCGATGGTGGTTTTCGCCGCGATCAGGGTCGGCTTGTCGGTCGACTTCTTGGCATCGAGCAGGGCCTTTTCGATGGCGTCCTGGTCATGGCCGTCGATCTCGATCGTGTTCCAGCCCACCGCCTTGAAGCGGGCGATCTGGTCGGTCGAGTCGGCATTGGAAACCTTGCCGTCGATGGTGATGTTGTTGTTGTCCCAGATCACCACGAGCTTGTTGAGCTTCAGGTGGCCGGCAAGCGAGATCGCTTCCTGGGAAATGCCTTCCATCAGGCAGCCGTCGCCGGCCAGCACCCAGGTGTAGTGATCGACAATGTCGGAACCGAATTCGGCGGCGAGCTTGGCTTCGGCAACGGCAAAGCCGACCGAATTGGCAAGGCCCTGGCCGAGCGGGCCGGTGGTGGTTTCAATGCCTTCGGCATGGCCGAATTCGGGATGGCCGGCGGTCTTGGAACCGAGCTGGCGGAAATTCTTGATGTCCTCGATGCTCATGTCCTTGTACCCGAGCAGATAGAGCGAGGAATAGAGCAGCATCGAGCCGTGGCCGGCCGAGAGGATGAAGCGGTCGCGATCGGCCCAGTGGCTATCGGCGGGATCGAACTTCATCACCTTGGTGAAGAGGACGGTCGCGATATCGGCGCAGCCCATCGGCAGGCCGGGGTGACCGGAATTGGCTTTTTCGACCGCGTCCATGGAAAGGGACCGGATCGCATTGGCCAATTCGTTCTGCTGGGCTGTATTCGTCATTGCTCGTGGCCGCTCTCTGATGCTGAGGAAGGCAAGGAAAAAGGGGACGAGAGGCCTGATGGCACTCCTCCCAAAGGCGGGTTGAGGCATAACAGGTTCGTCTTGCCTGTCAATGTCGCCAAAAGCCCGAGGCGTCCAGTTTTGCTTGTGATTTGCCGGTCTGTGATTGCAATGGGGCCGGGCTTGGGGCAGGGTCGATCGGCTTGAATCGACGTTGCGTTAGGGGTAGTTGCGGCCAATGAGTGACGGACAGCATGAAGATGGCCTCGCCGCAGCGGCAAAGCGGTTCGACGGCGCCATGGCTCGGCTCGACCAGAGTCTTCAGGATATGACCGGCCGCCTGCAGCGGCTGAAGCGCATCGAGGTCGATACGCAGCGCCTGGTGCAGGAGCGCGCCCGGCTCGCGACGGAGCTCGACAAGACCTCGGCCCGCGCAAAACGTCTCGACGACAGCGCCCACGAAGTTTCCCGCCGCCTTGTTGAGGCCATGGAAACCGTGCGTTCTGTTCTGGCCAAGACGGAGTAGCCGATGCCCGAGGTCAATGTCGAAATCAACGGACGCAAATATCGCATGGCCTGCGAGGAGGGCCAGCAGGGCCACCTCATCGCCTTGGCCGAGCGCTTTAACGCCCAGGTCGAAGGGCTCAAGGGCGCCGTGGGCGAAATCGGCGACAACCGGCTGACGGTGATGGCGGGGATTGCAGTGCTTGATGAATTGACCGAGGCCAATCGGAAAATCGCGGCGCTTGAAGCCGAAGTCGAGAACCTGACTCAGGCCGGGCATCAGATTGCCGATGAGCTGGAAGCGACCGAGAAAGCATTTGCCGGGAAACTCGACGAAGCGAGCAAGGTGATCGAGTCGATCGCCGGCGTGCTGGACGAGACGGCGACGCTGCAGGGCTGAGCCCCCGAGACATTCCCAATCACCGGCTTGGCACCTCCCCCTTTGGGAGGGGGTGCGAGAGCTTTGTTCGTGAAACCCCTCCCCAACCCTCCCCGTCAAGGGGAGGGTGTCGCATCGAGAGTGTGGATAGAAGAACTCAGAACTGCGCCGTCACCGGGTCCGAGCCAATGCGCCCATCGGCAGCATCGAGCCCGTTGATCGCGGCCTTGTCTTCGGCGCTCAGCGAGAAATCAAAAACATCAAAATTTTCGACGATGCGGCTCGGGGTCACCGACTTTGGAATGACCACGAGGCCCTCCTCAATGTGCCAGCGAATGATGACCTGGGCCGGGCTCTTGCCGTGGCGCTGGGCGATGCCCGCGATCACCGGATTGTCGAGCATCTTGCCTTGGCCGAGCGGGCTCCAGCTTTCGGTGATGATCTTTTTCGGCTCATAGGCGGCGCGCAGCTTGCGCTGCTGGAAGCGCGGATGGAGCTGCACCTGATTGATGACGGGCAGCACGCCGGTGGCGTCGACGAGGTCGTCGATATAGGTGCCCTCAAAATTCGAGACACCGATGGAGCGGGCCTTGCCCTCTTCCTGAAGGCGGATCAGCGCCTTCCAGGTTTCCACATATTTGCCGCGATAGGCCGAAGGCCAGTGGATGAGGTAGAGGTCGACATAGTCGGTGCCCAAGCGCTTCAGGCTCGCATCCATGGCGTGCAGCGTCTGATCAAACCCCTGGTCGTCGTTCCACACCTTGGTGGTGAGGAAGATGTCGCCGCGGGCGACGCCCGACTTGACGATCCCCTGCCCCACGCCCTCTTCGTTCTGATAAACGGCAGCGGTGTCGATATGGCGATAGCCCGCTTTCAACGCGGCATCGACGGCGGTGACGGCGACGTCATTGGGTGTCTGCCAGACGCCGAGCCCGACCTGCGGAATGGAACGGCCATCATGGAAGGTCACGTGCGGTTGCGTGCTCATCTTTTCATCCAATGCTGTGGGAAGTTTAGGCTGAAGGACTCAACTTGATCGTCGTTTTACGATGAACGCGCCGCCCTGCCAAGTTCCAAAAAATCTACCATACAAGATCATCCTTTCGTCTGATAACCCAAGGTCTAATCGAACTCGCAAAAACGAAAGTCTAATCTCTGGCCATCACATTCCGACAGCAAGGCGCCAGAAATACGATGACCAAGTCGCTCAATGCCATCGCTCAGAAGCTGATGACGCAAGGCCAGGGCATTCTTGCCGCTGACGAATCCGAAGGCACGATTGCCAAGCGCTTCGCCAAGATCAACCTGCCCAATTCGCTCGACCTGCGCCGCGACTATCGCGAGATGCTGTTCCGCTCCACCGACGCGATGCGCAACTATATCTCCGGCGTCATCCTGACCGAAGAGACGCTGGAACAATCGGCCGCCGACGGCACCCCGTTCCGCGCCATTCTCGCCGATGTCGACACCATTCCCGGCATCAAGGTCGACCGCGGCGCCTTCCCCATGCCCGGCGATAGCGGTGAAAAGATCACCGAGGGCCTCGATGGCCTGCGCCAGCGCCTGACGCGCTATGCCGAACTCGGTGCCGGCTTTGCCAAGTGGCGTGCCGTGATCACCATCAATGACGTGGCTCCGACCCGCAACAATATCCGTGCCAATGCCCATGCGCTGGCACGCTATGCCATCCTCTGCCAGGAAGCCGGCATCGTGCCGGTGGTCGAGCCCGAGGTTGTCGGCGACGGCGATCCGGGCAATCACTCGCTCGAACGCTGCGCCCAGGTGACCGGCGAAGTCTTGGAAAACGTCTTCAAGGAACTCCGCCTTGCCGGCGTCGATCTCTCGGGCATGCTGCTCAAGCCAAACATGGTGCTCCCCGGCGTCAATTCCCGCGATCGGCCTTCGGTGGAAGAAGTGGCCAAGCGCACGGTGGAAGTCCTCAAGGAACACGTGCCGGCGGCCGTGCCGGGTATTGCCTTCCTGTCCGGCGGTCAGACCGACGAAGAAGCGACAGGGCATCTCTCGGCCATGAACCGCATTCCGTTCAAGCCCTGGCCGATGACCTTCTCCTATGGTCGGGCCCTGCAGAACGTGGCCCTGCGCACCTGGGCCGGTCGCCGCGAGAACTTCCCGGCCGCACAGGCCGCCTTCACCCACCGGGCTCACATGAACTCGCTCGCCGCCCTCGGCGAATGGACCAACGAGCTCGACCGGGCCGCTTAAGTTTCCTCTCTGACGTCCCAACGTCACGACTGGCGCGCTCTTCTCCCGGAGCGCGCCTTTTCTTTTGGGCTTTTGGTGGCTCACATTGCCACCCCTTGCCCCATACCCTATTGGAGGCCGGTCCCTTTCTTGCCAAAATGGCATTTTACGGACACGCAGCGTCTTCTCCGGGAAATTCATGGCTCCTCAGCTTTACCTCATCACGCCCGCCGATCCGGACCTTGCGCAGTTTCCGCGCCAGCTGATGGGCGTCCTGACCGGGCCTGAAGTCGCCGCCCTCCTCGTGCGCCGCGGCGCGCTCGCTGATGCCGCCTATGCAGAGCTGGCCGAGCAACTGGTGCAGATCGGCCAGGCGGCCGGCGCCGCGGTGCTGGTCGAGGACGATGTTGCCCTGGCCCAGTCGATCGGCGCCGATGGCGTGCATGTCACGTCAGGCGGCGCCAAGGCCATTCGCGCTGCCACCGAAGCCCTGAAGCCCGACGGCATTGTCGGGGCCGGCAATGTGCGGTCCCGCCACGATGCCATGAGCTTTGGCGAACTCGATGTCGACTATGTGATGTTTGGCCCGCTCGGCGGCGCCGTCGATCCGCAGGCGGCAGAACTCGCGCAATGGTGGGCCGAGACGTTTGAAGTGCCGGCCGTCCATTCCAATCCGGCCGCCGCGCCTGATGCCGCCGACGAGACCGGCGCCGAGTTTCTCGCACTCTCCGATTGTGTCTGGGCAAAGGGCGACCCGGCGGCTTCGCTGGCGGCCTTTGCTACAGCGCAGCAGGCCAAAGCATGAACTGGCGCGCGCCGCTGCTGGCGCTCACCCTCGCCGCCCTGCCCGCTGCGGCCCTGGCCCAGGCCGAGGTACCGCCCCAGGGGCAGACCCAGTCGCAGGCGCAGACCGACGAAGCCCAATCCATTTCCAACGCCATTTTCGGCTCGGCTGATCCAGCCGACTACGCCTTTGGCGCCTTCCAGCGCGGCTATTTTCTGACCGCGCTCGAGCTCGCTCTGCCCCGCGCCGAACAGGGCGATGCCGCGGCCCAGACCCTGATCGCCGAAATCTATTCAAAGGGCCTCGGGGTCGCCCAGAATGCCGAGCGCGCTGCCGGCTGGTATCAGCTTGCCGCCAAGAACGGCGACAGGCTGGCGATCTTTGAGCTGGGCATGCTCTATCAGGACGGCTCGGGCGTGACGGAGGATCGCAGCCGCGCGGCCGAACTGTTCCGCGAGGCTGCCGACAAGGGCTATGCACCCGCCAAATACAACCTGGCTTTGCTCCACGTAGAAGGCATCTATGCCGATCCGAGCCTGACCACGGCCGCTGCGCTGATGAAGGAAGCGGCCGATGCCGATCTGCCCGAAGCCCAGTATGACTATGGCTCGATGCTCATCGAAGGCGCCGGTGTCGCCCCGGACGCGGTCGAAGGCGCCCGCTATATCGGCCTTGCCGCCGAGCAGGACCTGATCGCCGCCCAGATCGACTATGCGACCCTGCTCTATCTGGGCCAGGGCATAGAACGCGATATCGAAGCGGCCGCCCGCTGGTATGAGGAGGCCGCCCAGGGCGGCAATCCCGTAGCGCAGAACCGCCTGGCAAAACTCGTGGCGGTTGGCGAAGGTACGGCGCTCGACCTCGAAACGGCGGCGATGTGGCGGGCGCTGGCGCGGCGCCAGGGCCTTTCCGACCCCTCGCTCGACCGGTTACTGGTCTCCATCCCCGCTGACGCCTTGGCGCGGGCCGAAGAACGCGCCCGCTTCTGGCCCTCGACCCCGCCCAGCATCGAGACCATCGCCGAGATTCCGACGACGCCGAAGGTCTATGGCCCGCCCCTGCCGGCGCCGACCGACATGGAAAATGCCCCGAGCCGTGTGGTGCTGCCCAATGGCGTGACCAATGCCAAACCACCCGCTCCGGCGCCCGTTACCCCCGCCCCGGAGACGGAACCGACTGAGCCGGCCACCACCGAACCGGCGCAAGACCCTTGAACCCAGCCAAGTTCTGAGGCAAGAAGCCCGCCAAACTTTCAATTGAAGCGGCAGGGCACCGGCCCCACTTGCGCCGCGTCGGGACAAAATCCCGGCGGCGCTGCATGAACCGCTTAAGCCAAGCGAGCAAACAATGGCGCGTTCCGCCCTTCTCACCGTCATGGTCAACGCCGCCATCAAGGCCGGCAAGTCCCTGTCGCGCGATTTCAACGAAGTCGAAAACCTGCAGGTGTCCCGCAAGGGCCCGGCCGATTTCGTGTCGAAGGCCGACCTTCGCGCCGAGCAGATCGTCTTTGACGAATTGCGCAAGGCCCGCCCGACTTACGCTTTCCTCATGGAAGAGGGCGGCGAAGTCGCCGGCACCGACGGCCAGCACACCTGGATCGTCGACCCGCTCGACGGCACCACCAATTTCCTCCACTCCATTCCGCTCTTTGCCGTGGCCATCGCGCTGCAGCGCGGCGACGATATCGTCGCCTCGGTCATCTACAATCCGGTGATGGACGAACTCTACACCGCCGAAAAGGGCGGCGGCGCCTGGCTCGCCGACCGCAAGCGCCTGCGCGTCGCCGAACGCCGCCATCTGTCCGACGCCGTGGTTGCCACCGGCATCAAGACCCAGGGCACCTCCAATGACGGCCTGCAGCTTCGCCAGCTGAGCCATATCAATCCTGCCGTTGCCGGCATTCGCCGCTCGGGCTCGATCGCCGTCGACATGGCCTGGCTCGCCTCCGGCCGCTTCGATGCGCTCTGGGAAGCTGGTTTGAAGCCCTGGGACGTGGCCCCGGGCCTGCTGATGGTCAAGGAAGCCGGCGGCCTCGTCACCGACTATGCCGGCCAGCCCGGTTCGGTCTGGAACGGCCAGATCGTCGCCGGCAACGAGACCCTGCACGGGGCCCTCTTCAAGCAGCTTCGTTCGGTTCAGTAACCTTCTGGTCGAGCACCAAGAGCTCGTCGAAGAAGTTCATATCCTCGAAGACACAAAAGGCCGGCGCCCGCAATTCGAGCACCGGGGCCCGCGCCCTGATGTCTTCGGTGACCTCGTCAAGCATCATCGCCCAGGCCGGCAGCCGCTCGTCCGCGATCCAGCGGATCGGATAGGCAAAGGTGATGTGGAACTGGTAGCGCTCGTGATCGGGATGGCGGTAGCCGAAGAGATCGGCAAACCGGTTCCGCCATTCGGCCATCGCCTTGCGGTCGGTTTCCCTCGCCCCTTCGACGATCAGCCCCGTTGGCACGGCCTGCACCAGTTCCACGGCAAAATCGGGTCCTTCGGCAAAGCCTTCGAGACGCTGCAACAATAGCGCGGTGACATCCGGCACCGGAGTATCGAGCGGCAGGTTTTCCGGCCAATAGGGCGCGGCACGACGACGGCCCAGCACACCCTGGAAGAGCGTCATATGGAGGCTCTGCGGCGCGGTGAATGCCAGGTTTTGGGCATCGGCCATGCCCAGATAACGCTGCCGCGCATCGAGAAGGGCCTCTTCGGTCGCGGTCTCGGGCTGGAGGTGACAAACCACCGTATTGCCCGGATCGGAGAGGAATGTGCCGGCCTCGTCATAGCGGGTGCCGAGATGGCTTGGCGCATCCGCATTGCTGGAAAGACCGAAGTGAAGGGCGAGCTTTTCGGGGCTGATGGACAAGGCGGGGCTCCGGCGGGCTGAATTGCCCCCGGCTTAGCGGGCCAAGACGAACCCGGCATGACAGCCCAGCGTCAGAAACGTTAACCTTTTCCATTGTCACGCCATTCTGCCGCCTCTACTCTTCGCGCAGTTGATTTGCTGTGCGCGGGGCAAAGGTCAGGCACGATGACGCAAGGTTACGATCCCTATCACCTCGCCAGTCCCACCGTTTACCTCGTCAAGATCGTCATTTTTTCTGGTGCTGATCGCCCTCGTGGCGGCGATCCTGTTCACCAATATCGTGACCTTTTTCTGGGCCAACCCGTTCATCAACTCGATGATCTTCTTCGCCCTCTTCATCGGCATCTTCCTCAGTTTCCGGCAGCTGTTCCGCCTCTTTCCCGAGGTGAAATGGGTCAACTCGCTCCAGGACGGCAATTCGGCCCAGGTACGCCCGCCGGTACTATTGGCCCCCGTCGCCGGTCTTCTGCGCGAACGCATTGGCGAGGCGGTCATTACGCCCACCTCCATGCGTTCCATTCTCGATTCGGTGGGCAATCGCCTCGATGAAGCCAAGGACACCTCGCGCTACCTGACGGGCCTTCTGGTCTTCCTCGGCCTCATGGGGACCTTTTACGGCCTTTTGGAAACCGTGGGGTCAGTTGCCGGCGTCATCAACGCGCTCGACGTGACCTCGGCTGACAGCGCCTCGCTCTTTACCAATCTCAAGGAAGGCCTCGCCGCCCCGCTCGCCGGCATGGGCACCGCCTTTTCGTCCTCGCTCTTCGGCCTCGCCGGTTCGCTGATCCTGGGTTTTCTCGACCTGCAGACGAGCCAGGCGCAGAACGCCTTCTATACCGATCTCGAAGACTGGATGACCTCCATGACCGAGCTCGATCATCCGGTCAGCGCCATGCAGGCCAATGCCGGCGGCCCGGACATGCAGGCCATGATCGACAGCATCGGCGCCAGCATGCAGAGCCAGAATTCCTCGCAGAACGCCATCCGCGCCATGGCCGAACTGGCGCGCGGCATCGATGGGCTGGTCAAGCATATCCGTACCGAACAGGAAGACCTGCGCGCCTATATTACCGAACAGGGCGAGACCAATAGAAAGCTGCGCGACCTCATCGAGGCCATGCTCAACGAGACCGACAATTCCGAGCGCCGGGACTAGGCCATGGCATCGAGCCGCTCACGCCGCAGGGTAGAGGCCAATTACTGGCCGGGCTTCGTCGATGCCCTCTCAAGCCTGCTGCTCGTCATCATCTTCCTCCTGAGCCTCTTCATGCTCACCCAGTTCTTTCTGGGGCAGGAAATCCAGGGGCGGGACACGGCACTGTCGCGGCTCAATAGCCAGATCGCCGAACTGACCGAGCTGCTGCAACTCGAGCGCGCCAATTCCGACGATCTCACCGCACAATTGGCGACGCTGACGGCAACGCTGGCGACCGCTGACGCGCAGAACCAGAGCCTGACCAGCCAACTCTCGGGCATCGGTGCCGGGCTTGGCGATCGCGACGACACCATTGCGGGCCTGCAGGAAGACCTGCTGAACTCCGAAAAGCTCTCCGACGAGGCCAATGCGCAGGTGGCGCTGCTCAACCAGCAGCTCGCGGCCCTCCGCACCCAGATCGCCGCATTGGAATCGGCGCTCGAAGCCTCGGAAACCCGCGATACGGAATCGCGCACCCAGATCGCCGATCTCGGCCGTCGCCTCAACCTGGCTCTGGCCCAACGCGTACAGGACCTGTCGCGCTACCGCTCCGACTTCTTCGGCCGCCTGCGCGAAATCCTCGAAGGCCGCGCCGATGTCCGCATCGTGGGGGACCGCTTCGTCTTCCAATCCGAAGTGCTGTTCGACCCCGGTCAGGCCGATATTGCCACCGAAGGCACACCACAACTCGACGCCCTGGCCGACGCCATCCTGCAGCTCGAAACGGAAATCCCGCCCGATATCAATTGGGTGCTGCGTATCGATGGCCACACGGATAGCCGCCCGATTTCCAACGCCCGCTTCCCATCCAACTGGGAGCTGTCTGCGGCGCGCGCCATTTCGGTGGCGCAATATCTCGTCAGCAAGGGCGTGGCCCCAGCCCGTCTCGTCGCGGCAGGGTTCGGCGAATTTGCCCCGCTCGATCCAGGCGATACGGAAGAAGCGTTCCGGCGCAATCGACGGATCGAGTTTAAGCTGACTGAAGGGTGATTGGCGACGGCGCCCGCGCCGTCAAATCGCTCCAGTGGAGCGATTTGAGCCAATCACGGGTCGAGCCTTGCGAGACCCCGGATCAGCTTCGGCGGACGCAGAGAGATTCCCGCTTTCGCAGGAATGACATCGTGTGTCGGGAGCCTCTCTAGTGCGAAACATCCCCGCGGAACTGCAACTTGGCCAGTTCCGCGTATCGTCCGCCCTTGGCCACCAGCTCCTGATGCGTGCCCTGGTCGATGATCCGTCCCGCTTCGAGTACGAGGATCTTGTTGGCATCGCGGATGGTGGCGAGGCGATGGGCGATGACAAGGGTCGTCCGTCCCTGCATCAGGTGTTCGAGCGCCAGCTGCACCAGCCGCTCGCTCTGCGCGTCAAGCGCTGAAGTCGCCTCGTCGAGCAGCAGGATCGGTGCGTTCTTGAGAATGGCCCGGGCAATGGCGAGGCGCTGTTTCTGGCCGCCCGAGAGCATGACGCCGCGTTCGCCCACAATGGTGTCGTAACCTGCGGGCAGATCGACCACGAAGTCATGTACCAGCGCCGCACGCGCCGCTGCTTCCACTTCTGCATCGGTTGCGCCGGGCTTGCCGAAGCGGATGTTTTCAGCGATCGAGCCGGCAAAGATCGTCGGCTCCTGCTCGACATAGGCAAAGCGCTGGCGCAGATCGGCCAGACGCGCATGGCGAATATCGACGCCATCGACACGGATGGTGCCGCCAGTGACGTCATAAAAGCGCTGCAGCAGCGACAGCGTCGTCGACTTGCCCGAGCCCGAGGGACCGACAAGCGCCACGGTCTCGCCCTTGGCAACGGAAAAACTCACATCGTCGAGCACGCGGCCGGGCTGGCCGGGATCATAGCTGAAGGCAACGTGATCGAAGGCCACTGTTCCGAGTGAAGGAACGGGCAGGTCCACCGGATTTTCCGGATCTTCGATCGACGCTTCGGTCGAAAGAATTTCCGTCAACCGCTCGGTCGAGCCGGCGACCGTCTGCAGGGCACCAAGAACTTCCGAGACATTGGTCAGGGCGCCGGAGGCCATGAGGGCGTAGACCATGAACTGGGCCAGCTGCCCGGCGGTCACCGAGCCCTCAAAAACGGCTCGGGCGCCCCACCAGACGAGGCCCACCAACGCACAGGTGCCGAGGAAAATGACCAGCGAGACAAGAACGGACCGGGCACCGAGACGGCGAACTTCTGCGCGGTAGCTTTCCTCGCTGCGCCCCTCATAAATGCCGGCCTGCACCTGTTCCTGGGTAAAGGCCTTGACGGTGCGAGTGGCGCCCAGCATTTCGGTTGCCATGGCGGACAGGTCGGCCAGTGCGTCCTGGGTCTTGTGGGACATGCCGCGCAGGCGGCGAGAATAGCCCACCACCGGGATGAGGATCGCGGGCGCCGCGACGACGACCACCAGGGTCAGGACCGGGCTGGTCAACACCATCATGATCAGCGCGCCGATGATCGTGACCATCGAACGCAGGAAGAGCGAAAAACTCGAGCCCACGGCGCCGCGAATGATGGCCGTATCCGCATTGAGGCGGCTGGTCAGCTCGCCAACGCGATTGGAGTCGAAGTAGCGCTGGTCGAGTGTCAGAAGATGGGAAAAGGCCGCCTTGCGCAGGTCGGCGACGACGCGTTCGCCAATGACCGATATGAAATAAAACCGGGCGCCGCTCGCCACCGCCATGACCGCCGCAATGACGATGATGATGAGGCCATATTGGCTCACCTTGTCGAGGTTCTGCGCGACAAAACCCTGATCGACGACACCGCCCAGCATGGCGGGGATGGCGAGCGAGGTGATGGCCGAGGTGAGAAGAAACAGGACCGTGAGGGTCAATCGCACCGGATAGGCGAGCACAAAGGGCAGCAGCTGGCGCAGGGGCGAGAGCCGCTTCGTCTGGAGCTTGGCGGCGGAGATCACCTTTTCGGTGGTGTTTTCCGCCGGGGCGGCTTGATCGGTCATATTGGGGGCCGCATTCCGATTGCGCAAAGCCGCCTCTAGACGGCCGGTTGGATATAGGCTCCCCTCTTAGCGGGAGCAACAGCCGGGAAACGGGTAAAATTGCCGCTCCCCCGCCCTTGCCTATTGGGGTTCCATTATGTAAGAAGCCGCCAACAACAAGTTTCCAGCTCTCCGGGCGCCACGGCGCCCGTTTGATTTGAGGCGAAGACCATGAAGGCCGATATTCATCCCGACTACCACACCATCAACGTCGTCATGACCGATGGCACCAGCTATGTCACCCGTTCCACCTATGGCAAGGAAGGCGACACGCTGCAGCTCGACATCGATCCCAAGACCCATCCCGCCTGGACCGGCGGCACGGGCCAGCTGATGGACCGCGGTGGCCGCGTCAGCCGCTTCAAGGAACGCTTCAAGGGCCTCGGCCTCTAAGAGTGCTTTCAGGAAAAGTGGGCACCACTTTTCCGGTTCGAAAGCGCGACCAGCTGGAACCCAAAGCGTTTCTGGCGACAGAATTCTGAAAAGCCCGGCCTCGCGCCGGGTTTTTTGTTGGTTGAGTGTTTTGCACATGTTTGTCCTCAACGTGACCTATCTGGCCCCGATCGAAGCGGTCGAGCCCCATATCGAGGCGCATATGAAGTGGGTGGCCGAGGGCTATGAGCGCGGCTGGTTCCTTGCCTCGGGCCGCAAGAACCCGCGCACGGGCGGCATCATCCTCGCCAAGGGCAATCGCGAAGAGATCGAGGCCTATCTGGCCCAGGACCCGTTCGTGACGAGCGGCGTCGCCAAATATGAGGTGACGGAAGCGCTGTTCAGCCGCACGGCGCCGGGATTGGAAGCCTTGGCGAACTAGCGCCACGCCACGCACAAAAAACGCGGCCCCAAGGAAGAGGCCGCGTTCTGATCTCGTCGGTCGAAAAGGTTCGGCCTAGATGTTGGTACCGATCGCCAAGAACTTCTCGCGGCGATGTTCGCGCGTTTCCAGGCGCGATTTTCCGGCGAACTCAGCCAAGAAGTCGGAAATGGCGACGCGGGTCGAATCCATCACCTGACCATGGTGGCGATGCGCGCCGCCGGTCGGTTCGGGAATGATGCCGTCGATCACCTTGAACGAGAGCAGGTCCTGCGCCGTGATCTTCTGGGCTGTTGCCATATCCTGCGCCTTGGCGGCGTCGCGGAAGAGGATCGAAGCGCCGGCTTCGGGCGAAATCACCGAATAGATGGCGTTTTCGAGCATCAGCACGCGATTGGCCGTGGCAATGGCGATAGCGCCGCCCGAACCACCTTCACCGATGATGATGGCGATGTTGGGCACGCCGAGCTCAAGGCCCTTTTCGGTCGAACGGGCAATGGCCTCCGCCTGGCCGCGCTCTTCCGCGCCAATGCCGGGATAGGCACCGGCCGTATCGACAAAGGAAATCACCGGAATGTTGAAGCGGTCAGCCATGTCCATGATGCGGACGGCCTTGCGATAGCCTTCGGGATTGGCCATGCCGAAATTGTGTTTCAGGCGCGTCTCGGTTGAATTGCCCTTTTCCTGGCCGAGAATGGCCACGGGCAACCCGTTGAAACGGCCGAAGCCGGCCTGCAGCGCTGCGTCCTCGCCGAATTTGCGGTCGCCGGCCAGCGGCGTCCATTCGGTGATCAGCGTCGACACATAATCGGAAAAATGCGGACGCTGCGGATGGCGCGCCACCTGGGTCTTCTGCCAGGGTGTGAGCTTTTTGTAGATTTCCACCAGCGCCTCGTCGGCGCGGGCAGACAGCCGGTTCACTTCCTCGTCGATGGACACGGCCTGATCGGTCGCGGCGAGGGATTTGAGTTCGGCGATCTTTGCTTCGAGATCGGCGACCGGCTTTTCAAAATCGAGATAAGACAGCATCCCACCCGCCAGTAAGGGTCGTTGTTATGGACCCGGATTGTTCTAGGCCACGGCTCTTGCGCCCTAAAGTGGCCGGAAAGTGGCGATGGTTCAATGCCGAGTCAAGTTTCGGAAAGGAAATGCATGGGATTTCCCCCCGTTCCCACAGGCTCGACCCTATCCACCGGCCAGCGGATGGTGCGTTTCCACCAGATTGCGCAATTTTTCATCCAGCACATGGGTATAAATCTGCGTAGTCGAAATATCGGCATGTCCGAGCAGCATCTGCACGACACGCAGGTCTGCGCCACCCGCGAGGAGGTGGCTCGCAAAGGCATGGCGCAAGACGTGCGGCGCGACGCGGGCCGAAGAAATCCCCGCCCGCCCGGCCAGCGCTTTCAAGTCCCGCGCAAAAACCTGCCGTGCCAGGTGACCACTTTCGCCCTTGGCCGGAAAGAGCCAGGTAGCATCCTTTGGGAGCATCTTGGCCCATGCCCGCACTGCATCGCGCGCCCTATCATTCATGGGAACGACTCGGTCCTTGTTGCCCTTGCCGACTACGGTGATGAAGCTGGATTCGCGCATAACCGCGGAACGCTTGAGCGCCACAAGCTCGGAAACGCGCAATCCGGTCGCGTAGAGCATTTCCAGAAGGCAATAGAGCCGCAAGGCTGCTTCCTGCCTTGCCGGAATTGCTTCCGCATTGGCCTCCTCTTCCGCCAGCTTCAGCAGCTTGTCGACCTCGGCCACCGACAGCACTTTTGGCAGTGGCCGCCGCGTCTTGGGGCTGGCGACAATCCGCGTTGGATCATCGCCCCGCATCCCGTCGGCACAAAGGAACTTATGAAATTGCCGAATGGCCGAGAGGTGCCGCGCGCTTGAAGAGGCCGAAAGCCCCTCCGCCTTGAGCCCATCGAGATAGGCGTTCACCGTCTCGCGCGGACAGTCGAGCAAGGTCTGCTTCTTGCCCGCAACAAAGCCGGCATAGCTTGTAAGATCACGCCGATAGGCGGCAATTGTATTGGCCGCGGCGCCCCGCTCGGCGCTCATCATTTCGAGGAAGGCCCCGACGAGGTGGCTCATTGGCCCGGTGTCGCGGCCGGCGTGCTGGTCACATTGGGCGTCGGCATGCCCACCGGTCGGGTCGGCGCCGTTTCACCCAAAAGCTCGCGCGTCGGGATATTGCGCACCACGTCCTTGGGATTGGGCTCGACGAAGGAGACGAGCGCAAACATCCCCGCATAGACGAGGCCAGCCAGGAACAGGATGGTGATCAGCAGGCGAAAGAGAGTCGGCATGAGCTTTCCGGCGTTTTCGCATCAAACTTTGCCACAGAAAGGTTTCCATCCGGTAGGCAAAATCGCGTTGCGCTTGACAGCTTTGGGCCGTATCGCTTCAACCGGCCTTAAGTTCGGAGGGCGCTTTCTTGAGCAAAACGGATAGTCCCGCGCGATCGGCGCGCGCCAAGGCCCTCATCGAGCGGCTGGGCGGCAGGCCGCTCATCCTCGTGGGCATGATGGGCGCGGGCAAGACCACGGTCGGCCGTCGCCTCGCCGCACGCCTGGGCCGGCGCTTTCTCGATAGCGACGAGGAAATCGAAAAAGCCGCGCAGATGACCATTCCGGAAATCTTTGCGCAGCGCGGCGAACCCGAATTCCGCGCCGGCGAGATGCGCGTCATTTCCCGGCTCCTGAAGGAAGACGATATCGTGCTGGCTACCGGCGGCGGCGCCTTCGTCAACCCCGAAACCCGCGCTCTGGTGAAATCGGGCGCCATCTCGGTCTGGCTCAAGGCCGATCTCGATGTGCTCTTCGAACGCGTCTCGCGCCGCTCCAATCGGCCGCTGCTCAAGACCGCCGATCCCAAGGGCACGCTCGAAAAGCTGATCGCGGACCGCTATCCCATCTATGCCGAGGCCGACATTACGGTTTTGAGCCGCGACGTGCCGCAGGACAGCGTGGCCGCCGACGTCATCTCCGCCCTTCTGCACCACCTGCGCTGAAAGTTTTCACCATGGCCGACATTTCCCACACAGTGCACGTCGCCTTGGGCGAGCGCGCCTATGACATCCTCATCGGCCCCAATCTGATCGACGATGCCGGCGCGATCCTGGCTGAAAAATTCCCCGGCCGCCGCTTCGGCATTGTCACCGATACCGACGTCGCCAAGGCCCAATTGCCGCGCCTCGTCGCCAGCCTCGAATTTTCCGGGCTGACCTTTTCGACCATCACCCTGCCCTCGGGCGAAAGTACCAAGAGCTGGGAACACCTGCAGACGGTGGTAGAGGGGCTCCTCGCCGCAAAGCTCGAACGCAATGACCTTGTCATCGCGCTCGGCGGCGGCGTCATCGGCGACCTCGCCGGCTTTGCCGCCTCGATCACCCGGCGCGGCATGGATTTCGTGCAGATCCCGACTTCGCTCCTTGCTCAGGTGGATTCCTCGGTCGGCGGTAAAACCGGCATCAATTCACCGCACGGCAAGAACCTCGTCGGCGCCTTCCACCAGCCAAAACTGGTGCTGGCCGACATTTCGGCCCTCGACACCCTGCCCGCCCGCCAGTTCGCCGCCGGTTACGCCGAAGTGGTCAAATATGGCCTGATCGACGATCCCGATTTCTTCGAATGGTTAGAGGCCAATCACGCCGAAATCTTTGCCGGCGGCCCGGCCCGTGGCGAAGCCATCGCCAGGTGCTGCGCTCACAAGGCGCGCGTCGTCATCGAGGACGAAAAGGAAATCGGCGTTCGGGCCCTGCTCAATCTCGGCCACACTTTTGGGCATGCGCTCGAAAAGGACACCGACTATTCCGACCGGCTGCTGCATGGCGAAGGCGTTGCTATCGGCATGGTCCTCGCCCACACTTTTTCCAACCGCCTCGGTCTCGCGCCGGGCCAGGATTCTGGCCGCATCTCAGCCCACTTGCGAAAATCGGGGCTGCCCACCACATTGGCTGACATCCCCGGAACTTTGGGCTCCACCGAAACCCTGATGGCCGCCATAGCGCAGGACAAAAAAGTCTCGCGCGGCGCGCTGACTTTTATTCTCACCCGCGGCATCGGCCAGGCCTTCATCGAAAAAAATGTCGACCCCGCCAAGGTTTCGGCATTTTTGGACGAGATGCGTGGCTAAGACATATCCCATCCACGGTGTCATTCCCGCGAACGCGGGAATCCCTGTTTGGAAACGGAGATTCCCGCTTCGCTGATATGACACGGAGTGCTTGGATAGGCTCAGCCGACCGGCAAAACCTCGATATTGAGCGCATGGACACGGTCTTTCAGTTCCGCGTCCAGCGTTTCGAATACCGCGCGGTGTTGCGCCACGCGGCTCAAGCCGTCAAAATCGCGGGTCGCGATTCTGACTCGGAAATGGGTCTCGCCCCCTTCGCGCCATCCGGCATGGCCTCGATGCTTGTTCGATTCGTCGATCACCTCGAGATGGAGAGGCGAGAACCGCTCGGTGAGCTTTGCTATCATTGTGTCCCTGACGGACATGGGGCGGGCTCCGCTTGAAGATTTGAAGACTTAACTAGGTGCTATGAAACAGCAATCCAAGCTTTTCGATTCAATCCGCATCCGACCGCGCCGGGAAGAAAAGCCCGAGCCGGCCGAATTTTCCTGCGAATGGGAAGGCTGCGAAGAGGCCGGCGAATACCGCGCGCCCAAAGGGCCGCGCAGCGAGGGGCAGTATCACCATTTCTGCCTCGAGCACGTTCGCCACTATAACAAGGCCTTCAATTTCTTCGCCGGCATGAGCCAGGAAGAACTGGACGAAGCCCTGACGACCCCGCCCAAGGCGGAGTCGCGCTCGAGCTTTGCGACCGGCAATCCGCAAAATGCACGCGCTGCCGGCCGAACGGCCAGCACCCGCCCCGGCGACAAATATGGCGACCCCTTTGGCGTCTTTGCCCGCTATCGGCACCGCCAGGCCCAGCGCCCCGCCGCCGAGCGCGTAAAGCCGCTCAACGAGAACGATCGGCGTGCTTTCGAGTCCCTGGGCTTTTCCGGCCACGCCAAATCCGACGACATCAAAGCGGCTTACAAGAACCTGGTAAAAATCCACCATCCAGACGTCAACGGCGGCGATCGCTCCTCGGAAGAAAAGCTCCGCACCATCATTGCGGCCTATTCGCACCTCAAGAAAATGGGCTTCGTCGCCCGCTAGTTGTTCCGTGACAGTTTGGCTACCAGCACGTCAGCAATGCTGCTATAGAGCCACGGGCCAATGCGCCTCCCGCCAAAAGAAAATCTCTTGATCCACGAGCCCTTGCCATGACCGAGTTCACCAATCTGCCCGACACCGATTACAAGGCCCGCGAGCTTTTCGGCATCGATACCGATATGGTGGTCAAGGGCTACAAAGAGCGTACCGACCACGTACCGCCGATCGATCCGGATTATCTGTTCGACCGCAACACCACGCTCGCGATTCTGGCCGGCTTTGCCTATAACCGCCGCGTCATGGTCCAAGGCTATCACGGTACCGGCAAGTCGACCCATATCGAGCAGGTCGCGGCGCGCCTCAACTGGCCGCTGGTCCGCGTCAATCTCGATAGCCACGTGTCGCGTATCGACCTCGTCGGCAAGGACGCCATCGTCCTCAAGGACGGCAAGCAGATCACCGAATTCCGCGACGGCATCCTGCCCTGGGCCGTGCAAAACAATATCGCCCTCGTCTTCGACGAATACGACGCCGGCCGCCCGGACGTGATGTTCGTGATCCAGCGCGTTTTGGAACAGTCGGGCCGCCTGACCCTGCTCGACCAGAACCGCGTTATCGTGCCCCACCCGGCCTTCCGCCTGTTCTCGACCACCAACACCATTGGTCTGGGTGACACGTCGGGCCTCTATCACGGCACGCAGCAGATCAACCAGGGCCAGATGGACCGCTGGAGCCTCGTCACGACGCTCAACTACCTGCCGCACGACAAGGAAGTCGGTATTGTTCTGGCCAAGAACAAAGCCTATTCCGACACCGACAAGGGCAAGAAGCTGGTCTCCAACATGGTGCGCCTTGCGGACCTGACCCGTTCGGCCTTCATCAATGGCGATCTGTCGACCGTCATGTCGCCGCGCTCGGTCATCACCTGGGCTGAAAACGCCCAGATCTTTGGTGGCGATGTCGGCTTCTCCTTCCGCCTGACCTTCCTCAACAAGTGCGACGAACTCGAACGCCCCGTGGTTGCCGAGTTCTATCAGCGCGTGTTCGGCGAAGATCTGCCCGAATCCTCGGCCAACCTGGCGGTCACGGCCTGATCAACATCCACCGGGTCATTCCCGCGCAAGCGGGAATCCCCATTCGGATACCAAAACAGGGATTCCCGCTTGCGCGGGAATGACACCGTTAGGGGCGGCCCGGCCGCAACGAGAGAACAGCCATGGCCCAGAACATCTATGATGATGCGGCCTTCTTCGAAGGCTACAGCCAAATTTCCCGCTCGCGGCTGGGCCTTGCAGGCGCGCCCGAATGGCGTGATGTGGCGGCGATGCTTCCCCCGCTCAAGGGCCTCAACGTGTTGGACCTCGGCTGCGGTTTTGGCGCCTTCCCGCGCTATGCCGTCGAGCAGGGCGCGGCCCGCGTTCATGGCGTCGATCTCTCGGCAAACATGCTCACGACGGCGCGCGAGCGCTCCGGCGACATGCCGATCACCTATGAGCAGGCCGATCTCGAAACCTACGAGCCGGAGGCTGGCGCCTTCGATCTCGTCTATTCCGCACTCGCCATTCACTACCTCGCCGATTTCGACCGCTTCTGCGCCATGGTCACCCGCGCCCTTGGCCCCAAGGGCGGCGATCTCGTCATCACCACCGAGCACCCGATCTGGGCCGCCCGCGCCGAACCCGATTTCCGCACCGAGCCCGACGGCACCCGCGTTTTCGCCTTCTACGATTATGGCGTGGAAGGCCCGCGCCGGTCGAACTGGATCACCGAGGGCATCGTAAAATACCATCGAAAACTCTCGACCCTGATCATGACCATGCATCGCCATGGGCTCATGCTGCAGGCGATCGACGAATGGACGGCAACGGATGAGCGGATCGCCGCCAATCCCGCCCTGGTGGACGAGAAGACCCGTCCACAATTACTCCTATTGGCGGCGCATCTGGCGCCCGATACCCACCGGACCTGACCATGGCACAGCCCCCGCGCAGCAAGCCCAACAAGCCCGACCAGACCCAGGCCTTCAAATCGGCCATGGGCGCCACGGTGCGCGCCATTGGTGCCAAGGCAGAACTGGAAGTCACCTTCACGGCTGACCGGCCACTGCTGACTTCGGACAAGGCCCGCCTCGCCAACCTGCCGCGCCTGCCCACCAAGCGCGACATCGCCATTGCCCGTGGCCAGGGCGATGCCATGGCCATGCGGCTTGCGAGCCACGACCCCGATACGCACCGCAAGCGCTCGCCCATGGACCCGCAGGCCCGCGCCGCCTTCGACGCGCTGGAACAGGCCCGTGTCGAGAGCCTCGGCGTCATTCGCATGCCGGGCATGTCCGGAAACATCCACGAAATGCTGGAAGACCGGCTCTTCCGCGCCAATTTCGCCGAAGTCGACGACAAGAACGAGGCCCCGCTCGCCGAAGCGCTGGGCCTGATGCTGCGCGAAAAGCTCGCCGGCGTCCCCGTGCCGCCCTCGGGCCATGCGCTGGTCGATCTCTGGCGCAAGGAGGTGGAAGCCAAAGCGTCCACGTCCATCGACAAGCTGCTTTCGACCTATGAGAACCAGGAAGATTTCTCCAAGGCCGTCAGGGCCGTGCTGCGCGACCTGAACCTCATCGCCGAAAGCGACATGGAAGATCCGGACGCGTCGGACGAGGACGATGCCAACGACAGCCAGCCCGAACAGGCCCAGGGCTCCGACCAGTCGCCCGAACAGGGCGAAGGCGAGAACGAGCAGGCTGAATCGGAAGAAGACCAGCAGTCCGGCGAAAGCGAAGAAACCGGCGACGTCGAAGGCATGGAAGCCGACATGGCCGATGTCGACGACGATGCCGAATCCGAAGCCGGCGAAGACGCGCCCATGCCGCCTCCGGCAAAGGACGGCGGCGAGCGTCTGTCCAATCAGTTCCAGTACAAGGTCTTCACCACCAAGTTCGACGAAGTGGTGAAGGCGGCCGAACTCTGCCCGCCCGACGAACTGGACCAGTTGCGCGGCCTCTTGGACAAGCAGCTCGAGAACCTCGCCGGTGCCGTGGCGCGCCTCGCCAACAAGCTGCAGCGCCGCCTGATGGCCAAGCAAAACCGCTCCTGGCAGTTCGACCTCGAAGAAGGCCTCCTCGATACCGCACGCCTCACCCGCGTCGTGACCGACCCCATGCAGGCCCTGAGCTTCAAGGTCGAGAACGACACCGATTTCCGCGACACGATCGTGACGCTGCTGATCGACAATTCCGGCTCCATGCGCGGCCGCCCGATCACCATCGCGGCGATCTGCGGCGATATCCTCGCCCGCACGCTGGAACGTTGCGGCGTGAAGGTCGAGATCCTTGGTTTTACGACGCGCGCCTGGAAGGGCGGCAAGTCCAGAGAAGCCTGGCTCGAAGCCAATCGCCCGGCCAATCCCGGCCGCGTCAACGACGTGCGCCACATCATCTACAAGGCCGCCGACGAGCCGTGGCGCCATGCACGGCGTAATCTGGGCCTGATGATGCGCGAGGGCCTCCTCAAGGAAAACATCGACGGCGAAGCCCTCGAATGGGCGCGCAAGCGCCTGATGTCGCGTCCCGAACAGCGCCGCATCTTGATGGTGATCTCGGACGGCGCGCCGGTCGATGACAGCACCCAGTCGGTGAACGCCGGCAATTATCTCGAAGCCCATCTTCGTCAGGTCATCGAGGACATCGAAACCCGGTCGCCGATCCAGCTCGTCGCTGTCGGCATCGGCCACGATGTGACGCGCTACTATCGCCGCGCGGTGACCCTCCTCGACGCTGAAGAACTGGCCGGCGCCCTCACCGACGAACTCGCGGCGCTCTTCGACGAAGAAATGCCCGGCCCCGCAAGGCGGCGCGGTCGCTGATGTCCCGGCGCTGGGCCCCGATAGCCTGCCTTGCGCTATTGGCCCAGCCAGCTCTGGCGGTCGACGTCACCGTGACGTCGGCCCAGGTCTCGCGCTTCAAGGGCGTCGGCCTCGATGAGCCCGTGGGGAAACTGATCTTTCGCGGCGGCCTGACCCTGCAATCGCAGGACGACATGTTCGGCGGCCTTTCCAGCGTCACCGTGACCGGCCCCGACCAGAACATCGCCTTCGTCACCGACCGCGGGCAGTTTGTCTCGGGCAAGCTCGCCTATGACCAGGATGATCGCCTGCTGAGCCTGATCGGGGTCACCATGGACCCCATCCAGAATTCCAAGGGTGCCCCTCTGCCCCGCCAATATGCGCGGGATGCCGAGGGCATGGACACGGTGCTTCGCGACGGCGTGCCGGTCGCCGTCCGTGTGAGTTTTGAGAACCTCACCCGCGTCGCCGACTTCGCCATCACCGACGGCCGCCCGGGCGGCCCGGCGCGCGAGATCACCATTCCCGACTGGCTGACGGATTTGCGTTCCAACAAGTCGCTCGAAGCCATCTGCATCGCCCCACCGGCCTCGCCCATCGCCGGCTCGACCCTGCTGCTCACCGAAGAGTCCCTCGACGAAAACGGCAATCACCGCGGCCACTTTCTGGGGCAGAACGACAAGGGCCCGGTGGCCTATGTCAATTCGCCCGTGGTCAACCCCACCGACTGCGCCTTCCTGCCCAATGGCGACCTGCTGGTGCTCGAGCGCGGCGTCGCCCTCTTCAGCTTCGTCATGAACCTGCGCCGCGTTCCCGCTGCGGAGGTGCGCCCCGGCAATCTCATGCAGGGCGAACTTTTGCTGTCTGCCGAAGGCGCCGAGATCGACAATATGGAGTCGATCATGGTGCACACGACCCCGGGCGGCGAGACCCGCATTTTCATGGGCTCGGACAACAATTTCAACGACTGGCAGCGGCACCTGCTGCTGGAATTTGCTCTGGCGGAATAACCAGCAGCGCGCCCCTCGATCGTCATTGCCGGGCTTGTCCCCGGCAATCCATCTCGCCTCCGCATGGGACCACCGGGACAAGCCCGGTGGTGACGACGACGGGTAGGCCACTGGAAACAAAAAAGGGCCCCGGAAATCTCCGGAGCCCCAAATTCCAAAAAACCCAAAAAGATCAGACAAACGCGCCGTGGCAGTGCTTGACCTTCTTGCCCGAACCGCAGGGGCAAGGCGCGTTGCGCGACAGGCCCACCAGCAGCTTCGGATCGAGCGGAGCCAGCGCGCCGACGTCTGAATCGTCGCCCACCGCATCATTCTCGCCCGTTGTCGGGTCGATGTGAGTGGTGGCCAGCAGCGCCGGATCGATCGCCGGGGTCGGCTCGGGCGGGCGCATCTGGATTTCGATATGGCTCATCTGCGTGGTGACAAGCTCGCGCAGATTGCCGAGCAGTGCCTGGAACAGCTCATAGGCTTCCTGCTTGTACTCGGTCAGCGGATCGCGCTGGGCGATGCCGCGCCAGCCGACAACCTTGGAGAGGTGGTCGAGCATGACGAGGTGTTCGCGCCAGAGCCCGTCAATCGACTGGAGCAGGATGGACTTTTCCACCTGCCGCATGATCGCGCCATACTTGTCCGACTTGGCCTCGACAACGCCATCGGCGGCCGCGCGGATACGGTTCTCGACGGTCTCGGCGTCGATGCCCTCTTCCTTGGCCCATTCGCCCACTGGCGCTTCGACATTGAGATAGGTCTTGGCAGCAGCTTCGAGCTGCTCGGTCTTCCACTGTTCGGGGTAAGAGCGCGGCGGAATGGCCTTGGTGACAATATTGTCGACCACGTCGTGACGCATCTCGGCGATGGTCTCGCTGACATCCTCTTCATCCATGAATTCGAGACGCTGTTCGAAGATCACCTTGCGCTGATCGTTCATCACATCGTCGTATTTGAGGATGTTCTTGCGGATGTCGAAGTTGCGCGACTCGACCTTGCCCTGGGCGCGTTCGATAGCCTTGGTCACCCAAGGATGGGTGATGCTTTCGCCCTGCTCGAGACCGAGCTTGCCCAGCATGGAATCCATCGAATCCACCGGGAAGATGCGCATCAGGTCGTCCTGCAGCGACAGGTAGAACTTCGAGTGGCCGGGGTCGCCCTGACGGCCGGAACGGCCGCGCAGCTGGTTGTCGATGCGGCGGCTTTCGTGGCGTTCGGTGCCGATCACCATCAGGCCGCCGGCAGCCAGCGCCTTCTTCTTCTCGTCGGCGATCTTGGCCTTGATCTCGGCGATCTTGGCTTCGCGGGCGTCGCCCTCGAGTTCCTTGGCCTCGCGCTCGATGCGCATTTCAAGGTTGCCGCCGAGCTGAATGTCGGTACCGCGACCAGCCATATTGGTCGCAATGGTGATCGCGCCCGGCAGGCCCGCATCGGCAACGATGAAGGCTTCCTGCTCGTGGTGACGAGCGTTGAGCACGTTCATCTGCCCCACATTCTTCTTGCGAAGAATATCGGCCAGCATTTCCGATTTTTCGATCGAGGTCGTACCCACGAGCACCGGCTGGCCGCGCTCCTGGCATTCCTTGATCAGTTCGGCGATGGCGTCGAACTTTTCGGCTGCCGTGCGGTAGATCGCATCGTCTTCGTCGATACGCTGCACCGGCAGGTTGGTCGGGATGGTGACAACGCCGAGGCTATAGATGTCGGCGAATTCTTCCGCTTCCGTCGCCGCCGTACCGGTCATGCCGGCAAGCTTCTCGTAGAGGCGGAAATAGTTCTGGAAGGTAATGGAAGCCAGCGTCTGGTTTTCAGACTGAATCTTGACGCCTTCCTTGGCCTCCAGCGCCTGGTGCAGGCCTTCCGAATAACGGCGGCCCGGCATCATGCGGCCGGAGAATTCGTCGATGATAACCACCTCGCCGCCTTCCGGCGTATCGCGGGTGATGTAGTCCTTGTCCTTGCGGAACAGCTTGTGGGCGCGCAGCGCAGAATTGGCGTGGTGCACCAGCGCGACGTTTTCCACGTCATACATGGAATCGCCCTTGAGCAGCCCCGCTTCGGCCAGCGCCGCCTCGAGCTTTTCCACGCCCTGGTCGGTAAAGGTGGCAGCGCGATGCTTTTCGTCGAGTTCGAAATCGCCCTCGCCGATGATCGGCATCAGCGAATTGATCTTGATGTAAAGCTCGGAGCGATCTTCGGAGGGGCCCGAAATGATCAGCGGCGTGCGCGCTTCGTCGACAAGAATGGAGTCGACTTCATCGACGATGGCGAAGGAGTGGCCGCGCTGCACCATCTGGGCGCGCGAATACTTCATATTGTCGCGCAGATAGTCGAAGCCGAATTCGTTGTTCGTGCCGTAGGTGATATCAGCAGCATAGGAGTCGCGACGCTGCTGGTCGGTCAGGCCATGCACGATGATGCCGGTGGAAAGACCGAGGAAATTGTAGATCTGCCCCATCCAGCCGGCGTCGCGGCGGGCGAGGTAGTCGTTGACGGTCACGACGTGCACGCCTTTGCCGGCGAGCGCATTGAGATAGACGGCGAGGGTCGCAACCAGCGTCTTGCCTTCACCGGTGCGCATTTCGGCGATGGCGCGGTCATTGAGCACCATGCCGCCGATGAGCTGCACGTCGAAGTGGCGCATGCCAAGGACACGCTTGGACGCTTCACGCACCGTCGCAAAAGCCGGCACGATCAGGTCATCGATCTTGGCGCCCTGTTCGAGCTGAGCCCTGAATTCAACGGTGCGGGCCTTGAGCTCGTCGTCGGTGAGCTTGGCCAGTTCTGGCTCCAGCGCATTGATCGCGGCGACCTTGCCCTGGTAGCGCTTGACCTGCCGATCCGACGGCGATCCGAAAATCCGCCGGGCGAGCGCAGCTAGAGCCATTCGTGTCATCCTTCAAATTCAGTGGCGTGGCGAAAGGGGCGGGCGGCTTGCACTAAAGCGTTTTCAAGAAGAAGTGTTGACCACTTTCGAAAACGCTGGGGCGCCAGCGGCCCATCTCGCCTCGTCACAACTTCTAGGGAACCCTTTTGGCTCCCCGTGTGGATTGATCCGTGGAGGACAAGGGCCCGTGCGGCAACCATGCTCCACGCTTTGAAAAAGCGGCTGAGATGTAAGAGTGAGGGGGTGTCTTGTCAATGTTGGCGAAATGGGCGACACCATCAGCCCACGGCGAATGAGGCCTTCCCCTGGGCCCACCGAAACATGCCTGAAACCGGCACAATTTGGCCCCCTTATTGTGTGAGGCACGGCACTTTCCGGGCCCGCCGCCCCGTTTGATCATGCCCGGCCCTCCCGGACCGGCCAAGGAGATCCAGGACGTTCATGATGAAGCTTTCCTCGCGCCTGTTGCGCACCATCTGTCTCGCCGCGCTTCTCGGTGCCGCGCCCACTATCGGCAGCTTCGCCCAGGAAGCGCCGGCGCCGGCAGCAGCACCGGCCGCAGTCGCGCCCGAAACCGTCGTCGCGACCGTGGGTGGTGAGCCGATCACCGAAGCCGATCTCAGCTTTGCCGCCGAAGACCTGGCCCAGGACCTCGCCCAGATGCCGGCCGAAGAACGCCGCGCTTTCCTGCTGCGCGTCCTCATCGATATGAAGGTGATGGCTGGTGCCGCCAAGGAAGCAGGCATGGACCAGACTGAACTCTTCGCCCAGCGCCTGAAATATCTCGAAGAGCGCGCCCTGCGCCGCGCCTACTTTGCCGACGCCATTGCCGGCCAGGTGACCGAAGAGGCCATCCGCGCCGAGTATGACGCCTTCGTCGCCCAGTTCCAGCCGGCCGAAGAAGTGCACGCCCGCCACATCCTGGTCGAGACCAAGGAAGAGGCCGACGCGATCAAGGCCGAGCTTGATGCCGGCGGCGATTTTGCTGCCATCGCCCAGGAAAAGTCGATCGATCCGGGTTCAGGCGCCAATGGCGGTGACCTCGGCTTCTTCGCCAAGGGCATGATGGTCCCCGAATTTGAAACCGCCGCCTTTGCGCTGGCCAATCCAGGCGACGTCTCGGCTCCGGTCCAGTCCCAGTTCGGGTTCCACATCATCAAGCTCGAAGAAAAGCGCCAGTCCGCTCCCCCGGCTTTCGAACAGGTTGCCCCGCAGATCCAGCAGCAGGTGCTGATGCGCGTCTTCAACGAAAAGGTCGAGGAACTGATGTCGGGCGTGACCATCGACGTCACCGATCCCGAACTGAAGGCCGCCATGGACGCCCAGGACGCCGCCGCTGCCCCGGCCGAAGGCGAAGCTGCACAGCAGTAGTTTTGGGTTTTTGAATTTTTGGGCCACCCGGTTTCGATCGGGTGGCCTTTTTGTTTTGGGCCCACCGGCCGTCATCCTCGGGCTTGACCCGAGGACACTTCACTTGGGAATGGCACGGTCAGTACAGGGCCCTCGGGTCAAGCCCGAGGGTGACGATCTGAGATTGCTACGGCCGGGCCTTATACCCCGCACACCCCATCAGCACGCCATCGACCACCCCGTCGATAACCTTCATCGCCTCATCGACCCGCCCGATCAGCAATTGGTGCCAGGCAAACGAGACGATCATGTCGACGATCAATTCGCCGTTGACGTCCTCCGCCACCTCGCCGCGCGCCTTGGCCCGTTCCACGATCACCGCCGTCGCCTTCTTGCGCTCGGCCTGATAGGCAAAGAGCACCGCCGCCGCATCCGGATCGCTTTGCGCCTCGGCAATGATCGCCCGATAGACCACACCGCAAAGGCTGTCTTTCCAGAAGCCCAGCAGATGGCTTTCCAGGAGCGCCACGAGGTCGCCGCGCAGCGAGCCGGTATCGGGAAAGCCGCGCGCATTCTTGAAGCGCTTGTAGACATCGAGCATCAGCGCGGTGCGATTGGGCCACCAGCGATAGATCGTGGGCTTGCCGGCCCGCGCCCGTCGCGCCACCGCTTCGATGGAAAAGCCGCCAATGCCACTTTCGCGCAGCACGGCCTCGGCCGCATCGAGAATGGCTTCCTGGCTCGCCGGATTTCGCCGCGCGCCGATCGAGCGGCGAGCGCCCTCGTCTGTGTCTTCAATGCTCGTTTCCATGCCCGCAATATGGGTCAAAAGAATCCCAAAGAAAAGACTTGAACGAAACGGCTCGTTTCGATACATAACGAAACGTACCGTTTCATTAGAGGTTCACATGCCCTTTTCCGCTCGTGCCCGCATGGCCCTGCTCATGACCTTCGCGGTCTATCCAGTCGTCGTTGTCTACGCCACCATCATCGGCTCGCTCACACCCGGCTGGGAATTCTGGCAGCGCAGCCTGATCCTCGTGCCCTTCATGGCTTCAACCATCGTCTTCTTCATCGTCCCCTTCATACAGACCCGCTTCGGAGCTTTCATCGCCGGCAAGAAGAAGGCCGTCGCCTGATCCATATCTGAGACCCGGAAGAAGACCCCGTGATCCCCGCGCGAGCGGGGATTTCCTTTTAATCGGGAGAAAAAGCGCAACGTCTTGCGCCCGCCACACCTTTGAGGCACACCAAATTCCTCGTTTGCCCGTTCAAGGTTTTGCGCCATGGCTGCCCATCCGGTTTCCCCGCTTGCCCCGAAATCCTATCCGGACCTGCCGGCCATCGATGGCGTGCGCTATGCCACGGCCGAAGCCGGCATCAAGTACAAGAACCGCACCGACGTCCTGCTCATGGCCTTTGACGAAGGCACCACCGCTGCCGGCGTTCTGACCCGCTCAAAGTGCTCGTCGGCCGCCGTTGACTGGTGCCGCGCCAACCTGCCGGGCGGGAAAGCCCGTGGCCTCGTCGTCAATTCGGGCAATGCCAATGCCTTTACCGGCGCCAAGGGCAAGGAAAGCGTGCAATTGACCGCCGACTATGCCGCCAAGGCCCTCGGCTGCAAGACCAGCGAAATCTTCCTCGCCTCGACCGGCGTCATCGGCGAACCGCTGCCGGCCTCAAAATTCGCCGGCGTCCTCGACGAAGCCGCGACCCGCCTTGCCGAAACGCCCTGGATCGAGCCGGCCAAGGCCATCATGACCACCGACACGTTCCCCAAGCTCGCGGGCGCGGTGCTCGAATTCGACGATGTCGAAGTCAGGATCAACGGCATCGCCAAGGGTTCGGGCATGATCGCGCCTGACATGGCCACGATGCTCTCCTTTGTCGTCACTGACATGCCCATCGCCGCCGATGTGCTGCAGGCCCTCCTCAGCCAGCACGTGCAGAAGAGCTTTAATTCCATCACCGTCGACAGCGACACGTCGACGTCCGACACCCTCCTCGCCTTTGCCACCGGCAAGGCTAAGGTCGAGCCGATCACGAGCCTCTCCGATCCGCGCGCAGCATTCTTCGGCGAAGCCCTGTTCGACGTGCTGTTCGAACTCGCCATCCTGACGGTTCGCGACGGCGAAGGCGCCACCAAGCAGGTTGCCGTCAATGTCGAAGGCGCCACTTCCGACGCCTCGGCCTTCCGCATCGCCAAGGCCATCGCCGACTCGCCGCTGGTCAAAACCGCCATTGCCGGCGAAGACGCCAATTGGGGCCGCGTCGTCATGGCCGTGGGCAAGGCCGGCGAACCGGCAGATCGCGACCGCCTCGCCATCCGCTTCGGCGACCTGCTCGTCGCCGAAAACGGCGAACGCGCCACTGCCTATGACGAAGCCGCCACCTCGGCCTATATGAAGGGCGAAGAGCTGGAAGTGACCGTCTCCCTAGGCCTCGGCGAGGGCTCGGCCACGGTCTATACCTGCGACCTCACCCACGGCTACATCACCATCAACGGCGACTATCGGAGCTAAAACTCCCATAGTCCTGCCGGAAAGTTCGTTCCGACCACAGTGTCATTCCCGCGAAAGCGGGAACCTCTGTTGGTCGGGAACGGAGGTCCCCGCTTTCGCGGGGATGACACCCGGGTAAAGCGACAGCACCATGCCAGAACAAGCCATCTCCCTCCCAGACGTCGAAACCTTTGAACGCGCCGGCCTCGAAGCCTGGCCCGGCATCGAAGTCAAATGGGATGGCAATTGGGTCCGACGCGCCTCCGGCGGCTACACCAAGCGCGCCAATTCGGCCCAGTGCTTTGACCCCAATGACGATGCCGACGTGGAAGACCGCATCATCGGCGCCAGTTCCTGGCTGGTCGTGCGCGGCGTAAAACCCGTCTTCCGCATCACCCCCCTCTCGGCCCCCGCGCTCAACGAAGCGCTCGATGATGCTGGCTGGGACGAGATCGACCATTCGCACCTCTACGCCATGCGGCTCGCAGCGCAGGAGCCGGATGCGCAGGGCAAGCTCCTGCCGCTCCTCGATCCCGCTTTCCTCGCCGCCCAGCAGAAGCTAAAAGGCTCCGACGAAGCCGAAATGGGCCGCATGAAAGCCCTGCTGGCGGTCATGTCCGTACCGGCCACCGGCATCGTCGTCTATCGCGACGGCGAACCGGTCGCCTCCGGCCTCATGGCCATTTCAAATGGCATCGTCATCACCGGCAATGTCATCACCGACCCCGGCCGCCGCCGCCAGGGCCTTGCCGCCGCCATGATGCGCACCGGTCTCAACTGGGCCCACGAAAAGGGCGCCACCATTGCCGCCCTCAATGTCCAGGCCGACAATGACGCCGCCAAGGCGCTTTATTCCGGCCTCGGCTTCACCCACCAATACGACTACCACTATCGCATTCCCGGGGCGCCCAAATGAGCGAACAGAAACCCATCCTGCTCGTCGTCGCCTGTGCGCTCGTCGACACCGACCGCCGCGTGCTCATCGCCCAGCGCCCCGAAGGGAAGCACATGGCCAATATGTGGGAATTTCCCGGCGGCAAGATCGAGCCCGGCGAAACCCCGGAAGCCGCAATCATTCGCGAACTGCGCGAAGAGCTTGACGTCGAGACCAAGGAAGCCTGCCTCGCCCCGCTCTCCTTCGCCAGCCACACCTATGAGCACATGCACTTGCTTATGCCGCTCTATGTCTGCCGCCGCTGGCAGGGCACGCCGAGGGCCAAGGAGCATCAGGCGCTCAAATGGGTCCGCCCGCAGGCGCTGCGCGACTACGCCATGCCGCCCGCGGATGAACCGCTGATCGCGGCGCTGTGTGATCTGCTGTAGGCGCTGAGGCGCCCTACCATCCCACCCACGGCGTCATTCCCGCGAAAGCGGGAATCTCTGTTTCCAGAATAGATTCCCGCCTTCGCGGGAATGACACTGTGAAATGAGGCCTACCGCCCGACGATCTTGTACTTCGCCCCGACCTGAACCGCATCGCCCGGATAAAGGTTGTTGAGGATGAAGAACAGGTCGCGGCCGCCCGGAATATTGGCCATCTGCGCGGCGAGCTTGTCCGCAGTATCGCCAGCCTTGGCCGTGATGACGCGCATGGAGAGCTTGCGGATCTGGTTGAGTTCGGCCGCCTCGGCGCGCTTGAAACTCTTTACGGTCGCATCGGCTCCTGCAGCAAAGCGCTGGCTATCCGCCTTGGCCGCAAAAATGAAGCGATAGACCGCGCCATCGAGCCGCATGACCGCGACGCGGAAGAACCACTGGTCCGTCTGCGCCAGGCCCGAAGCCATCTCGATGCCATTGTAATTGTGCGAGGTGACCGTCTCGGCCTTGAGCCCGGCGATCCAGCCCGATTTGAGATAGTCGGTCAGCGCCATATTGGCCTGCACATCGGCGCTGTCGAAGCGTACGGCCTCGCCATCGCCGGCAACACCCACCACGGCGCTCTGTGCCGTCTGCAGTGCATAGCCCTGCGGCACGGTGAAGGTGAATTTCGAGCCCGAATGAATGAAGCGATTGCCGACAATGGAACCCTGCGATGGGCTATCGCCAAAGGCCATGCCCGAGACCGCCGCCATATAGCCGTCGCGATCGGTTTCCCCGACGCTCGAACTACCGAACATCTGCCGGGCCGTATCGGCCGCCTTCTGGATGCGGGCCGGCGTCGATGGGTGCGAGGAGAGGAACCCGTCGTCACCCGCCTGATCGCCAGCCGAGAAAGCGGCAAACCGGCTCATCACGCCCAGGAAGCGTGCCGCGGCCTGCGGATCAAAGCCCGCCTTGCCGGCAAACTTGATGCCTTCCCGATCCGCTTCCAGCTCCTGGCTCTGCCCAAAGGCGGCCAGCGATTCGCGGGTACGGTTGGCCGTGGCGTCCGTAGAGGTGTCGCCGCCAAAGATGCCGGTAATCACCCTATCGACGATCTGCGTCGTCCGCGTCTTGTCGGTACGCGCACGCGCATGGCGCAGCGTCACGTGGGCAATTTCATGCGCCAGAACGGCCGCCAGCTCGCTCGTATCCGAAGCCAGCGCCAGAATACCGCGCGTCACATAGATATAGCCGCCCGGCAGGGCGAAGGCATTGACCTCGGAGGTGTCGAGGATCGTCACCTGGAATTGCGCATTGGGCTGATCGGCAGCCGCCAGAAGGCGCCCAACGATCCGCGCCACCATGATCTCGGCTTCGCGGTCGGAATAGACGCCACCGTAAGCTGCAATGATGCGCGGATGCTCGCGCCGGCCGATGACCACGTCATCGGGCTCGGTGCCTTCCGGCACGACCATGGGTGCGGGCGTATCGCCAGTGCGGCTCACCGCCACCGACGACCCGGTCAGCGACGAGCAAGCCCCGAGAGCCAGGAGCGAAACGGCCAGAGCGCCGAGGCGCATTGTTTTTTTGGACAGAGAAAGCGCCGTCATCGCGTCGCCAAAACCTCAATCTGTTCGGGATGGGTAATTTCGATGCGCGGACCATCCCGGTCGTCCACCCATCCACGAATGCGCACCAGTGCCCCCTCAAGCACCAGCGGGTCTAGTCCCTCAGTCTCGAAGAGCCGCAAGGCCGGCGCTTCTATCACGGCGGTGAAGTCTTCTTTCCAGAACCGGCCAAAATTGAGGAAAATGCGGGAGCCACTGCGGTCGGCCAGGAGCACCCTGCCTTCCACCAGTTCATAATGTCCCACACGATCCAGCAATTCGCCCGGTCGGTCCGCCGCACGCACGCTGTAATAGGGATTGGCCCAAATGCCAAGCCGATCCGCACGGGCGCGCGCTTCCGCCGCAAAAAGTGGCTCGAGACATTGCCGGTTATCCGGGAAGGAATAGACCCGCGCCAGCCCCGCACCAACCATGAAGAGCTGCGCCCAGACCTCGCCATTGTCCGTTTCGACAAAGACATGCGCCAGCACGCGCTCGTGCCGGTCGATCTCTTCGCCGCCAAAGCCAAGGCGCACGCTTTTGTTGAGCACGAGATCGGCCAGCGCCTTCTGCGCCTCGGGCGCCAGCGGCCAGGTCTCGAAATCGTCCCGTCCGAGCGGCAGTTTTGGGGCCTGCGTCCCGATCAGGCGCACCTTGCGCCCGTCATTGAGAACGACCGTATCGCCATCGGTCACCTCGACCACCACGCCGCCCGGTGCCATAGACAAGCTCTCGCAGGCCAGCGTGGTGCTGGCCAGCAAGGCAAAGGCAGCCGTCGATATCAACGTGGTCCCGCGCAAGAATCTGTCCCGCAACACTTCGTTCACCATAGGGACGATTAAGGCAAAAAAAGCATTACCAGAACCTGACAGAGCGCGATCACGGGCAAGAGAGATTGCCAATTTGATCGCGGACGGCCAAGCTGAAGGCCTCAAGGAGAGCGGCAATGAGCAAGACGGGAACAATCCGCACCGGCACTGCAGGCTGGGTTTTCGAACCCTGGCGCGGCACGTTCTTTCCCACTGGCCTCGTCCAGAAGAAAGAACTCAACTATGCCAGCCGCCACCTGACCAGCATCGAGATCAACGCCACCTTTCGCGGCAATCAAAAGCCCGAAAGCTTCGCCAAATGGGCCGGCGAAACGCCGGAGGGCTTTCAGTTCTCGATCAAGGGGCCGCAGCTCGTCACCCATATCAAGCGGCTCAAGAACTGCACTGACGCGCTGGCCGGCTTCTTTGCCTCGGGCCCCCTCGCCCTCGGCGATCGCCTCGGCCCATTCATCTGGCAATTGCCGCCCAACCTGGCCTTTGATCCCCCGAGCTTTTCGGCCTTTCTCGCCCGGCTCCCGCGCGACATCGAGGCCTACCTCGCCCTCGCCAGCAAGTCAGACGGTGCCAAGGCCCCACCCTATCTCGAAGCCAATGGCAACAAGACCTTCCGCCACGCCGTGGAAATGCGCCACGACAGCTTCAACAAGCCCGAAGTCGACGCCCTCCTCCGCGAGCACAATGTCGCCCGCGTGATCGCCGACACCGCGGAGAACCCGCGCTTCGACCTTACCGCCGATTTTGCTTATTGCCGCCTGCAGGGTCCCGCCCGTCCCGGCGCTGCCGGCTATGAAGATTCGGACATGTCCGAACTCGCCAAAACCCTCGCGGGCTGGCGTGACACCGGCGTCGACACCTATGCCTATTTTGTCCACGAGGACAAATTGCACGCACCAGCCAATGCCATTGCCCTTGCGGAGAAACTCGGCATCAAACCTTCCGCCTGATCACGACAACGTGCCCTGCTGGCTTTTGCCACAAAGCGGCGCTAAGCCCCTGCCCATCAAGCGTCATTCGAGAATTTCCATGGCCATTGCGTCCCGCGCCCCCCTCGACAAGCTCGCCGCCGGCGCCGCTTTCCTCCTCGGCTTTGCCGCCATCGCTGCGGCGCTTGGCAGCCAGTATATTGGCGGCCTCTACCCGTGCGAGCTTTGCCTCGAACAGCGCATGGCCTACTATTGGGGCCTGCCGCTGCTGGCGCTGATCCTGGCGCTCTGGAACCGCCTGCCCCTGCCGGTCTGGTATCTGGGCATGGTCATCGTGTCAGGCATTTTCGCCTGGGGCACCTATATGGGCTCCTACCACGCCGGCGTCGAATGGGGTTTCTGGCCCGGCCCCACCGCCTGCACCGGCGTCGGCGACAGCTTCAGCTTCGACCAGCTCAACAGCATGACGCCCGTCATCGGCTGCGACGTCGTCCAATTCCGTTTCCTGGGACTTTCGCTCGCGGGCTATAACGCGCTGATTTCGCTGGCTATTGTCGCGCTACTGGTCGGGGCGATCGTGTTTCAGGCGAAGCGGAAGCGCTAGTCGAGAAGTTCGTCCAGATTTCGGGCGGACGAGATTATTCTGACGATGTGCACGACCCCAGCGCCGACATCGTAAATGATCGAATAACTGCCGTATGGCCTACGCCTTACGCCACGTTTTCCGTATCGCGGAAGTGTGGCGTATCGCTCTGGTTGGTCGGCCAGCTCCATGCAGGCACGTGTCAACTCCTCAGAAAAGCTGATCGCTCTAGCAGGATTGTCGGCACTTATGAAACGAGTGATACTCAACAAGTCTTTTCGAGCATCAGGCGAAAAGCTTAGCCGCATCAGGAAGCTTTCTTCTGAGCAATCTCCGCGACCAACTGCCGTAGCTCAGCAAACACCTCTTCCGCCGGAATAGTACGCCCAGCATCGATATCATCGAGACCAGACTGTATCATCGCGTCCAGCTCCCGCAACCGCGCCTCGCGCTCCTGCACCAGTCGCACGCCTTCGCGCAAAACTTCGCTCTTTGAATTATACCGCCCGTTCTCGACGAGATCGTTCACGACCTTTTCGAGCGTCGCGCCCAAATCCGCACTGATCGCCATATCGCCACCTCCTGCAAAGTTCATCCAATAATAGTTATTGGATAGCCTCACAGCAAGTCAGGATTGCTACGTACAGATCACGGCTCCAGCTCGATGTCCCAATAGAGATAGTCGAGCCAGCTCTTGTGCAGGTGGTTGGGCGGAAAAGCACGGCCATTGTTGTGCAGGTCATGCACGGTCGGCGCGAACGGGGCCTGATGCGGGAACATTTTTATCTCGCTCGGCATCCGGTTCGCCTTGCGCAGATTGCACGGCGCACAGGCCGCGACGACATTTTCCCAGGTCGTCAAACCGCCCTTCGAGCGCGGAATGACGTGATCAAACGTCAGATCATCGCGCGAGCCACAATATTGGCATTGGAAGCGATCGCGGAGAAAAACGTTGAAGCGGGTAAAGGCCGGATGCCGCGCCGGCTTCACATAATCTTTCAGCGAAACCACGCTCGGCAGCCGCATTTCGAAGCTGGGCGAATGGATCACTGTGTCGTAGTGCGAAACGATGTTCACCCTCTCGAGGAACACCGCCTTGATCGCGTCCTGCCACGACCATAACGACAAGGGATAATAGCTGAGAGGCCGGAAATCGGCGTTCAGCACGAGAGCGGGACAGGCCTCAGGCGACACATGGATGGTCACGAGAGTCTCCCGGAACGGGAATCTGTTAAGTCCATAGCCCCTTTATAGTAAGCCCTTTGTGTCAGGGCTGTGAAGCGGGGATGAAGGACTTATTTCGCCGCGACGCGTCCGATAAAATCGGCAGCAAAACCCAGCCCATCCGGGGCAATGCCATGCCCCACGCCGCGGCTCACATGATAGCTGACCTCAAAGCCCGCCTCATCAAGCAAAGCGTTCGCTTCGCTCGAAAGATTGGGATCGACGACATCGTCGAGATCGCCATGCACAAGGCAGAGCGGCGGCTTTGCCAGCGCATCGCCACCAAATCCCTCCGGCGGCAAAAAGGCGCCAGAAAATCCAATGACGCCCATGAGCTTTTCGGGCAGCCCCGTACCAACATGCAGCGCCATCATCGCGCCCTGGCTGAAGCCGGCGAGGATCGTCCGCTCCGGCGTGATTCCCGTCTGCGCCCAAAGGTCCCGCAAAAATCCTTCGAGCACCGGCCGCGCCTCGATGACGCCCGTCTGCCGGCTCGCCAGCCGATCGCCGGTCCAGTCTATCGGAAACCACTGAAACCCGCCCATTTCCGTACCGATCGGCGCATTGGGCGAGACGAACAGCGCGCCGGGAAGGAGGTGCCGCCAATGCGGCGCCAGCCCGATGAGATCATTGCCGTCGCTGCCATAGCCATGGAGCAGAACCACCGCAGCATCGGGCGCTTGCCCATTGGCTGGCGGCATCATCGGCCCCGAAAGCTTGGTCACAGCAAAATCCCTTCCTTGTCGCGCAGAATGGCGAAATAGCGCCAGAACAGCAGCGCAGCGGCCGACCGATGCGGCGACCAACTTTGTGCAAGGCCGATCATCTCCTTGATCGTCGGACGCTCGTCAAGGCCAAGCCCATGATGCGCGGCTTTGAGCAAGGCCAGGTCCCCGGCAGGGAAAATATCGGGGTGCGCCGCACAAAAGAGCAGATAGACCTCGGCGGTCCAGGGCCCGATCCCTTTCAGCGCCACCAGCGCCTTGATCGCCTCTTCGGCCGGCAGGCCATCAACCTCCGCAAAATTGAGATCCCCCGCCTCAACTGCCTCGGCAATCGTCCGCACCGCCAGAAATTTCCCGCGCGAAAACCCCGCGCTGCGCACCGTCTCTTCGTCGAGCAAGAGGTAAGACTGAGTCTCCAGCGATCCCGGCAGTTTTTCAAACCGCCCCCAGATCGCCGCCGCGCTCTGTACCGAAAGCTGCTGCCCGCAGATCACCTTGGCCATGCCGGCAAATCCCTTGGGATTGACCCGCGGCAATACCGACCCAACCCGCTCCCGCATCGGCAGCAATTGCGGCACCATGGCAATCAGATGGTCGAGATGCACCGCGACGCCCTCGGCCGTATCGATCCGCGGTGACGCCCCCGGCGCAAAAGTGCTAGTCGTCAAAGTCATGTCCAAAAAACCAATTCTTCGTTTCGCCCCGAGCCCCAATGGGCGCCTGCATCTCGGCCACGCGCTTTCTGCACTCGTGACCTGGCAGGCCGCCGAAATTTTCGGCGGCACGGTGCTTTTGCGCATCGAAGACATCGACATCACGCGCTGTAAACCCGAATTTGCCGAAGCCATTTTCGAGAACCTCAAATGGCTCGGCCTATCCTGGCCCGAACCGGTGATGATTCAGTCCGAGCGTTTCGAAGTCTACGCCAAAACCGCCAATCGCCTGCGCCAGCGCGATCTCATCTATCCCTGCTTCTGCTCCCGCTCCGACATCGCATCCAAGGCCGAGGATACCGACCCCGACGGCGCGCCCATCTATCCCGGCACCTGCAAGCACCTCTCCAATGCCGAGCGCATCGAGCGGCTCGAACGCGGCGACCCCGTCCAGTTCCGTCTCCACACCGACCGCGCCATTGAAGAGGCCGGTATGCTGACCTTTACGGTCATCGGCCCGACCCTGCGCGATCGCCCGCAAATCCGCTACGCCCGCCCCCAGCGCTGGGGCGATGTGGTGCTGCAGCGCAAGGACATCGGCACCAGCTATCACCTCAGCGTCGTCGTCGACGATGCGGCACAAGAGGTGACCCACATCACCCGCGGCCGCGATATGGAAGCGGCAACCGACATCCACGTCCTTCTCCAAATGCTGCTGGGTTTTCCGACGCCCATCTACCACTTCCACCGCCTTCTCCTCGGCGACGACGGCCAGAAACTGGCCAAATCCAAAAACAGCAAAACCCTCGCCGATTTGCGCAGCGAGGGTTGGACTGCCGATGATGTGCGAAGGGCGGTTGGTTTCTAGAAAGGCCCCTCACCCGCCGGCTTCGCCGTCGACCTCTCCCCCCCAAGGGAGAGGTCGGCCGAAGGCCGGGTGAGAGGGCCTTGTTTTGGGCTAAGCCGCCAGCTTCTTCGCCCCCATCAACTCCTCCACCGTCGCCGCCACCGCCTCCTCAAAAGGCGTCCCGAAATCCGCTCCCAAAATCCCATCGAGCCGCGGATCGACCAGCTCCATCTCATTGAGCCACAGATACCGCATGCGGTAGATATCCCGCATGATCGGGTTGAACAGCCCCACCGCCCGGATCATCCACCATTGCAGCGGCGACACCGCAACCTTGCCCGGCAATGCAGACTGGATCGCCCCCATCATCTGTCCATGCGACACCCAGTGCCCGGCAAAATGGAAGTTTTCGTACCTTCCGAGCGTAGCCCGCTTCTCGGCCAGCACTGCAAAGGCATGCGCAAGATCGGGCAGATAGGCCCAGCTATGGCGCAGTTTCAGGTCGCCCATGTGGTAGAGTTTTCCCTTGGCGATATCCATCATCATCGCCGCCTCGAACCATTCCCCGCGATTGCCCGGCCCGAAGAAATCGCCACCGCGCAAAATGATCGTCTGGAATTTCCCCGCCGCAGACGCCTCGCGCAGCAGCGTCTCAAGCCGGATGCGGATCTCCCCACGCGGCGCCTCGGCACTCTGCCGCGTCGCCGGCGAAATGGTCCGGTCCCCAGCCCGATAATTGTAGATCGTCCCCGGAAACAGCAGCGTCTTGCCGCTATTATCAAGCGCATCGATCACCACCTGCAACTGCTTTTCCGAGCGGCCATTGCCCCACTGATGATAGGGCAGGTGCAGCGCATGCACGACCAAATCGGCATCCGCAATCGCCGCCCGCACCACCGCGACATCATCGGCATCACCGGCGACAAATGTCGTGCCGCTGACCGGCTTGCGGTTCGTCCGCCCCAGCCCCGTCACGCTCCAGCCCGCATCGCGGAAGGCGATCATCGCCGCATTGCCGATATGGCCGTTGCTGCCCAGAACCGTCACTTTACCCTTGGTCATTCTGCGTCTCCTTGACTTGCTGGAGACCAAAATGCCCGCTACAGATTTTTATAGCGATTGGCCAAATTTCGAGATTTGATATTCAATCATGAATAGAGAGCCTGATTGGTCCCTGTGGCGCAGTTTCGCCGGTGTCATCGAGCATGGCTCGCTTTCCGCCGCCGCCCGCGCCCTCAATTCGAGCCAGCCCACCATCGGCCGCCATATCGAGCTGCTTGAATCCCAACTCGGCCTGCAGCTCTTCGAGCGCAGCCTTTCGGGCCTCAAGCCGAATAGCACGGCCCTCAAACTCTATGGCCCCATAGCGCAGGCGCAGACGGCGGTTGCCGAGGCCAATATGATGGCCGAGGGCGCCCAGGACGACACCGGCGGCACAGTGCGCATCACCGCCAGCGCCATGATCTCAAACTACGTGCTGCCCGAAATCCTGGTCCCCATCCGCGCCCTCCATCCGCGCATTGCGCTCGAAATCGTCCCCTCGGATTCAGCCGAAAACATCCTCATGCGCGAGGCCGATATCGCCATCCGCATGTTCCGCCCCACTCAGCTCGAACTGGTCACAAAACACCTCGGCGACATCGACCTCGTTCCCGCCGCCCACGAACGCTACCTCGCCCGCCGCGGCCGCCCCACGACGCTCGCCGAGCTCTGGCAGCACGACCTTCTCGGCTTCGACCGCTCCAGCGCCATCGTCACCCATGCGCGAAAACTTGGCTTTTCGCTCAATCGCGAAAATTTCGTTATCCGCTCCGACGACCAGCCGCACCTTTGGGAATTGCTGCGCGCCGGCCTCGGCATCGGCTTTGCCCAGGCCAATCTCGTGCGCCGTACGCCGGGCCTTGTCGCCCTGCCCATCGACATCGCCATCCCGCCTTTGCCGATCTGGCTGACGACGCACAGGGAATTGTACACCTCCCACCGCATCCGCGCCGTTTATGATGCCTTGGCGAGTGGCCTTCTCGCCTATATTGAAAGCTGAACCGGCAAGGAGGCCAAACCCATGCAAACTCTTCTCAATATCGGCATCGCGCTGGCCCTGCTGTTCGTCATCGTCGTCCTCGGCATGGGCCTGTGGAACATGACCAAGGGTGGCTCGGCCAATACCAGCCAGCGCCTCATGCGCCTGCGCGTCATGGGCCAGGCCGTCGCCATTCTGCTGCTGATCGGCGCGCTGTTCTTCTTCGGCGGCGGCCGCGGCTGATCGCTGTCGACCTTGCCGCTCGGCGGCAAAAGTGCTGACGTCTGCCCGGCCCAAGGAGAAAAGCCCTGTTCCTGCCCCTGCATGACGTCAATCCGCATCGCCATGTCAGATTTCCCTACGTCACCTATGGGCTGATCGCGCTCAATATTTTGGTCTTCCTCGTCCAGGCGACGCTCCCGCCGGCCGCCTTCGATGAAGCAACGATCTATTTCGGCATGATCCCCATCGTGGTGCGCGATATCTATCCCGCCCCGCTCCCCTGGCTGCCGGACTGGGCAACGCTGGTCACCTATGCCTTCCTCCATGCCGATTGGCTGCATCTTCTTTCGAACATGCTGTTCCTCTGGGTTTTTGGCGACAATATCGAAGACGCCATGGGCCATCTGCGCTTCCTCGTCTTCTACCTCGCCTGCGCCGTGCTCGCCGCCCTGGCCCATCTCGCCTTCAATCTCGATGGCAATGGGCCGCTAATCGGCGCCTCCGGGGCCGTGGCCGGCGTCATGGGCGCCTATATCCTCCTCTTCCCCCACGCCCGCGTCTTCGTCCTCGCGCGCATCGTCATCCCCATTCCCCTGCCGGTTCCGGCCTTCTGGATGCTGGGCTTTTGGGTCCTTACCCAGCTCTTCTATCTCGTCATCGGCTCGCAAGAATCCGTCGCCTGGTGGGCCCATATCGGCGGCTTCGTCGCGGGTGTCATACTCGCCGCGCTGATGCGCCGCCGCGACGTTATGCTGTGGGGCGGCCGCTAGAACCAGACGGACAGAGTTTCTTTACCCTGACCTGCTAGGCTTCTGCCGTCTCGTAGTATTGCGTAGGGAAGACCAGCATGGACACCGATCTCGCCTCCAGCCTGATGGCGGCCCGCACCGCGCAGACGCAGCAATCGGTCCAGATCGCGATCTTCAAGAAATCGCACGATATGCAGACCCAGCTTCTCGATATGCTGCTGCAGCCTGCCCAGGCGGCTCTTCCACCGGGCCAGGGCACGCAGGTCGACAAGACCGCCTGAGATTTTCCCGATGAGCAATGCCCTTGGGTCAAGCACATCGGTCATGATCAACCGCATCGCCACCCGCGAAGGCGCCTCGGCCAACACGCTCTTGGCGCAGGTCGCAAAGATGCGCGGCGAAATGGCGCTCACGCAAAGCAAGGCAGAGCCCGAAGCCCTGCCTGCTATTGTGCGCAATCCCGTAAACGGGGCGGAAGTCGACCTCTTGGTCTAAGGCCCTCGGATCGTCACCCTCGGGCTTGACCCGAGGGCTCTGCATTTATTGCGCCATCGCCAAGTGAAGTGTCCTCGGGTCAAGCCCGAGGATGATGTGTGGTGAGTTGGCCGATGACCCTCTACCCCCTAAGCCCGATCAGCGCCTCTACAACAGCCTTGCCATCCTTGCTGTGCCATTCCGCTGGCCCTTGCAGCACAGCCAATTCACACCCTTCCGGATCGAGCAGCAGCGTTGCCGGCAGCCCCACCGCCACCGCCTCGCGCTTCAGCCGGTCAAAGGCCGCGAAAGTGTTGTCGGCATAAAGCGGCAAGTTCTTGAACTGCCCCTCATCCAGAAATTCCTGCGCCTTGGCGAGCCCGCCTTCGCCGATATCGAGGTTGATCGGCACGACCTGGAACTTGTCCGAATTGTATTCCGTCGCAATCGCATCGAGCGCCGGCATCTCTTCGCGACACGGCACGCACCAGCTGGCCCAGAAATTGACCAGGAGCGCCTTGCCCGAAAAATCGCCCAGTGTCATTTCCGTGCCATCGGCCGCCTTGAATGCCATATCGGCATAGCCGCGCCCCTCGCCCGTGCCATTGACCGCCGCCAATTCACCCACCGCGGCGGCATCCACGATCTGCGCCTGCGCCGCCTGCACGGGGCAGGAGTTGGCCGAGGCGGCATTGCCGAGATAAACCCACGAAGCTATAGCTACGCCCGCAACCGCTACCCCCAGTCCTCCGAGTGCCCAGAAATTGCGGCCTGTTGGCTTGGGTTGGCTGGTGTCCGACATGGGCTACTCCTGAAAGGCAGACGATGAGCAACAAGATGTGGGGTGGACGGTTTGCATCCGGCCCCGACGCCATCATGGAAGAAATCAACGCTTCGATCGGTTTCGACCAGCGCCTGTTCCGCCAGGATATTGCCGGATCAAAGGCCCATGCCACAATGCTCGCCGCAACAGGCATTCTGACGCAGTCCGATCGCGACGCTATCCTTTTGGGTCTAGACGAGGTGCTGGCGGAAATCGAGGACGGCTCGTTCAAATTCTCGCGGGCTCTCGAAGACATCCATATGAATGTCGAATCGCGCCTGCGCGAAAAGATCGGCGATGCCGCCGGGCGCCTCCACACCGCCCGCAGCCGCAACGATCAGGTCGCGACCGATTTCAAGCTCTATGTCCGCGACACCATCGATCACCTGGTCGCCCAGATCCACACGCTGCAGCTGGCTTTGGTCAAGCGCGCCGAGGAAGAGGCCGAAACAATCCTGCCCGGCTTCACGCACCTGCAAAACGCCCAGCCGGTCACCTTCGGCCATCATCTCCTCGCCTATGTCGAAATGCTCGGCCGCGATGCCGGTCGCCTGACCGATGCCCGCCGTCGCCTCAACGAAAACCCATTGGGCTCCGCCGCCCTTGCCGGCACGCCCTACCCCATCGACCGCGACATGACGGCGAATGCTCTGGGCTTTGACCGCCCCACCGCCAATTCGCTCGATGCCGTCGCCGACCGCGATTTTATTCTCGAAACCCTTGCCGCCGCTGCGATCTGCGCCATGCACCTTTCCCGCCTTGCCGAGGAAATGGTCATCTGGTCCTCGGCCCAGTTCGGCTTCATTAAACTCTCGGACAAGTTCACCACCGGCTCGTCCATCATGCCGCAGAAGCGCAATCCGGACGCCGCCGAACTGGTGCGTGCCAAGATTGGCCGCATCATGGGTTCGCTCAATTCCCTGCTCGTCGTCATGAAGGGCCTGCCGCTCGCCTATTCCAAGGACATGCAGGAAGACAAGGAAGTCGCCTTCGACGCCCTCGACGCGCTCTCCCTGTCGCTGGCCGCCATGACCGGCATGGTCTCGGACATGCAGCCCAACCGCCAGAAAATGCACGCCTCTGCCTCGGCCGGCTTTTCAACCGCCACGGACGTTGCCGACTGGCTGGTGCGTGAACTGAACATCCCCTTCCGCGATGCCCACCACATCACCGGCCAGGTCGTCGCCCTCGCCGAACAGAAGAATTGCGGCCTCGAAGGTCTGACCATCGAGGATTTCAAGACCATTGATGAGCGCATCGACAGCCGCATCCACAAGGTGCTCACCGTCGAAGCCTCCGTCGCCGCCCGCAAATCCTACGGCGGCACCGCCCCGATCAACGTCCTCGCGCAAGCCGCCCGCTGGAAATCCACCCTCACCGGCGAAGACCACGAGCCACGCCCGCTCACCGCAAAGAAGCATGGCGGCCATGGCGATGGCGGTGTTGAATAGACGAGTGCACTCGGGCAATCTGAACGCCGAATCCTGAGCGTTCACCGCGTCATCCCCGCGAAAGCGGGGATCTCTCTTCACCGCCAGGGATTCCCGCTTTCGCGGGAATGACGCTGTGGGTGTTGGGAGAAGACGGAGGCCGAATGCCTAAGGACCAGCGACAGATGCGCCTGACCTCGCGCCATGTCGCCTATCTGACGCCCGAAAATCCGTCCGATGTCATGCCGCCTCCGCCCGAGGGCATGACGGAAGCAAGCCTCGCCGACCACCGCGAAACCATCGCAAAATTCTTCGGCCGCGACGACCACGACGAGACCTGGATTTTCGCCTATGGCTCGCTGATCTGGAAGCCGGCCTGCGATTACGTCGAAATCCGCACCGGCCTCCTCCACGGCTGGCACCGCGCCTTTTGCCTGGGCTGGAACAACCGCTTTCGCGGCAGCGACCAAAATCCCGGCCTCATGCTGGCCCTCGATCGCGGCGGCGCCTGCAAGGGTGCGCTCTATCGCCTCCCACCCGGCAAGCGCGATGAGAGCCTCATAAAACTGTTCGAGCGCGAAATGGGCTGGAAGCCCACCGCCTTTCCCCGCGCATGGTGACTGTCCGCTCCGGCGAGCGCACCATCCGTGCCCTGACCTTCTGTATCGACCGCAATTCCGGGCGCTACATTTCAGGCCTCTCCGAGGAGCAGATCGCCGACGTTCTCGCCAAGGCCGTCGGCAGCCGCGGCTCCATGGCCGAGTATCTGTTCTCGACGGTAGAACACTTGGAACAGATGGGCCTCCACGACGCCCATCTCTGGCGCCTCCAAAACCTCGTCGCCGAGCGCATCGAAGCCGTTTATGAGACGGATCGATAAGTCTCACTTTTGTTTTCTGGGCCGTTGGCTTACGGAAGCGCTGACTTCACACGCTCCCGGCGAGCGCGGCACACAAGGCACGAAAAATGGTCCACCATTTCCAGCACCGCGACGGCACGCTTTATGCCGAGGACGTCAATGTCAACGAGCTGGCTGAAAAGGTCGGCACACCCTTTTACGTCTATTCTTCGGCCACCCTCCGCCGCCATGTCCGCGTCGTGCGCGAAGCCTTTGAGGGCATCCCGACGCTGATGGCCTATGCCATGAAGGCCAATTCCAATCAGGCCGTTCTCACCCTGATGGCCCATGAAGGCTGCGGCGCCGACGTGGTCTCGGGCGGCGAACTCCAGCGTGCCTTGGCCGCAGGCATTCCCGCCGAAAAGATCGTCTTCTCCGGCGTTGCAAAAACCGTCGCCGAAATGCGCCAGGGCCTCACCGCCGGCATCAAGTGCTTCAACGTCGAGAGCGAACCCGAGCTCGAACGCCTCTCCATGATCGCGTCCGACATGGGCCTCACAGCCCGCGTCTCCGTCCGCGTCAATCCGGATGTCGATGCGCGCACCCATGCGAAAATTTCGACCGGCAAGTCCGAGAACAAGTTCGGCATTCCCTATAAGCGCGCCCGCGACGTCTATCGCCGCATTGCCGAACTGCCCAACATCGTCGCCGTCGGCGTCGACATGCATATCGGCAGCCAGATCACCGATCTCGAACCTTTTGGGAACGCCTTCGGCCTCATGGCCGAACTGGTAAAGGCCCTGCGCGAAGACGGCCACGACATCCACCATGTCGACGTCGGCGGCGGCCTTGGCATTCCCTATCATCACGATCAGGAAGCCCCGCCGCATCCGGAAGCCTATGCATCAGTCGTCCGTGACAAGATCGGCCAACTCGGCTGTACGCTCGTGATCGAGCCCGGCCGCCTCCTCGTCGGCAATGCCGGCGTCCTCATCACCAAGGTCGAATATGTGAAGGAAGGCTCGTCCAACTTCATCATCGTCGACGCGGCCATGAACGACCTGATCCGCCCGACCCTTTACGAAGCCCATCACGACGTGGAACTGGTCAACCAGTCCAACCTCCCCCGATCACCGGCGACATCGTCGGCCCCGTCTGCGAAACCGGCGACTACCTCGCCAAGGGCCGCACCATTCCGGGTGTGAAGGAAGGCGACCTGCTCTCGATCATGAGCGCCGGTGCCTATGGCGCCGTCATGGCTTCAACCTACAATTCGCGCCCGCTGATCCCCGAAGTTTTGGTCGACGGCGCCCGCTGGCACGTCATCCGCCCGCGCAAATCCATCGAAGAATTGCTGGCATTGGATTCGGTGCCGGACTGGGTGTGAGCACCCCACCTAGCCTCCTCCAACCACGACGTCATTCCCGCGAAAGCGGGAATCTCATCTTCGGCCCCAAAAACAGAGATCCCCGCTTTCGCGGGGATGACACAGTGGATTTGGCTCGATAGTGCCACCAACTCGATGCAACACCTCCCCCTTGATGGGGGAGGATGGGAGGGGTGACGGCGAACGCCGATGCCCCCTACTCTTCCCGCGCCTGCCGCGCCAGCGACAGCACCTCAACCGGCCGCCCCTCGAGCGCGTCTTCCACCTTGGCCAGCAGTTCCGCCAGCGTAAACGGCTTCACGATCACATCGTAAACCAGCGCCTCGAGCCCATGCGCCCGCTCGCGCTGGTCGGCAAAGCCGGTCATCAAGACAATCGTCACATCGGGAAAAGCCGAGCCCACCTGCAGGGCCAGCGCAATCCCGTCCATCACCGGCATCTTGATATCGGACAGCAGCAGGTCGAACTTTCCGCCCTCTGCCTCCATGGTCTCGGCGGCTAGCCCGCCATCTTCCTCGGCCACGACCTCATGGCCCTTCATGGTGAGCGCGGTCACCACGAATGCGCGAACGGATGGGTCGTCTTCAGCGACAAGAATGCGGGCCATAGGCAGTCTCCGGGCGGCGGGTCGGGGCCTTGCGGCAGCAACCGGACCTGTCAGGGGCAAAGGTGACAGGCCACACGCTCACTTCAATATAGGAACGATCCCATCAGTGGTGAACAGCGGGCGCGGCAGCTTCAACAGAAGGTTCCGCCGGATGCCCGGCTTCCGCACTCGGCGCAGCTTCGTCACCATGGCCTTCTGCAGCGGCATTGTCTTCGGCAGCACCATGTCCCTCAGCTTCGCCATGGGCTGTCGGCGCTTCGGCGACCGGCGCATTGCCGGTCGAAGCCGCAGCCGGTTCGCTCGTGTTGGTAGCGGCACGGCCGCCTGCAAAGGTCAGCCGCACCTTGACCGCCTCTGCCGGCGGCAACGGCAGACGCGTATCGAGCGTCGCCCGCTCGCCGGCCATCAGGTCGCGAATGCGCGGCGTGACGCTCCACTCATAGATCGTGTGGCCCGTCGTATCGAGAAGGCTCACCAGCACCGGCGGCACGGTCACGGGATTGGGCATCAGCCCAACGAGCTGGGCCGAAACCACAAGCACTTCCTTGCCTTCCGAGAGACCCCGCGTCGATTGCAGATGCGAAAGCTCAAGCCCGACCACATTTACGCCGAGCCCAACGGCCTCATAAATCCCAGCCAGATCCGGATTACGCTCGACAATCTGCACGCGGCCAAAATAGGCAATGCCCAGAATGCCGGCCAAACCGACCGCACCGACCACCCGCGCATAGCGCCGCATCCGCGCCAGCGGCAGGCGCGACACCATGGCGGTCTGCCGGCGCGACAGCGCCTTCTGCCGGGCTCGCATCTCGGCGGCCGTCTCACGCTTTTTTGCAGGGCGCGGCTCCACCGGTTCGACCGGTCGGGCCTCGACATCGACAATGGTTTTTTCTTCGGCCTCGATGGCAGCGTCGAGCGCCTCCTCGGCCATGGATTCAAACAGCCGGTCCGATTCAGGATCGGGTTTCGGCACCAGCTTCAGGTCCGGCTTGGGATCGGGCAGGGCCGACTGCTGCCAGGACTGGTGGCACGAGGCGCACTGCACCTTGCGGCCAACCGATCCGATGGCCTCATAGGTCACCTGGTACTTGGTCTGGCAATTGGGGCAGGTAATGATCATCGAGCCGGCAGCCGTTTCGGGTATTGCCTGACCCTATCCCTGCTTGGGTTAATACTCCTCAAACCCATGAGAAATCACAATTGTGCCGCTTTCCCCCCGGCATAGCGGGCATCCATGCCGCGAACACACGTCGGCGCTGCTATGATGCGGCCCACTCGTGATTCGCTTTTTGCGTTGAGACTACCGGACGAGCTGGGGAGCACCCGTTCTTGATCGATTTTTCCGATGTCGGCCTGCGCTATGGCAATGGTCCTGAAATCCTCAGCGATCTCACCTTTTCCATCGAGCCCGGCTCCTTCCATTTCCTCACCGGCCCCTCCGGTTCCGGCAAGACCAGCCTCCTGCGCCTGCTGCTGCTCTCGCTCAAACCGAGCCGCGGCAAGGTGACGATGTTCAATGAGGACGTGGGCAAGCTCGATCAGGATAGCCTCCTGCAATTGCGCCGCCACATCGGCATCGTCTTCCAGGAATTTCGCCTCCTCGACCATCTGACGACCTTTGAAAATGTCGCCCTGCCGCTGCGCGTTCTCGGCCAGCCGGAAAGCGAATATCGCCCCAACGTCACCGAACTGCTTGAATGGGTCGGCCTCGGCGAACGCATGCACGCCCTGCCCACGGTTCTTTCCGGCGGCGAAAAGCAGCGCGCCGCCATCGCCCGCGCCGTCATCGCCCGGCCAAAAATCCTCCTCGCCGACGAACCCACCGGCAATGTCGATCCGGACCTCTCAAGCCGCCTCGTCCACCTCTTTGCCGAGCTCAATCGCACCCTGGGCATGACCATCATTCTCGCCACGCACGAACTGCCTTTGCTCGATCGCTTCTCCTATCCGCGCATGGTGCTTAACAAAGGGGCTCTGACCATCCATGACTAGGAGCCTCCTTTCCCGCCTGCCCCATTGGCTGCCCATTCCGCGTCGTGGCGGCGGCGCCCCCATCGTGCCCGAGCACTCCGTTGCCGGCCGCACGCTGCTCCTTCTCATCACCATCATGAGCTTCCTCTCCGCAGTGACCCTCGGCGGCGTGGTACTGGTGCAGAAATCGGCCATCGCCTGGTCGGCCGATGTCGGCCGCGAAATGACCATCCAGATCCGCCCCGTCGAGGGCGAGGTGATGGACAGCAATCTGCGCACCGCCGTCTCGCTCGCCGAAGCCACCCCCGGCGTTGCCGGCGCCCGCGCCCTCACCATCGAGGAAAGCCAGGCCCTGCTCGAACCCTGGCTTGGTGCCGGGCTCGATCTCTCGGCCATCGAAATTCCGCGCCTGGTCGTCGTGCAATTGGCCGATCCGGTCGATGCCGATATCGAGCAGCTGCAGCGCAATCTCGGGGCGATCAAGGGCGCAAGCCTCGATACCCACGCCGCCTGGCGACAACAGCTCAACACCATGGCCGGCACGGTGGTCGTCTCCGGCCTGCTTGTGCTCGGCCTGATCGGCGTCGCCACCGTCCTCGCCATTATTTTCGCCACGCGCGGCGCCATGGCGTCAAACCGCGAAATCGTCGACGTGCTCCACTTCATCGGGGCATCTAACAAGTTCATTGCCGGCGAATTCCAGGGGCGGTTCCTCTCCATTGGCCTCCAGGGCGGGCTTCTCGGCTCGCTCCTCGCTGCCCTCTTCTTCCTTTTGATCGGCACCGCAGCGGGCTCCGTCCTCCCCACCGAAGCCACCGCCCAGGTCGGCTATGTCTTTGGCAGCTTCGTGCTCGGGCTCGATGGCATCATCTTCATTGCGCTGGTCGTTCCGGTCATCGCAGCCCTGACGGCCATCACCTCGCGGCTCACCGTCCGGCGTTACCTCAGCGAAGCATCTTGAGGTAACCCATCTCGCCATTCCGCGTTCTCCGCTTTATTGAAGAAGCAAGCCCCAAGGGCAGGAGGACAAACAGTCTTGAAAACCGTGATCCAGGCGATCCGCACGGCGCTTTTCTACGCCATCTTCATTGGCCAGACGGCTGTCATCGCTGTCATCATCGGCGTCATCGCGCTCTTTGCCGGCCGCACGCCCTTCACCTGGGCCCTGGCGAAATACTGGTGCTGGTCGAACGTGCAGTTCCTGCGCTTCATCACGGGCGTGCGCACCGAGATATCAGGCACCGAAAACATCCCGCCCGGCGGCTGCATCATCGCCTCAAAGCACCAGTCCGACTGGGACGTCTTTGCGATTTTCCCCCATACCGGCCGCCCCGCCTACATCGTCAAGAAGGAGCTGATGAACATCCCCTTCTTCGGCTGGGCCGCGCGTTCGCTCGATTGCATCGAGATCGACCGCAAGAAGGGCGCCGAAGCCATTCCCGAAATGATGCGTCAGGCCCATGCCGCCCTTGATCGCGGCTGCCGTATCGTCATCTTCCCCGAAGGCACCCGCAAGGCGGCGCTCGCGCCCGCCGATTATCGCCAGGGCATTGTCCGCCTCTATAGCGAACTCAACGTGCCCGTCGTGCCCGTGGCGCTCAATTCCGGCCTCTTCTGGGGCCGCAATTCGCTCATCATCTGGCCCGGCACCGCCCGCGGCGAATTGCTCCCCGCCATCGAGCCGGGGCTTGCCCCCGATGTCTTCGCCGAACGCCTCAAGCGCGCCATCGAAACCGGCTCCGACGCCCTGAGCCTGGCCGCCGTCGATTCGGGCCTGTCCCGCCCCATTGATCCCTCTTTGGCCGAACGGATCGCGGCGGCGCGGCAACGCGCCCCCTCATCTTGACGCAACAAAGCCACAAAGCACCACATCTAGTGGGCGCATGACGCGACTTGACTGATTCGCGGTATTTGTTCTAGTTTTGTTCTACTCACACGGGGGAACAGGGATGCTTTCGTGGATTGAAGCTGGCTTGGAGCCGGCAGCGCGACAGAAGCGGATCAACCAGTGGCTCGGCCTGTCCGGCCGCACCTATCATCTGGCGTCCGAAAACCTGCGTGACTTCATTCTCGAAGGCGCCGATCTCTATCTCATCGCCCGTGGCAATACCGTTCTCTGGGTCGGCTGCGGCCTCGACCTCGTGGCCGAACCCGCGATCCGCCTCAAATTCCGCAAGGCCCTCAGCCGCGCCGATGGCGTCTTCCGCCTGCCGCGCCCGGACGTGGATGGCGAACGCCTCTCCATCATTGCCGATCTCGAAGGCGCCGTACCCGCCCCCTTCGATCAGGCCGCCTGATTACATCAGGCCGCTTGATTGCATCGGGCTCGCCTGATGCACATCAGGCCGCCTGACTCTCGGCCTCGAGCTTTCGCGCCAGGTCCATCAGCACCCGGTCGCGAATACCGAGGCTTTCGAGGTGTTTTGCCGTATTGACCACATAGTCGATATTGCGCCCCGAAATCCCGACGCCCGCCCGCACCATGGCCAATTGCTCGTCCAGCGTCAGATGCCCGGCAAATTGCTCATGCCGCTCGTCGACCACAAAAGTCAGCGCCGACACTTTTCGCCCATCATCGAGCGCCACCGGCCGCATCACGTCGCGATAGACCATGGTCACCTGCTCGCGCGCCTCAAGATAAGCGCGCACCGACGGCCATTCCGCCCCGGCGACTTCAAAGACCATGCCACGCACCGAGCCGCCGCGCGTCAGCCCGAAAACCAGCCCCGGCTGTTCCACCGTGCCGCGATGGTGATGCGAAATGATCGAGAGCGAGCGATGCGCGCCCTTGAGCCGCCCCAGATGCGTCGAGACGAACGGAAATCCCGGATTCCAGATCAGCGACCCGTACCCAAAGACCCAGTGATTTTCCGAATTCTCGTCCTGCATCAACGGTCGTCCGCTCACTTCTTGCCTCACCACCACCCCCTCCCAACCTCCCCCGTCAAGGGGGAGGTGCTGCATCGAGCGTGGGATTCGATCTGCTCTCTGCCACCGGACCGGCACCCCTCCCCCTCGCGGGGAGGGTTGGGGAGGGGGCGGGAGCCACAAATTTCTCGCCCTTGCACAAACCCTAAGCCCGGCCTCGCCATGGCCACAACCTCAACTTAGGCAAAACTTGTATGAACAAAGGCTGAGCGGCGCGACCCGCTTTTGCCTTTCGCCCGTCCAAGGTTAAAACCGTTCCCATGAAGAAACGAATCATCATTCTGGGCGCCGTCGTGCTGCTCGTCATCCTTGGCGTCAGCGGCGCCTGGTTTTATGCCTCCGGCATCGTGCGGCAGGAGGTCGAGCGCCTCGCCTTCGCCGATGGTGAAACCAGCCCCCAACTGACCTGTGCCAATCTCAATATCGGCGGCTTCCCCTTCGCCTTCGATATCGAATGTTCTGACGCAGTCGTCGTTTCGGGCGATCTCCTGGCCGAAATCCCGGCCGTGCGCGTCAGCGTCATGGTCTACGACCTCAACCATGCCATCGCCTCGGCCAAGGGTCCGGCTCAGCTCTCCGACGCCTTTACCGGCCAGCGCTCTGCCATTTCCTGGACCGGCCTCAATGCCAGCCTCCGTCTCAAGGACAATCGCATCGCTCGCCTCTCCGTCGTTGGCGACGAACTCTCCTGGAACGATCTCCTTCTCGGCGACACCATGCTGGCCAAGGCTCCGCATGCCGAGGCGCACCTGCTCGACATTCCCGAAGCCCATGACGCCGAGCGCAACCTCGCCTCGCTGGCACTCTACCTCAAGACCGACGCCCTCGACCTGCCCGCAGCAACCCTGACCAACACCGCGCTCGAAGTGGAAGCCGAGGTAAGCGGCATCCCCGATGAGCTTTCTGCCATCGGCCTCGAACCCATCCTTCCCGCCTGGCAGCGCGCCGGCGGCGAGCTCAATATCGTCGGCATCACCATGAGTGACGCCAATGCTGATCTCAATGCCTCGGGCAAGCTCACCCTCGACGCCCAGGGTTTCCCCGACGGCACCATCTCGATCGATTCCATGGGCGTCGCCGAGCGCATCGGCCCCCTGATCGAAGAACCCTGGCGCACCCTGGTCCTCGGCGTCCCCGGCGAAAACGGCCGCCACACCAACCAGCTAAATTTCCGCGGCGGCGCGCTCTCCTCGGGCCTCGTCCCGATCACCGCCCTGCCCCCGCTGTTCTGAAAACCAAAATGCAGGGAGCGCGACGCTGGCGCCGCGCTCCCCTTGCACCCCTTACATGTGGGTGCCGCCGTCGATCCGCAGTTCGGTGCCGGTGACAAAGGCGCCGTCATCGGACGCGAGCATGGCGATCACGCCGGCAACGCTGCCCGGATTGGCAAAGCCCTCGCCGATGGCCGGCGACATCTTCGCAAAGAGCGAAAAGTCCGCATCCGCCGGAATGCCCGGAGTATTGGTCATGCCCGAGGCAATGCTGCCCGGCGCCACGGCCACGGCACGCAGGCCTTGCTTGGCATACTCAGACGCAATCGTATGGGTGAACGACTGGATCCCGCCCTTGGAGGCCGCATAGGCCGCCATATAGGGATGAGCGAAGCTCGCCGAGGTCGAACTGAAATTGACTACAACGCCGCGACCCGAGGCGAGCAGCAGCGGCAGGCATTCGCGCGTCACGAGGAACGTGCCGGTCAGGTTGATCGCCAGCACCCTGTTCCACAGTTCAAGGCTCGTCTTGTGCGTATGCTCCGAGCGGAGGATGCCGGCCGCATTGACCAGCACATCGAGGCGCCCAGCCTTGGCGATAGCGCCGCCGATCTTGTCCTGCACCGCCGCTTCGTCGCTGATATCGGCAGTGATGAGCGTCAGCCGGCCGGCAGCACCGGCCTTACGGGCCCGCTCTTCAGTCACCTGGAGCCCGGCTCCCGACACATCGAGCGCCAGCACCTGCCCGCCTTCGGCCAGCAGTCGTTCGACAGTTGCCTGCCCGATCCCCGAACCGGCGCCGGTCACGAGGATGATACGATCTTCAAATCTATTCATAAGTCACAGTTCCACATTGCCGGCCTGCCTCAAGGCACCAACCGGCGCATCATTGCTGTGCCGCAACAGCGGTTGCGGCGATTGAGAGATGATTTTGGGAAGCTGCGTTAACTGGCGATCCAGCAAAGGATCCCGACCACGTAAAAGCTGCCCGCTGAGAGCGAGAAGATTTGGGCCGATGATCGCGCGCGGATAGACATGGGCGCTGCTCTATCGCCGCGCGTCGCCTTGTGTCAATGATGCCTCGGAAGATCGGTGCAACAGCACCTGGAATCCCCAAAGCCCTTGTTGCCAAGCGCGCGCAACTATTCTATAGAGCCCGACAACCCCAACAGAGACGTGTCTCTGGGCCGCTTTCGGCGGCGCAACGATTTTGAATTCGGAGTACCGACCATGGCAGTGCCAAAACGAAAGACCTCGCCGATGAAGCGCGGCTTCCGCCGCTCGCACGACGCGATTGCCAACCCCACCTATGTCGAAGACAAGGATTCGGGTGAGCTGCGTCGTCCGCATCACGTCGACCTCAAGACCGGCATGTATCGCGGCCGGCAGATTCTCGCCGTCAAGAGCTAAGCCGAAAGGCTTGCTGCGCTGATGCGCGCGACCTGATATTTCAGCGGCCGATCCTTTCTGAGGGTCGGCCGTTTTGTTTTTCGTCATGAATTCCGCCGATAAGAGCGGCCAACTATTCGGAGAGCCAGAAATGACCATGCGTATTGAATCGGACACGATGGGCACCATCAACGTGCCGACCGACAAATATTACGGTGCTCAGACGGCTCGCAGCCTCGCCAATTTCGACATTGGCGGGGAAAAGATGCCCAAGGAAATCATCACCGCTTTCGCCATTTTGAAGAAGGCGGCCGCGATCACCAATACCAAGCTTGGCCTGCTCGACCCCGCGCTGCGCGACCTTATCGTTGCGGCAGCCGATGAAGTCATCGAGGGGCGGCTTGACGACCATTTCCCGCTCGTCGTCTGGCAGACCGGTTCGGGCACCCAGTCGAACATGAACGTCAACGAGGTCATCTCCAACCGCGCCATCGAAATGGCAGGCGGCACCATGGGCTCCAAGAAGCCAGTGCACCCCAATGACCACGTCAACATGAGCCAGTCGTCCAACGACACCTATCCCACGGCCATGCACATCGCCGCCATCGAAGCGGTCGTGAACTACCTCTTCCCGCGCGTAAAAATCCTGCGCGATACGCTCGACGCCAAGGCCGAAGAATTCATGGATGTGGTCAAGATCGGCCGCACCCATCTCCAGGACGCGACACCCCTGACGCTCGGCCAGGAAATGAGCGGCTGGGTCGCCCAGATCGATCTCGCCGTAAAGGCCATTGAAGTCACCCTGCCCCAGCTGCGCGAACTCGCCCTTGGCGGCACCGCCGTCGGCACGGGCCTCAACGCCCATCCCGACTACGCCGTCGCCGTCGCTGCCGAAATTTCCACGCTCTCGGGCCACGAATTCATCACCGCGCCGAACAAGTACGCCGTCATGGCCGGCCACGACGCCTTTGTCGGCACCTCGGGCGCCCTCAAGCAGCTCGCCGTTGCCTTCATGAAGATCGCCAATGACGTGCGCTGGCTCGCTTCCGGCCCCCGCTCGGGCCTCGGCGAATTGACGATTCCCGAAAATGAACCCGGCTCCTCGATCATGCCGGGCAAGGTCAATCCGACCCAGTCCGAAGCCATGACCATGGTCGTCGCCCATGTCATGGGCAATGACGCCGCCATCGGCTTTGCTGCCAGCCAGGGCAATTTCGAGCTCAACGTCTTCAAGCCCGTCATCGCCTACAACTTCCTGCAGTCCGTGCGCCTCCTCGCCGACGCCGCAAAGAGTTTCAACGACAATTGCGCCATCGGCATCCAGCCCGACCGCAAGCGCATCAAGCAGCTCGTCGATCAGTCCCTCATGCTGGTGACCGCGCTCAACCGCAAGATCGGCTACGACAACGCTGCCAAGATCGCCAAGACCGCGCACAAGAACGGCTCGACCCTGCGCGAAACCGCCATCGAACTGGGCCTCCTCACCGGCGAAGAATTCGACGCCGAGGTGAAGCCCGAACAGATGGTCGGCCCGCTGACAATCAAGAAGTAATTCTTCGCAACCCAAACCCGAAAATGCCGCCCCTCACCGGGCGGCATTTTTGTTTGGGGGATGAGGCATTTCGCGCCTTGGCCCCGACAAAGGCGCTGGTCTAGCATCGCTTCAACAAGAGAGGTGAATATCCGTCATGACCAATTCCAACGCCCGGCCCATGGCCAAAACGAGCCTCAAATGGTCGATGATCGAGGAAGACCTCTCCATCCTCGAAAAATTCAAGCTGATCGCCGACCTCGGCTTTGACGGTATTGAACTGGACTCGCCCAACGACCTGAACCAGGCCGAAATCCTCGCCGCCCGCGACGCCACGGGGCTCGCCATCCCCGGCGTCGTCAATTCCGCCCATTGGAAGACCCCGCTCACCGACCCCGATCCCTCAGTGCGCGAAGCCTGCGTCGCCGCATCAATCGAGGCGATGAAGCAGGCCAAAACCTACGGCGCCGAAACCATGCTGCTGGTCCCCGGCGTCGTCAACGCCACAACTTCCTACGCCACCGCCTATGATCGCGCCGTCGAAGGCATCGATCGCCTCCTGCCGCACGCCGAAGAAATCGGCATCTCCATCGCGCTCGAAAACGTCTGGAACAATTTTCTCCTGAGCCCCCTCGAGGCCGCCCACCTCATCGACGGCTTCGATAACGCCCGTCTCGGCTGGTATTTCGACGTGGGCAATGTCATGCGCTATGGCAGCCCCACGGACTGGATCGAAGCCCTCGGCACCCGCATCTTCCGCATCGACATCAAGGAATACAGCCTCACCCGCATGAACGCCGAAGGCCCTGGAAGGGTTTTGAGGTGGACTTAGGCGAAGGCGACATCGACTGGGCCGGCGTCAACCGCGCGCTCTCGAAGTCAGGCTACAGTGGCTGGGTCTCCGCCGAAGTCCCCGGCGGCAACCGCCAGCGCCTCGCCGATATCAAGGCGCGGTTGGATCGGATCGTCGGGCTGTAGTCAGCCGTCACCCCGACCACCGGCCGTCATCCTCGGGCCTGACCCGAGGACACCGCACTTTGCGGCAAGTACAAAACCCTCGGGTCAAGCCCGAGGGTGACGCGCGTGGGGAACTCAGCCCTCAATCTCAGCCAGCATCCGCCGGATATTATTGAGCCCCACCTCGCACCCGAAAGCACTCGGCTCCGCCCCCTCGTACTCCAGCGACAAGAACCCATCAAAGCCCGAAGCCACGACGCTCTCGAGCAGCGCCTTGGTGTCGAGGTCGCCATAGCCAAACACCGACCCGCGAATATATTCCCCGCCCGCCGTCTTCAGCCAGCCCGGCCCCGGCTCACTGCGCCGCGTGTAAAAATCCTTCACATGCACAAAGCTCGCATGCGGCAGCGTGCGCCGCGTCGCAACATAGGGATTGTCGTCGACACAGAGGAAATTGCCCACATCCACGGTCAGCTTGAAGTTCTGATGACCCACCGCGTGATGCAGCCGCAACAGCCGCTCGGCCCCATTCATGAAGAAGCCATGGTCCTCGACACTGGTGACGACGCCATGCTGCGCCCCAAACTCCGCCACTTCACGGCAACCCTCGACGATGGCGGCAAACGCCTCCTCGATTTCACCCGCATCGTTCGGCCGCAGGGCCCACGGCACGACATCATGGCGCAAAAATCCGGCACCAAACCGCGCACAAAGTTCGACATGGCGCTTTACAAGATCAATCTGCGCCCGCCTTTCGTCCCCGGCGAGAAAACTGGCCCCAAGGCAAAACCCCGAAATCGGCACGCCCGTCCGTGCCATGGCAGCCTCCAGGCGCTTGAGCACCTCTTCGTCCGCACTCAGGTCATATCCGGCATCCGTCCCCGCTCCGGCAAAGGAAAAGGTCGCGATTTCGAGATGCTCCGCGCCATGCTCATGCAGCCAGTCGAACAGCGTTTCCAGCGTCATCCGGCCATCGGTCAGCATGGGGCGGAAGCTATAGGACGACAGGCCGATCTTCATTTTCGGAGCTCCAGACAAGAGAATTTTTTGCAACGTCGCATTCTGACTTTACATACCAATTAGAACCATTGATACCAATTGCATACCAGCACTTTGAATGGAAAATCGCGATGGCTTCCCCCACAACTGATGTCGTGATCATTGGCAGCGGCCCGACCGGCAGCGCCTACGCACGCGTGATCCGCCGCGATTGGCCGGAAGCCCGTATCGTGATGGTGGAAGCAGGCCCGCAGATCCTGCCTGAAGTCGGCGCTCATCTCGATAACGTCCTCGATCTCGAAAAGCGCGCCGAGCTCGAAACTCTCGCCCAGGGCGGCGATCGCTCCCCGCGGCTGTCGATCAGCAAGGAAGAGTGGGAAGCCCGCCGCGCCGGCGGCTTCGACGCGTCCTTCCTCCGCCGCTCGGGCCTCTACATTGCCAATGAAAGCGACCCCTCCGAAAACCTCTTTGCCGGCTTTTCCGCCGCCAATGTCGGCGGCATGGGCACAAAGTGGTCGACCGGCACCCCGACCCCGTCCGAGGCCGAGCGCGTCCCCTTCATTCCCGCCGACGAATTCGAAGCGGCCCTCAGCATCGCCGAAGGCCTCCTAGGCACCAACAAGGACCCGCGCGCCGGCGATACCACTGCCATTGCCCTGCGCGAAAAGCTCAGCGAGGCATTCAATGCCGGCCGTAGCCCCGACCGCACCGTCCGCGCCATGCCGCTGGCCGCCACGCCCGGTCCGGAAGGCCTCCGCTACCACGGCACCGATGTCGTCCTCGGCCCGCTGGTCAACGAGCCCGCCGAAACCTTCCAGATTTTGGCCGAAACCATCTGCCGCCGCGTGGTCCATGAAAATGGCCGCGCCATTGGCGTCGAGCTTGTCCGCGCGGGCGAAACCGAAACCTCGTTCCTCGCCGCCGGTACCGTCGTTCTCGCCTGCGATTCCCTGCATACGCCGCAATTGCTCTTCGCCTCCGGCATCCGCCCCGAGGCTCTCGGGCGCCACCTCAACGACCATTTCATCATCTCCCAGATGGCCGAGATGCGCAGCGACCCGCCGATGCGCGCCATGAACTGGATCCCGGCCACCAATGAATTCCCCTTCTCGGTGACCATCCACGCCACCACCCTCTCCTCGATCGAAAAGACGTCCGACTTCACCGGCCAGCCCGTCGGCATGGGGGTCTTCTGCCCAACGGACATCGATCCCGAAAACCGCGTCCTCTTCGACGAGACCAAGCTCGATTGGCGCGGCCTGCCTTCCATTTCGATCAAGTGGAAGCCGTCCGAAGCCGACAAGGCGCGCGTCGAAGAGGCCAAGGCCGTGGCCCTCCGCGTCGCTGATATCATCGGCCGCCCGGCACCGGGCTTTGCCACCATCATGCAGCCTGTGGGCAGTTCCCTGCACTATCAGGGCACGATCCGCATGGGCGAAAAGGACGACGGCACCAGCGTCTGCGACCGCAACAGCCGCGTCTGGGGTTTTGACAATCTCTATGTCGCCGGCAATGGCGTCATCCCCACCGTGACCGCCACCAATCCCACGCTCTATTCGACTGCTCTGGCCACCTTCGGCGCGCGGCAGATCGCCAAAGAGCGCCGCACTGTTTGACCCAGGAGCCCAAAAGAATGACCGACAAAAAGCTAAAAGTCCTGGTCGTCGGCCTTGGCCAGATGGGCCGCAGCCACGCCATCGCCTATCACACCCATCCCGGCTTCGACATCGTCGGCCTCGTCAACCGCTCGACCCCGACCCTGCCGGCCGAGTTGACCGGCTACCCCATCCGCAACGACTATGCGGCCGCTCTCGCCGAGTTCAAACCCGACGTCGTCGCCATCGCCACCCACACCAATACCCATGCGGACTATGCCGTGGCCGCGCTTGAAGCCGGCGCCCACGTCTTCGTCGAAAAGCCGCTTGCCGCCACCGTCGCCGATGCGCAGCGCGTCGTCGATACGGCCATGGCGAACGACCGCAAGGTGGTCATCGGCTATATCCTCCGCCACCACCCCTCCTGGACAAAACTGATCGAGGAATCGCGAAACCTCGGCGGTCCCTATGTCTTCCGCATGAACCTCAATCAGCAGTCCTCTGGCCCCGCCTGGGACATTCACCGCTCGATCATGCAGACCACCTCGCCCATCGTCGATTGCGGCGTGCACTATGTCGACGTCATGTGCCAGATCACCGATGCCAAGCCGGTGGAAGTGCGCGGCATGGGCGTCAACCTCGCCAAAGGGCTGCCGCAGGGCATGTATAATTACGGCCACTTCCAGGTACTGTTCGACGATGGCAGCGTCGGCTGGTATGAAGCGGGCTGGGGCCCGATGATGTCGGAAACCGCCTTCTTCGTGAAAGACGTCATCTCGCCCAATGGCTCGGTCTCCATCGTTATGGACCAGGGCGCCGCCTCGGCCGATATCAACGCCCACACCCAGACCTCGCGCATCCTCGTCCACCACGGCGCGCTCGACGCCAACAACAAGCCCGCCCGCCCCGACGACTGGCTCGACATGCACGGCGAGCCCGACCACCAGGGCCTTTGCGATCGCGAGCAGGATTTTGTCTACCGCGCCATCACCGAAAACTACGATCTCACCCGCCACATGAACGACGCCGTCACCTCGCTCCACATCTGCCTCGCGGCCGACGAAAGCGTACGGACCGGGTTGGCGGTAAAGCTCTAAGGCGCATTCGGGCGCGCCAGCCTCGCCCAACCACCGAACGTCATCCTCGGGCCCGACCCGAGGACACTTCACTTGAAAACGACGCAGCAAGTACAGAGCCCTCGGGGTCGAGCCCGAGGGTGACGATCTCCAGCGGAATGCGCATTGCAGTGTCACCTGTGGCAAGCATACTGATAGCTATCTCGCCACCACCGCCGCCTCCGGAGCTTCCCATGACCACGATCGCCCTCATCGGACCCGGCGCCATTGGCGGCACGGTGGCAGCCTGGCTCGCCCAGGACCCATCCATCGAAGTCACCGTCTGCGCACGAACCCCCTTTGACGACCTGCAGGTCGAAACGCCCCAGGGACTGATCACGGCAAAGCCGAAAATCATCACCAATCCGGCCGATGGCACGCCCGTCGATTGGGTCCTCATCGCCACCAAAACCTATGACGCCGACGCGACAAAACCCTGGCTCGACCATCTTCTGGCCGACCACACCCGCGTCGCCATCATCCAGAACGGGGTCGAGCACGAGCGCCTGTTCGAGCACCTCGTGCCCGCCGCCCGCATCGTCCCGGTCATCATCAATCTGCCCGCCGCCCGCAGCGCCCCCGGCCGGATCGTCCAGCACCGCCATGGCATCATCTCCGTGCCTGCCGGCCAGAACGGCGAGGATTTTTCCGCCCTCTTTGCCAAATCCGAGATCGAAGCAGCAGCCCATGCCGATTTCATCTCTGAGGCCTGGCTGAAACTCACCGGCAACTCCATCGCCATCGTGCCTTCGCTGACCCTCCGCGCCACCGGCCCCGTCTGGAACCCCGACCTCGAAACCATAGTCCGAGGCGTCGTCGAGGAATGCGCTGCCGTGGGCCGCGCCGAAGGCGCAACAATCCCCGACGACTTCGTCGAACAGGCCATCGGCAATTCGCGCAATATGCCCGAAGGCAGCTCGGGCGGCTCGCTCCATGCCGATCGCCTCGTCGGTCACCCCATGGAAGTCGACGCCCGCAATGGGGTCATCGTCCGGCTCGGCCAGAAGCACGGCATCCCCACGCCGATGAACCGGATACTGGTGACCCTCCTCGCCGCCTCCGGCGCGCCGTGGATCGAAAAAGCACCAAGCTAAGCGCTCTTCCGCCCGCCTTATTCCTCTGGCATCTTCGCCGCATCAACCGGAGGCCTTCATGACGGAAACCGTCGTCCTGCCCACTCATCACGCACCGCGCCGCGGCAAGACCTTCATTGTGCCGCTGCTGGTCGTCCCCTTCGTGCTCTACAATATCGCCGTCTTCGTTTTCTTCGGCGGCAATCCGGTCAATTGGGGCGCAGGTCTTTTCTCCATCCCCATGCCCTCGGGCATGCCCTGGGCCATCACGGCCGGCGATCTCCTGCTCGTGGTCGGCATTCTGGCGCTGTTCTTCGAAGTGCTGAAATCGACCCAGACGGCGCGCAATTCCATCGTCGAGCACATGCTTTCCATGCTGCTCTTCGTGGTCTTCCTCATCGAATTCCTGCTGGTCGGCGCCGCGTCCAGTTCGGTCTTCTTCCTGCTGATGGTCATGAGCCTGATCGACGTCGTCGCCGGCTTCACTGTCTCCATCACCAGCGCCAGCCGCGACGTCTCGATGAGCTGAAGCCAGCTCGCCCAGAAAAGCAAAATCCCCGCTCTCGAGGCGGGGATTTCTTTTTGAACTAAGCGACGACCGTCTTGCGATAGCCTTCCGGCATCCGCTTCACGGCAACCCCGGCACCCTGCCGATAGGCCCCCACGGCGCGGTCCACACTCGCCGTCCGGCGCTCGCGCTGGCTCGGCAGATGTTCCCGTGCCGCAATCAACTGGCTCACGAACGCGGCGGTCGGTGCGCTCCAGGCGAGCGAGGGGCGCGGGCCCGCTACCGTGACCGGTACGGGAAGCTGCGTCCGCTGTGTTTCAATCTCGCTCATTCTGGTCCCTCGCCTGTGTCATCGAGGGCCAGTTGTTCCACTTTGAAACGGATCAACCGGCCCCTGCACGTTAAGGTGCAAGGCGCGTGCCAGACGTTAACAGTCTGTTAACGATTTGGGATCCCGAAAAGCGCTCTGTTCTCAGAAATTATCCTTGCCCTTGCGGACGGCAGCAAAGACCTCAGAGGGCTCTTTCCCAGTGAGCCCATAATGCCGCGCCAGCTCCGGCGCATCAGCGCGCAGGAACGGATTGGCCCGCTTGTCCTCGCCCAGTTCAAACGGAATCGTCGCCTTCCCGGCCTGCCGCAGCGCCTTCACTTCCGCCGCCCGCGTCTGCAGTGCCAGGTTGTCGGCATCGACGCTCAACGCGAACCGCGCATTGCTCTCGGTATATTCGTGCCCGCAATAAACCAGCGTCTCATCCGGCAGCGCCCGCAGCCGCTCCAGCCCCGCCCACATCGGCCCCGGCGTCCCTTCGAACATTCTCCCAACACCGAGCGAGAACAGCGCATCGGCAGAGAAAAGATGTTTGTTTTCAGTATCATGATAAACGATGTGCCCGAGCGTATGCCCCGGCGTCGCGATGATATTGAACGCCGTCTCGCCCAGCATCACCCGGTCGCCATCGCCGACCAGTTCATCGAGCCCCTCGATTTTGTCCGCCTCCGCCCGCGGTCCCACCACCCGGCTGCCAAAGGCCGCCTTCAATTCCCCAATCCCTTCGACATGATCGAGGTGATGATGGGTGATGAAAATATCGCTCAACTGCCAGCCGCGCATCTGCAAGGCATTGCGGATCGCCGCCGCTTCCGGCGCATCGAGCGCCGCCGTGCGGCCCGTCGCCTCGTCATGGATCAGATAGCCGAAATTGTCCTGGCGAGCGGGAAAAACGTCAACGATCACGGCCATCTAAAACTCCTCTTCATAGGTCGCGACAGGCTAGGACCGACACCTTGCGATGACAACCCAGCCAGCTTTGGCTAGACTTGATTCATGACCAGCGATGTCACCCGCCTGATCTCCTATTACAAGTCTCCGCTCGGGCGGATCACCCGCGCTTTGGTGCGCGAGCAGATCATTGCGCTGTCCGGCGACCTCAAGGGCCGGCGCGTGCTGGGCCTTGGTTTTTCAACGCCTTACCTGCGCTTTGCCCTCGAACCGGCAGAGCGCGTCCTCGCCGTCATGCCCGAGCGCCAGGGCGCCTCTGCCTGGCCGCGCGAGGGCCCGTCGCATACCGTCCTCTGCGATCCCCTCGAAATGCCGCTGGCGGATGCATCCATCGACATCACGATCGCCGTCCACGCGCTGGAACATGTTGCCGACGCCGAGGAGTTGATGCGCGAACTCTGGCGCATCACCGCGCCCAATGGCCACCTGGTCCTGGTCGTGCCGCGCCGCCGCGGCATCTGGGCCCAGCGCGATGCGACACCCTTTGGCCAGGGAAATCCCTATTCCGGCGGACAATTGGAAAAACTCCTCCGCGACCACAGCTTCGTGCCCGAAGCCTGGCGCGATGGCCTGTTCTTGCCGCCGATCCAGTCCTCGCTCGTCCTGCGTTCCGCCCGCTTCTTCGAGCGCGTCGGCCGCCTTTTTCGGCCCGCCGATGAGCGGGGTCATCTGTGTCCGCGCCCGCAAGGAAGCCTTCCCTGCCGTGCCCCGCCGCAAGCGTGCCGAACGCTATGTGCGCCTGCCGGGCCTTTCGGCGGCAACCGCCCGCTCAAGCTGAGAGAGCCTTTGCCTTTATTCCGCGCTTTGCATATGGTCCGCGCGGCCTTTCCTGCCTGTCATAAAAGTGCGTCATGACCGCTCCCACTCGCCCCACTCCGCAGCCCGGAATTTTGGATATCGCGCCCTATCTGCCGGGCAAATCCGGCGCGCCGGGCAGCAAGGCGATAAAACTCTCGGCCAATGAATCCCCGCTCGGCGCCAGCCCCAAGGCGGTGGCCGCCTTTGCGAGCGCTGCCCAGCACCTCGAAATCTACCCCGAGGGCTCCTCGCGCCTGCTGCGCGAAGCCCTCGGCGAAGTGCACGGTGTCGATCCCGCCCGCATCATCTGCGGCAATGGCTCGGACGACCTACTGCACCTCCTCGCCCAGACCTATCTGGGCGAAGGCGACGAGGCGGTGATGAACCGCTACGGCTTCTCGGTCTATCCGATCATCACCATGGCGGCCGGCGCAAAGATCGTCATGGTCGACGAGACCGACTACACCGCCGATGTCGACGCGCTCCTCGCCGCCGTCACCGAGCGGACCAAGGTGATCTGGCTCGCAAATCCCAACAATCCGACCGGCACCTATCTCAGCGATGCCGAAGTGCGGCGCCTCCATGCCGCCCTGCGCCCCGACATCCTGCTCGTTATCGACAGCGCCTATGCCGAATATGTCACCGCCGCCGACTATTCCGTCGGCCTCGATCTCGTTGGCGAAGCGGAAAACGTCGTCATGGTCCGCACCTTCTCCAAGATGGGCCTTGCCGCCGCCCGCATCGGCTGGATGGTCGGCCCCGATCACGTGACCGACGCGATCCACCGCATTCGCGGCCCCTTCAACGTCAACCTGCCCGCCCAATTGGCCGGCGCCGCCGCAACGCGCGACGTCGAATTCAACGCCAAGCTGCGCGAGCACAATGCCACGTGGCGCGAGTGGCTGACGGCCGAACTCAGCGGCAACGCCATGCGCGTGCTGCCGAGCCAGGCCAATTTCGTCCTCGTGCTTTTCCCTGACGCCGAAACCGCCGCCCGCGCCTTCGACACCCTGATGGAGGGCGGCTATATCGTGCGCGAAGTCGGCAAGTCCTACGGCATTCCCACGGGCCTGCGCATCTCCATCGGCTCCGAAGACGCCATGCGCGGCGTCGCAAAAATCCTCAAATCCATGGTGATCTCCCAATGAGCACCCACTTTCGCAAGCTCGCCCTGATCGGCATCGGCCTGATCGGTTCGTCCATCGCCCTAGCCGCCCGGCGACAGGGTCTCGTGGATGTCATCTCCATCTCGACCCGCCGCCAGGAAACGCTGGATGAAGCGCGCGAACTTGGCCTTGGTGACATCTACACCCTCGACGCCGCCGAAGCCGTGCGCGGCGCCGACCTCGTCATTCTCTGCGCTCCAGTCGGCGCCTATGACGCGCTGGCAAAAGCCATTGCCCCCGCCCTCGAACCGGGCGCCGTCGTCTCCGATGTCGGCTCGGTCAAAGAGCACGTCGTCAAGGTTGTTGCCCCGCATCTGCCGGCCAATGTGCATTTCATCCCCGGCCACCCGATTGCCGGCACCGAGCATTCCGGCCCCTCCGCCGGTTTCCCGGAGCTTTTCGCCGGTCGCTGGTGCGTTCTGACGCCGGGCGCCGAAGTGCCCGCGGCACAGACCGAAAAGCTCGCCAGCTTCTGGGCTGCCATGGGCTCCCAGGTCGAGATCATGGACGCGGCGCACCACGACATGGTGCTGGCCATCACCAGTCATATTCCCCACCTCGTCGCCTACAATATCGTGGGCACAGTCGCCGATCTTGAAACCGCGACCCAGTCCGAAGTCATCAAGTTTTCGGCCTCCGGCTTCCGCGATTTTACCCGCATCGCTGCCTCTGATCCGGTCATGTGGCGCGACGTTTTCCTGACCAATCGCGACGCCGTTCTCGAAATGCTCGGCCGCTTCCTTGAGGATCTTTCGGTGCTGCAGCGCGCCGTGCGCACCGGCGACGGCGACTCGCTCGAAGCCATGTTCACCCGCACCCGCGCCATCCGCCGCTCGATCATCAATGCCGGCCAGGAAACCGCAGCGCCCGACTTCGGCCGTCCGCACGAAACCCCGCCGGTTCCAGAGACGGCCATCGTCCGCGAACACGGCGGCGGCGACGACGCCTAAAGGTCGAGCCGGCCGCTCTTCCCCACGCAGTTGGCGCGCTCCCCATAGGTGCGCGCCCGCTCCTCGACGATCCCGGCAACCCTGAGCAGCCCGGCATTGGGCCGTGCCGGATTCCTCACGATCGGATTGGGCAGCGTCACCGCCAACAAACTGGCCGTGCGCCAATCAAGATTCTGCGGCTCCCGCCCAAAGGCCCGCTCGCTCCCGGCGGCCACGCCGAACTCGCCCTGCGGCCCCCATTCAGCAATGTTGAGATAGATCTCCATGATCCGCTTCTTGGGCAGGACCAGGTCGACATAGACCGCCAGCGGCACTTCCAGCGCTTTTCGGATAGGGTCGGGCTCGTTCCAGAGAAACAGGTTCCGCGCCACCTGCATGGTCAGCGTTGAAGCGCCACGCGTCGGTTCACCGGCAATGAAATTGTCGATCTCGGCCTGCAAGGCACTGACATCGACACCCCAATGCCGGCAGAATTGTCCGTCCTCAGAGAGGATGATGGAGGCCTTCAGTCGGTCCGAAATATCGTCGATATCGCGCCACGTCCGCACCACCGGCCGACCAGTCAGATAGCGCTCCAGCATCGGCACTGAAACTGGCGCAACCACGAGATAGACCGGCGTCAGCACCAGCGGAATGGCGACCAGCACCGCAATGACGGCGCCAAGAAAGCGTAGTGCCCGCCAAATACCCTTGGATGCTTTTCGTGCCATGGCATGGTGATAGCCGCAGTTGGTGTGACGGCCAAGGCCGGAAGTCCCCTTGAAGCCTTCATGCCAACGGGTTAGCAACGAGCCATGTACGACTTTTCCGCCGACAGTGCCGATTGCGCCCGCGCCGTTGAGGCCGGTCTTTCCGATTTTCTTACCGGCGCACGGCTCTCCGGCCCCGGCCCGGCGGCTGATCGCGTCGTCGCCGCCATGCGCCACGGCGCCCTCGAAGGCGGCAAGCGCCTGCGCCCACTATTGGTGCGTCAGGCAGCAGCCATCTTCTCGCTGCCGCCATCCGCATCGCTGCTGACCGGCCTCGCCATCGAAATGGTGCACTGCTATTCGCTGATCCACGACGACCTGCCGGCAATGGACGACGACGACCTGCGCCGCGGGCGCCCCACGGTTCACAAGGCCTTTGACGAAGCCTCGGCCATTCTCGCCGGCGACGCCCTTCTCACCCACGCCTTTGCCGTTCTCGGCGACGCTTCCTGCCATGCCGATCCCGCAGTCCGCATCCGCCTTGTCACCGAATTGGCGCTGGGCAGCGGCGCCGGCGGCATGGTCGGCGGCCAGATGCGCGATATCGAAGGCGAAAAGGGCGGCTTCTCTGAGGGCGAAATCTCCATCATGCAGGCGATGAAAACCGGCGCCCTGATCCGCGCCAGCGTCCGCATGGGCGCCATTCTCGGCGGCGCCGACCCGCGCGCCCTTTCCGCAATGACTGCCTATGCTGAAGCCGCCGGCCGCGCCTTCCAGCTCGCCGACGATATTTTGGACGTGACCGCCACCCCCGAAGCCATGGGCAAGGCCACCGGCAAGGACGCCGAAGCCGGCAAGCAGACCCTAGTCTCAAAACTCGGCGTCGATGGCGCCCGGAAGGTGCTCAACGACACGGTCAACGAAGCCATTCTGGCGCTCCGCACCTTTGGCCCCAAGGCCGATGGCCTCCGTGCCACGGCAAAATACTTTGCGAGCCGGGAGAAATAGCATGGCAAAGCTCCTCGCCGTGTGCACCGGCAAGGCCGAACACATCGAGGGCTATAGCCCGCTCACCGGCATCAACAAGCGCGCCGTTTCCGGCCCTGTCACCATCGGCCCGCAAGGCATTGCCGAAGACGCGATTTTGGATCGCCAGCACCACGGCGGTTCCGATCAAGCCATTTACGTCTATTTCCAGGGCGATTATGATTGGTGGGCTCAGGAAGGCGTCGCCTCCACACCCGGCCTCTTCGGCGAGAACCTCGTCATCCAGGGCCCCATCAGCGCCGATACCGCCATCGGCGACCGCTACCAGATCGGCGATTGCCTGTTGGAAGTCACCTATCACCGTACCCCCTGCATGACCTTCGCCGCCAAGATGGGCGACAAATTCTGGGTGAAACGCTTCCACCGCGCCAACCGCCCCGGCGCCTATTGCCGCGTGCTCAATCCCGGCACAATTGAGGCCGGCATGGACATCACAGCGACGCCCTATCCGGGCGAGCGCGTGACGGTCTCCGAGCTGATGTCCTTCGATACCTCGAAAGACCTACCGCTCGATTTCATGCGCCGCGCGGTAACGACGCCGATCCGCGAAAAGACCCGCTTCAAATACGAAACCCGCCTCGCCGATCTCTTTTGAGTTGTTTTGCCGATGAGCCTTGAATCCGTCCGCGGCGACCTCGCCGCCCGTGCGCCCGATCTCGCCGTTGAAGTCACCGACAATTCCACCGCCACGGTGCAACTTGCCGCCGAAGTGCATGGCGTCGAGCCCGGCCAGATCGCGAAAACCCTCTGCATCCGCATCCGCGACGAGGAAGTGCTGCTGGTGACGCGCGGCGACGCACGCCTCGACAACCAGAAATCCAAATCCGCTTTCGGTGGCCGCCCGCGCATGCTGGGCGCCGAAGATGTCCTGCGCCTCACGAGCCATCAGGTCGGCGGCGTCTGCCCCTTCGGCCTCCCCGCCCCGCTGCCGATCTATCTCGACGCCTCGCTCAGGATCTACGACCTCGTCATCCCAGCCGGTGGCGATACGCACGCCTCGGTAAAACTGAGCGTCGACCGCCTCGCCGAACTCTGCGGCAACAAATGGGTGGATGCTTGCCAGCTTCCGGAGTGAGCCTGTCCCCGGAAGAGTTCATCCGCCAGCGTTTCACCCTGGCGCCACTCCCCTTCCGCCCTGACATTTCGCTCTATCGCCCCACCCCCCAAAGCGGGCTGATTGGCTTTCTCGCCGCGCAGGGCCGCGCCGATGAGCCGCCCTACTGGGCCTATGCCTGGGCCGGTGGCGCTGTGTTGGCGCTCTATCTGCAGGACCATCCAGAAATCGTCGCCGGCAAAACAGTGCTCGATTTCGGCGCCGGCTCCGGCCTCGTCGGCATCGCCGCAGCGCGGGCCGGCGCCACAAAAATCTGGGCCATCGAGCCAGATTCCAATGCGCACGCCGCCATGATGCTCAATGCCGAAGCCAATGGCGCTGCCATCGCCTCCTGGAATGAACACGGCCTGCCCGAGGTGGACATCATCCTCGCTGGGGACGTCTTTTACGACACCTCCGTCACCCGCCAGACCCTGCCCATCCTCGCTGCCGCCGCGACCCACACAAAAATCCTCGTCGGCGATCCTTTCCGCCGCGACCTGCCACTCGACCACTTGGACCTGCTCGCCGAATACACAGTGCCCGACATGGGCGGCGGCGCGCCGGTTCGATCGGGTGTCTTCGCCCTGCGTCCGGGGAATATCGGAAATGCCCCATAGCGCTTGCCCGAAAAACGGGAAAATCCTATATCCACACCCAAGCGAGGACGACCTCCCCCACTAAGGGTTCAGCGCTCGGGACGGCCCGGAACCACAGGGGATTTCCCATGCGGACCACCGCCGACCGTATTCGCCACGCTGTCAGTTTCGAAGTCATCGGCATCATCATCGCAACGCCGCTCGCGGCCTTTGCATTCCATCTGCCGGGCGGCGATTCCGCGGTGATCGTCGTGGCCAGCGCTACCGTCGCCATGCTCTGGAACTACGTCTACAACCTCGGCTTCGACCACGCGATGCAGCGCCTCACCGGCGGCACCGCCAAGACGGCGCGCATCCGTGTCGCCCATGCCGTGCTGTTCGAGCTTGGCCTCCTGATGATCATGCTGCCCCTCGTTGCCTGGTATCTGCAGATTTCCATCTGGCAGGCCCTGGTCATGGATATCGCGCTCGCCCTCTTCTACATGGGCTACGCCTTCGTCTTTAACTGGGCCTATGACCGCGTCTTCCCGCTGCCCGAGTGGCAGGAAGCCAAGGCGAGCTAAGCCGAACACGACGATTTGCCCCTTGTGCATCTAGAAACGCCGCGCGCGCTGGCATAGCTTGCGCGCGCTCGCCCTCCGGGGCGGAGCACGACGACACATTCAGGTAAATTATGAAGCTTTTCTATTCTCCCGGCGCCTGTTCGCTCGCGAGCCACATTATCCTTGAAGAAATCGGCCTGCCCTACGAGACCGAAGCGGTCCACCTCGGCACCAAGAAGACCGCTACGGAGGCCGACTATCTCGCCATCAATCCGCGCGGCGCCGTCCCGGCCCTCGAAGTCGCGCCGGGCGAAGTCATCACCCAGGGCCCGGCAATCCTGCAATATATCGGCGAAAAGTCCGATATCGCCGCCTTCAAGCCGGCTCATGGCACCATCGAGCGCGCACGCCTCCAGGAAGCCCTCGGCTTCATGGGCGATGTGCACAAGGCCTTTGGCGGCCTCTTCAAGCCGAACCTGAGCGATGAAGATCGCAAGGGCGTCGTTGCCGAAATCACCCGCCGCCTGACCCAGCTTGAAGCCATGCTGACCGACCGCAGCCCCTTCATGCTCGGCGCCTTTTCCCAGGCCGACGCCTATGCCTTCACCGTTGTCGGCTGGGGCCGCCAGCTGGTCGATCTCGCCGCCTTCCCGCGCCTCAGCAAGCTGATGGAAGCCGTTGGCGCCCGCCCGGCCACCCAGGCTGCCATGAAGGCCGAAGGCCTCGCCTGAAACGACAAGGGGCACCTTTGGTGCCCCTTTTTCATCCCAGATGTCCGGTAAACTTCAGCACGCCGAGCACGATGATCAGCACGGCCAGCCAGAACAGGCGACGTGTATTGCGCTCGTTCATTCCGCGGCGTTCTGCCGTCCGGTGCCGAACTTGCGCTCGATATAGTCGGCCACCATCACCTTGAACTGATCGGCCACATCGGCCCCGCGCAGCGTCGCCACCTTCTGCCCATCGACAAAGACGGGAGCGGCCGGGGTTTCACCCGTGCCCGGCAGCGAAATGCCGATATTGGCATGCTTGCTTTCGCCCGGCCCGTTGACGATGCAACCCATCACCGCCACCGACAGGGTTTCGACGCCCGGATAGCGCTCGCGCCATTCCGGCATCGAGATATTGAGATGGTCCTGAATATCTTTTGCGAGGGTCTGGAACGTCGTTGAAGTCGTACGCCCACAACCCGGACACGCCGCGACGACGGGCAGGAACTGCCTAAAACCCATGGTCTGCAGGAGTTCCTGCGCGACCTTCACTTCGGTCGTGCGATCGCCACCCGGCTCGGGCGTCAGCGAAATACGAATCGTGTCGCCAATGCCCTGCTGCAGCAGGATACCCAAGGCGGCCGACGAAGCGACAATGCCCTTCGAACCCATGCCCGCTTCGGTCAGGCCCAGATGCAGCGCATAATCGCACCGCGCGGCAAGGTCCTGATAAACGGCGATGAGATGCTGCACATCCGACACCTTGGTCGAGAGGAGGATCTGGTCGCGGCGCATGCCCAGCTCTTCGGCGCGGGCAGCGGACAGCAGTGCCGACTGGATGATGGCCTCGCGCTGCACCGCCGCAGCCGAAATCGGCGCGTCTGACACAGCGTTCTCGTCCATCAGCTTGGTGAGCAGCTCTTCGTCGAGCGAGCCCCAATTGACCCCGATACGCACCGGCTTGTTGTAGCGATTGGCAATCTCGATCAGCGTCGCGAACTGCGTATCGCGCTTGGCCTTGAACCCGACATTGCCCGGATTGATGCGATATTTCGCCAGCGCCTCGGCACAGGCCGGGTGGTCCGTGAGGAGCTTGTGGCCGATATAATGAAAGTCGCCGACCAGCGGCACGTCATAGCCCATGAAGGCCAGACGATCCCGAATGATCGGCACGGCGGCCGCGCTCTCGTCGCGATCGACGGTGATGCGCACGATCTCCGAACCGGCGCGCGCCAGCTGCATGACCTGCTTCACGGTCGCGTCGATATCGGCCGTATCGGTATTGGTCATGGACTGAACGACGACGGGCGCACCGCCCCCGACCATCACACCACCGACATTGACCCCGACTGACTGCCTACGCGGCGCTGGACCGGCCATTTTCATCCTCATTCACGCGTGCCTTCGAGATAGGCCTTCCCATCTGCGCGCGCAACTGGACAATAGCGTGACGGGTTGACCCAGCCGAGCCGTCGAAATCGACGAGAGCCATTCGTCGCGGTGTCGAACAGGAGCAAAAGCCATGACCTTCGCCGCCTATCTCAGCAATATCGAGAAGCAGACGGGCGTCTGCCCCGACGAATTCATCCGCCTCGCCACCGAAAAGGGTCTTACCGCGCCCGGCACCAAGGCAACCGCAATCACCGATTGGCTCAAGGCCGACTACAAGCTCGGACACGGCCACGCCATGGCTGTCTACAAGCTCCTCAAGGAGCAGGGCGGGCTGACAAACTAGACCGGCGCAGAGATGTGATCGGACCACTCTTGAACCAGATGCAGCCAGGACCATTTATTGGTCATGATGAACATGCTCCTCCCCCGCCTCATTCTCTTTCGCAAGGAAGTCGTGCAGCTCTGGAAGGCCTTCTGGGCCGCCGAGACTCCGCTTTACCTGAAGGCGGCGACGCTGTTCGTTGCCTTCTATCTCTTCAATCCGTTCGACATCCTGCCCGATTTCATCCCGATCCTGGGCTGGGTCGATGACATCATCCTCGTGCCCCTGATGGTGAGCTGGATTGTTTCCCGCCTGCCCGTCCCGGCCCGCGTCTATGCCGGCAAGTATGGCAAGACGGTCGATGGCAAAGCGCGGCGGATGTAGTCGCCGAAGCTGAAATGAAAAAGGCGCCCACTGGGCGCCTTTGGTTTGTCTGGAGTCTATTCCGACCGTTTGAACGCAGCGTGTAGCCGCGAAAACTGATCGGCAATGCCATTGGCCTGGCCGGCAGAGACTTCGGGCAATTTGCCCCGCTCAAGCAGGTCGAGCTGCGTAACGCGATCAAACAGCCGATCGCCCTGATCGATAAAGCTCCGCAGCTTTTCCGGCAGGTGGTCATAGCCCGGCCCGCCGCGCTCCGAAGGCGTTGCAGAAAACTGCACCTTTTCCTTCTCGGTCCGCGCATTCTCGCGCGAAATCTCGCCCTCGTTGACCGCACGTTGCAGCAGCAGCCAGGAGGCGATCTGCATCAGGCGCGTCGTGAGACGCATGGATTCGGTGGCATAGAGGAAAGAGGCTTCGCGCGGCAGCAGGCGGCTGTCCTCGCGCCCTTCCTGGTCGAGATAGGCGGCGACGGCTTCGATGAGACCCATGCCTTCGCGATAGAGCTGGTCAAAGCCCCCCGATGCCGCAATGCGCGGGCCCAGGGCAACTGCCGAACTGCTCGTCTCGCTCATATCCGCCACGGTCCATCCCAGCTTCGAGGGGTTTTCGGAGGGATGTAGAATCCCGCCTCTCATTTCCCCGCCATGCTAGGCGGAAATGAGGCCAGCGTCATCCCACGAGCGCAACTAGCCTCAACAAGTCGTTGCACGGCGGGAGTTTATCTTCGCTGGGAAAGGACGCCAGAAAAAGAAAAGAGCCGTGAATCACGGCTCTCGAAGTTAACAGGGAGGCGTCAAACAGAGGGAAAACCGCTCTGAAAAATTCAGAAAAATCTGAATAACTTCACCTTAACCGCAAAGTCTTAATTGTGCGTTAACAGGAGTCGATTTCTTAACCCTGACGAAAATTAGGTCGGGCGGAGAGTTGAGTCAGAGCGCGACGAAAATGGTGGTTTTCGAGAACCGGCGCGGAGCGTACGTTGGTACGTGAGCACCGGAAGCGTAGAAAACCGCCATTTGCAGACCGCTATGGCCAACTATCCACCCGACCTAGCGACGGCGGAACGGCGGCTGCCAATAGCGCGCCACCTGCACCTGCCACATGAATGTCTGGATCGGCTCCTCGCGCCAGGCTTGGTCGGCGAGGTTTTCGGGCGCCGGCACATTGAGCGGGCTGCCATCTTCGACGCCAGCCAGCCGCAGCGCATAGACCAGCGCCGAAGTGCCCGCGGCAAAAACCAGGGCAAGCAATACCAGAAGATTCCAAGACATGACGGCGACTCCTTGCCTGCAAGGAGTGTTAACCCGGCGCCTCACCGCCCCGAACCTTTAGTCCTTCTTAACCTTAATCCCGGGGCTTTTATCGATCAGAACTTGAACACCGCATCGGCAGCTTTTCGCGTGCTGCCGCGCGCATCGATCGCGGCCTTGAGACGCAGGATTTCCCCTTCGAGCAGGGCGATTCTCTGCTCGAGTTCCGACACGGACAGCGTATCGAGAACCATGCCGACATCATGCGCCACCGGCTTTTTGCGGCGCTGTTCTTCGTCATCCATCATGGCGGCCTCCCAAAACTTTGCCCTGTAAGATTACCTTGCCACCCTTGCCGGGCAAGCCCGCTTTACGCCAGCATGGGAGCATGACCGAGCAAATCACCCTCCCCCCGACCATGTCGGCCATCCATATTGCAACGCCCGGCGCCCCCGATGCGCTCCAGGTGACGTCGCTGCCCCTGCCCGAGGTAAAACCCGGCGAGGTGCTGATCCGCGTCGCCGCCGCCGGCGTCAATGGACCGGACCTGGCGCAGCGGCGCGGCCACTACGATCCGCCGCCCGGCGCCTCCCCCTGCCCGGTCTCGAAGTCGCAGGTGTGGTTGTCGCTTCGGGCGCGGGCAGCAATCGCCACCGCATCGGCGCCCGCGTCATGGCGCTGACCAATGGCGGCGGCTATGCTGAATATGTCGCGGTGCCCGAGGGCCAGGTCCTGCCCGTTCCCTATGGCTGGAGCTTTGCCGAGGCCGCGAGCCTGCCCGAAACCTGGTTCACGGTGACACAGACGCTCGTCATGCGCGCCGGCCTGATCCCCGGCATGACCGTCCTCGTCCACGGCGCCTCGGGCGGCATCGGCGGCGCTGCCATCCAGATCGCGACGCTCCTCGGCGCCAAGGCCATCGGCGTCACCTCAAGCCCCGAAAAATCAGCCTACGCCCTTTCGCTCGGCGCCGTAGCCACGATTGATCGCAGCGAAGACATTGCCGAACGCGTCCTCGCCCTCACCGAAGGGCGGGGTGTCGACCGCGTCGTCGACGTCGTCGGCGGAGACATGGCTGCGGTCAATGTCGCTGCCTCCGCCCGCTCCGGCCATATCGTCCTGATCTCGACGCTCGAAGGCGGTTCAGCCCAGGTGCCGCTGCGCCAGATGATGGCCAAGGGCATCACCATGTCCGGCTCGACCCTGCGCCCGCAATCGTCCGAGACCAAAGCCGCCATTGCAGAGCGCATCGCCTTTTCGCTCCTGCTGCATCTTTCCCTGCCCGATTGGGTAAAGCCCAAGATTTCCACCTTCGCGCTTGAAGATGCCGCCCGCGCGCATGAGCAAATGGAAACGCGAAATCATATCGGCAAGCTGGTTCTCTTGACCTCCTTCGGCAGAGCCCAAGAAAATTTGCGCTAATAAATGGTTATGGCCTGACTTCAGCGTTGCGGAAACCGGGCCAAAACTCTATATTGTGAGCAGTTCCCCCTCAGCATTTGGCTTTTGAGGCGGAGCGGTCCGGAGGAAAACCGGCCGCGCCAGCAGGAGAGTTTTACCATGTCCCAGCCCCTACTTATGCCCAAGGCAACCGCTGTCTGGCTCGTGGACAACACGGCTTTGTCCTTCGACCAGATCGCTGCCTTCTGCACGCTGCATCCGCTCGAAGTGCAGGGCATTGCCGATGGCGACGTCGCCTCCGGCATCATGGGTGTCAATCCGATCCAGAACGGTCAGCTGACCCGCGAAGAAATCGAGAAGGCCGAGGCTGATCCCAATTATCGCCTGAAACTTTCCGATCCAAAAGTTCGCGTCGCTGCCGTCAAGCGCAAGGGCCCGCGCTATACCCCGATCTCGCGCCGCAACGAGCGCCCCAATGCCATCAAGTGGCTGGTGCGCAATCATCCGGAGCTGAAGGACGCGCAGATTATGCGCCTCGTGGGCACAACCAAGTCCACCATCGAGTCCGTGCGTGAAAACAGCCACTGGAATGCGGCCAACCTTGCAGCCATGGACCCGGTGACCCTGGGCCTCTGCAGCCAGATCGAGCTCGACCTCGAGGTCAAGCGCGCCAGTAAGGATGCCGGCATTCCCAACGAAGTGTCTGAAGGCACGACGCTGCTCACCGCCGAGGAAGCCCTGGCCCGCGCCACCGCCCGCCAGGAAGAATATGGCAGCGAAGAGGGCGAAGGCGACGGCCGCCGCACTCAGGCCAACGAAGACATCGACGCAGATTCGGTCTTCGCCAAGCTCAAGTCGCTGAAATCCGACGCCGACGAATAAGCCTTCTGGCAGTCTCGAAATTGAAATCCCCGCCCTCGTGGCGGGGATTTTTGTTTGTGGGGCCTGATCGCGCCCGCCAACTCGATGTCACCCCGGCGAAGGATGAACTGAACAAGCCGATACTAAAGCGCCGGGATGGGAAGCCCGGTTGACAAACCAACCATACAAGAGTGCTCATACCCACCCTGCCCGCCGGATTCGCCTCTCCCATGATCGACCCCATCTTCGTTGCCGTCGCCGTCTTTGCGGTGCTGATCGTCGGCCTGTCCAAAGCCGGCTTCCTGGGGGGACTAGGCGTCGTCGGCGTGCCCCTTCTGGCTCTGGTCATGCCTGCCCGCGACGCTGCCGGCATGATGCTGCCGGTGCTGCTCTGCATGGATGCGGTGGCGGTCTGGATGTATCGCAAGGAATTCGACCGCAGCATTCTCAAGATCATGCTGCCCGGCGCCGCCGTCGGCACGCTGCTCGGCTGGGCCCTCTGGGCCTTTGTCAGCGACGCCGTGGTGCTGCTGATGGTCGGCATCGTAACGCTGCTCTTTGTCATCGACGCCATGCTACCGCTGCGCAAGAAACTCGAAGGCCTGCCGCCCTCAAAGCCATGGGGCGCCTTCTGGGGCAGCATTGCCGGTTTCACCAGCTTCATTTCCCACACCGGCGGCCCGCCGTTCCAGATCTACGTCCTGCCCAAAAAGCTGCCGCCCGCCGTCTATGCCGGCACGACCTCGGTGTTCTTTGCCGTGGTCAACACGGCCAAGCTCGTCCCCTATTTCTTCCTCGGCCAGCTCTCGGTGAGCAATCTCAGCCACTCCGTCATGCTCGCTCCGGTGGGCATTGTCGGGGTGCTGCTCGGCGTCTGGCTCGTCCGCCGCATCTCGGTAAGACTCTTCTACCAGATCGCCTATTGGCTGGTTCTGGTGCTGGCGCTCTACCTCGTGTGGCGCGGCGTCACGGACGTTTTTCTGACCTAGCTTCGAGACATGCACCTCGCTAAGGTCCACCGCACTTAAGACTATTCGGGAGTTCATCCATGAGCGCTGTCGCACAAAAGGGTCACAACCAGTTCGGCAATCTGCCCACCTGGGACCTCAATGATCTCTACCCCGGCAAGGACAGCGCCGAATTCAAGGCTGCGCTCGAGGAGTCAAAGCGCCTCGCCGCCAAATTCGAGAGCGACTACAAGGGCAAGCTCGCCGACCTCACCAAATCAGGCGGCCTCATCCAGGCGATTAGGGATAGCGAAGTTCTGGGTGATATCACCGGCCGTATCGGCTCCTTCGCCTTTCTCCAATATGCGCAGCGCTCGACCGATCCGGACCGCGCCAAATTCATGGGCGACACCAATGAAGCGCTGACCACGCTCTCGACCCGCGTGCTGTTCTTCGAACTCGAACTCAACCGCGTCGACGACGCCGAACTCGACGCCGCCATTGCGCGCGACCCCGAACTCGCCCGCTACAAGACCTGGTTCGCAGAACTGCGCAAGGCAAAGCCCTACCAGCTCGACGACAAGCTTGAAGAGCTGTTCCACGACAAGTCCGTCACCGCCTTCTCCGCCTGGAACCGGCTCTTTGACGAGACCATGTCGAGCCTCGAATTCGAGGTCGATGGCGAGGTGCTGAACCTTGAATCGACCCTGCACCTCCTCTCCGAAAAGGACGAGAAGAAGCGAGAAAGCGCCTTCAACGCGCTCGCCAAAACTTTCAAGGCCAATGGCCGGCTCTTCACCCACATCACCAATGTCCTCGCCAAGGACAAGGAAATTTCCGACCGCTGGCGCGGCTACGAAGATATTGCTGACTCCAGGCACATGGCGAACTCGGTCGAGCGCGAAGTCGTCGACGCCCTGCAGTCGGCCGTCGAAGCCGCCTATCCGCGCCTTTCGCACCGCTACTACAAGATGAAGGCAAAATGGTTCGGCAAGGAAAAGCTGAACGCCTGGGACCGCAATGCGCCCCTGCCGACCAGTGACGAACGCATCTGGGATTGGGACACGGCCGTTACCACGGTCCTCGACGCCTATGGCCGCTTCTCGCCAGACCTCGCTGACGTCGCCAAACCCTTCTTCAATTCGGGCTGGATCGACGCGCCGACTGGCGAAGGCAAACTCTCGGGCGCCTTCGCGCACCCGACCGTGCCCAGCGCGCACCCATACCTGATGCTGAACTATCTCGGCCGCACACGCGATATCATGACCCTTGCCCATGAGCTGGGCCACGGCGTGCATCAGCGCCTCGCCGCCGCGCAGGGCCCGATCCTCGCCAATACGCCTCTCACGCTCGCCGAAACCGCCTCGGTCTTCGGCGAAATGCTGACCTTTAGGGCGCTCCTCGACAAGACCACCGACCCCAGGCAGCGCTTCGCCTTGCTGTCTTCCAAGGTGGAGGACATGCTCAACACCGTGGTTCGCCAGATCGCCTTCTACACCTTCGAGCGCCGCGTCCACACCGCGCGCCGCCAGGGCGAATTGCGCACCGAGGAAATCAACCAGATCTGGCTCGATGTGCAGTCCGAGTCACTGGGCGACGGGATCATCCAGAACGAAGGTTATGACATCTTCTGGACCTATATCCCGCACTTCATCCATTCGCCCTTCTACGTCTATGCCTATGCTTTCGGCGATTGCCTTGTGAACTCGCTCTACGCACAGTATGAGAAGTCGAGTGAAGGCTTTGCGGAGCGCTATTTCGAGCTCCTGAAGGCCGGGGGAAGCAAGCATCATTCCGAACTTCTGGCGCCCTTCGGGCTCGATGCCAAGGACCCCAACTTCTGGTCGCTCGGCCTTTCGATGATCGAAGGGCTGATCGACGAACTTGAGGCGACTTCGCCCTGAGTGCACTAGAATAGAAGACGACTATACTTTCGAGGACGAGATGGCCGCAAAGCACGCCCAACACCACTCCGAGCCGGTACTGGAATCCGCAATGGATTACACCGAACACGAAAAGACCTATAACGGCTTCATTGCCGCGGTGAAGTGGTCGGTCATCGGCACGGCCGCCCTGCTGATCATTCTGTTCTTCGTGGTCCAGCCCTAAAATACTTTTAGCAGGCAAGAGCTGCCTGCCCGCCGGCAGGCGGGTAGGAGAGTTCTCATGAAAATTGCGGTTCTGCGGGAAACCGTGGCAGGCGAACATCGCGTCGCCGCCACGCCCGAAACCGTCGCCAAGCTGATCGGGCTTGGCGCAGCTATCAGCGTCGAGAAGGGCGCGGGCCAGGGGTCGCGCATCAGCGACGCCCAGTTCGCCGAAGCCGGCGCCAGTGTCGCTGCTTCCGGGGCCGAAGCGGTCAAGGGCGCAGACATCGTCCTCGCCGTGCGCCGCCCCGCCGCCAAGGCGCTCGCCGGCACCAATCCCGGCGCCCTCCTCATCGCCGCGCTCGACCCCTATGGCAATGAGAGCGAAGTCGCCGCCCTCGCCAAGGCAGGCGTCACCGCCATCGCTATGGAATTCATGCCGCGCATCACCCGTGCGCAGGTCATGGACATTCTCTCCTCCCAGGCCAATCTCGCCGGCTACCAGGCCGTCATCGAAGCCGCTGCCCATTTCGGCCGCGCCCTCCCCATGATGATGACCGCCGCCGGCACCGTGCGTCCGGCCAAAACTTTCGTCATGGGTGCCGGTGTCGCCGGCCTCCAGGCCATCGCCACCGCCCGCCGCCTCGGCGCCGTGGTCTCGGCCACCGACGTGCGCGCCGCTGCCGGCGAACAGGTTGAATCGCTCGGCGCTAAATTCATCATGACCGACACTCTCAAGGACGCCTCGGGCACCGGCGGCTATGCCCGCGAACTGACCCTTGTCGAGCAGCAGGCCCAGGCCGAGCTCGTCGCCGGCCATATCGCGAAGCAAGACATCGTCGTCACCACCGCCCTCATTCCCGGTCGCCCGGCACCAAAGCTGGTCACCAAGGCAATGGTCGAAAGCATGGCGCCCGGCTCGGTCATCGTCGACCTCGCCGCCGAACGCGGCGGCAATGTCGAACTGACCCGACCCGACGAAGTCGTCGACCATAATGGCGTAACCATTATCGGCTTCACCAATCTCGCGAGCCGCATCCCCACCACCGCCAGCCAACTCTACGCGAAAAACCTCCTCTCCTTCCTCGAAACCCTGATCGACAAGAAGGACAAAAAGCTCGCGATCAACTGGGAAGACGACCTGGTCAAGGCCACCGTCCTCACCCGAGACGGCGCCGTGGTGCACCCCAATTTTGCCCCCGCAGCAGCCCCGGTTGTTGCCGCTCCTGTCGCCGTGCCAAAGCCCGCGCCCAAGGCGCCAAGCAGCAAGGTCGAAGCCAAGGCCGCGCCAGCCAAGACCGGCGCCGCCCGCAAGGCTCCAGCCAAGCCCGCCGAGCATAAGGTTGACCACAGCGCCTCCATCGCCAAACCAGCGCCAAAAACCGGCACGAAGAAACCGGCCACCAAGCCGGCCGAACATGTCGAAGACCACGCCCCGGCCAAGGCACCAGCCACCAAAACGGTGACGGCGAAAAAGCCCGTGGCCAAGAAGGCCGCGGCACCGGCCGCCGCCGAACCCGACCACAGCGCCGCGGCCCCACCGGCTGCGCCAAAGCCCCGCGCTACCAAAAAGCCGGCCACCAAACCGGCCGAACACATTGAAGACCACAGCGCCGCAGCGCAAAAACCTGCGGCCAAGAAGCCGGCGACAAAAAAACCGGCCGTGAAGAAGACTGCCGCACCGGAGGGGGGCCAGTAAAATGGAAGCAACTGCAAACACGGTCGCCGATGCCGCGACTGCCCTGGCCCATGGGGCCATTGGCGGGGCCATCGACCCCTTCATCTTCCGCCTCGCCATTTTCGTATTGGCGATCTTTGTCGGCTATTTCGTCGTCTGGAGCGTCACTCCGGCCCTCCACACGCCCCTGATGAGCGTTACCAATGCCATCTCATCGGTGATCGTCGTCGGCGCCCTGCTCGCCGTCGGCGTACAGCTCGCCAATGACGCCAGCTGGATCAGCAAGGTCTTTGGTTTCATCGCCCTCGTCTTCGCCTCCGTAAACATTTTCGGTGGCTTCCTCGTGACCCAGCGCATGCTGGCCATGTACAAGAAGAAGGGCTGAGCGAAATGATCGACGCCAATATCGCCGCCCTCTTCTATCTCGTTGCGGGCGTGCTCTTCATCCTGGCGCTCCGCGGGCTGTCGAGCCCCCGTTCGGCCCGCCAGGGCAATCTCTTCGGCATGGTCGGCATGGCCATCGCCGTCGTCACCACGCTCCTCGTCGCAGCCCCCAGCGATTGGGTGAGCTGGCTGCTGATCATCGGTGGCCTTGGCCTTGGTGGCGGCATCGGCGCCTATGTCGCCCGCGAAGTGAAGATGACCGACATGCCCCAGCTTGTCGCCGCCTTCCACTCGCTGGTGGGCCTCGCCGCCGTCTTCGTGGCCGCGGCCGCCCTCTACGCCCCTGAAGCCTTCGGCATCGGCGTGCCCGGCGATATCCACGCCCAGGCGCTCATCGAAATGTCCATCGGCGTCGCCATCGGCGCCTTCACCTTCACCGGCTCGGTCATCGCCTTTGCCAAGCTCAACGGCAATATGTCGGGCAAGCCGATCATCCTGCCGGCCCGCCACCTGATCCACATTGTCCTCGGCATCGTGCTCTTGGCGCTGGTCTGGGCCTTCACCGTCACGGCCGAGCCTTGGCTCTTCTGGGCGATCACCGTGCTCGCCCTCGTCCTCGGCGGCCTGATGATCATCCCGATCGGCGGCGCCGACATGCCCGTCGTCGTCTCCATGCTCAATTCCTATTCGGGTTGGGCCGCAGCCGGCATCGGCTTTACCCTCGGCAATACGGCTCTGATCATCACCGGCGCCCTTGTCGGCTCCTCGGGCGCGATTCTCTCGTACATCATGTGCAAGGCGATGAACCGCAGCTTCATCTCGGTCATCCTCGGCGGCTTTGGTGGTGACACTTCATCCGCTACCGGCGGCGCCGAAGAAGACCGCCCCGTAAAACAGGGCGCAGCCGAAGACGCTGCCTTCCTCATGAAGAATGCCGGCAAGGTCATCATCGTGCCCGGCTATGGCATGGCCGTGGCTCAGGCCCAGCACGCCCTGCGTGAAATGGCCGATCAGCTCAAGGCGGCAGGCGTCGAAGTCAAATACGCTATCCACCCCGTTGCCGGCCGCATGCCGGGCCACATGAACGTGCTGCTCGCCGAAGCCAATGTGCCCTATGACGAAGTGTTCGAACTGGAAGACATCAATTCCGAATTCGCCCAGTCCGACGTCGCCTTCGTCATCGGCGCCAATGACGTGACCAACCCCGCCGCCAAGACCGACAAGACCTCGCCGATCTACGGCATGCCGGTCCTCAACGTCGAAGACGCCGGCACAGTGCTCTTCATCAAGCGCGGCATGGCCGCCGGCTATGCCGGCGTCCAGAACGAACTCTTCTTCCGCGACAACACGATGATGCTTTTTGGCGATGCCAAAAAGGTCACCGAAGACATCGTGAAGAGCCTCGGCCACTAAAACATTGTGGGCGCCCAAGGCGCCCCATCTCATCCACTGTGTGATCCCCGCGAAAGCGGGGATCTTTGTTTGGCGCGTTGCCTCACATCACCTTGCTGACTTCCATCAGCCCCGGCCGCTGATCATTCGCCGCCTTGATAGCCGTCTCGCCACCCAGCACCACCACATGGCCCTTCTCGGCCAGCACATCGAGCGCATCGGCCAGCGCCGAAAAGTCCTTCTGGCTGGCGCCAAGGATTTCATCCCGGCGCTGCTGGCGGATGGCATCAGTCGTGCCGGTAAGTATCCGCCACATGGCAGAATAGCCCTTGGAATCGACGAATTCCGGCCGGTCAGCATCGCCAATAACGCCGATGATCGAGCGCGTCAGATCGGTCTCGCCAATCCCCGCCCGCAGCGCCTTGGCCGCACCGTCATAGACATCGAGCGTCTTGAGCAGGTTCGGGTCGCGATAGGATAGGAACGAGAAATTGCCCGATGACAGGTCAAACCGGCTCGACCCACCATAGGCCCCGCCCTGTACGCGCACCTTGTCCCAGAGATAGGTCGTGTTGAGGAAGCGCAGCACCACGGCCGAAGCCGCCGAGGCTTCATAACCCAGCGCCTTCAGGTTCGCGCCCTTGCCGACATAATTGACCTGCGCCGGAATGACCAAGCCCTCGGACTTCGGCTCCGCCGCAAAGCCCCAGTCATGCGTCACCGCATCGCTCTGCGGCAGCCCCTCGACGAAGCTCGCCAGCACACCGCGCGTCTCGGTAAAGAGGCTCGCGTCGGCCGTCAGGTTGACCACCATGCCCTTGCGATTGAAGAGGACATCGCGGATGCGCCGGAACGTGGCTTCCACCCCAGCCCAATCGCTATCAATGCGCTTCACCAGATCGCGCAGGAAGTTGAGATAGCTGACGCCACCCAATTGCTCAGCCGCCCAGCTTGCCTCGGTCAGGCCCGCCTTGAGGCGCGTATCGACAATGGAGTTGCCGGCCGGGATCATACGGGCCTCAAAACCCGCCTTTTCCTCCAGCGCCATCTGACGAATGCGCTCCTTGTTGTCGAGCCGCGCATCGAGCAACACCTCGCCCATGATGTCGAGCATGTCGCCAAACTTGGCCGGCACCGATTTCCCCGACAGGAAGAACCAGGCCGCCGTCTCGTCATTGTCGAGCCGCGTCGCAAGGCTGCGATGCTGGGAAATGCCGCCCGTCGTGCGCCCAATGCGCTGCGTCAGGCTGACAAAATCCTCCTTGCTCGTGCCGGTCTGCAACAGCGCCCGACCGAACAACGGCAGATAGGGCAGCAGCGCCGGCTCCAAGACCTTCAGGTCAAAGCCGAGATCGAGATACAGGATCCCCAGCGTCGGCAGATCGTGATGCATCAGCCGCGCACCATGGAGATTGCTCTCATCAGTCGGCAGCGTACGGATCGAGCGGTCGAGATCGCCCAGCGTCAGCGTCGGAATCTTTGCCAGGTCTTCCGGCTTGTCGACCTCTTCCTGCAGCGCCTTCAGCTTCTCGGTCTGCGCAATCGTCGCCTTCAGCGCCGCGTCGTCCATGCCAGCACGAACCGCGGCGAGCTTGTCGTCTTCTTGCCTCTTTTCGCGCGCACCCAGCTCCGGATCAGCTTCGATCTTCGAGGTGATGCGATGCGTGTTGTCGAGGAACAGGCGACGGATTTCCTTCTCGAAATGCCCCTGCCCGGCCTTTTCCTTCAGCGCCGTCAGCGCCGCTTCAAAAGTCAGCGGCTCCAGCGGATCGCCGCCATGCAGCCACGAGCCAAGCGCGGTGAACATATAGCTCATACCCCGCGGCTGGCCGCCGGTGTTCTGCTCGCGCAGATGGAATTCAAACGTGTTGAGCGCCGCCTCGCGCTGCTCGTCGGAAAAGCCGGTTTCGGCGAGTTCCGCCAGCGTATCGAGCACCAGCTTTTCGACCTTTTCGGCGTCCGCCGGATCGATCCCCTTCAACCCGAACCCAGCCATGGGCTGGCGCAGCCAGGTGGAAATGCCACCGCCCAGCATGCTCTCGCCAATCCCGCTCTCGGTCAGCTTCTTGCGCAGCGGCGCCGCCGCATTGCCGGCCAGCAGATAGCTCAGCAGGCCGTGGCTCAGCGTTTCCTCACGGCCGCTTGGCGGATCGATCATCCAGTTGACGCTCGCCATGCCGTCACGACGCTTTTCCGCGTCGACCGTCCCGGCATAGGCCCCGCTCACCTGCCGCGGTGCATTCCAGCGCGGCTGCAACGCAATATCGGCGTCCACGGGCGCCGCATCGAATTGGCTGAAAACCTCGTCCAGAATTTCGAGCCGCTTCTCCGGCGCGTCATCGCCCGAAAAAAACCACGCGGGCATTGGAGGGGTGGTAGAACTTGGTGTGAAAGCGCTTGAACTGCTCATAGGTCAGCGCTGGGATATCCTTGGGGTCGCCACCCGAGGAGAGTCCATAAATCGTATCGGGATAAAGCGCCCGCTGCGTCTGGTCGTGCATCACCGAGTCGGGCGAGGAAAACACGCCCTTCATCTCGTTGAAGACAACGCCCTTGTAAACGAGCGGCGCATCGAGGCTATCCAGCTCATAGTGCCAGCCCTCCTGCGCAAACGTGTCTTCCGTAAGAAGCGGGAAAAACACGGCGTCGAGATAGACATCCACAAGGTTGTAAAAATCCTTGAGATTGGCGCTCGCCACCGGATAGGCCGTCTTGTCCGGAAAGGTCATGGCGTTGAGGAAAGTGTGCATGGAGCCCTTGAGCAGCTCCACGAACGGCTTCTTCACAGGATATTTTCTGCTGCCGCACAGCACCGAATGCTCGAGAATATGCGCAATGCCGGTCGAGTCATCGGGCGGCGTCTTCAGCGTCACGCCAAAAACCTTGTTCTCGTCGTCATTGACAAGGCTCAGCACCTCCGCCCCGGTCTTCTTGTGCCGAAAGAGCTGCGCCTGCGAATTGATCTCGGCAATGGACTCGTCGCGCACAAGCTCGAAAGCGGGATGGATAGACATGATACTGGCTCGTCTTGTTGTTTTGTGAAGCTAACCTAGGTGCGGCGGTACGGTTCCGCTAGGGCCGGGCCTACACCCCGCCGCGGATCTCGGGCTTCACTTCTTTCTGATACCACTCGCCGAGCTGGTTCATCAGCGCCGGGAACAGGTTCTTGCGCTCGGTGGCAGCAACATTGTCGGCGATCTGCTCGGGCTTCGACACGCCGGCAATGATGGTGGAAACCTGCGGATGATCGAGAATCCAGCGCAGCGCAAACTGGCTCATCGGCACGCCCTCGGGCGCCAGCCCCTTCAATTCCTGCACCAGCTCGACTCCACGCTCGAACTTGATGCCCGAAAACGTCTCGCCCACCGAGAAAGCCTGCCCATCGCGATTGTAGTTGCGATGGTCTGACGTGTCGAACGTAGACGTCTTGTCATACTTGCCGCTCAAGAGCCCGCTCGCCAGCGGCAGACGCACGATGATCCCGACATCCCTCTCCGCCGCCAGCGGCAGCAGCTTTTCCGCTGCGTCCTGCCGGAACAGGTTGAAAATGATCTGCAGCGTGGCACAGCCAGGCTGTTCCAAACAGATCAGGCCTTCCTCGATGGTCTCGACGCTGGCGCCCCAGTTGCGCACTAGGCCCTCAGCCCTGAACTCATCCATCCAGCCAAAGATTTCGCCACTCCGCAGCACCTCGGTCGGTACGCAATGCAGCTGTGCCAGATCAAGCGAGGCAACGCCAAGCCGCTGGGCCGAACCAACAAGACTTTCGCGCACCCGGTCCTTGCTATACTTGTTGGGAAAAAGCGCTGCCGACCGGCCAAGCTTGGTCGCGACCTTTACGCCGGACGCCTTGGCATGTGCACCGATCCGCCGCTCGGAAAGCCCGCCGCCATAGACGTCCGCCGTATCCCAGAAATTGATCCCGGCGCCATTGGCGGCATCGAGAATGGCAGAAGCCGCCTCGTCCTCGACCGGCCCGAAATCGCCACCCAACTGCCAGCAACCAAGGCCGATCTCGCTGACCTCAAAACCCGTCTTGCCCAAGCGCCGCGTCTTCATTCTACGGTCTCCGTCTCTTTCTCGGCCGGTTCTGTGCCCAGCGCAATAATCTGATCGTCCGGCCCGATCACGCTGCGCCTATGGGTAATGGCGAGGATGGTCACGCCATCCAGCCCCCGCAATTCGCGCATGATCTGGCCCTCGGTTGCCTCGTCGAGCGCCGAACTCGCTTCGTCGAGGAACAATACTTTGGGCCTCGCGTAAAGTGCACGCGCTATCGACACGCGCTGCCTTTCCCCACCCGAAAGTTTTAGGCCGCGCTCGCCCACCGTGGTTTCAAAACCTTCCGGCAGATTTTCGATAAATCCAAGGATCGAGGCACTGGCCGCCGCCTGCCGCATGCGCTCCATATCGAATGGCCGCCCAAGCACGATATTGGCCGCAATGGAATCGTTGAGCAGCATCACATCCTGCGGCACGACGCCCACGGCATCGTACCAGTCGGACCGATCAATCTGCGCGAGATCGACACCATCGACGAGAATGCGCCCCTCCGTCGGCTCGAGCGATTTGAGCGCCAGCCGGAACAGCGTCGTCTTGCCCACCCCGGTCGGCCCCGTGATGAAGGCAATGCGTCCGGGCGACACGGAAAAGGACACGGCTTCGAGCGTCTGCCGGTCACCATAGCGGAAGCCGACCCCGTCAAAACTAATCTGCCCCGTGACCGATGTCAGATGGCGATCACCATGGCTCGCCCGATCGTCCGGCGCCTGCCACATCTCAGCAAAAGGCTTGAAGCGCGAGATCGACCGCATCACCTCGTCGATCGCCGTGCCGATCATTTCGAACGGCCGGTTGAGCTGCACCAGCACGAGGTTGATCAGCACGATATCGCCCAGCGTCATCAGCCCCTCGGCAAAGCGCGGCAAGAGGATCACATAGGTCACCGCCAGCTGCACGGCGAGCGCCAGACCAAACAACCCCGACAGCGCAATGCGCCGCCAAGACCAGCCGACCCAGGATGCGCGCGCCAACTCCGCCTTTTCGGCAAACTTCTCGCTGATCCAGCGATCCCCGTTGAAGTAGCGGATCGTCTCCATCGCATTGACGGAATTGCCGACAAAACGCGCATTGTCCTGATTCGCTTCGATCGCCTTGTCGAGCAGCGGCCGCGTCCATTGATTGGCGAAATAGGTCAGCGTGATGAAGCAGAGCCCATAGATCACCACGATGACGACAATCTCGCCGCTGATCGCCGTGCCAAGCAGAGCTATGGAAAGGGCGATCTGTGCCACGCCGGGCACAAACACCATCAGCGCCAGTTGCACCAGCGATTGCACGGCCCCTTCGCCCTGCGCCCGCGCCGTCTGGATCGCCACCGGATTGTGCTCGATGAAGAAGGTGCCGGGCTTTTTGAGAAGCTTTGAAAAAAACTCCGTCGCCGCGCTGAATTTCAGGTTTTCCGAGGTCATGAACGACATGAAACCCGAGGCATAGCCAAACAGCGTCTCAAAGCCCCGCATCACCGCATAGCCGACAAAAGCCGTAGCAATACCGGCCGCGACATTGCCGGCGGCCAGCTCGTCGACCAGCCGCGAAAACACATAGGGCGTCGCGATGGAAAGAACCGAGGAGGCGAGCGTGACCACCGTGATGCCGGCCAGCATCAGGCGCGAGTCTTTCCAAAAATGGCGCAAAATAGCCCGCAGGGCGGGCAAGGCCGTCGTCCAGTCCGTTCGGGTCATGGGCGTTCCGCTCGTCTGCCGGGGCGTTCAGAAGGACGCGTAACCTGACGAGGCGAGCGCCTCGGGTCAACCCGCTGCGAGCAGAAAGGGGACGCGCAGCCTATTCAAAATAGTCAGGAAAATCCGAGATCGTCTGGTTGAGCAGCAGTTCGGCCCGGGCCAGATGCGCCCGCATCGCCGTCTCGGCAGCCATCGGATCGGCCTTGGCCACCGCCTCTACAATCTGCTTGTGCTCAGCAATCGCCCGCTGCGTCGAAGAGACGCCGAGCGTCAGATAGCGCACGCGATCAAGCTGCATCTTGTGATCGTCGATGAGCTGCCAAGCATATTCGACACCCGCCAGACGCGCGAGAGTCCGGTGGAACAGCTCGTCGAGCGTATGAAAGCGCCGGGAGTCACCGGCATCGGACGCCGCTTCCTGGTCGGCGATCAGTTTTGTCAGCACGTTTGCCGCATCATCGCTCGGCTGCCCGGCAACCCGGCGGATGATTTCCACCTCGATGCTTTCGCGAATGAAGCGTGATTGCCGCACCCCGACCGGCGAAATCTTCTTCACCACCGTCGCCCGCTTGGGACGGATCAAAAGCAGACCCTGCTGGGCCAATCGAATAAAGGCTTCACGCACCGGCTGGCGCGACACGCCATAGCGGCCGGCAATATCGCTTTCGGAAATCACATCGCCAGGCTTGAGCGCCATGGTGATGATATCATCGCGCAGCGCATCGACGACGCGCATGGCGATGGTTTCCTTGGTATTTTTCAATGCCGCTGCGGCCATGGCTCACCGATTCCTTGATTGCCGACCATGGGCCGAAATGGCGGCCGTGGCTCTATGCCCCCGCCGACTTCCACAGTTTTCTGGGCTTTTGGCATCTTCCCCATCCTTCCATACAAGAATGGCATTCGCGCCCCATGTCAATTCGCCGGTTGCGACACCGCAGCCAGCGCCTCGGCGAGGAGGTCGAACACGACCCTTATGCGCCGCGCCGTGCGCAATTCACGATGCGTCGCAAGCCATGTCGGCACTGGCACCCCGACAAAGGCGGGCCAGGCCTCTTCCACCTCCGGCGTGCGCTCGGCCACCGCCTCCATCATCAGGCCCAACAGCATGCCGCGCCGCACCCAATCCCAGGCGACGAGCCCACTATTGGTCAGCAGCGGAAAATTCGCCGCGGTCAGCGACAGGCCGTTGCGCTGCAATTCGGCGAGGATGATCTCGACACTATCGGAAAAGCCGACAAATTCGGCCCGGCTCAACCCGGCCTGATCGACCGGCCGTCCTATTCTGTCGAGCAGTTCCGGCGTGCCATAAATCTTGGCCACCGTATCCGGCAGCCGCCGCGCAATAAGCTCCGCCTCCTGCGGCGGCACATGCCGAATGGCTATATCGGCCTTGCGCCGGATCAGGTCCTCCACCGAATTGGAAGCCACCACGTCCACAACAATGCCCGGTGCCATCCGGCGCAATTTTACGAGAACAGGCGGCAGCAGATATTGCGCATAGACATCGCTGGCGGTGATGCGAACCAGCCCTTCCACCGACTGCGACTGCCGCGACGCCACCAGCGCGATCGTATCCGACGCCTCGCCCATGGCCCGCAGCGGCGCAACCAGTTCCCGCCCCGCCTGGGTCAGCACCAGCCCGCGGCCGACACGCTCGAACAGCGTCACGCCCAGGCTTTTCTCCAGCGCCGCCACCTGTCGCCCCAGCGTCGGCTGAGTCAGCCCCAGCTTTCGCGCCGCGCCCGAAAGCGACCCCGCCTCCACCGTGGCGAGAAGCGCACGCATCTGATTCCAGTCGAGGTCGCGGCGATCATCCATGCATCCATGTATATGATCTGTGCCTGTTTCTGCAATTTTGTTGACCCGCGCAAAGCTCTATTTTCCTAGCGATGGAACAGTGGAGGAGAACCGGCATGAGCGGACAACAAGCGTTCTGGAATCGCATGGCCGACCGCTACGCTGCCCAGCCGGTCGCCGACGAAACCGCCTATCAGACCAAGCTCGCCGCCACCCGGCGCCTCTTGCGCCCCGATATGGAGCTCTTCGAATTCGGCTGCGGCACAGGCTCCACCGCCCTGATCCACGCCGCCAATGTCCGCCACATCCGCGCCGTCGATTTTTCCGAACGCATGATCGAGATCGCGCAGGGCAAAGCCGACAAAGCGGGCACCAAAAATATCAGCTTCGAAGTCGGCTCCATCGAAAACGTGGATCTCGCCCCCGAAAGCCTCGACATGGTGCTCGGCATGTCCATCCTGCATCTGCTCAAGAACAAGGAAGCCGCCATTGCCAAGATTTTTCGGGCCCTCAAACCCGGCGGCTATTTCCTCACCAGCACGGCATGTCTCGGCGACATGATGCCCTTCATCCGCTTCGTCGCGCCCCTCGGCAACCGGCTCGGCTTCCTGCCCCATCTCGATGTCATGACGCAAAGCCAGTTGCGCACCGCCATGGAGACTGCCTGCTTTGCCGTCGAGCACGAATGGCTGCCCCAGAGGAAGGCCGCCGTCTTCATGATCGCCCGCAAGCCGGCCTAAACCCCAAGACTCTGTGAATTGAACTGCCGCTTTGCCGAATCGGCGCCGCGGCGTGCTAAAGGTCCCTCCACGCGTGTGCTGGAGTTGAGATGCAGGTTGCAATCGACATGGGCGAGAGCCGGGGTACCGGCACTGCCCACATGGACCTTGAGGAATTGCTGGCCACCCGTCTCCTGGTCCAGGGCAATTCCGGTTCCGGAAAATCCCACCTTCTACGGCGCCTCCTCGAACAATCCGCCCCCTGGGTGCAGCAATGCGTCATCGACCCCGAAGGCGACTTCGTCACGCTCGCCGATAAGTTCGGTCATCTCGTCGTCGACGCCACCCGCACCGAAGCCGAGCTTACCCGCATCGCTACCCGCGTGCGCCAGCACCGCGTCTCCGTCGTCGTCAATCTCGAAGGGCTCGATGCCGAACAGCAGATGCGCGCCGCCGCAGCCTTTTTGGGCGGCATGTTCGATGCCGATCGTGATTTCTGGTACCCGGTCCTCGTCGTCGTCGACGAAGCCCAGCTCTTTGCCCCCGCCGCCGCCGGCGAAGTTTCAGACGAAGCCCGAAAAGTCTCGCTCGGCGCCATGACCAACCTGATGTGCCGCGGCCGCAAACGCGGCCTTGCCGGCGTCATCGCCACCCAGCGCCTCGCCAAACTGGCGAAAAACGTCGCGGCCGAAGCCAGCAACTTCCTGATGGGCCGCACCTTCCTCGACATCGACATGGCCCGCGCCGCCGACCTCCTCGGCATGGACCGCCGCCAGGCCGAACAGTTTCGCGATCTCGCCCGCGGCCATTTCGTCGCCCTCGGCCCGGCCGTCTCGCGTCGTCCACTGCCCATCGTCATCGGCCCGGTCGAAACCTCAGCCCGTTCCACGAGCCCCAAACTGACCCCGCTGCCCGAAGCCCCTGTCGATGCCGCGGATCTCATCTTCACCATGGACCCGGACGAAATCGCCCGCCCGGTCGTGCGCCGCCCGCCGCCACCGCCGCCCCCCTCGACCAACGAACTCCTTGCGCAGGTCGCCCGTGCCCGCGCCGAACGCGAGCCGGAACCGACCTCTCTTCCCCGAGATCGACGAGGCCGAACGCGAAGAAACCATCAAGTCGGTCATGATCGAACTGATGAGCGATCCCGACGCCGGGTTCCGCAATACGGCCCAGCTCTATCAGGATTTTCTGGTGCGCTGCCGCATCCGCCGCGTGCCGGGCGAACCGCCGGCCCTGCCCGCCTTCAAGCGCCTCCTCGCCGTCGCCCGCGTCGCACCCGACGAAGAAACCGCTTCATCCGACGGCTGGCAACAGGCCCTCACGCTCTCGGAAACGCTCACCGACGACGTCCAGGGCGTCTTCCTGGTCCTGGCGCAAGCAGCCCTCACCGGCGGCCCCTGCCCCTCGGACGCGACCATCGCTCGCCTCTACGGCACGCACTCGACTAGCCGCGCCCGCCGCCTTCTCACCTGGTTCGAAGAGCGCGGCCTGATCGTCATCCGCACCGACTTCCGCAACCAGCGCATCGCCGCCTTCCCCGATCTCGGCGTCGAAACAGCCCCGGGCGATCCAAATGGCCCGGATGTCATCGCGGAAGAGCGCGGCGCGGCGGAATAGCCGCCGGCCCCAAACCGAATTCGCTACTGCGAATTCGGCGCCCCCTCATCCGGCGCTTCGCGCCACCTTCTCCCCGATGGGGAGAAGAATGGCTCGGCGTTTGATCGGGCACAGTGCCTCTTATTCCTCTCCCCCTCGGGGAGAGGGTGGATCGCCCGAAGGGCGAGACGGGTGAGGGTCTACCCCACCAACTCCGCCCTGAACGAATACTTCGCCACCGCCCCCGGCCCCAGCAGCGCCGTATAGGGCCGCTGATCCAGCGCATCCGACCCGCCAACTTCCGCCGCCGTCCCGTGCCAGGGCTCGAGGCAGACAAACCCCGCCCCCGGCTTGGTCCACAGCGCAAAGTTCGGCAGATTTTCCCAGGTGAAGTGAATACTCGGGCCATTCTCGGCCCCATAGACCAGCCCCGCCCCCGCCCCTTCCGGAAAGATCATCGCATCCTTCTCGAAATCGGCATGGTCCAGCGCCAGCGCACCCGCCACAAAGGGCGAAGCCAGCGGCTCGGGATTGACCAACCCTCCCGAAAGCCGGAACAACGCCGGCTCCCCGCCATTTTCGAGCGTCACGCTGTGCTTCTGCCCCTCCCCACCCGGCAGCGGCCAGGCAAAGGCGGGATGGAAACCCACCCCATAGGGCATGATCACTGAATCCCGATTGGTGACAGTCGCGGTAACGATCACCGCCCGTCCTTCCAGCCGATGCTCCACATCGAGCTGGAAATCGAACGGGAACATGGCCCGCGTCGCTTCCGAGGCTTCGAGTCGGTAAACACAGTGCTCGCGCCATTCCTCCACCAGCGTAAAGGCACTGCGGCGGGCAAAGCCATGCTGGCCCATCTGGTAGCGTTTGTCTCCGACACTGACCACGTCCATGGGGGCGCGACCCACCATGGGGAACAGAACCGGCGACCGGCCGGTCCAAAACGTGGCATCTCCGCTCCACAGCCAGTTTCGACCATCCCGGGCCGATAGCGACTGCATTTCGGCTCCCAGAGCCGCCACGTCTACGGTCAGGTCGCTATTGCTGATTCGAGTGAGTTGCATGTGCGTCCTCCAGGCAATCTCTCTTTAGGCGGGGCAGCGGACCCTAGCCTTGTTGAATAATCAAGGAAACCACCTGAAATGCCTTCACCAAAAACGATGGGATCACTTTTGCGATGTGAAGGCGCGGCAAAAACCTGGCCACAGGCAATCGCTTGAGTGATTAGCAGGTCGCGAGTAAGCAGCGGGTAAAGGATTTTGCTCCCATGCCCATGCCGCCGCTGCCGATCGACGCCGCCCTGCCGGCCTTGGCCGATGCCCTCGCCAAAGGCAGCAGCGCCGTGCTCGTTGCCCAGCCCGGCGCCGGCAAGACCACGCGCGTACCCCTCGCCCTCCTCGACGCCCCCTGGCGCAATGACGGCCGCATCGTGGTCCTCGAACCCCGCCGCCTCGCCGCTCGCGCCGCCGCACGGCAAATGGCAAAACTCCTCGGCGAAGACGTCGGCCAGACCGTCGGCTTCCGCGTCCGCATGGAATCGAAGGTTTCGAGCAAAACCCGCATCGAAGTCGTCACCGAAGGCGTCTTCACCCGCATGCTGCAGGACGACCCCGAACTTTCTGGCGTCGCCGCCGTCCTCTTCGACGAATTCCACGAACGAAGCCTCGACGCCGATCTCGGCCTGGCCCTCGCGCTCGACGCCCGCGCCCTGCGCCCGGACCTCAAACTCCTTGTCATGTCGGCCACCATCGACGGCGCCCGCGTGGCAAAACTCCTCGACAACGCCCCCGTCATCGACAGCCCCGGCCGCACTTTTCCGGTTGATACGATCTATGCCGAGCCCGACCCTCTGGAGCGTCTCGAAGACCAGGTCACAAAGGCGGTCCTCAAAGCCATGCGCGAGCACGAAGGTTCTGCCCTCGTCTTCCTCCCCGGCCAGGGCGAAATTATCCGAACAGCCGAACGCCTCGCCACCCGCCTGCCGCCGAACACCGATCTCGCCCCGCTCTACGGCCAGCTCACCCCCGCCGAGCAGGACGCCGCCATCCAGCCCCTCCCCTGCCGGCCGCCGCAAGATCGTGCTCGCCACCTCCATCGCCGAAACCTCGCTGACCATCGAAGGCGTCCGCATCGTCGTCGATTCCGGCTTCCGCCGCGTCCCCGTCTATGAGCCAGCCACGGGCCTGACCACCCTCGCCACCGTCCGCGTCTCCCGCGCAGGTGCCGACCAGCGCCGCGGCCGCGCCGGCCGCACCTCGCCCGGCGTCGCCATTCGCCTCTGGAACGAAGGACAGACGGCAGCTTTGGAAGCCTTCGAAACCCCCGAAATCCTCTCCGCCGATCTCTCTGGCCTCGTCCTCGACCTCGCCGCCTGGGGCGTCAGCGATCCCAAAAATCTCGCCTTCCTCGATCCCCCACCCACCCCCGCCTGGGCCGAAGCCAAGGCGCTCCTCACCCGCCTCGATGCCATCGATGATGAAGGCCGCCTCACACAGGCCGGCAAAGCCCTCGCCAAACTCCCGCTCCACCCACGCCTAGCCCACATGGTCGTTGCTGGCGCCGAAGATGGCGACGCTGAAACCGCGGCCGAACTCGCCGTCCTCATCGGCGAACGCGGCCTTGGCGGCGACGACTCAGACCTCGCCCGCCGCCTCGACCGTTTTCGCACCGACCGCTCCCCCCGCGCCCAGGACGCGCGCGCCATGGCCAAGCGCTGGAGCAAACTCGCCGGCGGCACCAACAAAGACCCCCGCGACCCCGGCCACCACCTAGCCCGCGCCTTCCCCGATCGCGTCGCCCAGCCTGCCGGACCGCGCGGCCGCTTCCGCCTCGCCAATGGCCGCCAGGCCCAGGTTGAGGAAACCCATTCGCTTGCCGGCGCCAGCTTCCTCGTCGTCGCCGATATCACCGGCAGCGCCACTCAAGGTCGCATCCGCTCCGCCGCTGCCCTCGACCCAACTGACCTCGAAACTCTCTTCGGCCATCACATCGTGAGCGAAACGACGCTCACCTTCGACCCCGCCTCCGGCTCCGTTCGCGCCCGCCGCCAGCGCCGCCTCGACGCGCTGCGCCTCGCCGACGAACCGACCCCCGTCACTGATCTCGAAAAAGCGGCACAAATCCTCGCCGAGGCCGCGCTAAAGCGCCCCGAAACTCTGCCCTGGAGCAAGGACCAAAAGGCCCTCCGCGCCCGCGCCACTTTCCTCCGCCAAACCCTTGGCGAAGAATGGCCGGACCTCTCCGACACCGGCCTCGCTGCCGACCCTAGCTGGCTGACGCCGCACATAACTGGCGAAACCCGCCTCTCCGCCATTTCGGCCGATCACCTCGGTCAAGCCCTCGATACGCTCCTGCCCTGGGCCAAAAAGCAGGAAATCGACCGCCTGCTCCCCAGCCACTTTTCCGCCCCTTCCGGTAGTCACCTCCCCATCGACTACGCCGCGGAAAACGGCCCGGCGCTCGAAATCCGCGTACAAGAGCTTTTCGGCCTCGACCGCCACCCCAGCATCGCCAATGGCCGCATTCCGCTCCTTTTGGTACTGCTCTCCCCCGCCCACCGCCCCATCCAGACGACGCGCGATCTCCCCGGCTTCTGGCGCGGCAGCTGGAAAGACGTCGCCAAGGATTTGAAGGGCCGGTACCCCCGTCACCCCTGGCCCGACGATCCCCTTGCCGCCCCGGCCACCAGCCGCGCGAAACCAAGAGGCACTTAAGATCCCTCCCTCCCACGGCGTCATTCCCGCGAAAGCGGGAATCTCTCTTCGCTGGAGCAGCGCCAGAGACGGAGATTCCCGCTTTCGCGGGAATGACACCGGGTGTGTGGTTAGCGACTATCCAACAAAAAACCCGCGGCTCGCACCGCGGGTTTTCTCATTCAAGCCGCCGTAAAATTCAGCGCCACGCCATTGATGCAATAGCGCAGCCCCGTCGGCGGCGGACCATCGGGGAACACATGCCCCAGATGGCTGCCGCAGGTGGCGCAGTGCACTTCCTCGCGCACCATGCCATGGCTGCGGTCGATCGTGCTTTCAACAGCACTCGGCAGCGGGTCATTGAAACTCGGCCAGCCGGTACCGCTTTCAAATTTCAGCGTCGACCCAAACAGCGGCGTATCGCAGCCGGCGCAGGCAAAAGTGCCCTGACGGGTCTCGTGCAGCAGCGCGCAGCTGCCCGGCCGCTCGGTGCCGTGCTGGCGCATGATGTAATACTGTTCAGGCGTCAAACGCTCCCGCCATTCAGCGTCGGTCCGGGTCACGGGATAGGCATGGGCATCCATGGCTTAACTCCTTTGTCGCACTGTCATTCGCTGGAGATATAGGTTTAGTTACACCCATCCACCAGCGCCAGATTCATCACGCCGCGCTGACCAGCCCGCCAGCACCGTTCTGAAAGAGGTCTTCATGTCCCAGCACATCGTCTCGTCCATTGCTGAGCTCGAAGCCCTTTACCTGCCCGCCCCCGTCGCCGCCTCGACCGTGAAGGTCGCCCGCGCCATGACGCCGGAATATCGCCGCCTCATTGAAGCGAGCCCCTTTGCCGCCCTCGCCACCGTCGGGCCCGAAGGCATCGACTGCTCGCCCCGCGGCGACAAAGCCGGCTTCGTCCGCATTCACGACGACAAAACCCTGATGATGCCCGACCGCCGCGGCAATAACCGCATCGATTCCCTCCGCAACATCGTCCGCGATCCCCGCTGCGCCTTTTTGTTCCTCCTCCCCGGCTCCGGCACCACCATGCGCGTCAATGGCCGCGCCCATCTGTCGGTCGATCCCGCGCTGCTCGAGAGCTTTGCGGTCGACGAAAAGGCCCCGCGCTCGGTCATCGTCCTCGAAATCGACGAACTCTATTTCCAGTGCGCCCGCGCCATCGTCCGCTCCGAACTCTGGAATCCGGCCCGTCATATCGACCCGGCAACGCTCCCCTCACCCGGCCAGATCCTCGCCGCCATGAGCGAAAACCAGGTCGGCGGCGATCCCTATGACAAGGCCTGGCCCGAGCGCGCCAAGGCCACCATGTGGTAAGAGGTCAAGGGGACTGAACCCCTGACAATTTCGCGCGGCCCTAGTCTTCCGCCCCGTCAAATTTGTAAAGCGCCTGCCCGCCAAGCAGCGGCGCTTCGCCCTTGTGCCAGAGATGCGCGTCGCAGAGGCGATCGATCCGAGCGGCAAAATCGTCGGCCAGGGCAACGCTTTCGGGCGTGGGCGGTCCGGCCTGCAGCATCCCTGCCAACATCTCGCGCAACCCGGCTGCATGCAGCATCTCGGCGAGTATGGGCAGATCGTCCAGGCTCGGATCGGCTATGGCCCTGGCCGTATCCTCATGCACGGCGCCGGCGAGCGCCAGCCAGCTGTCCCAGTCGGAGAATTCGGACGAAAGCAGGTCTGGCGGATTTGCCGGCAATTCCCCTTCGCCCTGCAGATAGGGCCAAAGCGCGTTGACGGCGACGATCCAGTCCAAAATGTCGCCGACATTCTCACGCCCCACCCGGTTGATGCCAAAAGTGGTGCTGCCGAACTGGCTGCGAATGGCGTCGGCATCGAACCCCTGCGTGTCAAACGCCTCGAGCGTCGCCAGCCAACCCGCGTCCAGTGGACCCGTGAGCGACAGGTCGCCGTCGAAGCGCTTGAGCAGCCGCTTGGCCACGGCCGCGGCTTCGCCAAAGGCGCCGGTCTGGTTGAGGAATGTCGTGATCAGCGAGATTTCTGGCTGCCTGGCAGAGGCCCAGGCGACGAGGCCCGAGGCTTCGCGCCAGGATTGTGCCTCGGCATCCTGCCGGGCCGTGCTGCGCGCCAGAATGGGATTGCCGTTGAGGCCGGGTATCCAGCCCCAGATGGAAACGAGATTGTCCTCCTCCTCGGCGCTCATGCCTTTGACATGGTCTGACCATGCCTTTGGATCTTCCTGCGCGGCGGCAAAGCCGGCACCGAGCCAATCAAGACCCTGGCCGGCCGCAACCGCGCCCAATTCGGCTTTGACAGTGTCGGGCTGGTCGAAGCTGACCGTCACCATCATCTGGCCGAGCGGGATGCGGTTTCCCTCGGGCAGCGCGGCAATCGCGGCCATTGCGGCCTCGGCCTCGCCGGCCAGCAACAAGGCGCGCATGGCGGACGGCATGGCCGTATCGACCATGGCGGCCATCGCCTCGGGTGAGAGGTCGGCGGTGCCGCGGTGCACAAGCCAGGCCATTTGGAGGTCGGATGCGCCATGCACGCGCGCCTCGACAGCTTCGGACAGCAGGCGGTCCATTTCTGCATCGCCGAGGTCGCCATAGCGGGAAAGCAGGTAGATGGCCCGGGTGCCGAAGCGTCGCGCCTGCAAGGGCGGCAAAACCTCGCGTCCCGCAAGAACCGTTGCGGCCAGGGACTGGATGATGGGTGCGCAATCGTCCTGCGCCAGTGCCGGCATGCTCGAAAGAGAGCCGAACAGAACCCCGCCCACCAGGATCACACGCGCAACCACAGACCGGGCCATGCCAACCTCCGCTCGCAGCAGAAGCACACTATAGCCGCTCCCGCGGAAGCCTCCAACCGGTCGCCTCGCGGCGGCCTCAGAGGTTGAGCAACTGGCCACACACCGATTGAAACTTCAGTTTCATCACCGCAACTGCTAGGGTTTGCCTTGCCATGAAGCGCATGGATGCAACCTCAGGAGAGCACAATGAAGCGCACGGCTACCGCCAACTGGACCGGAACGCTGACGGAAGGTACTGGCACCCTCGATGTCCCGAGCGGCGCGTTCGCGACACTGCCCTATACCTACAAGGGGCGGTTCGTCGATGACAGCGGCCGGTCGGGCACCAGTCCCGAGGAGCTGATTGCGGCGGCGCATTCTGGGTGCTTCGCGATGCAGCTGGGACATTTCCTGGCCGAGAATGGCACCCCGGCGACCAATCTCAAGGTCGAGGCGGCAGTCACCCTCGTTCCCGGCACCGGCATCACCGGCAGCGCGCTGACCCTGGTCGGCACCGTGCCAGGCATCGACAATGCCACCTTCCAGGAACTGGCGGAGAAGGCCAAGGCCAATTGCCCGGTGTCCAAAGCCCTGGGCGCCATCAGCATCACGCTCGAGGCGAAGCTCGCCTAAGTCTGGCCCATCAAGCGCCCGTGCTGGCTAGAGAGTTATCCAAACGGGCGCATGATCGCTGGCGCCCTCCTCGCCGCGCACGAGCTTGTCGACGCCTGCATTCTTGAGCTTTCTGGCCAAAGCACGGCTCAAGAGCAGGTGGTCGAGGCGCAAGCCCGCGTCGCGCTGCCAGCGGCTGCGCATATAGTCCCAGAAGGTATAGACGGTCGCATCGGGAAATTTCCGGCGGATCGCATCAGTCCAGCCTTGCTCCAGCAAGTGCTGGAACAGGGCACGGCTCTCCGGCTGAACAAGAGCATTGTCCTTGTAGGATGTCGTCTCGTAGATGTCCCGGGGTTCAGGAACGATATTGAAATCACCGGCCAGCACGATCGGCAGATCGCTCGACCAGAGCTCTTGCGCGTGCTCAAGCAAGCGCTGCGTCCAGGCCAGCTTGTAGTCGAATTTCGGCCCGGGCCTGGGATTGCCATTGGGCGCATAGAGGCAGCCGATGATCACGCCATTGCAGGCGGCCTCGATATAGCGGGCCTGGCGGTCATCAGGTGCGCCCGGCAGGCTGTCGCGGGTCAGCACCGGAGGACTGCCGCGGGTAAGGATGGCAACGCCATTCCAGCCCGGTTCGCCCTTCCAGACCGCGTGATACCCGGCGTCAGCAAGGGCGGTTGCAGGAAATTGCCGATCCGCGGCCTTGAGTTCTTGCAGGCAAACAATGTCGGGCGCGGCATCGGCGAGCCACGCCATCAGGTTGGGCAGGCGCCTGTTGATGCCGTTGATGTTGAAGGTCGCGATCTTCACGGCGCGATGCGCTGCACCCAGCCCGAAACGTGCTCGGCCACGCTTTGCAGGTGGCCGGCCGTGGTGAAACCGGAGATCGCCTTGCGCGGCTTGAGGTCGTGGTCGCCGTCTTCGAGCCAGAACAGCTCAATTTCATCGGAGAGGCCGAACTCCCCGACTTCATAGCGGTCGCCGAACTCGTCGCGGGTGCCCTGGCAGATCAGGGTTGGCGTCTTGAGGCCGATTAGGTGGGCAGTGCGCAATTGCTGCGGCCGCCCAGGCGGATGAAACGGATAGCCAAGACACAATAGCCCCGCAATGCGGTTGGCCTCGAACAGGGCATCCGCCACCATGCTGGCGACGCGTCCGCCCATGGACTTGCCGCCGATAACAAGCGGGCCATTGGTCGGCCCAAGGTCGTCCACCGCGGCAAGGTATTCGGGCATGACGGTCTCCGCCTTGGGCGGGGGCTTCTTGCCGGCCGAAGTCCTGCGGCTCGCCATATAACCGAACTCGAAGCGCGCCACCCGAAACCCCTGCGCGGCCAAAACCTTGGTGGTCGCGTTCATCGAAGCGGAGTCCATCGGGGCACCGGCGCCATGCGCCAGCAGCAGGGTGACGCGGGCGTCCTCGGGTCCATCGAACAGAAACTGCGTACTCATCCAGCCTGGCTCCGGGACATCTGGGACACAAGGGTAATGCCGGCACGGGCCCGCCGGGCCCAATCCGAGCTTTCATCAAGCTCCAGATAGCGACGCCAGCCTGCAACAGCCTCGTCGAGATTGCCCATCTCGTAGTCGAGGGCCGCCAGATTGTAGATGGCATCGGCGTAAAGCGGGTCGATAGCGATGGCGCGCTGCAAATGCCTGCGTGCCGCTTCCGGGCGCCCGAGCTCGCGCAGCACACCGGCGCAGTTGAACCAGGATTCGACAAAGGCCGGATCGCGTTTCAGGCTGGTGGCGTAGGCAAGCTGCGCGGCGTTGAGATCACCCAGTTCGCGCAGGCAATTGCCCTGGTTGAAGGGGGCAGTGGCGTCGCTCGGATCGACCGCGGCACAATGGCCATAGAGCACCGCCGCCTCGGCAAAAAGGCCCGCCTGCTCGGCCGTTTCGGCATGGACAAAATAGTCTTCGGCGGCGTCTGCCTGATCATCGAGCGGCAGCAGGCGCTGGCCGTCGAGTTCGGCGAGAGAAAATGCATCTTCCGCAACGATCCTGTCGCCGCTCGCCTGCAGCGTCAGCGCCGTCAGGGAGCCGACGGGCCCCACGCCGTGCAGGGATTTGGCGATGTCGTGCCAGGCGGCTCCGGATTTTTCCAACCCGGCATATTTCCTCGCCAATATGAGATCGCGAAAGGAAAAGGGCTCGGCGTCGTGCTCAAATGCATCGAACAGAACGAGCAGATCGAGGGTTTTGGAGCCAAGGCCCGACTGGTCCAGAAGCGCCTGACGCGCCATCCCTCCGGGAGCCGGCTTGGGGAGCAGACCCATCAGGCGCATCAGCCCATTTTCGCTGCGCACGCTGCCAACGCTGGCGCGAGCCTGCTCAACACGGCTTTCGATCGCGGCGGGGTCGAGGCGGGAGAGCAGAGAGCGGCAGAAAACGGCCATGGTTGTGCCGCGCGGCAGGCCACGGTGCAAGCGTCCACGGCCCTCTTCTATGCGCCGCGCCGCCGACCTCAGCGGGAAAGCCCTGAGCGCCCCGACGACGCCTATGCTGGCCCCGCTGAACTCCATGCCGGACTACGCCTTCTTTCGCGGTGCCGCCTTGGGCTTGGCCGACTTGCTGGCCTCAAGGGCCGCCTTGAGCGAGACCGTGGTGGCCGATTCCTTGGCCGCGGCCGGCGCCTTGGCACGGCTCTTGGCAGCAGGCTTGGCTTCGCCGAGGCTCGCCTTGAGCGCGTCCATCAGGTTGATAACATTGCCGCGTTCGGGCGCAGCAGCCACGATCGGCCTGTGCCCCTTGAGCTTTTCCTTGATCATCGCCATCAGGGCGATTTCGTAGCGATCCTCATAGGCCTTGGGGTCGAAGGAGGTGACCTTCTGCTCGATCAGCTTTTCGGCCAGGTCGAGCATTTCCGTGTCCGGATTGCCCTTTGGAATATTGTCGAAATATTCGGTCGTACCGCGCACCTCGTTGGGATTGCGCAGGGTGGTGATGAACATGCCGTTTTCGCGGGCGCCGATGGTCACGACACGCTCGCGGCTCGACAGGACGAGCCGGGCAATGGCCACCTTGCCGCTGCGCCGCATGGCCTCGCGCAGCACGACAAAGGTTTCCTCCGCCATGGCGCCATCGGGTGCCAGATAGTAGGGCGCATCCTGATAGAGGACATCGATCTCGTCCTCATCGACAAAGGCTTCGATATTGAGCGTATGGCTGGATTCGATGCGGACGGCTTCGAGGTCGGTGTCCTCGATGATCACATATTGCTTGGGCTCATATTCGTAGCCCTTCACCAGATCGGCTCGCTCGACCAGACCCAGTTCGGGATCGACCGGCTTCATATTGATCCGGTTATGCGTGTCCTTGTGGAGCTGGTTGAAGCTGATGCGCTCCGACGTGCTGGTCGCGGGATACATTTTTACCGCGCATGACACGAGGCTCAGCCGCAGATGTCCCTTCCAACTGGCCCGTGGAGCCATGGTCGCCTCCTACTCAAACACAATCACCAGTAACTATGCCGGGAGGTCACGCGAAGACTCGTTAATGTCTGCCCACGGGTCGCCGGACATCGTTAATAATCTCGGAAGCGTAGAGTAATTGAGGTCCTGAGCGGAGTCGATAGACTCGAGGTCTCGCCACTCTATTGGGGTCGATGCGGGCAAATGTGTGCGCGCCCGCAACGAGTAGGCGGCCACCGCCGTCGCGCTGCGCGCATTGCGAAAATAGTCGATGAAGATGCGGCGCTTGCGGTTTTGGGCGCCCATGACAGTAACGAACGTATCGGGTCCGGTGGCAGCCAGGGCTTCGGCAATGCGGGCGCTGGCGGCATGCGCAGCCTTCCAGTTGAGCTTGCGCGTCGTCGGCACGACGATGTGAACGCCTTTGCCGCCAGAGGTTTTGACAAAGGGCACGAGGCCCATACCCAGCAGTTCATCGCGCAGATGCACGGCGGCATTGACGACATCGCGCCAGGCGACGCCTTCGCCGGGGTCGAGATCGAAGATGATGCGGTCGGGCTTGTCGAGATGATCCAGATGCGTGCCCCAGCTGTGGAATTCGACCGCACCGAACTGTGCAAGCGCCAGATAGGCCTTGGTGTCGGTGACGGCGATGAAGGTCTTCTTCTCCCCCTCGGAATTGGCGGTTTCGATCTTGGCAATGCTTTCGGGCATGCCGGTAAAGGGGTGGCGCTGAAAAAAGCAGTCCGCCGACTTGCCCGTGGGGCAGCGGAACAGCGACACGGGCCGGTCAAGGAGATGGGGCAGCATGAAATCGCCGACGCTGGCATAGTAGACGGCAATGTCGAGCTTGCTCGGGCCGTTCTTGCCAAAGAGCCGGCGCGTTGGATTGGTGACCCAGATGCTGGCAAGGTCGGCATCGGTCACGAGCCGCTTGCGTTGTCCCTTGGCGCCGCTGGAAAGGCTGGCCTCGCGCAGGCCCCTGAAGACGGCATGGCGCAACATGCCGTCGCTGGTGACAACAGCATATTGGATGCGCGCGGTGATGAGGGGTTTGACCGGGATCACCTCCTTGGGGAAGCCCTCCAGCCGGTCGCCACCTTCGAGGGCCCGAAGGCGCTCGAGCAGCCCTGCCATATCCGCGGCATCAAACCCGGTGCCGACCTTGCCGCGATAGATGAGATCGTCACCCACCCATTCGGCAACGGCGATCGCCCCGATCCCGCCGGCATTGGGCGAGGCGGTGTAGCCGGCGATGACAAAGTGGCCGGTTTTCGGCGCCTTGATCTTGAGCCAGGTGCCGGACCGGCTGCCGCTATAGATGCTGTCGGCGCGCTTGGAGACGAGGCCCTCAAGTCCACGATCGATAGCCTGTTCGAAAAGGGCCCCGCCCTGCCCCTCGACATGATCACTGAACTGAATGGCTGAAGAAGCGCCCTCAAGAAGGGTCTTGAGCAGCGCCTTCCTGTCCCGAAGGGCGACGCCACGCAGATCCCAGCCATCGAGGTACAAAAGGTCGAAGGCGAAAAACAGCAGGTTGCGCGGCCGGCCTTCCGAAAGCTCCTCCTGCAACCGGCCAAAACTGCTGACGCCCTGGGCATCGAGCACGACGATCTCGCCGTCGATCACCGCCTGACGGCACGGCAGGGTCGCGAACACCTCCGGCAGGTCGCCATAGCGCCGCGTCCAATCAAGACCGCCGCGGGTGATGAACCGAGCCACCTTGTTGTCGAGGCGGGCAAGGGTGCGATAGCCGTCGAACTTGATCTCATGCAGCCAGGTGCTGGTTTGCGTGTCCGCTGGCGGCGCGGCAGCCGCGGTCGCAAGCTGGAGCGGTGTCTTGTCCGGCATGGCCGATGCTACCGCACCCCTAAGCTTGTCCGGTTTCAACGTCGCGCGGCGTTTCCGCGGCGGCGGAGCCGGTGGCTCCAGCAATTCCTCGATGCGCCGGCCGGTCTTGACGCTTTCGGGCCGGGCCTGAAGGATGTCGTTCTCAATATCCATGGCCTGGTCGTGTTCCTTGAACAGCAGCCAGTTGACCTTCCCCTTGTCCTCGGGACGGTTCTTGAGTTGGGTCAACATCCAGCCGCCATTGAGCTTTTCGCCGGCCAGCCGAAATTTGAAGGCGCCCTTGGCAATATCGGCCTCCGGGTCCCCCATGGGCGCCCAGGTGCCCCTGTCCCAGACGATCATCGGCCCGCCGCCATATTCGCCGGCCGGGATGAGGCCCTCGAAATCCAGGTAGTCGACCGGATGATCCTCGGTGGCCACCGCAAGCCGCTTATCCGCCGGATTGAGCGAGGGCCCCTTGGGCACGGCCCAGCTCTTGAGCACGCCCCCCAATTCGAGGCGGAGATCATAATGATCGGCAGTGGCGTGATGCTTGTGAACAACGAAGCGAAACCCATCCTCGCCATCCATCCCGGACGGTTCGGTCGTGCGCGTAAAATCACGCTTGTCACGATAGGTTTTGAGACGATCCTCAGCCATGAGCCGATGATAGGCGCAAAAAAATGAAGGCGGAACTAGCGGGCGACGACGTCCGGGCACGAGCGTCCGGTCACAGATCGGCTGCGCACCCTGGCGCGCCAAGACCCCGCTGGGTGCGGCCGATGCCAGCTAGAAGGCAAATTTCCCGACGAGGTAGCTTGCACCAACCGTCCCGGCGGCGATGACGAGCGTGCGCAGCAAAGTCCGGTTGAGATCCTGCCGTCCGGCGCGGGCTGCCAATATCGATGTCAAAACGAGCGAAACGGCAACCGCTGCAAGCACCAGCCCGGTGTCGACATGGATCGGCACCATAATGGTGACCAAGAGGGGAATGGACGCACCGATCGCGTAGGAAATCGCTGTACCCAGGCTGGCCTGGACAATATCACGCCGCGAAACAACGCTGATGATGCCATGCTCGCTCTCCAATTGCGCCTTGAGCGGGGAGCGTTTCATCAGCTGCGCTGCGACCTCCCGAGCCAGGTCGGCGGGCAATCCCTTTTGCTTGTAGTAGTCCAGCAACTCGTCAAATTCGACATCGGGCTGGCGCTTGATCTCCAGCCGCTCTTCTTCGATGAGGCTTAATTGCGCCTCGCGCTCCGATGCCGTTTCCGCCCATTTTGCGCCACCGGCGGTGAACATTCCCGAGACCATTGCGGCCATTCCCGCGAGCGCCAGCGTCGCATCGTCGGCACCGGCACCGGCGAACCCTTCCAAAATGCCGGCAGTGGCTATTATGCCGTCATTGGCGGCCAAGGCCCAGGCGCGGTGCGCGCCGGGGTCGGCGAATAGCAACCGGAGCCTTGCAAGCCAGGCAACCGCAATATGGTTCAAGATTGTCCCCACCTCGCCGAGCCAATGCATACCCGCCCCGAATTCCCGGACCGCTGTCATCATCGCAGAGAGCGATCTTTTCGGCCATATCCTGGTATCTTGCCCGGACCACACCCTTCAGCCAGGGCCTGCAGCGCGGGTCAGATTGGTCGGGTCGTTCACGCCGCTATTTGGGGCACACGGATCTGGCCACGCGTCTCCGTCGCAACGCTTCGCCTGGTGGAGGCGCGCGCAAACTGCAGCCCTTGTCGGTGCGTGAGCCCAAAATACCCAGCAATGTCAAGAAAATGGTGGGTGCGACAGGGATTGAACCTGTGACCCCTGCCGTGTGAAAACCAGGCCCCTCCGCCAAAGCGCCGGTTTATCTGCAGTTACAACTGGTGACCACCACTTTAAAGCCCATTTAGACCAGGTTTGCCGAACCTTTCGGTTCAAATGAACCGGAGAGCACTGTCTTCTACCTGCTTCAGCTTCAGCGAGTAGATGCGCCAGCTCGGCAAGGCTTTGCGAATGCCACGAACACTCCCTATTGCGACCTCTTCGCAACCTCCGACCGATCAGACAGTCCCAAAAGGGCGACGCTATAGACGATGCAACATCAACGCTAGTCTACGGAACAAATGGCAAACCGTCCCTTCGAAAAATCAAACCTAGCAAGCTTTCTGCAGGCTCGCATTGTCGAACTGCAACCGGTCAAGACGCAAGCGGACATCGCCTCCGAAGCAGGCTTTCGCAATGCGAGCATGCTCGCATTGATCAAAAACGGAACGACGCGTCTCCCACTTGATCGGGTTCCTGCCCTTGCCGTCGCGTTAGAAATAGACTCGCGACGGCTCATGTTTTTGGCCATGCAACAGACCGCAGACGACACTACCATGCGCGCATTCAGGGAAATATTCGGTACGCCGGTAACGACGAACGAATTGGCGTGGCTTGAGGAAATTCGAAGCGCGTCGGGAGGGAGCGATCCTTGGCTAACGAGCAGATCGCGCGTCGCACTCCGGGCAATTTTCGGCAAGTGAGGCTTGCTAATTGAGCACAGCAAAAGGTACCCAACTTTCCGACTTGTTGGCACAAGCGCTTTGGACCAACGCCCTATCCCGTGCCGGCCGTCCCATCCTGCCTACCGCTGCACGGCTACGCCAGCTGAGAGCTTTAATCGCACAATGGTCCGTAGAAGATGCAATCGCTGGTCCACACGACGATAGGCCAAGAGATGACAACACTGAGGTTCCGTAGAATGCCCGGCTGTACACTTTTTATGGGCATCTCATTCCGACGCGCCATCTCAGAAGTGCCAGAAACCCAACCGTCTCAGGCACATCCTGCAACAAGGTCCTTATAACTGCATATACTAGCCATTACCTAACGACCCAATTCCCTACGCTGCAGATTGCGAAGCGCTTCCCGAACCTTTTCGTTTAGAGCCTCGTACGCCTTCGTAGTATTTTCCTTTCTCCTCCCGCGAGGCGGCACCTGGTACCCACGCTCCTTTAGGTTTTTATCAATGGACCTTAAATTGCGTTGCCGCTCGGCGTCGAGGGCCGCCAACCCAACGGCGCCTATATTCAAGAACCTCAACACTCGTCGTCTCTCTCGGAATAAGTCCACACCCACGGGGTCTTTTGGCAAAATGAATGTTGGAAGAACGAACTGAAAGTACCTCCGCTGAAACTTGGTCAGGTTCACCTCTTTCAGACCCGCCAAGGTGTCTGTTCCGGTTCTCTGCAACTCTTCACCCCTTAGGGTGACCTCTACCCTCGCGCGTCGCCCCTCGACCGGGAGAACGGTTCTTGTGCCGGTTGTGGGGTTCTGCCTATCCAGTAATTTATTCATAACCCGCCACATCGCCGGCGAACCTTCTTCCCCAAGGTAGAACGTTGCGTCTACCGGAATTGTGCGATCGGCCTCCACCTCCAGAATTGCCCAGCGCCTCTTGCCTTCGAACGATCTTCCCCAAACCTTCGAAGAATGCGCCTTACCTTTTCCCCAAGCGAACCTAGGATGATCTGCGGAGCGCTCTATAATGTCTTTGTTTGGGAAGAGATGCCGAGCCAGTACTGCCACCATTGCAAGGCCTTCAATTTCTGAAGCTCGCTTGGAATAGAAATCGACGCTCACCTCCAAGCCCACGGTGCGAGGCTCCGAAATCAGGCCGAATTCGACGCCAATCGCGTCAGTTACCCGCACTAAGTCTACAATATGAGGATCTTGAAAAATCACCCTGAAAACATCAGACACCCCTCCTGAGCCTGCCTCAACAGGCTCAACATAGGATGTGCGTCCACATACACGGTCGATTTCCTTTTTCAGATGGCGGAACTGGGTTTTTCTACCCAAGTGGAATTCCAACTCCACCCAATCGATGACCGCTTCGCAGCGATAGTCTGCGAGGTCTAGCACCGGCTTCAAGAGATGCCGGTCCGTAAATCTACGTTGGCTCGAATTCACCGGGCTTTCGATAAACTCGAGCTGCAGCAGTCGTTTGCGGTCTTTCAGAAACGGCACGGGCACTATGGTGTTTTTTAACATCGCGCCGACCTAACTGAGTCGTCGTATCTCCGACAGCCTGTTGCGCTTTTGGAAAGGACACAGACATAAAATCACCGATTCAAGCCAGCCATGTAACACTCAATGCAAATTCGCTTGCGGTGAGTGTTACATTGTCCAGCAAACGATATGAGGGAAACGCCCCCCTTGGAACTGAACACGGTGTCATTACCGCAAAGTATTTTGCGTTGGAGTTTCCAGAAGTTTACATTTCCGCTCACGTTAGAACGAAAGATCTGGTTTTCTGCAAATATAGCATTTCAGGTTTCTGTATCGGACAAGTGTGAGCACCGTCGCTGGCGCGCACAAGAAGCTCACCAGCTCGCGTTCGGGCGGCCAACGGGAATTCGCTCAAAAAGTATCGAAAGATTAGTGCTAGCTCACCGCACGCGATTCCAGAGACACTCAAGCCAGGCCTGTCTCCGATAGTTTCCACTTCCGACTGCGTAGCCACGTCCATTTGAAGGCATCAGTGAAGCAGTGCGCGGAGAACTCTGGCTACCCGCTGTGTATGCTCGTAGGGGGAGGACGTATCTACATCGAGCCACGAATAGATGGCCCATAAGCGTATACATATGGAAGTGTACGACAGTCTGGACGTCCCCGATGCGCGGCCGTTGCGCCAAACCGGGCTCACACACAAGTCGCATCGACCAAGCGGCAAGATGCCGATACGGGACGCGGTCAGCTTTGGCGGGACCGTGCCAGGTAAAAGGTTGCAGGCGGATAGCATAGGATCGCACCTCAATCGCTCGTGCTGCTCGACCGCTTGTAGACGGGCGAAGGCACCCGGTCAGAGTTGCACCGTCACATTTGACACATTTCCCGCAAAGTCTCCTCTGCCGCTGGACACATGCCATCCGCAACAGATGTGGTGGCAACGGCTAGGTACGGCTAGCTTCCCACCGCAGGGTGTTCAGACGCCGGTTAGCCTTGTCAATAGACGAAGTCCTAGGGCCGGTCCAACGCATAAGGGAATGACCCTCCCTCCCCGGTAGAATAAGGCATCCTAACCTCCGGTATGCCCTCAGTTTGGACCGCGGCCAGCGACTAAAAAAATAGTCAAAATCCTTTCAGATTTCTCTGCATCCCAAAATCGAGACCGCTATAGCGCGCTTTAGATCCTCAGATTCACTGGCGATCATAGGAGCCCTTTGATTGCAACCACCAATGCCTATGGGTAGCGAGGCAATTCCACTGCGCATTGATGAGCGCCCATTTAGCCCGGAAACGCTCGCTCGGCGCTGGGACTGTTCTCCCCAGCACGTAAGAGATCTGGTCGCCGCGGGCCGCTTGAGCGCATTCCGCCTCGGCAGACTTATCCGCATCCCCGCCCCCATTGTGAGAGACTTCGAATGCCCGAAATGCGAGCCCAACTCTATCGCGGCACCTATTGCGCCGTTTGGTCTGACGAAGGCAAGACGCGGCGACGCTCCCTTCGTACCGACGATCATGAGGAAGCCCAGCGCAGACTAATCGATCTCCGCCAAACCATGGCTGCTCCAGTTGGGGCTACTGTAGCTTCGATGGTCCAAGCTTACCTCGATGAGAAACGAGGTAGAGTCGTGGATCATGAAAGGATGGTCGGCGGCTGGAAGAACGCAAAGTCAACCTTTGGCCACCTGCGGCCGGACCAAATCACCAGAGAACTGTGCCGCGACTACGCTCGAAGGCGTCGTGACGAAGGCCAGCAGCGGCGCGGAATCCCCATAGGCGATGGCACAATTCTGAAAGAAATCAACGTGGTCCGCCAGGCCCTGAATTGGCATGGCGTGCAAGGTGCCGTATTTGAGGCGCCCAGCCAGCCCCCTCCGCGAGACAGATACCTGACGCGAGAGGAATTTCAGCGACTGTTGGATGCTTGTGCAAGCCCGCACATGAGGCTGTTCATGATCCTGGCCCTTTCGACCGCTGGGCGGAAGGGCGCGATACTTCAGCTTACATGGGATCGTGTTGACTTCGAACGCCGGCAAGTTCGTCTGGCAGTGCCAGGAGAACAAAATCGCAAAGGTCGCGCTCTCGTGCCGATGACCGACCGGTTGCACGCCGAGTTACTGGTAGCGAAAAAGGCGGCCCTAACGCACTACGTGATAGAATATGCAGGCGGCCCTGTCCTCAACATCAAGAAAGGATTTGCCGCCGCAGCAAAACGCGCAATGCTTGACGATATTACGCCGCATGACCTTCGCCATACAGCGGCAGTGTGGATGGCGGAAAGTGGCATCGCTATAACCGAGATCGCTCAGTTCTTGGGGCACACAGACCCGCGGATTACCTACCGAGTATATGCTCGGTTCAGCCCCGAATACCTCCGGAAGGCGGCTTCGGCGCTAAACGTCTAGATAGCCATCTCGATAGCCGACACTCTGCTGGTCGCCACGACCACGCACCGCAGGGGGTCGGCTATCGCGTCTTCTTCCCTTGTTCTAGATGCACAGGGCTATGGCTGCCTCGGGGTGGGGAGCCGACAGTCTGCTTTTGAGGCAGGCTCTGCGAAAGCCGACCTGCATCTCCGAATGAGTTAGATATGACGGGTTAGGCATTTGCCAGAAACGCACCCCACCAGAATATGCCAGGTCGGTGCAAGTCGAGGCGCGTGTGCGATGCTTTAGCCTACGGTTGGCGCGTCAACTTCGTTGAGTGCAGCAAGGCCTGCATTGTTCTCAAGATACTCGCCCAAGCGGGGATCCTCGCAATAGCGCTGTTGCTCATCCACAATGTCATAGCTTGCGCCCAATTCATGCCGCAAAAGCCCAAGTAGCGTGTCCACCCTAGCATTGAAGCGATCACAAAGCGTTTGTGTCCACAGGCTCGGATCGGGCGGATACAGGGGGTTCAGATAGCCGGAATGCTCGAAGTCAAGCTGGACCCGCAGATCACAAGCAGGCTTCGAAACGAACAATTTCTCGTCCACTGGGCCTAGTCCCAATTCTTCACGGGTCTCGTTGTCACCCGCCCAGAGGCAACCACCCGCGCCATAATCGAAAAAGAACCTGAGAATGCTTTTTGTCATGGCGCAAGGCTAGACGCATGACGCGCGGCAGGAAAGTCCGCAATTTCCTTAGCAGCCCACTCTTGAGGATGATCGCCTGTGTCCGCTCATAGGAAACCGCGAGCGAGGCACCAACGGCGAGAATGGGGTCGACATCTGACCGACCGCTATGGGCCCCAGGACGCCGGCGGCACCGGGGTGGAAAGGAGACAGTATGCTGTTTCACTGCTGAGGTCGAAAGCTGCCGATCCTAGCTTGGACTGAGGCGCTAGGTTCGGGTGTCCCATCTATTTCGTAGAGTTGCCCAGCTACGCATATCTGGGAAGGCATTTGCGAGATGCCGTCAGATGCAGGCACTACTCTGTTGTTATATGTCTGCTCGTTGCGGCTCGGACGCGCTCGTCCAGCGGCACCCGCTCATCGAGCGACACCTCGCTGAAGCATGCCATGCGCGTCGAGGCTGAACGGCGTCGTGACAACGCCGTCCACATAAGCGCTGCCACCGATATATTCGACGTAGCGTGTATTAGGAAAGCCGCCGACATCTGCAGATCGGCCGCGAGCCCTAGAGCCGGATTCCATCCATGACCCACATAATGAACTCAGCGGCGGCAACGATCGTGACCGTCGGGGCGAAGAGCAACAAGCCCTTGTCCAGGGGGCGCCTCAATGGCTTGTGGGGATGGTCGGCGGCAGCACTCATGCGTTCGCTCCGCCATCGACGGTGAAGCCGGTCCCGTTCACCGATCGCGCCACGGGGCTAGCGAGGTAGGCGTAGAGCGCAGCAAGGTCCTCGGCCCTGCCATATTCCTTGATCGCCATCCGCTGACGCTGAATCTCTGCAAAGGGACCGTCGGCAGGGTTCATGTCGGTATTGGTCGAGCCGGGATGCACGAGATTGACGGTAATCCCCCGAGGGCCCAAATCACGGGCTACGCCCTTGGTCCAGGCGATCAGTGCGGCCTTGCTGGCGGAATACAGCGCTTTGCCGTCATCGGGCACGCGGTCGGCAAGATTGCTGCCGGTCGTGATTATGCGACCGCCCTCTGACATGTAGGGCAAGGCGGCCTGCGTCGCGAGGATGACCGCCCGAACATTGACCGACAGCGTAGTGTCGATGTCCTCGAGTGTGATATCCGCAATTGAACCGTAGCGGATGATGCCGGCGTTGTTCACGAGAATGTCGAGCCCGCCCAACGCTGATGCAGCGTACTCAACTGCCTGCTTGATCGACGTCGGGTCTGACGCATCCATCTGGATGGTCACGGCGCTGCCACCCGCCTCTCGGATCTGATTGGCGATAGCGCTGGCAGCGTCGGCGGATCGCACGTATCCGATCGCCACAGCAGCCCCTTCAGCGGCGAAGCGTCGGACGATCGCCGCGCCGATTCCACGGCTGCCCCCGGTGACGAAGGCGCGCTTTCCGTTGAGCATTGGCATGTTCGATTCCTTTTTTGTAATGATTGATCTATAAATCTGTAACTTGAACTTTCAGTCAAGATTATTATATATCGATCATTACAGAAAAGGATCCGTGATGGCGGACCGTGGCCGACCGAGGACGTTCGACAGGGAACAAGCGCTGCTTCGTGCGATGGAAATCTTCTGGGAGAAGGGTTTCGAGGGAACCTCAATGGTTGATCTGACGACTGGTATGGGAATTGGTGCGCCCAGCCTCTATGCGGCGTTCGGATCGAAGGAGGAGCTTTTCAGGGCGGCTGTGGCGCTCTATGTCTCGACCGATGGAGCCGACATCTGGGGGGCGCTCGCCAAAGCGGAAACCGCCTATGGCGCCATAGAGGCTTTCCTGATGGAATCGGCGCAGAAGTTTAACCGTCCGGATAAGCCAAGCGGCTGCCTGGTAGTCCTGTCGGCGCTCCACGCAACCGATGGCAATAAGGCGCTTCGTGCCGAGCTTGTCGCCAGGCGCTCGAAAAATACAACGAATCTCGCGGCCCGGTTGGCCAAGGCCGTAAAGAATGGCGAGCTACCACCCGGTACCGATGTCGACCGGATGGCGCGCTTCTACGTGACGGTGCAACAAGGCATGTCGATCCAGGCTCGCGACGGTGCCGATCGAATGATGCTGGAAGAGATCGCACGATCGGCGCTCGCTGCCTGGGGATCACTGGCTCCGAACGGAGTTCGATATGTGGGGGCGAGCCAGCCTCTCTGAGACAGGCCTTATGTTCGTCGCGATAGAGAAGATCGATGGCGTGTCGAAGTCCCCACGTAGATCCGGGCGCCCAATGCCGGCACGACGCCGACCCAAAAGCGGCAACGACGAGGTCGAATTGTTCCGAACTAAAGATTTGGAGCGCCGCCATTCTAGAGTTGCGGCTATCGATTCCAATGGGTCCACAGCCACGATGCGCTCGACAAATGGGATGGCGCGCAATTTTTCGGGGTCAGCAGTCGAGATCCAGAACTCCCGCTTGCTCTTCGACTCCAGCGGTCACAGCAAAGCGAACATCTTACTGACCGGATTCGGACCTGATGTTAATTTCCAGGTAGTTCCTCGACCAGAGTTCAAGATCTTCCAGGATCGGCTTTAGGGCCTGGCCATGTGCGCTGAGCGAATATTCCACCTTAGGCGGCACCTCGCTATAGACCCTACGGTCTATGATCTTGAAGGTTTCAAGGTCTCGCAACTGCTTGGTCAACATTCGCTGCGTGATGTCGGGCATGGCACGATGCAACTCCCCAAATCGCATAGTGCGCCGACAAAGACACCACAAAATCATACCTTTCCACTTTCCACCGACAATACCGAGAGCGGTTTCCGTAGGGCAAAACAGTTGGGTTTCGTGGAAGGGATCGGGCATCAATATTCCTTACTTACAATTTTGTCTGTATAGGCCTTTTTTGTGCATTCTTGCGCCTTTTGCATATGAAGTCCACCGTGTCGTGGACAACAACAGAAGGCTTACCACCAGTGTCAGTTCACAGTCCCACGCATCCCGCGCTACGCCCCGGTGTGCTCCAGAATCTCACTCTCCCGAACCGGTATGTCGTCGCACCAATGTCCCGCGCGAGCGCCACTGACAATGGCGTACCGACCGAAGCGATGGCGCACTACTACGCCCGTTTCGCGACGGGCGGCTTTGGTCTCATTATCGCCGAGGGGGCCTATACCGACCCTTGCTATGCGCAGGCCTACGGCAACCAGCCTGGCCTCTGTACAGACGCGCAACAAGCCGGCTGGAAAGTGGTCACCGAAGCCGTACATCGCGCTGGGGGTAGGATTATACTCCAGCTGATACATGCCGGGGCAGTTTCCCAGGTCGTTAACACGCCGCACGCTCCCTCCGCGGTGCGCCCCATGGGCAAGATGTTGGACGGTTATGGGCCAAACCGCGGCCCCTACGGCACGCCCACGGAGATGAGCGCGCAAGACATCCGCGACGTCAAGGCTGGGTTCGTTCAGGCTGCCGTGCGCGCGCAGTCCGCTGGGTTCGACGGGGTCGAAGTGCATTGCGCGAATGGCTACCTACTTGACCAGTTCCTGACACCAGAAACCAATCTGCGGGACGCCCCCTATGGTGGATCGATCGAAAATCGGATCCGCCTGACGGCCGAGATCATCACCGATATTCGCGCGGCGACCGCCGGGGATTTCCTAACGGGGGTCCGCCTATCGCAGGCCAAGGCGACCCAGCCCGACTATTTCTGGCAGGGAGGGCTCGCCGATGCGGCGCGGATTTTCTCCGCGGTCGCCGAGGCCGGCGCAGGTTTCATTCACTTCGCTAGCGAGAAAAAAGGCTACGCCTACCATAGCAGCACGTCTGACGGAGAGAGCCTGTGCCATTTCGCCCGCGCGACTACCGGGTTGCCGGTCATCGCCAATGGTGGGCTACAAGATCCAGATCTGGCCCACGATGTACTAACCCGGGGTGAGGCAGATTTCTTGGCGATCGGGAAGGCCGCGATGAACAATCCCGACCTGCCCAACCGGCTCGCAACCGGCAGACAGCCGGAGGCCTTTACCTACGAACTTTTCTCTTACGGAGTGTCCATCGAAGGTCAGGCGAAATGGGAAGGCGAACGCAGAGGCCTTCCTCAGTCCTGACCTGAGGTCATGCGTGGGCGCAGGTATTGTCCCTGCGCCCCCTTGGCTTCGATTGGCTTTGCCTGGCTGGTATGGGGTCGAGTGGAGTCCGGCGCCTCGGGGGTGGAAAGGAGACAGGCGGCCTTTGGAGCACTCGGATATCTTGTTGACGCGGACAACCCACCATAATGTCTCGTCCAACTGCGTTGGAGAGAGATATTGCAGTACGATCCTGCCATCCGCTTGCTGACCGAGCGCCTAACCCTGCGTCCTACTGTGCCCGACGATGTCGAACGCGCCCTCGATATCAGGTCCAACCCCGCCGTCGCCCGCAATCTCGTTTCGGCCACGATACCGCCAGACATACAGAAAATGACGGGTTGGTTTCGAAGTCACTCCGATGAGTGGCGAGAGGGCAGCGCCTACCGGCTTGCGATTGACTTGGATAGCCGCATGATTGGCGTCTGTGATGTTTTCGACATTGCGGAAGGCGAAGGCGAGATTGGTTATTGGACCGAACAGGCGATATGGGGACGCGGCTTCGGGCTGGAGGCTGCTGAACGACTGGTGCGCTTCGCTCTGGAAGACGTTGGCCTGAACAAAATCCGCGCAGGGTGTGCTGACGATAACATTGCCTCTGCGGCAATTCTGACCCGGCTGGGTTTCCAGCGCGTTGCGGACGTTCGGGTGTTCTCGCAATCCCGCGAAACTGAAATCACACAACGGCGATTTCAGTTAGTGGTCTGAGGCTCCATAGACTGAAGTCACAGGATGCACTTGGGTCTGGATAAAGCTGATCCACAGTAGCCGCCGCGCATTGACCATCTGGCCGAACGATTGGTGTGGTTGCGTGAGCGCCTCGGGGAACTCGAGGAGATCGGCCCGCGGCGGCAGGCGACGCGATGGTCAGGTGCCAGTGGTGAAGTGGGCTTCGAGCATGGCCTCGGTTTCCTCTAATGGGCCACTGACGATGAAGTCCCGCAGGTGCTGATGGAGGGCGACCTCTCCAAGCCCTTGGGATTGGCTGTGCCAATCCTTGCAGAACAGCACGAGCAGATGCGGGGCGAGGTCTTCCCAGTGACGACACAGCACGTCGTTTTCGGTCAGCCGCAGGATGCAGCGGTGGAATTCGAGATCGCATTGCGCCAACGCCAGGGCATTGTCCGTGGTGGCAAGCGCGGCCATCTGCTCCAGAACAGCATCGAGGCCGGCGATAGCGGACGGGATTTGCCGCACTGCATCTGCCGCTCGCCTGATCGCGAGTGACTCAAGGGCGATGCGGACATCGCGGATTTGCGCGACCTGAGGCGCCGCAAAGCCTATCACCTTGAGGCCACGTGCGCCGGCGCGGACGAGCAGCCCCTTTGCCGCAAGGCTGAGCAGAGCCTCCCGGGCAGGGACGCGGCTCACTTCCATGGCCTCCGCCAGACTCCCCTCCGTCAGTCGCGAACCGGCCGGCTGTTCGCCGCTCGCGATGGCGAGAACCAGGCGTTCCTCGATTTCCTCGGCCACGGTCCGGGCTCTGGGGAGAGGGCTTAGCAGCTTCAAGGTCATCTCCGAACAGTAAGGCTCCGCTGTCGAGGAAATAGCCCGACCCACTGCCATTGCGCAATATTGACTACGGTATACCGTATGCTATATACCACTTGCATACGGAGGATGGAATGAGAAAACTTAAATCTATCGCGCTTGCCGGTCTAATCGTCGCGACCCTGCCTGCTGCTGCCCATTCGGCAGGAACCGTGCGCATCTTTACGTTCGAGGGCTATGCGGACGAGGAATGGGTCGGGCCGTTCGAGGCCAGCACCGGATGTCAGGTCAACGTCACCTATACCGGGTCGGTCGACGAGCTGTTCGCCAAGATGATCGCGTCCAAGGGCGCGGACTACGATCTCATCTCGATCGATACCAGCCTCTTCCCGCAATATATCGACAAGGGCCTCATCGTTCCGTTCGACGCACAGAATATCCCGAACCTCAAGAACCTCTTGCCCGAGTTCGCCGATGTCGCCGAGGTCATGGCGGGCGAAAGCCGTTTCGGCATCCCAATTGCCTGGGGCTCGATCGGCCTGATCTATGACAAGGCAGTCTTTCCGGAGCCGCCGACGTCCTGGAACGCCCTCTGGGACCCGGCGACGGCCAGCAAGGCTATCGTGTTGGATGACGCCAACAACAACATCGTCAACACGGCAACCCTGTTGGGCTTCGAGGATCCCTATAACCTCAGCCTTGAGCAGTTCGAGCAGGTCAAGCAGAAGCTCATCGAGCAGAAGCGCTCCATCCTGAGCTATTACGCCGGCTTCGAGGACGGCGTGAATGTCTGGGAAAGCAGCGGCGCCTCGCTGATGTTCTCGATGGGCGAGTCGCAGGTGATCAGCCTTGCTGAGCGCGGCTATGATGTCGGCTATGCCATTCCGCAGGAAGGGGCCATCGGCTGGCTCGATACCTGGGCGCTCTCTACCGGCGCGCAGGACGTCGAATGCGCCCATCAGTGGGTCGACTATGTGCTGGCCGGCGATGTCGGGCCGATGATGACGACGGCGCATGGCTATGGGAACACAACGCAGAGCAACGATGGGCTCGACTACGCGGACCGGTTGAACTGGTTGCGCCCCGTGGAGAGCCTCGAAATGCGGGCTCAGGTCTGGAGCGAGGTCAAGGCGAGCCAGTGAACGGCCCCGTCCGACCAAGACCCATGAGAGAACAACCCATGCCCCCCTCGGCGAAGACGTGGTCCTGCGACTGGACCGAGTCACCAAAGTCTATAACCAATTCACCGTACTTCAGGAGCTTTCCCTCGATGTTCGACGGGGCGAGTTCCTGACCATCCTGGGCCCGAGCGGTTCGGGAAAGACCACCGTCCTGCAGCTCATTGCCGGGATCGCCCAGCACACGTCGGGGCGACTGCTGTTCAACGGCAAGGACATAGGAAGGCTGCCCGCCAGCCAGCGTCCGTTCAACACGGTGTTTCAGGACTATGCCCTTTTCCCGCACATGACTGTGGCCGACAACGTCGGCTACGGTCCGCGGATCAAGGGCATGAACAGGCGCGACCTGCTGTCTCTGGTGGAACAGGCTCTGGAGCATGTCGAGCTGGGAGGCATGGGCAAGCGCTATCCGGCACAGCTGTCGGGTGGCCAGCGGCAGCGCGTCGCGCTGGCACGGGCGTTGATCAACAAGCCCTCCATCGTTCTGCTGGACGAACCGCTCTCCGCGCTCGATGCGGTGCTGCGACGCCAGATGCAGGTATTCCTCAAGGCCGCCCAGCGGTCGAGCGGCGTCACGTTCGTTTTTGTCACCCACGATCAGGAAGAGGCGGTGGCGATGTCGGACCGCATCTGCGTCATGAATGGCGGCAGGGTCGAGCAACTGGGCACCCCTGCGCAGATCTACCACGAGCCATCAAACCGTTTCGTCAGCAGCTTCATGGGCGAGACCAATGCGTTGTCAGCGATCGTCTGGTCCATCGACAATGACCGGGTCGTTCTACGTTCGGCGCTGGGCGACCTGATAGCGTACAAGAGGCCCTACTATGCCTTTGTGCCCGGCGCAGAGGTGCTCCTGAATGTTCGGCCCGAAAGCGTGCAGCTGGATGTGTCCGGAGGGGCACCGAACACCAACAGGCTCGTGGCGAAAGTCGTCGACCGCGCTTTCCTCGGTCCCAACAGCAAGCTGACACTGGCCTTCCCGCAGGCTCAGAACTTGCACTGGGATGTGCGCACCCTCGGCAATCACGAATTGCCCGCTGCAGCCGGGAAAGCGGGCGAGGTCACAGCCTGGTTCCGCCCCGAAGATTGTGCACTCGTGCCGGCGAGCGGATCATGAGCGGACGTTTTTCCGGAGCGACGTTGGCCAAGAGCGCACTGGCCGTCGCGATCCTCGGCGTGCTCATCGTACTGCCGCTGGCGGTTTTTCTCGCGCACTCTTTCTACCGTATGGAGGACCGCGAAATCGTGCGGGCCTTCAGTTTCGCCAACTATGCCGAATTGGCGAGCAATCCCGCCTATCGCAGCGTATTCGTGCAGACCCTATGGCTGGCGCTGCAGGTGACGTTTATCAACACCGTGGTCGGCTGGATCGTGGCAAGGGCGATGTGGCGCCGACGGCAGCGACTGCATTTCGCGCTCATCCTGGCCGTGGCGGTGCCGTTGCTGCTGAGCTACGTCATCAAGATCTACGCGGTGCGGATGTTCCTGGGCGTCAACGGGTTGCTAAACTCGACGCTGACGTCACTGGGCATCATCGACGAACCGCTAGGGTTCCTGCTGTTCAACATGGCAGCGGTACGGATCACCCTATGCGTCGTGCTCCTGCCCTATTCGATACTCCCCATCTTCCTAACCCTGGAGCGGGTTCCGAGCAGACTCGTTCAGGCCGCGGAAGACCTGGGGGCGAGTGCGACGCAGGTGTTCTGGACCGTGCTGTTCCCTCTCGCCCTGCCGGGTACTGCGATGGCCACCACGCTAACCTTCGTATTCGCAGCGGGCGACTTCCTGATACCCGAGCTCGTGGGTGGGCCGAACGGGTTCACGCTGGGCCGGCTGATCTTCACGCAGTTCGGCCTCGCCTATAACTGGCCGTTCGGTGCGGCGCTGGCCGTGCTGCTGGTCGTCGTGACCCTCACCGCCGTCGTTCTGGGGCAGCGGCTGGCACAACCACGCTGGCAGCGGCAAAATGCATAGGTCTGTTCTCATGCGCCCTATTTCCTGGGTTCTGGCCGGGGTCACTCTGGTCGCGTTCATCGCCATGTATCTGCCGGTGCTGGTCGTTGCGTTGCTGTCGTTTTTCTGGGTGCGGCGCGGCGTAGTGCAGTGGGAGAGCTTCTCGTTCGACGCCTTCGCTGCTTTGGCGGCTAATGCCGACCTGACGGGGGTGCTCACGAACTCCATCCTTATTGCAGCTGCGGCATCCCTGCTGTCGGTCGCTGTGGCCGCGATCCTCGCGCTGCTCGTCGCATCGCGAATGCCGCGTGCGGTCGTGGCGCTGGTCGAATTCATGGTGTTCCTGCCCTTCGTCCTGCCGCCGATCGTGACGGGACTTTCCCTGCTGATCGCCTTCCGGGAGGTGGGCCTGGCCCGCGGCCTAGCCGCGGTGACGGTAGGGCATGTCGTCGTCGTCCTCGCGGTCGTCTACAGCACGATCATCAATAGGCTGCGTGCCCTCAGCCCCACCCTGGTGGCCGCGTCGGCGGACCTGGGGGCGAATGGCTGGCAGACGTTCCGCTTCGTCGTCCTGCCACAGATGTCGAGCGCACTCGTCGCCGCAGGGGTTCTGGCTTTCGCCTTGTCGCTCGACGAGACGGTCGTGACGCTGTTCCTCGTCGGCGACTCCTCCACCCTGCCCATCCGGCTCTATTCGCTGATGCGGGTGGGCATCTCCGCCGAGGTCAATGCACTGGCGACACTGGTGATCGGGTTCACGACAGTCGTGGCCATTTTCGCGGGGCGCGCGCTGCTTCAACACAATCCACATGAGGGAAACAATGCCTGAATTCGAGGGTAAGACAATTCTGGTCACGGGCGCAGCCCGGGGATCGGCCTAGCCATTGCCCGGCGCCTGTTCGAACTGGGCGCCAACATCATCGTGACCGACATCGATCAGCTTGACGCCCCCGAAATGGCTCGCCCGGCCGGCAGCGGCGACTGGGTTCCCATGCATATGGACGTGACCGACCGCGGCGCCATCACGACGGTGATGGCGTCGGTGACGAACCGGTTCGGGCGGCTGGACGGCCTCGTGAACAATGCCGCGATCCTCGATGCGAGCCGCCTCGATGGACTGGACATGGACCGGTATCGCCATCTCATGCGCACCAATTTGGATTCGGCGCTTGTCTGCACGTTGGAAGCACTGCCGCATCTGGTGGCCTCGGCGCCGTCGGCCATCGTGAATATCGCCTCCATCATGGGGATGGCCGGCCTAAGGGACTCCATCCCCTATGCGACGGCAAAGGCGGGTCTGATCAACATGACGCGGAGCCTGGCGATAGAACTGGCGGCGTATCCTGTGCGCGTCAATGCCGTCGCGCCCGGCTTCATCCAGACCCGGATGTCCCTGCTGGCGGATGGCAGCAGCGAATACGACACCGACGAGTTCAAAGACGTCTACTCCAAGCACCGGAAACTCCCCATGGGGCGCCCCGGTTCGCCCGAGGAGATCGCCGATCCGGTCGCCTTCCTTCTCTCCGATGCCGCTCGCTACATCACCGGCCAAACCCTGGTGGTCGATGGCGGCGTGACCGCCACTTACTGAGGAACACAATATGATCAACAGCCCTGCCGCCGAGCAGAATACGTCCCCATTCCTGGCAATCACCGAGGTTCACTGCGTTCCCCTGGTCGGGGAGAGCCCAAAAGGCGGGTGGGCCACCGAGATCAGGCCCGAAGATCCGATCCACGCCATCATCGCCATCCATACCAAGGATGGTCCTACGGGATATGGGTCGGTCTTCACCAATGGTCATCTGGCATACGAGGCGGTGAAGCTATTGGCGCCGCTGCTGATCGGCGCCAACGCGCTGGAGCCCGGCCGATCGACGGAAAACCTCCACCAGAACTCGTTCTGGATGGGCCGCGGCGGAACGTTGACCAATGTGATCAGCGGCCTCAACATCGCGCTCTGGGACATATTGGGCAAGGTGACCGGCCTGCCGGTTTCGACCCTGCTGGGTGGCCGCTATCTGGAAAAGGTCAAGCCATACTGCTCATTGCTGATGGATGAGCCGGCTGTGATGCGGGACACCATCGTCAAATATCGCGAGGAGGGCTATCGCGCCTTCAAGATCGGGTGGGGGCCGTTCGGACGGCGTGACAACTACCGGTCCGACGAGGCGATCATCGAAGCGGCCCGGTCCGCACTGCCCGAGGGATATGAGCTGTTCGTGGACGCAGGCGCCAGCGACGCCTATTGGCCGAATGGCCTCAAATGGGCATTGCGGACCGCTGAGATGTTGCGCGACTATGATGTCGGCTGGTTCGAAGAGGCGCTGGTGCCCGATGACCTCGAGGGTTTCGTTACCCTGCGGCGCCAGGCCATGCTGCCGATCACCGGCGGCGAAGTGCTTACCCGCAGACAGTCGTTCCAGCCGTTTCTCGAGCGCGGCGCCTTCGACATAGTCCAGCCCGACGTCACTAAGGTGGGCGGCATCTCCGAGCAGCGCTACATCTACGAGATGGCGGCCGCCCATGGCGTGGCCTATGTAGGTCATGGATGGAATACGGCTCTAGGGCTCGCGGCCGACCTGCAGATGGCGGCGGCTTTCCCCAATACGCGCTATGTCGAATATATCGGCGGCAGCGCCTATGTGGACGGCCTTCTCAAGACGCCGTTCAGCCTCGATCCGAATGGCATGCTGACGATCCCTCATGGTCCGGGCCTCGGGGTGCAATTGGACCCCGGGAAGCTTGCACGATACGTTCGCGATATCGACGTCCTGAGGCTGGCATGAGCCGGCATGTGAGCGGAACGGCCTATCAAGCGATCGAGCACGATGCCGATGGACGACCGTTCCGGGTGATCACCGTTACCATGGAAGCGGGACTATCGGTCAGGATCATGCCTGACCGAGGCCTCGATATCGCCGATTGCTGGTATCGGGGGCGCGCCCTGCACTGGGATGGCTGGGCGCCGGCGGCAGCGCCGGTAACCGGATTGCACGGCGCCGAATGGGAGCGGCATTTCTTCGGTGGCATCCTCACCACCTGCGGGCTGGCCAATGTCGGCGAGCCCAGCGAGGGGCACGGTCTGCACGGCCGCTACAACCATCTGCCCGCCAGCCGGGTCAGCGTCGAACACGTAGAACAGGATGGCTCCACCTCGATCGTCATAACCGGCAGCATTGCGGAAGCGACACTGGACGGCGGCCTGCTCACCCTCGAGCGCACCATTACGCTTGCCTCAGGCGTGGCATCGCTTAGCGTCCGTGACGTCGTCACAAATCATGGATCTTCGCCGACGCCGGCGCCGCTGCTTTATCATCTGAACTTCGGTGGGTCGCTGCTGGCCGGCGACTGCCGTGTCGCGGTGGACGATCGGGTCGAGACAGTCAACGAATTCGGGGACTGGCGGCAGCTGCCCGGGGGCTGGCAATATCCTGGCAAATCTCGAGACTGCGAGCCCGTGACCGTCGAGCACCTGCTCAACGAAGGCACTCCAACCGGCATCGCGACCATTTCCTCAGCCACGACAGGGATAGTGGTGGCCGTCACCTGGGACCGCCGTTCCCAGCCGCGCTTGCTTCAATGGATCAATACGAACGGGACCGATCGCGTCATGGCGCTCGAACCTGCCAATTGCGGGACTAAGGGCCGTAGTTTCGATCGGTCTCGCGGCACCCTGCCGGTCTTGAATGCTGGCGAGAGCCGCACATCTAGCTTCACGATTAAGGCGGAGCCGCACATATCCGCGGCTCGACAGCGCGAATTGGCGCTGGTGACGAGCAGAACAGAAACGAACTTGGAGATTACGCCTTGACCGCTACCAAAGCCGCCATTGCTAGGTTGGAGGGGATCACTGTGCTCGCAGATGACGTAGCGAAGCTCGCGACCTTCTATCGTGACGCGCTCGGCCTTTGCGTTGACGTCTCGGAGCAGAACTACGTCGCCTTTGGAGGCGAAGGCATACGCTTTGCCATCTTCTCTAGGATCGGCATGAGCCCCAATACGCACGATCACCCTGATTACCGCACGCAGTTCACTGGCCAAGCCTTCGAGCTGAATTTCGAATGTGCATCGACAGACGATGTCAACAAACGGTTTACCCACATCGTGGCGAATGGCGGGCGTTCCATCGCCGACCCCACGAAGCAGCCCTGGGGACATTTTGCCGGCTTCTTTGCCGATCCGGAGGGCAACATCCACAGCCTCTTCGCCGTTCTAGCCGAGTAGGGGTTCATCATGCTCCAGGGTTGCCGCTGCAGCAATGTGTCGAACCGCTCCAGCATAAGGACGGCTTTCAAGAAAACGCGATTCCACCACGAAATGTTCAAGGGGGAGGTCGGCCGACAGGCGTCTGAGGGGTGGTTTGCAGACAGTCAGCTTTAGGTCGCCATGTATCATAAGCCGACATTGGCGCCGGACGCGCCTCCGCAGGGTTCTTCTGTCGTTGATTGCGTCGCCAACTCTTCTTGAAATTTCGAACGTGGGTCGTTAGACCTTTCTTGGGTGCCTTTAACGGGCAGGATTACGCTGGTCGGGCCGCCAGCGGAACACAATCTCGAATGAGACCCATGGCCCATCTGAGCTTGGCTGATCAAAGCCGCTCCAACAGCATTTCATATCAGGCTTTTTCCGAGGCAGCTCCCGAGCGGCCGCGCGCCCTGTCGCTTGCCTGAACTACTTTCCAAACATCCGTGTCTTAAGGAGCTGGCGACAATGTCTGCTACGCCCACTCGTCCCGTCTCCGTTCTCCGGGCCTTTCTCGATAATGCCTCTTCTGGCGGTATCGTCCTCATGGCCGCCGCCGCACTTGCGCTGGTGGTCGCGAATTCGCCACTCGCAACGGCCTATTTCGATGGCCTTCATACCTATGTCGGCGACCTCTCGGTTCATCATTGGATCAATGACGGCCTGATGGCGGCATTCTTCCTGCTCGTTGGCCTCGAGATAAAGCGGGAGGTCCTCGACGGTCAGCTTTCGACCTGGTCCCGCCGGGTTCTCCCCGGATTTGCGGCTTTGGGCGGTATGATCGTCCCGGCTATCATCTTCGTGGCATTCAACGTTGGAGAAGGCGGCCATCCGCGAGGATGGGCAATTCCGGCTGCGACTGACATCGCTTTTGCCCTTGGCGTCCTCTCCCTGCTGGGGCCACGCGTACCGTTGACGCTGCGCGTATTCCTGACAGCCCTTGCCATCATCGATGACCTCGGTGCAGTCGTCATCATTGCCCTGTTCTACACCAGCTCGCTCAACGTTCTCGCCCTTATCGGGGCAGTCGTCGTTCTCCTGATCCTCGTGGCAATGAACCGGCTGCGAGTCTTCGCCCTCTGGCCCTATCTGGTTCTCGGCGTTGTGCTCTGGTTCCTTGTGCTGCAATCGGGCGTACATGCCACCCTGGCGGGGGTCGCCCTCGCACTTTGCATTCCCCTGCGCGTCACACCAGCAGCACCAGATGCCCACGATTCGCCGCTGCACATTCTTGAGCACGCAATCGCGCCCTGGGTGACATTCTTGATCGTACCCGTCTTTGGCTTAGCCAATGCCGGTGTTTCATTCGCCGGCATGACCCTGCAATCCGTGATCGATCCGGTCCCGCTCGGCGTTGCCATGGGGCTTTTCATTGGCAAGCAGCTCGGCGTTTTCGGCTTTGCAGCACTGGCGATCCGGGCTGGCTGGGCAGAGTTGCCGATGTACGCATCCTGGCGACAGCTCTACGGTGTCGCGGTGCTGTGCGGTATCGGCTTCACTATGAGCCTATTCATAGGTCTCCTGGCGTTTCCAGAGTCTCCGATGTTGCAGGATGAGGTCAAGCTTGGCGTTCTACTTGGATCGGCACTGTCTGCAGCCGCAGGATGGATTCTTCTGCGAAACTCTGCCGCTCGCGCACCGGTAGGTCTGGCGACCGAGGCCTGATGCAATGTCCGACGAGAAATACTACGCTGTCGAGGTTCTGCCCAAGGACAGTAGCGCGGCAGTCTCGGTGACGACCGTTCCTGCCAGCGGACCATTGGAGGCCGCCCGGCGAGCCCTTGGCGAGGTGGTGACGAACCGCCGCCAGGCGGACGACGTAAGAGTTCGGGTTTGGGAGTTGAGAGATGATTTCACGACCAATTGTCTGGAGCTTTTCAAACCTGCAGAGAACGCTCCAGATCTAACTGGGACGAGGAGAGGAGCCGACAGTATGAACGTTCACAACTGGATTGCACTCGTCTGCGTCCTGGCGGTAGCTGCAACCTCTCTGGTTGTTGTTTTGTCTCGGGCAATGCCGCATTAGCGGTCAGAGAGTCGCGTTCGGAATGCAGCGATGGTTAGCATTGACGATTTGTCTGGGCTTGATGGGCGCGACATTGGTTATCGTCTTGTGGCCGGGCCTTTCGGTTTGGTGGTAAGCCAGCCAACTCGTTTGGTTCACCGATACTACTGGCAGGTCGAAGTAAGGCAGCCTTTTTTTGGGGGCCGAATGCCCCACAACTGCTGAAAAGGGGTGGGTGTCAGCCCAGCTCTCTCCGGGTTGGTGTACCGCCAGTCCAATCGGCTTTACGCCTTCATGTTCAACGGACATGTTCTACACTATACCAGCCTAGGTACTGACGCCGAACGCGGCGCCAATCAAAGCGGTTGCGGCCATGGCGATCGCGCCCCAGAGCACAACGCGGGCAGCGCCACGCACGATGCCTGCACCGCCTGCCGAGGCGCCGAGTGCGCCCAAGATCGCCAACCCAGCCAATGTCGTACCAGCCACGACCAGGTTCGCCTGTTCTGCCGGGGTGAAGAACGCAACCGCAATCGGCACCACGGCGCCCGCAGAAAATGTCAGTGCCGAGACGAACGCAGCCTGGACAGGCTTCGTTTCTACGGTTTCCGAGATACCCAGTTCGTCACGGGCATGTGCAGCCAGCGCGTCCCGGGCGGTGAGTTGCGTGGCAACCTCGCGCGCCAAGGATTGTTCGAGACCCCGCGCAACGTAGATCTTTGTCAACTCGTCAAGTTCGCCGGCAGGATCGGCAGCTAGCTCGGCGCGTTCGCGTGCAAGATCGGCCTGTTCGGCGTCGTACTGGGAGCTTACCGAGACATATTCGCCAGCCGCCATGGACATTGCACCGGCGACAAGGCCCGCGAGACCGGCAATCAGGATCGCCTTGTGGTCGGATCCTGCCGTAGCGACGCCAACCACCAAGCTGGCGGTCGAGACCAGCCCGTCATTGGCGCCGAGCACCGCGGCCCGCAGCCAACCAATGCGATGGACCATATGCACTTCCGAATGGGTAAATCGGCTCACGTCGGAATCTCCGTGTTGAAGTGGATCGAAGCGACCATGCCAGTCCCATTGCCGTGCAGCACCAGCCGGGCACCATGCAGAGTAAGGACGCGCTCGACGATGGCCAGACCTATTCCCAGGCTGTCTGATGGCCGTTTGGCTGCAACTGTTTCCGGCTTGTTGTCGATGATGGAAATGACTGGCCCGCTGGTGACGCGCACTGCGATAGCGGTCCCCGCAGGGGAGTGGCGAACAGCGTTTTCGATGAGGTTCCGGCAGGCATCCCGGATCAGGCTCGGAACGATCATCGCAGTGGGCTCGGCGTCCTTTTCGAAGGCGATGGTATCGCCGCGGGCCAACACCCAGGGCGCAATGGCGCCGACAACGTCCTCGCACAACTGCGCAAGATCGGTATCCTCATATTGCCGCTCCTTGATGGCCTCAAGCCGAGCCAGCGCTGTCAGCTGCGCCACGAACTCGGAGAGCTCGTCGACATCGGCCTCCGCCTTGCGCGCTTTAGGGCTGTCGATGCCCGACAGTTCGAGCTTGATGATGGCCAACGGCGTGCGTACCTCGTGCGCGATGGCCGATGTGAGCATGCGCTGGCCGCGGATCAGGTCGCCCGATCGCTTGAATGCGCGGTTGACCGCACCGGTCAGCCGGCTGATTTCCCGCGGCATGGTGCCGGTCGGCAGACCTTCGCCGAGTTCGAGGGGATCGAGAGTGTCGGCAGCCTGAGCTGCTGCCTCGACCGGGCGCAGGGCGGCGATGATCGATACAATTGCGCCGCCCACGGCAAATATCAGCAGCAGGCTCATGGGGACCACGAGATGGTCGAGCACCTCGTGCCAGAATACCCCCCAGATCAAGCCCTCGCTGTCACCGACGGTGGCAAAATCGACCAGCAGCATCTGCCCGTCGCGCTCCACCGTGCCGCCCCCGGCAACATGCAGCGGCTTGCCGGGCTGGATGAAGCGCACCCAGAAATCCGGCGGCCGGATGGTGCGAGGCAGAAAATGCTCTTCGCAGGCCGCATCGCAAGCCGAAAACAGGATGATGCCATTCACGGTGCGCACCCGCGCAAAGTAGCCCCGTCCAGGCGCGAAGAGGTCGTCCATCTCGTCGGGCAATGCGTAGTGCGTCGTCGAGCCATTCGTTACCTGACCCTCGCCGAGCTGGTCGACCTGCTGCTCGATGAGCAGACGCCCAAGCTCTTCGTCATTGAAATAGTAGTCGGCCACGACCAACGCCATCTGGGCCAAAGCTGCGATGAGGCCGAAGAAGATGATGCGGATGGCAGCGATCTGCCAGAGAGGCCTTGTCACGCAATGGTCCTCAGCAGATAGCCGACGCCGCGAATGGTCTCGATGTCAAAGCCGGTGGGCACGGCCTCAAGCCGCTTACGCAGGCGGGACACCGAGAGTTCGACGGCATTGGCGCTACGCTCGTCGCCAAATTCGGAAAAGCTGTGCTCGATCTTGCGTTTGGGGACGACCTGGTCAGCCTGGCGCATCAGCATTTCCAGTAGGCCCCGCTCCCGCGGCGCCAGATCCAATATCTCGTCTCCACAGCGCACTGGCTCGCCCGAGAGCGGCAGCACCAAATTGCCGACCACCAGCTCGGGCATGACCGCCTGAGGCGACCGGCGCAACAAGGCGCGGGTACGCGCGATGAGTTCGCCATTGTTGAAAGGCTTTGCTAGGTAGTCGTCGGCGCCGGCATCGAGCCCGTCGATGCGCTCGTCGACCGCGCCGCGCGCCGTCAGCACAAGGACCGGTACCTGCATACGCTGCTTGCGGATGCGACGCAGAACGTCGAGCCCGTCTATGTCCGGCAGACCCAGGTCGAGGATGACGATGTCGTAAGGCACTTGGCGCAAAGCTTCGTATCCGTCTTCGCCCATTTCGAAGGCATCAACGAGCCAGCCGGCGTCGCGCAACGTTTGGCCCGTCAGGTCGCGTAACCGCGCATTGTCCTCAATCAGCAATATCCGCATCGTGTGCGCCCAAAGCCCGTTTCCTGCCTGTGACCATGGCCCATGGCAGGTTTTCCCTGTGCCGGAGGCTTTCTACCACGGCGGCGGCGATATGCAGTATAGCCAGCGCCATGATGGAATTGGCCAGAAGGCCATGCAGGTCCTCGACCCATTTTGCGCCCCAGAAGGCATCGAGCCCCATCATCCAGCCCGAGAGGCCGAGCCCGGCCAGAACGGCCATCAATGCAAGCATCATCAGCGCGCCAAGCGGGGAATGACCGAGACGGCGGGTATCTTCGCCACGCAACAGGGCGGAGGCGTGTGCGATGACGCGCCGTGGCGTGGGGAAAAAATCGGAAAACCGGGCGTGTCCCGTACCGAAAATTCCCCAAACAAGACGAACGGCGAGAGCCGCGACCACGGCATACCCAGTGACACGGTGAGCATATTTGCCGTGCTCGAACACCCAGAGATTGAGGACCACTCCGGTCACGATGGTCCAATGGAACAGCCGGACTACCGGATCCCAAACCTTGACGGTGGCGGCGGACTGATCCGCCGCCGCAGGGAGCGTGCCCTTAGCCATCGATCTCGGCCTCGACCACATCGCCGGTCACCGGGTTGAAGTAGACTTCGGCGCGCTTGCTGTCTTTGGTGAAACCGTAGATCTCGTAGCAGTTGCCGGTCACCTGGAAGGTCTTGATAGTATAGCCCAGCTCGCCAACCTTGGCCTTCATCGCGTCCTGGCTCATCCACTTTTCCTGCGGTTCAGTGGTGCAGGACGGGCTGGCCATGGCCACGGCGGGAGTGAGGGCGACAAGGCCGAGAACCAGAGCAGTCTTGAGCATCATTTGCAGTCTCCATCTGCGCCGCTTCAGTGCGGCGATGACGATGGAATAAAAGCTCCAAGCTGTCGGTATGCTGTCGACCCACGCCGATGGATGACCATTCGAACGTTCGCCTTCGGTGCACTTTCGCTCTCTGAGCCAGATGGATCTGATCGCGTGGCTTCGTCGGTACCCGCCAAAGCCGACGAAGACCCAGCATTGCGCCCCTTGCATCCACGACGATGAGCTCAACGGCCGGCAGCAACCGAGGGAACGGACTGACGTGACCGAAATGGTCACTGGTCACATCGCTGGCTCCCGACGGGTCGCATGCGTTGATCCTAATCGGCGCAGTAGATGTCGTACAGCGTCGCCAAAATGCGCCGCACTTCCTCCGAAGCGAGCGCATAGTTGATCTGCTGACCATCACGTCGAGTTGTCACAAGCCCCCAAGCCCGCAACTTGGACAGATGCTGGGAGAGCGGCGACTGGCCGAGTTGAACCTGTTCGGCCAATTGGCCGACATTGAGTTCGCGTTCGAGCAGATTGCACAGAATGAGCAGGCGCTTGGGATTCGCCATGGCGGAGAGCAGCTGAGAGGCCCGATCGGCATTCTGCTCCATGGTTTCAAGATTCATGTTGATCATATTAGTATTTGCGTATATACGAATGTTCGCTAGTGAAACTTATGCCCCCTTTTCAGGCGGTTTTCAAGGAATTCGTGATGCACCCCAATATTGGACCTGCGGACCGTATCCTCAGAGCAATCCTCGGACTGGCTCTCATTGCTATCGTCTTCGTCCCTGGCCTGCCCCTCTTTGGCAGTCTGGCCCTGCAGGCCATCGCGACCGTAGCCGGCCTCGTCCTCCTGATCACCGCGCTGGTGCGGTTTTGCCCGCTCTACCGTCTGCTGGGCCTCTCTACGTGTAAGGTATAAATTGATGACTGAGTTTACCCCGGTGCTTTCGCTCTTGGGCGGCGCACTGATCGGCCTGTCGGCTGTTCTGCTCATGGCTTTTCATGGGCGTATTGCCGGTATGACGGGCATTCTGACCGGCCTCTTGCCACCCGTTGCTTCGGACTGGGCCTGGCGGGCCGCCTTCATTGCCGGCGCGATCGTTGCACCCAGCCTCGTCCTGAGCTTTTCCAACCAATCCATCGCCTTTGCCAGCCCGGTGCCTCTGCCTTGGGTCATCATCGGTGGTCTGATCGTTGGTGCCGGCGTCTATTTCGGCTCAGGCTGCACCTCCGGCCACGGCGTTTGCGGCATGGCCCGCCTGTCGCCGCGCTCGATTGCGGCCACGGCGACCTTCATGGCGACCGCTATCGTCACCGTTTTTGTTATTCGTCATCTCCTGGGCGACTTCTGATGCAGCGTACTGTTCTTGCCGGCGTGATCGGCGTCATTTTCGGCACCGGCATTGCCCTCTCGGGCATGGCCAACCCAGCGAAGGTTCTCAACTTCTTCGATATCGCCGGCACCTGGGATCCATCCCTCGCCTTCGTCATGGGGGGCGCTCTGCTGGTCACCGCCATCGGCTATCGCCTGGTGCTCCACCGGACCAGGCCGGTTTGCGAAGCAAAGTTCCACCTCCCGACCAGTCGCAAGCTCGACCTGCCACTGATGGCCGGCTCTGCCGTATTCGGCATCGGCTGGGGCATTTCCGGCTTCTGCCCCGGCGGCGCCATCCCGGCTTTGGGCCTCGGAGAAACTTCGGCCTGGGCCTTTGTCGGCGCCATGTTGGTCGGCATTTTTGCCGCCCGTTCCGTTCGTCTTGCCCACAGCCAGCGCCTCGCGCCGGCCGCCTGACCTCCACTTTTGAAAGGAGCTTGATATGAGCACCATTCCCTTCGCCACCGACTTGTCACTGAAGCCGGAAGTGACCGCCTTCTTCGACGCGCCGACCAATACGATTTCCTATGTCGTCAAGGATCCCGCCTCCAAGGCCTGCGCCGTCGTCGATTCGGTGATGGACATCGACTATGCGGCCGGACGCATCACCTATGACGGCGCCGATCAGATCATCGACTTCATCAGGGACAATGGCCTTGAGGTCGAATGGCTGATCGAGACCCATGTCCATGCCGATCATCTGTCTGCCGCGCCCTATATCCAGTCCAAGCTTGGCGGCAAGCTCGGCATTGGCGAGAACATCACCATTGTCCAGGACACGTTCGGCAAGATCTTTAATGAAGGCACCGAATTCCAGCGCGACGGCAGCCAGTTCGATCGTCTCTTCACTGATGGCGACAGCTATCAGATCGGCGGACTCACCGTGCATGTCATGCGTACTCCGGGCCATACTCCGGCCTGCATGACCCATGTTGTTGGTGACGCGGCCTTTGTCGGCGACACGCTGTTCATGCCCGATGGTGGCTCGGCCCGCGCCGACTTCCCCGGCGGCGATGCCCGCACGCTCTATCGCTCGATCCAGCGTGTGCTGACGCTACCGCGCGAAACGCGCCTCTTCATGTGCCACGATTATGGTCCGAATGGGCGCGACATTCAGTGGGAGACCACGGTGGGCGACGAGATCGACCACAATATCCATGTCGGCCACGGCACGGACGAAGACACCTTTGTCGCCATGCGCGAAGCGCGCGATGCGACACTGGCCATGCCCAAGCTGATCATCCCCTCGCTGCAGATCAACATGCGCGCCGGCCAGCTGCCACCCAAGGACAAGGACGGCAAGACCTATCTCAAGGTGCCGGTTAACGGCCTCTGAGAGAGCGCAGTCAGCATGTTTTCCTTTTTCAAATCCCGGAGCAATCCAATGAATATCCGCAAGCTCGACGACGACTTCTCCGTCACCGCCCAGATCACCCCGGAACAGGTCAAGGCCGTTTCCGACGCCGGCTACAAGTCGATCGTCTGCGCCCGTCCCGACGATGAGGAATTTGGCCAGCCAAGCTTCGACGCGGTTGCACGCGCCGCGGAGCGCGAAGGTCTGCAAATCGTCCATATCCCCGTTTCAGGCGGTCTCGGCGAAGGCCAGATCATCCGGTTCCATGAGGCCTGGGAGCGGATGCCCAAGCCTGTCCTTGGCTATTGTCGCTCCGGCGCCCGTGCCGGCAGCCTCTATGCCACGCTGAGCAAGTGAGTATCGCGTTCGGCTCCTCGGGGCCGAACCCCGCCGAAAAGAGTTTCCGATGCGCCTGAAATCCTACTTTCCCATCCTCGACTGGGGCCGGCGGTATAATCGCCAGACTTTGACCAGCGATCTGATCGCGGCCGTGATCGTGACGATCATGCTGATCCCGCAATCGCTTGCTTATGCGCTCTTGGCCGGCCTGCCACCGGAGGTGGGCCTTTACGCGTCGGTCCTGCCGCTTCTCGCCTATGCCATCTTTGGCACGTCTTCGGCGCTGGCCGTCGGCCCCGTCGCTGTTGTCTCGCTGATGACCGCGACGGCTGTTGGGCGCCTTGCCGCCGAAGGCACTGCGGACTATGCGAGCGCCGCCATTGTCCTGGCCATGCTGTCGGGCGTCATGCTGACCCTCATGGGGCTATTCCGTCTCGGCTTTGTCGCCAATTTCCTGTCGCATCCGGTCATTTCCGGTTTTATCACCGCCTCGGGCATGATCATTGCGACCAGCCAGCTCGGCGGGTTACTCGGCATCAAGGCCGAAGGCCATGCGCTACCCGAGCTGCTGGTCTCGATCATTGAGAATTTTGAGGACATCAATCTCTATACGGTGGCCGTTGGCACAGTCGCGCTTGCATTGCTGCTCTGGATCAGGCTGGACCTAAAAAACTGGCTAACCCGCTTCGGGCTATCCAAGGGTGTGACTACCGTTATCGTCCGTGCCGGTCCGGTGGCGGTTGTGTTTTTGACCATGGCCTGGTCGGCAGGCATGGATCTCGCGTCCAAAGGCGTGCCGCTGGTGGGCGATGTTCCGCAGGGCCTGCCCATGCTCTCGTTGCCCAATGTGGGCATGGACCTGATCCAGCAATTGGCCCTGCCGGCGCTAATCATTTCGATCGTTGGCTTTGTCGAGTCCATCTCTGTTGCACAGACCCTTGCCGCCAAGCGTCGCGAACGCATCACCCCCAATCAGGAGCTGATCGGCCTTGGCGCCTCCAATATCGCGGCAGCGATTGGCGGGGGCTATCCGGTGACCGGTGGCTTTGCCCGTTCGGTGGTCAACTTCGATGCCGGCGCCGCCACCCCCGCCGCTGGCGCCTTCACCGCCATTGGCATTGCCGGGGCAACACTGTTGCTGACCCCGTTCCTCGCCATCCTGCCCAAGGCGACGCTGGCGGCGACAATCGTCATCGCCGTCATGACCCTCGTTGACTTCTCCATTCTCAAGCGCGCCTGGTCTTACTCAAAGGCTGACTTTGCAGCCGTAGCTATCACGATGCTTGGCACGCTGTTATTCGGCGTCGAGACAGGCATCGCGCTCGGCGTCGGCACCTCGATCCTGATTTTCCTCTATCGTTCGTCCAAACCGCACGCTGCTGTTGTGGGCCAGGTGCCGGGCACCGAGCACTATCGCAACGTGAAGCGGCACAAGGTCGAGACCGTACCCGACATGCTCTCAATTCGTATTGATGAAAGTCTCTACTTCGCCAATGCGCGCTATCTTGAAGACTTGGTGATAGAGCAGGTTAATGCCAATCCCGGGATCACCGATGTCGTGCTGATGTGCTCTGCGGTGAATGCTATCGACATGTCGGCCCTCGAAAGTCTCGAAGCCATCGAACATCGCTTGAGGGATGCCAGAGTGCGCCTCCACCTCTCGGAGGTAAAGGGTCCTGTCATGGACAAGCTTGCCCACACCGACTTCCTAAAGCGCCTATCGGGCGGTGTTCACCTCAGCCAGCATCAGGCAACTATCAGCGTGTTGGCGGGCCGAGTTTCCAACGACACCCAATCGGCCGCCTGATTGGGCGGCCATCAGGATGAGGCTCGGGTGGCCCAGAGCATCCACGCCGCGACGCCGACGAGAACAAGTGCAAAGGCGCGCGACAGCAGGACCCTGCCGACGCCTCTGGTCAGCACCGGCTCCAGAAGGCCAGAGGCAGTGACAATCGCCAGGTGAATAAGGGTGGCGACACCCACATAGACACCCGCCAGCAGCGCCCAAGAGCCCGGGTTCTCTTCGCCCGCGGCCAGAAAGTTGGGCATGACGGTCACATAGAACAGAGCCGCCTTGGGATTGAGCAGATTGGTCACAAGACCCTGGACAAAATAGCGGCTCTGGGGGATCGGCTCGGGCGGCGCGTCCGCCTCTCGCCAAGCCTCCCAGGCGAGATAGAGGATATAGGCCACCCCGCCCCAACGAAGGATGGCAAACAGTGCCGGTGTGGCCCCGATAATGGTGGCAAGGCCCAGGGCCGCCGCCGCGCCCATCGTTGCCAGCCCCAGCGCCACCCCTAGAACGGCGACATAGCCCGACGCCCGCCCCTGCCGAGCCGATAGAACTGCCAGATAGGTCATGTTAGGCCCCGGCGTCAGCTCGATGAGCAACGAGGCAAGGGCAAAGCCAACAAGGTCGGGCATATCAGAGCTCGGGCGTTAGATTACACCGATCCTTATGCTGGACATGGCGACACCGCCAGACCCCGCGCCATGGAGAGAGTTTTCCGACTTCGGACTGTCGCGGGGAATCAGTACGCGGGCGCACCTGCAACCGGCGCTTTGGATATTGGCGGTGTTGAGATTGCGACGCAAAACGCCCGAATATTTGAAACCGCTACGAGCCCGAGCTCCTTGGAGCGTTCGGCCTGCGCCGCTTCAGCAATGGAGCGAAAGCCCAATGTCAGAGCTGCACCCTTTAGTGTGTGCAGAGTACGATCGAGCTCGTCTGCAAGTCCTTCGGAAATGGCCATTTCGGCCTGTAAAAGCATGGACTCTGACGAAGACACAAATTCCTCGACCAGCCGCACGAATTCTTCCTCGCCCAACGCCTCTTTCAGGCCTTGCTGATAGTCCTCATCCACTGCGGCCATTGTTGGTTCGGTAGTGGTGGCGACGTCCGAAGCACGAACATGCTTCGACAGTTGTGAAACGAGTTTGTCCTTGGTCACCGGCTTTGCGACGTGGTCATCCATCCCTGCTTCGATGCAGGCCACCCGATCTGACTCGAACGCGTTCGCCGTTAGCCCCACAATCGGGATTGTCAAACCGGACGCCCTCAGGATCCGCGTCGCTTCAAGTCCATCCATCTGGGGCATTTGCATATCCATCAGGATGAGATCGAAGTTGGACACCTCCGTTGAAGCAATTGCCTCGCGCCCATTGGCTGCACCTTCTGCCACCACTCCCAGTTTTTGAAGCAGACCGAGGGCGACATCACGATTTATGGCATTGTCGTCAACAACAAGGACGCGCGCATGAAACCCATTCGGAAGTGCGAGCTGACCACGCGAGCTGGCAACAGCGACTTCCGCAATCGGACCGGCCGGAATGTCGAGCCAAAAAGTGCTCCCTTTCCCCACAACGCTTTCGACTCCGATGTCGCCCGCCATCACCTCAACCAATCTGCGGCAGATCGCCAATCCAAGCCCAGTGCCCCCAAAGGACCGGGTACTGGAACTGTCGAGCTGGCTGAACTCACGGAACAAGCGGCGGCTGTCTTCGCTAGAGATACCCGGGCCGGTGTCTCTGACCTCCAGCCTGAGCCGCTCGCCGAACACATTCGCATGAACTTCAACTGTGCCGGCAGGAGTGAACTTTATCGCATTGCCGATCAGATTGACGAGTACCTGGCGCAGGCGGTTAGCGTCTGCGAATACCCTAACGCCGGGATACTGAAAGGTAAGCTGGAGCCCAGCGCTCTCGGCCCGCGGCAGCAACATGCGCTCGATGGGCTCGAAAACCTCGTGCAAGTCAACTGGCTTGGGTTCGAAGCGAACTGCACCAGCTTCCAACTTCGAGTAGTCGAGGATGTCGTTGATGACATCGAGCAGCATGTCGCCTGAGTGCCGAATAGTCTCGACTTGATGGATCTGGTCGGCGTCGAGCCGCGACGTTCTCAGTAGCTCCGTCATCCCAATGATACCATTGAGCGGCGTGCGGATTTCATGACTCATGGTCGCGAGAAATGCCGACTTCGCAGCGCTGGCACTCTTGGCTTGCTTGGCGATGCGCGCATTTCGCCGACTGAGAAGTTCCATCTCCCTCCCGCTTCGGGAAATATGGAAAAGCTGCCCCCCCAGCAGGGTGACGATCAAGACCAGAGCAAATGTCAGGCCAGCCACGCTGGTGCCAATGCGCCAATACGTTGCCAACTGCCCTTCGCGCTCGGTCAGACGCACCAGGTTGATCGCGGCATTCGTCGCAACCAGGAGGTCGCCCGTGGCCTTCCTCGCTGTGTTTGCGCGTTGAAGAATATCATCGTACCGAGACCCAAAGGCAGACGGGTCGGCGACGAGGCCATCCATTGCCGGAACCAGGTCGCGAATACGCTTGCTGGCTGCAAATGCAAGGTCCTGAACCGCCGACGATGCACCGAACATCTCTGCATAGGAACCTTGAGCAAGCAGTTGTGTGCGGCTGTAGAGCAGATCGAACCGTTTGGAGACCAGAGCGACATCGCCGCTGGTCAATGCGTCTCGCGTCGCTTCGATCAGGCGAGCCGCTTCGCGATCAGCCTGATAGGCTGCCCAGACCATGTCTTCCCTGACGCTTGCCCGGACAGCGCTCTGCCTTTCGTTAAGCCCGACGAAGAGCCAAATGACAGACGTCAGCAAGGCGACGCTCAGGACAGTGAGAATGACGATCCCCAGTCCAATCCGCCGAGAAACGGCTCGCCTTGCCCGGATGATCGCCCGAGGCATGTCAGTGGACCGAGACCGAGGCAACCTGCCAGACGGATCGACCGAAGATGACCTCGTTATAAAGGGTTGAATCCAGGTCGAACGGGTAGATCACGAAAAGCGGCCCCTTGTCGCGTACCGAGAGTTCCTCGCCGTCGACGCGGGTCGCCAGAATGACCGGCATGCCCTTCAACTCCGCCATGGGAATCTCAGAGGCGTAATCGTTGAGAGCGGTGAAGGTTACGTTCTCGCCGCTGGCGCCTAGGTAATCGAGAAGATCGCTGATAATGACGCCACTAAATTCGTGCTCTCCGGTGTACCAAGGCGTCGTCGCCTTGGTGACGCGCTGAGGAAGGGCATCCAGCATTTCGAGGTCAAAGATAGCCTTTCCATCAGCGTTCGAGCTGGTGATCGAGCCGTTTACCTCAAGGATCTCTGGTCCCGTGGGCAATGCGAGCTCCACTGCAGCGGCGGGCGCGATCATCATCAAGAATAGTGCAGTCGCTGACATCATTCTGTTCATTTGAAGGCCTCTCAAGCGGCGTCGACGGCGTCGAAACGCGAAGTGTAGATGGGAGCGATCTCCGCCCAAGCTTGATTGAGCGCAGAGACGCAGGCGGGGTCGAAATGTGTTCCTGAGCCCCGGAGGATTTCGTCACGAGCCTCAGACGCTGGCCAGGCGGGTTTGTAGCTGCGGGGGCTGCACAGGGCATCGAGCACGTCGGCAACTGCCGTGATGCGAGCGGCAATGGGAATCTGCGCGCCAGCAAGGCCGTGGGGGTAGCCGCTGCCATCCCATTTCTCGTGATGGCAGCGGGCGATCTGCTCGGCCATTCTGAGCATATCGGAGTCGCCATCGGCGAGAATTTCCGCGCCGATCATGGGATGCATTCTCATGCGCTCGAATTCGGCCCCCTCTAACCGGCCAGGCTTGTTGAGGATTGCATCAGAGACGCCGATTTTGCCGACATCATGCAGTGGAGCGGCCAGCCATAGCGTGCGAACGAAATCGGCGTCAAAACCCATGGTCGTGGCCAATATCCCGGCCACACGAGCGACCCGTTCGACATGGTCCCCGGTCTCATGATCACGAACCTCAATCGCACGGGCGAGGCGATAGATCATGTCCTCTTCCCGTTGCTGCAGATGGGCTGTCGCCCGGTCGACCTCGGCCTCAAGGTGAACGGCCCGATCTTCAAGCTGGTTTTGAGCACTGCGCAGCGAGAGAAGATTGGTGAGCCGAGACCGCAATTCGATCGGGTCTACCGGCTTTGCAAGAAAGTCGGTGGCCCCTGCGTTGATGGCAGCGAGGCGTGTCAATCTGTCAGCGTCAGCGGTGATCATAACTATGGGCACATGACGGTGACTTGGGAGTGTGCGAACCGCCTCGACGAGTTCCAGGCCGGACATTCCTGGCATGACATTGTCGATGATCATGAGATCGCACGCATGACGTTGGGCATCGGCAAGCGCAGAGGCACCCTCCGTAAACCCTTCCACTGCGATCGCCGGCATCCGACGAACCAGCTGGGTAAGCACCTCTAGATTGGTGCGGTTGTCCTCTACGATCACGACACGCATTTGCGCCTCCTATTGCCCCTTTGATATTAAATCTTACTACGGAACAAAAGAGGTCTCTGGTTCGTTGATTAGCGGCGCGTTAAACCGATGCATGCGAACTGGGTCGATCAAGGCTCGGCGCGAGATTAAGTGATAGGCGTATGACCGATCAGGATGTCTTTGATCCCAGTGCAAGGCGCATGTCGGCGGCGGAACTGCGTCAGAACAACGAGCGTGCTGTGCTCACAGCTATTGCAACCCAAGCCGGATCATCAGCGGCAGAGATTGCCCGGCGAACCCATCTGGCTCCGCAATCAGTCGCCCGGATGCTGGGCGATCTGGAACGCGTTGGCCTCATTGCCAGAGGTGAGGCCCGGAAGGGACTGCGTGGCCAGCCGGCGGTTCCCATTTACCTCAATCCCAACGGTGTCTTCGCGATTGGTTGCGAGCTTGGGTGGCAGCACTATCGCGTCGTTTTGCGAAACCTGGCAGGCGAAGTCTTGGGCGAGCACAGCCGCCATTACGAGTTCCCGTCCGCAGACGCCATCTTCACCGAGATCGGGTCACTGGTCAGGATACTGACCACCCTTGTGCCGGAAGAGTTTCGTGACCGCCTGATGGGCATTGGCCTGGCTATGCCAACCAATATCTTCCGGAACCTCGATCTCCTCGGAGCGCCCGGGGTAGAGGTTGCAAAATGGAAAGACCTGGACGTCGCAGCTGCTCTTAGCCAGGCCACCGGGCTTGAGGTTTTCCCCTTTAATGACGGCAATGCCGCCTGCTGGGGCGAGCTCGTGGCCATGGGGGCGCCGAGGCCGAAGAATATTGCCTACTTCCTCATCGGCACCTTTGTCGGCGCCGGGGTGATTGCCGACGGAAAGCTCTGGGAAGGCGCTCGAGGAAACGCAGCAAATATGGGGGGCATGCTTATTGCCGGTGACGATGGAAAGCCCACGTTTGTACATCTGGTAGCCTCCATCCACGCCCTCGAAGAGCGCCTGATGAAAGCTGGCGCGGCGGTTCCCCCTGGTATGCCGGAAAGTTGGGACTGGGACGCGTTCGCCCCACAAGCAGAGGAGTGGCTGGATGCAGCAGCAAGGGCGATCGCTATTGCAATCATTAACACCCACGCCATGCTCGAGTCAGATCTCGCTATCGTCGACAGCGCTCTGCCTGACCCTATTCGTGAGCGGCTCGTCATCAAAGTTCGCGAGCGCCTGGCGAACAAGCCAACCCTAACGTCAGAGCACCCGCCTGTCCTGCAGGGAAATTTAGGTGGTCGCGCTCCGGCGATGGGCGCCGCGTTGATGCCCATGTACCGGCGCTATTTTTCTCGCGACGCGGCAGACATGGGGCTCTGAACCCTACCCTCCATCAGGGCAGCAATCGCTTGTCCGCGGGTAGCTACACCCAGTTTCCGGAAAATCTCGCCCATATGGTATTCGCAATTTCGTCGCGTAAGCCCTACGATTTCGGCGATGTCACCGTTGGACTTTCCCGCTGCGGCCCAGCGCAAAATGCTCGCCTGTGTAGCAGTCAGTGTTGGCGGCTCGGGCAGATCGCACAATTCCAGTAGTCGCAGCGATGTAGCGGTACCAATTACCCTCAAGGATGAAACCGCATCAGGAGACGGTGCTCCACTACAGGAGTACCCGCCAATAATCGACAGACTCTCGGTGGCCGACAGTACGGGCACGAGAGCAGCGCCGACAATCCCTAAGGGAGCCACCAGCGCACTCACCTCCGCGATCACCGGGTTGTGGTCAGCGACATTCATCGACACGACTACGGCATCAGCGCTCTGACGCAGGCGGGCTAGCACCGGATTGGATCGGTAAAGCCCTCTGCTCACCATGGCATCCACCACCTTTGCGGGCAGAGTATGCATGGTTGGATAGAATTCCGTGTCCTCTTCCACCGAGACAGAGGCGGCAAAGACGAAATACGCGAAACCGATGGATTGAACGGCATCAGAGACCGCCTGTTGAAGCTGAATCCAGCAGGCGGACTTTGAGATCTCTCGTAGGTTTGGCGCGAGGGCGCTGAACGCAGATGTCGGATTGAAGCCGCTACTGTTGTCGCTCATGCAGATCCTCCTCTCGCGAGATTAAAATACTCGGCGGAACTTAACAACTGTTTGCTTACGCAGTCTGGGTTGTCGGAGCGGTCGTCTAAATTTCGCTTCACATCAAATGTCCGGCGCATGCCGGCAGTATCGAGCAGGAGCGAGAAGGTGGAGCATTCCAGAGACGATGGCGATATCACAGCCCGCCTCGACTTTATTGGGCTCGACAACAAAGGCCGAGACGCCCTTCGTTCGGTGGAACCCCTGATCGCCAAGCACCTGCCTGAAGCGCTTGCTCGCTTCTACAAGAAGCTGGCAACGGTCCCTGCGGTTTCTCGGTTCTTCTCTGGTTCGGATCAGATGAACCGCGCACAGTCTAGTCAGCTCGGTCACTGGCTCGCGATCGCCACCGGCAGGTTCGACGCAAAGTACGTCGAGTCCAGCAGACGCATTGGCCTGCGCCATGCGCAGATCGGGCTTGAACCACGCTGGTATATCGGTGGTTACGGCGTCATCGTTGAAACACTTGTCACCGAGCTCGCACGCGACTTTATGGATGAGCACATCAAGTCGCTCAAAGGGGGCTCTTCAACCGCAAGCATGATGAGGAAGTTCTCTCGGCTGCGGTGTCCGATCTCGGCATCGCGATGTCAGCCATGGTCAAATCCGTCATGATCGACATCGATATGGCGGTTAGTGTCTACTTCGATCAGGTGATGGCCGAAGCGCAAAAGCGCGACCGTGAGAATGCGGACCGGGTTGCCTGGGCCGCAGAACTTACCGGCGAAGTCCTGCAGAAGCTGGCGGAAGGCGACCTCACCGAAAACATCACTGCCGACTTCGAAGGCGGGTTTGCGAAAATCAAATCGGACACCAATCAACTTGTCGACCGGCTACGGGAGATAATGCTGCAGCTCAGGGACACGTCTGGTCTTCTCCGCACCGCCACTGGGGAAATCCTCGCCGGTGCCAATGACCTGAGCGAGCGTACTACTCGACAAGCAGCAGCAATCGAACAGACCGCGGCCAGCATGGAAGATTTGTCGCGCACAGTCAGCCAGAACGCGGTACTCGCAGAGGCCGCATCGGACCAAGCTCAGAAAGCAGCAGAGTCTGCTGAGGCCGGTGGCCAGGTGATGGGCAAGGTCACCGAGGCGATGGAGAAGATTTCCAACTCATCGAGCCGCATCTCGAACATCATCGGCATTATCGATGACATTGCGTTCCAGACCAATCTTCTCGCCCTCAACGCTTCTGTGGAAGCGGCCAGAGCAGGTGACGCCGGCAAGGGCTTCGCCGTGGTCGCCGTTGAGGTTCGCCGCCTGGCCCAGTCGGCCGCATCGGCCTCAGCCGAGGTCAAGGAGTTGGTCGAAAGAAGCGTGGTTGAGGTGAAGGCGGGCGAGAACCTTGTGCGCACCGCCGCGGATCGCCTCTTTGAGCTGCTGTCAGTGGTACGAGAAACGACTGGATCGATGTCAGCAATCGCCAGTGCCAGCCGCGAACAGTCCGCCTCGATCGCGGAGATTTCTGCGGCCGTCATGCAGATGGACGAAATGACTCAGCACAATGCCGCGCTCGTCGAACAAACGAATGCCGCGATTGAACAAACCGAGTCTCAGGCCCGGCAGCTCGATCAGATCGTCGATAAATTCAGGCTCACCAATTCAACGGCGACACCGCGCTTACCGGCAAATCGCGAGCGCCCGAAGCGTGTCGCTGCTCGTGGCGGAAAGGCTATAGGAGACGACTGGAGCGAGTTCTGATGCGACCGGAGCTTGCGGCCTATTCCGAAGCCCTTCAGGTGTTGAAACTCGCCCTTGTCGAGCTGAACGGGGAATTGGACCGCCTCGTTTCGGATCCGGCCATTCCATCGGAGGAAGCTATCGAGATCGCGGACGCTCTCAACGCCATAATGCAGGAGATGGCGCTTGTCTTGACGGAGCCAGACGTCATCCTTGGCGGTACGCACTAATTCGTCTTCGCCCCGCCCCCGCAATTATCCTGCGCAGCCTTCGTTCCAAAAGGACGTGAGATGGAGTTCTGAAACTAGGACCCTGCTGGCCTGCCCGGAACTGGTGCAGTTAGAGGCAACCGCTGCGCACCAAAGCGTCGAGTTGACAATGTCTTAAGGGCCAAGCCTGTAGATTTTTCCAGGCTTGAGAGATCTCCCTTGGTTCAGTCGTCGCCCACCGTCGATACTCCCGACTTTGCGTTGCCGGGACTATTTTGCGCTCGCCTGCGCAATCTGGCAAAATGCGCGGGAGCTGGCCTGTTGGCAAGCGATCGATGGGTCGCCTACGATGGCGACCTGCGTCGCCCCATCATCTCCTCGGCGCTCTTTGGGGATTTAGCTGAGGTTTTCCCCCAAGGCCTGCAGTCAGGCCCCGCGTTCCTTTTGATATCGCCAATTCCCACAATAGATGAAAACCGCCCGCTGTGGCTGGTGCTCTGGGACACGCGGCCGCGTGATCAAATTTCCAGTCACATTCTGCTCGCTCGGGTTATCGAGCTTGTGGGCCAGTCAGCTATGGCCGGCAGAAGGGTGGCGGAGGGTCGCCGTCAAAATCTTCTTGAGCGCGCATCAGCAACAGCTCGCATTGGGATTTGGTCTTGCACGCTGCCTGACGAACGTTTGACCTGGACCAATGGCGTCTACGACATTTTCGAATTGCCTCGCGGCTCGCAGGTGGATCGGGGCACCTCTCTTAGAATGTACGCCCCTGAATCCGCGAGACAAATGCAGGCGCTTCGGGCCGAAGCCATTGCGACCTGTGGCGACTTCAATTTCGATGCGGAGATCATCACCGCCAAGGACAATCATCGCTGGATGCGCATTACCGCAACTGTCGATGGCGTTGAGGGGAAGGCCCGGCGCATTTTTGGGATGAAGCAGAACATCACCGAAGAAAAGCGTATGGTCGAACGCACGCGCATTCTTTCCGAAACGGACGCCCTCACTGGTCTTGCAAATCGCGGCCTTTTCAATGCGCGTCTAGAGGATCTCCATGGTCAACAAAGCGGCGCCCCAGTCGGCGCTCTGATCTTGATCGATCTCGACAATTTCAAGTCGATCAATGATACCTTCGGCCATTCGCATGGCGACACCTGCCTAATCAAAGCGGGTGAACGGTTACGACAATGCGCTCCTGTAGGAGCGTTGGTGGCGCGTATCGGCGGCGACGAGTTCGCAATCGTCACAGATGGCTGCCAGCACGTGGATATCGAGCGCCTATCTACGGACATCGTCAGCGCTTTCGAGCGCCCGATCCAACTTGGCACGCACCAGCATCACGTCGGCGCATCACTTGGGATCGCCATTCGCGTCGCACAAGACGCTGATACGCTCTATCGCGACGCAGACATAGCGCTCTACTCGGCCAAGTCCGCGGGCCGCGGCACCTGGCGCGTCTTCAACGCCGCGTGACCAATCCCCCGGCACCACTACACCATTCGTACCAATGTAAATTACTCCCCGGTCGGGGACGATTGCCAACCATGGCGACAACCGGATTGCCTAGATCTCGATCGGCAACCGAGCACCCTCACGATCACCGAACATAAGCTGCGTGCGCGAATCTGCCGCCAAAGAAAATGGCATCAATGTTCGAGCAGTGCTGATCTACGCCATACCATTCGGCCGCATGCAGGCGCGGATGTCATCCGACCCACGACAAAGGGGCGTCACCTATTGGGATTATTCCCAATAGTTTTGAATGGCCGGAATGGGGCCGAAATCTCAAGATTGACGTAGACTTCACGATACAATCGCGGCCGAGCCCACCAAGCTAACTACATCACAGCGAGCGACGTCCCTCGGCGGACTACGTTCCAGCGCCCCTGAGTTCTGTCAACTTGGCCTGAGCTTGGATGAGGTGGCTGCAGCGAGCCAGAATGCGATGACCATCAACACGGACAGCGCCACCACACATGTCATGGTGCCGGCATAGTTGCCGGTAGCGCTCCAGAGAGCCGCTGCGCCCAGCGGAGACAGCGCTCTGGAAACCGTCATCGGCACGACCAGCGCACCATTGATCGCGCCGTAGCTCTCTCGGCTGACCATTTCGGGAATGGCGATGCCACGAACGATCGTCATGATGCCATTGGAAGCGCCGTACACCATGGCTGCGGCACCAACGATGAGGATTTCCGCCGGCGCCCAAGCGAACATCGCCATTGCCACCGGAAACCCGATCACGACGATGGAGCCAATCCGTCGTCCGGACGCCTGCTTGCCAAACGCCATAATGAAGATGCGCCCTGCCACCTGTGCCGGGCCGATAATCGTCATGGCCGCGACAACAGCGTATTCGCTGAAGCCGCGCTCAAGCATCATCGGGTAAAAGTGCAGCAGCAAAGCCGAGAAGCTGGCCGTGTAGGCTGTGAACGATATGGCGAGCCACCAGAACACGGGGTTCTTCATCGCGTCGCTGAGATGCGATCTCGACGCCTTTTCGGCAGTCGGCGCCAGTCGCGGCGCGTCTTGGGATGGATCGATGACAGAGAAGTAGACCGTCGCACAGAGGAGAATGTTGACGGCGGCCAGAACCTCGAGCGCGCCACGCCAGCCGAATTGGTCGAGCAGGATCTGAACCACCGGCACAAAGACAGTGCTGGCGAACCCACCCCACAATGTCAGCGCGGTGATGCCATTGCGAGCATGGAGAGGCCCTGCCCTGCGCGCGACGACGGCGAAGGCTGGCTCATATAGGGTCGCTGCCTGGAGTGCGCCCACGCCGGCCGATCCGAAGTAGAAAAGGACGATGTTGTCGGTGAGCGCCCAAAGCACCAGCAGCAGGCCGGCGAGCACCGACGCGCCGGCCATGACCAGCCTCCCCTGACCCCGGTCGATTGCCTGGCCGATCGGGATCGCGAGCATGGCGGACAGAAGCGCACCCAGAGTGGCGGAGCCGTAGATCAAGGTCTTGTCCCAACCGAGATCGGTTTCCATCGCTGTCGCAATGAGGGGAAACGAATAGTAGAGCGAGCCCCAGGAGGCGATCTGAGCTACGCCGAGCCCGGTTATGAACCAGGATTTTCCCGAGACGGGCGCCGGAGCAGCTAAGTCTGTCATGATGCTAAGAGCGGCGGAGGCCGACTCTCTCCTGCGTTTTCGGGCTATTTGCCAGCGTGAAATGACGGTCTGATTACAGAGACTTGATTGCTCGACCTGGCATCACTGAGGTTTCCTTCATCAGATCGCCTTGAGGCTGACCCGCTCATCGAGCTTGGCGACGTCTTCCTTGCGCTCACTGTACCGGGACGTGAGGTAGCCCGCGACGCTGCGATTGATCAGCGTGAACTTGACCAGCTCCTCGATCACGTCGACGACGCGATCATAGTAGCTCGACGGCTTCATCCTGCCTGCTTCGTCAAATTCTTGCCACGCCTTGGCGACGCTGGACTGATTGGGGATGGTGACCATCCGCATCCAGCGGCCGAGGATGCGCATCTGGTTGAGAGCATTGAAGCTCTGCGACCCGCCAGAGACCTGCATCAGCGCCAGTGTGCGCCCCTGCGTCGGCCGGATGGCGCCGCCAGGCAGCGGAATCCAGTCGATCTGAGATTTCAGAACCGCCGACATGGCGCCATGGCGCTCGGGACTGGTCCAAACCTGACCCTCTGACCACAGCATGGCCTCACGGAGCTCCTGGACCTTAGGGTGATCATCGGGAGCGTCATTCGGTAGCGGTAGGCCGTTGGCGTGAAAAACGCGCACCTCAGCGCCGAAGCTCTCAAGGAGACGCTGAGCCTCAAAGGTCAGAAGTCTCGAATAGGACCGCTCCCGCAGAGAACCGTACAACATCAGGATGCGCGGCTTGTGCGTGGGTGCTGAGGGAACAAGGCGGGTAAAGTCCGGAACCTCGAATGCGGCCGGCACGATATTGGCTAGATCAGACAATACGCTTTCCTTCGGCGTCGATAACGACCTCGCCATCCTCCTTGGTGAAGGGGCCGATATTGGGGTTTTCGAGGATATCGAGGACCACTTCAGATGGTCGGCAGAGTTTGGTGCCCAGGGGCGTCACGACGAAGGGACGATTGAGCAAGATCGGGTGCTGACCGATCGCGTCGAGCAGCTCGTCGTCGGACTTGTCCGGATCTCCTAGCGCCAGAGCGTCAAATGGAGTGTCCTTCTGGCGCAGCGCCTGACGCACCGTCAGCCCCGCATCGACAATGAGCTTGATGACTGTGGCGCGATCTGGTGGCGTCACGAGATATTCGATGACAGTCGGCTCGACGCCGGACTGCCGGATCATTTCCAGGGTGTTGCGAGACGTGCCGCAGCTGGGGTTGTGGTAGATTGTGACGCTCACGAGCGATCCTCTGGATTTATGGGGAGATTGCTGCCGCCGGGGCCGGCGAGCAGCCAGGACATCAAGGCCGCTGCCAACAACGCACCGACGAGTTGGGCTGGGATAAAACCGATCAGATCGATTGGACGAATGCCGGCGAAGGTGTCGCTGAAGGCACGAGCCATCGCGACCGCAGGGTTTGCGAAGGACGTCGACGCCGTGAACCAATAGGCCGCGGTGATGTAGAGGCCAACGAGCACCGGCACCGATTTGCGCTCGAACCGAATGCCCGCGAGGATCACTGCCACGAGACCGAAGGTTGCTACCCCTTCGGAGAGCCATTGCGCTTCGCCGGTGCGAACCTTGCTCGAGAGCTGGAGGATGGGCTGCGCGAACATGGCGTGGGCTACGAATGACCCGAGGGCTCCACCAACGACCTGGGCGATGACATAAGCGCTGGCGTCGCGCCAGGACAGCTCGCGCCGCAAGGCGAACACCGCGGTGACAGCCGGGTTGAAATGCGCACCAGAGATTGGCCCCAGCGTGCTGATCAACACGACGAGAATGGCGCCGGTAGCGATGGTGTTGGCGAGTAATGCCAGCGCGACATCGGTGGTGAGGGTCTCGGCCATGATGCCGGAACCCACAACTGTCGCGACCAGCAGCCCGGTGCCGAGAGTTTCGGCCACCAGGCGGCGGGATAAGTCGATCATGCGGCCCCGGCGGACTTCGAGGTGCTGCCTTCCATGGCGCCGATACCGCGGAGCTTCGAGGTCAGTGCCATGCGGTCGATGCTTTCGAGCGGCAGGCTCATGAAGGCGGCCACGCGATTGCGGAGATAAGTCAGCGCGTCTTCGAAAGCTGCCTGCTGCTTGAATTCGGGGCCTGCGACCGCGGCGGGATCTTCGATACCCCAGTGTGCAGTCACGGGCTGGCCGGGCCAGACAGGGCAGGCTTCGCCGGCCGCGTTGTCACAGACCGTGAAGACGAAATCCATCTTTGGGGCGTCGGGGGTAGCGAATTCGTCCCAAGGCTTGGACCGCAGTCCGTCTATGGAAATGCCTGCATTCCGAAGGGTCTGCAAGGTCATCGGATGCACTTGGCCTCTGGGCGTCGATCCGGCAGAAAAGCCGCGGAAACGACCATTGCCGACATGATTGATCAGGGCCTCACCCAGGACCGAGCGGGCAGAGTTCCCGGTGCATAGGAACAGGACGTTGTAGACGTGATCAGCAGGCACAGGCGGTCTCCTTGGCGTTGGCGGGCGTGCAGCATTCAGCGGCGACGCTTGCGGCGGGCAGGCAAACTTCCGGATGGCCCGAGCAGCAGTCGCGCATGAGGAACTCGACCAGACCCGCGAGGCCCTCGAAATTGGCGCTATAGATGATTGACCGGCTCTCGCGCCGGGACTGGATCAGGCCAGCGCGTTCCAGGTGGGAAAGATGGAACGAGGCGCTGGACGAGGAAGCATCAACGGCCTCGCCGACGGCGCCTGCCGCCATGCCCTCGGGTCCTGCCTGCACCAGGACGCGCACCATTCTCAACCGGGTTTCCTGGCTGAGGGCGCCGAATGCGTTCAGGGCTTGCGGTTCTTCGAGTTTCATCTCAATATCTCAATGAATGTTGAAACAGTGGATAGCCCAACATGAACACGCACGCAACTGCCCCTTATATCGAAGTGGAATCCACGCTTGGCGCCATCCTCGCGGGGCTCGCAGACCACAGCGAGAAGACCCTGGCGATCATTTACGGCGACCGGGAGGTGCAGTCGGGCTACCATGTCACCGAGGTGAAGGCCGGTTCTTTCGTTACCCTTGATTGCGGCGGCAATCCCGACGCCTGGCAGGAAACGGTGCTGCAGGTGGAAGACATTCCGTCTGAAGGAAAGCCGCAGATGACCGCCGGAAAGTTCGCGGCGATCCTTGCCCAGGTCGGCAAGAAGGTGCGTCTTGATCACGACGCTCGCCTGACGATCGAGATCGGCCAGCCGGGCGAAGCGATGCGTGTTTTCGATGTGGCGAACCTGTCGATCACCTCCAATCGGGCTGTGTTGACGCTTGGGGTTCGCGCTGCGATCTGCAAGCCGCTTCATCGCGCTGACAAGGCGGTCACGACCTCATGCTGCACACCGTCCAGCGGCGCAGGCGGTTGCTTCTGATCGTCATAACCTGGCACGCCTGAGGAAGGTCCGGTTTCAGGATATTCTGTCTAACGCGCCAATGGCCGGAATGGGGTCGGCAGCGGCCGATCAGCAAAGCGCCCCATTCCTGCCGTTGAACGGGGTTTCGCGATTGCCGGAAAGCCGACATTACCGATTGAACGGAGCTACGGCGAATTAAGGGGTGGTTTGCGGACCGGCGGCTTGTGGGCAGACATCGAACCAAGCGGACTTTCACCTGTTTTGTCCAGGAGTACTGTCGAGCCGTCCTAGGGAAAGGGGGAGGCTTAATGCCTCCCCCGATTTGGTTAATGGACCCTTGCGGTCCGCCACAACGAATAGCCAATGCCGCTGGCGAGGATGACGAAGGTGATCCCCAGCGACCATTCGGCAGGGAATTTTTCCCATCCCAAAAAGTCGGCGACGAAAATCTTCGACCCGATGAACACCAGCAACACCGCCAGCGCCTGCTTGAGGTAGGCGAAGCGGTGAAGGATGGCGGCGAGGGCGAAATAGAGCGCCCGCAGGCCCAGGATCGCGAAGATGTTGGACGTGTAGACGATGTAGGGATCGGTGGTGATGGCAAAGATCGCCGGCACCGAGTCCACTGCAAAGATGACGTCGGCGATCTCGATCATGACGAGCGCGAGGAACAGCGGCGTCATGAACCGCACCACCCGCCCCGTTCTGGGATCGGCCAGGCGCACGAAGAACTTGTCGCCATGCAATTGCTCGGTGACGCGGAAGCGCTTCTTCATGAAGACGAGGACGGGATTGGTGCCGAGATCGGTCTCGCCATGACCGGGCATCATCATGCGAATGCCGGTAAAGATCAGGAAGGCCGCGAACACGTAGAGCAGCCAGCCAAACTCGGACACGAGGGTGGCGCCGAAGCCGATCATGATCGCCCGCAGGACGATAACGCCCAGAATGCCCCAGAACAGCACGCGGTGCTGCAGGTGCCGTGGAATGGCGAGGTAGCCAAAGATCATGGCAATGACGAAGACATTGTCCATGGCGAGGCTCTTCTCGACGACGAAGCCTGTCAGGTATTCAAGACCCGACTGGGCGCCCAGTTGCCACCAGACGAAGCTACCAAAGGCCAGCCCAAGCGCAATATAAAAGCCCGAGAGCATCAGGCTTTCGCGCACCTCGATTTCATGGCCGTCGCGGTGCAGCACGCCGAGATCGAACGCCAGAAGCAGGGCGACCAAGCCCAGGAAGCCGAGCCACATCCAGAGCGGCTGGCCGAGGAAAATGCTGGTCAGGATGTCCATTTACGCCGCTCCGCCAAGCAGTTCTTGATGCAGGTCACCGTCATGCCTCGCTCCCATCGATCCCGAGGGCGCTCTCGACGCGGTGCAGGGCGCCCAGTTCCACGGGGTGAACAAGACCATCGGCTGTGATGACCTGGTGGCAGGCATCGCGAATGGTTTGGCGCTCGGTCGGGCCGAGTGCAGAGATGCTGAGCGTTGTCAGGGCCTGCTTCTCGGCAAGGTCAGGAGCGTAGCTATAGGCGCGTGCATGGTGAGCCAGTTCCTCGGCCAGGTCGGCGACCGAAAACCCTTCCATGGCTGGACTGGCGAGAAAGGCTTCCACCAGCTTGCGCCTTTCAGCCAGGGCCAGTTGTCCATCGGCATGGGCAATCACGGCCACCGCCGCCACGAGCGCCTGGAAAAAATCCTCTGCGCCGGCCCGGCTGGTTTCGCCACGCAGGTCGCGCTCATCGGCTTTCTGACGTGCCCGCAGGCGAGCGCCACGCAAAAATACGTCGTCCTGGATCAGTTTGTCTTTGGTCATCAATAACTCCTCTCAAGGTGCCGCTCGGCGGGTTGAGGGAGTGCGTTGGGGGACCATGACAGCAATCGGGCACCAACGCAGATGCCCACGGGCCCTGCCAAGGTGATCCGACATCGCGTCGCGGCAGGTGCCGCCGACGCCAGAGGGGCCCGGTCACGACAGGTAAGATTGGCGTGGGTCAATAGAGTTACAAGAGGGTATCGCGGCTTTTTTACAGCGACCACTTTGCGGCAGCGACGATCAGTTCTTCGGCGACGGGGCTCTGGAATTGCCGGTTGAAGGTCAGCGCGTAAAACGCCTCTTCGATCCCTGGCAGTCGCACCACTTCGCGCAGCGTGCCCGCCTCAAGCTCGTCGCGCACCACGATAGCCGGGAGCGGGGCCAGGCCAATGCCCTCTCTTGCCATCAAGCGGAGCATCGCCATGTCGTCCACTTCCGCCACCACCGAGGGCACGATGCCGAGGCGTGCGCAGAGGGCATCGAATTCAACCCGGATGATGCTTGCACCCGTCGGCAGGATAACGCCATGTGTTCGCAGAGCGTTCTGAGGCGTCTGGCCGTGCGACTGCAGGCTTGCCGCGCCGAACAGGCCGATCGGCTGACGCGCCAGCCGGTGCGCCACCAGATCGTCGGCATGGCCGGCACCGGGTGCGGCATTGCACAGAACGACATCGAGCTCGAGGCGGCGCAACTGGCCAGTCAACTCGACGAGGCTCCCCGAGCTCAGCACGACTTCGAGGTTTGCCCGGCCAAGGCAGGGCCGCAGAAAATCGATCTGAAAGTTGCGCGACAGTGTGGCCAGTGCCCCGACACGCAGAACCTGCCGGCGTCCGGAACCGACACGCAGCGTGGTCAGCAGATCCTCACCCATATCGAAAATGGCATCGGCGTGGTCGAGCGCCACCTTGCCGGCTTCCGTCAAAACCAGCCGACGTCCGATCCGTTCGAACAGCGGATGCCCCAAACTCTCCTCAAGGATCTGGATCTGCGTGGACAGAGCCGATTGCGACACCGCCAGTAATCGGGCAGCGCGCGTTAGATTGCCCTCCCGGGCGACCTGCCTGAAATACCACAAGTGCCGAAAGTTGAGCGCCTTCATCATTCTTGCATACAGAACGGTTTGATATGATCAATGAATTTTTTTGAATCATCGGTTCCCGCTAGGGGACGTTGGCGTCCTTCCAACCTAGCGATCCCGATGGAAATCCTGCTTTCACCTGCAATCCTATTCTTTGCCCTTGGCATGCTCGCAGCCTCTTTGCGCAGCAGTCTCGATATTCCCGAGGCTGTCAGCAAGGGCATGGCAATCTACCTGATGACATCGATCGGGCTTAAGGGCGGGGTCGAGGTTTCGGCGACCGGCCTCACGAGCGAACTTGTGGTGGCAGGCCTGGCGGGAATGGGCCTCAGCTTCCTGCTCCCCATCCCTGCCTTCTGGGCGATGCGGCGTCTCGCCCGGCTGAGCACCGTCAACGCCGGCGCCGTGGCGGCGCACTATGGGTCCGTGTCGGTCGTGACCTTCGTCACCGGCGTTGCCATTCTGGAGGCCGGCGGCACGCCGGTTGCCGGCTACATGGTTGCGGTCCTCGCCATGATGGAAGCACCGGCCATCATCACCGGCATCTGGCTTGCCCGGCGAAGCGAAGGTTCCGGGGCGAAAGCGCTGGGCGGCCATCTATACCATGCTGCGCGCGATGGCGCGGTGGTGCTGCTGCTGGGTAGTTTTGCCGTCGGTCTGGTGGTGGGCGAGCGCGGGTTCGAGTCGATCCGGCCCGTCTTCCAACACGCCTTTGCCGGGGTGCTTTGCCTATTCCTGCTGGAGATGGGCCTGGTTGCGGCGCGCCATCTCATGGGGACCCGCAGTGTGACGCCCGTCATCGCGGCGCTGGCCGTGGTCCTAGCTGTCATTAACGGGACAGTCGGCGTAGTTGCCGGGTCCCTTATCGGACTGGACACCGGGTCCGCTGCGGCGCTGGGGATCCTCTGCGGCAGCGCTAGCTATATCGCGGCGCCCGCTGCCATTCGACTGGCACTGCCGGAAGCTGACATCGGCCTGCCGCTGGCCATGTCGCTGGCCATCACGTTCCCATTCAATGTGCTGGTGGGCATTCCTACCATGACAACCCTCGCCCGACTTCTGTCTTGAGCGTCTCTCAATCGGAGGATTGTGCACGGCAGCTTTAAGGTTTTAGCTCGTAAGCCTCGACCGTCCAAAACGGGGTCGATTCGGGCCGACACTTGTTAGTCTCTCACATAGGCAAGCGCATCAGGAAAACACTGTCGCTCGAACCGTATTCATCGCAATCCTAAGGCCATAGCCACCACACATACCCAATATAACCTATCACAAGGACGCCGCCCTCCCAACGCGCCAGGCGTCGCCCAGTATAGGCGAACAACAAGACCAGCGCCGACACCGCGACCATCACAACATTATCGAAACTGGCAATCTGCTCCGGCACCTGAGATGGCGCAATTATTGCCGTCACACCGCCGATACCCAAAATATTGTAGATGTTGGACCCGATGATGTTGCCAAACGCGACATCAGCCTCGCGCCGGACGGCGGCGACAAGGGACGTCACCAATTCTGGCATCGACGTGCCTACTGCCACTATGGTGAGGCCAATCACGGTCTCGGAAATGCCTGCCGACCGAGCAAGGTCCACAGCGCCATTGACGAGAAAGTATCCCCCAAGGACGACTATCGCCAAACCTGTCAGTGACGTTGCAAGCGGTAGAAGGACAGAGCTGCCGGGAGATTTCTGCGGAACAAGTGCAGTATCTGCATTCTGGGCTGCGAGGCTCTTGTCATAGACGGCACCATGAGCGGGTGTTGCTGCCGCTTCCTGACGAATTGCGATGTAGATGTATGCTCCCAAAGCGGCCACGAACATGAGGCCAACCAGTCGCCCCAGTGGAAACAGCGGCGAAAGAAGTGCGAATACAATGGCCACCGCCACCATCAGCACGGCGTCTCGGCGCAGCGCTGACGATTGCACCACAATCGGGGTGAGCATAGCCGATGCACCCAGGATCAGCAGCAGGTTGGCGATGCTGGAGCCCACAATATTGCCGAAGGCGATCCCAGGAGAACCGTTTACCGCCGCCTGCACCGAGGTGACCAGTTCGGGCGTCGAGGTGCCGAAGCCGACCAGCGTCAGCCCTATGATCAACGGGGATACCCCTAACTGGCTCGCGACCCGCACGGCGCCTCGCACCAGAAGCTCGCCGCCAACCAGAAGTAGGGCCAACCCCCCGATGATCATAAGCCAAGTCATACCTAACAAACCTCCCAATCAAACTCGCTAACAGCGCAAGTCAGCAGAGGTTGCGAGGTTCCCGCATTCCCCTGGCGGACGCCTGACCCCGGTGCCGCATTGGTCCGTTCGGTCGGCTCTTAGGCGCGTCGGCTCCACGGAAGGACGGCACCGAAGAAAGGAACAATAGCAGATCGTGACCTCGTTAGAAAACGAAAGCTAATGGCACCTTAGAGCATCCCACCATGGTATTTTACGGCTGCTTCCAGGGCGGTTTGTCAGACCAGTCAGCGACTAGTTTGGGGTCGGGATCTGCCGCTGATAAGCCGCCATATTCGTTCTCTTCATGGCCGCTTCGGCCAGAGGAGAAATGTGATGGGTATCTCACAGTACGACCCTGCTGCTGCAGGAAGACCTGCTTGGAATGCCGGTAGGCAGGTTGGCGCCAAACGTGCGTTGAAGGTCAGACAAATCTGGTCAATTCGCTTCTTCCTTGACCGAGAGGGAAGGATGAGGGACCGAGCACTTTTTGACTTGGCTATCGACAGCAAGCTTCGAGGCTGCGATCTGGTGAAGATCAAGATCGGCACGCTCGTGGCGGGACCTGCCATTCGAACTCGGTCGATGGTAATCCAGCAGAAGACAGGCAGACCCGTCCAATTCGAGATCGCCGCTGACACAAGGGCCAGCCTGCTTGCTTGGCTTGAGCGACGCGGAGGGACGGTCGATGACTACGCCTTTCCAAGCCGTGTAGTGCACGATGGTCATCTGAGCACCCGTCAATACGCCAGGCTGGTGGACGAGTGGGTCACTGCAATCGGGCTGACACCTGAGGAATATGGCACCCATTCGCTGCGCCGTACAAAGGCGTCGCTCATTTACAAAGCCACAGGCAACCTTCGGGCCATCCAGATACTTCTTGGCCATAGCAAGATCGAGAACACAGTTCGTTACCTTTGGCGT